>JBKBOU010000001.1:0-1050324 GCA_046293395.1 Spirosomataceae bacterium
CTTAACAAACGAAACTATCTCCAAAACAAAGACTTATATCGAAAGAGACAGGAGATAAACGAACACATTTTTGGCACAATAAAGCGACAATGGGGCTATAACTACACAAATCTGAGAGGATTAAGCAAGGTAAATGGCGAGATGGCATTGATAATGACGGTTTACAACATCAAACGGGCACATAAAATACTCGGTTTTGAAGAACTGATGAAAAAACTCAAGAACTGGGAGCCGAAGTATCCAGTCGCTATGCCAACTACAAAAAACGACTTATTTTAAGCCCATCTGCCGAACCCAAAAAATACGCATTTGCCCAAGCCGCCTAAAATCAGCTATCACCACAAAGCTTCAAATGAGTTCAAATAGGGTGGTTTTGAATTTGCTTTGAGTAAAAAATGAGTTTTTTCACAGACTGCCGTTTTGCAGCTTGGCGAAGTGGCGGATTTCGGAGCACAAAACTGTCAATACACCACAAAAGTTGATGCGAGGTAGAATATTCAATTAACCACGTCACCCGCCATTGAGCCAAACGCCTGTTATAGCCAGTGCATTATTATTCTTTTGTTTCAAATAAATATTTGTTTTGCGTTTTTTGAAGGTTGTCTTTTACAAACCACACGACTTTACATGCGTCTTTAACGTAATCAGGAGCAGGTCCAGGAACAACATATTTTGTTATTTCATCGGAAAAATTCGGGCATATACTAATAAAGTGTTTGATTGCATCTCCTTTATCCAACCGTCTGAATGGGTTGCAAAATATCAGACTAAATCCCTTTTCGATTGACCAAGAGTCAATTACTCGTTTATCAAAAAATCTGTTATGTTTAAAATATTGATTTGTTAAAACAACCAAATCAACATTATTGTATAGAGTATTATCTGCAAAAGATTCTTTTGTGAAAAGTCCTTCTGATGCGTATAAATAATTAACCCAATTTTGTATATCTTCATCGTCTCCGCAACCGACCACTAACACATTAACTTCATTCTCACTTGGTGTTGGATTAACCTTTTCGTGTGTCAATTCAAGAAATTCTTTCAAGTTGTTGTCCATATTTTTGCTTGAAAGGTGAGGTTTTAAGGGTTCTCCTTTTTTGGTAAGTCCTTCGTCTAAGGCTGATGAAACAACTTTTTTAGCTTCCTCACCTCTGTCAAGCAAACGACCAATAGTTCCAAATTTAAAACCGTCCTTATTGTCTATTTTTTCCTTTGATACGAAGTCTGAACATTTCACTTCAATGTTAAATGTAAATCCATTGTCTGTAATCTGGCAGTCAACATCTTTTTCGTTAGTCGGGTTTATTTTTGTTTCAACTTTAAAATTTGCTGGAAATTTTTCACCAAAGAATCTAACAACAGATGTTTCAACCGCATATTGAATAAATGTTTTTTCTGCAAATACTTGTTGCTTTAAAAGCATTTTCTCCGTGCACCAAAATTCAAATTCTTTATCTGTCAGCAATGGTTTTAAAATTTTTGCAGCATCAAGAAACTCATTGAAATAGTTATGTGTCTCAGTATATGATTTAACTAAATAATGGTCTGTAATATTCTTAATATCTTCTACTTTATCAATAATTTCTTTCATTGGATTGTCGTCTTTTTGCATTGGCTATAACGGATAGGGCTTTGCGACGGGCGGGTTTCCAAGCACAAATGCCCAATTTATTACTAAAGTTTAATAGAAGCACAATGCTCCAAGTTTGCACGTCACCCCGCCTGATGCAAAACCCGTGTTATAAGCAGTGGTTCTTTCTGTAATCTCGTAAATTCTCATTCTTTCTATTTTATTTTGTTCTTATTTTGTCTAAATATTATGAATTCGTTTATAAAGTGTGATATAAACGTGAATGTCAAAATTAATAAAATAATGGTGACGTAAGAGCTTTGGTTAATACCGAAAAAAGCAATGCTCCAAATGATAATTATCCATTGAACAAAGTAAATGTTTGTCACTCCATTGCTCCACTTAAAAAGTAAGTCAAAAAATTTGTTCTGAGGTACTTTGTCTAGAATTAATTTATTAATGTAAAGCCAAAAGACTACAAAGCCGCACATAAATAACATTCCACCTTGTCGGCTGTGATAGTAGTCGTTGAAATGGTAATCTACGTTTGAATATGAAATGGCAATTCCAAGAACCAGAACTAAAATGCCAATTATTCCAAAGTATTTAAAAGTCGTACTTTGGTCTTTGGAGTTTTTCATTGTGTCGCCAAGAAACATACCAAATAGTGGAAACGATAACCAAGGAAATACAGGAAAAGCAATTTTATTTGCGATAAAACTAAATTCAATTGGTTGGTCTCCCCAAAACAGTTCTAAAATTTGGTCTATTACTGGTATGTTTAGGTTTAAGCCCCAAAGAAATGGTGAAAGCATACTAATCAGAAATGCAGTAAATAGTATTATATACTTGTTGAATTTAAACTCTTGAATAAGTGCCATAATCATTAATGCAATTCCAGCAAATTGTAAAATGTCAACTATGGTTAAAATAGTGTATTCATTTAATTTTTCTAAAGGGAATGTTTTTGCAATATCCATTTCTAATTGAGTAGAAAGAGTGAATGGAATGACACCTCTTAGGATATTTAAAACATAGCCCGACAAAAATATTTTAAAGCCACGTAATAATCTTGGCTTCAATTCTGATTTCCTTGAATACATAAATGAAAATCCCATCAAAGTCATAAAAACTGGGGCTGCTGGCGGACCACCGAAAAACTCTATAATTTGTCCGAATACCGAGTTTTTTACTTCTTCACTTGCAAATACCTCAAGTGTATGAACAGCAATCATAAAAAATACTGCCAAACCCCTTGCAAGGTCTATGGACAAAAGTCTGTTGTTTTGAGTTGTTACATTCATCTTTATTATAATTTTTAGACTGCAAAATTGCAATGCTTAAAAATGAAATCATTTGACAAATGTCACAAAATTATTTTGCTCTCAAACGGCTAAGTGTTTCTCTTGAAATTCCAAGAAAGGAAGCAATGTATGTCAGCGGGATACGTTGGAAAAGTTGTGGTTCTTTGTCAAGCAATATCAGATATTTATCAATCGAACTCATCATTTGTGAAAAGTAAATCTTGTCTTCTAAAAATAAAGCGTAGTCTTCTATTATCGCATTGATAAAATTAGCAATTTGAATATTTGAAAACATTAAAGGCCTTACTTGTTTTAGATTGATTGAAATCAGCGTACTATTTTCAATTAACTCAATAGTTTCTCTCGAAGGATTGTCTTTAAAGTTATGCAATGAACCAACCATATCATTCTCCAAAGCAAACCAAGTGTTCACTTCTACACCGTCTTTCAGATAGTAACTTCTCACAGCACCTTTAACTACAAAATAAGCAAAGTCGTGTCGTTGGTTTTCTTTAATAAGTACGTGCTTTTTGTCCAAATTTAAAACTGACAAATGATTACATATTTCTGCTATTGTTTTTTCGCTTAATTTTTGATTAGTAGAAAAATGGTCTAAAAAGTTTTTGAATAATATGTCCATTCTTAAATGTCTATTTGGATCTTGATGTCTTTTAGTTTGTGGGGTCTGCTACCATTGCTTATAACTCTCTAATATGCGAAAGTTTTGTCGTACTTCTTGTATTTATTTGTACTTTTCAAATTTATATTATCACTTTAGGTGTCGTATTTATTTTTCACCTTTATATCTCACGACAATTTAGACCTTAGTTTGTAGGACTTTTTTATCCTACGTTCTTTCAAAAAATCACTAAATTCTTTCTCGTCCTTATCGTTCAATTTTTTGTTGATAAAGACAAAATCCTTGTCATCCATTTTTTTGAAATTTATCATAGTTTCAATCTTGCAAGTCTCCAAATTCACCCATCTTTTCCAAACTTACCCTTATTTCACTTTCCTTCCAAACTTTTTTATTAAGCGGTCAATCTTGAGAGATAGTTTGTCGAATGAAAAGGTTATACACGTGTAGCATCGGGCTTTGGGACTAGGTGTAACGTCTGATATTTAAGAGTTTAGCTGTACTTTTTACGCGAAATCCCTAAACATTTAAGCATGGTTAACCAGCGTTTTGTATCCTGTATAGTTTCCCCATTTTAATACCAACTATCTGAATTGGAAAATACACAGCTCCGAAGCTTCGTTCAACAGAGGCTTACATGGCTGTTGGACTTTGGTAGATGCGTTTAAGCCTTATATGTTACCACCAGTTATTTTTCTTTTTATAGCTTCCAATTCAATACGTTATCTAAAGGGTGTTGAAATTGTGAATTAGAAAATATTCTTGATTCGTTAATCATAGATTTTTCCAATTTGCTTGAAATTTTAGAAATGTATTCATTAAGTGATTTTGTTCCTTTAATGATGTATGCAATTTGTAAAAAGTCAGGTAGTGTTTTCTCTGAAATATCTTTTAGAGTCAATACCGATAATTTCAATTTGTCTGTGTTCGTTTGATTGTCAATAATTGCTGCTTGTCCATAACCTACTTCAAATGGAACCCATTGAGAACGGTATGTTTTCTCGGATATGACAACTAACATATGCGTACTGTTTTTGACACCTTGTTTTATAGATTCTGTTATTTTAATTGGGTCGCTAGCTGATGCGGCTTGTTGTAAATCAGTGTCTTCTTCATCTAAATAGTAATCAATGCCTGCATTTGATAAATACTCTGCAATTTTCTTACAAGCAGGTTTATCTTCCTTTTTATGACTAAGAAATACGCAAGGCTTCTTTTCAAGTGATTTTGAAAGTATTTCATATAAACGGTTAGATACGTCTGCCTTATTTATCCCTTTGCTATTCATATTATTTTCTTCTTTGAGCCAACCACAGTGTATGTTCTCTTGATACAGCATTTTCAGAATCTAAAACAAATTTTGAAAAACCATCTTCTGTTGTTAGTTGGTCTGTAAGCGTAACAATAAAGTTTAATTCTTGTGTTGCTGTCGTATATGCTTGTTTAAGTTCTTGGTGTTGTTTTAGTTGAAGCCAACTCAAAGCTGATGCCGAAATTGTTGTAAGAAGCCCAACAAAATTCCAATTAAACTCAGGATTCACAATTAGAAATACGATGCTTATGAGCGAAATAGCTTGCGAAATAATTACACTCCAAAACCAGAAATTATACTTTCCTGAATTGTATTCTGCTTTGTCAGCATACCATTTCTTTTGGTCTTCAATTCTGTTTTTAATGTAATAGTCTTTCCTTGCTTCTAAGTTGTATGCTCTAATTTCAAGCATTTTATCTGTTATAATTGGCAAGTTTAGCGTTTTTGAGTTCATTGCAATTGATAGGTCTTTAAACTCGTCTGATAATTCACGGATGCGTTCAACAAATCTATTTTTTGCTTCTTTTAGGTCTAAGGAGTTTTCAAAGTATTCAGAACAACAAACAAAACGCCAAGTGAGGGTTTTACAAGATTCTGCTAATGCTCTCCCTTGATACCATACATCTTCGTATTTTTTTGTTTTGAGAATGATAGTTAAAATTAAGCCTAAAAGAAGTAAAAAGCCTGAAACAGCATAAACAAACAGTTTAGATTCTGTGGATTGGTAATTGTAAATTGCCAAAGCTGAAGCAAGAATCATTGATAATAAATCAATCCTTGTAATGTTTAAATAATACTTCTGTGCTTTTACGGAAGCAGTATCTGATGCCTGAAAATAATTTGGAAAGTCTGAATTTTGCATTATGGTCGTACTTTGGTTTTTGAAGAGATTTCACTTTTTCGTTTGTCAAAAGCTTTTTCAATATATTTTTCAGCACTTTCTGCATCAATTTTAAAGTCGTCCCATTTTACTAAAACGCAATATCTATCATTTTCTGACCAGGCACATTTATTATTAGGAATGTAATAGTTGTATGAAAATTCCTTAATTACCGTTGTGTCGTTAATCTTTACATAGTTATGGCTGTTGCCACAAGTTTTACAAATCCCACTCCCTGTATAAATCTTGTCATACATATCAGGTAGAACAATCCCTAAAATTCCATTTTTTGAGTTTGATTTACCATCAAATAATGACGCTTGCAATTCTCGTTTGATATAAACCTGTTCGTCTTCTCCAAGTGTTTCGGCACTATATGAGCCAATTAAAAATATTGTAACAGTAGAGTCTGAAAGATAATCTTCACGAATTTTTCGCATAACATAGTCTTCATCATCAGAGTCTATGGGTTCATTTAATGATTTATTAATCATATCTACTCCTAAGTTATTTTGGATGTAGTTTTTGTATGCTTTGTCTTCTCTTTTGTGTGAAATGAAAACTCTATGTGCCATATTTATATTTTTTATTCTCGAGTTGAATCGTTTTTATGATTGGTGGTAACGGTCAAGTATAAGAGCAGAAGCAGATTTCAAGGCAATTGCCTGTCCGCTACCATCCTTTCGAGTAATTTTAGCCCTTATTCTAAATTTGTTCCTAAAGGATAATCATAGGATAACACCTTTGAGCATTCTACAAACATGGTACTTCTGTATGGCTCTTGATTCGGTAGAGATCTTTTATGTATAGGGCCATGTCTATCAGAAGTATCAGATGGAATAAAACTTCCTACCAAAATGTACTGACATTCATTTGATTTCATGATTTCTATTTTTTAGTTCTGCCATGTATAATTTTTTTCAAAACTTTCTGAAAGAAAACTAAGGTCACTTTCTAAATCTTCTGAAACTGTCAGCCCTAGGTAAAACGTGGCTCTTGATAAACCAACATATAGATATTTCAAGAGTAAGTCATTTGATAAATTTTGGTTTTGCAGTTCGTCAAGATTATGAAAGAAAACTGCTTCAAATTCTAAACCTTTGATTTTGTCAATTGAAAAAATTCTAACAGTGTTTTTGTCGCCCAATACTTCACCATTCCTGCAAGCTTTAACAAGAATTCCAACATCCGACAATGTGTCAAGATTACCAAGTTTATTAGCGAAACCTTCAAGTTGATTTTCGTTAGGTAAGAAAATTGCGATTGAAGGGATGGAATCTCCATAGGCTTTATAAATTTCAATAATTCTTTCAGCTATCCAATCAAGTTTTTCTTCTTCATCGTCTGACACAAGAATTAAAGGCTTTGGTTCGGCTGCATCCTTTTCGATGTACGATTTGTAATTAGCCTTGTTACCTGTTGATTTTTCATAAATGGATTGTGCTAAGGAAAGTAAAGTAGGGCTTTGGCGATATGAAACTTCTAAATCTTTTCTTTCTGTTCCTGCGACAACACTTGAAAAATCTTCCCAAGAATCCAAACCCTCATTTGTCATTCGTTGCATAATATCACCTGAAAGCGTTACAGATGATAATTGAGGATGTCTAAAGCTGTTAATTGCCAAAAGGTCAATTATAGAAAAGTCTGTTGCTTCATCAATTCCTATTACTGGTTTACAATTATTCTTGTAGGCATTTAAGTAAGGATGATTAAGGCTGTTGAATTGTCTTTGAAAACTTGCTAGACTGAAACAAACACTATTTGTAAAATGTAGAAGAAGAGCCTGTTCATCGGAATGAATTCTGCTGTTTTTATCCTTCTTCACCAATTCATCTAAAATCTGTAAATCCCAATTCTTGTTCTTGGTCGTTAATTGTTCTCGTCTGTGCTTCTTATAAGTCATTGGTATTTCTCTCAGTACATTAGCTAAAACGCCTTTTATTATTCTTTCAAAGAACTTTTTGAAAAATGCTGTTTGGCCAATTTGGTCATATTCAATTTGTTGTTCAACTTCTGGAATTAGCTTCAATAGTTCTCGATCACGTTTACTGAATTTGGTGTTTTTGTCAAATTTCTTCAATGCCTGTTTTCGACAAAGTGATTTTAACTTGGTAAAAAGTTCTCTTTCAAAATCAAAAGCAGTTTGTTCTTCTTTTTCTTCAAAGTCTTCTAACTCAATTTCAGTATCATCGTCATCATCTTCTTCTTCTGTATCTTGGCTGGAATTCTTCCACTGATTCAAAATGTCAGCAAGGGCTACCGCTCTTTCTGAATCTTTTGTAATTATTATTTGAATCCTTCCTGCAACTTGTTTAATGAGTGAAGAATATTCTTCGGCGATTTTGTCAGATTCAGCTTTGTATGTTTCGTTTAAGTTTAAGAATAGACGTCTTAATTCATCAATGTTTTTGACGTCCTTCTTGTCATTGAGATATTTTTGGATAGACAATCCTGTATTCTTCCATTTGAACTGTGATACATCTATTTCTGAAACCTTGCTTAGCTTATCTTTTTGAAAGTCTAAATAGAACTTATTAAGTTCCGATACAATTTCTTGTATATTCTTGGGCTTATTTATAAAAAGGCTTTTTCCTTGCGACTTATTATAAATCAAAAACGGTCTTTTAGTTGCTGTGTCAACAAGCTTATAAGCTTTGACTAATTCATTTTTATGTGAACCCCAAACTTTTACTCTTTCTGTGTCGGCTGTCAATTCTTCCATCTTCATGCTGTTGCGAAGGAAAAGTGCAAGCAATTCATTAGGGGAATAAAAAATCCAACTTGTTTTTTGATTAAACAGAATGTCCCTTTGACTTTGGTTTAAGGTTGTGTATTCTTCAATTGATGGAGATATGAGAAATTTAATCCGTTGTATGAGCGAAGTAGTTTTTCCTGTTCCTGGCCCACCGTTTATAATCAATGAGCCGTCAAAAATTTTAGAGCGTTTAATAGATTCCTGAATTGGGTCAAGAATTGGTTGATAACGCAATTCCGCATACTTTCTGATAAAACCTTGAGCTTTATCAAGGTAGGTTTTCATTTCTGCTTCCTTGTCTGCAATACGCTGAATTAGTTGTCGGGCTTCTTGTTCAGTTGCTTGCTCTAATTTTTCTTTTTCTTTTTCTATCTCAATTTGTAAGGATAGAATTTTTGAAATATTCTGAAATGAATGAGTCTTACTGTCGCCTGCAAGTTTGATTATAATGTCTGTTGCATATTCTCCGTCATAAATACTGGGATTGTAGCTTGCTCGGTTGAATATTTCTATTTCGATATTGCCGATGGGTGCTTTAATTAAATGCCTGCCTTCATGATTAAGAATTAGAATTTCTCCAATTTTAGTATTTTTATAGATTGGCGTTCCATCTTCGGTTATTGTTGACCTGTTCCCAATTTCGGTTCCTGCAACTGCTCCTGTAATGTCTTCTCTGAATTGAACACCACCTTTATTTTCTTTATTCGTAATCCAAAAAGTAGTGTCTTGGTTCTTAAAAATTGCTGCTGACCGACCATATGCTGGATTCGAAACGCTAATGGATACTTCCAAGTCTCTATGTCTTCTTATGCTTTTCGCTATTTCTTCAATTATTTCTTTCATTAATTGTTTTTTAGGTTTTTGTCTTGTTTGTAGAGTGTTTCCTAGCATGAAGCACAATTCTCTAAATATGCGAAAGCTTTGTCGTACTTCTTGTATTTATTTGTACTTTTCATACCCTGTACTCACGACAATTTAGACCTTGGTTTGAAGGACTTTTTTATCCTATGTTCTTTCAAAAAATCACTAAATTCTTTCTCGTCCTTATCGTTCAATTTTTTGTTGATAAAGACAAAATCCTTGTCATCCATTTTTTTGAAATTTATCATAGCTTCAATCTTGAAAGTCTCCAAATTCACCCATCTTTTCCAAACATACCCTTAATTCACTTTTCTTCCAAACTTTTTTATTAAGCGGTCAATTTTGGGAGATAGTTTGCCAAATGAAAGAGTCACACACTTGTAGCATCGGGCTTTGGATCTAGGTGTAACATCTGATATTTAAGAGTTTAACTGTACTTCTTGCACGAAAGTCCTAACCATCTAAGTATGATTAACCAGCGTTTTGGATCCTATATAGTTTCCCCATTTTAATACCAACTATCTGAATGGAAAATACATAGTTCTGAAGCTTCGCTGAATACATCTTACATACCTGTTCTTTGGTAGATGCGTTTAAGCCTTATATGTTGTAGGCAGTGCTTTATTTTGATTTTTTAGGATTTTTATCGTTCATTGTTTTCTGTTTTATCCATTGTATTGAAATGTCAAATGGTGTTGTAATGTCGATAGAGGAAGTATTATGTCCTAATGTTGGAAATAAGGTATATTCAAAAGGTTTGCCTTGAGCTTTAAATGTATTTATTTGCTCTATACACAACTTTACAGGAATTTGTATGTCTTTTTCACCAAAAAGCCAAAGTCCGGGAATTGAAAGAGCACTCAAAGAGGTTTTTGGATCAGTTGCCACAAATTTATACTTGTCGGGGTCATTTTTAGTATGTTCACGAGCATCTGCGTCTGTATGATTTCCCCAAAAGTTATTATCTCCATTCGTATAAAACTGAAATCGAAGTTGTTCTAAAGTTGTTATCGTAGGACAACTAAATAAAACCATAAATTCAATGTGTAAATTTTTACTTGCAGTTATTGGAATTATCCATCCTGCTTGACTGAACCCAACTAATCCAATTGGTATTTTTTTGTCTTTCAAATAGGTTCGCAATGTTTTTATAGCCTCGTTTGCGTCGCTAGATAATAAATTAAGATTAGTAGAATCAATATTATTTGTACCAACAGATGGCCCAACATACACACCACCAGATTCTCCAACACCACGTTTATCATATGTTAGCACAGCAATACCTTCATTGGCAAGTCGTTTAGCGAACTCCATTTCTCTTTTTACTGGATCAGAACCATGAACAATTACAACTGCTGCAAATGGATTTTTAGGCTTTAAAATTGAGCCCGCAAGTGTAATGCCTTTACTTTCTAACTTTACATCTTCAATGGTAAAGTCAGCAGTTTGAGAAAGTACTATTTTCGGTGAAAGTATTAATAGTAACCAAAGTAATAAGTTAGAAAAAAAGGTATTGTTCATTTTATTGAATTAAGGAAATTTGTTTTGAGTGGTCGTTTTTAGCATTGCCTACAACTCTCTAACATGCGAAAATTGTCGTATGTATTTCACATCCCGAACCATTCTCACAACAATTTAGAGGCAATTCGGAAGTACACAGTCTTTGCTATTATGGAACATAGTATTTTTAGTTTTTCGGTCTATACACTTATCCAAGTTATATAAATTTCTCAGTTTTTCAAATTGTCATCTTCCCTACCAAATCATTCCGGGTTAAGGTTCTGAAATCCCCAACGCATTTTGTAAATGTACCGCTAGTTTTGGGCTCCATTTGTAGCAGCATTCATCTGTTGCAAGGTTTCTATGTTCAATCAATATTTATGTAAATACGTATTTGCATAAATCAATAAATACATATTTATGCAAAATATTTATATCATTTCAAGAGATAATAAAATGCAAAAGGATAGCTTTTAAGCTATCCTTTTAATACTCTCCAGATATAGTTTTATAGCAATGAATGACCTATTCCTTCAAAAAAGGAGTAATACTTGACCAAACTGCTTCAAAATTATCATTATGACAACCATGTCCTGTATTAGGAATAATACTAATCTGATGCTTAGGGATAAACCTGGCACCACTCACTACACGTTCTACCGGATTTCCACCATCACTATCACCAGCCATTACCATCACAGGGCATTTGATAGCGCTCAACACCTCTTTACTGATAGTTATTTTGTTATAGTATGCACATAATTCTGTAAACATTTCACTAAGTCTATTCGGTTCTGGCATCAACTCTAGCTGTTGTTCTATAAATGCTTTATCCATTTTCAATGCCATATCTACTGTCAAATTGAATTCCCTGTCTCCAGGTTTCAATTCACCCGCTCCAATCACAACCATTTTTTTTACTTTTTCTGGGTACATTTTAGCAAAGTAATATGCTGCGTATCCACCATCACTAAATCCAATTACAATTACTTTTTCTTTGGTTACTGCATCAGTAACAGTCATGGCATCAGTGGCACGTTGTTCCAAAGTCATAGATTCAGTACCCAACTCAGATTTACCATGTCCGCGAGTAGATATGGCAATTACTTGAAAATTAGACTTTAGCTTATCGATTAAGTCAGCAAACTCAATTGTTGAGCCAAATAGACCACCATGTAGAAGAACTACTGGTTGACCTTTACCATACACTTCGTAGTAAATTTTTGCATCTTTGGTTTGTGCATATTTCCCAGTTTCCGGATTGTTGCCATAAGGTACTTTATTCACCACCACAGAGGGCTGAAAAGCTCTTATTAGCAGTTTTTGACCATACGTATCAAGAACAACAAACATGAATATTAAGAAACAAATAGATTTTAATCTCATAATAACTTACGTTAATCGTGTATTTAATTCGGATGACACTTTTTATTTTATCCTTTTTTCCAAAAAGTCAAACTCTTTTTTCAAAAATGAGGGTGTAGATAGGATTTTATTCTCGGTCACTAAAATTTCACCTTTTTGTTTATCATAGCTATTCCATTCAGGCAAATTTTGCCCATTGGGATTTCCTGTCTTTGCAAAATTGACCCAATAGCTTGAGAATATATTTTCAATCTCCCTGTCCAATGCACGCCAAGGACGATTCCAAGTATGTAAAGTATGGAGTACATAAGGAACTTCTGAAGTATGAAAAGCCCCGAAGTTTGGGAAATTGGGTTTGTCTGGTGGCACATGCCCAAACTGATAGACATACGTAGGCTTGGTGTTAAAGTTTGCCAATAAGTGTGAAGGCAAGCCTGCAAAATTTAGTAAGGATAGTTTTTGTTTAGTTACCTTAACCTCTTCAATCGTCGTAGCAGGGAAAATACTCAAAAAGTCCCCTGCTTTGTCACCATATTTTAATAGTGCTTCGTTTTGGTACTCTTCAACTGTCATATTAGAATTTCCTAAAAAACTCCCATCTCCTGTCACCCAACCGGTTAAAACGGGGGTTTGATTATGCAAACCTTTTTTAAAATGTTCAACCAAATTTACTGGTATAACATATCCGTCCATTGTTGATCCAAACCTACCTAACTCTTGGCTATTACTCAATATTTGTAATTCATTAGCTGTTTTTTTTCGTAAATCAGCTATTGACACAGTGTTTGCCTTTTTCATGAATAGGCTCCCTTGTTCTTCTGCCGTTTTCAAATTTTGACCAAGCATATTTGAAAATAAACCCCCACTTTGGGAAATTGCTTTATGAAATAAACCCTTTGCTAAAGGAGAAGCTATCAAGGCTGTTACACTGAAAGCCCCCGCAGATTGCCCAGCAATTGTAACATTATTAGGGTCTCCACCAAAGGCTGAAATATTTTTTTGTACCCATTGCAAGGCAGCAATTTGATCTAAAAAACCATAATTTCCAGACACATTATACTCTGATTCTTCGCTTAATTCTGGATGAGCCATGAATCCAAAAACTCCGACACGATAATTGAAACTGACGAAAACAACTCCTTTTTTAGCCATTTCTTCTCCATCATAGATAGCACAATTTGCTGAACCACTACTCAGTCCACCGCCGTATATCCAAACAAAAACAGGTTTTTTTTCAGATTTAGATTTTGCTGTTGTCCATACGTTTAAGTACAGACAATCTTCACTAAGAGGTTCTGGTTCAGCAATAAATTCTTCCGTCCAACAATAGAATGCCTCAGGCTTATTTTGCATCGGACTTGCAGAAAAATCGGAACAGGATTTAATCCCTTTCCAATTCTTAACTGGTTGCGGTGCTTTCCATCGTAAATCTCCAATGGGCGGACTAGCAAAAGGAATCCCCTTAAAAATACGGACAGTATTGTCTTTATTGCTTACGCCTTGGACTTTACCGTTCGCCGTCTTTACAAGTAACTGTTGAGCTTCTGTATAAAAAGTTAATGACCAAAGAACTAGTGATAGAATAAATCTCATAAAGTATTTTAATTAGATAGGTTACTTAACATTGATTGAAGAAAATACCCATGAGGAAAAAACTACTGATAACATGTAGTAGAACCTAACATTCACCAATATCCTTTGCATACCATGAACTGGCAAATGTTCTGCATTTCAAATAGTTAAATCGTTTTATTCATGAGATCAAAATGAAGAAGAAAACATATTCAAATTGTATTTCTACATCAAGTTAATTTTTTTAACTCTAAATATCACCTATTTTCCCTTCTTCTTTTTTCTCCTTCAAACCCCTTTTTATTACTTTCAAATCTCTGAAATAACCCGTTGTCGCAATATCAACATATAGCCCAACATACCCTTTTTTATTTTCGCCTAACATTTTATTTACTACAAATGAGGAGTATTTCATGTTGTTGATAAACATTTCGGCGGTTTCACCATTAATTTCCAATCGCATAGTAATCCACTCATTCAAAGCTACAGGTGCTGAACTCTCATACGAACCTGCTGGAAATTTATCTCTCAAGGTTTGAAACTTAAAGTCGGGATAAGAAAAATACTGTACTGCATGATTTCTTGCCATTTGGTTATTGACTCTACCTACTTTTGGACGTAAATAAATAGACTCCCAAGCCGAATCATCAGCCGCAATCCTGTAATACAAGCCGATGAAACCTGCTGCTGGTGCATAAGGTGATGGATTTTGAATCTGGCTATACATTTTCACTTCGATAGTCCCATTTTCGAAATCATCAATATCTACTAATCGAGCATAATGACGGTCATCGACAGTTTTTTCTAAATTGTTTTCATCAAAAGGCAATGCCTTCAAATCACGTTCAATTTTCAACACTTTTTTACCTTGAAAATCAACCACGGAACCTACAACGTTGTGAAGTTCAAAGGTTTGCTTCCCGAACTTGACGGTTTGTCCGAAACCTTCAAAAGTAAAAAGACTAATTAGGGATAACAGAATACTTTTTTTCATTGTAAACGACTGAAATTATGCTACAAATTGAATATTCGTAGCGATGTTGAGTTTTAAAACTATTAAGTGTTATTTATCAAAATATATTTGGTTCTAGGGAATTGACTCTGAAATTTTTCAATAATTATTAGATATCTTTTATACTCTTCAAAAACTTCCGCTTGGTGTGATTTATAGAGTAATGCCCATAGATTAATTAACTACTGAGCTAAATTTTCATCCGTAGTATTGAGAAATTGTACAAACTGCTTGAAAAATAATTTATGTTCTGCCACACTTTATTTTTTTTCAAAATTAGAGTGTGATACACAAAAATCACTTAATCTATATTAAGAAATAGCCTTGATACAGTTTAAAATTTAGTAGATAAATTTTTGCGTATTTTACTCAAAAACTCAGGAGTAATACCTATGTAAGAAGCGATATGAATATTGGGTAAGCGAGATGCTAAACCTGCGTAGTGTTCGAGGAAATTTAGGTAACGTTGTTCGGCTGTAGAACTGAAAGTTTGTAAAACACGATCTTGTAATTCGATAAATTTGTTTTCGATTATTACCTTGAAAACTCTATCGAGCTCTACTATACTCAAGTATAAAAAATAAAGGTCTTTCTGTTCAATTTGTATAATTTCGGAAGCTTCTAAAGCTTCAATAAATAATTTACTTTGCTTTTGTGAATGGAAACTTCCGAGATCTGCAATCCAATCGCCTTCTGCAGCAAACTGGATATTGTGTTCAAAACCCTTATCGTCACTTCCATACATTCTAAAAAGTCCTTTTGTAACATACGTATAATGTTTACAAACAAAACCCTCTTGAAGGATCATCTGACGACGTTTAATTTTTCGTTTAACAGCTTTTGACTCAATTAATTTCATTTGCTCCTCGTGAAGCTCAATATACTTTTCAAAGTGTTTAAACAGTGCCTCCATTGGATACTAAATTCTTATAAAAATCAAATTTAGAAAAGTTGTACGCTCTTCCCAAAACATAGCTACAGTTGTTTCTGGTAATAAATCCTTCAAAGAACACACAAAGAGACTAAATTCGACGAGATACACAACCAACAATATTATGGAAATTACAAATCGCATGTAGGGTGTATTTATACTGCGCCTACGCTCAAAGCACTTTCTCGTACATAGGTACAGCCTTAATATCATATTTACTTGATTTATAGTTCGAATTTAACTCAATCAATATTTATGTAAATATGTATTTATGCAAATGAATTTTTACGTAATTTAGCAAATACATAAATACATATTTTTGCATACTATTATGAGCTTATTTCAAGAGATGAGTACCTCGCCAAATCTTTTCTTAGGAGTTTATGTCATTTCTGTCAAAGTAGGAAACAAGGTTAGGCTCAAAACTCTACAAGGGGAATACATTGACAGTTCTTTTTATGTAAAATGTTCACGCTCAGAACGTCTGAAATATCCTGTTGGAAGTATTTTCAGACTGGATTGCTTACTCATAAAACCTAAAAACAAAAAGCCTTTCTTGCAAGCTCTGAACTTCAAGAACTTTCAATTATCCATTGAGTTTTACGAACATAACAAAGCACTACTAAAAATCTAATTTCTCCCCCAGTTCTACAATTTTGTCATTGTACGTTCTGTAAATACCAAGGAATTGATGTTGATAATTCGCCTTCAAATATTCAAGAATTTCGTTAGAGTGCTTGCACGTGTGATTATTTAAAAGATTACTCAACACCACCAGATCAGTATGTTCCTTTATCCCAGCTACTATCAGAACCTTCATTGTTCCTGTATGTTCTGAGAACACCACAATATGGGACATGAGTGCTTTTTGTAATTCTTCATCTCTTTCAATCAGGTGTGAACTAAGTGAAACAGTTTCCGCATAGTAATTCCTTCTTAGGCTATTTATATTTTCCTCTCTTTCCTTTTTTCTCTCTACTTTCTCTTTATTTTCTTTTTTCAGCCTTTCTTGCTCCCTCTTTTCAGCCTCATTTTCGTCTTGAATCCGGAGATTATTTTCCCTAAAATCAGTCTCCCTGACCATCTTGTTCATGTATCCACCGATATTATCTATAGTATCTCCCTTCTGTAGTTTGTCCAGTGTGTACTTTATTCCATATTCAATATCAGCACTACTCAGATTTGCATTCCAACTGGTTATCGTTTGTTCCGAAACACCGTACTCTGAAGCAATATTCAAATAGTAATTTAAGTCATTCTCCACATTGAGATCTATATCTGTTATTTTTCTGACATCCTGATTATCTGGGGTTTGAGATATGCCGTTTTGTTTATCCAAAGAAACAGTAGGTTTAACTGGCGGGGTGGCTTTAACCTTTTTGGGATATTCTTTTTGTCGAATTAAAAAAGATACTTCAATCACTCGTTTACCTTTCTTTTCTTCTACAATATCTGCGATGAGAAGATCTGTATATTCGTTGATCTCGGCCTGACACTTTGTTAGTACACGCTGTTTGAAACTTCCATAGCTCGAATACTCATCTTTAATGCCGAGGGTTTGTTTTAACCGCTCAATATCAAACTTTTGTTTCCTACTTTTCAAGTTGATGTAATGCTTTAACACCATATACAACTTCATAGAATATACGCTTTTCATACCTATCACTGTGCGAATATCCATTGTAAGATAATTGCCTGTTAGGTTGTGCATGTGAGGAGACATGGATGTATGAAATGTTAACCCAACCAAGTTCTGTTTATTTTCATTGACAAATTCGCGGCTATTTTCAACGAGTGGAATGACAACAGTGTTTATTGAATCATCGTCATTTTTTTCATGTATCTCAATGTTCACAGAAGTGAGATTTCTTGCAGCTTCCCGAATCAATGTGTAATATTTTCCAGTCATATTCACACCAGAAAGCTCTATTAGGTCAATAATTCTGATAAATACTTCTTGAAAATCTTTGTCTTGTGGTTTGATTAAGGTCAGTGCGACCAAGTAAATTCTGAACTGATGGATATTCATCTTCGTTGTGGCTTCCACTAGCCCGCTCCTACCACCTGAAATCCTTAAAATATACTTTCCATGCTTGTTTACATGTGTATCTGGCTGATTGAATTGCTGTGTCATTGAATTGTTTTGGGAAAATACAAAGGTAGAATAATTCACTGAAAACAGACATGTTATTTTTGCTATAGTGATTCTTCTCCGTATGTAAAATTTGCTATAATAGGTTGATATATTTGTTATACTACTCCTGAAAATTTGCTATCCTTACTTGAACTACTGCTATATAATACCTTATAAAATATTAAAAATCAATCAATTATGGAGGTATTAAATATGTTAAAATATCTAAAGAATTAAAAAGAACAAACATCTATTGAAAATAAGATTGGTGAATAGCGTATGAGAATTATGCTATATTTCGGTGATAAAAAATCCTTTTGAACTTTAAGTTCTGGGTTTGCAAAGGTTTCAAAATGGGGGAATAGGTTAAAAAGTGGAACTCATGGTATTCGGGCATTATTTGTTTTTGTTTTTTTGTTTTTTCAATTCCGGGCGCGCGCGGCGGCGAGGCATTTTTTTAGAATTTTCAGGGGTAATTTTTAAAAAATTCTTTCTAACTTCCTTTTCCATCTTCTTTCCGCCAGCTTCACTCACTCAAATACTAGTAAACTGTATTTTCTCTCCCAAATAACTCTGTAGTAAAAATATTTTATTCATTTATGTATTTATTCATTTACATATTTACATAATTTTGCAAATGAATATTTATGTAAAAACTGAATAAGAGCTAAAAATGAAAGTGATTACAGTAGCACACCAGAAAGGGGGAGTAGGAAAAACAACCTTGTCTTTGAATCTAGCCTATTTCTTCGCCAAAAGGATGAAGGTAGCCATCATCGACACCGACCCACAAGCGAGTACCACCCACCTTAAGGAAATCCTCAAGAAACATCAAATCGATCTTATTCCCGCAAGCAAGATTATCGAAGTTCAGCACATCTACGATATTGCCATCATCGACACTCCCCCGTACTTAACAACGACCCTTCCAGACTTCTTC
This sequence comes from Spirosomataceae bacterium, assembly GCA_046293395.1. Classification (GTDB taxonomy): domain Bacteria; phylum Bacteroidota; class Bacteroidia; order Cytophagales; family Spirosomataceae; genus CAYNRA01. The sequence goes on from JBKBOU010000001.1 coordinate 18,774, forward strand.
AAATTCTCTGATTTTGTCCTGGTTCCTACCAAAGCAAGTATCTTGGACATCATGGCGATACGGGCAACGGTTGACCTTCTGCAAAAAGCACAAGAGGAAAAAACGAATTTAAAGGCCGCTATCGTCCTCAATATGATCAAAAGCAGTACAACCCTCACCGAAGACATTAGAGACGCTCTACGGGTCTATAAATTCCCTCTACTGCAATCTATGGTGACAGATCGAGTTAGCTACACACGTTCTCCAATCACAGGTGGCGTATTTGAGACCGACGATGAGAAAGCACAAGATGAAATACTGAACTTGGCTAAAGAAATCATAGCATACTTAAATCAATAAAAAAATGGCAAAAAAAGACAAATCAAACGAAGCACACGCAATACTGGAGAGCTTTATGGCAAATACGACCATTGATACTCCCAAACAAGCTCCAATTGCTCCCGTATTCGCAAAGGAAACAAAAAAGGAAAAGGAGGAAACAACCCGTTTCACAGTAGAGATTGAGGCTCAGCTTATGAATGACATCAAACTGTACGGCGTGCACAACAAGTTAAAAATCAGACAAATTTTTGAAAAAGCATTAAGAGAGTTTTTAAATAAAGCATAAATACATATTTGCACATTTATGTATTTATGCTTAAAAAAGTGTAAAGTTACTCCAGACCAATCCAAACTTGGCGTCCTTCGAAAAGAACCAAAATGGATTGGTTTTATTTTTTCTAAAAAACACTCTTTGAAATCGAACTATAACCATTCTAACGTCCCCGCAACCTTTTTTTTAACTTCTCGGGTTAATATGCAAGTCGATATGAGGAGTTGTTTTCTTCATTTTTAGTAAAAATGACTTAAAACCCATCTAATCAGCACTTTTGAAAAATTACTAATTTTAATAAAAACAACAACAAGCCTTTTTGTTGTTTTTTATTCTTTTTATTCTTTTTATCTTTTAGGGGCTTGTAACTATTTGATAATCAATTTATTACAAGCCCAACTATAACCATTCTAACGTGAACTATAACCATTCTAACGTGAACTATAACCATTCTAACGTCTAACTATAACCATTCTAACGTCTAACTATAACCATTCTAACGTCATTAACTATAAATCAATCTCGATTTTGTGATACTTATGTTTGATATTTCATTACCTTTGTTAAAGTCTCACATTATAATTGAAAACTGACATGAGTAAGAAGAGTAAAGTTAGAAAGAAGCAAGATTTAACAGACCGCTATAATATCAGATTACAAGGCGGAAAAACGGGGTTAGTAGAGGCAACTTCCAAAATGGATGTGAGTGAGTTCCGGGTATTTGCAACAGCTTTAACGATGATTTTGCCTGAGGATGAAGACTTTTTGGAGTATGAATTGAGAATAGGCGATGTTATTAAACTATTCAATTTACCAAATAACGGTATGTACTACGACTTATTCCGAGATGCTGCCATGAAGATTCTAGAAAGGAAATTTGTAATTTTTGAACAAAAAGAAGACGGTATAGAGTACAAAACGACTATTCCGCTCATCATTGAAACGAGTGAACCGGTACCCGTTGATGAACAAAATCGGATTCGTATTCAGTTTCACCCAAAGCTAAAACCGTATTTGTTGCAGCTCAAGAAGGAATATTTGACGGTGGATATTCGAAACCTATCGGATTTATCAAGTCAGTATTCTGTAAAAATGTACTTGATTCTGAAGCATCAGTTGAATTTGGGAAATAGCTCAATTGGATATGAGTTGGTTAGATTGAGACAAATCTTAGGCATAGAAGATACCGAATACCCAGCTTACGGGAATTTCAAGCAAAAGGTGATTATGAAGGCAATCAAGGATATAAACATCAACACTGACTTGAGAGTGACGAAGTTTGATGAAGTCAAAAAAGTGAGAGCTGTAAATTCATTGGTATTCTACATGGAGCATGGGAAATCTTTACATACAGAGCAAATAACGCAAGCAAATCGCCAGGTTGTCAAGTCGAGTTCAGGTAAAAAATTAATTACAAATAGAATCGAAATTATTGGAGGAGAAACTGCTGATAATGTTTCTAGTGGAGTTGTAGAAGATGCTCAAGTTGACCCGCAGATGATAGATGACTTATTTGAAAAAGTACAAAAATACAAAATAACGAAATCAACGCTGAAAGCTTGGTTTGATGAAGTTCCACAAGAGCAGGTCATGCTTGGTATTCGTTACGTCTTGGAAAAAATCAAGAATGGAGAGCAGATCAAGAATGTGGCTGGGTACATGAGGAACATGGTTTATAGTCCGAGCCTATCTGAGGCTTCTCAGGACGACGAAATGGATAAAGCAAGGAAACTACAAGCCAAAGAAGAAAAAGCCCGTCAGATGGCAAGGGAAAGCGAAATAGAGACAGAGAAAAGAGCAAAAAATGAGGTTTACAATAAATACTTCAAAGAACAAGCCCAAGTGGCGTTTTCAATTCTTGAGGAAAACCCAGAAATAGCTTCGGAAATTCTTGTCAAAATGCGTGAAGATGAAGGAAATCCAGAGGTTCCCTTTATCAAGCAAATAACATACAGCTCATTCGTTCAAACACAGGCAAAAGAGACTATTCCAGAAAAAAAATTGGTCGAATTGGTACAGAATGTGACCATGACGGTCTTGTTGTATGTCGTTGATGAACTCTCTGAGACCTACGGAGAAGAATTTAAAGCCGTTTATGAAAAGCATCAAAAAGAGGCTGCAAAATACGGAATTGAGCTTAATTAAAATATCTTACACATTTACATAAATACACATTTACGCAAATATGTATTTATGTAAAAATGGAACAGTATATTCGAAAGGTTAGCCAACAAGAAAAGAAAAGAACATGGATGGAAAATTTAATTTAGTTCACGAAACTTGACAGGGGTAAACCCGACTTTCTGTTTAAATAATCTGGTAAAATGTTGGGGATATTTGAATCCAAGAATATAGGCAATTTCACTTATGGTCTTATCATCCTCATGGATAAGATTTTTGGCTTCCTCGATGGTATGGGCTAGGATGAAGTCCTTGGCAGATTGCCCCGTTTCTTTTTTTATTACATCCCCGAAATAATTAGCAGATAAATGCAATTGATCCGCAAAATACGCAACAGACGGTAGCCCTAAAATTTGTGGTTTATTGGATGAAAAGTAAGCACGTAAGAGTTCATCGAATTTCTCAATTATGCTTTTATGGGCTATATCTCTAGTAATAAATTGGCGGTCGTAGAAGCGTTGACAGTAATCTAAAAATAATTCAATATTTCTGATTATTAATTTTTTACTGTGTTTGTCTGTAGGAACTTTAAGTTCGAAAGTGATTTTTGTGAAACAATCTAGTATTATTTTTCTTTCGTCTTCGGATAGATGAAGAGCCTCGTTTGATTGATAATCGAAAAATTTGTAGTCATGAATAACCTTTGCAAGTGATGTTCCAATTAGAAAATCAGGATGAAAGATCAATCCAAATCCAACAGGTTGATACGTCCTAGGCATTTCATAGGTTGCATTTTGACTTGGTTTGAAAAATACCAAAGTTCCGGACTGATAGTCATAATAATGTCTTCCATAACGCATATCTCCGCATTTAACATCTTTTAAGTATATACAATACGCGTCATACTCAAATTTTACTGATTTTGCTTCGCCCCAGTCACGTGGTTCTGCCTTAGAGAAGTCAATGACTGTGACTAAAGGATGTAGTGTTTTGTGATTATTAGCTTGGTTGTAATCGTGTATATTATCAATTTTGAAAATTTTCTCCATTAGGATTGGGAAGTTTGATTTTATAAGTTTAAATATTCAATTTATTTTTTGAAAAAGTTGATAATCAGTAAAAATGGTAGATGTAAGAGTGATTTATATAATAAATGCTTTAGAAATTGACTAGATATTTGCAGCACATAATTTGATATGAATAATGAAAAAAATACTAGTTACGTTTCTTTTATTTTCGGGGTGTATAGCGGTTGCTCAGACAGACAACACGAAAGTTAAAACAGTTAATGGAGTTGTTCGAGGGTTAATCGAAGGTGATGCAGTGGTATTTAAAGGTATTCCTTTTGCGGCTCCACCAATTGGAGAACTTCGTTGGCGACCACCACAACCTGTAGAAGATTGGAAAGGAGAACTTGATGCTACGAAACCTTGTAAAGATTGTGCCCAAGTGGCTTGGGGTGCTGCCAGCCCACAAATGAGTCCCAATTCATCAGAAGATTGTCTTTTTCTGAATATCTGGAAACCTGTAAATGCAAAGACAAAATTACCTGTGATGGTTTGGATTCACGGAGGTGGATTTACAGGGGGAAGTGGGTCAAGTCCACAAAACTTTGGAAGTGAACTTACCAAGCAAGGAGTTATTTTGGTAAATATCAATTATCGTCTAGGTAGATTTGGTTTCTTTGCACACCCTGCTTTAAGTGCTGAAATACCAAATGAACCTAAAGGAAATTATGGTTACATGGATCAAATTGCAGCACTTCAGTGGATTCAGAAAAACATCGCAGCTTTTGGTGGAGATCCAAAAAATGTGACCATCTTCGGTTTTTCAGCAGGGGGAGTTTCAGTACACTCCTTACTTACAATCCCCGCTGCAAAAGGTCTTTTTAGTAAACTAATCAGTGAGTCAGGTGGTGGTCGAGATGGCGTATTAACAGGCAGACCTATCAATAAGGAAAATGCGGATCTCTTTTATAAAGTTTCAGCTGAAACTATCGGAATAAATTTTGCTAAAAAGCAAGGAATTGAAGGAACAGATGTATCAGCTTTAGTGAAATTACGAGCATTACCAGCGGAAAACATCGTTGATGGCGGTCAAGAAACTGACGGACAAGACGGCTCTCGTACTTATTCAGGCCCAATTTTAGATGGGAAATTAGTCATAGAAACAGCTGAAAGTGCCTATACGGCTGGGAGACAAGCAAAAGTACCATTAATTATCGGAAATTGTAGTGCGGAAATCGGCGGAGCTTTTGTAAGTAACGCCAAAACAAAAGAAGAGCTTTTTGCTTCTTTTGGCGATTTAGAAACGGAAGCAAAAGCTGCTTACGACCCAGATGGCACAAAGGCTTTTGCAGAAGTTATCACAAAATTCAATACTGATTGGGTTTGGGGGGAACCAGCCCGAATGACAGCCAGTACATTCTTAGCCAAAGGTGCGCCTGTCTATGTATATCAGTTTGGTTATGTCCCTACAGCATTTCTACAACGTTCGCCTTATGGTGCAGGACATGGCTCAGAGGTTTCGTTTGTCTTCAATACCTTGAATGCTCGTTGGGGTGCATCAGCTGCGCCGACAGAGTTAGAAAAAAAACTGGCGAAAAGTATGAGTAGGTATTGGACAAACTTCGCTAAAACAGGTAATCCGAATGGAAATGAACTACCGAATTGGCCGGCTTTCAATCATGTTAACCAAGAAATACTTGATGTTGAACTAGATGGTAGTTTAGTGATTAAGTCCGACCCTCGTAAGGCAAGGTTGAATGTGATAGAAAAAGCCATGAAAAATAGAGAAAAGATACAATCGAGAGGCATTTAAAGTAAAAGTTGGAAGATATTTTTGACCTTCTAATAGTCTGTATTCTGTGTAAAAAATGCAAAAAATAAAGTTAAATAACGGCATAGAAATGCCCCTTTTAGGATTTGGTGTTTTTCAAATACCTGATTTGGGTGAATGTGAAAGATGTGTGAGAGATGCTATACAGGTGGGCTATCGTTTGATAGACACCGCCGCATCATACCAAAACGAAAGAGCTGTAGGTTCTGCAATTAAAACAAGTGGAATCCGGAGAGACGATTTATTCATCACCACAAAAGTATGGATTCAGCGTAACGGTTACGAAGGAACAAAAAAAGCCTTTACCGATTCAATGAAAAAATTACAATTGGAATATTTGGATTTATATCTTATTCATCAACCTTATGGCGATGTGCATGGTACATGGCGAGCTATGGAAGAGCTATATAAAGAAGGAAGAGTCAAGGCTATTGGTGTAAGTAATTTTCATCCAGATAGATTGATAGACTTGATAGTTCATAATGAAATAGTTCCCATGGTTAATCAGGTAGAAACGCACCCATTTAACCAGCAAGTAGAAACACACGCGTTTTTTGAGCAGCACAAAGTACAAATAGAATCTTGGGGACCTTTTGCAGAAGGAAAGAATGGTCTATTTCAAAATGAATTACTGAGTAATATTGGTGAAAAATACAATAAATCTATTGCACAAGTGGTATTGCGTTGGCTTGTGCAGAGAGGAGTCTCTGCTATTCCAAAGTCTGTTAAAAAGGAGCGTATGATAGAAAATTTCAATATTTTCGATTTCGAGTTAAATACCGAGGATATGGAGAAAATTAAAACACTAGACACCAAAACGAGTGCTTTTTTTGACCACCGTGACCCAGCAATGGTGAAATGGTTAGGTGAAAGAAAAGTTTAGTACCTACAAAAGTTCACGAAGGAAAAGTTTGCATTTGTGAACATTAGTTTATTCGAGTTAAAACAAAAACAAATTAGAAAAATGAAAAAATTAACTTTAGTTCTCAGTTTACTATTTATTGCTTTTCAAGCTGTTCTTGCTCAATCCACCAACGAGGAAGAGACTGTTATGCAGTTATCAAAGGATAAATGGCAATGGATGGCAGACAAAGATGTAGATAAACTCAAAGGCTTATTTGATACCAAAGCAAAATTTGTACACATGAGTGGTACTTGGAAAACCGATGAAGAACTTGAAATTATTAAAACGGGAAGTATTTGGTACAAAAAAGCGACGGTTCATGATTCTGCTATTGAAATCTCAGGAAATACAGCCATTGTTTGGAATAGAATTACGCTTGAGTCCGTAGTAAGAGGAAACGATGCAAAGGTTGAATTTACGGTTACTGAAGTTTACCAAAAACAGAAGAAAACGTGGAAAATGCTTGCTTTAACCTTTAGTAGCGTGAGAGATACACACCAAATTAAAAAATAAATCAACAGCACTCATTTCTAAATGTAGAAAATAGTATGAAAAAAATCATATTAGGTATTATAGCCCTGTTTTCAATTTCAATGAGCACCAGAGCACAAGCTAATCTGGAAGGCGAAATTAAGAAATTATCCAAAGATAAGTGGCAATGGATGGCGGACAAAGATGTGGTTAAATTAGCTCAGTTGTTTGATGACCAAGCTATGTTTGTGCATATGGGGGGATCGTGGGGAAAAGAACGCGAATTAGATATTATCAAAAATGGATTCATTCACTATAAAAAAGCGGATATACATGAAGTTATGAAGCCCATTGTTATTGGTAATACGGTGATTTTGTTGAATAGAATTACCCTCTTGGCTGTGGTTGGTAATAAGGAAGTGAGTAATCCATTTATGGTCACTGAAGTATATGTACATGTAGGAAACGAATGGAAAATGGGTTCGCTTTCTTTCTCTAAACTTTCAGGAGCTAACTAATCATCAAGTCTGTTACGGAAAAGTATTTTTAATCAATTTGAAAGATAAAAAAATGTACAGAACAAAAAAGGTAAGCCCAAAACTCAATTTTGTTTTGCAATTGGCTGTCACGCTGGCTTTGCTTACATCAGCATGTGTATCTGATAAAAAAGGAATGCTTTTGATTAAAAAGCAGGGTAGTTTTATGGTTGGGGGCTCTGTCGTTACAAATCAAGGAGTATTTGATCCCATAAAACACGGAGCTTTCAATCCAACAAACCAGGCATCTGAAGGACAAACACTACACGGAGACCATCTATATACATTTTATCAAATACCAGCCAAAGCACGTTCCTATCCGCTCGTGATGTGGCACGGATACGGACAAACGTCAAAGACATACGAAACTACAGCAGATGGCCGAGAAGGGTTTCAGAACATCTTCCTGCGAAAACGATACCCTGTGTATTTAATTGACCAACCGAGACGGGGAAAGGCTTCGCGCGGAACTCAACAAGGGACTTATTCTGCTGCACCAGAGGATCAACTATGGTTTGGCATTTTTAGAATGGGAATAGGAGATAATTTTTATCCTGATGTTCAATTTTCAAAAGATTCAGAAGCACTGAACCAGTTTTACAGACATATTGTACCAAATATTGGGACAATAGACGTAAAAGTCAATACTGACGCCGTTTCTGCCTTATTCAATAAAATTGGTCCAGGTATTTTGATTACACATTCACATAGTGGCGGACAAGGTTGGCTTACTGCTTTGAAAAGTGAAAATATTAAAGCAATTGTAGCCTACGAACCAGGGAGTGGTTTTATTTTCCCAGAGGGTCAAGTACCTGATCCTATCAGTTATTTAGGTGGAACTTTGAGGGGTGTGCCTGTAACCATGGAGGAATTTAAAAAAATAACTAAAATCCCAATTGTAATATACTATGGTGATTATATACCAACTGAACCCTCTAAATATCCAGGAGAAGAACAATGGCGCGCAGCTGCCCTGATGGCGAAAAAATGGACTGATTTGGTCAATAAAAACGGGGGTGATGTAACACTCGTTCACCTACCTGACAAAGGTCTCAAAGGAAATACGCATTTCCCAATGTCTGACTTGAATAATATTGAAGTGGCGGATTTGTTATCAGAATGGCTAAAGGAAAAAGGCTTGAACAAATAGTAAAACCTCCAGATAATAATTCTCAAATTCGTGTAGATGCGGTAGCTCAACTCGCGTACAAATAAACAATACGCTAGTGAGTATAGAAGAAATAAAACGAGAATTAAATCGGAGAAGAATTTAATAAAGTATTCTCAGATGAGTGATAGTAGGCTTCTGAGCCCGACTGATCTTAGGGAATGGCTACAACTACAAAATATCTGATTGATTACTAACCAGGATATTGGTATTCGACTGGTTATGAATCAAGAAAACAATTATCTTGTAATAAATCCTCACAGGGTTTCTGTTTTGTACTTCAACTAGATTTAATTCGTGAACATTTTGAATAGATGTAACTTATGGAAAACATAAATCGCCGTTCCTTTCTAAGGGCTTCTATACTTTCGGGTGGGGGGCTTATAATAGGGTTTCACACAGAAACTTTTGCAGGTCAAGAGCCTAATTTATCAAATTCTAAAGTGATTTCTGAAGAATCAACATTAGGTTCTCTGTATCATGAATTGAATGGATTTGTCAAAATTACAGCTGATAATCTCATTAAAATCATGTCTCCTAATCCAGAGGGCGGACAAGGGGTGAAAACATCTATGCCCATGATTGTCGCAGAAGAATTAGATGTAGATTTCTCAAAAGTCATCATAGAACAAGCAGATTTAGACACGAAACATTTCACGAGACAGTTCATCGGTGGAAGCCAAGCAATTCGTCAAAGTTTTGAACCTTTGCGTTTGGCTGGTGCAACGGCTAGACAAATGCTCCGAGAAGCGGCAGCTAAGTCTTGGAATGTTCCAATAGAGGAAGTGAGTACAGCCTCAGGAACTTTGTACCACGATAAGTCTGGTAAATCTGCAAATTATGGAGATATGGCTACTTTAGCGGCTCAAGTTCCATTACCAGTGAATGTAAAATTAAAAGACATAAAGGACTTTAAAATCATAGGGAAAAGTCAAAAAAATGTTGATTTAGAGAAGATTATTACAGGAAAGCCACTATTTGGGATAGATACAAGGGTAGAAGGAATGTTAATAGCCATGATTGTACATCCGCCAGCGATGGGGCTACAGTTTGATGCCATTCAAAATGAGCGTATTGTCAGAAAAATGAAAGGTATCAGAGACGTATTTCCCATAAAGATATTCAATGACGATTACGAAAGAACTTTTTTTGATACGACTCAATTCAATGAAGTCGTTGCAATTGTAGGCAATAGTACTTGGGAGGTGCTACAGGCAAAAAGAGTACTGAAAGTCTCATGGACGCAGCAAGCTTCGATAATCCAAAAACGGGATATGTTAGGTAGAAAAATAGTAGAGAAAATACCTTCCGGTTTAGAGAACTCGAGTGAGCATTTAGAAAAATTGATGGATGGATTATCAAAACCAGCAAGCATTAAACGAAGCGATGGGAATACTGATGATGCTTTCACGAATGCAGCAAAAGTAATTGAACGTACGTACAGTGCGCCATTTCTAGCACATAACTGTATGGAACCCATGAATTTTTTTGCTCATGTGACTGATGATAAAATTTCCTTGTCAGGGCCACTCCAAAAGCCTGAATTTACAGAACAAACACTTGCTGCTCGTTTAGGAGTGCCTTTAGAAAAAATTGACATCAAACTAACGCGTTTAGGAGGTGGTTATGGTAGGCGTTCGTATGCCCATTGGTTACTAGAAGCAGCTTTGATATCTAAAAAAGTGGGTGCTCCTATTAAGCTAATTTATACTCGTGAGGATGATATGACAGCCGGAATTTATCGCCCATCGTATGCTGCAAAATACAGAGCGGCACTTGATGAACATAATAATTTGATAGGCTTTCATGTAAAAGTGGGTGGTATATCTCAAACACCTTTAGCTGCCAATCGTTTCCCTGCGGGTGCTGTCGCTAATTATCTAGCCGAAGATTTCACAATTGAATCTAATATCTCTGTTGGTTCATACAGAGCTCCTCATTCTAATTTCATGGCAGCTGTTGAACAATCTTTTTTAGATGAAGTTGCAGAACTTTCAGGAAAAGATCCAATTCAATTTAGATTGGATTTGTTAAGACGCGCGCAAGAGAATCCGGTTGGGAAAAACAATGATTATGTACCTGAACGGTTCATAAAGGTTTTGGAGTTAATCAGGGATAAGTCTGGTTGGGAGACGAAGAAGGATACAAAAAATCTAGGTTTTGCAGCTTATTTTTGCCATAATTCGTACGCAGCACATGTTTTAGAAGTAGAGATGATAGATAATAGTCCAATCATTAGCCATGTTTATTGTGCAATTGATTGTGGACTTATAATCAATCCGGATGCGGCTAAAAATATGGCAGAAGGTGGAATTATTGATGCCATTGGTGCGGCAATGTATGGTAAAATGACCTTTACAAAAGGAAAGCCTGAGTTTAGTAATTTCCATGACTACCGTATGATTCGGCATAATGAAATCCCTAAGAACATCGAGGTTTATTTTGTTGAAAGTACAGATAATCCAACGGGTATGGGGGAACCCGCGTATCCGCCGGTTTACGCAGCTTTAGCGAATGCCTTGTACAAAGCAACAGGAAAACGCTTATACCAACAGCCTTTTAGTGAAATGCTATCGCATGACTAAAACTTTAAATATCAATTAACCACGTTGAAGTAAGAATAATTAATTGCCTTACCGTTGGTTTCCGATAGAATAATCCACTAATTGCTCATTAAAAATGAACAGTTAGTGGACTGAAGGACGTAGGTCAATTGCTCTTAGCTTATTTATTATTCAGTATTTTTTTTTGTTGAATTACTTTTTATGTCAGGATATATTTTTTCTCTCGTATAAACTTTACAGATTGCTGATTTTCAAATAAATAACACCCTTTTTGTTTATATTTTCTCTAAATTTCTCTCTTAAATTTTTATTAATTCACATTTTAAGAGACCATTTGGGTTTGTTGTAACTTCCTGTGTTTTCTTAGCTCAGAAATGAACTTGCCTATTTTGTTTCTTTTCTACTTTTCCTTCGTTTAGTCAGGTAGTATAATCTAGTTTTAACACCTTTGAACTCTGTCACCTTACGAACTGTAGAGATTTTAATTGTCATATTTTAATCACTCTATCTGATTCAAAAAGCTGATGTTCATTTTTTTGTACATAGCCCAATTGATTAGTTACTAGCTTGGTATTTCCGATTGTAAATTCAGGTATATTGGAGTGATGATGTCCATACACCCAATAGGCGATTTCAGAAAGTTCGATGAGATCATACAATTCCACCGCAAAAGCCTCATTGAGGAAACTTCCTTTGTATTGTTTGGGATAGTGAAAAAAAGTAGGGCAATGATGAGTGAAAACAGCTACGTGTTCCTCTTTTTTTATGGTTAGTTCATTTTGAATAAATGCTAAACTCTCTGTATGCAATTGGTTGAATTGCTCGGCTGAAAAGCGTTGATTTTTGTATTTGATTAAATGAAAATCATTCAAATTGTTTTCAATCTGCCATTGTAAGTTAGGACTTATATGGCTCCAGAGTGTAGAGAAAATCAACTTTACGTTTTCATGTACCACCGAAGTATTGTTTACTAAAAATACATTGCTACAAATACTTTCGTGAAGTACACCACATTTTTCAGTTATATCAAATTGGTAGTATTCGTGGTTTCCAGGTAGCCAATAAGTAGTTTTGAAATTATCAGAAAGAAAGCTGAAAAAATCTTTGTGTTTGTCCATTACCGCGAATGGAATAATATCTCCTGACAATACCAATACATCACCGACAGGCTGTAAAGGATACTGGTTCAGAAACTCCTTGTTGGCGGGAAATTCTAAATGGAGGTCAGAGGCGTATTGGATGGTACTTCCCATTCTATTGATTTGCTGTTTTACTAAAGTTACTCTTTTGGACTGTCCCTAAATTAGTAAAACGAGAGGAATAATTCTGAACAATTAAAGTCATTTTTTGGGGAATATTATAAACTAAACATCTTTTCTATTTTAAGCTAATTTACATTGTATTAGAATCAATCGAATGGTTTCATAAATTTAACATCTTTCATAATCTTTTTTAACTTTTCAACGTCGTTCTTTTCTTTTTTGACAGGAACTTCAATTAACATTGTCTTACCGTTATCTAGTTTTACTCTCTTTGTTTTGGTTGGTACGTGTACTGTTTCTCTGGACATCTACTTGTTTTTTTATGGTATGAATGTATTGATTAATTCAATTTCAAACAAATTGGGTACTATCTGATACTCACTCAATCACTCTATAATTTCCTACGGCTCGATTCAATTTGTCTAGGATGGATTTCTCAACGACCATTTCATAATCATAATTTACTTCATTAAATAGGTAGCTCAGAAGCGCATTAACCGATGTAAGCGAAAAGGCAAATTTGTCTTTTTTTCTTGTAGTAATATCCCTATTTCAATTTTATATATTTTTTCGTAAATTTCTGATTATAAGCAATATAGTAGATAAACTTATTCAGTTATGAAGTATAAGCTAGTTGAAGAAATAATCAAATTGAGTCACGCTGAAGTGTGGGATGAAGCAAAAATTGAATGGACATTTACTAATGCGTATCAGAGTAATTCACCACAAACTTGTTTATGTGGTCATCATCCAATAAAAAATATTTGTGTGATTACAAATAAGAAAAACGGGACTCGAACCGAGGTTGGTAACTGTTGTGTTGAAAACTTTTTTGGAATTTCAGAAGGAGGACGCATAATTGCTTCAATAAAAAGACTAAAAGATGATATTTCATCAAGTATGTCAATTGAAACCTTAGAATTCTTCAAATCCAGAGACTTGTTCAACGACTTTGAATATACATTTTATAAGGATATTATTAGAAAAAGAACACTCACGAAAAAGCAAAGAGACATAAAAGTACGGATTAATAGGAAATTTTTGGATTTTACAAGTCAGGATACGAATATTCACTTATACCAAATAAATGCTATACTTGAGTGGGCTAGAAAAAATACTCACTTTGACTCCAATTTCATACTTTCTCTAAAAGATAAACTAGAAAAATCTGGACGACTAACGGAAGCACAAGTGGCTGCACTAGAAAAAATCATACGACGATTCAAGATTAACGTGTAGTTGAAATACCAAAATCGCTGAATTTAATTATCTCAAGTAGTTTCGATTTTATAATTTCTTTGTGTTGTCCTGATTGTTTCACTACTTAGGACAGTCACTTATATTCTTTGGTTTCCTACCCTTATGATTCCTGTGCCATATCTCATAATATACCTAAAATAAGAATGCTAACCTTATGTTCTATTTCGCCTTTCAGTCCTGTTTTACAAGAAGGCTATAAAAGTTAAAACTAAGTTATAGAAAAGTTAAAACTGAGTTATAGGAAAGTTATAACTAAATTATAGAAAAGTTAAAACCGAGTTATAACCGGTTATAACTCGGTTTTAACTTTTTTTCATTGAAATAAGCCCTATTGAGATTTTCATGTTTTTCTATAGAAAAGAATAGAGCTTCTTAAAAGCTCCAAAATGGACTTACTTTGGCTGAATTTGAACAGGAAATTTCTATCAAAAAGGGTAGCAGAAAAATAGCAAAATAGAGCTTTGAAAAAGTTGCAACTTTACATTTTCAGGAGTTGTAACTTTTTTTGGCTAAACTATTTCTATTGGTTCCTATTGAGCCATTCTATTGGCTTCAATAGAAGAAATTGTTTTTTAATTTCGGAGTGTAATCTTCCCAAAAAAGACATAATCCTTGATGTGGTTTATAAGTAAATGAGAAAATAGAATTTTTCAATTCATAAACGTCCTTTTAAGATTTTGAAATAATGGCTTAATCTTGTAAATTCAATCTTTATACTGAGTAAAAGAGTCTTTTGATATTTATAGTACAAAATGAAAACATACGTTGCATACCTCCGAGTGTCCACCAAAAAACAAGCACGTTCTGGTTTAGGACTGGAAGCTCAAAGAGCCATCATTCAGCATTATGTCAAATTGGAAGGTGCAGAAATTATACAGGAATTTCTGGAATTAGAAAGTGGGAAGGATATTGAAAACCGTCCAATCTTACAGGAGGCAATTCAAACGTGCGTAACCAATGGCCATACATTGGTTGTGGCAAAGCTTGATAGATTGAGCCGTGACGTAGAGCATATCTTTGCTATTCAGAAAAAACTGGGTGATAAATTCAAAAGCTGTGATTTGCCAAGTACTGACAGTCTCACGTTGTCCATTTTTGCTGGACTTGCACAAAGAGAAAGAGAGATTATCAGTATCCGAACCAAAGTAGCGTTGCAGGCTAAAAAAGACCAAGGCGTAAAATTGGGGAAACCAGAAAATTTGACACAAGAGGCAAGAGAAAAAGGAGTAGCCAGTATCAAAGAAAAGGCAAAGAAAAACCGAAATAACAGACTAGCAACAGCCTTGATTGAAAAGTGTAAAAGGGAAAAAATGACATTGGAACAGATAGCTCAAAACCTGAATGAACACGGATTCAGAACAGCACAAGGAAAGGCATTCAGAGCTGTATCTGTGCATAGGCTTGCTAAGGCTATAACTTAAGTATTCTATTTTCATAGCTATATAATCAGAGAATAAGAGGTTGTATGATAAAATAACTTTCACATACTTCCCATATTGGGAATTTTTAACTACTTTTATTTGTACCTACTAAATGAGAATTTTCACAAAAGGAACTATTAGAGATTTTTATCAGACATATCCAGACGCAGAACCTTCATTGAAAAGCTGGTATGAAGTAATTGAAGAAAGAGATTTTGATAATCCTAATCAAGTTATCAATCTATTCAAAAAATCTGATACCGTAGGAAATGGACGTATTGTATTCAATATATGCAACAACAAATACAGGCTCATCGCCAAATTTGAATATCAGAAGAAACTAGTATTTGTGAGATTCATAGGAACTCATAAAGAATACGACCAAATTGAAGATATTAAAAACATTTAACAACTAACTAAGCATCTAAATGAAACCATTAAATCTTGATACCATTATTATCAAGCCAATCATTACTCAACAAGACTATGAAGAAGCAACTGAAATCATAGAATTATTGATTGATGCGGATTTGATAGAGAACGAAGCACAAAGAACAAAAGCTTTGGGAATACTTGAAGCTGTCACCGTTCTTGCTATCAATTATGAGAAAAAGCATTTTCCATTGGAAAAACTCGATCCAATAACAGCTATCAAGCAAAGAATTGAAATGCTTAATATTCCGCAAAAGGAATTAGCACCCTATTTGGGAGGAGAAAATAGAGTATCAGAGGTATTAAGCGGAAAGAGAAGTTTAACACTTTCGATGGCTAAAAACCTATATCATAACTTTGGCATTCCAGCAGAACTCCTTCTTTCAAAAGATTATGACCCTAAAGGAAAGAGAAAAAAGGGTTCAAAAGAAGTGGTTTATTAATATGCAATTACATAAATACATATTTTTGCAATTGTGTAATTATGTAAAAGAATATTTATGTTTTTTAGAAAATTTAACAGAGAACTTATAGATGTATGTCGTTGAATTCGTCTTGGTAAATGTAATTTTGGTCTGACTTATGGAAGGCTACCAGTATCAGTGATTGAATAAGGGAAGGGCAGCCAGCCGTCCATGAATATTTGAATTGGTTTTCATGTACTAAGTAAGCTTGAAGAAACAAAATAAATTTTATCCAATGAAAACAGAGAAGTATCTTTGAAAAAGATAGGCAAAGTATGTAATTACGTAAATATGTATTTATGTAATTACATAAAATAAAAAAGGCTTGCATTGCAACTGCAATAAACTTATAACAAGACATTTACATTATTTTTCAATAGCATGGAAGGAACGTAATTAGACGTAAAACAGGATATTATCGACCAACTAAAAGCCGCTATACCATAGGCATTTAGTGAGGAAAAATTGGATATAGATCGCCTCAAAAACATATTGGGGGAGTCAGTAAATACAGACGGTGAGCGTTACGGTTTATCGTGGGCTGGTAAGTTGAGGCATACAAAGTAATTTAAACACCCACCAAAGCAACATTACAACCCAAACTGGAGGAATCTATTGATTGGGATAATGCAGGAAACGTATTTATTGAAGGGGAGAACCTTGAAGTATTGAAGGCATTACAAAAGTCGTACTATGGTAAGATTAAAATAATCTACATTGATCCGCCATACAATACTGGTAATGAATCATTTATTTACCCGGATAAATTCAGTGAAACCAAAGAGGAATATCTCAAACACATTAGTGAGAAGTCAGAGGATGGTTCATTGATAAAACAGGAGGAAGGAGAACAGAAGAAATTGTATCTTGTAGCAGAGACCAAAGGAACATCGAGCTTGCAAGAGCTGGAGCAATCAAAGCCGTTGGAGGCTATAAAATAAAATGTGGTATGAAGCATTTTGCACAGTTCGAGGATGTAAGATTTAGACAGGTGAGAAATTTTATTGATTTGTAAAGAAATACGATATAATGAATAGAATAATTAATTGGTATGAATACAGCGAAAATCTAAGCCACAAAATTAAGCGGGAGATTGAAGGAAATTCAAAAGAGTACATTTTAAATGTAAATGAGGAAGAATATATACGTTATTTGACAGAAAAATATACGATAGAAAGACTATCAATTAACAAAGAACCCCAGACAATCCACCCACCAGAAAAGAAAAAAGAGATACATAGAAATGATCATTTTAATAGAGGGATTAACTATTATTATGAATGTGAGGTATCCTACATTTTTTCTGGTGATGACAGTTTATGGGAAGTTCAACCAAGTATATTTAGTATTGGGGGTGGTGTAGATTTTCTCAAAAATAATGATAATACCGTGTCAATAAAATTTTCTTTATATACAGAAGATGCAGAAGAGCATAAGAGATTATTAGAGAGAAATTATGATAGCCTTTTGCGTCGTGTAGATAGAATAAATAATGATGTTATATCATTCAACACAAAACTGGATAGCTATATTAGACAAGTGTTTTTAAGTTTGAAACAAAAGTATAAACAAGAAAACTCATTTTTTCAATCTATTGGAGTAACTGATACTAGTAAAAATAATACTTACTCAATTCCAATCATTAGAAAAAATAAAATTGATGTAAAACCACAAAGTAAAAAAAAAACAATTGAGAGTAGATCAACGCTAGATGATGATACATATAATAGTATTTTGGAGAGTATTCGTAACTTTGGAAACTCAATAGAACAAAAGCCAAGCTTATATAAAGGTAAGGATGAAGAAGCTTTAAGAGACTTATTTATAGCAAATCTTGAGCAACATTTTAAATTTAGTACTGTTACTGGAGAAACTTTTAATAAAAAAGGTAAAACGGATATTCTGATAAGAGATACCGAAGGCAATAATGTATTTATAGCTGAGTGTAAAGTTTGGAAGGGTAAAGTGTCATTTAATGATACAATAACCCAGCTACTTGGTTATTTAACCTGGAAAGACTGCAAAACATCTATTATGTTTTTTGTGAGAAACGAGGGTATATCATCGTTAGTTGCAAAGCTTGATGACTTCACCTCAGAACACATAAATTATGTAAAAACAATTAAAAGTTCGAATCGTTCAATAAGATGCGTATTTTCTTTGCCACATGATAAAGAAGCAAAAGTATTATGCGAAATTATTTTATTTCACTTTGATGAGAAATAGTTCTTTATATATCCTAAAAACTAAACGAATAGTCGAAGCGATTACACTTGTACTAGGTTTTCTTAGTTTTAATTGTTCCATTCAATTCTTCATTTTCAAAATAATAAGTACCACTAATTTCTAACCTTCCGTGATACTCATCTCCGAATGACCGTCCGTCAATTATTTGCTTTTCTCCTAGTATTGTCCAGACAACCTTTAATTTATTTTCATTCAGAAACTTTAGAAAGGAAGATTTCCGAACAAGCAGATAAGATTTCGAATCATGATAAACATTTGGTGCAAAACATTGAACAACTTCTGAATCATCAATAAATTCACCCTCTCTTTGGTTGTTTTTTAAACCCATTCCATTATGAATGATAGTACTTGGCTTTAAGAAGCTAATTGATTCTTCTTTTGACTCATCAAATTCAGCTTGCCAGGAAAAGTCTTGTGTCGTCACATTAACTTCTCCTATATATTTCCCTGATTCTTTGTCATGAACTGCCGTCCATTCAAACCCTTCGTAAAATTCAGTCATAAAATATTTATGCGCAGGTGACCAATAATATTCTCTGCTAAACATTTCATATCTTCTACCACTTTTAGGCATCCAAGACCCCATAAAGTCTTGTTTAGTAGCCCAATTTTTAAAGGAATTATATTCAGCTTCCTTAACTAGATAACTTCTAATTTGACACCAAAGCTCTTTGTATGGTTGATCCCATTTTTCTTCTCCAATTTTTCTTGGTTCTGACCAAGATGGGTATCCCTCCAATACCAACCATTCTTCTCCCATATCATCGTTAATCTGGATGATTTCTTCCACTTTAGGCAATATACTTGCATCATTTACCCAGCTTTCGTTTGTGCAGTCCCAATTAAATACTTTGCTGTTTACCCACCAGAAATCTTGTAGCTCTTCATTATCATAATTTCCAGTTTTACTTATCAACAATGTTGGATCAATATCTCTAACATAAGGATCCCAAGGTCCTTGATAAGCATTTTCTTTTATCTCTCCCCATCTTTCTCGCTTTATAAAATTATCAGATAACAATGCCATGTATTCATAGTAAGCTATCCATTGATATTTCTTCCCTATTCGTTCGTTAGAAGAAGCACTTCTTCCCCTAGAACGATTTTTTTTATCAAAAGAAAGGTGCAAGTCTGGATTCCATCCAAGTTCGATAACTTTTGAGAAGATTAGTCTTTGCGCAATTCTTAAATCAAAATATTCTCCCGTGTTTATAATCTTAAAATTATGATCCAAAAATGGTTCTATTTCTCTCTCATAATGAGATAAAAGTTTAAGGCTCAGTGACTTTTTAAACTCATTTTTTTGCTGGGATAACTCTTCATCTGATTTTCTACCAATAGCAATTCTGATTTCAATCCCATTTCCAAAATTAAAATTCTCATCAGGTTCTTTAGTAATTATTGGATCAAGATTATTTAATAATTTTAATTGCTCAAAATTCAAATTACTTTTAAACTCTTCAAAAACCTTTTGTCTATCAATTGGAGTTTCACCTAATTTACAACCAGACCACATTGGAGTGCCACTATTAGTACCTATAGTATACCTTGCGAAGTCTTCAAATCCCATTACTGAATTCCAAACATCCCAGTAGTTATCATTATCATATTTTCCCTCAAGTTCTTCAAGAGATGGTATTTCTTCTGGCCAAATACTTTGATATGGAGGTCGAATCATTGATAATTCGAAGCTTAATTCAATACCAATATAATGTGCATATTCAATTGACTCTCTTGCGTAATCCCTTAATAATATGTGTGGAATTACAGATGTTGGATCGCTAAACACCGTTTTGAAAATATATTCACTAAGTTCTTTTATTTTCTCCCTTTGACCTGTTCTTAATACACATCCGTAGGCAACAGCGAATAGACGTTCATATACATAAGGGTCATTAACTTCTTTAAACATTTTCAGGAGCTCTAACAATACATCAAGCCTATTTTGCAATAAACAAACCAATGCTTTTGTAGAGCAATCCCTAAGTTTTCTATTGGTAGAAGTGTGAAACCATGCCAATGTAATGCTGGAAAGCAGAATTGATTTATCTGATATGTGTGATTTATCAGTTTCACTCCATGCCCAATCTATAAGCCGTTTTACTGATGATTCATCAACATATTTGTATTTGATCATTTGAGTCCAATTTGCATCTCGCACGGCGAGAGAGAATTGAATTAAATGATTATGTAGAAAATGAGCATTAAAGAAATGATTTGGAATTCCTGTAACGGAAATAATAATTTCCCAGAAATAATCATGTGTACCTTGGTAGGATAATACAAGTTCATTTACATATTTCTTTGACTCTTCATTAATGGTATCTAACTTTCTCCAAAGTAAACTTTCAATAAAAGACTCAACAATTGGATATTTATCCTTTAGGTCAGGAATAAGGCTATAAAACTCATAACCTTTGATTTCAGGTATTTGAATTGAAAAAGCCTCAATTAGTCCTTTATACCTACAAACTGCGTTTTCATTTTCTACATATTTGTAGAGTTTGCCATTTTCTTTGAAATTTTTTTCTAATTCAGGATATTGTTCAAGTAAGTATTGAACAGTTAAATGGTCTTCAAATCGCTCGTAGGCTAAATAAACTCCTTCTTCATAATCATCTGATTCTTTCCAAAAGAGGTTTCTTGATAGTACACCTTCTGTAATTAATTCATCTATAAATCCTTTTTTGTCGATAAAGCTTGAAATAGATTCATTGACGACTTCATAAGCTTGTTCATATGGCACATATCTAAGTTCATTATCTACTTTGTACTTTATTATAGCATTAATGGATTTTTGTACTAAGTTTAAACTATCTGAGAACCCAACTCTTTTTGGTTTTGATAAAACAATATTGACGTTTTTGACGAAAAAGTTAATAATTGAAGTTATGCCTTGAAGACCATCTGGGATACGGGTTAATCCTGCTTTATTAATTCCCTCACAAAATAGTTTTAAGAAGAGTGGATTTTGAAATTCTGGATGCAACAGTGGTACATTAGGCAGTTCAATGCTGTAATTGTCAAAAAACAATTTGCTTGCTTCATATTCGATATTCCTAAACCCATAATGATGATGTTCAACAATGCCTAAGCTAGTTCTTTCTTCTTCAGGGAAAATTAACTTCTTATAGGAGGTTCTTATAGTCAATACAAGACCAAGCCATTCATATTTCTTTACCTCATTAATGAAGCTTTTTACAAACTCATTCCAGAAGTAGTTCCCTTTTCCTTCATTGATTGCATCAATAAAAAGGACTATTCTCTTTCCTGACTCTTCCGCTCGTTTATTTAATTTTCTGAGAAAATCTGCTGACTTAGAGTTGATTTGAAGTCTTTTGAAAATTTGTGTCCATGGATCTTCTTCCGTAACAAAATGCTGCCCTAGGAGAAAAACACTTTCATGTTCTTTTTTAATTCTCCTTGAAATTATATCTCCAATCAAGTGTGATTTCCCAATACCAGCCTCACCATCTAATAATAAAAAAGGATTGTTCGCAAGTTTGAATGAAGTGCCATGAATTAAATTTTGAAAAGTAGAAAGCTCGTGTTCAAACTCTCTAATATTTCTTAATTCAGAACCATGTTTATGATAATATTGGTAGTCATTTTTTTCTTTTTGTACTTTACGTTCTTCCGTTATATAGTAGTCATAAATATCTTGAACAGAGCTTTGAGACTTGTTCAATAAGTCTTCAAAGTCATTTATCGGAATAGGTGCAGTTCCTAAGAAATCAGTATTGTGAAATAAATTCTGTAATTCATCAAATACATTTTCTAAGCTCTCTAGTCTTGCTTTAACTTCAGGTTGATTCTTTAATACCTTTTTACCTTTTATCAGAAACTGATCAAATTGCTTTGTTAACTTCCTTTTAAATTGTTCGGTTCGTCCAAGACCTTCGAATATTTCAGATATTTCAAGTTTTACATTTAGTTCAGGTGTGTACCTTTTCCCTAGGTCATCAATTGATGATTTACATTGCTCCTTAAACCAATCTTGGTTAGGTTGAAATGTTAACTCCGACTTTATACCTTCAATCTTGTCATCAATATCTTTTGAAAGGCGGTTGAAAATGTTGCTTGTAATACTTTCAACTGTTGCTTCAATACCTGATTTTTTAGCCTTTATCTCTTGAAGCCATACATATGTAAACAGAAGTAATAAAATAATAATCAGCAGAATGCTCCACCAAGGAAGGCTTATACTCACCCAAAAGTGTATTACTCCCCAAAATACTACTAGCCAAGTATCATTAGCATCTTCATAAAGTTTAGCTGTTGCTTTTACAACAAACTCCAGTTTATTCGCGATTTCTCCCAGAATCACCAATGCCAAAGGAACTGCAATGCTCCAATAGGTTTTTCGTAGCCTCAATTTGAATACCCAAGAAAGTATCCATTCAACAAGAGGCTTTATTTTTTCTACTTTATTCATTTATCAGCGGTTGGATTATACAGCTTTTTTGTTTTTTTCAGCATGGCGTACAACATCAGTCTGTGAAAAAGCTCCTGTACTCTTCCCTTATTCGGTTACATTCAAAACTAAAATAAGGGAAGAGTACATATTAATGGGTTTTTATAATAAGCTTTCTTTAGAAAAAGACCCCCTAGGTGTGTATCTTGGGGAAGCATAGAGGGTGTATTATGCTAGTAAGGGCTATCTTTAAAGAAAAACCCATGAGTTGTTCTAACTAGAAGCCACACAGGTACTGTTGGTGTAATAATATGACCTTTTTGTATTCTTTAAATAATTTCGAAGATAAACTTTCTATATCATTTATTTTCAATGACTTAGCACTAAAATAAAGAACCATTCCAAAAACTATAAGTATGGACTTAGCCAAGAATTGCTTTCCTATTATTTGTTCGGGTGTTGAGCAATTATTCAGCAATATCAAATGTAACGTCTTCGTGTATCATTTCCCCGACGTTTAAGGTAGGAACCATAAATCTTGAAAACGGTGTTCCTTCTGTTTTTGAAAACAAAATACCCCTCGATGTACCCGTTGTAATCATTGCCAAATGTGCTAAAAATCCTTTAGGTACGGTTAATTTACTTTCTTCAATAAAAGCATTCCAAGAACTGTCTTCAATTTTAAAATGACAGCTCACCTGAATTTTAAGGAATACTTTTTTTACTTGTGTAAATTCAAACCCAAGGAAAACGCCAATTTGTCTGTTGGCCTGGTCTAGTCTAAATTGCAACTCTGTGCCTAAACCTGTTTCTTTCTTAGGTGAATAGTTCTCCTCAAAAATAGCAAATTGTTCGGTTTTGATTCCTTTGAGTGTAAAACCGACTTTGTTGTTTTCTTCTTTCATTATTCTGCGAGGGCTGTGTAATATTCTTGAGAACTACTGGATGTTTGTAATTGTATTACCTTGGTATAATGGTAGTCCGTTCGATAATCAAGGGTTTGGGCAATAATTTGCTCATCTCTTTTTTCAAAAGTAACTACCCATTCATTCGTCTCCATTCTTTTATTTTCGTAATAACTTGCTAAAACAGGAATATCTAAAATATTCTGTAGCTTGATTTGGGTCTCGATAGTCAAGTTTTCTTTGCCACTTACAATTTTTGTTATTTGTTGTGGTGTCACATCCATTACCTTAGCAAGGTCTTTTTGCGACCAACCTAAATCATCTAGTTTCATTAACACTTTCAACGCGATTTGCTGCGACTCACGCAACATGGCACGGTTGCGGATGCGTTGTTGATTTCGCTCCAAAGTGCCTGTATCTTCTTTGGATACAAGTCCTAAAAACTTTTCTTTGTTTGTCATAGTAGTTAGATGAATAGTTCGAAAAAGGAATCTTCGTCAAATACTCCATTATCTTTGAGATACGCCCTTACTTGCTTTAATTTCTCTAATTCTCTATTTGTGTCAGGATGTCCTTGCATTGTCTGGCTCATTTTTATAGCCCCCCCTGTTAATAGAAAACAAGTATCATCTAGTTTAATAGCATACAAGCGTAGAATGTTTTTTCTGATTTTCCCTTTCTGTAGTGATATTACCCTATTTATCTCTGAATACTGTAATGGTTCAAAATAGGTTGTAAAAGGTTTTTTATTTTGATTGATTTCTTCTAGTAGATTTTGAATTTGCTCTACCCCTTGCAAGACATTCATGACAAATTTTCTGACATCTGGGATGTTATTTTCTTTGGCGTAATTGCTCAAAAATTCAACATCAGTCCATAATTCCATTAATCTGTCATATTCATTATCTTCCTCACCTTCGTAGTGGCAAGCAAATAATTGGTCTGCAAAGATACAAACTATTTTCATTAAATCAACTTATAGGTTTACTTTTGGAAGAAATTACACGTTTTATACAATCTATTTTTTATGGATTTTGATACATTTTAATTATGTTTTAGTCCTCTTGGATTTACTATTGACGCATTCGATGAAAGAAAAGTTTTAGCGTTTGTCGATGCTAAAGATTTGGGCGTTTATCTTTCAATTTTTTCAGACACATTTTGTGTTGAGTTAGTTTATCATCATACCCGAAATGTTTATTTAGGTTTCAACATTATGAGTCTTTTGAAGAGATTTACAAGTTGTTGCGATCAAATCATATTCTTTCAGATCAATTATTCGAAAACTTAGATTGTCGATTTACACCCAAAATTTTATAAACTTTTTGTTCAAAGTCAAAACAGCAAGCATGAAAGTCCCAGTCTACACTTCCAGAACCTGCATATCCTTGATATTGTCCGAATGTAAACTCAGAGTCGCCACCACATTTACTACACCTTATACCTTTAAGTTGCGGTTTAAGCGAGTAGTCTCTTTGTTGTGCAGCTTTCAAGTTGAAAAGGCTATTACCCGTTTTGGTATTGTATTTTATTGCCATTTTTTAATTGTTTTTAAATGATTGATAACGTTTCCTGGCTTTGCGTAGGACGGCATACCGCTGAACTAAAAAACTATTTAAATGCCGCCTAACGCAAAACCCGTATTAGCTGATGTACTCTTCCCCAAAAATAGCTACATTCAAAACTAAATAATTCCAGTTTACTTTTTCATTTTTTTCTTGTTGCAGTATGGGAAACTCGGAGAGTTTTCCATACTGCAACAAGAACTCTGTGGGCGTCAACCTACCCAGCGCCGAATGTGGTCTTTCGTTGTTGTACATCCATACCCACGCTTGGACATACTTTCTCATCTGAGGCAGAGTATCAAACGGATAGCTGTCTAGTACATCTTGTCTGAATGTTCTGTTGAAACGTTCAATCAAACTGTTCTGGGTTGGCTTTCCGGGTTGTATGAACTCCCATTCAACGCCGTTTTTCTCGCACCAATCCCGCATCGCCTCAGCCACAAACTCCGGGCCGTTATCCGACCGAATCTTCTGGGGTTTCCCACGCCACTGCCGTAGCTTTTCCAATTCTCGTATCACCCGTTGGGCTGGTAAGCTGGTATCTACCGTAATAGACAGTGCCTCCCGACTGAAATCGTCCAGAATGTTCAATGTACGGATGGGCTTTCCACTTGCCAACGTATCGTGCATGAAATCAAGGCTCCACGTCATATTTGGCCCCACAGGGCACGCTAAAGGCGCTTTGACCCGTGCAGGAAGACGTTTCTTGCGCTTATTCCTTAGATTCAGACGCATAGCCGTATAGACTCTATACACCCGTTTATGATTCCACCTGAACTGTAGCTTTCTAAGCCGGTGGTACATCAACCAAAAACCCCAGCTTCGATGCACATCTGCTAACTTGGATAGCTCTCGGATTACCGCTGTGTCATCTTTACGCTTGGCTTGGTAATAAAAAACAGATGTACTGAGTCCAAATACGTAGCAGGCCTGCCGCAGGCTCATCCCGAAAATCTCTCGGGCATACGACACCAAATCGCGCTTCTCGGCAGGCCCTAAAGCTTTTTTTCAATCACATCTTTTAGTACTGTAATCTGAAGCGTCTGTTCTGCCACAATTCGTTTGTACTGTGCCAATTCTCGTTCCATATCCTTCATCTGCTTCAGTTGGGAAGATTCCATACCGCTATATTTACTCTTCCAACCATAAAAAGTACCTTGGCTGATACCATGCGTACGGCATACATCTGTAACCGATAAACCCGATTCCTGCTCCTTCAGAATCTTGATAATCTGTGTCTCGCTAAATTTACTCTTTTTCATTACCCCTAAATTAAAAATACTACATCAATTTTCGTAGCTATTTTTGGGGAAGATTACAATTTAAGCCCTCCAAAAAGCAAGATTAAAAACCCTGAACAAAAGATACCTTCCCTCAGAAAGCCTTAAATGAAGCCAAAATTTAGCAAAATCTCCTGTAAATCAAGTGAAGAAAGAAGTTGTGCAACGGCTACCCGTGTTATAGGCAGCACTTCTTATCATTAGCTAATTGATTGTAAAGTTTGATTTTCAATTGTCAGCCAAGTTGGGTGAGGATTGAAGGTTGAAATTACTTTATAAGCTTGTTTGTAAAATGAATCACTAATTTCTCTTCTGTCTGGTCGGAAGCAAAAAACTGAATTGGCAGTTCTAACAAGTTTAAGTCCGTTGCCGTCAATTAACACGAAATAAGTTGAAGTCGTATATAGTCCTAAAATTCTTGTCGCCCGTACCAAGTTGTCCCTAAATATTCCTTCTAAGATTGGTTCACTTGCAGTCAGCTTATTCTGTAAATATATTTCAAAGTCGTTGTTGTCAGTGAAAATAAGTCTTTCGGCATAGTTTAAGCAATCGTCAACTGCTAACCCAAAGACACCGTATCTATTGCCTTGATTTAGTCTTGTCGTGAAATCTCTAATATTATTCTCAACTTGATTTAATGTGTTTGGGTGTTTGCATTGAATATCAATGTTGCCAAACTGCAAGTCTTCACCTGCGGTATGTTGTGGCAGGTCTATTTGAATTTGGTTCTTAATCAACTGGCTGGCAGAGAATATTTCAAATTCAAAATCTTTAAAAAAGTGCTGCAAATTCGGGTCAGCATTTCCATATTCATACTGTCCAGTATTCATTGCTCGTAATTGAATTGTAAAGTCAATGTCCGATAGCCATAATTTTTGCAATGAGTTTACGAGGGTAAACAGAACTGTAATAGGTTTGATTTGTTCCTGAGTCACTTGTTGCAAACTCAAATAGAGTTCACAATCATCAATCAGTTTTTGAAGTCCTGTATTTGCGATTAGTTGAACTTGATTTTTCTTAATTGCGTATTTCAGAAATGTCAAATCACCTTTTATTTGTGTCGCACTATAAACTTGTTCATACATAGTTGGTCTGCCTTTTTAGTGTTGCCTATAACGGCAGTCTGTGAAAAAACTTCAAGACACATTTCAAAAATAGAGAATAAAAAGTTAGCAAAAAAGCTTAAAAATGAGTATTTTAAACTATTAAAAAATACGGAAAAATGGCGTTTTTGGTAGGTATTGATAGGTTTCAGATTCGAATGAGTTCGCTTGACGAGTTTATAGCTAAAGATAATCCCGTTCGGTTTGTAGAGGCATTTGTTGAACACTTAGACCTAAGTAAACTAGGTTTTGAAGTATCGGTTCCCAAAACAGAAGGAAGACCAGCCTTTGACTCCAAAGTATTCTTAAAACTATATTTCTATGGCTACCTAAATGGACTTAGAAGCTCTCGCAGATTGGAGCGAGAGTGTATGCGCAATCTGGAAGTGCAATGGCTTTTAAACAGCCTACAGCCCAATTACCATACCATTGCCGATTTCCGAAAAAATAATCCAAAAGCACTGCAATCGACCTTTAAACTCTTTGTAGGCTTTCTTCGAGATGCCGATTTGGTAGCAGGAAACGTAGTGGCCATAGACGGTACCAAAGTAAGGGCATCTAACAGTAAAAAGAACAATTATAACCCAAAGAAGATTGCTCGACACCTAGAATACATCGAAACCAAAACCAATGAATATCTACAAGAACTAGAAGAAAACGACCAAAAAGAATCCGATAAGGAGAAAGTAAGCCATATCCAAGAAAAAATAAACAGACTCAAAGCCAGCAAAATACGCTATGAAGCCTACCAAGAAAAACTAGACAAAAGCACCGAACCACAAATAAGCACCACAGATTCAGATGCCAGAGCCTTGTTGGTGGCAGGGCAGGTAGTAGAAGTAAGTTATAATGTACAAGTAGCCGTAGATCAGAAACACAATTTGGTCATTGGCACACATACCATCAATCGCAACGACCGCAACGCCCTTACGGATATAGCACTAGAAACCCAACAAAATATAGGCTCAAGCAAATTTACCGTACTAGTAGACAAGGGCTATCACAACGGCAGAGAGATAGAAAACACCCAAAAGCAGGCATCAAAACCATAGTAGCCACACCCGAACTGGTCAATAGCAACGCATACGGCACTACCACTGAATACATGGTAGACAAGTTTATATACCACCAAGAAACAGATACTTACACCTGTCCACAAGGAAAGACACTACAAACTACAGGTACTTGGCACACAAAATCAAGAGAAAGAGATAGCTATAAGATGAAAAAATACCGTACACCAGATTGTAAGCAATGTACGGTTCGCCATCTATGCACCTTCAAGGCAGATGGCAGGCGAGAAATAGAACGCAGCCAATATGCAGATGCAGTAGAACTTAACAAACGAAACTATCTCCAAAACAAAGACTTATATCGAAAGAGACAGGAGATAAACGAACACATTTTTGGCACGATAAAGCGACAATGGGGCTATAACTACACAAATCTGCGAGGATTAAGCAAGGTAAATGGCGAGATGGCATTGATAATGACGGTTTACAACATCAAACGGGCACATCAAATACTCGGTTTTGAAGAACTGATGAAAAAACTCAAGAACTTGGGAGCCGAAGTATCCAGTCGCTATGCCAACTACAAAAAAACGACTTATTTTAAGCCCATCTGCCGAACCCAAAAAATACGCATTTGCCCAAGCCGCGTAAAATCAGCTATCACCACAAAGCTTCAAATGAGTTCAAATAGGGGTGGTTTTAAATTTATTTTGAGTAAAAAATGAGTTTTTTCACAGACTGACGTTTTGCAGCTACAAGAAGGTGGCGATTTCGGAGCACTTCATTGTCAACCAAGCAGAAACTTTGATAGAAGCACAAAGCTTGATTTAACCACTGAACCGCCACTTTTGGGTAGGTGCTGTTGGTGGCTGGCTTTCTTCTTAGAACAATTTAGTTTCATTAGCTTGTTGCCATTCATTGAGGTTTTCGTAAAGCTTTGTTTCTGTAAACATTTCTTTTGTAAACACCATTCTAATTGAAGTTTCTAAATGTTCTCCCTTAACAACATTTCTCCCTTCAATTTCTTTAAAGTATTTCGCAAAAATATTTAGTAAGTCGTGTCCATTTGTGATTTGTAATCTCTCTGGATTGGTCTCACGAACGTCATTTACCATCTGGATTAGGGTTGGAATATCAGTAATTGTAGCACTTTCTGACTTTCCTAAAACTCTCGTTATATATTGTTCTAAGTCAAATGAGTCATTAGCAAAAGAAACTAAATCTTGATAACCAGAGGAAAAGTTTAATCCTATACTATCACGGATATTTATAAGCTTTAGACAACTAAGCGATAAAATTATGTTCGTCAATTGATTCCTTAATTGCTCGTGTTGGTCTTCGGTCTTTGAAGAATATTCAAAAACTAAAGCGTTTAATACTGTTTTAAAGTTTAACATTGTTGTTTCTATATCGTGCTTGTCAGTTAGAAACATATTCCTTTTTGCATATTCCGGATTGATGATTTGTAAAAAGTCAGAATCTCTAATTCCAATAATCAAAGGATAAATGTTAACTAAAGTGCCGACACATTCTTCCAGTTTCGGATTACCTCCTGGTACATTTTCTACCTTACATTTGTCTAAATCAAAAAACTTCCTAAATAATCTTATATCTGAATCGCCTTCTAGTAACACAAAATTTACTCCTTGCGATTTAGGGTGAGATATATCAAGTCTCAACTCATTTAATTTTTCTTGATAAGTAATATCAGATTTTGTCATATCACTTCTTTTCTAAATTGTATACTAAATCCCAACGGTCATTTATGATAGATGGCGAATGAGTTGCAATTAAAACTTGAAAGTCTTGTAATTTAATTATCCTTAACAAATCATCAAGAAACTCTTTTTGCCAAGAAATATGAAGGGATATTTCAGGCTCATCTATCAAAACTAAAATACCTGCCTTGGTCTTAAAAATCAATTCATAAAGTAGCACTACTTCATGTTGTTCGCCTGATGAAAGTTCATTTAAATCTAACTTTTTCCCATTGTTTGTCTTGAAGTAAAACCCTCTTTCCCTGTCAATTGCAATTGATTTATAAGTGAATCTTCTTTCATTTAGAATATTAGTAAACAATTCTAATTTTTCAAGTAACTCATCAAACACACTTAATTTTTGTTCTAAATCATTTAAATAAACTAGTAATGCTTTAGCATCGCCTGGACTATAAGGAAGCACTTTCTGTTCACTTTCATATAAACCATTTCTAGTCAACTTTTCTAATTTCTTAGTTAACTTAGCAAATCTTGCATCATATTCATCTTTAGATACTGTACCTTGTTCGGAAA
Source organism: Spirosomataceae bacterium (assembly GCA_046293395.1). GTDB lineage: Bacteria > Bacteroidota > Bacteroidia > Cytophagales > Spirosomataceae > CAYNRA01. Next base: position 49,625 of record JBKBOU010000001.1, read on the forward strand.
TTAATCTGTTCGGGTAAGTACTGTCTAAATTTTGGGAGATAAAAAACGATTGTTGTGTTCTTTCTATAATTAATTTTTTGAGCTCATTAGCATATGTTTGAATGGTCTCAATCATTATTGTTTGGTCTCTCTCACTTCTGTAATTTCTGTCTGGGTTTATGACCTTTTTAAATAATCTTTGTTCACGTATTAAATGAACGTTTATTGAATCCAATATTTCGTTAGCTCTTTTTGAATTAATACGAAGTAGGTTTTTACTGAATTCAGCAGGAAGTTGGTCAGCATAATAAACTAAAAGTTCATCAAGCTCAACAATTTGGTCATTTCTATGGTCTATCCATTTATCAGGTCCAATACGATGAACAGGTAAGAACCTATCAATCATCTTAATCAAATTGTCTGATATTTCTGTTGAATAGTTAAAAGTTTCAATTTCAATATCATTTTCAAAAAAAACAAACTTCAATTCTCTTTTTTCAGGAATTTGACTTTCAACAGCAATATCTTCGATTAAAAGTTCTAATTGCTCAGTTTTATCAATTACGATACTAATATTATCGCTAAGACAAACAGTGATTTTAGTGAATACAAGCTTATTGAAAAACAAGAATTTTCTATTAAATAAATTGAAAATAATATTCAATACTTGTGTTTTCCCAAATCCATTGGGTCCAGTAATTATCAGTACATTTTCAGATGTTGGATATTTGACGTCATAGTCAAACATTTCAAATAGTCCCTCAATTTTTACTGATTTGACTAAAGTTGTTAATTCGTTTGCTTTCATTTAATATTTCAATTTTGATGTAAATGTCGTTATTTTTAAGTTTGCCACCAACTCCCAAATATACGCAAAAAACATATTACTCTTTGTATTTTTTGTACTTTTATAATTATTAATTGCACTATTCAATGAGTATTTTGTATTGTTTTTAATCAAAAGAAACCGAGATTTTCCCAATGAAGAATACAGTGTACAGACGGTACGAGATAGAATGAGAAATGATTTCTCAACTTTTTCAGACCCAAATGCTTCGTTTTGGGAGGTATATGTTTAAGCACATTTAGAAGAAAAATCAAATGTATTTACTGTTTCGCTTTATTCCAAACACAAGTGTATTTCTCTTAGAAATAATAACCGATTGGTTTGGTATTGTTCAATTAGAAGCTCTTTGGATGTTAATGAGTCAGACTTAGCTAAATATAAGCTAGTTAGACGTGTTGGTTTTATGAATCAGTTACACGGTTATGCTCAAATCAAACGGGTACGCATAAGTCTGTCATATATTTTTTTTATCTGCAAATCTCCAAAGCCGTATATTCCTTCTCTTTCCGAAAACCTCGCGAAAACTACTTCAAAATCTGTTGATATTGTCTCGATTATTTCTTTTACAACTTGGTCTGGTCTGCCCAATGTTTTGTCTTTCGGAAATCGCTCAATATGAGCTTGGCATACTTCTGGTAGATATTCGAAGCACGAAGAGGGAATTTTAGAAATGTCTTTCAACGAATCAAAATCGTTGTTTTGATAGGCTGTCCAGGCATTTTTACCCAGTTCAATATCTTGGGAAGACAATTGAATTTTTGAATGATATGCCCGTTCGAGTTGTTCCGTAGTAGCCATTCCGAAGCCTTTCCAAGTGTCTGCAAGGTTCTCAATTATTGGAAAAATACGAAATATTTTAATTTTGGGGTAATTGGCTAGAATTGAGAGTACAAACCACATATTTGTTTGGCAAAATAGGTCGTTTTCAAACCAAAGACAAACTTCGGAATGGTCAGGTAGATTATTTAATTTTTCAAATTCATAAACCGTTTTGTGAAAATAGTCTTCTTTTGTTGTATTGTATGCGTCAGCAATAAAATCTGCACGTACGTTCCAAAAGTCAGCGATAGTATCAGCCGATAATTTGCCATCTATGAGGCATTCTCTGCAAACAATAAAATTTTGATTGATTTTTGTTTGTTTTAGTTGGTCTGCCAGACAATCTCCGTTCAGCACATGATACGTTGTCATTGATTTGTATTTGGTTTTACCACGTTTATTTTGTGGCGATTTCGGGAAGATTACAGCATTTCATTCATTTAAAATTAGTAGAAATATTGGTCTTTTTTGCCAAAGTGTAAAACGAATACGATTCTTTGTTTATGAGCTAGGGTAGGGGGATAGAGACAAAAATAGGTTAGCTAAAAATAGCTGAGAAAAAATACAATTTGCTGGATGAGAAAAATCTTTAGATTTAGGGTTTATGCTGTTGTTTTTTCATCGTTTATTTTCGGTATTCTTATGTTTTTTGGACTTACGATAACGTAGTTCGTTTTCTTCCCACTGTCCTCTGCTTTCAACATTTCTTTTGCGACTAAGTCTTGTAAGTCTCGCAAAGCTGTGTCTGTCGAGCATTTGGTAAGTTTCGCATAGGTTGATGTGCGTAAAAATCCCACTTCTTTCGTGTAATTATCATAAAGATAATTAATGACAAGCCGTTGTCTTTCGTTCATGTTCGTTGCCCGGTGTCTGTCCCAAAAGTGTGCTTTATCCAAAATGATTTCCAAATTTTGTTCACTCGCCAGTAACGCTCTTTCAAAACAACCAAGAAACCATTCTACATATTTTGTGATATCCGATGTTCCTTTTTGTGTTTCTTCAATTATATTGTTGTACTGTTTATGCTCTTTGAAGATTTGGTTTGATAAACTATAGAAACGAATTTTACTATTATCGCTTTTAGCCAACCACATATCTAAAATTGCCCTCGCTATTCGTCCATTGCCATCATCAAAAGGGTGAATGGTAACGAACCAAAAGTGAGCAATGATGGATTTTAGAACTAAGTCTAGCTTTGTATCACTGTTCAACCAATTTAAAAATTGTTCCATTTCGTGTGAAACTCTGATGGCTGCTGGTGCTTCAAAATGTATTTTTTCCCTACCAAAACTGCCTGAAACTACCTTCATACCCCCTGAACGATATTTGGCAACATCTATTTGTTGATAACCACTGAAGCCTGTTTGAAAAAGTGAGTTATGCCAACCTAAAAGGCGTATTTCTGTGAGAGGTTTTTCGAAATTTTGTGTTGCATCTAAAATGACATCTACAATTCCTTCAATGTTTCGGGGTGTTTTTATAAAATCTGCATTTTCGATACCTAATTTTCGGGCGATAGACGAGCGAACTAGTTCAGGGTTTATAAATTCACCTTCAATTCTTGATGTATCAACAACATCTAAAATAAGCGATTCCAGAGTAGCACGCTCGATAAAATCGAAACCTAAATTTTCCATGCGACCCAATAAACGTCCTTGTAGATGCCTTACAGAAGCCAAGATGGGTGATAACCTGTCGTTATCCCAATAAAAGTTTGTCCAATTTTCTCTTTCGTGTATGTACATAATTAGCACCGCAAAGTATGCGGTAAAAGTACAGTTTTTATACCGCAAAGCAATTTTCTCCTTTCATAATTTTCTGCTATTGATTCGTTTCCTGCTTGCTAGTTTAATTTGTTATACGTGTGTTCAATGATTTATCGGCATACACGTTACCCCCCTAATTAAATCAATAATCAATTTAGTATTGGTACATAAAAAAAGCCCTAAAAGTAGGGCTTTTCAAAAATAGTCTTAGAAGTTTCGTTCTCCAGCTTCCCTTTTCCCAAGCATCACTGCCCCAACCATTGCGGCTAAAAACAGAATGGATACAAGCTCAAAAGGCAATAAATAATCTCTATATAATAACTGACCTAGATTCTCAATCATCCCCACTTGTGAGTTAAAACCCTCTTGGTTTACCACTTCGGTAGGCGCATTTCGCAAGGCAGCCAATAAAATGGTTCCTAAAGTAAGTCCGACAATCACAGCTGCTATAATGGTTGTTTTTTTATTCAATTCATTGCTTCCACCGCTTCTCAAGTTCAGGAACATGATGACAAACAAGAAGAGAACCATGATTGCACCGGCATAAACGATAATATTTACGGCTGCTAGAAACTGTGCATTCAACAAAATGTAGTGTGCAGAAATAGAGAAAAAGGTAAGTATTAGATAGATAACGCTGTGAATTGGGTTCTTGGAAAAGATGGTTCCCAAAGCACCGAAAAGCGTCAATATAGATACTATAGAGAAAATGATGACGATATTATCAGGTAAGTTCATTGTACGGGTCGTTTCTAAATGAAAAATCAAGAATTTTGAGATGGATTTTCTTTGAGCCAATTCGCTTGCATCTCTTCTTTGGTCCAAGCCTCTCTGTTGTAACGATTATCCATGTCTTCAACCAATTGGTCTTTTCCATAAATAACTTGACTTCTGTCTGTAAATACAGGTACAAATTTGTCGTGACGGAGGTAGATTGCTTCTTTCGGACACGCTTCTTCACATAGACCACAGAAAATACAACGAAGCATATTGATTTCGTACTGCGCTGCATATTTTTCCTCACGGTACATTTTTTCTTCGCCTTTCTGTCTTTCCGCTGCTACCATAGAAATGGCTTCTGCCGGACAAGCAACGGCACAAAGTCCACAAGCTGTACAACGTTCTCTCCCTTGCTCATCTCTTTTTAGAATGTGATGACCCCGGAACACAGGCCCTAAATAACGTTGTTGTTCAGGATAACGAATGGTTGCCTTTTTTGAAAAAAAGTGCTTAATCGTGATTCCAAGACCCGTCGCAATGCCAGGAAGATAACTTCTTTCGTACAGACTTAACTCTGTTTTATCCGTTTTTTTCGCTCTATTAGTAAGTTGCATCTTTTTCGAGTAGTTAATTAGCTTAATTTAACTTGTGACTTTGGTTTTACAAATGGCCAAACAAGCGTAAGAACAGTTAAGAATACGGCAAGACCAATCCAGTTTCCGATAAGTGGTTTGCCAGAAAGCATCGCTGCTGCCGTAATGACCATGTTGATAACAGCAAGTGGAATTAATCCTTTCCAACCCAATCCCATCAATTGGTCGTATCTGAAACGCGGCAATGTCCAACGAACCCACATATAAAAGAAGATGAAGAAGGAAATTTTTGCAAAAAATACAAGAATACCAACAGCAGTAGCTGCGTTATGACCGCTAACTTCACCGAGTGAACCTACCAATTGTGCATAAACCCAGTCCATGCCAGGATAGTTGAATCCACCAAAATAGAGTGCTGCTATTACCGCTGAAGAGATAAACATATTTACGTATTCCGAGAACAAATAAAGTCCAAGTTTCATGGAACTATATTCTGTGTGGTATCCAGCAACCAATTCGTTTTCTGATTCGGGTAAGTCGAAGGGTGTACGGTTACATTCTGCAAATGAGCAAGTCAAGAAAATAATGAAGCCCATGGGTTGGTAGAAGATATTCCAGTCACCACCGTGTTGGCTTAGCACAATCTCACGAATGGATAGAGATTCGGACATCATGATAATCGCGATGATGGAGAGTCCCATAGCTAATTCGTAGCTGATGTTCTGTGATGCTGCCCGAATTGCTCCGTAGAGTGAATATTTGTTGTTGGACGACCAACCACCAATTAAAATTCCATATACTCCCAAAGAAACCACCCCGAATACCCAAAGTATCCCGATGTTCACCTCGATTCCTTGCACTTGAATTACTTCACCTGCAATTTTCAATGTATCCCCAAACGGAATTACCGCACTTGTCATCAGTGCTGTAAGCATGGCCAAACTTGGACCTAAGATGAATAAAAACTTGTCAGATTTTGCAGGGATAAATTCCTCTTTAAAAAATAATTTGCCCGCATCTGCTAACGGCTGTAATAATCCGAAAGGTCCTGCGTAATCAGGGCCAATTCTATCTTGAATGAATGCTGCAATTTTGCGCTCGAAATATGTTTCGTAAGCGGCAATTCCTAAAGAAATTGCAAACACAGCAATAATGATGACGGTCTTTACTAAGAATACTGTTTCCATTGTTTTTTAATATACGCTCTTTCAAAACCTCGTTTGAACTTTTTCGAATGAACGTTTCTGTTTAATGACGGATACAAAATTTATTGCCTATTCTTTTCAATCAAAAGGCAAGGTTTTCAGTGATTATTGAAGAAACTTCTGATTTTTTTCCATAAGTCCTTGGTAATCTTCTGATGCTTTGATGTCTTCTAATTTGTTCAAATAAGGTCTGCTATCATCTATTTTTTTGAACTGACTTTCCGCTAACTTAACCGCAAATTCAGGTTTTTGGACTGTATTTGCCGCGTATTTATTGGCAGAAATGACAGAATGACGAACAATTTTCGAAGGCCCTTCGATTGTCCAATCGCTTGTTTTTTTCTTTTCGAATCGGCACGTATTGCAGATGAAGCTTTCTACTTCTCCCCATTGGTTCTTACGTGCAGTAACCCGGATCACTTCGTCGCCCTTGTACCATAATTGTACTTTGCCACTGCATTTTTCACAATCGCAATGCGCATCTACTGGTTTTGTGAACCAAACTCTGTTTTTGAAACGATAGGTCTTATCCGTTAATGCACCAACCGGACATACGTCTATGACGTTACCAGAAAAATCATTGTCTATGGCTTGACCAATGTATGTACTGATTTCAGCGTGGTCGCCTCTGTGCATAACACCGTGTACTCTCTTTTCTGTTAATTGATCTGCAGTATATACGCATCTATAACATAGAATACAGCGGTTCATGTGTAGTTGAACGTACGGGCCAATGTCTTCTTTCTCAAATGTTCTACGTTCTTCTTGGTAGCGTGTTGCCCCTGTTCCGTGTTCAAAAGAGAAATCTTGTAGATGGCACTCACCAGCTTGGTCGCACACTGGGCAATCGAGCGGGTGATTGGCTAAAAGAAATTCTACGACCCCTTTTCGCGCTTCGACTACATCTGGATTTGTATAATTTTCAACTACCATTCCATCTTGGATTGGCGTTATACAAGATGCCACCAATTTTGGCATGGGTCTTGGGTCTCTTTCAGAACCTTGGGCTACCTTTACCAAACAAGCGCGGCATTTTCCGCCCGTTCCTTTGAGTGGTTCGTAGTAACACATAGCCGGAGGAGCGACTTCAGGTCCGATTTGTCGAGCTGCCTGCAAGATAGTTGTTCCCGCTGGAACCTCTATTGTCTTTCCGTCGATGGTTACTTTATGTAGTTGAGGGGATGTATTTTCCATGATTTTTTATCTTTCAAATTATGATATCACTGACAGACTTCCATGATAGATAGCACCTGGTTTAGTTGCTTCCAATGGGTGAGAAATGTGCCATTCAAACTCGTCTCTAAAATGTCTGATAGCACTTGCTACTGGCCATGCTGCTGCATCTCCGAGTGGGCAAATGGTATTTCCTTCGATTTTCTTAGCGACGTCAACAAGTAAATCTATATCTTGTGGAGTTCCTTTTCCTGTTTCTATTCGTTCCAATACTTTTGCCATCCAGCCTGTACCTTCTCTACACGGCGAGCATTGACCACATGATTCGTGTGCATAGAATTTGGCGAAATTCCATGTATTTCGAACAATACAAGTCGTTTCGTCCATAGCTATGAAACCTCCGGAGCCGAGCATGGTTCCTGTAGCAAAACCACCATCTGAAAGTCCTTCGTACGACATGACACGCGGTTCACCGTTGGCTGTTTTGAGTATTAAATGTGCAGGTAAAATAGGCACAGACGAACCACCAGCAACAACTGCTTTGAGCTGGTGTCCAGCCCGGATTCCACCTAAATATTCGTCTGAATAGATAAATTCTTCAACCGGAAGACCTAACTCAATTTCGTAAACACCTGGATTTTTGATATGTCCTGAGGCCGAAATTAGTTTTGTACCTGTACTTCTACCTACACCAACTGCTGCATAAGCATCGCCTCCATTATTGACAATCCAAGGAGTGGTAGCAATGGATTCTACGTTGTTTACTACGGTAGGGCATTGATACAGACCTTTTACAGCAGGGAAAGGGGGCTTGTTTCTTGGATTTCCTCTTTTCCCTTCCAATGATTCTAAAAGGGCAGTTTCTTCGCCACAAATGTAGGCACCGCCACCTGGCTGAACTACAATTTCAAGATCATACCCTGTTCCTAAAATATTTTTACCCAAAAAACCATTTGCTTTTGCTTCTGCAATGGCTTTTTCGAGAATCCGGATGACGTACATAAGTTCGCCACGTACATAGATGAAAGACGTATTTGCACCCAATGCAAAACTCGACACAATCATCCCCTCGATTAAAAGGTGCGGAATGTTTTTCATCAAGTAATGGTCTTTGAACGTTCCAGGTTCAGATTCATCTGCATTGCAAACAAGGTATCTTGGAACACCCTCGGGTTTTGCGAGGAAACTCCATTTCATACCCATCGGGAAACCAGCACCGCCACGTCCTCTAACACCTGATTTTTTTACTTCTTCGACAATCTCATCAGGTGTCATTTTTTTCAATGCCTTTTCTACTGCATTGTATCCACCTAGTTTGCGATAAACTTCAAAGGTTTCAATCCCTTCTTGTCCAATGTGTTGTGTTAATATTTTAGTCGTATTTGCCATGTTGACTTTAGCTTCGTTTTATCCTTGTAAAACCTTGATTTTAAACTCGGTATGAAGAATTTATTTGCTTAATTCTTCAATAATTTCATCTACTTTTTCATTGGTCAAATGAAGGTAGAATTTCTCGCGAATCTGGAAACAGGGCCCCCAACCGCAAGCAGCTAGACATTCAACTTGTTTCAGGGTAAACTTACCATCTTGTGTCGTTTCTCCTGTATGTATATTTAGTTTTTTCTGAAGGTGGTCATATACTTCTTCGCCACCCATCGTACAACAAGGACCCGTTCTACAGTATTCAATGACATGCTTTCCAACGGGTTCCAGGTGGAACATGGTGTAAAAGGTAGCTACTTCATACACTTCTACAGGCTCAATTTGTAATAAACCAGCTACGTAGTCCATTGCCTGGCTACTAACCCAACCAAAATCTTCTTGTACAAGATGTAAGATAGGTAATAAAGCTGATTTTTGTTTTCCTTCAGGGTATCTATGGATGATTTCCTTCACTTCTTCAAGACGAGCAGGAGAGAAGGAAATTGTTTCGAGTTCAGTCATCATTATATGAAATTAAATGAATCTTTTTTAATTTTTAAGCGTCTAATTCTCCAGCGATTACGTTCAAGCTACTCATGATAGCAACAGCATCTGAGATAGTTAAACCTTGACACATTTCAGAATAAGCTTGGTAATAAATGAAACAAGGTCTTCTGAAGTGCAAACGGAAAGGCGTTCTTCCTCCGTCACTGACAAGATAATAACCGATTTCTCCGTTTCCTCCCTCTACTGCGTGATAGACTTCACCAGCTGGCGCATCTATTTCACCCATTACAATTTTAAAGTGATAAATGAGTGCCTCCATATTGGAGTAAACATCTTTCTTTGGAGGTAAATAGTAATGGTCTTCGTTCGCGTAATAAGGTCCTTCTGGAAGATTTTCTATCGCCTGACGGATAATTTTAATGCTTTCCCACATCTCCATTCCGCGAACCATGAAACGGTCGTAGGTATCTCCGTTGTGTCCGACGGGAATATCAAACTCAAAGTCTTCATAGGAAGAATAAGGTTCCATGACACGCACGTCGTAGTCAACACCAGCTGCACGTAGATTTGGACCAGTGAAACCGTACTCCATAGCTCTTTTTGCTGTGATTGGTCCCACATTGACAGTACGATCCATGAAGATTCTATTTCTATTGAATAGTTCTTCGAACTCCTTCAAAACCTTGGGGAGCGAGTTATAAACCAAGTCTTTGATTTTAGCAATGGCAGTAGGAGATAAGTCACGCTCCATTCCTCCAATTCTACCCATGTTTGTTGTTAGACGTGCGCCACAGACCTCTTCGTATATTTCATAGATTTTTTCTCTTTCTTGAAATACATATAAAAATCCAGAGTAGGCGCCTGTATCTACACCAAGAATTGAATTACAGATGATGTGATCTGAGATTCGTGCAAGTTCCATCATAATGACACGAATGTACTGTGCTCTTTTCGGAACTTCAATTCCTAAAAGTTTTTCTACTGTCATGTGCCAGCCAAAATTATTAATTGGCGAAGAGCAGTAGTTCATTCGGTCTGTAAGCGTCGTAATCTGATAAAACGGTCTTCTTTCTGCTATTTTTTCAAAGGCTCTGTGGATGTACCCGACCGTTTGCTCACCCGAAACGATACGATCTCCATCCATTTGCAAAACATTTTGGAAAATTCCGTGTGTTGCAGGGTGTGTAGGTCCTAGATTTAGGGTAGTGAGTTCTCTGTCCTCAATGATTGGCGTATTCATAGCCAACGCATCAGAGGTATTTTTTGCTATATTTGGAAGATTCTGTGTCATTTTTCCAGTTTTTTATCCTTTTGGATTACGTTGTTCTTCTCCTTATTTGTTGATGAATTTATCTACCAAAAAGGGCGTCAATTTTATCTTCACGGGTGGCATCCTCAAGCGGATACTCTTTCCTCATCGGGAAATAGTCCATCTCGTCAATATTTAAAATTCGTTTCAGATTTGGATGCCCGACGAAGTTAATTCCATAGAAATCAAATGTTTCTCTTTCCATCCAGTTTGCTCCTGCGTACAGGTTTACGGCAGTTGGAATGTTCAGGTCATTTTCAGACAAAAATACTTTGACACGAGTACGAATACCATTTTCGAAACTATGAAGATGATAGACTACACCGAACTCAGCACCTTTATTGTCAGGGATGTGAATGCCCGTTATGTCTGTAATGAAATTAAATTTCAGAACGGGGCTAGTATAAAGATAGGTAAGGATGTCAATGATATTTTCACGTTTTGTTGTGAAAGTGAGCATTCCGTTTGGTTCGGAAAGGTCAAAAACATTTTCTCCAAAATGTTCTACAATATCATTTACCAAATCTTGGTTTGTCATAGGTAGTTTATTGTAAAAGGTTAGGATGTATGGATTTGATACGAGGCAAGAAGTGCTTTGTATTCTTCTGAGTCGCGGCGGCGAAGTGATTCGTTGCGTGCGATTTCTCTTACTTGAATGAGGCCGTCCAAAATCTGTTCAGGTCTTGGAGGGCAGCCTGGTACATATACATCGACAGGGATTACGCGGTCAATTCCTTGAAGAACAGAATATGTATCAAAAATCCCACCGCTTGAAGCACATGCACCAACAGCAATAACCCAGCGTGGTTCCGCCATTTGGAGATATACTTGTTTGACAACGGGAGCCATTTTCTTTGCAATTGTACCCATAACCATTAGAAGGTCTGCTTGGCGTGGAGAGAAACTTGGTCTTTCCGAACCAAAGCGAGAAATGTCGTAGTGGGCACCCATAGTCGCCATGAACTCAATTCCACAACAAGATGTTGCGAAGGGCAGTGGCCAGAGAGAGTTACTTCTTGCTAATCCAATGACTGCATCTAGTGAGGTTGCAAAAAAACCAGGGCCTTCGTGACCATCTGGTGCATTTACCATTTGTATATTACTCATTACCTTTTTCTTTTTTTAACCAATTGTGTGTGTGTGATGTTTCAGAAATTAGTCTTGACGTTCCCAATCTAGCACGCCCTTGCGGATAACATAATAGAAACCAGCCATTAAGAGGGCAACAAAAACAATCATTTCCATGAAGCCAAACCAGCCTAATTTCATGAAGTTAACAGCCCAAGGATACATGAAAATGATTTCAACGTCGAATAGTACAAATAATATGGCAATGAGGAAATAGCGGACAGATATAGGTGTACGTGCATCTCCTTGAGACTCAATACCACATTCAAATGGCTCATCTTTTTGGTTGCCTTTTATTTTTGGGCCTAAAAGGTGAGTTAAAGACATAGAAAAAATGATAAATCCAATGGCAGCGCCTAATTGGACTAATATCGGCAGATAGTCTGAGGGTAAGTGTTCTTTCATTGGGTGTTAAAATTTACTCAAAAATAGTTAATATGTGCTCATTTGCCAATTATTCTATTAAAATCCTTTTGGTAATGTCTATGTTTTGATTTTTTACTTGAAGAAAGTATTCACCTTTCGGAACTCCAATAACAGAGAAAGTACGAAGTTGCGAAAAATCATCGACTTGATATGCCCGAACCAATTGACCCAAAGGTGTGTAAAGACGTACTTGGCTATTCTGTTGAGGTTCAACTAATTCAATAGAAAATAAGGTACTGGTTACAGGTATAGGAAATACGACAAGATATCTATCAATCTCTTCTTGTGTTACCCGAATTGTATTCGAAGTTTCAGAAATACAAATAAGTGGTGTTGAATTTACTAGGTAAGTTCGGCTTGCTTTTGCAGTATATTCTGCTGGTCGATTGATTTTTAGTAAAGTCTGATTTTGACCAGTTACTACTGAATTATTGGCAAACCATTCTACATTCGTATTTGTCGGCAAAGTAACTACCTGAATTGAGAAGGGTGTACTTCTTTCGACCATTGGTTTGTTAGGCGTTTCTCCGACAAACAAAGAAATAGGAGGAGTGGTGGCTGTGCATCCAAATTCATTGGATGCTTGTAGAGAATAATTTCCTGTTTGTGTTATTTTTATTCTCGGTGTAGTTTCTCCATTACTCCATTTTATGCCTTGCGTACTACTTGCTTCTAAAAATAAATCTTCATTAGAACAAGTGATTGGTTTTCCGATTACAGCTATCTTGGGTACAGGATTTGGATTTACTTGTATCTTAACCGTATCGGATTGTACCGTACAACCATAATTATTTGAATAAGATACAGACGCAGTTGTAGTTTTACTTACTGTTATTTGGGAGGCGGTAGTTCCGTCATTCCAAATATTATTTCTGGCGTAATTAGACCTCAAAATGGTTGTTTCCCCTTCACAAATAGTCCTTGAACCAATCAAGGTAATTTGCGGCTTTTGGGGTACTGTATTTTGATCAAAAAATAAAGAAGGACTGTAAAAAACATTCCGCGTGCTATCAATGATTTCAGCTTGTACTTGCCCACTTTTCAGTAAAATCGTCGGCTGTTTAAGCCCATTTGACCAATTAATTTCTTTGCTATTTGTATTGAGGGAAATTTGCATGGGTAGCTCTGCCTCTGGCGAGCAACGAATGGAAGGCATAAGTAGATCAGCGCCTAAAAATGGAATCGAAGAACGAAAAAATGTATCATTCAAGACTATATCCCATTCGTCTGCTGCTTTATTTAAACCAATTGTATTAAAGTGAGTACCATCATACCTTTCGACAATTTGGTCTAGATTTGGTCCTGGATACACGTTTCTTGTCGTAGCGATAGTTGTATTTTGACCCTGAATTACCTCCGGAGACGTACGATTCCCTATTTTTGAAGTTCTCGAAACTACCCAAGTTATATCTTTGGCGCTAGACGTTCTTGTTCCCTCAATAATTATTTTTAAGTCGTTTGCGTAATCTAAGGCTGTTTTGTTAACAAACGTATCTGATTCTCCTTGTGACCAAAGGATGGCACGGATACCAAGAAGGTTGTGGTAATAATTAAGTGAAAAGCGAGTTGAGTTATAAGGATAACCAGGTTTGGCACTTAAACCAGAAAACGGATTGGGTGCGGTACCTCCTCGAAGACTTTCACGCCAAGAATCTATGGCTAATCCTTCCCATGACGTATTGATGAAAAGGATTGGGACGTTTAATTTTGTGGCTAATTTAGCCCCTAAAATTCCCCAATACCAAGACCCATAACCTTCTGGTGCATAAAAGGTGTTTTCGTCTTTCAATTGCGCAAAAGTAGGGAAAGGGGGCGTTTGCGTATCGTTAGCAAAAAAGTTTGATATACAAGAGACACGATCTTCCGTGTTTACAGGATGAGTGGTCTCTCCGATAACTCCACGTGCATTGGATTGGCCTGAGACAAGAAAAACTTCCCCAATACCCACGCGATTAACCGTTGTGACTGCCTCAATGGCCGACCCGTTTAAGCCACGCACTTCCAATCTATACCAACCACCTGATACTTCAAGTTTTCCTGCGAAGTTGCCACCTTCAGGCTTTGCCGAAATAACAGTCCAGGGTGTTTCCTCCCCACCATTTATTGGAATTACTCTCGCCTCAACACGTGTGAGGATTGGCTGGTAGTTACCTGCAATCTGAATAAACCCCTTGTTATTTTGAGACCTTTGGAAAACAGCTCTTTCTGTTGGGAAAGAGACAGACATCTGTGAAAAAACACCGAATGGGATTAATGAGAAATAGATTAATGCCCAAAAGATTTTACTTTTCATTGATAATGTGTTAACGTCAATAAATCATTACAAACAATCAGTTAAGTATTTGCCAAAGCACGTCTTTTAATTCTTTAATCCCTTCCCCCGTATGAGCAGAGAAAAGTGCTACAGGAAGCTCCGTTCCAAGTTTTGTACGAATTTCTTGCTTTTTTTCTTCGTCAATGAGTTCAATTTTCGATATGCCGATAACCCGCTTTTTGTCTAAAAGTTCTGGGTTGTGTTGTTGTAGTTCCTTCACTAATACGTGATAATCCTCAAGAACATCTTCTGATTCTGCTGAAATAACAAACAAGAGACTTGAGTTTCTTTCGATATGTCGCAAAAAACGCAATCCTAGTCCTTTCCCCTCTGAAGCCCCTTCAATAATTCCAGGAATATCAGCTACAACAAATGATTTAAAATCATAATAAGGTACGACACCCAAGTTTGGAGTAATCGTTGTAAACGGATATGCTCCGATTTCAGGCTTTGCTGCTGATATGGCTGTGAGGAGCGTGGACTTTCCTGCATTTGGATAGCCAACAAGTCCAATATCTGCTAAGACCTTTAACTCAAAAATGAGCCAATTTTCGAGACCTAATTCACCCGGTTGTGCATAATAAGGGGTTTGTTTGGTTGAAGATTTGAAATGGTTATTTCCTAGCCCACCTTTACCACCTTCCAGAATAATGATTTCCTGATTTTCTTCTGTTACTTCAGCGATTTGTTCAAACGTTTCCGCATCTTTAATCACAGTCCCAAGAGGAACTTCGATAATTATATCTTCACCTTGTAAGCCTGTACTGCGGCTTTTTCCACCGCTTTTGCCATTTCCGGCAAAAATATGTTTTTGATATTTTAAATGCAAAAGTGTCCATAACTGTGGGTTAGCACGAACAATAACGTGCCCGCCTCTACCTCCGTCTCCTCCATCTGGACCACCTTTTGGGACAAATTTTTCTCTTCTAAAATGTACAGATCCAGCGCCACCTTTGCCGGATCTGCAATTAATTTTTACGTAATCTATAAAGTTTGATGTCATTTTCTTTCTGTGAAATAATCCACAAAAGTACCACTTTTTTTAAGTAATAAGAAATTGAAATGACTAATAACTTAAATTACATGCTTAATTCGATTGTTTTGCTTATTTCCTGGTGAATTTCTTCGATATCACCCACACCATTTACTTTTACTACCTTGCCCTGATTTTGGTAGTAGGGAAGTACATGAATCGTTTTTGTGAAATATTCGTCTATTCGTTTGATTAATTTATCCTCGTCATCATCTGCCCGACCGCTCACTTTCTTTCTTTCTGCAATTCTTTCTTTGATGACAGATTCAGAAACATCTAATTGTAAGACCAAATCAATTTTATTTCCTGTACCAGCTACAAATGCGTCTAAAGCTTCTGCTTGTGCAACCGTCCTAGGGAAACCATCAAAAATAAATCCCTTGGCCTCGGTATTTCTAGCTACTTCTTCCTCCAACATAGCGATTGTCACGGAGTCTGGAACCAACGAACCACTTGCTAAAATAGACTTTACCTGCTGTCCAAGTAAGGTGTCATTCTTGATGTGCATTCGAAACATGTCTCCGGTTGAGATATGTACTAAATTGTACTTTTTAATGATTTTCTCTGACTGAGTTCCTTTACCTGCTCCCGGAGGTCCAAAGATAACTAGATTAAACATAGACTTTTTTCGTAATAAATTGGTTTGTAATGAGGTGATTCTTTTATCAATTTCAAATAATCTTCAAAATACCTTCTTCAAAGTACCTAATTTGTTGATAATGAAAGGTAAAATTATCTGACAACAAAGTTATTTGGTAATTTGATAATTCAAAGAATTTTTTGGGATTAATATAAAAAAAACGGGAATCTATCTTTTATAGATTCCCGTTTTTTAAGTTCAACTGCGTATTTTAACTGCTTTTTTTCTTTTCCTCTGTCGTTGCAGGTACAACCGCTGGTGTTCCATTCAAAGACTCTAAAAGTTGGAGTGCATCCGAATTTTGAGGATCAATTTTCAAAATCTGTGTGATGAATCCCTTTGCTTTCTCGGTATCTTTTTCGAACAAGAACGCTTTTCCTGATAGGTAGCGAAGTGCTTCGACTACAGATGCCTTGTTCTGTACTTTTTGGTCATCGTTTAATAAAGAGACAAACTTCTCATAAACGGGAGCCGCTACAAACGAGCTATCTCCTTTGTATCTGTATGTTTGGATTCTTGCACGGTACAAGTAAGCAGCCGGCCAAGAGTCTTTGTAAAGCTCACAAACTTTGCCAAAAGTATCATCTGCTTTATCCCAGATATTCGCTGAGTAATAAAGGATGCCAAGGTTTGCATAATCTGTTGCGTCTGTTTTTCCTTTTGCAGCGATGATTTCTTCCAAAGTAGCCGCAGCTTTATCAAACTGCTTGTTGTCTTTGTAAATTTTAACAATGTCCTCGGAGTAGTTGTAAGATGTATCTTTCATGCTGATTGCCTTTTTCATGTAGGCAATTCCGATAGAATCATTCGCCATTTTGTTTCCTGTGTTTGGCAATGCAACATACGCTCTTCCCATGAAACCGTAGTCCATTCCTAGAATTTGCTCTTGGCTTGCCTTACTCAAAAATGTTTGGATAGATTCGATAGCATCTTGTGCTTTTCCTTGTTTAAACTTGCTGTAACCTGCAATACGGAAAACGATTGGGTCCTGGTTGCATGATTGGATTTCGTCGATAGTTTTTAAAACATTCGCGAAATCCTCAGCGATGTAGGCTAATTTTACATATCTTAACTTAGCTGCACAGTCTCCATCTGAGTATTTTAAGTAATTTTGAGCTGACTCAGCAGATTTTCCAAATTGTTGGAATGTTTGGTAGTACGAACTAAGCAAAAGGTGAGCAGTTGCATACTCTGCATCTGTCGCAATTGCTTGGTCTAATCTTTCTTTAGCCTCTTTGTAGTTTTTTCCACGTAGCCAGATTTCTCCCATTCTAGCATATACTTTCGCTAGATTTTTGGATAATCTCTCTGCATTTTGAAGCGCGTTCATTGCGTCTCCACCCTCATTTTTCATCAAGTAAGCTTCAGCCAAGGTGATAAAATAGTCTGGGTTGTCACGCAATTTAGACTTTTCAAGCGCCATTTGGATATTCAAAATAGCTTCTGCTGGGTCTTTGGCATTTTCAAACATGGTGTAAGCTTCACCGATACGGAATAAAACGTCCGGATTTTTACTCTTTGTCGTTTTGATGACTTCATCAAAAATCAATTTTGCTTCTGCTATTTTACCATTTGCTAACTGAACGGCACCAAGTCCAACACTACAAAGTGGGTCAGGCTTTTTGTCCAATGTGTTTCCTTTCGTGAAGGCATCCGAGGCTGCTTTCAGTTTGGATGCTCTGGCTTCAGCACTTGCATCTTTTGAGGTTACTTCTGGTGTATTCAAGTAATAATAACCTAAATAGAAGTAGTTTTCTGGAGTAGGTGTGCTCTCAGCAGTTTGTGTGAAAATCTTCTCGGCAGCAGAAAATCTACCCGCCTCAAGCTCTCTTAATCCTGCTTCTGTACCTTGTGCTGACGCTGTCGTGTGGATTGCGAGCACTGAAATTAAGAGCAAGTACAGAGATTGAAATTTGTTCTTCATCTTCGCTTCTAGGTTGGTTTATGGAAAAATAGTTAGTAACAATTTTACAAATATAGAATAAAAAAAAGTTTTGAAACCTAAAAAATGGCTTGAAACGTATCAAAATTTGGATTTTGACGAATAAACAGTTTTTTAAATAGATAGCTGAAATCCTTGACCAACGATTATTGGCTTAAAAATCAAGATGGCAATTTAACCATTCTTCGTCAAAACGTGTACCGTATGTTTTGTAAAAATCTATAGCTGGCTTGTTCCAATCTAGCACCTGCCACATCATGCCAGTACAGTTTGTTTCCTTTGCCTTTTCGACGGTCGCATTGAAAAGTAATTTTCCGTAACCACATCCACGAAATTTCTCCCGAACAATCAAATCTTCGAGATACAAGCGTTTTCCTTTCCAGGTCGAGTAGCGGAAATAATAGAGTGACATACCGACGATTCCGTCCTCAGGTGTTTCTGCTAAAATGGTCTGAAAAATAGGATGGGAACCAAACCCATCCTCTTCCATTTTCTCTAATGTATTGGTAACTTGCTCCGGTGCTTTCTCATAAAGTGCTAACTCTTGAACCAGAGAAAGTATTTCAGGTACGTCTGCTTTTATTGCTAAACGGAGTGAAACTGACATGCGAAATTTAGTTATATTGTAAATAATGTTCCCATTTTTCAATGACTTGCTGGAAGTCTTCTGGTAGTTCTGAGTCAAATTGCATCCATTTTTTAGTCGTTGGATGCTCAAAACCTAGTGTTTTTGCATGTAACGCTTGTCTGGGCAAAATCACAAAGAGATTTTCTACAAATTGTTTGAATCGCGAAAAAAGCTGTCCGCGAAGTACTTTGTCTCCTCCGTACGCAGCATCTCCAAACAAAGGATGTCCTAAGTATTTCATGTGCGCGCGAATCTGATGTGTTCTTCCTGTCTCTAAATTGCATTGTACCAAGGATACATAGCGCAGCGATTTCAGTACTTTGTAATGTGTAATTGCCTCTTTTCCAAAATCACCCTCCGGAAAAACATCTGATATGCGTCTATCTTTATACCCTCTGCCAATATGTGCATGGATAGTTCCTTCTGGCTCCTTCGGTTCTCCCCAAATAAGCGCGTAATACGTCCGCTGTGTAGTATGATTGGCAAATTGTTTGGCCAAATATTGCATTGCATATTCGTTTTTTGCAATGACAAGCAGCCCAGATGTACCTTTGTCAATTCGGTGAACAAGACCCGGACGAATTGCCCCGTTTTTGGAGGTAGGTAAGTTATCAAAGTGATGAACCAATGCATTGACCAGTGTTCCCGTCCAGTTATTATGCCCCGGATGCACCACCATTTCTTGTGCTTTATTGATAATCAAGACGTCATCGTCTTCATAGACAATATTCAAAGGTATGTCCTCCGGCAAAAGTTCTGTATGTTCCTTGGGTGGATGAGGAAAGGAAACTGTGATGAGGTCAAGAGGCTTTACTTTGTAACTTGCCTTAACAATAACTCCATTTACCGCGACGGACTCCGTATCTATGGCTTGCTGAATCTTATTTCTTGATGTATTTTTGATGTGAAGGCCAAGGTATTTGTCAATCCGCATCAATGATTGACCTGCATCGACTTCAATTCTGTAATGCTCAAATAAATCATCTTCCTCTTCAAAGAGGTCTTGTTGCTCTGTCATATTCCATTTATTAAGCTACAAAAGTAACGCTTTTATGTTTGAATTAGAAAATTTAATCCAATCTCCCACTCCCTTGGTACGCTGGGAGCTTCCTTTATTCAAACAAAAAAAGGTGGCTGTATTTGTTAAGCGAGATGATTTAACGCATCCGTATGTCATGGGAAACAAGTGGCGGAAATTAAAAGGTAATTTGCAACAGGCTATTCAGTCAGGTTACACAGGAATTGCTACTTTTGGTGGGGCTTATTCAAATCATATTTATGCCTCCGCGGCGGCAGCAAACTATGCTGGTTTAAAAGCAATCGGGATTATTCGTGGGGATGAACTCCACCCAAAATCTAGTCCTACTTTGCAGTTTGCGCAACAAATGGGTATGGAACTCCACTTTGTTTCGCGAGAAATGTATCGTCAAAAACAATTTGATACGCACCTTCATGATTCTTTTTTCTTGATTCCAGAAGGGGGTACGAATGAGCATGCTTTTTCAGGTGTAACCGAGATGGTTGCAGAAATTGAAAAGGTTTGTATGCCTGATTTTTATGTCTGTGCGGCAGGAACGGGAGGTACTTCTGCTGGAATTTTATTGGCGACAGACCAAAAAGTAATAGCTGTTTCTGTCCTTAAAGGGGGCTTCATGCAAAAGGAAATCCGGCAATGGGTTCCAGTAAATAAATGGAATCAATTGTATATCTGGGACGATTTCCATGGAGGTGGATACGCGCGGGTTTCGCCAGAACTTCGCGCATTTGTACAGTTCCACAACCAGAACGAGTCTTTTCAGATTGAACCCATTTACACAGGGAAAATGGTTGCTGCTTTTCTACAACAAGTTGAAAATGCGTACTTTCCTCCTGGTTCAACCATTGTGCTGATACATACGGGTGGACTTCAGACTTTTCCAGCATTGATTTAACTAAGCTCCGCTTGGCCAAACTGCATTTGGTGTAAATTATAGTAAAAACCTTGCTTTGTTAGAAGTTCATCGTGTGTCCCTTTTTCCATAATTTGACCTTTATCCAGTACAATAATTTGGTCAGCATGTTGAATTGTGCTCAATCGGTGCGCAATAACAAGGGCGGTTCTTCCTTTCATTAACTTGGTAATCGCAGCTTGAATAAGTTCCTCCGTTTCTGTATCAACAGAAGAAGTTGCCTCATCTAGCACAATGATTTTTGGATTTTGAACCATCGCACGAACAAATGAAATGAGCTGTCTTTGGCCTACAGAGAGTGTAGCACCCCGTTCCATTACATTGTATTCATACCCGCCCGGAAGCTGCATAATAAATTCGTGCACACCTACCAGTTTGGCTGCTTCCCGGACTTGTTCCTTCGTAATTGTTGGGTCGCCCAAGGTTATGTTGTACTCAATGGTATTGGAAAACAAGAAAACATCTTGAAGTACAACACCGACTTGCTTGCGCAGAGATTTTAGTTCATAGTCAGAAACAGGAATGCCATCAATGCAAATATCTCCTTTGTTTATATCGTAAAATCTTGATAATAAATTAATTATAGAAGACTTTCCGGCGCCTGTCGCACCAACGAAAGCAACGGTTTGACCTGCTTGTACTTCAAAGGAAATATCTTTTAAAACAAAATTTTCCTCATTGTAGGCAAACCAAACATGTTTGAATGACACGTCGCCCTCAATAGATTTGGTAGCATGTCCATTATTTACCGTATAATCGTCTCCATCGAGTAAGTCAATGATTCTTTCCGTGCTTACAATCCCCATTTGTAATGTATTGATGCGATCTGCAATCATGCGAATTGGGCGGAAAAACTGGTTGATGAACATGATAAAAGCGGTGACAGTACCGAAAGTAACCTCCATCCCGATGATTTGACGCGCCCCGTACCACACAACGAGCCCTGTTCCAAGGGCGGCAATTACCTCTGCAACAGGAAAATAAATAGAATAATACAAGATGGATTTGATGTTTGCATCGCGGTGTTCTTCATTTATTTTAACAAATTTGTCGTACTCCAATTTCTCGGTATTGAAAATTTGAACAACGCTCATGCCCGTGATATGTTCTTGTACGAACGAGTTCAAATTAGCTACGGCATTTCGCACCAATTGAAAGGATTTTTTTACTTTTTCCTTGAAAACATAGGTACTTACGAGCATCAAAGGAATGGTTGATAGACTGATTAAGGAGAGCCGCCAATCTGTATAAAACATTACAGAAATGATGAGAACAAGCTGTAAAACATCTCCGGCAATTGCTGCAAAACCTGAACTGAATACCTCAGCAAGGGTTTCAATATCTGAAATAGTTCGGGTTACTAATCTACCAATGGGGGTATCATCAAAGAATTTGAGGCGTAGTTCAAGGATTTTCTCGTATAATTCAATACGAATATCTCGAATAATATGTTGGCCCAACCAACCGGCAGCGTAGGTATTGTAAAAGGAAATAACCGAGTTGAGAACCAGTAAAAGAACCATGACACCCAGTGCAATGGCAAGTTGCGTGTAGTCACCGTTGGCGATAGGTTGGTCAATGGTATATTGAATAAGCAGTGGTTGGAGTGGAGATAATCCTGCCCCCAACATGATAGTTAGAACAAGTGTATAAAATTGTTTTTTATACGGCTTTGTATAGCTAAAAAGACGTAAAAGTATGTCTCGATTGAATAAATTAACTTTTTTTGGTGCTTCCACAAGGTGAGATTTTCGGATTTTGTGCGATGGTCTATGTACTCTTCGGAAAAGAGTAAGAAGATGTTTGTGTTAGGTTTTCAACGTAACAAGATGAATGCAAACAGTTTCTATATACCAGAACATAACTTTAATTCTTGCTTTTAGGTTCGATGAGATATGTGATGCCTTCAGAAATGAACCCAATTCCATAGGCGGTGAGCTGTATTCCACATGCCCAAATGCTTAAAAAGGCTACATAAACAGATTGGTTCTGCCGAAAGGCGTCAATACCGACGATTGTAAAATAAATGAGATAGATGAATAGTCCTAGCCAACCGAATGGGGGGAATAGTACGAACCAAAAAGGAATAGAGCTGGCTGCTAAAAAGAAAAAGCTCGGAAATAAATGAACGACTTTGAGTTCTTTCGGATAAAACCGCGCGATATTGATGCGTGCTCTTCCAAAAAAGTGAAGTTGGCGAAAAAATTGCTGAAAAGAGGTTCTTCGTTTATGATAAACAAATGCTTCTTCGATTAAGCCAACCCGAAAACCGTTGTTGATGATTCGGATACTGTATTCGATGTCTTCACCCATGCGCGTGACTTTATAGCCGCCTACGGTTTCCCAGACTTGCCTAGAAATACCGAAATTAAAACTCCTTGGATGAAACTGTCCGCCTAAATTATTTTTTTTACCCCGAATTCCGCCTGTTGTAAACACAGATGTCATGGCATAATTGATAGCTTTTTGGACAGGAGTAAACGTTGCATCTGCGGCATCTGGCCCACCAAAAGCATCCCATTTATATATATCTAATGCCTTATCTACTTTTTCAAAGTAATCTGGAGGAATGACTGCATCGGAGTCAAATTGGATAAAATAATCACCTGAAGCGCGTTCAAAGGCATAGTTTCTAGAAAAACCTTGTCCACTGTTTTCCTTGAAAAAGTAGTGAATCGTCAATCTATTTTGAAATAACTGACAAACTTTTTCTGCTTTTTGAACAGAGCCATCTTCTATAATAATGACCTCAAACGGGGGAAATGACTGGTTGGCCAAGCTCTCGAGTAGCTCAGCCAATTCATCCGGACGATTATAAACGGGGGTAATAACGGAATATTTACGCATGGATAGCGGCGATACTTTCTGCATGGGCAGCAATCACTTTTTTTATTAATTTAGGTGTGAGTGCTGTGGATAAAAACAAGGATTCAAATTGAGAAGGCGCGAGATAGACACCTCTTTGCAGCATTTCATGGAAGTATTTTCCGAACAAAGCGGTATCAGAGGTTTTCGCTGAAGCAAAATCTGTGACAGGCTCCTCCGTAAAAAATATACTGTACATAGAACCAATATGGTTGATGGTATAAGGTAGTTTTTTCTCGATAAGTACCTTTCTGATACCACTGACGAGTTGGTGACCAATATCGTCTAATTCTTTGTAAATGTGCTTATTTTCCTTCAAGTAGGTGAGCATAGCGATTCCCGCTGCCATTGCTATTGGGTTGCCGGATAGTGTACCGGCTTGATAAACAGGGCCTTGTGGGGAAACACAATCCATGATTTCTTTTTTTCCTCCATAAGCACCTACGGGCATACCTCCACCAATGATTTTGCCAAGCGTTGTCATGTCTGGAGTTACACCAAAACGTTCCTGCGCACCACCTGGAGCAAGTCGGAAACCTGTCATTACTTCGTCAAAGATAAGAACGATTCCGTGTTTGGTACAAAGCTCACGAAGCCCTTGAAGGTATCCTGGTTGTGGGAGTACACATCCCATATTGCCAACGACGGGTTCAATGATAAGCGCAGCAATTTGGTCTGGATTTGCCTCAATGAGTGTCTCCACTGCTTTCAGGTCATTGTAAGGAGCTGTTAACGTATCGTTTGCCGTACCTTTGGTAACGCCGGGGCTATCTGGTGAACCCATGGTAACGACCCCGCTGCCCGCTGCAATTAAAAATGAATCGCCGTGTCCGTGGTAGCACCCCTCAAATTTGATGATTTTATCTCTTCCGGTATAACCACGTGCGACACGAATTGCGGACATCGTTGCCTCTGTTCCTGAGTTAACCATTCTGACTTTTTCTATGGATGGAACCATCTCGATGATAAGTTCTGCCATCTGGATTTCTCTACGTGTTGGCGCACCGTACGAAAAAGAGTTCTTGATTGCCTTTCGTACTGCTTTCTGAATCATTGGATTGGCATGACCTAAAATCATAGGCCCCCAGGAGTTGATTAACTCAATGTATTTATTTCCGTCTTCATCAAATAAATACGCTTTTTTAGCTTTTTTGATAAAAATAGGAGAGCCACCCACCGACTTAAAAGCACGTACGGGCGAATTAACTCCACCCGGAATAAGCGGCTGTGCACGCTCAAATAACTCTTTACTTACTTTGTTTTTCATGAAAAAAAAATGTCTGATTTACGTTTATCTTGAAATTTCGATAAATTGTCCGTCTTGGTATTTTACAACAGGTACAATTTGATTTACTTGGTTTCCTTTGGTATAATCAAATCCAGAAAGATGATAACCTTGTGTATAACCAATACTGTCTAACTTTTGTCGCGTGGTTTGCTTGGTTTTTTGCAAAATTTTTGAAAAAAACGAGGTTAAGTCGTAGCCGAGATAACTAAAAAAAGAGGGGGATAAACCTACTTGATTGATATAGCGACTTTTAAATGAAGTTACTTCTTGTTTTTGCGTTGAAATAAATTCAGGGTAAAGAATGTACAAATTAGATTGAAGAAATTCTTTAGAGGCAGAGGAATAGTCGAAACTACCTGCTGTCGTAAAGAGAACGGGATTCATCTTGTATTTACGCAAAACTCGGGCAACCTTTGGTGCAAAATTCGTATCACCGATGAGAAAGACACTGCCTGGGTTTCCTTTGTTTGGATGAATGGATTTTTCATCCAGAAAAGGTGTGATTTCCAAAACTGTCCACCCTAGCTCTTTCGCTTTTTTTGCGTAGGTTTCAGCAAAGAGAATGTCTTTTCGTGCATTGCCGTGATAAATTGAAACTGTCCTTGGAACACCAAGCTCCCGTGTAAATTCCAATGCTTTTTGCGCTTGTGCTTCGTAGGAAGGTTGTACGAGAAACGCATTTCCTGACTTTTCTGTCAGAGATTGGCTATTCGAAATCGGATGAATCTGTAATATCGAGTGAGTCGTGAGGTATTCTGCAACGACATCGTTTGCTGCGGGGTACAATGGCCCAACTAAGGCGTCCATTTGCTCTAAAACACCTGATTGAACCAAGTTTGTCATTTCTTCTGCTGAATTTCCAATGTCAAAAGGATATAAGTTTACTTTTAAACCTTTCTTTTTAGCATCCTCTTGCGCCATCTGCATCCCGAGATACAAGTCATAGATGTATTGATTCTTCCGATTTATCTGGCTTGGGTCAAATGTTTCCAGCCCAAATGGTAGTAAAACAGCCATGTCAATTGTACCGTTTTCCCGTGGCTTTATTTGGGATTTTTGGGTAGCTGAGGAGGCATCTTCTTCGACACTTTTTCGAAGCCGGTTGGTCAGTAGGTCACTCAGTTCAAGTTCTTGTTTGGTTGGATATTTTTTGTCTTGAATTGCCTGAATTAATTGGTAATTTAGAGCCGTTACTTGTGGGTATTTGGCATACCATTTTTTTAGTAAGTTAAGGTCTGTGACACTTTTTAAATAATGATATTGGGCGTTTTCAATTGCTTTTTGCAAGCTCGGTTCACTTATTTTCAGGGCATACTCGAACCCAATGTCATGGTAGTTATCTGCATGATTGGTGAGCGCGTAGAGATAGTATATTTCATCTAATTTATCCCAAGAGGGGAATCTTTCCATTTGCTGGCGCAATACTACTCGCGCCTCCAAGTACTTTTTTTGTTTGAAGAGAATTAGGGCGGTATAGTACATGGCATACGGGACGAGCGCATCTACCTTTGCTCGGTTTGCTAACGAGGTGAATAGCGGAAGTGCTTCTTGATATTCTTCATTAACGTAATGCTGTACTGCTTTTTTGTATTGATTTGAAGGAGTCAATACAGCTTGTTTTTGTGCATTTGTATAAGTAATGCTTGCGTAGAAGAGGCAAATGAAAGTTAGAAAACGTTTCATAATGAGCAGTTGCGTAAGTAATTGAAATCAAAATATACAAAAAATGTTCTATGTTACAAACATAGAACATTTTTTGCCGTCATGGGTTCACAATCTTTTCAACGAATCCAAAGCCGTAGCAGGGCGTACTAATTCGCATTTGTTCAAGATTTTTTGGTTTCAATGCATCAAATCTTTTTTGTACGTGAACCCGTTCTTTTACTTCTTATTATTTCTCTTTTTTTGATTGATTTCCAGTTGTTTCTTCTTTGCCTCTTCGGTACTTTGAAGCTGCTTTTGAAGATATTCTGTGAACTTACTCGTTTTCTTCGGTTTTGTCTGGAACTTGACTTTGTTTGCTGCTAAAACCTCTTTGATTTTATCTTCGTCAATGAATTTACGAACGATAAGTTGTTGCCCAATTGTAACTAAATTCGAAACCAAATAGTAGAAACTCAAAGCAGCCGGAAAGCTGTTCAAGACAAAGAAGAAAACAAGCGGAAAAACGTAGCTAATTTTCTTCATATCAATTGGCCCAGGTTGTGCAGGCGTAATTTGGTTGTTATAATACGTGAATGCCAAACTGGAAATAGTCATTAAAACAACAAATAAACTGATGTGATTACCAATAATTGGTAAAGTGGTCGCCCAAGACAAAGGAGCGTCATACGTAGATAAATCCGGTGCCCACAAGAAAGGTTGTTGGCGGAACATAATCATGTTCGGGAACAAGAAAAACACAGACATTAAAATCGGCATTTGCAAGAGCATAGGTACACAACCACTTAGCGGGCTTACACCAACTTCTTGGTATAATTTCATGGTTTCTTGTTGTACTTTCACTTGGTCATCACCTACTTTTTCTTTGATTTCATTGATTTCTGGCGCTAAAATCCTCATTTTTGCCGAGCTCACATACGATTTGTAAATCAAAGGGGTTAAAGCGAGCTTGATGAACAAGACCACGACGATGATTAAGAAACCATAGTTTGAGATGAAGTTTTCAAACCATTCGAACAAGGGAACGAAGATGAAGCGGTTAATGGGTTTCACGATGTCATAACCTAAATATACGTTTCCGTGGAAGCCCTCGGTTACTTGATTAACCACTTTATAATCGTTTGGTCCAAAGAAGAATCGGTAGTTTCCTTTGCCGCTGTTTAGGTCAGAATAGGGGAGAATGGTTTCTGCTTTTACTAATTTAACAAAGCTGGTGTCCTCTACTGGTGTCGTGATAGTGAAGGACGGTTTTGCCAAGGCTTGGTTCTTAGATACAAATCCGGTAACAAAGTATTTTTGCTTGAATGAGAACCATTGAACGGGTGTTTCAGGAGTTTCTTGATCATCACCTACCGAATTTGCTCCGAGGTCATCAAACCCATCTTCTGCGTTGTAGAAGTTGATTTGCGCTGCTTTTCTATTTTCCTCAAGGTCATTTTCCAAGATTTTGAGTTTATCTTCCCAAACGAATTTTACCTCTTTTTCCTTCAAAAGTGGGTCTAAACCTGCCATGTCGAGGTCGTAATCAACTTGGTAGCCAGTTCCAGTAATGGTATAGTTCTGTGTGATTTTTTGAGTAGGGCTTAACGCCAATTCAAACGAGACTTTTGCGATTTCCTTTCCCTTTACGACCTGTGAAACCGCCGAGGTCGAGAAATGCAATTGCTTTATATCAACTGGCCCATTCAAGGTAGAAAGAATGACATTCATGTTCGAATTGTTCTTGTCAATCAACTGAAGTGCTTCTTCTTGATTTGCTTGAAAAGCAGTGTATGTTTTGTATTTTTTTAAGATGACGTTTTCTATTGTACCTCCTTTGGAAGAGAAAACAACCTTGATATCTTCGTTTTCAACTGTAATCGTTTGCGGAGTTCCTTGTGCAAAAGAAGCGAAACTGCCGTAAGTAGCTGCAAGTTGCGTAGAGTCTGGAGTTGGTATAGGAGTAGAAGATGCGGCTGCTGTAGTTTGTGTGGAGGTTGCTTCCACTTTGGTTGGAGCAGGTACCTCTGAAGTGGCCTCAGGTATGAAAAACATGTAGGCACCGTACATTACAATTAATAAAAGAAAGCCAATTACTTGGTTTTTGTCAATATTTCCCATTCTGGTTACATGTTGTTAAAATTTGTGCAAAAGTCGTAAAAAACTACGATACACGAAAATAAACTTATCGTGACGTAGTTGCATCATCTAATTCCGAACTAGATTATCGAGGATAATTCCGGTGGCTACTCCGGCATTGAGAGATTCTGCTCCCCCGAAACAAGGAATTGTAATTTTTGAAGAGATATACGGCTCAATTTCGCTTCTTATTCCGTGGGATTCACTCCCAATAACTAGCACTGCGGGCTTTATAAATTGCATCTGATGAATATTTTCTCCATTCAAAAATGCTCCATAAATGATTGATTCGCAGTTTTTTAGCCACGTTTTTAGCTCTGTATAGTTTATTCGAACACGTGTAAAAGAACCCATCGTTGCACGGATGACCTTCGGATTATAAAATTCAACGGTATCTTCTGAACAAACGATATTAGGAATGCCGTACCAGTCTGCTAAGCGGATAATTGTACCCAAATTTCCTGGGTCATTTATCCCGTCTAAAACTAAAATTAGTTCGTCTTTACGTTCTGAAGAGATAACCTGATTCTTTTTTTGTCGTACAACCGCAATGCCGCTATCGTTTGCCTTAAATGTGCTTACTTTTTCAATTAATTCAGGAGTTTCGATGCTGTATGTTTTGTTTACAAGTAGTTTTTCGTTCTTTACCGTCCACTTTTCTGTGCAAAACAGATGTTCTATCTCAAAATCTGAGTGCAGTAACTCGGCCAAGTTTTTCCCGCCTTCCACCAAAAATAAACCCGATTCTTGTCGATTTTTTTTGGTGTGTAAGGAAAGAATATTCTTTTGTTGTTGTTTGGATAACATAATCCTGCGTCTAAATTCAAAAGACCAAACCTATTTTTGATCGGCACAAAGATACAAACAGCTATCTAAAAAAAGTGGAAACCAACGACCTACGTTGGCTTCCGCTCTGATTTTATTTGACCAACGGGATGATACAAAAACCGGGTTGGGTAAAATGAATGTGTTGCGGCGTAATCTCAGCACCTTCTTGCACGATTGGTTCACCAGTTTGCAAGCCAGATGTCATTTCCGAATAATCCGATAACGAAATGGTCAAAGGTTGTTTGTTTTTATTGAGTACAACCATGACTTTTTCATTGTTTAGGTAACGGAAATACGTATAAATGCCATTTTGAGGTGAATAATGCGTCAGTTTGCCTTGATGAATGACGGAGTTTTTCTTCCTCCATTGGAATAATTTTTGCGTAAATGCTAGTATCTCCAACTGATCTGCCCGAAGATTTTTCCCAGTGAAAACACTTGCCGTATCGGATGGCCATCCGCCGGGCATATCTGCCCGAATTTCGCCATGATCATCGCTTTTAGGATTCGATAAAAGTACCTCCGTACCGTAATAAATCTGAGGGATTCCACGCGTTGTTGCTAAAAAAACGAGTGCCTGTTTTAGTCCAAGTTTATCTTCATTCATTTGTGTATAAACCCGACTCATGTCATGATTATCTGCAAAAATGACCAAATCGTTCGGATGTGGATATAGAAAATCATTTGCCAACGCGCTGTACAGGGCAATCCATTTTGGGTCCCATGGGTTTTGTTTTTCTTTAATAGATTGAATAATAGCCTCTTGTAGTGGAAAATCCATCAAAGAAGGCAAAGCGGAGGTATAACCGTTGCTGTTTTTTTTATCTCTTTGCCAGTAAGATACAATAGCTGGATTAGTGGACCATTCTTCACCTACAATTGAGAAATTTGGATACTCATCCAGGACGGCTTTCGACCATTCCGCCATGAAATTTGCGTCAGGATAAGAATACGTATCCATCCGGATTCCGCCAAGATGCGCATATTCTACCCACCAAATGGAATTTTGAATGAGGTATTTTGCCAAATGTGGATTTCGTTGATTTAAGTCAGGCATGCTTGTTACAAACCAACCGTCAGCATGTTTTTTTTTGTCAGCTTGTGTCGCGTACGGGTCTTGAATGGTTTCTCGGCGGTGTGTTGTTATGACTGGTTTTTCTTGGTAGTTCAAGAAATCTTTCATGGGCAAATCTTTTACCATCCAATGCTCAGAGCCTGCGTGATTTAAAACGCCGTCAATAATTAATTTGATACCTTTTTTCTTAGCTTCTTTTGCTAGCGTGAGATACAGTTCGTTGGAGCCATAGCGAGGATCTACTTTGTAAAAATCAGTGATGGCATAGCCGTGATAAGATGCTTGAGGTTGTGCGTTTTCTAGCACCGGGTTAAGCCAAAGAGCGGTGACACCCAATTTTTCTAGGTAATCCAATTGGTTGATAATTCCTTGTAAATCTCCGCCATGTCTTCCATCGAGCTTGGAACGATTCAGTTTATCCACATAGTTTGGGAGCGCGTCGTTTGACACGTCACCATTCACAAAACGGTCAGGCGTAATGAGATAAATCATGTCTGACGAATTAAACCCTTGTCTATCAGCAGAATACATCTCTCTTTCCTTTAGTTCAAACGTGTGTTTTTCTAGGACTTTATTATTTTTGATGAGTTCAATGCTTGCTTTTTCAGGAGTGGCATTCGGAGAAATATGGGTATAAAGAAATAAGTAATTCGGGTTTTCAGGTCGGTAAATTTGCTCAATTTGAATGAACTTTGCGTTTATCCGAACTTCTGAATCTTGTATATTTTTACCGTATAATAGAATTTGAACAGAAGGGTTCTTCATGCCAATCCACCAGTTTGCTGGTTCTATTCGCTGAACAGTTTTTTGCCCCTGCGCCCATACAAAGAAGGGGAAAAGAAGTAAAAGAAGGCTTTTTTTTGCCATGATTTAGATTTTTTTGAGTGACCAAATGGTGAAATTTTTTGCTGCGGATTCCAACGTTGCGCGACCGTTTTGGTCTGTCTTGATTTCTTTGTTGGTATGATTGGAGTAATCGACGAGCGTTGCGTTTTTCCAAGGTGTGATGACTGTCTGAGTCATTGGTATCGTCCCGTTATTCAAAAATACGACTAATCCAGGAACGGTTGCGTTTCCGCCACGAAGGGCGATGTATTTTTCACGGTCAGCAAATAGAACGCCGGTTGTACCTTTAGCTAATGTTCTGTTAATGAGCATTAAACGTTCCAATTCTCGCTTAGGTAAAACAGATTCATAATCCGAATAATAGATGCAAGGCGCACCATCGTGCGTTAAAATATAAGCATACGCCAAAAGTTTGTTGGCAACATTTATCTTGTTTCCTTGATTTGCATCTTTTTCTGTATCGTGATTCGCTGTAAATGTGACAGATTTAGCCGGATTTCTTTTTAGGAAGGTATTTCTATCTTTCAATATGTTCATGTTATCGCCATCCAAAGCTTGTTCTAAGGCATAAAACGTAGAAAATTCAAATACACGAACACCTGTTTGGTTTACATATTTTTCCAGTACATCCGGATTACCGTCCCAGAGTTCTGCGACTGCATAGCCGCCCACGGCTTCCATCCATTTTTTGATGACATCTGGCGAAAAACCAAGTACGTAATCAAAACGCCAGCCATCAAATTTCATGACATTTTTATAGTACTTTGCCACAGACTCATCGCTCTCCCAAAGCCAAAAACGAACATTGGGCTGTACATGCGAGACATCTTGCTCCGGGAAAAATAAATCTCCCTCGTCTTTTTGCTTTAATGAATTGGGATGAAAATCCTCGTAGCTTCGTGGAAATTTTCCGGATTTAGGTTGGAATAGCGTATAGGTGCTTTTGTTTCGGTACGGATTATACTCTAAATTTCCACCGCTGTTGTGATTCAAAACAATATCAGCGACGACCTCTATTTTATTTTGGTGCGCCGTTGTAATCAGTTGTTCAAGTTCTTTTCTTGTGCCAAAACGGGTTGGAATAGTACCCATTTGGTCGTATTCGCCAAAATCGAAATAATCCATGGGGTCATATCCCATCGAAAAACCACCCGACATTCCTTTTGAAACAGGAGGAAGCCAAATACGATTTATGCCAATTGCTGCCCATTGAGCTAATTTGGGTTCAATGACTTTCCACCAACCAGTACGGGGTTCTACGTCCCAATAGAAAGTCTGCATCATGATGTCACCAGAGGCAGGGAGGGTCGTTAAATCAGTAGGCGTGTTGGCTGTCGGCTCTGTGGGTGCATCAGTCGTGCATCGTGAGAAGAAAAGAATGAAAAGTAGTAATATGAAATAACGGTTGCTCTTTGTCATGGGAATCGTGGGTTTATTTGGTAAAAAAAAGCTGCACAAATAATCGTGCAGCCTTTAAACATAACCTATAATGAAGCTAATAGACTAAACAATTAACTATCTTTTCACCATTTTGTAGGTTGGTGACGCTGGATTACTGAAATCCAACGTAATATCATACGTACCTGCTGAAACGGCAATATTTGCTCCACCGGCCTCTAATGTACCGTTCGCGCCATCGTCTCCGTAATTTACAGTCCAGTCATCGTTTTCTCTGAATTTGATTTCGCCAGCTTTCAATACCATTCCGTTCAAGTACCAAACGCCTTCTTTGGTAAAATCCAAGTTGAATTTGGTGTCTGGGCCGTCCCAACTGTTTGGTGTTGCACTACCCACAATTCCCAAAATTTTCTTGGCTTCGATGGTATAGGTATTTTTGTTGAAGTCAACAGTGATGAGATAACTTCCTTTTTTAACCACGATGTTGTCGCCGCCTGCATCCAATGTACCGTTCGCACCTGAATCTCCAAAGTTGACAGACCAGTCGTTGTTCTTTCTGAACTTGATTTCCCCTTCATTCAACATAACCAAGGCTCTCCAAGTATCGCTGCTTGGGTCGTATGTTAGTGGCATATCGGGTCCATTCCAGCTATTTACAGTGGCACTTCCCACAATTCCCCACGTTAGTTTTTCGATTTTGTAGGTCAAATTAGCAGCATCAAATGTAATCTGATACGTACCGGCTGTTACAGCAATATTGTCACCACCTGCATTCAGTTTTCCATTTGAACCTCCGTAATTTTCGCCCCAATCGTTGTTTTTACGGATTTTGATTTCCCCGTCAATCAAGGTAACATACGCAACAAAAACATTCGGAACTACCGTTTTGAAGAAAGGCATATCTGGGCCGTTCCAACCATTTACCGTTGCACTTCCTACAAGCCCCCAAGGTGAAGATAAGTCTAATTTATCTTGGTAAGCCGTTGCCTTCATGGAGATAATCGGAGAGGAAAGAACAGTTGATTGCCCAAGAACAGCTTCTACTTTGATGTCTAGGTCAGCTGCTGTGCCTGGTGCCATACCCAAACCTAAAAGTAGGTTGTTCAATTCCTTTACTTTGTAGGTTTTTGAGAGAGCCTGTCCCATTCCAATATTGATTCCTTGGCTGAAGTCGCCTCCTTTTTTGTCAATTTTCAAATTGTACGAAGCACCCGCATTGAAGCCAAAATCAGGTTTTGACCAAGAGATTGTGACGGCATTTTGCTCTGCATTATCCTTGTTTAAAACAAGTGTTTGTACAGATACATTGACAACAGGTGCTGCGCCATCAGCCAATACTGGTTTGACGAGTTCATCTTCACACGAACTTAGCATCCAGAGGGCGCTTAAGCTGAAAAGTATTGATTTGAATGTATTTTTCATCGGTAATTTGTCGGATTAATAACCAGGATTTTGTTTTAAATTAGGATTTGCCACAATGTCTGAAGCAGGTATTGGATATAATTTAAGGTGATCACTTACTCCTCTTCCTGCTTGTACGCCCCCTTTCCATTGCCACACGTAATCGCTTCCTGTAAATTTATTGAAACGGATTAAATCTGTACGACGAGTTGCTTCCCAATACAATTCTCTGCTTCGCTCATCCAAGATAAAATCTAGATTAATGCTATTGACATTTCCTGATGTTCCTCCATAAGCTCTTTGACGAAGAAGATTAACATAGCCGAGTGCGGTTGCAACATCTCCACCTGTACCACCACGAAGAACTGCCTCTGCATACATCAAATACGCATCAGCTAAACGGAACATCGGATAATCCGTATCTGGGTGATTACCTTCAGAGTCTGTACCTGGGCGACCATTTACGTCCACATTCTTGTATTTTCCTACTGCATATCCATCTGTAAATGTGAAAATATCTTCGACGTTGATATTTTGTCCGTCTGTATGAAAAATGGCGCGTTTGTCTGCTCCGTTGGGAGCGGGGAATTTCGTTACCAATGATGGAGTCGTACGTAATCCTGACCAACCACCATTTATACCAAATTCTGCTGGATTCATTGAGCCACCCACCGGCGCATGTACCAAATAAGTCATTCCACCCCACGATTTAGTGCTTAAACCATCAAAACGAATGGCGAAAATGATTTCTGGTGACTTGTCGTTATCTGCTAAAAACAGTCCTTGGTAGTTCGGGTGTAATGCGTAACCCGCAGCAATGATTTTCTTGGTTTGCTCAATCGTTTCAGAATACTTTGGCGTGCCAATATAGACTTGTGCATTCAAATATAATTTCGCTAATAGCATCCAAGCAGCAGCTTTATCTGCACGGCCGTATTCATTTTGACGTGGAGAAGGAAGCTCGTTTTCAATTGCTTTTAGCTCAGATTCTACATAGGCGAACAAGTCAGCGCGGTTGGTTTGTTTAGGTAAAAAGGAACCTGGCGCGTCGTTTTCTGTCACGAAAGGAACATTTCCAAACATATCCAATGCGTGGTAATAGCTCAATGCACGCAAGAAACGAGCCTCTGCTCTGTAAGCCGCATACTCTGGTCCAGATAAATTGCGTGATGCTAATTTTTCAGGAGA
This sequence comes from Spirosomataceae bacterium, assembly GCA_046293395.1. Lineage (GTDB taxonomy): Bacteria > Bacteroidota > Bacteroidia > Cytophagales > Spirosomataceae > CAYNRA01. The sequence goes on from JBKBOU010000001.1 coordinate 84,694, forward strand.
TGTTTCCCGAATAAATTCGTTACACAATGTCACCTGATAGAAAATCCGGCTATAAAGTGCAGTGATAAATTCGTTATTCGATGTCCAATCCATGTCATGGAAATCAGGTAAGCTACCATCGTTCCAGCCAATTACTGATTCGTCTGTTGGTAGTTGTTGCGCTTGCCAATATTGGCGTAGATAAGCAGAAAAACCTTCGTCAATTCCACCAATATCAGGTAGTCCAGCAGGGCCTTCTTGACCAGTCACTGCCAAGCCAGCATATAGTTTTGCCAATACATTTTTATAGCTTGCCGGATTGTCATAAACAGTTGCTGAAGTTACCTCGATGAACGGCTTCCGATCTAAGTCATTGATACAAGAGGCACTAACAACGGTTAAACCGAAGGCTAGTGACGCTACTTTTGAATATTTATTCCAAATCTTCATTTTGTCTTGTTTTTGATGTGTGCTTTTGTAATTTAAAATCCAATGTTTACGCCAAGTGTAAATACGCGTGGACGTGGATAGAAGTTGTTATCTATTCCGCCTCCTACTTCTGGGTCTAGCCCGTTATACTTGGTAATTACCAACGCGTTCTGAATGTTCGCGTTAATCGACGCATCTGCCTTGTTATTGAAAATTCTACCTAAACTGTATCCAAAATTGATGTTGTCAATCCGGAAAAACGAAGCATTCTGTAAATAATAATTGCTGAAATATTGGTTGTTTGCAAAACCCGTCACCAATGCATCAGACGTTACGTTTGTCAAAAATGGATTCGAAGTCACGCGGAAAACTCCCGCATTTGAGTTTACATTATTGTAAACAAAATTGCCAATGTTTGCTCTTGATACAAAACCTGCTGAAAACTTGCCAATCGAAATTTGAGAAGATAAGCCCAAGAATACATCAGATTGTGGTGCTTCGTAACGGATTCTATCTTCTGGCGTAATTACTCCATCACCGTTTTGGTCTTCGAATACGCCTTCTAATGGTTTACCATTTGAGTCATACACTTGATTATAAAGGTAGAATGTGCTTACTGGATAGCCCACCGTGTGGATTTGCGCTGTATTTCCTACACCACCACCAATTCCACCCGTCAAAATTCCTGGGAATGTTGGGTCGGCTACTTTCGTTAAGTTGGTGATTGTATTTTGATTATACGTAATGTTGAAACCTAAGTCCCAGTTTACATTTTTAGTTGCAACAGGTGTCGTATTGATACTAAACTCAACTCCTTCGTTCTCAATATTACCCACATTGGTCAATAATTGGTTCGTTAGATTTGAACCTGCTGGAACCGGAATGACACTCAATAAGTCTTTGGTCAAACGTGAATAGTAGTCGATGCTACCCGAAATTCTTCCTTTTTTCAAGGCAAAATCAATCCCTGCATTATACGTTACTGTTTCTTCCCATTTGATGTTGGCGTCGTATCCTTCTGGGCGGAGTGTTGGTAAGAAAGCCCCACCAAATTGGTATTGTGCAGTTGATTGGCTCAACGTGTAGCGAGGCAAATACGGGTAATCGCTACCAATATCTTGCTGGCCCGTCACACCATAACCCAAGCGAAGTTTCAACTCAGAGAATACATCGTTGCCTTTTAAGAAACCTTCCTCTGAGATTTTCCATGCCAACGCTGCGGAAGGGAATAGACCCCAACGTGTTTCTGGTGAAAAACGCGAGGAACCGTCTTGGCGTATCGTTACAGTCGCTACATACTTATCTAATAATGAGTAGTTTGCCCGACCGTAGAAAGAAACAAGTGTATTTTGTGTTTTGTAGTAAAAATCACGGAATACTTCTCCGTTTAAATTCACATCTAAGTCTGTATTTTCACGAATGAAGTCTTGGTAGGAATAACCACCCATTACGTCGATACGGCTACTGATAGAAGGTAGGTCTTTCACATAATTCAAATAAAACTCCAATGTTTTGTTGTTTTTGTTCTGTGAATAAGTCAATTCCTGCCCATTTCTGTTGAATGCCAATGCAGAGGTTGCCGGAACAAGATTTGAGCCCGAACTTGCTGAAATATCGTATGCCACGTTCAAATTAGCGCGTAACTCAGGTAAAAAATGGAATTTATAATCCAAAACCATGTTTCCGATACTCCGTTGAACATTGCTTGTATTGTTGCGCATTTCAAGCATAGCAAGCGGATTGCGTGGGGCTAATGTATTGGGTCTTCCTGTGGATGGGTCTAACCATTCGAAATACCCGTCATACAATTCATTTCCAGAAAATACGGGCTGAGTTGGGTCAAAGAAAACAGCTGAACCAATTGCGCCTTGATCTGCAAAACGGTTATCTGTGATAGAGCCTTTCAAATTGATGTCCACTTTCAAATGGTTATCCATGAACGTAGGCGAGAGGTTCAATGAACCTGATGTTCTACCCATGTTGGATGTTTTTAGAATACCATTTTGGTTTAGATAACCCAACGAAACGCGGTAAGGAATGCCTTTTGCAGCACCACTTACGCTCAGGTTATTGTCAGTTGTATAAGCAGTACGGTAAATTTGGTCTGCCCAGTTTGTGTTTTCTGTGCCAAGTGCCGCGATTTGCGTGGCATTACCACGTGAGCGAACTAAATCTGTAAATTCGGTTGCATTGAGGGTATTCACGTCGTTCATGCGGGAAGCTGAAGAAGCCAATGAGCTGAAGTTTACGCGCATTTTACCGGTTTTAGAGCCTTTTTTTGTTGTAATTAGAATTACCCCATTGGATGCACGTGAACCATAAATGGCAGTAGCTGACGCATCTTTCAAGACCGTGAAGGTCTCAATATCATTCGGGTTAATCAAACTGAGCGCATTTGGTGAACCTGAAATCCCGTTGTTGTCCAAAGGAACGCCGTCTAAAACAATCAAAGGGTCATTATTTGCATTCAAGGAAGAACCTCCACGAATACGAATGGTGCTACCGCTACCTGGCGCTCCTCCATTAGATGTAATTTGTACACCTGCCAATTTACCAGAAACAAGCTGTTCTGGCGTTGTCAATTGTCCTTTTACAAAATCTGCGGAAGAAATGCTCACCACAGAGCCCGTCAAATCTTTCTTCTTTTGACTTCCGTAGCCGATGACAACTACTTCGTTCAAAATTTGTGAATCATCCATCAACGCCACAGAAATGGTTGATTGGTTCCCAACCGCGATTTCCTGAGTGGTTTTTCCGATGAAACTGAAAACCAACGTGCTGTTTTCTGAAACAGCCATCGAATAGTTTCCTTGTGCGTCTGTTTGTGTTCCTTGTGTGCTGCCTTTCACTTGCACAGTCACGCCGGGCATCGCTGATTTATCGTTGCCATCCGTGACTTTACCCGTTACTGTTCGTTGGGCAAATGAGATAAGTGATGTGAAAAAGAACAAAGAAAGTGTGGCAATGAAGCCAAAGAAATGCGAAGGTTTTCGAGAGTCACCCGAAGTGTGCGTACAACTTCTCTGCATAAGACTTTTTGTTAAAGTATTGATAATTGGTCACCCTATGTACAAGGTAGTACACAGGAATGCACAAAATTATCAATAAAATGTCCTATTAGTCGTACCAGATTCTGTTTTTATAATTATTTGAAGAAATAATTATAAGTTATTGATAAATAGATAGTTGAGGATTCTTTTTAGTGCCTTTTTCTTAAAATGGCACTAAGTTGTTTCTTTTTTTAGTTCTTCCAGGTACTCGCGTGGGGTCAAATCTGTATGTTTCTTGAAGGAACGGTTGAACGCAGTTTTCGAATTGAACCCAACCTCATACGCCAAGCTAAGCAAAGTAAATTGAGCATTTTTATTATCCTTGAGCATCATTTTGAATGCCTCGATACGATAGGAATTGATGAAGTCAAAGAAATTTTTTCCGAACAAATCATTCAAAACTTTTGATAGTACATGTGGAGGTACTTTGAGTTGGTTGGCGAGTTCGGTCAAACTTAATTTTGGATTTGTATAAGGACGATTCTTTTCCATATACTTTTGAAGTTTCTCTGCAATCGGTTTTAAGTCCTCTTGGGTTTCCTCTGGGCTTGTCAATAATAAATTCTCGTCTTGAACGGAGGCACTTACGGTTGCGTCTAATACATCATCAAAAATAGATAAATACGTAGGTGATGCTTTGAAGGTTTCGGGTTGATGAATGGCATAATAGCCAATAAAAAAAGGGATTAAAGAGAAGGAAAGCCAAATGAAATCAATGAGATTTTCAAGTGTATTCGTCAAATCAATATCACCTATTTTGCTAATCGCCATGAGTAAAAATAGGAAAGACCAAAGTACAAGTGTGAGCAACTGAATCCAAGAAACGGCTTGGAGGTAATGCAAATTTTGGTCGTCTGAGAAATTCGTTTGAAAAGCGCGTTGATACGATTGTACTGTTTTTTTGAACAAACGCCAGTAGTAGATGTTCCAGACAAGTCCAAAAAAACCACTTGCCGTAAACAAAGAAATGAGCGGCAAATCTTGGTTCATGAGGTCTTCCAACAAGTTGGTGTCGTCCTTGAACAAAAAGGGTGAATAGGCAATCAGTTGTAAACCCAACGGAAAAAAGTGCCAGTACCAACGCGATGGAAACCCTGAATTATTGAATAGTAATTTGACTAAATAAAAGTAAAATAAGGGGCCATAAATGAATAATATAAAGTCTGAAAGCAATACGATTTTCGGAAAACGATTGGCGATTTCCTGGTAATTTCCAAAAATATACAGCAAAAGCATGAGCGAAGAAATGCCTAAAGTGGCAAGTAGCCATTTATTTGCTTCTCGGTTATTTGTCTGAATTGTCGGGATAGCTACAATGAGTAAAAATCCTTGAAAAACAGAAAAAAGCAAGAGTAAGTCCACCAATGAGAACAAATGCAAAGAGCCATTGAGGTCTTCCCAACCGTTGATAGCGATTGGAATGGAGGCAAAAGTGTCTTTTTGATTGGCATTGAAAGTTCTATTTGGTCTTGCCTTTCCATTTTCTCTGGCTTCAACAGACGCCCAATTTCCGCGTGTAAATTTGTATTCTAATTTGGGTAAATCGGTGTAGATGGTTGTTTCAAAAACGCCATCGATGCGCCGAATGAGTTTGTACTCCGAATTTGCGGGGTTCCAGTTATTGAAATTCCCAGTTAGGTAGATAGCTGCGTCATGTGGTGTATTTTCTGGTAATTTTTGAATGACAAATTGGTAGGAATGGTGTTTTTCCCACCCCAATATTTGAAACTGGTAAATGGGATGGTCGCCGAGTATCTGCTTGGAAAAACGTCGGTTGATAATAGGTTCACCGCGCAATGTGCCCTCCGTCAGTCCCCAAGTACCTTGGGTAAACTTAAACTCAAAACCGTCTGCGGGCAAAGAGAGCGTGATGGAGAAGGTGCTATCGTTTACTTTTTTTAATTTATAATCCGCATTTCGTGGATTCCATTCGTTTAGGTCAGTAGCGAGGTAGAGTTTTTCCGGTTTTGAGGCAGACGGATGTATTGTTACCACAAACGTAGCCTCTTTTTGTTGTCCTTTTCCGGAGGATAACAAAAAGAGGTGTAAAACGAGGTGAAAAATGACCCAGGGCGTGTGAGTAATTCGCTTAAAATAAGGCCAATTGGTTTTCAGCAGAGTCTTCCCCTTCATTGTCCATTTCGTTATCTAGGTTGTGTGCTTCTTCTGTTTCAACCGCTACTGAGGTTACTTCAGAAGCTAATTGGGTAACTTGAAGGATTTTATCAAAAGGAATACGGTTTCCCATGGCTTTCCAGCCACGAACATCTACAAACTCATCTAACTTAAATACCTCTTTCTCGATAGGCGAGGAGCGTTTTTCACGTTTAAAACTGATTTCGACGCGTGGCAAGTCGTCGTAGGAAATGGCTAGTAATTCACTCTTCGGATGGTCTGAGATGAAATTGAACTTTTTGTCTAATGTCGTCGTCTCAATCTTGAAACGCTTGATATAATAATTCTTTTGCTCACCGTCCAGATAAACCGCACTTACTACACTATCAGGTTGGAACTGCGCGATTATACTCACTTGTTTTGGGTCATAATGATTGGTTAGTTCGAAATTTGTCAATTCATATTCCCCATTTTTGTACAAGACAAGAATCTTGTCCTCCGCCTCAAAATTTCCTAAAAACTGTCCATGTTCGTCTTTATTTAAACGGCCAATTGTGGGTAAATACCAAATATCTACGCCACCAAGTGTGGACTTTCCTGCCGTCTTGAATGCCACTTTCCGGACAGGATATTTGGTCACTAAATAACCCAAAGCAGACCGATTTTTGATGTCATTTTCTGCAAAATCCCACTCAAATACTTTCTTTTTTGCTGTACTCGCAGCGGTCAAATGGATAGTCACTTGCTCGGCTTCTCCGTTTTCATTGGCAGAAAAATAATGTACTTTTGACTTGGGTGTTCCCTTTGTAACATCGTATTCTTTGTCACGTGTGACAGACGTCACCGGAAAACGCTTCGCGAATGTCCTGCCCGTTTGCCCATCTGAATAAATAACATTATAGACCATTCGCTCGTCATTTTTTCGATAAACGGCACAATGAATAATGTCTTTTCCTACAAATGTTTTGTCTTGAATCTTGGTAATCAAGTATTTACCCTCTTTTCTGAATACGATGATGTCGTCAATGTCAGAGCAATCCATGACATATTCGTCTTTTTTTAGTCCGTACCCAACAAATCCTCCGGCTCTGTCCACATACAATTTTTGGTTGTTTGCAGCGACAACAGCTGCTTGAACATCTCCAAACTCCCTGATTTCTGTTCGTCTCTCTCTTCCTTTGCTGTATTTTTTTAACAGCATTTGGTAAAATTCTATCGCGTAGCGAACAATATTTTGCAAATTATCTTCAACTTGTGCCAGCTCTTCTTGCTGTTTTCGCATCAGTTCGTCTGCTTTAAACGCATCGTATTTAGAGATACGTTTGATACGTATTTCTGTCAAACGTATGATATCTTCTTCAATGATTTCTCTGTAAAAATCTGATTTATAGGGAGTTAATCCTTTGTCTATTGTCTGAATCACCTCCTCAAACGTAGTACATTCCTCAATATCTCGGTAAATTCGTTTCTCAATAAATATTTTTTCCAATGAGCTGTACAGGAGTTTTTCCATTAGCTCATTTTTACGAATTTCTAGTTCTCGTTGGAGTAAATGAAGTGTTTGGTCTGTGGAGGCTTTCAAAATGTCGCTGACACCTACAAAATGAGGTTTGTTGTCCAAGATGATAACTGCATTTGGCGAAATAGAAACCTCACATTGAGTAAAGGCATAGAGGGCATCAATCGTAATATCTGGCGAAGTATTGGGCGCAAGATGCACGATAATCTCTACATCTCGTGCCGTATTATCCTCTACTTTTTTGATTTTAATCTTTCCTTGGTCGTTGGCTTTGATGATAGAATCAATCAAGCTTGAGGTCGTTGTACTGAACGGAATATCGCGTATAACCAGTGTTTTTTTGTCTTGTTCCTCAATTTTCGCACGAACTTTTACTCGACCGCCACGCATTCCGTCGTTGTAATTACTGACATCAATGAGACCGCCCGTTAAGAAATCAGGATATAACGTAAATTTTTGTTTTCTTAAATACGCGATACATGCTTGGCAAATTTCCACGAAGTTGTGGGGCATTATTTTGGTTGATAACCCAACGGCAATCCCTTCAACGCCTAGTTCAAGTACCAGCGGAAATTTAGCGGGTAACGTTACGGGCTCTCTTTTTCTGCCATCGTACGAAAGTTGCCATTCTGTGATGTCTTCGTTGAATAAAACATCGTGTGCGAATTTGGACAAACGTACCTCAATGTAACGCGGGGCAGCGGCACTATCTCCCGTTCGAATATCTCCCCAATTTCCTTGAATATCTAGTAATAATTCTTTCTGCCCAATGGTCACGATGGCGTCACCTATGGAGGCATCCCCATGTGGGTGGTATTGCATGGTTGCTCCAATGACGTTGGCTACTTTATTGAAACGTCCGTCGTCCATTTCTTTGAGCGCGTGAAGAAATCTTCTTTGCACGGGTTTCAAGCCATCTTCTCCGGCTGGAACGGCTCTTTCGAGAATCACGTAAGAGGCATAATCCAAGAAATAATTCTCGAACATTTGGTCTATGAGTTCTCTAGGTGGTGTTTGCTCGTGGTTGTCAGTAGGTTCTTCTATCATGTAAGTATATCACAAAGTGAGGATCAAATAAGTCGCGCAAAGTACGTATTATTTTGCGAAAAAATCTAGTCCATTACAACTGCCTAGGCGATACGCGCTGCAATACTTCGCAAAATTCAGCCAACATAGAAGCCGTTGCGCCCCAAATCCAATGGTTGTTGATCGCGTAGCCGGGTGTTCGAAAGCTTTTGCCACGAATTTCCATGATTCGTTCTTCGACGGATGTATTTTCAAGCAATAGTCGGGCGGGCACTTCAATGATATCGTCCACCTCGCGGCTGTCCGGAAAAAAGTCAGGACGGTAGGGGATGTAGCCAACAACGGGTTGTACGTAAAAATTACTTGGTGGAATATATAGTTGTGTCAGAGTTCCTAGAACGGATATGTCAATGGTTTTGATGCCAATTTCTTCCTGTGCTTCACGCAGGGCAGTCCGAATAAGTGATTCGTCCTCGTTTTCCATTTTACCGCCTGGGAGTGCCATTTGCCCCCCATGTACGCCGTCGTATTTGGGGCGCTGAATCAGCGGGATATACAGCGTGTCTTTATGTGGATATAACAAAACCAGTACGGCACTTTGTCTCGGAACAACAGATGGCTTGGGTGTCATCGTAAACTTCTCTCGGCTCATCATGCGCTGATGCGCCTCCGCTCCAGGCAAAGGGGCACGCAGTTGCTGCGAGATGTCGGAAAGTATTGAATCGTATGACACGTTTGATGCGTTTTTTGAATGCTTGCTACTTTTTTATTCGAAAAATAAAAAAAACATAATAGAGCAAATATACTCTTTCAGTTGAAATTTCGTAGCAGTTTTTTGATAATTTGCTTTCATTCACAAAAAATCAGGTTAAGAAACGAATCCCTCTTTTTTTCGAATCCTTCATTTCCCTTATTTTTATGTACGCTTTAAAGAAAAATATATACCATTTATTTCAAGTTTCTACCCTACGCTATTCAGCGAGTTGGTGGGTCGATTGGTTTATTATCTGTATGATTATCAGTAATGTAGCCGTTTTGATGTTGGAGTCTGTAGCTGTCTATCAAGCGAGTTTTCCTGCCTTTTTTTATTGGTTTGATTTGTTTTCCGTTTCTATTTTTACACTTGAGTATTTTCTCCGTATCTGGGTATCCGACATAACCCCGCGCTACCGAGGAAAATCATTTCCTAGACTTCGTTACATGGTGAGTTTTTTGTCAGTGATTGACCTCATCGCGATTCTTCCGTTCTATGTGTTGAGTTCGGGTTTTATCGATTTACGCTCCATTCGTATTTTTCGTCTGTTGACCGTCTTCAGAATTTTTAAGATTACACGCTACGTTCGCGCACTCCGCTTAATCGAACGCGTTTTGTATCAAAAAAGAGAAGAACTTTTAGTATCCATTATTTTTACTTTTTTTCTCCTTGTTTTAGCCTCTACACTTATGTTTTATATCGAACATGAGGCACAACCGGACGCTTTTTCAAGTATCCCGGCGACACTTTGGTGGGGAGTTGCCACACTCACAACCGTAGGATATGGTGATATTTACCCGATTACACCCCTCGGAAAACTCTTCGGCGCGGTTATCGCTTTGCTAGGTATTGGTATGGTCGCTCTCCCGACGGGTATTTTGGCCTCTGGATTTTCTGAACATTTGACAAAATATAAATCCAAATCTGGAAAATGTCCAACTTGCGGAAAACCGTACAAAGAACAAAACTCACCTCTCGATGATTTTTGATACATGTAAAGCTGTTTGCGTGAAGTAACAAAGTCAGCCTCAAACAAAACTTTCCATTTTGTAATACCAAAATTGAATTTCCTCTGTTTCGTTTGGACTTACAAATCCATTTTTTTTCAAGACACGGATGGATGGGATATTCCCTCGGTCTGTCCGTGCGCGAATATACTGAACACCGTCCTGCGTTTTTACCCACGCGATAATCCCTTGCATTATTTCGTGCATATATCCTTTGTTCTGCTGAGAAGGATAAATGCCATATCCAAATTCTACCAATCCTTGCGCATCTGGGTAATCGTAAAAGCAAAAATCACCAACTACTTGTTGCGTTTCTTTGGCAATGATAATCCAGTTTGTAAACCAATGTATGTTTTTAGGTTCTTTTTTTATACGGGGTAAAATGGCTTCTCGAAAAAGTTCCTCTACTTCTTCTGAGATATAAATAAAGGAGTTTTGAAGTCCCATTGTTTCCTCAAAAGTAGGTGATTTATGAAGATATAGCGTCAATTGCTCTCCATCCAATGGAAAGGCAAGTAAGTGTTCTGTTTCAATAAATAAGGAGTTTAGCATAGCAAAAACGCCCTTTCTCTGTGAAAGAAAGGGCGTTGGTTGGATGAATTTATTCTTGGTAGCGAAGACGTATTTCTTTTGGATATTTGACGGTATATTTGGTTGTGAATACCCGTTTTTCATTCGGCTCTAATTGCACTTGCCAAGTCACAATCCCTGTTTCTTTGTCTAATGTAGCATTCCCTGAAAAATCTCCTGACACTTCAATTCGTGCATCTCTGGAAACCGGAATTTGGTCTTCTAACTTTATATCTATGGATGTCTTTTTTGTATTGTAAACGGTTGTCTTAAACTCAAACGTTTCTTTTATTTCCCCGCCAACAAATGATTTTTTCGTTTTCCACTCACGGATTGGCTCGTATTGGCAAACAATACTCTTGTCTCTTCCCAAAGATAACGTCAAGGGTTTGGCTACATCGCTGACATCCAAGACGGACTCACCCAAATACGTTCCTGACCAGAACAAAGAAACCGGACCGCTCAATAGATTTTTTGTTGTCCAATCCTGAATTTCAGTTGTAATAAACCCATCCGTCGATTTTTTAGGTACTGCTTGGTATTCGTATTTAGCTGGAAGTGTAAATTGTTGAATATCAATTTTTTGTGCTGTGTTATTAGATGGAATTGTATAACGTTCACGGATAGAAAATTGGGTGATGATAGATTCTGAAACAGCTACCCAATCCGCAGAACTCGCTGCCATCGGCATATCTTCCGCTACTGCCTCCGCCGTGACACTCATCCGCGCATTCCCCACGGCAGGAGGAGGCATAGCAACTTTTGCATACGCCGTGAAAGCCGGTTGTTGGTCGATAAAAACAGAAGCCAATGTAGGTTTTTCGCCTCCTTGTGTTGGTGTCGCCGTGGACAACGTGAGTTTCACATTATCCCATGAAATCCCTGTATTTTGGTCTATTTCTGCTTGGTAATGCAAAGATATAGGCTGCCCAATGTCTGTAACTCGGGCTGTGTAGGTAGGTCGCCAACTTGCTCCATTCGACAAATAATGCACAATAAACTGCGCATCCGTGTCTTGTTCAGCCACAACTTCAACTTTTATACGGGGCTTGTCTTGGATAGTAATTGAGGTAAGAATTTTTTCTTTTAAAGCCTGAAGCTCAGCTAATTTTTCTTCTAACTCCATTTTTTTCTGTCCGTTTTGGGTTAATTTTTTTTCAAAAATGGCAAGTAGTTCCTGGAAGTCCTCGGGGAGAAGTCCGTCCACTTCACTTTTAAAAGAAGCATTCGCCATCATGATTTTCTCTTTTTGTTCAACTACCTGTAACGCCATTTTTGTAGATTTAACCAACATCTCTATTTTTTGCAGTGTGTCTTCTTCTTGTTTCAAAAGGGCTTCTTTGTCATTCCATTCGTACCCAACGGAAGCAATTGTAAACAAGCCTTTCCCCATGACTTGAATACTTTTTGGGTCTAATTGTCCAGAAATCCCCGTGAAATAATAGATGCTCTTTCCTTTATTAACCCGTAATTTAGGCGTGGATAAATGCAGCTGAGCTTGTTGTGAAAAAACCGTGACGCTATCCAACCTCGGAACAACCCGTTGCTGATTTACCTGTGCCAAAGAAGAGAAGGAAGTGACTAGAAAAAGAAATAAAATGAATCGAGACATACGTAGATGAATTAGTTTGAGAGGATAGAACGATTGTTTTGGTGTGTTTCTGTTAGTTTGTATGTAAAAATGACTGCAAATTTGGCGATAATTTGATAATTTCGCCGAAATTTATGCAATTATGTTTGTAGAAAAACGAGTAAGAAAATTCACAGAAAAAATATTTTTGGCCATGGGATGCCCACCCAAAGATGCCCGACTTGCAGCAGATGTTCTGGTTTCAGCTGATTTACGCGGTGTTGATTCGCACGGGGTAGCTCGTTTGGCTGGGTATGTTCGTTTGTTTGATCACGGGCGACTAAACCCAACGCCCCAAATTAAAATTGTACATCAGTCGCCGAGTACGGCCGTTGTAGATGGAGACAGAGGGCTGGGTCTTGTAGTTGCCCCCTGGGCGATGAAATTGGCACAAAAAAAAGCCAATAAAGCCGGAACTGGCTGGGTTGCTATTCAAAATTCCAATCATTTTGGGATTGCAGGCTATCATGCACTCCTCCCTGTTGCCAACGACATGATTGGTTGGGCCATGACAAACGCCGCACCGCTTGTTGTGCCTACATTCGCAACAGAAAAAATGCTTGGTACAAATCCAATTGCCTTGGCTATCCCTGCCGCAACAGAACCGGCTTTCGTAGCTGATTTTGCAACTACGGCGGTTGCTTACGGAAAAATGGAAATTCTACAACGTCTAGGCAAACCCGCGCCACTTGGCTGGGTGCAAGATGAATTTGGAAATCCAACAGATAATGCACACGCCGTCAAGCAAGGTGGAGGATTATTGCCACTTGGTGGGGATAGAGAACACGGCAGCCACAAAGGGTACGGTCTTGGGTCTATCGTAGATATTTTGTCGGGTGTGCTTTCTGGCGCAAATTTTGGTCCATGGGTTCCTCCCTTTGCAACTGCTGGGTTCCACGATGTTACAGCGGAGCAAGTAGGCAAGGGAACGGGACATTTCATTGGTGCCATGCGTATCGATGGATTCATGCCCGCCGAACAGTTCAAAAATTCGATGGATATCTGGATTAAACGTTTTCGCAATGCCAAACATGTCGAAGGCCATCAAGTTCAGATTCCCGGAGATCAAGAGCGACATTTTGAAGTAGAAAGACGGCTGTCAGGTATTCCGCTCAACGAAAAAGTAGTTGAAAGTTTGAATGAGTTAGGTGAACGTTTTAAAGTGAAATTTTAAATCATGAAAGAGGTCTCAATCGGATTGGTACAAATGTCTTGTACAGAGGATGTGCAAGCAAATAAAGAAAAAGCGGTTCAAAAAATACGGGAAGCTGCCGCAAAAGGAGCACAAATTATTTGCTTACAAGAGCTTTTTACCTCGCTCTATTTCTGTGATACCGAAGATCACGCAAAATTCGGCTTAGCTGAGCCAATTCCTGGGCCTTCGACAGATTTACTCCAGCCGCTTGCTGCTGAACTTGGCGTTGTGATTATTGCGTCTCTCTTTGAAAAAAGAGCTGCGGGTTTGTATCACAACACGACCGCCGTCCTCGACGCCGATGGTTCGTACCTCGGGAAATACCGAAAAATGCACATTCCTGATGACCCAGGCTACTACGAAAAGTTCTACTTTACGCCTGGAGATTTGGGTTATAAGGTGTTTAAAACAAAATTTGCCACGATTGGTGTTCTCATTTGTTGGGACCAATGGTATCCTGAGGCAGCACGGATTACCGCTTTAATGGGTGCTGAAATCCTGTTTTTCCCAACTGCCATTGGTTGGGATATTCACGAACCTTCGGATGAAATTAAAAAAGAACAATACGACGCTTGGCAGACAATCCAACGAAGCCATGCGGTGGCAAATGGTGTTTTTGTAGTCAGTGTAAATCGGGTAGGTCGGGAAGCCGAACAACAGTTTTGGGGCGGCTCTTTTGTCGCCAATCCTCATGGACGCTTGCTTTATTTGGCTTCACACGATACCGAAGAAACGCACGTACAACCCATTGATATTCAGCAGTCTGAATATTATCGAACTACATGGCCTTACCTGAGAGACCGCCGCATCGATAGTTATCAGCCTATTACAAAGCGTTTTATTGATGAGTCATAAGACAAAAAAACGGATGAAATTTGAGCTTCATCCGTTTTTTGGTTCTAACTAGTACCCCAAATTTGTGTCTGTCTCTGCGCGACAAGTAGATAAATTATATAGACAGTCTAGTAAATAGTAGCTATTTTTCATTTTTGAAATGTATTTTTGTCCCTACATTTCATCTTAGAAATTAATTTTTAATCCATATTCCCAAAAAATGCGTGAGACACTGGGTCTTTTTCACCTGTTTTTTTGGAATCAGATGGCTTCCTATGCGCAATAATATACAGAAAATCATTTGTAAACACGTATTTCTCAGTTTAGCTGGACTTTTCTTTTGGAGCGGTTGTACACGCCAAATTCAAATGGAAGAGGGTGAATTTCTGTTGAAAAAACAACGCTTTGAAGGGAATAAATTCGTTTCTTCGGACGAACTTCAAGGGCTCATCCCTCTTGCCCAAAAGCCAAATACACGTCCACTTAGTTTTTTGAATCTACCCTTTACACCCAAAATTTGGTATCTAAACTTTGGAAAAAATACGTTCAATCGGTCAAAACAAGAAGTGCAAAAAGAACGTATTCAATTCGAATTAAACGGGATGATTGAAACGGTTTTTCGAAGCCCTACTCAGAATAGAAGATACCAAAAACTCACCCGAAAACTCACCCGAATTGAAGAAAACCTAGCCGTCGGTTCTAGCGCACTTTGGCGCTCATTAGGAGAAGAACCAAGCATTTTACGCACAGAGGAAGTCGCAGAAACTGCCAAGAAAATTCAAAAATATCTACAAGAAAAAGGCTTTCGGGATGCTGTCGTAAATTATCAAATTGATACGATTCAGACGAGTCTAGCAAAAAATACTGTCCGAAAGGCAAACTTGATTTACCAAATTTCAGAGGATTTGCCTTATCTCATCGATTCAGTTATTTATACTTCTCAAGATTCTTCGTTATTATCAATTATTCTTCAAAGCACCACAGCCGCTCAGATAAAACCAGGAGATAGAATGGATAAATCGTTGGTCGAAGAAGAGAAAATACGCCTCGAACTACTCGCAAAAAACGAAGGATATTATAATTTTTTGAGTAAATTTATTCGTTCTTACACCACCAATTCATCCGGTGATTTTGAAGAATTTAGACGTACCAAAAGAGGAAATCTTTTTTTTGAAATCAATCTACCCCCTCAAAAAATAAAGCATACAAAGTATAAGCTCAAAGAGGTGGTTTTCAAAGGATTTGATAACTCTTTACTGGATAAATCCAGTAAACCTGACACTGTTTTCTTACATGGAATCCAATATATAACTCTCGAAAAACGAATCCCGATTCAATACATTGATAGACGTATTTTAACTAGACCAAATACCGTCTATAAAGCCCAAAATATCCTTGAAACACAAAGACAATTGGGCTTTCTGAACCAGTTTCAGTTTGCGGGTACACTTTTCCAAGAGCTTGATTCGACCAATTTGAAACTAGAATATTTTTCTCCTTCCATCGACCGTTTTACCCTAAATGCGAATCTCGGACCAAATAATATTCAAAATATTTGGGGAGGCGGCTTGACTTCTGCGTTGGTCATGCGGAATACGCTTCGCCGCCTCGAAACAATCGAGTTCGGAGGTCGTTTTTCCTTGGAAGGGCAGCCTGCTTTGTTGGATAGACCTGGTTTTCAGCGAAGTATAGAAACAGGGGCAAATATTGGAATCTCTTTTCCAACTCTCCTTTTACCGCCATCGCTGAGTCTCAAAGCCGTTCAAAAAAATCCATCTACCAAATTTGGTGTTGGTATCAATTATTCCGTTCCTATTTGGGGCGAGCGACTCAATTTTAAACTCAATTCAAGCTATTCATTCCAACCCACACGCTTCTCGTCGGTTTCTTTCTCTTTGCTGGATTTGAGCTTGGTCAATACCAATTATTTCACAGAACGGGAAGAGGGTCTTCAATTTTATACTAGTTTATTGCAATTGCAAGCCGAAGGGAATAACCTGAAAATCACATTTGACCCACAGTTCGTATCAAGCTTTAATGCAACGTACCAATTCAATAATCAAAATCTACAAAAACCCTATTCCTCCTCTCGGTTCTTTCGTGTTTTTCTGGAGTCTGGAGGAACATTTTTGAATGTGATTGGGAATAATTCCAAATTAGCTTTGGTAGAAAATCTTTTTCCTATCCGGAATAATAACCAAGCCTCTGATTCCAGTCGGGCGTATTTTCAGTTCGTAAAAGTAAATCTTGATTTTCGGAAATACCTCAACTTAACTGCCAAAAGTAGTTGGGCGTATCGAGTGAATATTGGCGTTACCAATCCATACGGAAGAAACCGTGCATTGCCGTACGAAAAAAACTTTTTTGCTGGAGGGAGTAATAGCCTCCGTGCTTGGTCTCCGAGGTCGCTGGGCGTGGGTTCAGCTCCCGCAGATATTACAGAAATTGGCAACGTGATTCCGCAGCCAGGAGATATTCTACTCGAAGGAAGCGTGGAATACAGAAGACGAATCGGGAAGTTATTCGGAGATGTTCAAATGGCTACTTTTCTAGATGCAGGAAATATTTGGAAATGGTATCCTGTGCCGACGAAAATGGGGCAGGCAGAGTTTGATTTTCGTCGCTTTTACAAAGAAATAGCACTCGGAACTGGCATTGGTTTTCGCCTTGATTTTACCTATTTTTTGTTTCGCCTAGATGTAGGAATTAAAGTTTTTGACCCCGCTCAACCCGCTGGAAAACGTTTTGTATTGGATGATTTTCAATTTGGGTTCAATAATCGATACGGGATTCTTCCACAAATTGGTATTGGTTATCCTTTTTAACCGCCTTTCAAATGATTTTTTAGGCAATGTCTGTCAATTTGGCAGACATTGTTTATTTTTGCGCAATAACTGCAAATAAGATTACTAAAAAGATGTCAACAAATATAGAATCACTGAAAATCCTTACAGACAGCGACAAAGAGGATTTGGATACACCCAAAATTACGGAAGCCGACCAATTAGGTGCTTCCCGTAAATTATATATCGAAAGTTATGGCTGCCAAATGAATTTCTCGGATAGTGAAATCGTTGCCTCCATCCTCCGTGAAAATGGTTTTTCTACAACAACCAGCGCAGACGAAGCAGAACTCATTCTACTGAATACGTGTGCTATTCGGGATAATGCAGAACAAAAAGTTCGGAAGAGATTAACTGCCTTAACTCCCTACAAAAAGAGAAATCCAGATTTGAAAATTGGGGTACTCGGCTGCATGGCTGAACGTCTGAAAACCAAGTTATTAGAGGAAGAGAAAATGGTAGATATGGTCGTTGGCCCTGATGCGTATCGAGATATTCCTCGTTTACTTTTGGAGGTTGAGGATGGCAAAAAAGCAGTCAACGTTTTCTTGTCAAGGGAAGAAACCTACGCAGATATTTCGCCTGTTCGGCTAAGTTCAAACGGGGTTACTGCCATGGTATCCATTATGCGTGGATGCGACAATATGTGTAGTTTCTGTGTGGTCCCTTATACAAGAGGTCGCGAAAGAAGCCGTGAACCCAAAACAATCGTACAGGAAGTTACCCAACTTTGGGAAAGTGGCTACAAGGAAGTTACCTTGTTGGGACAAAATGTGGATTCTTTCAAGTGGACAAATGAAGACGGTTCGCTTGTCAATTTTGCCCAACTTCTGGAAATGGTTGCGGCGGTGCATCCTCAATTACGCGTGCGCTTCTCTACTTCTCACCCCAAAGATATTACGGACGAAGTACTGCATACCATAAAAAAACACGATAATATCTGTAATTATATTCATCTCCCTGCCCAAAGTGGTAGTTCGCGTATTTTATCGTTGATGAACCGTACCTACGACCGTGAATGGTATATGCAACGAATAGATAAAATTCGTGAAATAATTGGCGAATCTTGCGGAATTTCACACGATATGATTGCTGGTTTTTGTACAGAAACGGAAGAAGACCACCAAGAAACGCTATCACTCATGGATTATGTTCAATATGACCACGGGTATATGTTTGCCTACTCCGAGCGACCAGGGACGCCAGCCGCTAAAAAATTGGTTGATGACGTACCAGAAGAAATCAAGAAACGGAGACTTCAAGAAATCATAGACAAACAAAGGCAGCATTCTCTCGAACGCCACCAAAAAGTAGTTGGTCAAACTTGTATTGTACTTGTTGAAGGGTTTTCTAAAAAATCAGAAAATGATTTACATGGCAGAAATGACGAAAATAAAATGGTCGTTTTTCCCAAAGAATCCTATAAGAAAGGAGATTACGTACGTGTCAAAATTGAAAATTGTACGACAGGTACGCTCATCGGAAAAGCAGTAGGGTATGCGTTTGAAACCAAGACAGAAGAAGTGAATGACTAAGAATATCGACTTGCAGACGGTCAAAAATCGGTTCGGAATTATAGGAAATGCGCCGGCGCTTAATCATGCCCTGAGCATCGCTATGCAAGTAGCAGTAACTGATTTAACCGTTCTCATTACCGGTGAAAGTGGGAGTGGAAAAGAGTCGTTCTCCAAAGTTATCCACGGCTTGAGCAACCGGAAACACGGGAATTTTATCGCAATTAACTGTGGAGCAATACCGGAAGGAACCATCGATTCAGAGCTTTTTGGCCACGTGAAAGGCTCGTTTACAGGAGCTATAGACGACCGAAAAGGCTATTTCGAGATAACTGATGGAGGTACGATTTTCCTAGATGAAATCGGTGAAATGCCACTTGGAACACAAGCAAGGCTCTTACGTGTGCTCGAAAACGGCGAATTTATTCCGGTGGGCTCTTCCAAAGTCAAGAAAACAAATGTCCGGGTGGTAGCTGCAACAAACGTAAATTTGTTCCAAGCCATTGAGAAAAACACGTTTAGAGAGGATTTATACTATCGTTTGAGTACAGTACCTATCTCTGTTCCTCCTTTGCGAGACCGTGGGTTTGATATTTTCCTGCTTTTTCTCAAATTTACCACAGACTTTGCCGAAAAACAACGCATTCAACCAATTGAATTAGACGAGGAGGCACAACGACTTCTACTCGCATTTCGGTATCCTGGAAATATCCGACAACTAAAAAATATCGCTGAACAAATCACGATTTTAGAGCAAGAAAGAGTAATTACGAAGCAAATTTTAGAAAAATATCTGCCGAAAGAGCACGCAAGTAGTGTCCCCGCTCTTTTTAAGTCGCAGTTTAGTGGTGGCCAAGCCAATGATTTCAGCGAAAGAGATATATTGTACAAAGTTCTTTTTGATATGAAAAAGGATATGACAGAATTGAAAAAATTAGTTCATTTGGTGCTCCAAGGTGATTTATCAACCAAAGAAGTATTGCGAGACCACCGAGAACTTTTTGAGGAAATTCGCGCAGAGGAAGACCTTCCCTTGCTTCAAAGTAGAAATTTTGCGGCTGTTACCCCAGACGTTACCCCGTCTATTGCCTATGGTGCAGTTGAAAACCATGCCCCAAATCCAAGTATAGTACAATTGGATGATTACCATGATGACAGACACGATGTAGAAGATATTACACACGAAACCGAGGAAGAGTCGTTGTCATTGGAAAAAAAAGAAAAGGAAATGATTATTCGGGCGCTGCGAAAAAACGGATTTAGACGGAAACACGCCGCCAGAGATTTGGGTATTTCAGAGAGAACATTGTACCGAAAAATTAATCAATACGACATTCAAGATGAATAAAAAAATCCTCCTACTAGGTCTTATCCTAACTTCTTTCTTGACTTCATGCCGGATTTACTCATTCACGGGTACGACCCTTTCCAGTGACTTGAAAACGGTGACGATTCAAAATTTTACAATGGCAACAGCAGGTGGGCCACAAAACTTGACACTTACTTTCAATGAAAAATTGAAAGAATATTACCAAAGAAATACAAGTTTAAAGCTTAAACCGGCAGAAGGGGATCTATATTTGGATGGCGCAATTACAGGGTATGAGTTGACTCCCGTATCAACAACGGCAAGTGATAAAGCAGCCTTAAACCGTCTGACAATTCGGGTCGAGGTGCAATTCCGGAATCGGTTGGATGAATCACAAAATTTTGAAAAAGAATTTTCTTTTTATCAAGATTTCCCGCAAGAACAATCCTTGACAGACGCAGAGGGGACCATTGTGCCAAAAATCATCGACCAATTAATCCTAAATATTTTCAATGATACGGCTGCTCAGTGGTAAAAAGAAATAGAATTGGATAGATGTAAATAAGGCAAACATTTTTATATTTGTTACTAAGTTACAGGTGTATTTCTGATTCAATTGGGAAATAAACAACAAACGAATGCTTTCAAAAACAGAATTTCAAAGATTGCTCAAAAATCCAACAGCACAAACTTTAGACGATATTATGTTGCTCGAGTCTGTGGTGAAAAAATATCCGTTTTTTTCGATTGGGCATGTTTTAACTGCGAATGGCGTTCAGCTTCTTGCGCCCTCGGTTGCTGGTGATGCCATCCGTCAAGCAGCCATTTATGCACTGAATAGAAATGTACTGCGGCAAATGATTGAAAATGAAATTAGCTGGGGGGATTTCTATTCCATGACAAAGCAAGATGTGCCAGAAGCGGCTGTTCATGCGGTTATTGCTGAAAAAGTGGTGAATGAAATTTCGTCTGTTCAAGAGCGAATGCTTGACACCAAACAGGAAGAAATTACGCTTGAAATACCTTCTTTGGAAGAAGAAATCATAGATACGTTTATCAAAAACGAGCCAAGGATTTCAAAGCTTCCGATTCAAACTGTAGAAGATGAAGAAGAGAATTTAGTGGATTTAGGAGAAAAAAGTACCCAACTCCAATCGTTTCCATTTACAGAGACCTATGCTAAAATATTAGTGATACAACGAAAATTTGATAAGGCAATCGAAGTTTATACACATTTGATTGGAAAATATCCCGAAAAAAGTAGTTACTTTGCGAACCAAATTGGAGCCATCAGAGATTTGTTGAAATCCTAACGAATGGCTCAACTTTTAAGATTAACTGATAAATACGATGTTACTTACGACAATTTTAGTTTTAATGGTCATTGCAGCAGTTTTGCTGATTATTGTAATCCTGATTCAAAACCCAAAAGGTGGTGGTTTATCCGGTGAGTTCGGTGGTGCTACCTCTCAAATGTTTGGCGTTCAGCGCTCAGGAGACATTATGGAAAAATTAACATGGGGCTTTTTTGCCTTCATTATTGTAGGTACGCTTACGACTGGCATTATCTTTAGCAACGCCTCTGGTACTGCAAAAACCAATGCAGCAACGGATGTTGAGCAAGCACAAACAGCTCCGGCTACTTTGCCTGCAACACCTGGTGCTACACTTCCCGCTGCCACAACACCAGCAACTTCTACAGATTCGACGAAATAATTTGTTATAGATTCATTTCTCTAAGTGAAGGTATTGTTCAATACCTTCACTTTTTTTATGCCGTTTTGTAGTCAAATCAATTTCTTTTTGGCATTAACTGTCATGTAAAACTGAAAAAATGTCAGGTAAGTGCGTATTTGCATGTCTTGGCAAAAAAGTTGTCATGTAGGATAGTATCATTTTAAGTTTTACACAAAACCAAAAAAATAAAGTTATGTCAGTAAACGTAAAACCTTTAGCAGATAGAGTTTTAGTAGAAGCCGCTCCAGCTGAAGAGAAAACAGCGTTTGGTATCATTATTCCTGATACTGCAAAAGAGAAACCTCAAAAAGGTGTCGTTGTGGCAGTTGGGCCTGGTAAAAAAGACGAACCAATCACCGTGAAAGTAGGAGATGCCGTACTTTATGGCAAATACTCCGGTACTGAAATCACAGTAGATGGAAAAGAATACCTCATCATGAGAGAATCAGACATCTACGCAATTGTTTAATTTTTTCACCAATTCATTCAATTAAAAAAGATACAAAAATGGCAAAACAAATTCATTTTGATACAGAAGCGAGAGATCGCTTGAAAAGAGGTATTGACACACTTGCAAACGCAGTAAAAGTAACATTAGGGCCAAAAGGTCGCAATGTAATTCTTGATAAAAAATTCGGTTCACCAACCATCACAAAAGACGGTGTTTCTGTAGCTAAAGAAATTGAGTTGAAAGACCCAATCGAAAACATGGGCGCTCAACTTGTGAAGGAAGTTGCCTCAAAAACAGCTGACCAAGCAGGTGACGGTACAACTACAGCAACTGTTTTAGCACAAGCTATTTATACAATCGGTGCGAAAAACGTTGCAGCGGGTGCAAATCCAATGGACTTAAAGCGTGGTATTGACAAAGCAGTGACGGCGGTTGTTAATTCCCTACGTGAGCAATCAAAGCCAATTTCGACATCTATCGAAGTAACTCAGGTCGCTACTATTTCTGCAAATAATGACCACGAAATCGGACAAATGATTTCACATGCCATGGATAAAGTGGGCAAAGAAGGTGTAATTACTGTAGAAGAAGCACGTGGAACAGAAACTGAGGTAAAAACAGTAGAAGGGATGCAGTTCGACAGAGGATATCTTTCTCCTTACTTCGTTACAAATCCCGAGAAAATGGAAGTAGAGATGGAAAGACCTTTCATCTTGATTTCTGAGAAGAAAGTATCTTCTATGAAAGAACTTCTTCCTGTTTTGGAACAAGTTGCACAGCAAGGTCGTCCGCTTGTCATTATTGCAGAAGATGTGGACGGTGAGGCACTTGCAACGCTTGTTGTGAATAAAATTCGGGGTGCATTGAAAGTCGCTGCTGTAAAAGCTCCAGGCTTTGGTGATCGCCGCAAAGCGATGTTGGAAGACATTGCTATCCTAACGGGTGGCACGGTTATTTCTGAGGAGCGTGGCTTCAAATTGGAAAATGCTGACTTGAGTATGCTCGGACAAGCTGAAAAAGTAATTATTGACAAAGACAATACAACTGTTGTTAACGGTGCAGGACAGGAAGAGGCTATCAAAGGCCGCGTAAACCAAATCAAAGCGCAAATTGAGTCAACTACGTCTGATTATGACCGTGAGAAACTTCAAGAGCGTCTTGCGAAACTTTCTGGTGGTGTTGCGATTATCTACATCGGAGCTGCTACTGAGGTGGAAATGAAAGAGAAAAAAGACCGTGTGGACGACGCACTTCACGCAACTCGCGCTGCTGTTGAAGAAGGCATCGTTGCAGGTGGTGGTGTTGCATTAGTTCGTGCGCAAGCTGCTTTGGAAGGATTAGAAGGAGCTAATGATGACGAAACAACAGGTATTGCAATCATTCGCAGAGCTATTGAGGCACCGCTGCGCACTATCGTAGCCAACGCTGGTGGCGAGGGTTCTGTTGTTATCCAACAAGTAAAAACAGGAAATGGTAGCTACGGTTACAATGCAAGAGAAGATAAGTACGAGGATATGTTGCAAGCGGGTATCATTGACCCAACAAAAGTAACACGCCTTGCTTTGGAAAACTCGGCGTCTATCGCTGGTCTTTTGTTAACAACAGAAGCAGTCGTGTCTGATATTCCAGAGGAAAAAGCAGATATGCCAGCTATGCCAGGTGGCGGAATGGGTGGAATGATGTAATTCTTGCCAGTCAAGTCCAATATAAAGCGGTGCTAACGTCAGTTGGCACCGCTTTTTTTATACATCTTTCACATGGATTAGCCCATCTTTTTGGAAATTCTTAGAATGAAAATTGTAGTTTTGTGCGCTTAATTTTTATCTGACGGCGTGTCGATTGATTGTAACAAATGGAATTTATGTCTGAAAAAAAAGAAAAAACCCGAATTTTAATTATTCACTTATTCGTTTGGGCACATTACAAAGCAAAGATATATTCTGAATTATATGCCTTAGTGCAAAATAATCCTGAGGTTGACGTAAAGGTTGTTCAACTTTCTATCTCAGAGGGAACGAGAACCAAAATGGGGATGATTGATTGGTCGCTCCATCAATATCCAATGCATGTATTGTATCGAGATATGTTAGAAAATACGCCATTTATTGGACGCTTTCTCAAGCTTTTAAGGTGGGTTCTAACGTATAAGCCGCATGTTGTCAATGTTCAAGGCTATTTTGACCCTGCCATGAACCTGATTTTGTTGTATTGCAAAATGGTGGGAATTAAGGTTATAATGGCTTCAGATTCCACAGAATTGGATAATCCAAATGTGGGTTGGAGAGAGTCAATCAAACGATATCTTGTTCGAAAATCAGATGGTTTCTTTTGCTATGGAACGAAGTCCGCTGACTACATGGTTAAATTGGGCGCGTCGAAAGAACAAATTCTTGTGGCTAACAATGCGGTAGATAATCAGAAAATTGAAGCAATTCATAAAAAAGCTATGCTGGAAAGAGAGAAAAAGAAAGAAGAATTGAATATGCGGAAATTTAACTTCATTTTTGTTGGTCGTCTCATTCCCTTCAAAAATGTAGTAGTTATTTTAGAGGCATTTCGTAAAATACATACTAATTCTAAAGACTGGGGCGTTATTATCTTGGGCGATGGCGTAGAGTTAGATAAAATGAAAGAGTTTTGCTCCAAACATGCGTTGTCAGGCGTCCATTTTATCTCAGGAAAGAGTTGGTTTGAAGTACCTAAATGGTTTGCCTTAGCGGATGTTTTTGTCCTCCCAAGTTATTCAGAACCTTGGGGTTTGGTAGCAAATGAAGCGATGGCATGTTCTTTGCCTGTCATTATTTCAGAAAGGTGTGGATGTGCAATTGATCTAGTTAAAGAAGGCGAAAACGGCTTTGTGTTCAATCCATATTCCGTAGATGAACTGGCTGAAAAGATGCATTTTTTCATCGAAAATACAAATAGTCTCACCAATATGGGCGAGTCCTCTAAACAAATCATACAAAATTTTTCCCCAAAGATAGTAGCATCTGAAATGCTAGAGGGCTTTAAAAAAGGAGTACATGAAAATAGAAAAAGTAAACAATTTTGATTTGGTTCGATTAATTGCTGCGTCGCAGGTTTTAATATGGCATTCAGCAGTACATTTGAATTTATTCAACCCCAATTCGTGGGTATTAAAAGTAGTTTATAATTTTCCTGGTGTTCCTATTTTTTTTGCAATTAGCGGCTTTCTAATCACATCATCCATAAATAAGGTAAACTTTACATTCCTTTCCTACCTAAAAAATAGATTTCTTCGACTTTTTCCCGCCCTTCTCTTTTGTACTTTATTTACTGCATTCCTTCTTTTACATAGTGAAATAGGTGCTTCTTTATCAGATTGGGGTCTTTATTTCCTTGCCCAATTATCCTTCCTCCAGCCATGGGTACCGAATTCGTTTAAATCTTGGGGAGTAGGTCATCCCAATGGGAGTCTTTGGAGTATTTCTGTTGAAATTCAGCTTTATTTGGCTCTTCCAATACTTATACTTTTTTTGAAAAATAAAGGAATATTCATAAAAAATTGTGTACTAATATTAGTCTTTTCTATCTCTGTACTTTACAGTATCCTCTTGAGTAGTTTAACAAATCCTTCGCTTCCTTGGATACATCAAATAGGTTCTTTGTTCATACTTGAACACATGTCATTTTTTATTATCGGTATTGCATTCTATTATCATTATAACTTCTTAATTCATCACATAGAAAATCGTTTCCTTAGTTGGCTTCTCGTGTATATAGTCTATGTACTCTTTTTTAAATACGCTTTCTCTCTTTATGAAAATCCGTATTCTCGTTCCTTGTTTGGTATCCTAGCTAATATTTTAGTCGTATTTGTTTTTTTCTCCTTAGCTTTTTCCTACAAAACTTGGAGTTCTCGATTTTTGAGAAACAACGACATATCCTACGGGCTTTATATTTTTCACATGCCAATTGTTAATTTTTTCGTACAAAACGGGTACGTTGGTGATATTTCGTACTTTTTGGTTGTTTGCCTTCTAAGTATATTCTTTGCTTTGGCTTCTTGGTTTCTAGTTGAACGGAACGCATTGAAGTTTAAAGAAAAATAATTAGCTTACATTTTTTTTCGTGTGTATTTTTAACACGACTATTTTTCACTCAAATGTACTATGAAACAAAAGCGGCTTATTCTCAGTCATTCGTTGATTGATATTACTATCCAGCGTTTATGTCAAGAATTAATTGAAAATCACGGAGATTTTACGGATACAGTTCTGTTAGGACTTCAACCAAGAGGTACTTACTTAGCAGATAGAATTAACGAAAAATTAGTAGGGATTCTTCACAAACAAATACCTCTTGGTTATATCGATGCAACTTTTTACCGTGATGATTTCCGGAGAAGAGCAAGCCCCCTTACTCCCAACGCGACCAAAGTTCCCTTCATTATTGAAAACAAACAAGTAATTCTAATTGACGACGTTATCTCCTCTGGGCGAATGGTTCGAGCTGCCATGGATGCCATGCAAGCGTTCGGAAGACCAAGTAGAGTAGAACTTCTCTGCTTGATTGATAGAAAATACAACCGCGATATTCCAATTCAGCCCGATTATATCGGTCAAAAAGTAAATACGCTCGACTCACAGTTGGTCTCCGTTGAATGGAAAGTCCAAGGATATGAAGACGATGCAATCTGGATAATGGAATAAGGCATTCTTTCTTTATGTTCGGGTTTCATCTTGCGGATGAGCCCTTTTTTTGTTTAAATCACTATATATTATGAAATTTTTATTCGTAGGACTCGGCAATATCGGTACAGAATATGACCAAACACGACACAATATTGGTTTTATGGCAATGGATGTGTTAGCACAAAAGTATCATGTTGGTTTTGAGTTGAAAAGACTTGCCTACCATACAAGTTTTCGGCTCAAAGGCCATGAAATTCATTTAATTAAGCCAACCACGTACATGAACTTGAGTGGGAAAGCCATTAATTATTGGCTGAATCAAGAAAAAATTCCTGTAGAAAATATGGTTGTTATCACAGATGATTTAGCACTTCCACTCGGTAAATTGAGATTAAAACAGCAAGGTTCGCACGGTGGACACAACGGTTTGAGAAATATAGAGGAAGTACTCGGCTCTCGCCAATATAATCGGCTTCGTTTCGGAATCGGAGATGAGTTCTCCAAAGGAAAACAGGTTGATTTCGTCTTAGGGAAATTCTCTGAATCTGAAAAAAGTACCGTTTCTCTCAAATTAGATAAGGTTATTGAAATGTTCGAAACCGTCGCCTTGCAGGGTGTTCAAAAAACGATGAATTTTTTTAACGAATGATAGGACTTTTTAAAGAATATTCCTATTTATGCAAATTTGATATTTTATATAACTTAAAATCTTATTAAAAATAATTAATTTGGTGTATTTAAAGTAATGTAAAATATAATGTATGTTTTAATTTATTTTGCCATTTAATTTTAGAAGATAATTTGGTTTTGTTGAAAAATTGTATTTGGATACTATACAATTTTAATGCAATTTTGCGTTGTAATAATGAACTTAAAATTACACAAAACCATGACAAAGTCGATTTTATCAATTATATTTGCATTCACAATTGGAAGCTCACAAGTATTCGGAAACGAAAATGAAGTTTCATTCATAGATGGCGTAATCACTAGAAAACATGTTGTTCTTCAATATGTAAGTAAAGAAGAGTTAGAAATTCTAACTTCCGTGACAGAAGCTTACCAATCTAAATCAGGTAAGTTTTTAAGGATGAGTGAAACCGAAAAGGCGACTTTTCTCCAAGCAGCTTCAAAAGTAGAGTCAGGATTAGCCTCTATCGCTTCATCAGATGTACAAAGCTGGGTGTCCGATGTCTCGAAAGCGAAACACATCTTCCAATTTGTTTGGAGTATTGACGCAAACGTTAAACCGATTGGTCAGTTACTCACTCCAGAAGAATCTAAGAAAAAAGAAGCCTTCAAATTTGCCTTCTTTAACCAAGATTCAAAAGTAAAAGAAATTAGTTTGCAAGTGCCACCCGCGCCACAAGCAATTGATGCTTTCAAACGAGTTTTCTACAACACTCCCCTACAAGTGGAGTCAATCAACGAAGTTCCGATGATGTAATCATCAAAAAATATTTTTCATAGTTTAATAGGTTAGGGTTGAATAGATAATCACTTACCCCGTTGTCCCTGACGACGGGGTTAAGTTTTTTATAGCCCCCCGAACTACTTACCCTTTTTCTAAGTTAATTTAACATGTATAAAATGAATATGATTCGTCTCTCTTATTTCTCGCTTACCTTGCTTGTTTTGTTGTCAGGTTGTAACCAATTCACGCAAAATAAAGAAGAAGCCAATATGTATGTGGATATTCCTGCCATCATCAACGCCCAACAATCTCGCCTAACCACGGATAATCCTTCTGTTCTGAAGCGGGTACAGGTAGATGAAAAAGTAGAGAAAATGCAAGTTCAGAACATCGATTGGGAGAAAGAATTAACCCTATTCAATGAATTAGATTTGAACAAGGCTGCATTCAGAGGGCAGTTTGAGGAAAAAAAAGGACGCAACGGAGGCGTAAGTTATGCAGCCAAAGAAGAAGACATGCTCATACGTCTCGTGGAAATTGAACGTGACTCTGTTTCCGAGTTACCCATCCGAATTTCTGCTATTTGGTTGAATAAAAATATGCTATATGAAACTTCCCGAAAACTTTCAATTGAATTTAGTGACAATAAAATAAGTAGATATAAGGTAGATACGAAACAGAAATTGAGGTTCGGAAAAGAACAAATCTTGTGTGTTGAAGGTATCATTCTTTAAAAAAATACCCTGCCATTTTCGGCAGGGTATTTTTTATCGTAATGTTTGACTTGTAAACGTACTCTCAAAGATTTTATCGGCATTTCCCGTTTCAAATCCTTCTCTTCGGTGTTCTCTTTGGATGGCATCTGCTGGGAGATGTGCAAAAGCCGGAAGTACCTTTCTTTCCGCAAATTCGACGTAACTTCCCGCAATTAGGTGTGTAGAACCATCTGCAAAAGTAGCTGGAATCATTTCCGCTACTGTTGAACTCTGCAAAAGACCACCATCTGGGCTTACTTTTACTTTCCCTCCGGCAGTATTTAATTTTATCCCGTTTTCTTCTAAAAGTTGATTGAACTTGTAGATATCAGAATAGCCAGCCGGCAAATTATGCACACTTATCGTGTAATGATTCAAATAATATCGGTTATAAATGACCCAAGCAGCATATTCACTCACTTCTTGAAGCTTCTGAAAATCCGCCCAAGTTGGCGTTTCCCACAAAGGTTGATGTAAAAACGCATCTACCGCATAGCCATCTGTTAAATCAAGTTGATCGACAGGGTCTGAGGTGACTTGATTTGTGTAATTATGTATAATCGCCTGAATATCAATAGGTAAGTCATTGACACGTAACTCGCTCACAAAAATACGTGGAAATTCAGGTGCGGGTGGAGCAAACCAATAAGCATTCAATTTTTTTCCTTCGAAATAAAAATATTCTCTTTTGGTATATCCATAAGCCAAAAAGATTTTTTCAAAAGAAGCAATTCCTAGATTTTCAACGCCCATTGTTCGAAAGGCAACATGATCGTTTTCAATGGATTCGAAAGAATCAATTAATCCATTGTCTTGCATGATTTTCGTCGTTTTCGTGACATCCGGAACACGCTCGCGGTATCTTCTCATGAGCCCATCCATTACTATTTTAAGTGCATCCATAGTTTCAATTTGATAAAATATTAAGAATAGTAAGCTAGTCAAGTAACACGGGGGATACCTGACTAGTTTCGGAATTAAGGTAAAAAAAACTGACCGTTTGAGGTAGAAAGAAATGCTTGAAAATCAATTTCCTCCTGTTTTATAAAGCCTTTTTCTGCTAGTTTTTTATCTGCCACCATTTCTACAACAGCTGCAAGGGAAGCGGCTGTTGTCCATGAAATAGCACGCCAATGCTGCCCGTCAATTTGGATTGGCTTGAAAGCCCGGTAATATTCCTCTCGATTGATTTTTCCGTTTTTCCAACCTTCCACAACAGCATATACATAAACGACGTCTTCTTGTACGGGTGGTTTGGCTTGTGTTAAGATTTCCTCAAGTTGTTCTTTGCGGTTTTTCATGATTAATTCATAAATCAAGAAACGCATAAGTTGTGCATGACCAGGGTAACGCATCGTTTTATAGTTAAGCGTATCTACCTGTCCTTCAAAGGTTTCACACATGGTTCCAAGACCTCCAGATGTACTAAATGCCTCAAATTCCTCTCCGCCAATGTAAATCTTTTCAAGACCATCTAATGCAGGAACCATTTTGCGCACACCGTTATGGATTACCTCGCAATCGTTGATATATTCATTGATAACGCCAGCGGGAGACCATGTAAAGGAATAGCCGAGTAATCCGTTGGGAAACTGAGGAAGTGCGCCTACCCGAAGCTCAATATCCCGAATTTTATCAAAGCGTTTGCATAAATCTGCTCCTACAATACCGATAAGTCCTGGTGCTAATCCACATTGCGGCGCCATGACGGATGTGGCTGTGGTAGCCATATCTTTGATTGCTTGTGTGGTGGGAACATCTTCCGTTAAATCAAAATAATGAATCCCTTTGGCATGACAGATTTCTGCAATGGGTAAATTTAGATAATACGGCATACACGACACAACTGCCTCGTAATTGGGAAGTGTCTTTTGTAAAAAAGAGATGTCTGAAACATCGCCCGTTTGTACATCAAAAGGAAGGGCAATGTCATAATGGGGAGGATTTTTATCTAATCCGGTCACAACAAAGCGTTTGCTGAGAAGGACGCCTACCAAAGAGCCGACCTTACCCATGCCAATAACTAGAATTTTCATTTTTGAAACTAATTAGGTGGATAAATACAAGATTTCAAGCTCATGAAAATGAGCCAAACAAAAAGAGAATAAGTGAATTAGGGAGATACAAAGAAACTGCCGAGGTATCTCAGATTGAGAAATCGGGAACAAATGAGCACGCACTTCTAAGGTAGGATAGGCGGGCTAAATGGCAGTTTAATTCTTTGAACAAAGTAGTCTAATGATTTTGTGCGACGAATCTACGCGAGAAAATGTGAATTGTCAACTATTTTCAATTAAATATTCTATTTTAGATAAAATCAAAACAGCTAATGTATTTCGGCTTTTGGCGTAGTTCTTCCATACTTGTTTCTGTTCCTTTGGCTAAAATGGCTGATCCAGTCCCACTGACAAACTTATTTAACAGACCGAGCGAGGTAGAGTTTCCTATGTAATAGGGGCAGGATGGGTCTTGCCAGATGAGAGCTGCGTTGTAATTCCTTTGTGCTAATACGTGTTCTATAAGTTCAAAAAGAGCTTTTTCTTGTCCTTTTTCATAGAATATTCCCTCAACACCTAGAAATTTGAATGGATTTGGAGAAAAAAGACGATTGACAAACGGAATGTAGCCCGCAAATGCAAGAATTAGTTTTCCCGAAAGTCCTTCCATCTGTTTGATTTTCCAATTTCCTTCCAAAACTTGAATTCCCGCTACGATTTTTCCATTATCTTCTACATAATAGTAGGCATCATTCAGGTGAATAGCTTGTGTATGTACGAGTGCATGGTTTTTGTAAAAGAGAGATAAAAGCTGATTAATTCGGTCTTTTTGCTGCTTAGAGATGGCTTGATGAACCCTTTTTGACTTTTTTGGAAAAAATCGACTAAATCCGATAGTCGCACTTTCACCTATTTTTTGATAGCCTAATTGCTTAACAAGCTTTGAAGATTGCTCGTTTTTTTTCTCAAGATATGCGTAGAAGAAATCTTTTTGGGCCGTATTTTTTTGAAGCCAATCCAATACACGCAAGCTATTTTTAGCGACTAGTGGATTCCCCCTGTACACTGGATTTGAAGCAAAATAACGAAAATAATAGCCAGTTACAACTTCGTTTGCAATCGGAAATGAATACGCATTGGCAACAACAGTCGCAAGAATTATCTTGTCGTTTTCAACAACGAATACATGAGGATTATGCAATTGGGTTGCTGTTTTTTGTGAAACAGGGCGTTCATAAATAGTCCCTTTATTCCCCCAAGCGATGGTATTTAAAAATAGTCGGACGTTTTCGGGAAGAGATTTGTATAGCCGAAGCGAATAAGTAGATGTCTCAAAAATAATTTGCATTTTCAACGGTTTCGTTCAGGATGAAACCGTGAATATACTTGAAAATACCCATTCTTTACGAATAGGTATTTTCAAGAAAATGAGAATTTTCTACTTTGGCTTTGGGCATGGCTATCCACAAGGCAAGATAGGCGATGACTGAGGGAACGGGAACGAAGAAAAGAACAATAAATAGGACACGAACCAAAGTTACATCTACCTGCAAGTACAAGGCTAAACCAGCAGCTACACCACCAATTTTAGCTTCTTTTCCATCTAATCTTACGAGCTTTTTCATAATTTGTCTATTGTTTTTGTTTTGTTAAGACAAATATAGTGGGTTCAATAGTACCTTGTAATACATAGTACATAATCGGAATAAAAGTCTGATAAAAGGAAAAAAGGCAGCAATTCGTTTGATTGCTGCCTTTTTTAATCCCATTTTAAGGATGAGCCTTCATCCAACATGCCGTCGTCTTTGTCAAAATCGGGTGTACTATCTGTGGAGGCGATTCGTTGCTCGGGCTGGTCAAAGTCATAATCGGGCATCAAATCCTCTTTAATATGATCCAATGTTTCTTGAAGTGCATGAATAAATTTGTGGAAATCCTCCTTGTAAATAAACATTTTACTTTTCTCAAACACGAAATCTCCTTCTTTTTGAAAACGACGGCTTTCTGTGATGGTTAGATAAAAGTCATTGGCACGCGTAGAACGAACATCAAAAAAGTAGGTTCGTTTACCGGCTCGTACTCTTTTCGAGTAGATTTTATCTTTCTCGTCTCTGTGCACAGTCCTTTGGTTTTTGAGGTTTTACATTCTTCAAAAATAAGTTTTTATTGGATTAAAAAAAAAACATATTCGAACATTTGTTGGCAATAAATAGGGTCATTTTGGATATTTACCCTTTTTTCTATTGTTTTTCCTCTCTATATGTGTAAGTTTAAGTTATCTAACACATTGAAAATGAAAGAAATTCAACTAGATTTGACAGCAATATGAGCTTTAATAGAAAAATATTTCTACCTAAAATCATCTTGGTTTTTATCCCATTTCTACTATTCGCACAACAATCACCTACCATTGGTCACTCTTTTTCTGGTCGTGTTTCGTATTACGGATACAAGTTAAACGGTAGAAAAACGGCAAGCGGAGAGAGGCTAGACAGTAAAAAGTTTACAGCTGCACATAGAAGTTTACCTTTTGGCACTTTACTTGAAATTAAAAACCCTAAAAATGGGAAATCATGCGTTGTTCGTGTAAATGATAGAGGTCCTTTTTCTGGAAAAAGGGTGCTCGATATAAGTGTAGCAGCCGCGCGTGAAATTGGGATTATAAACACGGGTGTTCTCACACTTTCGATTACGATTGTGGGAGTCGATGAAGAACAAATTTTGTTTAATTCAACTGATTTTCCATATTTGGAAAAAAGTCCACCAGTATCTATTCCATTTCTTCCAAAACCAGATTGACGATTTGGTACGTTTAGAGAATAAAAAGCTGTTTGTTTTCATTTTGTGATGTATAAAATATAATTCAAACAGTTTCTAGTAAACACACACATACTTTTCGATAAAATGAACAACAAGCAAGAGAAAAGTCTCTTAGAACAAGCACAAGTCTATGGTAGTTTAGAAATATATGCGAAACAATTGGTCGAAGGATTCATCACAGGTTTGCATAAATCACCGTTTCATGGTTTTTCCGTGGAGTTCGCAGAACATAAATTGTATAATTCAGGGGAAAGTACCCGACATATTGATTGGAAAGTATTCGCAAAAACGGATAAGTTATTTGTGAAAAGATATGAAGAAGAGACGAATTTGCGCTGCCATCTTCTACTCGATGTTTCCTCTTCCATGTACTACCCGCAAGACACGAAAGCCAAAGTCGTTTTTAGTGCTTTGGGAGCTGGAGCAATTGCCCATTTACTTCAAAAGCAGCGCGATGCCGTCGGATTAACTCTTTTCGCAGATTCTGTATCTTTTCAATTGCCTGCCAAATCAACGGGTGGGCATTTACACCAACTATTTCAAGAATTAGAACGTGTTGTGCAGGTTCAAGAAAAGAAAGAAAGTAAAACCACATTGGTCAAAACCTTACATAACATGGCAGAAACTATGCCCAAACGTTCTTTAGTGGTTATTTTTAGTGATATGTTTGATAACTCCGAAGACATACAGCTACTTTTTGGGGCGTTGCAACACATTCGACACAAAAGACACGAAGTTATTTTGTTCCATGTAACGGATAAATCGACAGAATTGCGTTTTACATTTGAAGATAGACCCTATGAATTTATTGACTTAGAGACAAATGAAAAGGTAAAGGTTCATCCAAAACAAGTGAGAGAAACATACCAAAACCAGATGAATTTTTTCTATAACGAGTTGAAAATTAAGTGTGGCCAATATAAAATTGATTACGTAGAAGTGGATGTTAAAGATAGTTTTGATCTTTTATTTACTTCATTTTTGGCGAAACGAATGTCTCTAAATGCCAGATAGATTTTGGGGTTAGGATACAAAAAAAAGAGGGAGATTTATCACCCTCTTTTTTTGTATTTTAGTAAAAATAATCAAGGAATAATGATGGCTTTGGATGTACCGCTTTCATTTTGTAAACGGTCGAGCGTTGTAACCAAATAACGTGTACCCGGTAAATAAATACCGCTTTCATCTTGCCAGTTGTTTTGTTGGCCTGAAACAACATCTGCGATACATTCTGCTCGATTCAAATCAATTTTTTGCGTAGGAAGAAATTTATAAATGACAAATTGATGATGTTCTAGTTCATTTTTTGTACTTGGAGACCATTTAATCACAAGACGGTTTGATTTTGTAAACCCAGCTTGTATGTCTTTTGGAGGCATAGGATTGAACGTACCTTTCCAAGGCATTAGTGGTGTAAGTGCAGGATGTTTGTATGTTTCTTGAATCTTGTCTCGCAGTCCTAACTCGTTGTTTTTCAGTGAGTTGGTATTGAAAAAAATGCTTCCTTGTATAGATTGATACTGGCGGTTATAGCTCAGTTGTCGGCTTATTTGGGTTGGATTGTCCCAGCCAAGTTCCTTAGAGGAAGGGTTCACCTTGTAGGAAGCATGTCCGATGTAAATGGGTCTTCCGTAACTATTTTTTGCCCACCAGTTTGTCAAGGTAGCATACGGGACTTTGGGAGACTCAAAGGAGAAATAGACTTGAGGGGCAAGATAATCTATGTAGCCTTTTTTCAACCACAAGAGACCATCTGCATAGAGATTATCGTAAGACGTTTGTCCGGCGTTGGTGTTTGAACCTGTTTTATCTTTGTTTTGATTGCGCCAAACGCCAAAGGGACTTACACCAAATTTTACCCAAGGCTTTGTATCATGAATTGTTTTTGCAATTTCTTTGATAAGATTTGTAACGACATGGCGGCGCCAATCTTCAATGGATGTAAAACCAGCACCGTATTTTTGGAAGGTAGCTTGGTCAGGAATGGGTCGTCCATCTACGGGGTAAGGATAGAAGTAGTCATCAAAGTGAATGCCATCAACATCGTAGTTTTGAACAATATTCTGCACAACTTTGACGATATAACGCTGAACTTCAGGCAATCCAAAGTTAAAAATAGCGTGGCCGTCATACGTATAAAACCACTCAGGATGTTGGTAATACGGATGATTTGGATGCAAAGATTTTGAAGATTTGTTTGTTCCTCTGTTGAGGTTTAGCCAAGCGTGAAACTCCATTTCCTTGTCATGGGCTGTTTGAATCATGAATGGCAATGGGTCGTAAATCGGGTAGGGAGGTTTGCCTTGTTCTCCCGTCAGCCATTCAGACCAAGGCTCGTTGCTGATGGCATAAAAAGCATCTGCGGCAGTTCGGACTTGTACAAAAAGAGCATTAATTCCTGTTTTTTTGTGTGAGTCAACAATTTCTTGAAATTCTGTTCTTTGTTGTTCAGGAGATAAAAACTTGCGCGATGGCCAGTCAATATTATGAACAGTAGCAACCCAGGCACCTCGAAGTTCTCTTTTAGGAAAGGAGTACGCGGGCATTGCCTCCTGCGATGTCGTAGGGGTAGATGTTTGGGTTAAAAGCAAGATAGAAAGCACAAATACGGCTTTCCAAGTGTATGTTTTGGGATATTTGGTTTTGAGAAATCTCATAGTTACTATAAAATAAACTCAAGTTGGAGTTTTTACGTCCAATTTTAAGATGTTTGACATGTAGAAAGCACAAAGTATTTTTACATTTGTGACCTTAAAGTTAGCTATTTTTTCAGCTTCACCTGAATTTTTGCTACTTTTGTTTTATAATTTTTTTGAATTCAAATGAAAGAATACGGAAGCAACGTACAGAAGTTGGTAGATTATATCGTCTCCATTCCTGACAAAGATAAGCGAACCAAACATGCGCATATATTAATTGAACTGATGAGACAGATTCATCCGAACATGCGCGATGGACTCGATTACAACAAGAAACTTTGGGATGACTTGTATATAATGGCTAATTTCGATTTGGACGTTGATAGTCCATTTCCAGCTCCACCCAAAGAAATATTGGGTAAAAAACCCAAACAGATTCCCTATACGCAACAACAACTCAAACACCGCTATTACGGTCGGAATGTGGAGCTTCTGGTCTTGAAAGCCATGCTTACAGAGAACGTGGACGAACGAAAAGCATTTATTTCGTACATCGTTAAACTAATGAAATCTTTCTTCTTGACTTGGAATAAAGACTCAATTGAGACGAATACCTGTCTGCAACAGATATTGGAATTATCTGGTTATCAACTCCAAAATGAAATCAACGAATTACGTGCTGAGGGCATTATTGAAGCAGCAAATCCGAGAGACGGTAGTACCGGCGGCAAGCAACCAAAGCAGTCTTTTGGTCCAAGAAACGAGTTTAGACCGAATCAGCATCACGGTGCAAATAACACGTATAATAGAAATCAACAGAAAAATAATTTCAAGTACAGAGATAAAAAGCGTAGATAAACCTCTGCTTATTGTAACTAAATTTGTGCAAGTTTGATTATTATGTATAATCTATTGATTATTAGATATTTGTAGAAAATATGAGAGATTAGTCTCAATCAAATAATTGCACATTAACAAGTAAACTCCATTCATTAATACCTACTTTTACCCTATGTCATCTTTTAAAATTACGGGCGGTCGCAAATTATCCGGCGAAATTACCCCACAGGGAGCAAAAAACGAGGCGCTCCAAATTCTTTGTGCCGTTTTGCTTAGCAAAGAACCCATCACAATTCATAATATTCCTGCTATCCGTGATGTAAATAAACTCATGGAGCTCTTGGAAGACATGGGGGTTAGACGCACAAAAGTGGGCGAAGGTTCTTATAAATTTGAAGCAGATAATGTAAATTTTGACTATTTCGAGACAGATGACTACAAAGAAAAAGCATCTGCACTTCGTGGTTCTATCATGTTATTAGGGCCTATGCTAGGCCGCTTCAAAAAAGGAAAAGCACCAAGACCCGGTGGAGATAAAATTGGACGAAGACCTTTGGATACGCACTTCATTGGTTTCCAAAAGTTGGGTGCTACGTTTGCTTACGATGCAAATGATGCGTTTTATACGGTAAGTGGCGACGAAATGAAGGGTGCATACGTTTGGATGGATGAAATTTCTGTGACGGGTACAGCTAATGTGCTGATGGCCGCTGTTTTAACTCCAGGAACAACTACGATATACAACGCTGCTTGTGAGCCCTACTTGCAACAACTTTGTAAGATGTTGAATAGAATGGGTGCGCAAATTGAAGGCATTGGCTCTAATTTATTGACAGTTCAAGGCGTCGAGCAATTGGGCGGTTGTGAGCATACAATGCTTCCAGACATGATTGAAATCGGTAGTTTTATAGGACTAGCGGCAATGACACAGTCGGAGATTACTATCAAGAATTGCCAAATTCAAGAACTTGGTATTATTCCAGATACGTTCCGTAAATTAGGTATTCAGTTGGAGTTTAGAGGCGATGATATTCACATCCCCGCTCAAGAAAAATACCAGATTAGTACGCTCATTGATGGTTCTATTCTAACGATTTATGATGCACCGTGGCCTGGTTTTACGCCTGACTTGATTTCGATTATTTTGGTTACAGCCATTCAAGCGAAAGGAACTGTCTTGATTCACCAAAAAATGTTTGAAAGCCGCTTATTCTTCGTTGATAAACTAATCGATATGGGGGCGCAAATTATTCTTTGTGACCCACACAGAGCAACTGTCATTGGTTTAAATAGAGAATATAATTTGCGTGGTATTCGTATGTCTTCTCCGGATATCCGTGCGGGTGTAGCTCTTTTAATTGCGGCACTTTCTGCCGATGGAACGAGCACCATCGATAATATCGAACAAATTGACAGAGGTTATCAATTTATTGATACGCGACTAAATGCCATAGGTGCTGAAATCGTACGCGTTTAACCCAATTTGGCATTCAATACCAAAGTAGGAAGAGTTCGCTCTTCCTACTTTTTTTGTGTTTACGCGGTTCAGGTAACGTCTAAAAGATTTATTCTTTCTATTTTTGTTAAAATATCTCTTTTTAATCTGCATGAATTACGAAATCGTTATTGGCCTCGAAGTACACTGCCAATTGTCCACGCAAAGTAAAATTTTTGCTTCTGATACCAATAAGTTTGGAAGTGAACCCAATACGAATATGAGTGTGATTACTTTGGCGCACCCAGGTGTTTTACCAAAACTTAACAAAGAAGCCGTTCAATTTGCGATTAAAATGGGCTTGGCGTGCCAATCTTCCATTTCTCCATATACGTATTTTGACCGTAAAAACTACTTTTATCCCGACTTACCCAAAGGTTATCAAACTTCACAAGATAAGTTTCCTATTTGTATAGGTGGTGAAATTCCCGTTCGATGGAAGGAGGGAAGGAATTTAATCGAAAAAAATGTAAAAATTCATCATATTCATCTGGAGGAAGATGCGGGTAAATCTATCCATGATTTATCGGATACTTTCACTTATCTTGACTACAATCGGGCTGGAACTCCGTTAATCGAGATGGTGACGGATCCATGTTTGCACAGCGCGGAGGAAGCGGGTGCTTTTCTGACGGAAGTCCGTAAACTTGTCCGTTTTCTTGAAATTTGTGACGGAAATATGGAAGAAGGTTCTATGCGTGCCGACCTGAATATTTCTTTGCGCCCGAAAGGTGTTTCTACTTTTGGTACGAAAGTAGAAATTAAGAACATGAACTCGATTCGGAATTTACAAAGAGCAGTCGAATACGAAGCGAAAAGACAAGCAGAAATTTTGGATGCAGGTGGTGTGATAATACAAGAAACACGTTCATTTGATGCCGATTCCGGTAAAACAAATGGCATGCGTGTGAAAGAAACGATGAATGATTATCGGTATTTCCCTGAGCCCGATTTAGCGCCGATACACATCACAGAAGAAGATTTGGCTTTTATTAAATCTCAAATGCCTGCCTTACCTAGCCAGCTTTATATCCGATTTAAAGAAGAATATCAACTTTTAGAAGATCATGCGCTTATCTTAACAGAAGAAAAGCCAATGGCTGATTATTTTTTGGAGTTGCTACAACATACGTCAAACTTTAAAGCAGCCTCCAATTGGCTTACCTCCACGGTAAAAGGTTGGCTGAATGAACACGGACAAACATTCGCTCAATTTGAACTCGCTCCGTCGCGCTTGGCTGACCTTATTGAGTTAGTGGAAACACAAAAAGTGAGTAACTCAGCGGCATCTCAGAAACTCTTTCCTTTGCTCATTGAAAATCCTACAGAAACGGCTTTGTCCTTAGCCGAAAGGTATAATTTATTGCAACAATCTGATAATCAATTACTTCAAATCTGGATTGATGAAGTTTTAGCGGCAAATACAGCCAAAGTAGCTGAGTTTAAAAAAGGAAAAAAAGGATTATTAGGGCTGTTTGTGGGAGAGGTAATGAAAAAGTCAAAGGGTTCTGCTGACCCGAAGGTAGTGAATGAATTGATTTTAAAATCTCTTGGTTGATTGGTTAAGGTAATCAATAAAAAAGCACATGACTTTGAAAATCATGTGCTTTTTTGTTACTTATTTTTTGACTTTAGGTGCCAAAATGACGGATAATCTTTTGCCTTCCAATTTGGGTGGTGCTTCAGGTTTTCCTAAGTCTTCAAGTTCACCAATAAATTTCTCTAAAAGTTCAAATCCTTGGTTTTTGAATACAATTTGGCGTCCGATAAACTGTACGTAAGCTTTTACTTTTGAATTTTCTTTCAAGAAGTTTTGGGCATGCTTCAGTTTGAAATTGTAGTCGTGATCATCTGTTTGTGGACCGAATCGAATTTCTTTGATGACGGTCTTGTGCTGCTTAACCTTTAGTTCTTTTTGTTTTTTCTTTTGCTCGTATTTGAACTTAGAGTAATCAACAATACGACAAACCGGTGGGACAGCATTAGGAACAATTTCTACAAGGTCTAAGCCTTGTTCACGTGCGATTTCGAGGGCCTTCGCTGTAGGCAAGATACCTGGTTCTATATTTTCCCCAACAATTCGTACTTCTGGTACACGAATTTTCTGGTTTATTTTGTGTTCGTCCTCTTGCTTACGAGGCATTCTGTTGAAATTTCCTCTAAAATTTTTTGCCATTCAGTTTTTAAATAAAATAAAAATAGACTTTTTAGGTCTTGTTGGCGAATCGCCAATGGTTTACGTATAAAATTAAACAATATTACTAAATAATTCGAAGCTGATTATTTGTATGCTGGAATATTTTTGAAAATTTCCTTTTTTGCATACATGATAAACTCCTCGATTGGCATCGTACCCAAGTCGCCTTCTCCTTTTCTTCTCACGGAAACGGCTCTGTCTTCCTGCTCTTTTTCACCTACAATGAGCATAAGTGGTACTTTATTTACCTCAGCATCCCGGATTTTTCGACCAATTTTCTCATCTCTATGATCTACATATCCACGAATATCGTGTTCTTGAAGTTCAAGAAAGACTTCGTTGGCATACTCTTCGTATTTTTCAGAGATGGGGAGAATAGCAATTTGGTCAGGAGATAGCCAAAGTGGGAAGTTCCCCGCCGTATTCTCGATTAATATGGCGATAAATCGTTCCATAGAACCAAATGGCGCTCTATGAATCATAACTGGGCGGTGCTTCTGATTGTCCGAACCAACATATTCAAGTTCAAATCTATTAGGTAACTGATAGTCAACTTGAATAGTTCCTAATTGCCACTTACGCCCGAGAGCATCCTTAACCATAAAGTCAAGTTTTGGGCCATAGAATGCTGCTTCGCCGTACTCAACGACCGTTGGCAGCCCTTTTTCACGTGCCGCATTTTGAATTGCGTTTTCGGCTAATTCCCAGGCAGCGTCTTCTCCAATATATTTGGATTTATCTTCTAAGCTTCGTAATGAAACTTGCGCGAGATAATCATTGAAACCAAGAGATTGAAATACATAAAGAACAAGGTCAATTACTTTTTTGAACTCTTCTTCCACTTGGTCTTGACGGCAGAAAATATGTGCATCGTCCTGTGTAAATCCACGAACACGCGTTAATCCATGTAATTCACCGCTTTGTTCGTAGCGATAGACTGTCCCAA
The DNA here is from genome assembly GCA_046293395.1 of Spirosomataceae bacterium. GTDB lineage: Bacteria > Bacteroidota > Bacteroidia > Cytophagales > Spirosomataceae > CAYNRA01. The sequence goes on from JBKBOU010000001.1 coordinate 126,414, forward strand.
ACTCTGCCAAACGCAAAGGTAAATCTTTGTAGGAACGGGGTTTTGTTTTATAAATTTCGCAATGATGTGGGCAATTCATTGGTTTCAACAAAAACTCCTCGTCTTCTTCTGGCGTGTGAATCGGTTGGAAGGAATCTTTGCCGTATTTCTCCCAGTGTCCAGACGTAATATAAAGTTGTTTTGATCCAATGTGTGGAGTTACAACTTGTTGGTATCCTGCTTTAAGTTGCGCTTTTTTGAGGAAATTCTCGAGTCTTTCGCGTAGCATTGCGCCTTTGGGCAACCAAAGTGGAAGTCCTTTTCCTACTTTTTCTGAAAAAGCGAATATTTCCAGTTCTTGTCCGAGTCGTCTATGGTCGCGTCTTTTGGCTTCTTCCAACATTTGTAGATACTCATCGAGTTCCTTTTGTTTGGGAAACGTGATGCCGTAAATGCGTGTCAGCATTTTGTTATTTTGGTCTCCTTTGAAGTAAGCACCAGCAACATTCATTATCTTGACAGCCTTGATAAATCCAGTATTCGGGATATGAGGCCCACGGCAAAGATCCGTGAAATTACCTTGCTTGTAGAAAGTAATTTGTCCGTCTTCCAGATTTTGAAGTAAATCTAGTTTGTATTCGTCCCCTTTTTCTTGAAAATACGAAAGTGCCTCAGCTTTAGGCATTGGGATGCGTTCAAATGTATTCTTTTGCCGCGCTAATTCGAGCATTTTTTGCTCAATTTTGGAGAAATCATCGGCGGAAATCGGTTGACCATTGGTATCAACATCGTAATAAAAACCGTTTTCTAGTGGAGGACCTACCCAAAATTTGATACCTGGGTAGAGACTTTCAAGGGCTTCTGCCATGAGGTGAGCAGACGAATGCCAAAAAGTGGATTTTCCGTCTTCGTTTGCCCATGTCAGAAGTTGGAGAGTAGCGTCTTCTTCGATGGGTCTGTGTGCGTCATATACTTGGCCGTTTATTTTACTAGCAAGTACATTTCTAGCAAGCCCTTCACTAATGGATTGCGCGACTTCGAGTGGTGTAGTTCCTTTTGTTACTTCCCGAATACTGCCATCGGGCAAGGTAATGTTGATATTCATGCGGTTGTGCCTCTATTTATTAGATGTCGAATCTTTTCGTATGGAAACTCTTTTTGTTTTGATTGGTTGGATTTCTGTCCCTCGCAGCGTAGGTTCCTGAGAAACTTCTTCGGTAGTCGTACTCGTGGATACTTTTCTTTTTCTAGGTAAGCTACTTGCTTGTGACGGACTCGCAAAATACGCATTTTTTCTGTTCAATCTATCAATAGCCAATTCTAAATTGTAGTTATCTGGGTGACGTTCAAATCCTTGTTGGTAAATTTGCTTTGCCTCCGTGAGTTTTCCTAATGTCTCTGCTATTTTACCCGCACTCATGACATATTCTACCTTTTCGGGTGCAACTTTTACTAGCGATTTAAACGTATTCAGCGCTTTTTCTTTGTGGTCTTTCCGAAGATATACAGCAGCTAGTTTTAAATAGGCTTCTTGGTATGATGGATTTTTTTTGATGATACCACTGTAAACAACGCTTGCGCTATCCAGTAAAAAAGCAGATGTTAATAGACTTGCCTTTGACATTTGGAGAGGCAAATCGTTCGGGTATTGTTGCAGTGCTTTTTGATTGAATTGCAGGGATGAATCTACTTTCTTTTGTCCTAAGTACAAAGGAATTAATTGCTTATAAGAAAGAATGTTACTTGGATTCACTTCGACAGCTCTTCGAAATTGCGTAATTGATGCGGCTGTATCTTTTTTCTGGAGGTAGCAGACTCCTTGGTAATAGTAATTTTCTGGAGTGAAAGGTGCCATCTTTTTGGCTCTATTCAAGCTATTTTGTGCATTGAACGTATCCTTGAGTCCGAGGTAAACTCTTGCTTGAAGCAAATAAAGTTTCGCTTCTTTATAACCAAGAGATTCTGCTTTCTGGAGCGCAGCAAGTCCTTTTTCCCACTCTTCTAGTTCTACATATACAGCAGCTTGCTGGATGAGATACCGGTCTATATTGGGTTTTAGTGCAACTGCTCGGTTAATATCTTTTTGCGCCAATACCCAGTTTCCTGTTTGGCCGTAAAGTAAAGAACGTTTGTAGTAATTGGTTGAAATGTTGGGATTGTTACTGATTGCCTCCGTAAGAAATAAAATATCTTGTTGTTGGTTGTAGAGCGAGTCAATAGGTAGGTTTTCAGGAATTTTAAATTCTTCCTTTTCCTCCGTCCGGCAGCTCAAAAATGAGGTGATAATGAGCAGAAAACCTAAGATCGACTTATATGAAGTCATTATTTTTTTGGGTATATTTTTAAGAATACAAAATTCACAAAAAAATACCTATTATCCCAATCTAGCTTTGTAGAATCGAGTAATAGGTATTTTTAGACGTATTACTTCTAGTATTTGATGCGATGTATGTAAAAAACTTGCCGGTTTCGTTCTGTACTACTGGTGATTTTCTGAACCCCCCATGCCAAGAAGTAATTGTCAAACCAATGAGCCGTATTTTCAAATGTAGTCTCTTTGATTCGTTCTTTCTCCTTTCCTGTCACAATTTCAAATGTTCGTTGTTTGTTTTCTCCTTCGGTCTCACCAAACTCATTGATTATTAGTTCATTGTCTTTTGTGTAGGCGGCAAGTTTTTTTCCATCACGAACAGTTACCGTCAATTTCTCTTGCAATTCAAACAGGCGTAAATTCGTATAAACGACAGAATGATCGTACTGCCTTTTCCCATTCTGGTCAAATCCAACAACTATCCCGTGTGTGTATCGAAATCCGTTGAAGGTCTGTGCATTGTTAGGAGAACCCATCAACCAAGGGTTCCAAGCCCACGAATTAAAACCCCAATAGTTTCTGTAAAAAGGACTCATGGCAAATGGTGACCCCCAAAATGGACTGAATGGGCTCATCATCCCGAAATTATTGAAATTAGAAACGTATTCGGGTGTAAAAATCTCTGCTACCAAAGAAAATCCTTTTTCAGTCTCTAAAACATCATGCACAAATACACGACTCGTCACGGTATAGGTATTTCCTCGTCCCTTTTGTTTCTCTACATTGCGTTCCACACGGTCTTTTTGTCGATTGGGTAAGTAATTGAAAAAATTCTCAAACTCGCCAAAAGGTAAATATTCCAAGGATTGAATGCCATTTGTGCCGCCATATCCATACGAACCAATGAGGAAGGAATTTGCGCCAGTAGGAAATATTTTCCCTGTAAATAAGGAGAAATTATCTTTCGGTTTTATTACCGTTTGTCTGACGACTTTTCCGTCGGCTGTAATTTCTCTCAAAACCAAGGTCGCACATTTTTTTTCTCGAATAGAGTAGGTGAGGAGTAGATTATCATCTAGCGTCTCAATGGATTGCAAATTTGCATTTTTGCCAAGTCCAGAATTTAAAATCTTTGGGGCTGCTTGGCCAAAGGCGTAGGAGATAAGTACGGGTTCATTTTTTACGACACCTGCCAAATAAATGGTATTTTGGATAACTCGAAACTGATTAAGTTCAAAGTTTCGGAGGCTCGTTAACCGAGTTTTTTGAATAGCTCCAAGAAAACCTGCAACGCGTACCAGCGTAAATTGGTCTCCCGAACGATTCCCGAAAAGCAAAAAAACGTGGGTGTCATCTGCATATTGGTCGATGTAATTAAAACCAGGCTCAATCTCTGTTTCTAACTGCCAAACTTGGGTAAGAAGGGAGTCGTATTTGGAGATTTGAAGGACACGCTGCTCCGTCATATTTGCGAGAATGAATCCTTTTTCTTTCAAGGGCATGAGATTGTAAGAGGTCGGATTGCCTTGAATGGGAAGCTCAATGCGCCGGAAACTCTGACCAAAACCTGCCAATGATGCAAAGAGTAAAATGAAACTAAAATACAAAGTGATTTTACGCATAAGATAGGGATAAAATGATGTCAAACTCCTCTTTTTTAATAGGCATTACAGACAATCTGGATTGTTTGATGAGCGAGATGTTTGTTAGTCGTTCGTCGTTTTTTATCGTCGCCAACGAAACAGGCTTAGGGAGTTTTTCGACAGGTTCTAAATCCACAACAACCCACTGCGTGTCTTCTGTGGTTGGGTCTTGGTAAAATTCACGTACAACTTTCGCTATACCAACGACTTCTTTTCCTTCATTGGAATGATAAAAAAGAACAAGGTCTCCTTCAGTCATTGCTTTTAGGTTGTTGCGTGCCTGGAAATTCCGAACGCCATCCCAGTGGTCTCTGCCTAAAGAAACGAACGTATCCCACGAATATTTAAAGGGTTCTGATTTTACGAGCCAGTAGTTCATACCAAATGTTATCAATAAAAAAAGTACCAATAAGTGGTATATTGGTACTTTTTGGGTGAAATAATATCAAGGAAATTTAGGGAATTTACTGAAGTCGGGCTTTCTTTTTTCAACGAATGCATCACGCCCTTCTTTGGCTTCTTCTGATAAATAATACAGCAATGTAGCATTGCCAGCAAGCTCCTGGATTCCGGCTTGTCCGTCTAGTTCAGCATTGAACGATGACTTCAACATTCGGATTGAAAGCGGAGATTTTTGTTGAATCTTTTTCGCCCAAGCTACTGTAGTTTCTTCTAGTTGCTCCAAAGGAACAACTTTATTGACTAGCCCCATTTCACGTGCTTCTTGCGCATCGTATTGGTCACATAAAAACCAGATTTCACGGGCTTTCTTTTGTCCGACGACACGCGCGAGATACGACGCACCAAAGCCGCCATCAAAACTACCAACTACCGGTCCTGTTTGCCCAAAACGTGCGTTTTCAGCGGCAATAGATAAGTCACAGACGACGTGCAAAACATGTCCGCCCCCAATCGACCAACCTGCTACCATTGCAATAACTGCTTTGGGTATCGAACGAATCATTTTTTGTAAGTCGAGGACATTTAGTCTTGGTGTATAATCGTCTCCGACATATCCACCGTGCCCACGAACAGACTGGTCTCCACCCGAACAAAAGGCACGACCGCCCTCTCCTGAAAGAATGATGACATCAATTGCTGGATTTTCGCGGCAAATGTGCATGGCGTCAATCATTTCTTGGACAGTCAGCGGTGTAAAAGCATTGTGTTTTTCTGGTCTGTTGATGCTAATATTCGCGATTCCTTCGTGAAGAAGAAATTTAATTTCTTTGTATTCCTTGATGACTTTCCAGTCTAATTTGCGTTCCATAAATTCGAGATATGTATTGATATAGTAAAATATGAAAATTATTCGTCGTCCATTTGAATAAAAGAAGAACGGTCTTCTTCTTGAAAAAACTCTACCTTCCAGGTGTGGTCAGCGAGTAAAGATACTTTGGCTAGGAATTGGTTGAAAGGGAATTTTCGCCCCCATTCGCTCGGCGCAACCATCGATAATACATCAGAACCATCTTTTTTCTCATATAAAAAATAGACATGATTAATGATGGGCTCAAAATTCATGTCTGCGTCGTAAATGCGCTCAGAAACATCAATTCTGTGTTTTACTTCTGTAGCTTGCTTGGCAAGCAATTCCATCTGTTTGTAGATTTTATCGAGTTGCTCGTTCGTTTGTTGGCGCATGGCAAGTTGCGCACGCCCTTTGGTCTTGCCCATGTCTTCGGGTTTGATGACCGCGCCCCCTGCTGAGTGCGCATAAGGCATCAGACCCGGGTTTTCAGCAACTTTGAAATCTTGTATCGGATTCTCCTGCATCTTTGTAAAGGCTTGTTGGTATCAGAATTATGTTCTTGTATGTGTTTTTTCTCTTGCGAGTCACTCTCCTCGTTAAACAATTCTAATGACAACTTGTTTTTTTAGCAACTTAATTAGCGCTGGCAAAATTACAAGATATTGCCAAAAATCGCATGTATTCACTGCTTTTCTTATAAGTTAGGTCTCAACCTTTTTTACAGTTTTCACGTATATTGAGTTCATCCTTAATCTTTAAAATAAATCAACATGACTGACACGACAAATGAAACGAATTTCATATCTCGCGGTGATTTTATGAAAAAAGCGGGTTTGAGTATCGGAGGTATTCTCCTTTTAAATTGTTTGCAAGCTTGTTCTGATGATGCTGATGTAACGCCCGTCTCTCCGACAAACCCTTCGACAGGTTCTACAAGATTGGATTTTTCATTGGATTTGAATCAGAATACAAATTCGGCTCTTCGTTCTCCCAACGGTTTTTTGGTGATTAATAGTCAACGCGTGATAGTCGTTCGGTTAGCAAATAATGAGTTTATTGCGGTGCAGTCCAATTGCACGCACCAAGGCGTGACTGTGGCTTTTCGTGCCAACCAGAATGATTTTTACTGCTCTGCACACGGTTCTGCATTTCAGTTGGATGGAACCGTAAAAAACGGACCAGCGGGCAGCCCTCTTCGTCAGTATAAGTATTCATTCGATGTAACTTCCAATATCTTACGGATTTTTGAGTAATCAATTCCACCTATTTCGTATAAATCCCATTAATTTGCAGAAAATTAATGGGATTTTATGCTTTATATTGACAACACTGGGAAATTTTTTCCGTCCAATAATCAAGATGATGCGTTCACACAAAAAGTATATGATTTGGTTCAAAAGTGGGATGCAGGTGAATCTTCTTTTTGTATAGAAACGTCCGGAAGTACAGGCAACCCGAAGCAGATTACGATTTCCCGTTCCCAAATTATTGCTTCCATTGAAACCACGCAATCAGCCTTTGATTTAGCGCCTGGAGATTGTATTTTTTGTTGTCTTCATACCTCCTATATTGCCGGAATGATGATGGTTTTTCGTGCGCGTCATCTCAAATTGGATTTATATGTTGTGCCGCCAAGTACGCAACCCATTGATAATCAAGTTTTTGAAAGGTTAAATCAAAAAAAATACAAGCAAAAGCTCTTTTTTGCTTTTGTTCCCATGCAATTGCAGTACATCTTGGAAGATGAATTAGCGCGAAAAATAGTAAATAACGCCAAAGCTATCCTCGTTGGAGGTGCACCGATTTCAACGCTTTTACAAGAAAAAATAAGTCAATTTACCTTTCCAATTTGGGCAACCTACGGAATGACGGAAACGGTCAGTCATGTGGCTATTCAGGCATATTCTCCGGTATTTTTTCCTTATTTTACTGCTCTTCCGGGTGTGCAGGTTCGTCAAAATGAAGAAGGATGTTTGGAGATACATTCGAAAATGTCAGGAGATAATTGGTTGGTAACGAATGACTTAGTAGAAATGTGGGCTGAAAATTCTTTTCGAATCGTTGGTCGAAAAGATCAGGTTATTAATAGTGGAGGTGTAAAGATTCCATTAGGAAAAATAGACGTAGAAATCGGAAATTGGTTTGCTACAAATGGCATCTCGCATCGCTTTTTTGCTTGGGGAGAACCAGATGACGTGTTGGGGCAAAGATTGGTCGTTTATGTGGAGGCACAACAACCACCCGGAACCATCGCAGACTTTTGGGCGTTTGCCTCTCAACGGTTAAAAACCTATGAAAAACCAAAAGAGTGGATTTGTATATCTCCTTTCAAAGAAACTCCAACGGCTAAAATTGACAAAAATAAAACAGTAGAATATGCAAGAAATAGTCGTTAAATACCAAACGTCTGAACTAGTTCCACCACCCCATGCGCAAGCCATTGAACTACGCTTATCTGTAACTCAAAGCCAAAGTTTAGAACTCGAAATTGGCATGTATTTTCTTGATAGAGAAGACTTTACACAGGAAGAATTAGAAGAAGAAGGCTATACGGGGCAAGATGATTTGGAAGAGAAAATTTCGTTACCAACCGTTTGGAAAGTAGTTCTGGAACAACTTTTGAAAAAAACAAAATCGGTTGAAAAACAATTTTTAGCCGAATCTGAAGCTTATTGGGAAATTCAAGTAGATAATCAATCGGCTTTTTATCCTGCAAATGAAGAGGATTGGCAAGCATTTTTAAATGAGTTGGTACAAGCTATTTTTGAGGCAAGTAATCGGGAAAAACCAATGGAAATTACGCTTCAACGCATAGATGGTGGACAGAAAAAGACACATCAAATCAAGGCTTCATTTGTGGAACGTTCCTTGGTGCGGGTACATCATCAAATTTCTGGAAAACCCGTGCGTGAGGAACTTACGTGGGAAGAACTAAATAAATTATTGAAGCAAATTTATTCTGGTGAAATGCTTTATGAAGAGGCAACAAATACAGAACCAAACAAAACGGGTATGTATGTTTCTATGGGCGATGGATGGTGGTTTGAAGTAGGGAAAAGCTATTTGATTAGTCCGAGAAAAGTCCTTCGTACATTTGGCGCAGAATAAAGTTTAGAATATGAAAATTATTCGTTTCAAGGTGATAATGAATAGAAAAGAGGGGAAATGATTCTGTCATTTCCCCTCTTTTTATGTTTTAAAAATTATCTTTTTGGGATAGATAACATATTGGCAAAGAGACGGTAAGCACCGGGAACGCCGGCAGGTAGTTGTCTAAAAAATGCAAGTCCTGTGAACACAAAGTTCCCTTTTCCGTAAGGTGCGTAAAGAAGAGCGCCTTCTTCTGTACTTTTTTCGTTGTCATCTTTCATAGACATCAATGTTTGGTATTCAGGAGCCCATTTAGAAGCAAAGTACAATCCTCTTTCTTGAACCCAGCCTGAAAAATCGTTGGCATTGATTTTATTGGGTGTTGTAAAAATAGGATGTTTTGCATCTAAAATATTTATTTCAGCTTCCTCATTTGTTACGCGTCCACGTCCGATTTCAAATGGAAAGGGGCCTAATTTACGTGCTTTAGGTACACCATAAAAGGCATTTGTTTGGTACTGTGTGACGAGATTTCCTCCTTTTTCTACGTAACTCATCAGTGCATCCACATAGTTTGGAAGCCAATCTTCGGTATTATAAGCGCGTACACCGATGACGATGGCGTCAAAAGAAGCAAGTGATTGACTAAAATTTGCCTCTTTTAATAGAGTTACTTCATACCCGATTTGTTCCAATGCAGCGGGAACTTCGTCGCCCGCGCCCGCGATATACCCAATTTTAGACCCACTTTTCTTCAAATCCAGCTTTATTGCTTGTGCTTCAGCAGGTGGAAACGTATGTAAAATAGGGATATGAGGATATTGTATCGTATTGTATGCTTGTGCAAATGACCGCCCGTTTTCTTGTGTCACTTGCGCTACTAACCGAACCTCCTGCGTTGGTTTAGAGGTTGGGATTAGTTCAAAACGTACCAATTTTTCTTCTTCTTTTTTTGAGAAAGAGACAGGAATTTGTTTTGGAGAAATAGCCCAACCACTTGGTAAAGAGATACTTACATTTCCTTTGAACGCATTGGCACTGCTACGAACAAGAAGCGAGATACTGCGTGGTTTGTTTTCGTTAAAGACCAACACTTTTTCTTGGAAAGTTACTGTAACGGGTGGATGAATTTCAAAATAACGGTAAATTTCTCCGATAGATGGTTCGACATATTTATTTTTTACGGGCAAATGAATAGGTAAGAGGGTCGTATTTATGCGTAAAAAGGTGGTACAAGAAACGGCCTCAGGTGCCATCGGAAGACCAATTCGGGTAGGGTCATCTACGGTATAGAAACCTTTTTCTTTTGGTTTTTGCAGCCAATACGGTTGTGAAATTGGAAAATCTGAAGGAATTGAAATATCAAAAGGAACATCAACAGATTTATTTAAACCGAGTGGGAGTTGGAGGGTCGAATCTTTTTGAATATGTTGAAAAGAAATTTTTTCGAGTATCACGCCTTCCAAATTGCGGCTATTGAGTTGCACAAATATTTTTGCTTTCTCGCCTTGTGCTACAAAAGGTTGTGTGGATGTTGCTTCTGTCCAGATGCCTGCGGCGGCTAAAATACAATTTTTAAGTTGTTCTTTTTTATAATCAGTATGTACGGATTTAGGGAGTTTATCTAGTTCATCGTAAATGGCAAGAAGGGCAGGAACGCTTTTGGCAGGATTAAAGATAGAAAAAGAAGAGATAACGTTTTCCATTGCTTTTCCGATTGGCGCACCTCCAGGAATCCTATTCCAAGAGACGTCGATGCCGTCAAAAAGGTCATTTTGAGCTGGAGTTCCTTTGATATGAAGGGCGTAATCTGTGCGTTGGTCGCGTGTTTTAGCCGAACCAAAGCCTTGGCTCCTGTGCATACTTCTAGCTTCGGCTGCGATTTCAGAATAAGAGGCGCCGAGAAGTGGGTTGAAATCTCCCAAAGGAATTTTGATATAGGAGGGTTCTTCGGGTGTATTATTCTGAAAACCAGGGCTGTAGGAGTTCCATACGAGGCGTTTAGGTTGCCAAGTATTCACGTATTTTAGTTGCTCTGGGAATCGAGTAGGATCGCTGGCGGCATCGAATGCTTCAGCAGAAAGTACTGCGGAGGCAGAGTGGTGCCCGTGCCCTGCCCGAGAATCTGGTGGAAAACGGTTCACCATGACATCAGGCTGGAATTTGCGTATTGCCCAAACGAGATCGTGCAATACTTTTTCTTTTCCCCAAGTAGTAAGTGCTTCATCCGTTGTTTTGGTGAATCCAAAATCGACGGCACGGGTAAAAAATTGTTCACCACCGTCTCTTTTGCGGGCTTCTAGCAGCTCATGGGTACGGATTAATCCCACATTTTCACCTTGTTCGTTACCAATTAAATTTTGACCGCCATCTCCGCGAGTCATGGCGATATAAGCTGTTCTAGCCTTTTTTTCGTTGGCTAAATAGGTAATAAATAATGTATTTTCATCGTCTGGGTGGGCAGCTACGTACATTACATTACCAACAACCTGAAACTTTTGTAATTCGTGTAAAATCTCATGACTTCCCTGAGGCATACGCTGGGCAAAGCTCGAGATAGAGAGCAAAAGGAGTAAGATTTTTTTCATACGTTAGTAGGTTGAATAAAAGGTTTAGAGATGAGATTGGGTTGACTTCTCAGACATTAATTTGGTTTATTCTTGATTGAATAGGTAAAAACCAAATTGATATAAATTTTAAAAATAAACCAATGTAAAAGTAAAAAAGAATACAATAGAAAAAACACGAACATTGATGTAAACTAGGTACAAATGTCGCAAAAAGAAGCTTGTTTGTCGAAAGTTACCAATCAATGCATAGATTTCAAGCCCTTAAAATGTGTTCATTTTTCCCTTAAATTTGGCAAGATATTTATTGTCAATTGGCGCATTGATTTTATACTACACACCCAAAGTCCGTACTTTAATACCCAAAATAGAGGAATATTTTATTTCTGGATGTAGAGTTTGTTACTTATTTTGGGCGATACAAAATGATTTCCATTCATTGATTGAATAAACAAAAAGCTTTCAAAACTACCATTGAAAGAAGCGGGAATGAAATCTATTGGAGATGTATTTTCATCATTTTCATTCAGGTATGTTGGTATTTCAAAGTTTGGAAGAAGTGGTTCTGCTTGTCTAAAAAAAGAAGGTGAAAGTGCTTTTTCCCAAGCTTGTGCTAGTAAGGTAAGTCCGTTATATCCAGGCTCATTTGAAAAGTGAATGCCATCACTTCTTGCATTTATAAAGCCGTCCGTTGCAGGACCTGAATAAACCTGCTCTATTTCTTTGACCAATTTCTTTTGGTCAGCAATGACAGATGGACTGGTTTTTTCTAAAATATACGAAACTTCTGAAACGACCCAAGGTAATTGAAATCCTACTTGTTTTCGTGTTGCAGCAATGACCTTAGACACATTCGTAAAGTACGAATCTATTGGAGGGAAAAGCGTGTCATATTCTCCTTGATGCCATAAAATAGCTCTTAATCCTGTAATATTCGCATAAAATTGAAGAGTTTTAGCCAAAAGATGGTAAGGAAAATCGAGTCTGCCGGTTGTGTGTACAGCACTATTTTCTACACTCAACGCCCAATCAGTAGAACTTGTAGAGCCCATAGCTGCATTTAAAAACAAAATAGGAACATTATTTCTTTGAACAAGCAAGTCTCCCAAAAGACCATAGCACCAAGATGTATTTCCTGTTGGAAATAGGTTTAAGGGTGCTACCAATTTTTGAAAGTTGAAATTCGTAAGTTTTTCCAAAGTAGTTGAGTAACCTACAATCGTATTCACCCTTTCGTATTTATCAGTAGAAGAAGGAGGATTTCTGAAACCATTTCCTTGTGCATTTGATTGACCTGCTATTAAAAAAACGTCCCCAATCCCAATTTTTTCAAGTTGGTACGTATTTACTAACCGATTGTTTCGATATGACCGAATGATTAGATTGTACCAGCCGCTTGGAGCCTCAATGAAAGAGGAAAATAATAGCTTATTTTTGTTCCGTAAAGGAATACAGGCTATCTCTGGCTGTAGTTCTTCGGTTTCAGGTGAAATGGACACTAATTGAGCCGTAATTGAGTCAACTTTAGGAATGGTATGTCCAGATATGAGAATTTTTCCTTTATTTTCTAAATCACGTTGAAATACCATTCGGGTAAATGGAAATTCAAGTGTGATTTGTGCAATGGATGGAACAAGTAGAGAGAAATAGATGGTAATGATTAAAATAGAACGACGTTTCAACTTTTTGTTAGTTTTGGGATTTCTTATTTCAAATTTGCTTTTTTTTTCGAAAAATTAATGTGTTTTTTTTCGTTTTTGTGAGTAAGAGGTAAAATATAATTCCTTTTGAACTAATTTTACCTACTCTTCCGCTACATTCTTACATATCGTTTCATGAATCAACCCACTGCTTACATAAAATCACTAGATGGTATTCGTTTTTTAGCCGTCACACTTGTACTGATTGCCCATTGGATAGGTGACGATAAAGTTGGGTTTTATCCGAGTTATTTAGGCGTTTGTATGTTTTTTGTTTTGAGTGGTTTTCTGATTTCAGGCATTCTCCTCAAGGCGAAAGAATCCGACGAAGCTAAAAATCAGAGCCATTGGTTTTCTTTGAAGCAGTTCTATATCCGTCGAACAATCCGTATTTTTCCACTTTATTATCTTGTAATAGCCTTGCTTTGGTTGTTTGATGTGTCAACAACCCGTGAAAAAGTCGGTTGGTTACTGACCTACATGACCAATAATTACATGGCGTTTCATCAACGCTGGATGGGTTCCTATGACCACCTCTGGTCTTTGGCTGTTGAAGAACAATTCTATCTTTTCTTTCCTTTTATTATCTTTTTTGTTCCTAAAAATTGGGTAAGCCGTGTTATTTTCTCCTTTTTACCTCTCGCAATTGGACTTCGGCTTTTCTTTTATCTCTCTGGTTATGAATGGATTACACCTTATGTTTGGATGCCAACGAGTCTCGATGCATTCGGTCTAGGTGCGCTGCTGGCTTTGGCTCGCAGATACGATTGGACATTGCATCGCTTGCTTTCTAAATTCTCTACCTTACTTTTCTCTCTCTTTTTCCTTGGATGTATTACCTATTTATCCAAAATGGAAGCAGAAAACCACAATTTTTATTCCATTGTTCCGCTGCGTTTCTTTGAGGCATTTTTTTCGCTCTCTCTCATTGCTTTCGTCTCTCAACCTACCGAACATACGTTCTCAAATCGGTTTATTTCCTTTTTTGAATTGCCTTTTTTGGTTTATATCGGGAAAGTAAGCTACGGAATATACGTGTATCACCAATTTATTTACAACGAATACTATTTCCCAGAAACGCATCCACTACATTTCGTATTTATGAAAATAGACCAAATTTCTCCCGCCCTCTTACAGAATAGTGCGTTCAAATTTGGCCTATTGTATGTCCTGACGCTCGTGGTGGCAACGTTGTCTTGGTACGTATTTGAGAAACCCATCAATCAACTGAAAGATAAGTTTGCGTATCGTTCGTAGTTTATAACAGTCCTTTCCTCTTCACCAATATTTTTGATTGAATCCATAAAGCCTCCTGATAGCTTAAATCAAGTGTCTTTGGATGTGGCGAAGCGATTTTCTTGTCCTTGTAATAACTTCCGCTTGTTAGGTTCTCAATGGGTTCTGTTGCTAAATAAATGCTTGTTTCAGCTCCTTGTTCAGGGGTTTTTAGGAAAGGCAACCAAGAGAAAAAGGATAAATATCCTCCGTTATTTGCCCCAAATTTTGTTCGTACAACTCCGGGGTGTAATGCAAAAGAAGCAATGCCATTACGTTTGTAGTACAAATGATGCAAACGAAAGGCAAATAAGATATTCATCATTTTTGTTGCGCCATATTGCCGCCAACCGTTGAAGTTTTTCGTGGCGGATAAATCATCAAAATCTATTTTTCCCATTTTGTGCGCCTCAGACGAAACGGAGATAATTCGTCCTGCGCCACTTTTCTCTAACAAAGGAAATAACTTTCTCGTCAATAAATAATGACTCAAATGATTGACTTGAAATGCTTCTTCCAGCCCGTCGGTTGTTCGGTAAAATGACCCAAAAATACCTCCTGCATTATTAATTAATACATCCACGTGATCTGTAAGTGTACCAATTTCCTCTGCGGCTGCCTTCACAGTAGCCAAATCACAGAGGTCTGCAAGGATACAATGCACACGCGCTTGGGGCAAAGCTTTCTGTATTTCTTGCTGGGTTTCTTGTAGTTTTTTCTGATTTCTACCCAAAAGGAAAAGCTCGTGCCCATGCCGAGCAAGCGCAATGGCGGTCGCTTTGCCAACACCCGAGGTTGCCCCCGTAATAACCGTTTTTTTAGACATGCTCTTCCGTGTTTTGAAGTTCAGAAATAGGCGTTAACCGACCATCTTTTATCTTTTGCTCAATCTCACTTTCATACGGGACAATCTCCAAGATAGGTGTCAGATTGATGTCCGTGATTTGGTAATCTTGTACCGTCCCAAGCCGTTCAATCATTTTTTCATACGCTTCTTTTGGGTTTTCCGCGTTGATTAACATTGTGTAAGGAATTTTCTTTTCTTTCTGCGCTTTCTCATCAAATTCGATGTAGTTGACTTTCACTTTGTACCAAGTCACTGCACCTTCTTCCTCAAAAAAAACTTCCTGAATCCGTAATTTTGTCAAACCCGTTAATTGAAAATCAGGCATATTCTGTGCTACATAGTTGTAAAGTCGCGTTTCAGCATCTGTATAAGATACTGCGTCGAAAAGATACACTTCTGAAATCGCCTTTTGGCGTCCTTGTTCATCTTGAACTTGGTATTTTATTTTGGCTTGAAACCACGATGGCATACGTTGATGAATTTTAAGTTTTAAACATCAAATATAGCAGGTTCGCTTGAATACATCTTCCTTTTGTGTGTTTTTCAGTTTATTGTTTCCTCTTTTTATTTTCACGCGCTATCTAGCCAAAATGTGTACCTTTGTGGTCAATTTGTGTGTAAAATACGTCCGAAAGTTATATGATGAAAAATCAATTGCCTGCTGCTTTCATTGCGCAAATGGAGTCGCAGTTAGGTGCTGAAAGTTCTTCTTTTTTTGAAGCACTTGCCCAGCAGCCCCCCGTTAGTATTCGCGTAAATCCAAGAAAAGGAACAGAAAATTTGCCTGATTTACTACTTGCTGACTCCGAAAAAGTGCCTTGGCATCCATACGGGTATTATTTACCTGAACGCCCAAGTTTTACCGTTGATCCTGTTTTTCAAGCAGGTGGATATTACGTACAAGAAGCTTCCTCTATGTTTGTAGCCGAAGCCGTCCGCCAAACCATGGACACCTCCAAACCTCTTCGGGTACTGGATTTATGTGCTGCACCTGGCGGAAAAACCACTACTTTAGCTGCTGAATTAACAGAGAATAGTTTTTTAATGGCGAATGAAGTCATTAAAAGTAGAATCCCCGCACTCAAAGAAAATTTACTCAAATGGGGATTCACCAATTATGTCGTCACCAACCACGACCCTGAAACAATGGCCGAGTTGGAAGGTTTCTTTGATGTGGTTCTTGTAGATGCCCCTTGCTCCGGAGAAGGGCTTTTCCGGAAAGATGACGAAGCAGCCAAAGAATGGTCTGTGCAACATGTCGAATTGTGTTCTGCACGTCAAAAAAGAATTTTAAAAGCCGCCGCTTTTCTTGTTGCTCCAAATGGTGTTTTGATTTATTCTACCTGTACATACAATGCCAAAGAAAATGATGAAAACGTGGCCTATATTACACAAATAACTGAGCTTGAGCGTATTGATGTTGCATTGAACCCAGAATTTGGAATGCAAGCTACCCAAGGTGGTGTTCAATTTTATCCGCACAAACTGAAAGGCGAGGGTTTTTATTTGGCTGTTTTCAGACAAAAAGGAAGAGGTTTTAATCGTGTGGATGCAAAAGTTAAATTGAACCAAGTACGTCAAAGACAATTGGAAAAAGCAATTACATGGCTGAAAGAACCAGCGAAGTTTCAGTATTTCCTGAAAAACGAAGGTACAATTGTAGCGCTACGCAAAGAAAATTTAGCTGATTATGGCAAGGTTTTTTATGCACTTAGCAAACATTCGTCTGGTTTTGAAATCGGATTATTCAAGGGAGAGGCGTTTATTCCTTCTCATGCCCTTGCGCTGTCAAACGAATTGAACGAGCAGATTCCAAGAATTGAACTCTCATTTGAAGATGCTCAAAGATATTTTAAGCGCGAAACGTTGTCAATTGACCAATCCGTTGACCTACCGGACTCCTCCGTTTCAGGGGGCTGGTTGGTTGCCACGTACAAAGGGTATCAACTTGGTTGGCTCAAAGACGTGCAAGGAAGAATCAATAATTATTTGCCTAAAGACTGGCGCATTCGAATGGATATTCCCGCTTAAATCGTTTGTTATGAATAAAAAAGCCGAGTAACTTAAATTGGGTTACTCGGCTTTTTTATTGTCTAAAATCTTTTGTTTTCACTTGATTTAATACGCTTCAAAAACCCGTATTCGGTAATTTTCACTTACTTTTCTACTTAAAAAAAGTTTGTTCGCATTGGCAAGTACGACATTTCCGGCGGTAAGTGCGGCAATACCAATGATGGTATTTTTATTCTGCCAGGGTGGAATCCGTAGAAAAGCCCAATCATACAATAAGGGCGACAAAGCAGCCGCAGAAAACGTAATATTCAACCCTTTTTTTACCGTCCTTTTATAAACACGCGCAACTTCATCTATACGAAAAGTCCTACTTTCTAGCCGGTTGGCGGTTAAATCAAAGTAATAAATCGTGAAGGTAGAATCCGTGATACGGGAAACCTCTTCTTGAAAAAACAGGTCGTCTTTTGTTTTGAAACGAAACGTATCTCCAATAAAAATGCGTTTCCGTTTCATATTTTTTAGATTCTCAACGACGAGGTATTTTTCTTTGTTTCGAATCGCTCTGTAATAGTTTGGATTGGTTCGTTTGAGTAATTCTTCTACACTTTCGGGCTCTCTCAAATGATAATCTTGGGCGTTAATTCCAGACTGAAAAAAAAGAAGAAAAGTGAATAGCAGAAGTAAAGTGGAGGTTGTTTTCATAAATTAGTCTTGTTTATCTAGCAAAGAAACGCCTCCGGAGATAATAAGTTTCATTACTTCGGCACTTGGCATTTGAAGAAGTTCAATATTTTCTTTGGGTACAATATACATGACCCCTGAAAGCGCATAACTGTGTGGGCAATATACCGCAACTTGCCCGGGTAATTGCAAAATAGTTAAATCTTTTTGCGTGATAAATCCCATTAATTTTACCCCTGATTCCTTATTTATAGTCACAATGACAGGTTGTTGGAATTTCCGTTTATCACCAACAAAAGCAGAGGTTAAATCTTGGAAAGCAGTGTAAAATATTTTTACAATGGGTAAATTTTTAATGACATTTTCAAGCCAGTTTTGAATTGTCTGTGGCAGTAATGTGCTGAATACAAAGCCAATAGCTGCTGTTCCACCTACCACAATCAGAAAGCCAAGTCCAGGGATAATAAATGGTTGAGTACTTGTTTCGCTATCAAACGGAATTTGAATGAGTCCATCCACAAAATCAAAAGCGCTGTACAAAATGAAGAGTGTAAACCCGACAGGCGCGACAAACAAGAGGCCACGAACGAAGTAACCGAATACCTTTCGAAATATGTTTCGTATGAATTCCATGGAGGCAAGATAGTTAGAAGTAAAGTCATTGGATTAGAATTACTCCAAATTTAAGGAAATTCCTTGTTGGCTGGTCTCATACGGAGGGAGAATATCCGAATTATCCCAAATTCCGGTCAAAAGTGTATCTGCATACGAAAAGGGAAGCCCATTTTCCAACATCAATTGGTTGGCTTCTCCTGAATCATATTCGTAGGATTTGAATTGATACGAAAACGCACCAGATGTGTCATCGAGCAGCATGTACCAAACACGAGGCGTTCCGTCATTGGCTGGCATACCAATTACACCTGGATTGAGCCAAAATAAGTTTTCTTGCACATCAGCAAAGGGTAAACCGCAATGTCCGGCTAGAATAATATCTGCTTTTGTGGAGGCAAAATTGTTTTTTTTGATTTCCCAGGGCGTAGAGCCAAAAACAAATTCAGAAATATTTGTATCGGAGCCATGAAGCAAGTGAACGTTTTTTCCGGCATACGAAAAAGTGATGCGTTTGGGTAGGTTTTCCATATATGCCAATGTCGCGGGAGTCATTTTTAAAGTAGCAAAGGCAAACCATTGTTTGGCAAATACATCGCAACGGCTTCCTTCTGAAAAATTACAGCCACAATCTTCCGTTCCATTGACGAGGTTTTCTTCTACATTTCCTTGGATGGCATTTATACCCCATTTCTGGATAAACGCGAGGCACTCCACTGGAGATGCACAATACCCGACAATATCGCCCGTACAAAAGATGCGTTCGGCTGGAATATCTTCTTTTTTTGCTAGATAAGCGAGTTCTTCCAATGCTTGAAAGTTGGAATAGACACCGCCAAAAACCAAAATCTTTCCTTTAATTTCGCCTAGATGTTGTATCGTATTATCCACGTTTTTGAATTAAAATAGGAGTTAAAAATCCAATGAAACAGCCCACTGTTCCGTATAAATTGACGGCAAGCAAGTCTGCGTATTTTCCGTCTGTCAGTAATAAATAGTCAGGAATTGGAAAAAACAAAAATAAGAATCCTGTTCCTATTCCAATCATTACAGATAAAAAATAAGAGATTTTGGGTGCATTCATTCGCCAGAACAAGAAAACAGGTGCTAAACCGAGTACCATAGTACCACTGATAGTTGTTGCTGAAAGGATTTCGGGGTCAAATAAAACAGGAAGTGTGCCAATAACGGCGAGAATAATCATTGTCCAGCGCGCTTTGGGGACACTCAGGTTTTTCCCTTGAAGTAAATCAATATGCACTAATTTCGCTGTGGACGTGAAGGTAGAATCAATGGTTGCAGCAGCAGATGTCACCATGATTGTATTCATGGCTAAGAGCATAAATGTACCCATTACTTTGGCAACTTGTAGAGTTACGGGTGTTGCGAGTCCAGCTAATTTGGCGTAAACTCCCACGAAACTAAATAATATAATACTAACACTACCAATAATTGTTGCCAATAAAAAAGCAGTACGGGTTACTTTCGGAGAGGTGATGAAGCCTCTATCTGTCATGATTGGGTCATGAAATGGGTAACTCAGTACTTGAATGAGAGCAACAAACAAGAGGTTTACGCCTTGCGAAAATTGCCATTGTCCACTTTGAACGAGTGTTTTCACGCCACCGTCCGTTTGTGGAATAATAATACCTAAAATGAGTGTAATAAGCACAATAAACAGTGCCATCTGAACCAAGTCTGTGACGATGGATGTGCGCATTCCCCCTTTCAAGGTATAAGCCAAAGTGAGGACGGTAAATACAACAATGGCTGCATAATATCCGGTACTGCCTTGTTCTCCAAAGTAACTCCCAACAATCATGGTATTGGACCAAATCTCGTTTAAAAGCCGAAATGTAATAAGGAGTGTGAACAATGCAACGGCTGATTTGCCGTATTTCTGAAGTAAAAATGTATGAATACTGGTAAAATTGCCCTTCGTCCGCATTCGGTAAATGACCAAACCTGCGACTAAAAAGGAGAGATAATACCCCGAATAGGCCACGCCACCCACAATCCCGAATTGATAGCCCAAATCAGCTGCGTTTGTGATGGATTTGGCAAATAGCCAACAAATAACCAAGCTGCTTGTCAGTAAAAAAAGAGTTGGTTCTTTGTCGTTGGAACTCCCTTTGAAAAAATCATTGGCTTTGTTTGACCACGGAGAAACCAGAAATAAAATGAGATTAATGGCGATTAAAAGTAGCCATTGCCAAGAAAGTAGTGTCATAGAGGTAAGAAAAATAAACCCCTCGACAAGCCGCCGAGGGGCATAATGATGCGTTTACTTATCCCACCAAACAGGTGAATTAATGCTATTGTTATTCGTTTTATCTGCGGCAACACGGTAATTTGTGTTATTTAATGCAGACTCGGTAGCCGGATAAGGCATCCGAACAGGAAATAAACCTTGGTTTAAACTTGCAGTGACGGGTTTCAGCGCCGGAAACCCAGTTCTTCTGAACTCTATCCAACCTTCGTACCCATTCAAAATGTTTGCTATCCACTTTTGTGTTATAATCTGTTCCATTCTTTTGCTTGTATTTTCTTTCGAAAACGCAGCTGTACCCGTCGTCAGATAGTCAGTTGGCAAAGATGTATTCCAGAATTGAAACGCATCTTTCACGCCTTGTTCGTAATAGGTTTGCGCATTTCCCGTTATCCATCCTTTTTCGGCTGCTTCAGCTAAGAGGAAGTTCACCTCAAAACTGGTCATAAAATTAGCTTTCAAACGACCTGCATCTTCGCGAAAAATCGTTCCAGCAAACGAATAATTACTCACAGAAATAGACAAAGTAGAAGCATCTGGGCCATTGCGTAACCCGCGATATACCTGGCTATTCGCAGCCGTTGGTCTGAAGAAAACCTGCATACGTGGGTCTTGGTATCTACGCAAAATCTCTTCCATCGTTTCCGACATAATATACAGGTTGAAGTCTCCAATTCGTGCGGTGGACATTTTGAAATTCGTAGGCTGCGAAGCCGTAAAATTGAAAATCGCATTGTCTGTTGCTTGTGTAATGAGTTGATTATCAGTTACTAATTTTTGAATTTCAGCCCGAACATCGCGTTGGTTGGAAATACGCATGTATGCTTTTAATTGGAGCGAATTACCCAATTTTACCCATTTTGCGAGTTGACCATTGTACAGAATATCCCCTTGTAAACGTTGCGGGCCTTTGTAATTATTGATGAGCAAAATGCCTTGTTTCAAATTAGCGAGGATACCTTTATCTCCCGTATAGATGGCTTCTTGCGTGTCATAAACTGGGGCTATTATCCCTGATTTTCCACGTAGTGCTTCTGAGTAAGGAACATCGCCGTACAAGTCTGTCAAGAGCATGGTCAAGTAAGCTTTGTAAATCAAGGCAGGGCCTTCATAAACGGCGAAAGCAGCATTTGCGCGTGATTTTTCCAAGATGATTTCTGTATCTCTTAAATTTTCGTACAAGAAATTCCATGGATTTCCTCCGTATTGCGGTGTAGCTAATCCGTGTCTGTCGAACAAATTAAAATCAATAGATGTAAAATACTGACTCAGTGTATTCCCTGCGACAAAAGCTTCTAAGGACATTTGGTCGGCTTGGTCATACAAAACTTTCCGAAAAAGTAATTCCGGAAGCACTTCTACGGGTGCATTTGGATTCGTGTTTAACTCTGTAAATTGGTCTGTACAACTGGTACTTGTAAAGACCCAAAGAGATAAAATATAGATGATTATTTTTTTCATTTTTTGATTTGTTAGAATTGAATACCAAGTTTTACGCCAATACTCCGCGTTGTTGGATAACTCATATCTTCTACACCAGAAACCAGGCGTTGTCCTTGAAAACCAAACTGTTCTGGGTCAAAATGAGGAATTTGACTGAAGGCAAATAGGTTTCTTCCAACCAATGAGATTTGGACACTTTCTACCCGCTTTTTGAGTAAATTAGCCGGTAATTGATACCCTAGAATAACTTCACGGATTTTTAAGTAAGAAGCATTATAAGTGTTGTTTTCCTCGTGATTTCTGTCGTAAAACATTCGGTAATAGGTTTCTGCCGCGATAGCTTTTGTATTTGGTTGATAAACAGGGTTTTCTGCTGTTCCAACATTTACAACGCCAGGTGCGATGATTCCTTCTTCCGGACGAAACGCCGTTTCCTCCAATTGTCCACCTACCGCAGCTAATGCCAATGTCCGTGAAACAACCTGACCTCCTTGGCGCCAATCCATCAAAATACCCAATTGGATTTGTTTATATTGGAACGTTTGGTTCAAGCCTAAAATAAAGTCTGGATTGTAATTTCCAATTTTAATCAGCTCGTTATTTGCAATATATAAGCCATTTGCATTGACGATAAATTCGCCATTTTCGTTTTTCTGATAGCCTGTTCCATACATATCACCCATACGGCCTCCTTCTTTTACTTGGTACCAAATCGTTTGATTCACGCTATCATAAATTCGATTGTATGCCAATGTGATGGTCTGTCCAGGAATCGGAAGTTTCTCAACAATATTTTGGTATGTACTGAAATTGAAGGTCGTACGCCAACTAAATGCGGCTCTTTTGATTGGGTACGCATCTAAAATGGCCTCCCATCCACGGCTACGAACCGCGCCACCGTTGATACTCTGCTGAGAATAACCCGACGAAACCGCAATAGGCAATGAAATAATTTGGTTTTCATTTAAGGCATTAAAATACGTCAAATCAAGCTTTAACTTATCTCCCCAAAACCGAACATCCAATCCAAATTCTGCTGAACTAATCCGCTCCGGAAGTAAATTAGCATTCGGGATTTGGGATTGATCCGTGAAGGTCGGCAGACCATTTACAGGTGTACGCGCAACAAAAGTGCCTACTGTTTGGAACGGATTGGTGTCATTGCCCACTTGTGCGTAACTCGCCCGCAACTTTAAGAATGAGATTTGTTCAGGTAATTTTAAGACATTAGACGCGACAAATCCTACCGCTGCCGATGGATAGAAAAAAGAAGTTCCTTGTGTACTTGTTGTAGTTGCTAATGCACTCGACCAGTCGTTTCTACCAGTAACATCGACAAAAAGAAAATCTTTATAACCCCATTTAGCAACCCCATAAAAGCTATTAATGCGCTTATTAGCAGCACTTTGGAAGTATTCTAGCGGCGAGGCAGCATTCGACAACGCATAGACACCCGGCTGCGCCAATGTCAAGGTTTGTGTTTGATTAGTGAAGGCACGTTGATCCATGCGGTTTCCACCAAGCGAAATATCGAACTGACTGTTTGCGATACTTTTTGTATAATTTAGCAAGAAATCGGAGTTGACTTCTCTAAAAAATACTTGTTGTTCCGCATAAGCACCGCTTTTAAACCGATTGCTGCTGTAAGCACGGCGGAAAGTACGGTTCTCGTTTTGGTAATCCATACCCGTTCGTATTGTCAAGGAAAGTTCAGGTGTCCATTGGTATTTACTAACGATATTCCCAAAAAGTCTATCGCGTTGAAACCCGTTTCTATTTTCAAAAAGTGTAAAATACGGATTGTCAAAAAATGTATAATTGTACGAAAATTGCTGGATTCCTTCCAGTCCAGGTTGCCAATACGAACGCAGCGGTTCAATGGAGTTGGAACGACCAAACCAGGCTACCAAGGCATAATTGATATTTTCTGAACCATACTTGGTTGCAGGTCTATTCGAGCTTCCTGTTTGGATATAGTTGAGATTACTCGTGATTGTCCATTTATTTGTTGGTGCAAACTGCATCGACGAAGCGACCGTTCTACGATTCAAGTCAACACCTGGAATATAGGACTTGCTATCCAAGTCTGTCAAAGAAAGACGAAATTGGCTTTTTTCTGTTCCCGCTGAAATAGCTACATTATTGATGAATGTTCTGCCCGTTTGGTAAAAATCACGGAGATTAGTTGGATAAGCAACAAACGGCGTTGGAGTAATAGGCAAACCGCCGTGAACGGCAACGTCTCCAGCCCGAACAACCGTTCCATTCGCCAATGTTACTGGACTATCGTATTGAGGTAGTGAAATACCTGCATCCAGCCTGGGCCCAAAACTGTAGGTGATGTTATCATTGATACCTCCACCTAATCCATCCTTGAAAGCGTATCTACCGCTATTTCCGAGACCGTATTCGTTTTGGAATTGTGGAAGTTGAAAAGGTGTCTCCCCGTAAATGGTGCTATTGACTTGCACACCGATTCCTTTTTTTGCCCCACCTGTTTTTGTTTTTATCAAGATTGCTCCGTTGGAAGCACGCGTACCATACAAGGCAGCGGCAGTGGGTCCCTTCAAGACGGTAACAGATTCAATATCGTCCGGGTTTACTTCCATTGCACCATTACCGAAATCGACTTCCATAAATCCGTTGGCATCGTCATTTACATTATTCACGACGGTACTATTGTTAATCGGAATCCCATCTACGACAAATAAGGGCGATGTGTTTGTAAAGGAAGCTTCACCTCGAATAGAAATCCGGGAACTTGAGCCAACTCCTGTCGAGCCTGATGTAATGGTGACACCCGCTACGCGTCCAGCCAAATTATCTAAGAAATTCGCTGATTTTACCTGGCTGATTTCTTTTGAATTGACCTGCTGAACGGCATAACCCAAACTTTTAGAGTCACGCTCTAACCCGAGAGCTGTTACGACAATTTCGCTCAGTACAGCGCCTGGTTCTAGTTCGATGAGCATCGGAGAGGCAAAAGAAACAAGAACTTCTTGAGTGGTGTAACCAACAGAAGAAATTTTGATTTTCTTTACTTCTTTAGGAATATTCAGCTGGAATAATCCCTCGGCGTTTGTTTGTGTACCGACTGTTTTCTGTTGGACGGCAGCCGTAATATTGACGCCAACAATGGGTTCTTTTGTTTGATTATCCAAGACTTTGCCTAGGATGGTTTGGGATTCCTGTGCAAAACCTATCCAAGGGGCACAGAAAAGTAAGGTCGTGGCGAAGCACAACAAAAGGTATTTTTGTTTCATTTGTCTGTCTAGTAAAAAATTGGACGAAAAATTAGGCGCTGACGGATGACGTATGGGTTACTTCTCCTCGGCAAGAACTTCCTGAGCTTGCCGTACAGCCAAAGCAATGCTGGTTTACAAAAATTTCTCGCTGCATGAGTTCGTCGTAATCAAAAGCACTGATGTGTTGCCTTGCTTCGCTGGTAGCTACCTTTAATTCGAGCATTTGATTGAAGTCACAATCGTACAGATAACCGTCCCAACTGATAGAAATCGTGGAACGACACATGACTTCATGCGCTGCTTCTGGATTGTAAGCTTGAACTAATTTCTCCATGTAATCACCAAAATTACCACTGACAATCAGGTAATCTAAATAGCGACTAATCGGAATATTGGTAATGCAGAAAAGCTGATTGAAGTCAATATTGAATTTATTTTTCAAAGAACGTTTAAATTCTCGCTCCAAACCGGCTTGTCCTGAAGGTAAAAAAGCACCGGCAGGGTTATAAACCAGATTAAGGATTAAATCGCTTCCTTCGATTCCATAACCAACGGCATTTAGCATTTGCAACGCTTTGATAGAATCCTCAAAAACACCGTCACCACGTTGGGCATCCGTACGACTTGCCGAGTAAAAAGGCAAAGAAGAAACGACTTCAATGTGGTGTTTTTTGAAAAAGTCAGGCAAATCGTTGTACTTTTTATTGGCTACAATGATGGTCAGATTGCACCGTACAATGATTTGAACCTCTTGACTTATCTTTCGGATTTCTTCGATAAACCAGCGAAAATCAGGGTTCATTTCTGGCGCACCACCTGTTAAATCAATGGATTTAAACGGATATTTTGCCAAAACATTCAGGCAATGTTGCATGGTCTCACGCGTCATGATTTCCTTGCGGTCTGGCCCAGCATCCACGTGGCAGTGCGTACACACTTGGTTACACATTTTTCCGACATTGATTTGAAAAATGTCCACCGATTTAGGTTTCAGCGGAAAGATATTTTCAGCTTCTAAATACGATGCGAAAGTAGGCAGGGTGCGTCCGAGTTGTTCTGAATCATTCAAAACTTGAAGTTGAAATGCAGATTCGCCGAGTGCTTTTTTTTGAGCTTTAAGACTTTTGACAGGGTTCATACGTGTTTTTTTTGAGTAAATACAACAAAGTGCGTTCGCCTATCTTAAATGAGATAAGAGAAGTGCAAATTAAGCAGCAAAAAAAACAGGAGATGGGGGGGCTCGAAGTTGTTTGGAGGTATAAAACACAGGATTTGCATAAATCTCTGTGCGATGTAGAATGAGAGAATTATAAAAATCTAAAATCCATTCTTTTATGAGACGTACCAACAGAACCGAGGGTTCGTATGTCAGTACATCTCCAAAAGAATGTAAGTCAGAAAGCATTGAAAGCCGGAACGCAGCGTCGTTCGTGAATTGTATATAGCTTGTAAAAAAGGAGTTAGATTCCCACTGAAGATTTTGGAAGGATTTTGGGTCAAAATCCCTGGCATGTAAACCGATGAGGTAAGTTCCACCGCGTTGGTCAGGACCAACAACGTGTGCATAATTTTCTAATTGGGCATTTGCCTCCAAGATTTGTGTTTTGGATAAAGAAGGGCAGTCATTACCAATTAAAATGAGTTTTTCATAACCCAACCCGAATAGATAAGCGGCGCAAGTACTTATTTTCGTACCGAAGGTGTCCCCTGAATGCGGAATTTCTTGGGATAAAAATACGGGAAGTTGGGTGGATTTAGCAACGCCAAGCGCTTTGGAATTTAATCGAGAAAATATACGGCGATTCAGACCCTTATTCTTTGTTCGAGTAAGAGACTTTCTCTTGATTTCATCGGATGGGTCAAGAGCAAAGAGGAGTATCGCCGTTTCTTTTTTCAATCTTGGGTCTATTGTTATGCGTAACCAATAAACGCGTTTCGGGAACATTTGGATTATAAATTCCAAAATTTTCTACAAATTAAAGGATAGACTTTTGTTTTTCAAGGTGTAAAGCCAAAAAGTACGTGAATAAAATGAATAATAAACTCAACTTTGTAGTCGGATTCAACGTTCTTTTTTACACAATCTTTTCAAATTAACATGACAAGCACACGTTTTCGATGTATTTTTTGGCTATTCATTGGTCTTTATTTCGTGCAAACTGCTGCTTCTGCGCAGGTATTTAATTTCTTTTCAAACAAAGAACCAGAAACGCCAAGGCAGATGCTACTTTCAGATCGTGCCATTCAGCTTGGCACAAATGATGCCATCAACAATATGTATAATTTCAATTTTTACGAAGCTGAAAAAGACTTTAAATGGTTGACGGTCAAGTATCCAAATCACCCAATTGGTCATTTTTTACTGGGTTTAAATGAATGGTGGAAAATTGTTCCAGACTTAAAAGTTACGCGGTACGACGAAACTTGCCATGAATACATGGACTTGGCGATTAAAAAAGCAGAAGATTTGTATGACGAGGACTCACGCGACAAAGAAGCGGCTTTTTTCTTGGCAGCAGCGTATGCATTCAAAGGTCGTTTATATTCTGAACGCGAAAAATGGGTAAAAGCAGCTTGGGCGGGCAAACAAGCCATGAAATATTTGGATAGAAGTAGAGGAGAGGTACAGATTAATCCGGAGTTGATTTTCGGGGATGGGCTTTATAATTATTATTCCAAATGGATTCATGAGACGTATCCTTCGCTCAAACCCTTGTTGACTTTTTTTAAGAAAGGAGATAAAAAGTTAGGAATCAAGCAGTTAGAAAATGTAGCTAATAACGCTTTTTATACAAGAATGGAAGCGCGTTACTTTTTGGTTCAAATTTACTCTATGGAAGGGCAACATACGAAGGCATTAATTATGGCAAGAACGATGCATTCATTGTATCCAAATAATGCTTTTTTTCATTGTTTTGCTGCGCGTGAATCGTTTGTTTTATCCCAATTTGAGGAGGCTGAACGGTATGCGAATGAATTGTTAGCACGAGTGCAGGCTCAATCGTATGGGTATGGCGCGACAGACGGGCGGTATGCAAGCTACATTCTCGGATTCATCAATGAAAAATACCGTTTAAACAAAATACAGGCACGTCTGTATTACCAAGATACGATTCGGTATTCATTATTGAACAAATCGGAGGATTCGGGTTATGCCTTGGCAGCACATTTGGCATTGGGAAATTTAGACGAAGAGCGCCAAGATTGGGTCAGTGCGCGGCAACATTACGATAAAGTAGTGCAGGAGTCTGAGAAAAATTCAGTATATTATACGAAAGGAAAAGCAGCTTTAAAGGAATTGGATAAGAAAACAAAACCAGTGAGAGGGGCGAGAAAAAGCAAATAAATAGCAAGTGTGAAAACGAAAAAAGCTCCGTCAGGAGCTTTTTTCGTTTCAAGGAATGGGCAATACTTTGCTGTTTTTGAATGTCGATAGAATAACCATGGTTTGCGTACTTGCAACGACCTCAATCTCATTGATGGTTTCCATGATTAGTTTTTGGTATGAACCAATGTCTTTGGCAATTACCTTCAATAAAAAGTCACACGAACCGGTCACGTGATGGCATTCGATGATTTCAGGTACTTGCTCGATGGTACTCACGAATAAATCAGTGACAGATTTGCGATGACCATTCAAGGTAACTTGAACAAAAGTCATGACACCCAAACCTACTTTTTCACGATCTATGTGTGCGTGATAGCTTTCGATGATACCACTTGTTTCTAGTTTCTTCACTCTTTCCAAGGTTGGAGCTGGAGATAAGCCAATATCTTTGGAAAGCTGCGCATTTGTTATTTTACCATTTCCTTGAAGTATTTCCAATAACTTATGATCTATTTGATCTAACTTGGGAACTGCCATTTTAATTTTGTTGATGTTTTCAAAATATAATTTGGCACAAAGTTAATTAATTGAATGAATCTTTTTAAATGATTCTCGTATATTCCTAAAAGTTTTACATCCGCTTGGATACTTTATTATGACTAATCACCCGCTGCCTGCTGCATTTGTGGCGAAAATCATCTACGGCACTCTTTTTTGCATGTTTGGTTGCCCTTCCTTGCACACGCGCTCTCCAAAGTCGCCAAGACGTAGGCTTCATTTCTCTGCGCATCAGCTCAATGACTTCTTTTTCAGACAGTCCAAACTGCCATTTGATAGCTTCAAAGGGAGTTCTGTCTTCCCAAGCCATCCCAATGATTCGGTCAATTTCTTCTGGTGTTAATGTATTCATTTGCATTGATTTCTTGAGTTTACAAACTTTTTTTTCGCAAAAAAGTTAAAAAAACATGAAAATGAAAAAGAAAGAAAATTTCCCATCAAAGGTTTGTCCCGTTTGCAATAGACCCTTTTCTTGGCGAAAAAAGTGGGAGAAAGTCTGGGATGAGGTGGTGTATTGTAGTGATGCCTGCCGTAAAAAAAAGTAAGATTTACAACGCTAATTCTATCGATGGATTCCAAAAGTGGGTTTCAAATGCTACAACCTGGTCGTTGTGGACTTTTACACCCTCGTTTTCCAATAATTCTTGCATGTAAGTAGGTGTAGCGAAAAAATGTTTGCCTGTCAGAACTCCTTTTGCATTGACGACGCGGTGCGCGGGGATTTCCGACATACCATGGCTAACATTGAGAGCCCAACCAACTAGTCGGGCTCCTCTTTTATTTCCTAAATAAGCGGCTATAGCACCGTATGTTGATACACGGCCTTCTGGAATCAAGGCGACTACTTCGTAGATGGCACTAAATTTATTGTCTGTCTCTGTCACGAATTTCTTGTTCTAATTGCCTATACCACTCTTCTCCATACGCGCGTGTAAGTGGTTCCTTTAAAAACTGGTAAACGGGCACACCTAACTGCTCTCCCAACGAACATGCAGGAGAACAAATGCTCCATCTATCGTAATTTAATGCATGAAATTGCTCGTATTTTGTAATCCGTATTGGATATAAATGGCAAGAAATAGGCTTCTTAAAATCAATTTTTCCATCATTATACGCCAATTCAATCCCACACTTTAAGTGTCCTTTTTCATCATATAACGCATAAGCGCATTCTTTCCCATCTATCGTTGGTGTAGAAAAATCGCCCTCGAAATCCTGAATATAAACGCCTTGTTCCTCAATAGCAGCTATTCCTTCTTTTGTTAAATAAGGTTTAACTTTTTCATAAATCTCATGCATTATCGGTAGTTCGACATCTTCGAGCGGTGCGCCTAAATCTCCTTCTACACAACACGCTCCTTTACATTTCTCAATGTCACAGACAAACAGCTTGTCTGCAATATCATCACTTATACATGTATCTTCTATGAGTATCATTTTTATTTTTTTATGATTAATTCTTTCCCAACAGAAATAGAATTTCCATTCAACCTATTCAAGTCTTGCACTTGTTTCACACTTACGCCATATTTTTTAGCAATACTGAAAAGTGTATCTCCTGCTCTGACAATATGTTTGATGCTTGTATTTTTGGTCTGTGTTGTTCCATTTCCTCTTCCAACTCGCAGCGTTTGTCCGACGGAGATGGTATTGTCAGTTAACCCGTTTAGTCGTTGTAATTCGGGCACAGTCATTCCGTATTTTTTGGATATGCTATACAAAGTTTCTGATGGAGCAACTTCGTGTATTTGTAGGTCAGAGGACGTATTTCTTACCTCTGAACTTCGGTTTTCTGTTGACGTGTTAATTTGTGGTTCACTAACCAGAAGTTCTTGCCCATATTGGAGTACATTATCTGGCAAGTTATTCCAACGTTTTATGTTTTCAACCGAGGTCTGGTACTTTCTTGAAATACTGTACAACGTTTCTTTTTGCCCTACAACATGAATCATACCGGTTTTAACGCTTGGTAAGCTAGCATTAGCCGTTTTACTTGGTGTTGTAGAAATAGGTTTGTTGTCAATTTTTGCTGGTTCTTTGTTGACAGTAGGGGTATTGGTGGGTTTTGTATTTTCGATAATGATGGGGTCAACGATGATGTAATCTTCTTCTTCATCTGAAAATACAGGCTCAACCTTCGTTGCTGTTGCAGAGTCTTTCTGTTGCACTTGCTCCGTTGGTTTTTTGGCAACTTCTTTTGACTCCATATCCTTCATTAAAGGTAGATTTTGAGCAGGAGGAGTTATCAAATCTTCCTGATCTTCAATGATTTCTATCGGTTTATTTTTCGGTCTTGTTGATTTTAAATAAAGAACACGCCCTTTTTGAAGGTATAGAACAGACGTTAAGCGATTGAACTTCTTTAAACTCTTCACCTGAATACCATAAATTTGTGAAATATCCCACAAGGTTTGGTTTTCCAAGACTGTGTGAAAAGCAATAGGTCCTTTTTTATTTTTCATCTGCAAATAATACACATTCCCTTCCTTCAGCATATCTCGTTCGCTCATGTCATTAAAGCGTAGGAACGCTTTGATGCTTACCTTCGCTTTTTTAGCCAACTGTGCTACCTCATCTCCAGGAGTTGCTAGTATTCCTTTTTTTCCATTGATTTCGTAAAAAATAGGAGTACCTTCCTCCACGTTATTTGGTGTTTTTCTAGCAAGTTGTGGGTAACCTGCTGTTTTAAGCAAGCCTTTGTTCAGTTCGTCACCACGTGATTTTATCCGGGCTAAATCTTGAAATGAACTCAAAATAGCTACTTCGTATAATTTATCAGAAGGGATTTGGTTTACATTTAGCCATTGATTGTATCGAACGACCTGTTGTTCGTCAAGTAGTAGTCCTGCTGCTATCTCCGTAAGGGTTTTTCCGGATGTAGGATACAGATACAGACTGTAGTTTGAATCTGGAATTCTGTTCAAGCGATGTTCGAATGCAGCTTTGTGCGCTACGAGTTTGATTAAATATCTATCCGTATTTTCATCAAACTCAATTTCTTTGGCATTTGCCCACGTACTTGGAAGAATCTTTGACACGCCGGTTGTTCCCCAATAAAAAGAAAGAGCAGAGGATACCCAGTTTTTATAGATTTCAAAATTTCGTTTGAAATACACGCTAGCACCATTGGTTGATGAAATGATGTGTTTCCTTTCGTCCACGTAGGTATTGATATTGATTCCTACCTCTCTCGCTGTCGCTGATTTAAACTGCCAAAAACCAACCGCATTTGACGTGGAAATCGCCTCCGGAAGTAAAGAACTTTCTAAGACGGGGATATATTTAAAATCTTCGGGCACACCTTGCGCTTGAAGAGTGGCTGTTATATGCGGAAAATACAATTGCATTCTCTCCAGCTTTTGGTCTAGTAGGGCTCCTTGTGGAAGGAGAAGATTTCTAATTTCAGAATTGACCATCTGCTGTGCACGAACATTTAAGTTGATTGTGACATCTGCAAACTGGAATTTCCTATCTACCTCTGGTATTGGATAAGTAATTTGCGCTTTTGTTGTGAAAAATAGGAGCGAAAAGCACAGGAGGAGAACTGATTTTTGTAAATTTTTCATAATTCAAATTATTCTTGAAATCATCAAACCATCTCGGATGGGCATTAAGATGTTTTCTGTTTGGGAATCTGTGTGCGCGTTTAGATTGAAATCACGTAAATGTATAGTCTTTTTATCCTTAAACTGAGGGTCGGGGACTTTCCCGTCCCAAAGTATATTGTCTGCAATGATGAGGCCCCCTTTTTGCATAAGTGGTTTTACCAAATCATAATAGACTTGATAACTTTGTTTATCTGCATCAATGAAAACTAGGTCAAATTTGATGCCTTGAAAGGTTGGAATGAGGTCTCGTGCGTCGCCAATTCGGTAGTCAATTTGCTGGCTATACATGCTTTTCTCAAAGTAGCTTCGCGTAAATTTTTCTAACTCTTCGTTCACATCAATGGTAATCAATCGTCCGTTTGGTGCTAATCCCTCCGCCAAACAAAGTGCTGAATAACCCGTAAATGTGCCTATCTCTAATATGTTCGAGGGATTTACGAGTTTACTTATAAGGGACAAGAAGCGTCCTTGAAAATGGCCAGAAAGCATTCTGGGTTGTAGAATTTTAGCATGTGTTTCCCTATTGAGCTCGGCGAGTAAGCTATTTTCAGAAGTTGTATGCTCGTCGCAATAAGCTTGGATGAGTTGATTAATCATTTTTCTTTCATTAGTGCAGAATTGCTATTGGCACATTATTCAAACAAAATTATTGATTTATTTCATTTTTTCAATAAACTCCGTTAAACTCTGTACATGTTCTGTACCATACATTAAAAAAAGGACTAGTTTTAGACTAGTCCTTTTTTGATTAGATGAAAAGCTTCAAATCAAAGTGTTCTCTTGATTTCACGAATTTCGAAACTTTCTAATATATCGCCAATTTGAATGTCGTTGTAGTTTTTGATGCTCAATCCGCACTCATAACCAGTTCTAACTTCAGCTACATCGTCTTTGAAACGTTTTAGCTGACTGATTTCACCTTCGTGTACCACAATACCCTCACGGATGATACGTATCTTATTGTTCCGTTTTACTGAGCCGTTAAGTACATAACAACCTGCGACTGTACCAATTTTGGATATTTTGAATACTTCACGAATTTCGATGTTTCCGAGTGTAACCTCTTCTTGTTTCGGCGCAAGTAAACCTTCCATCGCTAATTTGATTTCGTCAATCGCATCATAGATGATGGAGTATAGTCTGATTTCGATTTGCTCTTGTTCAGCAATCTTGCGCGCATTATTCGATGGCCTTACTTGGAAACCAATGATGATGGCATCTGCTGCAGTAGCCAATAGCACGTCAGATTCCGAGATTTGTCCAACCGCCTTGTGGATAATTCTTACCTGTACCTCTTGAGTAGCAAGTTTAAGTAGTGAATCCGATAGCGCCTCGACGGAACCGTCAAAGTCTCCTTTGATAATGACGTTCAGTTCATGGAATGCTCCAATTGCCTTTCTACGCCCAATTTCATCCAAAGTAATGTGTTTCTTGGCACGGATACTTTGTTCACGAATAATCTGTTCGCGTTTGTTTGCAATTTCTCTTGCCTCGCGTTCGGACTCCATGATATTGAATCTATCTCCGGCTTGTGGTGCACCCGGAAGACCCAAAATTTGAACAGGTATGGCAGGTCCAGCTATTTTGATACGCTGCCCAAGGTCATTAACCATCGCCCGTACACGTCCAAAATACTGCCCAGCAAGAATAATATCTCCTACTTTGATAGTTCCGTTTTGAACAAGAATTGTAGAAACATATCCACGACCTTTATCCAAAGAGGCTTCAACAACTGTTCCTGATGCTTCTCTGTTCGGGTTAGCGGTTAGTTCTAGTAATTCCGCTTCTAAAAGAACTTTATCGAGTAGTTCGTCAATACCAATTCCAGATTTTGCTGACACTTCTTGTTCTTGGTATTTACCTCCCCAACTCTCCACGAGTATATTTTCTTTGGCTAAATCCTCCCGTATTTTTTGAGGATTTGCACCTGGTTTATCAATTTTATTGATAGCAAAAACGATAGGTACACCCGCGTTTTGTGCGTGGTTAATTGCTTCTCTCGTTTGGGGCATCACACTATCATCTGCTGAGATTACAATAATTACTACGTCAGTGACTTTCGCACCACGAGCACGCATGGCTGTAAAGGCCTCGTGACCTGGTGTATCAAGGAAAGTAATGCGTTTTCCTTTGTTGTTACCCTCTTGCATTTCTACAGAATATGCTCCGATATGCTGCGTAATTCCACCGGCTTCACCTGAAGCGACCTTTGTTCTACGAATGTAGTCAAGTAACGACGTTTTACCGTGGTCAACGTGTCCCATGATAGTAACAATAGGTGCACGGTGTAGTAAGTTTTCAGGATCGTCTTCGGTATCTAAATTATCCGATTGTAGCTCATCTTCCGCAGAGATAAATTCAACTTCAAAGTCAAATTCCAATGCAATCATTTGGATAGCTTCTGCGTCTAATCGCTGATTGATAGACACGAACATCCCCATGCTCATACATGTAGAGATAACTTCATTAACACTTACATCCATCAATGAGGCTAAATCAGAAGCTGAGATGAATTCTGTAACTTTTAGTGTAGGTACATTTTCCAAATCTCTTTGATTCTGCGCTTCTTCCATTTCTGCGCGAGACCGGCGTCTGTCTCTACGTTGTTTAGCTCCAAAGTCAGGCCCTTTTGTATTCATTCGAGCCATCGTCTGCTTGATATTGTCTTTTACATCGCTGTCTTTAACAACTTCTCGTCTCGAATTGCCTGTTTTTTTCTTCGCATTTGCACTCGAGTTAGAAGAGGTATTGTTAGAAGGAGCACCTGTATTTCCGTTTGCTGCTGGTCTTCTGTAGTCTGGTCTCGAAGAATTAGTGGAAGAACCTTGGTTGGTATTGGAATTAGCCGGTCTTTGTCCTGTATTGGATGTATTAGACGACTGATTTGAACCCGAAGTGTTCGTATGAGAGCCATCGGTTCTAGGAGGTTGAGGTGCTCTTGTTTGCCCTCCAGTCGAGGAACCTGCTGGTTCATTGACTTTTTCCCCTTTTTTAATCACGCGTTTCCGCTTTTTCTTGCGTTTGTCTTCTCTACTTTCGGGGGAAGATTTGCTTCTTTCTACAGGTAATTCTATTTTTCCAAGAACCTTCAAGCCTTGTAATTTTTCACCCTTTGCTATTATGAGTTCTGATGGCAGTGACTCAGCTGCCTTTTCAACTGCTTCTGGGGTGTCAGAAAGAGTAGTAGTTGGTTTTTGTTCGGACTTCACAGATGAGATTGGAGTACTTGCTATTGGTTTATCAGTATTCGTAGCAGACGCAACAACCGGCTTTTCTTTCTGAACCTCTTCCTGCGGAGCTTTTGTATCAATCGATGTTTTGGCTTCCGTTACAAGAGGAGCAACCGCTTTCTCTTGTACGATGTCAGCCACTTTTTCCACCGGTTTAGCGACGGAAATAGGTGTATTGTTTTCTTTCTGTTCGGTACTTTCTACCGTTTTTGTGTTCACCTTGCTAGGTGTTGGAACAGAAGTTACTTCTTTTGTTTGTTTTTCTGGAGTAGGAACGGCTACCGCAGCTTCTGCTTTTGGCACAGCTATTTCTTCCGTTTTTGGGGGAATCACTGCAATAGGTTCTTGAGCTACTGGCTTCTGAGGAGCAACTGATTCCGCTGGGAGAGAAGTAGGAACTGTCTGTGATTCAGCAGGTTCTGATTTTTTATCTGCCACAGGCTTAGATCCTGGGCGAGCATTCAAATCAATTTTTCCGATGATTTTAGGTCCTCCAAGCGGATTACCCATGCGAATGTACTCAGGTTCTTTATCCACTTTGGTTGGAGCAACAGAGGTAGGAGCGTCGTCCCCTCTAAAATATAGTACCTCATCAGATGAAGCTTTAGTTGATGCTTGCCGGTCATCTCCAAGCAAAGAAGGCTCATTGAACTCCTTGGCTAAAAATTGAAGGTGTTCATAACTTAGTTTTGCATTTGGATTGTTCTCGACTTGAAGCCCTTTACTCTCAAGTTTTTCTATAATAGTGGCTGTACCAATATTTAGTTTACTTGCAGCTTGCCTCAAACGCATCATTTTTTCTTCAGACATAAAAAATTTACCTAGTTTAATAATTCTATCTACCGCATGGATGAAGTCATTTTAATGTTATTCAAATTCATTGGATAAAATCTGTACAACTTCCTCAACGGTTTCCTCTTCTAATTCGGTTCTTCTCACAAGATCCTCTTTGCTAATAGCCAATACTGATTTTGCAGTATCTAAACCTATTTTCTTGAATTCCAACAAAATCCATTCTTCAATTTCATCTGTAAATTCCATTAAATCAACATCTTCTTCTTCGACTTCTCCTTCTATATCACGGAAGACATCAATTTCATACCCAACCAATTTACTCGCTAACTTAATGTTCAATCCTCCACGACCAATGGCTAGCGATACTTGGTCTGGCTTTAGGAATACAGAAACTCGCTTTCTGTCTTCATCAATCTGAATCGTAGAAACTTTTGCGGGGCTCAATGCACGAGAGATAAGCAAAGGCAGATTCTCCGTCCATTGAATTACATCAATATTCTCATTTTCTAACTCACGAACGACGGGTTGAATTCGCGAACCTTTCATCCCTACACAAGCACCTACTGGGTCTATTCGGTCATCGTACGATTCGACAGCTATTTTTGCTCTCTCTCCTGGCTCCCGAACAACCTTCTTGATCGTGATAACGCCATCAATTATCTCCGGAATTTCGAGCTCAAGTAGTCGCTCCATAAACACAGGTGAAGTCCGTGAAACCGTTACTTTAGGCGTCCCGTTGTTCATTTCTACTTTATGAATGACACCACGAACACTCATTCCTTTGCGGAATCTATCTTTTGATATTTGTTCTGTTTTAGGTAAAGATAATTCATTTCCTTCAGAATCCATCAAGATGATTTCTCTACTTAATGTTTGGTGAATATCAGCCGTAATTAACTCACCAATTTGGTCTTTGTATTTGTTGAAAAGCATTTCTTTCTCCAAATCCTTCACCTTTTGAATCAGTGTCTGGCGTGCTGTTTGCACTACCCGGCGGCCAAAATCCTCTAGCTTTACTTCTTCTGCTACTTCTTCCCCAATTTCAAAATCAGGTTCGATTTTCTTCGCCTCAGAAAGAGGAATTTTGTCTAAATCCCAGATGTCTTCTGAGTTGTCATCCACGATTTCACGCGTTCTCCACATCTCCAAATCACCACTTTCTGCATTGACAATGACGTCAAAGTTGTGATCCGAACCGTATTTCTTGCGTATCATCGTACGGAATACTTCTTCCAACACAGATATCATGGTCGGACGGTCAATGTTTTTTTCTCGAGCAAACTCAGAAAACGAAGCAATTAATTCTCCACTATGCATACATCTAAATCGAATTAGTAGTTTTATTTGAATGAAACCTGAACTGTTGCTTGCCGAATGTCTTCTAGCTGCACTAATTGAGGTGCCAATAATTCTTTTTTCTTTTTTGGGTCTGGTTGCACTTCAATGTGTTTTTCTTCCACCGCCAACAGCTTTCCCTTTATTTCTTGCCCATCTTGTAGCGTGATTTTCAGGTTGCGTCCAATGTTCTTCTTGTAGTGCCGGATTAATTTCAGTGGGGTGTCAATACCTGGAGAAGAGACCTCTAAAACAAAAGGTGTTTCGATGATTTCGTCTAGTACAATGCCTACTTTGCGACTTATGTCACCACATTGGTCTATACTGATTCCTTCATCCGAGTCAACT
The DNA here is from genome assembly GCA_046293395.1 of Spirosomataceae bacterium. Taxonomy (GTDB): domain Bacteria; phylum Bacteroidota; class Bacteroidia; order Cytophagales; family Spirosomataceae; genus CAYNRA01. The sequence goes on from JBKBOU010000001.1 coordinate 164,543, forward strand.
AAAATAAGTATTTTGGAACGTATTTTACTAACAGTAATCTTTATATCAACCACAAAAAAAACGCCGTTATCCAAAAATGGATGTATCGCTTCTTCAACACGCTCAACACTAATCATAACCCCTTTCTAATCTATTTACCAACAAAAAAGGAGGATGACCACCCTCCTAAATCAACTAATCATCCGCAAAATTAGTTTTTTATTTGTTGAAATACAATAATTGTTAGTAAAATTGCATCTGTGCAGCTTAAAGTGGTTTTGCTTCTCTACATCCTGACAAATTCTGCTTGCTTTCTGCCTCCGTTTTCTCATTTTTTGTTTTGCATTATCTCAATTTCACTCGAAGGATACGCCCCATTTTAAATGAAAAGTAATATCAAAGACGTATTATCCGACATCTTGCTGTTCTTCAAAAGGTTCTATTTCCTTCTCCATGTTCTGTTGGTTTTATATACACTTCTAGTTTACCAAATTTCCTTTGAAGCAGATATAAAACATTGGATTGGTGGCTTTTTGATGCTCTCACTGCCTGTTGTATGGCTTCTCCATATCGTCATTGCTATGAGCTGGATTATTGCCGGTTCTTGGCGTTTTTTGCTCTCTGCCTTGGTTATCTTGATAGGCTACCCGTTCGGAAAAAGAACGTTTCGGTTTAATCCAAGAGCAGACTACTCCGTAGAAAATACGCTGTCTGTATTGAGCTACAACCTGATGTACATTGATTATCACAAGGTAATTGATGAGAAAAATCCGGAAAATACCCAAAATCTCGTGGCTTCTCTACCTCTTCTTGACTCGGATATTGAATGTTACCAAGAACTGTATAATAATGATTCATCTGGTCAATTAGCACTCATTAAAAAGTTGAAAAAAACGAATAAATACTATACTTACATGCACTCCTCTCCTGGAAATGATAGGGGAAAGGGTGAAATTGGGCTCGCTATTTTTTCGAAATATCCACTCAAAAATAAGCGGGAATTGTATTGGAAGATAAACAATAATGGCGCTATTGCAGTGGATGTTACAACGGATAAAGGAACATTTACGGTCATTAATACGCAGATGCACTCCATGGGGATTCGAGTAGGAAAAGTCCTAAAGGCGCGCGCTGATGAGGAGGAAGCCAAAAAGGAGGCTAAAAATATTTTGATTCAATTGAAAAACGGATTCGAAGAACGGGTTATTCAAACCGCTGAACTTGAAAAGCTTATTCTTGAAAGCAAGTATCCTGTGATTCTTTGCGGGGATTTCAATGAACTCCCTTATGGATATGCGTATGGGAGAATTCGTAAGCTACTCCAAAATACATTTGAAGAAAAAGGACGTGGTTTCGGTTTTACCTATCACCACCTTCCTGGTTTTTTGCGTATCGACAATATTTTTGTTGACCAAGCTACCTGGAAGGTGGAGGAGTTCAAAACGTTGCACGAAATCCCTTTTTCAGATCATTATCCGATTCGGGCGGTTTTATCACCCAACTAATCAAAAGCCAATTCTGCGGCGCTGCGGCGGTTGTTGTCCGGCTAGATAGGCTGTAAAATCAGCTAACTCTTTTTCAAAACCACCACTCAATATAGGAAATCGACACCAACTTCTGGGGTCTAAATTTCGGTCATCTAAATGAAAACCAGGTGCGTATCTTTCTCTTTTCCATTGGTTTCTACTCCATAACTGAAAAAATCTACGAACCCACGTTTGCCATTGTTCTTCTGTAAACGAACCAATCTGCGACACAAGGGCGAGTTTATAACATTCAATAGGTGATTTTCTTTGCTTGATTGCCCATTTCTCCAAAGCATCCAAACATTCGTAAGGCATAAGGTCTGCTTCATCTGTTTGTACTTTTTCAAGCGGTCGCAATTCGGCAGTTGGGGCTAATTTATTCACCCAAGATAAGCTAGGTATCGGTATATTCGTTTCCCTTACTTCTACGCCTACTTCCTCGGCCCATCTTAGCCAATGCCGCAGCCAATGTTTATCAATACCAGAAATTGGACTGATGCTTCCCGCCGTGTCACCATCCATAGTGCAATAGCCAACTGCTACTTCAGAACGGTTGGAGGTTGCCAATAACAAATGATTGGAAGTATTTGTAAGCAACCAAACAGAGGGAGCCCGGACCCGTGCCTGGATGTTTTGCAGCGCAATGTCGTCCGTGTCCCAAGACAATGACCTGTTGAGTTGTTTTTCTATCAATGTGGTATATTCTGCCACCAAAGAATCAATATTTATATCAAAAAATACAGCACCAATGCCTTCCGCAAGATTTTTTGCAGACAATAAAGTGTCTGTCGAACTATTTTTTGTGCCTTGATAAATAGTTTGAATTAAGGTTTTTGTTACTGCTTTTGTATCCTGACACGCAGCAATTGTAGGAATATAATGCAGTTTTTGTTTTAGTTTGGATAATCCAATACTTTCTTCCGCCAAAAGCACCATGTAGGCACACAAGGCAAGACAGGCGGAGGAGTCAGCTCCACCCGAAAGCGAGAGGGTAAAGCCGTTTGCGCGTGATTTTCGGAGGTAGTCAAAAAGTCCTAAGGAAACTGCGCGTGTAAATTCTTCTTCTTTGATGTAAATGCCTTTTTCAAATGCATCGATTTCCACTTGTTGCGGATGCGGAATTACGTCCTCAGGCCAGTCAAAGTCTGTACTTACCAAAGATGGTTTTTCGGATACAAATGGTGTTTTAATAACCATCGCATTTTGTTGATTGACACTTATATCAATCCAGGCGGTAATCAATGTATAATCTTCGTAGCTGAACCGGTTACTGGAGGCAAGTAATTGCCCATCTTGTGCAATGAGTGCGTCACCGTCAAAAATCAATCTTCCAGACTCGTTTCCTAGTAGATTAGCATAAATATAGGCACAACTAAACGAACGGGAAGCATCTTGAACGAGTCTCTCTCGTGTTCTAAACTTGCCGAAAGAGAAAGGGCTGGCACTCGGATTCAACAGGATGTCAATTCCTTTATCGAAGTGCGTTCTTCCTGGGCGTGCAGGAACCCAAGCGTCTTCACAGATTTCTAGTCCAATTTTTACACCACTCAGTTCGAACTGAATATCGCCAAAAGGGTAGCTAAATCCATCCCTTTTGTATTCTGTACGTGCATTGGCAGGCCATCTATGAAACCAGCGGTCTTCGTAGAAAACCCCGTAGTTGGGTAAGTGTTGTTTGGCTACAAAACCAAGAATACGTTTGTTTGAGACAACAGCAACGGCATTGTATAATTTATTTTGAATGAGCATGGGTAAGCCAAGTGTCACGGTGATTCCGCTTGTCTCTGCTACGATTTCTTCTAAACTTTGCCAGGCTTGCTCGCGTGTATCTGGAGCATAAAATTGGTCTTCACAGCCGTATCCAGTAAGGCAAAGTTCAGGCAAACAGAGGATAGAAACCGACTGTTCTTGCGCGTCTTTGATACAATCAAGAATGCGTTGGCGGTTTCCGTACCAATCTAGTGGCGTTTGGTTCAATGCACTTGAAGCTACCTTGATGCGGGATATCATAAGTATGTAAATTTAAGTTGTTCGAAAATGGGGAGTATCCTTTGTACTGTAAAACTACGGTTAAAACCGTTTTGTGGTAGAAAAGATTACAAAATTTCAATTTATGTTCAGGTGGAACAAACAAAAAAACAAGACAAGAAGTTGGGATTGTATATACGTCATGGTTTATTTAAAATAAAATAACCGTGTATGTACGGAATAAATAGCTAATCATCCATTCGAATCGTTTTAAAGTGAGTCAAGAACCAAAAAAAGGGGCAAATAACCGGGGTTTACTGCCCGAAGATTTTTATATGAATAAACAAGGGATGATGGTTTTTACGGCTGCATACCACCAAAAAAGAGGGTATTGTTGTAAGAATAACTGCTTGCATTGCCCGTACGGATTTAAAAAAAACAAGTGACTTTTTGTTTGTTAAACAATATTCACGATATTTGCACCCTATTAGGAACGGCCGTTTCGGGAAAACGGTGATTGTACAATTGAAAAACTTATAAGATAACATGGCAAAGGTTTGTCAAATTACAGGAAAAAAAACGCAGGTAGGTAACAACGTATCGCACGCGAACAATAAAACAAAACGTAAGTTTTACCCCAATATCAAGACAAAAAGATTTTTCTTGGAGTCTGAAGGTGTTTGGGTTCAATTGAAAGTTTCTACGAAAGCTATGCGTACAATCAACAAGAAAGGTTTAGAAGCTACGCTTGTTAGTGCAGCAAAAAAAGGAACACTTTCTTTGTAATTGGTACTTATTTTTATTTATTGAGAGGATTATTGGTTGACCAATAATCCTTTTTTATTTTTTTAAATTTCCCAACGAATGAACTTGCTACAAAAAATTGAACAAGCCGCTGGATTTATTCAATCCAAAACCGCTGATTTTAAACCACAAGTGGGTATTATCCTAGGCACTGGGCTGTCTAAATTAACAGAAGACCTTGCTGTTGTTTTTACATTAAGTTACGATGAAATTCCTCATTTTGTTACTTCTACGGTTGAATTTCACTCTGGAAAACTGCTTTTTGGCTATTTGGCAGATAAACCTGTGGTTTGTATGCAAGGGCGTTTCCATTATTACGAAGGGTATTCTATGGAGGAGGTAACGTTTCCGGTTCGGGTAATGAAGCTGCTTGGCATTACGCATTTGTTTGTCTCAAATGCAGCTGGTGGGATGAACCCAGTTTTCAAAGAAAGCGATTTAATGTTAATTGAAGACCACATAGCCTTGTTTTTGCCAGAGAATCCGTTGGTTGGCCCACCCATTTTAGGCGAACGTTTTCCGGATATGAGTGCTCCGTATTGTCCCTCTTTATTGGCACGTGCTTTTGAAATCGCAAAAGAAGAAGGGATAGAGTTACAAAAAGGGGTTTATGTTAGTGTAACTGGCCCGCAATTAGAAACAAAAGCAGAGTATAAAATGCTCAGGATGTTGGGAGCAGATGCTGTGGGGATGAGTACAGTTCCTGAAGTGTTGGTGGCAGTACAAATGGGACTCACTGTTTTTGGTGTTTCTGTTATCACGGATTTATGTATTCCAGAAACGTTGCAAAAAGCGGATATTTCTAAAATCTTGGCTGCTGCCTATAAAGCAGAACCTCAAATGACCCTTTTGATTAAAAAATTAGTTGCTTCACTGTAAGTGAATTAATAAACAGGAAATTACAAATATGGCTCTTTTTTATACGAAAATGCACTTATTTTCGAAAAAAAAGAGCCATTTGGTTTTATATCAAACCTAATACGCGGAGCTTATCAAAACCAACGGTTTCTCTGTATAATTGCGGAGAAATTTGTGCGTGTTTTTTGAAAAATCGACTGAAATAAAACTCATCTTCATATCCAAGAATATAGGCGATTTCCTTCACCGTTTTTCCTGTCAAATAGAGTTCTCTTTTGGCTTCAATCATGATGCGCTGCGCGATGATTTCTGTCAATGTCTTGTTGTAGTATTTTTTAACAATCTTAGCAAGCGCATTCGGAGAGATATTCAGCACTTCTGCGTATTCAGCGGGAGAGTGCAGGCGTTTAAATTCACGCTCAATGGTATCTACAAGTTGTTGGATAATTTGGGGTTCTTTGGCATCACTTCGCTGGATTTCTATTTTGGTGTCTGCCTGTTTCATGCGTAACACTTGAATCAAGAAGATTTTGATATAGGCAACCAGCACTTCGTGCAGAGCGATGTCAGATTTATTGATTTCTGTTTCCATCTGCGCCAAGAGTTCAAGTAATTTGGGTGTGTCAGAAACAGAAAAGAAAGGGGGTTCGTAGATATTATGAAAAAGAGTTCCCTCAGTTTCTACTTCATTTTGATATCTGTAAGTACAGAAAAAATCAGGGTGAAAATTAAGGATAATCCCTGTAAAATTTTCTTCAGAAGAAATACGATAGGGTTGGAAAGGAGAGAGGCAAATCATGCTATTTGGTGGAACATCGTACTGTTCTAGGTCAACGTCAAGATGTGCACTTCCCGTGAGCGTCAAAATCATGGAATAATAATTGTGACGTTGCATCGTAGAAAAATACGAGCTATCTTGAAAAGGTAGAACTTTGATGGCCAAGTCGCCATTTTGCCTGTTAATCAGGGTGTTTACGGACTGCTGCATTGGGTTTAGAAAATAAAAAGTGAAAGTAAGAACTCTTACTTCCACCAATAATAATACCAAAATAGATGGATTCCAAATCTTTGGAACACTATTTTGCCGTTTCTAATTTGGACAATAAAACAACCGTAAATGAAAAATCATTTAAATCATAGGTCAAACGACCTTTCTTTTTTTATATCTTTAAGCGAGTATGTGCACCTCACTTTTTCTTTTTTAACTTACAAATGCAAATTTCTTGATTTATAGACAATTGTAACATAGAGATTTTATGCTTGAGCATGGACGATTTTTCTAGCCATTTTTTTAGGTATATTTTTAGAAATATTAAAATTTAACAATTAACTAGTTAATTGTCAGGTAGTTATAATATAGTTTTTTATGATACACTTATTGTATTTATCTATATAATAGCAAGCTATGGATAAAATAGTACATGAAAATTGGTAAATCATGGACAATTTTAAATTTCATTCCATTTTTAAGAGGGATTGTTTTACTTTTGTTTTTTGACTTTTTAATCCTTCGAATGACAACCTACTCTCTTACCCGTAAACAAGGGCCATTCCATTTATCTATTCATTTGGCATCTTCAAAAAGTGAAAGTAATCGTGCATTAATTCTTCACGCACTTACTAATTTTAAGTCAACCATCGATAATGTTTCTTCCGCACGCGATACTCAAACCATGATTCGGCTGCTTTCTTCGGATGAGCAAGAAGCAAATGTGATTGATGCAGGAACAACCATGCGTTTCTTAACAGCCTATTTTGCCTTGACCAACCAGACCAAAACAATGACTGGAACTGCGCGTATGTGTGAAAGACCCATTGCTTTGCTCGTTGATGCTTTGCGTAGTATCGGTGCCGATATTACCTACTTAGGGCAAAACGGATTTCCACCTTTGGCAATTCAAGGGTTTTCGGAACAAAAGAACAATACCATTGAGATTCGCGGGGATGTGAGTAGCCAGTATATTTCTGCCCTTCTCATGCTTGCACCTACCTTACCCAACGGTTTGCGTATTCAGTTACTTGGTGAAGTAGGTTCCATTCCTTATATTACGATGACTATCCAACAAATGGCTGCTTTTGGTGTGAAGGTAAATTGGGATAAAAATGAAAATATTCTCTCGGTTTCCCCCCAAAAATATGTACCGATTTCGTATCAAATTGAGTCAGATTGGTCGGGAGCATCGTATTGGTACAGCATTTTGGCCTTGGATAATCATCCGGAAAGTACCGTCGAATTAATCGGGTTGAAAGCCAATTCACTGCAAGGCGATAGTGCTATTGTAGCGATCATGGAACAGTTAGGTGTGAAAACAGCCTATACAGAAAAAGGTGTTTTATTAACAAAAGGAGAAGTTGCTAACAGTTTTACATGGGATTTTACCAATTGCCCAGATTTGGCGCAGACAATTGCTGTAATCGTTGTGGCTTTGGGTATTCCTTCGACATTTACTGGCATCGAAAGTTTAAAAATAAAAGAAACCGACCGGGTAGCTGCTCTCCAAAATGAATTGGCAAAAATCGGTGGTGTTTTTAGCGAAGAAATTCCAGCTACCAAATATACATTGGTTCGTAAGGAGAATGTAGCTATTTCAAATCCAGTTTTTGAAACCTACGACGACCACCGAATGGCTATGGCTTTTGCACCTTTGGCACTTTTGTTTCCTGTTCAAGTGCAAGAACCTCACGTTGTTGTCAAGTCTTATCCGTCGTATTGGGATGATTTACAGCAAATTATAGATATTAAATAAATAAAAAATGAGGGCTAATCCTGAAAAGGAATAAGCCCTCATTTTTCTAGGTTTGAATCACGCCAACAGAATAATTCCTAGTAATTGGAGCATGATTTGCGGCTTCAATTCCTATAGATATGATACGTCTGGTCTCCGTGGGGTCAATGACGCCATCTACCCAAAGACGAGCAGCAGCATAATATGGACTGAGCTGCGAATTGTATTGGTCGGTTATTTTTTCCAATAAGTCCTTTTTTTGTTCTTCATCTACCTCGACACCCTTGGCTGCAAGTCCGGCTTCTTTGATTTGGAGCAATGTTTTTGCCGCAGAAGCGCCACTCATGACAGCCATTTGAGCAGTTGGCCAAGCATAAATTAAGCGTGGGTCGTAGGCTTTTCCGCACATGGCGTAATTTCCGGCACCGTATGAGTTCCCAACGATAAACGTAAATTTAGGTACAACAGAATTTGCCATGGCACTAACCATTTTTGCACCATCTTTGATAATCCCTCCATGCTCTGATCTACTCCCAACCATAAATCCAGTCACATCCTGAAAGAATAAAAGCGGAATATGCTGTTGGTTGCAGTTCATGATGAAACGGGCAGCTTTATCTGCCGAATCGGAGTAAATTACTCCGCCCATTTGCATTTCGGAGGTTCCTCCCGACTTTTTGGCTTTTACAATTTTACGCTGATTTGCCACAATTCCGACCGCCCAGCCATCTATACGTGCTAGGCCACAGACGATAGTTTGTCCATACTCTGGTTTATAAGGCTCAAAGCTGTCTGCATCGACAAGACAATCCAAAATTGCCTGCATATCATACGGCTTATTGCGGTCTTCGGGTACCAACTCGTGTAGTTTTTCAATAGGAACTTTGGGAGAGATGGCTGCTTTGCGGTTAAATCCAGCTTTGGGCTGTTCTCCCATTTTATCCATTAGTTGACGAATGGCATCGAGGCAGGCTTCGTCGGAAGGGAACGAGCGATCGACAACCCCCGAGATTTGTGTATGTGTAGCAGCACCTCCAAGTGACTCATTATCAATGTCTTCACCAATAGAAGATTTGACCAAATACGAACCAGCTAAAAAGACAGAACCTGTCCCTTCTACAATAAATGCGTAATCCGACATAATGGGTAGGTAAGCACCACCAGCGACACAACTTCCCATGATGGCAGCAATTTGAGGAATGCCCAAAGCGGAAAGTTGTGCATTATTGCGAAAAGTACGTCCGAAATGTTCTTTGTCCGCAAAAACTTCTGCTTGGAGAGGGAGATATACCCCAGCGGAGTCAACCAAATAAATGATGGGAAGACGGTTTTCGAGCGCAATTTCTTGTGCTCTCAGATTTTTCTTTGCCGTGATTGGAAACCAAGCACCTGCTTTTACGGTAGCATCGTTGGCTACAATGACACAAAGTTGGGAAGCGACTTTGGCAATGCCACAGACAACTCCTCCATTAGGGCAACCTCCTTCTTCTTCATACATATCTTCACCTGCAAAAACACCAAATTCAAGAAAATCGGCGGGTTCGTCGATGAGGTAATCAATGCGTTCTCGCGCTGTAAGTTTCCCCTTTTTTTTATGTGCTGCGATTTTTTTATCGCCTCCTCCTTTCTTGACTTGCTCTAGCCGTTCGGACAGTTCGTTCAGTAAGGCTTTCATCTTTAATATTTATTTTTAGTATGTTTATGTGATATTTATTCTTGGAAAAACAAAATTTAAACAAAGATAGTTATATTTGTTGTCAAATAAATAATTAGTAAAACAATTAATTAGCACACATCAACAAACCTTATTTATGGAAACCCTGTCTCATCAAAACGAAGAATTAGCCTTAATTCAAGCAAGTGCACGAGAATTTGCAGAAACGTATATTCGTCCGCATATTATGGAATGGGACGAAACACAGGTTTTTCCTGTGGATCTTTTTAGAAAACTAGGGGAGCATGGTTTTATGGGTATTTTGGTACCTGAAGTGTATGGAGGAAGTGGTCTTGGCTACCAAGAGTACATCACTATTTTGGATGAAATTTCGCAAGTTTGCGGGTCTATTGGATTATCTGTTGCAGCACATAACTCATTGTGTACCAATCATATACTAAGTTTTGCAAACGAAGATCAAAAAGCATATTATTTACCTAAACTGGCTTCTGGTGAATGGATTGGTGCATGGGGCTTAACAGAAACCGGTACAGGTTCTGATGCGGGCGGAATGACCACGACTGCCGTGCAAGACGGAGATTATTATGTATTGAACGGCTCGAAAAATTTTATCACACACGCTATCAGTTCTGAAGTGGCTGTTGTGATTGCCCGAACTGGCGAAAAAGGGGATAAACACGGCATGACCGCCTTCATCATTGAAAAAGGAACACCTGGTTTTTCAGCGGGTAAAAAAGAAAATAAATTAGGAATGCGGGCGTCTGAAACCGCTTGTCTGTTTTTTGACAATTGCCGCGTACACAAAGATCAAGTTATTGGTGAAGTCGGTGATGGATTTGTACAATCTTTGAAACTTTTGGATGGAGGTAGAATTTCAATTGCTGCACTATCGCTTGGTATTGCACGTGGTGCGTATCTATGTGCGCTCAAGTATGCACACGAACGGGAACAATTTGGACAAAAAATCTTTGATTTTCAAGGAGTTGGTTTCAAATTAGCAGAAATGGCAACAAAGGTTGAAGCCTCGGAATTATTAACTCGGCAAGCCGGGGATTTGAAAAACAGAGGAGAAAAAGTAACTAAATTGTCTGCAATGGCTAAATTATTTGCCTCTGAAACAGCGGTACAAGTGGCAGATGAGTCGGTTCAAATACATGGAGGATACGGATTTACAAAAGATTTTCCGGCAGAGAAATTTTACCGTGACGCTAAATTGTGTACCATCGGTGAGGGAACATCCAATATTCAACGGTTAGTTATTTCCAGAGAAATTAGTAAAGAAGTACGCAAATGAGTCCCTATTTTTTTACTGAATGTCCGCGAGATGCAATTCAAGGGTTGACTGACATCATCCCGACCTCAAAAAAAATAGCATATATTCAGTTTTTATTGGATACAAATATATTTGATGTAATCGACTTTGGGAGCTTTGTGTCTCCCAAAGCGGTTCCACAAATGGCTGATACAGAGGACGTTTACAGAGGGCTAGATTTATCTCGTACTTCAACGAAATTATTGGCTATCATCGCAAATAAAAAGGGTTTTGAGACTGCCCAAGCATTTGATAATATTTCTGTTTTAGGTTATCCATTTTCTGTATCGGAAACGTTTCAGCTCCGTAATACAAATGCTACGCGTGAGGAAAGTTTAGATGTAGTGGCAGAAATGCAGGCAAAACTGGCTGGTTCAAAGCAAAGTTTACGCGTTTATATCTCCATGGGTTTTGGAAATCCTTATGGAGATGAATGGTCGGTAGAGTTGACATGTGCATACATTCAAAAGTTGTATGAATATGGTATTCGCTCTTTTGCATTGTCCGATACGGTCGGTTCTGCACGGGTTGAGGATATCACAAATGTATTTGAGCAGGCAAATATACTTTTTCCAGACGCCTTGTTTTCAGCCCATTTTCATACGTTACCCCACGCGTGGAAAGAGAAAATTGACGCGGCAGATTTAGCAGGATGCCGTCATTTTGATGGAGCTATCTTAGGCTTTGGCGGTTGTCCGTTCGCAAAAGATGAACTTACTGGCAATATGCCAACAGAAAAACTACTTTCTTACCTTACTACTATTGAGTCTGCTCGATTAACAGAGTTGGCTTCTCAATTTAAACAATTCATTGCACATGATTCCTTTGTTACATGAGCTCCCTCATTTTCGATATATTGAAGTAGCACAAACGCAAGAAAACGTCTGTATAATTCGGCTCAATCGTCCGGAAAAACGAAATGCGTTTACTCCCTTGATGATTTCAGAATTGGCTTTTGTGATGCGTTGGGTTCAAGAAAATTCGTCTATTTGGGTTGTTCAATTGGAAGCTAATGGCCCTGTGTTTTGTGCAGGAATGGACTTATTGGTTTTTGAAAACCCTTCCTTGGATGTCGAAAACGAAGCAATTCCAAGTGTTTCGCTGTCTTTGGCGGCAGTCATGCGGTTGTGTCATAAACCCATCGTTTGTTTGCTAGAAGGAAATGTGTATGCAGGCGGATTTCTACTGGTAGGAGAAAGCACTTTTGTCGTTTGTGCGGAGGATGTTCGATTTTCTCTGCCTGAAGTAAAACGAGGTATATTCCCGTTTCAGGTGATGGATACGTTATCTTGGCGTATGCCAATGGCAAAATTGTTGGAAATATGTATTTTGGGGGAAGAATTTTCAGCCAGAAGTGCCCTGGAAATGGGTTTGGTAACTTTTGTGGTTTCTAAGGGTCGTGTAGTAGAAAAAGCAAATGAATTGGTAGAAAAGTTGTGTATGAACGCCCCTCTTGCTATTCAAAAAGGAATAGCAAGTGCCCGTAAAATGCAAGAACTGGATAAGTCGGAGCGTTTGGATTGGCTGAAAGCAGAGCTTGAGTCATTAAAAAATACAGAGGATGCACGCGAAGGGATTTTGGCATTCAAAGAAAAGCGTTCACCGAATTGGAAGAATGGGTAACGATGTATTTTCGTTACCCATTCTTTATCAACCAAATACTTCTTTTTTACAAGCACGAAGCGTATTATACATAAGTGCCGCGACTGTCATCAAGCCGACACCGCCAGGTACGGGCGTGATGTAACTAGTTTTGGGTGCTACTTCATCGAATTTTACATCGCCCTTGAGAGCAAATCCACTTTTTTTGGTGGAATCTACGACGCGCGTAAGCCCCACATCAATAACAACTGCGCCCTCCTTAACCATATCAGCAGTGATAAACTCAGGTTTCCCCAAAGCTGCAATGAGAATATCTGCGGAGGAACAAATTTCTTTCAAATTGTGTGTCCGGCTGTGTGTCAAGGTGACTGTCGCATTTCCGGGATAGTCGTTTCGTTGCATCAAAATACTCATAGGAAGGCCAACAATTTGGCTTCTACCCACCACGACACAATGCTTTCCGGCCGTTTCAATCTGGTATCTTTTCAGTAACTCTAAGACACCAAACGGGGTAGCTGAAATATAGGCGGGCAAACCTTTTGCCATTCGACCAATGTTGATAGGATGAAAACCATCCACATCTTTTTTCGGATCGATGGCTTCAATGACGCGATCGACTTGAATATGGTCTGGAAGCGGAAGTTGAACAATGAAACCATCGACTTCGGGGTCATTATTCAACTCTTCAATGATTTGAATTAGTTCATTTTCAGTGATTTGTGCATCTCTTCGGATGAGAGAAGAGTCAAATCCGATTTGTTCACAAGAGCGAATTTTACTCGCTACATAGGTTTCACTTGCACCATTATCACCTACCAGCACAGCAGCAAGATGTGGTTTTTTGTTTCCAGCAGCGACCCATAGTTCAACCTCTTGTTTGAGTTCAGCTTTTACTTCATCGGAGATTTTTTTTCCGTCAATGCGTATCATATATTCTTGGATTTTTTGGATGCAGGCGTTAAATACTGAATGATTTTTTCTAGGTTAAATTCCTCTTCTCCAGAGGTGAGATGGAAAGGCGCATCTGATGTTTTTGGCTGGCCGTAAGTAAGGAAAGACTGCCAAATGTGGTTGATATACCAGGTCGGTTCGTACCCCCAACGGTTATCCATCCCTTTGCGGATAAGGAAAGTTCGTTTGGATATTTTGACAAGTACACGTTTGTCATAAAGAGAATCCAATTGTGGTTCAAAAAAGGCAAAAAGACCTTCAACGATGACAATATCCACGCGATTTTTAAATTCACGGACGATGGCAGCCAACATTGTGTGGTCAATAGAATTGGGGGACTCCCAGTCGATGCGTTGTTTGATTTTAGGAATTAGTGTATCTGGTAAAACAAAATCATCTTGGTGGAATATGAGCACTTTTTTCCCGTTTTTTCGAAAATACGCTGCTAAAAGGTTGGCAAGTGTACTTTTGCCTGAGCGACTTACCCCGCCAATACCAATAACCATAATGAGAGATTGTGATGATAAATGATTTGCAAATTTAAAGAAACTTACAAAACATCGCTTCTATACGGGTAAATTGTTTGTAGATACCTTGAGAATTAGGGGAAAATCAGGCATATTTACATTTCTGTTTAAAAACACAATACACAATAAATGGCACGGATTTTACAAACAGTTGGTAAAACGCTCATGTATTCTTCAGCAGGTCTGACTTGCCTGTTTGCGTTATTCGATTTTGAAGTCATGGGAGAGGGCGTGAAAATTACTAGCTTTTATTATGTCTTTATGTTCACACTTTTTAGCATTGGTTTTCTAACTTATAAAAACAGAGAATCTTGGGGTCGTTTTTTGTCCTGAGAAATTGATTTACTTCTTTTACACACGTTTACCCTTATGGATTTAACCCTGGACACTTTGATACAAAGCAATTATTTACGTATTGCGATTTCTTCGCTTGTATCAATGGCAATTACGATGAAGTCCATTCCGTTGATTATTAAATTCGGAGACCATAAAAACTTGATGGATAATCCTATCAAACAAAGAAGTTCTCATTTTGTGCCCATTCCTACTTTCGGTGGAGTTGCCCTTTTTACAGGGACTATGATTGGCTATCACTTATGGAATTATGGAGAAGAAGGGCTTTTGCTTCATAAAATGATTGTTGGGTTTATTGTTCTTTTTTTTCTTGGTTTAAAAGACGATATTTTAGTTCTTGACCCAATTAAAAAGATATTATCGCAAATTATCGCTGCTGCTCTCGTTGTTGTAGGAAGTGATTTACGGCTGGATAATTTCTTCGGTATATTTGGTATTTATGAAGTTTCATATCTTATCAGTGTCTTATTTACAGTAGTGTTTTTCCTAGTTGTCATTAATGCATTTAATCTGATAGATGGGATTGACGGACTCTCAGCAGGTATTGGTATGATAAATACCTTTTTCCTTGGTCTTTGGTTTTTGGTAAATAACCATTGGAGTTTAGCAGCCTTTGCGTTGTGTTTATCACTCTCTCTCTTGGGTTTTTTATTTTTTAATTTCTCGAAAACACAGAAGATTTTTATGGGTGATACGGGTTCCTTGATAATCGGATACGTCATTACCATTCTATCCATCAAATTCACGCATTTAAACTCCTCTCATTCTTTCAGAATGGATACTTTTGTAAGTGCGCCCATCTTAGTTGTGGTATCGCTGAGTATTCCGCTCTTTGATTTTTTTCGGGTGCTGTTTGTTCGAATTTTAACGCGTCGCCCCCCCTGGAAAGGAGATAGATTGCATTTACACCATATTCTAATCGATTTGGGCTTTTCTCATTTACAAGCCTCTTTTGTTTTGTACGTAGTTACAATTGGTACTACAACTTTTACCTATTATTTGAGAAGTTTTTTTTCAAACACGCAGTTAATGCTACTCATCGCAGCTTATTTTGTCCTCTATTTATTCATTTGCCAAATTCTTGAAGAAAAACGCGTCAAACTCTTAAAATTATGAACTCGAAAACGGTTGACTATTCACGGACAACAATAACGGAACTGATGATTCCCTCTTACGCAAATTTTGGCGGGAAAATACACGGGGGTATTCTTCTTTCTCTCATGGACAAGGTGGCGTATGCGTGTGCTTCAAAACATGCTGGAACGTATGTCGTGACGGTTTCTGTGGATGAAGTCAATTTCATGCAACCCATTGAAGTCGGTGAACTCGTTTCGTTGCATGCTTCGGTGAATTATGTCGGGACAACCTCACTCGTTGTTGGTATTCGTGTAATTTCTGAAAATGTAAAAACGGGAGAGCAAAAACACACCAATACGTCTTATTTTACGATGGTCGCCAAAGATGATTTGGGGAAACCGCAGCAAGTTCCCGCGCTCGTTTTACAAAATGAAGCTGATATTCGGCGGTGTTTGGAGGCAATCAAACGTAAGCAAATGAAGAAAAGTTATTGGGAAGAATTTGGCTCGCAAAAAGAGCAACTTTCGCATGAAAACAGTTTGGATATTTTAAAAAATGAGCGCGTAATCATCGTTGACTGGTCGCCGATAGATTCATCTCAAAAATAACCAACCCACCATTTGTACTAGCGCACCAATCCCAAAACCTATCCAGACTTGGGCAGGTGTGTGTACTTGTAAATGCAGTCTAGCCGATAATATACTACCAATAAGTGGAAGAGAGAGCAAAAAAGGGCTAATCTCAGGTTGCCCTTGGAATAATAAAAGGACACATAAAAAACCAAACCAACCGCCTGCCCCCGCTGCATGTGCGCTAATTTGCCACCATAAACTAATGATTCCTAGTATGAAAATGACTGCTGCCGTACAAAATAAAAATAAGGAAGTGGCGTACATGATACGCGCCTGCGAATAGATGGTATAAGCAAATAAACCGTACAAAACTGCGGTGATGAGATAGGGAATCCGACGGTCTTTCAGGTTAGTTAGTGAATAACTTGTGATAACTCCTCTTTTTGAAAGCCACAAAATAAAACCACCCGGAAGAACACACGTATAAAATAAGATGAAAAGTAATATGTAGGGTCGAATTTCCGTGACAGCGCCACCCAACCCCATCATTCCTGGATAAAAAAAGTACGCAAATGTGAGTACAAGCGTGGGAATAAATAAGGGATGAAATAGAGTAGATACAAGCCGAGCTAGTGTATTTGTCATGAATGAAACACATTAATTTATACTTCTTTCCTCAATCTAGAAACGGGTAAACCGAGTTGTTCACGGTATTTTGCAACCGTCCGACGGGCAATATTATACCCTTTATTCGTTAGAATTTTCTCTAATTTATCATCGGATAGGGGTACTGCTTTCGATTCCTTTTCAATCAATTCTTTGATGATATTTTTAACTTCTCGACTCGAAGCGTCTTCCCCAGATTCTGTCGAAATCCCTTCCGAGAAAAAGTATTTGAGTGGATATGTGCCAAAGTCCGTTTGAACTGTTTTGCTGCTTGCCACGCGTGAAACCGTGGAAATGTCCATTTGAATGCGCTCTGCGATGTCTTTCAAAATCATGGGTTTCAATTTGGACTCATCTCCATCCAAAAAGAAACCATATTGGTGACTCACAATGGCTTCCATTGTTTTTTGTAGTGTCAATTGGCGTTGTTTGATAGCCTCAATAAACCATTTGGCAGCATCGAGTTTCTGCTTGACAAACGTGACCGTTTCTTTGATATGTTTATTTTTTTTGTCTCCTTTGTCATACGTTTCCAACATCTCTGAAAATGAGCGACTTATGCGTAAATCAGGCGCATTTTTTGTATTCAAAAAGACCTCCACTTTGTTGTCCCGGCTCGTCACAATAAAATCCGGTATGATGTAATTGGTCGGTGTACTTTCTGCTGAAGAAATACCTGGCTTCGGACTCAACCGTTTGATTAGATTCATGACTTCCTTGAAGTCCTCGTCACTGATATCTAATTTACGCTGTATTTTTTCAAAGTGTTTTTTTGTAAATTCTTCGTATAAGTCTTTTAGTAATAAGATAGCAATCTGGTAGATACGCTCGTTTTTACTTCCAAAACTATGTTTTACAAGCTGAAGAATCAAACATTCTCTCAGGTCTCTCGCCGCTATGCCTGGCGGTTCAAATAGTTGAATTTTACGTAAGACTTGTTCTACTTCTGCTTCGTTTGTATAGACATTTTGCGTGAAAGCAAGGTCGTTGGCAATGGCTTTTAACGGCCTTCGGATGTATCCGTCATCTTCCAAACTGCCGATGAGCTGTTTTCCAATAATTTCGTGTCGCTCAGGTAAATCGAGGTAACTTAATTGCTGAAGAAGCGAGTCTGTCAAAGAGGAAGTAGAGGCAATCGGAAGTGTATCTTTTTCTTCCTCACCCCAGCCATCTCCTTGCATTTTATATCCGTAATAATCTTCTTGATTGATGTATTCCTTAATATCAATTTCATCCCGGGAGTCCGCTGCATATTCATCGTCAAACGAAGTATCTGTGTCTGCATTCGTATCGTCTGTATTCAGTTCGTACCCATCTTCCAAAGCCGGATTAATCTCCAATTCTTCTTCTATCCGTTGGTTTAGTTCAGCCGTTGGGATTTGGAGTAGTTTAATGAACTGAATCTGCTGCGGGGACAGCCGTTGTTGAAGACTCTGATTCAGTGTTAATTTTTGCATTTGCTTAGGAAGTCAATTTGTGCAAATTTACAAAAAATCACGTGAAGTAATACTATCTAAGTAGATGATAGTGTATGAATTGTATAAGTTACGAATGTTTTTTCTTCCAAGGGTTGAATAGAGACCAATTAGGAGATATTGAAGAGGACTTTAGACAATGTTTGGGTTTTTAACTCCGTTTCTATCCATTCTTTCTGCGGGTTAGAGTCAGCCGTAATTCCACAACCCGCATAGAGTGTAGCTAGTTGGTTCTTCACGCACATGTTTCGTAAATGAACAAAAAGATTGGTTTGTCCTTCTATGTTGACAGGGCCAAGATACCCCGCATAAAAAGAACGGTCGTGTTTTTCATTCGCAAGAATAAACTCCAAGCTCGGCTTTTTAGGCATCCCACAAACTGCGGAAGTCGGATGGAGTAAATCCAACATCACGGACGTAATTTGCGGAAAATGGATGGATTTGTAATCGACCTCAAAATCCGAACGAAGATGTAATAAATTCCCCGCCCGGACAGTCTGTGGCCCGAACTCATCGTATTCTCTTATCCGTACTTTTTTGAAGCAATTGATGATATATCTTCCGACTAGCGCTTGTTCTTCAATTTCTTTTTGCCGCCAGAGTGCATCTGCGGGCTTTATCTCTTGTCCATCTGGTGTCAATGCAGGTTGCGTACCCGCCAAAGACATGGTTCGGAATTTTCCTGTATTTTCGTTCTGGCTTACCAGAATTTCAGGCGAAGCACCCAACCAAGACTCCGATAAAAAAGGAAAATCAACCCAAGAAATGAAGGCACTCGGATAGTTTTGCGCTAAAGTTTGGAAACTTTCCCAAATGGAAAACTGTGCGGGTAGTGCAAAGGATTTGGTGCGTGAAAGTACTACTTTCTGAAAATGACCTTCCTGAATTGCCGCGATTGCCCGTTCTACGTTTTGAATAAAAAGGCTTTGTGCCTCTGCATCTTCTAGTTCACAAGGTTTTTCCAGAAGTGCGTTTGGTCGAGCGGCTTCTTTTTGAAAAGCTGCGTTCTGTACAATTTCGTCAAAAATAGTAGGATACGTTGGCTCTTTTGTGAGCTCTAACTCTCCAGAAGAAGAAACCGTAAAGAGTACGTCTGCTGGTAAAAAGTATGTATTTTGTCCAGATGAATTGACAAACGGAGAAATAGCAAATCCGCTGCCAAGTTCGTCAATTTCTGGTTTGTTTTGCGATGGGATTTTTGTAAACGAGACAAGAAAATGAGTTGTCGTACTGTTGGGCATTCGCCACACAGCTGTTGGGTAGCCAAGCACATGTGCTGACTCCCACAACAGCTGAAGACGTAATTTTTGCATGTATTTTGGGTGGATAACCATGTCTGATGGAATAAAAAGGAGTGAATGACTACTTATTCATCGCGACTTTTTCCTCCGCTTGGAGTTCCCCATTATTATATTTGGAAGGACATTTTAGCAAGATTTGGTCTGCTCTGAAGCAATTGTTTGCTACGTCCATTTGTCCTACGACAACTACCTTCTCTGACTTGTCCAAATCTTGTGGTTTAGGTTGGTTATATACCACAAGCGACTCATTTTGGAGGGAATCAATCATCCAGAACTCAAAATGATTGGGGTCAATGGAGGGTTCGTAACGCATGCCAACTATATCGCCAGTCGCTGATTTTTTCAACTCTCCGACTACATGAATAGGTTTGTTAACTCCCTCTTTTGCAAGCGATTTTGCCTCTGTAAAACTAACGTAGGTACTTGCATCGCCCACAGTTGAAATGATGACCATGATGGCAACAGCGATAGCACCTAATGCAATAATATGTGATCTTTTCATGATACGTTTAATTTTGTGTAGATGAATCCTTCATTTTCTTTTCAATTTTCGTCAATTTTCTATCCATTGAAAACAAATAGGCGAAGAGTCCAATGAATGAAATGGCAATAACAGCCACGACGACCCAGATTTTTCCGTCTTCCCGGAAAGTATCTGCCATTTCAACGTCTTGTAATAAAATAAAGTTTAAAAATTGGTTTACGATGAGTGAGAGCATCTGTATTCTTGTTTGTTTGAATTAAAAATTAATTGTCTAAATCCTCGTTGAGCGTAGTTTCAATGAGTTTTAATCGGATACGAAGACTTGTAAACCAAACACCGAGTAATGTCCACGCGATGACTGCCGGATAAAAAACGAGGCGCATGGCGTTGTCCATATCGTATTTTCCGAAGGCTGGATTCCCTCCGTTTCCTGGATGTAGCGAGTCGGTCATTCGAGGTAAAATCCAGACCAAAGGCATGAAAGAAGCAAAGGCGAAAATATTGTAAATAGCGGAAAGCCGTGCCTTTTTCTGTGTGTCTTCAAATGAAGAACGAAGTACAAAATAAGCCGAGTAAATGAGTAGCCCAACTTCTACTGCAATGATTTTCGGATCTTTGGGAAGTGGGTCACCCCAAGTGAAATTCCCCCAGATTGCTCCTGTCAGGAAGCCTAAAATGCCAAAAATGAGGGCAACATTGGCAAATTCTACTGCATACGTGTCGTGTGCTTGTTGGTTACTGCGTAGATATTTGACGGAATAAACCATCGAGGCAATCATCAATATCATCATGCCAAACCAAAGAGGTACATGAAAATAAACGTTTCGGATGGTTTCGTTTAAGATAGGCTGTCGAGGAACTTCACCAACGAGCCCTTGAATAAGCGTGTATAGTAAGAGGAGAACAGTAAGGATTTTCCACCAATTTTGTCGCATAGTACGTTGAACATTTAGATAAATTAACTTTTCCAGAGATAGGGAAATAATAGATAACTTAACGCAATTACAATCATATCAATTCCCAGAAGTGTCATAATTTCGTCTGTGCTTGTTGCCCAACCCAATCCGTCCATTGCATTTTTTGAAAATTTGATGAGCATAGAAAGCATGGGTAAGATGACAGGAAAACTCAGGACAGCCATCAAAGTAGAGGTGTTTTCTGCTTTGGAGGCAATGCCAGCCACCATTGTAAGCGTAGAAGAAAATCCGATTCCTCCCAAAACAATGGCAGTTATGTACATCAAAAAATCAGCTGCCAAATAGCCCATCATAGCTGAATATACACCGAATCCGACAAGACCTAAGAACGTCATCATCAGAATGTTATACACAATTTTTGATAAAATAACTGCTTGTGGACTGACAATCGTATAGTAGTACAATTGCCGCCCCATACGCTCTTGTGTGAAACTTTTGGTAATGGAATTGACCGCCGCAAAAAGTAAAATTATCCAAAATAAGGTATTCCATGTAATCGGATCCATTTGGTTAATTTTGAGTTTAAAGCTGATATAAGCAACGAATACTGTACTCACAATGTACAATAACATGCCATTGAGTGCGTATTTTTGCCTCCACTCAAGCGTAATTTCTTTTTGTATAAGTGCGCTAATTTCCTTCATAATCTAGGCAAAAGTAAGCAAGAAACGCTCTCGTTGGTTATGATGACCATCAGAAAAATGTTTGATTGCCCATTTGTTGTCTTTCTGTTTTACAAGCAACAAATATTCATTCAGGTATGTTATTTGTAGGGTAAAGTCACCAAAAAGATACAGCAAGAAAGTGTAGTTCCTATCCCGCTTTCCACTTATATTTAAGTTTTGACCAAAATACCTAAGAAAAGTGAATAGATTGACTCAATTAAATAAGATAAAAACGACTGATTACTTTGATGTTTGTGTCATCGGAGGTGGTGCAAGTGGGGCAGGAGTTGCGCTAGATGCCACGCTAAGAGGATATAAAGTCATTTTAATTGAAAAAAATGATTTTGGTGGTGAAACTTCTTCGCGCTCCACAAAACTGATTCACGGGGGGGTTCGGTATTTAGAACAAGCCGTAAAAAAATTTGATTTTGGTCAGCTCAAACAGGTCAGACACGGCTTAGCGGAACGTCGTTTTTTGCTTCAAAATGCACCCCATCTTACCAAGCCACTCGCGATTGTAACTCCGGTATTCCATTGGTTAGAAGGACTTTATTATTCAATTGGTCTAAAAATATACGGTTTATTTAGTCAAGATGCGGCTTTTCCTTCTTCAAAGTGGCTTTCCAAAAAGCAAACGCTGGAGTTTATTCCAACACTGTCCAATCGTTTGCAAAGTGCGGTAATGTATTACGATGGACAACTCGATGACGCGCGTTATACGCTGGCATTGGTGCAATCAGCAGAAAAAAACGGTGCTGTTGTCCTCAATCATGCTGCTGTTACGTCTTTTGAGATAGATGAAAAGGGAAAATTATCCGGTGCGAAAGTTGTTGATGCCTTGGCAGAAAAGGAAGTCCAAATAAATGCCCGTGTTTTTGTGAATTGTACAGGGCCTTTCGCTGACACGATTCGACTCATGGCAAATCCGAACGAACAACCCCGCATTCGACCAAGTAAAGGAGTTCATATTGTGCTACCTTCTCGTTTTTTGGCAAGTGAGAAAGCTGTTCTCATTCCGAAAACAAAAGATGGACGACTTATTTTTGTTATCCCCTTTCAACACAAGGTTTTGATTGGTACAACAGATACACCCTACGAGAATACAGAAAATGAACCCATTTTGGAGGAGGAAGAAGTTTCGTATTTATTGGAAACTGTCGCCCCTTATTTTACTCAACAACCAACGAAAAATGAGGTTGAGGCTGGTTTTGGTGGACTTCGACCGTTGATTTCAGCTAAAAGTAGAGAGGGAAAACAAACCAAAACACTGCTGCGTGATCATGAAGTAGAGGGGGATACGAAGTCCGGATTAATCAGTCTTTTAGGTGGAAAATGGACAACCTACCGGCTCATGGCGGAGGATACAACCCATGCTATTGATACTTTTCTGAAGAAGGGAGGAATAAAACCGTGTCAAACCAAAAATTTTCGATTAGTTGGTGCGCAAAATCTCCAATTTGATGTAGCGCACTCCCTTGATATGGGTGGTTCTCTTGGCTTAACAAAGGAAGAGTGCTTGGAAATGTATCAACGGTACGGAGACCAATTGGATGTTCTTTGGCAGATTATGCAAGAAGATACCTCGTATTTGGATAAACTACACCCTGCTTTTACTTATAGACTTGGTGAAGTCGTGTATGCGAGCAGATACGAAATGGCAATGACTTTGCGAGACTTTTTTGCCCGTCGGATTCGACTTGAAATACTGGATTGGTCGGCGGTGAAGGAGTCTATGCGGCAAGTTGCCGATGTGATGGGCAAGGAGTTGGGCTGGGCTTTAGAAACGAAGGAATTAGAAATAAATAGGTATGAAAGTCTTTTAAGCGACTTCGAGGTGTCTGCTTCTATCAAGGACAAACAGTAATTTCAGAACGAAATTATGTATGTTTGCGTTTCTGTTTATAATTAATCTAAATTAACAGCAACAAAAAGTATGGTATTGTCGGAGTTAAAGTTGGGTGAAACAGCACAAATTGCCTCTTTTTTGGATAACGTATTGGCGATAAAATTGCTAGAAATGGGCTGTTTACCAGGTACTTCTGTTCGTTTGGTTCAAAAAGCTCCTTTTGGTGGGCCACTCTGTATTACGATAAATGACGATTACCAACTCGCATTGCGTGTGGAAGAAGCTGCGAAAGTACTGCTTGAAAGAACCGTAGCATACTAAAAATTGAATACCTCAACAATGAAAATAGCTTTATTAGGAAACCCAAATTGTGGTAAATCTTCCTTATTTAACCATCTGACTGGCTTACGACAAAAAATTGGCAATTTCCCGGGAGTTACCGTCGATAAAAAAATAGGTACAGCGAAACTCCCTGGAGGAACAACGGTTGATGTCCTTGACTTACCCGGAACATACAGCATCTACCCCAATTCGCAGGATGAACAAGTTGTACTTTCTGTGCTAACGAACCCCGCTGATAAAGACTTTCCAGATTTGGTTGTGGTAGTTGTAGATGCCTCTAATTTAAAACGTAACTTGCTGCTATTCAGTCAGGTAGTTGATTTGGGCTTTCCTGTGATTCTTGCTTTAAATATGCTAGACGTAGCCAATGAACAAGGCATTGAGATACATTCACTCAAATTAGCTTCTGAACTTCAAGTCCCCGTCGTGGAAATAAATGCCCGCGAAGGCATCGGTTTGACTGGATTAAAAAATACGATAACCTCATTTGCACAAGAACGAAAAAAAAGAGAACCTTTTTTACAGCTATCCGAAAAATGGGCGAATTGTGTACAAGAAATTTCTAGTTCAAGTGTTTTTAAAACGCCCTATACAGCGCTTTTACATTTAGTGCAGGCAGATAAAATGCTCTATTTATCTCCTCAATTACGGGAAAAATACAGTACGATAGCTGATAAAATGGGCATGAGTCCTACAGAGTTTCAAAGCACAGAAACGCTGCAAAGATTTAGTCATTTTGATTCCATTTTAGAGAAAACGGTCATCAAACCTGCCTATCACGAAAAACCAAGTACGTTCTCTGATAAATTAGATAAAATACTTTTACATAAAGTATATGGATATGTCATTTTTCTGGGTGTATTATTTTTGATTTTTCAATCTGTATTTACGTTAGCATCCTACCCAATGGATTGGATTGACGCGTCTATGTCTGCTTTCACAAATTGGGTTCGAGAGGTACTTCCCCCATCTTTATTGGTTGATTTACTCGTCGATGGCGTATTAGCTGGTATTGGTGGTGTCTTGATTTTCATTCCGCAGATTGGTTTTCTGTTTGCCTTTATTTCTATTCTGGAAGAATCTGGTTATATGGCGCGTGTTGTTGTTTTAATGGATAAATTAATTCGTCCGTTCGGATTAAATGGGAAAAGCGTCGTTCCTTTGATTTCAGGACTTGCGTGCGCTGTCCCGGCTATTATGTCTGCACGAACAATCGGAAGTTGGAAAGACAGACTCATTACGATTATGGTTACGCCGTTGATGAGCTGTTCTGCCCGTTTACCCATTTTTACTATTCTGATTGCAATGGTCATTCCGGATACAAAATGGGTAGGACTGTTTAATTGGCAGGGTATTGCTTTACTTGGTTTGTACTTACTGGGATTCGTTTCTGCGTTGCTTGTAGGTTGGGTAATGAAACGCCTGCTGCACGTCAAAGAAAAAAGCTTTTTTGTGATGGAACTCCCTGTTTATCAGTCGCCTAGATGGACACAAGTTGGCTTTACTATCCTAGAAAAAGTGAAAACTTTTGTTTGGGAAGCCGGAAAAGTAATCGTCTCTATTTCCATTATTCTGTGGGTTCTTGCCACGTATGGGCCTGGTGATAGACAAAATCAAGCTGAAATGGCTATTTTACAGACATCTGAAGGTCTTTCAGAAACGGAAATCGGAAATCGAGTTGCCTCCGCCAGATTGGCAAATTCATACGTAGGTATTTTTGGTAAAGCCATAGAACCTGTAATTGCACCCTTGGGTTACGACTGGAAAATAGGCATTGCGCTCATTACGTCGTTTGCAGCAAGAGAAGTTTTTGTTGGAACAGTCGCTACCATTTATAAAATTGGTTCTGACGATACAGACGAATCTACAATAAAAGAACGGCTTTTGGCTGAAACGCATGATGAAACGGGACTCCCGGTTTACTCGTTGGCTACATCGGCTTCGCTAATGGTTTTTTATGTTTTTGCGATGATGTGCATGAGTACGATTGCCGTGGTTTACCGTGAAACCAAAGGTTGGAAGTGGCCACTCATCCAGATGGGGTACATGATGGCGCTGGCGTATTCGTTGGCTTGGATTACCTATTTAGCATTTTCTTGAATGAAAGGGATTCGGCGTACGCCCGCAAAACGATTTTTATAATACGGACTGTTTAAATTGCTGATAATTACCCCTTTAGAGGTAGAGGCATGGATGAATTTTGTGGTGATGCTGTCGGAAGAAACGACGATGCCCACATGGCTTATTCGTTTGGTTTTGGACGAAGGCTGGGCAAAAAAGATTAAATCGCCTGGTTGACATTGTTTTTTAGGTACTTCTTCTCCTTTTTTGAATAAGGCGGCGCTGCTGTCACCTTCTAACGGAATTTGAACTTTTTTATATACATAGCGCACAAAACCAGAACAATCGAATCCTTTGGGGCTTTTGCCTCCAGATTTATACCTTGCGCCTACATATTTCTTGGCAGTTTTTAGTAAAATGTGAATGGGGTCTTCGTCTGGGTTCGAAGAAAAAGAAAAAACAAAAGGTAAAATTAGTATGATAGCTACTAGGAAAGTGTATTTCTTATTAAAATAGGTCATGCAAATAAGCAGTGGTACATAACAAAAATAGTACTTTTTTGAGAAAAACCTTCCATTCTAGGCTAATTCTTACAAAGATAAATCTTAAAAAAGGACAATCAATCATGTATTCATTTCTTACATTTTATTATTTAATGAAAAAAAATAAGAGGTAAATGTACTTATAATCAGTAGTTTATAAATTAAATTGTTTAATGTGAAAAAGCCAATGTTCTTCTATTGTTCATAACAGAAGAACATTGGCTTTTTTTAATTTAATTTCATCATATTTTTTTCAATTTCATCTCGTTGTGGGGCTGAGATGGGCTGATTATACAAAATAACCTCTCCAATGATAAAGTGAGTATTATTTTGAGATGTATTTCTATTTCCGATGGAGAAAGCCCCATTAATTGGTGTTGTTGCTAATGTTAAAGTTTCCGTAAGTGAAAACTGATTATTATTTACACTTATCACATTATTGTTTGTCCCGATACCATTACAATAATTGGTTAATTGAATAGACTGATTGGAAAAATCCCTGTAATTAGACACTGATACAGTTCCATTTGATAAAATTCCATTGGAGCTATTTCTCATAAATCCAATTACTTGTCTTGAATTTGTTGTAGATAAGATATTCCTAAAGCCATAGGTTCCTATCAGTGATGCTCCATTACCATTGGTTCCCGTTTGCGACCTGTACGCTATAGATGTTCGGAACTCTGTTGAGGGATGGTCAGATAATTGCTTACAAGTTATAAATAATGCAAAACCAGTTGGTGCATCGAATTGTGTAGCGGTGGGGACTTCTAAAATATCAGTGCCAATAAACTCTATGGCAGGTAAAAAATTATTTCTGGTTAGTCTCCCATTTTTTACAATGAATGGTTGTTTATCTTTATTCGTTTGAATAGCGTTTAACAAATTTCCACTTTGGTCATACCATACTGTTACAAAGACATTTCCGTAATTGGCAAACCGTAGCAATGCGTCTGTGTCTAAATAGCCGCTTTCATCGTAGAAAACATCTATTTCACTATTATCTCTATCTCGTCTCACTCTTATTAATGCACCAGTATAGGTTTTCTTCGTTTGTCTTAAACTAAATATTGATGAAGCTCCAACTAATTGATTATCAATTATATTAACCTTAGCAATTTTTCTAAATTCAGATGTTTTTATGGACTCAACACCTCCAAATGTATTTAGTTTTCTGACCGAAAAAGCAATAAATTTATCGGCATCCTCGGTAGTCAACGTATAGTTTAGGCTTGTACCGATGAGCACTGCGTTGTTCCCATAAATATTATCTGACCGATACCATTTGAAATCTACATTTTGATTAGGGGCTGCACCAACAATTTCATACGTCCCTGTTAATGTATTACCAGTCAATGTAGACGATTGAACATTATTGAATGTAAAACTTGATTTAGAAACATACGAATTAATATCCCCAACGCTGTAAAACCCTGTTATTTCAAACGGAGCATCTTTTTTAACAACTAAAGAAGGGGCAGAAAACGAACTTGATGGATTAATAATTGGGTATCGTGTGGCTAAATCTATTTCCACGGCACCAATATTGAACTTTGGATAGCCAAAATCCCAATTGGCATCATTTCCATAATTTGAATCAACAGTCCCTCGCCAAATATGCGTGCCTGTGGTTGATATTGTAACGGACGCTGGTATGCTATAACAACCATTGTTTTCTGCGATGACCGTGTAAACCCCACTTTCGTTTAATGTCGCAAATGTTACAGTCGGATTTTGAAGGCTACTTTTAAAATTATTTGGCCCACTCCAGTTATAATTGATAGTACCAGTCGAACTGGCTGTTAAAATAATTGTATTACCTACAAATATGGAGGGGCTAAGGCTGGTAACAACAGGTGTTGAGGGTTTTGTTGAAACAGCCACTATAATATCGTTCGATTTTAAACTAAAATTGCTCCCATTTGGTAATGTGGTAGTCATTAAACAATTAACTTTTTGACCATTAAGTAATGCGGTTGAACTAAATGTAGGATTTGTTGCTCCTGAAACAGATACATCATTGATTGTCCATTGATAGGTTGTATTTGTACCTAAATTATCCGTTATAGACGAAAAACTTAATGTTTCTCCATTACAAACTCCATTAGTAACACTATTAGATTCAATATTTAAACCAGGTAATTGGTCTAATAAAACATTGAAATTTTCCCAAGATTGTTCATTATCTAAACTAATATTAGAACTAATTAACAACCGCTGTTCATTGGCTGGAATTGTTAAACTACTGCCTGTGAAAGTCGTAGGAGCAATTTCTGCATTATCGGTTCGTGAATAGTGTACTCTGTTTGTGTTACCAGCGGTAAGGTAATTACTTACATTTATAGTTGCCGAAGTAGTACCTAAATTTCTAAAAACGGCATATTTATTATTGCCAGATGTTACAATTAGACCTTTCACATTGGTTGCATTATATCGTTCTACTGTAATATTTCCAGTGGCATTCTTGTAGCGTATTTCTGCAATAAAAAACTTTCGTGTAGTTCCTGGATAAGAAATCAAAGTAGTACCGTTATTTGATAAGTCATATCGTAATCTTATTTCGGTGGCTTGAAGAGGCGAATCACGAACAACTCCAGCGGCTGCTGTATCTACGGTTGTAAAATCATGTTGATGTATCAATACTTTAAGATTACCATAATTATACTCAGAGCCTGGTGTAATAACTTCAATATCTTTTGGAAATAAATTACCTGTTCTTCCGTAACCCAATTTTATTCTTCCATCTATTTGGTAGGCATTTTGAGCGGAGTTGTTTTTTGGGAACACCTCTACTAAACCTATCATTCTATCGGGTAAAGTAAGCCATTGTTGAAAACTATCCCAATTGGAAATACTACCAGCAGGCCCTGCGGTTTGTCTATATAATGTACTCGGAGTTGAAGCCGCTCCTATTAATTTAGACATATTGACTTTGGGATTCATATCCCCCATCATATACACCCATTTGTCCCACTCTGTATCATTACCTACTATTGTATGAACTTTGGCGTGTACGGACATTAAAGCGGCATCTAACTCTTTTTTAGAATTTGTGCCGAACGTGGTTGTCATGGCTCCAGCTAAAGTGATAGCACCTAAATTAGAGGGTAAACTTACTTTTCTCGTGGTTATCCCGTAAGAAAAGTCGTTAATTCTTCGCTTAACCCCTTGAATATTTCTATCATAAACTAGGTAATTATTCGGTATGGGGGATGGAATTATTTGAGAATGAAAAAAAGATAAATCTATCGGTTCATAAGATTTTCCAAACTCGATGTCATTTCTTTCGTAAAATGTTTTTAAGTGTGGTGAGTTACTAATATATAATAGGTTAATGCCGCTTGCACCAGAAAAACCATTCCACTGAGTTTTCCACACGGGAACATGGTAAAATTCATTTACAAAGCTTTCTTCAATATTGATTAGTTCGTAATTTTTCGCATTGGCTATACCAGTTAAAATATTATTTTGATTGGTTACTGCAAATAATTTGGCTAGTGAATTTGTTGTTGCACCATGGTAACTAGCAACTTCATTTTGGTTTCCGATATAAGCATAAGCGCCATCTGGGTATAATACAAACGGACTTAAAACTAAACCAATAATGAGGTTTCCTCTATCCAACCATGTCTGGTTATTTCTAAATTGCCCTGAATGAACCAAGATTTCAGCAAAGCTAATATCTCTATTACAATAAGTAGCGTATCCACTAGGATAACTAGTACTACTTACCATTTCTCTTAAAGAACGTTCATAGAAAAGCTGCCCCATTTTATCTGAAGCATCTTCTATGCGCTTCTTTAAAAAAGGGGGTAAAAATTGACCAAAACTGGAGACAACTATTTTCCAACTGTAAGCCGCACCAGGAGCTGCAAACCAGTCATCAAGAGGTGTGACATCTGGACCTCCGCCTGTACCAAATAGTAAATAATCGTCTGAGGTTGCGTAAACGATAAGTAATAATTTCTTGAATAAAAGTGGATGAAATTGGTATCTGCTTTGTGGTGATAACGTTAACCAGATCAATCGCTCAACTACCCTTCCTAATTCTCTGGTTTCTTCATGTCCACCTGCTGGAAAAACCTGAGCTGTTAATGTAGATTTAGCATAATTTGGTTCTGGTTGAGTTAAATAATCTTCTGCCCATACATACAATGCAGCAACATGTGGATTCGTGGCAATATCTATGGGGACAGGATTGAAACCAATGGCTTTGTCTGGAATGATTGGAGGGGTAAGCGCGGTCGCTTCCAATGCTATAATTTCGGTAGCTAAGGTTTGTGCCTCCGCTGTGAATCCCGCAGCTTCTGCTTTGTTTTTTCGTATTATTGCTGCATCTATCGCTGCGTCTTTTAAATCCGCTAAATTGAATTGTGCCTGCGTCGCAAAGGTTGTTTGTAAAAATAGGAAAGTAAATAGGTACAGTTTCTTCATCTTGTTTTGGGGTGATTTTCTGTTTATTTTGGACATTTGTATGTTTATTTTTACTGTTGTACGAGTAATGTTTTTTCTAATTCATACCTAAACTCATTTTCATACGTATAAAAAGTATTCCCTTGATTATATAGGAGCTGCTACTCACCGTAAAGTTCTTTTTCCCCGCCTGGATTTCCTTTAAAAAATCATTCTTCCATTTGTCGTAATCCTTCAAATGTGTCCCTTTGGGCTCAATAAAGACCTGTAGCACCTTCTGTTCCTCGTTTCGCTTCCTGCAAAAAAGTAAAAAGTCAGGCTCAAATGCCCTACCTTGTTTGTCAAATATCTTTAATTCACGCTCGTTCTGAAGCAGATATACGTCCTCAAATTCTCTATTTAGGAAGAAAAATTCCTTTTTCAGATTCTTGTTTTGGAGGCGGAGGGTAATCAATGTTTCGTCAAAATGTTGGGCTTTGTCTAGTACGACCCATTTCTTGAGTTCGCCTGTTTCAGACACAAAATCGGGTTCTTTTTTCAGTTGTTGTTCCAGGACTAAATAGAGTTTCATTGATTCAGTTTTGGACAGAGAGGTAAAATGTGCGCAGGAGTATATATTTTTAAGATACACGTACCATTCACCTAAAACCTCAAATAAAATGCCATGATAAAAGCTTATTGTTTCGTTAGGCATGGGTATTTCTTTGCCGAGAGCTATTGAAAGGCAAGGAAGTGGGGTAGTGAGTAGGAGGTTTTTTGTGGAATGTTATTTAGACTTATGTAGGTTTTAGAGAGATATTGTTTGATTATATTCTTTTAAGCAGGTATTTTATCTAGTTTATACGTGTTTCGGTTCCATTATACGTAAGGAGTTGAAGCCTGAGAAATGGATCATTTTGATGTTAAAAATGGCAAAAAGTACATTTTGGAGAAAGGAGATTGTAGTTAAATTACATGAACAAAAGTGGGTAAAGAGTACTATTTTAGATAAATTAGGGCTTTGCATTTTCCACTTTTGGGAATGTTTTTCCAAATTACGGAAAATGAAGTGCAAAGAAAATGTATCAAAAAGAGAGTATAGACACCTTTTTGATACACAGTATTATTTTGGAGATGCCGTGATTAGACGGGAGAGATAGGTTAATTTTTGGTAAAATCAGGGGAGCGCGATTTCAAAACAAGCAGCCTCTCGTTGGTCTAGTTTGGTTCTTTCGGTTGCGGAGAGATTATTGGTGAACATCATAAAAGTAGAGATGCTACCAAAACCACCTCCCCAATGGTCTAGATCTTGGCCAATCCGGAAGCCAGTGGCATACGAAGGCATGGGATGATATATAGATTGTGTTGTAAGGGATTTGAGTTCATTAAGAGGAGCAAAATCGGATGTTTGGACACCATTGATGAAAATCATCTCATTTTGATACCAATTATTATTACTTCTCAAGAGGGTATTATTTTCTGTAAAAGAGATACCTCCATTACCGACATTGGGATAGAATCCTACTAAAAATCCCCATCTACCCAAAGGCCCTTGTGCATGCCATACACTATGGAAAGCGTGAGTTGTTTCTAAACCTCCTGTAATATTTAGTTTATTTGAAGCAAAAAAGTGAATGGTAGGTTGATTGTTTTTCCTTGAAGTTACCCCATTTGTAACAATTCTAGGTTGTTCAGGCCAATTTGTCTGTGTCAAGTTTCTATTATTTCCACTTTGGTCATACCAGACGGAGACAAAGCCATTTCCTTCACCGACAAAAGCCAAAAGAGCGGCTTCGTTTAGTTCTCCATTGGGTAAAAAGCCGATGTCCTGAGATGTATTATCCGAACTTCTTCGTACCTGAACGGCTGGGCCACTGTAGGCACTTCGCAATTTACGGAGTGCAAACGCTGTGTTGGGTGCAGGTAAATCAGCAATTATTTGCGTGTGGGCATATATACTCGTAGAGACTAAGGAGGGTAAGCTCGTCGAAGATGACGTATGTGCAACGACTTGGAAACTGTATTTTTTACTATCAGATAGTCCTGTTAGGGTGATAGATGTACTATTTGCAGTTGCTGTAAGATTGTCAGGAAATGATGTTACGGTATAACCAGTAATGGGCTGACCGTTGGTAAAGGTGGGCGCATTGAAACTTACTAAAGCACTTCCTTCCGCAATTCCTTTTTGCGCTGTTATGTTGGACGGGGCACTTATTTGCCCAGAAACAAGGCTATTGGAAGTGGCCGCGATAGACTTTTCGTCACAGAAGTTGACGGCACTAACCGAGAATTGGTAGGTTTGTCCTGCGGTTAATCCATTGACAGTAATAGGGCTACCAGAGCTAGTTGCTCGTATATTTCCAGGGGAACTGATGACCTCATAGTAATTGATTGGGCGGCTACCTGAAGAGCCGGGAATGAAGGAAATACTCGCTGCGGTTGCGTTGGTATTCGTAGCAAACACTTGTGTGGGAGGTGATGGAGGTGTAGAATTGGCTAAACAGGGTTGTGCAATGCCAAAGTAACCTCCTTGACTATTTTCGATTAATTCGATGGCTGATAAGGGTAAATAGGAGTTATATTCGATGTGTTCACTGATATGCCCCGTGAAACTTTGTCCTATTGTGAGTCTATCATTTGAAAAACCCACAGCAATACTTGAATTTACGGACACTGAATTATTTCCATTGACGCGTAAATGTCTTCGGTTTTCTGAGAGCGTATTCCTTGAAGTAAGTGTCCTTAGCTCGCTGGGTGTTCCGCCGTATCCAAAGGCAGATTCCTCCAAATTAGCATTATTTAAAACATAACTATAGTTTCCAAATGAACGCCTGACCATCAAGTGCCCTTTGCCAGACATATTGCCGTGACCAAAAATATCGCTATAGTATCCTGCGTAAGCTACCGTAAGGGTCGTAAGCTCGTCGGCATTGGTTAAGACTGTTTGGCTTGTGCGTAAAAAGATAGAACTGCCTGAGAACAAGACAGCTGTTCTTCCTGAGGCAGCCTCTAAGCTAAGTCCATTGTATATGAGGGGTTGGTCACTGTTTATATTATTACTTAAATGGTTATTTTCGCCACTTTGGTCATACCATACAGCTACGAATCCTCTGGACGTTCCGCAAAAATTTTGGATCAGTCCACTGTTTAAATTTCCTTCATTATCAAAGCCAACAGAAATGGTTTGATTATCACTTTCTCTTCGTACTTCAATGGCGGGGCCATTGTATGCTGTTCGTAATTTACGCAAGCTATAGGCAACACGAGGGACAGTAGCAATCGCATCTAGTACTTTTGGAGTACTTGCTATTTCACCGCCTGTTTTTACTGCATTTGAGACGACCGGTAAGCTACTACCATACATATTGTTTGCTTTTATACTGAACGTGTGCGTAGCATTTACAGCCAAACCGGTCACAACAAAAGGAGATTGTTGCGCTGTATAGGCGATGTTTTCTGGCATAACAGTCATGGTGTAATTAGTGATTGGGCTACCACCTGTATGAGCTGGAGGAGTAAAGTTAACTTCAACTGACCCTGCTGCATTTGCCCTAAATGCAAAGGCATTTTCAGGTGGGCTTGGTACTCCAGCGATGATTGGATTGCTAGTGGCGAGTTCAGATGTGCCTTCGCTATTGTTAGCGGAAACAACGAAGATATAGGGAACATTTAGTAGGAGACCTGAAAAACTTGCTATTGTACTTGTCGTGGTCACGGCTATATTTCCTGGTTTTCTGGTTACTGTGTAGGATGTAATTGGGCTACCTCCGTTACTAAGCGGTGCGGTAAATGAAACGCTCGCTGATGTTCCGTTTGGAGTTGCTTTCACATTCTGAGGGGGAGAAGGAGGTGTTACTACCGTATTTTGCCACGTAGTGCCATTGTTGTAGTAAAATCCTTTCATTGGGCAGTCCATACAATAAACAATAAGACCTAGCGCCGGACTTTTTACTCCCTCCATTTGGCTTTTGTTGAGTCTAGGTAGTAATATGCCCTTGTTCCCCGAATGAACTTCCATAAGTACGGCTGGATGTGTAGAATTTGTACCTACACTACCTTCCGTTGAAAGGTTGAATGTTCCCCCATTTACAATAGGAAACGCAGTTTCTGCCTTAAATGCTTTTTGCCACGCGTTTCCATTGTAAAAATAAATACCTTTGAGACTTACTTTCTTTAAATAGACCAGAAGACCTTCCGTAGGTTTTTCAATCTGTGCCAAGGAATCTATTCTAGGGAGCAGTAGCCCTTTATTTGATGAAGTTAAGTCTATAATTGCAGATGGATTAGGTGTTGCCGTCCCGATTGAAAGCATTGTCCTATCCACGTTTGCTTCAGTATTGATAGTACCCAAACTCGTACCAGCAACCTGCTTTTGCCATGTACTTCCGTTGCTAAAATAGAAACAGGCTGGGGTACAATCTGTACAAAAAACCAACAGCCCCTCAGGCGGGGAGGGAATAGATTGAATGATTGCCAGGTTCATCCTAGGAACTAATAAACCCTGTGAATTACTCAGTAAATCTAATGCTGCGCTGTTTTCTAGTCGGCCAGATCCAACAGAAAGGGTTCCTCGAGTGCTTGTTCCGTTGAAGTCTGATTCGTATGCACCTAAATCCGGCGCTTTCCCTTTATATCCATCGGTTATACCAGGTATAAGTAGCCCTTTATCAATAGCAGGACTACCTTCTTTTAATTGATAAAATGTATGAGGCTTTAAGCCTGCCTCTAAAAACTGAGGGTTAGCGGTAATGCTGTTTAATCCATAAGGAGAAAGACCATAAAATAAGTTGGTATTTATTTTATCATGTGTTCCAAGCCAACTCATGTTGTTAGCGATATTTGTTCCAGGACGTGCTACAAATAGGTTATTTTTAATTTCTGGGTCAGTATCACCCAAATAGTTAGTCCCCAAGGCTAAATCACTATCTAAATCTACCGTATTATTATTAAACTTGATAGTCGTGTAAGGATTTGCTGGATTCCAAGAGACGATATTCCTAGTTCTACTAAAAACATTGTGATGAATATTTAATCCTCTAAGATATTTCCTCCTTCGCGTATCATTATCTGTGGCATTTATCCCGCCGGATCCCCCCATGAAATAGTTGTGATGGAACTCAGTATTAGGTGCATTTGCCTCTGCAATGTGCCCATATCCATATAAACTGAACGTATTATCGTAAATCGTATAACGTGGGCCATCATAGAATGACCCATTGGAGTGCGGGCCACCATCTATGAATGAAAACATGTTTGTAATGTAATTCCCTCTAAAAATACAGTTTTTACAATCAGCCCAGTTTTCAAATACAAAAGCTGGTGCAATTTTACGATTCCACATGCCAATCTCATTCAAAATAATGGTATTGTCTTCAACTTTTATATTGAGGGCATATTCGTCTTCTCTCCATAAATCATAAGTCATGAAAAATTGAACGGGTGGCCCTCCGCCGTCGTACTTAATTCCGTATCCCCCAATATTATCATTCAGAATAAGTGTATTTTTATTGACTAAAAGGTTCTTACCTCCCAAAAACAAGAGAGCTCTATCAAAGTAATAGGTTCCATACGTGCTGTTTTTTATGTAACAACTCGTAATGCGCGTATCGTTTGCCCGAACCAAAAGCATACCTGTAAACCGAAAATCCTGTAGTTTTAAATCCTCAAAAATACAATTTGATGCAAAACTACCTATAATACCGCCTAAGCACTTTTTGTCCTGCCCACTCAAGGAAAATCCTTTTAAAGTAGTAAATCCACCTTGCAACTGAATCAACATGTAAGGTGCATAGTCGTTGTAGTTGCAATACATTGGGTCACCACATGCCTCTGTCGGGTAGTCCAGTGAATCATAAAAGATATGTACGAGTATCTGTGTTGTTTTACTCCCGCTACCTATAATACTCACTCCACTTGGCACACGTAGCACTTGGCTCTCAATATAAACTCCTTCTGCTAGATTGATAATGTCACCCGAGCCAGATGTTGTTTGTGTCAATGCCTTGCCAATGGTTTTATATGGACTACCAATTGTTCCATTACCTGTTTCATCATTGCCTAATGGACTTACCTGTACCGTCTTGTTTGTCTTGTTTGGTACGGTAACACTCCACGAACTACTCGGATTTAAGCAAGCTATACTTTCAGATTTTCTTCGCGCTTCTACAGTATAAGTTCCTGCTGAGACGCCTGTAAATAAGTCATCTAAGGTATAATTCCCATTGTTTAAACGGTACTCTATGGTGGCTTGGGCAGATGTCATGCGTGCATTCACCCGAATAGTTCCACTGTTTGTACCTGCGTCTGTTCCCATTACTGTACTCATCAATTGAGTAGGAGTTTCACTACATTGTCCAGGAGTAGTTGGTACTACCTTATTGCCCCCCCAAATATCGGCAAACCAATTATTTACACAGCGAATACCCGTTTGGCTAAAATCTAGCTTTACACTCGGATTTGGCGAAAATACATAATTTGAGAGCGTCGTAGTTGGTAGTGGGTTCGGAATTAAATTATGCGGTATTATACCCAAACAAGCCAATTCTTTATTGAAACTCACATCTAAATACGCTAAATTACTCGGTAAATTTGGTAATGAATTTAATAGGTTATTGTCACATTTTAAGGCTTTAAGATTGGTCGGTAACTCAGGTAACTGGGTCACTTTATTATGTGAGATACGAAGGTATTCTAAGCTCGTTGGTAAGGTACTTGGTAAACTCGTGAGTTGATTATTCGTCGCTTGTATGAAAAGAACACTATTGGCTACGATGGGTATTGTATTTAATGCTTGGTTACTGGCATCTAACCCACGTAATTGTGCTAAATATCCAATTCCCTCTATATTTGTTAATTTAGTCTGTCCGGAAAATGCACTCGCTGTTCCGTCTGACTTGGTTGAATTTCCCCAACCGGATAAATCTAGTACGCCGCTATAGCTCGCTGCTGCGGCAGTAAATGTATTGCTATTTGCATCAACAAGTGTTGGGTATAATGTGCGTACAGCATTTGCAAATTGGGCACTGGGTATAGTTTGCGCCTCTACTAATTGCAGACTTGACAAAAATAAGAGGAATAAGATACAAATTAGAGAGGATTTCTTTTTAACAGTGTACATGCTTTTGGTATGTTTTGGAACAAATAGTTTGATACATTTTGTAAATCTGAGCAGCATAAGATTTCTTTATCCTCCTAGCTTAAATTTTGCGATTAAAATAAATCGATTCGTATTTTAGCCAAGCATCGTCAAACCACTTTACGTATCAAGCCCCTAAAACCTCAAATAAAATACCACGATAAAAGCTTATCGTTTCGTTAGGCATGGGTATTTCTTTGCCGAGAGCTATTGAAAGGCAAGGAAGTGGGGTATGAGTAGGAGGTTTTTGTACTAACTGATTTTCAAGACTTGTAGAATTACGGACGTGTATTCGTGTTTTTTTGAGGAATATACGTCAGATGTATGAACTTGACTGTATCTTTGTGCTACACACAATACAAAATCTACATTCAGAAATGTTCTATTTTTGGATGAATTAGCAAGTAATACGTCTTGAAAAAAACAATATTTAACCTCCAACAAAAAAAGAAATTTATCGGAATTTGGTTATTAGTACTTGCTTCTGCAATTGGTTTTAGCCTTAGTCCTTTCCGTTTTTTGGAATATTCTTCCAGATTTGAGAAACTTTTGGTACAAATTCAGCGAGAGGAAATTACGCCTGAGGCCGCTTCCAAGGAGTTCGCCGCGTTGTTTCGTGCATTACATTTACTTTCTCCCCCCTTGGATTCTACCGCCAGATCGGAGTATGAATGGGCTTTCCCGTTAATAAATAAAAATTATTCAGCTATTGGCGGAGGTGGGCGAGGTTTCCGCCCCATGGGTTTCAATTTATTCAATCACCGCGTCCGTGGTAGCCATCCCGCGCACGATATTTTTATCTACGACCGCAACCACGACGACAAAGAGGATGGCTCCGGGGCGTATGTTCCAGTTATCTCAATGGGCGACGGTTTGGTCATCGCCACCGAAAAACATTGGAACGATTCATTGCAAACGTACGGCGGGAATTATGTTTGGATGTATGATTTTCAGACGGGTGGCGTATGGTATTATGCTCATTTGCGCGAGGTATATGTAGAGAAATCCCAAGTAGTCAAAAAAGGAATGTCTCTTGGTTTGGTAGGCAGAACAGGTAAAAATGCCGCCGCTGCTCGCTCGGATACACATTTGCATTTGATGTATTTGGAAATCGACGACCAAGGCGCACCCATACCCATCAATACGTACAATTTACTCAAAGAAGCGAAAACATGGCGTGAACCAGCCCCCGCAGAAAGGCATATTTCAGCTTGGAACGAAATACAGCGTTTGAAACCGAAAGAACCACATGTTAAAATAGTAACAAAAAAGCCTCTTTCTCACTAGAAAGAGGCTTTTTTGTTAAGCTGGAACGACCTTGAAGCTATATTCTTCCATAATCAAATTAGCCAAAAGTTGCTTACACGCCTTTTCAACTAATTCCTCTGCTTGTTCCACAGAGTCAGCCTCTAACGAAAGATGAATGTGACGCCCGATACGGCAGTCTTCCACCGCGTGAATGTCCAAGTTTTTTAATCCTAAAAGCACAGCCTTTCCCTGTGGGTCAAGAATTTCCTTGATAGGCATGATGTCAATAGAAGCTGTAAATTTCATACGTGAATGCCTCCGTGCAAAGGGAGAATTTGATTTTTTGTGAAAAAGGTTATTTGGAAAAAGCGCTGTCAAATACCGAAACGAAAATATAACTTATAATCAATATCGGAAAACTAACAAAGCCCAAACTGAATATCAAAATTACGGAAAAAATCAGAAATACATAACGAATTTGATTGCCTTTCCACTGAAAGTTCTTAAACTTGAATGCCAATAAAGGCAGTTCAGCTATCAATAAATAGCTCATTATCAGTGTATAGCCAATGAGTATTTCTGGTTGAAGTAAATAGTGTGCATATTCGGGTTGATATATGGAAATCAAGGGAAGTGAGGCAATGACAAGCCCATTTGCAGGGGTAGGAACACCAATAAACTGGTCACTTTGTCGCGTATCTATATTGAATTTCGCCAACCGTAAAGCGGAACTAAGTGCCAATAAGAGCGGAATATATCCGATGTATTTTGTCGTTTCTGTGACGTGTACCGCCAAAGGTTCTTGCAATAAATGAACGAGTAGGATAGAAGGTAAAACGCCAAACGTAACCATATCTGCCAGCGAATCCAACTCTTTGCCAATCGGTGAACTTTGGTTAAGCAACCGCGCCACAAAACCATCTCCAAAATCTAAAATAAGGGCTATGCCAATAAGGATAGAAGCAAGGAGAAGTTGACCTTCAAAAACAGCGAAAATACCCATGCATCCTGCCAACAAATTACCCAATGTCATGAAATTGGGAACGGTAAATAATTTCATAAAAGGGATTTTAACGTAAAAAAGGATTGTGTTTCTTCTCGTGTCCGACGGTCGTTGGTTCATTATGACCTGCATAGACAATGTAGTCATCTGGCAAGATAAAGAATTGACTACGAATGCTTTGCATAAGGTCTTCGTGGCTGCACAGCGGAAAATCCGTCCGGCCAACACTTTCTCTAAACAAGCAATCACCGCCAATAATCCATCGGTCTTCGTGCTGAATAAAAGCAATGTGCCCCGGCGAATGTCCAGGGACGTGTACAATGTCTAATCGGGTATTTCCGAACTGAAACACGTCTCCATGCTCCAGAAATTTATCGTGTTCGACGGGTTCGTACCCACTAATTCCCCACGTTTTACAGCGCATTTCTACATCTTGCAAAATAGGCAATTCCAATGGGTGCATGTACATTTCAACTTGATACGTGCGCTTGACAAAGGCACTCCCAAAGACATGGTCTAGGTGCGTATGTGTCTGCAACAAGGCTTTTACGTTCAAATTTTGTTGTGAGATGAAGTT
Organism: Spirosomataceae bacterium; assembly: GCA_046293395.1. GTDB lineage: Bacteria > Bacteroidota > Bacteroidia > Cytophagales > Spirosomataceae > CAYNRA01. The sequence continues at coordinate 205,188 of JBKBOU010000001.1, forward strand.
TTTGAGAATTTCTTTTTCGCGCTGAGCCAAGCAACCCGGGTCAATAATGACGGCTTCGTTGGTTTCATCCCAAAGTAAATAGGTATTTTCTTGAAAAGGAGAGAAGATGAAAGTTTGTATCTGTGTCATATCTGTTTTTCTTGTAAAATCAAAAATACAGCTAATTGTATCAATAAAAAAATGCCGTTTATAGTATAGAAATGCACAATTTCTGAAATTAGATGGTAAACATTAGGTTAATTTTTCGGTTATTACACTATATTTGAATTGTCCATAAAGTAAGGTTTGCCTTTTACAAACAAAAATCGCAACATGAATCATCTATCACAAGGATATAGAGTTTTTTGGCATGAAAAGTGGGTTCCTGTAGTTATTGAATTAGAGGGCTTAGAGAATCCACCTAGGTATGAGGTTTCAAACTTTGGTCGTGTGAAGAGTTTTCAGTCCAACAAAGACGGAGTCATTATCAAGGGTTCTATTATTCAAGGGTATAAATCCTTGAATATTCGTGTTTTACAAGGTAAATCAGTTTGTAAATACATTCATAAACTGGTTGCTGATGCTTTCGTAGCCAAACCGTCTGAAGAACACAAATTCGTTATTCATCTTGATTTTGATAAACTCAACAATCATTTTGAAAATCTAAAATGGGTTACACAGGAAGAAGTGATTGAACACAATCGGACAAATCCTGCCAATCTCAACCGAAAAAGACATCCGCACCCTAAAAATCAAAAGTTAACAGAAATGAAGGTGCGCATGATAAAAAAAATGTTGAAATCGAAAAATACGCGTTTTAAAATGATTGCCAAGCAATTCGGAATCACTAATACGCAACTTCAGCGCATTCGTTCTGGCGAAAACTGGGGATATGTGGTGGTCGAAGACTAAATTTCGTCTGTTTGGCTAAACAATCGTTCCTTGTAAGGGCACTTCAACATAAAAAGTTGTGCCCAAACCTCTTTGGCTCTCAAACCAAATATTTCCACCCATACTTTCAATGCCTTTCTTCGCAATGGCAAGTCCAATACCTGAGCCAATTTTTTTCGTAGAAAAATGAGGTAGGAAAATCTTGTCTTTGTGCTCATCTGGTATGCCCGCCCCGTTATCTTTAACACTGATTACCGCCGACCTGCTCCGCTGCTCAATTTGAACTTCTAGCTTCGGTAAGATACCCTTCGGGACGGATTGAATACCGTTCAATAAGATATTTTTGAGTAATCTATCCATAAAAGAAGGGTCTTGCAAAACCCATATTTCATTTTGTGAAGAATGAAAAGAAATATGGGTTTGCTGTGAGGTTAGCATGAATTGAATGCTTTTTTGGACAATCTCCGTTAAATTAATACGCGCTTTCTTCGGTATCGGCATCTGTGCATAACTAGAAAAAGAACTTGCAATGGTGCTTATATCGTCAATTTGATCGATTAACAAAGACAAAGATTCCACCATTTCAGGTGTCGGTGGCTGACCCGGATTAGTAGCCAAGTTGCGTTGTAGCCGTTGGATACTCAATTTCATGGGTGTCAACGGATTTTTAATCTCATGCGCCACTTGCCTAGCAATTTCTTGCCAAGCTGTTTGTTTTTCCGCTTCTGAAATAGCATCCTTGCTCTCTTCTAGTTTTCGAATCATCGAATTGTACGCATCAACCAAAAGCCCAATTTCGTCGTGAATTACCAACGGCAGGCGCTCTTTGTCGGTCAGTTCGCTAAGCGTTGTATTTTTTAATCGTTGGGCAACCGCTTTGATAGGATTAATCAGTCGCTTGGAAAGGAGGAACGAAATGAGAAATAAACCATTGAATAAAATGAGGAATACAAAAAGAATGGATGTAATCAGGTCTGCTTCTCGGTTTGTTTGGTGTGTGATTGAACCGAAAAAAAAGCCTTGAACATACCCAATTTTGTTTGTTCTTGCATCGTAAATTGGTTTTTGAATGCCTATAAATGAAAGTTTTGCATTCGTTTTTCCATGAAAAAAAAGGGTAGAATCTGTTTTGTTTTCTAAGTAAGAGGAGTCAATACGTATATTTTCAACGGTTCCCTTTTTAGCAGAACTGTAAAGTGTTTTTCCTTGAACGTCCTTTAAAATAAAAGCCTGCAGTGGTTTTGAGTGGATTTTTTGGAGTTCTTCCAAGAAAGTCGAATCCATTAGTTCGCCTTTTTGCCATGATTCAAGCGGTAATTTCACTTGCTGACGCAAGAGTTCTGTTTCCTGAAAATAGGTTTCTTTTTGTGTGTATTTGATTTCTTTATCGATGAATCGGATAACAAAAAACGTAGTTATCAGCAAAGGAATAAGAAACGAGGCTTGAATATAAATGACTATTTTGGTCGTAAGGCTAGTGACTCTCCCAAATTTGGAGTACCCAAACAAAGAAAAAGGAATAAAACAAATAAATAGAAACAGGAATAATACCAAAGCTAAAAAGGCAAAGCTGCCCCAAAAATCTGTCCACGAATGTCCCGTAAACTGCAAAGAAAGTAGCAGGTCATTCGCTAACTTGTACTGATAAATCCACGTATTAGCGAGTTGAAAAGAAGTATAATTTCCTTGGTTTTTGTGTGTTTCTGATTTGTATTCTTCTGTTATGGCTATTTCTTCTCCGTAACTTTCCAAAACTTTAAAACTGGATAAGTCTATCAAAAAAATACTTGCTTGTTTGGTGCGAAGTGCTATTTCTTGCTGACTGGTAAGTGCATTTTGGATATTCTTTCCTGTAAGTGACACCGGTGGTTGCTCAAAAGAAAGAACTAACCTTTTATTCTCTTTTGCTACAAATACGACTATCTTATGTTGAGCCGTATCTTCGTAAATGTCTTTAAATGAAGTAGTTGTAAGATTTTCTTTTGAAAAAAAAGTTGCATTTTCGGAAACAAACGTTTCAAATTGAATGCTATCTTTCAGGTAATTTTTACGAATTTGTTGAATATACGCTTCTCTCATTTCCTTCGCAGATACAAATGATTGCAGGCTTGTATCACGTTGAATATGCTGTTGAATGCTGTATATTTCGTTCAAAAATTCGGTTTTTTCTTGGGTTAAAAGTGTATTTGAAATGTCTGTTTGACATTTGTCTATTTGTTTTTGCTCGAAGTCAAAAGAACTAGTAGCACCGAAAAACGAGAAGGAGTAAACGGTTAAAAGTATGTAGAAAGAGGATTTATGCCGGATTTTATAAAACCCGTGGGGTAAATCAAGCTCAAACTGTAAAATCCAGCCTACAAATAGAATCAATGACGAAAATGATGTCGATTGACTGAATAACAATATCAAAAACCAACATAAACTTCCAGCAAATATAGCTAAGAGAGCGTATGTTCGTTTTGTGTTTAATGAGTTAAAAAGCGTGAAAAGTGGATGAAGAAATAAAAAATACTGAAATGCAATGAGTTGAAAGCAAAATAAGAAGGAAATGTAAGGGGCTTCTTCTTGAAATACCTCTTTGAACTGCCCAGAAATGCCTAAAAAATGATACAAGGTGTTGAGTTCTTCTACAATAAATTGACTCCCAACAAAACCAACCAATACCAAAGAAATAGAAATAATCTGTTTGTTGGCTTGACTTAATCGCCCCGCCTGTTTGTAAAGTGTTGTTTTGTGTAATTTCAAAGAGAAAATTCCTACTAGGGTAAGCAGACAAATTTGTGAAACAATCTTACTTAAAAACGTTGGATTAAGTAGGCTTGCCCCCTCCAAGAAAGGTGTAGTAAAATGAGCTGGATAAAAAGGGAAACGGTAGCTAAAGCTTAGTTCCGTAAGTTTTAGAAAGAATAGCCAGACAATTAATTGAGAAAATAAGGAAAATGTCTGGTTGGCTCTGTAGGCACTTCGTACGCTAGGTAAAATCCAGACTGAGAAAAAGAAGAAACTGACAAGAAGTAAGTAAAAAGCAACTGGATGGATAATAAGTAGTTGTGAATACGGGGCATGAAGCGGAGATAAAAACCCGATACGTTCGTTTTCTACATTATAAAGTGCAAATCCTTCTTTATTATTGATGTCCGCACGGCTCAAACCAATGGGAAATTCAGTACTCTGAACAAATGAAATTTCTTCACCTTTGTGATAGATGACATGTCTGCGTGAAAGAAATTTTTTCTCCTTTATTTGTATAAATAAGCTCTTTGCATTGCTATTTTTCAGGCGTAAATATCTGTCGGAATCTCCGAAAATTAGTCTATCTTGTGTGAATACATCTATATTTTCCTGAAAAAAGATAGATTTCAACTCGTTTATTTCAGATTCTGTACTATTTTTGAACTCGTCGGCAAGTGAATCTAAGAGACCCGTTGCTTGCTTTTCAAACTGGATAATTTTTTCTTGTTGAATGTTGGCAAAAGAAAGATTTTTGTGACCATGTTCGAGTGGTTTATCGACCCAAAACCAGAATAGGAGTGCAGAAATCGCCGTCAGTACAGAGAAATAAAGGGGTATATGTTTCCTATATTGACGTACATTCATTTGATTTTGAGCAATGATTTATTCTTTTGTAATAACAAAGGTGGACTGACCACTTGCTATTTCATAGTCAATTTTTGTGCCAATAACATACATAAGATGTCTTTTGTCGATAATGAGGTTGATTTTATGGATGGTATGTACTTCATCATGCTCCCCAGGGAGGTCAAAGCCGAGTAAATAGTTGGCAGAGCAAGCGCCTCCCTTTACTCCAACGCGAACGCCGTATTCAGGTGGGATTGTACCCGAACTAAAATAGTTGAGAATAGCTTGTTGGGCGGATTCAGTAATCAAAATCATGTAAACTTCTTTTTTATCAGGCAAATTTATCATATTTGTTGCGATATACTTTATCACTTTTCATACAAGATTTTACAAATGAACATACATTGGTTACAAATTGGCTCTTTAGTAGCCGGAGTTGGTGTTTTTACGTACGTAGTAATCCGGGCGATTGGGAAAAACAAAACAGATTTAAAGCGTGTAGAGCAAGAATTGGCACACCAAAAAGAAGTTTGGCCGATGAAAGTGCAAGCGTATGAACGTCTTATTTTATTGATGGAACGTATTTCCTTGGAGCAATTGGCATTTCGGGTGGACCCAAGCTGGCTGGATTTGCCTGTACTCTCTTTCCAAGGATTACTTTTACAAGAAATTCGGCAAGAGTTTACGCACAATTTGGTACAACAGATGTATGTGTCGGAGGAAGTTTGGGAGAAAGTAGTACAAGCGCGTGATCAGGTCATTGCACAGATAAATTTTGCTTCAGGTACGGTAGGAGAAGGCGCGGTAGGTCGAGATTTACTTCGAGCAGTATTTATGCAAGTTGAAGAGGGTAATTTGACAAAAGTGGCGATTGCTGCATTACGGAAAGAAATACAACGGAGTTGGGGGGATAAATAAAAAAGGAGAAGCTTAGCTTCTCCTTTTTTATTTGACTTTCGATAAGATTAATATCTATCGCGACGTTCGCCATAACCACCGCTGCTGCGACGGTCACCGCCACCACCAAAACCACCTGGTCTTCTTTCGCGTCTTTCGCCACCTTCTCTTGGTTCAGCTACTTTAACAACGATAGTTCTGCCATCAAAGTCAGTATCGTTTAATGCGTTGATTGCATTTTGAGCTTCGTCATCGTTAGGCATTTCTACAAACCCGAAACCTTTTGAACGGCCTGTGAATTTGTCCATCACAATTTTAGCCGAGTCAACTGTTCCAAATTCTTCGAAAGCATCTCTTAGAGTGTCTTCCTGCGTGTCGTAATTTAATTTTGCTACGAAAATGTTCATGAGAAAAAAATTTAATAAATAAAATAAATACTGAGAAAAACTGCGTAGCAAAACAAATGTGAAATACAAAAATGGCTGCCGGACGGAGAGATGCTCAAATACCTTTTCAAAGGTAGTCTTTTTTTTTCTATTTGCAATAGTTAGTTCAATAAATTAACCAACCCATTATTAACTTTTATAATGTAAGTAAAAGATAGGCGGAATACATATTGCGTAAACTCAAGATGATTACAACAATGCCTACAAATAAGAAAAGTGGTTTTAATGGAAGTTTTCGGAGCAATAAGGCGGCAAAAGGTGCGGCAATCACGCCGCCGAGTAAAAGTCCCAATATGATTTGCCAATGCGTAAGGCCAATAAAAGCAATGAAGGTCAAGGAACTCGCCAAACTCACAAAAAACTCGGTTAAATTGACAGAACCAATCGTGTACATGGGATTTCTACCGTTTGCAATCAATGTTGAACTGACTATCGGGCCCCAGCCGCCGCCGCCAATTGCATCCAAGAAACCGCCACTTGCAGCTAAAATACCTAATCTCCGAATTGGTTTTTTCTGAATACTTGGGCGAACAATTTTTTGGATGATGCGAATCCCTAAGTAAAGTGTATAAACGGCTACAATGGGGCGAATATAAGGAGTAAAAGGCTCAAATTGAACCAACAGATACGCACCTGCTATGGAACCCAGTACGCCTGGAAGTAATAAATTTCGGAACAATCGCTTGTTTACGTTCCCAAATTTCAAGTGGCTTAATCCGGAAACACCGCTAGTGAATATTTCTGACGCGTGAACGCTCGCACTTGCGGCAGCCGGGGATACGCCTCCAATAGCAAGTAAAAAAGTGGTAGCACTTACGCCATACGCCATTCCCAAAGCGCCGTCTATCGACTGGGCAATAAAGCCCGCCAACATGTAAATTAATATTTCTTCATCCAAACTATTCCATAATGCAAGTGCTTGATTGCCAATGTTTTCATACGGAAAATAGCGGAATAGTAAATGACCTCCAATCATCCATGAAATGGCCTTTAATGCTTCTATTAAAAGACGCCTCGTTGACCAAATCGCAGGACTCGAAAGAAAGGTAAGTAGTTTGTTTATCATTGTCTTTGTCTAATCTTTTGTGGGATATTCACGTATAGCAATCCACAAAACTAAAGAAAACTAAATAATCTACCAAAAATATAGAATATGTATAGTTTATTTAAAGTGAAAAGCCGTATTCTTCTCAAAAGAGAGGAGAATACGGCAGGGCTAGAGTTTTGCCGTTTTTTAATCGAGATAATACACAAGAACCGGTATTTCAGCATCACGAACCAGCCTTCTGGTTTGACTAGGCTCAACTAACTGCGTGAAAAAATTACGGTGTTCGGCTGCCACCACAAGCATTTGAGCTTGGTTGCTCTGGGCATATTCTTCAAGTCCTTCAACCACACGGTCGTCCTCTTTTTGTACAAAAGATACATTTTCACCGAAAATATCCTTGATAGACAAAATGTAGCCCGCATCTGGATGTATGTTTGGTTGAAGCTCCAAATCTATGTGTACAAATGAAACGGTTGCCTCCAAGGCTTCAACAAATGATTTTACTTTATATAAGACGGCATTTTCATCCTTTTCTAGCTGTGTTCCATATACCAGATGACGAATCGGTTGTATGGCAAAACCCATAGGAACCATCAGAACTGGTCTTTTTGCCCGTTTTACTACACTGACAGCATTACTTCCGATTAATCTATCAAGCAAGAAGTTTTCTCCCGTTTTGCCGATGACCAGTAAATCAGCGTCAATTTCATCGGCTTTTTCAATTAATCCGTTCGGAACATCTGAAAAAACGAGACTTGTTGAAACTTGCAGCCCGTTTGCTTCCATTTCCTGTGCAATTTTATCCAATTGTTCCTTGAAAACCTGCCTATTTTGTTCGTGCAGTTCATTGATAATAGAAACAGGCGTATTGGGGTCAACAAATGGAGGAATAAAGGCGTGGATAATATGTAAAGTAGCGCCCACTTTTTTGGAAATCTGTGCGGCGAGTGCAAGTGCATTTGTTGAACTCGCCGAAAAGTCAGTGCCAATAATGATATTTTTCATACGAAGTAGTTTAAAGGTTTAACATTAAAACAATCAAAAATAGAAATAGGAGTTGTTTGAAAGTATGATTAGGGTTAGAAATTTCTAAATTTAACAAAATGTTCATCTGAATGAAATTGTTATAAAGAAAGATAAAATAAAACAAAATGAATAATTGGCGGGAATCTAGCAAACATATATCCTGAATCGTGATAGTTTTATTATCTTTGCACTCCGATAATCAATTGTAATCGGAAACCATACTCCTCAATGAATAATCCCCCCAAAGATGCGCTTCTTCTTCTTGAAGACGGAACGGTTTTAAAAGGTAAGGCACTTGGCAAAGTGGGCACTACAACGGGCGAAATCTGCTTTAATACAGGCATGACGGGCTACCAAGAAATTTACACAGACCCTTCTTATTTCGGTCAAATTATTGTCAATACCACATCACATATCGGAAATTACGGTATTAAGTTTGATACAGAGGAAGAGTCTGATGGCATCAAAGTGAAAGGAATGATTTGTAACTCCTTTGCGAGCGAGTCTTATTCCCGTTTGACTGCCGATTCTTCTTTGCAAACGTATTTTGAGAAGGCGGGTATCGTAGGTATTTACGACATTGATACACGTCAATTGGTGCGTCATATCCGAAATGCTGGGGTTATGAATTGCTTGATTTCTTCAGATGAAACACCTCTTGAGGAATTGCAAGCCCAATTGGCTGCTTGCCCGTCTATGGAAGGATTGGAACTTTCTTCGCAAGTTACCACACAAGAGGCGTATTTTATGGGTAATCCGGAAGCGCAGTATAAATTAGCCGTGATGGATTATGGCTGTAAGCGTAATATTTTGCGAAATTTTGTAGATAGAGATTGCTACGTGAAAGTTTTTAATGCAAAAACATCTTTGGACGAGGTGATTAGTTGGGGTGCTGACGGATATTTTATTTCTAACGGTCCCGGTGATCCTGGTGCGATGGATTACGCCGTGGAGACCGTTAAAGGATTACTAGAAACGGATAAGCCACTCTTTGGTATTTGTCTTGGTCATCAGTTATTGGCAAGAGCCAGTGGCGTGACGACATATAAGATGCACAACGGACACCGAGGTTTGAACCATCCCGTCCTTAATTTGAAGACAGGTTTGAGTGAAATTACATCTCAAAATCACGGTTTTGCTGTCCATCCAGAGGAAGCCAGAGCAAATGAATTGTTGGAAGTAACTCATGTCAATTTGAATGACCAGACGATTGAGGGGATAAGAAGAACGGATCGTCCGGCGTTTTCTGTGCAATATCACCCGGAAGCAGCACCAGGGCCACATGATTCGAGGTATTTATTTGATGATTTTGTAGGAATGCTTCAAAAGTAACGAAGAGGTTTTGTCAGAGATAGGATAAAAAAAATAGCGGCCGTAGGCCGCTATTTTCATATTCGCTGTTTCGGTTCGAACTTCTTCGGTGCATACAAGAAACCAAAGGCTTCAGCTCCTTCTTTTGTATGTACTTTGTGATGAATGTAGTGTGCATTCATGATGCGTTTCATGTACTTAGTTCTCGGTTTGTATTTGAATTTAATACGTCTGTGAACGATTAAGTCATGAAAAACAAAATAAGCCACACCATAAAAAGTAATTCCTATGCCAATGTATGTCAAAAAACCAAATTCAGGATGCGTATTTCCGTAAATGATAGAACCTGAGGCTAAAAAACTGAAAACCACGGCATAATAATCGTTTCTCTCGAAGAATCCTTGGTGGTGGTTGTGGTGATCTTCGTGCCATCCCCAACCGAATCCGTGCATGATGTACTTGTGAGCAAACCAAGCAACTCCTTCCATAAAAACGAACGTCCCAAGGACAATCAATGAATTAATCAAAAAGCTCATGAATTTAGTGTGATAGTTTTTTTTCTAACTAGCCGTCAGACGGAAATGTTTGCCCTCCTTCTTTATTCTACTGAAATTTGACTACTTTTTCTTCTGAAAATTTTATTTAGTACCGATTTGTACATAGAGCCAAAGCGGCTATAACACCAACTTTTAAGTTCTATCACTTCTTCAGGTACAAGATAGGATATTCCTTTTTTTAATTCCTTTTCAAATAATTCTTTATCGAAACTGACTTTCTCCAATATTAACTTTACATATTCGAGCATCGAGTTAGCCATAGTTGTATTCTGTTTTTGAGGTTATATTTATAATGTAAATATACCAATAAAAAATTGTATTTGTCAATGATTTATTGATATATTTTTAACGCTCATTTCAACTATTTATTTCATGCATCACGTCTTCAATTGGACGAACGGAGTCAAAGTAGGATAAAAGTCCATAGAGCACAGATTCTACCATTGAGTCGGGACAACTTGCTCCACAAGTAAGTAATATTTTGACAGGATTATTTGTTTTGTTAAGTGGTATAAATGGTGTAGTGATAGTAGAAGTTCCTGAATGCAAGTTAAAATGGTTGATTTGATTGTTAGGTAAAAGACAATCTGCTGATTCAATGTAAAATGTAGGTAATTTTTCTTCGCATAATTCTACTAAATGCGCAGTATTGGAACTGTTATATCCTCCAATAACAACAGCTAAATCTGCTTCTTTTTCTAATAACCCTGCTGTAGCTTCTTGGTTATCATTGGTGGCATAACAAAGCGTATCGCGGGTATTGGCAAAATAAGGCTCTATTTGCTTTTCGTCGAGCTGGTGCTTTTGCATAAGTGTTTGCTTCAAAAAGTCTGAAATAGCTTGCGTATCACTTGCTAACATGGTGGTTTGGTTTACGACACCTATACGCTGCAAATGAATGGAAGGTTGAAACCCTTCTGAAAATTGACCCTTAAAATCTTCAAAAAATTGAGCTTCCGTTCTATTTCCAAGTAGATATTCTGCCAATAGTTTCGTTTGTGCCATATCTTTTACTACCAAAGTGGGCGCATTAGATTGGCTATGTGAAAATGTAGCCCTCGTTTCTTCATGATTTGGTTTGCCGTGTACAATGATGGAATATCCTCTTTCTCCAATTTGACCCGCCCTGTTCCACACTTTCTCCACAAAAGGGCAGGTTGTATTGTATGCGTATGGATTAATGCCTAGTTTACTTAATTTTTCTTCGATTTCTAAGGTTGTCCCAAAGGCAGGTACAATTACGACATCTTCCGACGATAAATCCTCCCAAGGTATCAATTGTTTACCTGAGGTATCCATTAGAAAACGGATTCCTCTGTCTTGTAAATCTTTGTTAACGAGCGGATTATGAATCATCTCGCTTAGTAAGAAAACACGTTTGTTTGGGTTTTCATCTAAGGTTTTATAGGCGATTTCTACGGCATTTTCTACTCCGTAGCAAAAACCAAAGTGGCGTGCTAAATAGATATGTACGACGCCAAAATCGAGAAAGGTAGGTGTAAAATCCTTTTTTAAACGGTCTTGTTTGCGTCTGATTTCTTTTATTTGTCCGACAATAGAGCTCTTATAGAAAGTGGGTATCGTGAATGACTTCATGTTCTTTTTCCAAATTTATGTAGGTAACAATGCTTGCTTGTATAATGTTGCAAAACTAATTAAATGGAGATATAATCCGCTTGTTTTCCTATTTTTGTCTTCCTTAGATTAAAATAGTTGGGTATGTTACAAAGAATTAGTGGGGTTTTCGTCTGTATTTTTATGGTTTGTTCCGTTGTTCAAGCACAGACAACGCATACAGATTTTCAGGAAAATATAGAACATACGGTGCAACGTTTGGAGGTACTTTCAGGCAGTTTTTCTGATGTATTTCATTCCTCACAAAAGCCGTATAGTCGTCAATATGTTGTACAGTTGGCGGAGGAAGTCGAGAATAACTATCCTGTCCGTTTGCAAGAAGTTGACCTCAAGAACAACCGGTTTATCCGAGAGCAGTATTGGAATTATTTGCCGGACTCAAAACAATGGGAAAGTTATTCCAAAACTTATTTGGGACGACGGATTTACAAACGCAAGGGCGACTTTGTGTCCTATGAAGGAGATGATTATAGCATACAAGCATCGCCTATTTTTCACTTTGGCGTTGGTACTGAGCAATCGCTGGAAGGTGAATCAGCAACACAGTTTATCAATACAAGAGGGGCAGAAATAAAAGGTACGTTGAATAAAAAGCTCAGTTTTTATTCTCGATTTACAGAAAACCAGCAAACAAATTTGACTTTTGTCCGTACGTTTATGCAACAAACAAATGGAACGCCCTATCTTGGATTTGTGAAATTTTTTGGCGAGGGTCGAGTTCCAGGAGGCATTGATTTCATAGACGCAAGGGGAGTTCTCATGTTCAAACCTTTCAAAAATACGATTTTCTTGTTTGGTCATGATAAGAATTTTGTAGGTGCGGGTTATCGTTCCATGATTTTAAGTGATTTTAGTGCGCCTTATTTGCAATTGAAAACAACCATAAACATAGGGAAGCTACAATATACATCCATATTCGCTCAATTAGCTAACTTGCAGGCACGGAATACAACCTTATTCAACCAATTGATTCCACCCAAATACATGACTTTTCATCGGATTAGCGCGAATGTACGGCGGAATTTGCAGGTAGGTATCTTCGAGAAAGTCGTTTTTGGGCAACGTCCGATTGGTTTTGACTTAAACTATCTGAATCCAGTTATTTTTTATCGTTTTGTAGAGGGTTTTTTAGGAAGTCCAGATAATGTGATTGTCGGTAGTGATTTGAAATGGATTTTAGGAAAGAAGGCTGTCCTTTATGGTCAGTTTGCTTTGGATGAATTAAAGCTTTCCGAATTTCAAGCGGATGGCTGGTGGGCTAAGAAATTTGCCTATCAAGTAGGAGCACGTTACTTTGATTTGCTAGGAATTTCTAATTTGGATTTTTTGGTCGAATACAATCGAGCAAGACCTTATATGTATTCCCATTTTTCAACTTTCAGTAATGCCGTACATTATAACCTTCCATTGGCGCATCCATTGGGCGCAAATTTTGGTGAGTTCATTGCACAAGTGAAGTATCAACCTTGGCATAAATTGACGTTTGAGGGTATTTACATGCGTTATAAAAAAGGTTTGGATGAAGGTGTCGCCAATTTTGGAGGGGATATTTTAAAATCGAATGACTCGTTCCGTGTTCGTGATTTTGGGAATTTTGTGGGGCAGGGTTTGGAGACGCACGTTCAGTTTTTGCGTGGAAGAGCAAGTTATATGCTTAAAAATAATCTTTTTCTCGACCTTGAGATTGGACATAGAACTCAATTTACTCCTGTGAATGCACAAAAAAGCACGGATTTATACTTCAATTCTGGCGTTCGTCTGAATATCATGCCAAGAAATTACTTGTTTTAAGGTTTTGACTCTAATCCTAACAAGCTATTTGTGTCATTTAATACTGCTTTTTCTATTTCTATTTTAAAATAGGGTACTTTGAGAACCGTAAGTGTCTTAACAAACTTGTTTCGTGTTCGCAACGTACGGTAAATACTGCTGTAAGAAATAGATTGGTCTCCCCAACTCGTTGCCTTCATTGCCTCTTCTAACGCAAAATGAAGAAGCCGTAAATTTGAAAAATAGGATTTAATGGGCTCACTTTTACGAATCCAAAGTTTACTATTTTCATAACTCAAAGAAAGAATATAAATATACTTAGATTTTTTCTCCATTTTTCTTATTTAATTAGACTTATTCTAAATAGTGTTTTTATATTTGCATAAAACTACCTGATTTTATGGAAAACACATTTGAGAAGCAAGTAGAAATAATGGATACAACGAATGAGCGGCCAATCTGGTTGCAAGGACTAGGAGAAAACCCGTGTTGTGTATTCAAAAAATGTTGTAAAGCATACAAGAAAAAAGGGAAACATTGCAAAAAATGTCCTAAATTATAAGAATGGAGAAAAGGAACTTCCATTCTATTTTGTAATTTTGTTTGGTTTTAGTCGTTCAGATAAATAAAATTCAAAATGAAAAAAGTTACTTTTCTTCTTTTACTTCTGGCTATTGCAGGTATGTCGTCTTGCAGAAAGCAAACTTGTCCTGCGTACGGGGCGGTAAAAACACAAGTTGCTGTTCGGTAAATCGAACTGAAATTCCCTCCATTCTCTTTCCTTTATCAGCTAGAAATCTCTGTTTTGGGCTTACAACTTGTTTTCACACTTGTTTTTGAAATAGAGTGTGTATGATGCTTGTCGTTAAAATAAGTCAGTTTGTAGCTTGTAATCTTCATTAAATCAAAAAGAAACAAGAAATTGTCCTTTCTTTGGTCAAATCGTGAAATATTTGAGTAAATTGTATTCAGTTTATTCAAACCTATTATACGATTATGGACAAAAAAACTACCCCAACTTCCTCGCGCAGAAATTTCCTAAAAACAGGAACATTAGCCGCTGGAAGTTTTTTTATTGTACCAAGACATGTACTTGGCAAAGGCTTCATTGCACCGAGTGATAAATTGAATATCGCTGCCATTGGTGCTGGTGGAAAAGGTTGGTCAGACATTAACAATGCTTTCAATAATGGAGCTGAAAATGTTGTTGCTTTGTGTGATGTAGATACGAACCGTTGTGCAACTGCCATTAAAAAATGGCCAACAGCAAAATTATACAAAGATTTCCGCGTCATGTTCGATGAAATGAAAGGAGAAATTGACGCTGTTACTATCTCTGCTCCTGACCACGTGCACGGCGTTGCTGCTATGGCTGCCATGCAACTTGGAATCCACGTATATGTACAAAAACCATTGACGCACAATATTTATGAAGCACGAATGTTGACTGAAGCGGCTCGGAAATACAAAGTTGTGACCCAAATGGGAAACCAAGGTGCTTCAAATCCAGGTCAACAACAAATGGTGCAATGGTTTAATCAAGGACTTATTGGTACGGTAGATACTGTTCATGTTTGGACAAACAGACCGGTTTGGCCTCAGGGGATTCCGGTTCCAACAGATAAACCAGTTTTGCCAGAATCGATGAGCCAAAAAGACTGGGATTTATTCATTGGCCCAGCTGATTACGTGGACTACCACCCGTTGTATCATCCGTTCAAATGGAGAGGTTGGTGGAATTTCGGGACAGGTGCCTTGGGCGACATGGGTTGCCATTTGATTGATCCACCTTTCCGTGTTTTGGAATTGGGTTATCCGACTGAAGTTGAGTGTAGTGTAGGGCAAGTATTTACCAAAGATTGGATTCCTGAGTACATCCCAGAGGGTTGCCCGCCGTCTTCGCATGTGCAGTTGAAATTCCCGGCTACGAAGAAAAATAAATCAGATATAACCATGGTTTGGTACGACGGCGGAATTCGTCCGTTCCACCCAGATTTAATTCCAGCTAACGAAGATATCGGGGAGGCAGGTAGCGCGAATGGCGTCATGATGATTGGTTCAAAAGGAATTATGACGTGTGGAACATACGGTTTAACTCCAAAATTATATCTAAAAAATGGGACGAAACTAGAGATGCCCAAAGATTTTAAAACTTCTAATCCGAACGAACAACTCCCAGAATACGGTCATCAAGTATCATGGGCTAAAGCGATTAAGGCAGGTTTTAACTCAAAAGAACACAAAGCATTGACTTCATCTTTTGATTATTCAGGTCCTTTGACAGAAACCGTCCTCATGGGTAATCTTGCCATTCGTAGTTATGGTTTAGGTACACCTGGCGAAAACGGTCGGATGAAGTTTGAAGGTAGAAAGCGTTTACTTTGGGATGGTGAAAACATGAAAATCACCAATTTCGAAGCGGCAAATCAGTTTGTCGGACGAAAATTCAGAGATGGCTGGAAATTGATTTAATTCTGAGAAAAATAGGTTAAATTCTATCCGTTTGACCTGATATAAAAAAGGCAGTTACTTTTCAGTAGCTGCCTTTTCTTTTTTACTGTTTGTTTTTTCTTTCGTAAAACTGTAGAAATCGTTCCAGTTCTTCGACTGGAATCCGTTTAGCAATGATTCTGTTTTGGTTATCCAGAATATAAGAAGTTGGGGTTGCATATACATCAAATCTATCTCTGAAAATATATGATTTCTTGGCATCCCAAAGGTTGATGAGCGGTTCTGTTTTGTATTCTGAGATGAATTTACTCCATGTATCTGCCTCATAATCAATACTTATATTATAAATAAGTACGTTATTCGCCTTCCCGTACGAGTTGTAAAATTGCATAAGTTTAGGTGCTGCCTCTTTGCAATGTCCACAATCTGGGCTATAAAAAAGGATTATTTTATACGTTGCTTTTGCTTGCGCGATGTCCACATTGTTTCCTTGTGAATTTTGCAAAACGAGCGACGGGAAGACCTTTCCAGTTACCAATGGTTTAAGAACTTTGACTCTTTCTGTAAAGGAAGTACGCTGTTTCTCATCGAGCCAAGTGGCTTTTTTTAAGTAATGGTTTTCGGCGAGATGAACGAATACGCCATCGAGCCCAACAATTTCCGTGTTTTCATATTTATTTGCCAATTGCCACAAAACGAAGCGATAGATATCTTGGTTTTTTTGTGCAAGAGCCAGTACGCGGTCACTGTCGATGATAATAGAATCACTCACTTGATAAACCAAGTCTTTGAAATACCTTTCTATCCGACTTTGTAATACGGGCGTGCGCAGAAAACGTTCGTCGGAAAAGTCAATATGGTCAAAAAAGTGATTTTTGTAATAATTAAAAAGATACGTAGAATCGGGTCGCCCGTTGGGTAGAGTAGGGAGTTTATCGGGTGTTTTTGGATCTGTATTTGCCTTAATTACTTTCGAAGAGAAGAGCATTGGATTTGTTTGAGTGATTTTGTTCAACTCTTCCGTGGCATTTTTTTGTAATGTACTTAATGTCTGTTGCAGCGCTTTCTTCTTTGACGCATCTGACTCGCGCGCAATTTGTTCGCTCAGACTACGTGCCTCGTTTGATTTGCTAACAATGTATTTTCTGTAGCTAAAAAGAACCTCATTTTCTTTCGAATTGGTGAATTTTACGGATTGTACGAAGTCTGTAGTATCTGCCGTAAAGGAAAAATCCTGCTCGTCTCCACTGATGACAAAATCGTAGTATTGGTTGGGTGATAAAACCAAAAGATAGACACCCCCTTTGAAGGGCTCAGGAGAAGAAAAAACAATTCTATTCTCTTGGACAAGGGAAGAATCCACTTTTATGTATTGGTTATTTCCGTAATAATGAGCAAGTTGTACGTATTTTCCGTTGGGTGCGCCTTTTAAATCAATGGTTATTTTTTTTGTTGCCGTTACCTGTGCAATGGCTCCAAAAGAGAGGATAGAAAGGCAGAAAGAAAAGATATTTTTCATTAGTTCTGGACGAATTAAAATGGAGTTATTTGCAAACAGATACAAAACTTTTTTGTGCTGTATCTGTTTGCAAAAGAAATAGAACGAAATTTACGCATTGCGTACATAGCTTCCCAAAACTTTGATGTAAGTTTTGTATTTCTCGACAGCTGATTTGAAGTGTTCATCGTCAAAATAGCCTAAAAATTCAATAAAGAACCAAAAATTGAAGGCTTCATCGCCTTTGTAAGGTCGGCTTTCTATTTTGGTTAAATTGATTCCTGCTTGTTTGAAATCCTGCAAAAACTCAGCGAGTACACCGGGTTTGTCTGTATCGGGCAAACGAACGATGAGCGTTGTTTTGTCATTGCCACTTGGCTGATTTACGAAATCACGGGAAATGATAAAAAAGCGTGTCCTGTTTTGATTATTATCTTCGATATTTTTGAAGAGAATGGGGAGGCTAAATAATTTCCCTGCGATTTCAGAGCAAATTGCGGCGCTTTCAGGGTCCTCAGCAGCGAGTTTTGCCGCTTTAGATGTAGATTCAACTTGAATTTCCTCTACGTCATGTTGTTCAAAATATTTATTTAAAAATCCACGACATTGTCTGAAAGCAATATCTTTTGAATAAATACGCTTGATTTTATCTGGGCTTTCAGCTTCGGTTGCGAGTGTAAAGTGGACAGGTATTTTGAGTTCTGCGACGATATTAACTTGCATTTCGTGCAACAAGTCAACGGTTTCGTAAACGATACCTTCTTGGTTGTTTTCGATTGGGATAACACCAAATTTGGCACGACCGGTCTCGACTGCTTCAAACACAGATTTAATGGTGGGTAGTGTCATATATTCACTCATCGCACCGAATCTACTTTCAGCTGCCTGGTGTGTAAAACTACCTTCCGGACCTAAATACGCGACACGCTCTGGGAGCTCGTAGTTTCTTGCAGCAGCAAAAATCTCAAGATAAATGGCCTCAATGGCGGCATCTGTCAGAGGACCTTCATTAAGGGCTTTCATGCGATCTAGAATGAACTTTTCTCGTTCTGGTCGGTAAATGACTGTTTTGGTAAGGCGTTTGATTTCCCCAACTTTATGTACCCACCTCATTCGTTCATTCAAAAGAAGGAGGAGTTTTTCATCAATTTCATCGATGTTTTTACGAATATCATCTAAGGTCACTGGTATGATTTATTTTTGGTTAAAAAGAGATATTACAAGATTTCTGGAAGTTCCTCGGCAATGTCCACCTCAAAGCGTAGATTGTCAATGATAAATCGTTGTCTTTCAGGCGTATTTTTACCCATATAATAGCCTAAAACTTTTGGTATGGACGATTCTTTTTCAAGAATAACGGGGTCAAGTCGAATTTCAGAACCGATAAAATTTTCAAATTCATTGGGAGAAATTTCTCCAAGCCCTTTGAATCGGGTAATTTCTGGTTTATTACCGAGCTTTCGGATGGCTAGTTGGCGTTCCTCGTCTGAATAGCAATAAATCGTTTCTTTTTTATTACGAACCCGGAAAAGTGGCGTTTGTAAAATAAACAAATGACCAGCACGCACAACATCCGGGAAAAACTGAAGGAAGAATGTCAGAAGTAAAAGACGGATATGCGAGCCGTCAACGTCGGCATCTGTTGCAATAACAATTTGGTTATACCGAAGCCCTTCTATGCCTGCTTCAATATCGAGTGCATGTTGCAGCAAGTTGAATTCCTCGTTTTCATACACAATTTTCTTCGATAAGCCGTGGCAGTTCAATGGTTTTCCGCGAAGACTAAAAACGGCTTGAGTTTCTGGGTTACGCGCCTTCGTAATGGAACCACTCGCCGAGTCGCCTTCGGTAATAAATAAGGTAGTATTTAAGCGATGTTCAAATTTTTCATCTGTTAAATGGAAGCGGCAATCCCGTAATTTTTTATTGTGTAGATTTGCCTTTTTAGCTCGTTCATTCGCTAATTTCTTTATGCCAGATAACTCTTTTCTTTCCCGTTCAGACTGTTCTACTCTTTTCTTGATTGCCTCCTTTACCGCAGGATTCATGTGGAGGTAGTCATCTAACTTTTGTTTGATAAACTCATTTACAAACGTCCGAATAGTCGTTGAGTCTGGATTTGGGGAAATGGTAACGGAACCCAATTTTGTTTTGGTTTGTGACTCAAAAACTGGTTCCTGCACACGAACAGAAATAGCTCCAATGATAGCCTGTCTGATGTCTTCGGGAGCATAATCTTTGCCATAATGTTCTCGAACGGTTTTAACAATGGCTTCTTTAAATGCAGATAAATGTGTACCTCCTTGCGTTGTATTTTGTCCATTGACAAAAGAATAATATTCTTCACCATATTGGTTTCCGTGAGAAAGCGCTAGTTCTATATCTTCCCCTTTTAGATGAATAATGGGGTATCTCAGGGTACTTTCGTCCGTTTTTCGGCGCAATAAGTCCAATAATCCGTTTTGTGAGATATACTTTTGTTTATTGAAAACAAGCGTAAGTCCTGCATTCAAGAAGCAATAATTCCAAAGCATATTTTCTACAAACTGTGGGATGTAGTGGTAGTTTTTAAAGATGCTGTTATCTGGTTGAAACGTAACCAAGGTGCCGTTTTTTTCGGGAGTTGGTTCAATGTTTGATTTTTCGGTTAGGTTTCCTTGTGTAAAGGTAGCCCAAGCGGATTGTCCCTCCCGGAAAGCCTGTACCCGGAAATAGCTAGATAAGGCATTTACTGCCTTCGTACCTACGCCATTTAGTCCAACTGATTTTTGGAAAGCTTGGCTGTCATACTTTGCACCTGTATTGATTTTTGAGACAACATCAACGACTTTACCGAGCGGAATACCTCGCCCGTAGTCACGTACTTCGACAAAACCCTCATCCATTTTTATTTCGATGGATTTTCCAAATCCCATGGCGTATTCATCGATGCAATTGTCTAAGACTTCTTTCAGTAAGACATAGATACCGTCGTCGGGTGTTGAGCCATCACCAAGTTTACCAATATACATACCAGGTCTAAGCCGGATGTGTTCTTTCCAGTCGAGTGATTTAATACTGTCTTCGTTGTAGGGAGAGCCGTTTTCTGTTGCCATGAATCTGTATTAAAACGTATAAAAGAATTAAGAATAAGTGCGAATTTATAGACAAATTTGACAAAAATAGAAAAATGTATTAACTCGCCGTAAATTACTTATAAAAGAATCTTCTTACCTTCTCTTCTTTTCTCTCCTTTGCAGCACGATTAGAAATGTATGTTTTAACATACTAATTTTACGTTGCCAACTACTAAAAAAAGCCTCTAAAGCCATTATTTCATAAAAAACTTGTGTTAATTTGCACGTTCATGTAGTTATGACACTCGTTGAGATTTACAATGAGTTTTGAATAAGTACTTATAATGAAGATATTCTCTACACGTATGATTCTAAATAGCAAACGTATCGCTCTTTTTGTGAGCTTTTTATGTTCCACACTTACCGCCATAAGTCAAGTCCCGACGACCTTTCCACAAATTCCGAGTCAAGGATTTCCCCTCCAAAACATTCCAGTTCAAACTACTCCGATGGTTGGAAATTCGAGAACCTTCGAATCAAACCAAACAGGTACACGTGCTGTGGAACTTTCGGAAAGTGATTTGAAGGCAATCGCGTTGGAGGATTCATTGAAGACCGTTAAAGAAGCAGAATTAGCTGCTGATAAAGCGAAAAGTAACTTACGAAAGCGAATCATTGGTTATTCTATATTTAATGATAATCGATTTGAAAATAATTTATTAACCAGCATACCAACCCCAAAAAATTATATTTTGGGCTCTGGAGATAAGTTATCGATTGACATATATGGATTCTCTCAAGCCAGTTATACATTGGCAGTATCACCAGATGGGTATATTTCTATTCCAAAAGCAGGGTTGATTTACGTGGCTGGGCAAACGATTGAGGTGGCGAAACAAAAAATAGCAGCCAAATTAAGTCGCTTTTTTGCAGGGTTAACAGATGGTGTGAGTGGTTCAACGCTTATTGCTATTTCTTTAAACAACGTACGCGCGATTAAGGTGACTATTTTAGGTGAGGTTGTTGCACCCGGTACTTATACTGTCACGTCATTGACATCCATGTTAAATGCCTTATATACAGCAGGTGGGCCGAACGAAATAGGCTCCTACCGAAATATACAGTTGATTCGCTCGGGTAAGGTCGTCAATACGTTGGATTTGTACGAATTTATGATGAAAGGATTCGCAAATTCAGATTATATTTTGCAAGATCAAGATATAATCCAAGTAAACCCGTATGTGTCTCGTATTGCCGCAGAAGGCTTCACAAAAAGAACGGGTTTGTTTGAACTTCTGCCGAATGAGTCCTTGAATAAATTGGTAGAGTATGCTGGAGGATTTCATCAATATGCCTATACACATCAAGTAAAAGTGTATCGCGTTACATCACGAGAGTACAAAATAAATACAGTTTCTGCCAATGATTTTCAAAATTTCTTGATGCAAAATGGGGACTCTCTTGTCGTTGAAAAAATCATCAATCGGTACGAAAACTTAGTAAAAGTTACGGGTGCTGTATTTAGACCAGGAGATTACTCATTAGACGAGTCGCCTACGTTACTGTCTGTCATTAAGTCGGCAGAAGGATTGAAAGAAGATGCTTTTTCGGGGCGTATTTCAATCGTACGGACATTGGATGATTTACGAATGACTAATATTTCAGTGAATTTAAAGGATATTTTGAGTGGTAAATTAGCGGATATTCCTTTGCGAAGATTGGATGAAATTATTGTTCCGTCGGTTTTTGAATTAACAGAGCAAACCTATGTTCGAATTCAGGGTGCTATCAATAACCCGGACGCAGAGACGGGGGTTGAGTTACCGTTCGTTAAAGATTTAACCATAGAAGATGTCATCGTGCGTGTTGGTGGTTTAACGGAAGCTGCTTCGTTATCTCGAATTGAATTAGTTCGCAGAAAAAGAAATGTTGACCCTACTCGTTTGGGTGCTCAGATTTCAGATATTTTCTATTTTGACGTAAGTTCAGATTTAACGGTTGATGCAAATGTACTGAATTTCAAGCTTCAGCCTTTTGATGAAATATTTATTCGTACATCACCCAATTATAGCAAGCAGTTATTTGTGACCATAGACGGTGAAGTTTTATACCCCGCCCCGTATGCTATCTTAAAGAAAGATGAAAAAATATCTGATTTAATCCTACGTGCAGGTGGAATGACACCATTAGCCTACTTAGAGGGAGCAACTTTGTTGAGGAAGGTGAAACTAACAGAGGCAGAACTAGAAATACGTAGAAGAACAATTTCAGATATTTCTGTTGCAGGTAAATCGAATGCCGAAGTAGATGTGGAGGAGATGTCAACCGAAAAAGAGGAGGCAATAGGCATTGACTTAAAGAAAATACTAGCAAACCCAGGGTCATCAAATGATATGGTGCTCCAAGAAGGAGACATCATTCGAATACCTAAAAGATTAGAAACGGTTCGTGTGCAAGGAGAAGTACTCTACCCAACTTCTATCAAGTACAATGGAACAAAATTGCGCTCCTATATTTCGAGAGCAGGTGGTTTTACGAAAAGATCGTTGAGAGGGCGTGCCTATGTTCTCTATGCGAATGGGTCAGTGGATAGAACGAGAAGGTTCATGGGCGTTAATGTGTATCCACGAATTGAGCCAGGTTCTGAAATCATCATTCCAGAAAAAGTCGTAAATACGCAACAACAAATTTCACAATTCCAAACTTTAGTAGCTACGTTAAGTGGTACATTAACAACCATCGTTACGCTCGTCGTACTTACACGTTCAATTGTACCATCCGCACAATAAATCCAATTTAAACAATGAATACACCGATTATTCAAGAAGAATACATTTCTACGAAAGACTTTCTGGTTAAAGTAGTTAAAAGTGTACGTAATCTTTGGTCTTTTTGGAGATTCCTCACGTTGGGATTACTATTTGGCTCTTTATCTACAATTATATATGATATGATTGAAAAAAAAGAAACAATTTATGGAGCAAAAATGGTGTTCAATTTAGAGTTAGGAGGGGGTAATACGAACATGGGGCAGTTGGCTGGTTTAACTTCTGCTTTTGGTTTAGGTGGTGCTGTTCAGCAGTCAGGCGATTTGTTTTCAGGTTCTAATTTTACAGAATTACTGACCTCCCGAATTGTATTTGAACGCGCACTTATGAAAGAAATAGAGGTAGATGGCAAAAAAATGCTTTTTGCAAACTACTACAAAGATAGCAGTGATATCAACCGAGCTGAATGGGCAGGAGGACTTTTTCAGGCACCTGATAAAGAAAAGATTAATTTTAAATTCAAGAAAAAAAGACCGGAAGAACTCACCCCCAAAGAAAATGTGGTCATTGAAGATATTTATAAGAAGTTGAAAAAACAAACTTCTGTGGCATCTATAACCGGCACAACCTTAACTGAGGTAGTTGTAACAGGTACAAACGAAATGCTTGCAAAGCGATGGGCTGAAGTTCTCATGGAAACCTTCGAGGAGTTTTACAAGGATATGAAAACCAAAAAAACACGTGAAATGCTCGTCATGCAGGAAGTACGTCTGGAAAAATTGCAAGCCCAAATGTTCTCCACAGACAGACGACTCGCGCAAATTACCGTACAAAACCAAAATATCGTGGACCCTTCAGGTAATATGGTACAAGAACAAACAAGAAGAAGTAATAATTTTTATTCGCAACAGTACTTGACTCAGCTTGCAACTGTTGATAATATTCGGACAACGTTGATCAACCAAACTCCTATTTTCACTATCGTGGAACCCATTCGCTTGCCTTTACTGAAAGTACAAAGTTTCATAGGTTCCAATATGCCTATTGGTGGCTTCATTGGATTAGTACTTTCTGTTTTGTTTGTGTCTATCTATACAATCGTCAAACAAGTTATGGAGCAAGTGTCCTAAAAATTAAGTTGTTGAAGTGAAAATAAACGTAACTAAAACTTTTCTTCCGCCAATTGAAGAATATCAAGCATATATTTCTCAAATCTGGGAAAATAATTGGCTTACAAATAACGGTCCCTTCGTTCAAAAACTGGAGGAAATGCTGTCTGCTTATTTGGGCATTCCATATATTTTGTATGTAGGAAATGGTACAATAGCCCTACAATTAGCCATTAAAGCTCTGGATATTAAAGGGGAAGTTCTTACAACCCCTTTCTCTTATTGCGCGACTACTACGTCTCTGCTTTGGGAAAACTGTACACCCGTTTTTGTAGATATTCAAGCGTCTGATATGAATATCGATGCAGATAAAATTGAACAAAAAATCACAGATAAAACAACGGCTATTCTAGCAACCCACGTCTATGGAAGACCTTGTGACGTAGTGAAAATCGAACAAATAGCCCAAAAATACAATCTAAAAGTGATTTATGATGGAGCGCACGCATTTGGTGTTAAATTACACGGTAAATCGGCGCTCGCCTTTGGTGATATTTCAACGTGTAGCTTCCATGCAACAAAAGTGTTTCACACAATTGAAGGTGGTTGTATCGCTTTCCATGACAAAAATTTGTACGAAAAAATCAAATTACTACGTAGTTTTGGGCATGTAAATGATGATTATTATTCTGTCGGAATTAATGGAAAGAACTCCGAATTTCATGCCGTTATGGGTTTGACAAACCTACCGCATTTGCCTACTATTATCGAAACAAGAAAAATAGCTTGTGAGAAGTACGATAGCTTGCTCCCTTGGAATAAGCTAACCAAACCTTCGCATAACTCCAAAGACTTGGTGTATAATTATGCGTACTACCCCGTGGTTTTTGAGTCGGAAGAGTCGCTTCTTGATACGATGAATGCACTGAAGGCGGAAGGTATCCAACCTAGAAGGTATTTTTATCCTTCGCTCAATCAACTTAGTTACCTTAAAACAACACAGAGCTGCCCCATTTCAGAATCTCTTTCTCTTCGTGTTTTATCGCTACCTCTTTATGCAAATATGGAAATGGAAGTGGTAGAAAAGGTGGCGCATATTGTGAATCAAACACTTAGTAAATGATTGAAAATCAAATAGATATATCTATAATTATTGTAAATTATAAAACTCCAGAACTGATTTTACGGTGTATTGAATCCATTGAAAAGTACGTTGTTGGAGTTAGTTTTGAAGTTATCGTTGTAAATAATGCCTCAAAAGGAGAGGATAAAGAAACGATTCTCTCCCGTTTCTCTCATGTAAAATGGCTTGAAACTGGGTACAATGCTGGCTTTGGTAGAGCCAATAATCTTGGAATGCGTGAGGCAACCGGAAAAACATTTTTGCTCCTCAATTCGGATACGTATCTCATCGATGACTCTGTTCAGGTTTGTTTTCACCAATTAATTGCTGACTCTACTGTTGCTGCCGCTGGTGCGTATCAACTGTATCCTGATTTATCTCCACGTCCTTTTTACCACACTTTTACATTCCAACGTACGTTTTGGATTGTTCCGCCATCTTTGCAGTTTATCTTGGAAAAATTGATTCCTCAAAAAAAATATGCTGATAATCAACAAGTTGATTACATTGCCGCTGCTTTTTTGATGGTTAAAAAAGAAGTTGTTGAATCCGTCGGTGGTTTCGATGAGGAGTTTTTTCTCTATGGTGAGGATGTCGAATGGAGCTGCCGTTTGGCAAAGAAAGGAAAACTTTTGGTTTTCAAGAATTGTCAAATCGTTCACGAAGAATGGGGAAGTAAACCTGAAAGATTCGAAACGGCTGAAAATCATACATTTGTGAATCGTTTTGACCCACAAATTCAGCTCTCCAATTTGGTCTGGATTCGAAAATACTACGGTATTGGGTACTTTGTTGCATTAATGGCACATTATTGGTCTATCGTTTTTATTTTTTATTTCTTTAAACTCGCTTTAAATTTGATAAAAGGCAGACCTTTTGGCTCACATTTGGAAAATCAAAAACGATTTTTAAAGACTGTTCTGCTCTTTTCTTCCTACTTTAATCGAATTGTATGGCTAAAGCCTACTTTCTATAAAATTGAAAATTAAATGAAACGAGTGCTCTTTTTTACTCCAACTGGAGGGCGTACAGGTTCTGAAATGATGCTAAAATACCTCATTTCTCAAGTGAGCGATGCAGTTGTTCCAGCCGTTTTTACAAGAGGTAAAGGCGAAATCTTTCAAGAGGAGTCCTATTCTACCTTCAAAAAAAATAAACGAGGCGTATTCATAGAGTCTATTTTTAATGGTGTCTATTTCAAGATAAAGGGGGAACTTCCAGAAATTGAGTTCGTCAAATCTATTCAGAAGCAGTTCCAAGCAGATATTTGGTATTTGAATACAATTCAAATGTACGCTTTTGCACCTGTTGCACAAAAATTAGGCATTCCGTACATCGTACATGTGCATGAATTGATTGGTATGTACGAGGAAGTGCCAGAACACTCGTTTGAAAATTTGTTCCGTTACGCAGATAAAATTATCTGCTGTTCACAAATGGTAGAGGAAAGAATCCAATCGATGGGTTACAAAAATACCTCACTTATCCATGCAAATATTGATGTTTCACACATTCAGATAAATGAAAAACCGACGCTAATTCGGGAAAAGTTACGTATCCCTTCAAATGCGTTTGTCTGGGTGATGTCCGGCTCTACGAATCTTCGAAAAGGGTTTGACCTAGTACCCGACCTTTTGGCAAATCTTCCTGACCACCATTATCTCCTTTGGCTTGGGGCTTCACTTCCTACGGGGCTTCGAACGTATGTTTTGAATCGCGTCAAGCAAGAAAATAGACATTTTATTATGGCTGGAGAATTAAACGAAAATTACTACGATTACCTCAATGCAGCAGATGGATTTGTGCTGCTCTCGCGGGAAGACCCGTTTCCTTTGGTCATGTTGGAAGCTGCTTATTTACAGAAACCCATCGTTTCTTTCGCCTCTGGTGGTGCAAAAGAGTTTGTCTTGCCAGAAATGGGGCGAGTGATTGACACATTTAATCCTGCTCATCTTGCTCAAGAAATGATACGTGTTGAACAAAAAGCAATTCCTTTTTCTCCTCAAATAGCGAAAGAAAGAGCTGCTTATTTCGATGTTTCTGCACGTAAAAAGGAATGGAAAAGTATTTTTTCTGACGAATCCTTTGAAGCATAAAAACGAAAACAGTATCGTGAAAGAAAAGCAAATTTTATTCATTAGCCACGACGGTAATCGCGCAGGGGCACAATTATTTCTCCTCGAAGTCGTCCGTTATTTCCAAAAGCAAGGACATTCGTGCCACGTATTGTTCTTAGGAAATGGTATTTTAGTGGATGAGTTTGCACAATACGCTACGACGTATATTTGGCAATCTGGTCGAGTGAAAACCTCTTTTTTTCGTCAACTACGAAAACCAACCAACCAAGATGCACTGACTAAGCTACGGTTCGATTGGGTATATGTGAATACAATTGCCGCAAGTCCCGTCGTATCTTGGCTGAAAACATGGAACAACGCTCCGGTTGTGGCGCATATTCATGAATTACATTATTCTATTTCTATGTACTCAACGGTAGAAAACAGACATCAATTATTTCAACATGCCAATCGCATCATTGCATGTGCTGAGTCTGTTCAAGAAAATCTGCTTGTCTCGAACAATGTACCCCGTGAAAAACTTGTGACCGTTCACTCCTTTGTAAATAATGAACAGGTTTTGAAACGTATCGAAGAAACCAACCGAGCGGAAATTCGGCAAGAGTTCGGTATTTCAGACTCTTCTTTTTGTATCGTAAGTTGTGGAAATGCCGAGTGGAGAAAAGGGATTGATTTGTTTTTGCAAGTTGCTGCGCAGCACGCAAATGAAAAAAATAACCTACCTTTCTTATTTATATGGGTTGGTATGCCGCAGGAGGGAATTTTATGGGAACAAGTTTTATATGATGTAAAAAGGTTGGGTTTAGCGTCTATTTGTTTGTTTATCCCACCAATTCCTAAAGCGATAGAACTTATTTCCAGCATGGATATTTTCTTACTTCCTTCACGTGAAGACCCGTTTCCATTGGTGATGTTGGAAGCAGCCTTAGCAAAAAAGCCAATCATAGGTTTTGAGAATACAGGCGGATGTGCGGAATTTGTTGAGAAAGATGCGGGTATAACTGTACCGTATGCAAATACGCAAGCCATGTACCAAGAAATCAAAAACTTGTATCAATCGCCTGATTTAGCCCGTACACTCGCACAAAATGCAAAGAACAAAGTGCGCACGCGCTATACGTATGATACATCCATGCGGAAAATTGAACAATTAATGTTAGAAATGACACACTCATGAAAGTAATATTTACACTTTGCTCTGTCAATTATTTCGCACAAGCACACACACTTGGTGAATCCATCCAACAGAATTGCCCTGATGTTACTTTCGTCATCGGATTGGTTGACTTCGTTCACACGAAGTCAATCCAAAAAGAACTCATTCCTCCCTTTGAAATCATCGAAGTGAGTAAAATCGGTATCCAAAATTTCAAAAGTATGTGTGATAGATACGACATCACGGAGCTGAATACTGCCGTGAAGCCGTATTTTTTCAATCATCTCTTCCATAAATTCCCCAAAGCGACTTCGGTCATTTATTTAGATCCTGATATCATCGTTTTTGATGCCTTAACAGATTTATACAGCCAACTCGCAACAAATTCCATCGTAGTGACACCGCATATTTTAAGCCCTTACTACGATAATAAATGGCAAAGCGAAGCAGATTTAGTGAAGTCAGGTATCTATAATTTGGGTTTTATTGGTGTTAGTCGCTCTACTGAAGGCTTGCGTTTTATTCGTTGGTGGATGGATAAATTGGTTTTTGGTGCGAAGAATGATTTGTGCCGTGGACTTTTTACAGACCAACATTGGATTGATTTTGTCCCTATATTTTTTGATCAAGTACACATTGACCGTGACCCAGGTTACAATGTAGCTTATTGGAATCTACACGAACGTTTTTGCTCGTACAAGGATAACCAATGGCTCATCAATGAAACTTATCCCGTTCATTTCTTTCATTTTAGTGGATATAATCCGTTTAAACCAAACATTGTATCCAAATACCAAGATAGAATTCAGTTTGCAGATAGAGCAGACATTCGTGAATTATTTACCTATTACGGCGATAAATTAATCGAACACAACCAAGCGTATTGGCAGGCGTTTCCGTGTGATTACATCAAACCAAGCAAACCCAAGCGATTTTTACGTGTTCGCCAATGGTTCATTCGTCCGTTTGAATGGATTATTGAAAAAGTAGAAAATATATGAGGATAGCTGTTTGGCATAATTTGCCTTCGGGTGGAGGTGCGCGTGCAATGCAAATGCATATTGATGGACTTCTAGCAAGAGGGCATTCCATTGAAATTTGGGCGGCAAATCCAACAGCCGACGGATTTCTGCAATTTCCGCCCTCTGTAGTTTATCATTCAATTCCTTTAAAACGAAACGATTCTCTTTCTTTTCGTGCGCAAATCAATGCCTTTTTTCTCTTGGAAGAACCCAATCTAAAAGCAATGAAATCCCATGCGTTGCAATGTGCAAATGAGATAAATGCAGGTGATTTTGATGTTGTATTTTTGAATAGCTGCTTTTATTTTGCGGCGCCACTCATCGCCCCATTTCTACATAAACCAACTGTTTTGTATCTCGGTGAACCTTTTCGCCCCTTCTACGAAGCGCAGCCAAGCTTACTTTGGCAAGCCCCTGATTTTCAAGAGATTAAGTGGTTTAGAAGGAGTTATTGGAAATCTTTTTGGTTTGATTTGTATCAAGTCCGGAAGGCGCGTGTTCAAGTTCGGGAAGAAAGAAAGGCAATTGATGCAGTGGACGAATTACTGCTAAATTCTGTCTTTTCGCAAGAAAGTGCGCAGCGTGTGTATAATCGGATGGGTAAGGTTTGCTATTTGGGTATTGATACGAATCTCTTTTATCCGGCTGACAAACCCCAGAATCCGGAAAGGAAATATATTGTCGGAGTCGGAAATTTGGTTTTTCATAAAAATGCTTCTTTTGCTATCCGAGCAGTTTCTTTGCTGGATAAAAAAGAGAGACCTACCTTGGTTTGGGTATCAAATATGAAAGAAACGAAGTTGGTCAATAATCTCAAAGAAGAAGCACAACAGCTTGATGTTGAGTTTATTATACGGGAAATGATTTCGGATGAGGAACTTTTAACGTTGCTTCAAGGTGCTGCTGCAATGGTTTATACATCTCTTTTAGAACCTTTTGGACTGGCGCCTTTGGAGGCAAATGCGTGTGGTACGCCCGTGGTAGCATTGCGCCAAGGTGGAGTTCGGGAGACGATTAAAGAAGGAATAAATGGATTTCTTTGCCTTTCTGAGGAAGAAATGGCGTCTAAAATAGAATTATTAATAAAAGATGACGTGCTTCGTCATGAAATGGGGGTGCAGTCTGTCAAAGAAATCCAACAAAATTGGACGGTGGAGGCTGCCATCACACGGATAGAAGAAGCACTATTTAAACGGGTTGAGCATGGCACGAATGTCAGATAAAAAAGTTGTTTTTACACTTGCGTATTACCACCAAATACCGTCTGCTGTGATGCTTATGCATTACACAAAAAAACATAATCCTGAAGTCGAAACGCAGATTTGGCTTATAGATATTGCACAAGAAGAAGCTGAAAAGCTCGTCCTTCAACAGGGTTTTTCGTGTAAATTTCATTCCATAGAAGAAATTTATTCAAGCAGTGATTTGAAGCAGAAAGCAGCTCGATTTACACAAAGTGAGTGGAAAGAAAATAGTAAACCTGCTGTTTTTAAAAAGCTATTACAAACATTCGATTTAGTTTTATTTGCTGATAATCAGTCTATTATATTCTCAAATTTGGCAGATATTTTCATTGGAATTGGTACAAACGATGTCTTGTTAGTTCCTGAATTGATGTACGCCGACAAACATAAAAAGCAAGAAGATACACTCAATCGGGGTATTTACTTGAATCAGTTTATCTTGGTGCAACAGACAGAAACAGTTTTTGCATTTTTAAATTGGTGGGAAAAAGAAGTGGAAGAAAAAGGTATCATCGATGTATGCAAAGGATACAATGCCGATAGATATTTTTTAGAAATTGCGCCATCTATTTTTCCGCATTTCGTGATTTATAAACATCCAGGCGTTGGTATTTGTAAAGAAAACGAGGTAGAGCGAAAGGTCGAATGGGATATAAAAGTGGTTAATTCCTATCCGTTGGTTAGTTATACCTTTCATTCACCCGCAGAGTATCCAGCAGGGTTGGAACCACTTCTTCCAAAAAAGATTCGAAAGGAATTTGAAAAAATAAGCCCTATTCTCGGGAAGTATGAGGTTGCATTACCAGATTGGAAAAAAAGAGTTATTCGTCCGTTAAAAGGAGTTATTGCCTCCATTCATCGCCTCTTTGATTTGTTCTAAACCAGAAATTCGAGCGAAATTATAATACACAAACCCCAACAGGTACACTATTTTGTTACGATATTTCAGGATAGGACTAATAAAAAAAATCCCCACCTTTTGTGAAGATGGGGATTTTTTTGTTTGGCAAGAAATCAAGATTGAGCAGACGTTTGGTTCATCACTTCTGTCTGTTTTCTGATAGACTCCATGTGAATTAATTTGAATAATTCTTCGATGGTCTCTGGGTACAGATTCAAGCTTTTTCCCCAATCTGCGCGGCTTGTGTGTACTTGTTTCCAACGGTCAAGTTGCAAAACAGCTACATTATTATCTCTTTTATATTCACCCAATTGCTCTACAACGGACATTCTCGAAGCCAAAACTTCCAATAATTCGCGGTCAAGATTATCTAGACGCTGACGAAGGCGATCTAATTCGCTTTGGAAGTCGCTGCCATACGTGGCTTTACGGAACTCAATACCGTCAAGAAGTTCTTTTAATGCTGAAGGAGTTACTTGTTGTGAGGCATCCGACCATGCTTCATCTGGATTTCTATGTGACTCGATGATTAAGCCGTCATAGCTTAAATCCATGGCACGCTGAGTCAGCTCAGAAAGATATGCTCTCTTTCCCGCCATGTGGCTAGGGTCTCCGATCATCGGTATTTGTGGGAAATGCGTTTTAAATTCTACCGCTATTTGCCACATCGGAGAGTTTCTATATTTTGTCTCTTGTGCGTTGGAGAAACCTCTGTGAATAGCACCAAGTTTGGTTATCCCTGCGCCTGCGATGCGTTCAAAAGCACCCAACCAAAGTGCTAAATCAGGGTTTACAGGATTTTTAATAAGCACAGGAACATCAAGACCTTTCATGGCATCCGCTAAATCTTGAACATTGAAAGGGTTTACAGTAGTTCTTGCGCCAATCCATAGAATATCGACATCGTATTTCATCGCCAATTCAACGTGTTGTGGCGTGGCTACTTCAATCGCGATAGGAAGTCCCGTTTCTTTTTTGGCTTGTTGCAACCAAGGCAGTGCTTCTTCACCTTTACCTTCAAAACTCCCTGGACGTGTTCTTGGCTTCCAGACTCCTGCTCTAAGTACGTGCGCATACCCTTCCTTGGCAATGCCACGTGCAGTTTCAAGTACTTGTTCTTCGGTTTCGGCACTACATGGGCCTGCAATGATCAACGGTTTGTTGTTCGTATTAATCCAGCTGCTGAGTGGTTGTACATCTAAATTCGCTTTCATTAAATTAATTGGTTAAAACGTACCCTGACGGATGTATGGTTAAAAAAGTAAATTAGCAAAACAAGATAGTAAATTCTCGCGTTAAGTGGTATATTTGCACATTTATTTTAAATTGTTCTAAAAAAAGTACAATTTTTCTTTTAATTATTTACATTATTTTACCCAAATGGACTATCCAAAGCACCGTACGCAAGTTAATTTTGACGACACCTCCGTTGCGTTTGCTCGCTTGTCATCTCAAAAATTGAGAAAAACGTATGCCATTTTTGCTTTAATGAACCAGAACAGCCTGGTTAAAGTGGGTACATTTTTTATAAAGTTTGCCTTGGATAAAGGTCTTCCTGTGAAGAGTATCATTAAAAATACGATATTTAGTCAATTTTGCGGTGGAGAAACCATTGAAGAATGCCAAAATGCCATAGATTCTTTGGCCAGTGCTGGCGTAGGAACTATTCTTGATTATTCGGTTGAAGGAGAAGACGACGAACGTGTTTTCGATGCCACCTTACAAGAGCTTTTATTGACTGTCCAAAGAGCCGCACAGCAACCCCAAAAAATACCTTTTGCTGTATTCAAAGTAACTGGATTGATTTCAACGCCACTTCTTGAAAAAGTTCAAAAAAATGGTGCATTATCTTCAGTAGAAAATGAGGCGTATCAACGGGGTGTTCAACGAATAGATACGCTCTGTTCGCTTGCTGCTCAAAAGCAAGTTCGGTTATTTTTTGACGCCGAAGAGTCATGGATTCAAGATACAATTGATGAATTATGTTACCAACAAATGGCTAAACATAATCAAAACAATGAATTGTATATCTATAATACATATCAGATGTACCGCATTGCCTCGTTAGAAAACTATAAAAAAGCTGTTTTTGATGGTATAGAAAAAGGGTATGGGGTCGGTGCAAAATTGGTGAGAGGTGCTTATCTTGAAAAAGAAAGAAACCGGGCTATTTCCCTAAATTACCCAGACCCGATGCAGAAAACGAAAGAAAATACAGACAGAGATTTCAACGAGTCTGTTCGTTTTTCTTTCCAAAATATCCAAAATGTAGGTATTTGTCTGGGTACGCACAACGAAGAAAGTTGCCAACTTTGCGTCGATTTAATGGAAGAGTTTGGAATTGAACCCCAAGACAAACGAATATATTTTGCTCAATTACTTGGCATGAGTGACAATATTTCATTTACTTTGGCAAAACTTGGTTACAATGTGGCAAAATACGTGCCTTATGGCCCTGTAGAAGCTGTTATGCCGTATTTGTTCCGGAGAGCAGAAGAAAATACATCGATAGCTGGACAAAGTAGCCGAGAATATTTATTAGTTAAAAAAGAAATGAAAAGGAGAAAAATGTAAATCCTCCGGACATCTGTAGAAATGAAAAATTCGCTTGTTTATTTTGTATTTGCCCTACTTCTTATAGTTATTGACCAAATCATTAAATTGTGGATGCACTTTGATGTCCTCCCGAATCATTTCGGGGAAATCGATTTGATTGATGGTTTCTTTAAATTGCATTATGTTACAAACCGAGGTATGGCATTTGGTATGGAACTCGGAGGTGAATATGGTAAATTGGTACTGACGCTTTTTCGCTTGTCAGCAATGTTTGGAATAAGTTGGTACTTGGTTTTTCTAGAAAGACAAAAAGCGCATGTAGGTCTCTTGTATTCGGTTGCCGCAATTTTGGCTGGGGCTATCGGTAATTTAATTGATTCTATTTTTTATGGTATTTTTTTGAATAATGCCCCTTTTGATGCGCCGTTTCCACTTTTCTATGGTCAAGTAATTGATATGTTCTATGTGGTTGGTCTCGATGGGTTTTGGCCTGATTGGGTACCTTATTTTGGAGGTACATACAATGCAACGCCCATCTTTAATTTTGCTGATGCTTCTATTTTTTGCGGTGTGGTAGCCATTTTACTTTTTCAAAAGAAATTTTTTGAAGAAAATGAATCAACGCCAGAGACACCACCCAAAAGTGTCGTAGAAACACCAAGCGATACGCATAATTCCGATGAAAATACACCTATTTAACTTATTAACTCCACACATGAAATTTTCTGTTATATCCTTTTTTGCTGGTCTTCTTCTTGTTTTTGGTACGCTGAACATGCCTGCTGTATTGAAGTCCTATTATATTATTTTTTGTGTTGGTGTAGGAGTTACAGCATCTTTACTATCTATGAAAGACAGTAAGTCCAAAAAAGATAAGTGGATGAGTGTGCTACTATCTATTGTTTATCTAGTTTCAGGTGCATTTATTTACACGGCACTTTAAGAAAAGTTAGTTACTCAGAACGCTTCCCCGATTGTTGCATAAAAACTACCTGGTGTATAAGGAGAAAGTCCATAATCAAGACGTAGATTCAGGTGGTTTTTCGTGGCAATGCGTAACCCCGCGCCATAACTAAATTTGGGTTTCTGGATTCGTAAAAGCTGGTTTTGATCTCCCATCCATCCAATAGAACCAAACCCAACTACTCCTAGTACTTTACCAAGCTCAATCCGAATTTCTTCTTGAATTAATGCGGTATTTCTGTCTCTGAAAAAGCCCTCATACAAACCGCGCATCTTCTTTTGCCCTCCTAAAAACGAAAGTTGATTAAATGGAACTTCCGCACCAAAAATCGCACTGCCAACCAAATTGGTTGCTAATACAACGCTCGGTCGTAGTGACTTGTAAAAGGAAAAATCAGCATAAAAACGAGTAAATGTAACATCTGCTCCAAATTGTTTCCGACTTGGAAAGATGAAAAATTCGCCAAAACTTCCTTTTCTAGGATAAAAAACTTGGTCACGGCCATCGTGAATATAGCTCAACCCAAGCGCGGAGGTTCTGCTGAAATCGCTCCCTACAATCGTTCCACTAGCGAGTTCTCCTCCTGCTTCCGTTTTTGTCACCTTATAGGCTTCGTATCCATATCGAATGCCTGCATATCCATTTTTTCCTACTTGGCGACCTATCACCAGCCGAATCCGAGGAAAATCTACATTGAAAACCTCCTGATTTACTCGGTTTTCACCAATTCCATAATAAAAATAATTGTACCTGAACCACCCAGAGTCATTGAATACATACCATTTGTTGTTATTCAAAAACAAGGTAAATGGAGCAAAAATGAGTAATTGTCTATTCTGTGTAATCGTCACTCCATAGGAAATTTGAGAAGGTTTTGCCCAACTAGAGTCTTTTTGAAAAGAAAACGTAGATGTACCCGCAATCCCGCCTCCCCAACGGGTTTCTGGAAATCGAAAAACTACAGGGAGTACAATTGTATTTTTATCTCGCAAGAGCCGGTTTGTGGTATCTTTGGGGAAATCGAATGTTCCGGCAAAAGTGAAATTTGTTGCAACGAGCCAAAAGAGGAAAAAAAGCTTTGTAAATCGCATAAAATCAAGGAAGTTTCACAAATTTACGTATTAATTATTCCCTTGGTTTCAATCATTTCAAGTTTCGCGCAAAATTTGCACATTACTTCGTTCCGATTTCTCCCATTTTACGCCTTGTTTATTTTGTGAAAAGCGAAATAATCCTATCCAAGCTGCATAATTCATTAAAACAAAATAGTAGGGGATATAAAAAAGTGTTTTCTTCCATTCAAGTCGCTCGATTAGCCAACCGATTGCTGCAAAAAAATAGAAAATGCACTGTAAAATAAATAAAAGTAGATAGGTATTTTCTTGCTTTAATACATAAGAGATAAAAAATAAGAAAGGCAAAGCGAACGGAATAACCGCCCAACGAAGAACGCGATGTGAAATATATTGGAAGCTAAGCAAGCCTGTTTTCCAAGGTAAAAGCAAACTAGGAAGACGTGAAATAGACTGAAATCCACCTGCACAAATCCGTATTTTACGTTTTAATTCTTCTTTTGAATTAACAGATGCGGTCTCAATAGCGTAAGCATTGGGTTGATAATCAATTATATAGCCTTTTAAGCAAATCCGCAACGAAAGCATAAAATCATCGAGAAGTGTGTCTGGTTCAAGTGGTTCGTGCAGATGTGTTCGGATAGCATATAACTCTCCGGCAGCGCCAATTGTGGAGTGAAAACGCGCATCTTCCTTTTTTAGAAAACTTTCGTACTGCCAATACAATCCTTCTCCCGCCGCTGTCGTATGACCCATTTGTCTCGCGATTTTCTTTTCACCTGCGACGACACCAACTTCTGCTCGTTGGAAAGGCGCAACGAGTTGTGTGATGGCTTCTGGGTTAAGAAATGTATTGGCATCGGTAAAAACAGTGATTTCACTATCAATGAAAGGCATAACGCGGTCAATAGCAGCCATTTTTCCGTTTCGCTCCGGTACGTGGTGAACTACAATACCTGTTTGCGTTCGAAGAAAATCGGCGGATGTATCTGTTGAGCCATCTGTTACGAAGATGATTTTCAGATAAGGATAGTCCAATTCGCGACAATTCTGAACTTTCGCTTTCAAGTAAGGTAATTCGTTGTATGCCGCGATGACAAGGGAGACTGTTGGCTGTTTTTGGGTGGTGTATTCTCTTTCTTTTTTGCGATATATGCGATTTAGCAATCCAATAAGAAGCCCATACCCAACATACCCGTAACAAGTAAGACCAAACAAGAACCAAAAATAAAATGAAAGGTAATTCATTGATTAATAGATAGATATAATTTGAATGTATCTTTTGCTGCCTGTTGCCAAGTAAATATTTTAGCTCTTTGGAGACCTTTTTTTTGAAGAATTTGGTATAAATCTTTTTCCGTTAGTAATCGGTTTATAACATCCGCTAACTGTTCTATATCTGTTGGGTCAATGAGCCAAGCTGCTTGGGCTGCTATTTCTGGAAGTGCGGTGGAGTCTGCCGTTATGACGGGTGTGCCTGATGCCATGGCTTCAATGAGTGGAATCCCGAAACTTTCTTGCAAAGACGGGTAAAGGAATAATGTAGCCTTCCGATACGTTTTTGCCAATTCTGCTTGAGATAAATAACCTGTCAAATGGATGTCCGGACGAAGTATCTCTAACTGAAGTTCACGTAATAGTTTACTCAGTTGTACCTCTGATGTTTCCACAAGCACCAGAGGGAGTGCTTTTTCTTTCTTTTTCTGTTTGTAAATGCTGTATGCTTGTACTACACGTTTCATGTTTTTTTTAGGCGCTTCATTTCCTAGAAAAAGAAGAAAGTCTTCCGGTAAATTTGGGTTATTTTGAGTTATATCTGTTGCTTGAAAACGGAATAAATCAGAAACGCCATTGTAAATTACGTGTACAAATTGGTCTGGCAAATGCAGACTTTCAATGATGTTGTTTTTCTCGTATTCAGAGACGGTAATCAGTGCTTTTGCTCGTTTAATCACTATCGGCACAACCCATTTACGGTAGTAATGCCCTAGTTTTTGATACATGGTTCCCCCTGTTTTTCCTTTGAGATACATGATGTCATGGACGGTAATCAGGTAAGGTTTTGAACAAAAAAGGGATGCTGTATTTGAAGTAAAGTGCATCAGGTCTATTTTTTCTTTTTGTATCGCCAGAGGCAACCAAATTTGTTCAAAATCAAAATAAGATAGAGCTGTGATTTCAACAATTTTGACGTTAGAATGTAGATTTAGTGTATTTTTCTTGTCTTTTCGGACAAAAATCACGAACTCGACGGACGGGTTTTCTTTTGCCAATGCCTGAATAATTTCCTGCGCGTAGATGTCCATTCCGTGTTTTTTGGTGCGGAAAATACGCTGTGCTTCAATCCCGATTTTCATTTGCTCTCGGAGTTACTGTGTGGCGTATGTAAAAATGATGTTTTTGCTTTTTTGAGCTTGAACAAGGTCAAGAATAAAAGTCCAAAACTTTTGGGAACCAAGATGATTTCTTTCCAGCCGATGGCGTATCTGATTTTTGATGGAATTGAAAACCAAAGGGTGAAGCAGCAAATAAATAGAAGGAGGCTACCCCAAACCAGGTAATGACCTGTGATAACGAGACAAATCCAGGTTAAAAATATTCCTCCAAGCAGAAAAAGTCTCGGAGGAAGTATGAACTGAACGACTTTATCCGCAAAGTCTAATTTATTACTAAAGAGTCCCAAAAAACCTTTCCAACTATATTTTTTTGCAAAATGGACTTGAGCAGCCATCCAGCGTGTACGTTGATGCTCAAAAACAGAGGCATTTCGCACTTTTTCATCAAAAACATATACACCATCCAGATAAAAAATCTTTTCTTTATTTTCTAAAATATCCAATTCTAATTGCTTGTCAAAACCGCTAACCACTTCAATACCAGCTAGATATGTTTTGAACTTTATAAAGTCCATGACTAAGCCAGAGCCAATAAGTGCTGCTGAAAGTCCTACGGCGGCATGACCTTTCCGAAAAATCGTATTATTGATTTCTTCACTTGCTGCGTCCAAAAGTGCAAACGAGGTATCCTTATTTTTTGCGGTTCTGTGCGTTTGAATAATGGTAAGACCGCGGCTAAAGGCTTCTCTTGTCCGGACAATGAAGTCATCAGCCACCCAATTATCAGCGTCTAACAAGACAACGGCTTCGTAGGGTTCGTGAATGGCATGAAGTGCAGCATTGATGGATTTGGTTTTTGTACTTTTCTCAAAATGAACTTCAACAACGCGCACGGGTAATTTTCTTAATTGCAGAAGAGTCTCTTTTTGAAGTTGGTCAGCGATAACCACGATTTCATCATCTAGTCGTAAATCCTTTTTTTTAAGTAAATCTTTGACAGATTGAACAATGACGGCATCTTCTCTAAATGCTGGAATCAGAAAAAGAAAGCGAGGTTGGTGTATAGAAAAAGTGGCTCCGCTGACTTTCGGTTGTTTATACCAAGACGAGGCAATCGCAAAAAAAGTTATATATATTGTGCTGATAGTCAAGTATGTAAGAAATAGTATGAGCATGATAATTATTGTTTGAGGGACGTTGAGGTTACATTTTCTCTGACTGAAACAAGGCAGGAAACGTTCGGATTATCAGCTTAATATCCATAAACCAATTGTGTTTTTCTGAATACGAATTATCAAGTTCAACACGTTCGGACTCAGATAGAGCGGATTTCCCTCTCTTGGATACTTGCCAAAGTCCTGTTAATCCGGCTGGAGCTAAAAAACGCGCAACGGAACTATCTTTGGTCAGTTTTTCCGCTTCATAAATGGGAAGAGGTCGATTGCCAACAAGGGACATATCTCCTTTGACAATGTTGATAAGTTGTGGTAATTCGTCCAAACTGGTATTTCGAAGAAATGTACCAAGCCTTGTGATTCGTGGGTCATTTTGAAATTTCATGAAGGCACTGTCCGTCTCTTTTTTCTCTTGAATACTTGCCTCGCTAACCCAACCCTCATCAG
Source organism: Spirosomataceae bacterium (assembly GCA_046293395.1). Classification (GTDB taxonomy): domain Bacteria; phylum Bacteroidota; class Bacteroidia; order Cytophagales; family Spirosomataceae; genus CAYNRA01. The sequence continues at coordinate 245,284 of JBKBOU010000001.1, forward strand.
CAAGGAGTGTTTTAGGTTCGTCGTCTGAACGATTGGCGACTTCTTTTTTGTACATATTCAAGGATTCAAGGGCGTTCAGTTGTTGGTCGGCATCTGTGCGCATAGTTCTAAATTTGTATAAATCAAAGATTTTATAACCGCCACCAACCCGTTTGGATAAATAGAAAACAGGTCCTTTTGAATCTATTTTTATGGCAAGAGCAATGAGAAGAAATAAGGGAGAAAGAAGGAAAAGAGCTATGGATGAGACTAAAACATCAAAAAAACGTTTTCTCGGAGACATCTCAACATCCAATACAACTACGTTTTCAAAACGTGGTGCTTCTTTGGGCGTTTCTGCACTTTGTATGATTTTTTTAAGACGGACTTTTAATTCTTCCGGATGAAATGGTTTTACCATGAAATCCGCAGCTCCAGCTTCTAAACACGAAATCCGGACACTGCTCTTGTCTTCTCCTGATAGGAAAACAAAAGGCAGTTGTTTGTATCTCGTTTCTTGGTGAAGCTCCTTCATGAAGGTAAGTCCGTCGCCATCACCCAGATACAAATCAATTAAAACCAATGCAGGAAGCTCCTGAACAGCCAAATGTCGTGAGGCTTGCTGGATAGAATTGAACAAAATAACTTCATATTGCTCCTCCAATTGAAATTTGAGCAGTCCCAAAATCATCTTGTTATCATCGACAATAAGTATTTTCTTTTTCATTTCAGTTTTCGTTTGTATTTCTTTTATCGAATTTGTAGCCATTTTTTTAACTTATTGATTATCAAATGTTTGTCAAAAAGTGGTTAGATTATTTATTCCTAATTTTGGAAAAAGATAAAATTGAATGGAATAATTCCTACATTTGGAGCATAAAATAATACCTCTAAAATGTCCCAACCTTTCACTGTCTTCATCGTTGAAGACGATTCTTTCTACGGTTCCATGCTGGAATATCATTTGCAGCTAAATCCAGATTATGTAGTACAACGCTTTGAGGACGGGAAATCCGTTCTTGACCATCTCTATAAACGACCGAGTGTCATCACGTTGGACTATTCACTTCCTGATTTTACAGGAGACGAACTTTTGCGAAGAATTTTAAAAACACTTCCGGAGGTTCCCGTCATCATTATCTCTGGTCAAGAAGATATTTCTACTGCTGTAGAATTGTTGAGAAATGGCGCGTACGATTATATCGTCAAAGATGAAAATACAAAAGATAGGCTATGGAGAACGCTTTTACGCATACGTGAAACACAAAATTTGAAACAAGAAATCTCTGTTCTACGCGAGGAAGTACGTCAAAAATACGAGTTCGGGAATAGCATCAAAGGAGAAAGCCCGGCTATGAAACGCATATTCGCGCTGTTAGAAAAGGCAGCAGAAAGCTCGATTACGGTATCTATTTATGGCGAAACAGGAACGGGAAAAGAAGTGGTCGCTAAGTCGATTCACTACAATTCGAATCGGGCAAAAAAACCTTTTGTCGCAGTAAATATGGCGGCAATTCCAAGGGAACTCGTTGAAAGCGAATTATTTGGTCATGAAAAAGGTGCTTTTACAGGTGCGATGGGTCGGCGAATTGGAAAGTTTGAAGAAGCAGACGGTGGTACTCTGTTTTTAGATGAAATTGGTGAACTCGAATTAACCATGCAAGCGAAACTTTTGCGCGCATTGCAAGAACAAGAAATTACGCGTATTGGAAGCAACCAAGTCGTGAAATTCGAAGCGCGAATCATGGTTGCAACGCACCGAAATTTAGCGGATGAGGTTCGTGCGGGTCGTTTTAGAGAAGATTTGTATTACAGACTTTTGGGACTGACCGTTACGCTTCCGCCGCTTCGTGAGCGTGGAAATGATATTCTCATTCTAGCAAAATATTTCTGCCTTGAATACGCTAAAAAGAATAAAATACCTGCCATTTCTCTTTCCGAAAAGGCCATAAAGAAGCTCCAAACGTATGGCTTTCCTGGAAATATTCGTGAATTAAAAGCGGTAATTGATTTAGCCTGTGTGATGTGCGAAAACAATCAAATCGAGGAAAAAGACATTACTTTTTTCTCACTCAAACCTGAACGTGATTTTCTTCTGGACGAACTCCCGCTGAAGGAATATACCCGCCGCATTATCAAGCATTTCTTGGAGAAATATGACAATGACGTTTTGACTGTCGCGGCTAAACTAGATATCGGGAAGTCAACTATCTACAATATGTTGAAAAATAATGAAATATAATTCCATTATTTGGAAAAATATACATTTGGTGGAATTTTCAATTTTATAACTATCTGATAATTAGATAGATGTGAGATAGGTATTTTATATGTAGAGAAGGTAAGATGAAACACTAATTTCATTTATACCATGTACTTTGAAAAAAGCTCAGACATTCCATTTCTTGAATTAGCGTCCCAAACATCTGAAAGTCGGTCATGGATGGTATTTGTAGCCGAAAAGTCAGCTGCTGAAGTAGATTTAATCATTGAACAGTGCAATGCGGTTAAGTTGCCTATTTTTGGAGGAATATTTCCAGCTGTGATTGTCGATACAAAACATTTTGATTCGGGAATTTTGATGCTTTCGATTCCCAAAGTGGAGGCTGTCATTACTTTAAATGAAACGGAGGAATCTTCCGAGGTTTTCGCACATCATGCTGATATAAGTGAAATTCGTACGGCATTTTTATTCACCGACGGGTTAATGGGAGAGACCGATGCATTCCTAAGAAAAGTATTTAATACATTTGGAAATGAGCTAAATATCATTGGTGGCGGCGCTGGCTTTATGACGTTAAAACAACAACCGTGTATTTTCACAAACGCTGGGGTTTTTCAAGATGGAGGGGTAATCGCCTTGTTAAAGAATACGTGTAAAATCGGTGTAAAACACGGGTGGGATGTTCTAGAAGGCCCTTTTTTGGCTACTTCTACCGATAAAAATTGCATCAATGAACTGAATTGGAGACCTGCATTTGAGGTATATCAAGAAGTTATCGAGAATAATTCTGATTACCGATTTACCAAAGATAACTTCTTTGAAATTGCAAAAAGTTTCCCTTTTGGTATTCACAAAGAAGGAACTGAAATCATTGTTCGCGATCCATTTGTTGTAAATGAAGAAAAAGGAATCTTATGTCTTTCAGAAGTTCCTGAAAACTCTACACTGCAAATATTGCACGGAAATCCTTCTTCACTCATCGCAGCAGCGCATTCTGTCGCTCTCGAAAGCATAGATAATGATGTTTATGACACAGATTTACTCCTGTTTGATTGTATTTCCCGCGTCATGTTTTTAGGTAATCAATTTGAGGACGAACTCTCCGCCATTCAAAAACATACCCCAAACGGAAACGCCCCTTTGCGCGGTGTGGCTACTTTGGGCGAAATTGCTACGGCTGGGAATGGCTTCGTTGAGTTCTTCAATAAAACCATTGTCGCCTGTAATTTGAAGAATTAATGAATAGCAAAAGTGATATTGTCCAGGAATTGTCTTCCTTGTACGAACTGTCTTTGTCAATTGGGGGCTCCTTATCGCTGAAAGAAACTAGTGAAAGTTTCTTGAAAGTCTGGATGCGCCAAAAAAACATTGACTTTGGCTCTCTCTGGATTTGCGATTCAATGCTTGAAAAAGAGGCGGTTCCGAACCAATATCAACTTGTTTATGCGCATCCAATTGCATTTACGCATGTAAAATCCCTTGTTTTTCCTCCCAGATTTTGTGCCAGCCTACGCGTAAATAAAACCATACAAATTAATTCTGAATCTGCTGATTATCAGCTATTTGTTAAGGAAAATATCCGTCAACATGGAACCTATTGGCTGATTCCTGTTCCTGCTATTGGCTTTATCAAACTGTTTTTTCATGCCAATAATCCGAGTGCGCTTGCCTTTGGAGAAAAAGACATCAAAAAAGTTGAAAAAGTCCTTACTAAACTTGCGTACGCATTAAAAACATGTATGCTGCACCAACAAGTATTGGAGGATATTGAGCAAAAAACGAAGTACAAAAAAGAAATTCAAAAACTAGCCCTTGTTGCAGAAAAAACAGAAAATCTCATTATTATTTCAAATCCGTACGGTGAAATTGAGTGGGTAAATGAAGCTTTTGAGAAAGTTTCAGGATACCAATTGACCGAAATCATTGGACGAAAACCCGGTTCTTTTTTGCAGGGAAAAGAGACAGACAAATCGGTTGTTTCGCAAGTAAGTGCGCATTTAAAAGAACAAATTAGTTTTCGGTACGAGATACTAAATTACACAAAATCAGGTGAAACCTATTGGGTGGATGTGTCTATTCAGCCCGTTTTTAATGAAAATAACGAATTAATTCATTTTGTAGCCGTCGAATCTGACATTACCAAGCGCAAGAAGGAACAACAAGAATTGCAAGAAGCCAAAGAAAAAGCGGAGGAAGCAGGACGGGTGAAGCAGGAATTTTTGTCTGTTGTAAGTCATGAGATTCGAACTCCCTTAAATGCCATTTTGGGCATGGCTACCTTGTTACAGAAAACCAATTTGTCGCCAGCTCAATTGGATTATCTCCAAACAATTCAGGTTTCTACGGATAATTTGCAGTTGATTATTACCAGTATTCTTGATTTTTCGGCTATTGAGTCCGGGAATTTAACAATTCAACAAGTTCCGTTTGATTTGGTGAAATTGGTACAAAATATCAACAACAGCAATCAGTTGCGTGCAGAAGAAAAGGGAAATGGACTTTACTTAGAGTTAGACGAACGAATACAAGCAACCTTGAGTGGAGATGCGGTTCGGTTAGGTCAGGTTTTACTTAATTTGGTGAGTAATGCGATTAAATTCACGAATAATGGAAGTATAAAATTAGAGGTAAAGCTAGTGACCAAAATGCAGAACGCCTTGGTTATTCGGTTTGCTGTTGAAGACACCGGAAAAGGTATTCCGTTGTCTATGCAACAACGTATTTTTGAAAGTTTCACCCAAGAAGACTCCAGCATTAGTAGGAAATACGGTGGGACTGGTCTGGGGCTGAGTATTTCACAGAAATTGGTAAACTTGATGGGAGGTGAGTTGAAGCTCGTCAGTGAAGAACAAAAAGGGACAAAAGTGTCCTTTATTTTAGGTTTTCCGATTGCCCAAGAGATTGTCGAAAAAGTAAAAGTAGAATTTCCAACTCAACAATTAATGGGTAAAAAAGTATTGCTTGTAGAAGACAATACGATGAATCAATTTTTTACACAGAAATTACTGGAAGGCTGGGGAATGCAAGTGGAAATTGCATCAAACGGAGTAGAAGGAGTGCAAAAAGCGTCTATTCAGTCTTTTGACATTATTTTAATGGATATTCAGATGCCTGAAATGGATGGCATTCAGGCTACTCAACAAATCAGAAAAGACAAAAAGAAAGTACCGATTATCGCCTTGACTGCCATGAGCTCGAAGGAAGAAATTATTCGATTAAATGGCGAGAATTTCAATGATTATGTGCTTAAACCATTCAATGCGAGTGAATTACAAAGTAAATTGGAGGAACACTTATTTCATCCTTCTTCATTTTCTTTGAGTTTTCCTCAAGAAACAGAGGGAAATAGGGTAGAAGAAAAACTGTATTCTAGCCAACTTTTAGCGCAAATGATGCACGGGCAGCCGGCTCAAATCAAGCAAATGGAAGGTTTGTTCATTGAACAAGTGAAAGAAGCTTTGGTTGAAATGTCTCACTTCGAAACCCAAAATGCGTGGGGAAATATTGCACAAATTGCACACAAATTGAAGGCGTCGATTGATATGTTGCAGATTGATTCGCTCAAAAAAACCATTCGAGATTTAGAAAATCAAGAAAAATTGGCATTAGGCGTGATAGAAAAGAAACTTATCGTCTCAGAAGTTAAGCAGACGTTGCAAAAAGTATGTGCCCAAATTGAAGCTTCATATCAATGATGTATCCACTTGTTTCCATTATTACGGTCAATTACAATCAATCCGCTTTGACGTTGGAGTTATTGGCATCTTTGGCTCAAATCTCCTACCCTTCGGTCGAGATAATCGTAGTGGATAATGGCTCTTCTGAAAGCCCCAAAGCGTTGATTCAGCGTGCATATCCGCAAGTGATAGTCATCGAATCTTCAGAAAATCTAGGGTTTGCTGGCGGGAATAACTTGGGAATTTCTATTTCAAAAGGTAATTTCTGCCTTTTTTTAAACAACGATACTGAGGTTGAGCCTTCATTTTTAGAGCCGCTTGTAAATGCCATGAAACAGACTAGCCAAATGGGAATTGCTGCGGCAAAACTCCGTTATTTTGAAGCGAAAGAAACCCTACAGTTTGCAGGTTCTACGCCCATGCACCCCTGGAAAATTCAAAGTTTTGCTTACGGATTTGGCGAAAAAGACGAAGGTCAATGGGATTATTTTCAGGAAACAGCGCTGGCTCACGGTGCTGCCATGTTGGTCAGAAGTTCTGTGATCAAAGAAGTGGGTCCGATGCCACTTGCTTATTTTCTCTACTACGAAGAAATCGACTGGTGTGAACAAATTAAAAAGGCAGGTTATACGATATTTTTCGTTCCAGACTCCCTCGTTTGGCATAAAGAATCGCGAAGTATCGGAAAGAAAAGTCCTCTTCAAATTTACTATAAATCTAGAAATAGATTATTGTTTGCACGAAGATGGCGAAAAGGTGTACTTCTTTATCTGTCAATAAGTTATCTACTTGTTGTCTTACTAAAAGATGTAATTAAGTATGTTTTCCTAGGTAATTTTAATGCTGCATTGCAAATTTTTCGTGCCTTGATTTGGCACGTAATGTACAAGGAAAAGACTAAATCTCCAATTGCTTCTGAATAACATTAAAAACTCTTTCTTGGATTTCTAAAATCAATTCTTGAATATTTTTCAATTGATTTTCACTGGATATTTGGGCATTATTTTTTTCAATCTCTTGGATTTTTTGGGTAAAAACCGGGAATCCGATTAACGTAAAAGAAGGTTTGATTTGGTGTAAAAGCCCCCGAATACTCTCCCAATCTTCCTGCACAACGGCTTCTTTAAGTTTGGAGACTTCCAATGGAATCGTCTGCGCGAATATACCAATCAGATGCTTTGCATAAGCCGTATCTTCATTATACCATTTTTGAAAAGTAGCAGTCAAAGATTCCTGATAAATGGATTCCTCTTTTTTGGGTTCTACGGTTTGTTCTGCTGATTGTATGGGTAAATATTTCTCAAGAATTAGTCGCAAATCGTATGGTTTGAATGGTTTAGCCAGGTAATCATTGAGCCCGTATGCGTAGGCAATTTCCAATTCCTCCGAAATGGCAGAGGCAGTAAGTGCGATAATCGGTACGTGCTGGTTTAGACAAGTCGAATCTTTTCTTATTTTTTCTGTCAGTTCATACCCAGAACTATCCGGTAGCCGGACATCCATCAAGATAAGGTCATATTGTTTGGAACTTGTCATTTGCAATGTTTCTTGTCCATTCTGAGCGATTTCAAACGGAATTAGCCATTTTTCCAAGAGTCCTTCCATGTATTTTTGGTTGATGAGATTGTCTTCAACAACCAAAATTGTTGTGTTTTCCCAATTGTGTATGGTGTATTTCTCAATTTTTTTGATGACCTCCGGTAATTTTCCGCTGTTTTTAAGTGGCAAGGTAAAACTAAATGTAGTGCCTTCGCCCAGTGTACTTTCCACTGAAATCTCTCCACCGTGTAAATTCACCAAGCGTTTTACGATGGCAAGACCAAGCCCAGTGCCGCCAAAAGTAGTCTTAACATCTTGATCTGCTTGTTTGAAACTATCAAAAATTCGTTTTTGACCTTCTTCACTCATCCCAATTCCTGTATCTTTTATTTTAAATTCAGTCATGAGGAGAGGTCCCAAAACACAGAGCAACGAAACTTCGATTTCAATATGCCCTTTTTGTGTAAATTTAAAGGCATTACTGAGTAAATTTAGGATAATTTGAGTGAGAAATGTAGAGTCACCAATGACTTGATGTTCGATGTTTTCGTCGTACGTAAAAAGAAGTCGAATACCTTTTTGTTTGGCTTGAATCCGGAAGGCTTGCAAGACACTGTTCATCAAATCTTTGAGATGAAAAGTACTTTCAACTAGTGCCATTTCACCAGCTTCAATCTTAGAAATATCGAGTACGTCTGATACGAGTTTCAATAGAACTTCGGCAGAATAGTGAATGGCACTGAGGTATTCACGTTGTTTCTTAGTAGGGGAGGTATCGTACATCAAGTGTGTCATACCGACGATGGCATGAATGGGCGTTCGGATTTCATGACTCATGTTTGCGAGGAACATTTTTTCTGCCTTTCGTGCTTCTTCTGCCGCATTTCGCGCGGTGTGAAGAGCTTCTTCCATCAATTTACGCTCGGTAATGTCCAAATGAATCCCGACAGACCCCGTAATATCTCCCCACTGGTTTTTTATGGGCGCTCCATTTACGATTACCCAACATACATCACCATTTTTTTTCCGTATCGGCACTTCATATACGCTTGGTGTTCCGGTTTGTCGTGTTTGATTTTGAGCATGTATAAAAGGAATGAAAAGTTCATCAGCTAGTAAGAAATCCGCTGCTTTCTGTCCAATTAGTTCGTGTTCAGTATAGCCTGTCAGTTCGCAAAAGCGTGCATATACCTTGTGTATGACATCATTTTTATCTACTTCAATGAGTGCCAAATCCATGTTATCGACGATACTTCTGTATTTGGCTTCTTCCTCTGTTATTTTTGCATATTTCTGGATAATGGTCGAAATGTCTTTGTATTGCCAGAGGACTCCTACAAACGCGTGTGCTTGAAAGATAGGAATGTAATCTTGAGATAGATACATGCCAGATTTGGTGGTTATTATCTCATTTCTCACCTCTCTCTTCGCCGTGAACGAGGGAGAAAGTGCGTGGAATATAGCGGAGTAATTCGGAATACTATTTTCTAGGTAGGGAGTCAGCACTTTTACAGACCTTCCTACCAATTCTTGGGGCTGGTAAGGAATCTGAAATAATTCACAATAGGATTGATTGAGGCGACTTATATTTTGTTTTACGTCTTCTACCATATAGGGGCTCGCAAGGTCTTCAATAGGAACAAGTGGGGTGGAATACGTCGTTCTGTCGAGAAGCAACAGCGCTTTTTCGAGACGTTGGATTCGTTCGTGGGCAGACTCAAGTTCTTGTTGCTTGTTCGCCAATTGGTTCAGTAGCGCATTCGATTCCTGTTTCACTGTTTTTTTTCCTTTTAGGACGTTAGAGGGGTAGTAGGTGTACCTTTTTTTATTTTACGAGCACGAAAAACCATTCATCAATAATCATGCTAGACTGTTTTCCAAAATAAGTTTTCTTTTCCATTTTTTGGAAGTGTAGAAATGTATTTTGTTTGTAAATACTTGATAATTAGAGATTTATCTGTTTAGCACCAAATTGGCAGCATGTTTTATATCCAAATTATTTTGCGATATGAAACCTAAAAAAATACTTTTCTTTTTTTCTATCCTTTTCTGCTACACGGCGAATGCGCAAGACGCCAAACCGTTAGTTCGGGCATTACCCCCGTTGGAAACCGTACTTTCGTGGGCTGAAAAGACATCCTACCGCGTGAAGGAACAAGAAATGATGAGCCTTGAGAAACAAGAGTCTATCGCCATCGCTCAAAAAAAATGGATGGACAAAGTATTTGTTGATTTAGGTGCCCAACGTTCCAATAACGGGGCAGTTTTGAATGTGTCAAACTCTTTGACCGATGGGGACGTTAATTCATTAAGCTTCCAAAACTTGAATTCGCTTCGTACTGGTTTGACTGTTCGCTTGAGCCTTTTTGATGGCTTGGGTAGAAAACACCTCATCCAGGAAGCTGCTTTCCGGAAACAAGCCTCCGATTATCGAATTTTATACTTAAAGCAAGAAGCGCAACAAACGATTACCTCTTTATACAAAGATATTGCCTTGATGGGTAGAATCATTGGTATCAAAGCGGAGAAACAAACCATGTTGCAATTGCAAAAACAACTGGCAGAAAAAGAGTTCAAACAAGGGCAAATCCATCTTTCTGAGCTGGCACGGGTGAGTGAACTCGCAGCCAACGCCCGCATTGATTTTGAAACAGCTCTCAACGAATACGATAAGGCATTTAGCGCACTGGAATTGCTCGTGGGCGTTTCTTTTGATTCATTAAATCAAGCCAAGAAACCATGAATCTGATAGAATTTATTCGGCTTATTCGCGCTCATTTACTCCTCCTTTTTACTGTTCCAATTTTAATGGCAGGGTTGACATACTGGCTGGTCAAGGACGGTGATAGAGAATATACAACAACATCTATGATTTATACTGGATTATCTACTGGTGTGAATATCGAAAATACGGGGGAGTCGCGAAGAGACCAATTTGTGGTGAATAATTCGTTTGAAAACATCATCAATACCATTAAATCAAAAGAAACCATGCGCGAAGTAAGTTTTCGGGTATTGGCGCGTGTTTTATTGTTGAAAGAAGCCGATGGAGATAACATCAATCCCAAAAATTTTGAAAAACTGAAAGAATGGATTACGCCTGAATTACGCAAACAATTGGTGGTTCCGGGTAATGAAGAAGCGACGTTCCAACGCTTAACGCTAGCCTATAAATCAGGAAAACCCAAAGAAATTCAAACGCTTTTCAATGAAGATAAAACGCCTTTTAGCTTGAAAGTACTTTCTGAAATTAAGGCTGTTCGGAAGGGAAGTAGCGACATGATAGAATTATCTTATACCTTGAATGATAAGGGTTTATGTGAACAAACGCTTATCCGTTTCTTGGCAGTTTTTATGTATAAATACAAAAACTTGAAAGTATCTGAAACCGGAAATGTTGTCGAATTTTTTGAAAATCAACTGAATGCAGCCAAAAATGATTTGCAACGCGTTGAGGGTTCAATGAAAAATTTCAGAGAACAAGGGCAAATCCTGAATTACTACGAACAATCAAAAGCCCTAGCCGGGAAAAAAGAAGACATCACAGACGAACAAAGTAGGTTAGTAGGCGAAATAGAAGCCGCTGAAAATGCACTAAAAAAATTAGAAGAAAAGTTGTCATTTCATCGCGAAGCATTCTTCCAAAATAAAGATTTATTGGATAATCAAGCTGCGGTTTCCCAACTGCGCGCGTCTCAGCCCGTGGGTACTCAAACGACTGAAAATCCTTCGTATAAAAAATTAATGGAGGAGGAATTAAAACTCAAGGCAGGTATCGAAAACCTGTATCAGCGCACACATAGCACGGAAGGTTTGGAGCTAAAACCAGTGCTCGATTCTTGGTTAGAAAACATGATTCTGCTAGAAAAAAACAAGTCAAAATCGACAGTTTTGGCTACACGAATGCGCGAAATCCGAAGCGATTATGCCCGATTTGCGCCCATTGGTTCGGATTTATCGCGACTCGAACGAGAGATTGGCGTGTATGAACGTGCGTATATTCAGATTTTGCAAGACTTGAACCAAGCGATTCTGAAAAAACAAAGTATTGAATTATCATCCAAATTAAATATCGTTGATCAACCCGTCACGGTGATTTTACCGTCCAAAAAATTGGTTTTGGTGATTTTAGCGGGTGTGGTGGGCTTTGTACTTGTGCTTGCATTGCTTATTGTGATGGAAGTGAGCGACCAAACCATCAAAACTTCTGAACGCGCAGAAGTCATGACTTCATTAAGTGTTATTGGTACTTTTCCTGTATTCACGCGCCAATCCTTGTCTGAAAAACTGCTTATGCACACGTTGGTCGGACAAATGTTAGCCAAACTCAAAGTACGTATCAATCCGGTTTCTACCCCTATTTTGTTGCTTGTCAGTACGCAACCGCAAGAAGGGAAAACACTTTGGGGCGAGCGAATCCAATCTTATTTGGCGTTTGCAGGTGCAAAAGTTGTGTTTATTAGACCCGATGACAGTCGAATTTCCAAAGAGCCTAACACGTATATTTATCCCGCAGATATGCTTATTTCTGAGGTAAAAAGTCTCTCAGAATTGGCAAATCGAACTATTGACTTGGCTGAATATGATTATTGTTTGTTGGAATTACCCGCACTGTTGTCTGGAAATGTTCCTGCTGCGTTACTTCGCCAAGCACAGGTTGCTTTACTCACCGTTACGGCCAATCGTTCGTGGAAAAAAGCCGATAAAAAAGCCATTCAGATGCTTCATGACCTGAAAATGCCCGTAGAATTACTCGTAAACGGTGTTCAGAATAGTTCACTCGAAAATTTATTGGCAGAAAAGGAAATAGATGACTTGCCTTGGAAACGTCGCTTGAAACGAATTTTCCGCCTCGAATTTAGTCGGAAAGAATGGCAATCAAATGCAAAAAATAACCAATTATAATTCCTATGAAAAGTGATATCCTTTGTATCGGCCTTCCGCAATGGGAAGGAAACTACCAAAAACCAATCGTTGAAATTCTCAAAGAAATGAGTGCTTTTCATCGGATTTTATATGTGGAATATACGCCTACTTGGAAAGATACAAAAGGCTGGAAACCAGGACGTTTGCGAAAAGTTCTCGCTGAAAACGGCCAAGAGATTTGGGTCTTTACACCTCCTTCCTTGATGCCCATCAATTGGCTTCCCGTTGGGCGTTTGTACGATCGTTTTCTTCAATGGAACGCAGAAATTGTGAAAAAATCTGTCCAACAAGTTATGAAACAATTACAAATTCAAAATCCAATTTGTATCAATGCGTTTCAGCCCGCTTTGGGGGTCAAACTCAATGGCGCATTCGGAGAAAGAGCCCTGTATTATTTCTGTTACGATGAGATTTCGGAAGCCGAATGGTGTAAAAAACATTTGGCAAGATACGAACCCCGTTTTTTACGTGAAGTGGACGGTGTTTTGGTCACTTCTTCAGGATTATACGAAACCAAAAAGAAACTACAACCCAATATTGCATTGGTACAAAATGGAGTAGAATCGTCTCTTTTTAAAGACAGCGTTTCGCCCAACCCGCAGAACAAAGTAATTGGCTATCTGGGTACAATTGATGACAGAATGGATGTCGAAATATTGGAAAAAGCCATCGTTCAGTTTCCGAATTATCAATTTCTTTTTGTGGGTCGTGTGACAGATGCCTCTGTTCAAACAACACTTGAAAAGTACGCGAATGTCATATTTACGGGTGCTAAAAGTCCGGAAGAATTGACAAGCTACTTGGCTAAAATTCAAATTGGATTGATTCCATTCATTAAAAATGGATTCACGAAAAATATCTATCCCATGAAAATCAACCAGTATTTGGCGTATGGAATGCCCGTTGTTTCAACAGATTTTGCAGATTTATCCGACTTTGGAGACCTGATTTATCACACAACAAACGCAGGTTTTTTAGACGCACTCGCCAAAGCAATGCAAGAAAATACGGTAGATTTTTGGCAAGAACGAAGAGATTTTGCCGAAGGAAATACATGGAAAAATAAAGCGATACAATTTTCAAATTTTATAGAATTATGACCAAAGAACAATTACTAGAAGGCTGTAAATATGCAGAAAACGCCTTTATTGGTGCCCAAAGTCACGTGACTTTAGACAAAAAACTAATCAAAGAAAGTCTAGATTTCACAGGAAAATCTATTCTCGACTTTGGTTGCGGTATGGGTGGAATGACGCTCTGGTATGCCACACAATGGAATTGCCAAGTAACTGGAATAGATATCGACCCCAACCACATCGAAATTGCAGAAATTCTCCGAACCAAGCACAAAGTAAAAAATGTCCAATTTGAACTTCGTAATATTCTTGAAAAACCGCTGACAGAAAAATACGATTATATCATTCTCAATGATGTTGCCGAGCATATTCCGTTATGGATATTGAAAACTATCTTGGTGCAATTGCAACAATCTCTGTCACCCAAAGGAAGAATTTTTGTGAGTTACCCACCTTGGGAAGGACCTTACGCGTCCCACCTAAACCATGTCTTGACCTTACCTTGGTGTCAGTTTCTTCCTAAATCTTGGCTGAAAAGTCTCGTAAAAAACAAGGATAGAAAGCTCGTCGGAACGAAAACAATCTTGCAAGAATACGAGGAATTAAACCACTTAAATCATACGCTACTCAACCAGATTATTGAAGAAGTAGGTTTGCAAATTACGTATAGAAAAAGTCATTCCAAATGGAATAATTGGAAGCCATTAGCCAATAAAAATCTCCGAGTTGGTCCTTTTAAATATTTTATAACCAAGGAGTTATTGCTTCTTTCAAATAAATAAGCATGCAAGTCAAAAGTCTATTCGAACCCAAAAATCAAGCACGAGTCGGGCTCATGTTTGGGCAGGTTTTTAATGCTGGAATAGGTTTTTTGACGATTAGCTGGCTAGCCAAAAATTTGCCCCAAGAATCTTTTGGTACTTGGGTGCTTTTTTTAACCAATTGGGGGTTGTTCGAAATGATACGTGCAGGTTTGGTGTATCAGGCTTTGGTCAAATTTATCGCATCGTCCACAGATAGTCAAGATAAAAAAGGCTACGCAACCGCCGCCTGGATTTTTAGTTTTGTCCTGACCCTTTTTCTTTTTCTTTTGCTTTATCTCCTCGCTCTAGTTTATACTCGTTTTTATCCTTCTGGGCTATTTACTTTTTTCTTTGATCACATTAACGGACTGATATGGTGGATGTTACCAATTAATATGGCGACCTGGCTTGGGCATGCAAATGAAAAATATGCGCGCTTTTGGTTTCTTGGCTTCCTGAGTTCAGCTTTATTTTTAGGTGCTTTGCTCTTTTTTCAATCGACAATCCTAGAAGAGATATATGTCTATTTTCTGTATTCCAAAATAGGGGTGGCTGTAGTTAGTCTTGCTCTTTATCCACCTAAATTCATCCGTTTTCGTCTTTTATTCTATCTAAAAAACATTTATCTGTACAGTAAATTTACAGTTGTTTCTACACTTGCAGCCAACTTATTGAAAAGTGTCGATGTCTGGCTGATTGGTTTCTTTTTAGGGCCACAAATGGTCGCTATTTACAATGTACCTCTCCGTTTATTAGAGGTGGTAGAAATCCCGTTGAGGAGTTTCGTGATGTCCGCTTTTCCCACATTTTCGCAATTGGCAGCACAAAAAAAATACGATCAATTCCTACGTAAACTACAAAAAGAAGTGCTTCTTTTTTCATGTTGTATCCTTCCGTTTGTCGCACTGGTAAGCTGGAAAGCCGCAGACATCATCACGCTTTTTGCCAATGAGGGCTTCGCAGCTTCAGTTCCGGTTCTTCGTGCTGCTTTGTTATATGTGCTATTCTTACCCTTAGACAGATACATCGGTGTTGCGCTAGATAGTCTCCATTTGCCCCAAATAAATACCTTTAAAGTACTCGGAATGGCAATTTTTAATCTCATTGGCTCTACCCTTGTTCTTTTTCTCGACTGGCCACTCTATGCCGTTGCTCTCGTAACTTTGGGGAATATCGGACTGGGAATCACGTTTGGGTTTCGCTATCTGCTCGCGTACATTCAAAAACAAAAAACCGAAATACCTGCTGTTTCACTCAATTAGTTCATTTGCTATGTATAAAAAAGGAATGCGTTTTGGCGCCGATAAACTGAAAAAGCCCATTTTCTTCTTGGCTGTCTGTCTCTTTTCCAGTTTCATTGCTTTTTTATTGAGCAAAATGGGTGTCGTCATCGGAATTTCACTCATGATGCTTCCCTTTGCATTCTATTTTTTATATCTACTATTCACTTATCCGAAAATCGGACTCTACAGCAGCTTGGTCATGGGGTTTGTTGCCAACGGAATGGCACGTTACATCAACGCCCCCTTAGGTCTAGCCATCGACGGCCTTTTGGTGCTCACCTATTTGGCAATTTATCTTAAAAAAGAAGCTTATCCGTGGTCAAAAGCTTACAACGGACTAACCATAGTTTCTTTGATTTGGATGTTTTACAGCATTCTGGAAATTTTTAACCCCGAAGCACGCAGCTTCGAAGCGTGGTTTTATGCCATGCGCGGCGTATCTCTCTACATGGTTCTCGCCATTCCTCTATGCTTTGTCTTGCTCAATCCCACCACCGAATTTACCCGATTTCTGCATTATTGGCTGTTTTTTTCACTTATCGGCTCTATATATGGACTCAAACAGCAAATGTTTGGCGTCGATTCGTTTGAACAAGCTTGGCTTGACAGCGGCCCAGGCAAACAACACATTCTCTTCGGCAAATTACGCGTTTTCTCTTTTTATTCAGATGCCGGACAGTTCGGAGCCGCCCAAGCACATGCCTTTGTCGTCGCTACTATCTTGTTTTTACGCCCGTCTTTGCCTTTGGTTCAAAAAATATTTTATGGCTTAGCCGCTAGTTTAGGTCTTGTCGGCATGATGATTTCTGGTACACGCGGCGCGATTGCTGTACCTGCACTGGGGTTTATGACGTATTTTTTATTGAGTAAAAACTTCAAAGTCTTCGCTGGAGGTATTTTTGTTGGTGCAGTCGTATTTTATATTTTAAAATTTACATTCATCGGGCAGGGCGTTTATGCCATCAACCGCATGAGAACGGCTCTCGACCCAAACGACGCGTCTTTGTTGGTACGGGTCGAAAATCAGAAAAAATTATCCCTATACCTCGCCTCCCGACCTTTTGGGGGCGGAATTGGCTCCGCAGGGAGCTGGGGGCTGCGGTTTAGCCCGAATACATTTTTGGCTCAAACGCCAACAGACAGCTGGTTCGTGAAAATCTGGGCGGAAGAAGGCATGATTGGACTCACTTTACACCTCATCATCTTGGCATACATCGCCGTTAAATCAGGGATTCTCATTTGGAACGAGGAGGATTCCCTTTTTCGACAGCAAAAAGTAGCTATTTTAGCCGGAACCATCGGAATTTACATGGCAAGTTACGGCAACGGCGTACTCGGACAGATGCCAACGGGTATCGTGATGTACCTCGGTTGGGCATTTTTATTCATGAACAAAGAAGAAGGAGGCGGAACAAAGTAGTTTTTGATTTCTTTCTTTTGGGCGTGCCCCTATCGGGTCGGGCTTTCCGTTGCAATCTTTTTGTTCGTGCCTCACAAAAAGGATTTCCACTGCAATCCCTCACGCGTGCACACAGAAAAACCCCTGATTTATTTTACAGGCGCTTCTTCTTCATCTGCTTCGTAAACCAAAATATCTCCGGGTTGGCAATTGAGTACTTGGCAAATAGTCTCAAGAGTACTAAAACGGATGGCTTTCGCTTTCCCTGTTTTCAGAATAGAGAGGTTTGATAAACTCAAGCCAACCTTGTCTGACAGTTCATTTAATGACATCTTTCGTTTCGCCATCATCACATCCAAATTAACTACAATGGGCATAATTAAACCGTTAAATCGTTTTCATTTTGAAGCGATACCCCTTCTTTAAAAATCGAGGCAATCACAAAAAGAACACCAGACATCAACATAAACGCTTTATCGTCCACCCAAAATGCACTCAATTGGTTTATCTCGTTTTCATCCATCGCCAAATACTTTGTGCTGTACCGTCCAATGGAACTGATGAAGCCAACCACAAAAGTAAAAATACTTATCTGATTGATTTTTTGGGTAACAAATGGACTAAATGGCTTCGTAATGTCCATTTTTTGTACCAATTCTATCACCAAATAGAAGAGAAATGCTTTTGTTAGATAGACAAATAAGATAAGTCCATACATCCAGAAGAAAACATGTTTACCTCTGCTGTACATCTTGCTTAGGTCGAGATTATTGTATAAATGCTTGACAATTTCGGGTTTCCAAATACTGTATCCAAAGTTGACCAGTATGGCTCCAGCTTCAATACACAAACCAATAAAAATAAGCCACGCAACTACGCGTAAAAATCGAAAGGTGCGAATACTATCTTTTGTCATCTTGATAATTGGTTACTTAAAAAATGAATTTCGCTAACAATTTATTGAAAAACACTAAATTATTAGCGAAATTAAATAAATTAAAACCAAAAAGAAAAAGATGAGCAAAAAATTCTTAATTGATTTGAGACGAACTAGTTGTTTTCTATGGTTTCTACATATTTTTTAAAATGGTTCAAGATAGCTTGCCAACCTTGTTTTTGCAGTTCCAGAGGGTTTTCGGTTTCGGGGTCAAAGACAAGGGTTACTTCTGTTTGTTCTTGAGTTTCTTGGAAAGAAACTGTGGCATATCGTTCACCGAAAACATAAGTAAATGAGTTTCCTGGATGGATTTCTGTATAGACGGCTTCAAAATCGAAGCCGAAGCTACCGTCTTTTGCCTCCATTCGGGCGAAGTATTTTCCACCAACGGTTAGGTTATTGGAAGCGGTGGGGCAGTGCCAGCTTGGGTCTGCAAAGTTCCATTGAGTGATATGTTCGGGAAGTGTATAGTAGTCCCAAACGGTTTGTTTTTTTGCTGTGATAGTTGCTTGAACCGTCAATTTTTCTGTTGCCATTATTTATTCAGGTAATTGGTTGGAATCAGTAAAAAGGATTTCCCATTGGTGACCGTCGAGGTCGGAGAAACAGTCGTAGTACATCCAGCCGTGGTCTGCGCCATCGCGGTATCTGGTTGCTCCGTTTGCGAGAGCAAGGGCAACAAGAGAATCTACTTGTTCTTTACTTTCTACTTGGAGGGCAGTCAAGACTTGGGTAGTGGAGCCATCGGCGATGGGTCTGTTCGTGAATGTGGCAAATAGAGCATGTGAGATGAGCATAGCATACATTTGTCCATCAGCGAGAACCAAGCATGCGGCATTTTCGTCTGAAAACTGTTCGTTAAAGGAAAAGCCGAGATTGTGCCAAAAGGTACGTGTTTCCGGAAGATTTTTGACCGGAAGATTGACGAAAATAGATTGAATTTTCATTTTTGTTGGTAGTAAGAGGAGAAATTTGGTGCTCCCAGCGGACGGATGGCAGCACAGACCAAACAAATGTAGAAAAAATTTGAAAAATTACTTGTTTGAGGGAGGATGAGTGGTTAATAAATTGGTTTGTGTATGAGATTAAATGTTTAGTTCTGTTTTGTATTCCTGCAGATGTTCTTGAGCTAAAAATAATTCAAGTTCATTTTTTGATGGGAAGCCCCCAATTTTCTGTCTGAAATCAGCGGCTGTTTTTGTGTTTTCAATGGCTAGTTTTCGGTTCTGACTTATTTTTAAATAATCTTCTTCTTGGTCAATTCCCAAGAAACGTCTATTTGCCAAATTGGCTGCAATTCCTGTTGTACTACTTCCAGTAAACGGGTCTAAAATCCAAGCATTTGCTTTGGTAGATGCAAGGATAAGTCTAGTTAATACAGAGAGGGGTTTTTGAGTTGGGTGTTTCCCGCATGATTTCTCCCACGGAGCAATCGCTGGGAGTTTCCAAACGTCTTTCATTTGTTTATCTCCGTTTAACTGTTTCATTAGTTCATAATTGAAATAATGAGGAACTTTCTCAGACTTTCTTGCCCAAATGATTTGCTCCGTTGAGTAGGTGAAAAAACGACATGAGAAATTAGGTGGAGGATTTGTTTTTTCCCAAGTGATAACATTTAAAATTTTAAAACCTAATTCATTTAAAATCTGACCTACGGAAAATATATTATGCATCGTTCCACTAATCCAGATGGTAGCATCCTCTTTCATTTTATCTCTTACTAGGGATAACCATTGGCGATTGAAATCATTTATATATTCAAACCCCTCTGATTTGTCCCATTTCCCTTTATTAACTGAAACTATTTTCCCACTTTGAATGCTCAATCCACCATTTGAAAGAAAATAAGGTGGGTCAGCAAAGACCATATCGAATTTATGGTCAATTTGGGGTAAAATCTCCATGGAATCTCCTTGTAAAAGATAGAAGTTTTTATCGGATGATTTAAAGTAGGGTTTAAGCATATACAGGTTGAAAGATTGAGGTAAACTCTTTGAGAGAGTTTACAATTACTTTATCGTTAAAACCCTCCTGAGTATCCGTCCAACGAATGAGGGCATTATCCCCTTTAAAGTCAATAGTTGGGTCTATTTCTACTGTTAATCCATTGTGTTCCCATGCAGAAAAGTCATCCATTGATTGAAGATAAGAGAGGAGTGGTTTTATTTGTCTTGGTTGAAAACTTGAATTTTTTATCTCTATTTTCATAGCACTTTGAAATTAGTTATGTTTGTAAATATACAAGAATAAAATTTAAAACACACAATGAGTGTCTTTTTTTAATGAATGATATTTTATCTCGCTTTGGACTAAGATTAAAAGGGTTAAGACAAGAAAGAGGGCTTACACAAGAGCAACTTGCAAAATTGTGTGGCTTACATAAAAATTATATAGGAATGGTGGAGAGAGGTGAGCGTAATCCATCTCTAAAAAATATTGAAGTAATTGCGAATGCATTCGATATACCTATTTCAAAATTGATGGAGTTTTCTGAGTACCAAAAAGTCTCTTCAAATGTATAGTAAATTTGACCAAAAGGCTTATTTCTATCGTTTACTTAAAATTTGAATGAGAATATCCTCCTTCAGCATCTCCAAATTCAACAAATAATCTGCTTTATCAAAGTATTCTCTTAAAGGTTTAAGTGTAGTTTTCCATCCTGCACCATCTGTTACCCAAATAAACTCAATGCCTTGTTTATTCCAGTAACGATTCATTTCAATGTATTCTGTTGCAGTAGATTTTAACTTCGAGCCACCGCCACCATAAAAATTACATTCAATAAAAAATAATTTACCATTATTATTAATGGCGAAATCTAATTGCCTTGACGATTTATCTACTACAACATCTAAATTCCATTGTGCATTTATTTTCTGTGCAGTTGCTTGCGGAATATATTGTAAACCCAAGTTTTGGCAAGTATCAGAAACAAATTCTTTAACCAAGCTTTCCATTAACGTTCCTCCTCGGTTTTTTCTTCCATTGCTATCTAAGCCAACCTCCACGCCTGTTGCATAATCAACAAGATTCTTTACCTTTTTATCTTTCAAGATTTCTCCAATTCCTGAATTAACAACAAAATTGGCGAGCTCTTTACATTCCTGCTCCGTCAAGTTAGCGGTGCTAAACGAATAGTTTTTATAAATGAAATTCTTGGTGTCAATCAGAATATCAATCGATTTCTCCCTAACAGCAATAAGTGTTGGAAATGCTTTGATTACTTGCGGGTACTGCTTAATCAAGTTATATGCTTCCGTCTCAATATCTTCCTTTCCGATAAGGAAATTCAATAAATTTAGCTCTTTTTCAAATGGTTCAATGTTACTGAATACCTTAGCCCAATTAACGAAATAATCCCATTGGGTAATTTTTTCCTTGAAGCTTTGCGTAATTTTATCAAATAGCAAGTCTTCATTTTGCAGATTAAGCAGGTTACATAATTTGTTCATTTTCATGTATGATTAAACTGTTGTTAAATCAATATTTGGGATAATATGGCTATTTGTATAGTGTTTTTTGTAATAAAATCCTCTTCTTTTAGCCCTTAAAACGCCCCCTTTCCCATCGGGAGCATTTGTTTTATCTTCACTATTTGCTCCTTTTGTTTTTGGTTCTAAGTATTCTCCCATGCTAGAAGATAATTTATCGGAAAGCCCTTTTCTAATGAACCCTTGAATTAACTCCCAGTCTCTTTTAAATACTGTAATTTTAGTTTCATTAGGATGGTCAATGAAATAATCAATTATTCTGTAGTCATCTTGGTGTAGGATTGTACTATTTTCTTTAGCTAAATAGACAACCCAAAATGTAAGATTTATTTTTTTTCGGACTTTGGCTGTTTCCCATTTTTCATCTGCAACTTCGAAATAATTTATCATTTGAATTTGAGTAGGTTCTTTCGCCTTTATAGCTCCATTTTTATTTTTCTGTATGGGCAGAACTTTTATTTCACATCCAATTTCTGGTAAATCTGCATCTGAATCATTGTTGTTTTTGATTCCTAATAAGTTTTCAACAATCAAACCTGCAGCACCTTTTTTCATATTTTCTCTTTCTATACTTAGTTCTATTTTAAGCTCTCGAATAGTTTTTCCCTTGGCGTTTTTTATTATTTCAAACAATGGTGTAAGTATTTCAATAGCCTTACTATTAAGCATATATTTCTTTTGTTTGATAGTTGGTAATTAGTAGTTCGTTCAATTCTCCTCTTTTTTCAGAATTGGCGTTGATACTTCTTCTTGCTTTCACTCTTGAAATTGAAAATTCAGCATATAGGTCATCAAAAAAGGTATCGTTTTCATCTTTTCCACGCACATCAGAATTACTTAATATCCAAGTGTGTCCTAAGTTATCTAGCTTTTTGCAAAAATTACGTAGGCGAATCTGCTCCGAATCATCGAACGAATCTTTGGCATAGGAATTGAAACTCGACGTGTCACTCAATGGTTTGTAAGGAGGATCGAAGTAAAACAATGTATTTTTCGCTGTAAATTCAAGTGTTTGTTCATAGTCACCACAAAGTATTTCCACTTTTTGGAGTGCGTTATGTACTGCCCAAATCGTATTATTATCGCATATTGTTGGCTTTTTGTAACTTCCCATGGGAACATTGTACTGATTATTTCTATTCACCCGGTAAAGCCCATTGAAACACGTTCGGTTCAAGAAAATAAACAAGGCAGCTTGCCCACTTTTTTCTAATTTACGTGTGTTGTACAATTCACGCTTTTCATAATAATAGTGCTTTTTTTCTTCTGGTTTCTCCTCCAATGAATGAAATTCGTGTTGCAACTGCAAAAGAATGGAAATCAATTCTTTAGGCTTAGATGTAATCGTTTTATAGGTGTTTATTAAGTCTGGGTTGATGTCGTTGATGACTGCTTTTTCCAGATTGGGGAAATGGTTGATTATCCAAAATAAAATGGCGCCACTCCCCACAAATGGTTCGATGTATGTAAACTTATCTCGGGTAATATCCTTTGGCAAAGCCCTTTCAATATCTTGAATGAGCTGTGTTTTTCCTCCAGCCCATTTTAAAAACGGTTTTGCTACTTTGTCTGTCATTAGATTTGGATTAACTGTATGTGCGAACAAATTTAGTGTTTTTATCTAATTTTTTTCTTGTTTATATACCAGATTGGCTTTAAATAGTATGCGTTTATGACCAAGCAATAAAGCATTCACTCATCGGAAATAGGCAAGTTTTTTTGAAAGCTAGATAGGGAAATTTACTGATTTCTCTCAATCGAAAAATAAACTTTCCCATCTCACGATGCCAAAATACAACAATGTGCCTTACACGATAAGTTTTGGTAATTTTACTTTTTGTCAAGCGTTTGTGAAAAAATCAATCCAAATAAGATGAACTAAAAATTGCTACTACATGAAATACCACAGAAATTTACTTGCCCCTCCTCAAAAGTCAACTGCCCAAACTTTGCTTGGTATCTTTTCACTTATTTTTGCCGTCGCTTGGCCTGTATTTAGAATACTCGACGGTGAGCCAATTCGGCTTTCTGATTGGGTGTATGCTGCTTTTTTCTTCATCAGTGGAATTGTATATACGTTGTCAGGACTTGGGAAATCCGTCGAAACTTTCTTTGGAGAAGCATTCATCCATCTGGACGCACACTGTATTCGCCTAAAATTGAGCGTATTTAAAAAAGAGACAAGAATCAATTGGGAAGACATTCAATCTATTACCTATGAACCAACTCTGTTACGCATTCATATAAACGATAATTCTACACGTGTTTTTGGCGTCTCCACACTGGATTTTTCGTATTTGCAAGATTTAAAAAAAGTCTTGGCTGAAATGGCAGTAGAAAAACAGGTAATGTACCGCATGAAATAAAGAGATTGGGTAGGAAAGCAATCCCTGAAAGTGAAATCAAAGAAATATACATATAAAACCCAAAAAAGCGACTCTTAACTGGAGCCGCTTTTTGGGTTACTTTCTATCTTATCTAAAAACGATACCCTACCCGAAGGTGCAATCCAACACCTAGAAAATACGGATTATCCGGTTTTGAACTTCCTAGATATCGACCAACGCCCACACCCGCGCCTGCCTCAAAAGTGAAATGTTTTCCCTTGTTCCGCTTCAAGCCCCACATAGGCATCACTGTGATTTGGCTAGCCGTTCGTTGCAAAGACTCCGTAGAAAAAATCTGCCAACTCGGATTGAAACTCGTCTGGAGCGTCAAGAAATTTCCACTATTTCCCGAAATGTTTTTTCCTTTCGCTACACGTTTATCCAAGTTATAATACCACCTCGGTTCAACCGTGATGACAGGAGTTAACTCGGTACCAATTCTCTTGGCATACATAGCA
This sequence comes from Spirosomataceae bacterium, assembly GCA_046293395.1. Taxonomy (GTDB): domain Bacteria; phylum Bacteroidota; class Bacteroidia; order Cytophagales; family Spirosomataceae; genus CAYNRA01. The sequence continues at coordinate 269,463 of JBKBOU010000001.1, forward strand.
CCTCCATAAATTCCGGCGTTGATGCCAACCTCCGTTCGCAACGCTATTTTTGGAGAAATGCGTGCCTCGTTGTGTGCATAAATTCCCAAAAAACCAGTTTGAATACCGAACGTGGTAGAGTCCACGCGCGCCTCTTGGCTGTACGCGTTCAGTGCCCCTAAAATTCCGATACCGAGAACCCATCGACCCATTTTTGTTTTCATTTGCTGTTTATTTAGCTGTTTTAGTAGGTAAAATAGAGAAACGAAAAATACACATGTTTCTTATTTTAGCGTACGAAGGCAAATGAAAAAACGTTTCTATTTTCTTCTTTCCGGTGAACCGAAAAGGAGAAAATAGAAACGTAGTAGCAGCTAATTTTATCTCCAACCACCGCCCAACGCTTTGTAAATTTGTACCGCCGTCATGCGTTGCTTTTTCTTGACTTCAAGGCTTTCAAGCTTGGTTTTTAAGGTATTTTGTTGCGCAAAAAGGACTTCGAGGTAATTGGCACGTCCGTTCAAGTACAATAAATTGGCAGATTGTACGGCATTTTCGAGTTCCTGTGTTTCAGCTACTTTTAATTGGTACATTTGCTCGTAATTTTTCCATTTGTTCTGTTCGTTGGTCACTTCAACGAACGCCTCTAAAATACGTTTTTGGTACATATACAACGCCTCCGTTTGTTGTGCTTTGACGGTATTGAAATTTGCTTCTATCGCTTTTTTATTGATCAGCGGTGCAGCAATATTTCCGATTAAACCATAAGCTATCGACGCAGGTGTTTGGAACAGAAAGCGAGGGTTAAATGCCTGAAAACCAAGGCTCCCTGTTAAGTTTATACTTGGTAAGAAAGCAGCTTTTGCAATTTCAATATCGTATTTACTGGCTTCTACAAGTCGCTCAGCAGCCCGAATATCAGGGCGGTTTCGGAGTAATTGTGCCGGTAAACCTACTTCGATTGGGGCATATTTTGCTTGGTAAAGTCCTTCTTTTTCTCGTAAAATAGGTTGTGGATAACGCCCAACCAAAAAATTAATTTGGTTTTCCTTTTCATTGCGATTTTGCTGCGTCTGGAATAACATAGCCCTAAAATTCAACAAACTGGCTTTGAATTGTTGGGCCGCAAGTTCTGTTCCTTCGCCTGCTTCTTTCTGGATTTGTACAATTTTTAAGGCTTCTTCTTGTTTTTGAATGGTTTCACGCAAAATTTCCATTTCATTGTCCAACGCCAACAGTTCGTAATACAAAAGGGCAACATCCGTGACCAAATTTGCCTTGACCCACTGTGCGCCTTCAACGCTACTTAGGTAGCGCGCGATAGCTGCTTTTTTATTGTTTTTCAACTTTCCCCAAATGTCCAATTCCCACGAAGCTGTCGCGCCGATGAGAAAGTCGGGGAGATGAATGGGGACAATTTTCCCGGGTAACATTTCTGTTGAAATATTCCCTGCACCATCCATTGTATAAAGTCCGTATTTGCGTAACGCATTGCTATTTTGGGCATTTACTTGCGGCCGTAAGAAACCTTCCGCCCGTAAAATGTCTGCTCGGTTCGCTTCAATGCGTTGAAACGTAACTTGTAAATCGACATTATTTTGCAGAGCTGTATCTATCAGCGCGTGCAAATAGGGGTCTTCAAAATAATTTTTCCAACTGAACTGCCCGCTGTTCAAACTATCTGTTGTACCAGCAAAAAAGGCAGGCATGGGGCGCTCTGAAATCGACGCATGTGTGCGTTGCGTTTGACAACTTTGTGTCAGTATCCCTCCGATACAAATCGTTAGGAGTATCCAATATTTTTTCATCGAGTTATCCAAATTAGTTTTCTGAAATAGGTTTTAATAAGGAACTATCTGTTAGAATTAGCTTCTTCGGTTTTTTAGTTAGTTTATTCCCTGACGCAAAAGCTACGTAAAGTCCGGGGATGAGTAGAACCCCAAAAATGGTTCCGAGCAACATGCCACCTGCCGCCGCCGAACCAATTGTTTTGTTCCCGATTGCCCCAGCACCACTCGAAAGTACAAGCGGAATCAAACCCGCTACAAAAGCAAAGGAAGTCATGAGAATAGGTCGAAGTCGTAATTTTGCTCCTTCCAAGGCGGCACGAAATGTAGATTTGCCTTCTTTTTGTTTCAAAACTGCAAATTCAATGATTAGAATGGCGTTTTTACCTAACAATCCGATGAGCATAATCATGGAAATTTGCGCATAAATATTGTTTTCTAACCCCATTAAGTAGAGGAATAAAAACGCACCAAAAATCCCCATGGGCAAAGATAAAATGACAGGAATGGGGAGGAGGAAGCTCTCGTATTGGGCTGCAAGCAATAAGTAAACGAAGAACAAACAAACCAAGAAAATGAGGATAGATTCATTGCCAGCATTGGCTTGGTCTCTGGAACTTCCCGCCCAGTCGTAGGCAAATCCTTTGGGTAGCACGTCTTCAGCCGTTTCTTTGATGGCTGCAATGGCATCGCCAGAACTGAACCCAGGCGCTGGCTCCCCGTTTATCATAGCAGATGGATACATATTGTAGCGCGTGATTTGCTCTGGCCCGTAGATTTTATCAATCGTTACAAACGAAGATACGGGAACCATTTCTCCCTCCGTATTTTTAACAAAAAATTTGAGAATGTCCTCAGGTGTCGCCCGAAATTCAGGAGAGGCTTGTACCATGACGCGGTATAATTGACCAAAACGAATGAAGTTGGTTGCGTATTCACTTCCTAAATTTGTCTGAAGTGTATTTAGAACGTCTTCAACAACCACATTTTTTTGGGCTGCCTTCATGTAATCAATATTGACCATAATCTGAGGAAAACTGATGTCATACGTGGTAAATGCGTTGACAATTTCTGGGCGTTCGTTGAGTGCTTCCGTAAACCGTTTGGTTACGCGATCCATTTGTTGCAAATCATTGCTCCCCGTTCTATCCAACAGCCGCAATTCGAAACCAGAGGAGTTTCCGTAGCCAGGAACGGGTGGAGGCGTGAAAAATTCAACTTTGGCATCTTTGATGAACGATGTTTTTTCATTTAATTGTTGAATGATTTCTTTGTCGGAATAGGTACGTTCATCCCATTTTTTCAAGCCAATCAAGTTCATCCCAAAACTCGCTCCAATTCCATCAGAAAGCACACTGAAACCCGCCAAAGAAGATACCGTTTCTACTCCAGGAATTTTTTGAGCTGTTTCTTGAATTAAATCAACGACTTTTTCTGTACGCTCTAACGTGGAACCAGAAGGCGTCGTGATGGCAGCATAAATAGTTCCTTGGTCTTCGTTTGGAATAAAACCAACAGCCACCAATCTACCCAACGTACCCGTTCCAACCAAGAAGACTATCAAGGCTAGAAATGTAACGATTCGTCGATTTGCGATAGAAAAAATAATGCGCAAATAAGTGGACTCCACTTGCCCATAGCGTTTATTGAAACCATCAAAGAAGCGGTTTAATCCATTTTTTGATTTGACTTGATGGTGTGTATTTTTCAACATAATGGCACACAAAGCGGGTGTCAATGTCAGGGCAATGACCCCAGATAAAACGATGGAAACGGCCATCGTCAAAGAAAATTCACGGTAAAAAACACCCGTCGGACCTGAAATAAACGAAACCGGAATAAATACCGCCGACATGACCAACGTGATGGCAACGATGGCGCCACTAATTTCGCCCATGGCACTTTCCGTGGCTTGTTTCGCGTTCATTCCTGATTTTTCCATTTTGGCATGTACGGCTTCCACGACTACAATGGCGTTATCCACGACAATCCCGATAGCCAAAACAAGGGCAAAAAGTGTGATGAGATTCAGGGAAAATCCAGCAACTTGCATGAACGCAAACGTCCCAATCAAAGAAACAGGAACCGTCAAAACGGGTATAAGTGTGGAACGCCAATCTTGCAAAAAGAGAAAAACAACCAATGAAACCAAGATGAACGCCTCGATTAACGTTTTGATAACTTCATTAATTGAAGCATCCAAAAAGGTAGAAACATCGTAACTAACCGTATAAGTCATACCCGCAGGAAAACCAGCTTTCAGCTCCTCCATCCGGGATTTAATATTTTTGATAACCTCACTTGCATTACTCCCCGGCCGTTGTTTAAGCATGATTGCAGCCGATGGCCGACCATTTTCCTTGGATGTTACGTCGTAATCTTTTGAACCAAACTCTACCTCGGCAACGTCTTTCAACCGTAGAATTTCACCCTCATTCGTACTTCGCAAGATGATATTCTCGTATTGTTCAGGCGTATTGAATTTACCTGTATATTTCAAAACATATTGGAGAGACTGTGGGGTTTTTCCTGAACTTTCCCCAACTTTTCCGGGGGCTGCTTCAATGTTTTGCGCACGCAGACTTCGAATAATGTCGTCGGTGGACAAATTATAACTCGTCATTTTGACCGGATTCAACCAAATCCGCATGGAGTAATCTCGTGAACCCGCAATATACGCGAATCCAACTCCTTCAATGCGCTTGAGTTCGGCTAAAAGGTTGATATCGGCGTAGTTATACAGAAATTTTTCATCTACGTTGTCATCAGAAGTAAGAATATTAAGATATAAAAGCATACTATTCTGTACTTTTTCGACGACCACGCCTGCCTTGATGGCTTCTTCTGGCAATTCATCCAAAACAGAGGAAACACGGTTTTGCACATTGACCGCTGCAATTTCTGGGTCTGTACCTGTCTTGAAAACAATTTGAATGATGCTTGTTCCATCATTTCCAGATACCGATGTCATGTAAGCCATTCCGGGTACCCCATTGATGGCTTTTTCCAATGGTGTCACAACGGCTTTTACGCAGGCATCGGCGTTCGCACCCGTATATTTTGTCGTTACCGTTACTTCAGGCGGTGCAATGTTCGGGAATTGCGTAACGGGTAATTGGGTTAATGAAATGAGACCAATAAAAGCAATCAAAAGTGAAATCACAGTGGAAAGCACCGGTCTTTGTATGAATGTTTGTATCATTATTTAGGCTGTTTTATTGTTTTTTTGTGATGGGCTGCAACATATTCTTACTGGGGATTTCCTCCGTCTTGATTTTTTCCCCTTCCTTGACCAACTGAACGCCTTCGTACAAAATACGATCACCGGCTTGCAGCCCTTTTTCTACCACGAAAAGGTTATCGAATTTTAACCCAACGTCTATTTTTTGCATTTTGACAACATTGTTTTTGTCAACCAAATAGACATAGATGTTTTCTTGAATATCGAAGGTCGATTTTTGTGGAATGACCAACGCATCGTTTGCTTTTTTCTCAATGAGGATTTTCCCGCTGCTGCCGTGTTTTAACAATTGGTTTGGGTTCGGGAATTTCGCTCTGAACGCAATATTTCCCGTTGATTTATCAATTTCTCCTTCCATCGTTTCGACAATTCCTTTGAACGGATAAGGCTCGTTATTTGCCAAAAGGAGGGTTACTTCTTGCACTTTGTTGTTTGGATGTTCCTTTTGGTAAGTCAAGTAATCTATCTCAGATAAGTTAAAATACACATACATTTGGCTGTTATTGGCAAGTGTAGTGAGAACTGTCCCTTCCTCGATGAGACTTCCCGCTTTAAACGGAATCCGGTTTATAACTCCCTGAAATGGAGCTCTAACTTCTGTAAATGAGATGTGTAACTGCGCTTTTGAAACCTCTGCGTCCGCCATTTCGAGCTTTGCTTTGGCTGCTTCTATTTTAATTTTGATTAATTCTACCTCTGTTTTAGAGACAATATTATTGCTCAATAACTTTTCGGTATTCTTCAGTTCAATCTCAAGTGCTTTTAACTCTGTTTGGGCAAGTTTTTTGTTGATTTTTGCGCGTTGCAACTCTTCCTTATAGAGATTATCATTTAATTTGAACAAAAACTGTCCACTCTGAACGAACTTTCCTTCGTCGATAAATTGCTTGTCTAAAAAGCCAGTCACTTTGGCGCGAATTTCAATGTTTTGAACCGCCTGAATATCAGCGACATATTCCTGAATGTACGTGGTATCCATGCGCAAAGGCTGAATAACTTTGTAATTGGCTGTCTCTTGTACTTCTGTTTCTTCGTTTTTACAAGACAGACTGATGCCCAAAATGGCAAGTGTGGAAATCAATGGAATTAATTTCATTTTGAATATATTTTTTAAAAGGTATGTGGAGCGATTTCCCCCTTTGATGAATGAAGGCAGTCGCAGATAAAAAAGATGGTTTGGTAGTAAGTCTTGTAAACACTACCAAAATGTAAGAAGCTGTTTGCGTTCTAAAGTAAGAATGAAAGCGAATTATTTTTCTTTCCAGACAAGGTAGTAAACTCCTCTTTTTGCAACGCAAAAGGAGATTTTTCCAAAGCCTGATGAATGAAAGAAGTTAATTCAAACGTAATAAAGATAAACGAAAACAGCTTCTAAGAAAGCCGGGGAGGTGGAGAGCTAAACTCAGGATGAGGTTGCTCGCAATAGGTGTCTTTGTAGAAAATTTGAGCGTAAGAGGGCTCAATGTGTGGATGTAGGACTAGCGCGAAAAAGGTGTCTATTTCGTCTTCAAAAACATCGGAAAGTGTGTCTGAATTTGCATTTTCCATGTGATGCTGCCCCTGATTTTCTTCATTTGAATTATCTGACTCATCAGAAAACTTGAGCACATTGGCAAGAAGACTACACAGAGGAGACGTCTTATCCAAGGAAAGTTGCACACGAAAAGAAGGGGGAATGTAATTTCCTACTTGGGCAAAATGTGCCGCCAACAAAAAACACAGAGCTATCTGGTTTAACTGTTTTTTTATGTGGATTATTTTACTTTTCAAAGGTGGAAATTTAGTCTAATTGCTTACTTAACTTTGTTTTTTGCCAAATGGTGCCGCAAACCTAAGAAAATTTCGGTTTCGGTCCGCTCAAATGAGACAAATGATTTCTTTTCTTGACAAAATACACGGGTCTAACTTGCACAGTAACTAGAAAAGAAAAGATTGGTTTGCGTTTTTCAAAAATTGCTTTCTTTTTTATACCAAATAGTTTCTACAAATTGTCTATACCAATACTTTAGAAGATACAGAAGAATACGTATTTTTGCTATTATGACAGAAAAGAACTGGAAATTAAAGCCAATACCCCAAACGGAAGAGGATAAACAAATTGTCTTGTCGCTCATGAAGGACATTCACGTATCCTCCACAACAGCCCAATTACTTTGGCAACGTAATATCGTTGATTTTGATGAGGCAAAGCAATTTTTTAGACCTTCCATAGCGCATCTGCATGACCCGTTTTTGATGCGAGATATGGACAGGGCTGTCACCCGTTTACAAAAAGCAATTCGAACGAATGAAAAAATTCTTATTTATGGCGATTACGACGTAGATGGCACAACTGCTGTGGCGTTGATGTATGGTTTCCTTAAAAAGCTTACAACACAAATTGACCACTACAATCCAGATAGATATACAGAAGGATATGGGGTTTCTACGCAAGGCATTGACTTTGCTAAAAACTGGGGTGCAACGCTCATTATCGCGCTCGATTGCGGCATAAAGGCGGTGGATAAAGTAGAATACGCTCATTCTCTAGGCATCGATTTCATCATTTGTGACCACCATGAACCCGGTGATGATTTGCCCCAAGCGGTTGCTGTTTTAGACCCCAAAAGAAAAGATTGTCCGTACCCATTCAAAGAATTGACGGGTAACGGCGTTGGATTTAAACTCTTGCAAGCATATTCTATCCGTGAAAATATCCCTGATGAAATCCTTTTTTCATTCATCGACCTGTGCGTAGTAAGCATTGGCTCAGATATAGTCCCGATTGTAGGTGAAAACAGAACCTTGGCGTATTTTGGTCTGAAAAAACTGAATGAAAAACCGTGTGTTGGACTTCAGGCTTTGAAAGAAGTAGCCGGTTTTACAACATCTATGACTATCGAAAACGTCGTTTTTGTCCTTGGCCCACGAATCAATGCCGCCGGTAGAATCAAACATGCGAAAGCGGCAGTTCAGTTGCTTTTATCTGATAATTTAGAAGATGCAAAGACGTTTGCTCAAGAAATTCATTTGCAAAATGCCCAACGAAAAGATTTTGATTCGACAATTACAAAAGAAGCGATTGATTTGATTGAGGCAGATGAATGGCTGCGAACACAAGCTAAAAGCACTGTTTTATACAACGAAAATTGGCACAAAGGGGTTATCGGTATCGTTGCTTCTCGATGTATTGAGAAATACTATCGCCCAACAATTATCTTGACACACTCAAACGGAAAAGCAGCGGGTTCTGCTCGGTCGGTGGCTGGTTTTGACTTATATACTGCCATTGAAGCGTGTAGTGAGCATTTGGAGCAATTCGGTGGACATACACATGCAGCAGGAATGACTATGCCGATTGAGAATATTCCTGCGTTTCAAAAAGCATTTGATCAAGTCGTCTCCCAAAAAATCACACCTGAACAGTTAATTCCTCAAATTGATGTTGATTTGATTGTAAAATTGGCCGATATTACACCTCAATTTTACAAGGTAATGCAGCAGATGGCGCCATTTGGCCCGCAGAATATGCAGCCTGTTTTTCAGGTTAACGGATTAACGTTAGCCTCTGACCCTATACTAATGAAAGAAAAACATTTGAAGTTGCATATCACAGAAACTGGTTTTTCAGGTACATTCGTCGCAGTTGGCTTTGGAATGGCAGATGATTTTTATACCCGTTTGCGAACGACACAGAAGCCCTTTTCACTCGTTTTTACCCTAGCAGAAAATACGTGGAAAGAACAAACAACACTCCAATTGATGATTAAAGACATTAAAATGAACGATATTTAACCCTATTCAACCTACAATTAAACTGGCCGATGTATTCCATTATTTATTCAAAAAAACAAGACTGTATCCAACTGGTTCTCCTAAACGAACAAGGAGAAGTTTGCAAACAAGGTGTTTTTGCCTTTTCCAATGAATTTACAAACGAATCCGCTCAAAGAAAAGAAGCTATTTTTCATTTTTGGAAAGAACGGGAAAATGAGAATTTCTCTTTTGAACTTGACGAAATAGAAGCCGTCCACGAGCTTGTTTATCCACAAGACGTGAGCAGATTTCCATTGGATATTCCTACACTTGCTAAGAAAAAACAGGTAAATTCGTCTCAAATGACTCATTATGAAGCGATTGTCTATCCATTCAAAGCAGCTTTGCAAGAGCCATTTGTTTTATTATGGGCGGATGAATGGTGCTACGCAATTGATACCGTTGATGAAGCATCTATTTTGCAAGACTTACCAAGTAGCACGTATTTTTACCCATACGGAGATAATCAGTTAGGACGTGTTTCTTGTATTTTTGGAGGAAACGAGCACGATAGACAATTGAAACATTTGTCTGAGTACTTCGGAAAAGACCCCATGGAGTTCAAAAAATTGACGTATAATTTTCAGTTGGTTCGCTCGCTTCGGGAGCGTTTTTCACAAGCGACACCCGATAAAACATCTTTGGATTTTCTCATGGATTGCCCTTTTGTGGAGCGTGATTTGAATGCTTTCCGTTCTTTTGAGGAAGCATACAACCAATTTATGTTGGATTTGGTAGCGCAACAAGTGGCTTCTTTGCGCCTAATTTGGCCAAAATCTCCTGCAAGAAAATTAGTGGTTGCAGGGAAATTCGCACACAACGAATTATTTATGACGGGGCTTGCAGAGGCATTCTTTGATAAAATGGTCTTTGCTGCGGAACAAACTCACTTGACAGAAATAGGTATTTGGCTGAAAAATCAAAAGAAAACAGTCGTTATTCAAGAAAAAGATTTGCGATTAAAAAGATATTTTTAATCGCAAATCTAGCGCGTTAATCTTCTGGATAAGGCATAAAGACAAAGCCAGCAAAATCTTCGTCCATCACGAAAAGACAAGCGTATTCTTCTGCATTTTTGTAATTTTCGACGAAAAGAGCCTGGGAGTTTTCTGCAATGAGTTCACGTTGGACAAACTCTTCGAGCATAGAAACTTTGTACTGGTAAACCGTACTGAAATCTGTTTTTTCAAAAAGTAATTGACCGATTTCAATTTCTTGATGTGTCAAAATAAACAAAGGGAAGTCCGAGAATTTTCTTTTTCGTATTTGGTAGGAAGCCTCCCGAATGTGTTCTGCCACCTTGATAAAGTCCTCCGATACTTTTCCGAGTAATTTTTTATTCACTTCAGGAGAGTTCGCATCATCCATCAAGGAGTTCTCGTTGCTATTGTAAATCATTGATTTGTTGTGTTTTAAATACCGTATTTTGAAATCAAAAGGCTGTTTACAATCGCGCTGCTAAAAGCAAACCGATATCTCTATATCGCAATTGGAAACGCTGGGAAATCGGGTAATTTGTCATGCTACCTTTGTAGCAATAAATGCCTTTATTAAACCACGAAGTTTGGTAAGTCATTTCTTCTATGCCTCCCGTTCGACCAATTTTGAGTAAAATAGGTGTGAAAATATTACTCAAAGCAATGCTTGCTGTATGCGCAACACGAGAGGCAATATTAGGTACACAATAGTGAATGACGTCGTGTTTCCGAAAGACAGGTTCTTTGTGTGTAGTCATTTGGGAGGTTTCAAAGCACCCTCCTTGGTCGATAGAAACATCAATCAAGACGCTTCCAGGTTTCATATTTGCCACCATTTCCTCCGTCACGATTAAGGGGCTAATGGTTTGGTCTGAGCGCATCGCACCGATGACGACATCTGCGTCTTTGAGTGCTTGCGGGAGTGTATGAGAGTCAATAATAGCTGTGAATAAATGCTGTCCAATGGCATATTTTAGCCGTTGAAGACGATAGATATGAACATCAAAAACTTTTACATCAGCACCTAGTCCTAGAGCTGCACGGGTCGCAAATTCAGCGACAGTTCCAGCACCAATAATGACCACATTAGTTGGTGGCACACCCGTAACACCACCCATAATCATGCCTTTTCCACCGTGAACACTACTAAGATACTCGGCTGCAATAAGCATGACTGTATTCCCAGCAATTTCACTCATAGCTCGGATAACAGGTAGATTTCCTACTTTGTCCTCCAGGGTTTCAAAGGCTAGACCGATTATTTTTTTTTCCAGTAATCTATCAAAATATGCCTTAGATAGCGTGGGCATATTTAGTGTTGAAAAAAGTGCTTTTCCGGGTTTTAAATAGGTAAATTCTTCTTCAATAAGGGGTTCAATTTTCAGAATAATGTCTGCTTCAAATACTTCTCGGGCTGAGGGAACGACCTCTGCACCAGCTAGTCTATATTGTTCGTCAGTGAATTTTGCAGCAATTCCTGCTCCTTTTTCAACCAAGACACGATGTCCGTTTTGAACCAAAAGAGCAACAGCTTCTGGAGTTAGACCAACTCTACTTTCTTGCAAGGAGACTTCCTTTGGAATCCCGATGTACAATGCGTTTGTCGTATTTTTTACTCCTTTGGGTGCTTCCTTCGTCAGGATTTGTTCGCCTGAATAAGGAGATGAAAACAGAGATGATGCTGGCATGAATGACTAAATTAAAGCAAGATATAATTAAATTCCTACGGTGAATATGTTCAAGATGCGTTCCTCTTCATTGATTGTCTGCAAAGATACGGACACGTATTTACTTGGCCAATGAGGCTCAATGCGCGAAGGCCATTCGATAAAACAGAGATTCCCGCTGTAAAGATACTCATCAATTCCTAAATCAAGTGCCTCAGAAGGGTTCTCCAAACGGTAGCAGTCAAAATGATACAGTGTTTCTCCTTCGTGTGTAGAATACTCGTTCACAAGCCCAAAAGTAGGGCTTTGTACTGTATCCGAAACACCAAGAGCAGTACAGAGAGCCCGGATGAATGTGGTTTTTCCTGCCCCCATTTCTCCTTCAAACAACCACACCGGAACAGATTGAAATTTGGAAATACAATCTTTTGCTACGGCCTCTATCTCGTTTTTGTGGTAATGTAATTCCATATTACGTTCTTTGTAACTCATGTAATTTGCAAAAATAGATGGAAAACAGCAAACTTCTATCTTTCTTCACACATTAACACCTATCTAAACAAAATACAATTCTTGGTATTTCGTTATACCGTATTTTTTTATCAAATTTGTACGTGTAATCCCAATTAATCGTATTGGTTCAATTTGTAGTGTGACCCAAAGATTCCATCGTGCATCATGTCTGAAAACAGAAAGCAATATATTATCGTCTTTTTTCTTTTAATCGCAGGGGTTTACCTCATTAGATTATTTTACTTACAAGTCTTAGATAGTAAATACCGAGCACTCGGTTCGACAAACTCAATCCGGAAGGAAGTTCAAGTTCCTTTGCGTGGACAAATTTACGACAGAACAGGGAAACTTCTTGTTGCAAATGATGTCGTTTTCGATTTATACGTCATTCCACGAAAAGTAAAAAACCTAGATACGACCTATTTTTGTCAAGTATTTGGTATCACAAAACCCTATTTTGATAGTGTAATGACTATCGCGACGGGCTTTTCAAAGATTAGACCTTCTTTATTTTTACGCCAAATATCCAAAGAAGACCATGCGAGTGTATCCGATGCCATGATTAAATTCAGTGGGTTTTACTTTGAACAATCCTTCGTTCGAACGTATCCCGCTGCTACGTTAGCCAACGCACTTGGATATATTGCAGAAATCCCTAAGGAAAAATTTGAAGAACAAGGTGAAGAAAAATACTACAGAAAAGGAGATTACATCGGTCTTACCGGCCTTGAAAAATACTATGAACTCGACCTTCGGGGTATTCGCGGTATCCGGTATAAATTAATGAATGTCAAAGGAGAAGACAAAGGGCCGTATTCGCCGTTGCCAAATAAACCAACTGTTGGTGAGTTTGATACCATCGCTGTTCTTGGTAAAAATCTCTACACGACGATTGACATGAATCTGCAAAAATTGGCTGACAGTTTATTTCAAGGGAAAGTAGGCGGGGTAGTAGCCATTGAGCCAGCAACAGGAGAAATACTTGCCTTGGGTTCTTATCCTTCTTATGACCCCAATTTGCTCTCAGGTCGCCAGTTTTCCCAAAGTTTCAAAGAATTATCGAGAGACCCAGATAAACCTCTTATCAACCGGGTGACGAACTCTTTTTATCGACCTGGTTCTACATTTAAACTGATTCAAGCAGCTATTGGGTTAGAGTTAGGTGAAATTACTCCGCGAACGAATTTCTTTGGGTCATCTGCTCCTTTTGCTTATCACAGCAGCCCTGGCTTTGAAATGGCAAATGTGAAAAATGCCATTCAAGTTTCCAGTAATCCGTTTTTTTATAATGTTTTTCGGCGTATCATCGAACATTCACCCAAAGGAAGCCCTTTCAAAACAGCTCGCTTTGGTTTAGCAAATTGGCACAAAATGGTAGAAAAGTTCGGTTTTGGTATTCAACTAGGTGTCGATTTACCCAATGAGAAATCAGGGCTTCTTCCAAATGTCGATCGCTATGACAAAGTATATGGCAAAGAGCAATGGAAATATTCCAATATTTATTCGCTAAGTATTGGTGAAGGAGAGCTCGGAACAAATATTTTGAAGTTAGCAAACATGACAGCTGCTATTGCAAACAAAGGATATTGGGTAACTCCCCACTTGGTCAAAGGAATGGGATTGGATGCCAATAAAATGGAAATACCCAAAAACACCCGTACTATCCACCAAACAGGAATCGAAAGCCGCCACTTTGATATTATCATAGATGGTATGGAGGCGGTAGTCGTACAAGGTACTGGGCGAAGAGCGATGGTGGACGGCATTGCGGTCTGTGGAAAAACCGGTACATCTCAAAATGCAAAAGGGAAAGACCATGCCATATTTATCGCTTTTGCCCCCAAAGTAAATCCTAAAATTGCTATTGCAGTAATTGTAGAAAATGGAGGCTTTGGTGGGGTCGCTAGTGCGCCCATCGCTGGATTGATGATTGAACAATACTTGAAAGGATCTGTGGCAAGACAAACTTTTAAGGAACAAGTAATGAAAGAAAGTTATAGAACAACCTCTGCCGCCAAAGGTAGATAAGCGGAAACATACACAATGAGCAAAGATATCAATATCAAAAGTGGAATCGACTGGACAACGGTCATGCTATACCTTTTTCTCCTCCTCATTGGTTGGATTAATATATATGCAGCTGTCTATAATCCGGAAACAATGGAAAGTATTTTTTCATTGGATAATAACGCAGGTAAACAGCTGATGTTCATGAGTTTATCTACGATTCTTATCCTCATTATTCTCTTCGTAGATTACAAAGTATATGATGCCTTTGCGTATATTTTTTACGGAGGAATGATTCTTCTCTTGATTGCAACCATTTTTCTTGGCTCTGATATCAAAGGTTCGCGGTCATGGATAAAGTTGCCTATGGGTTTTTCGTTGCAACCTGCGGAGTTTTCAAAGATTTTTTCAGCTCTAGCTCTTTCTAAACTTTTGAGTACACAGGGATTTTCCGTGAAAAAGAAAAATGACTTATTTACCGCCGCTGCCCTTATTTTACTTCCCCCCATTATCATTATCATGCAGAAGGAGACGGGTTCAGCCTTAACGTATGCTGCATTTGTCATCGTACTTTATAGAGAAGGACTGCCAGGATTCGTGCCTTTTATGGGTATCTCCGCAGTTGCATTGCTTATTCTCTCACTGATTTTTGATGAAGTGCACATCATTTTAGGTTTAGCTACTGCGGGATTGCTCTTCTGGCGTTTCTTCTTGAAAAGATTTGAACGAAATAGACAAAGTTTCTTATCAATAGCGGGTGTAGTTTTAATCGGGGCTGTTTTCGTCCTTGGCGTTGATTTCTTTGTGAATAGCGTCTTGCAACCACACCAACAAAAAAGAATTAAAATATTAGTTGACCCCGACAGTGACCCAAGGGGAGCTGGTTGGAATGTTACCCAGTCCAGAATTGCCATCAGTTCTGGTGGATTTCTAGGCAAAGGTTATTTACAAGGTACACAAACTAAGTTTGACTTCGTTCCAGAACAGTCAACAGACTTTATATTCTGTACGATTGGCGAGGAGTGGGGTTTTGTGGGTGGGTTCGTCTTGATTGCTATCTACATGATTCTTCTCATCCGAATCATTAATTTAGCAGAAAAACAGAAAACAAAATTTGCGCAGGTATATGGCTATTGTGTAGCAAGTTACATGTTTTTTCACTTGCTCATCAACGTAGGAATGACCATCGGACTAATGCCGGTTATTGGTATCCCTTTGCCGTTCATTAGCTACGGTGGCTCGTCTCTTTGGTCTTTTACAATCTTACTTTTTATCTTTTTGAAACTAGACGCGCACCGTAGCTATAAGGTATAATTGTTGGACGCGTTAATCTGTCTCAGCACTGTTTTGAATACAAGTTTCTTGGTAATTTAACAAGAAACTTGCACACACTTCGGGCGCCTCAACCATCGCTGCATGACCAACTGCTTGCAACCACAAAACATGTGGGTTTTGCACCGTAGTTATCTGTTCTATCGACTTTTCTTTGGTAATAAGCGTATCTTGCCCACCAAAAATAAATGCAATAGGCAGATGGGTTGAAGCCAAAAGGTGCATCCTTCCTTTTCGTGTCTTCATCGCTTCCGTTGCACCAATGATACTTTCTGTAGGAAGGCTTTTGTTCTCATTTACGATACTTTGAACAGTCTTTGCATTCGTTTCTACAAACTTTGGCGCAAAAATAGTGGGTAGGAATTCCTCTAAAAATAGAGTAGAAGAGTTACGTTCAATAAATTCAATGGTTTTTTGACGGCTCATCTTGCGTGCGTCATTATCAGCAGTACCTACGCTATGGAACAACACGAGTCCTGATGTATTTTTAGGATACTTCTCAAGATAGGCTAGTGAAATATACCCTCCCATCGAATGCCCGACCAATATAGGAGATGCAATACCACGTTCTTCTAATTGAGTATGTAGCCAATCTGCATATTCCTCAATTGTTTGATAGGACAAAGTGCTGTAGTCAACCGTAATGACATCCGTTTTCTTAGGTAATTTTTTTAGTAACGGATTCCAGATACTGGATGACATACCAAACCCGTGTATTAGGACTAGTGTGTGTGTTGTGAGCATGGTTTTTAGGTTAGAACGTAAGAATAGTGCAATGTACGTAAAAATACTTTTTATGTATATATAGTTACTTATTTTTTAGGCGAAAAGCTCTTTTTCTACGTTGTCTTCGGAAATATTTTTTAAATCCTACGAATAAGAGCAACAAAGCCGCAACGCCAAATAGCAAGGCTAGTCCAGTTAAATTGAATAAAGATAGTATAATAGCCCCGCCTAGAAACAATCCCCCAATTTTTACTTGGTCATTGAAGAAAGAATTTTGCAAGACTTTTTTCCTCTTTTCTGGCTTTTCTTGTTTTTGAAAAATGGCGAATGGTTTTTTATACGTTGGCTCTTGCCGTTTACTTACCTTTTCTTTCTTTTTTCGATTGAATTTAGGCCAATCCTGTACTTTTTGCTCCGTACTTTCTATTTGAAATGCTTGTACTGGTAAAACTTCTTCTGATAGAATATTTTCCTTTATTGCAGGAATGACATCTGAGCGTTCTATTTTTGGAGAGTTAGAAATAGCTTTCTGTTTTTTTTCTGAAACCGGATAAGACTCAGGATGGTAGGAGAATACGGCCATCTGTCTTTTGCAACCGATTAAAAATACAGGATAAATAAATACCAAAAAGAAATAATTACGTCTCAAAAGGGTTTGTAAGCGCATATTGAACGAATTTAATGAAAAAAAGAGGCATTGCCTCTTTTTTTTAAGAAGCTATTTTTGTGTTTTCATACAACGCGGAACGTTCAAATTTAGTCTTTGCATACGTGGCTGTAACGGTAAACTGCTTTACATCTTTTTGCGAAGGTAACTCGAACATGGCATCTGATAGAATAGATTCACAGATAGAGCGTAAACCCCGCGCACCAAGTTTAAAAATAATAGCTTGGTCAACAATGAAATCCAGGGCTTCTTCTTCAAAAATCAACTCAATACCCTCCATTTGGAATAATTTCTTGTATTGTTTTACCAATGCGTTTTTCGGTTTGACTAATATTTCACGCAGGGCAGTCCGGTCTAAAGGGTCAAGATAGGTGAGCAAAGGCAAACGACCCAAAAGCTCCGGTATCAATCCAAATGACTTTAAATCTTGTTGTGTAACGTATCTCAATAGGTTTTCTTTGTCCACAACTTTATCTTCATTGGTCTTTACAAAACCAATTGATTGTGTATTCATGCGCTTGGAAATATGACGGGTAACTCCATCAAATGCTCCTCCGCAGATAAAGAGAATATTCTGCGTATTGATTTGAACCAATTTTTGTTCTGGATGCTTGCGACCACCTTGAGGGGGAACTCCAACAATTGAGCCTTCTAACAACTTAAGAAGTCCCTGCTGAACACCTTCGCCAGATACATCTCTGGTAATCGATGGATTATCACTTTTTCGCGCAATTTTATCAATTTCGTCAATGAAAACGATTCCTTTTTCAGCTAATTCAGGTTTGTAATCAGCTGCTTGTAAAAGTCTGCTCAAAATACTTTCAACGTCTTCACCTACATAGCCAGCCTCTGTGAGTACTGTAGCATCTGCAATGGCAAATGGCACTTGCAATAATTTAGCAATTGTTTTTGCGAGGTACGTTTTACCCGTGCCTGTTTCACCTACCATGATGATATTTGATTTTTCAATGTGGATATCATCCTCTAAATCAGGCTGTGAGAGTCGTTTATAGTGATTGTAAACAGCGACACAAAGGGCGCGTTTTGCTTGGTCTTGGCCAATAATGAATTGGTCTAAATAATCTTTTAATTCTTGTGGAGGCCGTAAATCAAATGATTGTGACTTGGTCTTTTTCTTTACTTCTTTTTTGTCAATACCGAACAGTTCCTGCTGGATAAGTTCGTTGCCTTGGATAATACAGTGGTTGCAAATATGTCCCTCGATGCCTGAAAGAAGTAAATCCACTTCGTGTTTTTTTCGCCCACAAAAGGAACAAAAAGGGTCTTGCTTACTCATTTGATTTTTCATACTTAAAATTTGTCCTTCAAAGAGAACTGGTTGTACAAAAATCCCCTTAGTTGCCACGCAAAGAGCGTTGAAAGGCAACTAAGGAGATGTTAATTAACGCGTTAAAACTTCGTCGATAAGACCGTATGCTTTCGCTTCTTCTGCCTTCATCCAATAATCTCTGTCAGAATCACGCTCGATTTCTTCAAAAGATTTCCCAGTATGGTTCGCTAAAATTTCATATAATTCCTTGCGAAGCTCAATAATTTGCTTCACCGTGATTTCCATATCCCTGGACTGGCCTTGTGCTCCACCACTTGGTTGATGAATCATTACGCGTGCATGAGGAAGAGCCGTACGCTTCCCGGCGGCACCTCCTGCTAATAAAACAGCACCCATAGAGGCTGCCAATGAAGTACAGATGGTAGCTACTTCTGGTCGTACATACTGCATGGTGTCATACATACCTAAACCCGCATAGACAGACCCTCCCGGAGAATTGATATACATTAAAATGTCTTTCTTTGCATCCACAGATTCCAAGAAGAGCAATTGTGCAACAACAATATTTGCTACTTGGTCATCTACTCCTGTGCCCAAGAAAATAATACGATCCATGATTAACCGAGAAAAAACGTCAATGGCAGCAAAACGCATTGGACGTTCTTCAATGATGTTAGGAGTCATGTTTGTGACATTATGCTTCACGTAGTCATCAAATGTTAAACCACTCATGCCCATGTGATGTACCGCATACTTTCTGAATTCTTCGCCAAAATGCATAATTTGATTCGTTTGGTTGTATGTTACTTAATTTATCAGACACCCGTCTTTTGTCTATTGCAAACACAAAAAAGAACAAGGAGGTTTCGATTCAATAGGTTGAAATGCAAACAAACAAAAAAAACGGGAATAATCCCGTTTTTTATATTCGTATTTCTAAAGTATTATAAGCCGATATTCTCGTAAGAACTTTTAGCTACTTCATTGAATTGTTCTACGGGTACAGAGGTTGTTTCTACCTTTACTTGCCCACGGATATAATCCATTACTTTGCGGCCAAATGCTTTGTTGAAATAGTTTCTGAACGCGTTTTCTTTGTTTTCTTGCAATTGTTTCCGCGCCATTTGGTCAACGAAATCCTCCATTCCTGGGAATGATTGTCCGCCAAAGTAATTGTAGATTTCTGATTTTACCTCTGCCAATACATCGTCAAACTCTACTTTAATAGCTTCGTTATCTTGTGCAATGTAATTCTTGATTAAATCCAAACGAAGTCCTCTCGCGAAAGCAGGGTAGTCTTTGTCAATATCCTCCATAGAGAATTTTCCTTCGTTGATACCAAACAACCATTTTTTCAAAAATTCTTCTGGTAATTCGATTTGTGTCGCGGAAATTAAGGCTTTTTCGATTTCAAAATCGAGTAATAATACCGATTCTCTGTCGTAATTTGAACGAATGATGTTTTTGATTTCAGCTCTAAATTCTTCTTCGTTCGTTGCCTTTCCTGGTCCAACTGCTTTGTCGAACAATTCTTGATTGATTTCCGCAAGGGTAGGACGTGTAATTTTTTCAACAGCAAATTCGAAAATACCACTCAGCGTTGCTGCTTCTTCGTCCGATTTTCCTGTCGCAAAACCTAATTCACGCGTTGTTGCAAATATTCCTTGAATATCAAAACTAACGCTACTGCCTACCTCAAGTCCTTTGAAGATATGTTGTGCCCCTTCAACCACTTTATCAGTTGGGATGCCAGACTGGAACTCGAAAGAAGTTTCGGGTTGCGTTAGTTTCCCGAAAACCAAGTCACCGAGTTCAGCAGATTCAGGTGTTTCTTCACCTCCAAAACGAGTCCGAAGATCTTGAATTGCCTCATCTACGCGCTCATCAGCAGGTTCGATGGCATATTGTTGAATAGCAGGAAGTGAAGCCAAGTCAAGTGTAAAATCGCTTGCAAGACCTACTTCGTATTCAAAACTAAAAGTCGTTTGGTTGTCCCAATCCAACTGATACGCTTCTTCGTTCGGGATAGGGTCGCCAACAACTTGTAATTTATTTTCTTGAATGTAGCTATTTACTTGTTTACTAACGGCGTTGATAACTTCGTCAATAAGCACGCTTTTGCCATATAATTTTTTGATATAACCAATCGGAACGTGACCGGGTCTAAATCCTTTAATTTGTGCAGTTTTAGCGTATTCCTTCAGCTTTTTATCTACTTGAGGTTTGTAGTCACTTTCTGAGATAGTTACGGTCAGGCGTGCATTAGTCGCCGATTGCTTATCAAATGTAGTCTCCATTTAAGGGAATTTTCTGGGTGAAAAAATAAAAAGATAAATTTATGGATTTCCGCTCTTCGCGGATAAATCGTCCAAGTTCAATCTGTCTGAAACTTAAAAAACCCTCCAACCAAAGAGGTTAAGAGGGTTTTTTTGTACGGGCGGAGGGAATCGAACCCCCACGCCTTGCGGCACTAGATCCTAAGTCTAGCACGTCTACCAGTTCCGCCACGCCCGCAATCCGTGTGATTGGAGTGCAAAGGTAATTAGCTTTTTTTAATTGTCAAATATTTTGACGAAAAAAAATCACTTTTTTTGTTTATTCTCACCTTTTTTGAATCAAAACAATCTGTCATCTCCCTCCTTTCAAACAAAGCTGATTTTTGAGTACCCATATATTTGGTTTTGAAAAAGCATTTTAATTAATTGCTACTTATTCGTTAAATTTAGAGATACCTGTGATGAAAACGGAAGTGAATCAAGTCCAACAAACCAAGTCAGAAGAATACTATTCTCCTGAAGAAAAGAAAGAAATTAGTAAAAGGTATCGCAAAATCTTACGTTCCTTGAAACCCTTCTTGAAAGGGAATGATGTCCAGCAAATTCGCAAAGCGTTCAATATCTCGTTGGATGCCCACAAAGAAATGCGTAGAAAGTCAGGGGAGCCTTACATTTACCATCCACTGGAGGTGGCATCCATTTGTGTGGATGAAATTGGCTTAGGCCCGACTTCCATTATTTGTGCTCTGCTGCACGATGTCGTAGAAGATACAGACCTGACATTGCAAGACATCGAACGCGATTTTGGTTCCAAAGTCGCTCAAATCATTGACGGACTGACGAAAATCGCTGAAAATTTTGAGCAAAGCCAATCCGCGCAAGCTGAGAATTTCCGTAAAATGCTTTTGACTCTCTCGGAGGACGTTCGGGTTATTTTAATTAAGCTGGCAGATAGGTTGCACAATATGCGCACGTTGGAAAGTATGGCGCGAAATTCACAACTGAAAATCGCACACGAAACCATCTATATTTATGCCCCTCTTGCGCACAGATTGGGTTTGTATCAAATTAAATCTGAATTAGAAGACCTGTATTTGAAATACAACGAGCCAGAGATTTACAAAGAAATCGCGCAAAAACTGAAGTCAACGAAAGCAACCCGTGAGAAAATCGTGGATCGCTTCATGCAGCCGATTGTCAAAAGATTGCAAGACGCTAATATTGATTTTTATATCAAAGGAAGGCCCAAACATATCTATTCGATTTGGAATAAAATTAAAAAACAGAACATTCCATTTGAAAAAATATTTGATTTATTCGCCATTCGAATCATCATCAAAGGGATTCCAGTGACAGAAAAGGAACGGGAAAAAGCGGCTTGTTGGGCGGCGTATTCCATTGTAACGGACGAATATACGCCCAATCCGGATAGATTAAAAGATTGGATTTCAACGCCACGCTCCAACGGGTACGAGTCCTTGCACACAACCGTAATGAGCCATACGGGTGCTTGGGTAGAAGTACAAATTCGAACGGAACGTATGGATGAAATCGCTGAAAGAGGGTATGCTGCACATTGGAAATACAAAGGAAGTAATACATTAATTAATCAACCTTTGGATCAATGGATTAATCAAGTGCGGGAAACATTGGAGGCAAAAGACCATTCAGCTATTGAATTTATCGAGGATTTTCGAGGAAATTTATACAATGAGGAGGTTTTTGTATTTACTCCAAAAGGAGATTTAAAAGTTTTGCGGAAAGGTGCAACAGTACTGGATTTTGCGTTTGAAATTCATACGGAAATTGGGAAAAAATGTACGGCTGGTAAGTTAAACGGGCATTTAGTTCCGATTAGTCATGTATTGCGAAATGGGGATCAAGTAGAAATTTTAACAACGAAAAATCAATCTCCGTCCGAAGATTGGCTTCGATTTGTGGTTACATCTAAAGCCAAAGCGCGAATCAAAGATTTGCTGAAAGAAGGAAATAAGGTGTATATCACGGACGGGAAGGACATTATTTTCAAAAAACTTAAAAATTTAGGATTAGAAAATAATCTGGAGACCATAAACCAGCTTCGTGCCTTCTTTAATAAAAAAGATTACAATGAATTGTATTATTTCTTTGGGAAAGGTTATTTGCAGCCCGATGAAATCAAGAAGTTCAAGAACGAGCGGGAAGCGACTATCAACCGGCAGAAAAAAATCATTGGAGATGAAAAAATACCGGTAGATGCGAAAAGTTTTGAGAAAGCGCTTAAAAAATCGCAAGGACAAGATACCATCTTGATTGGGGATGACATGCAAAAAATTGATTTTTCGTTGGCTCCCTGCTGCAATCCAATTCCTGGGGATGATGTTTTTGGATTTCTAACTGTTACGGAAGGAATTAAAATTCACCGGAATGCATGTCCGAACGCGCAGCAATTGCTTTCATCGTACGGGAATCGAGTAATCAAGGCGAGATGGTCATCCCAGTTGGCACAGTCGTATCTGGTTTCTATTACATTGAGTGGCATAGACCGCGTGGGTATGATTCAAGATATTTCAAGAATTATCTCCGCAGAATTACATATTAATATGCGTGGTTTGCAAGTGGAGACTTTTGAAGGTATTTTTGAGGGAACCATCAAAGTGTATGTCAATGATACAAAACATCTCGATACGCTCATGTCAAAACTCTCGTCTATTGAAGGGATTGACTCCGTTTCACGTATGCAAGCTGAAGAATAGGATGAGGATAAGAAAACGAGTGAGTATGCTGGTTTTGGGTTTACTATGCTTTTCTATGCAAAGTCAAGCTCAATGGAAAAGCAGTATTTCAGACACGCTTATTGTGTATAGAACCCCCTTTGGAGCTCGACTTTATTTAGGCGAAATTAAATTAACGCGCGAACAAGGTGTATTGTTAATGAAGGAAAATCGGTCAACGAGTCGCTCCTGGAAGGCTGGAAACGTAATTTCAACGATGGGCTTTGTTACGGCTGGAGCCGGTTTGTATCTTTCGTATGTGTCGTTAAAGGGAGAAACTGTTACAGCGCCTGATTTTACGGGTAATTTGGTGACATACAAGGTTCGAGATCAATTATCACTTGCAGCTGGGTTGGTTACATTTGTTGTTGGAGCTTCTTTGATACAGGTAGGTGTAGATAAAAAAATAGGTGTTATTCGACGGTTTAATACGAACCAAAAAGGAGAGAAGCTCGAGAAAGTGACTTTATATTTCGGTTTACAAGACATAAACAGGATTGGTTTTCGTGTAAAATTACCCTAAATTTGTGTATTAATTGAGCAGGCACGCACAAGCAGGGTACAAGAGAATAAAGAAAGATAATGAACGGAAGTTACTCAAATTTTGAATCAGCTAAGCAGATATTT
The DNA here is from genome assembly GCA_046293395.1 of Spirosomataceae bacterium. Taxonomy (GTDB): domain Bacteria; phylum Bacteroidota; class Bacteroidia; order Cytophagales; family Spirosomataceae; genus CAYNRA01. The sequence goes on from JBKBOU010000001.1 coordinate 293,101, forward strand.
ACTGCTTATCTCGAAAATAAACAGTTGCGCAAAACACCTGAAAGATATGCTATCCTAGAAGAAATCTATGCGCGAAATGACCATTTTGACGTAGAGGATTTGTACATATCCATGAAAAACAAGAAATATCAAGTGAGTAGGGCAACTGTTTACAATACGCTTGATCTTCTTGTCGAATGTGACTTAGTCACGAAACATCAGTTCGGTAAAAATCTTGCTCAATACGAAAAATCTTATGGTAGCAAGCAGCACGATCATCTCATTTGTTTGGATTGCCACCGAGTGGAAGAATTTTGTGATCCGCGCATCCAAAACATTCAAAATATGGTAGGTGAATTACTCGAGTCTGAGGTAATGCACCATTCTCTAATTTTTTATGGGAACTGCAAAAAAGTGGGTTGTGAACACAAACCCGCTGCAATCACAAATGCATAATTTTCCGTTGAACTTCTTTTTAATCATACTTATTCACACAACATGGTAGATATTTTGTTAGGGCTCCAATGGGGCGATGAAGGTAAAGGTAAAATTGTAGATGTATTAGCTCCTGATTATAAGGTAGTTGCGCGTTTTCAAGGTGGCCCAAATGCAGGACATACATTAGAGTTTGACGGACATAAACACGTGCTTCATCAAATTCCATCGGGTATCTTTAGAAATGATTGTACCAATGTAATCGGAAATGGTGTGGTTTTAGACCCTATTATCTTCAAAAGAGAAATTGAAGGCTTACAGAAGTTTTCCATTGATTTCACCAAAAATTTGTTCATTTCGAAGAAAACGGCTATCATCATTCCTACACATAGATTGCTCGACGCTGCCTATGAAAAAGCAAAAGGGGATGCCAAAATTGGCTCCACTCTCAAAGGTATTGGTCCCACTTATTCCGATAAAACTGCACGCCAAGGTCTTCGTCTAGGTGACGCACTCTCTCCACAATTCAAGGAAAAATACGAGGCTTTAAAGGCAAAACATATCTCCATCTTGGAGTTTCATCAATTTGAGTTCGATTTAACCGAAGCGGAAAACGAGTTTTTTGCAGCGCTTGCATTTATCAAACAGTTCAATATCGTGGATAGCGAATACGTGATAAATCATTCACTCAAAGAAGGAAAACGCATCTTAGCAGAAGGCGCACAAGGTTCTCTTTTAGACATTGATTTCGGCTCGTATCCATTTGTTACATCTTCAAGTACAACAGCTGCCGGTGTTTGTTCTGGCTTAGGTGTAGCACCCGCAAAAATTGGTGAAGTGTATGGCATTTTCAAAGCCTATTGCACACGTGTAGGCTCAGGCCCTTTCCCAACTGAATTGCTCGATGAGGAAGGAGAAAAAATGCGCAAAGAAGGTCGTGAATTTGGTAGTACTACCGGAAGACCTAGAAGATGTGGATGGCTCGATTTACCCGCGCTGAAATACTCCATCATGCTCAACGGTGTTACTCAGTTGGTTATGATGAAAGTAGATGTTTTAACTATTTTTGATGAAATCAAGGTATGTACGCATTACGAACTCGCGGATGGGACAAAGACAGAGGAAATGCCGTATGATCTGTGTGATGAGGAGGTAACTCCGGTCTATAAAACGTTCAAAGGATGGGGGACATCGCTTGATGGTCTTCGTGCTTATGATGAAATTCCAGTTGAATTGAAAGAATACGTTGAGTACATAGAAAGAGAGGTGCAAGTTCCTGTCACGTTTATTTCGACAGGGCCTGATAGAGAAGCTCTTATTACAAGATAATTAAAAAATGCCTCTTCATTGAGGCATTTTTTTCATCCATTTTTCAAATTAAGCGTGTATGAATAGGGAATTAGCTGCTTATCTCTTTTTTGACGTCCCACTGTACAAAAACCCAGTTTCTGATGGTACCGTTTCTGCAAATATTCCTAGAATGCAGGAATCGAGCAGTAGTTCAAACGAGCATGACCCAAAAGAGGTGTTTAAAGATAAAATGCAACCGCTTATTGTCCCGAAAACGAGTAAGAAACACGCTTGGTTTTTGGGAGAAAAACCTGTTGGGGAAAAGAAGGAATTGCTTGTTAAGTTGCTTGCTGCTGTACATTTAAAGGGTAGTGACGCAGAATTTTTCTTCGAAAAACAACCTGTCTTTCCATTTATAGAAGCAAATACGCACGTAGAGACTGTTTTCGTGTTTGGGCAGGAAGCCGCTTTCGGTGAATTAATACAACCGCTGAACCAACCTCAAATGGTTCGTAATACAGCGCTTGTTCTGACAAACTCCTTGCCTCAATTAGTCGCAAATACCACATCTGAAAAACGTAATTTGTGGGCAATTCTTAAAAAATTGTACTTGGAGGCGGCGGAATAGCGTTTAATTGCCTAAATCCTCCTTCCATATCGTCTTCAAAACAGAGCGTTTTATGTCCGTTGGTCAAGCAAATGAAAGGAGCTTTTAAAACTTTATTGTACGTCGCAGCTTGCTGTAAAACTTGTTCATTGAGTGGTATTTCAGTAGATTTGCACTCAACCAACAAGAAAGGTTGTCCTTGTTTATCATACACTAGAATATCAGAACGTTTGGCAAGCGAATGGTAGGTTAGTCCGCCTTCGAGCCGAATGAGCCCTTTGGGATATTGAAAATGATGTATCAGGAGATGAACAAAATGCTGACGAACCCATTCTTCTGGTGTAAGTACATACAACCCCTTTCGAAGAATGTCAAAAATTTTATATTGCCCTTCAATACATTCAATTTTTGCATTGATAGGTGGAAGACCCAAGGTCGGGAAGGGGATTTTTGGATTCATAAATAGGTAAAAAACAAAAGTAAATACAGAATGCAAACAAAAGAAGAAATTGTAAAAAATTGGCTCCCAAGATATACCGGAACTCCATTAGAAGAATTTAGACCTTATATATTGCTTACAAATTTCAAAAATTATGTGCACATGTTTGCAGATAAATTTGGCGTTGAAGTTCGTGGGCAAGATAATCCAATGCAAACGGCATCTGCGGGTGATATTACCATCATTAATTTTGGAATGGGAAGTCCTATGGCAGCTACGGTCATGGATTTGCTAACTGCGGTTTCACCAAAAGCTGTCCTGTTCCTCGGTAAATGTGGTGGTCTAAAGAAAATTACAGCCCTCGGCGACTTCATTCTTCCCATAGCGGCTATTCGTGGAGATGGTACCAGTGACGATTACGCCAAGCCTGAAATTCCGGCATTGCCGTCTTTTCGTTTGCAACGTTCTGTTTCTGAGATGATTATCAAACGAAATTTGGATTATCTAACAGGAACCGTTTATACCACAAACCGACGTGTCTGGGAACATGACGAGGCGTTTAAGGAATATCTTCGTGAATTGCGTGCCATGGCAGTTGATATGGAAACAGCGACCATCTTTATCGTTGGTTTCGTCAATGCTATCCCTCATGGTGCATTGCTGTTGGTATCTGATAATCCGATGATTCCGGAAGGCGTGAAAACGGAGGAAAGTGATAAAAAAGTGACGACTTCTTTCGTGAATAACCACCTTGAAATTGGAATTGATTCTCTCAATGAATTGGCGCAATCTGGGCAGTCTGTTAAGCACCTTCGTTTTGAGAATTAACGCACCATCCGTTTTGATTTGCATTTTTGGTGTATTTGCTAGTACTTTTTTTATGTTTCAAGCCCAAAGTTGAAACATTCTTGTTTTGAAACAAGTAACATACTAGAAAATACACCAACTTTGGTTTAGGAATAGTTTAGACCTTACACGCCGATTTTTAATGGCTTTACAAATAAAAGATATTCAAGCTCCTATTGAGCACGAAATGAAAGAGTTTGAGCAACGATTTCGCCAGTCTATGAAGACTAGCGTTATGTTGTTGGATCAAATTATGAAATACATCATCCATAGAAAAGGAAAGCAAGTACGACCTATGTTCGTTTTCTTGACAGCCGGTTCCTTGGGCTCTATTTCTGAAGCCACACACCGAGGGGCAGCCCTCATTGAACTTCTGCATACAGCAACACTTGTGCATGATGACGTCGTAGATGATTCGAATTATAGACGAAGTTTCTTCTCTATTAATGCACTCTGGAAAAATAAAATCGCGGTTCTTGTAGGTGATTATTTGCTCTCAAGAGGTTTGTTGCTAAGTGTTGATAACCAGGATTTTGCACTCTTGAAAATAGTTTCACAAGCTGTTAAAGAAATGAGTGAAGGGGAACTTCTTCAAATCGAAAAAGCGAGAAAATTAGACATAACCGAAGATATTTACTTCGAAGTCATTCGTCAAAAAACAGCTTCCCTCATTGCTTCGTGCTGCGCTGTGGGTGCAGCTTCTGTAGGTGCAAGTGATGAATTGGTGGAAAAAGCAAAACTCCTCGGCGAAAAAATCGGAATGGCTTTTCAAATCAAAGATGACCTTTTTGATTATGGCGATGCTGAAATTGGGAAGCCAACAGGCATTGACATCAAAGAAAAAAAAATGACTTTGCCATTGATTTTTGCACTAAACCAAGCTTCATGGTCTGAAAAACGACGCGTGATTAATCTCGTCAAAAACGAATCCAATAAGCCCGCAAAAGTACAAGAGGTGATTGATTTCGTGAAGCGCTCCGGAGGTATTCAATACACACAGCAGGTAATGCACCGCTTTGTGGACGAAGCCAACGCAATTTTATCGACATTCCCGGACACCATTTACCGAAAATCGCTCTCCAACTTGATTCAATTCACAATCGAACGTACAAAATAAGCAAAGCCCTCAAAAATCATTTTGAGGGCTTTTATTTCGTTCAAAGAGGGCTGTTAGTATTTTGTTCCTCTTCCTACTCCTTTTTTGGTTTTGCGCTTTGGTTTCTCAACAAGGTCAATACCTCCTTTGCCAAATTTCCCCATAAAGCCCTTTGCGCCCTTGGGTGCTGTATTGCCAAATGGCCCAGGCTTGGTTACTTTGGGTTTAGCGGAAACCTCTACCTGAAGTTTTCTATCCCCAATCTCCGCTCCATTTAATGCAAGAATAGCTGCAAGAGCTTCCATTTCATTGGGCATTTTGACAAACCCAAAACCTTTGTTTTGTCGTGTTGCTTTATCAATGACAATTTTGGCTTCTGCTACATCTCCATAAGGTGTAAATAAAGCGATTAAGTCTTTTTCCTTGTATTTAAAAGGAATGCTACGAACAAATATATCCATTTTTTTAAATTAATTTTCTGTGAGTAAAGGAGCTCTTTTGGAGCCCTTGTATAATTCATATCCCTGTAACTTACACGGAAGTGCGCCATTGTATAGCGCGATTTTTTTGGAAGGCTTCAACCCAAAATACTTGATGGCTTCCATATTTGAAGAAATAATCCAAGCATCGTGGTTTTGGTAATATTGCTTCAAATGAGACCCAATCTGTTTGTAAAAATCAACGATTTGCTCTTGGCGCATTCGTTCCCCATACGGCGGGTTGAAAAGGAGAAATCCAGTTTCTGCTTTCGGTCTTGACTCGAAAAAATCTTCTTTTTTGACCATTATGTAATCTTCTACCCCCGCACGCGTACCATTTTGAATGGTGATATCGATGCTTCGGGTATCAATATCTCGCGCAAATATCTGACCATCCCACGCAATGATTTGGTCATTGGCTTCTTTTTTGACTTTTTCCCACATGGAAGTATCAAAATTTTGCCAATGTTGAAAGGCGAACGACCGAAGATGCCCAGGCGGGATACGACAAGCCATCAAAGCGGCTTCTACTGAAAACGTGCCAGAGCCACACATGGGGTCATACAAAGTGGATTTTTGATCCCAGCCACTAAGGAGCAAAATGCCGGCTGCTAAGACTTCGTTCAGCGGCGCATCGTTGCGTTGCAGGCGGTAGCCACGTCTATCAAGCGTTTGACCAGTGCTGTCCAATGACAACGTGACCATGTTTTGGTGAATGTGAATATTGAAATAAATATCGGGAGAAATCGTGTCAACAGATGGTCTTTTACCTATTTTATTTCTGAAATAATCAACAATAGCATCTTTCGTTTTGAGCGCGATGTACTTCGAATGTTTGAAAAAATCGCCGCTGACTGTAGCCTCAATAGAGAATGTTTGTTGCGGAGAAAGATAGTCAAACCAACGTAGTCGATACAAATAATGGTAGAGTTCGTCTTCGTGGTCAGCAGTAAAAACTGCGATTGGTTGAAGAACTTTGAGTGCAGTTCTTGCCCGTAAATTAATGGCATAGATGTCTTCTAACGTTCCTTGGCACTTAACGGCACGGTTCAACACGGCAATTTCTTGTAAACCCAGTGTGTTCAGTTCATCGGCGAGGACATTCTCTAAGCCAAAAAGCGTTTTTACTATAATATCAGATTGCTTCATATAACAAAGGTAGTGGAAATCTACTCAGAAATGAAAAAGCAAGCCGTGATTGAATCGGTTCGTGGTTTTTTGAAAAGTTTTGACAATTTTGGCCTAAATTTGTTTTCCATTACGAACTCTTTTTTATCCATGCGATTCATTAGTACATTAAATCAGAGCCCAGAAGTAGGTCTCGAAGAAGCAATATTTAGAGGATTACCCCCAGATAATGGGCTCTACATGCCAACTGAAATCCCGGTTTTACCTCCTTCTTTTTGGGAAACCATCGAACAAAAATCGTTGGTTGACATTGCCTTCGAAATCGCTTTTGCGCTAGTAAAAGAAGATATAGAAGCAGACACGCTTCGGGAAATTGTCAAAAATGCGATAGATTTTGAAGCACCTGTAATAGATTTAGACGACTCCCAAGGTGTTTTGGAGCTCTTTCACGGCCCATCCATGGCGTTCAAGGATTTTGGCGCGCGGTTCATGGCAGGTTTGATGTCGTATTTTTTAGCCAAAAATGACCAACAAATTGAAATTCTTGTAGCAACATCTGGAGATACGGGAGGTGCCGTCGCACAAGGATTCTTCCGAACGCCGCACGTCCGCGTGACCATCTTGTACCCAAAAGGAAAAGTAAGCGATATTCAAGAAATGCAACTAACCACCCTTGGCGAAAATATTCGTGCTTTGGAGGTTGACGGAACTTTTGATGATTGCCAAGCCTTGGTAAAGCAAGCCTTTTTGGACCAATCACTTCGAAATAAATTGCAATTGGCATCGGCTAATTCCATCAATATTGCCCGGCTTATTCCGCAAGCTTTTTACTTTGCAGCAGCTTATGCACAAGCAAAGAAAAAAGGTTTGCCCCTTGTTTTTTCTGTTCCGTCAGGGAACTTTGGTAATTTAAGTGCTGGTGTTTTAGCCTATAAAATGGGTATGCCGGTTCTTCAGTTTTTAGCAGCCACGAATGCCAATAAGGTAATTCCAGACTATTTAAAAACAGGTGATTATCAGCCTATTAGTCCATCAATTGCAACAATTTCAAATGCGATGGATGTCGGAAATCCAAGTAACTTTCCTCGTTTAAAGGCGTTATTTGGCTCAAATTATGCCGAACTTAGGTCTATGGTGACAGGTTTTTCTTATTCAGATGCCGAAACAAAAGTAGGCATTCGGGCTGTGTATGAAAAATTCATGTATTTGATGTGCCCGCATACAGCCATTGGTTATCTTGCCTTGGAAGATTACAGAAAAACGCAGGCAACTCCGTTTTATGGAATTATTCTCTCAACCGCGCATTATGCCAAATTTTTGCCCGAAATGGAGCCGGTTCTCGGTACGAAGTTGCCGATTCCGGAGCGACTCGAAAATCTATTGGTAAAACAAAAAGTAGCCACACCCATGCCGGTTGACTTTGCTGCGTTCAAGCAGTATTTATTGGAGTCTGAGTAAACCTCTTTTCTATGAAATTATCTTATCAAACAAAGTTGTTTACAGCATTAGGGCTTGTTTATGTCGTTTGGGGTTCTACGTACCTTGGTGTCAAGTTGGCATTGCACGTTTTTCCACCTTTGCTACTCACCGCCGTTCGTTTCTTGATTGGCGGCGGCTTGTTGTTTGCCTTTACAGTCTGGCGCGGCGCGGGATTGCCCACGAAAGAGCAGTTGATTGGTGCTTCTAAATTAGGGGTCTTTTTGAGTGGTGTAGGGACCGGAGCAGTCGCATTTGCTATCGGATATGTACCTTCTGGTATCGTTGCTCTTCTTGTTGCAACGTTGCCCTTATGGACTTTTTTGCTAGATTTTTTCTTTTTTAGTCGCTCAAAACCTTCTTTGTTATCAGGAATTGGTCTATTATTAGGTATTGTTGGAATGGTCTTTTTGCTCAATCCATTTGAACATTCCGTAGAACATGCCATTCCATTTTGGCCTACATTGGTGGTGTTCGTAGGTAGTATTTCTTGGTCTTATGGTTCATTAATAAGTTACAATACCCCACAACCAGCTGCCGTTCAATCAACGGCAGTACAAATGTTTGCAGGCGGTGTTTTTGCTCTATTTTTGAGTATTATTCTTGAAAATGACCATCTGGGTGTTTTGCAACGTGTGGATAGACAAGCATTCTGGGCGCTTGCTTATCTCATTTTTATCGGTTCTTATGTTGGATATACCGCGTATGTTTGGTTGATGAACAACGCACCACCGCTTCTTACTTCTACTTATGCGTATATTAATCCGGTTGTAGCCTTGTTTTTAGGTTGGTTTTTTGTAGATGAATTGCTTGATTTTCAGACAGTTGTGGCTTCGGCTATCATTGTTTCTGGAGTAGTTTTAATGACATTAGGCCGTAAAAAAGGCCGAACTGAATAATGTATTTATGCTTATTATCCGCACAATTTCTGAGCTTGTTGCTTGGAGGAAAGATTGTTTTCAACAAAATAAATCCATCGGTTTTGTGCCTACAATGGGCGCACTGCATGACGGGCACATTAGTTTATTAACACGGGCTTTGCAAGAAAATGACGAAGCAATTGTCAGTATTTTCGTGAATCCGACGCAGTTCAATAATCCAACTGATTTGGAGAAATATCCACGTACGGAGGATTTAGACATTGCTCTTTTGGAAGCAAATGGCTGTACAGTTGTTTTTATCCCGAATGTCGAGACAATGTACCCCGCAACCTCGGAAGTCCAAATTACATTTGGCTATCTGGAGGAGATAATGGAAGGGGCGTTCCGGCCAGGGCATTTCCAAGGGGTCGGTCTTATCGTCGCCAAACTTTTTAATCGCGTATTGCCAACACGTGCTTATTTCGGACAAAAAGACTTGCAGCAAGTCGCTGTCATCCACCGATTAATTGAAGACCTCAGCTTTCCGATTGAATTGGTCGTATGCCCGACTATTCGCGAAGCATCTGGTCTGGCGATGTCCTCACGAAATCAGCGATTGTCAGAGGAGGGTAAACAAAAAGCTGCTCAAATCTATGCGTTCATTTCTTATTTAGCCTCAGAATACACAGCAGGGATTCCTTGGAATATAGGCTTTCAAAAGGCACAAAATAAGTATTTGGCAGATGTTCCTGAATTGATTTTAGAATACGTAGAATTGGTGGAATATCCTTCTTTACAACAAGCGAATAGTCTCTTTCAGGAATCCAAGAAATACGCAATTTGTTTTGCAGGATATTTAGAAGAAGTACGTCTTATTGATAATATCGTTTTCTAAGGTGTACCAAATTAAACCAAAATCGAACTTTTGTATTCTAGGTTCTTGTTACTTTTTTAAATCACGTACATTTCTGTACTAAACTGTATTTTTCGTATGAATTGGCATCCTTTACAAGATATACAACAAATAGAAAATATTAAACAAGAATCTCAAGAGATTCCCGTACTTATTTTCAAGCACAGTACACGCTGTCCGATTAGTTCTACGGCGATGAATCGTCTGCAACGCTCTTGGAAAACAGAGTTAGACGACCAAGTGAAGCTCTATTATCTTGATTTAGTTGCCTTCCGTTCTGTTTCTAATGCAGTGGCGCAATCTTTCTCCGTAGAGCACGAATCTCCGCAAGTTATCTTGATAAAAGGAGGAGATGCCGTGTACAACCAATCACACTTTGCGATTTCTACTGCGGAAATCGAAGAAAATTTGGCTTAATTCACCCACGAAAACATTCCCTTGAAACAAGGCGTTTTTAGTGAAAAACACAACACAATGAACTTGACACAAAGTTTAGATATAACAAAAATCAGAAGTGAGTTTCCTATTTTACATCAACATGTAAATGGGAAACCCTTGGTTTACTTAGATAATGCAGCGACTACGCAAAAGCCCCAGTCCGTTATGGATGCACTCACAGGCTATTACGGTGGTTACAATGCGAATATTCACCGAGGTATTCATTATCTAGCAGAAAAAGCAACAACTGCCTTCGAGGATACACGCAAATCTCTGCAACAGTTTTTAAATGCCTCTAGCACAGAGGAAATTATTTTCACCTACGGGACTACAGACGGAATTAATCTAGTTGCCAATGCCTACGGTCGTGTTTTTCTCAAAGAAGGGGATGAAATTCTGATTTCTACATTGGAACATCACTCCAATATCGTTCCGTGGCAAATGTTGTGTGAAGAAAAAGGATGTGTTCTTCGCATTATTCCTATCAATGAAAAAGGAGAATTGGATATGGAAGCATTTGAAAAAATGCTCTCTGAAAAAACCAAGTTCGTTTCCATTGTGCATGTTTCCAATGCGTTGGGAACGGTAAATCCGGTAGCTGAAATCATTGAAAAAGCACATAAAGTAGGTGCAAAGGTACTGGTTGACGGAGCCCAAGCTGTTGCCCATTTTACCATTGATGTACAAACCTTGGACGCTGATTTCTATGTTTTCTCTGCACATAAATTGTATGGGCCAACCGGAATGGGCGTTTTGTACGGAAAAAAAGAGCTGCTGTTGGCAATGTCACCGTATCGAGGTGGGGGAGAAATGATCAAAGAAGTAACGTTTGAGAAAACAACGTACAACGAATTACCCTATAAATTTGAAGCCGGTACGCCCAATATTGCGGATGTCGTGGCTATGAAATTTGCGCTTGATTACATTCATTCTTACGGAAAAGAAACGTTTCTCGCGTACGAAAATGAATTATTGGCGTACGGTACAGAGGCATTGGGCGAAATTGAAGGTCTCCGAATTGTTGGTCAAGCGGAGCATAAAATTGGGGTTATTTCCTTTGTACTTGCTGGTGTTCACCCGCAAGATATTGGAGTCATTTTAGACCAACAAGGCATTGCCGTTCGTACGGGGCACCATTGTACGCAACCTTTGATGAATCACCTTGGGTTGAACGGTGGAACCGCGCGCGCCTCTTTTGCTGTTTATAACACGACACAAGAAATAGACGCATTGGTACAAGGAATCTTGAAAGTAAAGAAATTTTTATTGTAAGCCGCCAAAATATGAGTATCAAAGAAAGACAAGACGAAATCATTGAAGACTTTGCACTTTTTGAGGATTGGGAAGAAAAATACGAGTATCTGATTGACTTAGGAAAACAACTTCCTGCCATGTCTGATGCGTTTAAAGTAGAGGATAATATCATAAAGGGTTGTCAGTCAGTAGTTTGGCTTCATGCAGAATATAAAGAAGGCGTACTTTCCTTTCAAGGTGATAGCGAGGCAATTATTGTGAAAGGATTGGTTAGTATGCTCTTGAAAGTACTTTCGGGTCATTCGCCTAAAGAAATTTTGGATGCTGAAATATACTTTATCGAAAAAATTGGTTTTGCAAGCCATCTAGCACAAACGCGTTCAAATGGGCTGGCTTCTATGGTAAAACAAATCAAATCCTATGCCCTTGCGTATAGTATTAAAACAACTTAACCCTGTATTTCTATTATGACTCCTGAAGAAATCGTATTAAAAGAAAAAGTAATTGAAGCCATCAAAGAGGTGTACGATCCAGAAATTCCAGTGGATGTCTTTGAACTTGGCCTCATCTATGATATTAAAATATTTCCTGTGAATAATGTCTATGTTTTGATGACACTTACGTCGCCGTCGTGTCCGTCAGCTGAGAGTATTCCGAGTGAAATTGAGCAAAAAATTCGAGAAGTGGAGGGTGTATCTGAAGTAAGTATTGAACTTACTTTTGATCCTCCGTACTCAACGGAAATGATGTCGGAAGTAGCCAAATTAGAGCTTGGCTTTATGTAATCGGCATCTGTTTATTTTTTATTTTACACAATTAATTTTTTCAAAATATGTATCCTCCTCATTTAGTTGCACCAATGAAGCAACAACTTACGAATGCTGGTTTCCAAGAATTATTGACAGCAGCAGACGTTGACCAATTCATGGAAAACCAAAAAGGTACTGCTTTAGTCGTTATCAATTCTGTTTGTGGTTGTGCTGCTGGCACATGCCGTCCAGGCGTTTTGATGTCGCTTGAAGAATCAGAAAATAAGCCAGACCAATTATTGACTGTATTTGCGGGTGTCGATACAGAAGCAACACAAAAGTTACGTAATTATTTGAGTGAGTTTAATATCCCACCTTCGTCTCCTTCCATTGCGTTGTTCAAAGATGGTGAATTGGCTCATTTTGTAGAAAGACACCACATTGAAGGTCGTTCTGCTCAAATGATTGGTTCGCATTTGGCTGCGGTTTACGAAGAAGTTTGCGTTGCTGAATAATTTTACTACATAAAAAAGGGTCATTTGGAACTCCAAATGACCCTTTTTTATGTAAAATAGTTTAGAAATACCATTTTTCAATGAGAAGGTGGAACGATAAACCCGCTATAAATCCGGAGGAAACCATCACCCAAGTAGAACGACGCACATTGATTAGTTCTAAAAAGAGAATAGCCAAAACAAATGAGCCAGATACAATGAGAAGCTGCCCTATTTCAAGTCCGACATTGAACGCAAAAAGTTCTAGAGCAATACTTTCCCCTTTTCCAAGTAAACTTTTGAGATAATTGGAGAATCCCATGCCGTGGATAAGCCCAAAAATAGCTGCTAAAAAGTATTGAACATATACATTGCTTGGTTCGTAGCTGGATCTCGTATTATTTCTGTGTTTGTAACCAATAATGTTAGCCAAGCAGGTAAAAATAATCGTGATAGGAATAAGCAATTCAATGAGAGCTGAATCAATTTGGATGATTTCAAGAACGGCCAAACCCAACGTCAGCGAGTGTCCAAGTGTGAATGCTGTTACCAAAATGAGTACTTTTTTCCATTCTCGAATGGAGTAAATAGCGCACAAAGCTAAAATGAATAAAATGTGGTCGTAGCCGTTGAGGTCTGTGATGTGCTCAAAACCGAGTTGTAGATAAATAAGAAAGCTTTCCATTCTTTGTATTGAGGTTCGATTGAAGTTCTTTTAACTTCACTGTTTGGTAGATTTCTGTGAAATTAGTGGATTTACCGGCAAAAGGAAAAAAAATAGGGCATTAGTTTTACGAATGTATTCCAAAAGTAGAGATTTATCGTCCACATCCCATTTTATTTTCAATTCACTTGGTTGATTTTGTATCTTTGTTGTATGGAAAAGTTTGTAGTTTCAGCCCGGAAATATCGCCCAGCTACATTTGATACAGTGGTTGGTCAATCTCATATTACTACGACGCTTAAAAACGCGATTCGTACCAATCACTTAGCCCAAGCTTTTCTTTTTTGTGGCCCAAGAGGGGTTGGGAAAACAACTTGTGCGCGTATTTTAGCCAAGACAATCAATTGCCAATCTCTCGAAGATAACATTGAGCCCTGTCATACGTGTAAATCTTGCCGCAGTTTCGACCAAAATACGTCTTTCACTATTCATGAATTGGACGCTGCCTCTAATAACTCGGTTGAAGACATTCGGAACCTCATAGACCAAGTTCGTTTTCCTCCACAAGATGGAAAATACAAGGTCTATATCATTGATGAGGTACACATGCTTTCTCAGTCAGCTTTTAATGCCTTCCTGAAAACACTAGAAGAACCACCGAAACATGCTATTTTCATTTTGGCAACAACGGAAAAACACAAGATTCTTCCAACTATCTTGAGTCGTTGCCAAATTTTTGATTTTAATCGGATTCAAATCAAGGATATCGCTGACCATCTGGCGAGTATTGCTATGAAAGAAGGAATTGAGGCTGATTATCCCGCGCTGGAACTCATCGCCCAAAAAGCAGAAGGTGGTTTGCGAGATGCACTTTCTATGTTTGACCTGAACGTCACTTTTTCAGGTGGACATGGACTGACTTACGATGATGTTTTAAAAAATTTGCATATTCTGGACTACGACTATTATTTCCGGATGACAGATGCTTTATTGGAGGGCTCTATCTCGGCGGTTTTGCTTTTATACAATGATATTTTGGAAAAAGGGTTCGATAGTCATCAGTTTATTGTTGGTTTAAATGAACACTTCCGGAACTTATTGGTCGCTAAAGCCCCTGAAACCGTCAAATTGCTGGAAGTTTCACCGTCTGTTCAGCAACGTTATTTGGAACAATCCAAGAAACTTCAAACGGGGTATTTGATGTCGTGCCTCAGTGTGGGGAATCACTTAGATATACAATATAAGTCTGCTAAAAATCAGCGATTACATATTGAAATTGGATTGTTAAAAATCGCTCAAATTCAACAAATTTTAAAGTTAAGCGAGTTGCCTTCTGTTGAGCAACAACAAGTTGGAGGTGGGCAGGCTGTAAATAGACAAGAAACACCCATTAAAATCGAAGATAAGTCTGTATCACCTAGTTTGAAGAAAGTGAATCCGACGGCAGTGGCAGAAAAACCAGTTCGACGACTCTCGACGTTGAAGTCAACGTTGGTTTTGGAGGAGGAAGTCAAGTTGACAAATGAAGTTCCTCAAAAACAAAACATGACGTCTGTTCATTTGAAACCAAATACAGAAAATACGACGTTTGCTTCGTTCGATTCAGCGACTATTTTTGCTGCACTTCAAGAGTTTGCCCATTTGAGGGAAAGTGAAACAGAGAAAGTGATTTTGAGTCGCTCGCCTAAAGTTCAAGGAGAGGATTTGGTTTTTTTACTAGATAATCAAATTCAGGAAGGAGTTTTTACAGAAATGAAACAGGAATTAGCCACATATTTACGTACTAAATTCGGGAAAACCTCTCTCTCTGTTCAGTTTGAATTTGGGATAGATGAAACGGTACGTAAACCATATACTGCACAAGAAAAATTTGAAGCAATGCTCCAAAAGAACCCAGATTTAGAGGCGTTACGCCAGGAATTAGGTTTGGAATTATTGTACTAACGGAATTAAAAAAAGGCACTGAAAGTGCCTTTTTTAATAGAGGTTTACTGCTGCTTTACGTTTTAAGAGAACTAGTGCTCTCTGTAGGTTGTTCAATCTTTATCTTGATGGAATAATTACCGTAGGTTATGATAAAATAAAAACAAATAGAAATTAATCCAAATACAAAAGAACTAACCACGCCAACTACTATGTTCTTCCAAGTCGGGGTAACAAGTGGTTTTACGATACCCATAAAAATTTCTTTTTGGTTACTTATCACTTGCTCTTTATAGTTTTCTAGTTCTTCATCAAGAACATTTTCTATGAATCCTTGCAAAACTAGCTCTGCTCGCAATCTATAACTTTCGACGAAGCTATCCGTTGAGGTAAAGTCATTGAAAGGGATTAACTCCAAATCAGTTGGTGTATTTCCCCTCTTTTTTTGTTTTTCAATGTATTCAATTTTGCTTTTTTTGTAGAGAGAGTAGGCGATATGTCCAATCAAATCTTCGTTCTTTTTTACGAGTTTTGAGTAGATAAAGTTATAATTTCTCTCCATACATTCTCAATGCTTTTTCGTACGATTCATTGATTTTATCTTTAGAGATTTCTCGAATACGAATGATACCATTAATAGTAGATTTTGCGACAATCGTTCCATTGTAATTTTGTTTAATTCCATTGCTTACTAAACTACTGTTCGCTCTTCTAATGGATTCTGTCGTTACTTTTAGTTTTTTCATGATTATTTTTTTAGTTCTATCAAATATACATGATTTCGTTTCAAATTTTTCTTACTGCTTTAAATTAATCTTCGAAAATAGCGATTGTTTTTGTGTCGATGAAAAATTTGAAGCAATGCTCCAAAAGAACCCAGATTTAGAGGCGTTACGCCAGGAATTAGGTTTGGAATTATTGTACTAACGGAACTAAAAAAAGGCACTGAAAGTGCCTTTTTCTTATTATTTTAAGGTGTTCTTTACTTTCTTAAGTAAACCATTCCAGCCTCCCGAATCAGTTTTTTCATCCGTAACACGTAGTTCTGGATAAACTTCATTCACAGGTAATTCCATCAGTTGATGAGCAAAATTTAGAAAATCCATTCCTCCAAATGTCCCAGAAGACATCAAAAGTAAGTTCGTCTGAAACCAATTCTGCGTTTTTAGATAGGTTTCTAACGCCTCTTTATCTGTAAATACCAAAATATCCTCTCTTCCAAATGCTTTTCGGATAATGTCTTCGGATAATGGTTCCATCTGCTTGATAGCCAATGTTTGTGGACTAAAAAATAGGATTGCTGTATCTGCCGCATCAAGTGTTTGTGCATAATGAGGTAAAAACGATTGATTCAATGAACTATACGTGTGCAATTCATAACACGCAATCAGCCGACGCGTAGGAAATAGTTGCTTTGTCGCTTCGGTAGTTGCTTTCACTTTGGATGGCGCATGGGCAAAATCACGATAAACGACTAAATTAGGGTTGTCTGCTATTTTTTCAAGTCGTTTCGCCGCCCCTTTGAAATGCTGAATTGCTTCATAGAATTGAGCCGACTGAATGCCTAACTTTTCTAAAATTAATCTTGCTCCCTCCAAATTTTTCATGTTATGCTCTCCGAAAAGCAAAATAGGAATATTCCCTTGTTTTGTTTGGAGAGAAACTTGCCCGTTTTCTACCATGTACGGATGAGCCTTATAGGGTAGTTTAGACACGTCCTCCCGGTCTTTTTCGCCAATTACACGAAGAATATCATCTGTCTCATCAAAAAGAATCGTTCCTGCTTTGGGTAATGCATCTGCCAATTCTTCAAATGTTTTCACATAGCTTTCAAATGTTGGGAATACATTGAAATGATCCCACGAGATACCACTAAAAAGAGCAATGTGTGGATGATAAAAATGGAATTTTGAGCGGCGTTCAATAGGTGAAGATAGATATTCGTCGCCTTCTATGATAATAATCGGGGCATCAGAAGTCAATTGAACCATCAAATCAAACCCTTCGATTTGTGCCCCGACAAGGTAATCAAAGGAGCGATTGAAGTACTTGAGCACGTGTAAAATGATACTGGTTATCGACGTTTTTCCGTGGCTTCCTGCAATGACAATGCGTTGTTTATGTTTACATTGTTCATACACATATTCAGGGAAAGAATAAACTTTGATTCCCAATCGCTGGGCTTCTAGCAGTTCTGGATTATCCGCTTTGGCGTGCATGCCAAGAATGACGGCGTCTAATTTCGGATGGATATTCTCTACAGACCAACCCATTTGTTTGGGTAAAATACCTGCTGCAGCAAGTCTCGATTTGGCAGGGTCATAGATTTCATCGTCAGAGCCTGTTACTTGGAATCCTTTTTTGTGCAAAGCAAGTGCCAAGTTATGCATGACAGCACCACCGATAGCAATAAAGTGAACTTGAGTAGAAGTTGAATTCATTGGGTTTATTTTCGTATCAATTTTTTACCAAAATGGTATATACAATTTGTACAAGTCTTTTCGAATTATTCGAAAATTAAGGTTTTTTCATCGAATTATCCTACAATTTTAGAGCAATTCCAAGACTGCTCGCATTAAAAGTAGGTAATGTTGCAAAGTTGTAAATTTTGTATCACTTTTGCACCAAATTTGGTTAAATTTAGCGTTTCTAAATCTACCAAACGGTTCTTATTTCTCACCTAAAAGTCGCTTTATGCATTTTACTTAGAAATGAAAAGATACATCGATTTAATTCAACAGACTTTTGAGTTCCCTACCCGTGAATTTGGGGTAGATGACAACCACAACTTGCTCTTTAATAATGTTCCGCTCATGGAAATTATTAATAAGTACGGAACACCGCTGAAACTTACTTATCTTCCAAAAATAAGTGAACACATTGAACACGCAAGACTGTTGTTTAAAAACGCGATGCGAAAATACAATTACAAAGGTAATTATACCTATTGTTATTGTACCAAGTCTTCTCATTTTAAGTTTATCCTAGACGAAGCTCTCAAGAATAATATTCACCTCGAGACTTCCTCGGCTTTTGATATGCCGATTATCAAAGCACTCTACGAAGAAGGAAAAGTGGCAAAAGATACGTATATCATCTGCAATGGCCACAAAAGACCTCAGTATTTGGCATATATTTCGCAATTCCTGAACGAAGGTTTTGAAAACTGTATGCCCGTTTTGGATAATCTAGGCGAAATCGACCATTATTTGGAGACTGTTCACGCTGATGAAGTGAAAGTCGGCGTGCGGATTGCCACAGACGAAGAACCTAATTTCTCGTTTTATACGTCTCGTCTCGGGATTCGATACAAAGATGTGGATGAATTATACCTGACGAAAATCAAGCCGAATCCGCGTTTTAAACTGAAAATGCTTCATTTTTTCATCAATTCGGGTATCAAAGACACTGCTTACTATTGGTCTGAATTGACGCGTTTTATGTTCAAATATTGTGAACTGAAGAAAATTTGCCCAGAGCTAGACTCCATTGATATTGGTGGAGGAATGCCCATTCAAACTTCCGTGGTTTTCAATTATGACTACCAAGCGATGGTGGACGAAATCATCGAAAACGTACAATGGATTTGTAATAAAAACAATGTGCCTGTTCCGAATATTTTCACAGAATTTGGTAGTTATACCGTTGGTGAAAGTGGTGCGATTTTGTACAAAGTAATCGACCAAAAACAACAAAATGACCGTGAACTTTGGTATATGGTGGACGGTTCGTTTATCACGCAACTGCCTGATTCTTGGGGGATTAACCAAAAATACATCATGCTTCCTGTAAATAATTGGGATGCGCCTTACACCAAAGTAAATTTAGGTGGATTGACCTGTGACTCTGCCGATTATTACAATACAGAGGCACATTCGGAGGATTTATATATGCCAATGGTTGAGGAAAATCAACCCAAAGACCAGTACATTGGCTTTTTCCATACGGGTGCATATCAAGAGTCTTTAGGTGGATATGGAGGTATTCAACATTGTTTAATTCCGGCTCCGAAACACGTCTTGATTGATATCGATGAAAAAGGAGATTTGGTGACAGAACTCTTTGCTGATGAGCAAGATAGCGAGTCAATGTTGCAAATTTTGGGATACGGTAAACAGCGCAAAGCCCCTGAGCCGCTACTCAATACTTCCGCAGAACCTGTCAAAGAGTTTGTAGAAGTTTAATACGCTTTATCCAAAAAAAATCTCCGTCGAAGCAATTCGATGGAGATTTTTTTGTACCTGATTTCTCGTTTACTTTTTCTTTGTTCGAATGAGAAGAACAGATTCTTTACCTGCTTTTTCCATGGCCTTTTCTCCTTTTAAGATATCAATACTCAGAATGTCTGAGGGCTGAATTGTACTGAGTATCGTGTTGATTTGATCTGCTGGTATTTCCTTATCATCTACAAAGACACTCATTTTTTTCGGGTCTAATGCTTTGTATAATGCATCTCCTTTTTCTTGAAATACAATGTTTGTATTGGATGGAAGTAAGGACATTTCAAGATTTTTTGAAGGTCTTGGTGGTGCAGGTGGAGATGGTGGACTTTTTGGTTCTGTAGGTTCTTTGATTTTCTCAATTTCTATGTTAACATCCACGTTTTCCGTTTCAGTAGGTTTTTTAGGTGCTTTAGGTTCGCCCAAACTAAAGGCGATTGGCATATTATAAAAAACGTTGACGGATTTCCCATTCTGTTTCCCAGGTTTCCAAGTAGGCATTTTTTTAATCACGCGAACGGCTTCAGCATCTAATTCTGGACTGATACCTTTTAGAATCTCTACATTACCAATGGAACCATCGGATTGTATAACGAAACGGGCAAAAATTTTCCCTTCTTGTTTGGCTTTTTTAGCTTCTTCAGGGTATTTGATTTCTTTACTAAGCCACTCGTAAAGAGCAGGTATTCCGCCTGGAAATTCAGGATTGTCTTCTGCTTGTATAACAGTTCCTAGGTTCTCAATGGGTAATTTTGCTCCTTTTTTCGTCGTATCCTGTGAAGTAGTAGTAACAGGTTGATTTTCTTCGAGTGGAGTCAGTATAATTTCTACATCGTCCTGAAGTGCCTCCCAAGTCGATTGGAGTGCAGCAGGCTTCGATTTTTCGGCCAGTTGAGCGGAGGACAGTGCAATGGTAGCCACAAAAAGCGGCAAAATTAGACCATACTTGAGTAAGGCTGATCTGTTTGAACGGTTTTTCATAATCATACGAATACGAGTTTTAAGGGTGAAATGAGAAAAAAAGTGATGTTCTAAGGAAGAGTTCGGGCTCACACCAAATTGGTGATGAACAAGCAGCGTTGCGTAGTCGGCGCGGGTAGGTAAAGTGCGGGCGGCATATTCATCCGCAATAAATTCATGAATATTTCTGGAAGCAATACGCAGGCCATAAACGGCCGGATTCATCCAGCAAAAAATAAGCAGTAATTCCCAAACGATGAGGTCCAAACTATGCCATTGGTGCGCATGGGTTTGTTCGTGCAGAAGAACCGTTTGGTAATTTGGAACTTGCGGATGTACAAATACTGACCGCATAAATGTCCAAGCACCGGGTTTTTTTTGTTGTACAAAGCGGTATGTTTGCCAGCATCTTCTGAGCAAAAGTAAGGCAGAAATGAGAACACCTGCCCAGTAGATATGCTCAAAAATGGCATAGTCATAGGTTGGGGTGGAGGCAGAGATTTCGAACGCTGGAAGAGCCCAAGTAGGAATCGATTCTTTGTACACGACAGGCGCAGATTCCTCAAAAAGTGTTATTTTTTCCTGAAGAATAGGCAAAAGGAGAGAAGCCAAGGCGCTAAAAAGTAGGAAGAAGCGGTTCCATTGATGGAACGTTTCCTTTCGCAAAAAGAGAACATAAAACAACCAACAAAGCACCAAATAGCCATTGACTTGGATGAAATAATGTAGCTTTTCCATGATTCCTTATTTTTTTAGTTTTTCGATTAAGTCCAAGAGTTCATCGGCTTCGGTTAGATTGATGGATTTCTCTTTAAGGAAATGAGAAACCAGTGCGCCGACGGAGTTTCCGAAATAGCTTTCCATGAGTTTATTTGCGGAGAAGCCGCGGTATTCCTCTTTGGAGATAGTGGGGAAATACTGGTGGGTTTTTCCGAAGGCTTGGTGGGCTAC
Organism: Spirosomataceae bacterium; assembly: GCA_046293395.1. Classification (GTDB taxonomy): domain Bacteria; phylum Bacteroidota; class Bacteroidia; order Cytophagales; family Spirosomataceae; genus CAYNRA01. Next base: position 314,302 of record JBKBOU010000001.1, read on the forward strand.
AAATCCTTTTTGTTCGAGGATTCGGACGATGGTAGAAACCGTGTTGTAGGCGGGTTTGGGGTCGGGAAATTTTTCACGAATTTCTTTCACAAAAGCGCGTTGAAGTTCCCACAGGACGAGCATGATTTCCTCCTCCGCTTTGGTAAGTTCTTTATCTATCATATCAACTATGTTTTTAGTTGAACAAATGTATAACTATTTTTTTAGTTTCAAAACTAAATTATTAGTTATTTTAGAGGAGATTATGGATTAGTCAAAAAGAGAAGGAAAATATTGATTTAGATACTCTGAAACCAATATCTAGAATACCTGTAAACATATTATCCGGCGGCTTCGGCTACGCTCAGTCGTCGGGATTTTTCAACCGAAGGTGCACGTAGATGAATGTTGGTTTCGCGATGATTTTGGTTACGCTTAGTCGTCTAGGTGAAGCTGGCGCTTTTTTCTGACGACTTCGGCTACGCTCAGTCGTCGGGATTTTTCAACCGAAGGTGCACGTAGATGAATGTTGGTTTCGCTTAGTCGTCGGGATAAAGCTTTACTCAGTTGCCTGAGCGTAGCCCTTTTCTTTGTTGCCTGAGTGTAGCCGAAGGCAACAAAGTATGCGAAGCCGAACGGTGGTTGAGCGAAGCCGAACGGTGGTTGAGCGAAGCCGAAACCACCTTCTACGCTATTCTTCAGTATCTAGTTTTTCGTCCAAATTCTGACGGGAGTCCAAATTGAAATTTTTGTAGTGCGTTTTGTTTTGACAAACTGATAGCAAATGCAAGTCTTCCGGTTTGTTATTTATTAGAGCTTCTTTCTTTTTTCTACTCCAACCTTGAATTTGCTTTTCCCTATAAAAAGCTTCATCAATTCGGTCAAAGACTTCGTAATAAACCAAACTAACAGGCAAGTGTTTTTTTGTATGGTTTGCACCCTTGCCATTTTGGTGCTGTGCAATTCTTAACTCCAGATATTTGGTACTACCAGTATAGTAGCTACCATCGGAACATTTTAGTATATACATATATCCTTTCATTGGCTATTATTTTAATTAGTGGTTGAGGCAATTGGCTTCATACAGACGGCTTCGGCTGCGCTCAGTCGTCGGGATAAAGCTTTTACTCAGTTGCCTGAGCGTAGCCCTTTTCCCTGTTGCCCGAGCGTAGCCCTTTTCTTTGTTGCCTGAGCGTAGCCTTTTTCCCTGTTGCCTGAGCGTAGCCCTTTTCTTTGTTGCCTGAGCGAAGCCCTTTTCTTTGTTGCCTGAGCGTAGCCTTTTTCCCTGTTGCCTGAGCGTAGCCGAAGGCAACAAATTTCGAGAAGCCGAAAATAAATATATTCATATTCTACATCCATTAGAGAAAATACTGTAAAAATGCGTGGAAGATGAACGTTTGCTTAACTCTCATTTATGACTCAAAAAAGAGCCACGCAACCGACTATTTGGGTCAATCAAATACTGTTGGAATTTTTCAGCGAATTTTGTAGCTGCCTCGTTGTATTTTACGTCACATGACCAATTTTCTAAGTAAGTAAACGATAGAGGATACAAACTGATTTGCTTTAAAAGACGAATTTGTGGGCTTTTCTGGATCGAATAGAAAAATGAATACAATTTTTCTTTGAATCTTTTGTAGAACTCTCTGCTTTCTAATTTCTGTCTTTCAATTCTGCTTCCAAATCCTTGATACGCTTATCTTTTGTAGCTAGTAGTTCTCGGTAAAGTTGCTCTTTAGATAGAGATACTTCTTCTTTGACTATTCTGTCTTTAAATAAGTGGTCGATTGAACATTCTAATACTGTGCTTAATCTGACCAAGAAATCGGGTTTAAATTGTTTGATGATTCCGTTTTCCATTCGGTTGAGGGTGGCAATGCTAATATCTAATTCATCTGCAAGAGCTTGCAGTGTAAGACGCTTGCGCTCACGCAGTTCACGGATATTGTTTTGGGTTTTCATAGATAACTGGCAGTTTAGTTTTCAAAATAAATCTTTTGCAAGTTATGCAAATACTTTTGCATATAATACTTGAAGTAAGAGGTAAATTTATCGAAATTTGTTGAGAACAAAGCGGTTAACCGGTTACGGCGGTGTTCAGACAAATCAATTTATTTCACTTTATTTTTTTACAACATGAAAAATTTATTATTGACAATTGCCTTGATGTGTTGCGCTACTTTCGCCTTTGCGAATGACGGGGACAAAAAAGAAAATCCCAAAATGAAGGAAACAGTTGAGCAGAAAGTAGTTTCTAATGAAAATGTAAACTTTACTTGGGAATGTTTTGGGCTTTCATGTAGGACAGTTTGTTTTGATGTATTAAGCAACCCTAGTTTTGAACAACTAGTAGAAGCTTGGGAAACTCTGGAGGCTGACCTTTGTAGAAGATAGAATTATATAGTAGTATAAAAATGAGGTTATTTCGTAAAATGATATAACCTCATTTTTTAGAATTTTATCTGAATTAAATACAAAACTTGTTATATGCATGTACAAAAAATTGATATTTTTATTACTTTTTGAACTAGTTTCAAATGTATTATTTGCTCAAAATTTCCAAGTTAAATATAGGGTTCAATCCCAACGAGATTCTACAAATTCTGAAATTAAATTTGAAGAAACGGCCATTTTGTATATTGAAAGTAAAATTAAATCTTACTATTATACTGATAATTTTGCATTTAAGGATTCCCTGATTAAACTTGTTAATTCAGGTAAGCTGACTGCCTATGAAGTCATGAGCAACAAAGGAAATTTAAAACCAACAGATTTTAATTTACATATTGCCAAAGATTTGCCGAAATACAAAATAAATTTATTTGAAAAGATTGCTTTATCAAATTATTTATATTCGTTTCAACCCAACTTTAAATGGGAAATACAGACGGATACCTCGACAATCAAGGGGTATCTTTGTAACAAGGCAACGGGATACTTTGGAGGGCGAACGTATATTGCTTGGTTTACCCATGAAATACCCATCTCTGACGGTCCCTATGTTTTCTTTGGGCTTCCTGGACTGATTGTGCAGATACACGATGACAAAAATCACTACGATTTTAGTCTATTATCCTTTGAACAAACGACGCATTCTTCTTTTCTGAAAGTACCTAGTACTGGGGAAAAAATAATAAACGCCTCAAGAGAACAAGTTTTTAAAGCAAGAGAGCGAATGCGAATTCAATCTCTCGATGTAATGCGCGAGATGGGATTTGATATCATTAAAACACCGGATATTCAAGAGAAATACAGACAAAAACAAAAGTCAGACAACAACCCTCTCGAACTTCGGGTGGATTAAGGTAAAAACCGAATTTATCAAGAATGGAGAATGAATTATCTGAAAGCCTCAGTCAAATCCGCTACGTATCCAACTCCCGACACAAATGCAGCTGCATGACTGACCCAAGTAGAGTGATTATGCATACTTTTCGATACAGCTACTATTGCATTTCATTTTTGCCAAACTTCTATGAAATAATTTGAATGAATTTTAAACCATTTATTCCGTTCTTCCTCTTCTTTTCCCAACTCACTTTTGCCCAAAGCATTTTTAAAGGCAAGGTAAAGGATGAAAGCGGCAAGTCGATTCCGGGTGTAAATGTTACGCTTTCGAAGCCCAATTCTCCGCAAATCTTGGCATTTTCTATCACCGATATAGGCGGAAACTACAAGATTGAATACGCTTCCTCCGTAGATTCTCTTCAGCTAAATTTATATGCCTTGGGTTTTGCCTCGCAGAAAAAAAAGGTGCAGAATAACTCCCAAGAGAATGATTTCATCGTAGTTGGACAAACTATTGATTTAAAGGAATTAATCGTAAAACCTGACCCAATCAGTAGGAGAGGCGATACGTTGACGTTCAATGTGGGTTCATTTAAAGATGCAAATGACCGGGCAATTGTTGACATCATCAAAAAGCTACCCGGTATTGAGGTTGAACAGTCAGGGAGGATATTGTACCAAGGAAAACCAATTAATAAATACTATATCGAAGGATTAGATCTTCTCGGCGGTCGGTATCATTTGGCGAATGAAAACCTGCCTGTCGATGCCGTCTCGGGTGTGCAAATTGTGGAGAATCATCAACCCATTAAAATGCTCGATAGCTTGGAGTTTTCGGAGAATGCGGCTATCAATATCCAACTCAAAAATAATGTAACTGTTACGGGAATGGCAAATCTGGGCGTTGGGACTTCGCCTTTGCTTTGGGAAGCCAACGTGACGCCCATGATGTTCACGAAAAAGAATCAGTTTATTGGTTCGTACCAAGCCAATAACGTTGGAAATAATATCGCAAAACAAATCAAAGTACTGACCATTCAGGATTTGATGAATGACTTTCAAAGTGGTGATGATAAGCGAGATTGGTTGCAGATTCAGCAACTTGCCTCACCGCCGTTTGCTGATAGTCGATGGCTTGATAATGACGTACATTTGGGTTCAATAAACCAATTGCAAAAGCTAAAAAAGAACTATGAATTACGCCTAAATACTTCCTATACCAATGATTATCAACAGCAAAGAGGAAGTACCACCACGCTTTTTTATACGCCACTTGATACGATTGGAATGATAGAAAATAAATATAATCAACTCTTCTTTAACTCGTTGGAGACAACGTTATCCCTTCAAAAAAATAACCCTAAAAAGTACTTTACTAACGAACTGAAATTTCGGGGATTTTGGGACGCACAGAATGGAAATATTACTCGTAACAGCGAAGCTTTAATACAAGAATTGAACAATCCGTATTTCTCGATTGCGAATAAACTCAAAAATATGTTTACTGTTGGTAAGCAATTAATGACGTTCCAGTCGTTTGTGAATTTCAATCAATCGCCACAGTCGCTATTAGTTATGCCGGGGCAATTTCCCGACTTATTACATAATGGACAGTCGTTCTCTACACTGAATCAGGTTGTTCAATTGAATACGTTTCAGACCAATAATGCAGTTAGTTTGACCCGAAATTTCAAAGGTATAATTTTATCTCCAGCGCTTGGGTTTGCTGTACAACGGCAGCAGCTGAGGTCTGAACTAACCCGTGTTTCGTCTGAAAATCCTGCTCAACTTGGAAGCGAGTTTAGTAACGATTTGACTTGGTTGCAAACGAGAACATACGTGAAATTAAAATCAGAATATCGGAAAAAAGACTGGCGATACACATTTGAAACACCGCTGAATTATTACCAACTTTCAATTCAAGAACGTATGTTGGATGAAGGACAAAGTCTGAATCGTTTGGCATTTGAACCACGATTGGACGTGACTCATGAAATGAACGCTTTTTGGAAGGCAAATACTTCGGTAAAACGAAACGTGAACTTAGGCGAATTACAAAATGTGCATTATGGATATATCCTGAAAAACTACCGAACCATCGAGCGCCGAAATTCTTCAATTCCGATTGCCATTTCTCACTCATTTTCGGGTGGTTTGAATTACCGTAATCCGCTAATTTCCACCTTTTTTAACATCCTTTATCTCAACACCGTTACTGACAATAACTTGTTGATTTCCAACCAAGTTGACGAAAATGGAGCAATTGAATTAGTGGTAGTTGAACAAAGAAATACATCGTTCAATCAGACCATTTCGAGCCGGTTTGGAAAGTATTTTAGTCAAGTAAAATTCAACGCTTCGGTGGGAATTAGTGTTTTTCAAAGCGCGCAGCAGCAATTTATCAACGACAAGTTAACGGTGGTGAATTATCGAAATATCCGTCCCGATGCCAAAGTGACTCTGAATGTCTTCGATTGGTTTGGAATGGAGTATAACTACCAACTTTCTTACCTGCGAAACAGCATTGAATATCAAATTCCGCAACTTGCTAAGCAGCAGACTCACCAAGCCGAGTTAAGCTTTTATCCATCAGAGAAAACATTTCTAGGAGTTCGTAACGAACTGTATATTAACCGATTTATCAATCAAAATTCACAAAATCTTTTTACGGATTTGATTTTTCGGTATGCGTTTCCTAAGTCAAAAATTGACTTTGAGGCCAATTGGGATAACATATTCAATATCAAAACCTTGACCACGGTGTCGGCAAGTTCGTTTGCATACGCTGAGTCCACGTATCAGCTTCGCCCGTCGCAGGTTCTGGTAAAAGTGCGCTTTTCCTTTAGGTGAAAAGCTCTTTTCCCGACTACTTCGGCTTCGCTCAGTTGTCGAGATGAAGCCGACGCTCTTTTCCCGACTACTTCGGCTTCGCTCAGTTGTCGAGATGAAGCCGACGCTCTTTTCCGACTACTTCGGCTTCGCTCAGTTGTCGAGATGAGGTCGAAGTTCTTTTACCCCGTTGCCTTAGCGAAGTCGAAGGCAACGGGGTAAAAGAAGCCGAAGGCAAATTCATTCCTATTCGGCTTCTACCAAAAAAAACCTCCGCAAAAAATTCGCGGAGGTTTAACGTTAACTTAACCCTTATTTATGACTCAGGATAGGGCCACCCGACTGAATATTCGGGTCAACCAAATCCGAAAACTGTTCAAAGTTGTGTTGGAATTTCTCCGCGAGTTTTGTGGCTGCTTCGTTGTATTTCGCCTCGTCTGCCCAGGTTTTCCAGGGTAGGAGTGCCTGTGGTGCTATAAATGGACATTGGTCAGGTATCATCATCCCAAAAATCGGATGACGTGTATAGCTTACTTTTTCCAAATCTCCGTTCAATGCTGCCGTAATCATGGCTCTCGTTTGTGCCAATGGCATACGTTTGCCGACACCAAAACCACCTCCAACAAGACCTGTGTTAATCAACCATACGCGGGCACTGCCTTCCTTGATTTTTTTACCCAATAGTTTTGCATACTTGGTCGGGTGCAGGGGTAAAAAAGCCGCACCAAAACAAGCTGAAAATGTTACTTCTGGGTCTGTAACGCCCATTTCAGTTCCTGCCACTTTGGAGGTATAACCCGATACAAAATGATACATGGCTTGGTCGGCATTCAAACGGCTAATCGGTGGAATAACCCCAAACGCATCGTACGTCAACAAAAAGATATTCTTCGGCGCACCTGCAATAGACGGCTCTAAGGAGTTTTCAATGTGGTAAAGCGGGTAGGCAGTACGAGTATTTAACGTAAGACTTGTATCCGCGTAATTCACCTCGTTTGTACCTAGCTTGAAAACCGTATTTTCGACAATTGCCCCGTTTTGAATCGCTTTGTAAATAGCGGGTTCTTGTTCGGGCGACAAGTCGATGACTTTGGCATAACAACCTCCTTCAAAGTTGAAAACAGCATTGTCTGACCATCCATGCTCGTCATCTCCGATAAGTTGTCTGTTGGGGTCGGTTGAAAGCGTTGTTTTCCCAGTGCCTGAGAGTCCGAAAAAGATGGCTGTGTCACCATCTTGACCCACATTGGCGGAGCAGTGCATCGACAAATACCCTTTTTCCTCGGGTAAAATGTAGTTCAAAACAGTAAAAATACCTTTCTTCATTTCACCTGCATAGCCCGTTCCGCCGATGAGCAAGATTCTTCGTGTCATATCGACAATTGTAAAATTGCTTTGGCGCGTTTGGTCGATTTCTGGGTCTGCCAAAAATTCTGGTACACAAAGAATGGTGAAGTCCACCGTGAAATGAGCAAGTTCTTCTTCCGTTGGTCGGATGAACATGTGGTGGCAAAACAGGTTCTGCCAAGCTTGTGTATTGATGATTTGTAGGCTAAGCCGGGCGGAGGGTTCTGCACCCGCAAATGCTTTGCGCGTATAAACCTTTTTATCTGCAATAAAGGCAAGCATTTTTTGATAAATCGCTTCAAAAGCATCAGGTGAAAAAGGCTGATTGATTTTTCCCCACCAAACAGAATTTTCTGTTTTTTCGTCTAAGACAAGAAATTTGTCTTTGGGTGATCTACCTGTGAATGAGCCAGTTGCACACATAAGTGCGCCTGTGGAGGTGAGTTCTCCTTCCCCGTTTGCGATGGCTTCAGCGACCAATTGTTCGGGAGATAATTGGTCTAAGATGCTTGCTGCACGAACGGGCGTGTCGCGAAGGATTTCAGCTGTTGAAGAACTAGTCATTGTATTAATTGTTGATGAAGTATATGTATTAATTTATGAAAAACAAGTCATAATTTCTTTGACCATTTCTGCGGAGCCGATGAACAGTGGGGCTCTTTGGTGCAGATGATTGGGGGCAATATCCAAGATTCGTTGATGGCCGTCTGTGGCTTTGCCTCCGGCTTGTTCACAAATAAATGCAAGCGGATAGCATTCATACAGCAGACGTAATTTCCCAGAAGGTTTATCTATCGTGGAAGGGTAGAGGTAAACGCCTCCTTTCAAGAGATTTCTGTGAAAGTCACCGACCAACGAACCGATGTATCTGCTAGAAACATTCGCCAAATGACATTGGGTTAAATAGGCTTTCACAGGATGCGAAAAAGTTAAATAATTTCCTTCATTTATCGAGTAAATATTGCCCGTTTGGGGAGTTTGAATGGATGTATGTGACAAGAAATATTCGCCTAGTGAATTTTCGTATGTAAACGCATGAACACCATGCCCCGTTGTATAGACTAGAATCGTGGATGAACCATACAATATGTATCCCGCTGCGATTTGTTGTTCGCCACCTTGTAAAAAATCTTCCATTGTGGCAGGAACTCCTTCGGGTGTGATACGCCGATAAATAGAGAAAATAGTCCCAATTGAGACGTTTACATCAATATTCGAGGAACCATCTAGGGGGTCAATAGCGACTACGTACTTGCCGTAATCATTGCCTGTATGAATGATTTCATCGTCTTCTTCTGTTACGATGGCGCAAACTTCACCTCCGTTTTTGAGTGCGCGAATGAAACGAATATTGGCAATAACATCCAATTTCTGCTGCGATTCCCCACTCGGATTTTGACCTCCAAAGGCGCCCGTGATATCAATTAACCCCGCTCGATTTATTTCCCGATTGACAATCTTTCCAGCCAATGCTATATCTCGGAGAAGCTGAGATAGGTCGCCTGTGGCAGTTGGCACACTACTTTGTTGCCTCTTGATAAAACGGTCTAACGTGACGCCAACAGGCAATGCAAGGGTTTCTTGTTGTAAGGTCATCAGGCGCTATTTTAAATTTAATAAAATGTATTTTTCTAATGAAGTGCCAAATCCGATTCAAATATATATGACAAAATTTAGCGAACCAAATATTTTTAGCGAAATTTCGCAAATTTTTTTAATAATTTTTTAAATTATTGATTATGAGTATTTTATGTGTATAAAATACATTTTTATTCCATTTCCTTAATCTAGTTGTATAGACTACTGAAATATATAGTTTTAAAATGAACGAAATAAACTTCTGCAAGTTACTTCAATAAAAAAAATAAAAATTGTACTTTTAATAGATTTGTCTGGTATTTTTAAAAACTATTGCCCAGATGATTCCGAAGAGAACTCCCCATTTTTTGGAAAAATCTACTATTTTTGAAAATATGATGTACTTTCACTAAAAAAGTAAAACCTATTCTATTCAAAAATCAGTAATCGATAAACTATGAACGAAAAAACTCTTTTTGGTCATCCTCGTGGCCTTTTTGTCCTGTTCTTTACAGAAATGTGGGAGAGGTTCAGCTATTATGGTATGCGTGCCATCCTCTTTTTATATTTAATTCGCTCCGCCAAAGAAGGTGCTCTGGGGTTGCCTGAAGCAGAAGGCGGGGCTATTTATGGTCTCTATGCGTCCTCTGTTTATCTCTTGACTCTCCCCGGTGGTTGGATTGCCGATAATATCCTCGGACAGAAAAAAGCCATCTGGTATGGTGGTATTATCATCATGCTTGGCCACATTATTCTTGCTGTTCCTGCATCGCCCACTATTTTCTTCTTGGGTCTGGCAACAGTTGCGGTTGGTACGGGTTTATTAAAACCTAATATTAGCTCCATCGTCGGAGAATTGTATCCTGAAGGTGGTGCCAAAAGAGACGCTGGTTTTTCTATCTTTTATATGGGTATCAACTTAGGTGCATTCTTGGGCATGTTCGTCGTGGGTTATCTGGGCGAAAAAGTAGGTTGGCATTATGGCTTTGGCGCTGCCGCATTTGCCATGCTTTTCGGATTGATTCTCTTCAAAACAAATGGCAAGTATCTAGCTGGTTTGGGTGAAGTACCAAAAGAACAAGGCGCACCTACTTTTCTCTATGTTGTTGGTGGTTTGCTCGCTTTGGTTTTCTTTCTATTGATGTCTGGTACAATTTCAGCACCAGTTTTGGCGGAATCCATGCAATACGTCATCAGCGGTATCACGCTTCTTTACTTTTTTTATATTGGATTTTTAGATAAATCCTTGACGATTGTCGAACGCAAGCGGGTTGGTGTACTTTTTGTCTTTTTCGTGGGGGCAACGCTGTTCTGGTCTGGTTTTGAACAAGCGGGAACCTCTTTGACTATTTTTGCAGATAGACACACCAACCGCGATTTTGCCGGCTGGATTATGCCTGCCTCTTGGTTTCAAAATGCCAATTCTTTCTTCATTCTTGTATTTTCTGCCCCGGTTGGCGCTCTCTGGGTTTATCTGAACAAAAAGAATTTGAATCCCTCTACGCCGATTAAATTTGGTCTAGGTTTACTGCAAATGGGTCTCGGTTTCTTGGTGATGTATTTTGCAGCTGAATCTGTTTTAGATGGTTCTTTGGCAGGTATGGGCTGGTTGACATTTACCTATATGTTACACACGCTCGGCGAACTTTGTTTATCTCCTGTTGGACTCAGTACGTACACCAAATTGGCTCCTAAAAAATACTATTCGCAATTGATGGGACTTTGGTTTGTGGCTGCCTCCTTGGGCAATTTAATTGCTGGTTTATTCGCCGGAAATTTCAATGCAGAAAACGTACAGTCGATGCCTGGTCTGTTCTTACAAGTTTGCTTGTTTGGTGCTGGTTTGGGGATTTTCTTTATTGTGTTCTCGAAACCGTTCAAAAGCTGGATGGGAGGCGTGTCCTAAAAAAGCAGGGGTTAACCCCCTGCTTTTTTTGCTTGATATCCTTCTTTGGAAAGAAAAGCGACGATTTTTTCGCGAAAGTCACCTTGAATTAGTATTTCGCCGTCTTTATCTGTTCCTCCCGAACCACACAACGTTTGGATTTTTTTTCTAAGTTGTTGCAAATCGTCCGCTTGTCCAATAAATCCAGAAATTCGAGAAACAACTTTATTTCCTCCTTTTCTGTCGAGCCAAACTTTTAGTTTTTGTTGTGTATTGGGCAATGTTTCTACCTCATTTTCTTCCGAATCCGGGACAAAATCAGGGTTGGTTGAGTAAACAATTCCATCTGTTTTTCTTTTAATTTTCATAAAATGATGCGTAAAAAAATTACTATTTTTATTTCAAGTCTTGTTCTTATCACTTTGCTTGCAAATATAACGGTCTTTGGGCAAATAAGTAATGCAGCTGCCATTCGGGACGTCATGGCAAAACAACAGTTTGCCTGGAATCAAGGAGATATTCCTACTTTTATGTCGTATTATTGGCAGTCAGACTCGCTGATGTTCATCGGGAAAAACGGTGTCACCAAAGGCTTTGAAGCAACCAAAGCACGGTATTTGCAAACGTATGAAACGCGTGAAAAAATGGGTACACTGACGTTCCAAATCAAGGAAATTCAAGAGCTAGGGCCAAATGTTGCCTGGGTTTTGGGTAAATGGGATTTGGCACGCCCCAATGTGGGAGATATCGGCGGACATTTTACTTTGATTTTCCGAAGAATAAACGGAAGATGGGTGATTTGTAGCGACCACACGAGTTAAGAAAAGTATAATTTATTTTTTTTATTTAATATTTGTTGATTTATGGCTGAAAAAATACCTGTTGGTTCTGAGTACCGAATGAAATTTAGTTTTACACAAGATGATGTCATTGCCTTTGCCAATTTGACAGGAGACCACAACCCGATTCACTTAGACGCAGAATATGCGGCACAAACGCCTTTCAAAAAGCCAATTATTCATGGACATTTGAGTAGCAGCGTATTTACCAAATTTTTAGGCATGAATAAGCCCGGTGGCCCTGGTTCTGTGTATATGAAGCAAGTAACGGAGTATCTTCGTCCGATGTTTGTGGATACAGAATACGAGGTGGTTTTCCGTGTTGAAGCCGTGAATGAGGCACGAAGTATCGCCGATATTTCTACTGAAGTATTTAACGTAGAGACAAAAAAAGTAACCATTCGTGGAACAGGTACGTTGATGAACAAGGAGAATTTTTAATTCTCGTAAAACATGTACAAAAAAAGCACTTCGGACTGAAGTGCTTTTTTGTAATGGAATGAATATTTAACTTATTTTGGTAACTCTGTAATCCACATTTCTTTGCGATTTTCAAAAGGATTATCCGAAACAAATTCGCGGCTTGCTTGTGGTACAGGTCGTTGCGCGCGCAAACGTGCTGATGTCGCCGAAGCCACTGGTTTTTGGGTGATATGCTCCAATGCCAGACGGAACAAGGTCTCGTTTTCAGATGCAAAGGGTTGGAAAGGCAAGACATTATCCCTTTGTACAATATTGGGCGTAAATCCGTTTACTGTTCCGTAATCAGATTGTCCAAGTGCATTGAGCGTTTTCAAAACAATGGGCTGAAGTCCCCATTCCCAACGTTTGTTTTCATCTTGTATCGTGATAGAACCCACGTTTTTACCTGCTGTATTGTCACCAATGACGATAACCTCCATGTATGGCTTTAAACTGTTGATTACCAATTCACTAGCTGAAGCAGTGCTGCGTGAAGTCAATACATAAACACGTTGCAATGTTCCTAGATTGTCTGGTTCGTTCCGGAAATACCGATTGAAAAAATTTGGGCCGTTTCTTTCCACGAAATAATCAGTCACTTCTTTGTTCCATTGGTCTTTGTACATAATATTGTCTGTACTTAAGTTCTTGACAATCAAGGAGCTTAGTGTTACTGCGGATGAAATCGCTCCTCCACCATTGTAACGTAAATCCAAGACTAATTCATTCACACCTTTTGCTTTGAAATCGGCAAAAACCTCCCGTAGTCCGTTATCAAATGAGCTCAAGAATTGCAAATATACCAAGTAGCCAATTTTTTTATTATCTCGTTCAACGACCGTCGAAAACTGAATAGGATTGGTTTGAAGTTCTGTTTTTGTCACAGATACCACACGGTCATTGGGTATAATTTCACGCGTTGCTTCGTTCCAAGTACCAAGGGTCAATTGAAGTGATTCGGGCGCCAAAGCTGAAGCGAAGTTTTCAGGAGTGAGTGCGACATTATTTACTTTCGTGATAAAGTCTCCGCGTTTGAGTCCTGCTTTTTCTGCTGGACTTCCTTTCAAAACATACGAGATAGCATACGCTACATTTTGCTGAGATGCGTTCGTAAAGAAGGCAGACGTACGTACGCCCAAAACGACGTTTCTGCCTTGTAATGAATTGATTAACTCCGTAGCACTCTTCTCAATCCAAGAGAAACGATCCAATTCGCCAGGCTTCACAAGCAAGGATTCAAAGTATTCATCTGGGGATAACGTTAGGTCAGAAGAAGCTTTTGGAGTCATCTGGTCTGTCCAGAGATAATAGGTTTTCATTTGGTCATGTATCCAGCCATTAACCTCTAAATTAGGATTGGCAGGAGATACATTTACCGGCTCAACGGGTTGCTCTACACAAGCAATAAATGTACTTGCGAGCAAGAAAAGTCCTAAAAAAAGCTGTTTTTTCATACGTACAATAGGGTGTGATTGCCTCACTTTTTGTTTTGATGATGGATAAATTTAGCAGTTTTACATCGAAATTTTCAATTGATACTCCTCTTCAATATTTTGCATCAATTGATGGTGCGTTTTTTTGAAAATGATTTGCATTATTCGTCGAATAGGAAGCCATGTTTGTATGTGTATTTCCTCTTCAACATCTACATGCGCATTGGTCACTGACAAATGGAATTTCATATTGATCGTAACGAGGTGAAAAACAGTTGCTCGTAGATGCACTTTCTTGTTTTCAACGAGCTCAATAATTTGAACGGGGTAGGTAAACGAGAAAGTAAAAAAAGTCAGAGGTAGCGTTTCGTGCACAAGAAACCCATTGGGTTCTGCTTTTTCAATTCGTTGAATAACAGGGTGTACTAAAGCGAATTGTTGCATGTCTGCCAAGTGTTCAAAAACAAAATGAATGGGAGCGAGTACGCGAAATTGAAATGTCATTTGGATTTATTTCATAGTGATTACGGTTTGGTATTGATTTACAAATATATACGCAAAAAACGCCTTGTTTGCTCATTTGTTTTCTTCAATCATATCAATAAATCCGTATTTATTCCCAATAATGTCCAATAAACTGGGCGGAATTATCCATAATAGCTTGCTTGGCACGTCTGAAACTCAATCCACTTGCTTGGTACGCAAAGAAAACGCCTGCTTGGTAATAATAGCCTGCGTCGTCTCTTTCTAGGTTTGTTTTTTCTTGGAAGATGGTTTTCTGATATGCATAGTCACCCAAACTTTCGTCTGTAGTTCGCCCGGAGGCATCAATAAAACGCACATTGGCTCCTTCACGTCCAAGCACTACTTTTTCTACCCAATTCCGTGCTGTTTGCTCCTTCGGAATCTCAAAAAAAGTAGGAAGTAGATACGGGTTTTCCGGGAATAGTTGTGCCAAAATGGGAAGAATACCTTTGGACTGAAACAGCATGGTATAAGCAGGATTAACAATCACCAACTTTTCTTGGGTGACTAATCGTGTCAATATTTCACATAATTCGGGTTCATCTTCTGCGATAAATTCCCACGGAATAAGTTTAAACCAAAAGCCAAAATGGGCTAAATCTCCGTACTGGTTTGGTGCAAAAATACCGTCAAATTCTGAGAAAGTTACGTCTTCAACAAAGCAAAAATCAGTAAAAAATCCTGCTTCGGCTGCGGCTTCCATGAGGAGTGCCACATTGTTGTCGTCCTCCGGATACCCAGATAAGGTAGAAAATAATATGCGTGGTTCTTTAGACGGATTTGCCTGTTTTAGTCGAATAAATTGATTGACCAAATCATCATATACGGTATTGAATTGCTTATTTTCGTCCAATTGATTGGCTTTGAGTTGCAACCATTGTAGTATAGCCGTTTCTGGAAGTGTCGTTGGGGTATCTGCGTTAAATTCAAGTAATTTTAACGGTTCATGGATTCCACCCGCCCAATCAAAACGACCAAATAAATGAAGATGATTTTCCCTTTCCCAAGTATGCCGAATGAGTACATGTAAGTTTTTGGGAATGCCTAAAGTGTCCAAAAGGTTGTTTTGCAGCACATATTCTCCTGCTTCAACGAATAAGTCATACACTTCATTGGTAGCTTCGTAGAGCTTTTCTGCCTCTTTTTTCGAGATTTGAACCAATTCATTCGCCAAATACCCCAAGGCTTGTTCCGATATATAATATTCCCACCCTAACTGATTGAAAACCGTGCTAGGTAGAGGGGCAATGTGTTTTATTTTCATGTTTCTTGGACTTAACTAGAAAAAGAACTTCTACTCGACGAACTGAAAAATCCTGACCTTCCAGTAGAAACAGGTCTTGTGACTGTCCGTGTCGTGGAAGTTTGGTAGAGTTGTGAGCGCATGGCATTCGCGTTGGCTGGATTGCTCCGATACACACCGGAATTTCCGCCCGTATAACCGCCTCTGTCGTCGCGGCGGCGGTAAAAGCCATTGTATCCTGGGCTAGACATGCTTCGCCCCAACATGTAGCCGATTCCACTCCACCAAAGCATGGAGCCCAACCCTCCGAAACCCGAATTTCCGTATCGTTGTGCTACTTGTGTGCTGTCTTTGTCTTCTTCTTTTATCAAGGCTTGCGCTTCTTGTAAACTAAGCTCTTTGGTGGTTCCATCAAGGTTTTCAATGATGAATTTCGAATCTGACTTGCTGTCAATAATTTGCTCTTCGATTAATTCGTATTCACCTGCTTTCACTTCCTTGACTTTCGTAATCACGCCTTTGGTGGGCTCTGTGACATTTACTTCTTCGTAACTGACACCCTCGTCTTGGCTTGTTTGGCAACCCAATAAAGAACCCATCAAAAGACTGGCCGCTGCGGAATAAAACAAGCCTGTTTTGACTGTTGAAAGCGAGGAGGCGACACTATTTTTTTTCATTCATTCGTTGTTTTTAATGAATCGAATTTAAAGAGAATTGATTCAGGAAACAAAATGAAAACGGATTAATGGTTTTTTGTTCCTTTTATTGGCCATTCTTTTATTAAAAAAGGTTGCCTATCTTCTGGATAAACAACCTTTTTTTTACAGATATATGAAACTCGATTAGCTCAAATTTGCTTTGGCAAGTGCAATTGCTTCTGTCAAGCCATTGGCGTCACTTCCGCCAGCAGTGGCAAAATGTGGTTGCCCGCCGCCACCGCCGCGCATGGCTTTGGCTGCTGCTTTCACAATATTTCCTGCGTGCAATTGCTTGTCTGCAATCAATTCATCAGAAACCATGACCGCCAATTGTGGCTTGTCTTGAATTACCGCACCAAGTACCAAAAACGCCGAAGGTAACTTCGTTTTCAACTCATACGCCAATTGTTTCAAGGCATCTGCTGAAGGTACCTGAACTTGTGTCGCAATCACTGGGAAACCTGCTATTGTTTCTACTTTTTGAAGTAAATCTTGTTTGATTTGTTGCAGTTTCTCGTTCTCCAATGCTTCAACTCGCTTGAGCAATTGGGCTTTTTCATCCAATAAATTCTCCACAGATTTAATCAAATCATTGGACGAACGTAGAAGAGTTGCTAATTGGTCGAGCGTGTTTTTTTGTTGGCGCATCAATTCAAATGCTTTTACGCCTGTGACTGCCTCAACCCGACGAACACCCGCAGAGACAGAACCTTCCGTCGTAAATTTGAACAAACCAATGCAGCCCGTTGCTGGCACGTGCGTTCCACCGCAAAGTTCTACCGAGAAGTTAGGGTCAAACGTAATCACCCGAACAAAATCGCCATATTTTTCACCAAATGTAGCCGTTGCACCCATCTGAATCGCTTCTTGAATCGGTACGTTTCGTTTTTCATCTAAGGCGATATTTTCTCGAATCTTGGCATTTACAATGTCCTCGACGGCTTGCAATTCTTCGTCTGTGACTTTGGCAAAATGCGAAAAGTCAAAGCGGGTAACTGTATCGTTTTGAAAAGACCCGCGTTGCACGATATGGCTGCCAAGTACTTGGCGAAGTGCCGCCAACATGATGTGCGTTGCCGTGTGATTTTTCTCAATATCTAAGCGGCGTTGCTCATCTACTTGCGCATCGACAACAAGGGGCTGTGAAAGCTCTGCAAGCAGTTTTTCAAGCGATTTATCCGTTGAAATATGAATAAATAAGTCGTTTTCTTTCTTTGTATCGATGATACGGATTTGCTGTTTTGAGCCATTCGCATCTGTCCAGCTAAATGTTCCGGTATCGCCCACTTGTCCCCCCATTTCTGCATAGAAAGGTGTTTGGTCAAGCACCAAATGGAACTCTTGCCCTGCTTTGGTTTTTACTTGGCGGTATTTCATCAGTTGTCCAACTGCCTGAAGTGTCTCATAACCAAGGAATTGCACACCGTCAAGGTCGCCTAATTCGTGCCAATCCGCAGCTTCTTTGGTTGCATCTTTGCGGCTTCTCGCTTTTTGTTCTGCCAACGCGGCATGGAAACCAGCTTCGTCTATGGTGAATCCTTTTTCTTTCGCAATCAATGCCGTTAAATCAATCGGGAAACCAAACGTATCGGACAATTCAAAGACGATATTTCCTTGTAATTCTTTCGTTGGATTTTCCTGTTGAAAAATGAGGTCAAGACGTTTTAGACCTGCTTCCAATGTGCGTAGGAATGTGCGTTCTTCCTCTTCCACCACTTTGGAAACAAATTCTACCTGCGCTTGTAATTCAGGGAAAACATCCTTGAACTGTTCTGCCAAGACGGGCACCAATTTGGTCATGAAAGGTTCTCTGAAATTCAAATACGAATATCCGTACCGAACCGCCCTGCGGAGGATTCGACGAATGACATACCCTGCTTTTGCGTTGGATGGCAACTGCCCGTCTGCAATGGTAAAGGCAACTGCGCGAAGGTGATCCGCGATAACGCGCATGGCAACATCTGTGTAGTTATCTGAACCCAATGTACCGTTTACTCCATATTTTTGCCCAGACATTTCTTCAATAACCCGAATAGTATGTTGGAAAATATCGGTGTCGTAGTTGGATTGTTTTCCTTGAATCGCCATACAGAGACGTTCAAAGCCCATGCCTGTATCGACGTGTTTGTTGGGTAATGGAATAAGTGAGCCGTCTGCTTTGCGTTCGAATTGCATGAAGACGTTATTCCAAATCTCGATGACTTGTGGATGATCTGCATTTACAAGTGATTTACCTGAAATTTGTGCAACATCGGCTTCGTCACGAAGGTCAATATGGATTTCAGAACAAGGGCCGCACGGGCCTACATCGCCCATTTCCCAGAAATTATCTTTTTTATTCCCGAGGATGATGCGTTCGTCACCGCCTAGAATGTTTTTCCAAATATCGAATGCTTCTTGATCAAAAGGTACGCCGTCTTTTTCGTCACCTTCAAAGACAGACACATAAATACGGTCTTTGGGTAGTTTATAAACTTCTGTTAATAATTCCCACGACCATTTGAGTGCTTCTTCCTTAAAATAGTCACCAAAAGACCAGTTTCCGAGCATCTCGAACATGGTATGGTGGTAGGTATCGAAGCCCACTTCTTCCAAGTCGTTGTGTTTACCAGATACGCGAAGACATTTTTGGGTGTCGGCAATGCGGCTATGTGGCGGTGTGCCATTTCCTAAAAAGAAATCTTTAAATTGCGCCATGCCTGAGTTGTTGAACATCAGCGTCGGGTCGTTTTTGGCAACTAACGGAGCTGACGGAACAATCAAATGGTCTTTGGACGTAAAAAAATCTAGGAATGCTCTACGAATTTGGTGAGAAGTCATATTTGATTAGTACAAAATGGAAGAAAAAGAATATTTGACAAAAATAAGGTAATTCTATGATTTGTTAAAGTGTGCCTCCGGATTATTCCGAATCTGGAGGTGATACGGCATGGTAGAGTTTTGCTAGATTTTCAGCACATCGTTCGCCGTCCATAGCTGCCGAGACGATACCACCGGCATACCCTGCGCCTTCCCCACACGGGAAAAATCGCTTGATTTGCGGGTGTTCCAACGTTTCTTTTTCGCGCGGTATCCGAACGGGAGAGGAGGTTCTACTTTCAAGCCCGATGAGTTGCCCTTGCGCAGAGGCATATCCTTTCATTTTTCGGTTGAATTGCGGAAGTGCTTCGCGGAGGGGTTCAGCAATAAATGCAGGAAGAACCTCGTCCATCTCGCACGAAAGTAGTCCGGGTTGGTAAGAAGTAGGTAGAAGAGAAGTTGATTTCTTTCGCGCCAAAAAGTCAGGAATGCGCTGTGCAGGCGCTACTTGTGCTTGATTTGTAATTTCTGTATCTTCTTGATTAGCAACTACTTGTGCTTGTGTTTTCTCCCAAAGTTTCTTCTCCACCTCTTCTTGCAAGGCGAGTGCTGCAAGTGGGCCGTGTTCAGGTAGATAAGGTTCCCAATCGTGTGGATGGATGGCAACGACAACGCCGGAATTGGCAAAATAAGAATCACGACGGGATGGTGACATGCCGTTTACAACGAGTTCGCCGGGTGCTGTTGCTGCGGGTACAATAAATCCGCCTGGACACATGCAGAAGCTAAAAACCCCGCGTTGCACCCCTTTGTATTTGGTTTGAGTAACCAAACTGTAAGCAGCGGGCGGGAGAAGCCCGCGTTCGGGGCGGTGGTATTGGCAGGTATCCACAAAAGATTGGGGATGTTCAATCCGGACGCCCATCGCAAAGGGTTTGGGCTCTATTAAGATTTGTTTTTTGTGCAAAAGGTGAAAAATATCGCGTGCCGAATGTCCTGTGGCAAGAATGACCCCGATGCCCAAGAAAATCTGGTTGTCCTCGGTTTTCACTCCTTTTATTTCTTGGTTTTCAAGGAGGAAATCAACGACTTTTCGGTCAAAATGAACCTCACCACCCGCTGCAAGGATTTGTTCACGGAGTGCCTGGACAACCATCGGCAATTTATTGGTGCCAATATGTGGATGTGTATCGACCAAGATGCGTTCGGTGGCACCGTGTTGAACAAATATCTCCAATATTCGTCGAATATCTCCTCGTTTCTTGGAACGCGTATATAGCTTTCCGTCTGAGTAAGTTCCTGCGCCTCCTTCGCCAAAACAATAGTTTGATTCGGGGTTGACGACGTGTTTTTTATTGAGTGCGGCGAGGTCTCGGCGACGGGCACGCACATCTTTGCCTCTTTCTAAGACAACGGGTTTGATACCGAGTTCGATGAGACGGAGTGCAGCAAAAAGTCCTGCCGGGCCTGCACCGATGACGAGCGCTTGCGGGGCATGAGCGACAGACGGATAGGCGCGTACCGAAGAGAAAAGGGGAGGAGGTGTATCCGCAAAAAAGATTTCAACGTCGAGATGAATGACCACTTTTCCCTTTCTTCCGTCGATGGATTCTTTGATTCGTCGAAACGAAAACGTTCTTTTTTCTTTAGAAAGCGTGTTTTTTGTCAGGTATTCGCGCAGAAGCGCGTCGTCATACGCTATTGATGGGTCAAGCGAAAGAGAAAATACAGTAGATTGCATACCAATTGGGTAAGGTAGTTATCCTCACAAGTTTTGTTTCAAAAAGTAGGCAAAGGTAAAGAAAGAATGTGAAAATGATGGGGTGATTTGTAGGAAAAAAGTGGACGGAAAGAGTGAATTTAGGGTTGATGATTTGTGCTACACACTGTGTAGCAAATTGAGAGGAAAGTAGAGATTGTCCGGTTCGGATGCGTTGCACGAAAAGCAACTTAGACGAAGCCGGACAATTTTATTTTGGGGAGGATTGTCCGATTATGAATTTATTTTGGTATTTGTCGCCTGATTACACTGTTAATTAAATAATTTTGATTTAGAACTTGTTTAACATTTTAATTTCGGGTTAATTTTTCGAATAAAACAGGCTGTCATAGCTAGGATATTAATTGATAGCCAGTTTTGCGCTGATGTTTCATATCGAATCAGTAATGCTTTAAAGGCATCTAACCAGGCAAATGCCCTTTCAATGACGAATCTGTTTTTATAAAGCAACTCATCAAAATACTCAAAACGATCTCCGTTGACTGCATTTCTAGGATTAAAATCAATATTTGCTTGGATGTCCTTTTGGAAAAGAATGGTTCTAAAATCCTGCGCATCAAATCCAGCATCAGCGTTGAGAAATAACCCCTGGTGCTGAATATCGGCTGAAGTCAGCCAACCAATTAGTTGGTCAAAGTGTTTTTGTATGTCAGCCAAGTCATGGTGTTGGCCACTAATGGGGTCTGAAATAGCTACTAAAACGCCTTGATTATCACATAGATACAAGAAGTTGGTGGTTTGGTCGGCTTTACGAGCCTGAAACCCAACTACCTGACCACCTCGTTGTGCTCGAGCATGTGAGCCGTCTAATTGAACCGATGATAAATCTAAAAAGTGTTTGTAGCTGCTCAAAAGTGAAAGAAACATGGCTTGCCACGTGCCCTCTTTACACCATCTGTTAAAATGATAGAAAACACTCTGATAGCTGTAGGGTTCGTTGAAATACTTTTCAACAGGTAATTCCCGCCACTGACAGCCGGTCTTTAAACGATAGAATATGGCTTCAATAAGATTCATTTGTTGTTCTTCACAAAGTGATTTCCCACGTTTTCCTTTACTCAAATGAGGTAAAATGAATTTTCTAATCTTATCTTTGTCTAAGATGCTCATGTTTTGGAAGTTGTTTTTTGTGTCCAAAATAAAAATAATTGCCACATGAGCATCTTTCAAATAATGTTAGAGAAGTTCGTAGTTCGTTTGTTGGCAAACAAGGCGGAGAGCAGTCAATTAACTGTTATTTGGTTGGTCGGCAGTATTCGGCCGGAAACTTAATCCATGAGATTATGCACATGATTGGTTTCCACCACGAGCACCAAAGAAGCGACCGCGACGAGTACGTTTCGATTGATTACAGCAATGTCAAACGCACCTTTGATTTTAACAAACTGGACGGCCAAAACCTGACAGCTTACGATTACGGTTCTATTATGCACTATCCAAGTATCATTGCCAATACGAATTTGGTTAATGACCCAAACAAACGAACCTTGGTTGCGCTGAAACCTTTAGAGTTGGAAACGATTTTGGGACAGCGAGGGAAGCTTTCCTTTAAAGATATTGAAGGAATCAACGCGCTTTATCCCAAGGCGGCAGACGTGAAGCCGGTTATTTTTAAGACGTTAGAAACCGCGCAAGCTACCAATCGAATCATCATCATCATTTCCCTTTTTGTCTTGATTTATATCTTATTGAAAAGAGTTTTTAAGTAAAAGTAAAGGAAAATTTACCTTTGTTTCAAATGCCTAATTTTCCTACATTTACGTAAACATAAGATGAATGAATACATCAGATAAGAAGTCCCCAAACACACAGACCCCGTACCAAGAAGCGGTTGAGCACATTGGTAGAGCGGAGCAAATAGTACGTGAAAAGGTAGGCGAAAAAGACGGCGATTATGCAGAGGTGGAATATGTTCAAATGGCTGCTGGAGTGGCGTATGAGGGTGTTCTGATTGCTATTGATGCGTATTTAGAGCGAAAGGAAGGCTTGAAGTATAAGAAGCCACAAAGTATAGAGGAGTATCGTACCAGAGTTACGAAGCAGAATAAGAAACTATTGCCACTACTCAATGAAGCGTACGGAACACTTTACATAAGTTTGTACTACCATGGAGTTCCATCGTCAAGAGTGATGATAAAGGGGCTAAATTCAGCAAAAGAGATTATTGAGTATATCAAGGATTGATGGTATAAACGTAAACATATAAAAAGCCCATCAAACTACTGGTTTGAAGGGCTTTTGTATTTATTACCCCGTCTTTCCTTTCAGAGCCACAATAACGGCTCGTTCATCCACACGGGCGTACCGGTCAAGTCCCCAGGAGGTTGTACGGCCAAGGATAGGCAACAACGCTGCCGTTTCTTTTCCCAACACATTGAACCAGGTATCTGTAAAAGTACATCGTCCATGTTTGACAGATAGTTTCTCATAAATCTTTTGTCCATCGGGTAAATGCAGGTTTATTTCCGCGACGCAAATTTTTAACCAGGCATTGACGTAATGGTTTTGCTTGACGGGTATTTTGTCCCAACCGCCGTATTTATCGACGATCTGTTCGATTGTCTGAAAATAGGCGATAGGCACTTTGGCCATGATTTTTGTTTTTTGACGTGGTTTATAAATCCACATTTTCCCATCTAGTCCAGGTCGGAGATAGTTTGATGGATTCTTGACAACTTGTACCAGGTCGATGTAATGGAAACCCGTCAGACAACATAGAGCAAAGAAATCCGCGACCTCTTGGGCAGGCTTGGAAGAAAATTCGAAGCGAAGCCAAAACAAAAGCTGTTCCTGGGACAGAAACTTCGGGTCATGAATTTGCTCGGCTTCGACTTGGGTTTCAGCGAACGGGTCAAAGTCAATCCATTTTTCACGTTTGGCGTGTTTGGTAACTTGCCGTAGAGTTCTCAAATGCTTGACGACGGTCGGCTGTTTGTGAGGAACGGCGAAAAGCCACTGTTCGTACTTGGTGAAGAAACGCTCGTCCAGGTCATCACAAATAAGATTGGTTTGTTTGGTGTCGATGAGATAGGTCAAGAGTTTGTTCCGGCAGACATTCAACGGCCGTAGGGTAGAAGCACTCCTTTGGGTTGTCATGGTTTCGTTTTTGTTGTTCACCCGTTCGATTGTTTTGGTTTCAAAGTCCTTCAAGAAACGATCATAGATTTCAATTAAGCGCACTGAAGAAAAAGGACATTGAAACCACTCCTTAATTTTCTTAGCAGTGATGATTTCGTTTTTTAAAAGAAGACTGTTGTAAATAGAGTAGAGTTTGGACTTGAACTCGTGCTCAATGATGAAGTTTAATTCTTGAGCATTGTAATTATTGACGATTTGTTGAGTCGATGGGTCAAATTCATCAAAATTGATTTTGATGCTTGTAGAACCTATCTCTGCTCTTTGGCCGTCAACAGTGACCCTACAATAGAGCGTGCAGATGTTCTTTTTTTTCTGCGAAGAAATTTGATGCCGATAAATCAAGATTTCCATTCTTTTTTTTCATTTGGGACGTTTTTCTTTAGAATTGGACAAAATGTGAAATTTAGTGCCTCCTCGACATTTTTTAGTGCCTCCGAATGTTAGCTCTAAGACAGTTTAAAAAGGTCAAAAAAGCATTCAATACCCCATGGCAGTCCAGGAATAAGAAAGCGGTTCGAAAAACGTCGGATAAAAGTTGATAAATGCCTAAAAATGAGAAGAAAAAGATACTTTTGGTAAACTTATGCGTTGATTTACACCAAAGTATTAGGCAAACATAGGGTAAAAAAGAAAGCCCCAACTTGCGTTGGAGCTTGGCTGTATTTGAGGTAAAAACCTGTTTTGTGACCGCGTTAGGATTCAAACCTAAAACCTTCTGATCCGTAGTCAGATGCTCTATTCAGTTGAGCTACGCAGCCTTGTCCCGTTTGGGAATGCAAATATAGACACTATTTTTTATCTGTCAAATATTTTTTAGATTTTTTTTCATTTTTTTAATCCTTCAACGTATTCACTTCATCCAAGCGCGTGGTTTTATAATGACTGTATAGCCGTATGACTATCGCCAACGCAACCGTTACCTCTGCCGCTGCCACAACAATAACAAACAAACTGAACATCTGTCCCTGTAAAAAATTAGGGTCGTACTGGCTGAATGCTACAAAATTAATGTTTACTGCATTTAACATCATCTCAATGCCCATTAATACAAAAATAGCCTGTTTTTTTAATAAGGATGTCGCAAGTCCAAGCGAAAACAACATCGCAGCTGTCAGTAAATAATAATGTAAGGGTATCATTTTTCTTTATTTTTAGAAGTTCGAGCCACGTAAATTGCACCCATCAAAGCAATCAATAAGAGTATGCCGATTAGCTCGAATAGGAGTACATAGTCTGTTACAAAGGCAATTCCGAATGATTTTACCGTACTCGTCAAGGGTTGATTTTGCTTACCTACTCCCAATTTGAATTGTGCTTCTAATAAAAATAGGAGCAAAAAGGCAAAAAAAGCCAAAACGGATAATAGCCCGCTCAAAGGTAATTCAACTTCTTTTATGTCGTCTTCACCGTCTCGTACCAACATGACCCCGAAAATCAAAAGAACCAATATCCCGCCTACATATACCATGATTTGGGTTACAGCTAGAAAATCTGCTCCCGCAAAAACATAGATTCCCGCCACCCCTAAAAATGAAACTAGTAGCCCGAAGGCCGCATACATGACTTTCTGAGATATTAGTAAGATGGCTGCACCAACTATCGTCATCAAAGCAAAAAAAAGGAAGCTGAACCGTGTAATCCAAAATGTGCCCTCCGATTCAAAAAAATGTATGAATTCTTTCACTACTTAACTAGGTTTTATTTTCGGTACAAACTTTGGCTTTGGTTTTTCCTCCGCTAGAGTTTCTTCGGTATTTGTTGTTGCCTCAACCGCTGGTTTTATTTTCGGTACAAACTTTGGCTTTGGTTTTTCCTCCGCTGGTGTTTCTTCACGCTTTGCTGTTGCCACAATCGCTGGTTTAGCTTTCGGTACAAACTTTGGTTTTGGTTTTTCCTCCGCTAGTGTTTCTTCACGCTTTGCTGTTGCCTCAATCGCTGGTTTGGCTTTTGGAATAAACTTAGGATTCTGTTTTTCCTCCGCTAGTGTTTCTTCACTCTTTGCTGTTGCCTCAATCGCTGGTTTGGCTTTCGGAACAAATTTGGGCTTCGGCTTTTCCTCTGAAGCTGGCGTTTCTGAAATGTTTTCAGTTACTGCTGTCGCTGGTTTGGCTTTCGGAACAAACTTGGGCTTCGGGCGTTCGGAAATGGTTGCCTCTATTTTTTCTGCTGTCTTTTCTACTTTTGCCGCCGCTTTTTCTGCTACAAATTGCGCATAAGCCTGCTTTTTCTCCTCTGCCTCTTCTGGTGTTAAATTCGAAAAAGCAAAGTTTAAATCGCGAATATCTAGTACACTGTAATCATATTCACTGTTCATAGTAAGGCACTCCGTCGGACAAACCGTCGTGCATAGCCCACAAAAACAACATTTAGCCATGTCTATGTCAAACTTGGCAGCATGTAAACGAACCGGAGAACCATCAGAAGTATAGCGAATAAGTTCTGAAGATTTCACTGCCTCAATTTCTATGCAATTGACCGGACAAACTTTCGCACATTTGTCACAAACAATGCAGTCATCTATCTCACAGTCAAGCTGATAACGCCCATGGTCTGGTACAGAAATCATCTCATGGGGATACTGCAAGGTTACGTGTCCTTCCGTAAACGAAAAATACTGTGGATTTTCTACGTTTATTGCTCCCCGTGACTTACGCGCAGCCCAAAGGTGTTTCCAGGTTAAAGAAAGCCCCTTTAAACTCGTTTTTATTCCTCTTGATATATTTCCAAAATAGGTCATGCCGCAAAGATAATTTTTAATCTTGAGAATGAAACGTACCCGCTCTTTTTTCACATGATGCCTTCGCACAGGTTTGTATTCATAACGTAAGTACAACTCATCTCGCCTTTCATTGGTTCTTACTTCCTTCAAAATTACTCTATAAATTCAGTATAGTATAGAGATTTTGCACTCAATTTTCTGTATTTACTCGATAATGTAGTTGAACGAGCCCTTTTTCGAAAGTGGTAGCTGAGAGTAATTCTAATTCTTCTTCCTTGTTTTCTGCATCAAATAGTCGGACACCGCTCCCTAAAAAAATAGGAATGACAGAGATAATCCATTCGTCAATTAACTGGTTTTTGCGTAAATATTGGACGATTTCAGCCCCTCCGTCGCAGAATATATCTTTCCCCGCTTCTTTTTTTAATTCCCGAACAAGTGAACTAATATCTCCTGAAAAATAAGAAGTATCTTCTTTTTGTATTTCTGCTTGACGAGTACAAACGAATAGTTTTTTGTCCGGATGGGGTATTTCTCCCGTCATAGAATATACCCAATCGTAGGTTTTTCGACCCATGATAACGGTATCGACACGTTCATAAAACGAAGAATATCCATAATCCTCGCCTTCTTTTTCTACACGCGCCAAAAAAGATAAGTCATCTCCAGGTTTCGCGATAAAACCGTCTAAACTCATGGCAATATATACGGTTAATTTTCTGGTATTCGCCTGCATAAATTGTTGTTTTTTGTGGGAATAAATCACAAAGTAAATAGATTCTTGCAGACAAATCAAAGCAAGTTTTCTTTGGCAAATGTGGTTAATTCCATGATATTTGATACACCTAGTTTCATGTATATGTTTTTTCGATGGGTTTTAACTGTAAAATAACTCAAATATAATTTTTCTGAAATTTGCTGATTATCAAGCCCTTGAGCCAAATAATGAATAATCTCTAGCTCACGGGTAGTTAAGTTGTAGTTGTTCTTTAAGAACCGCAGTTCGGTATCTACTTTCTCGTCGTCTTCCCAATTCCATGCTTTCCCCAATCGTAGGTCGTCAAGTGTTTGAAGGAGAATTTTTGTGCTTGTGTCTTTGTGTAAAAATGCATCAAATCCATATTCTTTGGCTTGTAGCTTAAAAGAAGGATGGTGGTGCATGGTCAGGACAATTAGTTGGGTGTGAGGGTATCTTTTTTTTAATTTTTTGCCTATTTCTAGTCCATTTTCTCCACCAAGATTGATATCAATCAGGATAAAATCGGGTCTAATAGCACGGACATTTGCGTCAATTTGTGATGAGTCAGACACGGTATATATTTCGGAAATGAAGGGAATATCCTTCAAAATAGCTACCAAACCTTCCATAAATAGCTTATGGTCATCTACAATTAATAATTTCATTTTCTTGTATTTTTAAGTTCGATAATCAATTGAGTACCAGACGGGGAGGATTCGATGGCGAGTTTCCCATCAATGTACTTTACCCGCTGTTCCATATTTTTCAAGCCGGCGCCGCTTCCGTCTGGGGTCTTCCATTTCCCATTATCAGAGATAATGATGTTCAATTCTTCTTCAAAAAATGTAAGTTGTATTTCTACCAAATTGGCATTGGCATGTTTCTGGATATTCTGAATGGCTTCTGTTATGATGCGGTATAAATTGAGTTCTACTTGATGTGGCAAAACCCAGATTTCGCCGAAATGATAGAAGTTTACCTGTAGATTAGGCCCACTTATTGTGTTACAGAGGTATGCCAATGAAGGAATTAAACCAACTTGTGAAAGCTCCGGAGGGGCAAGATTGTGTGAAATGCGGCGCAATGATTTTGCCGTTTCAGAGATGATATCGTATGTTTTTTTTAATTCCTCCCACACGACGGGCGAATCCACTTGTTTGTCTAATAAATATTCAATTTTACGTTTAATGGTCGATATATTTCCACCCAGTTCGTCGTGTAGATTCATGGAAATACCCGAGCGTTCGACTTCCAATACGTCCACTATTTTTTTAGTAAAATCTTTTTCTTTTTGCCGAAAGTAGTTGCGGAGCATCAGCACAAGTGCAAGAAACATGAATAGGTTTTCTAGGAAGAAAGAAAATGCAATCACAAACGTGAAATTTTCGCCTTTCGGAACAATGGATAGGTTGGAGAGACTCCAAAATATACTCAAAAATAGGATGGGCAACTGGGCAATAAGATACAATTTTGATTCTGAAATTTGATTTTTAAACCCATACGTGATGCAACTGAATATAAAAAAAAATAAAAGGGTGCTGAGAAAATTGAGGTATTGATGAAACCAATCGTGCATCATGAACTGATTCCCAAATAACATGATTCCCAAAAATGTAAGGAGTAAAATGCTACTGAATAAATAGTAAAGAATTTGTATTTGGCTTCGTTTTTCCTGATTTAGTCGGAAAAAATAATACGTAAATGTAGCATACGAAAATAAGGTAAGGATTTGATAGTAAGGGGATGCCGTTTCATTAATCAATACAAACGGAAGTGAATCACCCAAGAAATAATACGGTATTTCTATCGAATTTAAAAAGAAAAATACGAAGGTAATTTGGTAAAAAGAGTAAAATAAAAAGACAAAATTCCATGACAAAAAGTAAAAACTCAACGTAAAGATGAAGCCTAACAAGAAGAAACCAATCAATATGCCTACCTGAATCATTAGGCTTTTGCTGTAAATTCCCTCAAAATAAGTTTTGGAATATAAATTGGGAATTAAATGCCAAGACCCGCTTTTCTTTACGGCTTTAAAAACGTATTCTGCTTCTGCATTTTTTCGGACGGTCAGTTCAAAAGACGGATTAATGTTGGGATGTGGTCGTTCGTGGTAGCGTTGTTGCCAACGATATTCACCCAATTTTTTTAAATCTGCTCCTGTTCGTTGGTATAAAATAAGCGTATCAAGAAATGATTTTCGGAACTGAAGGACAAGTTCTTGGTCTCTATTCGAGGGATTCTTGACCTTAAATTTCCCCCACACGACGCGGCTTGAATAACCTAAATTAAGAAAAGGAATGGATACGATTTGGTAGTTCGTTTGGGTATCGAGTGAATCGCCCGTCCCCCAAGTTTTGTAGGTAGAAATACCCATGTATTTATTCAAGGTGGAGTTTGTAAAATCAGGTGAGACAATGAGTGGCTCTTGCGCAGCGGCATCCAACATAAAAAGACCAAGGAAGATGACGTGGCTAATCCACCTTGAAAATTGTACCCAATTCTTTTTTGTGTTCGTCATTGCGCATTGAATAAATAACAAGAAAAAGCAATAGCCACTCAAATCTATCAATTAATCAAAATAATGATGAAGTTTTGAAGAGAAATTAGCGCGCATTTTTAGTAAGCGGTTCATGGAGCTTTTTTGACTGATTATACGTATCTTGAAAAATTACTTTGTTTCACCAAGAAATTTGTAATATGTAAGGGAATATATTCCTATTTACGTGAATTTTCTAGGTGGCATAAAAAAATTCAAGTCTGCCAATGGCAGACCTGAATACACTCATAGAAACGATTGAAGAAGACCACGCCAAGCGGGTAGTTCCGGTTTCCCGGGTTTTCTTTTACCAAAAAATTGAACAAGTTGTTCTCCGTTGGCATCAAATAACTCCAAACTGGTTACAATGCCGTCTGCTGTTGGTTTTTTGACTAGAAATGCACTCGCCACCAAGTCGGAACGTACATGTAAATTGAAGTCAGGGTCTAATACATTTAGCCAGGGCCCCATGGGTTTCCAAGAATGAATTGCTCCTGTATGAATTTGGATACACCCAGCATTGCCAACAAATACCATGATTTCTACTTGTTGTTCAATGGCTTTTTCCATGACGCGGCTTAGACCTTCTATGGATATGGGCACCACAAAACCTGCCGGTGCGAGTCGAAGTGCCTGTGTTCGTGTTAGTTTGAATTTGCGTAATAAAGGGAAAAAATCGTGGGTATCTTGCAGATTTTTCCAAGCTTCTTGAAACGCCAACACATCTATTTCTGTATCTGCTATTTCTGCATTTTTCTCTTTCGGTGGTAAAATCTGAAGAGGAAGTGGATGTTTTTCTTGGAATTGCTCCACCAATGCACCAAAGGCTGCTCGGTTGCTTGTGGGCTGTAAAAAAATCTTATGTATAGCCACACCATGTGCATCAAAAAATTGTAAGCTTGTATTTTTGTCGTCTTCAACAGCAAAAGCATACGCCCATACGTGTAAGAAAAGGCGTAAATCAATGTCTTCTCCCAAAACAAGTCCAATGTGTCCAGAAAAAGAAACATCTTGATAGGGCCCTTTTCGTTCATGTACGACAGCTTCATTTCGTGTTAGTGCCATGACTTTTCCGAGTGACGCTACCGCATGAAGGATTCCTTGAAAATCCGCTTGTAAACGTACGGCTTTGCCCGTAACTTGAGCTTCAACGAGTTCAGCTTCAGTCGATTGCAACGAATGGGCTGCATCGCGGAGGCGTAATTTGGGTTGCTCTTGCATTAAGATTTCAAAGCGAGAGCGGAGGGTTGGCATTTGTGTTTCCATTGATAAGTAGTATGTATAGTTGGAATAAATATATGTGGATGGATACCGGATGAATCGACGTCCGCATCTACCCGAAAAGTAGAAAAAATCTGTTCTGTCGTCAGCACGGAAGCAGGTGTTCCATGGGCTTGTATTTGCCCATCTTTCAACAAAATGAGCTGTTGACAATACCGACTAGCTAGATTCAAATCGTGGAAAATGGTTAAAATTGTCAATCCTTTTTTCTGACATGCTTCGAGCAGATTCAAGCTATGAATTTGATGAAATAAGTCTAGGTTATTGGTAGGTTCATCAAGAAGTAGCACTTTGCCCTCCAAATAATCCAGAGAAGGTTCTTCCAAAAGTTGACAAATCGCTTTGCCTAGAAGCAGCCGTTGTTGTTCTCCACCTGATAATGTCTGATACGGTTTTTTGAGCAAAGGCGTTAGCTCCATCCATTCTGCTACAAAGGCAAGAATGGCTTTATCTTTGGCAGTTGGTTGAAAATCAAAATGGGGGTATCTTCCCATTTCCAGAATTTCACTCCCTGAAAAAGGCAATCCTACGTCTGTTTTTTGAGGGAGAATGGCGCGTCGTTTAGCTATTTCGCTGTTTTTCCATTGCCTGAGCGAACGCCCAAACCAATTGACGTTTCCTTGGTTAGCTTGCATGTCACCGCACAAGATTTTGAGTAAAGTAGATTTCCCAGCTCCATTGGGCCCTAAAAATCCGTAATGAAATCCTGCATGAATGTTGAGAGAAATAGCTTGAAGTAGGCGTTGCTGCTTCCATTCCACCTGTATTTGCTCCATTTGAATCATATCGTCTGTGATTTTTGAAACCGGATTAATTGACCAAAAAATAGGGGTGTCCCTAAAATAGCTGTGACAATCCCGATGGGGAGTTCAGCAGGAACGACGACTGTTCGCGCAAGAATGTCCGCGCTCGTCAGTAAAAAAGCACCCAATAACGCGGAGGCAGGCAAAACCCAACGGTGGTCGGCACCAATAAAAAAGCGGACGACATGCGGAATGACCAACCCTACGAAACCAATCGCGCCACACAAGGCAACAGATACGCCAACTCCGAGAGTAGTCAAAAGTAAAATACCCGCAGTTAAGCGTTGTACGGGTAATCCCAAATGGCCTGCTGTCGCTTGTCCTAACGCAAAGGCGTTTAAGTGTTTTGCCCATCTTGGTAAAATCAAAATGACGGGTACAAAGGCAAACAAAGCGACACGCGTAATTTCCCAAGATGCACCGCCGAGGCTTCCCAATGTCCAGAATTGAATGGAACGCAATTGGGCATCACTTGCCACAAACAAGCACAGACCTGTCAATGCGCCTGAAAGTGCGTTGATGGCGATACCCGCTAAAAGCAAGGAGGCAGGCGACGTATGTCTTTTTTTCCCTGCTAGTTGATAAACAAGCCAAGAACAGGTGGCAGCACCTACAAAAGCTGCCCAAGAAAGCATAAAAGGATGCGTGCTAAATGTGGTGGAAGGACCGAAAACAATCCATAAAACAGCAAATAAAGCCGCTCCTGCGGATATTCCTGTGAGTCCAGGGTCTGCCAAGGGATTTCTGAATAATCCTTGCATGGCTGCACCGCAAAGTCCGAGAAGGGCGCCAATAACGAGCCCAAGCAGTACACGGGGCGTGCGAATATGCCAAACAATAGCGTCTAAATCTGATGGAGAGGAGGCGCCGGAAGCATTCGTCCAAAGAATAGAAATGACTTCTTTCCAGCCCATCGGAATCGCCCCTAATGTGAGTCCAAACCAGGCGGAAAGACAGACGAGGAAAAGAATGAAAAGGAGAAAAATACTTTTTTTCATGGGTATAAACGTTTGTGAAGTGTCTGAACGGCCAGTCCTAATCGAGGACCAAAACCCGTAAGTAGTAAGCCGTCTATTTCTATAATTTGTTGCTTTTTACCAGCGGTTGTGAGTTTCATACCAGGTATTTTGAGCAAACCTTCCATCCCTCCAATACTTTGAAGCCCTGAACTAAAAAGCAAAATATAGTCAGGATTGGCTGCAACCAAGGACTCGGTCGTCAGTGGTTTGAAATCGTCAAAACCTTGTACAGCATTGCTTCCACCTGCCAAATGAATCAGTTGATCCACAGACGTATTTTTTCCACTTACTTGCAAAGAACCAGCGCCGCGTGCATAAATAAAAAGTACTTTTGGACGATTTTTAGCGGCAACCGTTTTGCGCATCTGTGCCCGCATGGTTTGAATCATTTTTTGCCCCTGTACTCCTTTTTTGTAATGCAAAGCCATTTGCTTGATTAATTCTTCTGTACCTGCGGGACTCAATGTCTGCTTAAATTGCGTAACTTTTACACCCGCTTGTTCCAATTGCCGGACTAACTCTGGCCGAATTCCGCTCTCTTGCAAGACAACTACTTCGGTTGGGCGTAAACTTAAAATCGCTTCTGAACCTACCTGCCGGACGTGTCCGACTTTGGGTAATTTATCTACTGTGATTGGGAAAGTGGAGGTGACATCTACCCCCACAATATTTTTTTCTAATCCCAAACCCGCTAGTATTTCGGTTAATGTGCCTGACAAAGAGACAATTCTTTGTGCATAGCTATATGAAACTACTCCGAGCCATATAACTACAAATAGTCCTATTTTTTTCATTTTCTTATTTTTGAACGAGTTGATAAAGTATAGTTGGACGTCCTCGCTCTCCGCCATCAGCGGAGGTAAAGTTGACAAATCGAAGTTTGTAGATGCTTCCTCCTTGGGTACGAATGACGTAGAAACGGTCTGTTCGGACACCGACGGTTCCGCCGAATGTCACGCGCCAACTCGAACCAATGGCATCGGGTGCAGCTGAAAAAGAAAGTCCTGTCAGATGTGTCGAATTAAAATCCGCAAATGGTATAGTGGAGGTAGAAACTTGTGCTACCTGAACTCCCGCGCGTGCATTGGTGAATACTAAATCCGAAAAATAATAAGGAATCGCCTCGCCTGTAGCCAGACGGGTTTGGTAAATAAATCCTCCCCACGCAATATCCCAGCGCGATGGTTCAACCGTAACGACCGTATTAGCAGGAAGGGAAACAAACTGAAACGGCTGTCCTGTCGTAGATTTTACTATATCCAATGTCTGAAAAGTACTTTCGTTCAAACGGGCATACTGAATGCGATAGCCGTTTCCTTGACGTAAAATCCGGACTTTTAATAAATCTGTTCGAGGGGTTGCTCCACCTGTTCCGCGTTGCAAAATAATGACTTTGTTCTCAGCATCAGTGGCTGAAATAGCTGGAATAACCGAACGCGCAAATGCACCGGTTACGTCATCAACAAGGTTCATTTGTCCGGCACTCATCGTTAGTACAAGGTTTCTGCCTACGGTATCGGCAGGAGAAACGGCCGCCAAATCCGTTTGATTGGTGACAAGTGCTGTGGCTGCCGTCATGTTATTGAGGAATACCTGAAAATTGGCATCGTTCGCCAAACGCAAGTCCCAGCTACTCCGTGCTACGGGTGTTTGTGTATTGCTAGCTAGATTTAAAAAAACTGCATTAACCGCATTGGAACCCCCTGAGCCTCCGTTCAATTGAATCGTTTGACCCGTTGAAACAATCGCACCGAATCGCATAAAAAGGCTTGGATTTGTTCCGATGGGAAAGGAAGATTCAGCAGAAATTTGCAGCTGAATATTTTCCTGCCCTGTAAAAAAAGCGCCAGCCGTACGGTTTAGTAGGATAGTGGCATCGGTTTGTCCTGCATTTACGGGAATAACTATACGTCCAT
The DNA here is from genome assembly GCA_046293395.1 of Spirosomataceae bacterium. Lineage (GTDB taxonomy): Bacteria > Bacteroidota > Bacteroidia > Cytophagales > Spirosomataceae > CAYNRA01. The sequence continues at coordinate 349,141 of JBKBOU010000001.1, forward strand.
TCTCTAAGGCGGGTTGTGTTGTAAACTGACTGCCGTATTGGAGGTCTTGTGCAGACAAGGTTACGATAATTTGTCCGGATGTTTCTGCGGCACGTGCAAGCTGTAATCGAACCGTTTTGGATGTTGCAGTTTCCTCAAACCCTATTTCTGTAGTTTCAAATTGGAGGGTATTCGGTGGAAGTGGAGGTTCTTCTACCTGACAGGAACTAAAAGCTAAGGCAATAACTAGACCATACAGCCCTAAATAAGGATGTTTCATACGTGTTTTTAAAAAAAAAGTTAAAATGGATTATGAATTAATGCGATGGGTGATACCTATAAAATAGGAACGCCCGTAACTTGTTGGTAAAGAAGGACCTGCCGCGTGTACACCGCTTCCGCCCGTTGTATTTCGAATATCTGTAATATTAAATAGGTTTTTTAAACCCGCTTGCAATAAGAAACCTTTGTTCCACTTTTTTTGGACAGTGACATCCATCCACTGAAATGAATCAATCATTCCTTGCCGAACGCCCGTAGCTTCTACCACATATTGTGGTCGAGCGCCCGTATATTTGTAAAAAATACCCATTTGCCAACCTGTATTTCCTACTTGGTAGGAGCCGTTTAGATTGATTTCTGGCGTCCAAAGCCAAGCGGAAAGTCCTTCTCCTTGAACTAAATTCTCGCGGGCAAGTCCCATTATTCCTAACTGAATATCCCAACTTTTCCCGCCCCAAAACGTCTCCCATGTGATTCCTGCTGTTTTTAGCGCCTCTAAATTAACAGTCATCGAAACAGACGGGTCGGTCGGGTCTTGCCCATAGGTAATTAAGTTTTCAAATTGATTGAAAAATCCATTCAAATTGAATTTACGAAATACGTGCTTTCGATTTGTATTTGTCCAACTTGTACTTGTTTGGTAATTATGTGAATATTCTGCCTCTAAATTTGGGTTTCCTTTGATGGAATGGCTGGCATCAAAAAACTGGAAGTACAATTCCCGCAAAGAAGGTGCCCGAAAACCGCGTGCATACGATGTGCGCAATTGCCATGCCTCCCCAATATCCCATTTGGCATGAAGGGATGGAATAACAGGTGGAGCGTTGTATTGGGAATTTTCCATGACGCGAAAACCAGGACGTAAAGCCATTTTACGGTATGTAAATGTGGGCATCACAAACCATGCGATGTCTGTCACCTGAGGTTGTCCTGCAATGCGTTGGCCGAGCATCGTTTCCCAACTTCCTTCTAAACCCGTTTGTAAAGCCCAATTTTTAGCGAACTTTCCAGACAAAGTGGGTCTGAATAGAAGCTGACGAATTTCAGCTATATCTTGCTCTCCTTGCCCTAATGATAAAGTTCGTATATTGGTTTCCGTATTTATTTGTGTGGTTAATGTGCGTCGATAATAGTCTGTAAATGAGCCATCTACCTGTACTGTCCAATTGGGATGAAACTGTCTTCGAAACTGTCCTTGGTGCATCCAGCGATACGTGATAAAGGATTGGTCACGGGCGATTTTCGTAAGTTCATTTACTGCTCCTGGTGCTTCTATTTGTTCGTACAAAAATTGAGAGCGAAACCAAGTTTGTGTTTTATCTCCTTGATATAAGATTCGACCTTGTGAGAACCATTGATTTTTAGGTAGCCAAGCTGGGCGGCGAGAGTCGGAATCGCCTTGCCATCCTCCAAATTGTTGCTGCGTGAGCGTGCTTTCTAAAGTCCAACGTTTCCATTGTGTGTGACCTTGCAAACTTCGAATATGTTGCCCTGAACCCATGACGGGTTGGTATTCTCTACCAACGGTTTCTTCTTGAAGCCGGTAGCTCAAGCCCCATCGGGTTTCTGTTTTTTTCGTAATGAGGTTGATAACGCCTGCAAGTGCGTCTGTTCCGTACATAACAGATAAAGGGCCTTCCACGATTTCTATTCTTTCCAAGGTATTTGGGTCAATTTGTAGTAAACTTTCGCGCATGTCGCCTCTATCTGGTAAAGGAACGCCGTCAAGTAAAATTTTTACATTGCGGCCTGCCATACCCATCAACTGAATATCGGCTGTTCCTGTGGCGTTATCTTGCGCCCATCGAATCCCCAATTCGGTAGTTAAAATGGATAGGATAGAGGTAGCTGCCCGCTGTTCTATACGTAGTCTATCAATGACCCGAACCTGAAAAACAGACTGCCGAAGCGTTGTGGGTTGTGAATTCCCCGTGACAATCACTTGGTCTAATGCACGGGAAGGCGCATCGTGCCAAGTCGAATCTTGTGCAAAACCTCCGGAACTATATAGAAAGGTACATGCCAACGCGAGTAAAGTTCTTCTTCTCATGGGATGTGTGGACATTTGGGTGTGCGGCAATGGCCGTATAAAGTTAAATCGTGTGAATGAATGGCAAAGCCCAATGTTTGGCTTACCGTATCCTGAATGCTTTGGATTTTGGGATGACAAAATTCGGTTACGCGCCCACACGTCAAACAAATGTGATGATCATGCTGCCGTGTGCTGTTCTTTTCATACGTTTTTTTCTGTCCCGTTAATTGATGCTGACGAATCAGTTGGGCAGATAGGAGTAAATCCAAGACATTGTAAATCGTTGCCAAGGAAATCGGATGTTTACTCTCCTTAAAATGTTGAAAGAGATATTCGGCGTCCACATGTTCGTGCGCATCGTAAATGGTATTCAAAATCAATTTACGCTCCATTGTTTGGCGTAAATCATTCGCTTCCAGATACTGCTGCAATTTCAATTGTGCTTTTTGTTTGTCTGTGGGTATCATAAACCGTTGATTTATGCTCCAAAGGTACATGCTTATTTAGAATATTTCCAAATAAAGTCTTAATTATTTTTAATTAGTCTAAATAAGAATTAATTAATCTAAAAAATAGGCGAGTAAGCAACCATGTAACTAGAAACCTGAATGCGCTATGATTGCCGAGCCGTTAAATAAGTAATTTTTCTACACTGTCCAGAAATAAGGAATTTTGTGGAATGATTTCCGATGAATGTGCTTCATAGTATCTATTCGAGCAATTTTATTCCCATTTTTCAACTCTCAAACGCTTTTCCTCATGCGAATCATCTATTTTTCAGGTGGGTCTCGTTCAAGTACCTATCAGTTTATCCAAAATCACTATCCAGAGGCACAAGTAATTTCGTATGATTCTTCCAATCCACTTGCGGCATTTGCACAAATCAAATTGCAATTGTTTGATGCCTTTCCCGAAAATACGCTACTCGTTGGAAAGGGTTTTTAGAAAGAATTGAGTTGACACCAATAAATGACGGACTTTTGCACGATTCTTTCAAGTCTCAAAATGATTCCTTTTCATCGTTTCTTTGGGTAGGTATTGTATTTAAAATGTACTTTTCTTGTATGTTTTAGTTGGAAATTAATATTCTCGTCGTATTTTGAAAACCGATTTGATATATTTCTTAGTTAAATAGTGAATATAAGAATGCTTATCTGTGAAAGGAAAGTATCTTTTCAAATCGAACTATTTTTTCTCGCATTACACAAAAATATAGGCTATCCAATCATACATTTACTTGAATTGCTCATGAAATTTGCCAATATATTTCCATTTTTATTTCTTCTAATTGGCTCATACACAAAATCATCTGGCAATGAATTTTATTGGGCTAATGTTGTCATAAAAGACACGAAGTTCAGAGAGAAAGAACATTTTTTTAACGGAAAACTAACGTCCACCGTTCTTGATACGCTCGCAAAAAGATATAAGAATACACCAAACGACTTTCTGTTTTTCAATCGTGGAAATAACCTGCTGGCGTTTCAACCCTGTGGTTTTGACTTATTGGAAGTAAATGGAAGCCAGCTAACGCAAAAATACAAGTTCTACAACAGAGGTTATACGTGTGGTGCTGTGCCATTTGTACGCGATTCTGTCATTTATTTACTCGGTTCCGATGGTTTATGGAATAGTACGTCTGATTTAATTCGCTTCGATGAATTAAATGGCTCCTGGGAGTTGTCTGTCACACAAAATCAACCGGTGGATTACCATACAGAAGTGGTTTTTCAAAACTCCAAAGGTGTTTATGCTCTTTTTGGTTTTTACATGAATCCACGGAAAAAATTGATTCAGGCAGAGTTTGATGGATATTTCCTTGATTGGCAAACCAAAGAATGGAAACGCCTGCGAGTCAATATCGCAGGAAATGGAAAAAAGCAATTAACCGAAAAAAGTACTTTTGCGTCTGTTGAAACCAAAAATTACCTCTTTTTCTTCCTTCGAGAGGATTTTGATGTGGAGAACATAGGCTGGAATATCGTGGATAAAGAAACAGGAGAAATTTATTTGTACGATGGGCTAATCAACGATTATGTCTCTGATTCCCCTTACATCGAAGTTATCAACGATGTCATTCGCCTCCAAATGCCCGATGGAATAGAAAAAACCTTGGATATGGCTGCAATGCGAAAAAAGTCTAAAAAAGTAGGGCAACTCGAATTGGGAAATCCTGAAGAACCCGTACGCGTTTCTTCCAAAGAAATGGGGTATCTTTTTTTCGTTCTTGTCCTCATCAGTGGTATTGGGCTGGTTTTGTACAAACGAACGAATGTAAAAAATGAACTTGAAGAAGAACTCCTGGCTGGAACAGGCAAAGACACAACTATTTTTATTGAACAACTTTTGCTTTTCTCTGGACAACAACTTGATACAGAGCAATTTGATAAGTTAATAGATGTTGAATCCATAGAGAATTTAGACTCCAAACGCATCAAACGTGCGCGAACTATTACAAAAATTAACGAGGCATATTATGAAAAAGAGGGCAAATACCTCATAATACGAGAGAAAAATCCGGATGACAAACGATTTGTTTCGTACCGAATTGACCGTTAACGCACTCTTTTTTGGTCAAAAATCATAGAAAAAATGCGATTTAGTGTGTTTATTCTTTCCGTTAACACGCTTGTTTTTTATATATGTGTATTTTGACTATATTTTCCTTTCGTGGAATATTTGAAAAATCAGCTCAAAAAAATAGACTAAACTCCACACATGAAGTATTGCACAAAAATTGGCTTGACACTTTTTTTTACCGTTTTATTTTTTCCATTAATTGCCAAAGAAACGTTCAAATGGACGCGGATTCATTTACCCAAATGGGAGAATGCACAAAGACGCCATTTTTTTTCTGGACAACTCACCGAATCAACCATTGATTTGGTGTATAATACGTACCAAAATGCTCCAGAAAGCTCGTTGTTTTTTTACCGAGGCAAACAATTGTTTTCGTTTACCTTGTGCAGTTTTGACCTTTTTGAAGTAAAAAACACCACTCTTGAACAAAAATATAAGTTTTACAATCGGGGCTATACCTGCCTAACCGTACCTTTTGTACGCGATTCCGTGATTTACCTCCTTGGAGGTGAAGGCCTCTGGACGTCCCACATTGACCTGATACGATTCGATGAATTGAATGGCTCTTGGGAATTTACATACACTAAAAATCAGCCACTAAACTACTATACGCGCGTTGTTTTTCAGAACTCAAAAGGAATTTTTGCCCTGTTCGGGATTCATCGAAATTTGAGGGATAAAACAGAAAAGCTAGAACCCAACGGGTATTTTTTAGACTGGAAAACCAAAGAATGGAAACGACTGCGCGTCAATATTGAAGGTAATACAATAGAAAAATACTTGGAAAGGTTCTATTTTGATGCAGTTGAAACACAAGATTACCTTTTTTTAAATACTGAATTTAGTGTAGAAAATGTGGGTTGGAATATCGTAGAGAAAGAAACGGGAAAAATTCTGCTGTTTGATTTAATTGTTAATCGCGCCTTTTATTTGTCGCCTTACACAGAAATTATTGGCAATACTGTTTACTTTCAAAATAGCGACGGTAGTCCGCAATCATTGAACATCGAGGAAATGGCGAAGAAGTCAAAAGTCATTGGGCAATTAGAGATAGATAATCAAGCAGAACTGGAAAGTGCATTTCCACTTAAAGACGCTGTGTATGTTGTTTTCATCTTGGTTTTATTGGGTATCCTTGGCGCACTCCTCTCAAAGTACAAGAAAAAAAGTCCACTAATTCTGGACGTTACCTCGGTAACAAGTGAGACAGATGGTGTCATTGAGCAATTGGTATTATTCGCTGAGCAGCGGATTGATTCGGAAAAACTAGACAATATATTGGGTATCCAAAGATTAGAAAATATAGGAACAAAAAGACTGAAGCGGTCAAGGTTGATTACCCGTATAAACGAAGTGTATGAGGAGAGAGAAGGAAAGCCGCTGATTATTCGAGAAAAAGATCAAGATGACAAGCGATTTGTATTTTATAAAATTCAAAAATAAGGAAAAAGGAGAGGAGGCATTGCCTCCTTTTTTAGTGTAAAAGAAATACTAATTTCCCTCTTGTTTGTAGCTAGAATGACAAAAAAATAGATAGAATGAGCATTTTTAAATTATTTTGAGATTTTTATCTAATGTGTTTATTATAAATAACTTATAGTATATGTTTCAAGTATGAAACACCAAATGATACACGAAAAACACGATTCATGTTCATTTTTTTCTATTTCTGATGCAGTTTTGGCGTGTCAAGACAAAAAGTGTATTTTAATTCTCGTATTGGAGTTAATGCCTGTTCGATTTTACCCCGTGAAGGGAAGAAGAATAGCAGATTTTTCAAGTGAAATGCGAGAATGAAATGCTAAAATCGTATCTCAAAAAATTAACATCTAAGTAAAAATGAAAAAAACAAATTGTCCGAAAAATGGGTGTTTGTAAGGTAAAATAAGAAAACATACGTTTCAATTCTCCCTCTCCTTTTGCTGCACCGCGTGTAAACTTCCGTTTGCCAGTTTTGGTCAGACATATCGTACTGACTTATGCTCTCATTTGTGTTAAATATCTGATTATTAGTTATTTACTGAATAGCTACTAGGAGGTATTTGTCTAAAAAAACATCATACAATAATAAGACTATGCAAAACAACTCTACAAACACAATTCTCTATTGCCAAGCAATTAAAAATTATACGTTATTTTTCTATGAAGACGGAAAAAGTGAGGTTGCTTCTTATACCATGAAAAAATTTGAGGCGCAATTTTTCCAAAAATCGAACTTCTATCTTCGTTTACACCGGAGTTGGTTGGTGAACGCCCTGTATATTCAATCGGTTGAGAAAAAAGGCGACTTGTTTCAAGTGAAAATGATGAATGGGCAGGATATTCCTGTTTCCAGACGTCGGTTTAGAAAATATGCCGATGTTTTAAAAGCGAAATATGTGAAGCGTTGATGCTTTTTTTGTTTAGAAAAGAAGTTTTCTTGCCAAAATAGCTACTTTTTTTTCGTCTTTTAGTTGAGTGAAAATAAGATATGTCACGTCATCTTTCGTTTTAATTTGGAATTTCTGCGCTATTTTTTCGCCATTTTCTCCAAAGTTACGAGAGATGACATGAGCAAATAGAGGTTTACCAAGATGTTTCTGAAGTACTTCTTTTTTAGGTTTTAAAATGTCCAGAACCTCAAAAACCCGTCCAGGAAAGTCAGAAATACATATATCGGAAGTATATAAGTGCGAATGATTGGCGAGTTTAATTAATCCAAATTGAATACCAATTTCCTGAAATCCACCACTTTTGAGAATGGGTGCGTTGGGTTCATACAAATACGTTTTTGGATCTCCAATAGGACATAAAACACCATTTTCTCTGGTTTGAGTAAAAGAGAATGTTTGTGTTTTTTCTTGGCTCAAGTAATTGATTGTCTGAATGGATGGCGTTGCATGCCATCCTTTTTGCAAAACAAGAAGTACTTCTTTCACCTCATTTTTAATGCCAACAATGGTGATTTCACGTATGTTAGCTATCTCACGCTGTATTTGCACCAAGTCAACCATTGGCGAAAGTTTGAGTAAAACTCGGTCTGTGATGTTCCAAATTTGGTCAGAAATTTCGGTGAAATTGGGTGATAAGTCCGCAATTCGTACCAATTTTTGATTATCGGCCGACCGCCGGGCAGGGTCAAGATACACCCAGTCAAACTTTTGACTGGTCTCCGCCAAGAAAGTTTCCGCTGTTTTTACATGAAAGTCAACGTTCGAGACAGCCATCAATGAAAAATTATGTTGTACAATTTGCGCCAATACGTCATTCCGTTCAACATACGTGACACGTTGCGCATTCTTAGCGAACGAGAGCGTATCGATGCCAAAACCACCCGTTAAATCAAGGATGTTTTTGTAATTACCTAGTAGAGAGGTTTTTATGTCAGCAGTAATACTAGAGGAAGCTTGTTCCAAAGATACACCGGGTGGGCCAACAAGTGGGTATTTTTCAGCTAAAATGCCTAATTTTTGAGACGCTCTTTCTAAAAATTCGTGTTGTTGAATAACCGCAGTAAGTTGGTTTTTAGAAAGTTTTAGTGGATTTTTTAAAATATATTGACTGCTTTTTTCGATTTTTTCCTTTCTTGCAACTTCGTTTGCTGCAATAAAAAAGGCAAGCGTAAACTCGGATTCCATTGGTAGGGTTTTCTCGGTGGTATCTATTTCGTTCTGCAAAGATGAAAAAAAATCAAACTCAACCTCTACTATTTCTTATTTACTTGCAACCTTTGCTGCTTGCCTTGCCCGAAATCCGTTCCATTAAAAGCGATACATTCCGCTATTTTTGAATGCACCGATTGAACATGCAAGCTGGTTTTCAAAGATTTTTTCTCAGAGCGGCAAAATTTTTGGTTTTCACGTAAATCATCACATATAAATAGTACAATTTAGGATAGGCGCAAAATAAGCAACGATGACTCCAAACTACCTCAAACTACTCGAAGAAAACAAACGCTGGGCAGAGCGAACCCAAGATGTTTCCCCTGAATATTTTCAAAAACTGGCTGCCGACCAAAATCCAGAGTTTTTATGGATTGGTTGCGCTGATAGCCGCGCTCCGGCAGATTTAGTAACGAATACACAGCCCGGTCAAATTTTTGTACATAGAAATGTTGCTAATCTGGTCATTCATACAGACTTAAACATGCTCAGTGTGCTTCAATATGCGGTAGAAGTGCTTAAAGTAAAACATATAATGGTGGTAGGTCATACGGGATGTGGCGGTGTGAAGGCCGCAATGGGAAACAAAGATTTGGGGCTAATCAATAAATGGTTGCGAAGTATTAAAGATACGTATGCCAAATACGAGAAAAAGTTGGAAGCAATTGAAGACGAAGAGGAACGTATTTTTGAATTGACCAAACTGAATATCGTGGAGCAAGTCCGTAATCTTGCTAAAACCACCATTGTTCAACATGCGTGGAATCACGGAGAGGAAATTTATCTGCACGGTTGGTTACTCAATCTAAATACCGGTTTGATTGAATCTATTTTGGATGTAAATCCGGGTGATACCAGCTTTATTGAACGCGTATTTCGTGTGGAAAAACGACCTTTGGATAGCGAAAATCCCACTACACCGCACTCAATGTTATTGTAAAACCAAAAGAGGCTGTCTTCCACAACAGTCTCTTTTGGTTTTCCTTGTATTTTCGAATTACGTATTTACAGGCGAATAAATCATATATACATGCGGAATGCCATCTTCTACATAGTCTATTCCCGTATCTTGAAAACCCAACGAACCATAGAACTTCTTCAGATAGGACTGCGCTCCAATTTTGATAGGTTCTTTGCCCCAAAGTTGTTCACAATATTGTATAGAAAACTGCATAAGACCACGCCCAATCCCCGATTTACGAACGTCTTGTGCTGTCACTACACGACCAATTGAAACATAGCCTTCGTAGGATACATCTTTGGCAAAAAGACGGGTGTAAGCAATAATTTTTCCTGTTTTGTCTTTTCCTAAACAATGCAAGGCGTCTGCATCTTGTCCATCTATATCTTGAAAAATACAGGCTTGTTCTACGATAAAAACAGCTTGACGAAGTGCCAAAACTTGGTAAAGTTCATCGACCGTCAGGGAATCAAAGGATTTCACGTCAAAATGTATTTCCATTTTTTGTAATTTTACAGTTCACCCAAAAATACATACGACTTGTTAGTAAATATACATACACACTCACTTTTTGAGGCAGAAAATACACTTTCTATTCAAAATATTCACCTTCCGAGTGACGTGACGGCGCTCGAAACATGGGAATTGCCCGCCGACGACGGACTTTTCTCGGTCGGTATTCATCCGTGGCATTGTACGACAGAATCCATGACTTTACAACTGGCGAAATTAGAAGAAATTTCGCTAGATAAACGAGTAAAAGCTATTGGGGAGTGTGGGCTTGATGCGCTCTGTGAAACTCCTCGACTACTGCAAGAAGAGGTATTTCGGAAACAAATTCGGCTGGCTGAAAATCTCGAAAAACCAGTTATTATTCATTGTGTAAAAGCATTTGATGCCTTGATTGGGATACAAAAAGTACTTCGCCCGTCTGTTCCATTAGTCGTTCATGGATTTGCTAAAAATAAAATGGTGGCGGAGCAATTGCTTCGTCGAGGTTTCTACCTTTCTATGGGGCAGAAATTACATGCCTCTTGGGATAATGCGTTTTATGCGCAATGGAAAGAGCAACTTTTTGTAGAAACAGATACGCTTGAAAACGTTTCTATTCTCTCTGTATATCAGCAAGTTGCGCAAAAATTTGGTATGGATGTGAAAGATTTGGAAGAGACAATAGAAGAAAATTATTGGTTTATTACCGCAAAAAAATCGGAAAAGTAAGTATGGAAAAGGATGTAAAATGGTTGGGAAGAACAGAGGCGCTTATCGGCAGCGAAGGAATTGAAGTTTTGCAAAATGCGCATGTATTAATTGTTGGATTGGGCGGCGTGGGTTCATTTGCTGCCGAATTTATCTGTCGAGCGGGTGTAGGTAAAATGACGATTGTAGATGGCGATGTCGTTGACCCAACGAACCGGAATCGGCAACTTCCTGCGCTTGCCACCAATCACGGACAACCCAAAGCCGAGTACATGGCAGACCGTCTGAAAAGTATCAATCCGGACTTGGAGTTAGCTGTCATTCAGTCTTTCTTAACACCGGATAAATTCGAAGAAATTTTAGCCGAGCCGTTCGATTTTGTCCTAGATTGTATTGATAGTATCACCCCCAAATTATTGTTATTGGCGACCGCGTATGAAAAAAACCTCCGGATTGTAAGTTCCATGGGCGCAGGTGGAAAAATAGACCCTACGCAAATTCGTATCGCCGATTTATTTGAAACTTACTCGTGTGGTTTTGCCCAATACATCCGGAAACGCATCAAAAAATTAGGCGTAGGAAAAGGAATTACTGCGGTTTATTCAATTGAAAAAACGGACAAAGAATCATTATTAATGACAGACGGGTCGAATTTCAAACGTTCTGCTTACGGAACAATCTCGTATTTACCCGCTGCCTTTGGTGGTGTCGTTGCTTCTGTTGCTATTCGTGAACTTTTGAATTTGGAGATTGAAAAGGTAGGAAGACCTAAGAATTTACCCAAACCAAAACTGCAAAAGAAAAGCTAGGATTTCTTTTTCGATAAGGCGGCTGCGCGATAACTGAAGTTGACTTCAAATCCTAAAATGAGGATTAAGCAGACGAGATATATCCAAATCATCAAACCGATGAGCGTCCCGATGGAGCCGTAAAGTTTGTTGTAGGAGCTAAAATTAGATAAATAATAAGAGAAACCATTGGTGGCGAAAATACAGAGAATAGCTGCTAAAAACGCACCAATGTTAAAGAACTTCGGCTTTGGACTAGCATTCGTTGCAAAATAATAAATGACGGCGATGCCTACAAAGAGAATGAGGAAAGTGGAAATATTTTGCAATAAATGAATCCAAAATAATGTATTGTCTGGATTAATTAATTGAAAATCAACGAGATAGGAAATGATTAATTTGCCAACAATCAGAATTATGACAGCAATTAGTAAGACAAAAATAAGATTGATGGTCAATAAGAAGGCAATCCAACGGGCTTTGAAAAAACCTCTTTTTTCGTCGGTTTCCAATGTCATATTGAATGCCCGCATCAAGGCCATCATGCCGTTTGTTGCAGCGTAAATCGTGAATAAAAAACCAATCGATAATATATCTGACCGTTTTTTATTCACGATTTCTTCAATCGTACTTGCAACTGCTTTGTACAGCCCTGCAGGTAAAATGGATTCCAGGAAAGTCAAGATAATGACATCGAGATTGTCAATTGGAAAATACGGGATGAGGGTAAAAAGGAATAAAATTCCTGGAAAAATAGCTAAAATTAAACTAAATGAAACAGCTGCCGCCCGTTGGTCTATGTCGAAAGTGACGATTTTCTCCCATAAAATTTTAAAAAAATCATAGAGAGAAACCTCACTCTTAAAAAAGTACACTTTTTTAAGGATACGGCAGAGTTGTAGATAGTATAACTTTACTTTTTGCATCTGCACAAATTAACTTGAAAAAAAAGGCAGTATTCGCTCGATGATTGATTTCGGCGTAGGAATAATTTTATTCGTTGCCATTTCGACAAATACAAGCGTAGTTTCCCCTGTATGTACCAGCTCGCCTTCTTCATTGAATATTTCATACGAAAATACAATACGCACTTTGGGAATATCCCGAATGTGTACCCGTATTTGTATGAGTTCGTCGTATCTGATGGGTTTTAAGTAGCGCGAAGTATTCTCATAAACAGGCATCATCACACCTGCATCTTCAAAATCACGGTAACGAAGTCCCAAATTTCGGATGGCTTCAACGCGGCCAATTTCGTACAGTCTTGCATAATTCCCATAATACATATAGCCCATTTGATCCACATCTGCGTAGCGCACGCGGTAGGGGAAATCACTGTAAAAATGGGGTTTATCAGCCACTTTATTTGATGTTTTTTGCATTGAGTGCGTTTTGATACGTTTGTGCATTGACCAAATGTGCCTCGTAAGTAACGGCGAAATTGTGGTAGCCTGAAAAATCTTCTTTGGCACAAAAATAAATATAATCGTGTTTTTCAAAGTCCAAAACAGCCTCAATCGCTGCTCTTTCTGGCAACGCAATGGGGCCAGGAGGTAATCCTGTATTTCGGTATGTATTGTAGGGAGAAGAAACGGATAAATGTTTCTCCAAGATTCGTTTGATAGAAAAATCTCCGACGGCAAATTTCACGGTTGGGTCAGCTTGAAGAGGCATGGAAATACCTAAACGATTGATATACACACCCGCTACGCGTGGCATTTCGTCTATTTTATTGGTCTCGCTTTGTATAATCGAAGCCATAATTCCTACTTGAATTGGACTCATATTGATAGATTTCGCTTTAGCCGTTCTTTCTTCGTTCCAAAAACGCTTGTATTCTTGGTTCATCCGGTCTAAAAATCCTTTTTCGTCCGTCGTCCAATAAATAAAATAGGTATCTGGTAAAAACATACACATGATGGTTTCGGCGGTAAAGCCGTAAGACGAACAGATTTGCTCATCGTCTAGCATTTCACGCAGTTTCGCTGTATCCATCGTAAGTTTGGTGCCTAGTTTCCGGATAAGGTCGTCTTTGGTCCGAATATTATTGAAAGTAAGTTTTACCGGGTCTTGTGTGCCTCTTCGTAATTTGTCAATGATTTCTTTGTTTCCCGAATTGGGTGGAATTTCATATCTACCAGGTTTGATGGCATTGTCCTCCCGATAATCGAGGTATTTGGTTAAAAATTGAAATCCAATTTCGTCATGAATGAGCTTATTGGCGTGCAAAGTGTCAATGATTTGTTGGTAGGTGTATCCCTTTTTGATGTATAAAACAAAAGTTTCTTTTCCGTCAACGTTCAAATTTGGGCTCTTGACGACCTGCCAAAAATAAAAGGAAAATGTAGTCGCCAAGGTAGTCGAAATGACAAGGAAAAGAGCGATAAATTTTTTATTACGAATCATAGATTAAATACGTTTTGCGTTAATTTTTTCAATAATTTCAGCGATGCTTGCCTTGAACTGTTCGCCCGTCTCCATATTTTTAAGCGTATAAAGACCCGTTTCTATTTCTTCCGAGCCAATGACAATCACAAAAGGGATTTGTTTCTTATTGGCATAGTCGAGTTGTTTTTTCAATTTAACGATGTCAGGGTATAATTCCGCTGAAATAGACGCATTTCTAAGCTGCATTAACAAAGGCAGTGCTGCTTGGTAGCTTTGTTCGTCAAAGTGCGTGAGAAGTACCTCGGTGGCGTGAAGTGCAGAAGCCGGAAACAGATTCAGTTCCTCCATGACATCATAAATACGGTCAACACCCAATGAAATACCTACACCTGACACATCAGGAAGCCCAAATGTACCCGTCAAATTATCGTATCTTCCTCCGCCAGAAATGCTCCCCATTTGTACGCCTATGGCTTTTACCTCAAAAATTGCACCTGTATAATAGCTGAGACCACGCGCCAAAGTAACATCCAATTGGATTTTAGGTGCTTGCAGTCCTAGCCGAGCAACAGTATTCCAAATGGTTTCAAGTTCTTCAATTCCCTTCATCCCTACTTCTGAGCTTGCAAGCCAGGCACGAAGCGATTCAAAAGAAAATCCATCGGCAGTTGTCGTAAAAATAGGCTGTAATTTTTGCAAATGTTCTGTTTCGAATCCTTTTTCGATTAATTCTTCTTCTACTTTTTCTTGACCAATTTTATCTAATTTGTCGATAGCAACACAAAGTTGCGCTTCTTTTCCTGGTTTACCGATGACCTCCGCAATTCCTGAAAGGATTTTTCGGTTGTTGATTTTGATAACAAAATCGGGTAGAGCTAATTTTTCAAATATTTCATGGAGCATACAGACGATTTCTGCTTCACAAAGGAGTGAGTTTGTTCCGACAACATCGGCATCACACTGATAAAATTCGCGATAACGTCCTTTTTGGGGTCTATCTGCACGCCAAACGGGCTGAATTTGGTATCTTTTGAAAGGCATCGCAATATCGTTTCTGTGCATGGCAACAAACCGAGCAAATGGCACAGTAAGGTCGTAGCGAAGTCCTTTCTCTGCAATTTTAGGGAGTATTTTTTTGGCGCCACCAGCGTAATCGAGTGGGTCAACAGTCGATAAAAAATTCCCTGAATTTAATATTTTGAATAGTAGTTGGTCGCCTTCTTCTCCGTATTTTCCCATCAATACAGAAAGGTTCTCCATAGTTGGGGTTTCAATGGGGGAGAAGCCGTATTTTTGAAAAACAGTGCGTATATGTTGAAAAATATAGTTTCGTTTTGCCATGGTTTCTGGCCCGAAATCTCTTGTTCCTCTTGGGAGGCTTGGTTTAGACGTCATTTTTTGTCAAAATAGTGTTTGAAAGAATCAATTTTGTTGGCTTAAATCAACAAAGGATGCCAAATTTAGTACGTTATTTTTTTATTTAATAAATTTTATTGCTGTTTTCTAATCATTTTTATACCTTTGCGACCTAGTTTAGAATCGTATAAGTGAATTAAATAGATATCAAGATGGCAGTTACGCAATTAAAAAGAAAAAGTAGAAAAAATAGAGCAATCGCTAATAATAAAGTTGCTGAAATCAAACGTTTGACTTTGAAACCAACTATCAAGCGTGTTGATGTAGAAGAATTGAAAGCAGCTTTTGCAAACTAATTTCTCCTTACACCCAAAAAAGGCAGTATATGTTGAATATACTGCCTTTTTTTATGATTGGATAGCAAACAAGTTGCGACATCAAGGCAAAGGGCCGTCAAAGTCTTTCCACGTTTTTCGATTGAAAGAGCCGGGTTTATTTCGTTTTTTTGGTTGATTTTTCCGCATTTCTTTCATCTTTTTCTTGTAATCCAACTGGGATTTATAAACAATCGCCTGACCAAAAATAGCCAAACCCGCGTTGAAAACTACCAAACTGAGTGTTCCCATAAAAACCCACGAAGCCGTATCTTGGCCGTTATGTTTGATCTGACCTGCTTCACTAAACAAACACAAACCAAAACCCGTCAAGGCAAGTCCGCCACCACCGTGTAACAACCATTTTGTTTTCAGTGATAATTTGTCCAGTAATTTTTCTCCAGGTGCCTTTTTTTTAGGTAATTCCATGTAAAATTGAGTCTGATTTATGATAAAATTTTAAATGTTAGGGCAATACACGTAAATTTGAGTTTTAAACAACTGTTCAAGAATGAAACAAATTATTAGCTTGCTCATACGGTTTGTGCCCCGTAAATATCTACAGCTTTTCAGCCATATTCCGTTAAAAGTGTATGCAGCGTTTATGCGTGGAAATGACGTAGAATGTACTGTATGTGAAAACAAATTTACTAAATTTTTACCATACGGACGATTATCCCCCCGAGAAAATGCGTTGTGTCCAAGCTGTTTAGCCCTTGAAAGACACCGCCTCATGCAACTATACCTCAAAGAAAAAACAAATTTTTATACCCAAAATCACCGCGTTTTGCACGTAGCACCTGAATATTGTTTCTTGCATCGCTTCGATAAATTAACCAATCTCGACTATATCACAGCTGACATTGAATCGCCTCTTGCAAAAGTGAAAATGAATATTGAAGCTATTCCGTTTCCAGATAATTCCTTCGATGTTATTTTCTGTAACCACGTTCTTGAACACGTAGAAGATTTTAATCAAGCAACGCGTGAATTATACCGCGTTTTGCGCCCCGGTGGTTGGGCAATCATGCAATCTCCGCAAAATATGGCAATGGCTGAAACCCTCGAAGACCCAAGCATCACCGACCCACGAGAAAGAGAACGCATCTTTTTGCAATCCGACCACCTTCGTTTGTTTGGAAGAAATTATGGACAAGAATTGGCGCGCGCCGGATTTACCGTGCATGAAGACCATTTCGTTCAAGAAATGCCCAAAGAATTGGCAAAAAGATATGCTTTGCCTATGGAAGAAATTGTGTATTATTGTACAAAGTAGGCTATCCCTAAATAAAGGTTGGTAGCTTGCCTCTCAACAACTATCAACCTTTACACTATGTCACTTTCTCCTCTCGCCGTCATAACAGGCGGCTTATCCGGTATCGGGAAAGAAACGGCACTTGCCTTTCTCCATCTAAATTACCGCGTCGTTGTTCTCGACGTTCCCGAAACTTCCAATGGATTTTTACCCTCTGAAATCTCTTATTTTTCCTGCGATGTCAGTCAGGAAGAAAGCGTCAAATCAGTTTTTGAACAAATTGAATCCCAATTTGGCGTTCCAGATATTCTGGTAGCCAATGCTGGTATTTTAGGTCCTCGCAAAGCAGTAGAAAATTACCCAACTGATGATTTTAACCGCGTCATCGACATCAATATCAAAGGTGTTTGGTATTGTATGAAAAACGTACTGCCAGGCATGAAAGCCCGTAAATCGGGTAAAATAATTACAACGGCTTCTGTCGCTGGTCATGTCGGAATGGCAGGACATATCGCTTATTCTGCCAGTAAACATGCTGTACTTGGTATGACCAAAACACTTGCGTTGGAGGTCGCTAAATTCGGTATCCATGTCAATGCAGTTTGTCCTGGATTTACGGAGACGGCTATGCTCGATTCCGCAGAGGTAGATGAAAACTACAAAAAAGGGCTTCTGTTCGCTACACCTATGAAACGTTTTGGACATCCTTCCGAGATTGCTTCTGCCATTGTCTTTTTAGCTTCAGATGCTTCTTCGTTCATGACAGGTCAAGGTATTATCCTTGATGGAGGATTATCTATTCAATAATTTCAAACAAAAAAACATGAGTTTAATCTATCAAAATGCTTTTTCGTTGGAAGGAAAAGTAGCCGTTATCACCGGCGCAAGCAAGGGAATTGGAGAATCTATCGCCCGTTTTTTTGCAGCGTTTGGAGCAAAAGTGGTCATTAGCAGTAGAAAACAAACGGACTTGGATGCACTTGCCCTAGATATTTCGCAACAATCTGGTTCTGAGGTCATCGGTATTGCAGCCAATGCGGGAGATTTGGAACAAGTGCAGGCGTTGATTGATAAAGCCATTGCTTATTTTGGAGGAATTGATATTTTAGTCAATAATGCAGCTACAAATCCTGTCTTTGGACCTTCCTTGGACTGTGACGCCAAAGCATTCGATAAAATTATGGCTGTAAATGTCCGCGCACCGTTTGAAATCGCGAAGTTGGTTTATCCCTCCATGAAGGAACGGGGTGGCGGCTCCGTGATAAATATCAGCAGTATCGCCGGAATTACCCCAGACCCCGGTTTGGGGATGTACAGTGTCAGCAAAGCTTCGTTAAATATGTTGACTAAAGTACTTGCCAAAGAGTGGGGAGAAGCAGGTATTCGCGTAAATGCAGTTTGTCCTGGCTTGATTAAGACCAAATTCAGTCAAGCACTTTGGGAAAATGAAAAGATGTTGGCCCATTTTACGAAACGACTTCCTATCGCCCGTATGGGAACGGTGGAGGAAGTCGCTTCGTTAGTGCTTTATCTGGCGTCACCGGCATCAAGCTATATTACGGGTACCATTTATTCTGTAGATGGTGGAACAACGATTTAATTAATCCAATACTTTTGGTCCGTTTTGATTGATTCGAGACACAAAAACATTTGTATGTATCCCAGAAGGCATAAAAACGTGTTGCATGGCTTGTGCGACACGTTTTGCTGTCTCTTCTCCTTTAGAAAAAGCAAAAATAGATGGCCCCGCACCTGAAATACTACAACCCAATGCACCTTGGTCAAGTGCTGCCTTTTTTACATCAAAAAAATGAGGTATCAGAATAGAACGGACGGGCTCAATGATGTAGTCCACCATAGAACGGCCAATCAGATCGTAATCTGCTTGCATCAATCCAGCTACCAAACCTGCTACATTTCCCATCTGTGCAATTCCTTTCTTCAAAGAAACTTCATCCCGCATAATAAAGCGAGCATCTTTTGTATTTACTTCAATGTCTGGATGAACAATCGTTACGAATAAGTCAGAAGGCGTAGAAATTTTGAAAACATCCAAAGGTTGGTAACTCCGGACAATCACAAAGCCACCTAGAAGTGCCGGTGCGACGTTATCTGCATGGGCAGAGCCACAGGCAACGCGCTCTCCTTCCATCGAGAAAGGAAGTAAATCTCGTGTGGATAGAGGGCTGTCTAACAGTAAATTAGCGCCAAAAACACCAGCTACAGCACTTGCTGAGCTGCTCCCAAGCCCGCTACCCAAAGGCATTTTTTTATGTAATTGAATATCAAAACCTTGTTTGAGCGATATACTTTCTAAAAAACGAATGATAGGCAAAGACACCGTGTTTTTTTCAGGAACATAGGTTAATTTTCCTTGATCGCCTGTAATTTCCGTGATGACAATTTTATCGTCATTCCGTTTTGTAAGAATAACTTCATCCCCAGGTTGGTCAACAGCTAAGCCAAAAATATCGAATCCACAGGCGACATTCGCGACAGTCGCTGGAGCAAATATGCATATACTTTCCACGATTCGATGGGTTTATTGTAAAAAACTACTAATACTCATGATGTCTGCAAAAACGCCCATGGCGGTTACTTCTGCTCCTGCACCAGGTCCTTTTATAACCAACGGATTGAACTTGTAGCGTTCGGTTGTAAAAGAAACAATGTTTTCTGAACCTGCCAACCCAAAGAATGGATGTTCTTTGCCAACGGTTTTCAACGAAACTTTGGCTTTTCCGTCTTCAAGGGTCGCTACAAATCGCAATACCTTTTCCTCCGCTTGTGCGGCTTGAATGAGTTCCTCGAAACGTGCATTATCCGCTTCCAAGGCGGCATAAAAAGAAGGTACGTCGGGTGCTTGTACACAGGCTTCATTGAGTAATGGAACGACTTCAATATCGCTTGGCTCAATCGCAAAACCGGCTTCTCTAGCCAAAATGAGTATTTTTCGGGCTACGTCCATTCCGCTCAAATCTTCGCGCGGGTCAGGTTCTGTATATCCTTTTTCTTTGGCTTCTTTGACGACATCCACGAATTTTTTGCCTACTTCAAAGGTATTGAAGATATACGAAAGTGTGCCCGAAAGTACGGCTTCAATGCGGTGAATTTTATCCCCGCTCGTGATTAACCCTTGCAATGTATTGATAATCGGCAGTCCTGCCCCCACATTTGTTTCGTACAAAAATTTGGCATTCCCCTTTCTTGCTGTTTGTTGTAAGGAAAGATACTGTGCGTAAGTGCCTGAATTTGCTACTTTATTAGGTGTTACAATCGAAACACTGGCTTGGAGAAGTGGATAATAATATTGGATAATGTCTTTATTCGCTGTGCTATCCACAAATACGGCATTGGGTAAATTGTGCATTTGAATGTCTTCAATGAACTCACCAAGGCGTGCAATTTCGCCTTCATTTTGTAAGTCGTCTTCCCAGGTTAAAAGATTAATTCCTTCGGGTCTGAACAGCATTTTACGTGAATTGATTAAGCCGACAAGCTGTATATTAAGTCCCTTTTTAGCTTTTAGGTAGTCTTTTTGTGTGTTCAATTGGTGTATCAATGTCCTACCAATCAATCCTGTAGCCCCAACAATATACAAATGCAGCGTAACGCCGTCTATGGCAAAAAAAGTTTCGTGAATGGCATTCAAAGCTTTGCTAATATCCTTTTTCTGAATAACAATGGAGATGTTTAGTTCAGAGGAACCTTGTGCGGTGGCTATGACGTTGATACCGTTTTTCCCGAGTACAGAAAAAAGTTTTCCTGAGGTACCCGATGTTGCTTTCATTCCTTCCCCAACAACTGCAATGACGGATAGATTTTGCTCGACGACGATGTGGTCAATCAGTCCTTGTTCAATTTCTGTAGCAAAACCTTGCTCTAAAATTTCTTTGACGCCAAAGGCAGATTTTGGATCGACTGCAAAGCAAATGGAATGCTCCGAGGAAGCTTGTGAAATCAGAATAACACTGATTCTATTTGCTGCCAATAACGTAAATAAACGCGCAGACACCCCAGCCACACCAATCATCCCGTTTCCTTGAATATTAACAAGCGCAATGTCATCAATAGATGAAATTCCGGTGATAGGATAGGGTTGTTTGGGAACATCACGCGCAATGACTGTTCCCGGGTTGCTTGGTTCAAATGTATTTAATATCTGAATCGGAATATTCTTTTGAAATGCAGGGGTCAAACTCGGTGGGTAAATGACTTTCGCCCCAAAATGCGATAATTCCATGGCTTCTGCATAGGAAATGGTAGGAATAGTAAACGCATTTTTGACTTTTCGAGGGTCGGTTGTCATCATGCCATTCACGTCTGTCCATATCTCAATGACTTGCGCAGATAAAGCTCCACCCAAGATGGACGCCGTGTAATCTGAACCTCCACGACCTAGCGTTGTAGTGATTCCCTCGATTGTTGAACCAATAAATCCAGTAACGCACTGTAAGTCAGTTGTTTGTGAAAAGTGTTTACGGATGAGCTCATTGGTAATCGAGAAGTTTACTTCTGCATGAGAGAAATGATCATCTGTTTTGATGATTTTTCGTGCATCGAGGAAGGAAGCTGCAATTCCACGCGAAATAAGGGCTTCCGTGATGATGGTCGTTGAGAGACGTTCACCAAAACTCAGTAGAAAGTCCATGGTGCGCAGGGATAATTCTTGCAACAAAGAAACACCGCGTAGAAGGTCTTCCAGTTCATTGAATAAACCTTTTGTTTTTGCCATCGCAGAACTTTGTGCTTTGATATCGACTAATCCGCGCACCGCATTGAGATGTCTATCTTCCACTAGTTTCAGTAATTCAAGATAGTGAACATCGTGCGTACTAGCGAGTTTGCCTATCTCGATAAGTTTGTTGGTCACGCCGCCAAAAGCCGAATAAACAACAGCGATTTTGTCTCCAGCAATTCTATTTTTTTGGATAATAGAGATGACCTGTTCGATGCTTTCAACAGTGCCAACGGAGGTACCTCCGAACTTTAAAATTTTCATTTTCAGACGTAAAATGAGTAAGTTAATGGGATTTAGTCACGCAAAGTTTCCACGTAAGCGGGGTGGATAAATTCCGTGAAAATCAGTTAATTGGTTAAAAAGGATGCCTTTTCGCAAATATACTAATTTTTGATGCTTTGCGGTTTATTTTTGTACTGATGCAAGGTCAAACGGGTTAAATTATTTCATTATCGCCGCATCAGTGCGAAATATTGGAAAAAACGAAATCAAATAAAGCCCCATCGGGGCTAAACCTCGGTAGCCAACGGAGTGAAATAGTTCGTTTTCCTGCATGTATTTTGATTTCATAACCGATAAACAACACCTAATTATTTCAAAAAAATCGAATAAAAATCAGTTATCTTTTTGTTTTTTTAGTAGTTAATTAGATATTTGTCTAAATACAACAAAGGTAATCGGAGGTTATGAATATACTTTTCAAGGCATTAAATGACGCAACAAGGCGTGAAATTTTAGAATTATTGAAAGATAGGGATAGAACTGCTGGTGAAATTGCCGATCATTTTCAGCTAAGCAAGCCAAGTATTTCACATCATCTTGACCTGCTACGCCAAGCAGACTTGGTTTCATCTGTAAAAAAAGGTCAATTTATGGTTTATACTATCAATACCACAGTTATGGACGAAGTGGTGGCTTGGTTCATGCAGTTTCGCTTTACATCCGAGGGAAAACCCGCTTGGGGTGTTTCCAAATAAATAAGTTAGCTGGACATGTTTGCACGAATTGTACTATTTGAGCTGATTCTCCTTTTTTTATCTATTTTTCCAACGCTAACGTATGCCCTTTATGGAAATACCAATGGGTTAGATATTGGACAAAATAGTGGAATTTACGTGTATTTAGTCGTAAATACATTGTTCTATTTCCTGTCGTTTTGGCTTAATTTTTTGGATAGTAAAAAAGTATTTTACTCTGTTATTCAGCCAGTTACACAAAGGATTCGCTTGATTTGGGCTTTGTATATGTGTTATGTGGGCCTTCTTCTTTTTTGGGGTACAGAATGGTTCCCTTCGTATGAACTGCAGCGTATTTTTGGTGTTGGCATTTCACTTTTTTTCTTTGTAAGTAGTAATTTTAGGTTGAATTTACATCCTTCTAGTGCCTTTGCTGGCGGTATCGGTATGAATACTTCTGCCGGTGTGAAAGAGACTACGAAAATGCAACAACGTTCTTTTGCATACCTATTTTTTTATTTAGGTATATTTATGACGATACTTTTTTTTATCCTGCCCTCTGTGAATCTCCTGTGGGGAAATGTATTCCTAGGCTTGAGTGTATTTTACGGAGTTGTGCTGCGTCTTTTTAAGACAGCAATGCAGAATGAATGAAGAGATTAAATGGGAAAATCTTTGCTGAAATAGCCAACAAACTTCCAAACTTCTGCAATATCCTCTGCCATGACAGGGTACGGTGCATACCGTTCGTTGGTTGATTTTAAGATGATGACGTTTTTCTCAGTTAAGTAATTAAATACTTTTTTTAAAACGACACCTTCGTCTTTGGTAACGACAACACATACAGTACCATTTTTAATCGTCCGCCAGTTTTCAACGTATTCGACAAAAACAAGGGAGCCTTCTTGCATCGGAAGCATGGAGTCGCCCTCTACTGGGAAAACACGGTAGTTTCTGTCTTGGGACAAGAAAGGTACTTGGAAAACAGGTAGTTTGGAGATGAAATCTAAGTCCATGTACGAATTAGGATACCCTGCCACCGCTTTAATGGGTACATATTCGATGTTTTCTTTGTTTTTTGAGTCAATAGTCGTAGCTAAAATACGGAGATTTTCTGTCGGATTAGGTCTTGTTCCAGGTGTGTCAGAAAGGTTTTTGGCGAGTAAGTCATCTACTTGAACACCAAAAAAAGCAGCAACTTTTAGCAAGTCTTCTAACTTGGGTTCTGTTCTGCCTTGTTCATACGAACCATACGTTGACTTGGCCAATCCAAGCAAATCGGCGAGTTCTTCTTGCGAGGGTGAATTTGGATGTCTTTTACGTAAAATTTGTAGATTTTGACTAAGTTTTGTCGCCATATTTTTGAAAGAGATAAAAATTTATACCGAATTTTAGCGGATTTGCAAAAAAAGATGTATATTTGATTACTGAATTTTGTCGTATATCGTCTTTTTCTAGTTACACAAATATACAAAATGTGTACGAATAATCAAAAATGTAGTAGTTGAATTAAATTAGTTACTAAAATACGCTTCTTTGTAAGTGTAGGATGAACAAATAGGCACATGGTTTTACAAAATTGTATGCTCCAATCAAGAAAAATAGCACGTAATTTACGTATTGATTCCACGTATTTGACCAATATGGGCGAAATTCCCAAAGGGCTGACGTACGGATATTTGCTCTTACTTCCTTTTGTATATAAGAGACAGTTTGTACTATCCCGTAGGAGTAGCCAAACGAAGAGTCAGGCAATAGAAGAGAAGCTGCTTTGTGCATTCCAAACCTTTCCGATTGGGCAAAATTTTTATTTACTCTGTCAATTGGCGCAAAACTTAGGTTTTTCTGTGGAATATCCTTCCATCAATTCGTCGCATTATTTCCCGATTATTCAAGACAAAAAAATAATTATTGGCTTTGCTAGTGTTCCTACTATTTCTGCAAACATGGTTGGAAATTGGCTAAAAGAACGAGAAAAAGCTGCATTTACGTCCTTGGACGACTTTTATAAACGTAATCCAGTTTCCAGAGAGGTACTGAAATCGTTGGTGGCTGCGCGCGCTTTCCGAGATTTACATCGCTCAACAACCGCCCTTGAATGGATGCTGGATACCTACACAAGTATCATCCCGCAAGAGGAGCGTTTTGTCTCTTCGTGGGCACACAAAAAAATAAATCATTTGCAATTGCTTGAAAACCAATGGATAACAAATTTAGCTGATTTGCCTTCTCATTATCAAGTAGCTACTGAACTACCGCATCTTCTAAATGAAGAGGTTGCTGTTTTGGGGCGACTTATTTCTAGTATCTCCTTTCGCTCAACCGAAAATAAGCAAGTCAGATGGGCCGTTTTTTCAGACGAAGAAAGTACGTTGTATCTCGGACAAATAAGAAATAAAATGGACAATGAATGGAAAATCGGACAAGTTTATTTTCTTTCAGGGACTGTGAAAGGTTTTCGTACGCAAACTTGGATTCAAATTCAAAGTGCACGTTATTTGAGTTGATTTGAAACAGATAGCCCGAACGCTTTGTTAGCAAATCATCTTGTATCAAAAAAATCGTATCGAATTATGCTTGGTTTTCGCTTCTCTGAATTTAAACCATCTGAAAAAAAAGGTGGAAAATTCGAACAACTCCTCGATATTCTTCAGCAACTTTTGTTGATTTTCGCTGGTGACGTTAGCCAGTCTTTGAGTTATATGAATGAACTCGATAGACGTTATCAATTGACGGATGACCAGTACGGCATGGCACAATTCATTGATGACCTCAAGAAAAAAGGATATATTCAAGAAAATCCCCAAGAAAAAGGAAGTTTCCAAATGACTGCCAAAAGCGAAAGTAGTATTCGAAAAAGATCTTTGGAAGAAATTTTTGGAAAACTAAAACGAACAAAATCAGGCGGAAATCACCACACGCCGTACTCGGGAGCAGGCGATGAGCTAAGTAGTGATGTTCGTGCTTTTCAGTTTGGAGATACATTAGACCAAATTTCCATGACTGAATCACTGAAAAATGCCCAAGTTAATAGTGGACTGGACGATGATTTTTTCTTGCTTGAAAGTGATTTAGAGGTTGTGGAAAAAGAATCAAAAATTAGTACATCCACCGTGCTAATGATTGATATCAGTCATTCCATGATTTTATATGGCGAGGATCGGATTACTCCTGCCAAAAAAGTTGCTTTGGCTATGGCCGAGCTGATCAAAACAAGATACCCAAAAGATACATTAGACATTTTGGTTTTTGGGAATGATGCTTGGCAAATTCAATTAAAAGATATACCGTACTTGGAAGTCGGCCCGTATCACACAAATACAGTCGCAGGATTGGAGTTGGCGATGGACTTATTGAGACGCCGGAAAACAAAAAACAAACAAATCTTCATGATAACGGACGGCAAACCTACTTGCCTCAAAGAAGGAATACATTACTACCAAAATAGCTTTGGGCTTGACCGAAAAATCGTGAATAAAACGCTGACTCTTGCAGCACAAGCCAAACGTTTGTCTATTCCAATCACTACATTTATGATTGCTTCTGACCCATACTTAAAACAATTCGTCCAAGAATTTACCCGCATAAACAACGGTCGTGCCTATTACAGTAATTTGGATGGTTTGGGTGGTTTTGTTTTGGAAGATTTTCAAAAGAATAGACGCAGAAATGTCAAATAAATCATGACAAAAAAAGAAAGATACGAAGGGATTATCACTTATTTCTCTGAAAATCAGCCCAATCCAGAAACGGAGCTGGCGTACTCCAATCCGTATGAGCTTTTGGTTGCCGTCATTCTATCTGCTCAGTGTACAGACAAGCGGGTAAATATGGTGACTCCTTTCCTTTTTGAGAAATATCCAACCGCAAATGCCTTGGCTGCTGCTACCTCAGACGAGGTTTTTGAATATATTCGGAGTATTTCCTACCCAAATAACAAAGCAAAGCATTTGGTAGGCATGGCTCAAATGCTTGTTTCGGAATTTAATAATGAAGTTCCAGCGAAAGTGGAGGAATTGACCAAAATGCCAGGTGTTGGACGAAAAACAGCCAATGTGATTGCCTCTGTCATTCATGAAAAGCCAACGATGGCAGTTGATACGCACGTTTTTCGTACTTCCCATCGCATCGGGTTGGTTTCAATAAAAGCAACAACACCCTTGGCTGTTGAAAAAGAATTAGTGAAACATTTTTCGAACGAAATCATTCCTAAAGCGCACCATTGGCTAATCTTACATGGCCGCTACGTTTGCTTGGCAAGAAATCCGAAATGTTCAGAATGCGCAATTACCAGTTTCTGTAAATCGTTCGAAAAAATCCAGAAATGGGGAATTAAAAAGGTAGATGATAAACTACCTTCTATAAATTAGCCTTAATTAGTTTAATGGCAATTGCCAAAATAATCAGTCCGAAAACCTTTTGAAGTACTTCGATAGAGCCCGGACTGATTTTTCTTTCTAGAAATTTCGATGACTTTAAAACTGTATATACCAAAGCCAAATTCACAAAAATTGCGGCTACAATATTTACTTCGTGGTATGTTGATTTTAAAGAAAGTAGGGTGGTCATGGTTCCGGCACCAGCAATAATCGGAAATGCCAGAGGAACAATCGACGATGAACGGGCACCCGTCATGGGATTATGCTTGAAAATTTCGCGCCCAGAAATCATTTCAAAACCTAAAAAGAGAAGAATTATCGCTCCTGCAACGGCAAAGGATTTAATATCTACACCAAATAATTTCAAAATATTCGTACCTAAATAGAGATAACCAACCATCAGAAGCCCAGAAACTACCGTTGTTCGCTCGGCGTGAATGCCTCCCGATTTTTTACTGATATTTAGAATGATTGGAATAGAACCCAGAATATCAATAATTGAAAAAAGAATGAGGGATACTGAAAATGTTTCCTTGAAGTCAAAATGTTGAATCATGAAAATAGGGTTTTTAAAAGTGAATCGTACGAAGAGGAATCCAATGCAGGAAAATTGGCAATGCGGAACGTATTTTCCTTCCATTCGCCATATCCATTGCCCAAAACAAAGTGATTTTCAAGCGCATATTTTTTAATTTCTTGAATATCAGATGTATTTCCTTGCAAACAAATAACCGTTTGAGAACGAGTTAATTCATTTGTAATCAAGGGTTTGAATGGAAGATTGTTTTCAAAAAAACGATATAGCTTATCCGCTCTTTTTTTCAGATGTGCGTCAATCACGTCCAAAGAATCTATTTGTTGAAGTACCCCATGAAGCAAATAAATGCCTAAGACATTGGGAGTGATGTGGGTTTGATTTTTCTTGAAATTTTGATGGATAGACAATAAACTATTGTAGTGATTCCTTTCATCCACCTTTCTTGCCCATTCCAATGCCCTTGGCGAAACGATGAGTAACGCCATTCCGGCGGGCAGACCGAGGCATTTTTGAACAGAAGAAAACCAAACATCGCCAACTTGCCAATCCCAATGTTGTCCGCCTAGAGAAGACGTAGCGTCGATGGCTATGAGTGCATTGGGGGCTTTTTGTTTTAAATGACGTATCGAATTTTCAGAAACTTGCGAGCCGTTTGACGTTTCATTTTGTACGATACACATCCATTGGTTGAATGGATTTACCTCTGTTTCTTCAATGAGTTGATTTTCAAAAAAACGCGTTCCCCGCAAATGTGTTTGAAAACCAGTGGCAGTTCGGTTTGTTACAGCATATTTGAACCATTTTTTCCCGAAAGCCCCATTGTAAAAGAATTGAACGTTGTCACAAAGAAGAGATTGATTGATGATTTCCCAACATTCTGTGGAGGACGATGTGATGAAGATTTCATATTCGGCAGGAACGTGTAGTTTTTCGTGTACTAATTTCTTGGTTTGTTTCCACAATTGCATGAATGCCTCACTTCTGTGATTTTGTTGTAAAATTCCGTTTGTATATACCTCTTTCAAGAGGTTTTCAACGACGGGATACAAGGTAGAAGGGCCAGGATAAAAGGAAGTTGGAAACATGCCTTAGCTTTTGCAAATGGGTTGGTTACTCAATTTTGTACGCCAAAGATAAGAAAGATAAATGGCAGCTACATCAGTTGAAGCTGCCATTTATCGCTAAAATTAGGAGATTGGTGTGAGTTTCGCCGTAAAATGCCTAAGATGTGGCGCCTCATAGGTTAGCGTATATCCCTTTATTTTTTCTCTTTCTTGATATACTTCACAAATGACTTCGCAGACATAATCAATATGACTTTGCGTATAAACGCGTCTTGGAATAGCGAGACGGACGAGCTCCATGGCGGGTGGAATATGTTGTTTATCTTCGTCGTATTTCCCGAACATTAAGGAACCAATTTCTACCCCACGAACGCCCCCTTTTAGGTAAAGCGCATTTGCCAGAGCAACACCAGGGAAAGCCTCGGCAGGAATATGAGGCAAGAAAGAAGCAGCATCTAAATAAAGTGCATGACCACCTGTCGGAAGCATCATGGGAACACCAGCTGCTGATAATTTTTCACCCATGTAGGCAATACTTCTTAGCCGATAGTGCAGATACTCTTCGTCTAAAACTTCTTCTAGACCTTGTGCGATGGCTTCTAAATCTCTTCCAGATAAACCTCCGTACGTTGGGAATCCCTCGGTCATGATGAGTACATTTTTGGCTTCTTGGGCTAGATTTTCATCGTTTAATGCGAGAAATCCACCCATATTGACGAGCCCATCTTTCTTCGCACTCATGGTACAACCATCTGCATACGAGAACATTTCTTGGACAATCTCAAGAATGGAGGCTTTTGCGTATCCTTTTTCGCGGAGTTTGATAAAATAGGCGTTTTCGGCAAATCGGCAGGCATCAATATAAAAGAGAATCCCATATTTTTTACATAAATCGGCGGTTTCCCGTATGTTTTGCATAGAAACTGGCTGCCCACCTCCCGAATTATTGGTGACAGTCATGACGCACATCGGAATATGTTCCGCCCCTTTTTCAAGAATGAATTTTTCGAGTGCAGGGATATGCATATTCCCTTTGAAGTCGGCGATGAGATGTGGTTTTTTTCCTTCTTCGGTGAGAAAATCAACGGCATTTGCGCCTGTAAATTCTATATTTCCACGGGTTGTATCAAAAAAAGTATTACTTACAAAGAATTTTCCAGGCCCACCTAGGAGCGAAAAAAGGATTTTTTCGGCGGCTCTTCCTTGGTGCGTAGGTAAAATATGTTTGAAGCCAGTGATGGATTGAACGGCAGATTCAAAGCGGTAGAAACTTCGAGAGCCGGCATACGATTCATCTCCGACCATCATGCCTGCCCATTGTTTTGCACTCATGGCAGAGGTACCACTGTCAGTAAGTAAATCAATCAAAACGTGATCAGCTTGGATGAGGAAGAGATTGTGGTGCGCTTCTTCTAAGAACTTTTCGCGCTGTTCAGAAGTAGTAAAATAGAGAGGTTCTACCGATTTAATTTTAAACGGTTCAATGATGGTTTGCATAAAAAATGGGATTTGTGTTTATCAATACATACTAGAGATGGAGGAAAGGATTTGCCCGCCTCGGTCTTTTAGAATGATAAATAAAAACCACATTTCTAAACTCATGCTTGCCTTTTGAATAGGCGCAAATTTATATGAATTATACTAAAAATACAAAAATGGGGGTAGGCATAATGTATTTACTTTCGTTTGAAGATATTTTATTGGTTTGGGCAAGAAAGTAAATGTATGTTATTTACTTTTGTGATTAGGGATAATGTGTTACTAATATAGATTAAATTAAAGTTAAGAAATGAAGCAAGTACTTATGATAGTGGTTCTTTTTATTGGACTTATTTTTGTTATCCTAAAATTATCAGATGTACTAAACACTCCTGCTGGAATAGTTTTAGCCGTTATTTATGCTTTTGTACTTTATTATCTCAAGGAGAAGTATGATAAAAAGTAGAAAATGCCAAATTTAGTGATGTTATTATTCCTGTATTATTGAATATTTATTATTCAAAAATGAAATTGTCAAAATTTTGCCTATATACAATATTTGCATAATTTGATGGTGGATATTTTATTTTAAAAATATTTGTACCAAAAAATTCTACTAGACCTCTCCTTTGTTCAATTGATAGGTTAATGAAATGATACGATAGCATGGTACTGTAAATAAACCTTTCACTCCAGTCTGTAAGTTTTATGTCTTGTAGCTCCCATGCTTTACCCTTATAATTATGTAGAATAATACAATTTTGTTCAAAATTAATGGAATAATCAGAATGTGCGAAAGCATTTCTTAGAGACGAATGAAACCCTTTTTCAATTATAAATTCGAGAGGATTATTTGCGTTTGTGAATAACTGCTTTATCTTTCTAACGTAATTATGTTTACTATTTTCAGGAATTTCTAACTTCCAATTGTAATCTGAACTGTTTGCAATATTTGCAAGCTGGTAAAGTCTTTTTAAAAATGATTTTGATTCCCATAAATGACTATATATCATAAGTTCAACATGAATTTGATGTTCACTTTTGACCAATAATGGTTGTTCATCTATTAAAGAGTAATAATCATTCAAATAGTTTATCAGGAAATCAATACGTGTTTTATCCCTTATTTTATCCATTCTATTATCAATTACATAGTCTTTAATGTAGGAACAATAGTCAGCGTTGGCAAGAAATGCCACATAATTTTGTGGAGAAGTTGATCTAAGCTCATAAAATGTGTTCGCTAATATGCTTTTTATCTCCTCTTCAATTTTGAAAATTTTTTCAACAGTAATCACTTCGGTGTTATTTTTGCGTCAGAAATCTGTAAATGTTGATAGAATAGCCAACTTTCAATCAACAATCTAATTTTATTAAGAGTTCTAATAAAAGAGGCTTCGGATATGATTCCGAAGCCTCTTTTTTGAAAAAAATCTATCTTTAAACCATCTCCGCCAATTCTTCTTTCGACATCAGCCAAGTTGGTTTGGTTGTGCGTACATTGGCTTTTAGGTCGTTTAGAAGCGTATATAAACCAAAATAGGTGCGATTAATGTATAACCCATGTTGCGAACCTCTGGCTGCACTCGCCGACTTTAGTTCTTGCACATTGGCGACGTATTCAAAAAACGCATAGACTTCATCCACATAGCTATCGTCTCCAAAATTAAATGTCTGCTGCGCAAAAGGTCTGCCAAGAATTTCTATCATTTGCTTGAACAATCCATGGAAAAATACTTGCTGTTCTGGTTTGTCCTCTTCCAAAATAAATTCCAACTCTCTGAAAATCTCACCCATACGTTTGTCATCGCTCATCAAATCTCGATTAATCAAGGCGAAGTAATTTGTGTAGAAATGGTCTGGAATTTCTTTGATACAACCAAAATCAATAATTCCTATGCGACCGTCTTGTGTAAACAAGAAATTGCCTGGATGCGGGTCTGCATGAACTTGCTTCAAATCATGAATCTGAAAGTTATAAAAATCCCACAAGGCTTGGCCAATCTGGTCGCGTGCTTCTTGCGAAGGATTCGTCTGCAAAAATTCTTTCAGGTGCTGCCCTTCAATCCAATCCATGGTAATGATACGCTTGGAAGAAAGTTCAGGATAATAGGACGGAAAAAACAAGTTCGGGATTTGTGAACACGCAGACGTAATTTCAACAGACCTTTTTAATTCCAGCTCGTAGTCCGCCTCTTCCAAAAGTTTGGATTGAACTTCCTCAAAATAACGGTCGATTTCTGCATCATTTAAGTTCAGTAATTGAACGGCAAGGGGTCTCGCCATGCGTAAATCGGATGTTATGCTGTCTGCTACGCCTGGATACTGAATTTTAACAGCTAGTTTTTTGCCATTTTTTGTAGCCAAATGAACTTGACCAATAGAGGCTGCATTTTTGGCTTCCCACTCAAACGTATCGAAAAGTTGTGTAGGCGATGTGCCAAAATAACTTTTGAATGTTTTCATCACAAGCGGTGCAGAAAGTGGAGGCGCCGAATATTGTGACATAGCAAATTTGTCTGTGTAGGCTCTTGGGAGTAAGTTTTTATCCATACTCATCATTTGTGCCATTTTTAGCGCCGAACCCTTCAAATTACTCAATGCCTGATACACATCTTTGGCATTGGCTTCGTGCAACTCATCTTTGGAAAGCGAGGGGTCTATGAGTTTTTTTCCGTAATGTTTGACATAATTGCCGCCCACTTTTACGGTTGCCTTCACAAATTGGCTTGCTCTTGCCACTTTGGAAGTTGGTATATTTTCTTGTGATTTCATTTCCTATTTTGATATAAAAATTTGCCAAGATCAAACAAAGAATCAAGGGGAGAACGTCCCATCCAATCTAAACTTGTATTGACATACTTTTCAATGAGTGTATCTGTTTTTTCGAAAGCTTTGCTGTAGTCATTCGCCCAAAACTCCAGAATAGTTAAGGTTTGCATCCAAAGCATATCTGGGTATTTATTCATCAATTGTGGGATAGGTCTTTGCTCAATTTCGCGTGTTTCCCGTCCTTCCATCAACAATTCGTTCATATAATCCTTGAAGAAAATAGCGGATTCTGCCAAAACTGGATTTTTCTTCATGGCGATAGGACGCGGCCATTTTGAGATACTCAGCAAGATAAAACTTCTGTCCTCTTTGAGCGTCTCAATCCAAGTAAAATAAAAAGATAACATTTTCTCGCGGACGCTGTACGTCGCATATACTTCTTCTTGGCGAATACTTTCAATCGTTTTTTTAAATGTATCTTTCCAAACTTCTGATTCCATTTGTTGGAATGAATTAAAATGCTCGTAGATAGCTTTTTCTGTTGTCTTTAGTGCTTTTGCGAGTGCATAAACGGAAGCGGGTTCCTGCCCATTTTCAAGAATATGTGTCTTGTATTTTGAGATAATCTGATCTTTAGTCATGTGATTAAGCGTAAAAATTTGATAAAAAAGCAGTGGATTTATTGAATGCTTGTAAAACAGACGTAGGGAATCTCTGAGGCTCTATGCCTAGCATATCCGCATACGTTGAACCTAATAATATACGTGCTTGTGCCCGAAAGAACTCTCCCGCAAGAACACTGCCAGCCATTTCTGTGTAACAAGTCATAAGAGATTTTGTTAACGAAAGACCGACCTCAGAGCTCCTAAAGTTTCTTTGTGCAATGAGTTTATCTAATTGCAATGCCTCCTTAAAATTAGCACAAAGCAAGGTTTCTTCAATACCCAAAAGATGACCAATGACTTTCCAAGTATGGAGGTATGCACGCTCGTCAACTGCGTCAATGGTATGTCCTAGTTTTTGCAATCCGCGTAATAAAATCCAGGAAAAAGCAAGGTTTGTTCCTGCCATATCTTCTTGGTTGACGGGCATTCCCCACTGCATGTCCCATTGACCAGAATGCAGACTAAAATACCGAACCGAGGCATGTAAAAGACGGACTTTGAAGATAATTTGAAAAATCTTGCCGTCTTGCCAATGGTCGTAATTCATGACTTTACGTAAGAAATTGCCTGTTTCTTTGAGACGATTATAGGTATCTTTATGAATTCGTTCGGAGAAATACAGCACACGTGCGCCGTCTTCGCCGAGGTAGCAATACGGAAGCGAATAACAACCTAGCACCATACCAATTTCTTGTTGGTGTTTGAGGTAAAAGTCAGTCGCGCGAATAATTTCTTTTTTTTGAAAAAAAGAAGGGAATTTCGCGAATGAATGGTAAAAATCTTGAAATTCTTTCGGAAAAACGTGGATATCCGTATGTGAAAAATCACTGAGTAGCGGCATCAACTGGCGAATACCCTGAAGCCCTAGCCGGTCAACAACCGCCTGAATAACAGCGTCTGCCGTGTGGTCACCCTGTTGTCTGAGTGCACTTAATTGGTCGAGCAAGTAAGGCTGAGTTATCATTCGGTACAAAATTATCTAATATTCTAACTACCAACTTTCGGTTGAAAACAATTGTTTGGCATCTAAATTAAAAATTAGGGGAGTTCAACGAAAAAGTAAATTTCACCGTAAATTTGTCCAACTATTCCTTTATCCAGCATGACTTCATACGTATTTAACAGTCCAATTTTACAGTTGAATGGACATTTACAGACGATTATCCCTAGCTTATTTCGCAAAATTCCGGTTCAATACCAAAGAGAACGACTCGAATTGCCGGACGGAGATTTCCTTGATTTGGATTGGGCACAAAAAGGTTCTTCCCAATTAGTTATCATTACGCACGGGTTGGAAGGCGATTCGACACGCCATTACGTGACCGGAATGGCTAAAATGGCAAATGACGCGGGTTTGGATGCCCTCGGTTGGAATTGCCGCAGCTGCTCAGGTGAAATAAATCGTTTGCCTCGTTTTTACCACCACGGTGATGCCGAAGATTTACGATTTGTAATTGAACATGCTGCAAATTTACAGCTGTATGAAGCGATTTATTTGGTTGGTTTCAGCATGGGAGGTAGTCTGACACTCCGGTATTTGGGTGAAAAACCGAACGACGTAAATCCGTTGATTCACAAAGCTTTCGCTGCTTCTGTTCCACTTGATTTGCCCTCTTCCGTGCGTGAATTAGCTAAAAAAGGAAAACAATTTTACATGAAGCGTTTCATTAAAAAGCTCCGTAAAAAAATCGAGGAGAAAGAACGGATGTTTCCCCAACATCCCATCTTAACAGCTAAAAATTACGATACTATACGAAATTTTGAGGATTTTGACTCGCGTTATACTGCACCTTTGCATGGCTATGCAGATTGTCATGATTTCTATGCCAAAGCAAGTGTAAAGCCCTTGCTTAAACATATTCAAATTCCTTCTTTGGTCGTACAAGCTGCAAATGATCCTTTTTTGACCCCCGAATGCCTTGAGCTTGGTGAAGCAAGCCCAAATCCCTTTGTTCAATTGCTTGTAACTCAAAATGGTGGACATGTAGGATTCGCGCAAAAAAATAAAGTACATTCTTGGGTAGAGGAAACTGCGCTCGCCTTTTTTCAAAAAAAATGAGAGGATTTCTCCTCTCATTTTTGGACTTTTAATTCTGTCCACCAATTCGGCTTTTTTCTAGGTCAGCTGCTGATTGTCTTCTTTGCCCTCCCTTAACTTGTTGATTACCAAAATTATAAGTGAATGTAAGTGTCGCTCTTCTGCTTGTAAATCGGTTTGAGATAGAAAAATCCATGTTCTGGTAATTTACTTCACCTAGCCAAAAAGAGGTTAAAAACAAGTCACTGACATTCAATTTTAATCTTGCTTTCTTGTTCAAGAAACTTTTTTGAATACCCATGTTTACGGCATATTGTGGTTTCACATTTCTGAAAATTCCGTAAATACTAGGTGAATTATACCACATAGAAAGTTCTGCAGACCATTGTTTTGGCAAGGTAAACTGATGCGAGGTATTGAAATTGTAAGCTACTTGTCCTGCCTGTAATTGTCCTCCAAGTAAACTATCATCCGTGAAAGCGCTGTAATATAGATTTCCTTGGTTTTGGGTATTCCACCATTTTGTAATCGGATAGGGGAAAACCACATTCAATGAATAGTTTTGAAAACGTTGTAAATTGCGTTGAATAGCCCTGGTTACACTTGTTGCATCGTCCTGCTCGGTTATCTGAATCATAAAGTCTTTCGTATTGGCATAGCTCAAACCAAAAGATAAACCACCTTTGTAGGTATATGTCAACTCAATATTATCTGTAAATTGTGGCTGCAAGTTCGGATTTCCCTCTTCGTATGTGTAAGGGTCTAGGTAAAAAACAAACGGGTTGAGTTGTCCATAATTTGGTCTATCAATACGTCGGCTGTACGAGTAACGTGTCGCATGATTTTTGGAAAGCGTATGATTGATAAACAAAGTTGGGAAAAGCGAAAGATAATTTCTTTCCAATTTTTCATCTAAAGTCACGGAGTTTCCCAAAGATTGGGTGTGTTCAGCACGAAGTCCCGCTTGAATACCGATTTTCTCCCATTGTTGTGAATAATTGATGTATCCTGCATTAACAAATTCGGTGTATTTGAAATAATTGGTTTTTGTTGGGTCATTTGTCCAGTTTGTACCCATCAGTTGCTCAAATACAAAGTTGTTATCTGTCTGTACGTAGGCAGTTTTTGCACCAATTTCCCATTTTGTTTTTTCATTTATCGGGAGTGTATAATCCGTTTTGGCAGTGAAAATATCAATGTATGTTGGCGTGAAATTTCGCTGTAATAGTTGATTTGTCGGGTTATTCTGTGCATCGAAAAAGTTGGTTTCAAAATTTTGCGTATTATCTCCTTCAAATCGAGAATAATCCACATCGAACGTAATTTCTTTTCCTTTTTTATCGAATGCGTGTTTTACTTGTAAGCTAGAAGACAGGTTTTTTCTGTGCATGTCAATTTTTGAAAGTTGCGCAAGCGATGATTTTTCAAATCCTTGAATATTTGTTTCGTTGCTTCCGTCTATTTGTCCTAACCAATTGGAGCCGTCAACCAATACACCTATACTTGTTTTATCATTGATTGTGTAATCCAAACCTGTTTTAAATGAAATGGCTTTGCCGCTTTGTATGCGTTGGGATAGCTGGTCGAAGGTCGTTAACACATTTTCAAATGTAACTCTTCGGTTCAATGTATTGTCACTGTAAAATAAATTTCTGTTGGCAGAAACATTGGCGAACATATTTAACTTTTTGGTTCGGTGGTTCACTTGCAAGCTTGAGTTGTAGCGAGACAAATCTTTGGGAGCCTCCGGAATAAACCCATTTCCTGCACCTAGGGTAAATGTTCCATTTGTGCCGACTTGTTGGTTTTTCTTTAGTTTAATGTTAATAATACCTGAATTTCCTGCGGCATCGTATTTCGAAGAAGGATTGGTAATGATTTCAACAGACTCAATTTGGTCACTTGTCATGTTGCGCAACATTTGTGCTAAATCTGCTTCCGACAAAAACGTGCGTTTGCCGTCTATCATAAACAAAACCCCGGACTTATTTCGCAACCGAATTTGGTCATTTTGACTGTCAATGGTCACGCCAGGTGCGCGTTCAAGGATTTCAAGCGCGGTACTTCCACTCGATACAATACTGTTTTCTACATTTAATACCGTGCGGTCAATTTTTTGTTCGATGAATGGTTTTTTGGCGACTACCTGCACTTCTTGGAGTGTTGCCGATGCTTCTTCAAGAATAAGATAGGGTAGCTGAATGTTGGGGTTATCCGTATTTAATTGAAAAACAGGGGAGATGCGTTGCGCATAGCCAACCATAGATGTTTGTAAACGAAAACTGCCCTCTTTCTTTAATTCAATTTGGAAATTTCCTTCTATGTCTGTGACATCTCCCTTGACCAATGAAGAGTCCAGAGCAGAAATAACGAGAACGGTAGCAAAGGGTAGAGATTCTCCTTTTTTGTCTTGTACTTTTCCTTTTACAAGAAACAAAGAGGAATTTGATTGTGCGTTTACTGCACCGAAACAAAGAAGAGTAAGGGATAAAAATAAAAATAGCTTTTTCATTGGAGTAAATTAGATCAACTTTTTAATGATGCAAATCTAAGGTACTATGTATAACAAGGTAACTTATAATACATAAATGGTAAAAAACTACTTTGAATGGAATTTGCCTATACGACGTGTTTTTTTGTAGTTTCGTTGCATAGATTAAAAAATAAATAAGAGAACGTATGAGAAAAATGAGTGTAGTCTGGTTATTTATAAGTTTTTTAATGTTTCGAGTAGAGGCACAATCCTTGAAAGGAGCATGGGAATACAAAGAAGGGCTGAAAACGACCCGATTGGTGGCGGACGATGCGTATGTGATAGTGACAGAATTTTCGGAGTCGGAGCGAATGTTTTATCGCACATGGGGCGGTACATATACTATCAGTGTGCAGGGCCAGTTGGCGGTGAATGTTGAGTTTGACACCAAAGAACCCGAAGCAGTGGCATCTATTCAAACTTTTTCTTTGAAAGTGAAGAAAAAGACGCTAGAGCTTCAAAAAATGAATTTTGACCGTTTAGACCAAGGTGTAGAAACGCCTTTAGCCGGAAATTGGCGTATTGCAAGTCGAATGCAACCGGATGGGTCTGAGGT
Source organism: Spirosomataceae bacterium (assembly GCA_046293395.1). Taxonomy (GTDB): domain Bacteria; phylum Bacteroidota; class Bacteroidia; order Cytophagales; family Spirosomataceae; genus CAYNRA01. Next base: position 387,698 of record JBKBOU010000001.1, read on the forward strand.
TGCCATGAAGCCAGGGCCGAGAAAAACAGTAAAATTATTGACGGGTTCGACATTTCAGTGGGTAGCTTTAAATAAAGAAACGCGGGAGTTTTTTGGTTCAGGTGGAGGTCGATATACGTTTCTCGATGGAGAATATGTAGAAACCATTCAATTCTTCTCTCGTGATGCTACACGTGTCGGAGCGCAACTTCGGTTTCAGGCAGAGGTAAACGATACAACATGGATTCACACGGGGAAGAGTTCAAAAGGTGAGCCTATTCGTGAAGTTTGGACAAAGAAAAAGCCTGATTAATCAGGCTTTTTCTTTGTATTAACGTCTAGTCGGATAAGGTATGACCAGTTTTTCGCCTCGCTCGGCAAAGTTTTGTTTTTTGTTGTTTGCAAGCATAATTTTTTCTACACTGACATTATATTTTGCGCTAACTACTTTCAAAATATCTCCAGGTCCAACCGTATGAATGGCTAGAACGGGCACTTTTAATTGGGTAATTCCTACTTTTATTGCGTTCGGATTAACGTCTGGGTTTTGTTTTTGTAATGTCGTCAAGGCTAAATTGTACTGTGTCGCGATACTAAAGAACGTTTGTTCTGCCTGAACAACATGCGTGTGGACAGTACCATCGGCTGGAATAACCTCCCTTTTTTCATCTGGTTGACTGACAGAAGCAGGCTTTTGTTCGGGTGTTTGGATGGTCGCCAAAGATTCGTCAGTAACAACGTTGTCTTCCATCACCTCAGGTTCTTCTGGAGTTTCTTCTTCTTGCACCAAAGGCTGTTCTGTTGTCACTTGCAAATCTTGGATGGTCGAAGGTTCGTCGGAAAGGTATTTCCAAAAAATAAATAACAATAAACAGACGATACCCACCAAAATAATCAACACCGCCATAGGTAGATTTGCGGAGGCTTCTTTGGGTCTTTTATTGGTTTTTGGATTTTCTTCGCTCATTTTTATTTGTTTGGGATTTGTTGAATATCTTGACTCATCTGTGCCACCTGCTCCCGCATTTCTTGTTTGTGAAGAATTAATTTTTTCGCCGTTTCTTCATCCAATAAACTGTAGATTTGTGCGGCCAAAATACCCGCATTTTTGGCACCATTCAACGCTACGGTAGCCACAGGAACTCCATTTGGCATTTGTAAAATAGAAAGGACAGAATCCCATCCATCAATAGAATTGCTGGATTTGATGGGTACACCAATCACGGGTAACGTGGTACTCGCCGCGACCATCCCTGGTAAATGTGCTGCTCCACCTGCTCCTGCGATGATAACTTTAACTCCTCTATCGCGCGCATTTTCAGCAAAATCGACTAATTTCAAAGGTGTTCTGTGTGCAGACACAACATCTACCTCGAATGCGATACCAAATGTATCCAACATATCAGCCGCTCCTTTCATAATAGGCCAATCTGAGCTACTCCCCATTACTATACTTACCATGGATATTTTATTTTTGATGTGATATGACACGTAAATGGTTCTTTACTAAGTCAACTTTTTCTTTCAATTCCTCCGTATTCTTACCTGTGATAGTAACATGCCCCATTTTTCGGAACGGCTTGGTTATCTTTTTTCCATATAAAAACGGATGAATACCGGACGTTGCCAAAAGTATGTCCATCCCTTCGTAAATAGGCGTACCTGTATGGTTGTCTTCCCCTAAAATATTGACCATAGCGGCGGGCATAAATGAGTCCGTGTCACCTAGTGGTAAATCTAAGATTGCCCGAATATGTTGTTCAAATTGCGATGTATGATTGGCACGCATGGTTTGATGACCGCTATTGTGTGGGCGAGGAGCGCATTCGTTAACGAGTATTTCTCCGTCTGGTAACAAGAACATTTCTACCGCCAAAAGACCGACAATCTCCAGGGCATGCGCTACTTTTTTCGCAATTTCCTGTGCTTTTATACTTGCTTGCTCAGAAACCATGGCTGGGGCAAAAAGATATTCAACCAGATTCGCTTCTGGATGAAAAGCCATCTCGACAACTGGAAACGTGCGCATTTCACCTGATGGCGACCTTGCTACAATGACTGCCAACTCTTTATCAAAAGGAACTAAATTTTCTATGAAAGTAGCACCTGGTAGGGCTTTGGATATATCTTCTTTCGTACGTAGAACCTGAACTCCTTTTCCGTCATAGCCACCTGTTTCCGCTTTTTGAACAACAGGAAATTGCGAGATATAAAGGGATAATTCTTCTGTAACTTGCTTAAAATCAGCTGTTGGTATTTCGTGTTCAACAAAAAATTCTTTTTGAATGCGTTTGTTTTGAATTTTCCGAAGGACGGAAGGTTGCGGAAAAACTTTCTTACCCAAAGAAGCGAGATAATCGAGTGCATCCACGTTTACATGTTCAATTTCTATGGTAAGGATGTCACAGGTAAGTCCAAACTGTACAACTTGGTCGAAATCAAGTAAAGAGCCACAAAAAAATTCGTGTGCATAAATAGCACAAGGCGCACTGGGGTCTGCATCCATTGATTTGATGTATAAGTCAAATTCCATGGCTGACTGAACGAGCATTTTACCCAATTGGCCTCCACCGAGTATTCCAAGAGTTTTTGTGGTATCAAAACGCATGATGATTGATTTTTTCTTTTGGTATGTGTGGCAAAGATACGGGCTAAAGGTAAAAAAATCAGCAAGAAAATGATAGTTTTGACAAACTTACACAGCTCATCTATACAAATTTTCCATATTTTGGCAGAAAAATTACATACTTTCATGTAATATTGCCCAATAATCTAGTGCTTCATGCGGTATATATTCCTATTTTTAGTGTACATAACAACGACGAGAGCCCTCGCACAACAACCTCTTTTGGATATTTATCCGCTGGAGAATATCGGATTAAATCCTGCATTTACGGGTAGTAGAGGCTATTTTAATTTATCGGGCGTTCTAGGAAACCAATTGAATGGTACATTCCGACCAGCACAGGTTTCACAAGTTTTAACAGCAGATGCCTTGCTTATCAATGAAAAAAGCGGGATTTCTTTTCAAGGATTCAACAGTTCAGCTGCTACGTTCGTCAATTCAGGAATAAAGGTAAACTACGCCCGTGTGATAGACTTCGAAGGGTTCCAAGTTCGGGCTGGAGCATCGGTTGGTGGACGATTTCGTACGTTTTTTAATGGAAATTTTGATAACCGCCAATTCATTGACCCCATCGTAGGTTTTGGGATATTAGTCAATACCGATGACTTTTATGTAGGTGCTTCATCTCCCGCGATTTTAGTAAAAGGTATTGCATTAGACCCAAGAATGAACCCGTTTATCTTGAGTTTTGCTGCTGTTAAAGGAAATTCAAATCTTTTAGCGCATGTGAGTGGACATCTTTTTCGAGGAACCAATGCACGTTCTACGAGTCCATTTGGAGCACATATAACCACAAAAATATGGTTTCAGGAAAGATTTGCAGTAGGTCTTTCTGCTCAAGCCGATGACAGCCCTCTGGACAATACTACGGTAAAATTTAAACCTATTTTTCTTGCTGAACTTCGAGTGACAGAAGGAGTTCGGCTTGGTGCTTCGTACGATGCAAAGCCCCTGAGTTTATATCGTTTATCTACCGGAATTGTACAGAACGTTGGACTTTTTCAAGTTTTTTTTAGATACGAAGGAGTGAAGAATGGAGTAAAAAAGAATGTTTTTGAATATCATTAATAATTTCAGTGTACCATGTAATAGTCCAATAAATGTTTCGTTTTTAGTGGCTAATTATTGAAAAAACACAAATTTATCAAACAGTAAATAGAATTGAAGTGACAACGCATAAATATAATAACTTTTTGTTACGTATTTATCATTGTTCTTCTAACTTTGCAATAAGTAAAAATCAAGCAGATAACTTAAATAATAATGGATCCATTTTCGTACATTGCTAATGCAGATGTAGCCGCGTTAGATTCGCTTTACCAACAATACAAGGAAAATCCAAGCTCCGTTGATGAAAGCTGGCAGAATTTTTTTAAAGGGTTTGAATTTTCAAAATCTTGGAATACGACAACAGATGCTCCTTCTAAAGCTGTATCATCTAACAGCGATCATGTAGCCAAAGAAATTGAAGTCGTGCACCTCATCCGTGGATACAGAGCAAGAGGTCACATGATGGCATCTATCGATCCGCTTTATCCAACAAGAAAATACAACCCAAATCTGGAGCTAGCTGATTTTAATTTGTCAGAAAGTGATTTAGACACGGTTTTCCATGCAGGTGTGCAAGTTTTTGGTAAACCTGCGAAGCTAAGAGACATCGTTGATACACTCAAAAAAATATACACAGGAAATATTGGTTTTGAATATATCTATATCCGTGATAGAAAAATAAAAGGTTGGTTCCGTCGCAAAATCGAACAAGAATACAGAAATTTTAATCCATCTTTAGACCAAAAGAAACGTATCCTGAGCAAGCTCAACTCTGCTGTTGCTTTTGAGGGTTTTTTGCATACTAAGTTTTTAGGGAAGAAACGTTTTTCTTTGGAAGGGGGCGAATCTACCATTCCAGCCCTCGATGCAGCTATTTTGAAAGGTGCTGAACTAGGGGTTGAAGAAGTCGTAATCGGTATGGCACACCGGGGTCGTCTGAATGTCTTGACAAACATCATGCAAAAGCCGTATGATCAGGTCTTTAATGAGTTTGAAGAAAACGTGCCAACACTCGAGTTCTCTGATGGCGACGTAAAATACCACATGGGGTATTCTTCTCAAATTGAAACTCCATCTGGTCAGCGTGTTTCCATGAAACTCATGGCAAACCCTTCTCACCTTGAAGCCGTTGACCCTGTCGTTCTTGGCTACGCTCGCTCACGAGCAGATGCACATTTTGAAAGCGAAGGTACCAAAGCAAATACTTTCGACGATATTTATGACAAAATATTGCCTATCATCATTCATGGTGATGCCTCTCTGGCTGGGCAAGGAATCGTATATGAGGTTGCGCAAATGTCTAATTTGCCTGCTTATTACGTAGGTGGCGCAATTCACTTCATCATCAATAATCAAGTTGGCTTTACAACAGATAATTCGGATTCTCGCTCCAGTGTGTATTGCTCTGACGTAGCGAAAATCTTGGATACACCTATTTTTCACGTGAACGGCGACGACCCCGAAGCGGTCGTGTATGCGATGCAATTGGCAATCGAGTTCCGCCAAGAGTTTAACCGTGATGTATTCATTGATATGATTTGCTACCGTAAACATGGCCACAATGAAGCCGACGAACCGCGCTTCACTCAGCCAACGATGTATCAAATCATTTCAAAACATCCAAATCCACGTGAAATTTACCTGAAACGTTTACAGGAATCAGGGGTCATGGATGAATCTTTGGCCACACAAATGAAGTTGGAGTTTGACAATGCTTTGCAAAGTCTATTGACGAAAGTAAAACAAAACCAATTACCTTACCAGTTGCCAAAACTAGAAAGAGATTGGGCAAAATTAAGACGTTCTACCCCAGCCGACTTTGAGCAGTCTCCGGTAACTGGTATCTCAGAGGAGGCTTTACAATTAGTCGGTGCAGCGTTGGCGACCGTACCTGATACTTTTAAACCAATCAAACAAATTGAAAAAGTTTTAGAGGAAAGAAAGGAAATATTTGCTGGAAATCGTCCATTTAACTGGGCAGCTGGAGAATTGATGGCATTTGGTTCGATTTTGAATGAAGGAAGATTGGTTCGTATGTCTGGTCAAGATGTACAACGAGGTACTTTCTCACACAGACATGCAGTTCTGCACGACATCAATACCAACGAGATTTACAATAACCTTTCGCACATTCATGAAAATCAAGGTAAATTTGAAATTTATAACTCCTTCCTTTCTGAATATGGCGTAATGGGATTTGAGTATGGTTACTCTATGGCAAATCCAAATGCATTGGTTATTTGGGAAGCACAGTTCGGTGACTTTGCCAATGGTGCCCAAATTATGATTGACCAATTCATTGCAGCTACCGAGTCAAAATGGAACGCGATGAACGGTTTGGTTCTTCTTCTTCCTCATGGGTACGAAGGCCAAGGACCAGAACACTCGAATGCACGTCCTGAAAGATTTTTGCAACTTTCGGCTGAGTACAATATGTATGTATGTAATTGTACGACACCGGCGAACTATTTCCACATGTTGCGCAGACAATTGGCGCTGCCTTTCCGCAAGCCTTGTGTACACATGTCGCCTAAATCTATGTTACGTCATCCGATGGCTATTTCTGCCAAAGAAGATTTTTTAGGTGAGACGACTTTCCAAGAAACAATCGGAGATTCGTTTGTTGATCCTAAAAAAGTGAAAAGAGTGTTGTTCTGTTCAGGTAAGATTTATTGGGAGTTACTTGAAAAACAGCAAGCTGATAACAGAAAAGATGTAGCGATTATCCGCGTAGAACAGTTGCATCCTTTCCCGAAAACGCAAGTTGAAGCGCACTTAGCGAAATACAAAAATCCGGAAACTTTTTGGGTACAAGAAGAACCTAAAAACATGGGAGCTTGGACATTTATTCTTCGTGAGTTCCCAGAAATTGGTATTGATGATGTCATCTCTCGGAAGAAAAGTGCCTCACCAGCAACGGGTTACACGAAATTCCATGTGCGTGAGCAACAAGAAATTATCAACAAAGCATTTGAACTGAAAAAATAATCAAGACTAATAGAACGTAGTATGGCAATAGAAATGAAAGTACCTTCGGTTGGTGAATCGGTGACGGAAGTAACCATCGCCTCGTGGGTCAAGAAAGACGGTGACTTTGTTAAAATGGATGAAGTCCTTTGTGAATTAGAATCAGATAAAGCAACATTTGAGTTGCCTGCTGAAGCAGACGGCATCCTTCGAATTATTGGCCAAGAAGGAGATACTTTGGCCATTGGGGCTCCTATTTGTGTTATCGAAGCATCCAATGCAGTAACAACAGCACCTGCTCAAGTTGAAAACACGCCCGTTGTAGAAACAGCATCAAATACACCTTCTGTAACTGTCGATGTTACAATACCAACAGTTGGAGAATCAATCACGGAAGTAACTATTTCGGCATGGTCGAAAAAAACAGGAGATTTCGTTCAAATGGACGAAGTTATCTGTGAGTTAGAGTCGGATAAAGCAACATTTGAGTTACCAGCTCCACAAGCAGGTATTCTAACTATTTTATCTGGCGATGGAGAAACTGTTCCCGTCGGACAAGTGGTTGCTCGAATCACGTCAGGAGCAGCATCGCCATCTGTCCAAACTGCATCAGTTACTCCAGCAGCAACATCTACTGTTGTTTCAACGTCTGATAATTCATACGCCGCTGGTCATCCTTCACCAGCTGCTGCAAAAGTGATGTCTGAGAAAGGACTAAGTAATTCAGATGTAGTTGGAACGGGTATTGGTGGTAGAATTACCAAAGAAGATGCACTTAACGCACAGAAACCAGTTGCAGCATCTGCACCAGTAGCAACAAAACCAGAAGCAAAAGTTTCTGTTGTCTCAGATGCACGTGGAGCCAGAAGAGAAAAAATGTCCTCGTTGCGTAGAACAATCGCACGTAGATTGGTAGCTGTTAAAAATGAGACGGCTATGTTAACAACCTTTAATGAGGTTGATATGAAACCAATCATGGATTTACGCAAACAGTACAAAGATAAATTCAAAGATACGCATGGCGTAGGGCTAGGTTTTATGTCCTTCTTTACAAAAGCGTGCTCAATTGCACTTCAGGAGTTCCCGGTTGTCAATGCATATATTGATGGAGAGGAAATTGTGTATAATGATTTTACTGATATTTCAATTGCTGTATCAGCTCCAAGAGGTTTGGTTGTACCAGTTATCCGCAATGCAGAGAAAATGTCGTTTGCTGAGATTGAAGCGGAGGTGGTTCGTCTGGCTGTCAAAGCAAGAGATAATAAGTTGACCGTGGATGAGATGACAGGAGGTACTTTCACAATCACGAATGGAGGTATTTTTGGGTCAATGCTTTCAACTCCAATTATCAATGCACCTCAATCAGCTATTTTAGGAATGCATAATATTGTTGAAAGAGCAGTGGTGGTAAATGGTCAGGTTGTTGTTCGTCCGATTATGTATGTGGCATTGTCGTATGATCACCGCACAATTGACGGAAAAGATTCTGTCGGATTCTTAGTACGCGTGAAACAACTTTTGGAAGACCCAATGAGAATGCTTCTACATGTATAAAAACTAAATATCAACAAGATGGGCATGGGCGAGAGCTTGTGCCCCTTTTTAAATAAAAGAAAAACGTATGCAATACGATGTAATAATAATAGGTTCGGGTCCTGGTGGCTATGTGGCTGCCATTCGCGCTGCGCAGTTAGGAATGAAAGTAGCCATCATCGAGAAGTACAAGGTATTGGGTGGAACTTGCTTGAATGTGGGTTGTATCCCGTCCAAAGCGCTATTGGATTCTTCAGAGCATTTCTACAATGCAGCGCACCACTTTGCAGAACATGGTATAGAAATCAATACACCGACTGCCAATCTTTCTCAAATGATTTCCCGTAAAAATGGGGTAGTAGAAAAAATGAACAATGGCGTTTCATTTTTGATGAAAAAGAATAAAATAACTGTTCATCATGGTTTAGGTTCTTTTATGGATGCTAATACAGTGAATATTGCCAAAGAAGATGGTTCTTCAGAGCAAATTACTGGAAAAAACATCATCATCGCAACCGGATCTAAGCCAACAATTTTACCTTTCATGAATTATGACGGCAAACGGATTATTACATCAACAGAAGCTTTGCAATTGTCTGAAATTCCGAAAAGATTGCTTGTAATTGGTGCTGGGGTAATCGGTGCGGAACTAGGTTCTGTGTATGCACGTCTAGGTTCTGAGGTTACTTTTGTGGAATTTGCTTCAAGCATGATTCCAACAATGGATAGTTCGATGGGAAAAGAACTTCAAAAAGTACTTAAAAAGCAATTAGGTACGAAGTTCCATTTCAATACGAAAGTTAGCTTGATTGAGAATAAAGGCGAAGAAGTAGTTGTTACAGCTGAAGATGCAAAAGGTGAGACAATCACTTTAACGGCAGATTATTGCCTTGTAGCGATTGGAAGAAGACCTTACACAGATAATCTAAATCTTGAAGCCGTCGGAATTACGACAGAAAGAGGAAAAATTACCGTGAATGATCACACATTGCAGACATCTATTCCGCATATTTATGCTATCGGAGATGTTGTTCGTGGTGCAATGCTTGCACACAAAGCAGAGGAAGAAGGAGTTTTGGTTGCAGAGGTAATTGCAGGACAGAAACCGCACATCCATTATAATCTTATCCCTGGTGTGGTTTATACTTGGCCAGAGGTTGCCTCCGTTGGCGCTACGGAGGAAGAGTTAAAATCAGCTGGTAAAGCGTATAAAGTTGGACAGTTTCCATTCAAGGCGTTGGGTCGTGCAACGGCGAGTGGAGACGTGGACGGTCTTGTAAAAATGCTTGCAGATAAAGATACTGACGAGATTTTGGGTGTTCATATCATTGGTGCACGCGCTGCGGATATGATAGCTGAAGCTGTCACAGCAATGGAGTTCAGAGCTTCGGCAGAAGATATTTCACGCATTTCTCATGCGCACCCTACCTATATGGAGGCTGTGAAAGAGGCCGCGTTGGCTGCAACAGGAAATCGGTCATTACATACATAATCAGAATAATGTAGTTCAATAAAAAAGCCTGAATTTCAAATTCAGGCTTTTTTATTGTTCGAAGAAAGGAAGCTTATTCTTGAGGTGCACTTGTGTCTCTAAAATCAACTTCTCCAGCCAAAAACTCATCCATCGCAATAGAAGTAGGTTTTGGTTGTCTTTCATAGTATTTTGAAATCTCAATTTGTTCTCTGTTTTCGAAGATTTCTTCCAAGTTATCTACATTAGATGCAAATTCAGAAAGCTTCTGAGTTAGCTCATCCTTTGTTTTTGATGAAACTTGCTTTGCTCTCTGTGAAGCTAAGAAAACACTAAGGTAAATATTACCTGTTTTAGCAGAGATTTTATCCGTATCTCGTGTAATAATCGATGGATTAGTTACTCCTTTTATCATAGTGAATGTCAATTTAAATGTCAAAAGTACGAAAAATTATTTTATGGATGAAATTGCAGGTTTTAAAGCAACTGAATCTTTTGCTATTGCTCTCTTTTTCTCATCTTCTTCGATTAGTTTCTCTGTTTTAGCAACTTCCAATAATCCTTTGTTGGCGTTGTCATAAATACGAACAGCTTGTTTTTGATAACTTGAATTAGGGAATTTATCGACAAATGTCTCGTAAAGTTCAATGGATTTTGTGTATCTCTCGCGTTGTTTTCTAAATATACTCACTTCAGCAAGTTCATACATAGAAAGCAACCGAATGTAGGAAAGTTCCTCTAAATACTCTGAGTCCGGGAAATCCTTTTCAAAATTATCAATGGCAATCGTTGCCGCTAGATAATTGGCAATTGTTACTCCATTTGTTTTATAGTAAAGTTTTGCTTTTTCGTACGCCTTTTTTTCCAGCCTTTTTCGTAAGTCAAATAAATTTGCTGAACATTGGTCTGCATATTTGCTTGATGGATATGTATTTATAAAAGTCTGTAGGGCGTCAATAGCTGTCAACGAGCTGGATTGGTCTAAGTTATAATCCGGTGAATCTTTAAACAGAGAGTACGCATACATATAAAAGGCTTCTTCTGCAAAAGGGCTGTTATTGTATGTAGAGTAGAATGTTTTGAACTGATACGAGCTCAATTGAAATTGTCTTTGTTGGAATTGGCAGTAGGCACTGTAAAACTGTGCTTTTTCCGCTGTTGAATCCCCACGGAGTAGAGGGGTGATTTCCTCAAAAAGTAAGCCGGCTCTGTAATAGTCTTCTTGAGCGTAATATTCTAAAGCGGCAACGTACTTTTCTTGGATAGTGCCATTTTTCTGTAGATTGGTGAATTTTTTGGAGCATCCGAAAACGAAGAAAGATACGGCAAAAAAGATGGTAAGAATAGGTATAAATTTCATCTAGCAAATGTAAGTAATAACTGCATTAAAGAACGACCGCGGTTCTCTACTAATTGCAAAGGTAGGATTTCTATCAGTGATTGACAATGAATTTTTTCGTAGAAACCTTTTTATCGTCAAGTGTGAGTTGATAGAAATATACGCCAGAAGGCCAATTGCGTGTATTTATACGTATTTTGTCAGATGCTGCATCTGTTTGAACAGACTCAACTTCTGTTCCTAAAAGATTAAAAAAGCTAATTTGCACTTTATCAACTCGTGACATTACCTTGTATTCAACGAATGTATAATCATTGGCTGGGTTCGGGTAAATGCTGGTTGTGTAACTTTTTTCTGACGTTGATGCCGTATTTTTTTCTACTTCTTTGGTAGAATTAGTTTTTGATGAACGTGAAATTAGTGTTTCTTTGTAATACTTGTTGAGGGTTGTTACATTCGAGATATTTGTAGGTTTCACTTTACTCAACTCAAAACTAGGCTTAGGTGCCGATTTAGACGTATTTTTACCTAAATATAGCCGAGACTTCTCGGTCACTGTTTGCGCATAAACCGCAGACAGCGAGCTTCCTAAAAGTGTAGCGATAAAAAGTAAAAATAAAGTTCTTCTCATTGATTTGACGGACTAATCTAGTTCATTTCCCTTATAGACGTAAATTCTTTCAAAAAGGTTGTTAAAAATATAAAAAAAAACTGAAATTTTTTAATTTTTGTCATTATTTAACGTTGACTGGTAAAAAAAGAGGCTTGAAAGGTCTCAAATTTTCAAACAGTTCAAATTTTTCCAGTCGAGCTTCTTGTTGATCAATCAGCTTTGGTGGAGATAATTTAGCATCTGGATTTCCTGAAAAACGAATTATTTGAACTTCATTTCGTTTAAAATCAATCTGCATCTCACTAGACTCAACCCGATTCAACCCAATCATTTTGTTATTTTCATCGATAGCATAGTAAAGCGTTTCTCCGTTTCCATTGGCAAGTACTTTTTCCAAACTGCCGTCTTCTTTGGATATATATGCGTTTATTTGTCGTGCGCTCACTTGATTGTAATTCAAAAGTGTGTCTGGTGCAATCACAAAGCCATTTGTAATTAAATGTATCTTCCGAAGTTTGTTATTCTCTAAGAAAGAAACAATCGTATCCGCTTTCATTTGGTTGTTTTTTCCCCATAAAATAGGATTTTTTAAAAAATGAATGGTCGAATCTAGTAAATCATAACGCAGTGAATCGCTAACGGACTGAAAGTCGTGCCGCCAAACACGTACAGAATCGTACGCAATCAGCAGTTTAAACTCCTGTTCATCTGTTTTTTTTGTGCTATCCACTTTTTCATAGGTTATAAAATGCTTGGCATTAATAAAGAGACTATCTGCATTTGTTTTGCGAATGAGTAGTGCCTGTCCATCCATATATGTTTCTCCAATTGCGCCCTTTCTTATCCCTTTATCTGAAAAAATGGTTACGCTATCCTTAAAGGATTCAAAGCGAACATGTCCTTTTCCAATGCCTAATTGACTTTTTTCATCGTATGTAAGCGTGTCCGCCTCCAATATATATGTTGCGGATGCAATACTTGAACGTCCTTGAAATTTTGAAACTTTACTTTTTGTATTGTACTTTCCTTTGTCTGCACTCGCAATACCATCCGCACTTGTAATGGTTGTTTTTGACTGAAAAAAAGCATCGTACGTATTGCTATTGTAATCCAATGTATCCGTGCACAGTAAAATAGTCGGACTTTTAATCTCGACATCTCCTATATAATTGAAAATTTTAGTGCGTGTATTGTATGTTCCTTGGTTACTAACTAATGTACTTGAGTCTTGAACAATGTATCCTTTGACCGGATAATATGCAGATGAAATAGGAATATTGTAGTTAATTTGTTTGGTTGTAAGTGTTACTTTTTTGTCTTTAAGTACTACTTTTCGGCCTAAAATTCGGGCGAAGCGGTTATTCCCATCATAATATAATGTATCACCGGTTATCGTTAATGTATCGCCCTGTATAATTTTGATTCTTCCAAAAGATTCAAGTGTATTGGTCGTCATATTTTGCAGTGCCAAATCACATTTGAGGACGACTCCGTTGTGCTTGAATGCGACATTTCCTACAAACCTTCGAAAGGTAACGTTTCCTTCAATTCCGGAAAGAGAGTCCGCATATAAAATTTCTATGCTGGACTTTGCCCCTCTGTCTTTGGGTGGATTAAGTGGTTTTTGTGCAGTACTTATCAATGAAGTTAGAAGTACAAACACGAATAGGGGCAGCTTTAAATCAAATCGCATTTCGGTTTTTATCCTTATTTTTGTCATAAAACAAGGCAATTTACATGATTCAAGCATTTCAATCCTACATTGCTACAAATAAATTATTTACGAAGAAAGACAAGTTACTTGTTGCTGTTAGTGGTGGTCGAGACTCTATGGTTTTGCTTGATTTGCTTTTGCAACTTGGGTATAACCTCGGTGTAGCGCATGTAAACTATCAGTTACGTGGCGAAGATTCTAGGTTAGATGAACAATTTGTTTCGAAATTTTGTGAGAAATTTTCTATTCCTTTATTTATACATCGTCCTGATATTCAGTTATTTAAAGAAAAAAATGGGGTGTCAACTCAAATGGCTGCCCGAACAATTCGTTATGCATGGTTCGAGGAAATTCGTCGTCAAAATGACTACCATTACGTAGTGACGGCACATCACGCGGCTGACTCCGTAGAAACGATTTTATTGCATCTTACACGTGGGACAGGCTTGGCAGGTTTGCAGGGTATTTTGCCGATTCAAGGTTTGGTAAGAAGACCTTTGCTATTTGCTACAAAAGAGGCAATGCAGAGATATGTACTAGATAGAAAGGTAGTTTGGCGAGATGATTTGTCGAATTTTAAAACGGATTATGCCCGAAATAAAATGCGGTTAGAAGTGATTCCACTATTGGAGCAAATAAATCCAGCATTTCAACAAAATTTGGTTCGAATGGCAAAGTTTGTTCAGCTAAACGCGCAATTGGTACAAACACAAGTAGCCGATTTTTTTAATCAATACAAGACTTTGACAGCATTTCATGAAGAAATCATAGCTATTCATGTACTTCGTGTACAACAAGAAAAAGAATTGATTTTATTTGAATGGCTGCATCCCAAAGGGTTTGGTTCCAAATTGATTGAAGATTTAGCAGATTGGATAGATTTGGAAAGAACAGAAGCTAAATTCTTTGATTCTTCATCGCACCGGCTCTGTATCAGTAGAAATCAACTAATTTTGACAAAAAAAACTACTTCTTCAGAAGAAGAGGAGTTTTTGATTGAAATGGAATCGTTGCCAAGAGAGATTCAACATGTCTCTTTTTTTTTAATGGAGAATCATTTGCCTGAAAAGTACGATGCAAATTCACTTTATATTGATTTAGAAAAGGTTTATTGGCCTTTAAAAATACGCAAATGGAAAATGGGGGATAAAATGCGTCCCTTCGGGATGAAAGGTCGCAAGAAGATTAGTGATATTTTGATTGATCAGAAAGTACCTATCGCAGAAAAATCACGTATTTTTGTTTTGGAGGATGGAGAAGGAGAAATACTGTGGTTGATAGGGAAAAAGCTGAGTGATAAGGCACGTTTGTACCCAAACACACAGCGGTTTTTGCATGTTAAACAAGTTATGTAGCTTTTCTTTGCTTAAAATACGAATAAATTAGCGGTTCGTTTAATTATTTTACCTTATGCTTACGAATTTATTAATTCGAAATTTTGCTTTAATTGATGAACTGGAAATTCAGCCAGATGCACAATTTAATATCATTACAGGAGAAACTGGCGCGGGTAAGTCCATCTTACTGGGTGCGATTGGTTTGCTTCTTGGTAATCGAGCAGATACAAAGTCGTTGTTTTTAGAGACAGAAAAATGTGTAATCGAAGGAACATTCACACTTGCAGATGACCGAATGGCGCCTCTTTTTGAGCAGGAAGAATTGGATTTTGACTACGTTTGTTTGGTCCGACGTGAAATTTTACCCACTGGAAAATCGCGTGCGTTTATTAACGATACACCTGTTACTCTGGAGACACTTCGGGCCATCGCAGGTCAATTCATGGATATTCATTCTCAGCATGACTCTATCCAATTGGGCTCAAACGAATACCAATTATCTATCGTCGATACCTTTGCACAGTCAGAGGAAATGGTGCTGGCTTACCAAGAAAAGTACAAATTATATCAGCGTTTAAAGTCTGCCTATGAGAAAATGCAAGCAGAGGCGACGGCAAATCAAAAAGAATTTGATTACAATCAATATTTATTAGCGGAACTTCAAAGTGCGAATATCAAGCACCACGAGCAGGAAGAATTAGAGCAGGAGCTGACTGTATTAGAACATGCCGAAGAGGTAAAATTAAAATTACTTTCAGGGCTTCAACTCTTAGAACAACACCCGGAAACTTCGATTATTCATTTATTAGCAGAAGTTAAAAACCTCATCCAGACCATTGCACCGTACTCGCAAACGTACCGCGATTACGTTACTCGGTTGGAAAGTTGTGTCATTGAACTCAACGATATTTCCACGGATATGTTGAATGAGGAAGAAAAAATCGAACTGGATGATGCACGAATCCATTCAATTCAAGAGCGGTTGGATCTCTTTTTCCGGTTACAGCAAAAACATGGGGTGACTTCCACGGCGGCATTATTGGATATTCAGGCTATTTTAGCGGAAAAAGTAAGTAAAGTGTTGAATATCAGTGATAATCTTTCCGCAGCCAAAGAACGGTTGACAATTGCAGAACAAGAAGCACGAATTTCTGCGGAAACTCTGTCTGAAGCGCGAAGCCGTGTTTTGAGTCAAATTGAGAAGCAAATTGTTCATTATTTACATGAATTAGGTATGCCAAACGCAGCTCTGTCGTTTGAACATCAGCGAAAAGAGCTTGCTTTAGACGGAACAGATACAATTAATATCTTGTTTACTGCAAACAAAGGTATGCGTTTACGACAGCTGCGCGAAGTCGCTTCAGGAGGCGAGTTTTCTCGATTAATGCTTGCAATCAAGTATATTTTGGCAGATAAACGCTCCTTGCCAACGATTTTATTTGATGAAATTGATACCGGAATTTCAGGTGAAGTAGCGATAAAAGTTGGTGGAATGATGCAACAAATGTCTAAATCCATTCAGGTAATTGCTATATCGCACTTGCATCAAATTGCTGGAAAAGGAACGGCGCATTATTTTGTTTACAAAGATCATTCGTCTGAACGGACAATCAGCCGAATCAAACAACTCAACGAAGAGGAGAGAATCCTTGAAATTGCGAAGATGATAGGGGGGGATAATCCCTCTGAAAGTGCGCTCATAAGTGCGCGAGAAATGTTAGTAAGTAATTGATAATCAAAATTTAGAAAAAATGAAAAAGAGTTTTTTAGTATGGGTAGGTTTGGTGACAATCACTTTTGCATCTTGCACAAACCAAAACGAAGAGGAGTTGAAAAAGTTGGAAGCAGAATTGATGGCTGGACATGATGTAGTTATGCCAAAAACCATGAAACTACTTGATTTGAAAGAGGAAATCATGGCAAAAATAGGTGAAAAAGACAGCGCAACGGTTGTGAAAATCGCTTCGGATCTTCAAGTAGCCAACGACGAAATGTATGCTTGGATGGATGAATACCAAGTTGTGATAAACGATGTACAAGATGAAAAAGAGAAACTGAAGCGTTTTGCTACCTTAAAAATGCAGATTGACTCCATTCAAGTGAAGACTGAAAAAGCAATGAATGATGCAAAATCGCTTTAAAATAGTGGGTACGCTTGTATTTATTGGTTTAATAAGTCTGACAAGTTGCCAAAATAAACAAGACGCGTTACCTATTCTCGGACACAAATCAATTGAAGGAACGGATACGACGTATCACCAAATTGCTGACTTTGCTTTCATAGACCAGGATAGTCAACTTGTTACAAATGCTACATTTTCCAATCAAATATATGTGGCAGACTTCTTTTTCATTTCATGTCCGACGATTTGCCCTGTCATGAAAAAACAGATGATTCGGGTGTATGAAAAGTTTAAGGATAATCCGGAGGTAGCTCTTTTATCGCATACGATTGACCCAAGGCATGACTCTGTGTCTGTTTTGAAAGAGTATGCTACCCAACTTGGGATTGAAACTTCAAAGTGGCACATGGTGACGGGTAAAACGGAAACTATCTATGATATTGCCTTGAAAAGTTACATGGTCACGGCGATGGAAGATTCAACAGCCAAAGATGAGGGTGGAATTATCCATAGTGGAGCTTTTCTGTTAGTAGATAAAAATCGACGAATAAGAGGGCAATACGACGGAACAAAAGAGGAAGAAGTAGATCAGTTGATGAAAGATATGGAGAAATTGCTCAAAGAATATGCAAAAGAAAAGAGGTAATTTTATAGAAAAAGGAAGCATTGCTTCCTTTTTTTTAGTTTTTCTGGCAAGTTGCCAAAGTCAAGAACAGATGAGGTACGAACAGTACATGGTGAATGGGGAAGAATTATACGTGACTCATTGTGCGAATTGTCATCAGAAAGAAGGTACGGGGTTGAAAAATGTAATTCCACCTCTTGCCAATACGGATTATTTGAATGCCGATAATAAAAATAAGGTCATTTGTCTTATCAAAAACGGAATCAAAGAACCTTTGGTTGTGAATGGGCAAACATATACGCAAGCAATGCCAGCTAATAAGCAACTTCAACCGATAGATATTGCTGCGATTACAACGTATATTTATTCGAAATGGGGAGGAGAGCGCGTGCGAACAGACGTGGTAGAAGTAGAAAAAACTTTACAAGCCTGTAAAGACTAAATTTAATTCTGTGCAGAATAGGGTGTTGGTTGTGTGATAAGTGAATCAACTTGAAAAATCCCACTGACACGATTGAGCGTATAATTGGTGAAATCTTGGTCGGCGGTCATGCCAATTCCTGTAATTTTCTCGGTTGGTGTATTGATAGTAATGCGTTTATCGGTTGATATTTTTCGTGTTAAAGGATTCCAATTGATAAGCTCCGAGGACATACTTTGCTGTGCTAATCGGTTGAAAAAGAATACATTACCCGTAATGACATATTGATTTGTTTCTTTGTAAAAACGAGCTGAATCACCACGAAGGGTTGAATATTGCACCCCGTTTTTATCGTAAAAGGTAACATAAACAGTTTTAGGATAAATTTCGTCTTCGTTTTTTAATTTTAACTGTTTAGGTGTTGTTAGTTTAATGGTAGTTCTCCCTGAATCACTGAGTGTGACCGACAGGTTTTCTATTTCCATGACTGGCCCTGTATATTCTTGAGCTGTTTCATTTTTCGTATCTGTTTTTTCTTGACAGGACACAAAAAATGAAACAGTGACTATAAATAGAAGTATCTTTTTGAAATACATGTGCGAATTAATCAATTCTATTTTTGATAAACCAGGAACTCATCAGTGAGAAGTTAGCTGAAACCCGTACATAGTTTTCTTGTATCAAGTTATTTGCTGTAGTTCCTCTTCTTCCGACTGCCACCGCAAAGTCAATGTAACTTGGACTTCTAAAACCGAGTGGAAGAGAAATTCCTCCTGAAAAGCTACGATCCATGATTCTTTGCGAAGAAATGACGTAAGGAGTTGTTGTTTGTGTATATCCGAGGCGGTAAAATGCTTGGTCGAAATATTTGGTGGATGTAGCATTAGGGATATATTCCATCCCAATAGATAATTGATTGGAAGCTTGCAGAATATCTGGTCTTGGGTCTGCATTATTTTTGTAGGTGTTCCAATTGGTTACTTTATAGTCTGCTGCAAAAATCCATTTGAACGGGCTTTCAATACTAATTCCGATGGTATATCTACTCGGTAATGTAGCTTGAGCGGTAGAGAGTAAAAGAGTATCTGCTTGACTAGAGAGAACAAAACCGTTGCCTGTATTCGTTACATTGGATAATTGACGCAAATATTCGCCAGATACTTGGCTGTTTAGTTCGTAATTTCCCCCAATATTCACCTGCCATTTTTCCGAAACCTTCTGTTGAAAAGCAGCACCAAATTTAACTCCCGAACCACCAAAAGACGTTCTGTTTGTAAAACGGGTTGCCTCAGTTGAAGCCACGCCACCAACTGTAATCAAGGAGGTTGTATCGCGTAGAATCACACCAAATGTGTGAAAGGCTTCGAGGCCAAGGTAAAGCGATTTTCCGACTTGAACAGAGTTCGTATAACTTGCTCGTGACAAGCCTCCGGTACTTTCTATCAATGTTCCTCTGCTTTCAATTGTACCTGGAATAGCGGTTAACGGAATGGTAGCTTTGTGAGATACTTGCGAGTAGGGTTTCATCTGGATGGCCATCGCCCATTTGTTTTTCACAGGAAAAGCAAAAGAAATATGATTAAGGTTCATGCCAAAATCTCTTTGTACGGAACTTGTGTTTTCAATAGTTCTGTAGTTTCCGCCAAGCCCTACATTGAAGGAAACATATTTATAACCACCTAATACTCTGTTTTTTACAATAAGTGCGGGGTTGGCTGGATTGATGTAAAACCCATTGGCGAAGGATGCACTGACTCCGCCCATACCGTCTTGTGCAGCAGATGTTTCATGTGGGGTTTCTCCAATTCCAAATACCGAGTAGGGGGTGTTTCCTTGTCCTTGGCTAAATCCTTTTTGTTGAGTGAGGAGTAAAAAAAGTAAACTAACGAATGCGGTTGTTTTTTTCGACATTGTATTCTAATATTCTGTTTAGCCCAATCAATGTTAGGTTAGGCTCTGTAAATTTCGGTGTTTTTATCCGACTTTCAAAAAAAAGAGCATCTCCGCCTGAAATTATCACTTGATAAGGCTTGTTTTCAAGGTATTTGTCAATCATACCATTGATTTCATGCAACATCCCGTTCACGACACCACTTTGGATGCATTCGTCGGTGCTTTGTCCGATAAGTTCAGGAAAACAACTCGCCTCTAAAAACGGTAATTTTTGCGTAAACGTGTGCAAAGCACGAAATCGCATCGCAAGTCCAGGCGAAATTGTTCCACCCAAAAATCCTTCTGTGGGGTCGATGACATCTATTTTCAGCGCTGTTCCTAAGTCAAGAAGAAGGACAGGCTTATCTGGAAATAGTGTATTTGCACCCACTGCAGCAGCGATTCGGTCAAACCCAAGTGTTTGAGGAGTTTTGTATTGGTTTTGTATCGGTAATTCTGTTTGATGGTTTAAAACAAGGAAATTGGGTATTCTTTGACGTATTTTCGTGATTTGTTCGTCTGTTTGGGAGACATTCGACAAAATAGTGGGAATATCTCTGTTTTCTTCTAAAATTTGATCGAGTAAATGAGGTAAGGAATCATAAGAATGAACGGACAGTAATTCTCCATTCCTAAAAAATGCCATTTTCAAGCGAGTATTCCCAAAATCCAATACACAAGTTTGCATATTAAAAAAAGCCTATCCTTTTCTGAATAGGCTTTGAAATAAGGTGTTCAATTAATTTTCAAATTCTTTGTCTTTTAATCCCTTGTTGATTTTTATGGATTGAAGTTCTGACGTGATAGCACCCATGCCGGTTGTCTGTTGTCTTTTTGCCGCAAATAGAATTTCTGAACCCTTGAATTTTTTATAGTCTGTAAAAATGGATTTACTCTCAAAAGTTCCTCTCGGTGTCTTGTTTTCAGCAACGGTCATGTGTTTTAGTCCCGTTTGAAGGTCGTAAAAATTAGTCCATTGTGTTGTTCCTAAGCCAAGTACTACTTTTTGATAGCTTTTTCCATCCATTTCTGTTTGTTCGGATGCTACGACTTTTACACCTGCTTCCTCAAAATAGTGTTCAGCAAAAGGATGATTTTTGAGTATTTCTGCTTTGGCTAAATCACCTTCAATCGGTTTTTGTGGACCACCCCAAGGGCTAGATGAGACGAGTTTCGCTCCATCATACGTTGATGACATCATTTGCTGTCCACCGGCATATACTGAAAGGGCATATTTGAGTGGCATTTTAAACTTCATTTCTGTCTCCGAAACGCCCCTTGGTGTTTCCGTTGTCATTGAAAGTGTCATGTCTGTAACCGATTGAATCGCAGCCTTCCCCCCAATGGCTTCTACATGTTTTTGAAAAATACCTTGGGCATCTGTTTGGGCATAACTTCTAAAAATGCTGAGTAAACAAGCAAAAAAAACGTATTTGTATGTATTCATTTGTAATTGATTTGTATAGTTGGAAAAACAAATTTGAGAACGGATATGTTAGAATGCAATCAATCATTTACATTTTTTGTCATTCTACCTCATTTTTATGCAAGAAAAAGTAGCTATTTTTTGGTTTCGTAGAGATTTAAGATTAGAAGACAATGCAGGTTTATTCCGTGCGCTGACTTCCGGCTTGCCCGTTGTGCCTATTTTTATCTTTGATTCTATGATTTTGGATAAATTAGAAGATAAACAAGACGCGCGTGTTCAGTTTATTCACCAACAAATCGAGGAGTTACATGGTAAACTTGTTCAAATGGGTTCTTCTTTGCATGTTTTTCACGGAAATCCTACCGTAGTTTGGAGTTCTATTTTTGAAAAATGGTCGGTTGCAGAAATTTATACCAACCGCGATTACGAAGGATATGCTTTGCAACGAGATGAGCTAGTTAAAGAAATGGCAAACCAAAAGGGAATTGCTTTCTACACGGAAAAAGACCAAGTTATCTTCGAAAAAAATGAGATTTTGTCTGGAACGAACACACCCTACACTGTTTTTACGCCATTCAGTAAAAAATGGAAGGCTACATTGGCACAAACGCCTTTTTCTTTTTACGAGACAGAAAAGCATTTCTCTCAATTTTACAAGTCAACGCCAACGGCAGTACCCAGCTTGGCACAAATCGGATTTCAACCTTCTTCTCTTGTTCTTCCTTCGAAAGAAATTCCGGTATCAATTATTGAAAAATACGATGAAACGCGCGACATACCGAGTATTGCCGGAACGACTCGTTTGAGTGTGCATCTTCGTTTCGGGACAATTAGTATTCGTAAATTGGTTTCTATTGCTTTGAAAACCAATGAAAAATGGTTAAATGAACTCATTTGGAGAGATTTTTACATGTATATCGCGTATCATTTTCCGCACATCCATGACGGAAAAGCCTTCAGAAAGGAATACGATGCGATTGAATGGCGAAATGACGAGAAAGAATTTGAAAAATGGTGCAAAGGAAAAACGGGCTTCCCGATTGTAGATGCGGGTATGCGGGAATTGAATGCTACTGGTTTTATGCACAACCGTGTTCGCATGATTACAGCAAGTTTTCTAGTCAAAGATTTGCTGATTGATTGGCGTTGGGGCGAACATTATTTTGCCCAAAAATTACTGGATTTCGAATTTGCCTCGAACAATGGCGGTTGGCAGTGGGCAGCAGGTAGTGGGTGTGATGCCGCACCGTATTTCCGGGTTTTTAATCCAACGTCACAAGCCCAAAAATTTGATCCAACGTATAAATACATCAAAAAGTGGATTCCTGAGTGGGGGACTCCATACTATCCGAACCCAATGGTCGATCACGCCAAAGCACGTGACCGCGTGCTGGCGGTTTATCAAGCAGCCTTGAAAAAAGAGAAATAAGTATTCTTCTTGATTCCATTCGATTTATCTGGTTCAAAAAAAAGCAATTAAGTTTTGAACCAGATGAATCGAATTTGGCTTATGCCTTACAGCTAGAAAATTTGTCAATACGCCTAATTTTACATTCTTTTATATCTTCGTAACGTATCGTATTCAACTAGTCAAAAATGAAAAAATTCTTAGAAGAGGTCGTTGATTCTTTCTTGAAAGAAAAACAAATTACTGAGTTAGAAAATAGCTGTTTCGTATTGCCATCAAGACGTGCTTGTTACTATTTCAAACGAACATTAGCCCAAAAACTCCAAGCTCCTGTTATCAGCCCGATAGTTATTTCCATGGATGATTTTATCATTCAATCTTCTGGTCTGACGAATATTGACTCCATGGAACTACTTTTTGAAGTTTTTGGGCTTTTTCAAAAAATAGATGCGTCTGTTTCTCTCAATCGGTTTTTAGGTTGGGGAAGTGCGCTAATCAAAGATTTTGATACCATCGACCAAGCGTTATTGTCAAGCCCAAAACAACTTTTTGCGTACATGTCTGAGGCCAAAGCGTTGGAAAGATGGGAACCTGCTTTGCCAAAAGAAAAACCATCGACAGAATTACAAAAAAACTATTTTTCGCTTTTTGAGAATATTTATACTGTTTACGAGCAATTGCATGAAAAGCTAAAAAGTGAAAACAAAGCGTATCGTGGTATGGCTTATCGGTACGTTGCGGAACATGTATCTGCTCTTCTTTTAGAGCCAAATCCATCGCTATCGTATTATTTTATTGGTTTAAATGCGTTGAGCAAAGCAGAAGAAAAAATTATTACTTCGCTTGTGAATGCCAAACGCGCCTCGACTTTCTGGGATACAGATTCGTTTTACATGCGTTCCACGCACAAGGCAGGACAAGTTCTCCGTACATATAAAAAAGACAATCGTTTCGGTGCATGGAACTGGGAATTTGATTATCTGAAAAATACACCTAAAAAAATTACCATTTATCCTGTTTCAAATGCTTCGCTTCAAGCAAAATTGATTGCCGATTTGACGAAAAAAGGTGAAAAAGACATGGCTTGGGTTTTGTCGGATGATCAAATTCTTCCGACTCTCCTTCCATCTCTCCCAGATTCAGTAGATTCTTTCAATATTACCATGGGTGTTTCATTGAAGCAATCCATCGTTTATTCTTGGCTGGAGGTTTTGTTTCAGCTGCAATTTCATACATCGAAAGTAGTACTCAAAACGGGAGAGACGCGCATGATTCCCGCTTTTCATGTGCGAGATATTCGGAAATGTTTGGAACATCCTTTATATGTTCGATATATCCAAAGAATACAAAAAGAATCTCCGGACTCGACAGTTTACAAGGACGTAAACGAATATATTTCTAATCGCTCCTCTACCATAGATGAGAACTATTTTCTTGATTTTTTTAAAGAAGATGCGCTTGGGAAGTTGGTGTTTGGCCGATGGGGCTCTCAAGTTGGGTTTACATTGATTGCTATTTTGGATGTATTTCGAGAAACGTTCAAAGAAATGCAAGATGCCGTAGAAACAGAGTTTTTATATCAGTTTATGGTGTTAATTCAGCGGCTCGAAGGATTGGTTCAACGGTACGATATAAAGGAAATGAGTACGTATAAATATGTATTGTTTGAGTTAATCAAGCAAGCAAAGGTGCCATTTTCGGGTGAACCAATTGCTGATTTACAAGTGATGAGTATGTTGGAAACACGATGTCTGGACTTTAAACATGTTTGTTTGTTATCCGTGAATGAAGGAACAATACCGAGTAGTAAATCAAGCCAATCTTTGATTCCGTATGATGCAGCCAGTGAATTTGGTTTACCTGTTTATACGGATCAAGACAGTATTATGTCATATCACTTTTTCCGATTGATGCAACGGGCGGAGAAAATTGACATTGTATATGTTCTGCCCTCTGGGTCGGGGGTTGGTGGAGGTGGAGAACCTAGCCGATTCATCCGCCAAATTAGGCACGAACTTTTTCCGTTGAATAAGCAAATAGAGATTTCTACGGAATATATTACTTTCCTAGATGCCGAGGATTCGTATGCTAGGCAAGAAGACATGATTATTAAGTCGGGGGAATGGGCAGTTCAGTTACGAAATTACGTCGAAAACAATGGTTTGTCTGTTTCAAGTATCAACCGGATGGTGCAATGTGAGCTCAAGTTTTATTATACGGATATTTTGAAACTTCGCGCACTTCGAGATAAAGAGGAAATCGCGGGGGCAGATACGCATGGAAATGTATTACATGCTGTACTTGAGAAAATTCATAAAAAAGACGAATGGAAAGTGTTTTCCAAAACGACTCTTCCAGAAATTCAGGCACAGCTTTCTGCTATTTTGGATGAAACGCTTATCCATGATTTCCCCAAATTTGATTTTAATGAAGGCTACAATTTGTTAATAAAGGCTGTGGTTTTAGAACAACTTACTCATTATTTTAAGCAGGTAGAAAAACGGGTGGAAGTGAGCGAGATTCTGAACGAAAATGCAGAATTTGATGTAGAATCGACTTTGGAAAAGGAGATTTTAAATGCTCCTTGGAAAATAAAACTCAAAGGCCGAGTTGATAAACTTGAACGTGTGGGAAATGACCTGTTTTTGATTGATTATAAATCTGGAAAGGTGGAGGCCAGTGATTTAAAACTAGAAAAAGAAGACCTTTTACAAACCTTGAATCATTCGAAGAAAGATAAGTTCAGGCAATTGTGGTTGTATTTGTTATTGTATCGGATGAATAATTCATCTGAAAACGAAAATTTGTTTGCACAAATTTATTCGATGCGAAATACCGAGGAAACGTATCTTGTTTCATACGATTCAATTTCTGCAAATTTTAGGTCAATATCCGAAGAGTTTATCGTGTCCTTATTGAACCGACTTTTAGATGCAGAAAAACCGATTGTTGGCACCACGGATTCAACTGTCTGCCAATATTGTGATTTCAAAACGGTTTGTAAGAAAGATTAGTAGTTATCTATCTCGCTTGCATAAAAAAACTCCATTTTCATTCGTTGAAAATGGAGTTTTTTGTAGTAATGTGTAAGCCGATTATTTACTCAAAATTCGGCTCAGTGCATTGTCATATAAATCCTTTGCTTCCGTCACTTCGAAATAATTTTTACCATTGATTGTAAAGTCTTTGGCTGTTACTTCTCCGATTGCTTCATTTGGAATGCCATCTGCTTGCAAAGCGTGTTGCACTTGTGCTAATTGGTCGGGTTTCACTGTCACAAGAATCCGTCCCGCAGCTTCGCCGAATAAGTAAGCATCTAGGCGGAAATCTGAATTTGTCCGTATGTCAAAACCTTTATGTGCTGCCATAGCAGACTCTGCTAAGGCAATAAATAAACCACCATCCGATAAATCATGTGCGGAGGCAATTTGTTTGTTTTGAATCAATGCACGTACAGCCTTTTGTAATTGGAAATCTTCTTCCAAATTAAAATAAGGCGCAGGACTTGCCTTCACACCTACGTAAGAGTACAGATATTCAGAACAAGATATATCATTTACAGATTTACCAACCAACAGAATGACGTCGCCCTCTTCTTTGAAATCCAAGGTCATTTGTTTTTCTGCATCTTCAATCAAACCAAGCATTCCAATCGTTGGAGTTGGGAAAACGGGGCCGTCATCTGAACTTTGGTTGTAAAAGCTTACGTTTCCGCCTGTAACCGGCGTATTAAATTGGATACAAGCCGCACTCATTCCTTTGATTGCTCCAACAAATTGCCAATATACTTCTGGATTGTACGGATTTCCGAAATTCAAGTTATTGGTTATTGCCAATGGTTCACCACCTGAGCAGGTTATATTTCGTGCTGCTTCTGCAACTGCAATTTGCGTTCCAATTTCTGGGTCAGCCTGAACGTACCGTCCGTTACAGTCAACAGTCATCGTCAATGCTTTTCCTAAATCGCCTTTTTCTGGTGTACGTAAACGAACAACGGCAGCATCTGATGGGCGATTTGTACTACGATTAGCAGTTCCTACCATAGAATCGTATTGTTCGAAAACCCATTTGCGTGAGGCAATGTTTGGATGACTCAAAAGATGCTCTGCTACCTTTTTTATCTCGGTTTCTTGTATATCTTTTACGGTATCCAGCGAGAATTTCTTGTATTCTTGGTAATAGGCAGGTTCTTTGTATTCGCGGTGATATTGTGGTGCGCCCCCTCCTAAAACAAGGTCATCTGCGGGAACATCCGCAATTAATTGACCATTTTGATAGAAATGAAGTCTTTCCGTATCTGTCACTTCACCAATTTGGGCACAGTGCAAGTCCCATTTATCAAATATTTGTTTGATGACGTCTTCTTTTCCTTTTTCGATGACTACCAACATCCGTTCTTGGGACTCTGAGAGGAGGATTTCCCAGCCGTGCATATTGGCTTGGCGTGTTGGTACTTTGTCTAGGTCAATGACCATGCCGTGTTTTCCTTTGGCACTCATCTCGGACGTAGAACAAATAATACCTGCTGCTCCCATATCTTGGATACCAATAACATAGCCTGTGGCAAGGATTTCAAGTGTTGCTTCCAACAGAAGTTTTTCCATGAATGGGTCGCCAACTTGTACTGCAGGAAGTTTTTCTTCTGATTTAGCGGAAATGTCCTCTGAAGCAAATGTTGCACCATGAATCCCGTCTTTTCCTGTAGCAGAACCTACGATAAATACGGGATTTCCAACACCATACGACGTTGCTGAGGCTTGTTTACCTACTTCTACAATTCCTGCACTGAAGGCATTAACCAATGGGTTTGTATTGTAACATTCGTCGAAATAAAGTTCGCCACCAACCGTTGGAACACCAAACGCATTGCCGTAATCACCAATTCCTTTGACAACTCCTTTGAGGAGGCGTTGTGTTTTTGCCAATTTTAAATCGCCAAAACGAAGCGAGTTTAACTGCGCAATTGGGCGGGCTCCCATTGTAAAAATATCTCTGTTGATTCCACCTACACCAGTAGCTGCACCTTGGTAAGGTTCCAAAGCAGATGGATGGTTGTGTGATTCAATTTTAAAGCTACACGCCAGACCATCGCCTATATCTACAAGCCCTGCGTTTTCTTCTCCAGCTTTTGCCAACATTTTGTCAGACTCCTTTGGTAATGTCTTGAGCCAAACAATTGAATTTTTGTAAGAGCAATGCTCAGACCACATGACAGAAAATATAGAAAGTTCTGTGAAATTAGGCATACGACCTAAAATGGATTGAATCTTATCGAATTCTTCTGGCAGAAGTCCCAATTTTTGGGCTGTTTCGACGCCGGGTAATTGTTCTGTTTGTTCCACTTGTGCTGAGGAGTATGGTTTAATTAGAAAACGCAAAGGTAACTCTTTGCCCCGTTTTTATGAAATTTAAAAAAAACTTTCTACGAATGCTTGACATCTATGTTTTTTCGTTTTACCTTTGCACCACGTTATCACAAACGACCCAGAGAGATGGCAGAGCGGTCGAATGCGGCGGTCTTGAAAACCGTTGACTGTAACAGGTCCGGGGGTTCGAATCCCTCTCTCTCTGCGAATAGGCGTCTTTCGCGATTTTAAGCCCGTAACTTACGTTATGGGCTTTTTTGTTTCTATTTTTTTGTATCAATGGTTTTTGATTTGCATAACACGATGTTTCGTATTTTAAGCGCTTTCCATGTATATTTCGTGGGCATTTCTTTTGTATATTGTGCGCCATCATTCTTCAACTTTTAAATTAACTACACTTCTTATGTGGGAAAATAAAGAAAATCAACTCGTTCGCCAGTTTGTATTCAAAGATTTTGTCGAGGCTTTCGCCTTTATGACAAAAGTTGCCCTTCTTTCCGAAAAAATAGATCATCACCCAACCTTTATCAATACATATAATAAGGTAGAGGTAATCTTAACTACGCACGACGCCGGAAATACGGTGTCTGAAAAAGACTTTAAACTCGCTAATCTAATTGATGGTATTCTTTAATCATTTCATTGTATGCCCTTGATGCTCGTTCCGACTCCCATCGGTAATTTGGAAGATATTACGCTTCGTGCAATTCGCGTTCTCAAAGAAGCAGACTTAATTATTGCTGAAGATACCCGTACCACTGGTTTCTTATTGAAACATCTCGATATCCAAAAACCTCTTCATAGTCATCATGCACATAATGAGCATTTTACTGTTGAGAATTTACTTCTTCGCCTAGCGAAAGAGGAAAAAATTGCGCTCGTATCTGATGCCGGTACTCCCGCTATTTCTGATCCTGGCTTCTTGCTCGTTCGCGCTTGTGTGCAAGCAAATATCCCCATCGAATGTCTCCCTGGGCCAACTGCTTTTGTCCCAGCCTTGGTTAATTCAGGACTACCAACCGATCGTTTTGTATTTGAAGGCTTTCTCCCAGTCAAAAAAGGACGACAAACACGCTTGCTTTCTCTGAAAGAAGAAGAAAGAACAATGATTTTTTATGAATCGCCTTTTCGCCTCATGAAAACATTGGAACAATTTGCTGAACTCTTTGGAGGTAACAGACGCGCAAGTGTTTCACGGGAGCTGACAAAAATGTACGAAGAAACTGTCCGAGGCTCTTTGTCAGAAATTATTGCTAATTTTGCAGCTCGTACTGTCAAAGGCGAAATTGTTATAGTTGTTGAAGGTTTAACCAAATCGAATCAAAAAAATGAAGTTATTGCAGGATAAAGTGGTACTCGTAACGGGTGCTTCTAGGGGTATCGGTCGCGCGATTGCCACGCATCTAGCCGCTCATGGCGCTCATATCGCATTTACGTATCTCTCAAGTGTTGAAAAAGGAGAAGCTCTCGCTGCTGAACTACAAGCTCTCGGTGTACAAGCAAAAGGATACCGCTCGGACGCATCTGATTTTCAAGCAGCGGAGGCTTTGGTGACGGAAGTTGTCCAAGACTTTGGCCAATTAGATGTTCTTATTAATAATGCGGGTGTTACAAAAGATACACTTTTAATGCGTATGACGGAAGAGCAGTGGGATGATGTCCTTAGAATTAATCTAAAGTCTGTATTCAATATGACCAAAGCAGCTACCAAACCGATGATGCGTGCTAAAAAAGGGTCGATTATTAATATTACGTCTGTCGTTGGTCTAATGGGAAATGCGGGTCAAGCAAATTATGCGGCTTCTAAAGCAGGTATTCTCGGTTTTACAAAATCAATGGCAAAAGAATTGGGTTCAAGAAATATTCGTTCAAATGCACTTGCTCCAGGTTTTATTGAAACCGAAATGACAGGTGAACTAAACGAAGCTCAACTGCAAGAATGGCTAAAATCTATTCCATTAAAGAGGGCAGGAAAAGGGGAAGATATTGCCAATGCTTGTTTATTCTTAGCTTCTGACATGTCTGCATACATGACTGGTCAGGTGCTTGTTGTTGATGGCGGAATGCTGATGTAACGATTTCTTCTTTTTAAGTTTTCAAAAGGTACATGTTTGGCATGTACCTTTTTCGTTTACTTTTGTAAGACAACGCTGATTATCTATGAATATCCCATCTCTTTTGCAATTTCACTTCGCCCAATTGGTGCTCCTCTTGCTCATTCCCTCGGCTATTTCTGCATTGTTGTATTGGAAAGACAACGATATTACCCCGAAACTGAGATGGATGCTTGCCGGTTTCCGGTTTATTGCAGTATTCATTTTGGTTGTATTTCTCTTTAACTGGAAATGGTTTGGGCAGCAAAGTGTAGTTGTAAAACCTACATTAGCTGTTTTGGTCGATGATTCAGAGTCTATGAAGACAGATAGTACTTCTGTATTTTCTTTTATGAACAGCGATGTTGCAAAGTTAGAAAAAGCGGGTTATCAAGTGGATGTATTTAACTTAGGACAAGAAAAGCTGGTTCTTGATTCACTCAATTTTAAAAGAAAAGATTCCCCGCTAATTTCAGCGATAAATCAATTGGTGGCTTCTTATGAGAAAGATAATTATTTGGTTGGTTTGGTGAATTTATCTGACGGAATTGTCACTTCCGGAATTTCGGATGTTTCCAATCTACCACCTTCTGTTCCCATTCACTCTCTTGCATTGGGGGATACAACAGAACGGAAAGACATGCGTGTTGTTTCTGTTATTGCTAATAAGTCTGTTTTAATTGGAAATAGTTTCGAAATTTCGGCTCAATTTGCCTCATCAGGCTTTGTAAATCAACAAGTGGAGGTCGTTTTAAAGAAGGAAGGAAAGGTGATTCAAAAGAAAGATTGGTTCATCTCGAATCGTTCGGATTATTTGCGCCTTTCTTTTTTTGAAAAAGCGACGGAAAAAGGGGTGAGTGGTTATCAGATTGAAATTCTTTCTCCTGCCGCGGATAAGAACAAGCAAAATGATAGTAAGTCTGTTTTGGTGGAAGTGGTTGAAGGGAAAAAGAAGGTACTTATTTTAGCAAACAGCCCGCATCCTGATATTCGTATGTTTGAGGCGATTTTGGCAACCAGTGCGCAGTTTCAAGTAACAACGCACGTTTTATCTATTTCCTCTGCTAAATCTACACTGGATAAATTAACGGATGAGAAGTACGAATGGATTATCGCCCATCAGATTCCTTCCTCTTCGACGTACTCACAAGAATTAATTTCTACGTTTATTCGAAAGGGCACACCTGTTTTCTTTGTTGTTGGGGCGCAAACATCCATTCTTCAATTAAATAAATTACAAGATGCACTCCAAATTGCTGTTGCAAGCTCTCGCGCAGATAAAGTGCGTGGTGTTTTAGCAAATGGACAAGAATCTCTTTTGATTGATGAAGAATGGGTTAAACTTTTACCCGATTTTCCGGCTGTGCTTTCACCATACGGTACTTTTCAGGTAGCGCCAACAAGTCAAGTTATTTTAGAACAAAGCATCGGGACGGTCAAGACAAATAAACCTTTGCTTTTCGTTCAAACTACTGGAGCGGCGCCACTTGGTTTTTTTGTAGGCGATGGACTTTGGCAGTGGAGGATGGCTTCGTTTCAAGAAAAGTCGGAGTTTTCTATATTTGATACATTTTGGCTTAAAATGTTCCAATTAATTGAGAAAAAATCAGAATCAAATCAATTACGTGTACGTCCGACCAAAGAGGTTTTCTATCAAGGAGAACCGATTGAATTACTTTTGGAGACCTTCAATGTCTTGGGAGAACCAATTTCTAACCAGGTAGTTTCTCTCGTTATTCAAAGTAAAAAGAATTTTAAAAAATCGTATGAGGCAACTTCTGAGGTGCCAGCAACTACTTTTCAACAATCGGGCTATAATGCGGGTCTTTATACTTTTCAAGCGGAGGCGACTTTGGATGGTCAGAAAGTTAAAACAGCGGGTTATTTTGAAGTGAGTCTTGTAAATAAAGAAACTGAAATCAAAGAAGCGAATCACGATTTGCTTCGAACATTATCGGTTGGTTCAAAAGGTCAATTTACAACAAGTAAAAACAAAGAGGCATGGTTAAAATCGCTATTGGATGCTGTGCCCGCAGGAAAAGTAATCGCACGGGAAGAATGGACAGATACAATTGACTGGCCTATTTTATTCTTAGTATTGCTTATAAGTCTATCTTTTGAATGGGGAATTCGTAAATATATTGGTAAATAAATACATACAATGGCATTAACAATTGGTGATAAAGTGCGTCTTTTGCACGGGAGAGAAGAAGGAAACATCGTTTCTATTTCGGCTGGAAATATCGTTGAAGTTGAAATTGAAGAGGGATTTCTGCTCCCTGTTCATGCATCAGAAGTGGTGAAAATCGCAGATCATGAATTAACTTACTTCAAGCCTGAAGCAAAATCAGCTTCTCCAACGACGAGTGGAAGTGGCATGAAAACAAAACCCCTCGCTGAAACGGGCATTTATTTGTCTTTTTTACCCATTAATAACGAACGAATTGTACTCTATATCTCAAATAATACAGATTGGACTTTGTCTTATGTATTGACAAATGAGAAAAATGGTCAAACATTTGGGCTACTTGGAGGTAGTTTAGCTCCAAAAGAAACCGCTAAATCATTGACAGAATTTAAACTTTCTCAGTTTGAAGATTGGGGAAGTTTTCAGTTTCAAACCTTGTTTTTCAGAGAAGGAGCAATGCCTATAAAGCCTCTGTTTGAACACAAACTTCGTTGTCGTGCCAATTCGTTCTTTTCCAAGAAACAAGCCATTCCATTGATTAATGAATCAGGGTATGTTTTTCAATTAGACGCTAAACCTGTTGCTCAAGTGGACTTGACAACGCTTTCCGCTCAAAAACTCAAAGATGCGATGTTGAGTAAAAATGTGGAGGAGGTCTCGGCTATTTCATCCGTAGAACAAGTTATTGATTTACACATTGAGAAAATCACGCCTGCTGGTGTAACAATTCCACAAAATGAATGCTTGGGTTTTCAATTGAATCACTTTATGAAATGTTTAGAGGCAGGTTTGGCGAAAGGTTTAGATACAATGACCTTTATTCATGGGGTAGGAAACGGCGTACTTAAACAAGAAATTCAACGTAAATTAACTAAACATAGCTCTGTGGCATGGTTTAAAGACGCACAAAAAGAAAAGTTCGGCTATGGCGCAACACTGATTAAATTCAAATAAATACATGAGATTCGTACATTATCTTTTACTAGGTGGGTTGCAAATAGCGACACTTTCACCTGTTATCGCGCAAAAAAATATCAAAGTAGAAGCTCCCACAGAAATTCCAGCAGTTTCAAATGTGCCTTCGTTTCGGCTTGTTTCAACGATTGCATTACCCATTGATATTTCGTTAACAGATTTAGAAAAGCAGATTAACCAATCCATCGGGACAGAAATCTACAAAGATGATAGCTTTACAAATAATAATAACGATGATTTAAAGGTGTTGATTACCAAAACCAAAAACATGGTTTTTACATCAGCTACCAATAATATCTTTGATTTTGCTGTTCCGATCAAAATTTGGGTACAAAAAGGATATGGGGCATTTGGAATCAAACAATACGGAGAAACTTCATTTGAAGTGATTATGCGTTTTTCTACTGCATTTAATTTACTTCCCGATTGGAAAATCAAAACAGTGACTACCCCAAAAGGATTTTCGTATGTGACCAAGCCCACGTTAAAAGTAGGAGGCGTTGAAATCCCAATTACTGCGGTCGTTACTAAATTATTGCAAGCCAATTTGCAAGAGGTCGCTTCTACAATTGACGAAACCATCTCCAAGGAAATTACCTTGGATAAATACGTTATTCAAGCTTGGAATACAGCGCAAACTCCTTATCTACTAGACGACGAATACCAAACATGGTTGCAGTTTACTCCATTAGAGGTAAGTACGACACCTATTACATACGACAAACGAAAAATAAAGCTGACCGTCGGACTGAAAGCGTACACGGAAACATCCATCGGGAAAAAGCCACAACCGGCTGCACCCATCACGAAAGCACCACCTTTTAAAAGTTCTACAACTATCGCGGAAAGTTTTAAGGTGAGCCTTGTGAATACAGTAGGGTATGAGGAAGCAACTAACCTAGCAAAAAAGAATTTTATCGGAACAGAATATTCGTTCAAAGAAGGAAAATATAAAATTTCGATAGAAGATGTCTCTGTTCTTGGCTCAGGAGATAAATTGGTTTTTCAAATTCAATTGGCTGGTAGTTTAAAGGGAACGATTTACCTGAAGGCATTACCAGTATATGACCCTGCCACGCAAGCTATTGTATTGGGTGAGCCAGAATTTGATATTAAAACAAAAAATGTACTGGTAAAATTAGCTGCTTGGATTTTTGATGGAACTTTGGAAAAGAAAATCCAAAAAGATTTTCAAGTTCCACTCGCTTCCATGCTTGCCGATGGACAAAAAAGTGTGGAGGAGGCAATAAATTCGGAATATTTGAAAGGAGTGAAGCTGATGGGAAAAGTGATTCATATTACTCCCGACCAAATTTTTGTTACACCCGAAGGGATTACCGCTACGGTTTTGGCTGAAGGAAAACTGCAACTTCTAGTGCAGGGCATGAATTAACAAAACAGATTGACTATCTTTGCAAGAAGAAAAGGTTGCCTTATCGCTGGCTAGCAATAGCAAGAGGAAAGTCCGAGCAACACAGAGTACCATGCTACCTAACGGGTAGGCGCTCAGAAATGAGTGACAGCTAGTGCCACAGAAATAAAACCGCCGTCGCAAGAAGGTAAGGGTGAAACGGAGGTGTAAGAGACCCCCGCTATTTTAGTGATAAAATAGGCAAGGTAAACCTCATGGGTTGAAAGATCAAAT
Organism: Spirosomataceae bacterium; assembly: GCA_046293395.1. Classification (GTDB taxonomy): domain Bacteria; phylum Bacteroidota; class Bacteroidia; order Cytophagales; family Spirosomataceae; genus CAYNRA01. The sequence continues at coordinate 422,532 of JBKBOU010000001.1, forward strand.
AAACCGGTATGCGAAAGCAGGAGGTGACTCGCCTTCGCCGGAGGGTAGATCGATAGAGGAATAAAGTGATTTATTCCCTAGATAAATGATAAGGGTGGATTTTTTTCCATACAGAACTCGGCTTATAAACCTTTTCTTATTTCAATATTATTGGAATGCCGTTTTTTTATTTTAAATTTGCATTCTAAATTTTTAACCGTAGGGACGGGTTCCCTCTTAATTTTCATTTTATGTCAGTTAAAATCAGATTAGCTAGAAGAGGTCGTAAAAAAATGCCTATTTATGACATCGTAGTAGCCGATTCAAGATCACCACGTGATGGTAGATTCATCGAAAAAATTGGTCAGTACAATCCACATGCTACTCCAGCTGGGATTTCACTTAAATCTGATCGTGCAATCTACTGGCTTATGGTAGGTGCTCAACCAACAGACACAACACGCAAAATTTTATCGGTATCAGGAATGATGTTGAAAAAACACTTGCAAGTTGGTGTAGAGAAAGGAGCTATCACGCAAGAAACAGCGGATGCGAAATTCAATGCTTGGTTGGAAGAAAAAGAGCGCGCTCGTATAGAGAAAATCTCGAAACTTAGCTCAGATAAAGATGCAGTGAAAAAAGCTGCTTTCGAAGCTGAACGTAAGAAAAAACAAGATATGGAAGCTGCTAAAGCAAAAGCTTTGGCTGATGCTGCCGCTGCTGAAACGGCAGCAGAAGAAGCAACTGAAGAGCCTGCCGGTGAGTCAGAAGCACCTGCTGAAGAGTCAACAGAAGCATAAGCTTGCTTTGAGTCAATTTATCTTATTAAAAATCCTCGCCCAAAGCGGGGATTTTTAGTTTTCATCCTCGCTAATTTCTTGTAATATGACGAAAAACGACTGTTTCCAGCTCGGAAAAATAACAAAAACACACGGATTAAAAGGTGAAGTCATCGTTTGGCTCGATGTGGACTTCCCCGAAGAATACGAGGAAATGGATTCTGTTTTCCTCGATGTAAAAGGAGAACTCGTTCCTTATTTCTTTGAAGAATTACAATTGAAAGGAAAAAAATCAATTGCAAAATTTGAAAATATCAATACGTTCGAAGCGGCTCAAGCTATCGTTAATCTTGATATGTATCTGCCATTGGATACATTACCTGACCTAGACGATGACCAATTTTATTATCACGATGTAATTGGATATAAAGTCTTTGACGAAAGTAGCAATCAGATGCTCGGTGAGGTAAAAGCTATTTACGAGGCCGTTCAGCAAGATTTAATTGCCGTTATGTTTGAAGGAAAAGAAATTCTGATACCTATCGCAGATAGTATTGTTCTACGTGCAGACCATACAGAAAAACAAATAGTGGTGTCTCTGCCAGATGGACTTTTAGATGTATATTTAACCGATAAGTAAACGATGTTTCGAATAGATATTATCTCTTGTGTTCCCCGCTTGATGGATAGCTTTTTTGCTCATTCCATTCTACATAGAGCGCAACAAAATAAATTGGTGTCCATCCATATTCATGATTTGCGTAATTATGGATTAGGTGCAAGTCGCCAAATTGATGATTATGCCTTCGGTGGTGGGGCAGGAATGGTCATGATGATTGAACCATTGGTGAATTGTATTCGTGATTTGCAAAATAAAGTGAATTATGATGAAGTAATCTACATGACCCCCGATGGTGAACGATTGGCTCAAAAAACGGTAAATCAACTTTCGTTAGCTTCTAATTTACTGCTTATCGCAGGTCATTACAAAGGCATTGATGAACGTGTGCGGGAGCACTTCGTTACAAAGGAAATTTCCATCGGTGATTATGTCTTATCTGGGGGCGAATTGCCTGCCGCTATCCTGACAGACGCCATTGTTCGACTTCTTCCTGGCGTATTGAATGACGAAACTTCTGCTTTAACGGACTCCTTCCAAGACAACCTTTTAGCCCCACCTGTATATACGCGACCAGCTGATTTTGAAGGGTGGAAAGTGCCTGAAATCCTATTATCAGGCCACGAAAAGAAAATCAATGATTGGCGTTTGGAACAATCCATTCAACGTACGCAAACAAGACGTCCAGATTTGCTTGATTAGCCCTTTAAGTTGGGTTAACCTTATAAAATCTTCGATAAAATATGTATTTTTGCTTAATATTGACTTTTTACTAAAATTTCGCTTGACTAATAGTTTATGGCAGAAGAACTTGAAAATCTGGACAACGAAGGTGTGAATCAAGGAACCATTATTCCGATTCATATCGAAGATGAAATGCGTGGTGCATACATCGATTATTCCATGTCCGTAATCATCTCAAGAGCATTACCTGATGTAAGAGATGGCTTTAAACCTGTACACCGCCGTGTTTTGTACGGTATGTCTGAATTAGGCGTGTACCACAACAGACCTTATAAAAAATCAGCCAGAATAGTAGGAGAGGTGTTGGGTAAATACCACCCGCACGGTGACTCTTCTGTCTATGAAACCATGGTTCGGATGGCCCAAGAATGGTCTCTCCGTTACCCATTGGTAGATGGGCAAGGTAACTTTGGTTCAATAGATGGTGACTTTGCTGCTGCAATGAGATATACAGAAGCGCGTTTGAAAAGAGTTGCTGAGGAAATGCTCGCTGATATCAATAAGGATACAGTCACGTATCAACCTAATTTTGATGATTCTCTGGAAGAGCCATCTGTATTGCCAGCCCGAATTCCGAATCTCTTACTGAATGGTTCGTCTGGTATTGCGGTAGGTATGGCTACCAATATGGCTCCCCACAATTTAACGGAAGTTGTTGACGGCATCGCTGCATACATCGAAAATCCTGAAATTGAAATTGCCGAGCTAATGGAGCATATCAAAGCACCCGATTTCCCGACAGGTGGTATCATCTACGGGTATAATGGTGTCAAATCTGCCTTTGAAACTGGGAGAGGTCGAGTTGTTATTCGCTCTGTGGCAAATTTTGAAGTTAGTAAAACAGGCAAAGACCAAATTGTTGTGACTGAAATTCCGTACATGGTGAATAAAGCTGCCATGATTGAGAAAACAGCGCAATTGGTGAATGAGAAAAAAATTGAAGGAATTTCTGATATTCGAGATGAGTCTGACAGAGATGGTTTGCGGATTGTCTATGATTTAAAAAGAGATGCTGTTCCAAACGTTGTTCTGAATAATCTTTATAAATATACGCAACTACAGTCTTCATTTAGCGTCAATAACGTGACTTTGGTGAATGGTCGCCCTATGTTGCTGAATCTAAAGGAGTTGATAAAGTATTACGTAGAACACAGAATGAATGTGATAACGCGTCGTACTAAATTTGAACTTCGTGAAGCTGAAAAAAGAGCGCACATTCTCATTGGTTTATTGATTGCCCAAGATTTCATTGATGCAGTAATTGCATTAATTCGCCGTTCAAAAGATCCTGATGAGGCTAAATTAGGTTTAATGAAAGGAGATTTTATGCTCCCTGATCAAAAAGTTGATTTTGTTGCAAATGGATTGAACCGTCTCGGTATCGCCGATATAGTGAATGAAATTTCAGAGGATGCGATTCTTAGTGATATCCAAGCCAAAGCCATTCTTGATATGCGTTTGCAAAGATTGACTGGCCTGGAAAGAGATAAAATTCTTGGAGAATTTGAGGAAATCAAAGCGACGATTATTCGCTTGAATGAGATTTTAGCCTCTGATGAACTTAAAAAAGGGCTTATCAAAGAAGATTTGGCTGATATCAAAGCAAAATTTGGTGACGCTCGTAGATCCAAGATTGAGCTCGCATCGGGTGAGTTTAGCATTGAAGATATGATACCAGATGATGAAATGCTCGTTACAATTTCAAATCAAGGATATATCAAAAGAACATCTTTGCAAGAATATCGCACACAATCCCGTGGGGGAGTTGGCTCTCGTGCCGTAAAAACCAAAGATAATGACTATACAGAGCACTTGTTTGTTGCTACAAATCACAATTATTTGCTCTTCTTTACCGAGAAAGGTAAGTTATTCTGGCTTCGTGTTTTTGAAGTCCCTGAAGGTTCCAAAGTGTCTAAAGGACGAGCAATCCAAAACTTAATCAATATCGATGCAGATGACCGAATCAAGGCTGTTCTAAACGTGAAAACCCTCTCTGACCCTGACTATATCAATAACAATTACATCGTTATGTGTACAGAAAAGGGAATTGTGAAGAAAACGCTTCTTGAATTGTACTCAAGACCACGACAAAACGGAATTATTGCTATTTCCATCAACGAAGGCGATAATTTATTGGATGTTGCGTTGACGAACGGAGACAATTTTATCGTTATTGCAGGTCAAGAAGGAAAAGCTGTTCGGTTCCACGAAGCGGGTATTCGTCCGATGGGTCGTGGTGCTGCGGGTGTGAAAGGAATTACGTTGGAAAATGAGACGAAAGCTATCGGAATGATTTGTGTATCAAGATTGGATACCCAACTCTTGGTCGTTTCAGAAAACGGATACGGAAAACGGTCAGATTTGGAAGAATTTAGAGTTACTTCACGAGGAGCAAAAGGGGTGAAGTCCCTTCAAGTTTCGGATAAAACAGGTAAACTTGTCGCAATTAAAGAAGTAACTGACGAAGATGACTTGATGATTATTACCGTAAATGGCATCGCAATCCGAATGAATGTTTCTGATTTACGTGTGATGGGTCGTGCCACACAAGGGGTGAGGTTGATTAAATTGAATGGAAACGACGCTATTGCTTCCGTAACTCGTATCACGCGTGAAGAAGAAGTAGAAGAAATATCTCCAGAATCTACTGAAAACCCAGAAAGTGAGGTCGAACCACAAAATTAATTTTTTTGCAAACAACTAAATGAATGTATATATGAACAAAAATGTTTTTTTAGCCTCTTTGATGGGTATTGTATCTGTTCAAGCCATTGGACAAGACGCACTTCAAGACAAAATTAAAGAAGAAACGTGCATAGCACTTGAAAAAGCAGTTACAGCAAATTTAAAGAATGCCAATGACCCTAAAAAAGGAGTTAAATCAGCTACGTGGGTGAAATTAGCGGATTCGTATTTAAGTATGGCACTTGAGTGTGGAAAAGACTCTGTTGCAGCAATTAAAGCATACGATACATACAAAAAAGCTGTTGAAGTTGAGGCAGGAGGGAAGGCAGCTGCAAGCGTTGTGGCTAAGTTATCAGATTCCAAGTTATACTCTGGTTTAATGTCTCAAGGTGCTGCGTTTTACACTGCAAAAAGCTATGGTAATGCCGTTGAAATGTTCAAATTGGCAAATGAAGTGATGCCCAATGACACAACTGCTAGTTTATATACGGGGATTGTAGCACAGCAAAATCAGGATTATGCAACTGCAAAACAATATTTTGAACGTTTTATCGCCAATAATGGCAAAGATCCAGCCGTATTTTACAGCTTAGCCATTTTAGCTAAAAATGAGAAAGATTTTGATACAGCTATTCAAGTATTGAAAAAAGGTATCGCTGCTTCTCCAGCTGATAAGGATTTGAAAGGCGAATTGATTAATACGTATATTGTAGCAAATAAATTGCAAGATGCAATTGATGATTTGTCTAAATTAGTTGACTCAGACCCATCAAATATCCTAAATATTTTAAATCTTGGTTTATTATATGACAATTCTGGTGACAAAGAAATGGCAATGAAACAGTACCAAAGAGTACTGACAATTGATTCAAATAATTACGATGCAAACTTTAGTATGGCAGTTATTTATTTCAATGAGGCTGTTGAGATTAAAAAAGCTGTAGATGCAATGGATATGAAAACGTACAGAGCAGAAGGAAAGCAAGTCGAAGCAAAAGCTTGTGAGTCATTTGCAAAAGCGAATCCATTCTTTGAAAAATGTAATCAAGTAAATCCGGGACAGGATGAGGTGGTTAATAATTTAGAAACACTAAAGAATATATTAGCTCAGTGTGGTAAATAATCATTAATGTATCAAATAAAAAAGGAGACTACATCAAAGTAGTCTCCTTTTTTATTTCTAAAATGTTGGAATTGTAGAGGAGTTTGGATGAATTCTGTTTTGAATATTCTATTTAACATAATATAAATTATATAACATCTATATTTTGGGCACAAACTCGACAAATGTATTATCACTGTAAAATACGAGTATCCGTTGCACTTGTTTTTCAGATGTATTAACCTGCGTATGTATAGCTGTAGTAATGGGTTGAGTTGATGAATTAATCGTTTTTAATCTATCAACTTCGTTGCTTTTTTCTTCCTTCGTTGACTCTATCTGTTTGCGCTCGATTACAATATTTTTTAATACATGAATGGGCACCTCTTCATTATCCAGATACCATTTGTAACCAAGCTCTGGAAATCGTGTAATTATCTTCTGGATGACTTCTAAGCTTGGTTTATTTCTACCTGTTATGATATGAGATAATATAGGCCGACTAATAGAAATCTCGTCTGCAAATTGTGAATAAGGAATGTTTAATGCCTCCACTAATTGTATAATCTTTTGATTCAGGTCTTTTACTTTTGTTAATGACATATAGTTTATATTTGTTAACACTTTACTGGTAAACAAAAGTAAAAAATGTATAGATTATAAACAAGTTACATATAAAACAAATGTTAATTTATTTTTGTATATATAGTAGTTTATATTTGTAAATCAACATCGTTTCGAATTGTAAATCGGGAGATTAGGGATGTGTAAAGCAAAAAAAAACGCCTTACAACATTTGTTACAAGGCGTTTTTTATACGTGATTTTCACTCTCTTATACAGTTACATTGTTATCTCGCAATGCTTGATTTAGGGAGGTTTTAAGGTCGGTACTCTCCTTTCTTTTACCGATTATCAAAGCACATGGCACGCCATAAGTACCAGCTGGGAATTGTTTTTGGATTGTTCCAGGGATAACTACCGAGTTTTCTGGAACAAAACCAGTGTATTCTATGGGTTTTTCACCTGTAACATCGATTATTTTTGAGCTACCAGTGATGGTCACTCCTGCGCCTAAAACAGCTCTTTTACCAATATGTGCACCCTCTACAACGATGCATCTTGACCCAATAAATGCTCCATCTTCAATAATTACAGGAGATGCTTGTGCCGGTTCCAATACGCCTCCGATACCCACACCTCCACTTAAATGAACATCTTTTCCTATTTGAGCACAGCTACCTACCGTTGCCCAGGTATCAACCATTGTACCCGAGTCAACATAAGCACCAATGTTTACATAAGACGGCATTAGAATGACCCCATTTGCTAAATAAGAACCATATCTCGCCACTGCGGGAGGTACGACTCGAACACCAAGTTTGTCGTAATTCGTTTTTAGTAACATTTTATCGTTATAATGAAAAATGCCTACCTCTTCTACTTTCATCTTTCGTAATGGGAAGTAAAGTATGATCGCCTTCTTGACCCATTCATTGGTAATCCATTGGCCTGTGTCAGAGTCTGGCTGTGCAACCCTTAGAACACCTTTATCAACTTGTTCAACTACCCATTCAATTGCGGACACTACTTCAGAATTTGAAAGCAAATCCCTTTGCTCCCACGCATTTTCAATCAAACTTTTGGTTTTTTCCATTAAACTTTTTAAATAAATAAATAATAAATTAATTGTTTACGTAAAAGCACATAAAATAATGATTATGAGTTACTTAGATGTATATATTCTTTATATTTTACTAAGGTATAAAATATAAATATTCTAATCAGAATTTTATTTTATATTCTCTTTTCCTAAGTAAATCAAACACCTTTGTTATTGCTTTTACATACAAATATAATGGATGAATTACATTAATAAGTCACTTTCAAAATTTGGTTATTATAAGTAGTGCTAGAAGGTTTGCATTGGTATGCTTAATTTATACTGGAATAAGTGAAGATTAAGGCTCCTACCCTATTTATCTTATTTTCTCCTCCATTTTTAGTCGTAATGACGTAGTATTAGATGGAATGTAATTGTCGAGCCTTAAAAGGCTTAATAAATAATTAGTAGTAAGAAATAAATAAGATATTTAAGCTATTTATTTTAGTATTTTTTGACAAAATTAGCAAAATACTAATCTGTATGTTTTTAATTACTAACTAGATTATATCGTATTACTAATTTATATTAGCATAAAACTAACAATCTTTATGATTATACTAACTAAGTATTTGACCATCCATTTTTGTATATTTGCAAAATCATTCACTTATTTTAATCAATCTACATGTCAAAAGTAAAAGTAGCAATTAATGGTTTTGGACGTATTGGACGTCTTGTTTTCAGACAAATTTACAACATGGAGGGTATAGATATCGTTGCTATCAACGATCTTACAAGTCCTTCCGTATTGGCACACCTACTCAAATATGACACAGCACAAGGGAGATTTGAACAAACAGTAACATCGACTGATTCGTCCATAATAGTAAATGGAGAAGAGATTGTTATTTACTCGCAAAGAGATCCAAAAATGATTCCATGGGGACAACATCAAGTAGATGTAGTGCTAGAATGTACAGGATTCTTTACCAGTGATACCTCAGCTGCTGGCCACATTGAAGCAGGAGCTAAAAAAGTAGTTATCTCCGCTCCCGCTACAGGCGACCTAAAAACCATCGTATTCAATGTAAACCATCAAATACTAGACGGATCAGAGACAATCATAAGCTGTGCCTCGTGTACAACAAACTGCCTTGCACCTATGGCGCAAGTACTCGAAGAAAATTTTGGTATTGTAAATGGACTTATGACAACTGTTCACGCATATACAAATGACCAAAATACTCAGGACGCACCACATCCAAAAGGAGATTTAAGAAGAGCTAGAGCCGCCGCACAAAATATTGTACCAAACAGTACAGGTGCAGCTAAGGCTATCGGTCTAGTTCTACCAGCTTTGAAAGGCAAACTTGATGGTTCTGCACAAAGAGTACCAACATTGACTGGTTCACTGACTGAACTAACGGTCGTATTAGGTAAAAAAGTTACAGTAGAGGAAGTCAATGCTAGCATGAAAAAAGCAGCAAATGATTCGTTCGGCTATACAGAAGATGAAATCGTATCTGGTGACGTTATAGGAATTTCCTACGGTTCATTGTTTGACGCAACGCAAACAAGAGTACAAACAGTCGGTGATGTACAACTGGTTAGAACTGTAAGCTGGTATGATAATGAAATGTCTTATGTTTCTCAACTGGTAAGAACAGTAAAATACTTCGCTGAACTTATCTAAATTTAAACATAAAACTTAGTGTAATAAAAAAAGGGCTGTAAGCCCTTTTTTTATTAGTTTCTTAATTTACACTTCACATAACTTATTTTGTGACCTTTTGATACAAATAAGGTTTCATAGTACGTCTTAATTTCATGATGTTCAGGAAGTAAATCAGATTCATATAAATCCCTTGTTTGATCTAAAACAATCAAATCAGGGTCATTCTTAATGACTTCAATAGAATATTCGAATAAAAAATCACTATCTGTTTTCAAGTGAAACAAGCCACCCGGTTTTAGAACCTTTTTATAAAGTTCTAAAAAACGAGCATTCGTTAGCCGCCTCTTTTCTTCTTTATCTCTAGGTTGAGGGTCAGGATGTACAAGCCAAATTTCTGAAACTTCTCCTTCATCGAAAAATTCTTCTAAAAATTGAATCCCACATCTCAAAAAAGCAACATTTGATAAACCATTTTGTTGAGCATATTTTGAACCACGACTAATTCTATCCCCTTTAATATCGATACCTATGAAATTTAGTTCAGGAAAGACTTTACCTAAACCAACCGTATATTCTCCTTTACCACAAGCAAGTTCCAAGACAATGGGACTATCGTTTTTAAAATAAATATCGTTCCATTTACCTTTAATCGTGGTATATAAATCCTTTCCCTTTTCAATAACATTCGCAGCTTGACGATTATGTTCAAATCTTTCTAATTTTCTTCTCACAACACTGTTTCTATATAATTATAAACTATTTAATTCTGCAACTAAAAAAGTACTACCACCAACAAATATAAAGTCATCTTCTCCTAATGAACCCTGTAAGTGAGTAAGTAATTCATTAACATCTGAGAACACATCATAATTTAATCCATGACGCTCTCCTAATCTAGCCAATTCATCCTTAGTACAAGACCGGAAATTCGATGGTATTTCACAAAAATAAAAGTGACTTTTCGAAGGCAATAACTTAATAATACTGTCTGCATCTTTATCACGCATAAAACCCAAAACAAAGTGAAGGTGACGTTCATTCCATTTTGAAAAAAATAAATTATGTTCCTCAAATGCATGAGAATTATGACCCGTATCTGCAATAATGAGCGGATTTTCTCCCAAACATTGCCATCTACCTTTTAACTTCGTAAGTTTTGTCACCTCTTCTAAGCCTTTTCTGAACGAAACTTCAGGTATTTTAAATCTTGTTGACTCATTCAAAAATTGAAACAACCCATAAACACCAATCAAATTATCACGTTGGTACTCCCCAACAAGTCCACAATTCAAAGTAAACTTCTTGTCTCGGAAGCTATCATTTAACATAAATTCAACCATGTTGAAGTGAATATTCACTCTCCAATTATTATCAATATATATCGTATCCTTTAAAAAGACAACATTTGCTTCTTGGGACTTCCCAACTTCCTCAAATACATTACGTGTTTCAGGTAAAACATCCACCACAAGAGCTGTCGTGTTGGGTTTAAATATACCTGCTTTTTGGAACGCAATCTCTGCTTTTGTATGACCGAGAATATCAGTGTGATCTAGTCCAATATTCGTAATTAATGAAACAAGCGGATGAATAATATTTGTAGAATCAAACCTACCCCCTAGACCAACTTCAATAATGGCGATGTCCACTTTCTGTTCGGCGAAATAACTAAATGTCATCAATAATGTCCATTCAAAAAAGGACGGCCGAAAGTCAAGCATCATTCCTTTGTATTTTTCAACAAAAGAAACCACAAACTCTTTACTCATCTCGTCGCCATTCACTTTTGCCCGTTCTGTAAACGATTTTAAATGTGGAGATGTATATAGGCCAACTCGGTATCCAGCCGACTGCAATATAGCAGCCGTCATGTGAGAGGTACTACCTTTCCCATTAGTTCCACCAATATGAATAGTAGGATATTTATCTTGTGGATTATCAAGAAGAGAACAAAGACTTCGAATAGTATTCAAACCTGGCTTGTATGCCTTTTGTCCATCTCGCTGAAAAAAAGGAAGTTGATTATATAAAAAAGCTAGTGTAGATTCGTAATCTGACATAAAAAAAGGACTTTCCGTTAGAAAGCCCAAAATTACTTAATTTCCTGATTTTATCACTATGGTAATTCGCCCCTCAGAGGTAGGTGGTGGATTGCCATCTGCAATCAATGATTTGCTTAAGTTACGGGTAATATAATCTTTGTAGAAGTTTTCAACGGACGGGGTAACAGTTGAACGTATCCTTGAAATTGCTATCACACGACCTAGGTCATCTACTTTTACTTTAAAAACTATTTCACCAGTTTGTGAACTTTGGTCTTTTGGAAGAGAAAAGTTTTTGTTTTTCCAACCGGATATACTAATTGAAGCACCTCCGCCTCCACTTCCACCAGTACCAGGGTAATACACTTTGCCATTGGGCGTACCTGTCGTTGTTCCTTTATCTCCGACTTTCCCTACATCATCTCCATTGTTATTTCCCCCTTTTCCAGCAACTGTCCCTATTGTACCATTTGAATTTGGTTGCCCTGGTTTGTTATAACCACCTGAAATAGCTGGCTTTTTTTTCACTGGTTCCGATGGTTGAACATCTGGTGCCTTTGGTTCTGTCTTTGCTACCGTCTTTACTTTTGTTGGAACAGAAACTGGGGACTCATTGGTGGTAGTAATTACTTTGGGAGACTCCGTTGCGACTTGTTTGACAGGACGACTCGCAACTTCTGGTTTTACCTCACGAACCTTGGTAGAAGCCGGTGGAGCCATTTCACGTGAATCTTTGTATTTATTATTTGCTTCGTTTAATGTTTGTAAATCACCAGAACCCACTAAATCAACACCATAATTCAAATCGAGTCCCATTTCTAGGTCTTCACTAGGAGGTGTATAACTAATCTTGATGAAATACAATAAACAAATAAAAGCCACGTAAAATACGAGGCTTATCAAAAATGCTTTTAAATTAAACCCAGAGGGTATATCCGAATTCATTGTTTCTCTCATTCATTCTCGCTTTTTAGTACAACGCCTTTTTCTCCTACTAATTGCTCTAATTTTTTTGAAATTTCATCTACATTCTCACCTTCTAAAACATGCACATAAACGCGCTTGTATGTCTTCCAATTTTCGATTTGTGAATTAAAATCATTATCTCTGAGCAACTTATCGAGCAAAAAGGCATTTTGTTCTTTCGCAAAAAATCCAACCACAATTTTATGCGTACTCTTTTTAGTAGGTACTGCATCTAATGTACTCGCTGGTGTTTCCTCTATGCGCATATCGTCATCTTGTAAAACAGGCGCTTGTTGAACAGGATTATGTGGTAAATAATCCACCGGGTTTAAGCTAGAAAGTGCCTTGGGCTCGTCAAAGATTGTGGATGGACGATCCAAATATTTTGAAATTCCAGCTAAAAGTATCAAAAAGATAAATGGAACCGTGTAAGCAAGCGTTCGTCTAAAATTAATCCGCTTGTAATTCGAGTTGTCTGTAGGTATTTCGATAGACTCCATATCTCCAAAAGTCATGTATCTATCAATAAAAATAGAATGTGTTGGCGTACTAATTCGTGAAGTATAAATGCTTTCAAATCCAAAACTATCTCCGCAATAATTAATTCCAGAACCTGGTTTGAAACAAATACTACCTTCGGATGATAAGTACAGCTTACCTATTCCTACCAAATCTATTTCCTCTTTATTATATAGAGAGGTTTTTATTTGATGAACATAGTCTTCTATATGCTTTTTGGCATCTTGAAACGAAACGCCCAACTGTGAGGACAAATGTGTAGTAAGCAACCCATCGTCTTGCCGAAGCAATTCATTGAACGAAACTTGCCTCGTAGGAGGCTCAAACTTTCCATCACTCAACTGAGCTGATTGATAATTTAAAATAAAAGCACCCAAATTTGGCACACTTACATAATCGTGCTCAAACATGAGTGCTTTTATATAGACAGATATATTTTTCATTATAACTTTTTGGAATGCATAAGTTTGATATGCACAAGTTATAAGGAAATATTTACACCTACAAGAAAATTCAAACCTTGTTGCGGATAATACAGATATCTTTGGTAATTATTACCCAATAAATTATTCATTTTTATAAAAACCCCAAATTGCTGGTTCAATAAGTACGTCAATTCGGTATTAATATCAAAAATAGGTGTCAATTTTTTTATGGGTTCATTTAATGAAAACGGGTCTTTCGCATAGATACCCCCCAAATGAAATATGTTTAAATTAGCTATTAATTTATCGGAAACCGTCAGCGTATTTCCCCAATATACTTCAACACTCGGACGATGAAAAGGCTTTTCAAGCGACTTCACCTCATAATAATTATATTGTGCTTTTAAATTGGTTCGCCAAAGGGAAATAGGCTGGTAATTTAATTGTACGTCAATTTGAGCAAAATTAGTACGCTCATTCTCATACTGTATGTCAAAATTTCGGAGAAGCACTGCTCCTTCATTAGACAAATCATTGGTCATAAAAAAGTATAAGTTTTGATATTGACCATACGAAGCACGAACTTGATAATTTAACCCATCCGTTACTTCCCCTTTACTTGCCAAATAGATTTCTCGCAACTTATCCGTATTTAATAAATTAACTTGTGGCATTAAAAACGGATTTTCCCGAAGCATAGAACCTAACGTATTTCGAATAATATCTCCGTCATATCCGACTGAAAAATACAGCAATGATGGCGTTTTATACGTAACATCCAATGTAGGAAATCCTTTTGTTCTACTTATCCGTGCGATTTCATCAAATTCATTCACAGCTCGAACACCGGCTGTAACAGCAAATTGTTGGTGATTATATATGAATCGAGGTATGATTCGGAATAAATTTCTATCACGAACAGGAAAATCAATGTAATTATCACTTCGTTGTGTTCGATAGACTTCTGCATCTACTTTCGCTACAAGTTTGTCTGTGAGAATCGGATAGGAAAAAGAAACATCCGATGCCCAATCTAGTTCTTCTGCACTCAATAAATCCGACGTCTGAAAAATAGTTGAACGAACTTGATAATCAATAAGTGACGATGGATTAGCATTCTGAAAACCAACTCCAAACTGAAATGTATTCACAGCCTGTTTGATTTCACCTCGCTCTAAATTAACGAAAGTGGTATCGTACCCATAAAAATTAGCGAGTCGGCGCTCGTATCCAATTTGCGAAGAGAGTTTAAATTTACCTGCATTGTATTGCCCATCAAGCCGAACAACATTTTTGCTATTCCCTGAATTTACATCTTGAATTGGCCCTCTCTTCGCTGCATTGTGTAAACCATAAAACCCAAACACCAATTTCTCACTCTGCGGTGAATTAATAAAAACTTCCCCAAAAGTTCTCCCAAAATTACCCGCTCCTAAACGAACTTGATTCGCATACGATACTTCTTTTTTCGGAGTTTTATCAGTGGTTAGTGGGGAAATAATGGAAGGTTGAAAAGCAACCGTTTCTAATCCCGTTGGCTTTCTTTCGAAAAAAGAATAATTAAGTTTAAATGCCTCTTGGTTTCCTTTTGTCAATGGAACTTTATCGAAAACCCGGCTAGCAGGAGGTATAACCACATCCCTTTCTTTCTCAAATACAAATTTTTGATCTATTTGGCCAAACCCCAAAACAGGGAGTAAACTCGAAAACCCCAACCAAACTAATGTGTTTCTTCTCTTCATCTTTTTTATTCGCTTCATTATCTTATTGTAGTCAATTTTTCTCTTGCAGAAGTACGCATTGCTTCATTTTTGGAATTTTCAATGATTGCATTTAAGACTTCACGTGCGTTAAGCGTATCTCCTTCACCCAAATAATTGTCCGCAATCAATAGATTATACATATCAAACCAATCAGAAAAAGCGTAATAATCACTTCTATGTTTATCAATCAATTCGTTGCTTTGCTCATACTTTTTATCCGCAAATAGCATGTAAGCCAACTCGTAGAGCCCCTCCGCTGCATGAATATCTTTTCCTTCGGCTTGCAACTGCTCCCATGTTTGTTCAGCTTGTGGTCTGTTTTTTTCTTTTGCAAATGCTTTTAGTTTATACAATAATGCTTTGTTTGATGCATTCGCCACCACCTCGTTTCCGTCAGAAATAATTTGGTTTGCCGTATTTTTACATTCTGCATAATTCCCTAGTTCATACTGAGCTACCAAAATAGCTAACTGACTTAACATAATCTGGCGTTTATCTGAAGAAGACTCCAAAACCAATTTATACAAAGGCAACGCACGTTGAAAAGCCTTTTGTTCTACATAAATCCCAGCAGCACGATACGCAGCCAATGTATAATACGTTGACTCTCCTCTGCTTATAATTTTTGAATAATACCCGAGTGCTTTTTCGCTGTTTTTCAACATATTGTAGGATTCACCCAGATAATAATTCGCCTCTTCTGCATTGGAGTTGCTTGGATAGGATGACAAGTAACGTTCAAATAATTGAGCAGCTTGCAGATATTTTCCGTTAAAATAGACTGTTTTTGCATTTTCAAACTGGAGGCTTTCTACCGAATTATTCTCAGGATTTTTTTGCTCAAATTCTTCCAATATACGCGCGTATTCCTCCGGATTATCACTCATACCATATACATCTTTTAAACCCAATAGTGCCTCTGATGCCGCAGGTGATTTAGGAAAACGCTTTACAATAATGGTGTAATCCGCTATCGAACGATCGTAATTTTGGAGGTTGCTGAATGCAGATGCTCGTTTCAACAACGCATCGGATACAAGCGAACTAGACGGTTTCTTTTGAAGTAAATCGGAGAGTAATTGCACAGCTTCTTGGTTGTTGTCTTCTTCCATTGCAATACTTGCCTTCCGGAATAATGCCTCGTCGATTAATCTTGAATTACCAAACTGGCGTAGAAACTGGGCTAAACGCTGTTTGGCTTCTTGGTCTCTATTCATATATTGTAGCGTGACACTACTGTAATACAAAGCGTAATCTTTATCGATTCGATTTTGCCGGTAGGCTTCCTCATACATAGACAAAGCAACCGAGAACTTCTTATCCGCTAACTGGCAATCCGCAGTACGTAGCAAAGCATCTTCGTATTTTTGAAGAAAATCAGCATTTCCCTTCGCTTTATTCACAAAATCAGAAAAATAGAGAAGTGCATTGCTGTATTTTTTTTGATTGAAGTACAGATAAGCTAAACTATACACACTATTTAATCGGATAACTTTATCAGAGGATGAAATCAATGTTTTATACATTTCCTCCGCATCAGGCTTGTTCAACAGAAAAAGTGCTTCCGCTTTCCAATACGTAGATTGAAGCCGCAATTGTGGATCTACAGGCGTTGAAAGCGATTTATCAAAATACACTATAGACTTGTCGTAACTCTCCGCATTAAACTCTATTACCCCTTGGTTGTAGGTAATTTTCTGGTAAGCTTCGTTAATTTTTGGCGTTCTTTTGGCTAACTTTTCAATGTAATCAATCGCTGATTGATAATTGTTAGTTGAAAAGAAAACTTCACTCAACAATTCATTCGACTCATCCACATACTTGCCCGTCGGATATTGTGCCAAATACGCTTGTAGTTGCGAAATCGCCTCCGCATTTTCTTTTCCGTCTAAAAGGATTTTAATCAAATTATACGTCGCTTCTTCTTTAATTTGTGCATCGAAATCCATTTTTTGTGCGACACGGAAAGCTACCTTTGCATCCAACAACTGCTTGTTTTGTAGTGTGCTAATCCCCAAATAGTAAGCAGATTGCTGCGCTAGAATATCATCCCCCGATGCCAATGTTTTAAATAATGCCGCAGCACCCGTATAATTTCCCATTTGATACAAACTATATGCGTGTCTAAACGTAACTTGAGGAGAAACAGTACCACGCCTCAGTGACTTGAACTTGTCATAATACATGGCTGATTTACTAAAATCGTCTTTAAAAAAGAATACTTCCGCCGTTACAAGACAAATTTCGTCAATTTTTCTTCCGGTAGGATTTGCAATAATCGGCTCAGTATAAGCTACTAAATCATCGTATTTTTTCTGTCTGAAAAGAATTTCAGCAATCCAGTTTGGGACTTCGATTTTATACGGATTTACGTTTTCAACACGACGTAAATCAATCAAAGCAGCTTCGTAGTTTTCATTTCCAAAAGCGATGACTGCCGCATAATACGCAGCATGTATCGCACTTTCTGCTACGGTTGCTTTCACGTAGTTAAATTCTGTCAGAGCTTTTGTCAATTCTTTTTGTTGATAATACGAAATACCCAGTCGGTAATGCAACTCATAGGTATCCAAGGAAGGAGCACGATTTTTCAACGACTTTTCATACAAAGGGATAGCCTCTTTAAAATTCCCAGCCAAAAAATAATCATCCGCCAAATCCGTAAATATAAGTGCCGCTTTGGGATGGTCTGGGTACGTATGTACAAAACGCTGCACCAATACATCAGAATCTTTTGCATTCGATTTCAGAGCAGCCACAGCAGCAAAATAAGCAGCATTTGCTTGATTAAAATGATTGGGGCTCAAAGAACGAGCAGAAACGGACAAGTAATTTTCAAATTCTTTCCGAGCAGCTGTAAACGATTTATTCTCGAATAGTTCTACCCCATTGTGATAAATTGACTCCGTGGAAGCGTACGTCAGTGTATTCTGAGCCATTGCCTCTGTCGCTAAGCCAAGGAACCCAAGCCCTAACCACATTTTTTTATAATTCATATCAAACGGATTTATTGAAAAAAAACATCATGAACAAAGATAAAAGAAAGAAGTCAGCCAACAATTTATCACTTCCTGCTAATTGTAGGGATAAACACCCTTTTAGTCTCATTTTTAATTGGAATTCTTTCAAATACCAAAGTGTTTTGCTAGTTTCAAAGTAAAAAAACGGATAATCCAATTTTTCATTGCACACTTAATTTTAATCAACCTATGCTTTTTAAAAATTTAAAGTATCTCATGTTATCTACATATTTACTTTTATCTTTCTTTGCTGGTCATGCTCAAACCTATTCTACCAGCTATGAACTGAGTATGCCTCATCCTCAAACACATTATTTTCATGTCAAAATGAAAATAGCCAATATCCAAAAATCTTCTTTATTGACGAATAAGGACAAATTAACGCTAAAAATGCCCGTCTGGACTCCTGGGTCATATCTTGTCCGAGAATTTGCCAAAAACGTGGATAGGTTAACTGCCAAAGCTGGTAATTCTACTTTGAACAGTAAAAAAGTAAACAAAAATACGTGGGAAATCAATCTAGCTGGTGCTGATGAAGTCGTGGTAGAATACGATGTATATGCCTATGAATTAACCGTACGAACTTCTTTTATTGATGATAGCCACGGATATGTGAACGGAGCAAGCATTTTCCTATACGTTCCTCAGTTAGTCAATCAACCGATGGAGATAAAAGTAAAACCATACGAAAAATGGAGTACGGTTTCTACTGCTATGGAGGAAATTGGAAAATGGCATTATAAAGTACCCAATTATGATTTATTGGTAGATAGTCCTATTGAGATAGGCAATCACAAGGTAATTACGTTTGAATCAATGGGAATCAAGCACCAAATTGCGATGTACGCACTTCAAGAATTAATTTACGATGAAAAAGAACTTATAAAAACCTATAAAGCTACCGTCGAGGCAGCAGCAACTGTTGTAGGGGAACACCCTTGCGACCGCTATCTTTTTATCATTCACCATTTACCTGGAATAGGTGGCGGACTAGAACACTTATATTCAACGACTTGCCAAACATCTCCAAATGTTTATCAGAACCCAACATCCATGAAGCGCTTCTTTAGTCTCATTGCCCATGAGTATTTCCATTTGTGGAATGTAAAAAGAATTAGACCAATTGAGCTTGGGCCATTCAATTACGATGAAGAAAATTATACAACCTTACTTTGGGTTTCGGAAGGCTTTACTTCCTTCTATCAAAATGACATCCTAAGAAGAGGCAATGTCATCACCGAACAAGAATTTAAAGCTGACTTGGTGAGTTCTATCAATCAAATAGAAAATCAACCCGGTCAACAAATACAGTCTGTGGCTGAATCTTCTTGGGATGCTTGGATTAAATTCTACCGACCTAACGAAAACTCAAATAATACCACGGTTTCCTACTATACAAAAGGGGGCGTATTGGGCTCATTACTTAATCTTGAAATTCTAGGAAGTACAAAAGGACAGAAAAATTTAGACGACGTGTTCAAATATTTATGGAAAACGTATTACGTAGAGAAACAACGCGGTTTTTCAGAACTTGAATTTAAACAAGCGGTAGAAAAAATAGCTAACAAAAACATGGATAATTTCTTTACCAACTACGTGTACGGTACAGAACAAATAGACTACAATCAGTTTTTTCAATATGCAGGAATACAACTTGTTGATAAATATGCATCGCGACAAGTACCTGGATTTGGTGCAAGTGTACGTTCCAACGGCGTAGTTGCGCGTGTCGATAAAGGTACTGCTGCTTATGAAGCAGGGATAAATGTCAATGATAAAATAATTACCATTGATAGTAAACCTTTCGTCTCTGTTCAGGATGCACTTTCAAGTAAAAAAATAGGAGATAAACTACAAGTTATAGTGGAACGCTCAGGGGTGAATTTGACCTATGAAGTGACACTCAAAAGAGATGCAACGGTTGCCTACGAAATGGTGCAATTACCTACTATGACGGAGAGCCAAAAAACCATCTACACAAAACTAATGCACTTGTAAGCATCTATTTTGCAAAAAAAGGAGGCTTTCAGCCTCCTTTTTTTTAATCTACCATATCTATAACAGATTCTAAATCCTCATTCATTTGCCGAAAACGCTCCATCGCATTTTTATAAAATGTGTCACCGAGCATTTCTTCAATCTCGTCTATACTCGACACATCGTATTCGCTTACTTTGAAGGTCTGTTCATAATTTCCAGCTTCAAGTTTGATGATGAATTTGTTATTAAATGAAAAAACTGTTGTTTTGCAAAAATCGTTGGGAATTTCTTTGATGAGCCTCATGTTGATGAATATATTTTTCGGCAAAACTAATAGATTAAATGAATAGTTACTACATTATGAATAAAAATAAATCAATTATTTCTCTAAATAATTCCATTTTAGGTATTATTTTCTTTTCATTTCTCTTGAATCTTCAAGGCTGTTCCAACAAGGACAAACAAGAAGCCGCAGAATTTTTTAAACGAGCGAATTACCATGTGTCCATCAACGAAACCGATAAAGCACTTGGTTTCTATACAGAAGCTATCGAAAAAGTACCTGATTTCGCAGATGCCTATCTTAACCGTGGACTGATTTACGAAAAACGAGGAATGTACGAACAAGCTCAAGCAGATTACCTGAAAGCGGTTGAAGTAGATCCGGAATTCCCACAAGCGCAATTTAGTCTAGCGCGTGTTTTACACATTTTGAACAAAGCAAACGATTCCGAAAAAATTCTTTCTGAACTCGCTACTCTTTACAAAGACTCTCTTTCTTATCTTTACCTCCATGCCAAAAATCTGACTGCGCTCAATAAATTAGACCAAGCACAGACCTATTTTTCTATGGCAATACAAAAAGACCCTAAAAATCCAGAAATTTTATCTGACTTTGGATTTGTTTATTATCTCCAAAATGATTTAGAAGAAGCCGAAAAATTATTCGTTCAAGCAATTCAATTCAGCACCACCAACCCATTTCCTTTTCATAATCTAGGTGTTGTGTATGCCCTTCAGCAAAAGTTTGAGCTGGCATTACAGAACTCACAAAAAGCCATTGAGCTTGAACCTACCTCCGGACTTTTTCAATCAAATCATGGATTTCATTTATTATTGAACCAACGGACATCAGAAGCTGAAATTCATCTAAATAAAGCGGAAAAGTTAGGCTACAACGATAGTTATCATAGTAGAAACAAAGGGATTTATGCGCTACAAACCAAAAATATTCCCGAAGCTATTCAATTATTACAACAGGCTGAAAAAGAAAATCCAGACACAAAACTTGTCTATTACTTTTTAGGAAAAGCATACCAAGCAAATCAAAATACAAAAGACGCTTGCCTTGCTTTTAAACAAGGAAAACGTCTTCAAGATAAATGGTCAGATGAATTAGCCGTATGTCCTTAATCAAAAAGAGAGGTTATTTGGGCTTTTCGTAGATTTCCATACATTTTATTCTCCTCGGAATTTGACAAAAACTCAAGTAACCCAGTTCCTTCATTTGTCAAAAATTCATGCAACTCTTTCTTTGTATAAACCCCAGATGTGCCAAGTACATACGGAATATGAAAATTTGACGTAATTCCTTCCATTCGAAAAGTATGTTCCGTTTGGAAAAACCCTGCATAACTCGGCTGTTCCAACGGGCCTGGAATCATTCCAAATATACCTCCACCTTGATTATTTAAAACAATTATTTTCAAGTTTGGCGGAAACGAATTTTGCCACAAAGCATTTGAATCATACAGAAAAGAAATGTCTCCAACCAAACAAACGTGTTGTACTTCAGGAGAGGCATACGCAGCACCAACCGCCGTGCTTACGCATCCGTCAATTCCACTTGTTCCCCGATTACAATAAATAAAAGGGAAATTTGACAAGCCATAAAACAGATTAACATACCTGATAGCCAAACTGTTACCCACGTGCAAATAATGCGTAGCCGAGACAGATAGAAGCAGTGCAAGAACAACATCTGCTTCGGATAAAAATATTTCCGTGTTCGTTTTTTCAAAATAACGGAGGAGTGATTCTTTTACTTTTTTTTCAATATCAGCCCAACTCTTTAAATAGGCATTGTTTTCTTTTTTACTTATAGCCACCATTTCTTTCCATTCTTTGAAGAATAGCGCAGGAGACATACTGATATGCCACGTCAAAGTTTGAAAAGGATCTTTCAAGAAATCCCCAATTTGAACATGCCAGTGTTCACTGGGTGGATTCGCTCGGATGAATTGTTTAAATGGCTTGGATATAAATGATTTTTCGGTAGTTATCAGAATATCTGGCTGCAAAGTACGCAGTTCTTTTTCTGGAATAACACCTAAATAATGATCATGTAACAAAATAAATGCCTCTCCTTTCACCTGACTGATACTATCACCGAGAATAGGATATACATCTGTAAGTTCACTTAAAATAGCAGAAAGCTCATTGCTGTCTTGTTGCCCAACAGCAAAAAGGACTTTTTGCCCACTTTGAACTATCTCTCTTACTCTTTCTTTTATTTTTTCAGAAACAGACATAGACGATACGTCCCATAGAATAGGCTGACAACTAGAAAGCAAGGGATAGTCTTTCGGTTCTGGATAAAAAGGTTCTCGAATAGGAATATTAATATGTACAGGCCCAGAGGGCTCCTGAACAGCAAGCTGAATCGCCTCGGATGCTGTTCTTTTACACATCCATTGTGTATCTGGGTTTGCATAATCTGCCTGCCATTGGTAAGCGCGTTTTACATGCTGACCATATATATTTTGCTGAAAAATCGTTTGCCCGTCGTATTGGTGTATCCATTCAGCAGGTCTGTCTGCTGTAAGCACAAGTAGCGGAACTTCCAAAAAGTAGGCTTCTGCAATAGCAGGTGCAAAATTTAAAGCTGCAGTTCCTGAAGTACAAACCAAAACAACAGGTTTTTTTGATATTTGTGCTATTCCAAGTGCAATGTAAGCAGCACTTCGTTCATCTTGAACAGCACGGCAATGGATTTTCGGATGTTCCGTAAACGCAATAGTCAAGGCAGCACTTCTGGAGCCTGGACAAAGGATTGCATCTCGAACGCCAAGTTCAGCACAAATTTGAGCTAAATCTATAAGTGGAGATAGGATAGCCATAAAGATAGAGTTTGGGTTAAAATGCAAAAAAGACACGAAACGTGTCTTTTTTGACTTACATGACTGATGAATCAGACGTATTATCCAAGATAAGCGATCAAAGCTTTGCTTCTGTTGGTTTGGCGCAAACGACGAATCGCTTTTTCTTTAATTTGCCGAACGCGTTCACGTGTCAAATTAAATTGTTCACCAATCTCCTCTAGTGTCATGGCTTGTGTGCCATTTAAGCCAAAGTAAAACATAATGACTTCTTTTTCACGAGGAGTTAAAGTATCGAGCGCTCTGAGAACCTCACGACGAAGTGAGTCGTTCATCAGCTCTTGATCTGGCTTTTCTTCGAGATCGTTTTCCAACACGTCCAATAAACTATTTTCTTCACCCTGTACAAACGGGGCATCGACAGACACGTGGCGACCTGAAATCTTCATGGTATCAACCACTTCATTTGCTGTAATCTCAAGCACTTCAGCCAATTCTTCTGGAGAAGGTTCTCTTTCGAATTTTTGTTCAAGTTCAGAATACGTCTTGGAAATTTTATTCAAAGAACCAACCCGGTTCAAAGGCAAACGTACAATCCGTGACTGCTCTGCCAAAGCTTGAAGAATAGATTGGCGAATCCACCAAACAGCATACGAAATAAATTTAAAACCACGTGTTTCATCAAAACGTTGAGCGGCTTTGATAAGTCCTAAGTTGCCCTCGTTAATCAAATCGCCAAGGGAAAGACCTTGGTTTTGGTATTGCTTTGCAACAGACACTACGAAACGAAGATTAGCTTTAGTCAGTCTTTCCAATGATCGCTGATCTCCCTCTCTAATCTTTTGAGCTAGGATAACCTCTTCATCCGGAGTTAATAAATCTACTTTACCAATTTCCTGCAAATACTTATCAAGGGATTGACTTTCTCTGTTGGTAATTTGTTTACTGATTTTAAGCTGTCTCATATTTTTTGCCCGAACGCCATTTAAGTTAATTCAAAAAAGTAACACAAAATTAGAACTGAATGTTCAACCTTAGAGATTATTCAGCTGCTTTTTCTGGTCTTGGTGGTCTTGGTAATAATACCTTTCTAGATAAACGATATTTACCTGATTTTTTATCTATTTCAATCAGTTTTACTTGAATCTCTTCTCCAATTTCAAGTACTCCATCCATCGTAGGCAATCTTTCCCAAGAAATTTCAGAAATGTGCAATAAGCCTTCTTTTCCTGGCAAAAACTCAACAAAAGCACCAAATGGCTGAATTGATTTTACAATCGCGTCGTATTCTGTACCTACTTCGGGAACAGCAACGATACCTTCTACTCTACTTCTTGCCATAGCCATTGCTTTGGCATCTTTTGCAAAAATAGAGACATAGCCTTTGTTGTCTTTTTCTTCAATCGTAATCGTTGCACCAGATTCTCTCTGAATCTCCTGAACGATTTTCCCTCCTGGTCCGATTACTGCACCAATAAATTCACGTTCAATAATAATAACGTGCGCACGAGGTGCATGTGGTTTCAAATCAGCACGTGGTGTTTCAAGTGCCGACTTCATTATTTGAAGGATATGCAATCTTCCTTCTTTTGCTTGCAACAATGCCTGTTCCAGAACTTCAAATGACAATCCACCAATTTTAATATCCATTTGGCAAGCGACAATCCCTTTTTCCGTTCCTGTCACCTTGAAATCCATATCACCTAGATGATCTTCATCTCCTAAAATATCTGAAAGGACAGCAAATTTACCTGATTCAATATCTGTAATTAGACCCATTGCAATACCAGAAACTGGTGCTGAAATCGGTACACCTGCATCCATCAAAGACAAACATCCAGCACAAACGGTCGCCATAGAAGAAGAACCATTGGATTCTAGAATATCTGAAACCACGCGAATCGTATAAGGATTATTTTCTTCTGGCGGTAATACTTTTTTCAAAGAACGCATAGCCAAATTACCATGACCAATTTCACGACGGCTCGCACCCCTATTTGGTTTTACTTCACCGGTAGAGAATCCAGGGAAGTTATAATGCAGATAGAATTTAGAGAAACTTAGCGACATCGCTTGATCTACCAACATTTCATCTAATTTCGTACCTAATGTGGCTGTTGACAAAGATTGAGTTTCTCCGCGAGTGAACAAAGCAGAACCATGTGCGGATGGAAGATAATCTACTTCGCAGGTGATGGGACGAATTTCCGTCAAGCCCCGACCATCCAAACGCTTGCGCTCATCCAATACTAATTTGCGGGAAGTATCGTATTTGATTTCACCGAAATACGTTTTAATCAATGTTTCATCGTATCCATGGTCTTCCGGAAGCGATGCCATGAACGCATCAAGAACAGCTTGGTATCCTTCACTTCGAACTTGTTTGTTTGCACTTCCTAATTGGCCAACAGCATACGCTTTGTCAAACAACTCTGTGTACATACGTTCTTTCAAAGCAGCATCATGGACTTCGTGGTTATATTCACGTTTTACCAAGGCACCTACAGCTTCTGCCAAATCTTTTTGGGCTTGAACTTGGATTTTAATCGCATCATGCGCTACACGAATAGCATCAATCATTTCTTGCTCAGAAAACTCATTCCCTTCCCCTTCTACCATAATGATGTTTTCGGCAGTACCGGCCACAATCAAATCAATAGAAGCCTCTTTCATTTGACTGAAAGTGGGGTTGACAACAAATTCACCATTTATTTTGGCAATACGCACCTCTGAAATAGGCCCGTTGAAAGGAATATCTGAAACAGCAATAGCTGCGGAAGCCGCGAGAGCAGCCAAAGCATCCGGTTGCACATTTGTATCCGCCGAGTAAAGCGTTACTTGTACTTGCACATCTGCGTGGTAATCTTCGGGAAAAATAGGGCGAAGAGCTCGGTCAATTAAACGAGAAACAAGAATTTCGTTATCTGAAAGTCTTCCTTCTCTACGTTGGAAACTACCAGGGATACGACCAGAACCTGCAAATTTTTCTTGGTAGTCCACAGAGAGTGGAAGGAAATCTGTACCCTCTTTGTGTTTTTTGGCTGCAACGACTGTTGCGAGCATCATCAGGTTTTCGTGTTTTAAGACAACAGAGCCGTCAGCTTGGCGGGCGAGTTTACCAGTTTCAAGGATAATTTCCTTTCCATCTGGCATCGTGATTTTTTGTTCTTTGATTGTAAACATCAGTAATAAAATTGGGCTACGGTTCCGCTTTCGACGTAGCAATAGTATCCTCTTATAAATTCCGCGGGGATATAGAAAATGGTAAAATAATACAACGGGAAAAGGGAACCATCACTGATTCCCCTTTGAAATTACTTACGAATACCTAATTCAGCAATAATTGAACGGTATCTCTCAATGTCATTTTTGTACAAATAATCTAACAAACGACGGCGCTTACCAACTAACTTGAGCAAGCCTAGACGCGTAGAATAATCGTGTTTGTGTACCTTGAGGTGCCCAGTTAAATGAGCAATGCGATAAGTGAATAAAGCAATCTGCGATTCTGGTGAACCTGTGTCAGTTGCTGTTTTTTGGAATCCTTTTTGTCCAAAGATTTCCTCTTTTTTCTCCTTAGTTAAATACATTTGATGTTAACTTAGATTGTAAATTAATTAAGCTACAAATTTACAAATAATTCATGAATTTAATGACACATGCAGCCTTTTTTTACGCACTTTATCTTTCAAATACGTAAAAATTGACTTCATGAACGTGCCCTCCAATAAACGGCTATCATTAGAAGCTTTGCGGAGTAGAAACAAAGCAATGATGGCCAACACGAAATCAGCAAACCAAACGCCAACCAAAACCTCCACTAAACCTTCTTTCGCATATTTATCTCCCAATTGCATCAGTACATACATAAAAATAAAAAACGATATAGCAATAAGTACAGGCATTCCAAAACCTCCTTTCTTGATGATTGAGCCCAGTGATGCACCTATCAAAAACATGATAAAGCAAGCAAGTGCCATCGTATATCTATGCCATTTTTCTACCTCAGCACGCGCTATCAATTTTTGGGTATTGTATTGCATAGTAGAAGCAAGCTCTAACTGAGAAATCGAACTTTTTGATTGATTGTACGCATTCTCATACGTTAATTCTTTTGCATAACCCTGCTCTACAAATTTCATTTTTTCATCAATCCAAGCCCCTTCTTTAATTTGAATGGGCCTTTTCAATGAATCCTTGATTTGAACCAATGGTTTAAATTGATAAGAAGAATAATTTTTGAGAATATTTACTTGATTCTTCGCTGTCTTTTTTAATTCCATCCGAGTGGAATCTACTTGATTATCCAACTCGTTGATAGTCTTCATCAGTTCATGGTACTTGAACTGGTTTTCATCGGTACGTTTCATCCCGAAGCTCTCCAACGAAAAAACAATCTTATTTGACTTGAATGTATTTTTTAAATACTGAGTTTCCCGATTGGATTGACCCGAGGCGGCACTCATCTGCTCCGAGTAATTTGCACCATTGTATAATTCCAAAATCAAATGAGAATTACCTAGAATGGAATACATTTTACCACTATCTGCAATGGTTACACTTGTATTACCGTCATTTTTTGTATGGTCGTATATAATGATGTCACGAAGCCAATCTCCTTGTTTTTCTTTTTGACGAACTTTGATATTGTAGTTCGGAATCTCGTTGTAAAAAATCCCCTCTGTTAAATTTACACTCACTTTTGCAGTACGAATATCATACAACAAACTATACCCTTTTAGGTTTGCCCAAGGCGCTATACGATTCCCAAACCAGAAGGAAAATAAAGAAATACCCAATGCGAAAAGACCCACAGGAAGAATAATTCGTGGAAGCGGAATGCCCGCAGACTTGATGGCTGTCAGTTCTACGTGCTCACCGAGATTCCCAAAAGACATTAAGGAGGCGAGCAAGGTAGCAAGTGGAAGAGAAATAGGAATCGTCATCAAGGCAAAATACCCGAAGAGTTGGCCATACGTGGTTAAATCAAGCTCTTTACTGACCAAGTCCTCAAAATACATCATCAAAAAACGCATGAGAAAGATAAAAATGACAACAAGGGTCGTTAAAACAAACGGGCCGATAAACGACCGAAGAACCAGATAATCAATTTTTTTCATGCAAACTTTACCAAATGAGACCGCAAATGTAAGAAATCAATGATTACCCCCCTACAATATTTTTCAAGGAGTCAATCAATCCGTCCCATAAATCTTCTAAGTCATCTTCGTCTGTACTAGACGAAAAGTCCGTAATTCGTAAATACGTAGAACCGTCTAGTTCGCTGGCTTCTAGTTTAAATTCCAAATAACTAAGTTCAGGCTCGTCTCCTACAAACTCGAAGCGAGCAGATTTATTTAGGCGAGAAGAGGTCATGTGCGCTGTATGATCCTGGTCTTCCCATAAAAAATGGTATAAATGATTGGAATCGACAGAAACTTTATCACAAAACCATTGTTCGAGGCCACCTGGTGTACTTAGATAAGGATACAGCACCTTGGCTGAGTTACGAAAGGCGTATTCTCTTGTGAACTTGTATTTTGTCATTCTACTCATGTTTAATAAATTTTTACTATTTACTCACAATCAATGGAATATCCTATATTGTTCTTCTTTTTTTCGATAAATTATAAAAAAAAGTACAAAAAAGTTGCAATAAAAAGAAGCAAGTTCTATTTTTGCACTCCGTTACAGTTAATGGCGGGGTAGCTCAGATGGTTAGAGCGTCGGATTCATAACCCGGAGGTCACGGGTTCGATTCCCGTCCCCGCTACAAAAGGTTCTTACGCACAGTAAGAACCTTTTTTTATGCCCCTAAAATTCCACTGACCAGTTCCCTATACACTTCTTTCTCCGTCCGGCTGCCCGCATCAATTCCTTTCGAATATCCATCTATTTCTCGAATCACACCAATACTGTACATACACGCTTGCAAACTAAATTTCCGTGCTGCATTTTTGTAGTCCTTGAGAAAATACGGATTGACACCAAGTTTTGAAGCAAGTTCTGAATCACTGCTCCCTTGCGACCGATGCAATAAAATCAACTTGCTAAAAAAGGTAAATAAAACAATCACAAATGGCTGAATTGGGTAATTTTTCGGGTCTCGGCTGAAAAATTCTACAATTTGAAAAGATTTAAACGCGTCCTTCTCTGTCAGTGCCTTTTGAAGCTCAAAATAATTAAACTCTTTACTTATCCCAATGTATTTCTCGACAACCTCTACCGTAATTGGTTCACCAATTGCTAAATTTACAATGGCCTTGTCCAATTCATTCGTCAAATTTTTCAAATTTGCACCCAAGTGATTAACGAGCAACTTCACAGCATCCCCTTCCAATCCTACTCCCTTTGCTTTGCAATAATCCAATATAAAACCGGGCAATTCATTCTCATAAAGTGGCTTAGAGGCAAAAACGACACCCATTTTGTGTGCTAATTTCAACCATGCCTTGCGTTCATCCAATGGCTTGCTGGCTTGTAAAATCAAACATGTCGTATTCGTTGCTTGGGAAATATACTTTTCCAATAATTGTGTAGCTTCTTTTTGACCTATATCTTGAATCCCCTGCGCTTCCTTGACCCATACAATTTGCTTTTCCGCCATCATCGGAAATTGCCGACATTTAGAAACGATAGCCCCAACGGATACATCTGGCCCATGTAACGTCCATAAATTAAACTCTTTATCTGCTGCCGACAAACCTGAATCTACGACTTTTTTAGCAATCACATCACTAAAATATCCTTCCGCCCCGTGTAAAACATATATAGGAGCAATGGTTGACGCTTTTATTTGCTTGAGAACATCATGTATTTTTTGACTCATAGGGTATAAACTCGTTCATTAAATATTCAGTACAAAATTCTTGAAGCTGGGGATAATAACATAAAAACAAAGACGTAATTTCTTGTTCATTGGCACGAAAAACAGAAAAAACAGATTCAAAAGAAGGTTTCAAAGTCAATCTTCGACTAATACCCGCCAAAGCCATCTGAATTCCTTCTTCTGACTTGTATTGTGGCAGCCATTTGTGAAGAAGAAGCGACTGCACCACTTTTTCCATACGTTCCGGATAAAAAGAAGTATATTTCGGGAGAATTGTATAAATATTTTCTGCAAAAGTATCCAAATCAACAGACCTCGTGTATAGTTTATCCCAATGATTTGCCAAGAGATAATCAAACAAAACATCCGTAACGATAGACGCAAACTTGCCTTGACTAGGCGCAAAGTATGCAGCAACTTCCGACACAAAAGGATGTGTATCTGTAAAATTATCTATTTTTCGGTGCAGAAGAATTCCTTTCTGTATTCCAACAGGTAACGAAGTGAACCGATTGTGCGTAAGCTGCCCTTTGATGAAATCACCCATGAAATTACCAATCAGAACATCAGGTTCGTCGCCTGATAAAGCCAAATGTGCTAAATAGTTCATGCATTAATCAGGTAAAATAGAGGCATATTGAACAACCTCTACGCCAAATTTTTGCAAAAAAGCAACACCCTCGTCAATTTCCAATCCTTTGTATTGCGCATACGAGTGCAAATAAACTACCTTTTTGATTTTCATCGTATAGATAACCCGCGCACACGCGATACATGGCGAAAGTGTGACATATAAGGTGGAACCCTCCACTTTACTCCCATTTTTCACAGCGTAAAGAATGGCATTTTGTTCCGCATGAAGTGCCAAAGAGCAACTACCTTTGGAGTCTTTCGGACAGCCCGCCTCACCAAACTCAATATCACAATTGTGCGTCTCTGCCGGTGGGCCGTTGTATCCAATAGAAATAATGCGGGTTTCATTGGTTAGCACAGCACCGACTTGCGCACGAACACAATGTGAGCGAAGTGCTAGGTTTTGTGCTAATTCCATGAAAATGGTATCAAAGCGAGGTTTTGATCGTAACATAAGGCAAATACTAGAAAATAAGGATGCGTTTAGAAATGATTTGTTCGCCAATCTCCCACTGACAAATAATGACGCCTTCCTCACGCCAAGACACTGGATAACGCGAAGGACGCCAAAAAATACTTGGTGATTGATTAAATTTTTCCTCTTGAATCAGTTGTCCAACGGAATTATAAAAGCGTAACGTAAAATCTTGATAACCTGGAACCAATAACTGAATCGCCAATGTCTCCAAACTCCCTGGATTATTCAAAACAATCATTTCAGGATTTTCGACCAATTGATTAGCCAGCAGGCTATTGTCCACCAATCTTTTTCTTCTCTCAGACAATTCCAAAACAAGCCGAAGTCTGTCTCGTTGTCCTGGAGTAAACGTATTCATACAGGAGTCAGGCGTATAATCCATGAAATTTTCCGTCATATTTAGGGTTCGCGTTCCGTCACAAAAAGAAAAAGTAGGGCGACAGAATAAAGTTTGATTAGGTGACTCTGTTGGTGGCGTATCTTCTACGAAATCTGTTCCACAAAATTGGTCTCCCCAAGTATGAATCAAGCCAAGCCAATGGCCGACTTCATGCGTAAGTGTACGCCCATACCCGTAAAATTCATCTGAAACAGTACCGATTTGTTTACCAAAAACCGTATGATCGATAATCACGCCATCAATGCGTGCATCTACATCCTCCACTTCTAAACCTTCCAAATCTCCGCCAGGAAATTCACCAAGGCCAATGTAATTATTCTTTAATTTCGTTACCCAAATGTTCAGGTAGCGGCTGCTGTCCCAATAACTGAGCGCAGATAAGGTGAAGTTATCATCAAAAACATCGAATGTTTTTTGGGGAGAAAAAACCCGCTGAATACCAGACGTTGGGAAGCCATCGGGGTCTTTGGTGGCAAGGTAAAACTCTATTTTTGTATCGACACCTTGCGTTGATTTGGTTTGACCGTACAACAGCATTTGGTTTCGATAGTCGTCGTTCAAAACTTTTATCTGAGACAAGATTTGCGCATCACTGATATTCCCACTTTCAGGAAGTCCGATTAAGCGAGATACCTCCGAGTGAATTACATGTACAACGACGGGAATCCGAATGAGTGTAGTTGAATCTAAGGAACGCTCTGATTGGTGGCGAAGCAAAAAACGTTCAAACTGACTATACTTTTCCCATGTTTTAGGCGTATCTTTCTGCCCAACAGCACAAATTCTGCGTTGTTGGGCGGAAAGCGAAGAGTAAATAAAGAAAAGAAAATAGACTACATAATTAATCCTCGTGTTGCTCATACGCTTTTAGAATTTCGCGAACAAGTGGATGCCGAACTACATCCCTTCCATCAAGTTCTATGAATTTAATACCAGCCACTTTGTAGAGCTTTTCCTCTGCATCGACCAATCCAGACTTTTGCTTTTTAGGTAAGTCAATTTGTGTTTTATCTCCTGTAATGATAATTTTTGAAGTGGGTCCCATTCGAGTTAAAAACATCTTCAGCTGCATGGGCGTCGTATTTTGCGCTTCATCCAACAAAATAAAGGCATTATTTAGGGTTCTTCCACGCATGTAAGCAAGGGGGGCAATTTCAATCGTATTTTTTTCGATGTATCCCTTCAACTTCTCCGAATGAATCATATCCTCCAAAGCATCGTAAATCGGCCGAAGATAAGGGTCAATTTTTTCTTTTAAATCTCCTGGTAAAAAGCCCAAATTCTCCCCAGCTTCAACGGCAGGGCGAGTAATAATTATTTTTTTTACCTGTCTATTTTTCAATGCTTGAACTGCCAATGCAACGGCAGTGTAGGTTTTTCCGGTTCCGGCGGGACCAATCGCAAAAACAATATCGTGTGTTTGCGCTGCCTCGAGCATCTTTCGTTGGTTTGCTGTTTTCGCTTTGATGACCTGGCCTTTATTCCCATGCAAAATAATATCAGCATCATTTACCGCTTTTGACATGGCTCCCTCCACGTCATTTTGAACATATTGTCGAACCTGCTCTTCTGTGATATGTGTATATTTTAACAAATGAGCTATGATTTGCTGGATGATTACCTCCACGCTTTCCACTTCTTCCTCTGTTCCTTTCACCACAATTTCGTCACCTCTTGCCACCATCACCAACTGAGGGAACGCATCCGCAATCAGTTTGATATGTCTATTTTGCACGCCTACAAAGTCCAATAATGGAACATCTTCAAGTAAGAATCTTTTTTCTGTCAAGGGATTTAAGTGTATAGATTTTGTAAATAATGAATGATTTGAGTTCTAAATAATCACATTTATCTCAAAATACCTAATTTTAAAGTGAGGCAATTTGTTTCAATTTATCTGTAAAAATCTCGCTCTAGCAATACATTGATAGTCATGACATTAAAGAGTCACTCATTTTTTGACCTTTTTTTATGTTGGAAAAAAATGCAATTTTGTGTAATCGTTAAAAATTATGGATAAACCCGCATCAAATTCACCACGAACGCCCAAAGCTGTCCCGACAAAAAACCTGTGGCTCGACAACATCCGTTCGGAACAAGGCAAACTCCCTCCACAAGCTTTGGAAATGGAAGCTGCTGTGTTAGGCGCACTTATGATTGAAAAAGAAGCCTTGACTGCCGTGGTGGACATTTTAACTCCAGAAACTTTTTACAGAGATAGCCACCAACGCATTTACCGCGCTATCTTGCAACTCTTCTCCAAGTCTGAACCCATCGATGTTTTGACAGTCATGAATCAGTTGCTTTCCACTGGCGATTTGGAACAAGTAGGTGGTGGTCATTACCTTGCTGAGTTGACTCGAAAGGTGCAGTCCGCCTCCAATATCGAGTTTCATGCACGCATTATCGCGCAAGCTGCCATCAAACGAGATATGATTGGTGTCGCTTCGTCGATTCTAAAAGATGCGTACGAGGATACCACGGATGTTTTCCAGTTATTAGATAAAACAGAACAAGCATTTTTTGATATTTCTGAACGAAATGTCAAAAAAAACTACCTCGATGCTAGTTCTATCCTCAGACAAACCATTGCTGAACTTGAATCCAAGAAAAATAACAAAGACGGACTGACCGGCGTGGCAAGTGGTTTTACTGCATTAGATAGAATAACAGGCGGTTGGCAAAATACCGAATTAGTCATTATTGCAGCACGTCCTGCCATGGGAAAAACAGCTTTTGTTGTTTCTTCCATGCGAAATGCCGCCATTGACTTCAATATGCCTGTAGCCATTTTTTCTTTGGAGATGTCTTGTAGCCAACTCATGCTTCGGATGATTTCCGCCGAAGCAGAAATTGATTCAGAAAAACTTCGAAAAGGGACTCTTGAGCCTCACGAATGGCAACAAATGCACAAACGGCTTGACCGGCTTTCCAAAGCTCCTATATTTATCGACGATACCCCCGCGCTTTCTGTGCTGGAATTACGCGCCAAATGCCGAAGATTAAAAGCACAGCACGACATTCAACTCATTATCATAGACTATTTGCAGTTGATGTCCGGAGAAACCAGCAACAAAGGCGGAACAGGAAACCGGGAACAGGAAATTGCATCTATTTCTCGGGCACTTAAAAATCTAGCCAAAGAACTGAATGTACCTGTCATTGCGCTTTCTCAGCTTAGCCGGGCAGTAGAAACGCGTGGAGGCGATAAAAGACCCATGCTTTCAGACTTGCGGGAATCTGGTTCTATTGAACAAGATGCTGACATGGTTATGTTTTTATACCGACCTGAATATTACAAAATCACACAAGACGAAGACGGCAACCCAACCGAAGGCGTAGGCGAAGTCATCATCGCAAAAAATAGAAGTGGTACGGTTGACACAGTCAAGTTAAAATTCATCGGTAAATTTACTAAATTCACTGATTTAGATGGTTTTTACAGACCCAATGCAGACACGTTTCCGTCCAATTCTTCTAGGAATCCGACAGAATCAATTCGTGATTTTGAGCGTGCATCTCCGCCAGGTGGTGCAGTCACATTTGGAAGTAAAGCAAATAGCCGACCGGAAGAACCACTTTCTCCTCCGACTAACGAAGAAGAATATCCCTTTTAAAAACGAAAAAAGACTTGCTGGTTTAGCAAGTCTTTTTTCGTAAGATAACTTCATTTCATTATTTACGAAGAAGGGAAACCACATTTTCGACATGATGCGTATGTGGGAACATATCCACAGGTTGTACCTTTTGAACTTCGTATCGGTGCATTAAAAGTGCCAAATCACGTGCTTGGGTAGCCGGATTACAGCTAACATATACAATACGCTCTGGATTTGCAGCCAAAATTACGTCAATCACTTCCTTATCCATTCCAGCGCGTGGTGGGTCTGTAATGATTACATTGGGAGCGCCGTGTTGTTGAATGAACGCTTCGGTTAATATTTTTTTCATATCACCGGCATAGAAATCCGTATTTTCAATACCATTCACGGAGGAATTAACGAAGGCATCTTTGATTGCCTCTTCAACGTATTCAATCCCAATCACTTTACGGGCTTGTTTAGCTACAAAATTCGCGATAGTTCCTGTTCCTGTATATAAATCGTAAACGAGATCCGTGGACTTAATTTCAGCTAAGTCACGTGTGATTTTATACAATTCGTAGGCTTGAGTTGGATTTGTTTGATAGAAAGACTTCACACCAATACGAAAAGTGAGGTCTTCCATCACTTCTTCTATGTACGGATTTCCTGCATAACATACAGGCAATAAATCCTGATACGAATCGTTTCTTTTCGCGTTAATGAAGTAGTTTAACGAATTAATTTGAGGAAACTCAGCCAATAAAGCAGCCATGGTCTTTTCGATTTGTTCCATTTCAGGACGTGCAAATTGAACGACGACCATAAGTTGTCCCGTAGTTGCCGTCCGAATCATGACATTTCGAAAGAAACCTTCGTGTGCAACGTGGTCATAGAAAGGCCAACCAGATGCAAGCGCGAATTTTTCTAGGAAGATACGAATGGCATTAGATGGGTCAGGCTGAAGCGAACAATGCGCAATGGGCAGAACCTTGTCAAAGCGTTTCGGTACATGAAAACCAAGGGCATCTTTGGGGAAATCAAGTGTTTGGGCAATCTCCTCGTTGGTGAGCCATCGACTATTGGAAAAAGTATATTCCAATTTATTTCGATAAAATGTTGTGGCAGCAGAACCGACAATAGGCAAAACCTCTTGAATGGGTAAATGGCCAATACGAACGAGTTGATCATACACCTGTCTCCATTTTTGAGCAAGCTGCGTTTCGTATGAAATATGCTGCCATTTGCAACCACCACAAACGCCGAAATGAGCGCAAAAAGGCGCTACACGTTCAGGAGAGAGAGAAATGATTTTTTGAACTGTTCCTTCGGAATAATTCTTTTTCTTCTGCTTGACGAGCAAGTCCACGACATCACCTGGCGCGACAGTTTGACCATCAATAAAGATTACTTGCCCTTCGTGTTTGGCAAGGCATTTTCCTTCTGCTGCAAAATCTAGCACGGAAATGGCACTAACTACTTGTTTTTTCTGTTTTCTCATGAACATTCTTTAATCTGCAAAGTTAAAACGAAGACGACGCGGTTTCAAGAAAGTACGCGTATTTTTCCAAAACTAATATCCAACAAACCTTAAAAAACATGTTCAACGGAAAAGTAATTATCATCACAGGAGGTTCATCGGGAATCGGGAAGGCATTGGCCTTTGAACTCGGCCGTATGGGAGGAAGTATAGTTATTACGGGCCGTAGAGAAAAGGAGTTATTTGATGTGGCACATGCGCTACAAATGGAAAATATAAGGGTATTAGCCCTTGTTTCGGACGTGAGTGTCCAATCTAGTACTAAAGATGTTGTTCAACAGACCTTGGAACGGTTTGGACGAATTGATGTTCTGATTAATAATGCAGGTATGTCCATGCGTTCTATGTTTGAAGACGTGGATATAGATGCGACCATTCGTCGGCTGATGGATGTCAATTTCATGGGTGCTGTATATATGACGCAAGCAGCATTGCCTTACATCAAAAGAACGAAAGGATCGATTGTTGGCATATCTTCTATCGCTGGTTTCAGGGGTTTACCCGTTCGAACGGGATATTCTGCTTCAAAATTTGCGCTAAATGGTTTCTTGGAAGCACTTCGAACAGAAGTCATGCCAGTAGGAGTACATGTATTGACAGCCTGCCCAGGCTTTACGGCCTCGAATATTCGTTTTACGGCACTAGATAGCCACGGGGGAACGACGGGTTCGACGGTTCGAGACGAAGGCAATATGATGACTTCAGAAGAAGTAGCCAAACACATTGCCAAGGCTATTTTGGCTAGAAAACGCACTTTGGTACTTACAGCAGAGGGTAAATTAACAGCTTTTTTGAATAAATTTTTTCCGAAGCTAACCGACAGATTGGTTATTCGTGCATTAGCCAAAGAGAAGGACTCTCCGCTACAAGAATTGGTAAAAGAGTTATAAAACAAAAAAGCCTGATTTGCATCAGGCTTTTTTTTGTGATCCCGCTGGGATTCGAACCCAGGACCCATACATTAAAAGTGTATTGCTCTACCAGCTGAGCTACGGAATCGAACTCTTTTCCTTCTAAATAATTTCTTCTATCTTTGTGATCCCGCTGGGATTCGAACCCAGGACCCATACATTAAAAGTGTATTGCTCTACCAGCTGAGCTACGGAATCTTGCATTTTTGATGTTTTTGTCTCTCAAACGCGGATGCAAAACTATAGTTAAAAAATTACTAATCCAAATATTTATGCACTTTTTTGCAAAAAAATATCTATTTATTACGCTTTTACTCCTACAATCTATTGATAATCAGGCCATCGCAGCCAAATTTAATTTTGCAGATTCTTTGTATAAAAAACAAGAATACGCAGAAGCCATTCAAGCCTACGAACGCATACTAGAGAATCAACAAGTTGTTCATCCAATTGTTTATCTCAAATTAGCCAATGCACAAGCAAAACAAGAAAATTTTGCAAAATCAATCTATTATTTGAATAAATATTATTTGTACTACCCCTCCGAAAAAGTTTTTGATAAGATTTTTCTCTTAGCACAAGAACAGAACTTTGAAGGATACGACCGTTCTGACCTGAATTTTTTCATCAACATTTACCAACAGTATTTTGTCTATTTGATTGCAATATTCCTGATTTTTGGTTTGTATGTTCTCTCTGTTTTCTGGTTAAAGAAAAAAAAGAAAGAGCTTATCCCTACCCGCCACAAATGGGTTTTGGTTTTATACCTTCTTTTTTTAATTGGTTTACTTAACATTCCACGTTTACTCAGCGAGCGCATTGTTCGAATAGAAAAAGCATACGTTCGGCAAGAACCCTCTGCGGGTAGCCAAGTAGTGAAAACACTATCCCAAGGGAACAAAATCACGATAGTTGGTACAACTGATATTTGGTGTCGCATTTTCCTTGACGGGCGACTCCACTACATCAAGGAATCTGATTTATGGATTTTGTAAAAAAAATAATTAAAATTATTGGTTTTTTACAAACAAACATTAATTTTGCAACCCAATTGATGGCGTAGTGGTGGAATTGGTAGACACGCTACTTTGAGGGGGTAGTGGGCGTTAGCCTGTGCGAGTTCGAGTCTCGCCTTCGTCACAAAACAAAAGAACGGTCATGAGCAATCAGAGCCGTTCTTTTTTTATTTTAGGAGTTTATCCTTTTTCTAAATAACGTATTCTTATCACAAAAAAGAGGTAATTCACGTGTTTTTGTCGATTGTTCTATTATTTTTGAAATGAGCATTGATTTGCGCAAAACATAAACCAAAGAAAATCCAATGAACAATCATTTCGAAGACTACCAATCATCTTCTTTTTTTGATGAAATGGTAGATGAAAAAAGGCAACCGCGGCCAGGCAATGAAGTTATTTTTCAGAAATTAGCAAAGCTCAGTACGCAAATGCTCCACGAAAAACAGCGCACAGCCGAAGCCTCTATGATCAATATGGGGATTACCTTCAATGTCTATTCAGAAGAAGGTGGAACGGAACGTATCATACCCATGGACGTCATTCCGAGGGTCATTCATACCCATGAATGGAAACAACTCGAAAAAGGATTGAAACAACGTATTTACGCGTTAAATCAGTTCTTATTAGATATTTATGGAGATCAGAAGATATTAAAAGATAAAATCATTCCACGGGAAGTCATTGAGTCAAGCAAAGGTTTTTTGCCTCAATGTATGGGAATAAAACCCAAAAAAGACATCTATATCCATATCACCGGTACAGACTTAATTCGGGATAATCGAGGCCAATTTCTTATCCTAGAGGATAATTTAAGGTGTCCGTCTGGAGTTTCTTACATGCTTGCGAACAGAGATATTTCTAAAAATTTGTTTGGCTCGGTTCTTCAATCCAATCGAGTACAATCCATTGCTGAATATCCTGCCAAACTTTTTGAGGTCTTGAAGTACGTATCTGGCAAGCATGACCCAACCATTGCGGTACTTACGCCGGGCATTTATAATTCTGCCTATTATGAACATTCGTACCTTTCCCAGCAAATGGGGGTAGAATTGGTTGATTACCGAGATCTTGTTGTTCATGATGGATATGTTAAAATGCGTACAACCAAGGGCTTTAAAATTGTGGATATGCTTTACAGAAGACTGGATGATGTATTTTTAGACCCTCTATCGTTCAATAAACACTCTATGATTGGGGTTCCCGGCATTTTTGATGTCTATAAAAATCACAAAATTGGCTTAGCAAACGCACTAGGAACGGGCGTTGCAGACGATAAGGTTGTCTATGCGTACGTACCCAAGATGATTGAATATTATTTGGGCGAACAGGCTATCATCCCCAATGTGGAGACCTATTTATGCCAAAACCCAACCGATATGTCATATGTTCTGGAAAATATCCATGAATTAGTTGTAAAAGAAGCAAACGAAGCAGGTGGATACGGCATGTTAATCGGGCCAAAGTCAACGAAAGAAGAACAGCAGTTGTTCAAAGAAAAAATAAAAGAAAATCCGCGAAATTTTATCGCGCAACCGACCATTACGCTTTCTACAAGCCCTTGTGTGATTGGGGACAACTTGGAAGGTCGCCATGTAGATTTGCGTCCTTATATTTTATATGGAGAAGATATTTATGTGACGCCCGGAGGTTTGACGCGCGTCGCATTGAAAAAAGGTTCTCTGGTCGTTAATTCATCGCAAGGTGGAGGAAGTAAAGATACGTGGGTACTTAAATAATAAAGTATGAAAATCGTTTTTATCAATACAAATGATGCCATTGGTGGTGCCGCTATTGCTGCCAAGAGACTTCGAGATGTGCTTCTCGAAAATGGACATGAATTGCAGCTTTTGGTACATGAAAGAAACGATAAAAACGATAGATATACCACCGAATTTAATCCAACTTTTTGGGGAAAATGGAAAGCAAAAGCATCTTTTTTACTTGAAAGGTTGTACTTTTATTGCTTCGAAAAATCAAAAAAACAGCGCTTTTCGTTTTCTCCGCTGGTCTGCGGCTCTCCTATCCATACACATGAACTGGTGCAACGCGCAGATTTAGTGCATCTACATTGGGTAAATTTTGGTTTGGTAAACCCCCATCAACTCAAGCAACTCATACATGTTCCGCAACCAATTGTCATTACATTACACGATATGTGGTGGATAACCGGCGGTTGCCACCACAGTGGGTCGTGTGAGTCATATCAATTAATTTGTGGTGATTGCGAAACATATCTTCGAAATCCGTCATCCATCGATTTGTCTTTTCGGGAGTTTCAGCAAAAACGAAACATAATTCAAACAAAGAAAAACATAGCTGTTGTGGCATGTAGTGAATGGTTAGCACAAAGGGCAAGAAAAAGCAGTATAATGGAAGACAAACGCATTGTTGTCATTCCAAACCCATTGGATACGACTATTTTTAAGCCATTGGAGCAAACCGAATTGCGAAAAAAATATGGTTTACCGTCCCATAAAAAGTATGTAGTTGTCGCTGCGGCAAAGTTAGAAATAAGCTGGAAAGGAGTTCAACAACTCATAGAAAGTATCCAAATAGTCCAAGAAAAAGCCATTATTCCTGTCGAAATTATCGTAATTGGACAAATTGAAGCAAATACGGTAGAACAATTTGCTTTGCCCGTACATCAATTGGGTTTACTCGATTCACCCGAAAAAATGGCGGAAGCGTATAATTTAGGAGATGTTTTCGTCAGTTCTTCGTTGTTTGAAAACTTACCCAATACAATCATGGAAGCGCTCGGTTGTGGTATTCCTTGCGTTGGATTTAAAACAGGTGGCATACCCGAGATGATTCAGCACAAACAAACTGGATATCTTGCCGAATTCAAAAATACGCAGGATTTAGCCAAAGGTATTCTCTGGACTTTGGATAGAACCGAAACAGAAAACATAGAAATCAAACAAGCTGCCCGAACGTTTGCGCTGCGCAATTATAAAAAAGAAGTAGTTGCCCAAAAGATAGAACATCTTTATAGGCAACTACTTCTTGCTTAATTCTTACTTACCAACAATTAAATTACTCCTTTTCTTTCTTTCCAAATAACACCAAAAAGAAGCAGAACAAGGGCTAACGAACTTGCCAAGTCTATGTACTGACCTTTTTGCACAGAAGCTGGAGCAAATTCAAATACCACCTCGTATGAACCAGCGTCAATCGCCATCCCACGCAGCACATAATTTACTTTAGCGTGGGGCTGAACTTTTCCATCCACATAAGAAATCCAATCTTGATTACCTCTGTAAAACACTTCTGAAAACACAAGAAATCCAGGTGTTTTGCTACTCGTTTTGTAAACCAATTTATTTGGTGCATACGAGACAAGTTCCACTTTCTGGGATGAATCCGTTAGATACGTATTCTTCAAATTCATCTCTTCAGCGGTTGCAGCCAATAAAACAGCCGAATTTTTCAAGTTTAATTGAGATAAAGTTGCTAATTCCTCATCAGGAGTAGAAGCAAATCGCAAAGAATCAACAAACCAAGCATTTCCATACGTTTCTGGATTCAATTGGGGTTCTAGTCCGCCTTCTTGGTTTTGTGTGATAAAGTACTTGGTATTCAACATATTAAATATCGGCATATTCAATTGCCCGTTGGGTAGCATTTGCTGTTCAAAAAGCTCTTGCATTCTTTTCAATTTCGCTCCATGATACCCACCAATGGAATGATGAAAATACGAATCTCGCGCATCCTGCCAAAAACTCGTAGTCAAATTCACGACACGGTAGTGCGTTGTATCCTGAAGGATTTGCGTATCTGCGGGAGATGGTTCAAAAGTAGAGGCGAGTTGGTATTTCGGGATAAAATCGTCGTTATTGAAATATCTTTTCCCGACAAATACCAAATCAAACACAACCAAACTCACCAATAAGTAGGCAACATACGTTTGTTTCCATTTTTTTGCCGCATTTACCCAAAGTAAACCCAAGGCAAGCAAAACGAGGATAATCGAACGGATAATATCCATTCTTGCCAAACCTCCTCTGTCTTCACGAAGCGCCTGAATGATATTTGCTGAAAAATCAGGCCCAAGAGATTGAGCCAACGATTGTTGCATAGCCACGTCATTGGAAGAAGAAAACGTCTGGGAGACATATCCTAAGAACATGAATCCAACTAAAATAGCTACTGTGTAATAGGCTTTTTTCCGGATAATTGTCCAGTCAATTTCTGAGCCAAACAAATAACGAAGCGTTTGAACTGCCCCCCAAACAAACAAGAAATGAACGAGTGTTAGGAGCATGGTAATCGCTCGGAACTTATTAAAACCAGGAATAAACTCAAAAGAGAATGTATTGAACCCGGCAAAATTACTTCCCCAAGACCATACAATGAAAAGAACTACGAGTCCAAGTTCTCCCCATTTCACCGCGTCTTTACGAATAAACAAGCCAAGTAAAAACAAGAAAACAAGAATTACACCGGAGTAAGCAGGTCCGGAGGTAGAAGGTTGCGTTCCTGTGTAAAGTGGTAATTGTTGAATAAATTGAGCTGCGTCTTGCGGTTGAACTCCGCCGCCAACAAGCGCTTTATACGTTGCAGACGACTCAGATAAAGCACCAGCAGAACCTCCGCCCATCAAATTTGGAACGATGAGTGTCAATGTTTCAGCTATCCCGTAACTCCAGCCAAAGGCATAATTTACGTCCAAACCATTTTTACCAGCCGTTGTTTTGGTCAACTCAGACGTACCCCGCATGGTTTCAGCAGAATAGGTGAGGTTATTCCATAGTCGCATCCCGTGTGAACCAACGCCTATAAGTAAGGCAACGGCAAATGAGAGAACAATGCGCGGCAGTTCTTTGCCTTTGTTTTCTTTCCACAAAGCAACCAATTGAAAACCACTGTAAACCAAAAGAATAAAAAAGAGATAATAGGTGATTTGCAAATGATTGGCATACAACTCCAAACCAAGACCGAGCGTTGTGAGTAATGTGCCGAGTAGAAATTTACGTTGAAATACGAGTACAAAACCAGCTAAAACCACGGGTGCATACGCCAATGCAAGAATTTTAGACAAATGGCCTGCTTCTGTAAAAAGAAGATT
The DNA here is from genome assembly GCA_046293395.1 of Spirosomataceae bacterium. Taxonomy (GTDB): domain Bacteria; phylum Bacteroidota; class Bacteroidia; order Cytophagales; family Spirosomataceae; genus CAYNRA01. The sequence continues at coordinate 465,989 of JBKBOU010000001.1, forward strand.
ATACGTACCAAACGCATATCCCAACGAACCGAGTATAGCTAGCCAAACAGGTTGTTTCGTAGCAGACATCAACACAAAAAACCCAAGCATCAACAAAAATAGTACATTTGCTGGGCTTGGAAGAATACTTGAAAGTGCAACACCGATGTAAGAAACAAAGCTATATGGATATTCTCCTGCAATCATAAAACCGGGCATTCCACCAAACATGCTGTTTGTCCACCAAGCCCAATCCCCTGTTTTTGCATGAAAATCAACCAATTCTTTGGCCGCGGCTGTCGCCATATTTGTATCGTGCATACTCAAAACTTTACCTGATAGCAACGGACTACAATATAAAACCGCTACCAGAGCAAAGAAAGCAATGCTTAAAACCGAAGGCAGTATTTTTTTTAGCATTATAAATTGGATAAGATTAAATAAATTTGTCAAAATTAACGAAAAAAGAAGAGTGCTACTTTCAAATTATACATTTAACATCGAAAAAGACTGTGTCTCAGATTGGGAAAAGTTTTTATCCAATTCTGTAACGCCGTTAATTCAGGCGGAAAAAATCCATTCTGATTTCCGAACTTTTCAATTGCTTACAGAAATTGAAAACGACGGGACGACCTACGCACTCCAAGTGTATTTCGAGTCAGAAGAAAAAGCTGCTCGTTTTGCAGATTTCTTCGAAAACCATCTTTTACCTTCCATTCATATTTTGTTTCGGGATAAATACGTATTCTTTCATTCACATTTAAAAGAAATTAATCAAACAAAGGCCAATTAACTTGCATTGTAAACGAACGACCAAGCCCTAAATAGGTTGGAGATACAAAATACCCGTTTGTCAAGACGCCTTTGTTTGCATGTGTAAAAGAAAAAGAGAGCTTTACTCGATTAATCATGAACGCAGTATAAACGTCTATCACAGGAACCCCCCATACGAGAGCTTCGTCTTGTAGAATAAATTGTTGTGTCATTGGCTGATATGCATTTGCATAATATGCTGACTTATAATGAATTATACTACCAAGTGTCATATCTAATTTCTTAGCCCACGTCAAATAATACTCTGCCTGGAGTTGGGCGGTAAGCAGAGGGACACGCAAAACGAGGTCGTTGTCTGTTAGTCTTACACTTGCATGAGGTGCTAATCGCCATTTTTTTAAAAGAAAGTTGGCATCCAAACCACCTTCAAAATAATTCATGGTTGGTGCTTGTTGTGGGATACTTTGCGTGTCCCAATAGATTGCATTAAGTGCCAAAACGTAATTTCCATACAATTCAACGCGTCTCGTTGGCTTTGCACTTATTGGAAAAGAAGAGCCTAATTCTTGCGTAAAAGTTTGGTTAAAATCAGAAGACCACGAAACAAATTCACTGAAGAAAGTCTGCTCAAATAGAGTGGTAGGTCGTCTAATTTGTTTAAAATTAATTCCGAATCGACGGTAAGCACCTTTGCCAATAAGTAAAAATCCTCCATTTGTACCCAGTTTTACATGCGTTTGTAAGACAAGTGCGCTATCTTTTGTCGCATAATTTAAACGTCCGCCAACAAAAGTTTCAAACTGCCAAGATGTTGTAGTTCGGGAATCTTCTACCCCGATACGTCTGTAAAAGCGCGGATTTAGATAGGCATTGTACCCAAAACCTTTCCAATTCCCTTTTAGACCGAAAGATTGGTCAAGCGAACGGTATCGAACAAACAAAACTGCGGTATCAGCAACAGAATTTGACGTTGGATAGACTTCACTCGCTTTATTTCGTCCGTATGCAGCATCAATAAAAAACATTTTCTGGTAGCCGTAATCCAATTGGTGAAAAAGCGTAAAGCCTTCTTTTTTAGCCAATTTATACTGGTGATATATATGCCAATCATTCCAATATTCACGGCTATATGCGGAGACAAGTTGAGCTTGATAATCTGTGTATTCAGGGGAAATAGTAGCTAAACTTAAATCCAATGTTTCGAATCCTTGTACGCCACCTTGTTCATTTTGTTTGTGATTTAGGTGATTGTAATGGGTTAAAAGGAGGTATTTTCCTTTTTTATCTGTGTAATTGGACGAGACATGCACCGCCCAATGATCTACCAAACGTTCTTCACGGGAGCTACCCGTTAATCCAAACTGTTTAGAAGCTGAAAAACGATTAATGTCCAATGTTATATTGAGTCTTTCGTTGATGTTTTGACTATGTGTAAAGTCCAAGACAGCAAAATTGCGCGAGCCTTGTACATAGTGCATATTGGTAAAAGGAGATTTGGTATTAAAATACCTTATTTGGTCTTTCTGGAAACCATACAAACCAAATGGAGAAAAGTACAACGGCGTATTAACCTCCTCTTCTGTTCGCCAGCCTATCCATTTAGCGGCTGTACCTAAATTACCTAAATGCTGAAATTGAAAAGTAGATTTCGCAATCGTATCCACCAAAGCAAATGAACCAAGTGTCGAATCGGGATGATAGATTTTTGTCTTGTTCGTTAAAATATCTTTTTCTAATTGATATTGTACCGAGGAAAGTCCGTAAATCTGACGTGTAGAATCATCGACAATTTGTGCAGACAGCGACCTGCTCAAAAAGAAAAAGAGGAAAAGCGAATATATTCGATATAACATAATACAAATTGTGAAATAAAAAACGACTGCAATTTACTAGAAATTACACCTGAAACGCGTGGTATTTTGCTAAAATATAGGCAATAAACTTCCCCTCTTCGTACATTTTGACGGATATAGGCCAAACAAAAATAGGCAATTCGGAATCAAGGGAAAGAAATCTCCATTTTACCGCATCTTTTTCCGTGATAACAAGCGGGATTCCTGGGTATGCTGTTGCTATTTTTTGAATCTCCTCTTTCTTATATATGTGATGGTCAGGAAAGAAAAAGGAAGCCTGCACCGCAAACTTTTTTTGAGCCGATTTTTGTAATTCTTGGGTATCTGCGATACCAGCAACCAAAATGACACGGGATTGGAACGACAATGTTTGTGTTCGTTGTGCGTGTAAGGAATACGGCAAATCGTAGGTAAGTCCTGCGAAAAAAAGGGGCGTACCGAAAGCGAGATAAGGACGACTTTTTTGTCTCCAATCGTTCTTTTGATGTTCCGATAAATCTTCGGGGCAATGCGTAACGACGAGTACATCCGCTCTTTTGAGCGCACTTCTTCCCTCTCGCAAATACCCCAGAGGAAATGGAAAATCTATAAAAAACGGCGAATGAAAACTCGAAAGTACGATAGAAAGCGTTGGTTTGAATGCACGATGCTGAAATCCATCGTCTAATAAAAGAACCTGAGTTTTGGGTTCCATTTGACAAATTTGCTTACCCGCTTCGAATCTATTTTCACCGACAAAGACCGAGAAATGAGGGATTTTCTGGTAAAAATGCAGCAGAGCTTCGTCCCCTACTTCATCGGGACTTGATAAGTCTTCAACTACAAAAAAACCTTTCGACCTTCTTTTGAAACCGCGCAACAATATCGCACCAGATTGAACAGCAAAGAGGGTTGATAAATAGTGAACGAAGGGGGTTTTTCCTGTTCCTCCCAAACGTAGATTGCCAACAACAACCGAAAATACCGGCAATGATTGAGAGGTTAAAATGCCGAAATCGAACAGAAAATGCCTGCATTTGGTTACTAGATGAACAAGAACAGCGAGTGGGCTGAACATCCATTTACACCATTTTATCCATTTATTTATGCTTTTTGCAACCATCGCGAAACATTTACTTCAGTTTACTTTTGATGCAGGTACATCGAGAGGGGTACTCAGACAAAAATATAGTTATTATATTAAAATACAATCCACAAAAAATACAGACTATTTCGGAATCGGTGAAGTTGCTCCGCTCATCGGTTTAAGCCCTGAATTGGATGAACACTTTGAGAAACGAGTTCACCAAAGTATCACACATTTTAATCAAATGCAACTGGATGAGACGCAACTAACAATCCACAATATCTACTTCCTTCTCGCACAAATTACCCAAATACCCGGGGCTTCCTCCCTCCTTTTTGGCTGGGAAACCGCCTTATTGGATTATCTAAACTTCGGAAAAAGACAAGTATTCGAGCAAACTTTTTCACAAGGTAAAAAGCAACCTATCGAAATCAATGGGCTGATTTGGATGAATGATTTTGAACACATGCAACAGCAGAGTCATCAAAAAATTGAAGCTGGTTTCCATACCATCAAAATGAAAATCGGCGCCATTCGGTGGGAAGAAGAATATGAATTGTTGACTCAAATTCGGACACAAAACCCCCATTTGACCTTACGCGTCGATGCAAACGGTGCGTTTGACGCTTCCAACGTTTGGAAAAAACTAGACGAACTCGCCAAATTACAAATCCACAGCATTGAACAACCTATTCAACCTAAAAACCATGTTTTACTGAAAGAACTTTGTGCACATTCACCTGTGGCTATTGCTTTGGATGAAGAATTAATTGGCATTTACAGCGAAAAAGAACAACTTTTGAATACAATCCACCCGGCATACATCATTTTAAAACCAACTCTCCACGGAGGGATTCAAGGTACAAAAGAGTGGATTTCATTGGCAGAAGAAAGAGAAATTCAATGGTGGATGACCTCCGCGCTCGAATCTAACATTGGATTGAACGCCATTTGCCAACTAACAGCCACCTACCCAATTCACCTACCACAAGGATTAGGAACAGGCCAATTGTATCACAACAATATTCCTAGCCCATTGCATGTGTCCAACGGCACTATTCAGTACAAAGAGGATGAGCAAGCGTGGGATTTTTCTGGATTGAGCTTCTCAGACCCAATTAATTCCTTTTCGGAGTAGTTCCAATGTATTTTGTTCAGGAGAATCAGGTTTGGGTTGGTGGTTGTATGCCCATTGCGCAAGCGGAGGCAAACTCATCAAAATAGACTCAGTCCGTCCATTAGTTTCTAACCCAAACTTCGTTCCTCTATCCCAAACCAAATTGAACTCGACATATCTTCCGCGGCGGAACAATTGCCAGTCTTTGTGCTCTTCTGTATAAGGAATTTGGTGATTTTTGGTCATGAAATGCGTATAAATTGGCGCAAATTGTTGACCAACACGGAGGACAAAATCAACTATTTCTTCTTTCGTTTTTCCTTCGCGCTCTGGTTTTAAGTAATCAAAAAAGATACCACCTACACCTCTTGTTTCATTTCTGTGCGGCAGATAAAAATAATTATCCGCCCATTTTTTATAGTCAGTGTAGGCGGTAGGTTTGTACGTGTCGCATACATTTTTCAACTGTGTATGAAACCAGGTAGCATCCGATTCGTCGATATAATGCGGGGTAAGGTCAATGCCACCACCAAACCAAAAATCACCGTTACTCATTTCAAAATACCGAACATTCATGTGAATAATAGGTACAAATGGATTTTGGGTATGCATGACAATAGAAACACCCGTCGCGAAATAATCAGCGGATTCCGTGAGATTTAATTGTTTTTGAAGCGCTTCTGAGGTTTTTCCTTGGACTTGTGAAAAATTCACCCCTCCTTTTTCGATGATGCGACCGTTTGTTAAAATTCGTGAATGACCTCCACCACCGGAGTGATGCGACCAAGTGTCTTCCTGAAAAACACCAAGTCCATCTGTTTTTTCGATTGCTTCACAGATAAATAGTTGTAGATTCCGAAAAGAATCCGAAATAATTTCCTTTGATACCATTATTTTCTTTTCAAATTTTGTAGCCCAAACACAAAATTAACAACAATCAACACCTAATTACTAAAACAAACATGGATATTCAAGGAAAAAACGTGCTTATCACCGGTGGCAGCTCCGGACTTGGTGAAGCAACCGCTCTTTTTCTACACGAAAAGGGGGCAAATGTGCATATCATCGACCTAAAACCACATTCTTTTCTGCCTACTACTGTAGGTAGTGTAACAAACGAAGAGACAGTACAACAAGCTATTGCTTATTTCGAACAAAAACAGAAGCACGTAGAAATATTGGTTACTTGTGCGGGGATTGCACCACCACAAAAGACATTTGGCAAAAAAGGAGTTCATGCTTTAACTGATTTCCAACGAGTAATAGAAATTAATCTCATCGGAACATTCAATTGTATCCGACTTGCAGCTGAAAGCATGTCGAGGAATAATCCAAATGAAGGCGGTGAACGTGGGGTGATTGTAACTACTGCTTCCATTGCCGCTTTTGATGGGCAAATGGGACAAGCAGCCTACGCGGCGAGTAAAGCCGGTGTTGCTGGAATGACCCTCCCGATAGCCCGTGATTTGGCTTCTTTAGGCATACGCGTGATGTGCATTGCCCCTGGGATTTTCAAAACACCGCTGATGGCTTCTTTGCCACAAGAAGCGCAAGACTCCTTGGCGACACAAGTTCCGTTTCCTCCCCGTTTGGGAGAACCGAAGGAGTACGCTCTCTTAGTTGGCCAATGCATAGAAAACGGCTTACTCAACGGAGAAGTAATTCGACTGGATGGGGCAATCCGGATGGGAGTCAAATAAAATAGGTAAAATACAATACATTTATACACAATTTAATTTAAAATGAGCAAGCTATCCACACTCATTCGGCCACACTTAATTGAGCTAACTCCCTATGCATCAGCACGTGACGAGTACAAAGGCAAAGAAGGTATTTTTTTAGATGCCAATGAAAATCCGTTTAGTTCCGTAACGGGCGATGCTTTTAATAGATATCCAGACCCACATCAACAAGCAATTAAAGATAAATTAGCACAGATAAAAGGGGTAAATCCTTCTCAAATATTTCTTGGAAATGGTTCCGATGAGGCGATAGATTTGCTTATTAAAACATTTTGTGAACCCAAAAAAGAGAATATTGTCATCCTTCCTCCGACCTACGGAATGTACAAAGTTTGTGCAGATATTCAGCAAGTAGATGTTTTGAGTGCGCCATTAACGCCTGATTTTGATCTTGATTTGAGCCAAATTCAAGCAACAGTAAACGAAAGTACCAAGATGATTTGGGTTTGTTCACCAAACAATCCTTCTGGAAACCTAGTGAATCAGGATAAAATTCGCCAATTATTGGTGACATATCCGGATAAAATCTTGGTTGTGGACGAAGCCTACATTGATTTTGTTCCCGAAAAAACTTGGCTGAAAGAATTGGATAATTTTGCCAACTTAGTTGTTTTACAAACCTTTTCAAAAGCTTGGGGAATGGCAGGACTGCGTATGGGAGTTGCGTATGCACATCCTGAAATAATCCAAATACTAAATAAAATAAAGTATCCGTACAGTATCAATATTTTGACACAAAAAGCGGTTCTGGAGGCACTCAACCACGAAGACAAAAAAAAGGAAATGGTTGCCAAATTGAACAGCCTCCGGGAGGAACTTCGAAAGGATTTAGGTCAACTTTCTTTTGTTGAACATATTTTCCCTTCCGATTCTAACCAATTACTTGTACGAGTGAATAAACCAAATGAACTGTTTACGTATTTGATTCAACAGAAAATTATTATTCGTGACCGCTCCAAAGTGATACTTTGTGACGGGTGTCTGCGTATTTCAGTTGGGACTAAGGAAGAAAATCAGGCGCTCGTTGCTGAAATGCAACAGTGGGCGACGAACTAAAACGCAAACAGCCGGCATCAAAAAATGCCGGCTGTTTGGAAAAAAGTGGAGAAGATCGGGCTCGAACCGACGACCTCTTGACTGCCAGTCAAGCGCTCTAGCCAACTGAGCTACATCCCCATATACCCCACAAAGAAAACAGAAAAAAGAAGATTACCCAAAAATTTCCACAAATAGTCTTAAAAAGTTGTTCGCGTAACCCACGCAAGCCGTTTCCACCAGTAGGGCTGTTGGAGTAAGTCAATCCGGACACCCTTGCTCGTAGAAGCATGTAAAAAATAAATCTCATCTTTGGATTTTCTCTCTACGATAATGCCCGAATGATTGATTTTTTTCTGTGTAGCCCGAAAAAACACCAAATCTCCTGCCTGGCATTTTTCAACCGCAATTTTCGGAAAAACCTCCGCTTGTTTGGCTGCAACCCGTGGGAAATCCCGTTGTACAGCCTGAAATGAATTGAACAACAAACCCGAACAGTCAATGCCTTCCTTCGACGTACCTCCATATTTATAGGGAGTACCAACAAAAGATAATCCAGCTTCTATGAATTGCCGACGTTGTTTATTTTCGGTTCTTTGAACTCTTTTTGAGCAACTCGACACCACAAAAGCAAGAAAAAAAAGAACTCCGACGGTTGTGTTTATCTTCATTTACCTCACTTTTTTGTTTCTTTTAATGTTTCATAAACGAGCATCAAAATGCCGTCTTTCAATCCTAAGTCGGGTACATAGATTTCTTCAGCACCTGCCCATCGCATAGCAGAAAGATATATTTCAGAAGCGTGAATAATCACATCTGCACGGTCTGGGTTCATCTTTAACTTATGTATTCGCTCTTCTTCTGTAAAACTATCTAGGAATTGAATCGTCTTTTCTAATTCTACCAAAGTTGCACAACCTTCACTTGTTTTTTGGGCGTGATCAACGAGTTTGGTGATATTTCCACCCGTCCCGACTGCTGTCACTTTTTCGTTATTTGGAATATTTTCTTCAATCCAACTGTGAATTTTCTTCCAAACATCTTTCGTAACGCGACCCTCCAGTAAACGTACCGAACCAATTTTGAACGAATTAGAAACAATTTTTCTGTGACCTTTGTAAATATTTAATTCCGTGCTTCCTCCACCAACATCAATGTGGAGGTAGGTTTTTGCAGGGTCTAAAATCTTGACAATCACGTTATTAATCAATTCAGCTTCTTTTTCACCAGAAATCAAATGGATTTTCATGCCCAATTCAAGTTGCACGCGCTCAACAATATTGACACCGTTTTCAGATTCGCGCAGCGCAGAAGTTGCACAAATCATGTAGGCATCCACATCGTGTAATTCCATCAAGAGCTTATAAATGGTCAGTAATTTCTTGAGTTTTGCCTCTGTCAAATAACTGATTTTACCCGTCGTAAAAACATCGTGACCCAACCGAAGTGCATAGCGAACGTACTCCACTTTTTTAAAACTGATTTTCCCTTCGTCTGTCAAAACTGAGCTAATCTGCATTCTTGCAGCATTCGAACCGATATCAATTGCGGCTATTTTCATTTATATATGGTTATTGAACCTACAAAAATATATAAATTTGCTCCAACGAAAAGTAATTCACATGATTTCATTTACATCTCAATATCCCTCCTTCGATTTAAAGCCCAAAAACACGTATAAAAAGTGGCTTCGTCATATTGCAGCTGCCCATAAATTCGAGATACAAGAATTGACGTATATTTTTTTATCTGATGCAGAATTGCTCGAAATCAATCAAACCTATCTCCAACACGATACCTTCACGGACATTATCACATTTGATAATTCAGAGGAACAGCAAGTCATTGAGGGCGATATATTCATTAGCGTAGATCGAGTAAAAGAGAACGCAGAGAAATTCAAGGTTCCTTTTCAAACAGAATTAAACCGCGTCATTGCGCACGGTCTCTTGCATCTTTGCGGATTTTTAGACAAGAAACAAGCAGATGTACAAAAAATGCGCGAAGAGGAAGAAAAAGCCATTCAACTTTTTGACCAATTCAAGTAAAAAGCCAAAGTAAGGTGCTTTATCTACTATTTACACGTATTCATCACTTACAACAAAATAAACCTAAACTTGAGCGGATGAAATAAGTCTAAAGACAAACAACTAGTTTATATGCGACTTATTTACATAACCACTTTATTTTTGTTGGGCAGTTTTACTGCCTTTTCACAGTTTGGTATCCGAGGAAGATTGATTGATAGCCAAGAGAAAACAGGCGTTATCGGCGCGGCTGTTCGACTAACATCCGCCAAAGATACGACCAAGTCCGTAGGTGTTTTTACAGACATCGAAGGCGTTTTCCAGATAAAAAATATCGCAAACGGTACGTATTCGTTACAAATCACCTACATTGGCTACCAAACCATTCGTCGAAACATCTCAATACAAAAAGATGAAAACTTAGGCGAAATGCTTTTTCAGGCTGAAAACAAATTATTAAAAGAAGTAATTGTGCAAGGCAAACAAGTCCGGGCAGAGCAAAAAGGAGATACCGTACAATACAATGCCGATGCCTATAAAGTGAATAAAGATGCCTCCGCAGAAGAATTAATTACCAAAATACCTGGCATTACGACCCAAAACGGACGCGTAGAAGCACAAGGGGAAGCAGTGCGGCGCGTAACTGTGGACGGACAGGAATATTTTGGGGATGACGCTGCGGCAGCTTTAAAAAATTTACCAGCTGAAATTATTTCCAAAGTTGAAGTTTTTGATCGCCTCAGTGACCAAGCCCAATTCTCGGGTGTGAATGACGGAAATACGGAGAAAGCAATCAATATCGTCACGAAATCAGGAAAAAATAACGGTCAATTTGGTAAATTTTATGGTGGATTTGGAACAGATGACCGTTTTGCTGCGGGAGGAAACGCCAATTATTTCAAAAAAACACGGCGTATTTCCGTCATTGGCTTATCCAATAATGTGAACATTCAGAATTTTGCGAATGAGGATATTTTGGAAGCCATGGGTGGAGGAAACCAAAATGGACAGCGATTTCGAGGAGGTGGAAATGGCGGAAACAACGATTTTTTTGTAGCGCCTTCCAATGGAATTACCCGCACGCACGCCCTTGGCATTAACTACAGCGATGCCATCGGCAAAAAACTCAAATACAGCACGAGTATTTTCCTCAATGACACAAAAAATACAGTTGAAACTACGTTATCTCGGCTTTTACTCCTTCCCAATCAAACCAATCAATTGTATGAACAACTAAGTAACCAAACGGGACAAAACGCAAATACGCGAATCAATGCACGCATTGAGTATTCACCGAACCGAAACAACCAATTTATCATTACCCCACGGATTAGTTTACAGTCCAATGCTACTTCCACCGAATTAGTGGGTAAAAATTCACTTCAATCTAATTTTTTATCCCAACTTACAAGCCAACAGGCGATGGAGTCCAGTGGAAATTCGGTGAATGGTTCCATTTTATACAATCATCGGTTTGCAAAAGCAGGCAGAACACTGTCGCTCAACACGACACTTTCAAGTTCAGTGAATCAAAGCAATGCCCTACTATTCTCCGAAAATTTGTTTGCCAATAGCACAAACAACCAAAATATAGACCAGGAAACTCGTTCTGACATCAACAGAAACGGACTTACAACTCGGCTTGAATACAACGAGCCCTTGAGCAAACAAAGCCAATTGCAACTTGGGTATGAAAAATCGTGGTCAACGACTGATTCTGACCGCAAAACATTTGACAAAGAACTTACTGAAAACCTATATAACCGCTTGAATATCCCGCTTTCCAATGAATTTATGAGTGACTACAATCTCGATAAAGGAAGTATCTCATACCGTTACAACAAAGGCCGAACATTCAATGCAAACGCCTCATTATCAGCCCAAAAAGCAACCTTAACAGGAGATCAAACCTTTCCGTTTGCATTTGATGTCAACCGTGAATTTCTCAATATATTACCGAATGCTTTTGTGCGCTATGCGATTAGTCCACAAAAAAATATTCGATTTTTCTATCGAACATCCGCAAATGCACCGAGTATTACCCAGTTGCAACGTGTGATAAATAATACCAATCCTTTGCAATTACGAACAGGAAACCCGGAATTAGACCAAGAATTTGGGCATAATGGCTCGGTTCGGTACAGCAGTTCCAATTTAAAAAAGGGAACAAATTTTTATGCGAATATTGGGTCACAAATAACGATGAATAACATTACCAACACGACGCTCATCGCCCAAATGGATACGACAATCAACGGTGTTTTGCTGAATAAAGGCACACAATTGACCCTACCGATTAACTACGGCAAAAGTTGGCGTGTGAATAGTTTTGTGACGTATGGTTTCCCCTTGACAGTCATCAAGAGCAATTTGAATGTGAACGGAGGGATAAGTTATACGAATACGCCGGGTTTAACCAACGGACAAGAAAACATAGCGGAGAATACGTCTATAAACGGTGGGCTTGTGCTTAGCTCAAATATCAATGAAAATATTGACTTTTCACTCTCCTACCGTATGGCTTACTCGTTTATAAACAACAGTTTACGTCCAGAGTTGAATAGTAATTTTTATACACAGAATGCCTCCGCGAAGTTCAATTGGATAAGTAAAAAAGGAGCAGTTGTGCAGTGGGAAGGAGCGAATACAGGTATTCGAGGATTGGGAGCAGAATTTGACCAGAATTTTACGTTGGTGAATGCCAGTATCGGGCAAAAATTAGGCAAGAGACAAGCATCGGAATTAAAACTAACGGTTTTCGATTTATTCAATCAAAATCAAGCGATATCGAGAATCCTTACCGAATCGTCAGTAGAAGATAGTCGTTCGTTGGTTTTACAACAGTATTTTTTACTCACTTATACCTATTTTCTACGTAAATTTAAGTAAGAAAAAAAGAAGAAAACGAAGCCGCTTTTACAAATGCGTTGTAAAAGCGGTTTCATTTTTAATTTCGCTCATAACAAAAATACTTTGCGTACTTCCAATATTATCAAGCGATGCCAATTTATTCATAATGAAGTTTTGATACGATTTCATGTCCGTGACCACCACTTTAATCATAAAATCATAATCACCAGAAATATTTAGACACTCAATTACCTCCTCCATTTTACGGATAGCCTCTACAAAACCCATCCCTGCGTCTCGTGCATGTTCTTTGAGCCGAATATTGCACAAGACCATCAAATCTTTGCCTATTTTATCTCTGTCCACAATAGCCACATATCTTTTGATGACCCCTTCTTGTTCCATTCTCCGGACACGCTCATACACGGGTGTGGGTGAGAGATTCAAGCGGGCGGCAAGCTCCTTCGTGGTTAACTTTGCGTCTGCTTGGAGATACGCCAAAATATCTCTATCTATATCATCCAATTTATGTCCCTTTGTCATACCTTATTAGATAATTTAATAAATTTAACGAACAAATATAGATAATTTATCTAATTAATTACCAATTACTTTAATTATTATCTATTTACTTCTATATTTGTCACTTTAAAAATTAACGTTAGAGCCACCATGGTAACAAAACCAGCAATTCGCGCCTTACTTCCTCATCGCATCCTTGTTTTAGACGGAGCTATGGGAACCATGATTCAACGGTATAAATTAGAGGAAGAAGACTACCGTGGAGAACAATTCAAAGATTGGCCTTCCCCTTTGAAGGGCAATAATGATTTATTGTCTATCACACAGCCACATATTATTAAGGAAATACACGCCGCCTACCTAGAGGCAGGTGCTGATATTATTGAAACAAACACGTTTTCAGGCACTTCCATCGCGATGGAAGACTATAAAATGGCTGATTTGGTGTATCAACTAAACTTCGAATCTGCTAGAATTGCCCGTGATGTGGCAGATGAATTTACACAAAAAAATCCAGAAAAACCCAGATATGTTGCTGGTTCTATTGGACCAACGAACCGCACAGCCTCTATGTCTCCGGATGTAAATGACCCTGGTTTTCGGGCTGTTTATTTCAATGACCTAGTTTCAGCTTACTACGAACAAGTCAAAGCACTGGCGGAAGGTGGCGCAGATATATTTTTGGTAGAAACGGTATTCGATACGCTCAACGCAAAAGCAGCGCTTTTCGCGATAGACCTCTACTTGAACGAGCAAAAAATAGAACGAAATGACCCTGAATTTGAGATTCCAATCATGGTTTCAGGGACAATTACGGACCAATCCGGCAGAACTCTTTCGGGGCAAACAACAGAGGCCTTTTTAACCTCTGTTTCACACATGCCGCTGCTTTCGATAGGGCTAAACTGTGCTTTAGGTGCAGACTTAATGCGCCCTTATGTACAAACATTGGCAAAGGAAGCTGCATTCCCGGTTTCTGCACACCCGAATGCCGGCTTACCCAATGAAATGGGAGAATACGACCAATCGGCAGAAGATATGGGAGAAATCATCGAAGGATTCCTCCAAGATAGATTCATCAATATCATCGGCGGCTGCTGCGGAACTACCCCAGAGCATGTAAAAAAAATGGCCGATTTGGCGGCACTCTATCCACCTCGCACTTTACCTGAAAAAGACCATACACTCCGGCTATCGGGACTTCTTCCTTTAAAAGTAACCGAACAAACGAATTTCGTCAATATCGGCGAACGTTGCAATGTGACAGGTTCACGCAAATTTGCCCGACTTATTCGCGAAGAAAACTACGAGGCAGCGCTGCAAGTTGCCAAAGAGCAAGTAGAAAATGGGGCACAAATTCTCGATATCAACCTCGACGAAGGAATGATTGATGGAGTAGCAACCATGAAAAAGTTTTTGAACCTTTTGGCAGCAGAACCCGATATTTCAACCGTTCCGTTGATGATAGATTCTTCTGATTGGGCGGTTATCGAGGCGGGACTTCAATGTGTACAAGGAAAAGCTATTGTCAACTCAATTTCGTTAAAAGACGGAGAAAAAGCATTCATCGAACGTGCCAAACTTGTCAAAGCGTATGGTGCAGCGACGGTTGTCATGGCTTTTGATGAGCAAGGGCAAGCGGATTCCTACGAAAGACGCATTGAAATTTGTGCGCGGGCTTACCGGATTTTAGTGGAAAACGTACAATTTCCGCCGCAAGACATCATCTTTGACCCCAACATTCTGACAGTTGGGACCAATATGGAAGAACACGCAAATTATGCGATTGACTTCTTTAAGGCAACCAAATGGATCAAAGAAAATCTACCGTATGCGAAGGTATCAGGTGGTGTTTCAAATATTTCTTTCTCTTTCCGTGGAAACGAGACAATCCGCGAGGCCATGAATACCGCATTTCTTTATCATGCCATTAAAGAAGGCATGGATATGGGAATTGTGAATGCGGGGCAAACAGGAATTTACAGCGAAATCGACCCTGTCATTCTTGAACACGTGGAAGACGTATTATTTAATAGAAAACCCGATGCGGCGGATAGATTGACAGAACTTTCAAATAAGATTGTATCCAAGAAGTCAAATGGAAATGCGGAAGGAGAAGAAGAACGGAACGCTTGGAGACAACTACCCATTCAGGAAAGATTAGCACATTCATTAGTAAAAGGTATCGACGAATATATTGACACAGATACCGAAGAATGTCGCGTTTTGTATGCACGACCATTGGAAGTCATTGAAGGTCCATTAATGGACGGGATGAATATTGTAGGGGATTTGTTCGGACAAGGGAAAATGTTTTTGCCGCAAGTAGTACGTTCGGCAAGGGTAATGAAAAAGGCAGTTGCTTATCTTCAACCTTTCATTGAAGCAGAAAAAACAGAAGAATCCGCCCCTGTTGGAAAGATTCTCTTAGCAACGGTGAAAGGAGATGTACACGATATTGGAAAAAATATTGTAGGGATTGTTTTAGGCTGCAATAGTTACCAAATTATTGATTTGGGTGTGATGGTACCAACCAAAACCATTTTGGATGAAGCCATCAAAAACCAAGTTGACATTGTCGGATTATCAGGGCTCATCACCCCATCCTTGGATGCGATGGTAGAAGTTGCTCAAGAAATGGAAAAGCGTGGAATGACTATTCCCTTGCTAATTGGTGGAGCGACAACCTCTCGAATTCACACAGCAGTCAAGATTGACCCACACTATTCAGGCCCTGTTATTCATGTCAACGATGCCTCGCGTGCAGTTCCTGTTTCTGGGAAATTGCTCCAAAATGAAGAAACATTCCAAAAGACATACCGAGAAATTAAGCAAGAATACGCGGCTATTCGAGATAAATATTACAATACGTTAAAAGAAGGAAGGTATTTAACCATTGAAGAAGCACGTGCTAATAAATTTGCTACGAACTGGGATGCCTATACACCGCCAGTTCCAATACAGACGGGTGTTCAGACTTTTTATTCCTACGATTTGGCAGAGATTGCTCAGTATATAGACTGGACTCCATTTTTCAATACGTGGGGATTAACGGGCAAGTACCCTGCGATTTTCGACAATAAAATTGTAGGTAAAGAAGCAAAACATTTGTTTGACGATGCAAAAAGACAACTTACACGTATCATTGAAGGAAAATTACTGCAAGCCAATGCAGTCGTTGGTATTTGGGAGGCTTATGCGAAAACAGACGATATTTTCGTAAAAACAAGTGAAGGCGAAGAAGTGCAACTCCTACAAATGCGGCAACAAGGGCAAAAAGCTGACAAACTCCCTAATTACTGTTTGTCTGATTTTATTGCGCCAAAAGAAGCACAAAAGAAAGATTATTTGGGTGGATTTGCTGTGACTACCGGTATTGGGATTGAGGCGTTACTTGAAGAATGCAAGGCACAAAACGATGATTATACTTACATCATGATTCAAGCTGTGGCGGATAGACTCGCCGAAGCCTTCGCGGAACTCATGCACGAAAAAGTAAGAAGAGAAATTTGGGGCTATGAAAAAGAACCGAAACAAACAATCGAACAGCTGATAAAAGAAGAATATGTTGGAATCCGCCCTGCTCCAGGCTACCCAGCTTGCCCAGATCATACAGAAAAAGAGAAACTTTTTCACTTACTAGATGCAAACCGATTAGGTATCCATCTTACAGAAAGTTTTGCGATGCACCCAGCAAGTGCCGTGAGTGGATGGTACTTTTCTCATCCAGAGAGCAAATATTTTCCCGTCTCCAAAATTGGGAAAGATCAAGTGGAAGATTATGCAAATAGGAAAAAAGAAACAATTGAATGGACAGAGAAGTGGCTACAACCTAATCTAAACTACAGATAAATTACGAACCCAACTCAGAAAGAGTTGGGTTCTTTTTATTGGGACAATCAAAAACCAATGTTTGCAGGATTATACTTAGTTTTCAAAATATCGGCATATCTTTTGTACCGTCTTCGAGAAATAGGCACTTTGGTTCCATCTACTAAAACAACCTCAAGACCATCTAAACTTTTACTGACACTCGAAATAAAATTTGAATTTACTATCCATGCTCTGTGTAGTCGAAGAAAAGAAGGAGAAGTAAGTGCAAGACGAGATTCAATTTTTTTCATGGTATAGGATGATAGAAAATGCTTTCCATCTGAGTACATCAAAATCGTGTAATTTTTAACTGCTTGGCAGTATAAAACAGGGAATGTAAAGGTTTTCTTCATGAACTAACTTTGTTTGTTACATCACAAAAGTAATTGGACGCAGAAAACAAAAAATCAAGAAAATAGCCCTTTTTTAAGTCAAAAAACACGTTTTTTCGAACGTATTTTCCCGTTTATCTTGTAAAAACTACCGTATTTTCCCCCTTTTTTCCATATAATCAACTATTTTTTTCATATTGTAACACAGATTTCCCAATGAAAACTTAGCTTTACAGAAAAAATATACACATGAAAAAAGACGGTAAAAACAAGAGAGGTCAACAAATTTCAAATGTTGTGGCCAAGAAAATGCAAGCTAAATGGCAAGAAAGAAAAAAAGACAAAAAAGTAGCCGAGTTAGATTTGCCGAATGGTTTCTTTTTAGATAAAGAAAGTATCGAATTTCTACTGAGCCAGGGCAAAGATGTAGATGGAATTGCGGTTACATTTGGTGTTGATGAAGAAAACAAAATGGCAGTTACTGTGTATGCTGTCAAGTCAGACTTGACCCCAGTACAAGCTCAGGTAGTACAAAAATCGTCAGAAGGTGAACAATCCTTTGTTGTTTACGATATGTACGGAACTTGTTGTCCGAAATAAAAAAGTGATTATTTTTTATGCTAGACTATTATTTGTACCTAGGAATTTTATTTTTAGGAACTCTGATTGGTTTTTATAGGTGGAAAACAATGGACAATCGTTTACAGTCCATTGTTTTTTACTTACTCACTACCTTCATTGTGGAATCGTTGGCATTTTACATGCGTTATTTCCTCGAAATTAACCCCGTATTCTTGTATCACTTTTATACTCCCGTTTTTATGACTTCTCTTTCTTGGTATTTTTACCAAGTAATAGAGCAACCAATCGTCAAAAAAGCAATTATCCCTTTGACTCTATTTTTTATTTGTTTCAGTATTTATACAAGCTCCATCCAATCACTCAAAGAAGTTAACTCAGCAGCTACGAGTGTTGAAAGTGTATTTGTCATCCTACTTTCTTGTTTTACAATTTATGAATTATTTGAACGAATGGATTCTGTTCGGTTAACCGACGAACATTCATTCTGGGTAAGTCTCGGTTTTGCCTTATTTAATGTAGGCACATTTATCTATTTTAGCTTACAAGCGTATCTTTTCAGAGAAATACCGGAAATGGGAAAACTACTTTTTGTACTTGTAAAACTCTTAAATTTTGTTTTGTATCCACTCTTAATCATAGCCTTGGTATGTCCAATCAAACTATCGAAGTTTACACGTTTATCGTAGCTGGAACTATCCTTTTACTTCTTATTATAGCATCTGTCATGACTTTATCTTTTTTTTATCAACGCAAAAAACACCAACATAAACGTGAATTACGAGAAATTCATGAAAACTTTCAACGTGAAATTCTTCAAACGCAAATTGAAGTTCAAAATGCAACTTTGCAACATGTAGGCCAAGAATTACATGATAACATCGGTCAATTATTATCTCTAGGTAAACTTAATTTGCATGTTTTGCAAATGCAACCTTTAGACAAAGAACAAGCTGAAAGTGTTACTGAAATAAGTAAAATTTTAACAGATACTCTCCAAGAAGTTCGTGCATTAACCAAAAGCCTTGACGGAGATTTTGTGAAAGATTTTGGTTTTATCAGCAGTTTAAAAAATGAATTGAATCGAATCAATAAAACAAAAAAAATAATCGGCAGTTTTAAATCTGAAATTGAAAAGACGAATTTAGGATTTCAAAAAGAAATTGTCTTATTTCGCATGTCTCAGGAAGCTTTGACGAACGCCCTCAAACATGCGAGAGCAAAGAATATCCGTGCATACGTAAAAAAAACAGAAAAAAACCAGATACAGCTTATTCTCTCTGACGATGGAATTGGTTTCGACCTACTCCGATTCTCAGATACATTGGATGAAGCAGGAGCTGGTCTTCGAAATATTGAACGTCGTGCTAAATTAATCGAATTTGAGGTTCAAATGGTTACGTCTCCTGGGCAAGGTACAACAACCACATTTACTCAATTATTGAATTAATCTGTTAAATGAAACAAACAATAGCTATTGTCGATGACCACACGCTAATCGCCAATGCGTTGGCAGGGCTTGTCAATAAAATGACTGATTTTGAAGTCGCTTTCATCGCTGAAGATGGATTGCAACTCATTGAAAAATTAACCAACGGAACTCTTCCCGATGCCATTTTACTTGATATCAATATGCCCAATATGGATGGTTTCGAAACGGCTAGTTGGCTTCAGCAGAATTACCCACAAATTCCATTCCTAGGGTTGTCTATGCACTCAGAGGAAGAGTCTATCGTGAAACTCATTTCAAAAGGTGCGAGAGGATACTTGCTCAAAGAGAGTAGCCCCCTAGAACTCCAAACTGCACTTTCTCATTTACTTACGAATGGGTATTATTATTCCCAATTAACCACCAATGCACTCGTCAACATTGTTAAAAATCCAATGAAAACGGATACGTCAAATCCAATAGACAATCTTCTCAGCGAAAAGGAGTACCAATTTGTCAAATGGTGTATGACGGAACTCAAATATGCAGAAATTGCCTCCGAAATGGCAGTTGGCATTCGGACTCTTGAAAACTACCGAGATTCTGTCTGTGAAAAACTGCAAGTAAAATCAAGAGTTGGTATCGTGATTGAGTGCCTTAGAAGGGGGATTTTAACCTTGTAATCCTACATTTTTTGCACGAAACTTGTTTTTAAAACAATCCCTGTCTTTTCTACGCGGCAGTCGATTTCCTCCTCATCGTCGGTGAGTTTGATATTTTTCACGACTGTTCCTCTTTTCAATGTAATCGAGGAGCCCTTCACTTTTAAATCTTTGGTTAATTTTACGGAGTCACCGTCTTGTAAGAGGTTTCCGTTGCAGTCTTTTACTTCCACTAGAATTTGTACGTTTAGATATTTTTCCCAATTTCTAAAATTCTTTGTAGTAATGCAAATGTATGTGAAGTATTTGTCAATGGGTTCATCAATGAAACACGGAGAAACGCCTCCCCTCTTAATTCAGTTTGAACAATATAAAACGAACCTTCCTCCATTAATTTTTTCCGAATTAACGTATTCATTTCTCGTTTTTCTTCCGAACTTATCTCCCCAACCCCTTTGTATCGAAAACAAACAATATTTGTAGCCGGTGTCAATGCGAGTTCTAATTCAGGCGTTGCAAGGATTTGTGCCGCCATTTCTTTTCCCAAATCATACAAATAATCTACGTGCTTTTGGAAAATAGCTATTCCTTGCGTCTGTATCAAGGCAGAAATCTTCGCACTCATCATCCATTTGGTACATTCAAACGTTCTTTTTCCACCATTAAACCAATCAAAACTAGATGCGTTTTCCCATAAGTAATGTGCTTTTTGTTGAAATGTATGAAACGATGTTCGATTATCTTTAAATAACAAGGAAGTGATGAGACCGGGCATTAAGAGCATTTTATGCCAGTCGATGGCGATAGAATCAGCATTTTCAATTCCATGAACAAGATATTTGTACTTTTCAGAGAATACAACCGCGCCACCGTGCGCTCCATCCACATGAAACCAAATATTTTTAGCTTTGGCAAATTCAGCTATACTTTGCAGGTTATCGTAACTCCCTGTTGATGTCGAACATGCACTACCTACTATTGCAAAAATCTGGTATTGATTTTCTGCGGCTTTTTGGAAATAAGCGTCTAATAAGTCTGTATTCATCGAAAAATCAGCTAAACAAGGCACTTTTATCACCCCATCTGTGCCTAAGCCCATGATTCGCGCTGCCCGATCTACACAATAATGTGCTTCTTCAGAAACCATGATAGCTAATTTTTGGCGTGTTCCTTCTTCCCAAACAGCTGTTTTGTCTGCACGTGCTGCCAATAATGCGGTTAAATTTGCCAATGTTCCACCAGAAGTTAAAATCCCACCTGATTTATTTGCCTCATACCCAATTTTAGCACAAAGTAGTTCAGATATGATTCTTTCCTGTGCCGTAGATGCCATACCCATTTCATACACCGCACTACCGTTGTTCAATAAACTTGACAAAGCACCTACCCATGCGGTAACTGGAGCAGGAACAGCCACCTGATGCCCCATATAATGAGGATGATGTACATGAATTGACCGGTCAATCACGTCCTCTGCCCAAGATTCCAACGTACTTTTATTCTCTTTATCCCTCCAAAACATCCATTCATCCTCAGGAGAATGATACGACATAACCGATTTTTGCCCTTCGGTCATTTGTGCTAAATAGTGAGATAATTGTTCTACTATTTGCAAACCATTTTCTCTAAATGACTTACTGTTAAATAGTTGCTTAATATCTTCGGGTGTATTCATTTTACTTAAATTGCTAAATATCTTTTGATTTTATCCCGCAATACGTCGTTGATTTTCTTGTAAGACTCAAATGTCCAACCGGCAACATGCGGAGTAATTAATACGTGTGGAAGCGCGGTAAGTTGGTCGAATATTTCTTTTTGCTTCGGAGACATCGCTTGAATTTTTTCATTTTCAAGAACATCCAAACATGCTCCTTTTACTTTTCCAACCTGAATCGCTTGGAGTAAATCGTCTTGAACAACTAATTCTCCTCGCGCTACATTGCAAAAAAAGAAGGGTTTTGCAAAAGACGCAAAGAAATTGTGGTCACACATTTGAAACGTATCCGATGCGAGTGGTACATGCAGACTGACAATTTCAGCTTCTCGAAATATCTCTTTCATGGTGCATTCAGTTACCAAATGATTTCCAAAACCGTACCTGTATTTGTCGTAAGCCAACACTTTGCAACCAAAAGCAACTAGGCGTTCTGCGGTAGCTTGCCCGTTGTTTCCATACCCGATGAGACCTACTGTTTTTCCAAACAACTCCTCACCTCGGTTTTCCTCCCGCAGCCATTTTCCTTCCTTTACTTGTTGGTACGAACGATGAATCTTATTAAACAAAGAGAGAATCATACCAATCAAATGCTCGGCTACAGCCACGCGATTTGCCTCGTTGGCGGCGAAAACAGCAATATCCCTTTTTTTACACGCTTCTAAATCAATCAAATCTAAACCAGCCCCAGCCCGACCAATGAACTTGAGTCGGGTGGCTTTTTGCAAGAAAGACTCGTCTATACTGAACTTACTACGAATGATTAATCCGTCGTATTTTTCTACAATTTCTGCTACCTCATTCAATCCTAAATTAGGAAAATAATCTACCTCCAAACCCAATTCAATAGGCATTTGCACAATAGATTCGTGCATCTCATCGACAATCAACACTTTCATTTTTTCAATAAAGGTAGTTTATGATTAACTTTGGACAAATTTACAATTTATCGTTACAAAAGTAGTACGTATCATGAACGAAAACTTACCCAATATTGGCATTACACTCGGCGATATCAATGGAATTGGCCCAGAGGTAATCATCAAAGCATTAGCAAACCAGAAGGTCAATCGCTTGTGTAATCCGATAATTTATGGGTCAGGAAAGCACCTTAGTAGATATAAAAATCTATTGAATCAACGGGACTGGTCTTTTGTAACCATCCAAAATCCCAAAGAAGCAAAGGAAAAACAAATTAATTTAATCAATTGCTGGAACGGCGAGTTTTTCGATATTGAATTGGGTAAACCGACGAAAACTGGGGGTGCACTTGCTTTAAAGTCTTTGCAAAGGGCAACAGAAGATTTGAAAAAAGGCTATTTGCAAGGTATCGTAACAGCACCCATAAACAAGGACATGATTCAAGGGGAAGGATTTGATTTTCCTGGTCACACAGAATACTTTGGGCAAGAATTTGGAAACGAAAAACCATTGATGTTTATGGTTAGCCCTCTTTTACGTGTAGCCGTTGTGACAGGCCATTTACCGCTTGAAAAAGTAAAAAACTCCTTAACAAGTACATTAATAACGGAGAAAATTGAAGCTGTTATTGCCTCACTTCGTGTTGATTTTGGCATTTTCAAACCGAAAATAGCGGTACTTGGTGTGAATCCACATGCAGGTGAAAACGGTTTACTAGGCAAAGAAGAAATTGAAATCATTCAACCAGCCATGGAAAAACTTAAAATCAAGGGAAATTTGTTGTTCGGACCTTATCCTGCGGATGGTTTTTTTGCAGCAAGCCAGTGGAAAAAATTTGATGCAGTCATTGCTATGTACCACGACCAAGGATTAACGCCTTTTAAAATGTTGGCGTTTGAAGATGGCGTTAATTTTACAGCAGGACTTCCAATTGTTCGGACATCTCCTGACCACGGCACAGCTTATGCCATTGCAGGGAAAAATGAAGCAGATGCAGGCTCTATGTTACATGCCATTTATGCAGCAGTGGACATTGCAAAACATAGAAAAGAGTACAATGAAATTGAAGCTAACTCACTAAGAGCCAATCCAGTACACATGGAAAAGCCTAAAAGAGAAAAGCAATTATAAATCAGCTAAATCTTCGAATGGTAAGCGTAAATTAACTGTTTTTACGGTTACCATTGGAAGGTAAATTGTTGTCGAACGTAAATATTTATGGCCTAAAATCTCTTGCAAAACCTTTACGTCCATCCCCATTTCTAAACAGTGAATAGCAAAACTATGCCGGAGAGTATGAAAAGTAACGGGTGTTTGTATTTGACATTTTTCTACGGCTGCATGAAACATCAATTGAACACTTCGAGGCGTTAATGGAATACCTTTTGCATTTGAAAACAGATAATCCGTAGGTTCAAATTTAGCTAGATACTCTTGCAGTAAGTCAATTAAGGATGGGCTCAATTTAGCGTAGATAGGCTCGGTCTGGTCGTGTGGAATTGTAAAAACTCTATTGGAAATATCCAAATGCTGCAATTTTATAGCAAGTAAAACACTGAGACTCAACCCATAATGATATGTCAGTGCAATCATCAAACGATGTTTGCTATTCTTGGTTTCTTTCAAAAGAAGACGAATCTCCTCTTTCTTTAATACATGAATTTCTTTGTTTTCAATTAATTTCCCAAGTGTATTAATTTGAA
Source organism: Spirosomataceae bacterium (assembly GCA_046293395.1). GTDB lineage: Bacteria > Bacteroidota > Bacteroidia > Cytophagales > Spirosomataceae > CAYNRA01. Next base: position 490,167 of record JBKBOU010000001.1, read on the forward strand.
CTTTACGATTGAATATAATCTCGTAAAATAGCTTGATTGCTTTACTCGATTGGATAGCATATTCTTCTGATTCTTTCTCCGCAGCCAATTCCCGTAAATAATTCGAAATCAATTCATCTGTAAAAGCTTTTTGCGGAAGGTCTCGGTATTTTGTATAGAATAAATAGACGTAATTTCTATAAGCAGCGACAGTTGATGCATTATATTTGCCTTTTTTTAACTGAGAACTAAATCTATCAATGAGGTGTATCACTTGGTTAAAATTGATTTTCTAAAACACAATCGCAAATAAACAAGAAAAAGTAAATGTTGTCACTATTTATTGCCATTTATTTAGCCATGACCTTGGGAGTTGGGTGGTTTGCCTCCCGTTTTGTTAAAAATTCACGTGATTTTGCGTTGGCAGGACGGCAAATGCCAACCTACGTTGTTGCGGCTGGTTTATTTGCCACTTGGTTTGGGTCAGAGACAATCATGGGGGCTTCTTCTGAATTCATGCAATCGGGTGTTTTAGGTATTATCGAAGACCCACTCGGTGCAGCACTTTGTCTTTTTTTACTTGGACTTTTTTACACTAAACCTCTCTATAAACTCAATCTACTTACATTTAGCGATTATTTTAGCCTCCGGTTCACGAAAAGAGTTGAATTGATTTCTGCTTTTTTCATGATTCCTTCTTATTTCAGCTGGATTGCCGCTCAACTTATTGCCCTTGCCATCGTCTTAGAATCTATCATGGGTTTACCTATCTCGTATGGCGTCATTCTTTGCGCCTCGATTGTTCTCATTTACACGTATATTGGCGGGATGTGGTCTGTGTCGATTACGGACACCATCCAAACGATTATTATCATTTTCGGGTTGGTCTGGATTGCCTACCAGCTTGTTAATCAAGTCGGTGGAATCTCCGAACTAATCTCTTCTGCACCTCCTGACTTTCTCCGATTAACACCCAAAGAACAAAGTGCCCACGCTTGGCTTCTGTATTTTGGTGCTTGGATTACCATTGGTTGGGGCTCTATACCTCAGCAAGATGTTTTTCAACGCATCTTATCAGCTAAAAATGAAAAAACTGCCGTTAGAGGCGCTTATTTATCCTCTTTTCTCTATTTAACCATCGCCATTTTACCTTTACTCATTGTCTGGTGTGGCTCTATTTTATACCCAAGCTTAAAGTCCGGGGACCCGCAAATGGCTATTCCAAAGCTTATCTTGACCCACTCAACCCTTCCTGTTCAAATCCTTTTCTTTGGTGCGTTGCTTTCTGCCATCTTGAGCACGTGCAGCGGAGCCATTCTTGCACCCGCTACTGTTGTGGCTGAAAATATCGTCAAACCTCTGTATGGAGAAAAAATTTCTGACAAAACCTTGCTGCATATCATGCGCCTTTCTGTCATCGTTATCACCGTTATTTCTGTGGGCATGTCTTTCGTAAGTACCAACATTTATACCTTGGTTGGAGAGGCATCCGCACTTAGTTTAGTTGCCCTATTTGTGCCATTAACCGCAGGAATTTACTGGGAAAGAGCAAGTGAATGGGGCGCTATCCTTTCCATGATTGGTGGAACCGTAGTGTGGGTGCTATTTGCCTTTATTTTTGAGCATGACCTCGCACTCATCTATGGTTTACTCGCCAGTATTCTGGGCATGGTCGGAGGCTCTTTTCAGAACTTATTTCGTGATTGATTGGGCAACATGCCAGGCTCCCGTCCAAGCAGCTTGAAAGTTATAACCGCCCGTAATCGCATCAATATTAAGAACCTCTCCAGCAAAAAACAAACTGGCATCCAATTTCCAAGCAAAAGTCGTTGGGTCAATAGCCTCCAAATTAATCCCGCCGGCAGTAACAAATTCTTCTTTAAACACCCCTTTTCCATTTACTTGAAAAGGAGAGGCAACCAGTTCTCTACACAAAGCCTGTTTTTGTTTTTTACCAAATTCAGCCCAATTCATAAAGTTAGAAATACCCGCACGGGAACAAAGAAATTTCCAAAAACGAACAGAAATACCCGGAAAAGGTGTATTAAATACCTGTTTTTTGGGAGAATCTTGTGCACAAGCTTGAAAAAAATCTGCAACTTGCTTTTCTGTATTCTCCCCTAACCAATTCACTTTAATTTCTCCTTTATACCCTTCTCTCGCCCAAGAAATCGCACCCCAAGCAGAAAGTCGCAAAACAGCTGGCCCAGACAAACCCCAATGGGTAATCAAAAGCCCTCCTTTTGTTTTTAGTTTTTCTTTCGTCCATTCAACCACTACATTCGGGAAACTCACACCTTGTAATTCAAGTAAACTTTTCTCTTGAATTTGAAAGGTAAACAAGGAAGGCACAGGAGAAACGATGGGTAAGCCGAGATTTTCTAATGTCTCCCACATTCGTTTGTCGCTTCCAGAAGTTACGACTAAATGAGAACAAAGAAACGTCGATGTATCTGTCTCAACACGCCACAATTCCTGTACTTTTTGAAAAGAAAGCACGCGCGAACTTGTCAAAATCTGACAATTTCCCTGATGTGCCAAACGATAAAATACATCAATGATGGTTTGGGAAGAATCCGAGGTAGGGAAAACACGCCCATCCGGTTCTGTTTTCAGTTGAACGCCATTTCTGTGGAACCACGCTTGGGTCTCTTTTGAACCAAAACGATGAAAAGCAGACGTTAAGAATGCTTGACCACGTGGATACCCATCGCTGAGTTTTTCTGGATTCGTCTGTGCATTTGTAACATTGCAACGCCCGCCTCCTGAAATTTTTACTTTCTGAAGGCAGGCGTTGTTTTTTTCGAGTAATGCAATTCGCAACGAAGGATTTTTTTCTTTGATTTGGAGAGCTGTAAAGAAACCAGCTGCTCCTCCACCAATAATGACGACATCTATTTTATTTTCCACTTGATTCAAACTGTTTGCGGAGCGTTTGCCGCTCTTTTCGCAACAAATCTAGCAATTTTTCTTGACCCGGTAGGTCATCGCCGTACTCAAAAGTAACGCGGTGACGCTTATTTCCATCCGTGATTTCAATCCATTCTTTGCCTCCATCGGCACAATCAGGGCAACCTACTAGCGTATCTAGTGCAACAAAAGACTTAAAATCAACCAATTGATACAATTCATTCATTTGATTTTGCGAAAGTACAAAGTCGGTCGTAAAGGTAGTTGCAGGCCCATTTCCACCACGGAAAGGGGTTTCTCTAACTATAAATTGACCTTTGGAACCCGCATAAATCACTTCCTCATAGCATGGCCCAACACACATCCCGAAGGATTGTCCGGATTTTATTACCCGATTTGTGGCTTCAGCAGGTATAGCCAAATTCAAATCTGAACAGGAAACCAAAGAAAATACAAAAAATAAAGGCAGAAGTACGACTTGTTTGCGCATATTTTACGAAAATTGCAGTTGAATAATCTGAATTTAATAGAGTCAATTCTCAAAAAAATAGTTGGAATGATAGCAAACCACCACATCGCTTACATTGCGAAGGAACTACAAATTAACCAAAAAAACGTACAAAATACCTTACAACTTTTTGATGAAGGGGCGACCATCCCGTTTATTTCTCGGTATAGAAAAGAAGCAACAGGCAGCCTAGATGAAGTGCAAATAGCGGATATAAAAAAATGGGCTGATAAATTTGATGAAGCCGACAAACGACGCGAAGCCATCATCAAATCTATCACGGAGCAGGGTAAAATGACCGATGCTCTTCTTGCCAAGTTAAATCAAGCTCTTTTTCTTCAAGAATTGGAAGACCTTTACCTTCCATACAAACAAAAAAGAAAAACACGCGCAACTCAAGCCATTGAAAAAGGACTTGAACCACTTGCCAAAATCATCTTCGAACAAAAAGAACGAAATATTTTTGCTCTAGCGGACAGTTACCTCAATGAGCAAGTCACAAGCCGAAACGAAGCACTGGCTGGCGCACGTGACATCATTGCCGAATGGGTGAATGAAGATACAGACGCACGACAAATCATGCGTAAAATCTTCACGCGTGATGCCATTCTCGTGTCAGCCGTAAAAAAAGGAAAAGAAATAGAAGGAATAAAGTACAAGGACTATTTCGATTTTTCGCAAGAACTTCAAAAAATTCCCTCTCATCGACTTTTAGCTATGCGAAGAGGAGAAGAAGAAGGTTTTTTGAAGGTCGGGATTTCCATAGACGAAGAATACGCCAGCGAATCCTTGTTTAGAAATTATTTACGCGGCTTTACTGAGGCAAAAAACGAAGTCGAAACGGCTATCCGCGATAGTGTAAAAAGACTGATGAAACCAAGTATTGAAAATGAATTTGCTCAGACGTCCAAAGAAAAAGCTGATTTGGAGGCAATTCAAATATTTGCAACAAATTTACGCCAATTACTTCTCTCTGCACCATTGGGACAAAAACGCATCTTAGCCATAGACCCAGGCTTCCGAACTGGATGTAAAACCGTTGTTATCAATGAATTAGGAGACTTATTGGCAGATACCGTTATTTATCCGATGGACAGACGTATGGAGGCTGAACAAAAAGTCAAAAAATTAATTCAAGACTTTGCATTGGAAGCTGTAGCGATTGGAAACGGAACTGCAAGCCGGGAAACGGAACAATTTATCAAAGGCTTTATCAAGGAAACGCGCATCGAAAACCCAGGAAAAGTATATGTTGTAAGTGAACAAGGTGCATCCATTTACTCGGCTTCTGATGTAGCGCGAGAGGAATTTCCGGATAAAGATGTTACTGTCCGAGGCGCGATTTCCATTGGTCGGAGATTAAAAGACCCGTTAGCTGAACTCGTCAAAATTGACCCCAAATCCATTGGTGTTGGTCAATATCAACACGATGTAAACGGTAAATTATTAAAAGAAAGCTTGGATTCTGTGGTTGTGAGTTGTGTTAATCAGGTAGGTGTCGAATTGAATACCGCAAGCAAGCATTTATTGAGCTATGTTTCTGGGCTTGGGCCTTCATTGGCACAAAATATTGTCGAATACAGGAAAGTCAATGGGCCATTCAAATCGCGAAAAGACCTTAAAAAAGTACCGAGATTAGGTGAAAAAGCATTTGAGCAAGCAGCAGGATTCTTACGTATTCGAGGCGGTAGCCATCCACTAGATAATACGGGTGTGCATCCTGAAAGATATGCGGTGGTGGATCAAATGGCGAAAGATACAGGTAAAAAAGTGGAAGAATTAATCCAAAATTCAACACTATTAAAACAAATCAACCTGCAAAAATACTGTTCAGGTGACGTTGGCTTGCCTACATTAAAGGATATTATAACGGAATTAGAAAAACCAGGTCGTGACCCAAGAGAACAATTGGAATCCTTCGAATTTGCCGATGTACATAAAATGGAGGATTTATCCGTCGGGATGGTGCTGCCGGGCATTGTCACCAATATCACCGCATTTGGTTGTTTTGTAGATATTGGCGTGCACCAAGACGGACTCGTACATGTCTCGCAGATGGCAAATCGTTTTATCAAAGACCCCAATGAAGTCGTTAAAGTACACCAAAAAGTACAAGTAAAAGTGACAGAAATTGATATTCCGAGAAAACGAATTGCTTTAACCATGAAGTTTTAAAAAGATTATTTTTCTTTGTAGCGACTTTATCTCAAAAATAAAGTCGCTTTTTTTATACATTTGCCGAAAACCCTACGATAAACATGGAATCAATCAGCATTTTCGATATTATCAAAGTAGGCATTGGGCCGTCTAGCTCACATACAATGGGTCCTTGGCTTGCTGGCAATCATTTTCAAACAACTCTTGCAAATAGTACCTTCGATGAAATTCAAATTCATCTGTATGGTTCGCTCGCCAAAACCGGAAAAGGACACGGAACAGACATTGCGGTTGTCTTGGGATTGGCAGGCTATGATTTTACCGAAATCAATGGAAATGAACTTAAAAAGCTTGTCGCTGAAATAAAACAAACAGGTTTGCTTCCCCTTCAAAATAAATTAGTTCCGTTTGATTGGACAAAGCACCTCGTTTTTCATTTTTCAGAGTTTCTTCCACATCATCCGAATGGACTGATAATCCGTGCTTTAAATTCTAAAGTAGAAATACTAAATCAAGATTATTATTCATTAGGAGGAGGATTTATCACCATTGGCAATACCCAATCTATTGAAAATCAACGAATTACCTCAAAATACCCTTGTCATTCTGCTTCCTCGCTATTGGAAAACACAAAAAAGTTACAATTGAGTATTCCTCAGCTTGTTCTATTAAATGAACAAACCTGGTTTTCATTGGAACAAATTCAGGAAAAATGCGATGTACTGAAAAACGAGATGATTGATGCCATTTACCGAGGTGTCCAGCAAGAAGGCATCCTTCCCGGAGGGCTGAAAGTACAACGGCGTGCCAAAAGTTTGCATGACAAACTGTTAAAAAAAGCCTTTGATTTTACTTCAAAAGAAAATTGGATTCAAGAATTGCGCCAACAATCTCGCAGTTTTGAGCAGGTAAACAAATGGATTAGTTGTTTTGCTTTGGCTGTAAATGAAGAAAACGCTGATTTTGGACGAATCGTGACAGCACCTACCAATGGAGCTTCGGGCGTTCTTCCTGCCGTTTTGATGTATGCACATTGTTTCTTAGAAAGTGAAAATCCGACGTCAATCCGTGATTTTATCCTGACAGCTGGCGAAATAGGCACTTTATTCAAAAAAAATGCAACAATTTCCGCCGCGATGGGTGGCTGCCAAGCAGAGGTCGGTGTTTCTGCTTCTATGGCTGCGGCAGGACTTGTTGCCTATTTAGGTGGCACGGACGGTCAAATTCTCATGGCTGCTGAAATCGCGATGGAACATCATTTGGGTCTGACTTGTGACCCTATCGGTGGACTCGTACAAATCCCCTGCATTGAACGAAATTCAATGGGCGCAATGAAGGCAATTACTGCCGCACACATCGCTTTGGAAAGTAACCCCGAGCAAGCGCGTGTAACATTGGACAACGTGATTCAAAGTATGTGGGAAACTGCACAAAATATGCACAGCAAATACAGAGAAACATCTGAAGGAGGTCTAGCATCTATTGTCTCTGTCAATTTAGCGGAATGCTAATAGAACATGATTTTTGGTTTTCAGAAAGCGACGAAAATCATAACTCACTTATTATTAAACATTTATAAATAAAAACGGGAATATAAAGTATCTTCATATTCCCGTTTTGTAAAGAAAGGACGTCCTTATTTCACGACCAATGTTGCCTGCATGAGTGTGTAATGTCCAGGAAAAGTACAAACCAATGTATAATTTCCTTTCTTTTTAGGTGCTTCAAAGTAGATTGTTTCGCGGGTTTCAGGTTGGAGTAAACCAGTATGGAAAAGTACTTCAGGCAAATCAGGAACGTAGGCTTTTTGTTCGCCCTCCAACCCCAATTCAAAGGCAGCTTGCCCAACTTTATCCACCGCGTTGGGTTCAACGAGCAATAAATTATGCAACATATCGTCGTTATTATTGAAAATCAATTGGACTTTACTTCCTGCCTTAATTTGAATTTTGGAAGCATTGAATTTAAGACCAGGTTTTGTTCCAAGTTTGATAATCATATCGGGTTTACCATTCCAAGTTTCTGGCATTTGATTTTGGCGTTTCGCTGAAACGACCTCAGTACCTGCTGTTTCTGTGGACATCGCGTGATGCGCGTGTTCATCCATTGCCATTGGTTTTTGAACCGCGTATTTCGTCAAATCTAAGCCTTTCTTTGCCGTATTAATGGCGTTCAAGGTAAAGTAGCCTGTTGAATGCAGCAAAGGCATTGCGTCTTTGTTTTCCAATCCCTCTGCTTTGATTTCATAAATATCCCCTAATTTGAGAGAGTCCAAAGATAAATGAACAGATTTTCCATCATCTGAAACACGTATTCCTTTGATTTCCAATGTTTTTGCATTGATAATTGGGCTACCGTAATAGTGATGGTATTTATAGTTAAATCTATTTAACGCATAAGATGAAGGGTCTTCTGCTGATTTTCTATCCACTTCTTGCGTAAAAGTGAGCATAAATCCATCGGCTACCGATTCAATTTTTTGAATTTCGAACGGCATCTTTCCGGTATATACCAAACGTTGCAATCCAAAATTATCTTTTCCGGTTGAAGCCCATCCACGACTTGTCATTCCGACAAACATAGAGCCATCTACTCCCCAGCGCATTCGCAAAATACCAGATTGGAAACCCTCTCTGAACGGAAAACAAGCCCCTTGATAAACGCCATCCACTTTTTCGAGGAACATCCGCATGATTTTACTATGGCCTTGGTCGCCTACAAAAAGTTGTCCTGCAAATGGACCAAAAGATTGCGTACTATCTTCCAAAATATCCGACGTAGAAATGCCCATCAATGTATGTGGAAACCAAACAGCGGGGGGCTTAATGCCAGGCACACGCTTGGCTACATCGTATAAAGTTTCGCCCGTATCCGGAATATCTTGCGGTGTTAATTTGACCGGCGAATCTTTTTCTTTCGACCACAAAAGCCCCGAAGGATTCCCTGCAAAATCTCCTTTTTCAAGATGCGTTACTCGGCCAGAACCAACCCAATCTCCTTGATTTTCGGCATAGAAAATATCACCAGCCTTGTTTGTACCAAATCCAGCAGGTGAACGCAAACCCGTAGCAAAAGGAGTCATATTGCCTTTTTTATCTATGTTTAACATCCAACCACGCCATTTGGAGAGACTTGCTCCTTTTCCTATCCAGTCCAGATTTAAGGTAAAAATCATCGAACCATCTTTCAACGGAACGGGCCCATACGAGTATTGGTGATAATTCCCTGAAAGAGGCCATTTATAAAAACTTTCGTACTCGTCGGCTACTCCATCTTGGTTTATATCGTGTAAAATCGTGACTTCCCCACGCTGCGTTGCCCAGATTTTTCCGTCAATATAGGCCAATCCAAGGGGTTCATGTAACCCTTTCGCAAATCGCTGAAACGTAGGCTGTGACTGCCCAAACATATACGGATTGTGAATCATCCAAACATCCCCTTTTCGGGTACTTACCGCCAATCTGCCATCGGGTAACGGCGCTAAACCGCCAACTTCGAGGTCAATACCTGCGGGTATAGGAACCGTGATGATTTTGTAATAATCTTCTTCGTTGGCGACTGTTTGTTGGGCCTGTACTTTGTTAAAAAGTAACAAACCAATGACACCAATTGCTATTTTTTTTGAGATATACATCTTTTAAATCTTATTTTACCAAGTGATTGAATACTGAAGTGGTTTCCCTGTTTTTCCGACTAAGAAATTCTGTCCGTCGTGTTTTTCTATCTGTAGTTTCGTTTTCCCTATCGGTTGGACAAATCGGTTGTTCACCAAATAGAAAGGTTGTTTTTGACCAATTAATTTCCCAAAACCACTTTCTACTTTTTTCATAAATACTTGAATATCAGCACGTGAACAATCAATTATGTACTTCATTGTTGCATCAGATGAAACATTTGTTTGTAATCCATGCTGCGTGGCGTCGTAGGTTACTTTTGCCTTTTTCGAATCAAATACATAGTTGAATGTGGGTTTATCTAGTCCGTCTAGTTGATACCCTTTGTACTGAATTTCACTGTAAGCATCCCATTTCATGGCTGGTTTACGAGTAAAAAATGGGGAAAAACCTGTCAATTGGGTTGTAATTCCATTGGGTACGAGCAGTTGTGGTTCTCCGCGTTCGTGCCACATATCGGTTACATCGGCAAATCGACCTCTCCAAGCAAACAGCGGCGCACCTTGGTCTAAATCAAGCGCATAATTCACGTTTTCTGGTAATCCAACGGCCATAACATGTGTTTTTTTCTCCTCACCGAACTGCATAAAAGCACGTGTAAGCGCAGATTTTCCATCCGTTGCATCTAGGAAAACACGTCCCACAGCGTCAGGTTCTGCCAACGAATTGGACGCATGAAGCGGATAAGGACGAAAATCACCGCTAGAAACAAATAAGCCCGCGCCAGGTGCCCACCAAATGCGTTGGTATTTATACGTGAATGTATGTTTGCCCGCCTTCAACTCCAGAATACCAGTCAAAGGAGTTCTGTAAAGATACTCCGTCGAACCAGCTATGCGTTTTCCGTCTATGGATAATTCGCCAACACCTTGATAATCAATTGTAAACGCATACGTACCCGTTTTTTCTACCACAATATCCCCTGAATATGTCAGAATATACTCTTTGAAATCATTCGGAATTTGTACCGTCAAAACATCCGATTTTCCTTCTTTTACGGGTGTGTCTTTCAACTCAAAAGTTCTATCCCATCCGTATGTTTCTTGGATAGAGTACGATAAATTCGCCAAACGGACAGGTTGATTTTTACCAAATGATAAATATTCGAAATCTTTGAAAGCGAATTGCCCTTTTTCTACTTCAAATTGGAAACCGAGCGATGGTTTGGGATTAACGCCTTTTACAAAAATATTTTGCTGGACAGTTCTTCCATTCAGCATCACTTTCTCAATTCTAGCCATTCCTCCCGCTTTTTCAGGTGCGGAAAAAACGATTTCACACGTTTGCCAAAGTCCCGATGCTCTTGCAGCCCGTTCTGTTGGTAAAATAAGCTGATTTTCTTGAACCAAAACAGCACCACTCGCTTGCGCCATATCTAAGGAAGTCAATCGAATGGGATATTTTCCCATCAAATAAAACAAAACAGAAGATTGTGAAGCTAAATTAAACTGAAACTTAATCTTTGCATCCTGCGTAGCAATCGTCGAAACAATAGATGCGCCAGGTAAAAGAGAGACAAATCCAGCATTTCCACTCGATTCTTTGATTTTTTCACCTGTTGATGGATCAAAAACGACGTCGTCTATGCTGCGCCAAGCATTGGCATCGAATTGCCAATTATCTGGTGGAATTTTCAACAAAGGAAAATCAGGAAGCCCCTGACTGAACCCTTGGCTTAGGTAAATGAACAGTAAAATGGTTGTAATGATAGGTTTTTTCATATAAATACTATGATTTTTTTCACAAATGTAAAATAAATGACCACTCATTAAAACTCTATCACCAAAATATGCGACCAAATAGGCGGAGGATTTTGTAAATTTGCCCAAACTTTTGAATGAAAAAATGACAAAACCGACACTTCTGATTTTAGCGGCAGGAATGGGCAGCCGGTACGGTGGTACAAAACAAACAGACCAATTTGGTCCAAACGGAGAGACAATCATCGATTACTCTCTGTACGATGCAATAAAAGCAGGCTTTGGGAAAGTAGTATTTATCATCCGGGAAGAATTAAAAGCTGAATTTGAAGCTATTTTCAGCCATAAATTGGCGGGAAAAATCGAAGTTGACTACGCTATCCAAGGTTTTCAAGATTATGTCCCCGCTTCCTTGGGTTCTATCGAACGTTCAAAACCGTGGGGAACGGGTCATGCGGTACTTTGTGCATGGAGCAAAACAGATACGGCATTTGCAGTTATCAATGCAGATGACTTTTATGGCGCAGAGGCATTCCAGACAATGGCTGATTTTTTAGCCAAAGATACAGACGATTCTTTGCATGCCATGGTTGGCTACCAACTTAAAAATACGCTATCAGAGAATGGATCTGTATCGAGAGGGGTTTGTACAACCGATGCAGAAGGCCATTTGATTTCTGTGGTGGAAAGAACACAAATTGAGAAAAATGAAGCGAATGAAATCGTATTCATCGAAAACAACGTTGCTACTTCGCTTTCCCCAGAAACAGTCGTTTCGATGAACTTTTGGGGCTTCAAAGCGTCTGTTTTTCCTGAAATCAAACAAATGTTTGAAGCGTATGCACTCAAAAATCATCATTTACCCAAAGCTGAATTTTACATTCCGGTCGTGATGTCTAATTTAATGCAGGAGCAAAAAGGCAAATGTCACGTTTTTGAGAGCGGTTCTGATTGGTTTGGGGTAACGTATCCAGAAGATAAAGAAACGGTAAAAGAAGCGATTCAGGAATTGGTTCGCGCGGGTAAATATCCCAATTCGCTTTGGTCATAAATACAAAAAGCGGAGTAGGTTAACTGCTCCGCTTTTGCAATGTATCGTATATTTTCCCTTGTACAAACAACTCATTATCAGTGATTTTATACGAAGAAACACCTTGAATTGCGTCTGCTAAAGAATCAAACAATGCCATCCAATTTCCCTTCTCTGTTGGCACGCGATAACTCACCTTCTTCCCCTCTTGCCAAACAGAAACCACTCCTTGAAACTCCGGGGATTCTTCGCCAAAATGAGCGGCAAGCGGTGAAACGCCTTCTTTCAATTGGTCTTCTTGGATATCAATGCCATATTTGATGAACGAACCCTCTGTTCCATAGACAACATACCTCGGCAAAGGCTCCAATGCGAGTAAACTTGCGTGTAAAAGAACACTTGGCCCGTCTGTATAATCCAACAAAACATCAAAAGCATCTGAAATCGCAGAATTGGGACGCTCCATATAGGTTTTCCCAGTTATTGCAGCCGGTGTTCCAAATAAATCGATGGCTTGGTCAATGATATGCGCACCCAAATCGTACAGAATACCATTTGTGGGTATAGAAACTTCCTTCCATTTTTTTACATTGAGTGCTTGTTTGAAACGATCAAATCGGATTTCAAGTCGAACAATTTTACCCAAAATCCCAGATTGAATAACTTTCTTGACGGTCAAGAAATCACTGTCCCAGCGTCTATTCTGAAAAACAGCCAATACCTTATTTTTTTCTTTGGATAAAGCGAACAACGTTTTCATTTCTGCCTCAGTCACCGCCATGGGTTTTTCGACCAATACATGTTTATTGGCTTCCAGTGCCAGCCGTACATACGAAACATGGGTTTCATTCGGTGAACAAATCGAGATTAAATCAATGGACGAATCTTTTATAACATCCTGAATATCAGTTAATTTATTTACAGAAGCGGGTAAATCAAGCGACTGACTTGTAACCACCGAGACAAGCTCAAATTTTGGATGATGAAGAAAAAAAGGAATTTGCAGATACCTTCCCGACAAACCATATCCAATAATACCAACTCTTATTTTTTTCACTTTTCTTTATTTGAAAGCTTGAATACCTGTAATTTCTGCGCCTAAAATGAGCAAATGAATGTCGTGTGTACCCTCATACGTAATCACAGACTCTAAATTTGCCATGTGTCGCATGATGGGATAATCGCCCACAATTCCGTTTCCACCTAAAATTTGCCGAGCCTCGCGCGCGATAGTCAACGCCATTTCCACATTATTTCTTTTTGCCATCGAAATTTGCGCTGAGGTCGCCTTGCCCATATTCATCAATTGACCTAACCGAAAAGCGAGCAACTGCGCTTTGGTTATTTCCGTCAACATCTCGGCTAATTTTTTTTGAACTAATTGAAAAGCAGCAATTGGTTTTCCAAATTGTTGTCTTTCCAACGCATAATTTCGGGCGGTGACATAGCAATCCATGGCGACGCCAATTCCGCCCCAAGCGATTCCGTAGCGGGCTTTATCCAAGCAGGCAAATGGACTTTTTAACCCGTCTGAACCAGGAAGAATAGCTGATTTTGGAATACGAACGTCCGAAAAGACCAATTCACCCGTCGCACTGGCACGAAGCGACCATTTTTGATGAATTTCAGGCGTGGAGAAACCTTTCATTCCTCTTTCGACTAAAATGCCTTTCACACGTCCGGCTTCATTTTTTGCCCAAACAACGGCTACATCTGCAACTGGCGCATTCGAAATCCACATTTTAGAGCCATTGAGAATAATGGAATCTCCGTCCTCCACAAAATGGGTGGTCATACCGGCAGGATTTGAACCGTGGTCAGGTTCGGTTAAGCCAAAACAGCCGATGAGTTCTCCTGTTGCTAATTTGGGTAAAAAACGTCTTTTTTGTTCTTCAGAGCCCATTTGTTCAATCGGAAACATCACCAAAGAACTTTGAACAGACACAGCCGAGCGAATCCCGGAGTCGCCCCGTTCAATTTCTTGCATCATCAATCCATACGCAATGTAATCCAAGCCTTGCCCGCCGTATTCAGGGGAAACTGTTGGCCCAAGTAAACCCAATTTTCCCATTTCAGGCATAAGAAATTGGGGAAATGTTGCTTTTTGAGCAGCATCTTCAATGATAGGCGAGATTTCTTTTTTCACAAAATCCCGGACAGTTTCCCGAATCATTTTGTATTCAGGCGTTAATAAATCATCTAATTCATAAAAATCAGGCGATTGAAATGAATCTGAACGCATTGATTTCTGATACGAGTGTTCAGCTGAATCCATGTTATTTGTTGATTATAAGTCAATTAACAATTGATTTTTGAGAATATCTGCCAAAGTTTCCCGTTCCCGGACGAGGTAATCTTTCCCTCCGAGGAGTAAAACTTCAGCTGGACGAATGCGAGAATTGTAATTAGACGACATAGAAAAGGCATAAGCCCCCGCATTTTTGAGTCCCAAAATATCTCCTTGAGAGACAAGTGGCAGCTCTCTGTCTTTTCCAAATGTATCTGTTTCGCAAATATATCCCACCACATCGTAGATACCCGTTCCCTCCTCAAAAGTAGGATTTGAAACGTTTACAATGTCATGATGAGCATCATACATCATGGGACGAATGAGGTGATTTAGACCGGAATCGACGTGAACAAATGTTTTATTTGGGTTCTTTTTTACCACATTGACCGTAACGGCTAAAAGTCCCGCTTCACTGACGAGGTATTTCCCGGGTTCAAACCAAAGTTGTACTGGTTTTCCAAATTTTTGAACAAATTCATTGAAAACAACGACCACTTTCTCCCCCAGCGCCTGCATATCTGTCACATAATCGTTGGCTGAATACGCCACTTTGAAACCAGAGCCCAAATCAATGAATTGAATATCTTGAAAATAGGTAAATGCCAATGAAAAAAGCTTCTCGGCAGCTTCAATAATGACATCGGCATTCTTAAAGTCAGAACCGGTATGTTGGTGAAGACCTAGGATGGGTACTCCGAATTTTTTTGCAATGGTAGAGACTTCTTCCATTTGTTCGATAGAAATCCCAAATTTAGAATCTGCGTGACCCGTTGAAATTTTTAGATTTCCACCCGCCATAATCAATGGATTCACACGAATCGAGACAGGTACAGACGACCCATATTTTTCACCAAACCACTGCAAGAGCGGAATAGAATCCAAGTTCATTTTTAATCCAAGTGAAACCGCCTCTTCAATCTCGGCAAACGAAACACCACTTGGCGTATATTGAATTTGCGTGGGTTCGTACCCAGCTTTTAGTGCAATTTGTGCCTCCTCGATGGATACAACATCGACTTCAACCCCATTGACTTTCATCAATCGAAGGACGGATAAATTGGTCAAGGCTTTGCACGCATATTTGATTTTCAAGTCCACACCAGCAAACGCTTGGCGCATGGATTGAATTTGCGCAATCATTTTTTCTCCATCATATATATAGAGAGGGCTACCATATTTGGCTACCAAGTCCACCACTGCGATACCTTGCGTTCCGTACCGACCATCTTCTTGAATCATCATGCTACACCGAAAAAATTAAGTTTTTGCAAAGATATAAACAGTTCGCAAACGGTAAAGGCAAATATCTATTAACTTTGGGGGGAACAAAATCAATCAATGAATGAAAAATACGACCAAATTTATTGCTTTTCTCCTCCTCATTTCTGTACCTAGTTGGGCACAAATTAAGGCAGGGCCTATGCTTGGCTACTCGGAGATGAAAGAGGTATTGCTTTGGGTACAGACGGAAAAACCGCAACCTGTAAAATTTGTATATTGGGATAAGCAAAACCCAAATGTCAAGTTTTCGACGCAAGAACAAACCGGAAATGCAGAAACAGATTACATTGTTCGAGCTATTGCGAACAAGGTACAACCGGGGAAAAAATATGTGTATGAAGTACATATTTCAGGCAAAAAGGTAGGATTTAATCACCCTCTTGAATTTCAGACGCAGACCTTATGGAATTACCGGACAGATCCACCTGCCTTTAAATTTGCGGTTGGAAGTTGTACGTATGTGAACGAACCAGAAGTCGATAGACCGGGTAAACCGTATGGGGCTGATATGTCGATTTTCTCACGAATTTATGAAAATAGCCCACAATTTATGGTTTGGGGTGGAGATAACGTGTATTTCCGTGAAGTTGATTGGAATACAAAGACAGGAATGTACCACCGTTATGCAGAATTTAAGAAACAGCCGGAACTGCAACCCTTGTTTGCCAACACACACCACTACGCTATTTGGGATGACCACGATTATGGCCCAAATGATTCAGATAGAGGTTTTTGGGGGAAAGATTGGGCTTTGGAAGTTTTCAAGAACCATTGGGGAAATCCGAACTACATTTTTAAAGATGAAGCCACAACGGGTACATTTTTTTGGGAGGATTGTCAGTTTTTCTTGATGGACGACCGTTGGTTCAAAGCACCCAATGCGCTGAAAGATTCTACCAAAGATTATTTTGGAGAAAAGCAATTGAATTGGTTGATTGACGCACTTCGTTATTCGCAAGCACCTTTTAAATTTGTTGTTACGGGCGGACAGATTGTGAATCCAGTACCTGAATTTGAGAATTATTCGTCATATCCAGTGGAACGCAAGAAGTTTTTGGACAAAATAGCGGAGCAAAAAATCCCAGGCGTACTTTTTATTTCGGGGGACAGACATAGCACGAATTTGCAGAAATTGGAAAGAGAAGGCACGTATCCTTTGTACGACTTCACGATTTCGCCGCTTACTTCTGGGGCATATCAGCCAACGGAGCGCGAGATGAAAGAATCTCCGATCGTTGAAGGTACGATGGTCAATCAAATGCAGACGTTCGGGATTATGGAAGTTTCTGGAAAAAGAACCGACAGAGTACTGAAAATCAATGTATTTGATAAAGAAGGAAAGAAAAAATGGGACTATGAAATCAAGGCGAAAGACTTGAGATAAACGAAAAAAAGCCATTCCAAGATAAGTTGGAATGGCTTTTTTGGTTTAGAATTAACCCTATCTTTTTGGAAAGCCAATTACACCCTATACAAAAGATGCACCCAAAAGACATAAAACCCATACTTGACACCTATTTTAAAAATTATAGCCTAGAACCCATGCTTGGTGGTGGAACAAATGCCAAGCTTTTCTCCATAAACACCGAAAATGGAAATGACTTTGTGGTGAAAATACAGCCTCAAAGTTTACGAAATGAATATCTCAATTATCAATTTCTAGCGGGTAAAGTTCCAGTCCCGCGTGTTCAATTTTATACATCTTGGCAAAATCACGACATATTGTGCATGACAAAAATTAAGGGACAAACACTTGATAGTCAAATACATGAAGCTAATCATTCAGATATTGTACGACAGTATGCGCGTGCTTTGAAATTGCTTCATGCTATTCCGATACAAAATGCGCCAGTTCGGCAAACCATTCAAGATAAAGTAGCAGAAGCTGGTATTCGTGTGAATAAACATCTTGTAGATACAGACAATTTTGAAAAAGAAAATCAAGATATAAGTAGCGAAGATTTATATAAAAAACTAAGTTCAACTATTCCTCAAAACATAGAATTGGTATTTACGCATGGCGATTATTGTTTGGATAATGTGCTTTTTGATGCGTCAGGTCTGACAGGATTCATTGATATGGGGCGCGGAGGTATAGCCGACAAATACCAAGACATCGCCTTGGCAGTACGTTGCATTCGAGATGAATTTTCCGAGGACTTTCTTCCTATTTTCTTCAAAGAGTATGGACTTTCAGCAGTTTCTTACGATAAGATTGACTTTTATATTCTTCTTGATGAGTTTTTTTGAATCAATCCTTTAACAACTAATTCATCAATAACTGTTCCCACATAAACTGTCTGGAAATCAATTCAAATTTGGGCATTTTGTTTTTTCTTTAAAAAAATAAATGAACGAAATTCTAGTAGTAAAATAACTATCGTTTACTTTTGGATTTCCACGATTAGCACCATCTACATCAAAAGGAGGAACACCATCTCTAAATTCCTTTGAAATTTGATTGGGATATTTGGTTGCGTATCCTAAATCAGATACATATTCCAAAAGCCAAGTCGAGCGGTCTTTTTTACTATGCGCACCTAAAATCTCAGCACTTCGATTCGTGAATAAACTACCCGTATTGCTGTAATTGGTACTTACATCATCGAGATAATCAAAAAAAGTAAACCGATACGATAATTCTACTTGTAGCCCGACATTTCTATTTATTCGTTTTTGTAAACCTACTGTTATGGGAAAAGCAACTCCCCAGTTCATATAAGGAGTAGTTTGTCCTTCTGTCCTTTCCTCTCGTAATGAAATCCAGTCAGTTTTTGCAATTACATCAACCAAGGGTTCTTTTGCTTTGGGGTTATGATTAAAAATTGCCAAGCCAATCGAAATAAATGGACGATAAAATGTGCTATTTTGGGTAAAACTCCTATTATTTCCAAAGAGATACTTTGCAGAAAGATGATACTCTTTTAAATCATTTCTAAAGTGCAAATTTCGCAAATAAAATAGTTCCCTTTTTTCATTTCTAGGCGAAATTGAATTGTCATCTCCAAAAAGACGAATAAAACTGAATCCCGTTGATAACTGAAAGTTTGATCGAATTTGTTTATTGTACCCCAATCCCACGTTCCATCGAGTAGAAGGCCCTAAAAAAGAATGCATAGGAATGTTATATGGGTTTAATTCGCCAAGATATGTAGAACTACCTAGACCAACAATAACATTATTTTGTGCATCACTGTCGACTGATAAAATTAAGAAATAAAAACAAATAAGTATTTTTTTCATTTGATAGAAATATAGCCGATCAGACTATTTTGAGAGGATAAAGATACCTTTATCTTAGGTTGAACAAGAAAATCTATACTTGTGCTTCTACTATATCAAAATGTAAGAGGACGTCATTTCTTTTTAACCTTTATATACGTATATTCAATTCTCATTTGGTAATTGTCTAAGTTTACCTCCTCACTTATAACTAATCCATCATCATCCCTTTCAACTTCATAAATCAGCGGATTAGAAATTACCCTTATCCCCTCTTCATTTATGAAGGAAGAGCGAATACTTTTAAGAATATTCTTACAGGGTACACCAAATTGAAAAGCAACATAAGGTGAAATAAAACTATCTGGATAGTAGTCGAATTCTTCAGAATAACTTTCACCGTACTTTTTACGTACAAGATTTTCATTTTCGTATTCGTACTGCACGTCTGGGCTATAGGGATCTTGAATGAGATTACCTTTAGTATTATATTTAAAAGAGAAAGCGAGCGTATCATTTAACACTTGACGTACCACGTTCTTATTTGTCAGGTCAAGATAATAATCAACAAAGCGAATAGTATTTCCTTCATAATCCAAAAAATTAGCTAAAATATGATTAGAAGATACATAATCGTATTCAATTGTATTATTATCATCGTACTCAAGAATTAATCTGGGTTCAATGTCTGTGGTATCGTATTCATAATATGAATCTGAAGTTGTAACCGTACCACCAAAATCACTCGTTGTACTTTTTTGAACAAGGAGATAATCATATTTTTTTGAATTAGGGCCGATTTCAAGTAAGCTACAACCACTTAAAACAAAAAGAAAACCAATTGGTAAGATGAATAGTAAATAACGAAAATAGGTTAGAATGAAATAATTTGAAAGTTTTTTCATTTTAGAAAAGTATTTTTCGGATATATGTAAATGCTACTTTTGGTACAGTACTTGACTGGAAATTTATGATTGAAGAACTACAATACAGGGAAAGACTAATGCATGGAATGAAAGTAGTTTATTACTTTTATTCCATGCGCTAATCTTTTTGAGTTAAAAGTTTAGTGAATTATTCTCTTTTTAGAATCTTAGAAACTTTTTTATCAACGCCATTACTAACGTTAATCACATAATTCAACTCCTTCAATCCAAGCGATGCTGAGTTAAAATTCAGTTCGCGTTCTTTGCCGATATTTTTTTGTAGAATTACATTACCCATTGCATCTGCAATGGTAATTGTTAGGTCTTCTTGTTCCGAAAATTCACTCAATTTCACTCCAAAGTCATCCACAACAGGATTGGGGTAAATTTCAATTTCAGGTTGAATAGCGACAGATACCTCTGTACTTGGACTTTCAAGAGCCATTTCTCTCGCACGAGGAGAATTAATTTTGATAAATCGCCATTGGAAACGAGCATCATTTTCTACTCCCCAAAAGACATCATGTTGTATAACCGTTGGATTATTGGCATCATGAACACCAACACTCAAGTTACTATACAAAGATTTAATACCAAAAATAGGATTTCCATTATTTTCATAAGTAATCAAATCAATTTTGAACTTCTCAACCTCCATATAAGGAGTCCAAATTGAAATACCAAATCCATTAAAATTTTGACAACCACATACATTTAGGAATTTACCTGAAGTATGCATTGGGCCTATTGTATAACCCAAACCACTTGGCTTCAAATCAAATTTTTGATTTGCTCCTCCTCCATACCACCATTGGTTTACCTTTGTACCAAGTGCAGTACCCCAACCAGCGACATCTAACACTTTACCCGTAGCCACATTCTGAATAACATACTGCGCAGGTTCAACATATTCTAATTGTGGTAGTGCCTCAAAAATCCACTGAAAGCGAGCATCATTCTTCACGTCCATATTATACTGCATGACATCAACAGTGCCCGGATTGGCATGAACACCAATATCCATTTTACTGAAAGTAGAACGAATACCAAAAGTGTCACCGTCTTCTGTTAGTGGATAAATTTCAAATTCTGAGGCAGGATGAGCTAGAATATTTTTAGAGTTAATATGAAGTGGATCCCCCCAGTTATTATTATCCCCTTTAACAAATACATAACTTGTACCTAATGAGTGAACAGGAGAGAAATTATACTGACCGCGATCATTGATAGTTATGTCAAATTCTTGGTTTGCTTGCCCATAATAAGGGTATTCTTGAATCAATGTTCCTGGTGCTAAATTTGCCCCGCTTACGTCCCAAACTTTCTGAGTGGCTTTATTGCTAATCACATATCTTCCCTCTGGTAAGTAGTTGACTGGTTCAACTGGTACTAATTCCCATTGGAAACGGTCTTCATTAGGGTTTACACTGTTAACATGAAAACCAACCACTCGATTATCCCATGGGTTATGAATACCAAATATTTTTGATTCTGAAGATTGTAACCTTACATATTGTTGGTCATAATCACCTGAAACATCTCGAATTTGCCACTTTAGATGGGAATCATCTCCAGATGATTCCCATATTTGTAACTGAGACCCATCTGATTTTGGACTTTCTAAAAATTTTGTTCCTTTGGAATGGGTTGGACTCACCAAAAATTGATCTGCTTGCTCTCCCCCAAAACCAGTGATTTCAAATATCTGATTTGTAGTTTCGTTGTAAGTACCATATTGAGTAAGTACCGACCCATTTCTTACGTCAAAACCTTGTACATCTAAAACCTGACCTGTAGCTTTATTTTTTAACATATAAAAACCATCTGACACGACCGGAATGATTCGCCATTGAAAACGTGTATCAAACAAAGGATCTACCCACCATTGGTGTATCTTGTCACTGTAAAGTCCATCAGCTCCAATAGGCATATTTGAAAGAGACGAACGGATAACAAATGTGCGTGGCTGCCCAGTTGGCTGTAATTTGAACCTTGCGTAATTTGCTACATCACTATCCCATACTTGCAAAGGAGTGCCATTTTGATTTTCCCAAGCATTCCCCTGCACCGCAAAGTACAATGATTCGCCCAAAGAAGAAGAAAAATTATAATCAGTAGTAGAACCTTCAATAAGAGAGATAACAACTTGATTGTTAAAATGATGACTAGCCTCTGAGGTAACCACTTTTGTGCCTTTTTCCATGTCATTAGACATAAAAATCATCTTTCCTGTTGCTACATTTTGAATGTAATATGACATATCCGAAAAAGGTAGTTCTTGTGAAAATAAACTTATCGAATTACAAAGCAGCAAAACCAATATCTGAGCGATATATATAATTTGTTGATGTTTTTTTTTCATATCAATCATATTTAATTTAATTATTTAAAGAACAAACACACAAAATCTAACCTAAGTGTGCATTTAGGGTTTAGAACCTCCAAATGCACATTGGGGTGATTGTCGAAGCCTTCTTGATGCCTCTACACAATCTTTACTTTTAATTTCTGCAGAAGTACAGTACTCAAAGCCCATATTGTTAGGGCTTACATACTCAGTAGCTATACTGGTAAAAACTGAACCCGGTTCTTCAAGCATATAAGTATATTGGTTGTTATTTATGCTATACTGAAACCTTATAGTTATTGTTCCCATATATTTATTGCCATGATATTGATAATAATCTACCCAAACACTTCCAATAGCCGCATACTTCACCCTATACTTATTTTGAAATTTGGCCAAGTAAGCCCAAACAGGACAACAAATTGTTAGACAAGCATTTGTATAGGAAGTTTCACCAGTAACTACACTTCGCCCAACGGTTGTCCCCTTTATCATTGTACCTTCAATACTACCTTTCAAACCGGAGCCTCCACCTAAAGAAACAGAGGTTCCTGGGATTGAAACGGAATAATCTGCTTTAATTCCTTGAGATCTCTTAAGTAGCTGAGAGGATTCTTTAGTGTAAGATTCAAATGCAATATTTGTTCTTCTTAGCGTCAGCGTTGGTCCTCCTGGCTGAATATACGTTTTAATCATAGACTCATCACTTTCTTTACCTAAATAAGAGTAACCAACAAATTCAGATTTATCCCTTGATAAATTATAAAGTTTTTTATTTTTTTCTGAGGGGTTGAGCCAATCTGATTTAGACCAAAATTTCATTGGCACTCTCCTCGGTTTGGAAAGATGCAAATTTGAATACCTTATTCCCTTTAGCTTATAGGTAAAAATCGCAGCCTTATAAATCTTTTTAGGGAAAGCGTTTGTTTTGAAGACGGGAATATCCGTTAAACATCCCCCACCAGCTGCCTTTCGACAATTTGTTTCCACAACGGCATCTTTTTTTTCATACGCTGAATGTTGTGAAACCGGACTTACCTTTTCAAGTATATTTGATAAAGAATTAACTTTATTTTTTAAAGAAATCCTATGATTTACACCAGTACCTTCCTCAATTGTAAAATTGAAAAACAAAACAATAATTAAAATAATATGTAATAAATAAATATGCCTGAGTAAATTATTAAGTATGTTCATAAGAAATTATTTGGAATGAATTAAATTAAATCATACACGTATTTAAAGCTTGGAGTAACCTTACAATTATATTTGAGAATCATTTTTTTGCTTTTTCCCATAGACAATTCCTCAAAGATTTCCAAGATATTCTAGCCTCAGATAAGTATTTATCCGCCAATGCTTGTCTATACCAAAAAGTTCCGATGTACATTGGTCCATAAAATAAAGATTCCTTTTTAGTCATATCGATTAAAAAGGAATTCCTATTTGGATCAGCCATTCGATATACAATTGATCTCGATTTATCATTCATCTCGCTACTGTAAGGAACTGAAACATCACCAACTATGTACGAATTAGGAGATAGAACTCCCACAAACGCTTTTAACTGTCCGTAAATTATTCCGTTACTGGTAGCCTTTGAAATACAAGGAGATACCCAAAATTCTCTACCAATGCTCTTGCCTAAGGTACGAGTCTGGTTTTTTGATTTTGTATATTTATATTCCATTTCAGCCTCAATGGTTACTACACTCAATTTTGCATTAGCCGACAGTGAAGCCCCTAAACTCCACGATTTCCCTTTCGTTACGGTAGAATCCTGAGCCAATTGGAAGTCAAGGTATCCAGACTTTATTATTTTTGTGTTAAATCGTATCAGATCTGTTTTCTTAAACAAATTATTCGGTTTTTTCACTACGCCAATTTTTTGTTGAGTCCAATATTTTTTGACCCACCCACTTGTACCATTTTGATCACCACAGTTAATTCTCCTTACATCGTAGTAGTTCCAACCACATTGATAATTTGTCACCTTTGGACCACCACATAATTTTTTTGTTCTCTGAGTAAATCCCCAATTCCACATATCAGAGGAAGGATTATGTATATGAACGCCAGATCCGTCTGGTGCGATAATATTTCCATGTTCTCTACCCCAAGAATCATTGGACCGTAAATAGTCATCATACTGCCAAGGTTGCTCATAGTTAGTCCAATTAATAGAACCATTACAAAATGGCATTGAGTTTTGAGATGCACTTGATCTCATTTTATTTTCTTGACGTTCCGATAAATAAGTAGTATCGTTAGATATTGAAATTGGCACAGAAGTATTGAAAAGCGGTCCGAGAAGACCATCTACAGATATTTCATTTTTATTAGCTCCAAACGAATAAATTCCAAAAAGATTATCGTATCCTGGTTCTGTACCAGAATCAGTAAAATAAGCAATCATTTCAGAACCAGGTTCAAAAATGGGGAAATTTTCCTTACAAAATTTCTCAATACTTTTTGGAGTCCCATCAATCAGGATACGTGTGTGCAAACGTTCCAATGCTTCATTAAAAATTGTAGATTCTGAAATCTTCGAACAATCCTCAGAAGTATTTATATAAAGTACATCTGTATCGTTCGGAAGACTTTGATTAAAATTCCTTATGTGTTCTATTTGTAGAATTTTTATTTTTTTCAGAACTGTTGCATTAGGACCATTAAGTGGTGTAAGGGCTACCAATCTTGCATTTGAGTCCGACAATGGATTTACGGAAGTTAGATCTTTTGATAACCCTCTGCCGTCAATTGGTATTGGGTTTGTTAAATCTTCAGAACAGCCCATTATAAAAAGTAATATGCCAAGCATACAGACTTTAATTTGAGAGAGTATCAAAAATAAATGTTTCATCATAATTATAAAATTTAAGTTTTAGGAAATACACGGTCATACCTATACTTTTAATAGTAGAAGTCAAATGGGTCAAACAGAATTTTAATTCTTGCTTCACACGAAAGCTAGAAGATAATTCTATTCACAATAAAAAGAAGAAAAAGATCCTAAAGGATGAGGCGTTTCAAGCATCCCATCTGATGGGGAAATCGGAAGGTTCTTGACATACCCAATAGTTAGGCACAAACATTTTGTTTGGCACACCTTTGGTGTGAGTTGTGGAAGGAAAGATTTTTTTCATAATGTAACGTTTAGATATGTTCTGGAAACAAAAAGCACTTTATACAATTCAATTTATACGGGACATGTAAATCGTTTTACATAAAACAAGCAAATATGACTTTGTCAATATTGTTTATAACTTTTTATTGCACAAGACAAATGTAAGAGAAATAAATCCAGAATAAAAAAATAATTCTTCGGTTTTTTCCATTCCACCCATGTAAACGTTTACGTAAACGTTTACATGGGTAATTTTACCTATTATAACTCCTATATTTTTTCATAACTAATTCAACATCTATTTTCTACACTGTTGTCAACACAGTTGAATTATAGCAATTTCCAGTAAATTTTAACTTTTTTCATCTATTGTAACATTTCCAAACCTCACCTCCTCTGCGCCAATTTTCCAGCCATTTGACTAATGAACACCAGTTGCAGCGCATGATACATCATCAACGGAAGTAAAATAATTCCCAGCTGTGGGGAAGCCGCAAATAGTATTTTCGAAAAAACCGTCCCGTGTACCAAGGATTTCTTTGACCCACAAAAGACAACTACGATGGATTCCTCCAACGAAAACCGTAGTTTTCTTGCCAAAAAAGTAAGTAATCCATACACCAAAAAGAAAAAGAGAAAGACGATTACGCATAAAATACTCATTACTTGCCAAGAAACGGAAGAAAAAATCCCTAATAGAAAACTGGCGGCAAAACTTTTATAGACAATCAGTAAAATAGTGGCTTTGTCCATTAACGCTAATTTTTTTGCTTGCTTTCGTGCCCAAGTTCCGCCCCAAGGGTTTAAAAATAAGCCCAAAATAACGGGCAAAAGTACCTCAAAAAATAAATTCATATAAATGGTCGTCATTTCTGACTTCATTCCTACCGTACTTGCAAACGGCGACATCCAAGCTGGCGTAACCAACATCCCGATAAATCCAGAAATACTTGCATTAAAAATTGCTGCGGGTACATTTCCTCTAGCCATGGAAACCATCACGACCGAAGACGAGACAGTTGAGGGCAATACCGCCAAAAAGAAGAATCCTAACCAAATAACTTCTTGGTTTGCTGCATAAAAAAAGGGTTGGACTCCCAATGCAAGCAACGGAAAAAGCAAAAAAGTGGCCAATTGAACCACCAAATGCACGCGCCAATTAGAAATTCCAGCCCAAACTTCCTGTTTGTTTAATTTCAATCCATAAAAAAAGAAAATAAAAAAAATCCCCACTTTCGCGATGCCATCGAGGTAAGCAATCGTCGCCTCTCCCGCCCCATCCGGGAAAAAATAAGCCAAAAGGACGACCACAAACAGCAGCTGAATAAAGGAATCTATCTTTTTACTAAACATCGTTTTTTCTTTATGTATAAACTTTCCAAAAGTAAGGGATGACGGACAATTAGACAAATACCTTCGATTTTAAAACCAATCTTGATTTTTTAGAGTATATGCATAGAAATAAAAATAAAAATCAATGAAATATACACTCATCGCCTTTGTTTTGCTCCTGTTCGGTTGCAACAGCCAGGCACAAAAGAAAAATACAACGACCACCAAAGCGACGCCCGATTGCGGAATTGTCAAACTCACCAAATCAGAAGCTGAATGGAAAAAACAGCTAACTTCTGAGCAGTTTTACGTCACTCGAAAGGCAGGAACGGAGCGCGCCTTCACAGGAATTTATTGGGACAATCACGAAAAAGGCGAATACCGATGTATTGGCTGTGGTTTGTCTTTGTTTACATCCAAAACAAAATTTGAGTCGGGAACCGGTTGGCCTAGTTTTTACCAACCCATCAACGACTGTCATGTTGTGGTTGAAAAAGATTATTCATTGGGAATGGTGCGTGAGGAGGTCAAATGTGCGCGTTGCGATGCACACCTCGGCCATGTCTTTGAAGACGGTCCCAAACCGACGGGATTACGCTATTGCTTGAACTCCGCGAGCTTGCAATTCGTCAAAAATTAATTTTGTACAAATCCAAACGGATTCTACCCGTATTTTGCCGTGATGGGGCGTGATACAATAAAAATTCTCTACCCGTATTTTGCCCTGATGGGGCTTTTTGCGGGTATTTTTTGGGTAGAAAATTTCGTGCGATGAACCTCAAAATTGTTTATACTTTTTCAATTCAGAAAATAGCTGCTTAGATTTGCAAAAACGAACAACATTTCATGGAAAAAAACATCGAATTTTTATACAAATACTTGAATAATGCCTCTCCGACGGGCTTTGAAGCGTCTGGACAAAAAATTTGGTTGGATTATCTCGCCCCTTATTTGGACGAGGTCATCACGGATGTATATGGAACTGCCGTGGGTGTAATAAATCCAGGGCAACCCTATAAGGTCGTTATTGAGGCACATTCGGATGAAATTTCGTGGTTTGTTCATTACATCAGCGAGAGCGGCTATATTTATGTTTGCCGTAACGGTGGTTCTGACCATCAAATTGCGCCGTCGATGCGCGTCAACTTGCATACTCGTAAAAACGGCGTGGTCAAAGGGATTTTTGGCTGGCCTGCCATTCATGTCCGCGAAGCTGGGAAAGAAGAAACACCGTCGCTGAAAAATATTTTTATCGACGTGGGCGCCTCCTCAAAGGCGGAAGTAGAAGAAATGGGGATTCACGTCGGAACGGTCGTTACGTTTGAAGCGGATTTGATGGAGCTCAACAACAAATTTTATGTAGGACGTGCGCTAGATAACCGAATGGGCGGGTACATCATTGCAGAAGTTGCCCGAAAAATCAAAGAAAATAACATACAATTACCTTATACACTGTACATTGTAAATTCGGTACAAGAAGAAATCGGGTTGCGTGGAGCGGAGATGATTTCCAGAAGATTGAAGCCTGATGTGGCCGTTTGTTGCGATGTGACGCACGATACGCAGTCGCCGATGTACAACAAAATCAAGGATGGCGATATTTCGTGTGGAAAAGGGCCTGTCTTGACATTCGGGCCAGCTGTGCAGAATAATTTATTGAACTTTTTACGGGATGTAGCCGAGGAAGCAAAAATTGGCGTGCAGCTTTCGGCGGTGAGTCGTTCTACGGGCACAGACACCGATGCGTTTGCGTATTCTGGGGAAGGCGTTGCTTCAGCGTTGATTTCGCTGCCTCAAAAGTATATGCACACAACGGTTGAAACCTGCCATAAAGAAGATATTCAGGCGTGTATAGACTTGTATTATGCGTTTTTAGTAAAACTCGAAGCAGGACAAAGTTTCAGTTATTTTCAATAAAATACAGAAAGATTGAACTTTTTGCTGAGATAGTCGTGTTACATTTTTTACACGATTGGGGATGACCGGTTTTGACGGCGTGAAGCAGTCGCGAGTATAAGCATGTATGGAGTTGGTGGAAGGTCTCCATTTAAAAAATCTACCGAACAATAACTGGCAATACTTCGTATGCCATGGCAGCCTAATTTCGGAGTAAATTAAGCTAACGCCACATCCCTCCACTGCTAACCTCTGTCGCGGTGGGTTCAGGGGTGTCGAAACACAGAGGCGCTACGCAACGGGCTTCTTACTGCGTGGTAGTATTTGAGAAGATACGGAATAAACAAGGTACGTTGGACGGCTTTTTATTCCCGACAAATAAGACCAACTAAACATGTAGAAGGCTCGACGGAGGCCATGTTCGGACCAGGGTTCGACTCCCTGCATCTCCACGGTATCTTTCGTGAAAAAGCCTCCAAACTGAATAGTTTGGAGGCTTTTTTCATAAATAAATCCCCTATTATTTAGAGGCAAGCGTATTCGTGATTGTATATTTTTTATTTACTTTTCTATTCATAGTCTGTCCCATTACATGCATCACGGAAGTTCCTTTTACATATAATTCAATCTCAGAAATAAATCCAGTTGTCTTAGAAACCCAACAAAATCCATCGTAGTGCAAGTCATTTCCGCCTGAAGTGGCCGTAATATTTTGTCCAGCTACGGGAACAATCGTTTCATTTTTCACTCCGCTCAGTGACACAAATTCTGTTTGTGTACCACTGATAAGCAATTTGATTCGATCAGCAGATTCTTCATTCACCATAAATGTATTCGTATAAACAGTTTTATCTCGCACCACTTCTTCCTTCCAGGATTTTTCTTTGAAGCGAGAAGGGTCTAAAAAAATACCTGAAAAAAGTACGACCCGATGTAACTGGGGTACAGATGTGTTGGATAAGTCATATACCGTTAACTTAGGATTTTTCAGTGAAAGGGTATCCCATTTGCTTGTTAAAGAAAGCTGAATGGGCTGGTCTATGTATTGTAAATAATGATCAGTTGCTTGTTTATTGCGTTCGTCACTCGGAAAAGAATTATCCGTATCAACATCTAAGGTTTGTCCTACTCTTTTAATCAATCGTTTCATGCGCATATCAACAAACCAACCCTGATTTTCAGGACGAAGGGTAAATACACGCCAAGTACTCATCATGGACTTTCCGTTATTTCTAACTATCTCAACTTTTACTTTGCCAATGTCTTTTCCTTCTTCTATTGTTGGTGTCTCTACCGCTTGATTTGAACCTGACTCTTCAACAATTTTACTTTGTATAGTGTGGCGTTCAGTCAATGGCAAGTTTTGAGCAAAAGAAGAGTAACTCAAGCATGTAACTAAAATCAATGTTTTTTTCATGTTTCTATTTTTTTTCTTGCAAATGAAAATAAAATAAATTAAGTTTACAAGCCAGCTTTGAAAAATCAATCATTTTTAAAACTAAAACTTTTTATTATCATGAAAAAATTACTTACACTATTAGCTTTCTTTTTTGGATTCACTTTTACCTCACTTGCGTCCCAAGTTGAAACAAATTCAATCCCTTCTAGTAAACAAAATACCGTTATTACACAAGTAGAAACTCACAATGATGAAAACCAGTCTTTCGTTTATTGTGGCGGAGGTTACATTTATAATAACTCCGGAGACATAATTGGAGACTGGTTCTATTGTGACGCGCCCAATGGAAATGGAACTGCTGTATTCAGAATTACATTCTATTTAGCAGAACAATAAGAATTCAAAGCCGGCACTTTTTAATTCATCCACTTTGAGAAAACTATATCTACTTTGTACTTTTCTATTTTTCTTTTCTGAAGGGGTTTGTCAAAAATCACCATGCGTCATTCAGATTTCTTACCCAAAAGAATACCCTTTTTTAGAAACATCTCTACAAATTTTTGAAAAAAATAACACGAAAGACACGTTAGTTTTACACAAACGTCTATTTGTTCCTGAAATAAATTTTAACTTCGAATCTTACAATAGCTACCAAATAAGTGTTCATTCTCCCTTTTTTGATTCCATACAAGTTACTTTCAATGCTGATACTTTGCATTGCCCATTGGTCATTTCTTTGAAACCCAAAGAAAAAATACTAGAGTTAAAGGAGGTTATCATAAAAGCAGAGAAAGAACGATTCGAAAGACAAGGTGACACGCTGGTCATACACGTGAAAGATTCCGATGCACGACCTCACGCAGAAGCAAATACACTTTTTGACCGTATCCAAGGTCTGGAAACTAATGGAAATGGTAGTTTACGTGTTCTAGGTAAGAACGTACAAGAAGTTACGGTAGATGGCAAAAAGATTTTTGGCGGAGTAGGCTCTCTTACGCTCGATAATATCAAGGCTGATATGATTGAACGTATGGAATTTATTGAAAGTAGCCCAACTACACACCTGCAACAAAACACATTGAATCTCGTACTAAAACCCACAAAGAAAAAGGGTATTTACGGAAATATTTCCGGTGGATACGGAAACAACCAAAATTATATAACAAATAGTCGGTTCTCTAAAATAATGCCCAAAGGGTTTGTAAGTGGATTTTCGACGGCTAATTCAATAAACGAAAGAGGAATTGACCCAAAAACATTGGAAGAAATGACCGTTCGAAATTACAAGAAAACATTGAATCGGCAAGGCTCAGCCATTGGGCTTTACGAAACCGACTTGACGCAAGAAACACAAAATCAGTTACCAATCAATCAAAGACTACAAGGCAACAACCGATATGCAGACATGGGTTTCAATATAACCCACATTCGCTCAAAAGTAGAAATGGATGGATTTGTGGTAGGAATTGCGAATCAAAATTATCAGTGGCAGAGGCGAACCAACTTTTCTTTGTTTAATTCTATCAACCAAACCGTTGAGACCACTCAAAATCGAATTGAAAAGTTACAACATGCACACGCACAGCTTAACTTGGTTTGGAAACTGAATCCAAAAACAACCTTCCAATTCGCTAATCAAATACAACTTAATGGAAATCAAATATCACAAAGAGACACTATTCAATCCTTTATTGATAGTTTTTTTTCAATCAATACAGCAACCCGTCAACTTAGTCAAACCAATGCGTTATTTGATAATATTCTACAAGTAAGCGGAGTACATAAAGGAAAAAAGCCAGGAATAGTGTCCTCTCTTTATTTCCAAATGCACACTTCTTTACCCTCAGAAAATAAAATTTTCAGCAACCGAACTGATTCATTTTCAGCCAATAAACTACAAAATCAAGCACTTACTAAAGATAATTCGTTACACTACATCAGCACCCAATTTTTGCATGCTCGTCCGTTAACTAGAAGAATATTAGTAGAAGGTAAACTTAATTTTACGCATCGACAGGTTCAACTTTGGCAGCAAACGAATCAGTTAAATTTGCCTTTTCCATCTAAAAATTCTTCCCTAGTAAATATAAATCAAGAAAAAACAGCAAAAATTGAATCGGGACTATATCTATTTTACAAAAAACCTAAAACACAAATTATTTCCGGATTAGGATATTGGAAATGGCTGGTACAAAGAGATTCAGACGGACTACAATTTCGAGACTCTCCTCATTTTTGGTTAAATCCATTTACGAAGATGAATTTTCGTCTTTCAACATCAACGCTTGCTATCAAATTTGCTAGAGAACCTTATCTTCCTACTTGGCAAAATACGTTGGCGATATTAGATAGTAGCGAAGTCTTCAATCTTGTTCGCGGGAATTTTCGTTTGCAGCACTACAGACAAAACTCGTCCGATTTAACATTTACATCCGCAAGTAAAAATGGTTATCAAGTGAATTTATCGATAAATTACCAACAAATCGAACAAGGAAGTATCATTAACCGAAATGAATTTAATCTGCAAACAGGCGCATTTGAATCCACTTTCACCAACGCACAAGAACCCACAAGTGTGTATAACGCACATTTTACCTTGTTTCGAATCCAACCGAACAGTCGATTCACTTGGTTTTTTTTAGGTGGATTATTGGGCGTAAATTCTTTGATGGAAACACAAAACCAATTGACTACTTTACGTACTCGATTTGGTTTTACGCAGTTAAGTACTACACTCAAAATAAACTCAGGTTTTCAGGTTCGGGCAAATATGAAATCTCAATTCTCTTTTTTAGAGAATCGTTTGCAATCCAATCACCAACTAATTCTTCGAAATAATCTAGATTTAGGAAAGAAATGGTATTTTGATTCACACCTTCGTTTCAATGCAAATGTTACTGAACAGACCCAAGTACAAAGTTTTTTTGATGCTGAACTAAGTAGATATTTCCTTCGGAATAATCAATGTAAGGCAGCAATTGTACTAAAAAATATATTCAATACACCTTTTGAACGTACTATTTCACAAACAAATAATTCTCAAATAAGCAACGAAATCAATTATCTCCCATTTACATCTGTACTTTCCTTCACTTTTTATCCAGAAAAATGGAAATAAATCCCTTCTCTTTTTTCCCAGAAATCACTAAATTGACTCGTCCATTTTACCTATAGAATAATGAACCAAACCGAGTTCCTCCCCTTCCTTCAAATTCTCGAAAAGAGATTCCATACCCATCTCCACAGACATCCAGAAATTACCTGGCAGGAGGTGGAAGCCGCCATTTTGGATTCGCCAGATAAATGGAGAACCCTGCAACGCATGGAAGAAACCGGCGGCGAACCAGATGTGGTTGGTTATCAAGAAGATACACGAAAATATATCATCTGTGATTGTGCGCCCGAAAGCCCCAAAGGAAGACGAAGTGCGTGCTACGACCAAGCCGCCAGAGAAGCAAGAAAAGAAAATAAACCCACTACCAGCTGCCTCGAACTAGCCGAAGAAATAGGCATTCAATTACTATCCGAAGACCAATACAAACGTTTCCAAATCAAAGAAAATTGGGACAAAAAAACATCGAGTTGGTTATTGACACCACCCGATATCCGACAAAAAGGCGGTGCTATTTTCGGAGATTGGCGTTACGGACACATCTTCGTTTACCACAACGGCGCCGACTCTTACTACGCTTCCCGTGGTTTCCGTGGATATGTTTTGGTCTGATATTAATCCATAAATTCCCACGCGCTGTGGTACGTACCCTGGTTTTCAAAAAACTGGATAAGTGCTTGATAGAAAGGATGATGACCAAACGTTGCACTATCTCCAACAAGAATCAATTTCTTTTTGGCACGTGTCATGGCGACATTCATTCGTCGCAAATCGTGTAAAAAACCAATCGAATTTTCTGTATTACTTCGCACCAAACTAATCAGAATCACATCTCTTTCTTGTCCCTGAAAACTATCCACGGTATTTATCCGTACATTCGCACAATTTGATAATTTACCTCCCTCATTATCAAGCAATTGTGTAAATATATTTACTTGTTCTTTGTACGGACTAATGACCCCCACCGTTGGTTTATTCTTTGATTTTGCTTCTTGTTCGTTCAAATAATTCTGTAAAAAACGCCAAGCAAAAGCCGCTTCTTCCGGATTTGCCGCACTCGTCCCAACCTGTTTTTCCTCGAATCCTGTTCCCGCTGTATCGATAAAAACGGCTGGCGTATCAGACGAGAATAGCTTTTTTTCTTTCACACTTGGATGCGCTTGCAGTCTATTTTCATAGAAATACAAGGACGGAAACGACATGATATTTTCGTGCATTCGGTATTGAATATCAAGCATTACAACACTTTCCGCCTGACTTTCAACTAATTTTTCCAACATGGTTTTTGCCAAAGCCACTTCGTCTGATTTGATGGTCGGAGGCAATTGGCGATGGTCGCCTGCCAAAATGACTTTATCGGCGCGTAAACAAGGAACCCACATAGCCGGCTCAAGGGCTTGTCCGGCTTCATCAATCACAACGGTAGAAAACTGCATTTTACGGACAGAAAATTGATTGATTCCTATCAAAGTTCCTGTTATTACTTGTACTTTGGTTCGGATGTCATCCAAAATATAGGCTTCTATTTTCTCAATTTCCTTGGTTATTTTCTTAGCTTCATCGAACAACAATCTTCTTTGTTCACGCTCCGCAAATCCAAAATTTCGTTTGTATTTATGCGCTAAATTTTTGTATTCACGAGCTTGTTTACGTAAATTTTTAATTTCCTTTGCCATCGGATGATTGGCAACGAGCGAATCCATGGTCACACTTTGGACCTCTGCCGAGACCCGCTCTGGATGTCCGACGCGCATGACTTTTACCCCAGCTTTCACGAGTTTTTCTGTCAATAAATCAACTGCCGTATTGCTTGCTGCACACGCCAACAAAGGTTTTTCTTGCTTTTTTACTAAGGCTTGAATAGCAGCCACCAAAGTCGTTGTTTTTCCTGTCCCCGGCGGACCATGTAAAATAGCTAATTCATTGGCTGAAAGCATTTTATTGATTGCTTTCACTTGTGAATCGTTTAAATTGCTGTTGCTGTAATCAGCTATATTTTTATCAAAACTTGCCTTTTTTGAACCGGTTAAAATCGGGATTAATGGCGACGACGACTTCGAAGCTTCTTGCATTGCTTCTTGCATCGTATCGTACGTGTAGGCATCAAACAGAACGTCCAGCCCTAACTTTCCGTCGCGTGACCAATCAGGCAATTCATCCACCCGGAAATGCACCCGAATCTGATTTCCACCCACAAATGTAACCACACCTTGGATTCTATCTTCTGTTGGATTGTGTTGACTAAAAAAAGCGACAGGAACACCTGTTTTGAAAGAATGACTTAGCTCGTGATGTGTCGTTCGTTCAAAAAGAACCTGCAAATAATCGCCCAAAGCAGCTTCCGTTTGCCGAATTGCAAGCGGATACCAAGTTAGTCCTTTTTCACGTCGTTGCGCAACAGACGTTTCTTTGGTTTGTGCCAGGAACTGCGCTTCGTCCACATTTTTTTCTTTGGCGAGTGCGGCGGATAAATTGGAAAAATAAGGGTGCATATAAAAAAGAACGTCCGAACCGGCAGATTCGGACGTAGAAATAAAGTACAAAATAAATTAATTCAATAAAGACGCCAACCGGATACTTACCGCTTCTTTGTGCGCTATGAGCGATTCAGCTTCAGCCATTTTTTCAACGACAGGACCTACGACACGCAAGCCTTCTTCCGAAATATGTTGAACCGTGATTTTCTTCACAAAACTATCGAGCGAAACCCCACTGTACGCACGTGCAAAACCATTGGTTGGTAGTGTATGATTTGTCCCTGAAGCGTAATCTCCACACGATTCAGGCGTATAATTTCCTAAGAAAATAGAACCCGCATTTACGATGCGTTCACTTACATTTTCTGGATTTTGCGTGGATATAATCAAGTGTTCAGCAGCGTATTCATTCAGTAAATCAATAGCTTCTGATAGGTTTTCAACAAAAATAGCTTTTGAATTTTGGAGAGCTGCCCGCGCGATTTCTTGGCGAGGCAAAAGCGCAACTTGGCGTTCGACCTCCTCCAAAATAGGCTGAATGATGGCTAAATCTGTACTTACCAAAACCACCTGACTGTCCACGCCGTGTTCCGCTTGGGAGAGTAAATCAGCAGCAACAAAAGCGGGAATAGCCGTTTCGTCCACAAGAACGGCGACTTCAGACGGGCCGGCAGGCATATCTATCGCTGTTCCTTCTTTGGAAACCAATTGTTTAGCACTTGTAACATACTGATTACCAGGACCAAATATTTTATAAACCGACGGAATCGACTCAGTTCCGTATGCCATAGCAGCAATTGCTTGTGCGCCACCTACTCTAAAAATTCGGGTAACACCGACTTTTTTTGCTGCATAATAAATAGCCGGGTGGTTGCTTGGAGAACACAAGACAACCTCCTGACAACCCGCAATTTGTGCCGGAATCCCGAGCATAAGCACTGTAGAAAACAAAGGCGCAGTGCCTCCAGGAATATAAATTCCCACACGTTGAATGCCTACACTTCTCCGCCAGCAAGTGACGCCGGGCATGGTTTCAATCTTGACAATATCCGATTTTTGTGCCTCATGAAACCGATAAATGGCTTCATAAGCAGCGTCAATGGCATTTTTTAAATCTGCGGGTACATGTTCGATGGCATTTTCTACCTCCGCTTGCGACACTTCAAAAGTCGAAACATCTAAACCATCAAATTGCTTGGCAAAATGAATAAGTGCCTCATCTCCTTTGGATTTTACAGCCTCTAGGATGGGTTGCACGCGTTTTTCGATTTCTGCGGAGTCAAAAACAGGACGAGCCAAGATGCTTGCCCATGAATTTCTTGCCGGATTTTGTATGATTTGCATAAGATTGTGTGGAAATCCCTTGGAAGGAATTAATAAATCATTTTTTCAATTGGGATAACCAAAATACCTTGAGCGCCGGCTTCCCGGAGCGCCTCGATATTTTCCCAAAATTCACTTTCTTCCAGCACCGAATGAACAGAACTCCAACCTTCTTGCGCAAGTGGAACGATGGTCGGACTTTTCATGCCAGGTAAAAAAGAAATGATATGATCTAATTTTTCGTTCGGGGCATTTAACAAGATGTATTTGTAATTTTGTGCCGTTTGAACAGCATTAATTCTAAATAATAGCTTGTTTAAAAGTAAGGTTTTCTCCTCAGACAAATTTTCGGTAGCAATTAGAACTGCCTCTGACTTAAAAATGGTTTCGACTTCTTTCAAACCATTGCTCAAAAGCGTACTACCGGAGCTAACAATATCACAAACGGCATCTGCTAGACCTATACTTGGCGCAATTTCTACTGAGCCACTGATTTCGTGAATGTGCGCGTCAATGCCTTTTTTTGACAAATAATCACCTAGAATTTGGGGATACGATGTAGCGATACTTTTTCCAGATAAATAGGAAGCATCGTCGTACTGAATTTCACGCGGGACCGCGATGGAGAGTCGGCATTTTGAGAAACCCAATTTGCGGCTAACTTGCACATTTTTAGCACTTTCAACCAAAACATTTTCACCAACGATACCAAGGTCAGCGACACCATCTGCCACATAACCCGGAATGTCGTCATCGCGGAGGAAGAGAAATTCAGCGGGGAAATTTGCCGATTCGGCTTTGAGTTTTCCTTTGCCGTTTTCAAATTTAATTCCGCACTCTTTGAAAAGTTTGATGGAGTCTTCGCTCAAGCGACCAGACTTCTGAATCGCGATTTTCAGTATATTTTGATTTTTCATATCTCATTTAAAAATGCAAAAATACGGTGCTAATCATGGGAGGGCAAAGAAAAAGGGGAAAAATTAGACATAAATTCAAAATATTCGTCGCTAAAAACGAGGGGAAGAGACGTGAACACTTTGATAAGTGAGGGGTTACATAGATATTGCAAATTGAAATTCAAACTAAATCAATTACAAACTATGAGGAAATGGTACAAAAAAGTGGCTTACCTCCTACTCTTTGGAGTCGGAATATCGGCTACTGCCCAGCAGACTTTCAAGCCAAATGGCGTTCAGAATGAGCCCGTAGGCTTGTATGCCTTCAAGAATGCCACGATTCACTTGGATGGTGAAAATGTCATTGAAAACGCCTTACTTTTTGTAAAAGGCGACAAAATTGAAGCAGTCGGCGCAAACTTCACACTCCCCGCCGGTACAATCGTGTATGACCTAAAGGGCAAACACATTTACCCCGGATTAGTCGATGCCTATGCAAATTATGGTGTTCCAGAAGTAAAAAGAAGCCGAGGCGGTCGTAATTTTTATCAAACTCAATTTGACTCCGAGAAAAAAGGAGCGTACAATTGGAACCAAGCGGTACATCCGGAAGTAAACGCAGCAGAACAATTTGTTGTTGATGCGAAAACCGCAGAAACCATGCGGAAAATCGGGTTTGGCGTTGCCGTGACACACCAACCAGACGGAATTGCACGCGGTACTTCAGCACTTGTTTCTTTCTACGATGGTTCAGAAAACATTGCGTTACTTCAACCCAAAGTAGCCACTCATTATTCGTTTAATAAGGGTAGCTCTTCGCAAACATTTCCGGTTTCCTTGATGGGCGCGGTTGCCCTGTTAAGACAAACTTTGTACGATGCTGATTGGTATAAAAAGGGCGGAAATACAAAAGAAAGAAATATTTCACTGGAAGCTATCAACCAAACAAGTCAACTTCCTCGCATTTTCGAGGCAGCTAATGTCTTGGATGTTTTGCGTGCAGACCGCATCGGTGATGAATTTGGTACGCAATTCATCATTAAAACAAAAGGAGATGAATACCAAAAAATAGCAGAGGTAAAAGCGACGAATGCTTCTTTGGTTGTACCAATCAATTACCCTGACGCGTATGATGTCGAAGACCCGTATGATGCTGAAAGAACATCGCTCACAGACATGAAGCATTGGGAACTAGCGCCTAAAAACCCAGCACTTTTACATCAGGCTGGCATTCCGTTTTCCATTACTTCGGCTGATTTAACGAAGAAAGATATGTTCTGGACGAATTTACGCAAAGCCGTTCAGTACGGTTTGCCTAAATCGGTTGCATTGAACGCCATTACCTCTGTTCCTGCCAAACAACTTCAAGTAGAAGGAATGGTAGGGAAAATTCAAAAAGGAATGTTGGCGAACTTCTTTATTTCATCGGAAGATATTTTTAATTCAAACGCCAAAATTCACCAAAATTGGATTCAAGGCAAACCGTTTGAATTTATTCCATTGGATAAAGAGGATATTCGAGGAGATTATTCAGTCGATATTAGTAATCGAATTGCCAAGTTGGTCATCAAAGGAACAATGGATAAGCCAACTTTTGAGATGATGGTCAATGATACGGTTAAAATCACGCCTAAAGTGAGCTTAGACGGAAATTTAGTGACTATATCGTTTGTCGAAAAAGGAAAAACAACCCGCTTGAGTGGCTACAAAAACGGAGTGAATTTCATGGGTAAAGGATTGGATGGCGACGGAAAAGAAGTCGCTTGGACAGCCATGCCGACTACTCCTTTCAGCGAAACAGCGCCAAAGAGTGCAGCCGCAGAGAAAGAAATAAAAACGGGCGAAATCTTGTATCCATTTACCGCTTTCGGAGCCAAAGAAAAACCCAAAGCAGAAGATTTATTGATTAAAAATACAACTGTTTGGACTAACGAGAAAGAAGGTATTCTGCAAAATACAGACGTCTTAATCGAGAATGGAAAAATTGCTAAAATTGGAAAAAATTTGACTTCCAAAACAGCAAAAACAGTGGATGGTCAAGGAAAACACTTGACAGCTGGCGTTATCGACGAACATTCGCACATTGCGTTATTATCTATCAATGAAGTGGAAACAGTGTCATCAGAAGTAAGACAGGGCGATGTTATCAACTCCGAAGATGTCAATATTTACAGACAATTGGCTGGTGGCGTAACGACTTCACAGCTACTGCATGGTTCTGCTGACTGTATCGGTGGGCAATCTGCGATTATCAAACTTAAATGGGGTGAATCTCCGGAGAATTTAAAATTCCCACAA
Source organism: Spirosomataceae bacterium (assembly GCA_046293395.1). Taxonomy (GTDB): domain Bacteria; phylum Bacteroidota; class Bacteroidia; order Cytophagales; family Spirosomataceae; genus CAYNRA01. The sequence goes on from JBKBOU010000001.1 coordinate 530,051, forward strand.
GCACCTGAATTTATCAAATTTGCGCTTGGTGAGAACGTCAAAAGAGGCAATGCTCCGTCGGCACCAGACCGTTACCCGGCAACTCGTATGGGTGTTGAGCAAGTCTATTACGATGCTTTTACACGTGCGAAAGAATATGCAAAAGCGTGGAAAGAATACAATGCTTTGAAGAACAAAACAGGTGTAACACCACCAAGAAAAGACCTTGAATTAGATGCCTTGGTTGAAATCTTGGAAAACACAAGACATATTACATGTCACTCGTATGTACAATCAGAAATCAATATGTTGATGAACGTAGCGGATTCAATGGGCTTCAAAGTCAATACGTTTACGCATATTTTGGAAGGATATAAAGTGGCGGATAAAATGAAGCAACGTCAAATTGCAGCTTCTACTTTTTCTGACTGGTGGGCATATAAAATGGAAGTAAAAGAGGCTATTCCGTTTAATGCGGCGATGTTACACAAAGCAGGTGTTTTGACTGCCATTAACTCAGATGATGCAGAGATGGCAAGAAGATTGAATCAAGAAGCGGCAAAAGCAGTTTTATATGGAGGTTTATCAGAAGAAGATGCCTGGAAAACCGTTACGTTGAATCCGGCGAAAATGATGCGTATTGACCACAAAGTAGGCAGTATCAAAGTAGGAAAAGATGCGGATATTGTACTTTGGACGAACAACCCGCTATCTGTGTATGCACGTCCTGAGAAAACCATTATTGATGGAACTGTCTATTTTGATAAAGAAAAAGACGAAATATTGCGCAAAGAAGCGGCGGCTGAAAGAAACCGTCTGGTTCAGATAATGCTTGCTCAAAAAGCGGGAGGAGCGCCTACACAAAAAGCACGTCCTATGACAAACAGTATGCACATCCACTGCGATACCATCGTTGAGTACGGCGGAATTTCGTCAGAAGCTTTGGATATGACGTTACGTATGAAAAATCAATCACAAGATTAAGTTTAATTTGAAAGGCAAATGAAAAAATATATTTGTTCAGCTTTACTCCTTTTGAGCGCGACAACGCTATCAGTAAGGGCACAAAATCCACTTCCGGGGCAGGCACAAAAAGCGCCCATCGCTTTGGTTGGTGGTGATATTTATGTCGGAAATGGAAAAACAATTTCCAAAGGAATCTTGGTTTTTGACAAAGGGAAAATTACAGCCATTGGCACTGATAAAACGATTATTCCGGCAAAAGCAGAGGTGATTGAAATAACGGGAAAACATGTATATCCTGGTATTATTTCGCCGTATGCACAAGCGGGTTTGAATGAAATCGGCGCAGTTCGTACGACCCAAGATTTCAGTGAAGTAGGCGATTACAACCCGAATGTACGTGCTTTAATTGCGTACAACACAGACTCGGAAGTCATTCCTACGATTCGTGGAAACGGTATTTTGATTGGTCAAGTAACACCAAGTGGTGGAATTATTCCAGGTACTTCCTCGATTGTTCATTACGATGGATGGAACTGGGAAGATGCTGCCTTAAAAATAGACGACGGCATTTGGATGAGTTGGCCATCGCGGATTAGTCGTAATTTTGATTTTGCTACGATGAATTTTACCACAGGCAAAAACCCAAAATACGAGCAAAACATCCAAGAATTACGTCAATTATTTACAGAAGCAAAAAAATACGCGGAAATAAATAATCCTACCAACGCCAACTTAAAATTAGCCTCAATGAAAGGCTTATTTACAGGAGGTCAGCAGCTGTTTTTAGAAGTGAATGAAGGCAAAGAAATCATTGAAGCCATTCAGTTTGCAGAGCAGCAAGGGGTAAAAAAGTTGGTATTGGTTGGTGTTGAAAACCCGGATTTGGCGATTCCATTAATCAAAGAGAAAAACATCCCTGTCTTACTCTCAGGTACACATCGTCTGCCCAATAAAACGGATGACGACGTTTGGAATCCGTACAAATTACCATCCGATTTGATGAATCAAGGAATTATGGTTGGTATGTTCTACAACGCTTCGTATTGGCGCACCCGGAACTTGCCTTTTGTTGCCGGAACAGCCGCAGCACACGGACTCACGCCGGAGCAAGCCTTGCAAATGATTACAGAAAACAATGCCAAAATTTTGGGTATTGCAGACCGAGTCGGTACACTAGAAGTTGGAAAAGACGCGACCCTCGTTATCTCTGCCGGAGATATTTTGGACATGCGTACCAATAAGGTAAGCCACGCGTTCATTCAAGGAAAAAAAGTAGATCTTGACGACAAACAAAAACGTTTGTATCATAAATTTTCTGAGAAATTACAAATTGAACATCCATAAGGATAGATTTGTAAGAGAGAAAGCCGACTGGATGGGAAATTCAGTCGGCTTTTTTGTTTTTTTCCATTCAAATCAACCAATTGAAACCAAAATTGATTTGATTTGCAGGAAAGTTAGACGCGCATTGATTAGTTAAAAATAATGAAAATAGGAATTATCGGATTGGGGGACATGGGCAAATTATTTGCTAAAACATGGGCAGACCAAGGTTTTGAAATAATTGGATGTGACAAAGAAGAGAACAAAGAAACGCTTACAGAAGAATTTCAAGAGTATTCAAATGTACGAATTACGTCTTCGGGTGTAGAAGTTTCGAGACTTTGTGACTTTATTTTGTACTCAGTCGAAACCTCCAGAATCCATGAAGTGGTTGCTGCTTACGGGCCTTCTACCAAGTTTGGAGCAATTGTAGCAGGTCAAACGTCTGTAAAAGCACCTGAAATTGCGGCGTTTGAGAAATACTTACCCAAAGATGTTCACATCATCACTTTACACTCTTTGCATGGCCCAAATGTACAGCCTGTTGGACAAAAAATAGTACAGATTGTCCACAGATGTACAGATTCCAGTGCATTAAATCAGGCGACAAAAATCATTCAAGCCATCGGTTCAGATGTCATTGAATTGGAGAATTATGTAGAACATGATAAAATGATGGCGGATATTCAAGCCATAACACACATTGGTTTTGAAAGCATCGGAACAGCTTTTATGCACAGAGGAGTGTATCCTTGGGAAAGCCCAACGCAGCCCAACGGGTTGGATAGTGTAAAATTATTGATGACACTGCGTATATACAGTTACAAACATCACGTGTATTCTGGTCTTGCCTTACTAAACCCAGAGGCGAAAAAAGACATTCGCGTCTATGCTCAAAGTGAACACCAACTCTTTGGGCAAATGATAAGTGAACAAATTTCGGCATTTAAGAAAGAAATATGGGAAGCACGGGATATTGTATTTAAAGATTTTTCAGGGCAGTTGATGCTGGAAGATCAATGGATGAGTGAATACAGTTTAAATCCGACGATAAAACACTTACCCAATTCACATCTGAGTTTGTTGAGTATGGTTGTTGCTTGGAAAAATCTAGGAACCAATCCATATAAAAGTTTAATTTGTCAGACACCACCCTTTCGACTTCGTGTGGGTATGGCAGAGTATTTGTTCATGAATGACGAATTGTTGAACGAAACATTAGAAACCGCCTTATTTGACAAAAGTATCCGCCAAGATGATTTGGCTTTTCATACGGCTGTACACGAGTGGGCGAATATTATAGAAAAGGGAGATGTAGGAAGTTATCAAAAACAATTTGAAAACACACGTCAGTTTCTTTCGCCACGTCTTGTAGAAGGCAGAGAGTTAAGTAGTCAATTAATTAACCGAATCAACCATGCAACGAAATAAAACAAATCTTGCTGTTTATGATAATAGTTGGTATCAACCTGGAAGTACATTAAAAAGATTTAGTTGGCTCATAATCAGCGGATTGTTCTTCGAAGTCTTTATTCCTTTTCCTAGTAAATTAAAAATTATTTTTCTTCGGTTATTTGGCGCGAAAGTAGGACAAGGAACGGTAATAAAGCCATTTGTTAAAATAAAATATCCTTGGTTTTTAGAAATTGGAGAACACGTCTGGATTGGAGAACACGTCTGGATTGATAATCTGACACGGGTTTCTATCGGTTCAAATGCTTGTTTATCACAGGGTTGTTTGTTGCTAACAGGCAATCATGATTTTACAAAACCTACCTTCGACTTGGTTGCAAAGCCAATCACATTAGAAGAAGGTGTTTGGATTGGGGCAAAGGCGACGGTTTGCCCCGGAGTTACTTGTTATTCACACAGCGTATTGGCGGTTGGTTCCGTTTTGACAAAAGATATGCCTCCTTATCAAATTTACCAAGGCGTACCGGCGGTTTATAAGCGAGAAAGACGCCTGTGAGACCATTTAATCAATAATTCTATTTTTTTTAGAAAAGAATATCCTCAAATCTCCTTAAAAGACTAAATTTGTATGAGTATAACTGTATAAATAGAACCAGTAAAATCATTTTTTACGAACAGAAATAGATTTATGAATCTAACATTTGAAGAATTCATACCCAATCCTACACATAAAATATTGATTTCGATGTTGCTATCCTTCGGAATCACCTTTCGCTCCATTCCTATTATTATTAATGTTTGTAATTTGAAGGGATTAATGGAACAAAATATCAAACGCAGTTCCCACGAAATTCCTACTCCCACATTCGGAGGTATAGCTATTTTCGCGTCAACACTCATTGGTTACTTTCTTTGGAACTTCGGGGACGAGGGAATCATCATGCACAGGGTTGTAGTTGGTTTTATTATTCTGTTCTTTTTGGGACTAAAAGACGACCTGTTCGCGTTAGCACCGATTAAAAAAATGATTTCACAAGTCATTGCCGCAGCACTTTTAGTCATTGGCAGTGACCTCCGTATCACCGATTTTTTTGGAATACTTGGGATTTACGAAATACCGTATCTTTTTAGTGTATTATTGACGATATTCATCTTTATTGCCCTCATTAATGCCATTAATTTAATTGACGGCATAGATGGGCTCGCCGCTGGGATTGGCATGATTACTACGGCAACCTACGGTTTTTGGTTTTTAGCTAACGGTCATTACAGTTTTGCTTCCATAAGCCTTTGTATATCAAGTACTTTAGTTGGTTTTTTGTACTATAATTTCTCCAAAAAGAACAAAATCTTTATGGGTGATACAGGATCACTTATTCTAGGTTTCATCATTACTACATTAACTGTGAAATTTATACATTTTAATGTAACGCATGCATTCAAAATTGATGGACTTGTAAGCGCACCCGTGGTTGCTATTGCTTTATTGAGTGTGCCAATCTTTGATACAATACGTGTATTTTCTATACGAATCATGCGAAAAAAGTCGCCTTTCAAAGCCGATAGATTGCACATGCACCACCTCATTGTTGACAACGGATTTAGCCATATTCAGACCTCTTTTTTATTTTATACTTATACTATTTTACTTTCATCAGCAACGTATTTTTTACGCCATTACTTATCAAACACCCAACTTTGTGTATTCTTGATTGGTATATTTGCTCTGTATATTTTACTAGGTAACCTCCTAGAAAACAGACGACTACGCCTAAAAAAACTAGCTGTAAAAGAAGAACGAAAAGGAAACCTACAACTGGTTAAACAGCAACCCTATAAGGTAAGTCAATTGGATGATACTTCTACCTTCAACTGATAAGTCCTCTCTTTTTAAGCGTATCGTAATTTGTTACTACTTGTAATACAAATAGCAGAATCTTATAAATAGTATAGATGCAATAGATGAAGCCAACTTCATTCGCTTCCACATTTTATCCATTTAATCATTTTCTAACCCGCACTTGTCTCATTAATTCACTCATTTTGGACTTTTTGGTTTTCCAAATCTTGCATAGACAGAAAGTATATCTCTCTCATTTAGTGGATAATATAAAAGTCTATAAACAAAAAAGCCACGAATTGTCGTGGCTTTTTTGTTTTATTATTCCCATTCAATTGTTGCAGGTGGTTTAGAACTTATATCATATACAACCCTGTTTACCCCTTTCACTTTATTGATGATTTCATTTGAAATATCAGCTAAAAACGTGTAGGGAAGATGCGCCCAATCGGCTGTCATTCCATCTACACTCGTCACAGCACGGAGCGCTACAACCCGTTCGTAGGTACGCTCATCTCCCATTACACCCACGCTTTGTACTGGCAATAACATCGCTCCAGCTTGCCAAACTTCATTATACAAATTGTATTTTTTTAATCCTTGAATAAAAATAGCATCTACTTCTTGTAGAATTTGTACTTTTTCAGCGGTAACATCACCTAAAATTCGAATACCTAAACCAGGGCCAGGGAACGGGTGACGACCTAAAATGGTAGCTGGAATGTCGAGTGCTTTTCCTACTTCACGCACACCATCTTTGAACAACAATTTGAGAGGCTCAATGACTTTTAATTTCATAAAATCGGGTAATCCTCCCACATTATGATGCGATTTAATCGTCACAGACGGCCCTTTTACAGAAACAGATTCAATAATATCCGGGTAAATAGTTCCTTGACCGAGCCATTTTGCATCTGTCACTTGTTTAGACTCCGCATCAAAAACATCAATAAAAACTTTACCAATTGCTTTTCTCTTTGCTTCTGGGTCTGTTAAACCAGCTAGTTCAGAATAGAACAAATCTTTGGCGTTCACTCCTTTGACATTCAAGCCTAGCCCTTTGTAGGACTCCAATACTTCTTCAAACTCATTTTTTCGCAATAGCCCATTATCTACAAAAATACAGAAAAGATTTTCCCCAATGGCTTTATGAATCAATACCGCAGCAACGGTAGAATCAACACCACCTGACAAGCCCATGATGACCTTGTCATTGCCAAGAATTTCTTTTAAATCACGAACAGTTGACTCAATAAACGACTCGGAAGTCCAGGATTGAGAACATCCACAAATAGAGACAACAAAATTTTCTATTAATTTTTTTCCGTCTGTCGAGTGCGTTACTTCAGGATGGAATTGGATACCAAATGTTGCTTCACCGGTTACTTCAAACGCAGCTACCCGAACAGCATCTGTAGAAGCTACAACAGAAAAATTTTCGGGGAGAGATACGATGGTATCACCGTGCGACATCCATACTTGGGAATCAGAAGAAATGCCTGACAATAACGGATTTGTTTGCTCTACGGTCGTTAAAATAGCCCGACCGTACTCACGAATGGCTGAGGGTTTGACTTCCCCACCACCGGTATGAGCAAGTAATTGGGCGCCATAACAAACCCCTAAGACGGGAACCTTCCCGCGTAAACTATCTAAGTCAATGCGAGGCGAATCCTCCTCCCGAACAGAACAAGGGCTACCAGATAAAATAACACCTTTGATGGAATCCGTGAGTTCAGGAATTTTACTGAAAGGATGAATTTCACAATAAACATTCAATTCTCGTACGCGGCGTGCAATCAATTGTGTGTATTGCGACCCAAAATCTATGATTAAAATTTGTTCGTTCATGAAAAATAATGACTTAATGGATTAAAACTGAAAATATATGAATTGTACGGGTCTATCGTACACACCGAATAACAAAATTAAGAATAACCCCAAAATATAAATACTCCATCTACCTAATGTGGGCAACGCGAAGATTTTTTCACGTAAACTTCCCATTTTTTGTAGATAATGTACAGTTTCAAGTAAACAGATTAAAATAAGACTAATCAAGAACTCACGAGGTGGTTGAGACAAATAAATATTTTTTGCTAAAAAGGTTTGTAAAGTACCTTCAAAAGTAAATCCATCCAGTGTTAGCATTTGACGACCCATTTCTATGTTCATGGAATAGTACAAATAAGAGCCTCTGAAAAATGCCCAGGCAAATATAACCAATACAAAAGTAGTCAAACGTTGAATGAAAGACGTGAAAAGCGAGCCAAGCCGGAATGATAGAAGTATATTTTCTCGGATAGACTTGGTCGCCCTTCCAATAAGTAAGTAGATTCCGTGTAGTGCCCCCCAGATTAAATAATTCCAGTTTGCCCCGTGCCAAAGACCACTGATAAAAAAGACAAAAAATAAATTAAAATAAATTCGGCTTTCAGAGACACGATTGCCACCGAGCGGGATATACAAATAGTCTCTGAACCAAGTAGAAAGAGAAATATGCCATCTTTTCCAAAATTCTGAAATTGTCTTTGAACTATACGGCCTGTCAAAGTTCTTCATTAAATCAAAGCCCATCACTTTGGCAGACCCAATGGCAATGTTTGAATAACCAGCGAAGTCGCAATAAATTTGAAAGCTAAAAAAGAAAGCCCCAACCCAAAATTGCAATCCGGAACTTTCCAATGGGCGGTTATAGACTTGATCTGAAAATGCACTTAGCCTATCTGCAATTACAACCTTTTGGAACATTCCCCAAGCCATTAATGCCAAACCACTTTTAATTCTTTCATAATCAAAATATTTCTTTTCAGAGAATTGATGTAAAATATTTTGTGGTCGCTCAATGGGTCCGGCCACTAGCTGTGGAAAGAACATGACATACAGCGCATACTTGATGAAATCTTTCTCCGCTTTCTGATTTTTACGATATACCTCAATCGTATAACTCATTGCCTGAAATGTGTGGAAAGAGAGGCCCATCGGGAGAAGTATTCGCCAAAAATTGGTGAATTTTAAGTCAGGATTGAATAAATCTACAATTTCGTTGTGGATTAATTTAAAGAAATCAGCGTATTTGAAGATTACTAAAACACCGATATTTGCTACCAATGATAAAACCAGCCATAGTTTACGCTTTTTCCCTTCCGTTTTATCCATCCAGATGGCTGCGTAGTAATCAACAACAATGGTTCCAGCCAGAATCAAAATATAGATTGGCTTGAACATCATGTAGAAAAAACAACTAGCGACCAGTAACCAAATCGCACGCCACTTGAAAGGCAATAGAAAATAAGTGCCTACAACAACGACAAAATAAATTAGAAAATCAATCGAGTTAAATAGCATTTTGGGTCTTTTTTGAACGAATCGCGCGAATCAATTTCTGAGTATGTTCCTCTCGTAAGGCCGGCTTGATGTGGTAATGACTGTTGTGAAAGCCCGTGTCTGGGTAAACGCAATCCGTTGGTTTTGTGAGTACATCTACATGGTTCATTTTTTCTAATTGGCGCTGAATCAACTCTATACGCGCGGAGTCACCCGAATATGCTTGCGAACTCAGCGTAGGATGAACATAGTAAAAATGTATCTGAGGGTGTAAGGAGGCGATACTGTCCATACAAGAAACGACACCAAAAAATGGCTTTTCTGAGTCCATGGGCGAGAAAGACAAACTGGTCTCGGATGGATTATTATTCTGGCTAATTAAGTCTCCAAATGAATTAATCCCACCTCTAAATAATTCATTCGTTCTGTCTTCTACAGTTGGATTTTGTTCGTATTTCGTAAACAACCGAAATAAAACACTCTTTAAATGATTAAAATAATAAATTAAATGTGCGGATACCTTTTCTTTCCAATTTGGGAAAAATATCCACTCACTCGCTTTCTCAAAATACGTAGCTGTCCGAATTTTCTCTGACACAAAACCTTCTTTTGTAACCATATACTCAAATCCCATCACCACAATATCTCCTGGTTGTAAAGCATCTTCTAGTTGTTTTAATAAAAAATCGCTTCCCAAAAAATATTGGAGAGACATGTTTACAACCGGCATTTTTAAAGAATCTTGAAGCAGCTTACTGTCCATACCGTATAAAAAATTTGAACCAGCTACAAGTATTACTTTCGGCGATTGAATCGCGTTCAACCTTGCTTGTTTCTCAATAATAGAGGCACTAAAATGAATCTCCTTATCCTTTTCTTTGTACGGATTTAGCCAAGATAATAAACCAAAAAGTAGCCCAGTTAAACCAATCAAAAGACAAATCTTACCAAGTAATTTCTTCATTTCATGGTCAATGATTACGCCCTTATTCTGCATAAATCAAGTATTTTTTACGAACATCTTTAAATTTAGCAAGCTCAGGTTGCCATCTTTTTCTAATTTCCTCCTCTGAAGCGCCTTGAATGACCATTTCTTTCAACCACGCATTCCCTGCCAACAGATTAAAATGATTCGTGGATAGGAAAAAAGTTTCTTTTTTGGGAGATTTCTCATACATCTCCAGAAGAAATGAAAGTGAAAACCGAATCGCATACATGTCCAAATTCCTTAAATCCCTCCCAAAACATACTTTACCTTCTAAAGGTGGATTCTGAGCCCCAGCCATATCTACGGGGGTAAAGGTATAGTTTCCGTATTCTTTGTATTCCCCACCAATTACTTGAAACTGCGTGTTCGTACCCCGACCGACGCTGATGGTTGTTCCCTCGAAAAAACAAATACTCGGATACAATAAAATGGCTTGTTGGTTAGGTAAATTTGGAGATGGTTTTACTGGCAAAATATACGGTGTTGTATGTGTATAACCCTCGCAAGGAACAACCAGCAGAGAGCAACTTACGCCATTCGAAAGATACCCTTCTTCATTGATTAATTGACCCAACTCGCCTACCGTCATGCCATGTACAATAGGTATTGGGACGATTCCGACAAATGACTTGAACTCTTTTTCGAGAACTGGCCCATCCACATAATGCCCATTCGGGTTCGGTCTATCCAAAATAATGACTTGAATATTTTGTTCAGCACACGCTTCCATCACATAATACATGGTGCTGATATAGGTATAAAACCGCAATCCTACATCCTGAATATCGAAAATCACAACGTCCAAACCTTTCAATTGCTCTGGACTCGGTTTTTTATTTTTTCCGTATAGCGAGACAATCGGTAAACCTGTTGATACATCTTTTCCATCTTTGACAATCTCGCCCGCATCCGCATTTCCTCTAAAACCATGCTCGGGTGCGAAAATCGTCTTTACAGTCAAACCATCCGATACCAATTGATCTACCAAATGAACATCACCCACCATAGAAGTATGATTAACGACCATCCCGATGTTTTTTCCTTTCAATCTTGGGTAGTAAAGCTCCCTGCGTTCAGCTCCCAACACAATTTCTTGCTTATCAATCGAGGAATCTGTTTTATCTTTACCACCGAAGAAAAAACTGCCAACGAGCAAAAGATGAATTAATAGTTGCAAAATAGTATCTAGTTTGAATGAAAAATATAGCACAATTTCTTGCGAATCGAATCAGAAATACCAAAGTTGGCTCCTTTACTTATACCATTACACGAATAGGCATGGCAAGTATCGCCATCGGAATTTCTATTTTAATCCTTTCTTATTCTGTCCTTTTTGGATTTAAAAAGACCATAAAAGAAAAGTTGTTCAGCTTAAATGCTCACCTGCAAGTGAGTAAAATCTCTCTGAACCAATCCTTTGATGAGTCCCCGCTCCAAATAAATGACGAAATTAAGGATGTTTTTGCAAAAAATGAGCGCTTAGACGGGATTTTTACCGTCACCAATAAAGCAGCTATTCTAAAATCAGAAACGGATATCGCAGGCATTCTTATAAAAGGGGTGGATTCCTCCTTTGTGAATAACTACTTTTCTGAAAACATCATCGTAGGTGGAAACCTTGACATTTCATCAAAATCGTCTGAAAATCAAATACTTGTATCAGAAACCCTTGCCAAAAAATTAAAGATACGTGTCGGGGAGTCTGTTCTCGTCTATTTTATTCAAAACCCACCAAGAGCAAGGAAAGTAAAGGTAAAAGGAATATTTACAACAGGTATTGAAGAATACGATAAACAATTAATTATTGGTGACAACCGACTTGTACATAAAATGAACAACTGGAGCCCTGGTCAGATTGGACATTTTGAAATTTTCGTAAAAGATATGAACCAAATAGAGGCCGTAAAAGAACAACTATTGGCTGATTTGCCTTCTTTTCTAAGCGTTGTTTCTATCATGGATATTTCTCCTGAGTACTTTGACTGGTTTGAACTGCTCGATAGAAATATTCTCATCATCATTGTTCTTATTTTAATTGTAGCAAGTTTCAATATGATGTCTGTCCTTTTGATTATGATTATGGAACGCACCCAGATGATTGGTCTTTTAAAAGCACTGGGCACAGCAAATCAGACAATCCGGGCGATGTTCTTTAGAAATGCGTTATTTATCGTTTGGAAAGGACTTTTGTGGGGAAATGGAATCGGACTTGCCTTGTGTTGGATTCAAGATACGTTTCAAGTTATTCAACTTGACCCCGTGAATTATTACATGAATTTTGTACCTATTTCATGGGAATGGGGTTGGTATATTGCTGTAAATGCCGCCCTTTTTCTGGTTGTTTCTGCTATTGTTTTTTTAACAACCAGTACAATTCTGACTATTAAACCCATAGCTGCCATACGCACAAAGAAGTAGCAGAGTTTGCCCTGCTACTTCTTTGTTGGGTTATTGTCTATAGAATTAATAACGCGTGACTGATAAATCAGATAGACCACCTTCTAGTTTAATTCGAATTTTATTTGTTGCTTTTTCATATCCAACGCTCCTCCACTTTTTATCATCAATTTGTTCGAATCCTGGAAAACTTTTCCCGTTCAAAGCTCCTTTTATAGTGATTTCACAACCTACTTGCTCTGGAACTTCCAACTTAATTTCTGCCAAACCTGAATTCACTTCAATTTCACTCTCGGAAACCTTGTCCCCAAATCGTAGTGAAAGAGAAGCAAGACCGGAATCAACTTTGAGTTTTTGTAATTTATACGCTGAAAAATCGAAATCTAATTCACCTAGCCCAACACTCAAATCAATATCCCAAACAGGTTTTTTGTTCAGTTTCAAGATAATATTTTCGTCTGAACTGTCGAACTTCTTGGACCATTTCTTGGATGAATTATCAGAAAACTGAACGATTTGTTGGTCACCTTTTACTTCTTCTGACAATTTCATGACCCGCGCTCTGCTCGTCACATCAGACTCAAAAAGTTTATCTGACGTTTCTTCTAGGCGAAACCCAGCCAACCCACTCTTAAATTCTAGTTTTGCTTTTTTGGTAGTTGCTTGTAAATCAACAGAGTAAACCTGACTTTTCGGAGAATCATTTGGTATTTCTCCCCTGTTTTCTTCCATTTCTTCTTCCTCCTGCTCCCAATCTTCCGAAGAGAGTGAATCTGTTACATCTACAGTGAAAGAATGAATAGCCAATGGAACAGCTAAAATTAGTGCAAAAACAGTACCTGTATTCATAAGTTTCTTTGCGGGATTGACCAAAACGAGCACGCCAGCAAGAACTATCAACAAAGGCCAATACGGTGAAATATCACGCATTTCAACATCAATAAGTCCAAAATTAGAGGCTAAAAAATAAAGTCCAGCAAGGATGAATAGACTTCCTGAAATCACTTGATTTGTTTTCATAATCAGCCAATTAATTAGGTGTTACATCTTTATCATCCCGCACAATAAACCAAACCCCAATTCCTACCAACGCTAAGGGCCATAATTTACCTAGATAGTTAAAAATGTCAATATCAAAAAAGTTTTGAAATGACAGAGAAACACCAACGACAATTAGCAATAAACCAAATAATAGGTTTTTCTTGCTTCCTTTTTGTTCACTCATTTGTTCTGTTTGGTTTAAGTTTGAAAAATAAGGCGTGTCTGAGTCAGCAGCTTTTAGCTCTTCTTCAGGTAGAACAATCCATAAAATAAGATACGCAATAAAAACGGGGGCTGGTGTAAAAAATAATATCACAAACAAGACACGAATTAACGTGACGTCCACATTAAAATAGGCAGCCAACCCTTGTGTTACACCACCCAAGATGGTGTCTTGACTCTTTATTCTATACAATCTCTTTTTCATATTCTTCAACTATAAATTATTTCCAAACTTATCAAATTTGACCTAGTACTTGGTAATACAAAATAGACAAACGGCTTAATCTTTCGCTCAAAGGAAATATCTTATTTTAAGTTTATGCATCAAGTGCTTCCAATACGTCCATCAACGACCCAAAATCAGATTGACCAGGACGTACTTCTTTCCCACTATCCAAAGCTACTTGCATAGACTCGTATGTTTCCCAAATACGTGCAGCTATCAATTCGTCTGTTAAATGAACAAATATTTTTTCATTCCAACCTGCAAAACTAGCCAAAAAAGCAACCGTCGCTTGGTTTATCCGTACATACGCAGCTTTCACCTTTGCCTTTTCCCATTTAGCTAAAAAGTGAGAGTCAGACACATCCAAGGAAAGTCCCATTTGAAATCCTTGCTCGATTTTTTCTTCAAAAAGTAGATAATTACTTGTCTCCCAAATTTGAAAAGGATATTCGTGCGCATTAGATGGCAAATCTTGCTCCCCGACTTCACCAATAAAGGTTACACCTGACAGCCAATTTGTCATTTCAGTGATTTTCGCTGCGTCAATCCATTCATTTTGCGTATTTTTCAAAGAAAAACCGATAAAATCTACAAACATACCGGCACAATAGCGTGCATCGGATAGATTATCCACGGCATTTACTTTAACTTTGTGTGTGAGCATTGCATTCTATATTTTTCACAAAAATAGAAAAGAACCATTTGATTCAAACCATTGTTTCTTTTAATCACATAAGTAACACACCAACCGGTAGGCTTTGAACCTACGCAGCGAAATGAGTAAACACGGACGAATTTTAGTCGCCATGAGTGGCGGCATTGACAGCTCTCTTGCAGCCGTCATGCTTCATGATGAAGGGTATGAAGTGATAGGAATGACCATGAAAACATGGGATTACGCTTCTTCCGGCGGAAATAAAAAAGAAACAGGCTGCTGTAGCCTAGATTCCATCAACGACGCGAGAAACATCTCCGTCCAATTGGGTTTCCCCCATTATATCTTGGATATTCGGGAAGAATTTGGCGATTACGTAATCGACCATTTTACAGGTGAATATCTAGAAGGACGAACGCCAAACCCATGTGTTTTATGCAATACACACATCAAATGGGATGCACTTTTGCGGAGGGCAGACCGCCTAGATTGTGAATTTATCGCAACAGGCCATTACGCAAACATGAACCAATCTCCGGAAGGACGATTTTATGTTTCTAAAGGAGTTGATACTCTAAAAGACCAAAGTTATGTACTTTGGGGTGTTTCTCAAGAAAGCTTGGCGAGAACAAAATTACCACTTGGTCATCTAAGAAAAACAGAAATACGGGAAATGGCAAAGGAAAGAGGCTTCTTTGATTTGGTTAATAAATCAGAATCCTACGAAATTTGCTTTGTCCCAGACAACGACTATCGTGGTTTCTTAAAACGACGTGTGGAAGGTTTAGAGGAAAAAGTTCGTGGAGGCAATTTTGTACTCGAAGACGGAAAAATTGTTGGGAAACACGAAGGCTATCCATTCTATACCATCGGCCAACGAAAAGGATTAGGAATTGCACTTGGCTACCCAATTTATGTCACAGAAATTCGAAAAGATACGAACGAAGTTGTCCTCGGAATAGAAAAAGACTTGGACAGACAAGGTATGTGGGTTGGTAAATTAAACCTACAAAAATACGAACAAATAGATGGAAAAATGCCTGCAACTACCAAAGTTCGTTACAAACATGAGGGTTCGTCTTCCATTATTGAACAAATTGAACCAGATAAAATGGAAATATTCTTCCACGAACCTGTCAGTGCAATTGCGCCGGGTCAAGCCGCCGTTTTTTACGAAGGAAATGACCTTATCGGGGGCGGTTGGATTTTGAAAAGCTTGAAATAAGATAACAAACGGCAGAGAATACACTTCTGCCGTTTTTTTATGTATAGAATTATGAAAAAACTATTTATTCTTCTCGTTTTCCTTTCGTTTGCCTCTTACGGACAATTAAAAGTAGTCGTTAAATTCAAGGATAAGAACAATTCTTCTTACTCTTCCCTCCCTGCCACTACGTATCTCGGAGAAAAATCTTTGGTTAGAAGAAGTGTACAGAATATTCCTTTAACCGCTTTTGATTTTCCACCCAATCCAAACTATTTACAAGCTATCAAAGAAAATGGAGGAACGATACTTTACACAAGTAGATGGTTGAATGCTGCGCTTGTGGCTTGTTCAGAAGAGTCGTTAAAGAATATCCTTACTTTGCCCTTTGTTTCCGGATTGGAGACGGCGGGAGATATTCGCTCTGGAGGAAAATTAGCCCAACATGAATTGCTATCTCCTGAATCATTCGGTTTAGCTGAAAATCAGTTAAGCATGTTAGAAAGTCAAAAAGCGTTTGATTTAGGTTTTAAAGGCAAAGGAATACTCATTGCTATTTTTGACTCGGGCTTCGAGTCAATACAAACGATGCCTGCATTTTCACATCTTTTCACGGATAAAAAAATCAAGTTCACGTACGACTTTGTGGCAAATAATGACAATGTCTTTGATGACGATGACCACGGAACTATGGTACTTAGTTGTATTTCAGGCGTATTGCCCAATGAATTTAGCGGAACGGCGCCCGAGGCAGAAGTTGCCCTTTTTCGTACAGAAGATGTAGAAACAGAAACCAAAATAGAAGAATTTTATTGGCTTTTGGCGGCTGAAAAAGCAGATAGTTTGGGTGCCGATATCATCAATTCATCACTCGGTTACTCTATTTTTGACACGCCAGCTCAAAATTATTCATACAATGATATGATTGGAAATAAAGCCCTGATTACACGAGCAGCCAATTGGGCAGCGAAAGCCGGTATTTTAGTAGTCACATCAGCTGGAAATGAAGGACGTTCAAGCTGGCGATATATCACAGCACCAGCCGATGGAGATTCTGTATTATCCGTTGGGGCAGTAAATGCAAGCCAAGTAATTGCCAGTTTTAGCTCGGTTGGGCCATCGGCAAAAGGAACAATCAAGCCTGAAATTGTCGCACAAGGACAATCAACGGCAGTCATTCCTCCAACAAATTCCGTTCGATTTGCCAATGGAACGTCCTTTTCATCTCCACTTATTGCTGGTTTTGCAGCTTGTATTAAGCAAGCCTTTCCTTACTTAACTGCCTACGAATTGCGAGAAACAATCATACAATCTGGCTCACAAGCACTTAGTCCAGACAATATAAAAGGGTACGGAGTACCTACTTTTTCTGCCATTGAAAAAAGAGAAAAAGCAAAAAATATCGTACTTCAAGCAGAACCAATTCCCTCTTTTCACTCCCTCGATAATTGGATAAAAAGTGCTATTTCACAAGATAAAATGGAAAAAGTTACACTTTCCTTACTCAATGGACAAACCGTATATGAGGCAAACCTCCTGACATTCAGCCTATTGGATATAACTGAGCAATTACACCGAGATACCCCCTATTTAATCACACTTTCTAATGGAGAGAAATCCGTTTCGAAGAAAATTTTACTCATTCGGTAATGTATGTAAAATAATTTTTTCTTCATTGGTCCGAATTTTAATCCAATTTAGCAGTTTTTCATTAACAGATTTGGACAAAATCGGCTCACTCTTTACATGTAGAACAAGAGTTGTGTCTGTTACTCCAGCGTCCGAATAAATATGTATTTCTTGCAATCCCATTTTTTTAATTTGTGGGAACAAGATATTTACCTCTTTCATAGCTTGTGCCGCTACAGAATCTAGTTTTGCATTCACTTGTAGTTTTGCTTCAATTTCTCGTAAACGAACATTTACTTCATCTGTCTGTGTGGCAGACTTTTCCTGAACTGCTGAATTGAGTAAAATTCCGGATGTATTATCCAAACTTGTAAAACCATATTTAATACGTAGAGTTGAACCAGCAAGTCCATATTCCTTTAGTTGCTGCTCCCAACTTTTTTCAATTTCTGAGGCAAACGGTGAACCAAGAATATGGACTTCAATTGTATTTTTTTGTGTATCAACTTTTTTCGAAAGAACATACACCCCTTCTTTGGTTAGTTCTTTTTCTATGAATTGATCTACTTTTTTACGAAAAATTCCTCTACTAACAATATCAAAACCAAAATAAACGCTGGGAATGAGGGTGATTAGTACGGTAAATAGAACATAATTCCGCATTCTATTTTGTTTTTGAGGGTCGAGAAACGTTTTGGGAGGAATTCGGAGAAAACGAACGATGAGAATTGTAGCCGTCGCAATAAAAACACTGTTAATAAAGAACAAATAGGCAGCACCAGCAAAAAATTGGAAATTACCTTTCGCAACGCCAAAACCAGCAGTACAAAGCGGGGGCATCAAGGCTGTGGCAATTGCTACACCAGCCAAAGCTAAACCTTTGCTTTTGCGTGTAATGGTGACGATACCAGCCAAACCACCAAAAAAAGCAATCAGAACATCCCAAACTGTAGGCGAAGTTCTAGCAAGCAACTCCGATTGGGCGTCTCCGAGTGGAGAAACAAGAAAATAGACAGTAGAGGTGGTCACACTAATAACAACAGCAATGAATAAATTTCTTGCAGCAGTTTTGATTAAATCCATATCGTAGATACCAATTCCGTAACCGATACCCATGATAGGACCCATGACTGGAGAAATCAGCATGGCGCCAATAACAACCGCCGGAGAATTTACGTTCAAACCCACAGAAGCCACCATAATCGCAAAAATAAGTATCCAGAGGTTTGTTCCCTTGAAAATAATAGAATTACGAAAATAGGCATCTATTTCAGCATGGGAATCTGTATCTTCCTGTAAATCAAAGTATTGAGTTAAAAAATCACGTAAAAATTGATAGATTAATTTCATAAAAAAATTGCGTTTTCTGCATTCATAGAATACAAAAAACGCAAATATATTGGAGAAATAGAACCAATTAGTTCAATACTTTCTGTACGAGCTCAGCTGCTTCTTTCAATTTAACTGCTGAAAATACTTTCAAGCCAGAGTCATTGATGATTTTCGCACCTTCCTCCGCATTTGTTCCTTGCAAACGAACGACAATTGGAACAGGGATTTCGCCAATCGTTTTGTAAGCTTCAACGATACCATTTGCAACACGGTCACAACGAACGATACCACCGAATATATTTACAAAAATAGCTTTCACATTTGGGTCTTTCAAGATGATACGGAAACCCGCTTCTACTGTTTTTGCATTGGCTCCACCACCTACATCAAGGAAGTTTGCAGGCTCACCACCGTATAATTTGATGATATCCATAGTTGCCATAGCCAAGCCAGCACCATTTACCATACAGCCGACGTTTCCGTCTAACTTCACGTAATTCAAATCACTTTCAGACGCTTCTACCTCTGTCGGATCTTCCTCTTCTTTGTCGCGCATGGCAGCAAGTTCTTTGTGACGATACAAAGCGTTGTCATCCAAATCAACTTTAGCATCAACTGCCAAGATTTTATCATCTGACGTTTTCAAAACAGGGTTGATTTCAAACATGGCAGAATCAGAGTCTTCGTACGCTTTGTATAGTGCAGTCACGAATTTCACCATTTCTTTGTGTGCATTACCTGTCAATCCAAGTTGGAAAGCAACTTTGCGTGCTTGGAAACCTTGAAGACCAACACGTGGGTCAATCCACTCCTTGAATATTTTTTCGGGTGTATGCTCAGCTACATCTTCAATGTCCATGCCACCTTCCGTAGAAGCCATGATAACATTGCATTTTTTTGTTCTGTCAAGCAAAATAGAAATATAGTATTCCTTTGGTTCGCTATCACCCGGATAATAGACGTCTTCTGCTACTAAAATTTTATTTACTCTTTTGCCTTCATCCCCAGTTTGATGCGTGACAAGCACATTACCCAAAAGGTTTGTAGCGATAGTTTCTACATCCGTTGCGGCTTTTGCTAACTGTACACCACGTTGTTCCGTGCCTACAATTTTTCCTTTTCCACGACCACCCGCATGAATTTGTGATTTAACGACGGCAAATTTAGAGCCCGTCATTTCAGCCACTTTATTGTATGCCTCAACTGCCTCTTCAGGTGTTGCTGCTACAAAGCCACGTTGTACTCTTACACCGTACGAGGCCAAAATTTCTTTCCCTTGATATTCGTGAATATTCATAGTTAATTATTCTGAAAAATTAAACTTTTCTAATTTTTTGCCAAATTAAGGAATAAATCAATTGAATCACAGTATTCGATAAGAATTTAGCAGAATTATAGCTAAATTTAAAATTTCAATCTATTTTGTATGTTACAAGCAAAAAAAATATCAAAATCATTCGGAAATTTGTCTGTTTTAAAGGACATTCACCTACAAATTCAACCTTCCGAAATTGTATCTATCGTAGGAGCTTCAGGTGCAGGAAAAAGTACGCTCTTGCAGATTTTAGGGACTTTGGATAGAGCTGATAGTGGTGAACTTTACCTAGATGACCTAGCCATTCATCAAAAAAAAGAACACGAACTCGCTCAACTCCGCAATGAATATATGGGCTTTATTTTTCAGTTTCACAATCTTTTACCTGAACTTACCGCTTACGAAAACATTGCCCTTCCCGCTTGGATTGCCAAAAAATCGCCTGAATACGTGAAAGAGATGACCAACGAATTGCTGTCTTTGCTCGGAATGTCGTCACGGGCTACTCATTTCCCTTCCCAGCTTTCTGGCGGAGAACAACAACGAATTGCCGTCGCGCGCGCATTAATAAATCAACCAAAAATTGTTTTTGCCGACGAACCATCTGGTAATTTGGACTCAAAAAACGCTGAAAGTTTGCACCAACTCTTTTTCGAGGTTCGTAACAAATACCAATCTGCCTTTGTTATCGTTACGCACAACGAACAACTAGCCAACGCCGCTGATCGTAAACTCAGTATGCAAGACGGCTTCTTACTCTAATTCTGAATCGATGAATCTATCTCTACAAGCAAAAAAAGAGGGTCTTTATTTATTCCTTTGTGGGCTATTTCTCACGAATGCCATCGTCGCTGAAATCATTGGTGCCAAAATTTTTTCTGTTGAACAAACACTCGGATTACATCCCGTTCAAATCCCAATTCTTGGATTTAAACTTGACTTCAACATGACCGCTGGCGTGCTGAACTGGCCCTTTGTTTTTCTTGTTTCTGATATCATCAATGAATACTATGGCGTGCAAGGTGTTAAACGAATTTCCTTTCTCACCGCAGGATTTGTAGCCTATAGTTTTCTTCTTATTTATGCCGCAACTTGGGTTGCTCCCGCTGACTTTTGGCTGCAAGTAAATGCAAAAGATGCCAACGGAAATTCGTTGGATATCAACCAAGCTTTTCGTATGATTTTTCAACAAGGTCTTGGTATTATCATTGGTTCTTTGTTTGCATTCTTGGTCGGCCAAGTCCTAGATGCACTGGTATTTAGGAAGTTACGACGGTTTACACAAAATAAATTCATCTGGTTACGCGCCACCGGCTCTACTTTGTTCTCTCAACTCATTGATAGTTTTGTTGTTATTTTCATCGCTTTCTTTGTATTTGGAGACTGGCCCATCGAACAAGTTTTGGCTGTTGGCTCAGTAAACTATGTCTATAAATTCATTATTGCAATTGCAATGACACCTCTCATTTACCTCGCTCATTATTTGATTGATGCTTATTTAGGCAAAAATCAGTCAGAAGAAATGATTGAAGAAGCAACAGGAAATTAAATATTCCCTGTTGCTTCTTTGATTTTATCGCTCAATTGTTCCACCTGACACCCTCCGCCGCAACCAGGGCAGTTGCTATTTTTTGATTCAGAAAAACTATCTATGAACCTTTTGATGAAGAAAAAAACGGCTGCACTAAAAAGTACTCCAATCACTATAATTTCCATTATTTTGTATTTAATGCCAATTTGATATGCTCAATATGGTGTTTTCCGTGCCAACTGTACAACCCTAAAACGGCACCAATTGTATATGTCCGCTCATAACCGGCATGAAAAAAAGTTCTATTTTTATAAAACGGTATATCCAAACCTTTCAAATGAGCCACTAAACGCGTATGAAGTCCTTGAATTAGGGCAATAGAAACCTGAATATCTATTTGATTATCAGGTGTATTTGCCCATTCTTTCTCACTGTATCCAGCCACTGTTGGGTTATCTGTCGTCAACGCATTTTTTACACGAATATACATATTTGCATGACTGTCCGCTAAATGATGAACGACTTGACGAATTGACCAGCCGTCAGGTCGGTAGGTTAACTCCAGCTGACTTTCGTCTTCCATTTGTTTACATATTTCCGCCAAAGCAGACGGAAAACCAGCCAATGTATCTATAAATTCCTTGATTTCTAGGTCCGTATATTCTTCTTTCGGTACAAATTTTCCAATCGGGTATCTTAAATCTTCCATATTTTACTACTTTTATAATTACCAAAATTTTTTAATTTCTTCCAACAAAGGAGTATGAACGTCGTTACCAGCCACAATATCGCCACCAAATAAGTGATTCTGTCCACCGCTAAAATCGCTAACATGTCCACCCGCTTCCGTGATTAGCAAAATTCCGGCTGCCATATCCCAACTATTCAAATTAAACTCAAAAAATCCGTCATAATATCCACACGCCACATACGCCAAATCCAAAGCTGCAGACCCAAACCGACGTAAACCATGCGTTTTTTGCATCAGAGCTTCTAAAATCTGCAAATATTTGTCTTGCTCTTCAAATTTATAATACGGGAAACCTGTTGCCAATAGACTTTCACCCAATGTTTTTGTTTTAGATACAAAGACTTGTTCCCTATTTTTAAATGTACCACCGCCGCGTGTCGCCCAAAAAATATCTTTTGTACAAATATGATATACAACACCAAGAAGCGGTTCATTGCCGTCAACAAGTGCAATACTTACAGAATAATGCGGCAAACCATGAATAAAATTTGCTGTTCCATCCAATGGGTCAATAATCCATTTCAGTTGCGTATCTTTATCATTAGATACGGTATCTTCTTCTGTAATAAACCCTGCTTCTGGTAAGATAGAAGTTAATTCCTTCACTATCAACATTTCAGCTTCCTTATCGACATAAGAAACCACGTTATTTACATACTTGTACTCAACGGCACTTTGGTCAAATTTGAGTCTTTCTGCTGCAATAAACTCGCCTGCTTGCAGCGCAATTCGTTTTACATCTTCGATTAATTCTGTTAAAATCATGTGTTTTAGTTTTTATGTTTAGGTAGAATACTACGCCCAACCATAGCTGATTGGAGCAAAATGAGTGGGAAAAATGCTGTGTGAACTTCCTGAGGAGAAAGAAACAGAAAAACAAGAAGCGCAAACCAAGTGAGTGCGCAGATGCGTTTGAACTGTACTTTTTTCTGAAAATGGATAAGCCAGAAGAACGGAAACGTCCAAATAATATGCAAATTTTGTCCTGTTACGCCGTGGTCTGTTGCAAACCAAAGTAATGCCAATACACTCGTTATGAGCGCAAATAAAGAAGAAAGTAGATGTTCGAGTACAAATGTTTCTTTACTTACTTTGTATTGAAACAACAGATAAAGAAGATATAAAAGAAGGACAAAAGATGTGGCAGCGATGGGTGAAAACGGAGATGGTTGGTCCTTTATGGGTTCAATGGATAGCAATGAAGGTTCTACCATAGAGACCAAGGGTTGCCAGCTTCCATCTTTGTAAATTTGCGCTTTGTTTAACCCATCAAATAAATTATCAGGTAGAAAAAAGGCACCCGCAGCATTTGCTTTCTCGTCGGCGGGAATACCCAGAGCTAAATCCATCCCAAAATCTGCCCAATCATTGTGGTTTAACCGAGAGTATTTATCAATCCATTCGCGATACGAACTATCTGCATGAAGGGTCTCATCAAAGCGAAGGCTATCTTTTTTGACGGCTTTTAACACATCTGCAAGCCGAGTACTGCAATTGTCATAAAAGAATTTATAGAAATAATTCCTATTCTCAGGTCTATAATTTACTTCAAGATAATCGAAAATAGCTTGTTTATCTTGGGTCGAAAGATTCAATAACTGTGCTTTTACATCTCTGTTTTCATACCTCCATCCCGCCAATTGGCTACCTAAATCTCCCTTTCCGATTTGGTATGGCAACTGACCACGAAGAAACTTCAAATAGAAATTATCTACACGAAAATCAAAAACGCCATAATTATATACGACCCTTAAATTGGCATTTACATCCTCCACAAGTAATGCACTGTGTCCAAATTGAGAATATAACTCCGTACCCGGCGCAACGGTTAATATATAAATTTGGGCATTGTCTGACAAAGAAATAGTTTGGCTGTAGCTACGAAAAGAACCAAACAAGAAAAGAAAAAGAAAAAATAGGCGCAACATGTAGATTTTTTTAGGCAAAAATACGCTTTAAACGACAAAAAGCACGATTGCTCGTGCTTTTTGTCGTTTAAAAGAACAATTTATACAGAAGGTGCATCTTCCGATTTCTTACTGAACTCCAGCTTTTCGCCTTCTCCAGAATAACTTACAAGAATGGTATCCCCTTCTTTTAAGTCGCCTTTCAGTATTTCTTCGGCGAGTGGGTCTTCAACAAACTTCTGAATGGCACGATTTAATGGTCTTGCACCGTATTGTTGGTCGTATCCTTTATCAGAAAGAAAATCTTTGGCTTCATTCGTTAACTCTAACTTAAAACCAATGTTTTGTATTCTACCAAATAAACGATTCAACGCAATATCGATGATTTTATGGATGTCCTCTCTGCTCAACGAATTGAATACAATGACATCATCCAATCGGTTTAGGAACTCCGGTGAGAATGTTTTTCTCAACGCACTCTGAATCGTTGCTTTCATCATATCGTCTTGTGTGTCTTGACGAGATTTTGTTGCAAAACCAATTCCTGTACCAAAATCCTTCAAATCACGTGCGCCAATATTAGATGTCATGATGATAATCGTATTTCTAAAATCTACGCGACGACCCAAACTATCTGTTAAAATACCGTCGTCCAACACTTGCAACAAGATATTGAATACGTCCGGATGTGCTTTCTCGATTTCATCTAGGAGAACAACAGAGTACGGTTTTCTACGTACTTTTTCAGTCAATTGACCACCTTCTTCGTAGCCCACATAGCCTGGAGGCGCACCAACGAGGCGAGAAATACTAAATTTCTCCATGTATTCGCTCATATCAATTCGGATGAGTGCATCCTCTTTATCAAACAAATACTCTGTAAGTGTTTTCGCTAATTCAGTTTTTCCAACACCGGTTGGGCCAAGGAAAATAAAAGTACCAATCGGTTTATTTGGGTCTTTCAAACCAACACGCGTCCGTTGAATGGCTTTTACCAATTTCTCAACAGCAGGGTCTTGACCAATGATTCTGCCTCTTAGCGCATCCCCCATTTTCAGGATTCGCTCGCCTTCGTTCATGTTTACTTTCCGAACAGGTATGCCGGTCATCATCGCGATAACTTCAGCAACGTTGTCTTCCGTAACAGTATGGCGTAAGGTTTTTGTTTCCTCTTCCCACGCGATTTTGGCGTTTTCCAATTGTTCCAACAACTTTTTCTCTTTGTCTCTCAATTGTGCTGCTTCTTCGTACCGTTGATTTTTGACAACGCGATTTTTCTCCGCTTTGATTTGATCAACGGATTCTTCCAAGTCAAGAATTTCCTGTGGGACGTTGATGTTCTTGATGTGAACACGCGCACCAACTTCATCAATCACGTCGATTGCTTTATCTGGAAGAAAACGATCTGTGATGTATCTTTCCGAATATTTCACCGCCGACTCGATAGCCTCTTGGGTATAAGTGACATTGTGGTGATCTTCGTATTTGTTCTTGATATTATCAAGAATTTCGATGGTTTCTTCAATAGAAGGTGCATCTACCATGACCATTTGGAATCGACGAGCAAGGGCTCCATCTTTCTCAATATACTGGCGATATTCGTCCAAAGTAGTGGCGCCAACGCATTGGATATCTCCGCGAGCAAGCGCTGGTTTGAACATATTAGAAGCATCTAGTGAGCCACTCGCACCACCAGCTCCAACAATTGTATGAATTTCGTCTATAAATAAGATGACATCTTTCGATTTCTCTAGTTCAGCCATGACGGCCTTCATTCGTTCTTCGAACTGTCCTCTGTATTTTGTACCAGCTACCAAGGAGGCTAAATCAAGTGTTACGACACGTTTATTGAAAAGAACGCGTGACACTTTTTTCTGAATAATCCGGAGGGCAAGACCTTCTGCAATAGCCGTTTTACCAACACCGGGCTCACCAATGAGAATTGGATTGTTCTTTTTTCTTCTGGATAGAACTTGGGCAACACGCTCGATTTCTTTTTCTCTACCCACAATTGGGTCTAGTTTTCCGAACTCAGCCATTTTAGTCAAATCTCTACCGAAGTTATCGAGAACCGGGGTTTTGGATTTTTCTTGGCTTTTCGAATCACGTCCGCCGGCACCATAATTAGCCCCGTACATTTTATCGTCGTCGTCATCTGTTTCAGGTCGCTCCATTGTCGGATTTTTCCCAGTCAATTGATACTCAAGCATTTCTTTGATTAACTCATAGTTAATTTTGAAACGATTCAGAATTTGGCAGCCTAGATTGTCAGAATCCCGTAAAATAGCTAAAAGCAAATGTTCTGTTCCAATCAAATCTGAGCGGAAAATCTTAGCTTCTAAGTGCGTGATTTTCAGCACTTTTTCAGACTGTCTTGTAAGCGGAATGTTGGCTAAATTCTTGATATTGTTTGTGGCTGTACCTTTGGTAGCAGTTTGGATGGCCTCTCTCAATTCCATTAGGTCAACTCCCGTTTTGACGAGTAATCCAAGTGCTCCACCTTCACCTTCACGAATTATACCAAGTATTAAATGCTCAGTGCCGATGTAATCGTGCCCAAGCCGCAAGGCTTCCTCTCTTGCCAAGGAAATCACCTCTTTCACTCTTGCCGAAAATTTTGGTTCCATCGTGTGTGTATCTTGGTTATGTATGTGATATTGTTTTTGCAATATATAAACTTACAACGAAAATCCTAATAAATCTGTTCAATTTAATCTAACGCAAATAATGAATTGACTGTGGTCCTTGCATAAACAACAAATCTATAATACTTAAATTTGGCACAAATTCATCTCCGAAATTTTGCATGTAAGGTTTAAAACCGGCGTAAACCTCCCAATTCTCTGTTTTTTTAGCTGAAATATCGAAGAGTCCTCCGCCGTCTAATTCACAATAAGAAATTGTTTTTTTTATCTGCAATAGCTTTAAAATCATCTTGATTAAATCTGAATTAAAGGCAAGCAAACAATCGTTTTTTTGGGTATAAAACGGAAACAAATAGGCTTCGTAATGTTCAAAAAAGGGTGCTTTCCGGTAACAATTTTCAATCGTTTTCCAATGATTTCGTGCCCATTTTGACCGTTCATCAATGACTACATCTTTCATTAATTGATGGTTTGAGGCATGGACTGGAATAATCAATTGCTCTATCTTATGCGGCCCTAGAACACGAGAACGGTTTCGAAAACTTTGTTTGACGTATCTCTCATTTGTACAAATTTTCACCTGATTATCCTCAGATGCAACAATAGCTTTGAAATACAAAATAGAGGGTAAATAATGAGAAGGGAAAAGTAAATCGTGTGTCATTTCTTGTTATTCATATCAATGTGGCTGAACTTTGTAAGCTGCCCGCCTTAATTTGTCATTTATCGCCAAACCAAGGCCATGTTCAGGCATTAAATGGGTATAAATTGTCGTAATTTCTTTTTCATCTAAAAGTCTCAAAAAGGCAAATAAATTTTTGGCTGCTTCTTTGTCATTATTTGTAGGTGTCAATAAAAACTGGTTATCTTTCGGAATCCCCTCCAAATACGTATTCCATCCTAGATAACCGACTTTATCCGCTGGTTCTTGTATATGAATTTCTTCTTTTAAATTGGATAAAATTATTTTTTTTAGAGGAGCATAATGCGAGTGTATCATGCCAGGTGCTTGCGGTTTGGAACTAGAAATAGTCTGAACGCGCACTTTCCCCACTTTTTTTTCTATTTCCTCTATGGTCAATCCACCTTTTCTATAAATCACGATTTCCTCGTTTTCCATGCCAACAATCGTTGACTCCAAACCAATTTCACAATCTCCACCATCCAAAATATAGGCAATAGATTCCCCTAATTGTTTTTGAACATGCGCAGCTGACGTAGGCGAAACGTAGCCAAATGGATTTGCACTCGGTGCTGCCAACGGGAAATCAAGTTTTTCCAAAAGTGCTGATGTAAGTGGCTGCTGAGGAATACGTATCGCCACGCGGGATAAACCCGATGTAACCAAATCTGAAACCAAGCCCGATTTAGGCAATAAGAGCGTCAAAGGACCAGGCCAAAAAGCATCTGCCAACACTTTCAATGGTGGTGGAAAATCTGAAATGTAGGGTAAAATTTGAGATAAAGAAGCAATATGCAAGATTAAAGGATCAAAAAAAGGGCGATTTTTAACCGAAAAAATAGAAGAAACAACATGTGTATCCAACGCATTTCCTGCTAAGCCATACACCGTTTCGGTTGGAATCGCTACCAATTGGCCATTGACCAAGGCATCGTATGCCTTTTCAAGAGATTGTCCAATTTCTGCCATTTTTAGTAGGTTAACTGTTTTTCGAAATACAAAATATCTGCTTCTGGATTTACATTGTACGGAGGGATTTCTACAAAACCTAGTCGGCGATATAATTTCACAGCAGGAATTAGTCGCTCCAGCGTATCTAATTTCATAGAAGTATAGCCCATTTCTTTTGCCAAGTTGAGTAATTTTGAGGCAAGCTGCTCCCCTACTTTATCTTTGCGGTATTCGGGAACAACATACAGTCTTTTCATTTCACAGCATGAATTTTCCCATTTTTTCAAAGCTACTACTCCGATGGGTCGGTCATCACAAAATGCAAGTAAAATTGTGCCTGAAGGAGAGTTATAGGGAAAAGGCAAGGTTTCCAATTCTTTTTCAAAACCTTGGAAACACAAGTCAATACCGAGCCCTGCTGCATATTCTAAGAACAAAGATTTCACGAATCCCATTTCTGAGATTGTTGCTTCTCGAATAGTGTACTTATTTTCTATCATTTACCCGTAAGAAGCTAATTGTGTTGAACTTAACTTTATTGAAAACAATCTTTTTTCACGTTTGATTTCGAACTAAAAGTATCATTTTACCTTACAAAACTACGATTTTAACGCCTCGTCTGAACAAAAATGATTCATTTTCTTCCTTTAATAACTTGTTAATTGCCTCTAAAATAATCAGGCGGGTAGCCAACCTCTGTCAAGTACAGACCCTCTGCCGGAGCGGTGGAACCCGCACGTTGTCTATTTTTAGAATTGATAATATCTTGAAAATCAGACAATTCAATCTTTCCATACCCAACATCCACGAGTGTCCCGACCAAAGCTCGAACCATTCCACGAAGAAAACGATTCGCTTTCACATGAAAAACATAACCGGATTCATTGAATAAAAATTGGGCTTCTGTGATTGTACAAAAGAAGTTATTGACTTCGGTTTTCACTTTTGTAAATGCTTCAAAATCGTGATACCCAATTAAGAGTTGGGCGGCCTCGTTCATTTTTTCGAGGTCAACGGGGCGAGAATTAAGCCACGATTTTCCTGTCAAAAAAGGAGATTTAACGGTAGAAATATGGTACTCATACTTTCTGTGGATGGCGTCAAAGCGTGCATGAGCCACTTCAGGAAGTGCATAGAGGGCAAGCACAGCTAAATCGGAAGGTAGAAATCTATTGAGTTTATAGACCAAATCTTCGGGGTTCGGAATGGGCTCAAAATCAAAATGTGCATATTGCTGCTTTGCATGTACGCCTGCATCTGTCCGGCTACTTCCTTGAATAGCAATGGAATAGCGCAAAACCAAAGACAATGCTTTTTCTAATTCGCCTTGTACAGTTCGAGCATTGGGTTGAATCTGAAAACCCGAAAAATGAGTTCCGAGGTAGGAAATTTCTATGAAATATCTCAAATCTTTCTAATTTTGGCACAAAAATACGCAGAACGGACTAAAAAACGTCATCATTCTTCAACCCTAACCTTACACTATGAAAAACGTAGTCAAATTTCAACTTATGCTCATGATGTTCCTCATTTTCTTCACGTGGGGTTCTTGGTACGGACAAATGAGTAAATACATGTTAACGACTTTAGGTGCAACGGGCGACCAGGTCGGCAATGCCTACACTGCCTTTTCGATAGCTACCATTTTATCTGCCTTTTTAGTTGGGCTCATTGCAGACCGGTATTTTGCAGCGCAACGCGTGATGGCGACAATCAATATTTTGGGGGCAATCATTCTGTATTTCCTCATTCAAGTCACTAATCCTGACGTATTTTTCTGGTATATCTTGGCTTATACCATCACGTTTACACCCAATTTGGCATTATCTACCTCCATTGCGATGCGCCAGATGACGAATCCAGAGAAAGATTTTCCAAGTATTCGTGTGATGGGAACTGTGGCATGGATAGCCATATCTTTGCTCATTGGAAACCTAAATTGGGGCGACTCGGTTAAGATTTTTCAAGTTTCAATGGTAACTTCCTTACTTTTAGGTGTTTTTGCTTGGACACTTCCCCACACGCCTCCGACACAAACAGGTAAAAGTAGCCTAGGTCAGATTATTGGAAAAGATGCTTTTGTTTTATTTAAAGACCGTTCGTTCCTCATCTTTTTCATTTCTTCTATTCTGATTTGTATTCCACTTTCCTTCTATTATGCGATGGCAAATCCATCATTAACAGACTCAGGAATGGTAAATGTGGAAACAAAAATGGCATTAGGACAAGCCTCCGAAGTAATTTTTATGCTTCTTTTGCCTTTCGCATTCACCCGTCTGGGTGTGAAGAACATTCTTATTTTGGGTCTGATTGCCTGGATTATCCGATTCCTAGGATTTGGTTTTGGCGATGCGGGTTCCTCGGAATGGTTACTCTATTTAGCGATTGTACTTCACGGAATTTGTTACGATTTCTTTTTTGTAACAGGTCAAATTTATACGGATGCCAAAGCAGGTGATAAAATAAAAAGTTCTGCACAAGGACTTATCACACTTGCCACTTATGGAATCGGGATGGGCATTGGTTCAAAAATCTCTGGACTCGTTCTGGACAAATATACAGTTATCGATTCTGTAAACCTCACCAAAACTATCCAATGGGTACATATTTGGATGGTTCCAGCCGCAATTGCTGGTATTGTTCTCCTTTTATTCATCCTTGCATTTAAGGATAAAACAGCTCCTAAACTTTCGAATTAATTCAAAATGGATTTAGACTATTACATTTGTTGGAAACCATTCGGTATGCTCTCCCAATTCACAAAAGAAGGGGAGCATACCACTTTAGCTGATTTGCCCTTTTCGTTTCCAAAAGATGTGTATCCTGTCGGTCGTTTGGATGCCGACAGCGAAGGATTACTGATTTTAACAAACGATAATTACCTGAAAACGAAACTATTAGAGCCTAAATTCGGACATAAAAAAACCTATTGGGTACAAGTGGAAGGAGATATCACCCAAGATGCCATCGAGCAACTTTGTCGGGGTGTTCCTATTCGAATTAAAGGCAAAGAACATCGTACGAATCCGGCAAAAGTAGAAAAAATAGAAGAACCAAACGTACCTCCTCGCACACCTCCTGTTCGCTTTCGGAAAGAAATCCCTACCAGCTGGATTGCTATTCAGTTGGATGAAGGTAAAAATAGACAAGTACGCCGAATGACCGCAGCCGTGGGTTTTCCGACCCTACGTTTGCTTCGTGGAGCCATAGAAAATATTTCCCTTTTTCTGCTAAATCCTGCCGAAGTAAAACAATTGACAGCAAAAGAAATGTACGAATTGGTTAAATTAAATAAACGATTTTCTTGAATAAATCCAATTTCTACTGTTACTTTGTTCACTTGTTAACTTTCGTAAAATAAATTCATTTAATCATACATTTTAACAATTTACAGATGGAATACCGGATTGAAAAAGACACCATGGGCGAAGTACAAGTACCCGCTCACGTGTATTGGGGCGCACAAACTCAGCGTTCAATAGAAAACTTCAAAATTGCGCAAGAAACGAATAAAATGCCCTTGGATATTATTCGTGCCTTTGCCTATTTGAAAAAAGCAGCTGCATTAGCTAATTTAGAAGCAGGTGTTTTGGAGCAAGAAAAAAGTGATTTAATCGGTCAAGTTTGTGATGAAATCATTTCAGGAAAACTAGATGATCAATTCCCCCTTGTAGTTTGGCAAACAGGTTCTGGTACACAATCCAACATGAACTGCAACGAAGTAATTGCGTACCGTGGACACGTTTTGAAGGGCGGGGAGCTATTGGATAAATCCAAATTTTTACATCCGAACGATGACGTAAACAAATCCCAGTCATCGAATGATACATTTCCAACAGCGATGCATATTGCTGCGTATAAACTTCTCATTGAAACGACGATTCCAGGAATCGAAAAACTGAGAGACACGTTACAAGCCAAAGCAGTCGCCTTTAAAAACGTGGTGAAAATCGGTCGTACGCACTTCATGGACGCTACGCCATTGACATTAGGGCAAGAGTTTTCGGGTTACGTATCCCAACTCAATCACGGACTCAAAGCAATCAAGAATACACTCGCACACTTATCAGAATTAGCTTTGGGAGGAACAGCTGTTGGAACAGGCATTAACACGCCAGAAGGATACGATGTAACGGTGGCAAAATACATTGCTCAGCTAACAGGTTTGCCGTTTGTTACTGCCGAGAATAAATTCGAAGCACTTGCTGCACACGATGCCATTGTGGAAGCACACGGCGCACTTAAAACGGTAGCCGTTAGTTTAATGAAAATCGGAAATGATATTCGAATGTTATCCTCTGGTCCACGTTCTGGAATTGGTGAAATTTTCATTCCGGATAACGAACCAGGCTCTTCCATTATGCCAGGTAAAGTGAATCCAACTCAGTGTGAAGCCATGACAATGGTAGCAGCACAAGTTTTAGGAAATGACGTTGCTATAAATATTGGCGGTTCAAATGGACATTTTGAGCTGAATGTATTCAAGCCGATGATGATTCATAACTTCCTTCACTCCGCGCGTTTGATTGGAGACGTTTGTGTTTCTTTCAATGATAAATGTGCTGTTGGTATCGAACCAATCGCCGAAAACATCAAAAAACACTTGGATAATTCTTTGATGCTCGTTACGGCTTTAAACACCAAAATCGGGTATTACAAAGCAGCAGAAATTGCGCAAACTGCACATAAAAACGGTTCTACTTTGAAAGAAACGGCTGTCGCTTTGGGTTATTTAACAGCAGACGAATTTGACGAGTGGGTTCGCCCAGAGAACATGGTTGGTAAGATTAACCTGTAAGAAGTCAACCTTTTTTTAAAGATGGGCGTTTCTAATGAAACGTCCATTTTTTTATGCTTCATTTTACTCGTTTATTGGTCATTACATCTTTCGTTTTTTTAACCATAGGATGTCAACGAAAAAGCTTATCTCCTTCTATTCTTTCCATTGATTATCCAGTAGCTTATATTATCAATGGGGGAGAAAACTCCATTAGTTTACTGAATATCAATACATTAGAAATAGAAAATACTTATTTTATTCCTGAATTTCAAGATAGATTTGCGCATCATATATACCTTTCAGCAGATAAGAAAAAATTAGCGATTGCCATGCCGGCGTATGATTTTTCGGGTGGACATTCAGGGTTGCATGATATAGACGCAGTGGGCGGTATTGCTGTTCTTGATGCAAAAACATTGGAGTTACTTCGAAAAATACCTGTAAATTTTGCGAATCACAATGCGGTATTTGCACAAAATGACCAAGAAATTTGGACAACTACCCATGCACATAGTGGAGATTTGGTTGTTTTTTCAGCACAAGACGGCACTGAAATCCATCGGCAACCACTGGGACCAGACCCAAGTGAAATTAGTATTTCGCCCAATCTGTATGCACTCGTTGCAATTGGAGAAAGTAGTTTCGTTAGCGCAGTTTCTACGCAAACCAAAGCAGAAGCAAAGTTTATAAAAGTTGATTTATTTCCGACGAATGTTTGGCCAGGCAATGACACATTGGCTATCGTTGAGAACAAAAACAAGAAATCTATCAACTTAATAGATTTACGAACACTGAAAGGAGTTGAAGCGATTGATACGCCATTTACGCCAGGATTTTCGTGTTTTGTTAAAGATGACCTTTGGATTGTAGAACCAAACACCAAACACGTTCATATTTACAAAAAAATAAGTGGTCAATGGCAGAAGAGTGGGCAAATTGAGGCAGGTTTGGATGTACATTCGATGGCGTATATCGCTTCTAAAAATCTTGTTATAGTGGTGAATCAAAAAGAAGCGAGTATCAGCTTATTTGATGCCAATACTCGCCAAAAAATTAAAACGCTCCCGGTTGGACTTAAACCAAATGGTATTGCCGTTCGATTGAATTAATTATTGCTTTGCATCACGGAGTCTATTCATGAGCATATCGTGGAACTGTCTTTCTGTCCGAATAAGTGCTGCATATTGATTGGTACTGATGACTTGCAGAAATTTAGATTTGTACGAACTTGTTACAGAAAGCTCTTCTTTTTTAAGTTTAAGAATCTTTTCTTCCGCATCAATGGCTGCTTGTCCAGCTAAGTCACCGGATGAAATCCCTTTTTGTAGTTGGCGTATTTGTCGAATAATTGTTCTTTTATCAGACTCATACGCATTATACACCGGCCAGAAACGCTCTGCTTGCTCGCTATCTAAGTCAAGATTTTCAGTAATCATGCCAATTTTCATTGACTGAATCTTCGATTGATCATGCCCTCCTCTTTGTGCAAACAAGTAATTTGAAGACACAAAAAGTACGCAAAACACGAAAAAAGCTTTTTTTATTTTATTCATCATTTCAATCTTTAGTCCATTAAATTCCATATTCATCTACATATTTTTTTAGGTCTTCTTTCTCAATACCCTCTAAATCAGTGGAAACAGGGACATGTAGAGTCTCAAAGTCTTCTAAAATAAAATTTCCTGTTCCTGAACTTTCTAGATAAGCAATAATTTCTGTTTCCGAGACCGTTTCTAATTCATTTGCAACTAAATTCACAGAAGGCGTATTTTCTACATAAAGAAAAGTAGAAATACCAATGAGCAAAATACTAGCAGCAGCGGCAAAGCGAGTCCAAGTAATTGTTTTAAATGGTGCCTGTTTAGTTTGGCTTTGAGATTTTTTTGTATTTATTACAAGTCGTGCTTCTAATGAATCAAAATAGCCATTTGGAACTTGAAAAACATTTGTATCTCTCAAATTAGAATACCAATTTTGATTTTTTTGCGATGGGATTGCCGATAGACGTTTCTCCAATGCCTTGAAAAAATCTTTTTCTGGCAATTGGCTTGAAAAATCTTGCGGGTGCTTACCTGATTCCATTTTACGTTCTGTTATTTTTCTTTGACAAAAGAAAGTGGGAAAGGTTTATTCTTCCATTAATTTTTCCTCAATTTTTTTCATGGCGGTATGATACGTTGCCTTGAGCCCACCTACCGTAGTACCTGTAATCTCAGCAATTTGCTCAAAAGTGAGGTATTCAAAATACTTCATTTGGAAAATTTGGCGCTGTTTATCGGTCAAAGTAAGCATTGCTCTTTGTAATTTAAGTTCAATTTCCTCGCCAGATACACTTCCGGAGGCAAGCCCAGCTTCCCAAGTATCTACTAATGCTTGATTATCTTCAAGCGAAGTCAACGTAGCTTTTTTCTTCTTTTGCAGAAATGTGAGCGTTTCATTTGTTGCAATTCGATAAAGCCAAGTATATAGTTTAGAGTCACCCCGAAATTTATCAAGATTTTGCCAAATTTTTATAAATATTTCCTGGAGTAAATCGTCTGTATCGTCGTGGTCAATGACCATTCTACGCACGTGCCAATACAATCTTTGTGCATATTGGTTTACGAGCTGCTGAAACCCCTTTTCACGTGTTTCGGGATTAATTAGAAGCGAAATAAGTGCTTGTTCTTCTTGCATATATCTATAAAAAGACCTTGATACACAGCGTACCAAGGTCTTAAAGTAACTTAACGGAGAAACAAATTATTGCTTTCTTGCGATTACTTTCAAGGCAGCCTCCACAATGGCAGCGGCAGATAAACCGTATTTTTCCATTAATTGTGCAGGTGTTCCTGACTCACCGAAGGAGTCATTTACAGCAATATATTCTTGTGGGGTTGGTAACTCTGCACTTAAAACTTGCGCAATGGCATCACCAAGACCCCCATTTTTTTGATGTTCTTCACACGTTACCACACAGCCTGTTTTCTTCGCACTTTTAAGTAC
The DNA here is from genome assembly GCA_046293395.1 of Spirosomataceae bacterium. GTDB lineage: Bacteria > Bacteroidota > Bacteroidia > Cytophagales > Spirosomataceae > CAYNRA01. The sequence continues at coordinate 566,140 of JBKBOU010000001.1, forward strand.
AGCCTTAACATCCAGCGGTTTGATGGTGTGAATATTTATAATTTCGGCGTTAATGCCTTTTTCTGCAAGAATCTCACCCGCTTGAATCGCCTCCCAAACTAGGTGTCCTGTCGCAAAAATAGATACATCTTTGCCTTCGTTTACCATCCAAGCTTTCCCGATTTCAAACTTTTGATTTGGGTCTGTAAAAACAGGAACAGTTGGGCGACCAAAACGCAAATACGCGGGGCCTACATGTTCTGCAAGTGCAATTGTTGCCGCTTTGGTTTGGTTGTAATCACATGGATTGATGACCGTCATGTTTGGCATAGCACGCATCATGGCAATATCTTCCAAGATTTGGTGCGTTGCGCCATCTTCACCCAAAGTCAAACCGGCATGAGAAACCGCAACTTTCACATTTTTATCTGAATATGCAATAGATTGGCGAATTTGGTCATATACACGACCCGAACCGAAGTTCGCGAATGTCGTTGCATAAGGAATTTTACCTGCAAGTGCAAGACCCGCAGCAACGCCCATCATGTTTGCCTCAGCAATTCCGCATTGCACAAAGCGTTCGGGATGTTGGTCTATGAAAGTATTTAACTTGAGTGAACCGATTAAATCAGCACAGAGAGCAACGACATTTTCTTTGGTATTACCGAGCTCCGTCATGGCATCACCAAAACCTGAGCGAGTATCTTTTTTTTCTGTATATGTATATTTTTTCATTGAATGAGATACAAGTTAATTGAATTAATAATCGCCGAGTGTTTCAGGTAATTGTGCTAGTGCATCTGCCAACTGCGCATCATTCGGAGCGACGCCATGCCATTTATGGCTACCCATCATAAAGTCAACGCCGGCACCCATTTCTGTAACAAGAAGAATCATCACAGGCGTACCTTTCCCCAACAATCTTTTGGCTTTTCTGAGACCTCTGACGACCGAGTCCATGTCATTACCTGCCTTAATTTCCATGACATTCCAGCCGAACGCCTTGTATTTTGCTTTAAGGTCACGATTATTCATGACTTTAGCCGTTGGTCCGTCAATTTGCTGACCGTTTAAGTCAATAATTGCGATAAGATTATCTAATTGGTGATGCGGAACGAATTGTGCAGCTTCCCACACTTGACCTTCTTGCTGCTCACCGTCACCCATTAGGCAATAAATTGTCGATGTATCGCCATTCATTTTTTTGGCAAGCGCCGCACCTGCTGCTACAGAAAGCCCTTGCCCAAGCGACCCCGAAGCAATCCGAATACCCGGAAGATGCTCGTGTGTTGTTGGGTGGCCTTGTAAACGGGAATTAATTTTACGAAACGTTGCCAACTCATCTACTCCAAAATATCCACGTCTTGCAAGAACAGAATAAAAAACAGGCGAAATATGGCCATTTGACAAGAAGAACAAATCCTCGCCCGTGCCATCCATTTTAAAACTTAAATAACCACCTTTTCCTTTGCGGTTATTGATTTTCATTTGCTGAAAATACAGAGCAACTAATAAATCTGTACATCCAAGAGAGCCACCTGGGTGACCAGATTGGCAAGCGTGAACCATCCGAACGATATCTCTTCGTACTTGAGTAGCCACCGCTTCTAATTCGTGAATTTGCATTGACGTGTTGTTTGATAAAAAAGAAAAACTAAAAATCTATTGTCTTTATAAAAGCTGTGCCGAATGGTTTTTCGTGTCCACTTTCTGAATAATCTCTTCTATATTGCCTTCTTCGTTGATAATAAAAGTAGTTCGGGCAACTCCCATATACGTACGTCCATACATACTTTTTTCTACCCAAACACTGTAAAGTTCAGCAATTTCATGCGACTCATCAGCAAGTAAATCAAAAGGCAAATTGAATTTTTCAATAAACTTGACATGCGACTTGACAGAGTCTGGACTTACCCCCAAAACAACATAGCCTGCTGCAAGTAATTGCGCGTAATTATCCTTCAAATTGCAAGCTTGTGCCGTACAGCCCGGCGTATTATCCTTTGGATAAAAATACAATACTACCTTTTTCCCAAGAAAATGAGACAACTGAATTTCTTCTCCTTTTTGATTAATACCCACAAAATTTGGGGCTTTTTGTCCTATTTCAATGTGCATGATTTACAATGTTTTCGTGAAAGTACGCGTATTTCCTGCTCTGTCTGTGACGAAGCATTTGATTTCTCCTCCGAAATTTACGGAATTATCTTTTTTCTCCGACCATAAAAGCCCGTTTTTGTATTCGTACTTCATTAAAACCCATTCATCATTTGCATAACAAGCAAAATCTTTGATACCCGATAAATTATCAGAAATCTTGAATTGGAGCATATCTTTCGTCAATTTAATCGGTGTTACTGTTGGAGCAATGCTATCTTCCCGAATCGAGAAAACCCCAAATTCCCTGGATTGGAATTTAATTCGTCCATCCTGCCAAATACCTCCAATGAACTTTCCTCTACCGTCCAAATAGGCATGTTTATGTGTCGTATTTCCTACATTTGGTACTTCCCAATCTACTGAAAAATAGTCTTTTAACGGAACAATGTCTTTGTGAATCATCAATTTTGAACCGTTTGTTGCCAACTGAATAAACGTTGAATCATACAAAGATTCTTTCATATCCAATGAAAAAGCAGCGGAAGAAAGTGCTGTTTTTCGAGGGCTAACCAATCCTATCGATGGCACAGACTGAACCGTTTTTTCAACTCTAACTTTTGTTGGAATACCCGAAGCCATGTCATAGACAAATACTTTTTTATCTTGAGAAAGAACAGGTTGGCTTACAGGAAACCAATCTCCTTTTACTTCCACGTATGCCACAGATGTAGTTGGACGCGGTTGCGATGCCTCAATTAATAAAAAATTATGTTCTTGGATTACTTTCACTTGCGGACTAGCGGAAGGCATTTCTTCTTTGGTTTCTTGAAAGAAAGCCTCTGATTTATCGCCTGTCAGTGTAAATTCTAGATTTTTCTTATTTCCAAATGTATCTTCCAAGAGAATTTTAACAGCATGACTTGCTCGGTCATTAATGCTAATTTTACCTTTATTAGCATTGGTTTTATAATGTGTAAACCGGTTTCCAGGTAAAACATAACAACGGTGAACACGCTGTCCTTTTTTAAACATTCGTTCATAGTCAGTATGAAGATTCATATCCAACTTTAGGTCAAAAGAGGTGCGAAATAAATGGTAATCATAGACTAATTCGTCATCCATTTCGACAAGAATATGTTGTACGCCAAGTTTAAACGGGGAATTGGCAGTTTTATCATAAGCAAGCAGCTCTATTCCTACTGTTCCATTTACTTTTATATGAGCCGGAATAACCAACGCTTTGCCATTCCATTGCGGCGTAAACTCCACAGAACCAAAACGTCCATTTATTCGGGCATCTTTTTCAAGCGTTTTGAGAATCACTTTGTCAACAACAGGTGCTGTATTGTCCTTAATCTCTGAAAACCCAAATAAGGCTGGGTCAAGGACATTTTCGTTTACATCTCTGATTTCGAAATGCAAATGCGGACCAGCGGAACTTCCTGTATTTCCGGAAAGTGCCACTTTTTCTCCTTTTTTGACGGGTAATTCCGTAGCATCAAAAGAGACATCCACCTCCCATTTTTTCTGCTTGTATTGCTCATTTTTTAATCTTTCACCAATAGACCCACTGATTGTTTTCAGATGGGCATATAGGGTAGTAAAGCCGTTGGGATGCGTGATATAAATGGCATTTCCGTAGCCATCGCGGGCAATTTTAATGCGTGAAACATATCCATCGGCAGCGGCAAAGATGGGGACACCCTCCACGCCTCCCGTCCGAATATCTAATCCAGCATGAAAGTGATTGGCACGAATATCGCCAAAACAACCCGAAAGTGATGCTACATTTGACGGATTTACAGGAAGAATAAAATAGCCTTTGGGTACATTGGGAGGCGTGGGCAGATAGCGCGTCCCACTCTCCTTTCTTTGAGCGTAAATGTTTATACTGAAGAGGATAATGAGGAAAGTCAGCGGCAAGCGCATAGGCAAAAAAACGATTTAAGAACGATTTTGAGATTATTTTACAGAAAAACGGAGCAATTCTTTGTCTCCCAAACGAGCGACAAGTTCATCTCCGATTTTAACAGGCCCAACTCCTTTGGGCGTACCAGTAAAAATAATATCTCCTACTTTTAAGGTAAAATAGTTGGAAACATGGGCAATGAGAAAATCAATCGAATAAAGCATTAAAGACGTATTTCCCGCTTGCTTTAACTCACCATTTACATGTAAGTCAAACGAAATATCCTGCATACTTGCAAAAGTGGTCTTTGGGATAAACGAAGAAATTGGTGCAGAACCATCGAACGCCTTTGCGAGCTCCCATGGGAGACCTTTCGCTTTTAAATTCGATTGAATATCGCGAGCAGTAAAATCAATTCCAACCCCAATTTCATCGTAATATTTATGGGCAAAAGCAGGATCAATATTTTTACCTATTTTAGAAATACGCACGATTACTTCTACTTCATGGTGAATATCCGATGAAAAATCTGGCAAGTAAAAAGGCTCGTTATTTCGTAAAATGGCTGTCTCTGGTTTGGTAAAAATGACAGGCTCTGAAGGTTTTTCGTTTTGAAGTTCGAGAATATGATCTACATAATTGCGACCTACAGCAATAATTTTCATTGATTTTTGCGTTACTTTAAACACAAAATTAGGTCTAACAATGAATATTTAAAACTAATTTTGATTTTATTACCAATTACAACGAAATAATGAAAAACGCAAAACAACTCCTCTTCATTTCACTCATCCTGGTCGGTATCATTTGGGCGTGTCAGAAAGTTCCATTGACAGGCAGAACCCAGATGGTCGGGCTTGTCTCACAAGAACAAATCATGGCTCTCAGCTTTGCAGAATACAAAGGTTTTTTAGACACGTCTAAAGTAGTTCCTCTGAATAATCCACAGGCACAAATGATTGCACGCGTCGGAAATAAACTGAAAACTGCCGCGGAGACCTATCTCATTCAAAATAAATACAGCGAGGCGATTAACGGCTACCAATGGGAGTTTAGGCTGGTAGATGACAAAACAATCAATGCTTGGTGTATGCCCGGTGGAAAAGTCTGTTTTTATACCGGTATTTTACCCATTTGCGAAACAGAAGCGGGTGTAGCGGTTGTCATGGGACACGAAATCGCACACGCCATTGCCAACCACGGACGAGAGAGAATGAGCAGAGCGATGGCAGCGAACGGAATTACCCAACTCGGTGCAGTAGCAACTGGTGCATTAACTCAAAATGAACAATTAATGCAGTTAGCAGGTCAAGTATTAGGAGTAAGTACGACGCTAGGAGGTGTTTTACCAAACAGCCGTTTGCAAGAATCTGAAGCAGACAAACTAGGACTTATTTTCATGGCATTAGCGGGGTATAATCCGCAAGAATCTGTTGCTTTCTGGCAAAGAATGGCAAATGCAGGAAAAGGACAAGCAAAACCCCCTCGTTTACTTTCTACACACCCTGCCGACGAAAAAAGGATTGAAGATTTGCAAAAGCTTATCCCCGAAGCAATGAAATTTTACGAGCCAAGTAAATAATTTAGACTAAAATAGTACCCTCAAAATACAAGTCGATTGACATTCGGTTGAAACAAAAAAGCCGAGTTACCACAAATAATGGGTAACTCGGCTTTCCATTTTCGTATCAATTTGGGTAAATCGGATTACTTTTTAGGAACAAGAACGCCGTCTGCTACAAAAGTAAGTTCTACTTTATCGCTATCTATTTTATCAATTTCTGCGCGCGAAACACCCGCATCCTCTGCGTAATGTTTTTGGTCACTGACAGAAACTACCTTTTGTTTTGCAATGCCTTCAAAAATTACTTTTTGTCCGGCGATGTCTTTCGGAACAAAGAAACCATACTCTTTGAACGTAACGCGCATGGTTTCACCGTTTGCCAATTTCACTTTCATCCAACAACCTGCCATTGGACAAACAGACTCTACTTCTCCTACTACTTTCATGGCAACTTCCTTATTTCCAACAACTTGGACTGTCAATGATGTAGATTCTTTTGCTTCTTTTGTCGTTATTTTTTTACCAAATGATTGGTATTTTTGCGCTTGAACAAAAAAACTAACAAGCACAAAAGCAGTCATGAATAGGACATTTTTCATAAAATTATTGGTTTGATTTTGATTAAAATTACTGTTTTTTCTTGAATTTATACGAACGTATATCTATTAATTTATCTGTAAATACATATTCTTCAGGTTCATTGGAAGAGATGAGTATAATTTTTGTGTCAATGATTTCTTGTATTTCTTTCAAATACCAAGAAGCTCCATCTTTATCTAAATTAGCTGTCGGTTCATCTAAAAAAAGAACATTTGACTCAAAGAAAAAAGCCAACGCCAGCTTCAGCCGTTGTTTCATCCCGGATGAAAAATACTTGATTTCTTTGTTGGCATGTTTCTCCAAATAAACGCGGGAAAGGAATGCATCTTTGCAAAAACCAGGTCGAAAACTTTTGAAACGCGCATGAAATTCAAGTAATTCCACCAATGTAAATTCCTCAATTAGCTCAAGATAAGGAGAAACGAACGCAATTTGTTTAAAAATTTGGTCGTCATCTGCTTGTTCATCTTCTGTTTTCCACCACCGGATTTTTCCTTCTGTGGCAGGCGCACTTCCGGCTAATACTTGCGCCAGAGTGGATTTACCAGAACCATTTGGTCCAATGATAGCAACTGGTTTTCCGACAACAAAGGTCTCTGTCAAATCTCTAAATATCCATTCGTTTTTGTATTTTTTTCCAATACCTTTTGCCTCTATTTGTATCATATAGTTTCTTCTGAGTCCGCGTAAAGTCCTCCTTTCCGAATGATTCCTCTTTTTGATTGCTGAATAAACGCACTAATTTCTATTTTATAACGAGATGAAACGAAACTCTCTTCTAAAATTCGCAAAGCATCTGATAAATTATTTGCCGATTGAAAGAGCAGCCGATAAATTTGTTGAATTTCATCTAAATCTTTGGCTGAAAACCCTTTTCTTGAAAGGCCAACATGGTTAATCCCACCAAACGACAACGGTTCACGAATTGCTTTTACGTAAGGCGGAACATCTTTTCGAACCAATGAACCTCCGCCTACCATGGCGTGTGTTCCTACGCGTACGAACTGATGAATCGCCGTTGTTCCTCCGATAAACGCATGATCTTCTATAGTCACATGTCCTGCCACTTGCACACCATTTGCCAAAATAACGTGATTTCCGAGCTGACAATCGTGCGCAATGTGCGTATAAGCCATCAAAAGACAATCGTTTCCGATACGAGTTACTAGCTGGTCAGAGGTTCCTTTATTAACAGTAACGCATTCACGAATAACCGTTCTATCACCAATTTCAACCGTCGTTTTTTCGCCACGATATTTTAAATCCTGTGGAATGGCAGCTATCACCGCACCTGGAAAAATCTGGCAGTTTTCACCAATTCTTGCTCCATCGAACAACGTAACATTGGGTCCAATCCAAGTACCTTCTCCAATTTGGACATCTGCATAAATCGTTGTGAAAGGGCCAATAACAACTCCTTCAGCAATTTTTGCATCGGGATGAATGGAACTCAAGGAGGTGTTTGCTGTCATAGCATCCGTAGGCATTGAAATTATTTCTTAACTAATCGAGCAATCATATCTACACTGCAAACCATGGTTTTACCAACCCAAGCTTCTCCGTGCATTTTAGCTACACCCATACGAATGGAGGCAGAAAGCGTACATTTGATTACTAAAGTATCGCCTGGAAGCACATTTTTATAAAATCTACAGTTATCAATTCCTACCAAATACGGCCAATACGCTTCCGGATTACCCGTAGAAGTTAATACCAATACGCCACCCGTTTGCGCGATTGCCTCCAGTTGAAGAACGCCGGGCATCACTGGATTCTCAGGAAAATGCCCTGTAAATTGCGGTTCATTCATCGTAATATTTTTTACGCCAACGACCGTTTTTCCGTCTAAAGAAACAATTTTATCTACCAATTGGAAGGGATACCGATGCGGTAACAAGCGAGCAATGTCATTTACGTTCAAGACAGGTTCAGCATTGGGGTCAAAAGAGGGTGCTGTGTTTGCTGCTTCAGCAATCGCTTTTTTTATCTTTTTCGCCAACTGAATATTTGCGGCATGGCCTGGTCTTGCTGCCAAAATATGCGCTTTGATAGGTCGCCCCACCAAAGCCAAGTCTCCCATTAAATCCAATAATTTATGCCTTGCCGGCTCATTTTGCTCGCGAAGTCCTTCTGGATTTAGAACCCCTGTTGCACCGAGAGGTACATTTTGTTCTCCAAACAAAGGCCGAATCACCCCCAATTGTTCTGCCGATAAAGGAGATTCTGCAAATACGACAGCATTTGAAAGAGAACCTCCACGTATCAAATTTTGTGTATATAATTTTTCAATATCGTGTAAAAAAGTGAATGTACGATTGGGCGCAATTTCTTCTTTAAATAGGTCAAGTTGGTGTAATTGAGCATGTTGCGGGTGAACCTGCTCCGACTGATAATCCACCATGACCGTTAATCGGTAGTCATTCAGTGGTAACGCAGCCAATTCAATGCTGTGATCCTCGTTTCTAAAATGAATGGCTTCCGTGACTTCAAAATAATTGCGAAGTGCATTTTGTTCTTCTAATCCGGCTTTTTCAATTAATTCGACGAATGGTGCGGCACTTCCATCTAAAATGGGAACTTCTGGCCCGTTCAACGTAATTAAAATATTATCTACTTGCAGCGCAACCAACGCAGCCAGCACGTGCTCAGGCGTATGTACCCGCGCACCGTCTTTTTCTAGGACAGTTCCTCTGAGTGTATCCACGACATAATCTACATCAGCCGGAACAAGCGGCTTATTGGGCAGGTCTATCCGTTGAAAAACAATCCCGTGATTTAAGCCAGCAGGACAAATTTCCATGGTGACTTCGACGCCAGTATGCAGACCAATACCTGAAAGCGATAGACTAGATTGAATGGTTTGTTGTTTTGTATTCATCTTTAAGAGAGGATGTTTGACTTATTTTATTTCTCGATTGAATCGATTTTTTGGTTAATTTCTTTCATTTCTTTGTACAAATCTGGAAGTTTTTTGAATACGGCAAAGGATTTCATAAACTCATTTTTATCAAATGCAGGCGTTCCAAAAAGCATGGAATTAGGTTTTGTTACTGTTTTCAAAATACCCGCCTGACCACCAATTTGTGTACCATCTGCAAGAGTTAAATGACCGGAAATAGCTACCTGTCCGCTAATCATGCAGTTTTTGCCTACTTTACTTGAGCCCGCAATTCCAGATTGAGCAGCCATAACTGTATTTTCACCTACTTCAACATTATGTCCTATATGAATGAGATTATCCAGTTTTACGCCCCGACATAGACGCGTAACGCCCAAAGTAGCCCTATCAACAGTTGCGTTTGCACCAATTTGTACATCGTCCTCAACAACCACGTTTCCGAGTTGAGGAATTTGTCGGTAACTTCCATCTGGCTGAGGTGCATATCCAAATCCGTTACTGCCGATGACAGCATTGGGCTTTATAAAACAATTTTTACCAATCTGCGTACCTTCTAAGATGCGAACCCCTGACTGAATGACAGTTCCCTGACCAATCTGTACATTTTTATCAATAAAACAATGACTGTCAATGCGTGTATCTTCGCCAATTTGTACATTGTCCGAAATACATACATACGGCCCAATTGAACAACGAGAAGGTAGCCGAACAGAACTAGCGAGCAATGCTGTTGGGTGGATTTCCCAAGACAGAGAATGAGAAGAAGCCGATTGAACTTTTTCTAAGAGAAGCGTAAATGCCAGATAAGGGTCTTCCACACGAATCAGTGTGGTTTGTACTGGATGTGCTAAAACATACGAATGCGGAATGAGAACGGCTGTTGCTTGTGTAGAATAAATGAATTTTTCATATTTCTCGTTGGCAAAAAAAGTAATATTACCTTGTTTAGCGTCCTCAATTTTGCCAACACTCGAGATGAGTGCGTTGGGGTCGCCCTCGATGTGACCATTCACCCAAGATGCCAAAGTAGAAATTGGAATATGCATAAGTTGCGACAGCTAAATGTACCTATGTACAGATTACAAAGATAGGGGATTCGTATAACAAAGGTAATATTTTTTAACAATATGACTAAGCGCTTTGATGGTAGGCAAATCAGATGCATCTGCCATATCTTGGCAAGTTCCATCTTTCCGGACAATTAAAATATGAGAGTTTTCAGGAATATATCCTTTATTACTTACGCTCCCCTCCCGTAAATAATAGGGTAAAGTTTCTTCTGAAACTCCTTTTGAGAGCAATAATTCACTCAATTCCTCGCGTCGAGAAGCTAATATGGGTTCATTAGACAATTCAATTTTGTACAGTTTTCTCTCCAAAAGTTTGCTTGAAATATCTTTGAGGATACCATCTTCTGCACGTGCCCATTCTTTAATATTCATCCAAATATCTGTATCATCTAAAGAAGCAAAAAGTGCCAATAAAGAAGAATTTTGTATAAAATCATTTTGAGAAAAGGTGGATATTAAGAAGTTTTTGAGCGGCCCAACAACGGGCACAGTATCTCCGTTCTTTAACAAAAAACGAACCCGGCTCAGTAGTAAAACCAGCATACTTTCCGCCGCAATAGCTGTTTTATGTAAATATACTTGCCAATACATCAAACGACGTGCATTCAAAAAATTCTCAACAGAAAGCAAACCCTTTTCTTCTACAACCAATTGGTTATCAACAACTTGAAGCATTTTTATAATTCTTTCTACACCAATTGTGCCCTCAACAACACCTGTAAAAAAACTATCTCTGCGCAAATATTCCATGCGATCCATATCCAATTGACTGGAGACTAATTGATGGAAAAATGGTCGTTCATACGTGCCATTGAACATAGAAACAGCCAAATCTAAAGCACCATTTAAGTCCTTATTTATTTCTTGCATGAGTTGCTCAGAGAGCCATTCGTGCGGAATTTTTTCTAAAAGATGATGTTCCAAAACATGAGAAAAAGGGCCATGACCCAAATCGTGTAAGAGTATAGCAATTTGTGCGGAAACAATTTCGTGGTTAGAAATGGTGAGATTTTTTGATTTAAGGGTTTGCAATGCTTGCCCCATGAGGTGCATTGCTCCCAAGGCATGTTGAAAACGAGTATGTTTGGCGCCAGGATAAACGAATTCAGCCATTCCCAACTGATTTATTCGTCGTAAACGTTGAAAATACGGATGTTGAATGACCTCGTAAACAAGCTCGGAAGGGATTGTTATAAATCCATAAACGGGGTCATTGATGATTTTTCGTTTATTGTGCATGAAGTAACGTCTTGTAAATGAATAATTTACCTTTTAACCACTTTGCGAACACAAAGGGAATGTGTTCGAATGTCTTCATTTTTTTTGGATTTACCAAAATTAAGCTGTTATTTTGCAACGCTTTAATAAGCAGGGCCTATAGCTCAGTCGGTTAGAGCACCTGACTCATAATCAGGTGGTCCCTGGTTCGAGCCCAGGTGGGCCCACAAAGAGGTTATCTACTTTAGATAACCTCTTTTTTTATGTTCCCTTTACCCTTATTGCGCCCCAATGGGGCTAAAAAAGGAAAACCTCAGCAAAAATAGAGCTATCTATTCTTGCTGAGATTCGAAAAATCCAATAAGAAAATAATTTATTTCACTCGCTCAGATTTCACCTTGAACATCCCCATCAGTGAACCTTCCAAGTTATTTTCTCCTTTTTTATCCAATGTTACATTCAAGTTATACCCTGCAAAACTGAAGGCAACAGCAAGACTTTCAGCAGTCTCATCTATTTTCTCCAATGCAACTGGTTCTGAATCACCCGTTGAAGCCGTACCAACTAATTTTCCTTCTTTTCGCTCAAACGTAAATGTAAGTTCAACATCACCATTTGGTGTATCAAAAAAGGTCGTTTTCCATGCTCCAACAAAGAAATCAACAGGTACGTCTTTGGTTTCTTCCATTTCCGAATCTTCCAAATGAGCTAATTTAAACTCAGCACCCATCATAACTAGCATAGATTGCGTGGTTGCTGCTGGATTAACGAACACCAAATACACATCAACCAACTCTTTTATCTCCGTTGCATTGATTGGAATAACCAACGATTTTGGAGCAAAATCCATTGTTTCACTTGGTTCTAAGAAAATCGACTCACCTATTTTTGTACCTGAAGGACTACCCACTCGAAGTTCAATTTTTCCACCAGATGCATTCAATTGTGGTTTCGGTGCAGCTGCAAATACATGTAATTCTTTCAGACCCGACAAATCAATTTGTTTCAAAATAACATACGAACCATTGACCGTAGGAATGGCTAAATTATTACCTCCAAATGCCATTTTATTCACATCGTGAAACGCATCAAATCCATGCGCATCAAACTTTGCATTCCGGAGTACAAAGCTTTGTTCCGACCGCAAAGAAGGATACCCATTTGACCCTTGGTCTTCGTATGAAGCACGCACAACAAAAACGCCTTTCCCAGCATCCCCATTAGGTAATTTGGTTACATACGTGCCTTGTGTTGGCAATGTTTTCTCTTTTGGTTTTTCGTTAGCAATATTCAAGATATACTTGACCATTTCAGACGCATCCGCAGTAGATAATTGTGGGTGACCCGCCATCGCAGTTTCTCCCCAAACTCCACTTCCACCATTGATAACTTTCTTTGTTAGGGTTTCTAATGCCTTGGCATCTCCTTTGTAGCGCAGAGCGACCTCTCGATAGGTTGGTCCGATGGACTTTTTATCTTTGCTATGGCAAGCCATGCAGTCACTTGCTTCAATCAATTTTTTACCTGTTGCAAATGCAGCTGAAGCATCAGCTGAACGGTGTCCTTGAGCAATCGCTATTTTATCATAACCTTCTGCTAGGTAGTCAATTGTAACGGCAACTTGCTCATCATCAATACCTTCACCTAACTTTCCATCCTCTTTGTCTGTCACCTTGATTGCGTATTCTAGGGGTTTGTTCGCAGCATAGAAGGATTTATTTCCTTTGCGCATTTCTAGGCTAAGAACTGGAGGTTCGTTTCCAACGATAACTTCCATTGCTTGCGTTCCTACGCCACCTTTGCCGTCAGATACTGTTAATACTACTTTATATGTACCCATTTTTGATAGCGTCAAAGCAGCGTCTGGTGTCGTGATTGTTTTAGCATATCCTGCGGACGTCACGACCCACTTGTACGTCAACAAATCTCCATCAGCGTCAAATGTACCTTTTGAAGTTAATTTCAAGGCAAACGGAGCCGCACCACCCATTTGGTTTGCTGCCATCATCACTTGTGGTTTTCGGTTCCCTCCGTTGTATTCAATCCGAATCAAACGTGCATCGTCATTGGCAGTAAACCAACCAGAACCATATTCCAACATATATAAATCCCCGTCTTCTGCAAATTCCATATCCATCGGATTACTGAATTTATAACTAGGCATGAAGCGTTCCATCGATACAAAATCACCGTTTTTATCCATTGTTACCGCCATTATCCAGCCACGCATCCATTCGTATTGGAAGAATTTACCATCATAATACGAAGGAAATGCCCGAGATGCAGTAGCAAATTGGTCTTTGTAATACACAGGCCCCGCCATGGCATTTCTTCCACCTGTTCCGACAAGTGGAAATTCTTTTGAAACCCCATACGGATACCAAACAAATGCTTTTTGAGCAGGTGGTAGAACTGTTAATCCTGTATTGTTTGGCGATGTATTGGTAGGTGCATCGACCGACCATTTTTCACCCGATTTACCCGCAGCAAAATCGAATTTATTATACGCTTTATTGTCTCCTACAAAATGTGGCCATCCGAAATTCCCCGCTTTCCGCGCTTGTCCGATTTCATCATGTCCAGCTGGTCCACGTGAATCATCTGGTTTCGACGCATCCGGCCCGACTTCCCCCCAATACACATATCCAGTCTTGGAATCTACTGAAATACGGAATGGATTCCTGTGTCCCATCGAATAAATTTCAGGTCTTGTTTTTGGTGTGCCTACGGGAAATAAATTCCCCTCCGGAATTGTATATGTACCATCAGGCTGTGGTTTAATACGAATGATTTTTCCTCTCAAATCGTTCGTATTGGCAGATGATTTCTGCGCATCCCAAGCACTTCTACCCTCCCGCTCGTCACTCGGACTAAATCCGTTTGACCCATGAGGATTTGTATTGTCTCCAGTTGACAAATAGAGATTTCCAGCTTTATCCCACGCAATAGAACCGCCCGTATGGCAACATTCTTCTCGTTGCACTGGTACTTCCAATAAAACCTTTTTGGAAGACAATACCAACTCTTCCCCTTTTAATTCATAACGCGTTAAAATGTTTTTTGACTCTTCCGGGATAGAGTAGAACAGGTAAATCCAATTATTTTTGGCAAAATTAGGGTCTTTATTCAAGCCCAATAAACCATCTTCTCCCATTGATTCTTTACCTTCTTTGTTCACGTATTTTGTACTAACAGGAATCTTGGCAATGGTTTTTAATTCTTTCGTTTTCGTATTATACAAACGTACTTCCCCTTTTCTCTGAATGAACAAAACGCGTTCTTTGTCCAATAGCGTCAACTCCATTGGTTCATCCAATTTATCAGCCAGAACAACTTTGTTAAAACGATTTTCTTCTGGACGGGATTTCGAAAAATCCACCGATTTAGGGGCTTCTCCACCTGCTGTATAGACTATCCCTGCATACAAATGATTCAAGAAAAGAGATTCGCTGAATGTTTCATCTGTATGTCCCATACCGGTATAGAATGCGCGACCTCCATCAAATTCTTGGTACCAGCTCATCGGGTGGTCATCCCCATTTTTACCACCGATATAGGACTTTTCGTCAATTTTTAAGACAACATTGATTTTCGAAGAAATATCTTTGTAACTATAGAACTCATCTGTCCGTTCAAATTCATCAGGCATTCCTTTGGTAGCCCAGTGGTTCTTCAAGGCGACGATAAATTTCCCTTTTTGTACATTGCTTGGGCTGGATGGGTGGTCCAGAAACCAAGCGCCCGCAAGTTTTCCATACCAAGGCCAATCGTACTCGGTATCTGTTGCTGAGTGAATACCCACATACCCACCACCTGCTTGAATGAAACGCTCGTAAGCCGTTTGTTGCTCAGGATTGAGGATATCCCCAGTTGTATTCAGAAAAATAACTGTATGGAATTTTTTAAGATTTTGCTCAGTAAATTGAGCCGCATCTTCCGTAAAACTGACACCAAAATTCTTTTCTTTTCCCATTTTGGCTAATGCTGCTTTTCCAGCTTCAATGGACTGATGCCGGAATCCTGTCGTCTTGCTGAAGACCAAAACCTGCATTTTTTGTTGACCCATTGCCCACTGAAAAATCAATAAAAAAACCGCAGTTAGCGCGGTCAGTTGTCGTTTTTTTGATTTCATTTTGATTGAATAATTAATAAGTTCAAACAAATATATAGAAACATTTTTATTGTCTATTTACTAGACAATAAAAATGTTTCTATAATTTCACGAAAAAATAGCATTTATAGTAAAAAACAGCCTTCTTGACTTTCCTTTGAAAAGGCAAAAAATCAAAATATGCAAGATTTCGCACTAGAAAACTACATCCCCCAGCTTTCCATTGACTGTGTTATATTCGGGTTTTCCAATAAAAAACTGTTTGTATTGCTTCCTCAAATAGAAAGTGAACATCAAATTTGGGCTTTACCCGGTGGATTTATCAAGCAAGACGAATGTATTGAAGAAGCAGCCCGACGGATTCTCAAAGAACGTACACATTTAGAAGCCATTTACTTGGAACAGTTTGCTGTTTTTGGGCATCAAAATCGGAAAAATACGTTATTCAATGAGCAGGAAACGCAGGATAAAGAGCAGTATCTGCAATCGCTTTCTTTTAGCTCTTCCCAACGAGAATGGTTGAGCAAGCGTTTTGTTTCTATTGGCTATTTTGCCTTGGTGGATATGCACAAAGTCAACCCACAAAAGGGAATTTTGGATGAATCTATACATTGGGTAGCACTGCCAGAAATCCCTCAGCTTATCATTGACCACAACCAAATCATTGATTCTGCATTAAAACGATTGAGAGAAAGAATTGATGACAACTTATTGGCATTCAACTTATTACCTCCCATATTCACCATGAAAGAATTGCAAGAATTATACGAAACCGTTTTTGATAAACCTTTTGCACGAAATAATTTCCAAAAGAAAATCCTGGATTTAGATGTATTGGAAAGATTAGAAAAAAAATACACAGGTGCTGCCAACAAAGCTCCCTATTTGTATCGGTTCAAACGTTGAATTAGTCACTAAAATCGTTGATGCAAACATTCTTATTTGTTTGCCCAAAAAACAGCCTTTTCATCTTTTGAAAAGGCTGTTTCTGTATAAATAACACTTCATTTTCAAATAAAATCAGTTAGTACTTGGTTGGATACCCGATTGGCAGAAACGACTGCACCCTCCATGTATCCAGGGTGATTATAAGACGTTTCAGTACCCGAGAAATACAATTTATTCCCTAATTGAGGTCTCTGAAGCACTGGATGACCGTTGTTTTGATGTGATTGTAAATATTTTGGTTCTTTCACTTGGACAAATTCGTGGTCCCAAATTTTTTCGTAATAATCCAAAAGAAATTCATCACATTCTCCAAAAAGAGTTCGAATTTGAGACAAAACAGCCTCTTTCCGTTCGTGTTGAGTCATCAATTTCGCTTTAGGATTCAAAAAACCCATGAGTGAGTACGTCGTATTCTCAGCGTTTGTATGGTCGTACATTTCTGTTGCAATATCCACGTGGCTAAATGCAGTACCCGAAAACCCACGTTCGCGCCAGAAAGGAACAGTAAACTCAACAGCATATTTAATCGACCCACTCATCCAGGTTTGCACATAATTCATGAACTGAGCAAGTTCGGAAGGAAGGGCTGGAGAAAAAGTCACAGAATGAATCAGAATTTCTGGTGAAATCGTACAAATGACCTTCGTTCCCCGAAATACCTCTCCGTCCCGTGTTGTACAAATCACTTCATTTCCTTCATCTTGGATGGATTGAATCACTTTTTGTAATTGGATAGCAGCACTAGGTAAACGGCTTTCAAGAGCTTGAATGAGCGCTTCTGTCCCACCCTCCACACGAAATGATTTTACATCGGGCAGAGAGGACGGATACGGACGTGCTGGTTCAGAAGGGCTAACACGCCAATACGACGTTCCGCTCGCAAACTGCTCAAATACAGGAATTTCAAGTTTTTCGAGTAATCGAAGTACCGTCGTATGTTCCTCACTAATCCAAGTTGCACCTAAATCCATGGGTGTATCTAGCATACCTTTTTGGGTAAAAATACGTCCACCCAAACGTGGTTGTGCCTCCAAAATTTGGAAAGAAATCCCTTTTTCTTGTAGGCGAAGTGCCGTGGCCAACCCACTCAGTCCTCCACCGATAATCAATATATGTTGTTGATGCATGTCTTCTTTTTTTACCCAATTCACTGAGTAGAAACTTGTTTATTTTCGTTCGATTTCACGGAGATTCTCCATTTTTTTACGTGCCAAAAATCCATTAATGTCTTCAAAATGTTCTTTGACGCGTTTGTTTCCAAATTCAAACACTTTTGTTGCCAAGCCATCAAGAAAGTCTCTATCGTGTGAAATCAAGATAATTGTCCCTTCAAAAGCGTTCAAAGCCCCCTTTAGAATATCTTTTGTTCGTAAATCGAGGTGGTTGGTTGGCTCATCGAGGATAAGAAGATTGACAGGTTCAAGGAGTAATTTAATCATAGCCAAACGAGTGCGTTCGCCACCGGAAAGCATTTTTACTTTTTTATTTAAGTCATCTCCACGGAATAAAAATGCACCCAATAAATCTTTTATTTTGGTACGAATCTCACCGACAGCGATTTGATCGACTGTTTGAAAAATGGTCAAATCTTCATCTAATAAAGAGGCTTGATTTTGCGCAAAATAGCCAATCATGGCATTGTGTCCCACTTTTACTTCGCCGGCTTCGTAGGTTATTTCTCCCATGATGGCTTTCACCATCGTCGATTTACCTTCCCCGTTTTTCCCAACAAAAGCGATTTTTTCGCCTCGCTCAATGGTCATGGAAGCATCCTGAAAAACGGTATGCTCTCCGTATTTTTTAGTAAGTTGTTCAACGATGACCGGATAATTTCCAGACCGTGGCGCAGGTGGAAATTTAATTGAAATAGCACTTGTATCCATTTCATCTACCTCCACGATTTCCAGTTTTTCCAGCATTTTCACACGAGACTGCACTTGAAGAGTCTTGGAATAAGTCCCTTTGAAACGCTCAATAAATTCTTGGGTTTCAGCAATCATTTTTTGTTGGTCGTTGAACTGCTTTTGCTGTTGTTCTTGGCGTTCTTTTCGGAGTTGTAAATAGTGCGAGTAATTCACTTTATAATCGTAAATCCGTCCCATTGTGACCTCAATCGTCCGATTTGTGATATTATCAACGAAAGCCCGGTCGTGTGAAATAACAATAACAGCTTTGGCACTATTGACCAAAAAATCCTCCAACCATTGAATTGAATCAATATCCATGTGGTTGGTTGGCTCATCCAATAAAATTAAATCTGGATTTTGAAGTAAGATTTTAGCCAATTCAATGCGCATTCGCCAGCCACCTGAAAACTCACTTGTTTGACGCGTGAAATCTTCGCGCACGAAACCTAATCCAAACAAAGTTTTCTCGACTTCAGCATCAAAATTAATTTCTTCGATAGAATAATACTTTTCGCTTAAATCAGATACTTTTTCGATGATTTGCATGTATTCATCGGATTCGTAATCTGTTCGGGTTTCGAGTTGGTGATTCAGTGCATCCATTTCTGCTTTCATCGCTAAAACACTTGAAAACGCTTTGGAAGCCTCTTGAAAAACCGTGCTATCATCTTCTGTCAACAAATGTTGGGGTAAATAGGCAATAACGGCTTCTTTTGGCGCAGAAATCTTCCCTTTTGTAGGTTTATTTACCCCTGCAATAATTTTTAAGAGCGTCGATTTTCCCGCTCCATTTTTTCCCATAAGACCAATCCGGTCTTTTTCATTGATATTAAAAGTAACATCGCTAAAAAGCGTATGTCCACTAAATTCAACGGCAACGTTATCTACAGAAATCATACTTTTTATTGAAATTGGCGACAAAGATACGCAACCAATTTGGCTTTCTTGGTCAAAATAAGGCAAGACTTCCGGTACAAAACGCTTTCCTATCAACGAATGCAGCATAGAAAAATAAATACTTTCACCCCTCATTTTTGGATATTAACCTTACTAATTGTACGTTTTAATGAAAGGATTGCTTTTTTCAAGTATTTTTGTATTCATTCATCCAAACTAAAAATAATCAACTCCACATGAAAGACGTATTTATTGTAGCAGCCCACCGAACCCCACAAGGTAGTTTTGGGGGAGTTTTAGCCTCACAAAGCGCAGTTGAACTCGGCATACAAATAGTAAAAGCAACTGTTGAGAAATCAGGTGTGCCCGTCGAAGCGATTGATGAGATTTTCATGGGTCAAGTCGTGCAAGCCAATGCAGGACAAGCTCCCGCCAGACAAGTAGCGATTCAAGCGGGTTTGGGGCAACATGTGCCGGCAACGACAGTGAATAAAGTTTGTGCATCAGGGCTCAAAGCGGCTATGTTTGCCGCACAGTCCATTCAGCTCGACCAAAATCAGGTAGTGGTTGCTGGAGGGATGGAAAGTATGACAAATGTTCCACATTATTTACCCAAAGCTCGCTATGGATACGGCTATGGCAACGGTGTATTGGTTGATGGGTTGCAACGAGATGGACTTATAGACGTATATCAAACGCAACCTATGGGTTGTTTTGCAGATGCAACGGCCGAAAAATACCACATCACACGAGAGGAGCAGGACGCTTTCGCTATTCAATCCTACCAAAGAGCAGCAGATGCTTGGGCAAGTGGAAGTTTCGATGCAGAAGTCATTCCGGTTCAATGGACAAACAAAAAGGGAAACCTAGAAAAAGTAACTGAAGACGAGGAATACAAACGAGTTAATTTTGAAAAAATTCCGCAATTAAAGCCTGTATTTACCAAAAACGGTACAGTAACGGCGGCGAATGCCTCCACGATTAACGACGGAGCGGCAGCACTTGTATTGGCTTCACAAGAAGCAGTTGATACATATAAATTGACCCCATTAGCCAAGATTATCGGTTATGCTGACGCAGCCCAAGAACCGGAATGGTTCACAACAGCGCCTATTTTGGCAGCAGAAAAAGCACTCAAACGCGCAGGTTTAAGCATCGAACAAATGGATTTCTTTGAAGTCAATGAAGCCTTTGCTGTTGTACCGATGGCTTTTGCGAAACACTTCTCGATTCCACACGAGAAACTGAACATTCAAGGTGGCGGCGTGGCTATTGGGCATCCGCTTGGCGCATCTGGTGCACGTATTTTAACGACATTGACGCACATTTTACACAGAAAACAAGCCAAATACGGCATGGTTGCCATTTGTAACGGCGGCGGCGGTGCAAGTGCGTTAATTATTGAAAGAATCTAATGTAAAATAAATGAAGCGGCCTGGTTTTCATCAAACTAGGCCGCTTTTTTGTGCGCGGTTCATCAAACATTCTTTTGAATTATTGTGATGAATCGACAATTGCCCGTAATTTTGCCCTTCAACTATTTAGTAGTATTCCGAATGACAGAGTATAACCATCAGTCCATTGAGAAAAAATGGCAAAAATTCTGGGAAGAAAACCAGACGTATAAAGTAGAAATCGACCACACAAAGCCCAAGTTTTATGTCCTTGATATGTTCCCGTATCCATCCGGTGCAGGTCTTCATGTAGGGCACCCGCTTGGTTATATTGCCTCCGATATTTACAGTCGCTATAAAAAACTCAAAGGATTCAATGTGCTACATCCTATGGGGTTCGACTCCTTTGGTTTACCTGCCGAACAATATGCTATTCAAACTGGGCAACATCCGGCAAAAACAACTGAAAATAACATCACAACCTATATTCAACAATTAAAAAACCTAGGTTTTGGCTATGATTGGTCACGCGAAGTTCGTACCTCTGAACCTGGTTATTATAAGTGGACGCAATGGATTTTCATGCAGCTTTTCAATAGCTGGTACAACAAAGCAACAGACCAAGCGGAAGATATAGAAACACTGACAGCCCATTTCGAAAAATCAGGCACATCGCATTTGCAAGCTGTTTGCGAAGAAGATTTACCTGCATTTACAGCGGAAGAATGGTCGGGTTTTTCGGAAGATAAAAAATATGAATTGACATTACCCTACCGATTGGCGTATTTGTCTGAGTCAGTCGTGAATTTTTGTCCGGCTTTGGGTATGGTTTTATCCAATGACGAAGTCAAAGATGGCGTATCCGAGCGAGGCGGACATCCCGTCATTCAGAAGAGAATGCCCCAATGGATGATGCGCATTACAGCTTATGCAGACCGACTTTTGGCTGGATTAGACACCATCGATTGGTCGGATTCCATCAAAGAACAACAAAGAAACTGGATTGGCAGGTCAGTGGGTGCGATGGTCAAATTCCCGTTGTCAGTTAGTCCTCAAATTGAAGCAAACGGATTATCAGCTGAGAAAATTGAAGTATTTACCACCCGTGTCGATACAATTTACGGTGTATCCTTTTTAGTCCTTGCCCCTGAACATGAGTGGGTTCCGGCTTTGACAACCGATACACAAAAAGAAAGTGTCGAAAAATACATTGAAGAAACACAAAAAAGAAGTGAACTAGACAGAATGTCGGACGTTCGCTCGGTTTCTGGTGCGTTTACCGGAAGTTATTGCATCAATCCTGTCAATGGAGAATTAGTACCTATTTGGATTGCCGATTACGTACTTGCAGGATACGGAACGGGTGCCGTGATGGGCGTACCTTCGGGCGACCAACGCGACTGGAATTTCGCAACGCATTTCAATCTACCCATCATTCAAGTATTGGATGCCCAAAAAGACATTGACCAACAGGCGGATGCCACAAAAGAAGGAAAATACATCAACTCAGGCATAATCAATGGACTTGGTTATGCAGAAGCAACCAAGGCATTGACAGACTGGCTAGAAGCAAACGGTGCGGGCAAAGCAAAAGTGAATTATCGCTTACGAGATGCAGTTTTTGCGAGACAACGTTATTGGGGTGAGCCAGTTCCTGTATATTTTACAACCAACGAAGCAGGACAACCGATTCCGCATTTAATTGACGAAAGCGATTTACCCCTCGTTTTACCAGAAATCGACAAATACCAACCAACTGAGTCAGGCGAACCACCTCTCGGACGTGCAGAAGGCTGGAAATACAAAAACGAATTTTCCTACGAATTAAGTACCATGCCGGGTTGGGCTGGAAGTAGCTGGTATTGGTATCGCTACATGGACGCACAAAATCAAGAGGCATTTGCGTCCAAAGAAGCCATAGACTATTGGCAAAACGTGGATTTATACCTTGGCGGTACAGAACATGCCACGGGACATTTGTTGTATAGCCGTTTCTGGAATAAATTTTTGAAGGATAAAGGACTTGTTCAGAAAGAAGAATATGCCCAAAAGTTAATCAACCAAGGGATGATTCAAGGGCGTTCTAACTTCGTTTATCGCGTGAAGAATGCAGAACAGCCAACTTTTGTTTCCTTTGGATTAAAAGACCAGTACGAAACTGTGAAGCTGCACGTAGATGTCAATATCGTGGAAAACGATGTATTAGATGTGGAACGTTTCCTTCAATCGCGCAATGATATTGGTGAAAACCCAAGTTTCATTTTGGAGGATGGCAAATACATTTGTGGCTGGGAAGTAGAAAAAATGTCAAAGTCCAAGTTCAATGTGGTTAATCCGGATGATATTGTGGCTCGAACTGGCGCGGATACTTTCCGTTTGTACGAGATGTTTTTAGGACCTTTGACAGAAAGTAAACCTTGGGATACACGCGGAATCGAAGGTACATACCGATTTATTCGCAAATTGTGGCGCTTATTTTATGACCAAAACGAACAATTTTTAGTCGTAGATACAGAGCCTACGCGAGAAGAATGGAAAACGTTACATAAAACGATTAAAAAAGTAGGCGAAGACGTTGAGAACTTCTCTTTCAATACATCCGTGAGTAGTTTTATGGTTTGTGTGAATGAATTATCAGCTGCCAAATGCCATAAAAAAGCCATTTTGGCGCCGTTATTGGTTATTATGAGTCCGTATGCACCACATATTACGGAAGAACTATGGGCACAATTGGGCAATGAACCAGGAAGCATCACAAAGCAAACATTCCCTGAGTGGAATCCAGCGTATTTGGTAGAAGATTCATTCGAATATCCCATCCAAATCAATGGAAAAGTACGTGCTAACTTGACATTTGCGGCAGAAACAAGCAAGGAAGAAATTGAAAAAGCTGTTCTTGCAGATGAAACCGTACTAAAATGGATGGAAGGAAAACCGGCTAAAAAGGTTATCGTTGTTCCGAAAAGAATCGTGAACGTCGTTATTTAAGATAGATGAAGCAAAAAACGCCTCTGGTAATCAAGATACTAGAGGCGTTTTTGTTTTTTATCAAATGAATGAAAAACGAACTCGTATTCTTTGAATCATCGTGGGCAAAACAGAATCTACACGAGAAAATTTGATAAAAATAGCCACGTGTTTCATCAAATAGATAGCTAAAAATTCAAACAGATACATACAAAAAGCCCGCACACGGAATGTACGGGCTTTAAAAAACAGAACAATACAAATTTACTTTACCTCAATCGGGAAAACGACATCTACATCTGTACTACCCGGTATAGCTGTACCGTCTTTGGTTGCTACTCCATTGACAGGCGGCTGGTGACGTAAAACAACCCGAAGTTCACCCGACCCAGCGGTCGTCGTTGTAACGCTACTTTCTATACCAATCGGAAGATTTTTCGCGTCTCTATCTGTCACATTTACACTAACCAAGCCAGCAGGACTTACGGTAAATACTACCAAATGTTCGTCTGCTTCTTCTTTTACTTCCTTTGTGATGTCCTCCACGGGTGAAATCGTTTCGTTTAAGAAAGAAACTTTCATGGAATACGTCTTGCCAGGTGCTAAAGTCACTTTTTGAATAATAGGTGCATTTCCTCCTTCTCCGTCCAAATCTTTCCAACTAAATCTTTGCGTATTCATCCCTTCAGTTACTTCAAGTTGAACCGTTGAGATAAACTCGTTTTCCTCAGGTTCTACATCTTCTCCTGTTTTACATGAAGCTACAAGTAAGGTAGAACAAAGCCCTAAATACATGAATTTTGATGAAAACATACTTTTAAATGTGTTAAGTGGATTATTGTTTTTGCAATTATGTTGCAAATGTAACACTATTTCATTTAAAAGCAAATTATTGAAGAGTAAATTGTAATCGGAATTGATACGACCGTCCCATCGCATCATTAAAATATCTAAATCGATCTAAATAACTTCGATAAACTGTATTTAACGCATTTTGAACTTGGAAAGAAAAACGCCAACGTAGTGTATTTTCTACCTCTTTTTCCCAAAAAAGACCTAAATCTAACAGATGATAAGCTGGCGGTGGCGCCATAAAATCGCCATTTATTAACGGAATTTGATTCACATTTTCACTACTTGTCTCCCGAATATACGGCTCAAAAGGGACTCTTTTCTGCTCAGCAGTCCAACTGTGCTCTACCCGCACCAAAGGCAACCATTTGGACGAACGGAAGTACGCCAAATCAAAGTCTATCCGTTGTCTAAACTGGTTGGGTGTTATAAAGAGCAACGGTTGTTTTCTTTCTGTGTCATCTGCCCGAAGTAAACTAACTTGCGGGCTATACATAAGCCACGGCATTATTTTACTGTTTATACGCGCATCAATTCCTCTAAATAATGCATCTGTTTGCCAATATCTAAAGAACGGAAATGCTCCGCGAATACCGATAACTGCCTCTCCGGTAGGCACTAAAAAAATGTAATTATTTACTCTTTGGACAAATGTGCTAATCTCTGTTTCAAGTTTTTTATTCCAGATTGCATCCCAACGAAGGGTAACTTGCTGCGAGGTTTCTGCCTTTAAATTCACATCTCCGACCTCATAACTTGCAGCTCCGTGGTGAACACCATCACTTAAAAGTTCATTCACACTAGGCGCGCGCCACGCAGAAGCAGCCGATACTAGAAAAGATTGGCGCTCCTTTGGCCGGTAAGTCAAGCCAAATGAATTTGAAAATTGCGCAAATTGAAAGTCTTTCGTTTCGATTTCCCGACTTCTAGCCAAGGCATACGAATTTATTTTACGAATATCGTAGCGAATACCCGCTTCTACCTCCCACTTTTGATTTTCACTGATGAATTTTTCCAGTCCAAAAAGACCAAAAGTCATTTGTGTGTAATTTGGGATGATGACTGATGAACGCAACGGATTACGTAATTCTCCTGTTGATAAGTTCGTTTGTTGGTTTAATTGCGTTCCCCAAGTCCCTTTCCAACCGGGTTTCCAGGTATGTTCCCACTGAAAATCAGTCAGATATGTAACCAAACGGAATGTCTGCGTGAGGTTTCTGTCTCCGCGCAAAACATCTACCTCTTGCCGAAAATTATACTGACGGGAGACCTCAAGCAGAAAACGATTTTGCGCATTTGTATTCCAAACGAGCTTATTTTTCCAGAGTGAATGTTGTAAATCTTGGTAAGGACGACCAATTTGGTAGGTGAACTTATCAGGCGTGTAAATTTGAGCTGGGCGGCTTTCTTGGATGGCTGTCTGTAAGTCCACCAAATTACCAATATGTGACCCGCTGAATATCCCAATTTGAGAATTGAATTGACTAAAAAAGCTCTCAAACTGTATATTTTTCTTCGCAAAAAAAGTAGTAGCCGAGTAATTTAATTCAGAAAGTCCCGTATTGGCCAATGTGTAAGTCGGCGTATGAATTTGTCCACCTCTTTTGGCACTTCCTTGCAGTCGAAATTTCCAATTAGGTAATTTTTTAAAACCTTGTTGTAGGGCAAAGGAAGAAGCCAATTGATGGCCATTGGTAAAATAACTTTGTTGGAAGGAAATTGAATTCTTCCCGTCGAGTCGTAGTTTGCTTGGTTCTACCAAAACAACGCCTGCTAGCGCATCTGAACCATATTTTACACTTGCTGCGCCCGTAATAACCGTAATTTGATCGGCAATGAGTGGGTCAATTTCTGGCCCGTGTTCGCTTCCCCACTGCTGTCCTTCTTGGCGAACGCCGTTGTTCAGAAGTAAAACACGATTGGAATGCATCCCGTGAATGACCGGCTTAACAATCGAATGCCCTGTTTGAAGAAGAGAAACACCCAATGTTTTTTTGATAACGTCTCCAAGACTTCCTCCTGCATTCTGTTGAATCTCTTGTTCTTTTATTTTTTGCTGAGGTAAACCTGTATTTTCGAGTTTTTCAGCATAAATATCAACCCGTTCCAAATGAATCTCATCTTCTGTTAATTCGAAAGCATGAATTTCTTGGTGAACGAGATTAATCGTCGTTGAAATTGCCTGATAACCAATGATTTGCGCTTCAACTTTATAAAGCCCTTGGCATAATTCTTTAAAACGATATTTGCCTTGTGCGTCCGTGATAGCCACCCATTTACTTTGTGCAATTTGTACGATAGCCCCTTCAATAGGTCTTTTTGTGATACGATCCACAACAGTTCCTTCAATAAAACAGTCGCAAGGCGTTGCGATTTGTGCGGTTGACGTATCAAAAGAACCTAAAAAAAGAACAAGGAATAAATGAATAATCTTGTATTTTGTCATTTTTGCAATCATGTTGCAAATATACAAAAAGTCCTGCATAACAAAGGCTATGCAGGACTTTTTGGTTCTGTTGAAAACGTACAAATAGATTATTGCAAACCTAATTGTTGCGCAAACGTACCGTATTTCTTTTCGATACGGGTTGCTTGTTCTGCATCTCCATATTGATTTGCGATATTTCCGAGCACTTGCATAATACGAAGTTGTGCGCCAATATTCTCTTGAATCATACTCATACTCCATTGCGAATCTGGTTGACGACTCTTTCCGATATAATAGACAAGGGATTCCTCTGCTCTTTTAATCAACGTATCTCCTATTTTTCGGGCGGTTTGCTTGTCGCCTAACTCGTAATAAAAAAGCGTATAATTAGCTGAAAGTTGGTCATACGGAATACTCTCGTCTGGGATAACTTTGAGCCCGTAGTCAAGAACTTCTTTGGCGCGTGTTTTATCTCCTTTCTGAATCAGTTCGTCTGCTAGACGTAAGAAACTGTATCTTGCCGTAATAATCGGGACTTTTTTGTATGTCTCAGAATCATAATATACATCCGGATTATTCAATTCACGCCAAGCCATTTTTTTCATCACATTTTCATACATTACCTCTACATTCACTCCACCGTCTTTTGCTTCGGGCAGTCTAAAAGGCATTAATCTGTATGCGTATCCTTCCAGCAAACAATATTCTTTTAGGTTTAGATATGAACTTGGAGATAAAGAACCTGCGAAATAAATCGGGCGTTCAAATTTGTTTTGTGCGATGATGTCCAAAACGATGAGGTCATTTTTCAACAAATCTCTTTCTCCGATATTCCATTTAAACTCATTTTGAACCAATGGTTTGTATTCTTCTGGAATGAAAGATTTTGCTTTCAATTTTTCTGCATCAATCGTGAAAAATAAATTAGCCGAAGGAAGAATACTGATTTGTTTTCCGGACATCACAGGCATTTTGATAGCTGGATTATTCTCCCGAATCAAGTTCATATATTGTTCCAAATTAATCCCTTCTTGAATAGCTGGATTGCTGTTTTTCACAAACGGAATTTGGTCGTTAATTCCCTTATTGTAGTGCTCCATCGTTAAAGAAATCGGAAGCGGCGTGGACTCGTAGGTTTGTCTTTTCATTTGCTCGATGTACCATTCAGTACCCAAGAGACTTAGATTACAAACGCGAACATCTGTCCGTATTCCTTCAACTTCCTGCGCATACCAAAGTGGGAACGTATCGTTATCTCCCCCTGTAAACAGAATCGCGTTCGGCGCACAAGAATTTAGCAAGTTTTTAGCAAAGTCAATCTGATGGTATCTATCAGACCGGTCATGTCCTGCCCATGTTTGCGTAGCCATTTGGACAGGGATAACCAACGCCAAAGCACCAACAACTCCTGTTTTAACCACCGAATTTTTCAACCATCTTTCTGTAAAGTCGATAATACCAATGATGGAAAGTCCAATCCAAATTGCGAAGAAATAGAAAGATCCTACATAAATATAATCTCGTTCGCGTGGTTCAATGGGTGGAGAATTGAGATAAACAACAAGGGCAAGGCCAGTAAATAAGAATAGCAAAAAGACGACAATAAAGTCTTTATCGCGGCGCATAAATTGCACCAAAACCCCGATAATACCTAAAAGAATGGGAAGACCATAGAAATTTGTTCTTCCTTTATTCGACGCGATCACTTGTGGCAAATCCGCTTTCGATTCAAAAATATTGACTGCACCTGAACCTTCAAAATCTGCGGCACGTCCCCAGAAATTCCACATGAAATAGCGCCAATACATTCGTCCCATTTGGTCGCTAAACATAAAACGGAGATTATCTGCTAGATTTGGTTCTTGGCCATCGGGTAATCCGAGTCGAGAACGGTACAATGAAATATGATTGGGGTCTTGGCTCCAAACACGAGGTAAAAGCATTTGCCCTGTGGGATCCCACGTGTATTCAGAAGCATAATCATATACCTCGTACTTGTCTTTCCCCATTTTGTACATGGGTTCTCCTTGTGTAATCGCTGTTAATTGCGTCGTATAAACTGGGCCATAAAGCAAGGGACGGCTTCCGTATTGTTCCCGTTTTAGGTAAGACACGTAATTGAGCACATTGCTAGGGTCGTTTTCATTGATGGGAGGATTATAGCTCGAACGAATCAAGGCGATGGTGTATGTAGAATAACCTATCAAGATAAAAGCAAAAGAAAGCAGGGCTGTATTTGCGATGACTTTCCCTTGTTGACCCGTTTTAATAATACCGTATGTGAGCGCACCAATAAGAGCGAGTAAAAAGAAGATTAATCCGGAGCTGAAAGGAAGACCGAATGTATTGACAAAGATGCGTTCGAAGGCAAAACCAATGGAAGGAATACCCGTTATTACGCCTGAATTTACGATACCAAGAACGACCATACCCAGTAGGAAAGCGATGACTCCGCCCTTCCATGTGATTTTTTTCGTTTTCTTGTAATAATAGATGAGCGCCAGTGCGGGAACAGTCACCAAGTTTAATAAGTGAACACCGATGGAAAGACCGACGAGGTACGCAATAAAAATCAACCAACGATTGGCTGCTGATTCGTCTTCGATGGTTTCCCATTGGAAAGCAGCCCAAACGACGATAGCAGTAAAGAAAGAAGAAAGACCATAGACTTCGGCTTCTACCGCAGAGAACCAAAAAGAATCTGAAAATGTATAAGCGAGTGAACCAACGAGACCAGAAAGCACGACAGCGAGTGTTTCAAGTTGGGATAATTCATCGCCTTTTTTGTTGTAAAATTTACGACCAAGTAGCGTAATTGTCCAAAATAAGAACAAGATTGTAAAAGCACTGGCAATGACAGAAATCATGTTTACCATGAGGGCTACTTTGGTCACATCGCCGAAGGCAAATAAAGAGGCAATTCTACCTAAAAGCAAAAAGAAGGGAGCTCCGGCAGGGTGTGGCACTTGTAATTTGAAAGCACAGGCAATAAACTCGCCACAGTCCCAAAAACTCGCGGTTGGTTCAACAGTCAGTGTATATGTTACCAAGGCAACAACAAACGCGAACCAGCCTCCAATTCTGTTTAGTAATTTAAAATTCATAGATATAGAAGGATAGATGATATATGATTAAGTTGGGGCTCTGATTGAGCATTTTTTACTTTAAATCGTGTAAAGTAACGAAAATGTTGGGATACCATTTTGTGATTTTTACATTTTGCGTAGTAAGCTTATCGTTTCACCGCCAAAACCTTGTCAATTTGCTTGGTAATAAAACGGAAATCATCCGGATTTTGTACGAAGTCTAGCTCGTTCACATCAATTTCTAGCAAAGGGCCATGTTCGTATTTATCGGAAAAGTTTTCATACAAAAGATTTAGACTTTCTAGGTAATTGACATCAATATTTTGTTCAAAATCACGGTTTCTTTTTTGGATTTGACGAACGAGTTTCGGCGTATCGGCTTTCAAGTAAATCATCAAGTCAGGTGGAGAAACAGCTTTCATTATGGTAGCAAATAAACCTCTGTAAGTAGAAAAATCTGTTTCGTTGAGAACGCCTGATTCATACAGATTTTGCGCAAATATATAGGCATCTTCATAAATAGAGCGGTCCTGGATAACTGCTTCAAATGGATTTTCTTTGATTTTCAATACTTGCTCAAAACGGCTGTTTAGAAAATAAATTTGTAAATGGAAAGACCATTTCGCCATATCCGTGTAAAAAGGAGCCAAATAAGGATTGCCTTCAACTGCCTCATAGAACACGTCCCAACCATAATGTTGAGCCAGCTTTTCGGCCAAAGTTGTTTTGCCAGCACCTATGTTTCCGGCGATTGCAATATGCATGGAGTCTGATTTAATAGTAAAAATTCGTGCAAAATTAGGCTAAAATGACAAATATCATAGAAGTAAATTAGATGTTTCGTATTTTTGCATCCAAAAAATGGTTTATTATGTACAGTGTCCTACTTTATTATATCTACAGCCCCATCGAAAATGTGGTGGAGTATCGCGATATTCATCACCAATTTTGCATTGACAACCATCTCCTTGGGCGTATCATTATCGCGCCAGAAGGTCTCAACGGTACGGTCTCTGGAACGATTGAAGATTGCGAAAAATACATGGCTTGGGTAAAGTCTGACCCCCGATTTAGTCAAATTGATTTTAAAGTAGAGTCACACCACCAACTTGCTTTTAAGAAACTGTACGTTCGTGTGAAAAAGGAGATTGTACACTCCGAACTTCCTGTAAATCCTTTGGTAAAAACAGGAAAACACCTGGAGCCCGCTGATTTTAAAGCCATGCTGAATGATCCGGACGTCGTTCTAGTAGATATGCGCTCCAATTACGAACATGCCGTCGGTCATTTTAAAGGCGCTGTTCGTTTTGATATGGAAAACCTCCGCGAGCTGCCCCAACATATTGCAGAAATTGAACATTTGAAAAATAAAAAAATCATTACGTATTGCACAGGTGGTATCAAATGTGAAAAAGCAAGTGCTTATTTATTGGACAATGGTTTCGAAAACGTGTATCAGTTGCACGGCGGAATTATAAAATATGGTTTGGAAACGGGAGGTGAAAACTTTGACGGCAAATGCTATGTTTTTGACGGCCGAGTAACGACAGAAGTCAACTCTATTAATCCAACTATCGTTTCTACTTGCCATGTTTGTGGTACAGCCTGTGACCGAATGGTCAATTGTGCGAATCCATCTTGCAACGACCACCTACCTATTTGTGAAAAATGTGGCTGGGAATTAGAAGGTGCTTGCTCCAAATCTTGTCAAGAAAATCCAGAGAAAAGAGTCTATGACGGAACAGGATTATACGCTAAAAATACAGAGGGCTACAATCCTGAAATAGCACTCAAAACAAGGAAAAACACAAAGAAATTACACATCATTGAAGAATTAGGATTAGCTTGAGGTAAACTCAAGCTAATTTTTTTTCCATCACATAGTCTGTCAAAACATATTCCCCAAACGGAATATCAACTATTTCTTTGATTTCAAACCCCATTTTTTGGTAAAATTGAACAGCTTTGTTCTCTCTATGTACATTTAGTGTAAGTACACAATGTCCTTCTTGGAGTGCCTTATTACCAACCCATTCAATCATTTTTTTGCCTGCGCCTTTACCCCTTGCTATTCCTCTCAGGTATAATTTATTCAATTTACAATGGGATTCATTTACAGATGAATAGGACATAAATCCAAGAATTTCATCGTTTTCGTCCACGAGAAGTACAAAATATTGACCTTCTTTTTGTTGATTTTCGAGGGAAGGGAGCGAATAAATTTCGGCGAGCATGAACTCAATTTGTTCTTTTTGTAAAATGGGTTGATACGTGACTGGCCAAATTTCGTAGGCTAAATCACGAATAATGGACAAAGTTGTCGAGTTTACTTCAATAAATTTCATAAATGAATAATGAGCCAAGATAAATAAGTTACGCTGACAAATGTGTAATTTGCCATTTAAAACAAAGATAAGCACTTAATTGAGAACAATGAAACCACTGATATTAATAACAAACGACGATGGAATAACAGCAAAAGGCATTGCTGCATTGGTAGAAGCTATGCGCAGTATTGGCGATATTGTTGTCGTTGCCCCTGATAGTCCCAACTCCGGGATGGGTCATGCAATCACGATGGACACGACCATTCAGATTAAAAAATCGTCTATTTTTGAAGGGATTGAATCCTACGAATGTTCTGGCACACCAGCTGACTGTGTGAAATTGGCAAAACACGAACTATTTGCGAACAGAAAAATTGATTTGGTCGTCAGTGGAATCAATCATGGAAGTAATTCGTCGTTGTCAGTCATTTATTCGGGAACGATGTCGGCAGCTATTGAAGCAGCCATTGAAGGAATTCCAGCGATTGGTTTTTCGTTAGATAATGGTCATTATGACGCTGATTTCTCGCACACAATTCCATTCATTCATACACTTGTTCAAAAAGTATTAACCGAAGGTATTACGCCTCATACTGCCTTGAACGTCAACTTTCCGAAGAAAAAAGAAGGAGAAGAAATCAAAGGAATAAAAGTATGTCGCCAAGCAAATGGGTATTGGAAGGAATCTTTTGATGCACGCCAAGACCCGTACGGAAGACCTTATTTTTGGATGGGCGGGCATTTTGTCAATCGGGAACAGGCAGACGCGACCGACCACGATGTTTGGGCTTTGGAGAATGGCTATGTTTCTGTAGTTCCTTGCCAATACGACTTAACAAGTCAGGCAGGCTTAAAGAAATTAAAAGACTGGAAATTTAACTAAATTTACAAAACTAACTTAAAATTGCACATCACCTAAACTTATTTCGTATGGCAGTACTTGGAAAAGTTTTGAAAGGAAGTATCAAAGTAGGGAGTACCATCAATCAAACACGAAAACTGAAGCCTGTCAAATGGCAAAAAAAAACAATAACCAAACTCATCGAAAAAGCCCGAACTACGCAGTTTGGTGAAAAATACCAATTTACTGAAATTCTGAACGACTGTGTTTTTGGGAAAGGAATGACTTTTTATGAGACATTCAAGAAAAATGTTCCTATCTACGATTATACCAAAATCTATAATGAATGGTGGTATAAAACGAGAGCTGGCGAAAAAGATGTTACTTGGCCAGGAAAAATCAAGCATTTTGCCTTGAGTTCTGGCACATCGGAAGCAGCTTCCAAAGCAATTCCCGTATCAAAAAACATGATTAAGGCGATTCAACGAACCAGCATCAATCAAATTATTTCATTGGGTAATTATCCTGATTTACCCGCAGATTTGTATGAGAAAGGCTACTTGATGTTGGGTGGAAGTACGCTTCTCAACGAAGTAGATTCACATTACGAAGGAGATTTGAGTGGAATTACGACGGGTACGATTCCCTTCTGGTTTGAGCGTTTTTACAAACCAGGAAAGAAAATATCGCAAGAAAAAGACTGGGCAAATAAACTCGAAGAAATTACTAAAAATGCACCCAATTGGGACATTGGTTTCATTGCAGGCGTACCCGCGTGGGTGCAAATTTTGTTGGAGAAAATCATCGAGAGATATAATTTGAACAATATTCATGACATTTGGCCCAATTTAACGGCTTTCGGTTGGGGAGGCGTTTCGTTTGAACCGTACAAAAAAGGATTTGAAAAGCTTCTCGGTCGCCCAATCATCTACATTGAAACTTATCTTGCCTCCGAAGGATTTCTAGCTTATCAGGCAAGACCCAACGCAGACATTCAGTTGGTTTTGAACAATGGCATTTTCTTTGAATTTATTCCGTTCACAAGTGATAATTTTGATAGCGATGGCAATCTGTTGGAAAATCCGACAACGTACATGATTGACCAAGTCAAGGAAAACATTGATTACGCACTCTTGATTTCTACTTGTTCAGGAGCATGGCGCTACCTGATTGGTGATACCATTCGATTTACCGATGTCGAACGCGCAGAAATTATCATTACGGGACGAACGAAGCATTTTCTGAGTCTATGCGGCGAGCATTTATCTGTCGATAATATGAACAAAGCCATTGATTGCGCCAGCCCCGAATTTGGACTTACCTTCGGCGAATTTACGGTTATTGGTATCAAACATCCGCCTCTATTTGCACATCAATGGTATGTAGGTTGTGACGATAACGTGGATGCAACCGTACTTGGCAAATACCTTGATTCCAAGTTAAAAGAGCTCAATGACGATTATGCCGTTGAGAGACAACACGCGTTAAAAAATGTATTTTGTCGGGTCTTACCAACAAAAGCGTTCTATGAGTGGATGAAATCACGCGGGAAAGAAGGTGGGCAAAATAAATTTCCGCGCGTGCTAAAAGGGGCAGTTCAACAAGATTGGGAGAGTTTTGTTGCTATTCATTATCCTTCACAAATAGCGGACTAACATATCCCAAAGTAGCTTTCCGGCAATACCAAAAAAAATAATTCCAGACCCTTTTTTTATATAGGAAACGGTATTGTCGGAAAGTTTTTGTTTTATTCTATGTGCGAAAATAGCCATAGCCGACTCACAGATAAAAATCATGACCAAACATACCCCTAACGCCGTCATTTCTTCGAGTGATGAGAAACGATACGTTTTTAAACTAGCCGAAAGAACGACCCAGGCGAAAAAATTAACTGGATTGATAACATTCAGCAGAAATCCTTTGGTTATAAAATAAATATACGAAAATAAACGTATTTCAGCTGCTTTGTACGACACACTTCCTGACTTTCTAAACTGCGCCAAGCCCAATCCAATTAAAAGTACAAATCCAACGATGCGCGAATACATTTCAAAATCAGGCAAAATGGGTAAGTAGGAAGTTCCCCAAATTGCAAGAGCGATAAGCATAAAATCACCGATTAAAACGCCTGTTGCAATCTTAATTCCGGCTTTGTATCCGTGGTCAATACTTGTTTGAATCAAAGCAAAAAAGACACTACCAAACCCTAAACTCAATAAAATTCCACTAAAAAACCCGACAGTTATTGCTTGTATCATTGTTTATCAAAATCCTTTTAACCGCGCCACTTTTAGAATCCCTGCAACACTGAGAGAATCAGTAATTTCATTATTTAAAACCATCTCCAGTGCCTCTCTGAAAGGCAATTTACGGATGACTAATTGCTCAGTTTCCTCTGGCTCGGAAACTGTTGTTTCAATATCTTCCGCTAAAAAAATGGTTCCTACTTCATTGCACACAGAATTTGACGTATGAATAGTCGCAATTGCCGTCCATTTTTGAGCAATTAATCCAGCTTCTTCACGTAATTCTCTTTTGCCAGCTTCTAGTTCATCTTCCCCTGATTCAATCGAGCAGCCGCCTTCTGGAATTTCCCACGAATACTTACCGAGAGGAAATCGATATTGCCCTATAAGCCATGTATTTCCAAATTCATCGAATGGCACAATACCGATGGCTATATTTTTAAATTGTACAACGCCGTAAATTCCTGGATTGCCTGCGGGCGTACGCACGTCAAAATGTTCAACTTCAATCCAATTGTTGGTATATACCGTTTTCTTATCGGTAATTTGCCACGGGTTTTCTTCATCCATTTTCATACGTCAAAAATAAAGTAGGAACCTTGAAAAATCGGTAGAACGGCGTATAAAGTTTTTAAAGAGTGAACGAATGCGGTGTATTAAATCGATAAAAAAAGGATTTGTATCTATTTTGTTCTATTTTATCTTATATTTATACTAAATAATTTTAAATTTGAATGGTATTCAACCTTTGCAATTAAACCTAATCAAAACTCAATTATGGAAAACTCAAGAAGAGATTTCATGCGAACTCTTTTGGCATCTTTTGGTGCTGCCTCGATTTCGCCCTTATTAGCCCAAGCCGCACCAGCCAAAGAATGGTTCGAAATTTCTCTGGCGGAATGGTCTTTACACAAAGCTATTTTTGCGGGAGAATTAGACAACCTTGATTTTCCTGCTTTTGCTAAAAATACATTCGACATTGACATCGTGGAATACGTGAATACGTGTTTCCGTTCCAAAACAAAAGGTTTCAAGGAAAACGGAGCGGATAAAGCATACCTTGCTGAGCTCTTGAAAAGAACCAAAGATTTGGGTGTGAGAAATCACCTCATTATGTGCGATGCCGAAGGAAACTTAGGTGATGCCGATGCCAAAAAAAGAAAAGAAGCGGTAGAAAATCATTACAAATGGGTAGAAGCAGCAGCTATTTTAGGTTGCCAGACGATTCGTGTCAATGCAGCAGGCGTTGGAACAGCAGAAGAAGTAGCAAAAAATGCAGCGGACGGTTTATTTATGTTAGGCGAACACGCAGCAAAATCAAAAATCAATGTCATCGTTGAAAACCACGGGAGCTATTCATCCAACGGAAAATGGCTTTCTGGTGTCATGAAAAATGTAAATCTGAAAAATGTAGGAACACTTCCAGATTTTGGGAACTTCTGTATTAAGCGGAACAAAGACAATTGGCGTGTTTGTGAGGACAGTTACGACAGATACGTTGGCACAGAGGAACTCATGCCGTATGCAAAAGGAGTAAGTGCGAAAGCCAATGGTTTCAAACCAAATGGAGATGAAATCGAAATGGACTATGCGCGTTTGTTGAAAATTGTTAAAAAAGCAGGATTCAAAGGTATCATTGGTATTGAATACGAAGGAGATGAACTCAGTGAAGTAGATGGTATCAAAGCGACCAAAGCACTTCTTGAGCGATTAAGAAAAACGGTGTAAGTTCACTTTTTCCAAAGTAGTGGATTGTAGTCAGTCCAGTTCAAGGGGTGGAGTGCAGCGTGCCATCCCTTGAGATACTGTTTTAAACCTTCCGTTCCAATAAAATGACCTCTCCCAGTTCCTCCAGGATTGTCATCGCGCCACGGCCCTACAGTTTCTGGATTTGTCAAATCCAACCCTCTATAAATCGCCGGCTCTTCTTGCATTAAAGCTTCAATTTGCTGATTAATATCTATATATTGAGCGTCTTCTTTCGCTAAAAAAAGTGAAATAGGAAACCCACCAACCTCCACATTTCTTATCTGATTGATAACTGTTTTGAAGTTTGCCTTAAAATGAATGGAATTTTCCTTGTCTAGTAAAGACCCACTATCGTTTAAGCCATGGTGCACTAGAATCGCTCTTAACCCTGTTACTGGAACATACCTCTGGAATACAACACTCAAAACTTTAAACGGAAACCCATTTTCTTGCAACACCCCGCCCCTAAACCAAGTATAACCAAATGGTTCATTTACAATATTTTGTCTATTTTGATAAATATTTGACCCGCCAAAAGCAGCAGAATAGATAAGTACAGGCATTTGAAGTTTTTTAACTAAGGAGTCAGCTAAAGCTCCATATATCCAAGAATGGTTTTGAAATGGACCTAGATTTTCAGCTGTGATTTGTTCAAAAATAATGGGTAAGGAAGAAATATTTTGAAAAATTCCATTTGGATCTATCACAGGATCATTATAGAAAGTTTTGACAGTTCGACTTCTGGGGTCTTCTGCTTTTTGCCCATTTCCTAATGGCCCTTGCATAAACGAATGCCCCCAAACTAAAAAAACTTCACCTATTCCGGCTCTTTTTATCTCTACTTCTTTGGAATCAACTTTTTCATTTACCCCAAATGTCCATCTGTAATCTCCTGGTGGTAAAGCGAAATCCACCGTAAATGTTTGATATTGTGGATTTACAACTGCATACTTTTTATAAACAACACGCGTTTCACATTCCGTTGCTGTAATAAGTACTGAATCTATTGGACCAAATACATTCCCACGAATCGGAATTGCGGTCAAATTTTCATTTGAACGTTGAAATACTTGACCAGGTAATGGAGATGATACGGAGCTTATTCCTCTTAAAATAGGTTCTGCAATAACTGATTTTTGGCATGATGTGCAAACAGCTAACGCTAAAAATAGGCTAAATAAAGTAAATAGAGTTTTCATGGTTTCATGTTACGATTTTTCAAAAGTAAAACAAACAATCAAAAAACTCTACTTACTATTTTCACTTTTTATTAAGTGGTCATTTCAACGATCCCATTCCACCATCTACGCCCAAAATTTGACCTGTCACCCAGGAGGATTGCGTACCAAGCAAGTAACATGCCGCATTCGCCACATCTTCTGACTGCCCGACTCTTCCTAGTGGATGGCGTTTGTTGGACGCTTCTATTTTCTCTGGTGAAGATAAAAGTGCTTGTGCCAACGGTGTAGAAGTCAAAGAAGGTGCAATGGCATTTACCCGAATTTGTTGCCCTGCTAACTCGGCTGCAAGCGAGCGAGTTAATCCTTCAATTGCTCCTTTGGAAGCAGCAACCGACGCATGGAAACTCATGCCTGTTTGTACTGCTACCGTGCTAAAAAATACAATCGAAGCTCCTTTTGCCGCCTTCAAAGCAGGTAAAGCTGCTTGTGCAACTTGGATAGCTCCCAAAACATTTATTTGGTAATCTAAAGTAAAATCTGCCATACTAAAACGAGGAAAGGGCTTCAAAGAAATTGTACCCGGGCAGTAGGCAACTCCGTGTAAGACCGCTGGTAATTCTTCTTTAGGAAAAGACGTCGCCGTACTTGCATCCCATGTAATGTGTTTTGAAACAGCAAAAGAAGGAGCTGTTCGCGACGCTGAAATGACTTCATTTCCGGCTGCTAGCAATGTTTTCGCGATAGCTTCTCCTATCCCACTGCTTGCACCAACTACTAAATATAGATTCGACATTTTTACTTATATTTTATTCATTTAACTCGTTAACACCCAAATAAAAAAAATGTTTGGAAAGTAATCTACTCTCCAAACATGCTCAATATCAATAAAAACAGTCGATTAGGCTTTCAATTTCACTAATTGAACAAATTCATCGCGTTTACTTTGGTCTTGAAAAATCCCACCGTAAAAAGATGTTACTGTAGAACTCGAATGGTCATGTACACCTCTGGAGGACACGCACATGTGATCTGCATCTAAAATAACAGCTACATCTTGCGTTTCAAGTACTTCTTGCAGTGCTTTTCCAACCTGAATCGTCATTCTCTCCTGTACTTGCGGACGGCGAGCAAAATGGTTTACAATTCGGTGAAGTTTCGATAAACCAATTACTTTACCAGAAGAAATATAGGCAATATGTGCTTTCCCGACGATGGGCACAAAATGATGTTCACAGTTAGAATTGAACTGAATATCACGTTCAATCAACATTTCACCGTATTTGTATTCGTTATTGAACAAAGTCAAGGCAGGCATATTTTGCGGATTTAACCCTGAAAATATCTCTTTTACATACATTTTTGCTACACGGCGCGGAGTGCCTTGCAAGCTATCATCGCTTAAATCAAGTCCAAGTATTTCCATAATTTGACGGAAATTTTGCTCGATTAAGTCGATTTTGGTATCGTCGTCTAAAGCAAAAGCATCTTCTCTTAGCGGCGTGTTCACGGATGTAAACGTGTGGTCATCGCCCATGGCATCAGCCCACTCAGCTGTATTATTTTTAAGCAGGGTATTCGACATAGTTTCTTTCAGTTTCGTAAAGTCTAATTTTAACTTCTAATGCTTGGTTGTTTATTTGTTTTTCAATGATGTCATGAATGACCCTTGCGATGTTTTCAGCGGTTGGATTTAAGTTCTTAAATTCTTCTACTTCAATATTCAAGTTTTTATGGTCAAATTTATCGAGGACATGCTCTTTAATCAAGTCACTCAATGCTTTCAAATCATACAAATAGCCTGTTACAGGGTCTGTTTCCCCAATCAGTTGAACAATCAATTCATAATTATGCCCATGAAAGTACTGGTTATTGCATTTACCGAATACCTCTTCATTTTTCTCTGCACTCCACGCGGGATTGTGCAAACGATGGGCCGCATTAAAATGCTCTTTTCTAAAAACAGCGGTTTTCTTTTTCAATGATATATAATTTACGAGTTAGTGCTGTTACAAAGTTTGTGTACAATGCAACTAGCCCGTCGAGACGGTATCTCTTTCGCGAAAGACTCTTTTATAACCGAACATTTTGGATGCTTGTTCAAATTTATTCAAAATTATTCCTATTTTGCTCAATCAATTATAACCTAAACTTCTATGAACCGACGTAATTTTCTGTCAACGACTTTGGCTACTTCTGCTGTTCCTTTTGTGGTTAAAATGGCTCCCGAACCTAAAAAAACGGTTCGTTTGGCTTTTATTGGTACCGGATACCGAGGTAGAAATCACCTAGAACAAGTCCTCTACAGACCTGATGTTGAAATTACCGCAATTTGCGATATTGATCTTTCTGCCATTGGTGAAGCGCTTAAAATCTGCAAAAAATTTGGCAAAAAAGAACCTGCCGTCTATGGAAAAACAGACAAACATTACCTCGAAATGCTCAAACGAGACGACATTGACGGTGTCATCATTTCTACCCCTTGGGAACTGCATGTGCCTATGTCTGTGGACTCCATGAAAGCCGGAAAATACACAGCCGTGGAGGTTTCAGCAACTGTTACGCTGCAAGAATCTTGGGATTTGGTTGACACACACGAAAAAACCGGCGCCCATTGCATGATTTTAGAAAATGTGTGTTACCGACGCGATGTTTTAGCCGTTTTGAACATGGTTCGCCAAGGTATGTTCGGGCAAATGACCTACGCACATTGTGGCTACCAGCACGACCTGCGGGAAGTGAAATTCAATGATGGTAAACGATATGCTGGTGGAGGTGTTGAGTTCGGTCCCAATGCACACGCTGAAGCACGTTGGCGCACACAACACTCGGTAGATAGAAATGGAGACTTGTACCCGACACATGGTTTAGGCCCCGTTGCGCATTGGTTAGACATCAATCGTGGAAACCGTTTTACCTATTTATCTTCGTATGCCACGCCAAGTTTAGGATTACACAAACACATCGTGGATAAAGGGGGAAAAGACCATCCAAACGCTAAAGTAAATTTCAAATTAGGTGATATTGTTACCACCATGATTCAGTGTGCGAATGGCGAAAATATTATGCTCATTCACGATACAAATTCACCTCGTCCGTACTCGTTGGGCTTTCGAGCACAAGGTACAGAAGGAATTTGGATGGATGATAACGACTCTATTTATCTACAAAACCATAGTCCAAAACCGCATGTTTGGGAAAAATTTGAGGCGTATCAAGAAAAATACGACCACCCACTTTGGAAAAGTCATGCAGAAGAAGCTGAGAAAGCAGGACACGGAGGAATCGACTATTTTGTCATGCGGGGATTCATTGAAGCAATTAAAAACCAAACAGCTCCGCCCATGGATGTCTATGATGCAGCCGTTTGGAGTGCGATTAGTCCACTTTCTGAACTTTCCATTCAACGAGGAAGTGCCCCTGTTGAAGTCCCAGATTTTACGCGTGGAAAATGGAAGACGAACCCACGTATTTTTGGCTTAAACGACCAATTTTAATAAGCAAATCCATCAAATAACAGCTTTTCCAAACAAGCGTGTTTCGCAGGTTGTTATGGATTACAAATGCAAAAACGATGAAAATAAGTGTAAATAAAAAAGAATATTCGTTCGAGGATATTGACCCTGAAACTCCGCTTCTTTGGGTTATTCGAGATGAGGTTGGTCTCAAGGGAACAAAATTTGGTTGTGGGCTTGCCCAATGTGGTGCTTGCACAGTACACATAGACGGGGAAGCCGTTCGGTCGTGCTCCTACCCTGTCCAATATGCTGAAAACAAAGAGATTACAACAATCGAAGGACTTTCGCAAAATGGGCAAAACCTGCATCCCGTCCAACAAGCTTGGATAGAACATCAAGTACCACAATGTGGCTATTGCCAACCTGGTTTTATGATGGCAGCAGCAGAACTTTTAGCAAAAAATCCAGCTATTACAGAGGCAGATATTCGCGAAAATATCACCAATATTTGTCGATGTGGAACACAACCTCGAATCATTTCGGCAATTCTAAAAGCAGCTGAAATCAACAAATCCAACGCATGAAAAAAGACGAAAAAAAAGCAATCTCAAGAAGAAAATTCCTACTGCGCTCCGGAATTGGACTAGCAGGAGCTTCTGCCCTTCTCTATTTTGGTTGTACGCCTATCCGTCGCGCGATTGGTTCGACGGCGGCTGAAATGGACTTACCCTCTGGAATACTTTCTTTTGATACTGACCTTTGGTTTACATTAGAAACAGATAATACATTGACAATCCGCTCCCCAAAAGTAGAAATGGGGCAAGGTATTTTCACTGGACTTGCCATGCTTGTTGCCGAAGAACTGGATATGGACATGCAACAAATCAAGGTCGTTCATGCCTCCACACAAAATGGCGCAGCAGATTTTGCAGGCACAGGTGGAAGTTCTACGACAACCTCTTTGTATGTCGATTTGCGGGAAATGGCAGCCACATTGCGCGAGACAATCAAACAAGCAGCAAGCAAGCAGTTAAATATTCCTATAGATCAGCTTATCACCAAATCTGGAAAAGTAATTCATGCCAATGGTGAAATGACGTATTCAGAAATTGCGCTCAAGTCACCCGACTGGAAAATAGCCAAAACGCCCGAACTTCGCCCCGAAAAAGAATTCAAAATCATTGGCACAAGTCAAAAAAGAGTTGATCTTGAAGATAAAGTACTGGGCAAGCCAATTTATGGCATCGACGTGGAACTTCCAGGAATGGTTTAC
This sequence comes from Spirosomataceae bacterium, assembly GCA_046293395.1. Taxonomy (GTDB): domain Bacteria; phylum Bacteroidota; class Bacteroidia; order Cytophagales; family Spirosomataceae; genus CAYNRA01. Next base: position 609,141 of record JBKBOU010000001.1, read on the forward strand.
GGACAAATTGTCTATTCTCCTTTTCTAGGTGGAAAAATAGGAAAAGTAGATACCAGCGAAGCCCAAAAAGTGAAGGGCGTTTTGACAATACATCAAGACAAAGAATGGATTGGCGTCGTTGCCAAAAGTCAGTATGCGGCACTCAAAGCAGCAAAGTTAATTCAGGTTGATTGGCAAATAGCCAAAAAAGCAACCAATGAAGAAATTATTGAGGCGATTACAGTGGGAAAAGGCTCACATGTAAATATTCAAGATAAAGGAAATGTGGAGCGAACTTTTGCTTCATCCACGAACGAAAAAGTCATCGCATCGTACAGAACTCCTCCCGGAATACATGCGACCATGGAGCCTAGTGTGAGTGTTGCATCTGTGGAAGGAGACAACGTGACGATTTATATGGGCACACAAATGGCTCAAATTGTCAAAGGACAAATTACAAGCAAAACGCGTTTCAAAAGTGATAATATAAACATTCAACCGACTATGCTCGGGGGTGGATTTGGTCGTAAAGCTACGTTGTTCAATGTCGTTGAAGCCATTATTCTTTCTGACAAGGTAAAGAAACCGGTCAAGGTCATCTGGACAAGAGAGCAGGAATTTCAAAATGGGTATTTACGCCCCAATACACACCATGCTTTGCGCGGAAGTGTAACGAAAACGGGCGAGATAGAAAGTTTTCAGCATGAACAAGCAACGGGCGATATGATTTTGCAGAATTTCCCTCCGATTGCTTTAAAAGCATTGGGTGCAGATATGTTCTCTGCGGGACATGGTGCGCGTATCCCGTACATCATACCAAACAAAAAAGCGGATATGTGGCAAAACGTTCTGCCTTATCCAACAGGAATTTGGCGGTCAGTTGGGATGTTTTCCAATACATTTGCAGTAGAATGTTTTGTTGATGAACTTGCTCACGCAGCCCAAAAAGACCCTATTGAGTTCCGAATAAGCCATCTACAAGATGACGATGATTTGGTACGAAGAAGAAAAGAGCTTCTGGTATTATTGGCACAAAAAGCTGGCTGGGACACACCCAAAAAACCCGGTGTTGGTCGGGGTATCGCAACTGGAGAAGACCGCAAAGCGATAGCAGCGACGATGGTTGAATTGGAAGTTGTCGAAGGGCAGATTCGCATAATACGCGTCGTACAGTTATTGGACTCAGGAAAAATTGTCAACCCGGATGGAGCAAGACAGCAAGTTGAAGGCGCAACCATGATGGCTTTGAGTGCTGCTTTATTTGAAGATATTTCGATTGAGGATGGACAAATAAGTGCAACCAATTTCCATCAATACAATGTAGCGAAATTGACACATACCCCACAAATCGAAGTCTATTTCCATGAAGGAGGCGAAAAGCCTTATGGGGTTGGTGAACCACCTATGGCTCCCGTTGCACCAGCTATTGCCAATGCTCTTTTTGATTTAACGGGGAAACGCTTTCGGAGTTTACCATTACAACCAGCGTTCACTGTTTAACAAATTTTATTCTATTCAGAATCTACCTTTTCTATGAGAAGAGGTAGATTTTCTGTTTTAAAGCGCCACCAAGTGTAGAAAGTTAGCAAGATTAGGAGGATTTCAAAAATACCCAATGCCCATGGAATACCGAGGGAGTCGGATAAATAACCCAGAAAAACAGCTGGAATACCAAAACCAATGTAACCAACAAACATATAGCCTGAAACAGCTCTTGCCCGTTGCGCCCCACCCAATTCTGCAATCATACTTAAACCTCCTACATAAGAAAAACCGTATGCTGCAAAACCAATGAGCGTTGTGCCAAATAGAATTACGCTTATTTGGTGCGTAAATAGCCCAGCAACGACAATTGCAAAACCGATGGGGACAAGAAGAAAACCGATTTGCAATGCACGAGCGGAGGAAAAAGTACGTACCCACTTTTGAATAAAAGCACCTGTCCAATTAATTAACACAATACAAAATCCTGCATAAGCTGTTAAACCCAGTTTACTAAATTCTGCCGGAACAATGGCAATAATTGTTCCCGTTGCAGCCCAACAAATACCAATACTTGTATTAATGGCAAATGAACCTTTCGGAAAATACGGAAGCCGCACCATTGGCCCACCTATTGGTGGAATAGCGGGTAAAAAAGCGAGTAAAATGAGACCGACAAAAGTAAGTAAAAGAAGAATATAATAACTTAGAGGGGTTAAACTGAAAGCAATAAAAAGTACCAGAGTTGTAGCCAAAGCACCTCCACTAAAACCAAAAGCCGTCGATAAAGACGCTTTATTTGCTGCGCGTGACGGGGCAAGAACCCCATCGGCGGTCATTAGTTCTGCCATATAGGCAGTACCCGTGCCCATGCTTAGTGCCAGTGCAATTCCTTGACATAAACGGGCAAAAACCAATGCTTCAACGTCAGGTTTCCAAGTAATCAAGGCAGTAGATAAAAAGGCAAAAAACACACTGGTTATGAGTACAGGCTTGCGACCTAGTCGATCCGAAATTCCCCCTAAAAAAATATAACTCGGCAACATTCCTGTAATGTAAGCAGCAAGAACGAGCGCTGTTTGCCCTTTTGAAAGTCCAGCGTTTTCAGCATATACTTGAAACAAAGGCATGGAGACGTTTACGGCTAATGTCACTAACAAAAGACCAAATGCGATGGTATTGGGAGGGGAAAGGATTTTTTTCATCCTGCAAAAAAGGAAAAATCAACCAAAAAGAAAGGAAAAAAAATGGTTAAATAAGATAGAAAAGGGATTTTAATCGCCGGAATTTATGAAATTGAATAAAGCACGCACAAAATTTGGCACTTTCCATTAATTTGCAAATTCATTAGCACAAATCAACATGCAATCTATTTTTCGTTCACTCGTACTACTTACAATTATTGGTCTTACTGGTTGTATCAACCAAAAATCCAAAACTAATTTAACGCCTATCTCCGATTTTTTGCAGTATGATGCGCAAAAACCTGCGTTGATTTCTGTTCACCGTGGAGGAGGTGAAGAAAAAAATATCCCTGAAAACGGCATTGAGTCGTTCACGTATTATGCGAATAAACTTCCTTTTTGTGTCATAGAATGCGACATCACAACAACCAAGGATTCTGTTTTGGTCATGATGCACGATTATACTTTGGAAAGAACCACCACAGGAAATGGCAAAGTAGCTGAAAAAACGTATGCAGAATTAAAACCTTTGTTTTTAAAGGATAATTCGGGTAATTTAACCACATTCAAAATCCCGACTTTGGAAGAAACCCTGCGTTGGGGAAAGGGAAAGGTTTATTTTACGTTGGATGTGAAACGAGGAACACCTTTCAAAAAAGTAGTCGAACTCATAGAAAAAACAGGTACAGAACAAACGGCAGCCGTTGTTACCTACAATGCAAACCAAGCATTTGAAGTCTATCAATTAAATCCCGCGTTGATGATTTCCGTTGGAATTATGAAAATGGAAGATTACGAACGTCTCAAAGCAGGTGGACTTCCAGACAAAAATATGATTGCCTTTTTGGGTACGCGTGAACCAAACAAAGAACTCATTGATTTTTTGCACAGCAAAGGAATAATGACGATATTGGGAACTTTGGGTAATCTTGACAAAAAAGCAGCGGCAAATAAAGAATATCTCTATCAAGAATGGCGAAAATTAGGCGTCGATATTTTTGCTACTGACCGCCCTTTGCAAGCGTTCAAATCTATTTTAGAACTCAACTAAACTGTACAATGAAAAAACAATTATTTACCCTTTTGGCTCTTGGTATAACCTCAAGTGTCACAGCACAATCTTCGCTGAAGCCAGCCATTGCTACGGCTACGGCAAAAGTTGAATCCAAGGTCGTCGAGTGGAGAAGAGACTTACACCAACATCCTGAACTAGGAAATCAAGAATTTCGAACAGCGAAAAAAGTAGCGGAACACCTTCGTTCGCTTGGCATTGATGTCCAAGAAAATGTAGCCGTTACAGGCGTTATTGGTGTTTTAAAAGGCGGCAAACCAGGCCCTGTTGTTGCACTTCGTGCTGATATGGATGCACTCCCGGTTACAGAACGTGTAAATATCCCGTTTAAGTCGGAGGTAATGGCAGAATACAATGGGCAAAAAACGGGTGTCATGCACGCATGTGGACATGATAGCCACGTTGCTATTTTAATGGGCGTCGCTGAAGTTCTTTCAGGTATGAAAAAAGACTTACAAGGAACCGTTAAATTCATCTTCCAACCTGCTGAAGAAGGTGTTTATGATACCAAAGACCCTTTTGGTGCAGACGGCATGGTTCGCGCGGGATGTCTTGAAAACCCCAAAGTAGATGCCATTTTTGGACTACATATAAATTCACAAACACCTGTTGGCGTGATTGCCTACCGTCCAGGAGCAACAATGGCTGCTGTTGACCAGCTGAAAATCCGTTTAAAAGGCAAACAAACACATGGTGCTTACCCATGGTCAGGCGTGGACCCTATTGTCACGGCGTCTCAAATTGTTATGGGCTTGCAGACAATTGTCAGTAGAAATGTGACCTTAACAGAAAATCCGGCTGTCGTTACTGTCGGGGCAATTCATGGTGGTATTCGGAATAACATCATTCCAGAAAACCTCGAAATGATTGGCACTATTCGTACTCTTGGAAAGGAACAAAGATTGCTCGTTCACCGGAGAATCGAAGAAATATCAACCAATATCGCAGAAAGTGCAGGCGCAGCGGCAGAAGTAACCATAGATCACGGCTATCCTGTCACGTACAATGACCCCGTTTTAACAGATAAAATGGTAGCAACACTTGAAGGAGCGGCAGGAAAAGACAATGTTCGTATTGTTCCAGCCACCATGGGTGCGGAGGATTTTAGCTACTACCAAGAAAAAGTTCCTGGCTTATTTTTCTTCTTGGGTGGAATGCCAAAAGATAAAAAACCGTCTGAGGCAGCCCCGCATCATACACCTGATTTCTACATCGACGAGTCAGGATTTGGTTTAGGAGTAAAAACGCTATCGAGCTTGGTAGTCGATTATATGGAAATGAACACACCTAAAAAGAAATAAACATGGCGGCAGAATTGATACAGATTTTCCCTCAAAACCCAGATCCCAATCGGGTTGAGCAAGTGATTCGCTGCCTAAAAGACGGCGGCATCATCATTTATCCTACGGATACCGTTTATGCGATGGGCTGCGATATTTACCAAAACAGAGCGGTGGAAAAACTGTGTCAATTGAAAGGTATTAAACTAAAAAACAATAATTTATCCATTATTTGCAAAGACCTGAGCGATATTGCAGCATACGCTCGGGTCTCTAATGCCGCTTTTAAACTCATGAAAAAGGCTTTCCCCGGGCCATTCACGTTTATCCTACCTGCTACCAATGAACTTCCCAAAACCTTGCAATCAACCCGTAAAAACATTGGAATTCGGGTTCCAGACCATGAAATCCCTCGTTTATTAGTCGAAAGATTGGGAAATCCCATCATTACTGCCTCTCTAAAAAACGAAGAAGGAGATGTTATCGAACACCCAAATGAAATTGACTTTATCTTCGAACAATACAAACACCAAGTAGATTTGGTCATTGATGGTGGCTGGTGTGGGATTACTTCGTCCACGGTGATTGATGCAACCACCGACGATTTCGAGCTGGTTCGGCAAGGACTCGGTGACTTATCCGAGTTTTTATGACTTTGTATGCTTCCATCTTCGGTGACTCCAAAGCCAAATACTTGGTTCTTTTCGTATATTTTCTTCTAAAAGTTCCGCGTATCTTTTTGTTAGTGCCGTGGAATGTAATGCCTTAGGATTTGATGTAATTAATTCAAAATCAAGTCTGTAATGCCCTCTTTTAGGTCTCGTTACGTGTGTATAAACGACGGGACAATCCAACCAATTTGCCCATTTTTCAGGGCCTTTAAAAAAAGTTGTTTCCCGACCAAAAAAGGGAATCCAAAACGACTTAACTGGACTCGCAGCCTGATCCGCTGCTAACGCCAATACAAAAGGACGTGTATTTTCTCGAAGGAAAAAGGTAGATTTTTCTGCCGGAAAAAGCATAGCTCCAAACTGACTTCTCGACTCGTTCACCCATTCTTCAAGAAACGAAGGTTTTATTTTCCGAAAAGGGATTTTAACCTCCGCATACACACACAAAGGAAGACATTTCGCAATAAGTTCCTGATTACCAAGATGTCCAATTAACAAAATACAAGACGTAGGTTTTCCGTTTGAATCCGTTAAATCAGGAAACTCACCAAAAGTAACGCGTTGTCGTAGCTCTTTTTCTTTGAGGGTAAATCCCTTCATGGTTTCCACGAAGACATCTGAAAGATACGCGTAAAATTGTTTTTCCAAAGCAGCTTTTCGTGCAGAAGAACACGTCGGGAAAGCAAGATGTAGGTTTGCAGAAACAACCTTTCGACGGTATTTCAAAACATAGAATAAAAGCGGAAAAACAACGTAATCTGAGGCGAGGTAATGCCATTTCCAGTCCAAGGAACTCCATTTGAAGACACCTTTTTTTAGGAAAGAAAATAGGAAAGATTTCATTAGTTTCGACGTATGAACGACGCATAATCCTCTGGCGTATCTAAATCAAATGCTCCATTCGGGAAATCAACCAAAGCCAGTTTTTCTTTGTTCTGCTGAATGAGTTTTCGTGCACCTTCCTCCCCGGTTAATTCCAATAAGTCGGTAAAAATTTCTCTTTTAAAAAGAGCCGGAATACCCACTGTTCCACCGTATTTACTTGCAATAATGAGCGCCTCTGTTTCCTCCGCTTTTCGGATTATTTCCTGAATGTACCCAGAGGTCACGTAAGGCATATCAGATGTTAGGAATAGAATAGAATCTATGTTTTTTTCAATCATGTAGGAACCAATCAATCCCATTTTGATAGAACTTGCCATACCGGATTCCCAATTGGCATTGTCAACAAGATTGATGGGCATATCTACCAAAGCAGGAACAATTTTGGCTTTATTTGCACCTAAAACGACGGTTATTGGATAGCAAGAGGTTTTCAATGCCTCATCAATAAGCGTCTGAATCATGTTTTTAGAGCCAATCGGCAATAATTGCTTCGGAGTTCCCATTCTGCTAGATGCCCCCGCTGCTAAAAGAACAATACTTGTTTGCATGATGTACGTTTATATCACAAATTTTCCCAAATTTGTGTCCCAATTGTGTAATTTTCCTTGTATTCTACGTTTTTAACCAAAATCAATCTCAAAAATACATGAATAATTCTGTTCAGCGCGTATTTGCTCTTTTAATACTTTCCTTTGTACTCACATTTTTCACCTTTTCCTGTGACCCAAAAGATGTCAACCCCCAAAATGTAACTTTTCGAATTTTTCTTGATTTTTGGAATACAACCGGAAGAACACCGGAAATCCGTTTCGATGAACAACAAACCTCACGAGAGATAAAAATTGATTTTAGCAAAACATTTGGTGGATTTCCAGAGGGTACTTCATTCACGAAAGTCATCATCGATAATTTTCGAATTGTAGATTTGAACTCCAATAATTACGTCATAGACAATATCAAGGCGTATGAATTTCGCCCAGAGCTCCAAGATTTCAAAGAAGATGTCGAATTTACCATGTCTTTCACTCAGTCAGATGACATTGCCGTCATGTTGGTATTGGACAGAAGTGAATCTTTGGGAGATGACTTTCAGAACGTAAAAACGTATGCTTCTAATTTTGTTGAAAAAGTGTTTACAGACAGAGGGGCTTCCGTAGAAATGGGAATTGTTGATTTTGCTGATAATATCAATGTTCTACCTCTTTCAAAAGATAAAAATAGAGTTAAAAGTTATGTATCGAACTTGTCAAAAGGCAAATTCACAACATTATACGAAGCCGTTGACCGAGGAATTGACGAACTCAGAAAGTCACAAGCACAAAGTAGAGTTTTAATCATTTTCACGGACGGTACAGACAACAATTCGGGTCCTACTTTTACCCCAGATTTTCTATTGAACAAAATGAGAAACGACCAAAATGCAGCGAAAATCACCAGTTTTGCCATTGGTTTAGAAGGGAAAGGAGGCGTTGATAGACCTGTATTAACCAAGCTTTCTAGCAATGGTGGAATCGCCGAATTTCCTACAAATGCAGCTCAGTTGAGTAGTGTTTTCGATAAATTCTCCAAAGTTATTTCCAATGTGTATAACTTAACTTATTTACGAAACCAACAAATCGTTCCAAGGAACGCACCCAAAAAATTACGATTCGATATCATCACAACTAAGCAATAAACGAAAGGCTTTTCATTTTGAAAAGCCTTTTTTTTGCTCAAGAAAAAGATAATCTTCGTATTTGTGTTAATTTTGGTGAACTTGAGTTTAAACACATCACACCATTCACCCGAACCGAAATTATCTATCAATGAAAAAAGCAAGTATTATCCTCCTGACCTTCTTTGGTCTGGCAACAACTGCCTATTTTTTAGGACCAAAACCTACTGCACCTCAAGAATTTAAAGGAAAATTCACTTTCCCTCCCCTATCAGAACTTGATGCATTTATCCAAAAAAGAGAAAGAGAAACAAAAGGACTAAAACCAGGGAATGAAGCCAAAATTGTTTGGAACGACAGCCTGACAAAGCAAAAAACACCGATAAGTTTTGTGTATATTCATGGATTTTCAGCCAGCGGAGAAGAAGGCGCTCCGGGGCATGTTCAGCTGGCTGAAAAATTTGGAGCAAATCTCTACATTGCTCGGTTAGCCGAACATGGAATTGACCTCGGCGATGCCACAATGCAGAGTTTGACCGCAGACAAGCTCATTTCTTCTGCGGAAGAAGCACTTGCCATAGGAAAAGAGATTGGGGAAGAAGTTGTTATTATCGGGACTTCCATGGGTGGCGCACTAACAACGTATTTGGCAAGTAAACATCCAGAAATTAAAGCAATTGTACTTTATTCACCTTGTATCGAGATATTTGATAAAAATGCTGCCCTGATTGATAACCCTTGGGGCTTGCAACTGGCAAAAGCGATAAAAAAGTCGGATTTCAATGACATTACTCCTAAAAATGAGTTACAAAAAAAATACTGGACGTTACATTACAGATTGGAAGGTGTACAAGCTCTTCAAAACTTCTTAACCAATACGATGCATGAGCAGACGTTTAAAAACATAAAATGTCCTGTTTACATGGGTTATTATTATAAAGACGAAGAAAACCAGGATAAAGTTGTTTCTGTTCCTGCCATGTTAAAAATGTTCGACCAGCTTGGAAGTGAGAAAAAAGAGAAAATAGCATTTCCAGCATCCAAACATCATGTCATTGCCTCGTATGTTTTATCTGAAGATTGGGAAAATGTGCGGGATAAGACAGCACAGTTTTTAGATTCAATTCTCTTATAATCAAAGAATTATATTTTCATTAATTTAGAAACTGTATAAAACAAAAAAGCCGAGTTACCTTTTAATGGTTGATAACTCGGCTTTTTGTACATTAATTCTTTTATTTTATCTTCGAGGTAATCAGCAAACAAAAACCGACCATAGCCAAGCCAAGAGATTCCCTTCCGAGTTCAATATTCATTGTTTTCATGGCCATTGTATCAAGGAGAACACCTTCCCATTCGGGTGGAAATTGCTCGGCAGCCCACAGAAAATAAACAAAACCAACGGCAATTTGTCCAAAAGTACCCATTCCTCTACGCAGAAGCTGTGCGTTAAAAATAAAAACGGGAACGAGATACGCGAGAATCCAAACAAAAGGATCGGGGTCATTCAGTTGAACAAATGCAAAAAGAAGGAATAATACTCGAAATAATTGCAATAGAAATTTTTGAGAAGTAGATAATGGTTTCATAAAAAGTTAGTTATCAGTTTATTGTGTGTTTAGGCAAGAGGAATAACGCGAAGCCGTGTGCAATTTCGGAAAAAATATACAATTTTTAGTTGCTCGAAACCTAAAATTATGTACTTTTGTGACGGCAAATTACCAGCTCCCGCTGAATCCCCCAGGATCGGAAGATAGCAAGGGTAGGTGGTTGTAGCGGTGAATTTGCCATTTTTTTTTCTTCCCCCTGCATTCCATTTCCCTTTTTTATAATCATTTCAATACGACAGATAAATGAAATTTTTTATCGATACGGCTAGTTTAAAAGAAATCCAAGAAGCACAAGATTTAGGTATTTTAGATGGAGTTACTACCAATCCTTCCCTTATGGCAAAAGAAGGTATCGGAGGCGACGAAAACGTAAAAAATCATTACAAAGCTATCTGTGATATCGTAACAGGTGATGTAAGTGCTGAAGTTATTTCCACTGACTTTGAAGGAATCATCCGAGAAGGAGAAGAATTGGTCAAAATCAGTGACCAAATTGTCGTCAAAGTACCTATGGTAAAAGATGGTATCAAAGCGATTAAATATTTTTCGGAACGCGGTATTCGGACGAATTGCACACTTATTTTTTCAGCTGGTCAAGCTCTTTTGGCAGCGAAAGCAGGTGCTACGTATGTCTCCCCTTTTGTTGGTCGCCTCGATGATATTTCAACAGACGGTCTTGTATTAATTGAAGACATTCGCCAAATATTTGATAATTATGGCTACGAAACACAAATACTTGCCGCTTCAGTACGTCACCCAATGCACATTCTAAGTTGTGCGAAAATTGGTGCTGACGTGATGACTGGTCCACTTTCAGCCATTCTCGCCTTGCTAAATCACCCATTAACAGATATTGGTCTAGCCAAGTTTTTAGCAGATCACGCGAAAGTAAACGGTTAATTCCAATAAAATTTTTCTTCTAACAAAATACCCGCTTTTATACAAGCGGGTATTTTGTTAAATTAGCCCTATGAATAGTTCAAATATTGTTTCGCTACAAAACGCATCCGTTCTTCAAAAAGAAATTGTCGTTCTTTCAGACGTTCACTTTGATATTGCGGCTGGTGAATTTGTCTATGTAATCGGCAAAACCGGTAGCGGGAAGTCCTCCCTCCTAAAAACTTTGTATGCTGATTTATGGCTTGCATCCGGGCAAGGCTGGGTTGCTGATGTTCCTCTACACGAAATCAAACGCAGCGAAATCCCTTTTTTAAGAAGGAAAATTGGTATTATTTTCCAAGATTTTCAGCTATTAACAGACAGAAATATTGAACGTAATCTCTTTTTTTTCATGGAAGCGATGGGCTGGAAAGACAAAAAAGCCATGAAATCACGTATCGAAGAGGTCTTGAGCCAAGTAGGATTGGCACACGTTTTATCTAAATTTCCACATCAACTTTCAGGTGGCGAGCAGCAGCGTGTTTCTATTGCCCGTGCTTTGCTTAATAAACCTCTTTTACTCCTTGCTGACGAACCGACGGGAAACCTCGACCCCGAAATGTCGCAAGAAATTCTACAACTTTTTTTCAAAATCAATAAAGAAGCCGGAACAGCCGTTATGATGGCAACCCATGACTTTTCATTGATTGAAAATTATCCTTCCAGAACCCTCTACTGCAAAGAAGGAAAAGTACAAGATATTACCAGAAATTCGACAGGGATAGTGTAATTCTTACATAAGAAATCGGGATTCTTCTTCTCGAAATCGTAATAGTTCCGTCTCCTGCAATGCTTGCTCCTTCACGCGCAGCCGTACGAATAGGCTCTGTTTGAAACGTGGAGATAACCAAATCTAGGTAAGGGGATGCTCCTATTTTGCGTGGAATGATACGTCCAATTCCCACACCTGCTTGGTAACTAAATGCGGAAGAACGAACACCGTCTATCCGCACAATAGATTCCGACAAGCTTTCATAAACCCCTGACGTATAGAGTGTTGCACCACCTGAAACATCTACAAACGGGTTCCATTTTGAAGCCCAAACGATGGGTCTGTAACGCGCACTTCCATGCAGCCAGAATGCGTGATGCTGCTGAGAAAAATTACCCAACAAAACCGAACGAACGGGGTCTGTGCCTAAACCCAAATATCCCAATTGAGCTCCTACAAAAACAGGCGCATTCGTACTTTTTTTAAATAAAGGATTCCATAGATAACCTACTTCCCCAGTAAACTGACTATTGGGCTTGAATGCATCCAAGTAATTTGCCCAGCGATTGGTTGCACCGCCGCCACCCAACGAAACATAATACGTGGCTTTATCTACACCTGTTACAGCCACTTTTTGACCAATTCCTTCTTTACAGATGGAGATTGATACAAAAAATGACAGTAAAAAGGCATATTTACGCAAATCAAACATGGATTATTTGGCTTTTAAAACAGTAAATGGAATAATCATTTCCTCCATAGAAACCCCACCGTGTTGAAACGTATCTTTGTAATGACTTACGTAATAATTGTAATTATTCGGATAAGCAAAAAAGTAATCTTCCGTCGTAAAGAAATACGAGGTAGAAAGATTTGGTTTAGGTAAACCAAACAGTTCGGGCTTACGAACTTCAATAACGTGGTCTTTTTTATCGTCTAAATTTAAGTTTTTCCCTTGTTTATATCTTAGATTGGTATTTACATTTCTATCTCCAACAATCCGTTTTGCATTTTTTACTCGAACCATCCCGTGGTCTGTCGTAATAATTAAACGCCCTTTCACCTGTGCCACTTTTTGAAGAAAATCCAAAAGAGAGGAATGTTGTAACCACGATTTAGAGATAGATCTATAGGCTGCTTCGTCGGGAGCAAGTTCCTTAATCATAGCCATATCTGTACGGGCATGAGAAAGCATATCTACGAAGTTATAGACAACCACAACCAACTCATTCCTCAATAAGTTGGAGAAATTGTCTAAAAGTGTCTTTCCTTGCTGCGTACTGATAACTTTGTGGTACGAAAACTTCGTTTGCATCCGATTTTTTTCGAGTTGGCGCTTCAGAAATTCTGCTTCGTGGTTATTCAAAGATTCTTCGTTTTCACCTTCGTCATTCACCCAAATATCGGGATGTTGCCGTGCCATCTCAGCGGGAGTTAAACCCGAAAAAATCGCATTTCTTGCATACGAAGTAGCCGTTGGTAGAATAGAATAATAGGTTTCTTGTTGCTCAATCGTAAAAAACTCAGTGATAATTTCTTGCATGGATTTCCATTGATCGTAGCGCAAATTATCAATCAATAAGAAAAAAAGAGGTTCATTGGGTTTTAGAAGAGGGAAAACCTTTTTTTTCATCAGATGATGCGACAAAATCGGTTTATCTGATTTGGGGTCAGACATCCAATCTTCGTACGTATCTTGGATAAATCGTGTGAAATTACTGTTTGCTTCTGCTTTTTGCATTTCAAGCACTTCTGCCATAGACTTATCGTTGGTTTTATCCAACTCAAGCTCCCAATACGTTATTTTCTTTAAAATTTCAGCCCATTCTTCGTGACCAATCCGGTCATTGTACTGCATAGCGATATTTCGGAAATCCTGTTGATAGCCTTGATTGGTTTTCTCCGTTATCAACCGTCTATTATCCAGAATTTTTTTAACAGACAGCAAAATCTGATTGGGATTGAGTGGCTTAATCAAATAGTCGGCAATTTTAGAACCGATTGCCTCCTCCATGATTTTTTCTTCCTCTGATTTTGTAATCATCACGACCGGAATATCCTCTCGCATTTGCTTGATTTGCGCCAATGTCTCCAAACCAGTCATTCCAGGCATCATTTCATCCAGAAAAATGACATCAAAGTTTTCATTTTGTACGACATCCAAGGCATCTGCACCGCTGGGAACGGGCGTTACATCGTATCCTTTTCCTTGAAGAAAGAAAATGTAAGGTTTTAACAAGTCTATTTCATCATCAGCCCAAAGTATTTTATATCTCTGCATAATTTCTAGTTAAATCTTTTTTATTTGTCAACGAACATAGAGTTATATCATTGTTCCTTTTCTTCCAACTCTTGAATCCGAGCATTCACTTCTTGTAAATCAGAAGGTGTATCAACGCCTTTACTAAAATACTGAGTTTCAATTACTTTTATTTTATACCCTTTTTCCAACCACCGAAGTTGCTCCAATTTCTCCGTATTTTCTAGTAACGAAGTGGGTAAAGTCGTTATTTCGTTTAAAATAGATGGTTGAAAAGCATAAATTCCAATGTGTTTCCAGTAAACAGTTGTCGTTTCCAACCACTGTTCTAGGGGGACATCACGCTGAAAAGGAATGGCTTGACGACTAAAATACAAGGCATTCTGCTTCGAATCGACTACTACTTTTACGACATTTGGATTTATGAGTTCTTCAAATACTCGAATACGCGTAGCCAATGTTGCAATTTGCGTATTTTCATTCAAATTCCGAATGAAAGTACGCAAAGATTCGGGCTCAATCAAAGGCTCATCTCCTTGGATATTTACGATAAAATCGGGAATAAAATCCAACTTCCATTCGTTCATCGCAGCGGCACATCTGTCTGTTCCACTCGGAATCTCTGCACTCGTCATGACGACTTTTCCACCGAAATTTTGTACATGTTCAAAAATCGAGGGATGGTCAGTTGCTACACAAATTTGGGCAAAATCATGTACTTGGGCAACGCGTTCATATACCCGCTGAATCATGGTTTTTCCATGGATTACTGCGAGTGCCTTTTGGGGTAATCGAGTTGAAGCCCATCTTGCAGGAATAATTCCAAGTATTTTCATCCTAAAAAATGAAAAGAGGAACAAGTAGTACCCATTCCTCTTCTTTATAAATGTACTTAAATAGCTTCCAATATTCTCTCCAACGCGACGGCGTAGCCAATTTTTTCTTTGAGAACTGAAATAGGAACTCGCTCCTGCTCCATCGTGTCACGGTGCCGAATCGTAACCGTTTGGTCTTCCATTGTCTGGTAATCTACGGCAATACAGAAAGGCGTACCGATTAAATCTTGGCGGGTATATCTTTTTCCGATGGCACCACCATCATCATAAACGGCTCTAAAACTAGATTTCAAGGATTGCGTAATTTCTTGTGCCTTCTCTGCTAAACCATCTTTTTTTACTAACGGCAAGACAGCTACTTTGATAGGCGCAAGTGCAGGGTGAAGTTTCAAATACAAACGCTCTTTTTGTGCTTCTCCTTCTCCAACGGTTTCTTTAGTGAAAGCATGGCAGAAAGTAGCTAAGAAAAGGCGGTCAGCACCGACAGAGGTTTCAACCACATAAGGAATGTAATTTCCATGCGGTTTGCCATTTTCGTCCAATTCTGGGTCAAAATATTGTTGTTTTTTCTTAGAAAGCTCTTGGTGATTCTTGAGGTCAAAATCTGTTCTAGAGTGGATTCCCTCCATTTCTCTAAAACCAAACGGGAATTGATACTCAATATCAACCGCTGCATTGGCATAATGCGCGAGTTTTTCGTGGTCATGGAAACGAAGTTTGTCGGCAGGCAAACCAATGGCTTTGTGGAATTTAAGACGCGTTTCTTTCCATGCGTTATACCATTCCATTTCAGTTCCAGGGCGAACAAAGAATTGCATTTCCATTTGTTCAAACTCCCGCATCCGGAACGTAAACTGGCGGGCAACAATCTCATTTCTAAATGCTTTACCAATTTGAGCAATCCCGAAAGGAACTTTCATACGACCACTTTTTTGCACATTCAAGAAGTTAACAAAAATACCTTGTGCAGTCTCTGGGCGCAGATAAATCAAGCTCGAGTCCTCCGCTACTGAACCAACTTGGGTAGAAAACATCAAATTAAACTGCCTAACTTCTGTCCAATTCGATGTTTTTGAGATAGGGCAACAGATATTTTGGTCGATAATTAATTGGCGAACGCCTTCTAAATCTTCTGCACCTAAAAGGCGACCCATTTGTTCCAAAAGTTCTTTTGCGGCTTCTGGTTGTCCATTTGCTTCTAGTTCTTCGGCTTTGCCTTCAAGAAGCTGGTCAGCGCGGTATCTTTTTTTCGAATCTTTGTTGTCTATCATTGGGTCGTTGAATCCGTCCACGTGACCCGACGCCTTCCAAGTAAGCGGATGCATAAAAATAGCCGCATCGATACCTACAATATTATCGTGCAACTGCGTCATAGACTTCCACCAAGCAGCTTTTAGATTATTTTTTAGCTCCACACCATTTTGCCCATAATCGTACACCGCTTGCAAGCCGTCGTAGATTTCAGAGGAAGGAAAAACAAATCCATATTCTTTCGCATGAGCGATAATGTCTTGCAAAGTCGTTGCAGGCGCGTTTGTCGATTGACTCATCATATTTTTTTCTAATTGACCGTTTTTGTGCTACAAAAATACAGAAAACTGCGTTTTGAGCGATGCAAATTAAGGGTTAATTTCTATCATCCCCAAATTGGCATTCCTTCCGTACAGTTTTTACACATTTCTATTTGTGAACGATGTTGTAGCAATTGTTTTCTAAAATGAAAATATGCCTCTGATTCCCAGATTCTTTCAAATGATTCATTTTTTACCTCACCTAAAACATACTGGGCATCTTTATCGAAACAGCAAGGGATTACTTTTCCATCCCACGTGATGACACAAGAATGCCACATTTTCCAACAATGGTGAAGTAATTTATTCTTGATTTCGTATTTGCCAGACTTCAATTTCCGGTATCGCGCATATTTGTCCATCGTCGGGATTAACTCTGAACCGTTCTCGTAATCATAGATTTGCGCGGTTTTCAAACGTACATCGCGTACGCCTAGCTCTTTCGCCAAAGTATAAACATCCTCAATTTGATGCTCATTCGGTTTTACCACCAAAAACTGAAAAACGATGTGCGGCGTCGTACTTTTTAGTTTATTTTTCCATTCGATGACTTTACGTGTACCTTCTATCACTTTTTCCAAGCTACCACCGATTCGGTAACTTTGATACGTATCTTGCGTTGTTCCATCAATGGAAATAATCAGTCTTTTGAGTCCCGATTCAACTGTTTGTTTAGCAATAGTATCTGTAAAGTAATGCGCATTAGTGGAAGTTGCCGTATAGATTCCCTTTTGATTGGCATACGAAACCATTCGAAGAAAATTTGGATGTAAATACGGTTCACCTTGAAAATAGAAAGTCAAATAGAATAAAGAAGGATGAAGTTCGTCAATTGTTTTGATAAAAATAGCGTCACTCAACATCCCAGTCGGTCGCGTAAATGAGCGCAAACCACTTGGACATTCCGGACATCTCAGATTACAGGATGTGGTGGGTTCAATAGAAATTGCCAAAGGAAAACCTGGTTGAATTGGGCGTTTTAGCCATTTGGAAAGAATATAACTCCCTATCACGTGCAGGGCATTCCAAACTTTAGAAAATCGGACGGTGCGAAGGAGTTCTTGGGTATCATTCCAATGAAAAATAGCCATTTTATTCAGATTTCAAATTGGAATAGACGGACTGAAGGAACGCATCTTTTTCTTCTTGAACTGCCTGTTGAATCATCTGATTTGCCTCGGGCAGATGGGCAAGATTTTGGGCTAATTGCATTGCTCCGTACCGGACAGCAATCAATGGATTTTCCAATAACCACCGTTTGATTTGCGGAAGCACATTTTTCTGTTCGCTTTCGGAGACACTAACCAAATACGCCGAGTAAAGTCCCATTACAGGATAAAGTTCAGTGGAAGAAAACTGGTTCATTTGGTCGGAAATCCACGTCAGGTGCTTGGTATCCCCTTGTGAAATCCAATAATTAACAATAGCGGCAAATGTATTCACATCTGATTGCAGGAGAAAAGGAGCAATCACGGAGTCAGCGTCCATGGGTTTATTGATAAGGATAGCTTCGAGGGCAGCCCCGCGCACGAGCATGGATGTGTCTTTTAGTGCCTGTCTAAACAAAATATCATTTTGGGCATTCAGAAAGTTTTTCACAGCCAAAATAGCATCCGCACGAACGTAGGCATTGGAATCATTTTTAATAACAAATTGAAGTGCTTTTTCTACCTCTAAAAATCCTGAACCATCGTAATCGAAAAGAAGCTGAACTGCTTGGTGACGGACTTTCCAGAACAAATCACGTGTTGCTTGCATAACGAGCTGTCTCGTTACACTGTCCTCAAGAGGACTTTTCACGGCATAATCCTCTGGAGATTCATCAAAAGAAAGTGCTTGGAGGGCATTCAATCGTGTCCGGAAACTTGGTGCATTTAAAACATCAAACTGAATTTCTTCCTTCTTTTTTTCGTGGTTTATCGTTCCAATAAGTAGGTGGTCTGGGTCAATAACCACAGATTTGGGTTTATTTATAACAGGAATTTTAACGACCTGAACAGAATCCTGCATAGTCGTTTTTGTCGTTTTCCAAGTACCATTTTCTTCCCAAGCGATGGAAACAGGGATACGGAAAACAACAGGATTTAACGAATCAATCTCTTGGCGAAGTGTCACAACCAGTTGATTATCAATCTTCTCATGTTTTGCAACAAGCTGTACGTGTCCTTTCCCAAAAAACCATTGGTCAAAGAATGAGCGCATATCTTGGCCTGTAACTTCTTCAACAACGCGTCGAAAATCCTCTATTTCCGTTGATTGATACGCATGTCGACTCAAATAAATTTGCATCGACATAAAAAAAGCTTCGTCACCAATTTCATGACGGAGCAAATGCAAGATTCGTCCACCTTTTGCGTAAGAATGTGAGTCAAACATGTCGTTTTCATTCGAATACTCAAAGCGAATGAGGGGAACTTGTTTTTCTTTTGCCTCTTGTAAATATTGGTCAAGTGCATTGAAAGCGACCCACTCAGCTTCTTCTTTTCCGTATTTATATTCGTGCCAAAGATATTCTGAATAATCAGCAAATGACTCATTTAAAGGCAAGTGCGACCACGATTCACACGTTGCCAGATTTCCGAACCAGTGATGAAACAATTCATGGGCAATAATTCCATCATCCGAATTATCGACTAATTGATGTGGGTTCTTCAAAACAAAATCACCGTGAATCGTAGCCGACGTGTTTTCCATTGCTCCGGTCACAAAGTCACGCGCGACTAATTGTGCATATTTAGGCCAAGGATACGGAACACCCGTTATTCTTTCAAAAAAAGCCATCATTTCGCGAGTTCTACCAAAAATTTGTTTGGCGTAAGGAGCAAATTTGGGTTCTATGTAATAACTAATTTCAGTTCCTCTCAGGGGCAAATCTGAAATTTTTTCAAATTCTCCTACAGCCATCATCGTCAAGTAAACAGAATGAGGCTGAGATTGCACCCACGTATCTCTTCTTTTTCCATTTTTTAGTTTGATAGCAGATTTTAGCAAGCCATTAGACAACGTTGTAAATCGGTCATCAACTTCAAGCGTTATTTCATGTGTATGTTTTTGATTAGGAGAGTCAAGCGTGGGGAACCAGCAAGAATTAGAGGAGGTTTCTCCTTGTGTCCAGAGTTGGGCAGGTAAATTAGCAACTTCTTTGGTGGCATTTACAAAGTAAAAACCCCGTTGATCCATCGGAAAACGTTTCGTGTTTAGCGTAGATGTCGCGTAAACAATTTGAACAAGGATGGTATCTTTATTTGTATAAGTTTGTCCGAAACTGATGAGTAGTTTATCGTTATTGAGAGAAAACTCTTTTTTCTTTCCGTTGACAGCTACTTCTTGAATTTGGAGAGCTTTTGCATCAATTTCGATACGAGATTGAGGATAGAAATGCGGTTTCAGGAAAAGTTTGGCATTTCCTTGCAATGACTGCTTCGTAAAATCAGGAGTAATGAATAGATTCGTATGGATTAAATCAAAAAGAATCGGGTCAGAAGTACGTATTATTTTTTGTGCGACTAATTGAAAGGAAACACAAACAAAAGTGAACGTTAGAAGTAAATTTTTCATTTTAGTCATGTGTAAAAACATCAAAAGTTAGATACAGGGACAGATTTATTTTGCATCATCGTCAGTGCTTTTCTAGCAGGAAAAATCGAGACGATGACCCCAATGAGCGAAATTCCGAGAATAATAAGAAGAATATCAGACCAAACGATAATCACCGGATATTGGTCGATGAGGGCGCTTGCCATTCCCATTCCGACGAGGCCGTATTCCAGCTGAATCCAGCAAATTACAAGCCCCACGAGTATCCCCAAAGCTCCGCCAATCCAGGTAATGAGTATGCCTTCGCGTAAAAACGTTTGAAAAATTAGGCTGTTGGGCGCACCTATCGCGCGGAGTGTACGAATGTCTTCTTGTTTGTCAATGACTAACATCGTCAAGGAAAAGAAAATATTAAAAGAAGCGATGCCAATGATGAACAACAAAGCAAGGAAAATAAACAGTTTTTCGATTCGAATAGCGCGGAAAAGTGCTTCGTTTTGCTCGTCTCGTGTCTGAATTTTCAGTTGGTTTCCAACAACACGTTGGAGGGCTTCTTTCAGATTTTCGGGGGTAGAATTTTCAGTTGCGTAGAGTTCAATATAGGAATATTTACCCTTTTTTTGTGTCAAACTATCCACCACTTGAATGGGGAGATAGATGAGATTATCGTAGCGTTGTTCAATAGTAAAAACACCCGAAACCGTGATTGAGACTTCCTGAATATTACTTTCGGGGTCAAGAACATTCAGTTTTTGATTTTTTGGATACCAAATTTCGAGGGGAAGTCGAAAATCGGCCATATTCACATTTAACCCTCGGTAAACGCCACCGCCAATGAAGGCAAAAGAATAGCCTTTTTCTTCTGTCAATAAAATACCTTGCACAGTTGCCTTTGCGAGCGAGCTGAACTGTTGAAAAGTAGCGTCAACACCGCGTAATAATACAACCATTTGCGCTCCTCCGTACCTTGCAAGTGCATTTTCTTCAATGACGGGAGTCATGTATTTAACTCCGGGCGTTTCAGCGATTTTCTGCTTCAATTGTGGGGAGAGGCGGAGAGGCTGGCCATCGTGGGATGAGATTTTCAGGTCAGGATCTACCGTCTTAAAAATTTGTCGGTTGAGGTCTTCCAGCCCATTAAATACAGAAAGTATAATCACCAAGGAGGCAGTCCCGACACAAACTCCGAGCATCGAAAGCAGCGAAATGAAGTCAATGAACCCCCGTTTACGTCGAGAAAAGAAATATTTTTTTGCAAGAAAGAAAGGTAAATTCATAGAAACATTCAGTTCGTTCAGCTCAATCTTTGTAGGGGTGATTGAGTTTCCGAAGACTTTCTTCTTCATCTGGAATTTCAAGACCTGCGAATAAGCCTTCAATTTTTTGTGCGTACTCTGCGGTATCGTCGATATAAAATTGAAAATCGGGGACGATACGAAGTTGATGTCTTGCTTTTTGCCCAAAATGCAAACGAATCATTTTCGTATTTTCACGTATTTTTTGCAGCAATTCATCTTTATCTTCTACCATCAAGAAACTGAGGTAAACGCGCGCGATAGCCAGGTCTGGTGTAACTTTTACGTCAGTAATTGTCACAAATGTTTGACCCATCACAGACTTGAGTTCTTTTTGAAAAATCTCCCCTAAGTCTTTCTGTACTTGTTTAGCGATTTGGCGTTGTCTTTTTGATTCAGTCATTCGTATATGAACATATTTTTACAAATATCATGAGTTATTTTGGTTTATCCTTTCCTATAAATATATTTTTGTACTTTCAAACCTAAAACTTTTCAAAAATTGCTAACATTTTTCAGGATAAACGCCTTTTTTCAGATTTTATCGTTGATGACGGTTCTTTTTCTGATTAAAACCAGATTTTTGAACTTCCCTTTTCCACTGCTCACATCTGAACTCGAATGGATACTTTTAGGTGAGAAAATATACGAAGGGAAGGTTCTCTATCAGGATATTTTGACTCAAATTAGCCCGCTATCTGCTTACTTTTACGCCTTTTTTTACTCCCTCTTCGGCCGTGACTTTCAAACTATGGAGCTCGTTGCTCTTTTCATTGGTTTACTTCAAGCTCTTTATTTTACATATTTAACACAAACGCGTCAAATTTTATCCGAAAAAAATTACCTTCCTGGGCTTATTTACCTCATTGCGCTACATGCGTGTTTTGATATGAATAAGATTTCACCAGCGCTTATAGGCAATACCTTTGTTTTAATGACGATAAATCATGTTTTAAAACAATTGGAATACAAACAAGGAGTCAAAGATGACATAATCGAAGTAGGTATTTATCTTGGTTTGGCTACACTATTTTATCAAGCCTATTGGGTTTTGTTGTTTTGGGTAATCCTTTCTCTTTTCATGTTTAGCAGCATGAATGCACGCCAACTACTGCTTTTACTAATCGGTTTTTCATTACCTATCTTGGCATTTGTATTGTACTATTATTTTTCAGACAATACCGGATTCAGCACAATTTGGCTGCAAAATTTCATTCAATTTAAGTTATTCCCTTCCCAAGATTGGTTGAGTATTTTCCGTTCATTTGCCTTGTTTGTTTTCCTGCTTATTGCCGGTGTTTTGCGCATGTTACGCGGCACAAGGTATAGCAATTATCAGGTGCGCGTGCAACAAACGCTGCTCATTCTAGGGATTTTCAGTGGTTTAACTATCTTTATTGCACCGGCTGCTACTCCTATGTATTTAGTCGTTTTAGTACCTGTTTTTGCCTTTTTTATCACCGGATTATTCATCCATTTGAAAGGCACACTTATCCCAGAACTTTATTTTTTGGTATTTTTACTTCTCTCCCTTTTTATTTATTTTCAAGGCTCGGGTCCTTTAATAGGAACCGGATTTCAGGAATTGGCACATAGAAGGCTCTCAAAATCGCAACTTCCCGAGGTTTTCAAAGGACAACGTGTGCTCATTTTGGGTTCAGATATTGCTGAATATCAAGAAGCTGAAGTTGCCACGCAATATCTCGATTGGTCGTTGGCAAAAGGGGTTTTTGAGGAGGTAAACAATTACGAAAGCTTGGTTACGGTTTTCGATACATTCTCCTCAGACCCACCTACGATTGTCATAGATAAAATTAATCTCATGCCTACTTTGATGAAAAAAATACCTTTACTCGCCCAAAAATACACACCACTTCAAAAATATCCAGGATATTATCAATTGAGATAAATAAGTAAGTGTAAAACTAAAATAACACCTACGAAAATGATAAAAAATTACACTAATTAACTCATAATCAAGTAGTTAATTTAAAATATTTGCACCTAAAATAGATTTGATTAACTACTTCTCTTTACTTAATTAACTTTAATTTAAAATACGGGTCACTTTCAGTTTTCTCTGTCCAACTAACTTTGTTTTTAAAATGAAGAGATGGTTAAGGAGACAATACACACATTAGAAAAGCTTTTCACTGATTTTGGGTCAACCAATTACTATGGAGAAAATGTAAGCCAGTATGAACATGCTGCACAATGTGCTCTTTTGGCAATTCAATCCACGGATTGCCTTGAAACACAAATTGCCGCATTTCTACACGATATTGGTCATTTTTTACCTGATGTAGGTACGCATTCTATGGGAGAATTCGGAAAAGTAAACCATGAGAAAGTAGCTGCTCATTGGCTTCTGTCTCATGGTTTTTCTCATAAAATAGCCTCCATTGTAGAAAATCATGTTTTCGCAAAACGGTATCTCTGTACTACAAATTCAGCCTATTACTCATCACTCTCTGATGCAAGTAAAATCACTTTGCAATTTCAAGGTGGATTGTTGAACGAATCCCAACAAATTGATTTCCAACAACATCCATTCTTCACAGAATCACTGCAAGTACGGCTTTGGGATGACCAAGCCAAAGTGGTTGGTATGCAACTTCCGGACATTCATTTCTTCCTTTCAATTTGCAAACACTATTTTATTCGGTAAACAATGAAAAAAACGACCCTTTTAACGCTATTTCTCCTTATTTCTCACGTAAACTTTGCCCAAAAAACGGAGAACCTATTCTTTATCATGACAGATGGATTAAGATGGCAAGAAGTCTTTCAAGGTATTGATTCTACATTGCTTGAAGACCCTAAATTCGTTCGTGATAAAGAAAAGTTGCTACAAAATTTTGGAGGGAAAACAAGTGATGAAAGTAGAGAAAAACTATTGCCTTTTTTATGGAATACCATTGTTCCAAACGGTCAAATATATGGAAACAGAGCTAAAGGAAACAGAATGAATGTTTTGAATCCTTATTGGTTTTCTTATCCCGGATATAACGAAGTATTGACAGGTTTTGCGGATGACAAAATTAACTCAAATGATAAAAACTATAATGAAAACATTACTTTTTTAGAAACTCTAAACAATCACGCTTCTTTCAGAAATAAGGTTGCTGCCTTCGCGACATGGGAGGTTATCCCTTACATTATTAATGAAAAACGAACACAAATACCTGTAAATGCAGGAATTGAAGCCATAGAAGAGCCGAATGAAAAAGAGAAATTAATCAATGACATTCAACGAATTTATCCAAGTCTAGCAAGTAATCGACATGATTTTGTCACTTTCTTTGCAGCTAAATCGTATATTGAAAAGAAAGAACCTAGTGTCTTATTTCTTTCTTTTGACGAAACCGATGAGTTTGGGCATGAATCAAAATATGACGAATATTTATTTGCTGCGAATACCTTTGATAAATTTGTGAATGAACTTTGGAATTACTGCCAAAATCATCCTAAATACAAAGATAAAACTACCTTTATCCTAACGACAGACCACGGACGCGGAAATAAAATTAAAAATCAGTGGACGAGTCACGGTTCACGTGTATCTGATTCCTATCAAATTTGGGCTGCGTTTATTGGGCCTTCTGTACCTGCCTTAGGAGAAATAGGTAACTCGAATACGATTCTATATCAGAACCAATTAGCCCAAACAGCCTTGTCTATTTTAGGTATAAATGAAAAACCAAACCCGCAATCGGGTCAACCAATTGACGCAGTTCTTGGAAAATGAAAAAAGGGTGAATGAGATACGTGTCTCATTCACCCTTTTTTCATTATTTTAAGGAAGCTAAAAATTCAACCATGTCTCTTATTTCCTTTTTGGACATCAATGTACCCATCGGAGGCATACTCGAAGGATAATTTTCTCTGGCAGCAATCCGTGCTTTTGGAATACGCGTTGGTTCTGTACCAGTTGTTGTTAGCACAAGCATATCCTCTGTTTCTGCCGTTAAAGTTCCACTAATTTCTTGGCCGTCTTTGAGCGTAAGCGCTACCTGCCCAAAACCTGGAGCCAACCGAGCACTCGGTTCCAACAGTGCTTGTAGAAGGGTTTTTCTGTCTAATTTCAAACCAATTTTATCTAAATTTGGACCAACATTTGCCATACCGTTTTCACCGATAGAATGACAACGAGCACATTGACCCGTAGAATTATAATTGAAATAATCTCGACCCTTCCAAGCTATTCCTCCAAATTGAAGACCTTCTTCCTCCGTTTCTGAACCAGATGGTTTGGACAGTTCCCAGGCTGATTTCAAATCTGTTATTCCTGTGTTTTCGAGCGCATCACTCACATCTAACCAAAGCTCTTTTTCTAATTTTTGGTCTGAACGCGCTGTGATTAAATTTTGAAAAATGACACGCGTATTGTCTGCTGGCATTGTGCCCAATACTTGTATCAATCGTTGTTTTTCTCGCAAGCTCCCTTTCCCCAAAATAGGAGAAACAATCGTAGGAAGTTGCTCTTTTGAGACAGATAATTGGGTCAGTAAGCCAATGGAACTCGTTCTCACATTGGCATCACTCGATGACATGCCTTGCGTAATAAGTGGCTCAATGTTCTTGTAATTCAATTGTGCCAATGCTTGCAATACAGCAATTTGTACGGAAGGTTCACTCGTTTGCTCAAAAATAACTTGTAATTCATCGGCAAAGTCAACCAGTTGTAAATGACTTATCATTTGTGCAAAAGCCACCAAAGAGGTCGTACTTTGTGTTTTTAGCAATGTTGGAATAATTGGTTCAATTTGAGAGCGAACCAAGTTCTCATCTCGTTTTATACTACCTCTGTATCGCCCATCTACTCTATCCAAAACGGAAGGGTTTGCCCACGTACCTAGTGCTGCAATAGCTTCCGCTTTTATCGTTTCTGGCAATGATTCACGTTGTACAAATGCAATTAAATTACCCAATTCTTCTTCCCCACCCACACGCAAAGCGGCACTTATGGCTCTTCTTAAAAGTGGTTCTGATTTGAAAGAATCTAGTCTTAAAATTCGGGCTAAGTCAGGTAATGAAGTAGGAATAGACGTATCATCGTGAATGGCGCGCGCGGCTTCTGTCACAATGTACTCGTCGCCATCCCGTAAAAACGTACTGATTTTTGGACTTTTTAGCCGTCTAAGTACCAAAACACCCGCTGTACGCATGGATTTCAATGGATGTGTCGCTAATGCAACGGCTGCCTCCTCTGCACCTATTCGACTTAATGCTAAAACACCGGCATGACGTAAATACACATCTTTGTCGTTATTTGCCTCCAACAAATTCAGAATCGGTTGCACTGCTTTTTTTGAACCTATTCTTCCGAGTGCTTCCGCCGCATAAAATTGAACACGCTCATTGGATGAAGAGAGCAGTGATATCAGCACATCTACTGCATTTTTCAACTTCACATCTCCGATTGTTTTGGCTGTTTGCGCGATAATCTCAGTATCAGGGATCGACAAACCCATCGAAAGAATAGTTTCTACCTTTTCCCCTTTTCTAGCCAATTGTCCCAAACCCCAAATAGCGTGAATTTTCGCTAATTGATGGGAGGAAGTCATTAGAACATCTTGAAAAATAGAAATTGATTTTGTACCTCTTTCGACGAGTTCAAACTGTGCCTTTTGCCGTATGCGCATGTCAGGATACGCCAACAATTGCTTTAAATTTGCCAAAGATTCCTTTCTATAAGCCAATTGCATGAGTCTTTGTGTTTCTTTTCGCTCGTTGAGAAGGTCTTGCTTATCATCTGTAACATCTAATTTCCAAACTCGACCTGCATCTTTGGCGTTCCAACCTGTTATCCAGTCTGCCACATAAAGTGCCCCATCTGGACCAAATTTAATGCCCGTTGGTAAAATTCCACTCAACATATCTTTCTCTGAGTCAAGTACAAAAGAAGCTCCCTTTTGTTTGAGACCAAATGACCAAATATGTGAACCGCCACCGTAGCCAACAAATTCGACAAGGAAAAATTTATTCAACCACTCTTTACCAAGAGCCGTTCCTGGATTAAACTGCATACCCGTCGGGCCGTTGTGGTAATTCATGATTGGAGGAATGATATACGCGGCTTGACCATCCCAGCGTGGAACATACAGTTTCTCATCCATCCATACTTTGTACGCATTATTCTTAGCATCCGTGTATTTTCCATATTGCCAGTTCGAGCGCCAACCTGCATCTGAGCCCTCCACCAAATGAACCAACCGTTCACTCTCGCCTGGATGATCTCCATCGTTATCAGATGAAATGATATTTCCGTATTGATCAAATACAAATTCGTGCGTATTTCTTAAACCAGAGGCAAATACTTCTAAATCTGTTCCATCCGGATTGCAACGAACAATCATACCTTCGTTTGGCAAGGCTATTTTTCTACCATCCACAGTTGTAATTTCAGCACCAATATCCCCTATTCCCCAATAAATCCGACCGTCGGGGCCTTCTATGATACCAGACATTCCGTGACCACCGAAACCAATATGTACACCAAAGCCCGACGCAATGACCTGTTTTTTATCCCATTTTCCATCCCCGTTTGTATCTTGGAGTCGCCAAATATCTGGGGCAACAGAAATAAATGCGTCTCTTTCCCGCACGAGCAGACCTAGAGCAACATCTGTAATTTCTTCGTTGAAATCCGACAAAATACGGGTAGAAACATCGGCGAAGCCGTCTTTATTTTTATCTTGAATACGCCAAACTTCTTCTTTTTGTACAGTTAGGTCGCGCCAATCATGAGAGCCATCCTCGTTTAAATCAGGAAACCACGTATTTTCAGCACTTTTTTCGGGGGCAAATATTTTTCGTAAAAAAGCTCTTCTGTCTTCAACCGTCTGAAAACCAATGGATTCCGTCATCCAATTTTGGTAGCCACGGATATCAAATTCCGATTTTTTTTCTCGATTAGTTCGACTTAGATACACCGTTCCATCGTCTGTGATAGACATCGCAATGGGGTCTGGAGCGAGAGAATCAGAGGCCCAAAGGTTTATCTTGAGTCCGTCTGCTAGTTTGATTGGAATTTTGGCACGCGCCTCTGCATCCTTTTGTTGCATGGAAAGTGCGCTTTGTTCTAAAACAACACTTGAGCGATCTGATTTGATACCAACACAGGAGAGAACGAATGAAGAAACCACAGCTAAATAGCTGATAGAGAGAGAGGGTAAATGAAATTTCATACAGTTTGGTTGAATAAGTTCTTACCAAACTTACAAAGTTTTTATGGCTTGACAAATGAATTTCATGCGTACATCCTACAAAAAAAGGCTTTCTCGAGATGAGAAAGCCTTTTTCTATGGAAGAGCTATTTCTTAGTTAAAGATATAACGAAGACCTAGTTGTGCTTGCCATAGTGAACCAGTAGAAATACTTGGAATAAAGCTATCTCTCAACAACTGTGTTTGACCATCAATACGTTGCGTAGCCATTCTGTACTGAGGAATACCCGCTGCATTCACACCTGCTGCCGATAATGGCTGTTGGTTTGCTGCATTTGTGAATACGCCCCATTTGTTATTCAACAAGTTAGCGAAGTTTGTAATGTCCGCACGAACTTGTAGTGTATGACGGTTTGCACCTGCTTTCAAGTAAAATTCTTGTACAATACCTAAGTCAATGCTGTTATAGAACGGAAGTCTAGCACCGTTTCTTTCTGCATATCCTCCACGGATTGTACTTAAATAAGGATCTTGGTTGATGAATGCATCAAAAGCAGCTTGTTGTTCGGCTACTGAGAACGTTCTTCCGCCAGTAGTCAAAGGCAAGAAAGTCAATTCTGAAGCACTAGTTGGAACGTAAAGCAAATCATTGTTATTGATACCATCCTGGTTCATATCACCCGCATATCTGAAGGAGTAGCGGTTCAAGTTACGACCCTCGTAGAATAAGCTAATTTGTGTAGAACCACCGAACTCACCACCGTAGTTGAACTTGTAGCTGGCAGATGCGATAACACGATTTCTAACATCGTTATTTGAGAATGCCAATTCAGGGAAGTTATTTCCTCTCACTGTTGAGTTTCCTGTGTAAGAACCTGCTGCAATGGAACCCGCACTTGTCAAGTCTTTTGCCTCACCAAACGTGTAAGCAGCCATGGCGTAGAATCCGTTTGTGAATGGTTTTTCTAACTTAGCAGTAGCTGAATATGAGTAGCCTTGGTTTGTTGACTTCAACACAATATTGTTTGTAATGTTGTTGTTCAAACGGTTTGCAGCTGCATTACCTGCATATCTTGGTCTGTTGTCTGGACCGTTGAATGTTGCAGTAATTTCCTTCTGGTTTGCGTTGATGTAGTAAACTGCATTGATATTTTGGTTGAAAATAAATTCACCCGTTGCAATAATACCACCCGGAAGTTTTACGTCTGCTGCAATGTTTGTTTTCCAAACTTGTGGGAACTTGTAGTTTTCATCTGCCACAGCGATATCAAAAGTTGAAGCAGCATAAGGATCTGCTGTTGCTGGACGGAAACGTGAAGGATTCAAGGTAAATGGAACATTCGCTGCATTTGCATTTCTCAAATCTGTAAAACCAGAAAGAATACCGTTATTACCGATTTGGTTAGACAACCAAACAAATGGAGGGCGACCTGTGAATATACCCGAACCACCACGGATTTGAATCGTTTTATCTCCTTTCACATCGTAGTTAAATCCTAATCTAGGAGACCAAAGCGGATTTCCTGATGGAAGAACACCTGTATTGTACTTCGTAGGTTGACCGTTTTCGTCTCTGAAAGTCAAGCCTGAAACTACTACGTTTTCCAAAGATGTTTGCTCAACAAAAGGAATATCCACGCGTAATCCCAAAGACAACTTCAATTTAGTAGAAGCTTGGAACTCATCTTGTAAATAAATACCAGGAGTTGTTGCTTTCATTGTTTGCAATGGCGGTGCAGCACCACCTGCAAAGTCAAAACGATACTGGAAGATAGAAGGGGCAGCACCAACCGCTGGATTATTTGGGTTAGCCAAATAAGCATCTGTTGCAGCGAAGAAATCATTCAAGCTATTGTAAACATATACACCGTTTGATGCAGCATAAAAAGAGTTGTTAGATACAAAACGCTCCAATGCAACACCAGCCGTAACCGTATGTTTTCCTGCGAAATAGGTTAAATTATCAAATAATTGGAATGTATTGTAATTCAACAAGTTATTCGGCGTGAATGGGTCAAAACCAGCAGAAATATAGGTTCTGTTATTACCATCCAAGATATCGATGGTTGGGAATAATCCATTACCTCCCATGTACGCTCTATCTTCGTTGTTCACTGTATAACCAACGATTAGATTATTGGCTAACTTATTACTCAAAGTTGAGTTTAATTCGGCAATTGTTGATGAAAGATCTTCATTCAAAATATAGCCAGAATTTAAGTAAGACATCGCATCAGCACTATTGGTTCTGTTACCAAAACCAGCTGAATTTGAGTTAGAGATTGGGTTATCAGAACCACCATCCAATAAAGAGTAACGGATATTGAATTTGTGTTTATCGTTGATATTCCAGTCAACACGCGCCAAAAACTTATTACCAACTGTGTTAAAATTGAAGTTTTCGTAAGGTCCTGTTACAAAACCTAATTGACCCATGCGCTCAGAAACTCTGTCAAGATCAGAAGCTAAAACACGTGTAACGTTAGAACCTGTTTGACCTCTGTTGGCTAACCAAGTTGTACCAGGTGATGTAATTGTTTCAAATTCACCGTTTGCGAAGAAGAACAATTTGTCTTTAATAATTGGACCACCTACACGGAAACCTTGTACTTGCTTATTGAACTCAGAGATGAAAACGTCTTCACCATTCGCTTTGCGACCAATGAAAGCTTTGCTGTCATTTCTCATCAAAGTAAAGATTGAACCTTGGAATTGGTTTGTACCTGAACGCGTTACGGCATTCACACCAGCACCTGTAAAACCAGTTTGACGAACATCAAAAGGAGCAACGTTTACTTGAACTTCTTCAATAGCGTCCAATGAAATGGGAGCGATACCCGTTCTTGCACCTGGTTGGTCACCCAAACCAAAACCGTTGTTGAAAACCGCGCCATCGATTGTGATGTTGTTCAAACGGCTATCTTGACCTGAAAACGAACGACCGTTTCCTTGTGGAGTTAAACGAGTGAAATCGTTGATTGTACGACCAATTGTTGGTAAAGCATTGATTGCTTCTTTTCCAACAGTTGTAGCAGCACCTGTTCTGTTTGAGCTAAAAATGTCTGATTTACTAGACTTAACAACAACTTCTGTCAAAGTTGTACCTTCATCTGATAGGGAGAAGTCAACGTTTGCAGTTGAACCTAAGTTTGCAATGACGCCACTTTTAGATTGGTCTTGAAAACCAATGAAGGTAACTTTTACTTCATACGGACCACCGACACGAACGCCCGGTAAAAAAAAACGGCCATTTACATCTGTAACTGTGCCGTATTTAGATCCTGATGGAGTGTGAACTGCAACTACCGTTGCGCCTGGAAGTACTTCATTTTTGCTGTCTGTTACACGACCACTGATAGCGGAAGAAGTAACCTGAGCAATTGAAGAGTAAGCAAAAAGCATAACCGCAACTAGCGTGGAGGCTAGTCGTAAAAGCGTAAACTTTTTTGACATAACTTGAAATGATTTGGTGATTTTGTGAAAGAAATATAAATCCATAAACTGGTTTATAGTTTGCGGTGCAAAATTGTGGATAATTTTTTCCCAAAAAAAACACTAAATCACTTTTTAGGGTGGATTTAGTGTTTTAAGTTGAAAAAAGTCAATACCAACTTGAAATTTTACTATTTACAATATTAATAAATTGTTACTAGACAGTGTGTTCGCTTATTTCATTATTGTATGCCCCAATTTATCCCGCTTTGTCTGTAAATATTTTTCGTTGTGTGGGTTAGCTTCAATTTCAATTTTTAGACAATCGACAATCTCCAAGCCATAACCAATCAATCCTGCCCGTTTCTTCGGATTATTAGACATCAAACGAATCTTAGAAATATTCAAGTCTCGAAGGATTTGCGCGCCTACTCCGTAATCACGTTCGTCTGCACCGAATCCTAACTCGATGTTAGCTTCAACGGTATCACGACCTTGCTCTTGTAATTTATAGGCTTTCAACTTATTCAATAAACCAATTCCACGTCCTTCTTGATTCATGTAAACGATAACTCCTTTTCCTTCTTTTTCTATCATTTCCATGGATTTGTGTAACTGTGGGCCACAGTCACAACGGCAAGATCCAAAAATATCACCTGTTACACACGAAGAATGTACCCGAACCATGACTGGCTCATTTTCCTCCCAACTCCCTTTGATTAGAGCAAGATGCAGTTGGTTGTTTGTCAATTGACGGTACGCAATCAAATCAAAATTCCCAAATTCTGTGGGCATCTCCACGCCAATTTCACGTTTTATGAGTGATTCTTTTTCAAGTCTGTACGCAATTAAATCTTTGATACTGATGAGCTTCAAACCGAATTTGTCGGCGATGACCTTCAATTCGGGTAATCTCGCCATGGTGCCATCTTCATTTAAAATTTCGATCAATACACCAACAGGAGCTAACCCAGCCAAACGCGCTAAGTCAACAGATGCTTCAGTATGCCCAGCACGTCGTAAAACGCCGCCTTTCTTCGCTTTTAAAGGAAAAATATGCCCAGGCCGACCTAAATCAGTCGCTTTTGTTTCTGGATTAACCAATGCTTTCAGAGTTTTAGCACGATCAGAAGCAGAAATCCCTGTGGTGCAGCCATGTCCAAGTAAATCTACTGAGACAGTGAAAGCCGTTTCGTATTCCGCCGTATTTTTCCCTACCATCATATCCAGTCCGAGTTCATCGCAGCGCTCGGCAGTCAAGGGGGCACACATCAAACCTCTTCCCTCTTTTACCATAAAATTGACCATCTCTGGCGTTATCAACTCCGCAGCACACACGAAGTCACCTTCGTTTTCTCTATCTTCGTCATCAACGACAACAATAATTTTACCATTCTTGATGTCTTCTATGGCATCCTCTACCCGATCTAACTGAATATCACTCATATAAAAAATTACGTTTGTTTCGTTGTTTGTTGTTTTTCGCAAAGATACGTCTAAATTCTAGCGAACTCGTATATCAACAGCTTTTTATACCTTTTGCTATCAACAAAATTTGGATAAATTTGTGATGTATTTGTTTTAAAAATTTATTCGTGCCAACTTATTTATCAATATTTATAGCTTAAATTCGTTAAAATGGGCATATTCTTGGATATTTGTAAAACAGATATCTAACCAAATCTTTCTTTAGTTCATTTACATGAAAAAGATGTACAATCGTATCACTGCTTTCTTTCTTTTCTTTTTTCCACTTACTTTGTTGGCTCAGCGGCCATCCATTTGCACAACATCAACCCCTGGAATTACTGTTGAACCCACTGGACTTACACTAACAGCAAACAATGTCTCTACGCACGGGTGCAAAGATTTTGGGCAAACTATTACACTAAATGCCATTGATATTTCCGCAGACCCTGAAAAAACATTTCTATTCAATGCAAGACAAAATGTTACAATCAATGATATTAATGTATCAAATAGTACATTCACGGGCGATATAAGCGGTGAAATATGGGTCATTAGCAAAAGTAGGAATACAACAGGAGAAGGTGGTTTTATAATTCGGTGTGCTTCCATAGAAATCATTGAAACTAAAAAACCAAATTTCGAATTCACAATTTGTGGAAATCTTCTCAGTGAAGGAAATGCTGTCGTTACATTAAATACACCCACAAACTCGAATGTAAATATTACCCATCGTATCCAGTCTATTTCTATTCCTGGATTTGGCAACCATCCAAGCAATATTACCAATACATTTACAGAGGACGAACTACAAAACAATGGCAACAAAAGATCTATAAATCTCAATATCAATCAACCCAATCCAATTATTGTACCTATCCTTACTACTTTCTTCTCCAAGAGAAACCCAGCTCTCTCTTGTACGGGAAATAGAGCAGATTTTGAAGCCAATCAAACGCAAAAGCCGATTCGAATCACTGAAATAGCTACCAACGACAACAAAAAAAGCGTATCTCTCAAATTAGAACATCAAAAAGAAAATAGTTCGTATAAAATTGATTATCGAAAATTTAACGAAAATTCTTACTTAACCTACGGAGCGTTTACCTCCCCAGATATGGTTTTTAGTCTTCCAGGTGCGCTTATACCACAAAACGTATCCCTAGATAGAATTGAGCTCGACCCCACCACGTCCTATTGCTTTTACGCTTGGGAAGACAACGTTTGTTCCTTACCCAATGTGCCGTCGCCTCCCATTAAGTCAAATGAAGTATGTACTATTCTTTTGGATACAAAATTTGCGTCAGGAAATGAAAATCAATACAGACTTCGGCACGACTGGAATGTAAGTACACCCAATACAACGAAAATAATATCCACTGAAATCAAAGATTTGAATGGTGGATTTGGCACTCCTGTGTTTCCTTCTTCTGCCATATTTCAAGAATCCGTTTTTCCTTCAAATTGTACAGAAACAAGTACATATCAAGTTGTGCAACTGCTCCTAGAAACAAATTCTACGGGAGCAACCTTCGATGTAACTGTTTTGTCTAATGCAATTCCACTCCAAGATATTCGCATTGCTAAACCCACTCCTCCTTTGTTGGTCTCATTTGCACAAAATGGTTCTCCTGAGGTCGATTTGACAATCATGGATATACCGGCAAATAACCTATATGAAGTTTTTTTTACCACAGACCAATCCGACACAAAAATCTCTTTGGGTGAATCGAGCTCCATTTCACAGAAACACACCAATTTATCAAATCCTTCTGACCAATATTGCTACGAATACGTCCAGAAAATATGTGGTCAGATTTCGCCACCTAGCGACCTATTTTGTACCATCAAAAGTGAATTAGCTCCAGATGAATTTATACTTAATTGGAGTGATTTTGAACCCAAACCAGCTACTTCTCTATTTTTATATGATATTGAATGGGTCGATGAAGAAGTTGATTCTACCTTTCAAGCGCCTATTTCACTGGGTTCTCCTACTTCGCTTTTGGAGGCAGATTTAGAGTCTATTTTGCGTGATAACCCAGATGTCAACCAAGCACTCGTTCGGGTTTTCACACGACAAGCACCTAGTTTAGGAGGAAATTCAGGTATTTCCTACAGTTATCCAATCCGGTTAATTCGTCCGCTATCTTTGATTTTCCCCACCGCATTTACACCCAACAATGACGGCACAAACGATGTTTTCAAACCTGCCAGTCGCGTTCGTCAAGTTGCTGAACTTCAAATTTATAACCGACTTGGTCACTTAGTTTACAAAACATCGGATGTAAATCAAGGATGGAATGGAACGAATTTCCAAGGGATAAAATTAGAGAAAGGGATGTACACCTATATTGTTCAGGTTACAGACGAGGAAGGTTTAAACCAAACCCAAGAAGGGAATGTTCTCTTGTTGTATTAATCCACTTTAAATAAAAAAGATATGTTTGATATGTTAGGAATGATGGGCAAAGTCAAGGAAATGCAATCTAAAATGCAAGAAGCCCAAGACCAATTACAACAAGTTGAAGCTTCCGGCGAGGCAGGCGCTGGAATGGTCCAAGTTGTGGTAAATGGGAAAAAACAACTGAAATCAATTCAAATTGACCCCTCACTTTTAGACGCTTCTCAACTGTCTATTTTGCAAGATTTATTGGTTGCCGCTATCAATAAAGCGCAAGAAAATGCCGAAGAAATCGCCAAAGAACATCTAGCCAAAGCGACAGAAGGGCTGCTTCCTTCTATTCCTGGAATGGACTTAGGTAGTTTATTCAATAAGTAAAATGGCAGCAATCGTTATTTTGAATTACAATGGTGAAAGCTATTTAAAGGAATTTTTACCTATTGTATTAACCCACAGCCAAGGGCATCGTGTGTATATTGCTGATAATGCCTCCACAGATAATTCTTTGGAGGTTTTATCTTCTTTTGGCAGGCAAATTAACATTGTGAAGCTCTCAAAAAATTTGGGATTTGCTGCTGGGTACAATGAAGCGCTTGAGCATGTGGTTGAAGAAGAACTTATTTTGTTAAATTCTGACGTTCTCGTAACTGAAAACTGGATTATACCCTGTCTTGAGCGCCTCCGAAGCAATCCTTCCATTGTAGCTGTACAACCCAAAATTAGAAGCTTTCACTCGCCCAATGATTTTGAATATGCTGGGGCAGCTGGTGGCTTCCTCGATTTTTTAGGATATCCTTTTTGTAGAGGTCGTATTTTTGATTTTTGCGAAACAGATAAAAAGCAATACGACGACGCAACTCCTGTTTTTTGGGCAACTGGCGCTTGTCTATTTGTCAAAAAAAGTGCATTCAAAGAAATTGGCGGTTTCGATAAACATTTTTTTGCTCACATGGAAGAAATTGACCTTTGCTGGAGATGGCAAAGAGCTGGTTTTCAAATTTTCTACGAACCTAAAAGTACGGTTTTTCATGTTGGAGGAGGTACTTTATCTACGGATAGTCCTTTCAAAACTTACCTCAATTTCAGAAATAATTTGGCGATGCTATACAAAAACCTTCCAATAATGACTCTCCTACCCATTATTTTCTTTCGGTTGTGCTTAGATGGTATCGCTGGCATACGACTTTTGCTTCAAGGCAAACCCAAGTTAACGTGGGCTATTGTCCAAGCACATGGTGGATTTTATAAAATGTTACCTTCTTTGAAAAGACAAGGAAATTACCATATAAAACTTTCCACTATATATCCAAAAAGTATCTTATGGGACTTTTTTGGTTTGAAAAAAAAGACATTTAATCAACTCAAATGGAAATGAAAGTCATTGGAATAACTGGCGGAATTGGCTCTGGGAAATCACTTGTTGCCTCCATTTTGGCTCATTTAGGAACACCCATTTACTACGCTGATAAAGAAGCAAAAAGACTCATTCATGAAAATCAAACTTTAAAAAATCAAATTATCCGCCTTTTAGGAAAGGAAGCATATAATGATGCGGGAGAATATCAAAAAATTTGGGTTGCGGAAAAGATTTTTGCCCACCCCCTATTGAAAGAAGCACTCAATGCGCTTGTACATCCGCTCGTTCATGCAGATTTTGAGCAATGGAAAACAAAAAATGGACACTGTCCTTTGGTCGCAAAAGAAGCAGCTATTTTCAACAACTCAGAAGGATATGACGCCATTTTATACGTGTATGCGCCTGAAAATATGCGCATTGAACGTTTGCAAAAGAGAGATGCTTTTCGCTCGTTGGGAGTAACGAAAGAAATAATAAAGCAACAGCAAAGTGACTCCGAATTTCGAGCCATCGCCACACATATACTTGTCAATGACAATGCAACGTCCTTGCTACGTCCAGTTTTACAACTATGGGAAAGTTTACAGCAACGCTAATTTTTGTCTCTTTTATCCTTATCGTTCCCGTTTTTTCTCAAGCTAACAAAGCGAGTTCTTTACTGGATTCAAGCTCAAAAATTCACTTTCGTATTAATTATCAAGGTTTCTTTGATAACAGAGAATTTAATCAAGTAGAAAACCAAACACCAACCACTTTTTTTGGTCATCGATTTGATATTTCTGGTACGTACTCTGTTGATTCCTCACTTTCTTTGGTTCTAGGCATCAATCCACTTCAAGAATTTGGCTCTGAAATACTCTTTACTTCCATTCAAAAGTCCGCATTCATTCAAAAAAACACAAAAAAACATCAATTTTTATTTGGCTCTTTTCCGAGAACCCACGTTCTGAAAGAAATACCTCGCGCACTATTTAGCGATACAATCTCCTATTATAGACCTAATATTACCGGATTATCGCATCTTTTTAACACAAAGAGGAGCGAATTTGGTAGTTGGTTTGACTGGACAGCGCAAAAATCAGAGACACAAAGAGAACATTTCTTTCTGGGTTTCTATGCAAAAACAAGCATCAAAAAAATCTCTTTTTTATTCTTTGCGAATCTTTCCCATTTGGCAAATACCTCGTCGAGGGTAACACAAAAACCATTGGAAGAATCGCTTATGACACAAAGTAAAGTTCGCTATTCCCTTCAAGTGAGCTCCTTTTGTAGCTATCAATCAAGTATTTCCTTGCTACACTCGTTGGAAAGAATACGAAATGGTTCACCGCTTAGAAATGCGTCGAGTATTTTGTTCGAAAACCAACTTTCTTTCCCTTATATTGAATTAACCCATACTTTAAAAAAGGGGGAAGGTCATTTTATTTACAGTGGGGACCCGTTTTATCGATATACAGATTATGCCCGTTTGGACATTGCTTTACGTCCTCGTAAACCAAGTAAATTAAGCATTCAAGGCATTTATTCACTTCATTTTATGGAAGGTAGAGCCATACACCAACAAAAAATAGGTATTTATCTAAAGAATTAATTTTCAAAAGTCTTCTTAATTTTTTTGATATTTTCAGCCATCTCTTGGTCTGAACTAACCAAATCACTGACCGTTTGAATGGCATGGATAACGGTACTGTGGTCACGCCCTCCAAAGTGATAACCAATGGATTTTAAAGACAAATCGGTAAGTTCTTTGGCGATATACATGGCAATTTGGCGAGGAACAACAATAGAGCGGGTTCTCCCTTTTCCTTTTATATCTGCCACACGAACCTCGAAGAAATCAGTTACGGCTTCAATAATAGCATCTACTGAAATTTCTTTTTCTGATTCATTTACAAGATGATTGAGCGTCTGTTTTGCCAACGCCATATTGATTTCACGGCGCGTAAGAGATGCCTGTGCAATGAGGGAAACAACAACTCCTTCTAGTTCACGGACGTTAGAATCGATGCTGTGTGCGAGATATTCTATGATTTCATAATCTACATGAATCCCTTCACTTATTAATTTTTTCTGAATAATCGCGATGCGTGTTTCGTAGTCAGGTGTCTGTAAATCAGCAGTTAACCCCCATTTAAACCGAGAGAGTAGCCGGTCTTCTACTCCTTTTAATTGCCTTGGTGGTCTATCAGAGGTCATGACAATTTGCTTTCCAGATTGGTGCAAATGGTTAAATATGTGGAAAAATGTTTCCTGTGTTTTTTCCTTACCGGATAAAAACTGAACATCGTCCAAAATCAAGACATCTACACGCATATAGAAGTTCATAAAGTCCTGCAAACTGTTGTCACGAATGGCATTGATGAACTGATTTGTAAACTTTTCTGAAGAAACATACAAGACAAATTTATCTTGCAATTTGCCTTTGATATAATTACCAATAGCCTGGACAAGGTGTGTTTTTCCTAAACCTACTCCGCCATAAATCATCAAAGGATTGAAGCTAGTCACAGAAGGTTTTTGAGCTACAGCAAAACCGGCTGCACGTGCAAGGCGGTTGCAATCACCTTCGATGTAGTTATCAAATGTATATTGAGGGTTCAAGAAGGAATTTCCGTGGCCATCTGGTAAAGCTTTTACATCAAACGGGCTTTTAAATTCCTTTTCGTCCGCAGGAGTACGAGGAGAGTTTTCAACCTTCCGAACATTCGGAATTTGGTAGCCGAGGGGCGGTTGATTTTGACTTGTATTTCCAGAATCGACGATGATAGAATACTCAAGTGTACCCTCTCGACCAATGGAATAATCGAGTGCTTTACGCAACAGATGCACGTAATTTTCTTCTAGCCATTCATAGAAAAACTGGCTTGGAACTTGGATTGTCAACTTTTTATCTACGAGCTTAAAGGGCACAATGGGCTCGAACCAAGTTTTATAACTTTGTTCTGAGACATTGTCCCGAATAAGCTTTAGGCAGTTTTGCCAAGATATTTCAGCTGATTCGTCGACCACTTGTTCTGTAAATTTCAGGTAATTTTGTATAAAAAACGGGACGACAAAAGTAGTAAAAAAATCAATCTGTCGTACTTAATTTTTCAACTGTTTTACACATTGATTTTAAATCAAAGACCTATTCTCATTTAGCAGAATAACTTTGCCATTCCAAGTATCTCCTATTAAATTTACAAATTCCTTTCTATCCTACTTAAATAAGCATCAGGAAAGAGTATTTATTCATCAATCAACGAACTGAAAAAAGCATGTTACAATTATCTGAATTCGTTCATAAAACACAAAAAGATTGGATTTCTCAAGCAACTTCTGACTTAAAAGGAGAAAATCCAATGGATGCTTTGACGTGGTTGTCAGAAGAAAAAATGCATTGGAAACCTATTTATACATCTGAGGATGTTGAAAAAATTCCGTTAGAATCCATTCGAATAGCACAAAAGAAAAAAAATAATACCTCATTTTACCTTTTGGAATCTGTTTATGTTGTAGATACGAATGGAGAAACTATCAAGCAGGCAAACCAAAAAGCATTGGATTTACTTGCCAAAGGTGCGACTAGTCTTGTGTTTGATATACATTCCCTTACCTTGGATACCTTGCAAATACAGAGACTACTTTTGGGAATAAAAACAAGTGAAACACCTATTTTCTGGAATACAGAACAAGCAATCTTGATTTATCAGAATCAGAAAAAATCCTCTCCACATCATTTAAAAGGAGGTATTTTGGAACCAATCGTTCAATTCACGTCGGAGGCAACCTGGGAATCAAATCACAAAAAAATAAGCCAGTTACTTCTTCAAACACAACAAGATAAAAATTTCAAAGTGATATGGGCTTCTAGTGTCCCATTTGTAAATGCTGGTGCGAATGCCGTTCAAGAACTTAGCTATTTTTGCAATCAATGGGTTGAACTCCTAGAAAAATGCTTAGAAGCGGGACATACCGTTCAGGAGATTATTGACAAAACTTTTTTTGAAATTGGTTTAACCACTAATTATTTCTTGGATATTGCTAAAATTCGTGCCTTTCGTTATCTACTTCATAAACTGATAACTGCATTTGAGCCAACATGTAACCTAGGAAATAGTCAACTATCAGGTCGTTTAGCCACCTATTATTTAAGTCCTTTTTCATCGCATACCAATATGTTACGTGCAACCACAGCTACAATGAGTGGTTTAATTGGTGGATTAGATACCGTGTCTATTCCTGCGTGGGATACCGTTGAAAAACCCAACCAAGAAAGCGAATTAGCCAGACGAGTAGCCTTGAACACATTTCATGTGGTTCAAGAAGAAGGGTTACTCACGGCAACTCAAGACCCGTCAGAAGGAAGTTACTTTCTAGAAAACCTTA
This sequence comes from Spirosomataceae bacterium, assembly GCA_046293395.1. Classification (GTDB taxonomy): domain Bacteria; phylum Bacteroidota; class Bacteroidia; order Cytophagales; family Spirosomataceae; genus CAYNRA01. Next base: position 650,305 of record JBKBOU010000001.1, read on the forward strand.
CGTATGAACTCATACAACAAAGTTGGGATTTATTTTTGGAGAACGAGAAAAAGGGTGGATTTTGGGACTTATTCAAGTCAGGAGAAGTACAAACAAGTATAGCGGATATGCATGAATACAGAGTGACACAAAAAAATAAAGTGATGGTGGGTGTCAATAAATACATGGATACAAAAGAAGAAGCAAACATAAAACTATCCAAAAAACTTACTTTTTTGGACGAACGCTCTTTAGCTGTATCATTGAAAGAAAACGTACATTCATAAATATACACCAAGCAAAAGCGCGGATAAACAAGAAAATAATTCTAGTTTTGCGGTTTAATTTACGATGCAATACAACATTGTGCTGCAACACACAAAATAGATATGTGGCAAACGCTTATATTTACATCTATCCTATCAATTGTATTATTTCTAGCTGATTATCTAGGAGTTGGGCATCTTGTACATCCGCATAAATGGATTATACTTAGTTTCTTTGTAGCCGTTTCGTATCTTTTTCACACATTAGTAGAACAAGGAATGCGAAATAATCGGGAAAACTTCATTCAATTTTATCTTTCAACGGTTGTTATCCGGCTAATCGCGTCACTTATTTTCATTGGTGTTGAATTGTACTTGGGAGTTGGAAACAAAAAAATATTCATTCTAACCTTTTTTGTACTTTATTTATTTTTCACACTATTTGAATTAACCATTTTATATCGTAAATTGCGGCGTTTTTAAAGAATACCAACTATTTTTCTCATCACAAATAGAACCATGCTGAAAAAAATACTTTTAGGTGCGTCACTTGGAGTTTTCCTTTTTACGTCAACCTTTGCACAGACACACGAGGGTGAAGGACACGAAAGTCACCAAACAGAAGAAACCAAAGAGGACTTCAAAATTGGTGAAATGATTATGCACCACATTTCTGACGAACATGGTTGGGCATTCACACACGACTTAAAACTCCCCCTTCCTGTCATTTTATACACGTCTGACAGAGGGCTTGAAGTTTTCTCTTCGTCTCATTTAGAGCACGGACACAGCTACCAGGGCTATGTCAATCACCACGAACACATTCACCGTGTCAACAAAGCCGGAGAAATTGATGAAACCATTCATGTGACAGATTTTTCTATCACGAAAAACGTAGCAGCTCTTATTCTTAGCGCCGTTATTTTGTTTTTCTTGTTCACCGCAGTAGCCAAAGGATACAAAGTAAACAAGGGCAAAGCACCTAAAGGAATCCAATCATTTCTTGAACCACTTATCGTATTCATGCGGGATGAGGTTGTAAAACCGTCTATCGGGAAAAAATACGAAAAATACTTCCCTTATTTACTCACGCTTTTCTTTTTCATTTTTGTCAATAACCTTTTAGGCTTATTTCCAGGAGGAGCAAACTTAACAGGCAACATAGCGATTACTCTTGTTTTGGCTTTCATCACCTTCTTGATTACAAACATCAGTGCAAATAAGAATTATTGGATGCACATTTTGAGACCTCCAGGAGTTCCTATTGCATTACTTCCTATCATGTTACCGGTGGAAATTGTTGGGGTTTTTATGAAGCCATTGTCATTGATGATTCGTCTTTTCGCGAACATTACAGCTGGTCACATCATCATGTTGAGTTTGTTTGGTCTCATCTTTATCTTTGAAAACTGGGGTGTAACACCACTTGTAGCTGTATTTGCTTTGTTTATGAATGCTATTGAGCTCATTGTAGCTTTCTTGCAAGCATTTATTTTCACTTTGCTTTCATCCATGTACATTGGTACAGCTATTGAGGAACACGACGATCATCACTAAAAATATCCCTCCTCCCCTAGGAGGGCTTACATACATTAATCATCTCTATGGGGGAAGGGAGATACATTCGATAAAAATATGTCATTATTGAACATTATTTTACAAGCAGTAGCTGAAGGTAGAGGTCTTATCGCTCTTGGTGCAGGTTTAGGTGCAGGTCTTGCAGCTATCGGTGCAGGTATGGGTATCGGTAAAATCGGTGGTAGCGCAATGGAAGGTGTTGCTCGTCAGCCAGAAGCAGCTGGTAAAATCCAAACAATGATGTTGATTATCGCTGCCCTAATCGAGGCCGTTGCCCTATTTGCAGCAGTAATCTGTCTTTTGATTTCTTTCAACCTATAATACATAGGAACAGAAGAATCCTGTAAACCATTATTGTTCACATTAGGTGTCAATAATGGTTTACTTCAGAAAAAAAATACATTTCAAACTACTAATATTCTGTTCGTCCAATGGAACTTTTACAACCTAATCTCGGCCTGATTTTTTGGCAACTTGTCGTATTCGGCTCACTTGTATTTTTACTTTGGAAGTTTGCCTGGACTCCAATTCTTGGCGGACTAAAAGAAAGAGAAGACTCTATTGACTCCGCTCTTCGTATGGCTGAAGAGACTCGCGCTGAAATGGCTAAATTGAAAGCAGATAATGACGCTTTGCTTGCTTCTGCTAGAGCGGAAAGAGATGCAATCATTAAACAGGCGAAAACTGCTTCTGATGCAATCATTGCTGAATCAAAAGAGAAAGCAGTTGTTGAAAGTAACCGATTGTTGCAAGATGCCCGTGAAACCATGCGCCAAGAAAGAGCTATGATTATCGACCAATTGAAACAAGATGTTGCTACCTTATCTATCGAAATCGCAGAAAAAATCATAAGAAAAGAACTAGAAGATAAGAAAACTCAAGAACAATTCGTATCTTCGCTCATCGCTGAAGCAAACTTGAATTAATTTTTTTCATATTTAGTGAAAAAAAAATACCAAATAATTGCATTTATTCTAACAACTATTGTAATTTTGCGCAGCGTTCAGCAAGTTACAAAACATTAAGATTTATGTCACAATCAATTGTAGCTTATAGATATGCAAAATCTTTGATAGATTTAGCAACAGAAACTGGGGTTATTAACGAGGTTAATAAAGATATGGATTTGTTCATATCAGTTTGCCAAGAAAATGACCAACTCGTTGCAGTTTTGAAGAACCCAATTGTTCGCCACAGCAAAAAATTGGCTATCTTGAAAGCACTCTTCTTAGGCAAAGTTCATGATGTTACTTTCAGCATCTTTACAATCCTAACAAAGAAAAATAGAGAAAGTTATATTTTAAGCATAGCACAAGAGTTCAGAAAGTTATATAACTTAAAAAATAATATTCAGGTTGCTACGGTTAGTACAGTAGAACCATTGAGCGACACACAGAAATCCGAATTTATTTCTAAAATCGCACAAGCATTGAATAAAGAGATTATATTGAATGAAAAAATAGACAGTTCGCTAATCGGAGGATATGTTTTGACAGTCAACGACACCCAAATTGACACCTCTGTAAAGAAAAGATTAGCAGATATGCGTTTATCATTCAGTTAAAAATATTAGTTTTCATGGCTATAAAGTTGAGAAAGGCTCCCGTTTTTTCGGGAGTTTTTTCTTTTTTACCCCTTCTACTACAAAATATACTGGCTCAAATCTTTATTTTGAATCAGGCTAGCTAGACGCTCTTCAACCAAACTAGCTTCAATCTTTAAAATAGACCCTGGTTTTATCTTCTCCGGGACATCAAATAAAATATCATTCAGTAATCTACTCATTACCGTCTGTAAACGTCTCGCACCTATGTTTTCCATTTCAACGTTTGCATCAAAAGCAGCTTTTGCCAATGCCCGTAATGCTTCGTCAGAAAACTCAAGTGTTACACCCTCCGCTTGCAAAAGCGCCTCATATTGTTTCGTTAACGCATTCTTTGGGGTCGTTAAAATGTGATAAAAATCTTGCTCTGTCAATGATTCTAATTCTACACGAATCGGAAATCTACCTTGTAGTTCAGGAATTAAATCAGATGGCTTTGATACGTGAAAAGCTCCCGCAGCAATAAACAAAACATGTTGTGTATCCAAAGGCCCGTATTTTGTATTTACACTAGAGCCCTCCACAATTGGCAGTAAATCCCGCTGTACACCTTCCCTACTTACATCAGGCCCACTCGATTTACCGGATGATACAGCAATTTTATCAATTTCATCAATAAAAATAATTCCAAGATTAGCAGCGCGCCAAAGAGCTTCTCTCTTGACCTCCTCCATGTCAATCAATTTTTGAGCTTCTTCTTCTGTAAAAATTTTCCGTGCCTCTTCAATTGTTACCTTTCTTTTTACTGTTTTTTTAGGGAGCATCCCACCTAATTTTTCCAACATATTAGACATAGCAGGATCATCCATACTAGCGCCGAAAATACCTACTTCTGGCGTATTTCTGGAATGAACTTCAATATCTATCAGCCGCTCATTCATAGACCCACTTTTTAGCTTCTCTTTGAAGGCATTTCGAGTGCTTTCATTCAAATTAACATCTGCATCCAAGGTAAATCCTTGTTTTACAGGTGGAATCAAAATATCAAGGATTCGTTCTTCAGCAAACTCGGCAGCTTTTTCTTTTACAAATTCTTTTTTTTCGTTTTGAACCAAATGTATAGATTGCTCTACAAGGTCACGAACCATACTTTCAACATCTCGGCCTACATAACCAACTTCTGTAAACTTAGAAGCCTCTACTTTTACGAAAGGGGCATTGGCTATTTTTGCAACACGACGTGCAATTTCTGTCTTCCCTACACCTGTTGAGCCAATCATCAAAATGTTGTTTGGCACAATTTCGCCTTGTAATTCGATAGAAGAATTCATTCTACGCCATCTATTTCGCAAAGCAATGGCTACATTTTTTTTTGCTTCTTTTTGGCCAATGATGTATTTGTCGAGTAAATCAACAATTTCGTGTGGAGTATATTGCTCAAGTTTGTAGTCTTTCATTTAAAGAATAATTAATGTTTCCATAGCTAAACAGACATCGTCGATATTTAGTTGGGGAATCCCCAAAAAAAAGAGTCTATTTTACTTGTTTTAACAACTATTTTTGTACTATACTTTGAGATTATATTCATATTTTCAATAAATTGCATAATTATTCAAAAAAAGAGAAATTTACATGAATACCGTCACACCAACAATCCAAATTACACGCGCTACGAACAGCAGAATCGCGGAATTTGACCCCAACAACATTGTTTTTGGCTCTTTATTTACTGATCACATGCTCGTGGCAGATTGCATTGATGGCGTTTGGCAAACTCCTCAAATTCTACCGTACGGGGACATCAATTACAACCCTGCGTTGGCAACATTGCATTATGGTCAATCGATTTTTGAGGGCATGAAAGCATTTAAAAATGAATCGGGTGAAGTTTTGATGTTTCGACCATTGGAAAACTTCAAACGTTTCAATATTTCAGCTGAACGGATGTGCATGGCACAAGTTCCGGAAGAAATTTTTATTGGTGGTTTGGAAGAGTTGCTTCGAATAGACGCAGCATGGGTTCCTAAAGGAGAAGATAACTCACTGTATTTAAGACCTTTTCTTTTTGCAACTGATGTATATTTAGGCGTAAGACCATCTCTAAATTATCGTTTCATGGTCATCATGAGCCCTGCTGGTAAATACTACTCAAATCCACCTAAAGTAAAAATTGAGCGTGAATATATTCGGGCAGCAGAGGGCGGTGTAGGATATGCAAAATGTGCTGGGAACTACGCAGCATCTTTATATCCGGCAAAATTAGCACAAGAGCAAGGCTATACACAGCTATTATGGACAGACGCGGCTACACATACCTTCTTTGAAGAATCAGGCACAATGAACGTGATGTTTGTCAAAGAAGGAAAAATCATAACACCTTCTACTAGCCAAACAATATTAAAAGGCATTACACGTGACACACTTATCCAATTGGCAAAATCTATTGGATACGAAGTCGAAGAGAGAAAAGTCCCTGTGCAGGAGATATTGGACGGGATTACAGCTGGTACAGTAACAGAAGCGTTTGGCGTAGGTACAGCCGTTGTGGTTTCACCTTTTGCAGCTATTGGAGACAATGGTAAAGACTACGTTTTACCCGAAATTAACGAAGAATCGGTTTCAACAAAATTAAAAAATGCGTTGAATGCTATTCGTACGGGGAAAGTAGAAGATACGTTTGGCTGGGTTTGGAAGGTATAAATTCACCTTTCTTGCAATAAAAAAAGACCGCATAAGCGGTCTTTTTTTATTTATGATTCTGCATTTTTCATCTCTTGAACCTCCGCGCGAATCTGTTTGGTCAATGCGTTGATTTCGAGCATTGCCTTTCTGACCCGTGTTCCAGCAGCTTTATTTCCACTACTGTAAAATTTTTCAGCGTCTTTTTCGGCGGAAAGCACCAAGTTTTTTAGTTCAATTAATTTTTCCATAAGTTTAGTTAAGGGTGAAATGAAAAACAAAACTTATAAAAAAACCAGTAATGTGCAATAAAAAACTACAAAATTTACAAATCATGCCATTTTATTAGGCGTTTTGCTTTGGAGCATATTCGCCATTTTTCAATTTTGCTTGCACTTTTTCAAAGCAATTCATTGTATATTCAACGTCTTCCAAGGTATGTACAGCTGTTGGAATAATGCGAAGGAGAATGACCCCTTTTGGAACGACTGGATAAACAACAATTGAACAGAAAACTCCCATATTCTCACGCATGTCCTTGATTAGATTCGTTGCGGTTGGTAAATCATATTCACCATGCAAGAAAACGGGTGTCACACAAGAAGTTGTTGCACCAATATCAAAACCTCTTTTTCTAAATCCATCTTGAAGCGCGTTCACGATAACCCAGAGCTTATCTTTCAGCTCAGGATGCTTTTTGATTAACTCCAATCGTTTCAATCCACCAACAACAAAAGGCATTGGTAGTGCTTTTGCATACGTTTGTGAACGCATATTGTACTTTAAGTACATGATAATCTCTTTTTTAGCTGCGATGAACGCTCCAACCATTGCCATCGACTTCGCAAATGTTGAAAAATGCAAATCTACACCTTCTTGCACGCCAAAATGCTCAGGAACACCAGAACCCGTCTTACCCATTGTTCCAAATCCGTGTGCGTCATCCACTAATAATCTGAACGAATACTTTTCTTTGAGCGCAACAATTTTATCTAAAGAGCCTACAACACCAGACATACCAAAAACGCCTTCCGTTACGACCAAAATACCGCCTCCTTGCTCATTAGCTAAGTTAGTTGCACGTATTAAGTTTTTCTCCAAACTCTCCATGTCGTTGTGTTTGAACATGTAGGATTTTCCTCCTTTTGCTCTGTGCAAGCGAACGCCGTCAATCAAACACGCGTGACTTTCAGCGTCATAGACGATTACGTCTTTCATATCTACCATGGCTTCAACGGCAGACATAACACCTTGGTAGCCATAATTTAGCAGAAAAGCATCTTCTTGTCCTACATATTCTGCTAATTGTCTTTCAAATTCTTCGTGCAGATCACTGTTACCCGTCATCATACGCGCACCCATCGGATAAGCAAGACCGTAGTCAGCGGTTGCTTGTGCATCTGCTTCTCTTACTTCTGGGTGGTTGGCTAAGCCAAGGTAATTATTAAGCGACCAGTTAAGCATTTTCTGCCCTTTGAAAACCATATTTGGACCTAAATCACCACTTAGTTTAGGAAATGAATAATAGTGATGCGAATAATGTGCGTGCGAGCCGATTGGCCCCATGTTGTTTACAACTTTTTCGAATATATCCTGTGCCATACTATCAGTTAATTAAGTGCTTTTTCGTGTTTACTCACCAAAAAGTCGCTCATAATGAATAAAATAATTAAAATACGTATGAAAAAACTTCGCAATATTAGATAATTATTACACACTTTTCAAGTAATCGGTTCCTTTCCTTTTGAATGAGGAAAATATTTTATTTCTTATTTGAAAAGTTCTATATATATTGCTTTAAATTTATATTTTTCTTACTAAAGTACAATTAATAGATGACAACTTCCTCAACAATTAAAAAGTTATTAATTGCAAATAGAGGTGAAATTGCCGTGCGCATTATTCGCTCTGCCAAAGAAATGGGAATTAAGACAGTGGCTGTTTTTAGTGAAGCCGACAGATCTTTCCCGCATGTTTTACTAGCTGACGAAGCAGTATGTATTGGCCCTGCTGCCTCCAAAGATTCCTATCTACGTGGTGATAAAATTATAGAAGTAGCCAAACAACTGCAAGTAGATGCCATCCATCCTGGATACGGATTTTTATCTGAAAACGCTGCGTTTTCACAAGCTGTGACAGATGCGGGTATTCTATTTGTAGGCCCATCCGCTGAAAGTATTCGTTTAATGGGAGATAAAATTTCAGCTAAACAAACTGTAAAAAAATCAAATGTACCGCTCGTTCCAGGTGTTGATGAAGCAATCACGGATAAAAAAGCAGCCAAACAAGTAGCCGTGGAGGTCGGTTTTCCTGTACTTGTCAAAGCGAGTGCCGGAGGGGGTGGTAAAGGAATGCGTATCGTAGAGGCTGAATCCGAGTTTGATGAGCAATTAGATAGAGCGGTATCTGAAGCGATTCAAGCCTTTGGTGATGGCTCTGTATTCATTGAAAAGTACATTACCAAGCCAAGACATATTGAGGTTCAAATCATGGCTGATAAGCATGGAAATGTGGTGCATTTATTTGAACGTGAATGTTCCATTCAAAGAAGACACCAAAAGTTAGTGGAAGAAGCGCCTTCTGCGGTCTTGACACCAGAACTCCGCGATGCCATGGGTCAGTGTGCAGTAGAAGTAGCCAAAGCGTGTGGATATTATGGTGCCGGAACGGTTGAATTTATCCTAGATGACCAACTAAATTTTTATTTCCTAGAGATGAACACTCGTTTGCAGGTGGAGCATCCTGTTACAGAACTCATTACAGGCATCGATTTGGTTCGTGAAATGATTCGTGTAGCTGAGGGACATCCATTGAGCATCAAACAGGAGGACTTAAAAATTCATGGACACGCGATTGAGCTTCGAATTTGTGTGGAAGACCCTTACAATAACTTTTTACCAGATATTGGTCGATTAGATACATACGTACGACCGCAAGGAAATGGCGTCCGGGTAGATGATGGTATTGAACAAGGTATGGATATTCCAATTCATTATGACCCAATGATTGCTAAACTCATCGTTCATGCAGCAACACGCCAAGAAGCCATACAGAAAATGGCCCGTGTGATTGATGAATTTAAGATTACGGGGGTAAAAACAACTTTACCTTTCGGAACATTCGTCATGCAAAATGAGGCATTTCAATCAGGGGACTTTGATACACGCTTCATCGACTTACATTTTAAAGACATCAAGGAACCGTTAGACCAAGGAACTTCGGTTGAAAATCAAATTGCGGCGGTATTGGCTGTAGAATTATTCAAAAAAAATAAAAAAAGCAAAAAAACACATGTCGCTAGTAGTCAGTTAGTTAGTATGTGGAAAGTAAATAGACTAAATAAATAATTGATTTTTTTTCAAAAAGGGCTTGACAAATAGAAATAAGCGTACTATATTTGCAAACCTTTTCGGGGAAACGGAGAGATGGGTGAGTGGCTGAAACCAACAGTTTGCTAAACTGTCGTACTGGAAACGGTACCGCGGGTTCGAATCCCGCTTTCTCCGCAGAGTTTTCCACTCGGGGTGTAGCGTAGCCCGGTCATCGCGCCTGCTTTGGGAGCAGGAGGTCGCAAGTTCGAATCTTGCCACCCCGACTATTAGAAAACAGCTTTTAGTTAGATAGCTGAAAAGCTTGTAACTTTTAGCTGTTTTTTTTTGAGAATGGTCCCGTAGCTCAGCTGGATAGAGCAACTGCCTTCTAAGCAGTCGGTCACACGTTCGAATCGTGTCGGGATCACAAAGTTTAAGGAAGCTATTCGCTTCCTTTTTTTGTATAGTCTCCGGAGAAAATTCGCTTCTCTTCCTCTACTTTCCAATTATAAAGATACACCCAAGCTTTTTCTTCTCTTCCATCATCTGCCAATCGAACAGATACAACCTGCCGAATATATTCAGAAGTTTTAGGGCTCGCTTCGTCATACCCTTCGTATTCATCTAAAATTTCAAAAAGTTGTTTGAAATCACCAACTTGATACAACTCTCCACAAACTTTTGTCTCACCCGAAATAACTAGCCCGGGATACCCATCTATTTCATACAATCTCCCATGACAAGTAGCCAAACCTATATATTCTGTGTACAAAGAAAGGGGCGCATGGACTTTCCTGTCTCCATACGCCCGCATCAATGTTCCATAAACAAAAAGAAACGCCATATTTCTATTTTTTATCTCGAATAGTCTGAATCGTTAAAAGCAAATCGTGCGCACTGGTATCGCCGAGTTTTTGAGCTAATAATAGATTTTTATAGGCGCTTTCAAAATTTCCTTTCCGCATTTGAAGTTCGCCAATCATTCGTTCTATTGCTGCGTTTTTCTCTAAATACATACGAGAGGCGCGTAAATACATCGTAAGTGCAGCATCATAACTTTCTATTTTATAATACGTATCAGCCAATAAAACATAGGTTTCCGCGATGGTTGTTTCCAGCCGTAGTGACTTTTCAAGGTCGGGAATTGCTGCTGCGTAATTTTCAAAGAAAAGATGACACTTTGCACGAAATAAATAGAGATAAGCGCATTTTGGATATTTTTTTTCTTCTTCACAAAAGAAACGAAAAGCCTCTGCAATTTTCCCTTCCTCGAACAATAAAATTCCCTTGTTGACAGGTTTACGAAGTCGCTCGTCATCCGTTTCGGAAAATGAAAAGTCTCCCATTAACCAGCCATGCAGGAAAGAGGGAAGCATAAAAAAAAGTAATTCCATTCTACTGTAATTCGTTTGTATTAAATTTATAACAAGCACAGAATGAGCAACTTAATTACCCCAAGACAAACGAAATGAATACATTAGTAACGCGTAAAAGCTCTGATAACCAAAACAACAACACAAATTAAGAACATCACAATAGATATCTTATTGATTCCGTGCATCATTTTTAGATTAAAACTTGACGGGTATTTGCCTGACTCGTCTTTCCTAAAAACACGTAGGAAGTACGAAAAAACGGGCGTAATTTGCAGATACTTGATTAACTTATTCATGATATATATTTATTTTTCATTTTCTTCCACAACTTCTGGCTCAAACCATCGTCCATCTTCTTGAATCAGATGAATAAGCTCGTCCACTGCTTTATCTGTATGCACAGAACGTTTAACAACTGTTTGCCCTCTGTAAAGTGCAATTTTATCCTTACCCATTCCGACATAACCATAATCCGCATCCGCCATCTCTCCCGGACCATTTACGATGCAACCCATAATACCAATTTTAACTCCTTTCAAATGATCTGTCCGCTTACGAATCATAGCCGTTGTTTCTTGTAAATCAAAAAGTGTTCTACCACACGAAGGACAAGAAATGTATTCTGTTTTTGACATTCTCGTTCTTGCTGCTTGCAGAATACCAAATGAAGTCGAATTGAGCATTTTTAACGAATCTGGGGACGTGCAATCCATGCTTAACACGATGCCATCTCCCAAACCATCTACCAATAAACCACCCGCATCGGTGGAAGAAAACAACTGTAAATCACTATCAGACAATACATTGTATTTTCTTTTGATAACTACAGGAACTCTACATTCGATTTCCAACAAACGCATAAAAGCAGCGCGTAAAGCCGGCATCGCATGTGGGTTTGATGACTCCAACCAAACTACAATATTCGTTTTATCCTTTAGTTTTTCAGCCAAATCAACCGTTAGTTCTTCATCTGTAAGAAGCAAGAAATTAAGTTGAGGATGTAATTTGGGTGCATTAAAAAAGAGGGAACTTGTAAGGAGGGGATAGATGAACTCTTGGGCTTCTAGTTCGTGCCAAACGGAATAATCAACGATTTCGCGCAAACCATTTGGTAGCATAAATGAAGCAGGACATTGACCCGTATAAATGTAATCACAAGCTAAGTCATTCGAACGCCATTTATCCAAAAGTGGCATATAAAAATACCCGACTGGCTTGAGAGCATCTACGTCGTTTACAGGAACTTGACTAAAGTCAGCGATAACGCGAGGCACTTGGATTCCCCCAAAATTTGCGACTTCATTTGTTGTTCTTCTTTGGTAAGAAAACGGATTAATTAAATTGATTGAGGGCAAATAAATCGGGTGTTGTTGCTCGGCACGTTGTGTGTATCTGTCGATGAGTGCCCGTGCTACGGGTGCTTCAAATTCTGGGTCTTCGGTTAAACTGACACGAACTGTATCACCAAGTCCATCTTCGAGAAGCGTACCTATACCCATAGCGGATTTAATTCTACCATCCTCCCCTTCCCCAGCTTCTGTCACGCCAAGGTGAAGTGGATAAGCTTTTAATTTTTCTTCCTCAAGTCTTTTCACCAGCAAACGATAGGCTTGAACCATCACTTGAGGGTTCGATGATTTCATGGAAATAACAATATTATCGTATTTTTCATCTTCACAAATACGTAAAAATTCAAGGGCAGACTCAACCATACCAACGGGCGTATCGCCATATTTACTCAGAATACGATCTGAAAGTGAGCCGTGATTTGTTCCGATACGCACGGCAGTACCATATTCTTTGCAAATTTTAACGAGAGGCAAAAACCTATCTCGGATTCGGTCGAGTTCCTCTTGGTAGGCTTCTTCGGTGTAATCAATGATTTCAAATCGTTTTTTATCGGCGTAATTCCCGGGATTTATCCGGACTTTTTCCACAATTCGTGCGGCAAGTTCAGCGGCATTTGGGGTGAAGTGAATATCTGCTACTAAAGGAATAGCAAAACCTCTTGTACGCAATTCTTTTCTGATTTGTTCTAAATTTTGTGCTTCTTTCACAGAAGGAGCTGTAATTCGAATCAGTTCGCAGCCACTTTCAATCATTCGAATACATTGTTCAACAGACCCCAAGGTATCCATGGTATCGACGGTTGTCATGGACTGCACACGAATGGGGAAATCAGAACCCATTTTTACATCACCAATCTGAACAGTATGCGTTTTTCGGCGTTGATAGCTCGACAAAGAAGAACAGTACAAAGAATTCATTGATACAATAATTAGTTGGAGAAGGCATATTTGAATAGTACAAATTTACCCGTTTTTGTAAATCATTAACAATACTTTGAACGAATCTGTTTGCAAAGTCGTAATTTTGTATCAATAATACGTGATATATGAAATCAAGAGAGGTGAAAGTGGTTGATAAATTACCTGTAATGGAGTCTTTTTATACTTTGCAGGGAGAGGGAATGCACCAAGGAAAAGCAGCGTATTTCATTCGGTTGGGAGGTTGCGAAGTGGGTTGCGTTTGGTGTGATGTAAAAGAATCTTGGGATGCACAAGCGCATCCGAGCTATTCTGTAGAAGAAATTATTGAAAAGGCGGAGGTGTTTCCGGGCAGACTAGCAGTGATAACAGGAGGGGAACCGCTCATGTATCAACTGGATGAGCTAACAAAAAAACTACAATATGCTGGTTTTCAAACGAATATAGAAACATCGGGAGTTTATCCTATTTCCGGGAAATGGGATTGGGTTTGTTTTTCACCCAAAAAATTTCAAACGCCCGTAGATTCCATTTATGCGTACGCTGACGAGTTGAAAGTTGTCATTTATCACCGTTCTGACTTTGAGTTTGCAGAAAAACATGCACAATTAGTAAAAAAAGAATGCCATTTGCTCTTGCAACCAGAATGGTCCAAACAAGGAGAAATCCTCCCGCTGATTATTGAATATGTAAAGCAAAATCCAAAATGGAAGGTTAGTTTACAAACACACAAATTTATGGAAATCCCCTGATTTCCCTCACGTAACGGGTATCTAAAACAAATCCCATTAAATTTTTGACTAAGTATTGTGCCAAACAAAAGGTATATTTTGAGTAAATTATTACTATTCGTATAAAAAAAGTACTTATAAGATTGTAAAGCAACTTCTAAAATTTACTAAGTTTATACGAATTAAGAAAGAACAAAAATCTCGTTTCATGTTAAAGAAAAGTGATACGTCTATTCATAGTATTCAAAATCTACGCGGAATTGCCGCAATATCCGTTGTTTTGAGTCATCTTTTTGTAAATCATACTTCATCTTCTGACCAGATAACACGTTTCATTTCTTCCTTTGCAGAGTTGGGTACGCTTGGAGTCGAAATGTTCTTTATTATTTCTGGTTTCATCATTCCGTATTCTTTGTATAAGAGTAATTATAAAATTAATGATTGGAAAACATTTTTAACCAAGCGAGTAATTCGTATTTACCTACCCTATTTGGCTTCACTTTTACTCACTATTTCTTTCATTCTAGCATGGAAATATCTTCTACCAAATTCCAATAATGCCTACATAATTGACTCGAAAGCAATCTTTACAAATTTATTTTTTATAAATCCTTTTTATAAAATTGATTTTGTAAATTACTCTTATTGGACATTATTTGTTGAAATACAATATTATCTTTTGGTGGCATTCACTTACCCTCTCATATTTAAGTTTAAAAACGTAGGTGTTTTGCTTGTTGGACTTGTTCTATTCTCGTTAAATTTCATTCTACCAGCAGGTTCACTGCCTTTGTACTCGCATTTTCTACTTTTCACGATAGGAACTGTCATTTTCTTGTATTACACAGCTCAAATTTCTGCTTTTCAATTTTTATTATTTTGTATCTTCTTACTTTTTACGCAATTCCTTTGGCACTTTTACATCCTTCATTGGAACAGAACAATACCCGTTTGTATTGTTTCTATTTTATCCATTTTTTTCATCGTTAAACTTAATTTCCACAACCGATTCATCCATTTTTTAGGAAATATTTCCTTCTCACTATACTTAATTCACCAGCCTGTTATCGTTTACCTGAATAGTCTTATGTTTTTAAAAGGAATTCAAGTGGACAGATTCATATACCTCGTTTTCCAACTGCTCATTTCTCTACTAGCTGCTTGGATTTTCTACACCATTATAGAAAAACCAACCCATTCACTATTGAAGAAAAATTTCAAAAATTAGGAAATCATTTCTTTTCCATGTGTTAAATGAATCAATCTGTGTACAATTTTGGGGAAATACTTGAGAGTAAACAAAGTAAAAGTTGTCAACCAAGATGCACCAAAAAGTGACTGAATTGTGCGTCCGACAAACAAACGCGTTGCAAATTCCTTTTGCCAAGACTTTGTGAAGCCTTGTTCCATTTCTTGGCGGTCAATTTTGGTATTAACGAACGGAATAATCCATTCACTTGCTATTTTCCCGGACTTAATCGCCATAGCCATTCCGTTCCCACACAACGGTGCAATCAAACCGGCAGAATCACCAATCATGATTATACCATTCACTACCTTTTCTTTTTCTCGAAAAGACACCTCACTAATAACCAAGGGTTTATCGTACAAAAAAACAGCATTTTCAAAAATATGGGCTAAGTAGTTGTTTTTCATCAGAACCTTTTGCTCTAATTCTTTGATTCCACCTGCTTTTTGAACTTGTTTTTTCTCTACCAAATAACACAAACAATAACGCTCCTCTTCAATGGCAGAAATCCCACAATAGCCACCTTCAAAATTGTGCAAGGAAATCTGATTTTTCGGGAACGAATACGAAATATGGTACTTAACCCCAACATATTCACTTCTTTTCTTAAAAAAAGAACGATTCAATACCCGATCCAAATGACTCCTTTTTCCATGCGCACCCAGAACACACATAGCTTCTACTTGCTGCCCAGACTTTGTTTTTACAGAATATGCGTCTTCTGAAGTACGTATAATTTCGTCCACAGATTCATTTGTCCAAACAGTAACTCCTACCCTTTGTGCGACATCTACCAAAACTTTATCCAAAGCAAATCGACTCAAGCCAAAGCCACCCATATCCAAAGTTTGAACCAATTTTTGGCCTTTCGTATCTGTAATTTGTAACGTATCAATAGAGGAAGATCCCAGTGAATCAATAGAAAAACCAAGTAATTGCGAAAGATACATTTTCACTTCATTGGAAATATATTCTCCACAAACACGATGAAAAGGATAGGTGTTTTTTTCAATCAAGACAACAGAAATACCCGATTTAGCCAACTCGATGGAAGATACCAAACCAGCTAATCCACCACCAACCACCACAACCGATGTTTTTTTCTGCAAAGCATTCATACCTTTTAATCAATTACAAGCGCGTGAAATTGTATAACTATCTGTAAAAAAAGATAGTTTGTTCGTACCGTAAATTACGAGCAAACTGGGCAGATGACGCATGAATTAGTGAAAAAAGAATTAAAAGCTGTAATTTTGTTCAAACACATTAACGTATGCCTAGCAAAAAATTATTTTTACTTGACGCCTTCGCTCTCATTTACAGAGCCCATTTTGCATTTATCAAGAACCCAAGAATTAACTCCGCACAGCTCAATACAAGTGCTGTTTTTGGTTTTACAAATACACTTTTGGAAGTACTTTCCAAAGAAAAACCGACACATCTAGGAATTGCATTTGATACCAAAGCGCCTACTTTTAGACACGTACAATACACTGAATACAAAGCAAATAGACAAGAACAACCAGAAGACATTACGATAGCCATCCCCTATGTAAAACGCCTCGTGCGTGCGATGAATATTCCTCTTTTGGAACTTGATGGCTATGAGGCAGATGATATCATCGGAACCATTGCCAAAAAAGCGGTGAAAGATGATTTCGAAGTGTATATGTACACACCCGACAAAGATTACGGGCAACTGGTTGAAGAAAATATCTTTCTGTACAAACCCGCTATGATGGGAAATGGCGTGGAAATCATGGGTGTACAAGAAGTTTTGAACAGATGGGGCGTTCAACATATTGACCAAGTGGTGGATATGCTCGGACTCATGGGCGATAAAGTAGATAATATCCCCGGAATACCGGGCGTAGGTGAAAAAACAGCAGCCAAACTTCTTGCCGAGTTCGGAAGTGTTGAAAATATTTTGGAAAATGCCCATACCATCTCAGGAAAAATGGGAGAGAAAATTCGGGATGGACGTGAAAGTGCGCTCTTGTCGAAAGAACTTGCCCGAATCGACATACACGTTCCTGTTCCTTATGACGCAGACGATTTACGCCTCTCTCCTTACAATACGGAAGAATTAAGTGAATTATTGGATGAATTGGAGTTTCGGACACTGAGAAAAAAACTTTTAGGTGAAGAATCTACGCCTAAACGAGCGGCAGCCCCTACACCCGTTGCTACCAAACAACCCGTTCAACAACAGACCTCACTTTTTGATGCACCGCCAGCCTATACACCCCAGGAAAATAAATACTCGGAAGAAGAACAAACTGAAAAACCGAGTATCCTGAAGACCATTCATTCAACTGCACATCGCTATGAATTGATGGAAACGGTTGCACTGCAAGAAAAATTAGTACAGCATTTACTCGCACAAAAAGAATTTTGTTTCGATACAGAAACCACGGATATTGAGTCGATGGAGGCAAAATTGGTCGGAATTTCTTTCTCTTATCGTGCCGGAGAAGCCTTTTATATCCCGATTTCCAGTGACCAAAATGAAGCAAAAGAAACCCTTCAGCGCTTTATTCCGGTTTTTGAGCAGGAAGGTATTCTGAAAATCGCACAGAATTTGAAATACGATTTATCCATTTTGCAAAATTATGGAATACGCTTAGCTGGACCGTTTTACGATACGATGCTCGCACATTATTTGATTGAGCCCGAACAACGGCACGGTATGGACGCTCTGGCACAAAATTACTTGAATTACAAACCTGTTTCTATTGAAGAGCTCATTGGAAAAAAAGGGAAAAATCAAGGGAATATGCGCGATGTACCGTTGGAACAAATCAAAGAATATGCCGCAGAAGATGCTGATATTACCTTGCAACTCAAACCTATTTTAGCTCACAAACTGAAAGAAACAAACCAAGAACAATTACTCGAAACGGTTGAAATTCCGTTGGTTCAAGTGCTTTCAGACATGGAACGAACGGGTGTAAATTTAGACATACATGCCTTGCAGGAACTTTCTAGCGAGCTAGAAAAAGACATTACGCGCTTGGAACAAGAAATTTATACCTTGGCAGGAACGCAATTCAATGTTAGTTCACCTAAACAATTAGGGGAAGTCTTGTTTGAGGTGATGAAAATCGATAAAAAACCTAAAAAAACGCCTACTGGTCAATATGCAACGGGCGAAGATATTCTGCTTACCTACGAAGCCGAACATTCCATTGTTAAAAATATCCTCGATTTTCGGGAACTCCAGAAACTCAAAAGCACTTACGTAGATGCACTTCCTGCCCTCCTTTCTCCAACTACAGGAAGAATACATACTTCTTATAATCAGGCAGTTACTGCAACGGGTCGATTGAGTTCCACCAATCCTAACTTACAAAATATTCCTATTCGGACACCGAGGGGTAGAGAAATCAGGAAAGCGTTTATTCCGACGGATGAAAACTACCGTATTTTCTCTGCCGATTATTCGCAAATTGAATTACGCATCATGGCTGCATTTTCTGGCGATGAAAGTATGCTGGAAGCTTTCAATCAAGGGGTTGATATTCATGCAACTACTGCTTCAAAAGTATTTTCTGTTTCTCTGGAAGACGTTACCTCAGATATGCGAAGAAAGGCTAAAATGGTCAATTTCGGGATAATTTACGGTATATCTCCGTTTGGTTTGGCGAATAGACTAGCGATTAGCCGCCAAGAAGCCAAAGAAATCATTGACGCTTATTTTCTACAGTTTCCGAAAGTAAAAGAATACATGGATTTGTGCATTCAAACGGCACAAGAGAAGGAATATGTAGAAACCATCTTAGGTCGTCGTCGGTATTTACGAGACATCAATTCGCGCAATCAAACAAATCGAGGGTACGCGGAGAGAAACGCCATCAATGCGCCTATTCAAGGAAGTGCAGCCGACTTGATTAAAATTGCGATGATTCAAATCCATGCGTTTATGCGTGAACAAAACATGCGTTCCAAAATGATTTTGCAGGTGCATGATGAACTTCTATTTGACGCACATGTAGATGAATTGGCGGTTTTACAGGAAAAAGTAAACCATTTCATGACGACGGCGATTTCGTTGCCCGTAAAACTTGAGACGGGCATGGGTATTGGTAAAAATTGGCTTGAGGCGCATTAATTGATAAAAAACATGACTTCAAACGTACTTTTATTCACGCCACCTTTTACACAACTCAATACGCCGTACCCTGCAACTGCCTATTTGCAAGGTTTTTTGCATAGCAAAGGCATTGCTGCGCACCAAGCCGATTTGGGGATTGAGGTTGTCTTACGCTTGTTTTCACGGCAAGGACTCTCAACGATTTTCCGTTATTTGGATGAAATAGACGTTGAAATTTCCGAAAATAGTTTTCGGATTTACGCCATGCGTGCGCAATATATCAAGACTATTGACCCGGTTATTTCCTTTTTGCAGAATAAAAATCAAACGTTAGCCCATTTAATTTGTGACCGAACTTATTTGCCCGAAGCCGCTCGATTTGCTCAATTGGAAGATCTCGCTTGGGCATTCGGGACAATGGGAACCCACGACAAAGCGCGTCACTTGGCTACGCTTTACCTCGAAGACCTCGGTGACTTGATTCGGGAAGTCATTGACCCTCACTTTGGATTTACCCGTTATGCAGAAAGAATCGCGCGCGCAGCAAGTTCATTTTCTCCTATTTTAGAAGAATTAGAAAAACCTAAAACACTACTAATAAACTATTTAGAGGAAATCATTGACCAAAAAATTCAACAATTCAATCCTACTGTCATTGCATTTACAGCCCCATTTCCAGGCAATGTTTTGGGTGCTTTTCAAGCAGCGAATTACATAAAAACAAACTACCCGCACCTACCCATTTTATTTGGCGGTGGTTATGCCAATACAGAATTACGAAGACTTGCAGACCCACGTGTTTTTGATTATTTTGATTACGTCCTCTTAGATGACGGAGAAACGCCCCTCCTCCAACTTCTTCAACACTTGGAAGGTAAAATTCCAGCGAATGAACTCAAACGAACCTTCTTCAGAAACAAAGAAGGCAAAGTTATTTTTCAGACAAACGCAAAGCAAAAAGATATTCCACAACGCGAGGTTGGCACGCCCTCCTACCGCGACTTACCACTTGATAAATACCTGTCTGTCATTGAGTTAGCCAATCCTATGCATAGACTTTGGAGTGACGGACGTTGGAATAAGCTTACCTTAGCCCACGGCTGTTATTGGGGAAAATGCTCTTTTTGCGATATTTCGCTTGACTACATTCAACGGTATGAACCCGTTTCGGCAGAACTTATTTGCGACCGAATTGAGCAGTTAATCGCGGAAACAGGCGAAATTGGTTTTCACTTTGTCGATGAGGCAGCTCCGCCCGCATTACTTCGAGATGTTTCGATAGAAATACTACGACGAGGAATTTCTGTTGTTTGGTGGACAAATATTCGCTTTGAAAAAAGTTTTACCCCAGATCTTGCTCGCTTGATGAAAGCAGCGGGCTGTATCGCCTTATCTGGCGGACTTGAAGTTGCCTCTGACCGGCTACTTTCTATAATGCAAAAAGGGGTTACGATTGCCCAGGTGGCACAAGTAGCGCGTGCATTTACCGAAGCAGGCATCATGGTTCATGCCTATTTGATGTACGGATTTCCGACACAAACGGAGCAAGAAACCATAGATTCGATGGAAATCGTACGCCAATTATTTTTGAACGGTGTGCTTCAATCTGGCTTTTGGCACCAGTTTGCCATGACGGCACATAGCCCAGTAGGCTTAGACCCTGCGGCATTTCAGGTACAAACCATTGGCCCTGATTTTGATGGATTTGCAGAAAATGACTTATTCCACGAAGACCCAACTGGGGCTGAACACGAAGATTTTTCGGATGGACTAAAGAAATCACTTTTCAATTACATGCACGGAATTGGACTAGAAGAGCCCCTTTCTTTCTGGTTTGATTTTGATATACCTGAAACGAAACTCTCTCCTTTTCATATTGAAGAAGCTTTGGCAAGTACCGTTTTTTCGAAACCTAAAAAATCAGACAAATGCTTCTGGATTGGCGGGGAGATTTCGGACGAAGAAGAAGTTGAAGTCGTTCAAGGGAAAACCAGTAAGATATACAAACAACTTATATTCAGTTATTTAAAGTCAGACAATCCTTATTTAGTTTCTCCTGAAGTTGGAGATTGGTTGGTAGAAACACTACCTAAATTGCAAGAAGATACGTTGACAGTACGCGAATTAACAGAGGATTACTTGCCTTTGGGTGATTTCGCTATTTGGTTAGACAGCGAGGAAGGAAAAATACTTCGGCAGCTTGGACTGCTCATTTTGTAAAAAAAGCCGTCACTAAGAAAAGAGGACGGCTTTTTTATTTATGCTGGATTCTGTTTGGCTTGTTCTTCCAAATGCTTGGCGATAGAACGTCCTGCTTGCTCAAGAATTTCAATAATTTTTTGGTCTGCAGTCGAATCTTTAATCATTTGCGAAAGATTCCCGATAACATCCACCGTAAAATGATTCATTTCATCGACAGGCATATCTTTTGTCCACAAATTAATCCCTAAAAGTCCTTTGTGGTAGTGATCCCAAACACTTACAGAAATGGCTTTGGTCTCGTTAATTCCTTCGTTTGGGTTTTCTGTAGCATCCCAAAAAATACGTTCTGGAACACGATGTTCGTCTAATTCGACGGTAAAATTAATTTCGGATTTACGCATATTTTTATTTTTCCTTGAATGGATGATTCCATTGATTGAACCTCAAATTTACGAGAATCGTTTCAATTTTTTACGGTTTCGTTGTGTTTGCAAATACTTTTTTGAGCAGTTCGGTTGTGCGTTCCAACGGATTTTCACGAATCTTCGCTTCTTCTTGCGCAATCAACACAAAAAGTCCATCCAATGCTTTTTCAGTAGCATATTGCTCTAAATTCGGATTCATTTTCTTCACAAACGGCACCTGATTATATCTTGTAACGATATCCCCGTACAATTTACTCGCTGTTGTTTCTTGCAGCGATTTTGCCATAATTGGTTGAAATAACTTAGATAAATCAGCACGTGTTGTGCGATTCAAATACGTTGTTGCTGCATTTTTTTCTCCTTTTACTATCGAAATAGCGTCTGTAACCGTCATTTCTGTAATAGATTTCAAGAAAATAGGGGCTGCTTCCTTCGCCGCTTTTTCTGCACCTTGGTTCATGGCAAGCACAAACTGATCTACTTGACTGCCCAAACCGATGGAACGAAGTGTCTTTTCTACATTCTGTAAATCAGGCGGAACGGGAATACGAATCAACGGATTTGCCGAATATCCACCAGTAGCAGAAGCAAGTTGTGTACTTTTATTTACACCAATTTCAAGTGCTTGTTTCAATGCGCCACTCGCTTCACTGGAACTGATAGGCAACGATTGGACAAGTTTTCCAATATTACCTCGTTGAATACCTTGGCTACACGCTTGAAAGGAAAATCCGGATACAACAAAAAGTGAAGTGGCTAAAAAAATACGTTTCTTTTGAGGCATGGAACAGTAATTAATGAATGTATGATAAAAAATTTAAAAGACTTCTTAAATTGAGAACCGAAAAACAGACTTACCTAATTTCTTGTTCTTTGTTCAATGAAAAGAAGTAATTTAGAAACGCAAATATCACCATTTATTTTTAACCATGTCTGAAATTATCTTAGCTGACGTCATTACGATTGGAGACGAAATCCTATACGGTCAAATTGTGGACACCAATACACAGTGGATTAGTGAAAAATTAGATATGTATGGTTTCAAAGTACGTCGCAAAATGTCTGTCGGTGATCAAGCTGCTGAAATCGAGGATATTGTGACCGAATCGAGCAAAAAAGCGCATATTATTATCCTGACAGGTGGTTTAGGGCCAACCAAAGACGATATTACCAAAACTACTCTTGCCCGACTTTTCAACGATACATTGGTGATTGAACCTCACGCAGAGGCACTCATTCGCGATTATTTTATTTCGCGAGGACGGCCTTTTACAGAACTTAATCGGCAGCAGGCGGCAATTCCAAGTAAATGCACGTATTTACCCAATCTGAACGGAACGGCGCCAGGCATGTGGTTTGAAAACAACGGAACTATCCTAGTTTCGCTTCCGGGTGTGCCTTATGAAATGAAATATTTGATGGAAAAAGAGGTACTTCCCCGCCTGAAAACGCATTTCAACGCACCTACCATTTACCATCGAGTCGTTCGAACAATTGGCATTGGCGAGTCATTTCTAGCGGAAAAAATTGAAGCGTGGGAAGACAATTTGCCCAAAGAAATAAAGCTTGCCTATCTCCCAGGAAATGGCCAAGTCAAGCTTCGCCTCACAGGTATTGGTGACGATTTATCCCATTTACAGCAGTTGGTACAAATGGAAGTGGAGAAACTTGAAAAACAGATTCCAGAATACATTTATAGTACAAAAAACCAAGAAATGCCGGAGGTAATCGGTGAATTATTGGTAGAGCAACAAAAAACCGTCGCTGTAGCAGAAAGTTGTACGGGCGGCTATTTGGCGCATTTGATAAGTGAAGTTCCGGGTTGTTCTCGTTATTTTATGGGGTCGGTTACGAGTTATGATAATTCCATTAAAATAGGTGAACTCGGTGTTGCGCCCCAAACCTTGGAACAATTTGGCGCAGTTTCTGAACAAACAGCGACCGAAATGGCAGAAGGTATTCGCCAAAAAATGAATGTGGATTTTGCACTTGCGACAACTGGCGTTGCTGGGCCAAGCGGTGGCTCGGAAGAAAAACCTGTCGGAACAGTCTGGATTGCTTGTGCAGGACCAAAAGGAACGGTGACACAAAAATTGCAATTGACGACACAGCGAGAGACAAATATTCGTTGGGCAAGTTACTTAACTTTGAATCTTTTACGAAAAGAGCTGATTAAAAATCAATAATTACCAATTATTTCTTAAAATAAGCCAAGATAAGGTTATACTTTGGGCAAATATCTACTTATTTTTGTGTGTCAAAACACAACATGCGTCAAGAATAAGTAAAATGTGCGTTTATCATTTGCTTATTTTTACAAATCACCTTACAAATATCCATCAACAATGGCTAAAATAGAAATGATGATGCCCTCCATGGGGGAAAGTATTTTTGAATGTACCGTCTTGCATTGGTTAGTGAAAGAAGGTGACCAAGTAGAAGTCGATGACATGATTTTGGAGGTCGCTACGGACAAAATAGACACCGAAATTGGTGCAACCTCTGCTGGAAAAATCGTTCAATTCTTGGTCAAAGAGGGAGAACAAGCACTCATTGGTAAACCCATTTGTATCATTGAGACGGAAGCCGTTGAAGTCGCTACACCTATACCCGTACAAGCCAGTGAGGTTTCATTAGAAGCAATCAGTGCAGAAAATATTTTAAAAGAGATAGAGGTAATTCAAGATTTATCTGTACCAAAGCTTACTTCTGCTTCGCGCTTTTACTCTCCATTGGTCATGACAATTGCTGAAAAAGAGAATATTTCTCAGCAAGAATTGGATGCCATTGCCGGAACAGGTTTGGAGAACCGCGTGACGAAACACGATATCCTTGCCTATCTTGCAAATAAAGAAAAAAATACAAACACCTCATTACCAACTACTCAGGAAGTAAAATCAGCGCCAGTTTCAGTACCTTCGCCTATTCAACGGGTTGATGGATTAGATGAAATCATTGAAATGGATCGGATGCGCCGCATGATTGCTGACCGAATGGTGGAATCGAAGCGGACTGCTCCCCACGTGACATCTTTTGCGGAGTCTGACATGACAGCTCTTGCCCAATGGCGCACGAAAATCAAAGGAAAATTTGAAAAAGAAACGGGCGAGAAACTCACTTTTACACCATTGCTTGTAGAAGCTGTCGTGAAGGCGCTCAAACAATTCCCGATGATGAATGTGCAGGTCGATGGATACCAAATCATCAAGAAAAAACACATCAATATTGGGTTGGCAGTCGCTCTGCCGAATGGTAATTTGATTGTTCCTGTCATACACCAAGCAGATTCGTATAGTTTGACGGGCTTGACAAAAATGGTGAATGATTTGGCTTTTCGTGCGCGAAACAACCAGTTAAAACCACACGAATTGCAAGGAGGCACTTATACGATTTCGAATATTGGCTCATTCGGGAATATTTCGGGTACGCCTATTCTCGTACAGCCACAAGTGGGAATTATGGCATTTGGTGCGATTGTCAAGGTTCCGGCGGTTGTCGAAACACCGCAAGGAGACATGATTGCCATTCGTCAAAAAATGATTTTATCTCATTCGTATGACCACCGTGTTGTAGATGGCTCCCTTGGCGGGCAGTTTGTCAAGGCAGTTGCCGATTATTTAGAAAAGTTTGATGTGAATCGTACGTTTTAAACAAATATAATTTACACAAATACGAAAGCCATAAAATACGCTCCGAAGACGTATTTTATGGCTTTTTTGTAGGTTATTGGGGAGGATTCTCCCCTATCAAAACACGCTACAAATGAGTTTTGAGTGTAGCTAACTAAGGAAAGAATACATTGCCAAGACATTTTTTGTGGGTTCTTAAATGATGTTATCACTCATTTCAAATCGTCTTTGGCGTTTGTATAAAATTTGTCCTCCATCCATTTTACAGGATTGTTTACAATATAATTTGAAATTCGGTGATAATCGTCCATGGAACGTATAATATGGTCGTGAAATCGTGTTTGCCAATCAAATTCAATGTTGTTTTTTCGGGCATAGGTGGTTACGGCAGATTTATAACCCCTAATAATGGACGATAGGTTTTTGTATTGTGGGGCAAATTGGTTTTTATATGCGATATCGTTGGCGTTTGTAGAGACGCGATGCGTCGCGTTTCTACGTTGCGTATTATATTCATTTGCACCAATAATAACAATGCCGTGTATATGATTGGGCATTACCACAAATTCCCCTAATTCTAAATTCATATCGGGTCGTAATTCAATCGTTTTATACCATTCTGAATGAGCCATTTGTCCAATTTCGGTGGGTCGTAGAGACGCAATGCGTGGAGACGCAATGCATTGCGTCTCTACGCATTGCGTCTCTAAAACAATTTTTCCAAAATAATTTTCCTTGTTTTTGGTACAAATGGTTATAAAATACATTGCTTCATTTGCATAATTCCAATTTTGCAAACGTGTAGTAGGAACTCTGTATTTATTATTGAATAATATTGACATTATGTTACGTTTAAAATTTAATTTTCATAGTATTTTTACAATCGAGTTTGTGTCGCAAAATAGGTCTGCCGCCCCAATGCCACCACTTCTTTGCTTGGGTCGGCATTTTGTACAATAAGGTAACAGGCGCAACGACTCAGTTTATATCTTAGGTAAGTTTGTGTTGCTCCTGTAATCTTCCCCAAACATACCTTCTATTCATCTACCCTACAAACTTTTTTTATTAAACGGTCATTCTAAACGCTTTTCACAAAGCAGTAAACAAAAAATTACATATTACTCCTTTCTATTTATACCTAACTTTCTGTTCAATACGTAGCTAACCAACGCAGCAGTACGCTTCATCTCTTCTTTCTTGCTTTCCAACGCTTCCACTTTGTAAAATCAAGAAAGTACACTAATTTTAGTCTTCAACCAAACCTAAAAAAATGAATTACCTACAAAAAGCGTCTTTGGGCGTATTCCTTTGGGGTTGTGCAGCATTCTCCGACCTTTCTGCCCAAACCAACTTTATTTTACATACCGACCAATCCAAAGTGCAAATCAACAAGCACATTTACGGTCATTTTGCCGAACACCTCGGTCGTTGTATTTATGGCGGTATATACGTCGGTGAAAATCAAACCCAAATTCCACACACGGACGGTGTAAGAAATGACATGATTGAGGCACTCAAAGCATTAAAAGTGCCGAATCTCCGCTGGCCTGGTGGTTGCTTTGCTGATACGTATCAATGGAAAGACGGGGTGGGCAAAAAAGAAAATCGCCCTTCGCTCGTCAATTCTTGGTGGGGCGGAGTAACAGAAGACAACTCCTTCGGTACGCATGACTTTCTCAATTTGTGTGAACGTATCGGCGCTGAACCCTACCTCGCAGGAAATGTCGGAAGCGGCTCTGTCAAAGATTTAAGTGATTGGGTCTATTATGTCAACCACCCAACAGGAAGCCCAATGGCTAAATGGCGCAAAGAAAATGGACGCGAAAAACCTTGGAATGTACGCATGTGGGGCGTAGGAAACGAGGCTTGGGGCTGTGGCGGAAATATGACAGCCGAATATTATGCCAATATTTATAAGCAATATGCTACTTTCATGAATGACGTTAACCCAGACGCCAAACTCATGAAAATTGCCTCAGGTGCAACCGGTGATGACTATCATTGGACGGAAACGCTCATGAAAAATATCCCCCATTCTCTGCTTCATGGCGTTGCATTACATCATTATGCCGTCATTGATTGGAACAAAAAAGGGCCTTCAACGGCTTTCACAGACTATCATTATTTCCGAACTTTGGAAGAAGCCTGGAAAATGAATGAATTGATTACACGCCATTCTACTGTCATGGATAAATACGATCCACAGAAAAAAGTAGCCTTGATTGTCGATGAATGGGGTGGCTGGTACGATGTAGAACCCGGTACAAATCCTGGTTTTTTGTACCAACAAAATACGATTCGTGATGCGCTCGTTGCTGGTATGACCCTCAATATTTTCAATAATCATGCGGAGCGAGTAAGAGGAGCAAATTTGGCGCAAATTGTCAATGTATTGCAAGCAGTTATCCTTACAGAAGGCGAAAAAATGCTCTTAACGCCTACTTACCACGTCATGAAAATGTACCAAGTACACCAAGACGCACAACTTATTCCGCTTGATTTTACCTCACCTATGTACTCGTTTGAAGGGAAATCAATTCCAGCGATTTCCGCATCTGCATCCAAAGATGCAGCAGGCGTACTTCATATCTCATTGACCAACGTGGACCCAACGCAAACTCATGCTCTTCAATTTTCGTTGCGCGGAGAAAATTGGAAGAACATTCGTGCTGAAATCGTAACATCTTCCAAAGTAAATGAGTACAATACTTTCGAAGAACCGAATAAAATCACGGTTCAGCCCTTCAAAAAGGTAAAGTTACAGGATAATAAAATAAGTACTGAAATCCCACCGCATTCGGTGATGATGATTACGATTAATCCTTCTTGACAAGAGTTTTCATCTCGTTCAATTAGTACAAAACGACTGACAGGTATTTTACTCACCTGTCAGTCGTTTTTTTTACCTATTTACCGAACAGCTTCCAACGTATTCACCAAATCCAGAATATCAGCTTCTTCTGTCAAATAATTCGTTATGCATGCACGAATTGTTGGTTTTTTCTGAACACTATATACAGAAATCCATGCTTTCCCATCACGAATAACCTTTTGAACGGTTTCATGTGGGTACAAATCTGCGACTTCCTCTGCTGGCATAAAACAAGCGATAGGCAAGGGCGAATGATTTTTCAAAACCCATCCCTTTTCCTGTAATTTCTCTTTCAAGAAATCGCCTTTGCGCATCTGCTCGTCCACCAACTCCTCCCATCCTTTCCAACCGTAAAAAAGCCAAGATAAATACACTTTCAATCCAATAAATCGGCGCGACCATTGGATAGAATGGGCAAAAGGATCGATAATTTCCTCCGCCATTGTTTCTTTGGGCATGTAATCTGCAAAAATCCGAAAAGTAGTCGATAGAATAGACGTATGCTTGGTGATAAACATGCCAGCACCCATAGGGACAGACAACCATTTATGCGCATCAAACGTAATGGAATCAGCACGTTCAATGCCCTTTATATACTTTTTATACGTCTCACTCAATGCCAAAGCACCGCCATACGCGCCATCTGCGTGTAACCAAAGCTGGTATTTTTGAGCAATATCTGCCAACCCGTCTATGGGGTCAATCGCACCTGTGCCCGTTGCACCCATGCAAGCCACTAGCATACACGGATGAAAACCATTGGCGATATCAGCGAGTATTTGCTCTTCAAGTGTAGAAATTGAAATTTGTGAAGCACTATTTGTGGCAATTTTCCGAACAAAATCCAAACCAATGCCTGTCACCATCGCAGCGCGCATCACAGAATGATGGCTTTCTTCTGAACAATATACGACAGGCTGTTTGTCAAGTTGACGAATTCCGGTATATCCAATCTTCGGAAAATGATGGGTTAATGCGCAAAGCACAGCCGTCAGGTTGGCTTCTTGCCCACCGGATGTAAAATTTCCGTCTATTGAATGCGCTGCATATCCCATTTTCTGACCGATTTGTTCGATCATAAATTGCTCTACTTCAGCAGCAAAAGGCGCATGACTCCACGCAGCCATTTGTGGATTATAGAGCGCCGTTAGCACATCTGCAAGAATACCTGCAAAGCTTGCACGCGGGTTAAAAAGTCCAAAATAAGCCGGGTGCGATGTATGTACGATGTACTTATTTAAACCCGTCAGTACGTGAAGTAGCGCCTCTTTGGCAGATAAATTTTCTGATTCAGTGGGCAATCGCACAAAATCACGAATTTCACTTTGTTGCAATGGAGGGGCGACAGCTACATTTTTTGGATTGGTATAGTGCTGTTCTAATTGAGGAATAAGCCATTCCCAGATTTCGTTACGGAGTTGAGGAGATAAATCCATTTGCGTAGAGGTTGAAATGAAATAACAAAAAAGGCTATCGAGTGTATCGATAGCCTTAAAATTTGAACGAATATATTAAAAATCGTGATGGGTATCAGGAGATTTTACAGCTACTTTTTTGGGAGTAATGATTTTAGCCCACGAGAGTAGTTTAATTACCGGATACGTCGGGTCGATTTCATACCATCTTTTGGCAAAATTGATGGACATAGGATGTTTGTGGTGATTATTTTGGAATAATTCGCCCATCATCAAGAAATCTAAAATAAGTGAATTTTTTGACTCGTCGCGGTTGTCAAAGTTCTGATATCCGTACTTGTGACCACTCCAGTTTACAATAGCTCCGTGGATTGGTCCCATCAAAAAGTGAATAGGAAGCAAGAAAAAGAATGCCCAATGCACGTCAAAATACATGTAACCAACGACGTAGAAAGCGATGTAGCCAATCCCCCAAAGGATACGACTACCCCAAAAGTCACCAATTTTATCGATGGCTTTCCATTCAGGGAAATCACGGTCAAAACGGTCTTCTACTTTTTGCTTGTACTGCAAAACAGAATTATAAATATCTTTTGTTTTCCACATCATGGTAAAGATATTTTTGGTGTGATGCGGAGAATGTGGGTCGTGTTCGGTATCGCTGAACGCATGGTGCATTCGGTGTAAGACAGCATACGCACGCGGGTTTAGGTACGAAGAACCTTGCGAAATATAAGTCAATAAATAGAAGAATTTCTCCCAAAACTTGTTCATTGTGAACATTTTATGCGCTGAATAGCGATGGAGGAAAAAAGTTTGGCTGAAAAGGGACAGGTACCAGTGTCCGACAAAAAATGAGATTGCTGCAACCATTGTTGTACGTTGAATAAAAATAAAAAGTGTAAAAGAGTAAATTACAAATGTGCCGAAAATCAATGAACTGAGAAAGCGTATTGAATGAGATTTGCACCCATTTGGAGTGCTTCTTTTCTTTTTTCGGGTGAATTGGTATGCACGGAGGCATCTTCCCACCCGTTTCCTAGGTCCGATTCGTACGAATAAAAGCAAACTAATTTTCCTTTCCAAAACAATCCAAAACCTTGTGGCGGCTTATTATCGTGTTGATGGATTTTGGGTAAGCCCTTTTCAAACGTAAATTTTTGGCGATAAATAGGATGCGAGAAAGGTATTTCAACGAAAGAAAGTTCTGGAAAAACCTTTTTCATTTCCCGTCTGATAAATAGGTCAAGCCCGTAATTATCGTCCACATGCAGAAACCCACCAGCCAGTAAATAATTCCGTAAATTTCGAGCTTCTGACTCTGAAAAAAGGACATTTCCATGACCTGTCAAATAAACAAAAGGATAATTAAGCAACTCGGAACTACCTACTTCTACGTGGTCTTCTTCAACTAAAATAGAAGTTTTGAGTTGCTCGTTACAAAAAGCGATAAGATTCGGCAAAGCTGTTTTATTTGCGTACCAATCTCCGCCCCCACCGTACTTTAACTTTGCAATTTTCACACTCCCATTTGTTTGGGCATTGCCAACCACAATGAGTAAGAAAAAGAGAAAGAAAAGTCCTATGTACTTCATATACTAATTTAAAATCGTCAATAAACTCGCCGCAACAACTCCAGCTGTTTCTGTTCGTAATCGAGAATTACCCATAAAAACATTTGTCCAACCGCATTGTTTGGCTAAATCTAGCTCAAAATCTGAAAAATCTCCTTCCGGCCCAATCAATATACATACTTTTTCAGACAATTGCGCATGTTCGATAGCTTCTGCTGAATCTGACAGATGTGCGATAAATCGGGTTGTCTCTACTTCTTTATTTTGTACAAATTCCTCAAAAGGTGTTATCTCATGAAGAATGGGCGCCCATGTTTGCAACGATTGTTTCATCGCAGAAACTGCGACCTTCTCAAGCCTTTCCATCTTTTGCACACGTCTTTCTGAATGCTTCGTCTCCAAAAGTGTAATTTCTTGCACGCCTAATTCTACCGCTTTTTCAAGAAAATACGCCAATCTATCTGCATTTTTGGTAGGTGCTATCGCAATATGAACCCAACGTTTCTGCTTCCTAGGTACGATTTCTTCTTGCACAACTTCTACACGACATGCCCGCGGATTAGGGTCTGTAATTCGACAAGTAAAAACGGAGCCTTGTCCATTCAATACCTGAATTTCATCTCCCTTTTTCTTTCTGAGTACTTTTACACAATGCTTGGAATCATTCTCATCCAAGCATTGTGTTTTCAGCAATTGCGGTTCAAAAAATAATTGCATACCTCTGAATTATCCCTCTGAATCGTCGGATAATTTGAAGCTATACAAAGTAGTATCCAATTGAATCGTTCCTTCGTTAAATTCTTCAATAAACTTCTCGATGACCTCCACCGTAATTTCAGGTACATTCAAGCCAACATCCAAACCTACACCGTATTCAAAATCTGTATCGACTTCAATGTATTCTGCCACTTTGATGGTTTCTTCCTCCTCCATTTCTTCGATGAGTTCTTCAATCAAAAGTTCCGCCTCTTCATTTACTTTGTAATCGGGTGTTCTTTGTTCAAGTGGTAAGAAATCTTTGTAGATGGCAGCTACTTTTTTCTCAGCAGCCTCATAAACCATACTGTTGTGATAAATTTGTAAGGTATTAATTACCGCATCGTAGATAACTTCACGGCCATCGTACATTCCAACAAACTGAATATGTGCCATTTCTCCCGTTTCAGAGAGTTCCATGTCTTCGTCTTCAACCAATACAAAGGAATTTCCTTCCTCCGCACATTCTTCTTTCAACATCTGAATTTCTTCAGGATCAAAACCTGCATTCATCTTTCTTTCTTTTAAAATAAACAATTATAAAAATTAACGTACATAAAGCAATTCCCGGTACTTCACCAATGGCCAGTCTTCATCATCGATAACAAGCTCTAATTTATCCACCTCTACCCGAATTTTTTCTGAGTATTGTTTTACATCTGTCGAATAAACTGCCGCCATTTCTTCAATTTTGGGTAGATTATTGGCATATTTTCGCGCATCCACAGATTGTTCTACCAACGTGCTAATCGTGGCAA
This sequence comes from Spirosomataceae bacterium, assembly GCA_046293395.1. Taxonomy (GTDB): domain Bacteria; phylum Bacteroidota; class Bacteroidia; order Cytophagales; family Spirosomataceae; genus CAYNRA01. The sequence goes on from JBKBOU010000001.1 coordinate 683,008, forward strand.
CGCGGGAAGAGATTTCTTTAATGATTTGAATAACGGGCTCGGCTTCTTTTGTTAAACCCAAATCTATCAACGACTTAGCCGTTTGTACCAATCTTGTTTGGTATTTTATTGCCGTAGAAATAACATGGTTTTGCGCCAAATCACCGACGACGCGCGATTCGATTTGAACTTTCTTGACGTAATTTTCTAGCTCAATTTCGTACCGAGCTTCGATTTCACGCTGTGACAATACACCCATTTCTTCAAAAACAGCCATGTATTCTGGGCGTAAAAACGACTTGAGTGCCTCAGGCGTGTTTCGAATATTGGATAAGCCCCGTTTTGCCGCTTCGTCTTCCCACTCTTTGGAATATCCATTTCCCTCGAACAAAATACTTTTTGACTCAGAAATATATCTTTTCAAGATTTTGACAACAATTCCTTCTTTTTTCGAATCATCAATCAAGCGTTCTGCATCGTATTCTTGTCTAAATTCCTTCAATTGTTTAGCTACAATCGTGTTCAAGACCATCATTGGGTGGGCAGAATTGGCTGTACTTCCTACCGCCCGGAACTCAAATTTATTTCCTGTAAAAGCAAAAGGAGACGTTCTATTTCTGTCCGTATTGTCTAATAAAATCGACGGAATACGTGTTAATCCAAGTTTAAGATACGCATTTTCTCCTTTCGCGATACTCACAATCTCCTTATTTTCAATATCTTCCAAGACTTGCGTCATCAAAGTTCCTAAGAAAATCGACATGATAGCGGGTGGCGCTTCATTGGCTCCCAAACGATATTCATTTCCAGCAGATGCAATGGTTGCACGAAGCAAATCTGCGTGGTCGTGTACTGCTTTGATAACATTTACGAGGAACGTTACGAAACGCAACGATTCTTTGGGTTTCGTGCTTGGTGCTAATAAATTAACCCCGGTATCGGTAATCATTGACCAGTTATTGTGCTTGCCACTACCGTTGATACCTGCAAACGGTTTCTCATGAAAAAGTACTTCAAATTGATGCTTTTTAGCGATTTTTTTCATCAAATCCATGAGGAGGATGTTGTGATCACAAGCAAGATTGACCTCCTCAAACGTGGGTGCTACCTCAAATTGAGCAGGCGCAACCTCATTATGGCGTGTTCTCACCGGGATTCCAAGGCGCAGCGCTTCTATCTCAAAATCGACCATAAATGCATTTACGCGCGGTGCGATTGTTCCGAAATAATGGTCATCTAACTGCTGCCCTTTGGCAGGGGAATGCCCGAAAACAGTTCTACCAGACATGACCAAATCAGGTCTCGCTTGGAACAACGCTTTGTCTATGAGAAAATATTCTTGCTCACAACCCAAAGAAACGCTTACTTTTTCTACGTGTCTATCAAAAATAGTGGCAACTGACGTCGCCGCTTTATCTAAGGCAACAATGGAACGAAGAAGCGGCGTTTTAGTATCGAGAACCTCACCCGTGTAAGAAATATAGACCGAAGGAATGCAAAGCGTACCCGTTCCAGCTTCGTTAAACATGATAAACGCGGGCGATGTCATGTCCCAAGCAGTATAACCACGCGCTTCAAACGTTTCACGAATACCGCCACTTGGGAAAGACGAAGCATCCGGTTCTTGTTGAACCAACGAAGAACCCTTGAACACCTCAATGGCTTTGCCTTCAATCGTAATATCAAAAAAAGCATCGTGTTTTTCAGCAGAACCACCCGTAAGTGGTTGAAACCAGTGCGTATAATGCGTTGCGCCTTTGGAAACCGCCCATTCCCGCATGGCGGTAGCAATTTCGTCGGCAACTTTTCCTTGAATACTTTCTCCGGTTTTCAGCGCAGCTTGAAATGCACGGAAGACATCGGGAGCTAACCGGTCACTCATGATTTCATTGGTAAACACATATTCACCAAAATATTCGGTGACTTTGTTTGAAGGAAGATTCACCTTGTACGGTAAACGCTGCTGGGCCATTTCCACAGCTTTGTGTCTGATAACTGCCATTGTAACTTGATGGATAAATGATTACGGTTTAAACAAGCAGACGGCAAAGAGGTATCCACGCATTGATTTAGCTAAATCCTAGTATATTTGTGGTTCAACCTTTTGCCAACCAGGAATACAACAAAAGTACATTTATGTATTTTTAGCTGCTTTCATGGTCAAAAATACGTCATTATATCTATTTAGAAAAATATTAAATGAATATGAAACAACGAATCCAATTTATCATCATTTACTTTGCCTTTTGGGTGATATTCTTTTTGTCCGCGCGATTCATATTTCTAAGTTACCACATTGCCGATACAAAACTGATTACTATTGAGCAACTTTGGGGGATTTTCACCAAAGGTGTACGCATGGACTTGTCTATGGCTGGCTATCTTTGCGTACTTCCCTATTTATTTGTTGCGTTCAGCAATTTCCTTAAAAAAGGACTTTTTGAAGGTCTTATTTTCAGTTATACCTTCATCTCGGTATTCATCGTCACTTTTGCCATCGTCGTTGATTTAGAGGTATTTAATGTCTGGGGAAATAGGCTAGATTTAACCCCCATTTACTATCTTTCTTCTACCAAAGAAGCCTTTGCTTCTGCCAAAGCATCGCCTATTTTACCTCTTCTGCTTTCCTTCATTTCACTGATTATTATCTCTTTTTACATTGTTTACCGCATTCTAGCCGAACGCATTTACGGTTGGAATTACATCAAAAATTGGCCTTTTATGGGCATAATTTTCAGCGCAACGGCCTTACTTTATATACCCATACGGGGCGGAGTCAAATCAGAGAAGCTAACGCCTTCGTCTGTTTACTTTTCAAAAAATAATTTTGCCAATATTGCTGCGATAAATCCGACATGGAACTTCCTGTATGCCATTACGCACTCTGCGATAAAAATCAATCCTTACACTTATTTACCGAAAGAAGAATTACAAGCTGCACTAAAAGGCTTATTCACCTCAGCGGGTCAACAAATTCCACTCATTAAGAAAAATAAACCCAATATTTTGATTTTGATTCAAGATATTCCAATTGGAGCTGAAAATGTGGAGCGTTTGTTTTCGCAAATTGACAAACCCTACCTTTCTTTTCCGAATATGTTTGCTAGTGGCGACCAAGCCGAAGAGGGACTTGTGGCGCTTCTCAGTGGTTTTCCTGCCTTGGCTCAAAACCAATTATTGGAAGACCCACAAAAAATCACCAAACTACCATATTTGTCGCGCATATTATTTGAAAAAGGATACGGAACAGAGTTTTACAGCTTGAGCCCGATTCGAAGAACATCGATTTTAAAACCGTACTTAATGGCAGGAAGTTTTACCAAAATCATTGATAAAAATGACTTCCCGAGCGAAATGGGAGTGCGTTCTGTCACCTCTGATGTATTGTTATTTGACCAATTTCTTGTAGAACACGCGACGAGTAAAAGTCAGCCGTTTTTTGCTACTATTCTACTCCATTCGGCGGAAAAACCGACGCTCACGGTACATCAGGTTCAAGAGAAAAAGGCGATTCCACCGACTCATTCAGAGGAATTAGGTGCATTTTTAGCAAAAGCGGCGCAAAGCAGTTGGTGGAACGAGACATTGGTCATCTTGGTTCCAGCAACTTCTTTAGGACAAAGCGCGTCTGGTTCTGCTTTGGAAGCCATGCGTAGCCCAATGTATTGGACAGGTGGCGCCCTAAACACCAAGACGAGGACAATTGCAGCGATTCATTCACAGGTTGACTTACCTACGATTTTATTGAGCCAACTAAACAGAAAAGAAGCAGCGGCGCAGTTCAAATGGGGAAAAAACAGCACCCAAACGCAAACACCAGGCTGGGCTTTTTTCAATTTAGAAGATGGAATGGGCATTATCAAACCAGCCGGCTATTGGCTGTACAATGCAGAAAAAAAGGAACGGATCTTTCAATCCAAAGGAATTGAACGCAAAGACAGACAGCAAGGATTGGCGATTCAACAAAAGTTACAACAAACCTTTATTGACTTGTAAAAACGCTTCATCTTGGAAAAATCACTTTTTAGTTCATTGAAAAACGAGGAGCCAATGCCTCGTTTTTTTATTGTTTAATCTCGAAAAAATACAAAATTATATTTTTCAAAAGTAGGATATTATACCTATTCAAAAAGGACAGAAAGCCATAAAAAATAAAAATTAGGTCAAATGAGGTATTCCAAAAGTTGATGAATGAACTAAAAAATGAAAATTAGCTAGAAAAAGAGGCAAAAAACAGAGATGTGAGAGATAAAAATTCAGAATTTTCAAATAAATTATTGTACAATTTCAATAATTTAGAATAAAACATAACATTTTTTTAATTCTAAGTAATTTTATATTGCAAATGCTCCTATATTTGCAATCATATTTCCTCGTCTAATAATCGACCATTCTTAATTTTATACTATCATGGCAAAAGCTAAACTTGAGTACATCTGGCTAGACGGTTACAAACCAACACAAAGCCTAAGAAGCAAAACCAAAATTGAAAATAACTTTTCTGGAAAGTTAGAAGACTGTGATTTATGGTCATTCGATGGCTCTTCAACTGAGCAAGCAGAAGGTGGATCTTCTGACTGTATCTTAAAGCCTGTATTCATCTGCGCTGACCCACAACGCAAAAATGGGTATTTAGTCATGTGTGAAGTTTTGAACTCAGATGGCACTCCACACGAGTCAAATGGTAGAGCGACAATTGAAGATGATGACAACGATTTTTGGTTCGGATTTGAACAAGAATATTTCCTTTGGGATCCTGAAACAAACAAGCCTCTTGGTTTCCCAGCAAACGGATACCCAGCGCCACAAGGCCCGTACTACTGCTCGGTTGGTGCAAAAAATGCATACGGACGTGAAATCGTTGAAGAACATTTGGACGCTTGCTTGGAAGCAGGTCTAAACGTAGAAGGTATCAACGCTGAAGTAGCTGCCGGACAATGGGAGTTCCAAATTTTTGCAAAAGGTGCTGCGGAAGCTGGAGACCAAATTTGGGTTGCTCGTTACTTGCTTGAAAGAATTGGCGAAAAATACAATGTAGCTATCAACTACCACTGTAAGCCACTTGGAAATACAGACTGGAACGGTTCTGGTATGCACGCTAACTTCTCGAACACAACTTTGAGAACTTGCGGAGATAAGTCAACATACGAGAAAATCTGTGAAGCCTTCCGTCCAGTTGTAAAAGAACACATTGCCGTTTACGGTGCAGACAACCACTTACGTTTGACAGGTAAGCACGAAACACAATCTATCGACCAATTCTCTTACGGTGTTTCTGATAGAGGTGCTTCTATCCGTATTCCGATTGCAGCTGTGCAAAAAGGATGGAAAGGATGGTTGGAAGACAGACGCCCGAACTCAGCAGCTGATCCTTACAAAGTTGCTGCACGTATTATCAAAACAGTAAAAACAGCGAAGATTTAATCTAAGCAAACTATATTAAAAGCCCCAACTACATTGTAGTTGGGGCTTTTTATTTGTAATTTTGCAAGCAAATTACACGAAAAATGCCCATCAGACCAGGCAAATGGATATGAAAAAAGTCGCTTTTTATACATTGGGTTGCAAACTAAACTACTCCGAAACATCTACCATCGGTCGCATGTTCGAAGAAAAAGGGTTTAAAAAAGTCTCGTTTGATGATACACCAGACATTTTTGTCATCAATACTTGTTCCGTAACCGACCATGCCGATAAAAAATGCAAGAAAATTGTTCGGGAAGCGAATAAAATAAACCCAAACGGATACGTGGCAATTATTGGTTGTTATGCCCAATTAAAACCTCAGGAAATTGCAGAAATTGAAGGGGTAGATGCCGTCTTGGGTGCAGCAGAAAAATTCAGAATTGTTGACTTATTGGGAACATTTGAAAAAGACACACCGTCAGTTCATTCATCCAAAGCGACTATTTTTGCTTCTTCTATTGAGCAACCTCTTGATTACCACACGTCTTACTCGCTAAATGACCGTACACGCACTTTTTTGAAAGTACAAGACGGTTGTGACTATCCTTGCTCCTATTGTACGATTCCGCTGGCTAGAGGGGCAAGCCGGTCGGATACGGTTCAAAATGTGGTCAAGGCTGCCCGAGAAATTGCGGAAAAAGGTGTAAAGGAAATTGTATTAACGGGCGTAAATATTGGTGATTTCGGTTTGCAAAATGGCGAAAGAAACGAAACATTCTTTGATTTGGTCAAGGCATTGGATGAAGTTGAAGGTATTGAGCGGTTTCGTATTTCGAGTATTGAACCCAATTTATTGACCAATGAAATCATTGATTTTGTTGCGCAATCCAAAAAATTTGTTCCTCATTTTCATATTCCTTTGCAATCAGGTAGTAATAAAGTACTTGGGCTCATGAAACGTCGCTACAGACGTGAACTGTATGTAGATCGTGTAAAACAAATCAAAGAAAAAATGCCTCATTGTTGCATCGGTGTTGATGTCATCGTAGGTCATCCTGGCGAAACTGAAGAGTTATTTTTAGAAACCTATCAATTCTTGAATGAACTAGACATCAGCTATTTACACGTTTTTACGTATTCCGAAAGACCCAATACGGACGCCATTCACATTCGTCCGCAAGTACCTGGTTCCGAGCGTGCCAAACGTTCTAAAATGCTCCATATTCTTTCAGATAAGAAGAAACGTGCATTCTATTCGCAACACGTCGGGCAAGAATTTACCGTTCTTTTCGAAGAAGATATAGAAGACGGAAAAATGCAGGGATGGACAGAAAACTACATTCGTGTAGTTGCAAAATATGACCCGCTTCTTGTGAATGAAACGCTTAAAATTCGTTTGACTGACATCAATGCAGACGGCCTAGCTGAAGTCCAAGATGCTTCTGTTTTTGTAGGATAATTTGATTCTTTGCTTATGTACGACCCAGATAAGAATACCGCTTTTCCGCTCCTGCAGTATAACCGATTGTGTTTCTTAAAAAACACCATTAAAAACCCGAATATTCTGGTAGGTGATTATACGTATTACGATGATTTTGAGGATGTTAGCAATTTTGAGAAGAACGTAAAATATCATTTTGACTTTATTGGAGACAAGCTGATTATTGGCAAATTCTGCATGATAGCTTCCGATGTCAAGTTTATCATGAATGGTGGAAATCATCTAACAGAAGCCTTTTCTGCGTATCCTTTCGAAATTTTCGGTAATGGCTGGGAAGGTGCCATGGACGGCAAAACGTATCCGCACAAGGGCGATATTTGTATCGGAAATGATGTTTGGATTGGCTATAATGCAACGATTATGGCAGGTGTAACCGTTGGAGATGGGGCAATTATTGCAGCCAACGCGACCGTCACGAAGGATGTTTCCCCGTATTCCATTGTGGGTGGAAATCCAGCGAAAGAAATCAAAAAACGATTTTCAGAGGACATCATTTCACAGCTTCTTTCGCTCCAATGGTGGAATTGGGAAATAGATAAAATCACACGAAACATCCCCTATCTAACTGATAATCAATTAGATAAATTAATTTTATAAGCGAATATTTCTTATCTACGAACCGTAATTATCCAACGGAAAGCCCATTTCCAAGCAATTTGATACGACTGAATTTCCGCCTTTTCCAGCAAATCAATCCACTCTTTTTTAGAAAAACCTCTTAGTACCGACAGAGGTGCATCGTTTTTCACGAGATATGAAGAAGAGAACCATTTTGTCAGCCACTTGATAGACCAATATGCGAACGAATGTCTGTGCAAATCGGCGATGACAAATCCAGCCGTTGCGTGTTTGTTTAGCCATTTCAACATCTCGACGAGAGAATCGTCAGAAAAGTGATGGCAAAAAAGTGAGTTAAAAAATAAGGTGGGACGATTTGTATCAAATTCCACCAGTCGGTAGTCATTGCACTGAAAATCAATGGTCGGGTATTGAGCAGAGGCAAACGTTTGACAATCTGCTTTGAGATCTACACCCAAAAACCGCACATCGGGAAACCTTTTTTTGAACTTTCTTTGCAAAGCGGCTAGATTATCTCCGCCTCCACTTCCAATTTCAATGATTTGCGCAGCAGGAAACTGTTGAAGCAACGGCTCCATAGCATGTATAATCACCTGATGTCCACCAAGATATGAATTAATGAAGGCTAGTTCTGTTAAATTTCGGAATAAATCTGCCTGTGGAATGAAAGGCTCATCGAGTAATTCCTTTTGCAAAGAACGGGAGGAAAAGTCAGGCATAGTTCTAATTTATTTTTTCAATTTACAATAGGAACACGTACGAAAAACCACCATTTTGAATATTGATTCGAATATACGAGTATCCCAATTCATTTGACTAGACTAAGGTTTAAAAAAGAATCCAATACTAACGCAATCTATTGAAACGTACATCGGTATATCTACTTTTTTTGTGACTTTGAATCAACTATTCGCCGTTTCATGGAGTTTTGCTAATTATGAGCTGAAAAAATGTAAATTAGATTTTCTATTGACTAAATTCCAAACCCATTATGAGAAAAAAACTCCTTTTAATCGGACTTTTGGGGGCACAAATGTCTTTCGGGCAGTCCTTCAACGTCTTTCCTGTACAAACACAAAAACCACCTCTTCATGGCAAACACTGGATGGCTATTACGGGGAAACCACTCGCTGCAACAGCTGGTTCCTTGATTTTCGGAAAAGGAGGCAACGCCATTGATGCCTCTTGCGCGATGCTCGCCGCTACAAGTACCATGTGGGATGTTTTGAGCTGGGGCGGTGAAACCCAAGCACTTATTTACAATCCGAAAACGAAGAAAGTAATTGCTATCAATGCGTTGGGAGTTGCTCCAACGGGTGCAACAGCGGACTTTTACAAAAGCAAAGGCTACCAATATCCACCAGAATTTGGCCCATTGGCGGCTGTTACACCCGGAACACCCGGTGGATTAATGGTTATGTTGGCAGAATACGGCACAATGAGCTTAAAAGATGTACTTGCTCCAGCTATGGAAATGGCAGCGGGTTATCCTATCGAAGCCCAAACTGCCAATTCTATCGAACGAGGAAAAGAGCAAATCAAGAAATGGCCTTATTCGAAAAATGTATTTTTACCCCATCTAGGCGAAAAAAGAGAAGCCCCAGAGGCAGGCGAAATATTTGTTCAAAAGGATTTGTTGAATACGCTTCAGAAATTGGTTGATACAGAAACAGAAGCACTCAAAAAAGGTAAAAACCGCAAAGAAGCTATCTATGCCGCTTATGACCGCTTCTACAAAGGAGATATTGCCAAAGAAATTGCACGCGGAACACAAGAACAAGGTGGACTGATTACCGAACAAGATTTGGCAAACTGGAAAGTGAAAATTGAAGAGCCCCTGCATGTAAATTACAAAGGAATTGACGTATATAAATTACAAACTTGGACACAAGGGCCCTCGCTTTTACAATCTTTAAATATGCTTGAAAACTTCGATTTGAAAAGTATGGGATACAATAGTACCCGCTACATTCATACCTTGTACCAAGTGATGAACCGTGCCTTTGCGGACCGCGATTTCTACTACGGAGACCCTGCTTTTGCGCCGGAAGAACCGGTAAAAGGACTTTTATCGAAAGAATATGCCAAAGCAAGGATTCAGGACATAGATATGGAGAAAAACGACCCAACTGTTCGTCCAGGAGACCCGTATCCTTTCCAAGGACAAAATAACCCATTCAAAGATTTACTTGATGGCTATAAAGTAGGTGCGTTGGATAATAACAAGCTAGATGACGAATTTAAAGAGTCTTTTCAGGCGGGTACAACGACCGTTTTAGCAGCAGACAAAGAAGGTTGGGTGGTGTCGATAACGCCGAGTGGTGGTTGGGTTCCGGCATGTATTGCTGGAAATACAGGAATTGGCTTGAGCCAGCGGATGCAATCGTTTGTATTAGACCCAAAAGAGAATCCGTTTAACGTGGTAGAACCAGGCAAACGCCCACGTGTAACCCTCACACCAAGTTTAGCCATGAAAGACGGCAAACCCTTTATGGCATTTGGGAAACAAGCGGGTGACGAACAAGACCAATTATTGCTTCAATTTTTCTTGAATGTTGTTGAATTTGGCATGACAGTCCAAGAAGCTACCGAAGCACCGAGTTTCAAGACGTATCAAATGTATTCGTCGTTCGGGAAACACGAGCGGAAGCCGGGTGCCTTGACCTTAAACGAAGCGATGCCTGATTGGATTCGCAGGGATTTGCGTGGAATGGGCTATCGTCTTGATTTTCAACCAAGAACAAGCGGGCCTGTCAATGCGATATACTTTGACTGGAAGCATAACTCGTTCTGGGGTGGAAGTAGCAACCACGGCGAAGATTACGGCTTAGGCTGGTAAAAGAAAACGGAAGGAACGAAAAAAGCCCGATGGATTTATCGGGCTTTTTTTATGAAATAAAAATCACTTAGTTTCAAGATTTGACTAAACGGAAAAATACTGATAAAAGTAGCTTCCTCTCGCCCCTCTATTCGAATAGAGTATGATGAGACAAATGACTTATAAATACAAGAGACGTACGCGGTACAGATATAAAGCTAATTCAGGAATTGTTGGGGCATAGTGATATAAAGACTACCCTACGATATACACATGTAAGCAATAGAACACTGGGGGGGATTAGCAGCCCATTTGATGACTTGAAGGTCAAAGTCTGAATGAAACAAAATGATCACAATACAAAAAATACTACTATTTTTGCGTAAATTTATGAGTTAGCAGTAATGGTAGAACGACCCGACCGACAATAATAGACGATGCAGAAAACGACATTTAAAATATCAAAAATGGACTGCCCTTCCGAAGAACAAATGATACGGATGAAACTTGCAGACTTAACAAATATTAACTCGTTAGACTTTAATATTGCAAAGAGACAATTGACCGTTTTTCACACAGACAACCACGACCAAATTTTTCAGAGACTTGACAACTTAAAGTTTGACACTTCAATTATTGAAAGCGTTTCAGTTGACAATTTTACTGCAAAGACAGACAGCGCAGACCAAGAGAAAAAATTACTTTGGAAAGTTTTAGCAATTAATTTTTTCTTTTTTTCACTTGAAATTACGACAGGTTTCATTTCAAACTCAATGGGACTTATTGCCGACAGTTTGGATATGCTTGCTGACAGCATAGTTTACGGACTTGCACTTTTTGCAGTTGGTGGAACGATGACACGAAAGAAAAACATTGCAAAATCAGCAGGATATTTTCAATTGACACTTGCAATATTTGGTTTTATAGAAGTAATCAGAAGATTTATCGGAACAGAAACAATTCCAGCGTTTCAGACAATGATAATTATTTCAATTCTTGCACTAATTGGAAACGGACTTTGTTTGTATTTACTACAAAAAAGTAAAAGTAAAGAAGCTCATATGCAAGCAAGTATGATTTTTACCTCAAATGACGTTATTGTAAATTTGGGAGTAATTTTAGCAGGAGGACTTGTTTATTTGACAAACTCAAAATATCCTGACCTAATCGTTGGAACAATTGTGTTTTTCATAGTCGGACAAGGAGCATTTAAAATTTTAAAACTTTCAAAATGACGAACGAAAAAAACCACTACTGCTAACAGGGGTTTTGCAAAAGCTGGGCTTCAGTACTAAATTGAACATTTGTACTTTCTATTAGCTTTTGTGCTAAATTTGAACTTTCGTACTTCTAATCCCAGCCTTCGCAAAGCCCCCTTCCGTTGTAGGTAATTGTACGAGAACCGTGCAAAAAAGAAACCGAGGCGTAAAAAATAGAAAAAAATTATGCTTTGGAATAAGATTTGTGCTATATTTGTGTGCCTAAAGCTCTCTTTTATGAAAAAAGTTTTTAAAAATGGTAAAATCTATAAGATATTGACAGGAAACACAAAAACTGCTCAAGTATCTGGTTCTGCTGTTAATATAGTTTTTGATAGAAACTTATCTTCTCAAGTATATTCAAAACTTGATAATTCTAAAGAATTTTCAGTTGAAAAAGATGGAAAAAAATACATTGTTAGACAACTTCAGACAATGTAATGAATTTAGCAATTAGCAGCTTAATAATTTTTATTATTGTTAGTCCTGCAATTTTAGCAAGGAGAATATATTTCACGAAAGAACTTTCTAAATCTTTTGTTTCAAGAAATACACTTCAAGAAATATTTAGTTCAATCTTTTTATCTTTTATTTTACATTTTTTATGGTCAGGTTGCGTTGAATTAATTGGTTATAAAATTGATTATAAGATAATATTTCAGCTATTATTTAATCCTCAAGCAATCTCGGATTATTCAAATATTACCGATAGTATTTACAACATATTTCTCTACTTCATCTCACTTGCATTAATATCAACTCTCTTTGGTTTTGTAATACGAAATATAGTTAGAGTGTACAAGTTAGACAGAAAATCTACATTATTGAGATATGATAATACTTGGTATTATATATTTTCAGGCGAAGTATTAGATATTGAAAAGTACAATAAAAATAAAACTATCACTTCTGATAATATTGAACAAAGGATTGTTGATGTCTTAACAAAATCTGACGAAAAGTATGTTCTATATAGAGGAAGTTTAATTGACTACCAACTTAATGATAGCAATTCTGTTGATTTCATTGTTTTAGCATCACCAAGAAAACAGATAATCGGAGAAGATAAAACAAAAGATATTAGCAGTAACTATTTTATTATCCCTTATTCGGAAGTTTTGAATATAAATATAAAATATCTTGAAGTGGATGTTGAAAACACAGAAGCTATAGAATAACAACTACCTACAACATGGGTAGCCGTTGCACAACTTCTCTCTTCTCTTGATTTTTAGTAGATTTTGCTAAATTTTGGTTTCATTTAAGGCTTTCTGAGGGAAGGTCTCTTTTGTTCAGAGTTTTAAATCTTGCCTTTTTGATGGGCTTAAATAAGCTGTAATTGAGCCATAAAAAACCAATTTTGAAGATACATAAGAACTTCCCCAATTTGAGGCAGTTCTTCGACTTTTTTTACCTCTTTTTCATTTCTCCTAAATTACAAATAGTACATCAATTTTCGTAGCTATTTTTGGAGAAGATTACAGTGCGTTTTCAAAGGAAAACAGACAGTCAAACGAGTTGTAACCTATTTGTCTTTGTTCCCCCCATAAGAGTTTTGGCCTTCTTCTCACCATTTTATTTGATTGCATAACTGACAAATGCCAACTTCTTGCTATCTGAACTCCAAGACGGCACATTGATTGTCCCTTGCCCTCCAAAGAAAACCGGCGTGAGGTCTTTTATTTCTTTCGTTTTCAAATCCAATAGACGAAGCTTTACTTGTTTTCCAAACAAATGTGCTTGCTTTTCGTCGGATTGATACGAAATATACACCACCCATCTGCCATCAGGTGAAGGGTGTGGAAACCAATTGGAGTTTTCATCGAAAGTTACTTGTTCCGGATTGGAACCATCTGCATTCATTTTCCAAATTTGCATTCGTCCAGTCCGGTACGAATTAAAATAAATGTATTTGCCGTCGGGTGAATAATCAGGGCCATCATCTAGCCCTTCTGTGGTGGTTAATCTTGTTTCTTTCCCACCTTCTACACTGATTGTATATACGTCGTAATTTCCATTGCGTTCACCACAGTATGCTAATGTTTTCCCGTCAGCACTCCATCCGTGCCAGAACGACATGACCTCGGATGTAATTCTGCGGGGCTCCCCTCCGCCAATAGGTAAAATATAAATAGCCGATTTATACGGTTTTTTCGACGTATCTTCTTTCGTTACATGGCTAATCGCCAACCATTTTTTATCCGGAGAAATTCCATGGTCGTTGTTGTTGTGCACAGCAAAACCTGTCGGTAGTACACTCATTTTCTTCGTCAGAATATCAATCGTATATAACTTACCGTAACTGTTCAAGATTAAGTAATTTGCAGGATGCCAATTCGGAGCTTCAAAATGTTTGTTTATTGCCAAAACGGTTTCAATGCGTCCTGTTGTAATATCAACCGTCTGAATATAACTTGTCGTGTCTTTTTTGGGCTTTTCTGGCGCATATTGATGAATGGATTGACCCACTAATTTCCATGCTCCGTCGATTTTCTCCAACATTCTGACTTCTTGGGAGAGCGTTTCTTTTCCCTCTTTATTTATAGATACTTCGTCATGGACAACATTTGCAAACGTTTTTCCAATATCCATTTGGTAATTGGAGTGAACAGAAAAACCACCATCTGTCATTCTACTTGCAGGAGCTTTCGCAACAATCTCCGACGGAAAGTTCAAGACACGGCCATCTACCGTCGAAATAAGTACGCGTCCATTGGGTTTCACCGCCCAGCAGGCAGCATGTCCTTCGGCATCACCCATTCGCCAAGTCAATCCTTCTTTTTCCAATAATTGAACGATTGCCAACGAATCTTGACTGGTTTGCCCGTACATTTTTCCAATCCATACAAATTGAAAAGTAATCAGTAGAAAGGTACGCATACTTATTTCGTTTGGTTAGATAGTATTAAAAAAGGTCAATTAAAGCCAAACTTCACAAGCCCTTGCTTACTTAGTTTAAGCGCATCCATTGGCTGAAGTCCGTCAAAGGTTTGATCTTGTTCAACAATGTAATATTCCATGCCCGATACTTTTTTCTGGGCTAAAATTCGCTTAAAATCAATCGTACCTTGACCAACTGGAGCAAATCTTTCTTGCGTATCCATGTCTTTTACATGCCAAACCTTAAAACGTCCCGGATATTTTTTCATGTAATCGACTGGGTCAACCCCTGCTTTTGTTACCCAATACAAGTCCATTTGAAAGTTTACGTATTTCGCGTCTAGGTTTTCTAGCAAATAATCCAAGACAACGACGCCATCTTTGTTTGGCTTGAGCTCAAAATCATGGTTGTGGTAAAGAAATTCCAATCCTGCGGCGTGTGCTTTTCTGGCGATGGTATTCAAAATTTCGGCGAGTCTTTCAACCGTTCCTTCCATGCCCAAAGATCTTGTTTTTATGTCAAATTTAAACATGCCCATCGGTGGAACTGGCGCGACAAAATAGCGGAAACCAGCTGCTTTCGTATCTGCAATCAGTTTATCTGCATTGTCGAGGGTCATAGAACCCATGTGGACGGAAATCGGCTGCAATCCCAAACTTACAAGATATGCTTTAAATTCTTCTGGAGCCATGCCATAAAACTTACCGTCCTTGTAATCAACGGCTTCTATGTATTTATAGCCCAAATCAGCCACTTGTTGTAAGGTAGCTTTGGGGTCTTTCCCCATTTCACTGCGAACGGTATAGAGTGTCATACCACCCCATTTTTTTTGTGCAAAACCATTCATACTTACGGTAAGCAAGGTCAATAAACTGAGAACACGGATTAAGCGTAGTTTTTTCATCCTAATTATTTTGTTAATGAAACAAAAATAGACATTCTTTTCTATTTTCTATAAAAAAGACAATAAGGATTTGTTTTATTTTATCAGCGAATAATCATATTTGACGAAAGTTTGATTTCGTTAATACGCTCTTTTCGTGACAGCGATTGCTTACAAATTCCATCTGTTTATCTTTTTAAGTAAGGAAAGAAGAGGAAATTTTGGCTCGAACTTGGATTATTTCCGCTTTGGAGGTTTTCATGAAGGTGTATTTCCGGGCGTTTCTTTGTTATCACGTTGCCGCTGTAATCTTCCCTTATTTAGCTACATTCAAAACTAAACAATTCCAGTTTACTTTTTCATTTTTATCCTGTTGCACTATGGGAAAGGCTACTTTTATTTAAAGTAAATCAAAGATAAATGCCTACACAAGACGCACAAGCATACTCTCCATCGTGATTCCTGGCCCGAACGCTGCAACAAAAGCAGGTTCGTTTTGGGCTTCTGGGTTTGTCTCCCACCATTCTTTTAACACAAATAAAATCGTAGCTGAAGACATATTCCCGTAGTTTTTCAAAATTTGATAGGCGGGCTTTAGCTGCTCTTCCGTAATTTGTAAAGATTTCTGCGCAGCTTGTACTATTTCTTTTCCACCAGGATGTATCAACCAATGCTTAACTTCTTCAATCCCTGCTTCTTGCAGTGCTTCATTTACTAAAACCTGTAGCTCGGTCTCCACTAATTTAGGAACATACGAAGACAAACGCATCAAAAAACCTGTCTCCGAAATATGCCACGCCATATCCTTCTCTCCTTCGAGTGCCAGTTTCGAAAAGAACGAGTCAATTTGAATGCCTCCTTTTTCATTAGACTGATTTTCTACCAAACAAGCCGCCGCCCCGTCCGCAAAAAGTAATCCCGACGTAATCGCCTCTAAACTAGCATCTTGCTGCAAATGAAGCGTACAAAGCTCCACACAAACGACCAAAACACGCGTCGGTTTGCCCGACTGACAAAAAGCATCCGCCAATTTTAAACCATGTAACGCCGCATAACATCCCATAAAATTAACACTCGTGCGCACTATCGTTGGTGACAATCCAAGTGCTTTGACCAACTGAATATCCAATCCAGGTGCTGACATTCCCGTACACGAAACAGTAATTAAATGTGTAATCGTCTGTTTATCAATACCTTCCAAAACCCCCTCTAGTGCTTCTTTACTTAGCTGCAAGGCTTCTTTCTCGTAAATTTCAAGCCGCTTTGATACAGAAACAACTGACCTTGAGAAAAGCATTTTTTCTGAAGTTTCACCCGAAAAATCTGGAAGACAAGAATACCGCTGCTCTATCCCACTGCGCCGATACAATAGCTGCGCCATACGTGATGTACGCACATCAAGTGATAAATACGTCTGCATGAAACGTAAAATATCCATTTGTGCATGAAGAAAAGAGGGAACAGCCGTATGTATTGCGGAGATATGAGTCATAAAAAACATTGATAGATGGAAATATACCTATCTATCAACGTAAATGAAGGCTTCCTGGTTTTTTATTTTCCTAGATTCCAAGAGATATACAAATCAGAAAAATGCTTTAAAGCCGCCGGATTTCGCATCGTCCCCTCTTTGGCAACTTCGCTTATTTGCTTGCCCATCAAAATTTTCTTTACCGGAATTTCCATTTTTTTTCCACTCATCGTATAAGGAATTTCATCCACCACATAGACAAAATCAGGTACGTGGCGAGGCGAATAATCTGTCTTTATTTGTTGCTTGATTTGTTGAATAATTTGCTCATTAAACGCTTCATTTACAAGCATTTGAACAAATAAAATAAGTTTTGATTCTCCTCCACTTTGTTCAATATTTACCACCAAGCTATCCTGCACAAAAGGAAGTTTTTCAACCGACCGATAGATTTCACTTGTTCCGATTCGAATACCAAATCGGTTCAAGGTGGCGTCTGAACGGCCCAAAATAGTAAGTCCCAAATGGGGTGTAGTCATGACCCAATCGCCGTGCCTCCACCAGCCAGGAAATAGCTCAAAATACGCTTCTTTGTAGCGAATAAAATCTGGGTCATTCCAAAAATAAATGGGCATACAAGGCATGGGCTGCGTGATAACCATTTCACCGACTTCGTTTTGTAGAAAAGCCCCTCCTTCATTTACAGCAAATAGCGCACATCCCAAAGCAGGAGATTGGATTTCGCCTTGCACCACAGGTAACATCGGATTTCCACCCACAAATGCCGTACAAACATCTGTTCCTCCACTCATCGACGTTAACCAAATGGACGGTTTTGTATGCGTATATATCCAATCGAATGCTTCAGGTGGTAGCGGTGAACCCGTTGAACTTATTTGGCGCAAATGCGACAAATCATACGAAGCAGGATGTACATTCGCCTTCATACATGCTAATACAAAAGCGGCACTCGTCCCGAAATGCGCCAAAGATAAATCAGCAGTCATTTGCCATAATCTGTCGGGCGTTGGGTACATCGGATTTCCATCGTACAGCACAATCGTCGCCCCGGCAAGCAGTGCTGATTGTACGAAATTCCACATCATCCAACCTGTTGTGGTAAACCAAAAAAAACGTTCACCCGGTTTAATGTCTGCATGAAAGGTCAAATATTTCAAATGTTCGAGCAACATTCCTCCGTGCGAATGCGTGATTGCTTTTGGAATACCAGTCGTTCCGGACGAATATAAAATCCAGATAGGATGATCAAAATCTACTTGGGTAAAAACCAATTCGGGTTCTTCTTCTTGCATTAATTCATGCCAAGAAAATGCATTTTTTTTCTGATTTAATGCTGTATCACCAATGAGTACCGTTGCTTGTAAATTGGGCAAACCCGCTTGAATACCCGCAATGGCTTCTTGTTTATCGATGCTTTTTCCATTATATGCATACGCTGAAGAAGCAATGAAAATCTTCGGTTCAATTTGTCCGAAACGTTCCAAAACACTTTCTACCCCGAAGTCCGGCGAGGACGAAGACCAGATTGCACCCACGGATAAAGTTGCCAACATCGCCACGGTTGCCTCCGGCCGATTGGGAATATAAGCGGCCACGCGATCGCCTTTCTCTACACCATGGGCGCGGAGAAACCGAGCAAAAATGGCAACTTGTCTTTTCAATTCAGACCAAGAATAGGTACTTGCTTCTCCTGTTTCTGGTTGAAAAATAAGTGCCGGTCGCTCTTCTGAAAACTGTTTGAAAACTTCTTCCGCGTAGTTCAATGTAGCGCCTTCAAACCACGTTACATGTGGCATTTTTCCGTCTAAAACACGGGAATAAGTCCAATTTAATTGAAAATAATGCACCAAAGACTCCCAAAAATCTGCTGGATTTTCGATAGACCAATACCAAGTTTCTTTGTACGAACTTACATTTTTGGATAATTTGCCCGAAGCATTTAACCAATCTATGTACTTCTGAAGGGCTGTTTCTGAAATTTCTTCACGCGTTGGAGACCACAAAAAGGGAGATGCCATAAGGTAAAATAGGGTTATTGTGTGGAGAAAATACCATCTGTAATTAAATCATGTAAGTAACTTTCCAACTCAAAAGGATTCACCGTTTCTTTGTTTTCAAGATACCAATCGAACAACCAACGGAGTGTTGATAAAAAGACGTGGCTGAGAATCGGGAGCGGAATTTCTTTCACAAATCCTTCTTTCTGCGCTTGTTCGAGAATATCCGATACTGCCTTTTCAAATTGTTTTTTCTCAGCCAGAAATTCGGACAAACGGGGCTCTTTCAATTGTTTCCAATCATGTGATAACAAAGCTACCTGATACGGAAACTGAACGGTTATTTTCACATAATGCGATACAATGGCTTCCACTTTTGCTTTACCGGATAAATTTGAACGCGATAAAGTCGTAATAAACGACAAAAATTTATCCGAAATATCGAACAGAAAATACTCCAATATGGCTTGCTTATTGGGTACATAATTGTAAATATTCGATACGTCACAAGCTAAGTCATGGGCTAAATCCCGCAAAGTCATTGCCTTAAAACCCTTCTTGTGAATCAATTGAAGAGCCGTTTGAAAAAATAATTCTTTCTTATCCAAACCCAGTTTTTCTATATATAGTTAAATTTAAAAACAAATTAAGTCAATTTATTGTACAAATAAAAAACAATTAATTACTTTTACATCAACAAATGTTTACCAGATTATGCCTATTTATCATTCATTAGGTCGTATTCCTAGCAAGCGGCACACCCAATTTGAAAAACCGAACGGCGGTTTGTATTACGAACAGTTATTTGGTACGATTGGCTTTGACGGCATGTCGAGTCTTTTGTATCATATTCATCGCCCAACGATGGTACAAGAAATTCTCTCTTCGGTGGATATTCGCCCTGCCATTGCCGTCGAGAAAAACATCCATGCCCGCTTGTTCAAAGGGTTTGAGGTTTCTCCTACCACTGACTTTCTGGAGAGCCGCGTGCCTGTTCTTGTTAACCAAGATGTGGAAATCGTCTTGGCATCTCCAACCAAATCGCAAACAGATTATTTCTATAAAAATGCAGATGCCGACGAACTGATTTTTGTGCATGAAGGAACCGGACAACTCAAAACGATGTTCGGAACGATTGATTTTGAACCCGGCGATTACCTCGTTATTCCACGAGGAATTATTTATCAATTTCATGTGGACACCCCACAAAACCGCTTGTTGATTGTCGTTTCTAATTCCCCGATTTATACGCCTAAAAGATATAGAAACCATTTTGGTCAGCTAGTAGAACATTCCCCTTACTGTGAACGCGACTACAAACTTCCACGTGAGTTGGAAACATTTGACCAAAAAGGGGATTTTTTGATGAAAATCAGAAAACAACAAACTTTGCATACACTTTTATATGGTACGCACCCGTTCGATGTAGTTGGCTGGGACGGCTATAATTTCCCGTATGGTTTCTCTATCCATAATTTTGAACCAATAACAGGAAGAATACACCAACCACCGCCTGTTCACCAAACGTTTGAAACCAATGCTTTTGTTGTTTGTTCTTTCTGCCCACGTCTATACGACTACCACCCAAAGGCAATTCCAGCTCCCTACAACCACAGCAATATTGATTCTGACGAAGTGATTTATTATGTGGATGGTGATTTTATGAGCAGAAATAACATTGAACGCGGACATATTACGCTCCATCCGGGTGGCATTCCGCATGGCCCTGCTCCGGGTGCTTATGAACGAAGCATTGGACAAAAAGAAACGCACGAACTCGCCGTAATGGTGGATACGTTCCGTCCGTTGCACGTCACGCAAGCAGCCTTGGCACTTGATGACCTTCAGTATTACAAATCTTGGATTGAAAAATTATAATATATGTGGCTTCCCATTGACCCTTCGCAGGGATTCGGAGTAAATAATTTACCTATTGGTGTATTTTCAACAGCTATACAACCCAAAAAACGGGTAGGAATGGCACTTGGCGATTACATCATCGACTTGGCTGCTTTGTACCAAACAGGTGCATTAGGTCAAAATTTTCCCAATGTTTTTGAACATCCGACGGCAAACGCCTATATTGGATTGGATAAAAAAACACACACGCAAGTTCGGCAAACGATTCAACAAATTTTTGAAGACCCTTGCAATCCCATCCGCTCTGTTGCTGACCAATTTTTGGTAAAAAGAACGGACGCACACATGCACCTACCCCTTGAAATCGGTGATTATACGGACTTTTACAGCAGCATAGAACACGCAACCAATGTCGGAAAAATGTTTCGTGACCCTGCCAATGCGTTGTTACCGAATTGGCGCCATTTACCGGTTGGCTACCACGGGCGTGCCTCCTCGATTTTGGTCAGTGGACAAGCCATTCATCGTCCGTGGGGACAAACGATGCCCAAAGATGCCACTTCACCTGTTTTTCAGCCAAGCAAACGCATGGATTTTGAGTTAGAAATGGCTTTTGTCATCGGTAAAAATACGGAAGTTGGTGAATTTATCCGCAGTGAAAATGCCGAAGAATATATGTACGGTTTGGTGCTTTTCAATGATTGGTCGGCGAGAGATATTCAACAATGGGAATATGTGCCGCTTGGGCCTTTTTTAGGAAAAAATTTCGCGAGTTCAATGTCTCCTTGGATAGTTTCTTTGGAAGCTCTGGAAGATTTTCGGGTGGAGAGTCCGGTACAAGAACCAGCAGTTTTACCTTATTTGGCAACGCAGGGAAAACGCAATTTTTCGATTGATTTAACCGTAACTTTGGAAACAAAAGAAAAAGCGGCGGCACAAATTTCACGATCCAATACTCGCTATTTATATTGGAATATTGCACAGCAATTGGCACACCATACGGTCAATGGCTGCAATGTTCGCGTAGGAGATTTGATGGCATCTGGAACGATTAGCGGCCCGACCAAAGATTCGTTCGGTTCTATGCTGGAACTCAGCTGGGCAGGACAAGAACCTATTCAAATATCGGAAAATATAACACGCACATTCATAGAAGATTACGACACAATTACGATGGAGGGAATGGCTAAAAACGAGAAGGGATGTATTTCCTTTGGCGAA
This sequence comes from Spirosomataceae bacterium, assembly GCA_046293395.1. GTDB lineage: Bacteria > Bacteroidota > Bacteroidia > Cytophagales > Spirosomataceae > CAYNRA01. Next base: position 704,884 of record JBKBOU010000001.1, read on the forward strand.
GTCCGTACCACTCTTTTACCCGCTAAAACAAGATGAAAACAATCTTTGTAGAACAGCTAACAACGGCGCAAATGCAAGGCTATTTACAGTCTGCGGTGGCGCCAAGACCGATTGCTTTGGCGAGTACAATTAGCCAAGCGGGTGATGTAAATTTAAGCCCTTTCAGTTTTTTCAATGTTTTTTCGGCGAACCCTCCCGTTCTTATTTTTTCGCCCGTGCGCCGTGTCCGAGACGGGGCAACCAAACACACCTTAGACAATTTGAAAGAAGTACCACAAGTTTCTATTCAAATTGTGAACTATGCAATTGTGGAACAGATGTCGTTGGCGAGCAGCGAATTTCCTAAGGGAGAAAATGAGTTTACAAAGGCAGGATTTACAGAAATCCCGTGCGACCGCATTCGTCCTCCTCGGGTAAAAGAGGCGCCTGTCAGTTTTGAATGCGAAGTCATGGAAATTATTTCCTTGGGAGAACAGGCGGGTGCAGGACAGCTTGTTTTGGCGAAAGTCATTGCTTTGCATATTCAAGAAGAATATTTACATGAAAACGGAACGTTGGATACCACCAAACTGGATTTGGTAGCTCGAATGGGTGAAAATTGGTACACACGCATCACGAAAGATACCTTATTTGAAATTCCGAAACCCTTGCAAAATCTTGGAATAGGCGTGGATTCCCTTCCGCTGCATGTCCGAGAAAGTACCGTTTTGACAGGAAATCAGTTGGGGCGACTCGGAAATACGAAACACCTCCCGACAGAGCGAGAGATAGAAGAATTTATTCGAAAAAATACCAACTATTTTTCAGGAGAAATGCCTATGGAAGCCATTCATACACTTGCAGCCGAATGGATAAACGAAGGACGTTTGGAGGAAGCCAAGCTACTTTTATGGGCGATAAAGGTCTGAGGGGAGGTTTTTTGTGGTTCTGAATTATGCATAAAATGAGGTGTTTTAGGGCGTATGTTGGTTGAGAATAATGTATGGAAAGATAGGCTTGGTAAAATTTACTTCACGACCTCTAAGTAGTAAATGTATTTGATCTTATCAAGGAGTAATGGACATTTAATAGAATCTTGATTGATTACATTTCTTCAGAAGCCATGCCAAATACCACAAACAAAAATCCTATATATTGGGTTAATTGGACTGTTTGCCAAACTATTTTAAAATGTACTCATTTTTAGCCAAATTTAATTTTAAGCAAGCGCTAATGCACAAAATACAACCATTTTCTATTTCAGAAACGTTCTTTTTTAGCAAGACTGAGGTTGACCATCTTCAACGCCATTTTAGGAGTGTCGTATTACAAGACGGACAGGTGCTGCTATGTGAAGGACAAGTATCGGACAAAATTTATTTTATTGAAACGGGTATTCTCCGTGAATTTTACAAAATTTCGGATACAGACGTAACAACGTGGTTGTTAGATGCAGGGAATTGGGCATGTAACATAGAAAGCTATGTGACGCAACAACCTTCGAAACGGAGCATAGAAGCCGTAGGCAAAACCAAGGTAGTTTATATAGACAAATCTTCCATTAGTAACTTATTGAATGAAATTCCTGCACTGAGAGATTTTTTGATGCTCATGTACGAAAATTACCTTTTGAAAGTTGACCAACTGAACACATTGTTTCGGATACGAAACGCCGAAAAACGGTTTTTACTTTTTGAGGCAAACAACCAACGCTTGGTTGGGCGAGTAAAACAAAAACATTTAGCATCCCTTTTAGGCATAACGCCATCGCAACTTAGCCGTATTCGAGCAAAGCAACTGAAAAAATAATTTAGAATACTTTTGTTATAAATCACTTATAACCAATTTTTTATACAAAAAAATCAAACTATATGTAGGTACACGAATTGCCATACGGCAATTTATTTTTTGACGCATGGCAATTTTTTTTGTGAAACGGCGCATTTACCTTTGCAAAACAAAAAGCCTCCCGAAGATCTTGGCGGATGCAGGGAGGCATTTCTGTATTTTATCTTTTTAATAAATAAAACGTGTCAAAGTTATGAAAAAACAAGATTTTTTTAAATTATAGTGTTCGAGTTAATACAAGCGACCAAGATATATACAACTACATAAATGCTTTACCGACTATATTAAAAATTACCGCTACCGAAATTTATGCTCAAAATAATACAACCTTAGTAAGGATTCTATGAAAAATTTACTGCTAATCTTACTTGTATTAAGTCTTTTTGGATGCAAAGACAATTTCTCAAGAGAGAAATACGATGTTTCATTATATTTCGAGAATGCAACTCAAACCAATTTGAAATTAAGTATAATTGAAGTAAATAATAAAATCAAATGGACGGATAAAGAAATTCTCCCAAATGAAAGTTTTACTATTTCATTTAACATAGAAAAAGACATCGGAATCCCTGAAGGAGGTTTTGTTTACAAAGCTTACTTTTCAGATGGAGATTCAACAGTCATTAATACAGGATATTTTACAAACTACCAGTTTCAAGGTAAAAACCCAGCTTACTATAAAATAACTAAGAGTGGCTTTGAAGTTCGTTAATTAGAAAATGAGAATAACAATATCCTCTAATGAAACACATGTAATCTTCCCCAAAAATAGCTATGCTAATTAGTGCAGCATTTTTAATTTGGAGGTGATGAAAAAGAGTACATTTAGCGACAATGGTGGTATTTGGGATTGATGGACCTAAGTTTACTAGCATTGGAGGTGAAGGTAATTTCTCTGCCATTGTAAATTATGTTGTGTGGTATGATTTTGAATCTGGTCAAACTGCAAATGGCTAAACAAAAGGGGATTTCCGCCTCCCCTTTTTTAATTAAACTACGTATGAAAATCAACTATACTTTATGCACTTTTATATTATTGTTGCTTTCTATCAAGGCAACTTCACAAGTGTATCAAGTTTCGGGGAGAATCAAGGAATATGCAACACTCGATGACTTGCCTTTTGTTACCGTAAAAAATAAATCAACAAAACAAGGGGCAGAAACCAACAAACAAGGCTTTTTTAGTATAAAAGCCCAAATGAAAGATACCTTAGAATTTAGTTTTGTAGGATATGAAACCACTAGACTTGTTATCAATGAAATAAAAAATGATATTCAGGTAGTGATGAAAAAATCTGCAATAGAATTGAATGAGGTTATTATTATGGCAGATAAACCAACCATGATTCATGCCAACCAGACAGTTTTTTTTAGAATAAACGCGAAGCAAATAAAGGAAATGCCTATGCTATTAGGCGAAAAAGACCCCATGCGGGCACTTCAGCTCCTTCCGGGCATCCAAGAAGCGAAGGAAGGTTCTTCTGGTCTAACGGTAAGAGGTGGTTCTACGGGACAAAATTTATTAATTCTAGATGAAGCTACGGTATATAATGCAAATCATTTGTTTGGTTTTTTCTCTACTTTTAATACGGATGCTCTAAAAAATGTCACTGCTTATAAGTCCGCTTTTCCGGCAACGTATGGAGGTAGAGTTTCATCAATTATCGACTTTCAGATGAAGGAAGGAAATACGAAAAAGATGAGTGTGGAAGGTGGTATAGGATTACTTTCATCAAGACTTCTGGTTGAAGGACCAATTCTAAAAAATAAAATCTCTTATTTACTTTCTGCTCGCCGTACGTATGCCGACTATTTAATCAAACCTTTTCAATCTGATAGAGAGCGAACATCCTATTATTTTTATGATTTTACAGGAAAATTAAAGTTTGATTTTAATCCTAAAAATCAATTTTTTATGAGTTCCTATTTGGGTAAAGATTCTTTTAAACAAGAAAATAAAATACCAAGGTCGAATGGGTCTCAAATAATCGGAAACTTGCTAAATGGTACAAATTTGGACTGGGCAAATTTCACACTCACATCTCGTTGGAATCATATTATTAACTCAAAAATGTTCTTAAATACCTCTCTAATTCATTCAGAGTATGGTATGAACTATGGCTTATACACAAGGCAAGATTATCTTGTTCCCCCACGATTTGAACAAGTTAAGTATGGGTCGAGTCTTACAAGTTCAAGTCTAAAAGCAGACCTTGATTACTACGCTGTTATCAATTTTAAGCTAGGCATACAGTTTACTAGGTTTAATTTCCAACCTCGAAACTTTTCTTATCAATCGCATAGAATTACAGATGATTTTGAGGATAATGCAAAAAAAAGTAATGCGAATGAGCTGGTTCTCTATGGTCAGTTCCAAAAACATGTAGGCAAAATAGAATTAAGTTCGGGTATCAGAGCAGTCGTTTTTAACGCTACGTACAAAACCCTTGAGCCTCGTTTTCTTTTAAGACTTCCCACAAAAAAAATGGGAAATTTTACGTTTTCTTACGACCGCATGAATCAATTTCTACATTTGGTTTCAAATACCGGTAATGGATTACCCACAGACACGTGGATTCCGAGTTCAGATGAGCTAAAACCCGTAAAGGCAGACCATTTGAATCTTAATTATTCAAAGTCATTGGGTAAAACATGGATACTTGGAGCAGATGTCTATTACAAATGGTTATTTAATAACACAGATTTCAGACAAGATGCCCAATTTATAAGTTTATTCCAATCCAATGTATCTACTGAATCGTTTCAATGGGAAAAGAACCTCACACAGGGCAGAGGTTGGAATTATGGTTACGAATTATTTCTTCAAAAATACAGCGGTAAATTTACAGGGCACATAGGATATACATTATCTTGGTCAATTGCGAAGAACGAAGAGCTAAATCAAGGAGTGCCATTTTATACAAGTTTCGATAGAAGACATGTCTTCGAGGGAGTAGTTTCTTACCGTGTAAAGCCAAAATTAAGGTTAGCATCTACATTTATTTATACCTCCGGTATGCCTATATCGTTAGGTCAACAAGTATTTTTCAGAACATCGCAAGGCACAAATTTCTTAGAATATATACCTTCTTTTAATAATTTCAGGATGGCGCCCTATCACCGTTTAGATTTGGCTGCCGAGCTGAATACCAGACGAGATAATTCATGGGAAATATCCATTTACAATGCGTATAATCGTAAAAACCCATATAATTATGACTTACTTGGGCGTTTCAATAGGGAAGATAAAACGATGATGGTCGTAAATAAAAGACAATGGCTATTGCCCATATTGCCATCCGTAACTTACAATTTTAAAATCAAATGAGATTAATCCTATATTTTATTTTTTCAACCTTGATTGTGGGATGTATTGATGTTCCTGAACCAAATCCGAGTACTGATGCTGTTTTTGTTTACTGTATCATTAATCCGGATGAGGAAATCACCCATCTTACATTAAATAAATTTTATAATGTAAATACAGTAATCCCAGTAGATAGTGGAAAAAGTATTGAAAATGCGGAAATCAAGATAATTGGAGATAACAAGAGTTTAGATTTGGCATATAATTCAAAAAGGCAACGTTACGAAGCACCATCAAAAGGGTTTTTCGAATCTGAAAAAACATACACTTTGCAGATTGCACACGAGAATAAGAACTACCGAGCAACCACAACTATACCACCAAAACATACTATTCAAGTGAAAAACATTCAAAAAGACAATCATTTAGTTACGATGGAAATAGGCTGGAATAAAATTGGAAATGTTCCTGTTCACTTTGCTATTTTTGGTCAGGTAGAACTTTCTGCTACTTCTTTTGGATTTTTTAATTTTGGCAATACCGCTGGGGTTTGGAAATCCAAAAAAACAAGTACCTATTATGAAACTCCTATTGGTAATTTCATCTTTCCCGCCACCTTTGCAAAAAGTAGAGTAAATCTAACGTTAAAGTCGCAAGAACCTATTTGGGGAGATTTTGAGGATAATCTTATCCTTGTTCAGAACCGAACCTCTTTTTCAAAAAATTTCGAGTCGCCTTTGTTTTTTACGTTTAATGTAGAAGGTGCCTATGGAATTTTTTCTTCGTTTCAAGAAAATCACGTAACAATTGAATTAAATCAAAACTAATATGAAAAAGACGCTTGCGTTCGTATTCCTTGTTTTTATCTCATGCGAAAATGAAATTATGCAAGAAATGCAAAATTTTAATGGCATTTGGAGGTTAAAATCTTCAAAGAAAGCAAAACTGTTAGAAAATGCAGGGATTACCCATTTTGATTTTGGCGATGGTATTTTTAGCCGGAAATCCAGTAGATCAGAAAATGTTAGAAAAATAGCTTTTATGCTAAATGACATGAATGAGAAAAAATTTCAAGCAACTTTTAGAGTTACAGAACCCACCAAACTAACATTTCAATGGATAGAAGATTATCGCGTGATTCAGGAGGGAACTTTCAGTGGCTCTCAACCTACGCAACTTTCCAAAGACTTAGAAAGTAACTATGCTGGCGAATGGAATTATCGTTTTAATAATCAAGAACTTATTCTTATTCAGGAAAACGATACACTCCGTTTTCAAAAGCCATAAGTACACGTTTATAAATAAATTAACTTTATAACTTTCCAGTTTATGTATAATCAACTGACTAATAAGTACTTAAATATTTATTTTGAGAAATAAGTTGCATACATAGAATACGTCGTGCCTACATTTGAGAATAAAATATACACTCCAAATACGAGATAAACGCATTCTTTCTAAAAGTGAACGCCCAATAGCCTCAAATCGTAAGAGAGTTTACATCGAAGTACTCGACATTTTAAAAAAATGAACGCTTACAAGCGTGGATTACCCCTTATTTCCTAGCTATTTTTCCCTTGATTAACTAGTACATTTTCAAATTTTGTACTAGTAGATCATTGGATTTACTGATTCGAATCCACGAAATTACAATTAATTGAACGTGAAGTTGTATTATCACGTTTCAAGAGTTACCAAATTGAAACTTAAAACAAGTATTTTCTACAAAACCTACACCAAAAAATCAAGAAAATCATTTACTTGCAAAACGAACTAACCCTAATTTTAAACAATGTCTGGATTTAAAAGAGAAATTAAGCTTTTTGATGCTGTCATGCTCGTTTCTGGTTCAATGATTGGCTCAGGAATTTTTGTAGTAAGTGCTGATGTAGCGCGCCAAGTAGGATCGACCGGATGGCTATTGACCTCTTGGCTACTGGCAGGACTGTTAACTATGATTGGCGCCTTATCGTATGGTGAATTGACAGCCATGTATCCACAAGCAGGTGGACAATATGTGTTTTTACAAAAAGCTTACGGCAAATTACTAGGTTTTTTATATGGTTGGTCTTTTTTTACGGTAATTCAAACGGGCACAATTGCCGCAGTAGCCGTAGCATTTGCAAAGTATTCTGCAGTTCTATTTCCAAATTTGATTAGTGATACAAACGCTTGGTTTACTTTGGGTGAAACCTCTTTTAAAATTACCTCTCAACGGATGTTAGCCATTGCTTGTATTGCCCTACTGACTTGGATAAATACACGGGGTGTAAACTTTGGGAAAATAATTCAAAATATATTTAGTAGCACCAAATTGGTGGCTATGGGCTTGTTAATCGTCTTAGGATTCACCTTGGGGGCAAGTTCTGAGGTAATCGACCTCAACTTTACAAATATATTTGATGCCAGCCAGTCAACAGTTTCAAATGGCATCTTACAAGTCGAAAATCTAACATTTATCGGAATCATCCTCGCTATTGGGGTAACACAAGTAGGAACTTTGTTTTCATCCGATTCTTGGACAGGTTTGGCCTCAGCAGGTGAAGAAGTAGTAAATCCAACCAAAACAATACCACGTGGACTGGCAATTGGCACTTTACTAGTTACAGTATTGTATTTTTTGATGAATGTGGCCTATTTAACCATATTGCCTTTAAAAGGAGATCCAAATGGAATCGATGTAATGGCGCGCGGAATTCAGTTTGCTAGTGAAGATCGAGTTGCAGCAGCTGCAGCCACTGTCATTGGAGGGCCCAATTTCACAATTTTTGTGGCTATACTAATCATGGTCTCCACTTTTGGCTGCAATAACGGTATCATATTGGCAGGTTCAAGAGTGTATTATACCATGGCAAAAGATGGTTTATTTTTCAAGAATTTTGGAAAATTAAACAGTAAAGGAGTTCCACAAAATGCACTTTGGTGGCAATGTGTTTGGGCTGGAGTTTTATGCTTAAGTGGCAAATATGGCGATTTACTTGATTATCTAATGGCTGTAGTTATCTTGTTTTATATATTTACTATTTTTGGAATATTTATCCTAAGAAAAAAAGAACCACAAATCGAACGCCCTATCAAAGCCCCTTTATTCCCATTTTTGCCTGCACTGTATATCGTTTTAGCTATGATTTTGGTGGTGATATTATACATTGAAAAACCACAATTCACCCTTCCTGGTTTAGGAATTGTTTTGCTCGGAATTCCTGTTTTTTATTTGTTTAAAACGACAAACAAGGAAAAGTAATCGAATCGTGGTAATATCTGTACATCATTCATTGATACTTGGGGTAACATTTGATTTTTAGACTTTTACTTGTCTTACTCCTCTATCTTAAGACGGCAAAATAGAGAAATCTGAGTATAAAAAATAGGACTTCCCTCTTCTGCAACTTTGCATTACCTTCATGCCAGAGTAAATGATGGATTTTATTCGTATCCATTTGAAATACGAACAACTACGAAGAGTTTTTTCAAGCTACTGTCCTCATGTGAAGACAGTAGCTTGAAAAAATAAAAATGATAGAAAAACTAGAAGGAAGATGGGGTGTAGAGGAAATGAATTAATGCAGTATCATTACCCAAAATGATTTCTTCATTATACCTTCGACCGATGCCTATATTCTGTTTCATAACTGGAAAGACAGTCCCCCCTATTTCATTTCATTGAAATCACTTTACTATGCATAAGCACAATCAGTTTTTAAAACATTTCCAGCTTTTTTTGTATTTTTGATGAGATACGATTCAATCTAATTTATCCAATGCGTCTTTCCAAAATACATACATCCGCTCATATTGATTTCTATTCGGCTGATAACCAAACGGAATTGTCTTTGCCGTATGTGAAAGAAGGTATCTCAGCCGGCTTTCCTTCGCCTGCCAATGATTTTTTAGATACAAGCATTGACCTCAATAAAGAGCTCATTCGGAATCCGTCATCGACCTTTTACGGGCGTGTTCGCGGGGATTCCATGCGCGATGCCGGTATTCACGACGGTGATTTATTGGTCATTGACAAAAGCCTAGAACCGCAAAATGGAAAAATTGCCGTTTGCTTCATAGACGGCGAATTTACCGTAAAGAAAATCAAAATTGAACAAGATTGCATTTGGTTAATGCCTGCAAATGAGAGCTTTAAGCCAATTAAGGTAACAAAAGACAATGAATTTATGGTTTGGGGGATTGTCATCAATGTCATTAAATTTTTCTAAAAAACATGTTTGCATTGGTGGACTGCAACAATTTTTATGCTTCCTGCGAACGTGTTTTTAATCCAAACCTACGTGAGAAACCGGTTGTTGTCTTGTCAAATAACGACGGTTGCGTGATTGCTCGAAGCAACGAGGCCAAAGCGTTGGGAATTCCAATGGGTGCGCCTGCTTTTCAGTATCAATCCTTGTTTGAGCAACAAAACGTACACGTGTTTTCAGCAAATTTTGCGTTGTACGGAGATATGAGTATGCGCGTCATGCAAATACTTTCCGGTTTTGCACCCGATATTGAAATTTACAGCATTGACGAAGCTTTCCTCGATTTTTCTGGATTTCGTACAGAAGCTTTAGAGAAAATCGGTCAGGAGATGGTATATAAAGTCTTCAAATCCACAGGAATTCCGATAAGTGTAGGCTTTGCACCTACCAAAGCATTGGCAAAAGTCGCCAACCGAATTGCTAAAAAATTTCCAGAAAGAACGAGCCATGTCTATCTCATCGACTCAGAAGAAAAGCGTATCAAAGCTCTTAAATGGCTTAAAGTAGAAGATATTTGGGGAATTGGCAGACGTTTCGCCCAAAAATTACATGATTTGCGTGTGACGACTGCATGGGAATTTACCCAACTTAACGGACAATACGTTCACCGCACATTTCAAGTAGTTGGATTGCGCTTGCAACGGGAATTACAAGGCATTCCTACACGTAAACTAGACGAAGTTCAGGCCAAAAAAAATATTGCCACAACACGCTCCTTCGAGAAAAACTACCATACATTTGAAGAATTAAAAGAGCGAATCGCTACGTTTTCGGTTCTTTGTGCGGAAAAACTCCGCCGGCAGCATTCCGCTTGCCAAACAGTTTTGGTTTTTTTACAATCCAATCGTTTTCGGAAAGAGTTGCCTCAATACAACAAGAGCATTGTCGTCACGTTGCCGTTTGCAACAAATTCAAGCATTGAAATCACCCATTTTGCTTTGCAGGGGCTCCGAAAAATAATAAAAGAAGGGATTTCCTATAAAAAAGCGGGCGTAATTGTCATGGATTTCATACCCGAAAATCAGAGTCAATTTACTTTATTTCAGCAATCCAACCCCAAGCACAAAGCATTAATGCAGGCAATGGATTATTTGAACAAAAGCATTGGGCAGCAAAAAATCAAACTGGCTATCCAAGACAAAGACCGTGTTTGGAAAATGAAACAGGAGCAATTATCTCCGCGCTACACCACCCGTTTGAAGGAAATTATCACCATTCAAGCTCAAGAAAGTGACCAAGAAGACCACACAACCAAGAAAACGAGTGCTTGAATACCAAAAATTCATTTTTTTACGCTAATTTTGGGCTCATTTTTATCTATTTATTGACTTTATGAGTTACGCAACTACTGAAATCACGAGCGCAGAAATACCTTCGGATAATCCTGTTCATCAACGTCTTTATTTTCCTTACGAAGAAGCAGCCAAACGTATTCATGGACGTGTTTTAGAGCTTGGTTGTGGCTGGGGAAGAGGTGTTGAAAAGCTCATTGCAGCCTGCGACCACTTCACGGGTTTAGATAAAAATGAAGCACTTATTGCAGCTTTGCAAGCCAAACACCCAAACCATTATTTCAATACCGTTGATTTGCCATCCCTGGCTGAATTTGCTGATAATTCCTTTGATTTTGTCGTTACATTTCAAGTTATTGAGCATATCCAAGACGATCATCGTTTTTTACAAGAAGCGCACCGCGTACTCAAACCGGGTGGAAAACTCTTTTTAACAACGGTAAACAAAGATTATTCTTTGAGCAGAAACCCATGGCACGTACGTGAATACAAGACGTCTGAACTACGTGGCTTGATGCAAAAATATTTCTGTAAACTAGAAACGTGGGGAATAGACGGAAACGAAAAAGTATGGGCTTACTACGAGCAAAACAAAATTTCTGTCAACCGAATCATGCGTTGGGATATTTTTAATTTACAACACAAATTACCTGCTTGGATGTTGCGCATTCCGTATGAATTTCTGAATCGCCGCAATAGAAATAAACTACTCGACGAAACAGACGGCTTGGCAGCTTCTATCCAATGGGATGACCATTTCTTGAGTGAAACGCCCGAAAATTGCATTGACTTTTTCTTCATCGGTACAAAAAGTGTGAAATAACAGCGTATGCACCTGTATATTCATGTTCCTTTTTGCCGCCGTGCTTGCCACTATTGCGACTTCCATTTCAGTACGAATCTCACGACTAAATCTGCACTCACTCGTGCAATGATTGAAGAAATGGATTTACGAAAATCCTATCTGCCAACTCCATTCTTGGAAACCATTTATTTTGGCGGTGGAACTCCCTCTCTACTGAATATCAACGAATTACACGATATTTTTGAAAAAATTCATGCCTTATTTCAAGTAAGTCCTACCGCTGAAATTACGTTGGAAGCAAATCCGGATGATATCACCTCAGAACGAATCAAGGTTTGGCAGAAATTTGGAATTAATCGGTTAAGTATTGGGATTCAGACCTTTGACGAATATCAGCTGTCTTTTCTAAACCGCATTCACACCGCTGCACATGCAGAAAATTGTGTAAAAATTGCACAAGATTCAGGGATAAATGACTTAACTATTGACCTCATTTACGGCATTGACCCAGTGGCAAGTTATGCCAAAGCAATCCAGAAAAAATGGGCTACTCCCCCTTCTGACCGACATCAAATTTGGCGAAATGACCTAGAAAAAGCCATGAATTTGAATGTCACACACCTCTCTTCGTATTGCCTGACGATAGAAGAAAAAACCGTTTTTGGTCAGTGGCAAAAGACAAATAAACTTCCTGAACCTGACGATATATTTGCCGAAGAACAATTCAAAATTTTACTAGATTACGCCGAAAATCACGGTTTTGAACAATATGAAATTTCAAATTTTGCTCGAAATAAAAAATATGCAAGACACAATACTTCCTATTGGCTAGGCGAACACTATCTTGGTATTGGTCCATCTGCCCACTCATTCAACGGAACAAGCAGGCAATATAGTATTGCCAATAATGCCCTGTATATCAAGGGCGTAGAAGAGAAAAACATTCCTTTTACACTAGAAAACCTTAGCCCTACAGACGAAGCAAATGAATATATTATGACGGGGCTTCGTACCAAATGGGGAATTTCTCTCGCAAAAATTCAAGAAAAATTAAAAACTGATTTGCCCGATTCTTTTTTTCAAATCGTTGAAAAATACAAAAAACAAGGAAAGCTAACGGAGACCGAGAATCACCTATTTTTAACCAAAGAGGGTAAATTTTTAGCCGACGGCATCGCCAGTGATTTATTTTTGGGCGAATGACAATCCCATGTAAACATGTGTAGGTAAGTGCGCTGATTTTTGTCCAAAAAGCCCGTTTATCGACTGCATTCCGACAACCAACGGCCCTGCTTGTGCATGGAAACCAACACCCCATTTCCCGTTTTGTGTATTGAGTTGCATAGGGAAACTAATTTGTCCTTTTTGTGCTTGAAAACGAGGATAAAGCAAGAATTGAGCGTTTGATTCTGCGGTTTCAGTAAACTCCAATAGGGTTGTCCAGACGGAACCAACAGACCAACCTGTTTTTCCAATAAAAATCTCAGCAGATACATGACGCAAAGGAGAAAAACCACCATCTAACGTAATTTGACGTTGCCCGTCCGCGATTAAATTGTAATTGAGAATATCTTTTCCAACATCTCCCGACCAATCAGATTCTGAACGATTCAAATTGAGCCCGAAATACGTCGGAGATACCTGCGAAAGTTGGTGAATCCCTTGATTGATGAAACTCAAACCGAATGTTGCCCATTTTGCTTCTGGACGTGGATGAAACCATTTTTTTTCTCTTTCGTATGAATTTTCTGCCTCATTTTTTCGCTGAAAAGAGTAAATCAGTCCCCAGTCCACGCCTGTTGCTTGTTGATTGAGTGAAAAAAGCGACTTTAATTGAAAATCTACCTCGTACTGATTCGTCACGGACTCCAATGAAGGCCCAAGCAAACTTACAGCTTGGTGATATTGCCAATCATACCGACGAATTGTTCCTCCTACCGCCAATGTATGTTGCTTGAAACGTATGGGATACGCATACGAAAAATTAACAGATTGAACTGCATCGGCACGGTAAGAACCTGACGGAAACAACTGTCTAGAGCCCGGCACACCATTAAAAATCAAATCGATATTTCCTGTGGAATGATGGATAGATTGATAAAAATAATCGAAGGCAATTGAACCAAATTTCTTTGTATTTACTTGAATACCAGGCCCTTGCACCAATGAACCCTGGGCTCTTCGCGCTGTTTGCGAAGGTGAATTGCCTGTTTGTGAACCGATAATTCGCGCGTCAAATACTTGATTTGTAGCTACTTGCATGGACAAAAGTCCGACGGAAATCTGTACTTTTTTATCTGTACCTAAAGCAATCGAAGCTGCGTTTCCGTGTACTTTTTGAACACCAACTCCATGTAGCTGCCAAAGTTCGGGTGACTGCGCAGAAGCAGCCAAGGAAAGCAAGAGACAAAACGATAAAATTTGTTGAGGGAACCGCATAAATTGTAAAATAGATAGATTTTAAATGACAAATTAAAGGATTATTTCAAGATACCTCATTAATTTTATGCATTTCCGTTCAAACAAAGAAAATAAACGGTTTCTTACACTTCTTGAACACGTTATTTTCTGATGTTTTACCTACGAAACAGAACAAAAACAGTATTCTCTAAACATTGAAAAACCAGTATATTACATGCAGACCATACGAACAAAGCGACTATTTACAGGCTCAAGCGTACTACAAAACCAAGAAATAAAAGTCCAAAACGGAAAAATCATCTCCGTACATCGCCATAATGGCCCTTTTACGTACGATAACCTTGCCCCCGGCTTTTTTGATACACATATCAACGGAGGCTATGTACATCACTTTACCCACGAGCCAACGTTAGAGAGCCTTAAAGACATGTACGAGGCATCCAAAGCATCAGGAGCGCCTTTTTTGTTGGCATGTCTTATTACCTCATCTCTCGAAAATATTCAAAAAGGAATCCAAGCTGTTCGCGCATTTCAAGTAAAATACCCTACTTCGGGTTTGCTAGGTATGCACCTTGAGGGACCTTTTCTTTCCCCTAAAAAACGTGGGGCGCATTTGGAAAAATATTTACAAATTCCTACGCAAGAAGCGCTTGATTTCATTATCAATGAAGGAAAAGGAGTTATTCAATTACTAACTATTGCCCCAGAACTATTCTCTCCCGACCAAATACTAACCTTGCGAAAAGCTGGATTTACGTTGTCAATTGGGCATTCCAATGCTACCTATCAAGAAGCGGCTGAAGCTATGCAAGGGGGTATTTCGTTGGTCACACATTTGTACAATGCCATGTCTGGCTTTGGGCATCGTGAACCCGGCTTGGTGGGTGCTACCTTGACTCACCCAACCGTTTTCGCCCCGATTATTCTGGATGGCTACCACTGCCATTTTTCAGCGGCAAAATTGGCTTATGAGGCAAAGAAAGAAAGCCTTTTCTTAGTCTCCGATGCCTTGTTTTTAGGAAAGAAAAAAGAAAGATTCGTCTGGGAGGAATTTGATGCAACGCTTACTGGCGAAGTATATACCAATACAGAAGGAAATCTAGCGGGTGGGGCTTTGTCACTCGGCGAGATGGTCAAAAATGCCGTTGATAAAGTACAAATTCCGTTAAAAACAGCCCTTGAAATGGCTACAAGTCGTCCGGCACGTGCACTTGGCATGGAAAAATCAGTGGGGTATATCAAACCGAACTTTCCTGCTGTTTTTACTGCCTTTCCTGACGACCTGAGCACATTTGAGTCTATTTTACTTTGAGTTGACAGAGGAACGAATCATCTGTTTCGTAAACTCCACAACTGTATCTTTTCTATTCAAAAAATCAGTCCAACTTGGTTCTACCCATAAATCTGGTTGAATAAAAAAGGATTTTGCTCTTTGGTTCGGCAACCGATGGTCTATTTTAAACAATGGGATATGTAAAATAAGATGGGAATGCGGAAGTTTGGCATCTTTCCAGCTTCCTGCAAAACTTCCCCAATTGGCACCTCCTGGCTGCGTTCCGATGTACGTTCCAATACCTTGGTCGTACAAAAGTCCCAAGGTAAAAGTAGTAGCTGAATAACTTCCGCCATCCATCAAAAAATACGTTTTGCCCGAAAAGGCCATTTCTGGAAAATCATCAACGGGTTTGGACGGATTTTTATGCCCAAAATATCCGTTCTCGTGCGATTTTTTGAAGATAATTCGGGTAATTAAAGGTGGAAAAACAGTAAACCAAGGGGCAATGGCAGGAAAAGCTGATTTTTTGAACGTAAGGGAGTCAACCAACTGAAAAGGTTCTTTGGCTAAATAACGCACGAAACGACTTACATTCGGGATATATCCACCGCCGTTACCACGAAAGTCGATAACTAAATGTTGGATACTATCTTTTTTAATTTGGGCAAATCGTTGTTTTAGTAAGCGTTTGAATTTCTGCTGGGAGACATCCAAAAATTTCCCAGAAAGTGAAAACGAGCTAATTTCAAGACGAGCTATTTTAGCTGTTGAATCCTCAACCACATATTTAAAATTCTTTTTTAAGGCATCTTTGTATTTAGACGAAATGCGTTTTAAAATAGCTGCGCTTGTCATCATTTCTAGTTTTAAGGAGATAAAATCAAGCGAATCTGCCTGTTTAAAAGTCACGAGAACGGAATCCTTTTGTCCGAAATTTCGGGCATAAAAACTAGGAAAAGCACCCATGGCATAATAGGAATTGGCAACGGGATTTCCATTATCGTTTCCAAAAACACGTTCATTTAAACGAACAAGCGAGTCCATCGGGATACCCTCAATGGCATGTAACTCCATCCCTCTCTGAAAGGAAGTATCCGCTGCTGCTGAGTAATTTACGTAATATTTTCCATTGAATTTACGTATAAAAAAAGGCAATTGTCGTGCTTTTTTTCCGTAGGTTTTTGGGGAAATGAGTGTCGAAGTGTGTCCATCTTGCACGGCGGCAACGACCGGTGCGAGTACACGAAAAAAGGCGTGCATATCGAGTGAATCAGAAGCAATGTGTTTTTCTGCTTCTTCCCATTTTTGGTTCAATGTATTTTTAGTTGTATAAGCGTATGGATTGGGGTGGTAACGCTCGAGAAGTTCTTTGGCTTTGTACAAATCTTCTTTCATTTGTTTGGGTGAAAGTTTTTGCGAAAAGACAGAACAAGAAGACGCTAGAAAGAGAACCAGAAGCAAAAAATGGCGTAATTGAACAGTCATGCGGGTATTTTTATTGGATTATATGAATCAAAAATAGAGATTATTTGCAAACATTACGTGGTAATTTGACAAATTAAAACGCAATTTTGTATCTTTGCGACCTGAAAAATTAAGTTCATTGAAAGTATGTTAAATAGACGTCAGATTAGGATACGCACGATGCAAGCCCTTTATGCGTATGAAAAAGCGAGGGGAGCAAATTACATGATTTCTCAAGAGATGATTGAGACGCATTTTTCACCTGATTTGAATTCGATGGAATTCCAAGATAAAAAGCTATTGGAAGGAAAACGAAAACTAGGTCTATCTTTACTTCAAGAAAAGGTTTTCCCTAACCAATCTACACCCTCTGAGCCCGATGACTACACTGACGAAATTCGTCAGGCTGTTTCCCAAGCATACGTTTCGTATCTAAACCGCAATAAGACAGACAAAGAGTACATTTTGACGCGCTATCCTATGCTAATTGAGAAAGTATATGATGTGTATATTTTCCTTTTGGGTCTGTATTTGGAGATTGCCAAACGCAGCAAGGCAGAAAAAAATCCGTATTATCAATCGAGTTTGGCAGATAACAGAATGTTGCTTGCTTTGGCAGAAAACCCAGCATTTATTGATGCTCAAATGCGTAGAAATGCGCAGTGGGACGAAGAACAAGCCTTGGTAAATACCTTTTTTAAAGAGGCAATTGTAGAAAATACACGGTATATTGAATATTGCATGGCAGCCAACCATTCACGGGAGGAAGATTTAGCCATTTTGAAATATTTGATTAAAAATATATTTTTAAAAAATGAAACTTTGAGTGAGTATTTCGACAAATACCACTTGTTTTGGTCGGAAGATTTGGAAGTCCTCCGCGCAATGGTCTCTCATACGTTCCAACCCTATATTGAGGAAGAGCAAATTATCTTAGAAACATTGGATAATACATGGGAAGAGAACAAAAACTTTTTCAAAACTTTGTTCAAAAAAACGATAGAGGACGAAAAAGAATTGATAGATTTGCTTACACCGAAACTCCGAAATTGGGAAGTAGAGCGAACCGCCGAAACAGACCGAATTTTGTTAAAAATGGCAGTTACAGAATTAATCGAATACCCGAGTATTCCGGTGAAAGTAACAATTAATGAAATAATTGAGATTGGGAAAAACTTCAGTACAGAAAAAAGTGGTACATTTATAAATGGAGTTTTAGATTCCTTGTCAAAAGATTTAATTGAAAGCGGCCAAATCAAGAAAACAGGTCGTGGGATGTTAGATAATAAATAAGTCAACCAAAATTTTTAAAAGATGAGTAGTTCGTCCAAAACATTACTTGCTTTCGTAGCTGGCATTGCTACAGGTGCTGTATTAGGGATTTTATATGCTCCAGAAAAAGGAGAAGTAACCCGTGAGAAGCTAGGTTCACAACTGAAAAAGTATAAAAATCAGTTGGAAGCCTTCATCAACGATATCATTGAAAGAGGAGATGAAGTTGCTCTAGAGATGGTCGGTGGTGATAGCCAAGCCAAAGCAGAAGGTCAAAAAGTAGTAAACGAAGCACGTCAAAAAGCTGAACGTTTATTGCTAGATGTAGAGAGTTTAATGGCTGAAATTAAGGAGAAAGCCTAATTTATTCAATTCCCTATTTATTCATTTAATATTGTATTCATGGTACTTTTACAAGCAGCAGGTGGCGGAAATTTCAGCTTCCTAATTTTGATGGGTGGTATGTTTGTCGTGATGTATTTTTTCATGATTCGCCCACAACAGAAAAAACAAAAAGAGCAACAAAAAATGGTTGACGAACTCAAGGTAGGTGATGAAGTTGTGACGGTAAGTGGTATGCACGGCAAAGTCATTGAAAAAGATGATGCAACAGTTACCATCGCTCCTGGTGGCGGTGCTCGGCTCACATTTGACAAATCTGCCATTTCACGCAAGAAATAAACACAATGCTTACCTTTTGAAGGTAAGCATTTTTTGTAAATATGAACATAAAGAGCAGAAAAACAGAAGCACAACCCATTCAAGAGGCAATCAAAAGTTTTTTGGAGACCTTCAAACTAAAGGATAAGTTTGATGAAACCTATTTGAGCGCATTTTGGGAGCAACTCATGGGGAAAACCATTGCAAGTCGGACTGCCCGCGTGTATGTAAAAAAAGAAGTTCTTTTTATTGAAGTAACGTCTGCCCCACTTCGTGATGAACTGAGTCGCGTTAAGTCACTGTTAATCAAAAAAGTAAATGATGAAGTTGGAAGAGACATGATCAAAGATGTTGTCTTCCTTTAATTCAAAGAGATATGGAAAATCAGTTATTTAGACCTCCCTTATTAAAAAAAGGAGATAAAGTCGGGATTGTATCTATGGCAAGCCGCGTAAAACCAGAAGCTGTTTTGCGGGCGAAAGACTATTTGGAACAATGGGGTCTTGAGGTGGTATTAGGAAAATCATTCTCAGATGTTCATTTCAACTTTGCTGGGACAGATGAAGCACGTAAAAAAGACTTGCAATACATGCTAGATGACCACGAAATCAAGGCGATTTTCTCCTCGCGTGGGGGATATGGCGTTTCACGTATCCTTGATTCTTTGAACTTTTATCTCTTCAAAAAAAGTCCAAAATGGCTGATTGGTTTCTCCGACATTACGGCACTTCATGCACATTTATTCCAGATGGGCTACCAAAGTATTCACGGCCCCATGCCCACGACTTTCCCGAATGATGCGTATTCTTTAGAAGCCCTTCGAACGGCTCTTTTTTACGACACTATATCGTATAGTGTTGATTACCAAGAAGATAATCGAATAGGTGAAGGTATCGGACAAATTATTGGTGGAAATTTATGTCTCTTAGCACATACCATTGGCTCCCCATCTGACTTTTCATTTGATGGTAAAATACTTGTTTTAGAAGAAGTCGGCGAGCCCCATTATAACGTCGATCGCATGGTTTTGCAACTCAAACGTGCAGGAAAATTAAAGAACTTGGCGGGTTTAGTTGTCGGTCAGTTTTCGGAAATGAAAGACCCCGTACATCAGTTTGGAAAAACAGCCTACGAAATCATTGCTGAACATACGGCAGGAACAAATTACCCTATTGTTTATGATTTCCCGATTGGGCATACAAAAGCGAATTATGCTTTCCGCTCTGGTGAAACCATGAAATTGAGTGTTTCAGAGTCTGGAACGCAACTTTCCACAGTTCGTTAATGCCGAACTGTGGGGCTTGTAAAGGCGAATGTTTCTCCATCGAATAATCCTAGGTCACTCAGTTTTAAAGACGGAATAACCAAAAGTGCCATAAACGATAAACTCATAAACGGAGATAATAAAGTGCTACCAAGTTCCTCTTTTGCCAATGTATCCAATCTTGTATAGAGCTCAGCCACTTGGTAAGCATCTAAGTCACTCATCAAACCAGCAATAGGGAGTCCCAATACTTCGACATTTTCGTCTGTAACAAGAGCTAACCCTCCTTTTTCATGCATAATAGCGGAAATCGCTTGTAAAATTACATCGTCGTTCACACCAACTACAATAATATTGTGTGAATCGTGTGCAACAGAAGAAGCGATAGCCCCTTTTTTCAATCCAAAGCCGTGAATGTACGCTACCGCAGGGGGCGCATCTTTGCTGTATCTGTTGATAACCATAACTTTCAAAACATCTGCTTCGACCCTACTTGCCTCTGAAGCAACAATTTCTATCGGAAATAGCTTTTTTTCAGTGACCAATTGCCCATCTAATACACGAATAGCTTGAATGAATGCATCGTTTTCATCAATTTTACCTTGAATATCCTCCGTGCAAATCGCCCGTTCTACAAAGAAGTTCAGAGGGGTATCAAACACGGAAGGAATCATTGAAACGCCTGACTCAGCGACTTTTTCCCCTTTGATATATGTTTCAAGCACGGTAAAGTCAGCTAGATTATTTACCTTGATAAAATCAGCAGAATCTCCTTCTTGCAGCAGCCCAACAGCCAAATTATAGTGTTTAATTGGGTTTAACGACGCCATTTTAAGGGCATCAAAAAGCGCTACCCCAGCTTGAATGGCTCTTTTAACCAGCTCGTTGATATGGCTAATGAGCAGACTATCCGGGTGTTTATCGTCAGAGCAAAACATCATCTGGTGGGCATGAGCCCGAGCCAATGGTATAAGCGCATCAAAATTCTTAGCAGCGCTTCCCTCCCGAATCAGAATTTTTACACCGAGATTTAATTTATCTTCGGCTTCTTCCAAGGTAAAACATTCGTGGTCAGTTTCTATGCCGTGACCGAAGTAATTTGCGGCTGTTTCTCCACGTAAACCAGGTGCGTGCCCATCGATGGGTTTGTTGTATTTTTTCGCTAACGCTAATTTTTCGAGCACATCTGGAAATGCATGAATAACACCTGGGAAGTTCATCATTTCAGCCAAATATCCAATTTCGGGATAGGCAAAAAGCGTTTCAATATCCTGAATATCAATCGTTGCACCAGCGGTTTCAAAAGTCGTTGCGGGCACACACGAGGGGGCACCAAAACAGAAATGAAAAGGCACTTTTTTTCCGTTTTCAATCATGAATTTAACTCCCTCGATACCAAGAACATTCGCAATTTCGTGCGGGTCAGAAACCGTTCCCACAGTTCCGTGCGTGACAGCAAGACGCGCAAATTGCGCTGGTGGAAGAAGCGAACTTTCAACATGCACGTGTGCATCAACAAAACCGGGCAAATAGTAAGGCACATTTATTTTCTCATCGCCGAGCTTACGAATCGCTGCAATACGTTGATTTTCAACATCAAATTCGCCAAAAAAGAGCGTATTCGTGATTAAATCGATAATATTTCCTTGGTATGTCATCATGTTCTTCTTTTTAGGATTCCGCTGGCATATCTTGTCTCCAATCGGTCACTTTTTGTTGTTTAATTCGTTCTTGGAGCTTTAAAATACCGCCCAAAAGTGCTTCCGGACGTGGAGGACAGCCAGGAACATACACATCTACTGGTATAATCTTATCAACTCCCTTCACCACATGGTAGCCATGCTCCCAGTACGGCCCACCACAATTGGAACAAGAACCCATGGAGATAACATACTTAGGGTCAGGCATTTGCTCGTAAAGACGCTTGATTCTATCCGCCATTTTAAACGTGACCGTACCTGAAATGATGATTAAATCTGCTTGTCTCGGCGAGTTTCTAGGAAAAATCCCGAAACGTTCTAAGTCATAATTGGAAGCATAGGTAGCCATCATTTCAATCGCACAGCAAGCGAGCCCGAAACCCAATGGCCAAAGAGAATTTGCGCGCGCCCAATTGGTCAATTCGTCCAAAGAAGTTAAAATAATTTCAGCTTCACCCGTTTTTATTCTTTGTGCATTTTCTAGCGAGTCAAAATTCATTTTTTGGTGGATTTAGCGTATTTTTCATTGATTTTGGCGTACATATCAGCAGGAACTGGCGACTTGAAAACTTCTTTTTTCTTGTTGTTTGTGGTTTCCCAATCGAGTAATCCTTGCGACCAAACATAGGCAAGACCAAGTCCTAAGATGAGCACAAAAAGCCCTGCCTCAAAAAGAGTAAACCATCCCCAGAGCCCATTGGTTTCTGCGATAAGTGTAGTATCTGCAAATACAGTTGCCCAAGGAAATAAAAAAACAAGTTCCACATCAAAAAGCACGAATACCAGAGCTACCAAATAGTAGCGCACTGTAAACCGGACATTCGTGCCTCCAATTGCTTCCTCTCCAGATTCGTACGACGTTAATTTCTCAAACGTTGGGCGCGATGGACGTATAAACCAAGCAATCCCCATAACGATAAGAAAAAGCCCAACAGCACCGAGTATAAAAAGTAATACAAAGCCAAAATCTGTTAACATTCCGTTGTGTAGTTATATTCTCCTTGCGAGAATCATTATAAATCTTCAATTCTAAACAAATGAAAAGGCAAAATATACGGGTCAATGGACACAAAATTTTGCTCTCCTTGCCAAGTATAGTACATTCCAGTCACCAAATCATGTACTCGATACGACTCCCAGGCACTTTTCCCAATCAAAGACAAAGGAACGTGAACCATGCCTTCTTGTTTTGTATTTCCTGATAAATTGGCAATACATAAAATACGGTTTCCATCTTTTGCTGTCTTCAAATAAGCCAAAAGTTGGTCGTTGGCAACCGTGCAGAATGTCAAGTTATTGGTCGCTTTGAATGCTGTATTTTCCTTCCGAATTTGATTGATTTGACTGATTAAATACGTCAATTTATTTTCATGTTTCCAATCCCACCATTTGATTTCGTATTTTTCCGAATAGGCATATTCTTCTTTGGGTGAGTTGGCTTCGTGATACATGTACTCGTAAGATGGACCAAAAATGCCATAATTACTTACCAATGTCGCAGCCATAAAGTGACGTAAAATGAATAGATTTTCATTTCCTGACTGAAGCATGTATGGATTAATATCATGGGTATTTGGCCAAAAATTAGGTCTAAAATACTCACTCATCTCGGTTTTTACGAGTTCAGTCATGTATTCTGTAATTTCCTGTTTGGTGGTACGCCAAACATAATAGGTATAAGACTGTGTGAACCCAAGTTTTGCCAATTGCTGCATTACTTTTGGTTTGGTGAATGCCTCTGATAGGAAAATCATATCCGGATAAACCAATTTCGTTTCAGCGATGACCCATTCCCAGAAATTAAACGATTTGGTATGTGGATTGTCCACCCGAATAATGCGTACACCCCATTCTGCCCAAGTAAAAATGACATCTTTTAGTGCCAACCAAAGGTTTTTCCAATCGTTTGTTTCAAAATAAATGGGATAAATATCTTGGTATTTTTTAGGTGGATTTTCTGCATAGCGGATACTTCCATCAGGTAAAATTTTAAACCAATCTGGATGCTCTTTCACCCAAGGATGGTCGGGAGAACATTGAATAGCTAAATCCAAGGCTACTTCCATATCGTGGTTTTTTGCTTGCTGAATAAGGGATTTGAGGTCATCTAATGTACCTAGTTCTGGGTGGATAGCGGTATGTCCACCTAGTTCAGAGCCAATTCCATAAGGTACGCCAGGTTCACCTTCTTCACAAAATACGTTATTATTTCTTCCTTTCCGGTGCGTTTTTCCGATGGGATGTACCGGCGGGATATATAGCACATCGAAGCCCATTTTCTGGATTCTTGGTAAAAGTCCCTCCACATCCTTAAATGTACCGTGTTTGCCATATTCAGGAGATGCCGAGCGAGGGAAAAGTGAATACCACGCAGAAAAGTTTGCTCTTTCCCGGTCAACGGTCACAGATAAAATGGGGTGAATGAACGCGTCTTGTCTTTGTGGATATTTTTTTATCCAACGCGTTGTATGCTCACTCAAAATAATCATGATGGCATCGTTGTACTTGGCGGGGTCTGTCATCCAAGAAGCGGCAGTTAACAGCGCATTTTTGTCTTCGTCTGTCGCTTTCAGCGCCATTTCTTCGTAAAATTCTTTCCCTTGTAGCAGCTCAACTTGCAAATGCTGCCCGTCTTTTACTTTCAGTTCAACTTCGTGCTGCCAAGTGGCGAGATGGTCCACCCAAGCCTCAACGGTATATTCATATTGACCGATTTCTTCAGCTAAAAATTGGGCTTTCCAACGGTCATTATTAATCAAAGTCATGGGAACTTCTTGCCACTGACTTGAATTTGTTGCTTTATATTTGAGACGCGCACTCACCAAATCATGCCCGTCAATGAGTATATCTGCTTCTACCTGAATCCATTCGTTTACCACTCTTTTCACAGGAAATCTGCCCCCATCTATTTGAGGAGTGATTTTTTCAATAACTACGCGCTGTTTTCCTAAAATTTGTTCCATAGTGCAATTTTATCATAGGTTAAGTATGTACTAGAGTCAAAAATAAGCAAATCATGGAATTAGTCCATACGTAAAGGCAAGATTAAGTCTGTTCGCACTACTATTTACCTAATTTTTTAGCATAAAGTGACGTTTTTATAGAAGTATTCGTATATTCAAAAAAACAGCAGTCATTTTCTTATGAGAAAAGCCCTTTATCTATTCCTATTTTTTTTGGCTTTGGGAAACAAAAAAACGTGTGCACAGACTTGGCAAGAAATTGACCCCGTAGTTTGTCACGGAGTTCCAGAAGATGCCTTCACATCTCTCCGAGCAGAATTTAGTCACGCCTCAAGAGCACGATTAACTGCTACAAGTACATTCATTATAACGTACGAGGATGTACCAAGCCAAGCACAAACTGCTTTTCAATATGCAACCGACATTTGGAGTAATTTATTGATTTCCAGTATTCCTATTCGGATTCACGTAACTTATAAATCGTTGGCTTCCACGACATTAGCGTCATCGGGTGCAACAAGAATTTACCGAGATTTTAACAATGCTCCCTACCCTTCTGTCTGGTATCCAGTTGCTTTGGCGGAGGCAATCAACGGGAAGGAGTTAAACGAAGAAGCCATTGATATTAACATTAGCATTAATTCGGCAATACGGTGGTCCTACCAAACCGACGGGAGAACGACTTCGGGAGTTTATGATTTTGTAACCGTTGTTTTACATGAAATTGCCCATGGTTTGGGTTTTGTAAGCTCATTTGGGGTAACAGATACCAATCTGCAAGGAAAATGGGGCCAAGCAGATTTTCCGCTTATATTTGACTTATTCGTGCAGAATTTGGCAAGTCAAAGTTTACAAGACACCCGAATTTTCGGTAATCCTTCGTCTGATTTACTTACTCAATTAACGAGTTCGCAACTAAAGTTTGATTTGCCCGGGCAACGTAGCCCGCTCACTCCTCGTTTGTTTGCACCACGCACCTACACGGCGGGAAATAGTATCTCACATTTGGACGAATCCATTTACCCGCAAGGAAATACAAATTCATTGATGACTCCCAATATTCGAAGTGCTGAGGTCATACATCAACCAGGAGATTTGACGAAACGAATTTTGAATCAATTGGGTTGGCCGATAGCCGATTTGCAAAACGGCGTCATTACAAGCAATTTGGAGAGCGAAAAAAATCAACCCATTGTGTATCCAAATCCGGTAGTTGGTGCAGATGTAATCGTATATTTCCCGAGAGAATGGGTCGATAAAAACGTAGAAGTTTCATGGATTACTTCGGACGGAAAAATTCAAAAACACGAATCTAGGTTCTTAAATGAAGGGAAAACTCAGATAAATATACCTGAGTTTTCCAATGGGCTGTATATTTTGCGCCTTACAAATGGGGTGCAAATTGCGCAGAAAAGAATTTATTTAAACCGTTAATTGGCAACCTCTTTTTTCTTGAAGACGACGAGAGCCAAGAAAGTAATGAGTCCGTTTAACAATAAGTTTTCAAAACCAAATTTGTATCCAAGATTACTTTCTACCCAAACGACGATGAAATAGGTCAAAATCGGAGAAAGAATACAAATGAAGGGAACGAGGCGGTCAACTGTTTTTCGTTGCGTATATATTCCGAACGTAAAAAGGCCTAAAATAGGGCCATACGTATAACTTGCAATTTGGAATGTTGCGGAAATAACATCCGTGCTATTCACCAGTTTGAATAACAAGATTACGACGAAAAATAAAGCTGAGAATCCGAGATGTACTCTATTTTTAATTTTATTTCTTTCTTTTTCTTCTTTGTTCTGAATGTCCATAAAATCCACGCAAAAGGCAGTAGTTAGGGCAGTCAAAGCTGAGTCAGAACTTGCATACGTAGCTGCTGTTATACCGATTAAGAACGTAATACCAACAAATAAGCCCGCCAAACCCATATCTGCTTGTGCGAAATGTTGTAAGGCAAGCATCGGGTACAAATCGTCAGAACTTGCTGGGGCGGTTATTCCCATCTTATTGATATACAAATACATAAGCGCACCCATTCCGAGGAAAAGGAGATTCACGATGACAAGCACAATCGTAAACCAAAGCATGTTTTTTTGTGCTTCGTTGATATTTTTGCAAGTAAGATTTTTCTGCATTAAATCTTGGTCAAGACCCGTCATGACGATGGCGATAAATGCACCTGACACAAACTGTTTGAAGAAATTTTTACTATCAGACCAACCGCCATCAAAAAAGAAAATCTGGGAATAATCGCTATTAGTCACCTCTCTAACAACCCCCGCTGCATCCAAACCCAATTGTCCCGCGATAAGGACAATAGTCATGACAACCGCTGTAATGAGGAAAAACGTTTGCAAAGTATCCGTAATGACGATGGTTTGAATACCACCTTTGTACGTATAAACCCAAATTAAGGCGATGGTTATCAGGACGGAGACCTCAAACGGAACACCGAGCGGGTCATAAATCGCAATTTGAAGTACTTGAGCGGCAATGTACAAACGAACAGCGGAACCGAGCGTGCGCGAAAGTAAGAAAAAAGCCGAACCTGATTTATAACTCCAGTAACCCATTCTTTTTTCCAAATAACCATAAATGGAGATAAGATTCAACCGATAATACATAGGCATTAGCACAGTGGCGATGAATAAATAGCCAACTGTATAGCCGAGAACAATCTGAAAGTAGGAGAATGCTTTCATTCCGACAGCACCAGGTACAGAGATAAAAGTAACGCCAGAGAGCGACGTACCAATCATTCCGAACGCAACAAGATACCAAGGGACAGATTTATTTGCCGTAAAAAACGACTGAGTATCCGCATTTTTGGACGTAAAATGGGCAATAGTAACGAGAATCGTGAAATAACCAAGTAAGATTCCGATAGCAATCAACGGAGACATAGGTGAGAGTTTAGGGTTTAAAAGGCTTCAAATATGTGAAAAATTGTTTAAATTAGCGAAGTAAACAAGAAAGAATAGTGATTTATTGAGATTTCCTCGGATAATGAACTGATAAAACGTGTAATTTTGTTGTAAAAAATAAAAAAGCAGATGTTTCCAATTGCAGACCCCGCAGTCATCACCCAAGAAATCACAGAAGAAGAAATTGAGTCTGTTAAGCTATACCAACTCATCGTTTTTAATGACGACGTAAACACATTTGAATATGTAATTCAAACATTGATTGAAGTTTGTGAACATACGCCTGAGCAAGCAGAACAATGTACAATCATTATTCACTTCAAAGGAAAATGCAGCGTAAAAGAAGGTGATTTTGAGGAATTGGCTGCTATGCGAACAGAAATTTGCCGACGTGGTATCTCTGCGGAAGTAATGCTTAACCATTGATCTCTCTTTTATCTTGAAATATCCATCCAAACTCATTGAAGAAGCGGTTAACGAAATTTCTCGTTTACCAGGTATTGGAAAGAAATCTGCTTTACGCATAGCTTTGCACTTATTAAAGTCCGATGAAATAAAGACAAATCGACTTGCGCAGGCATTGGTTAAATTGCGGGCAGAAACACAGTTCTGTAAAAAATGCCACTCGATTTCAGATGGCGACTTTTGTTTGGTATGCAGTTCATCCAAACGAGATGCAAAAGTCCTTTGCATCGTTCAAGATAGTCGAGACGTGATGGCTATCGAAAATACGGGGCAATACCAAGGGTTGTATCATGTACTTGGCGGAGTAGTATCACCACTTGCAGGCATTGGTCCGAATGATTTACATATTGATACCCTCATTGAGCGACTTCAAAACGCAGAAAGTGACGTTGAAGAAGTTATTTTGGCACTGAGCCCAACAATGGAAGGCGATACGACGGCGTACTATTTACGTAAGAAAATAGAGGACTTCCCGGTTAGAATCACGACAATTGCACGAGGAATCCCGATTGGTGGAGATCTTGAATTTACAGATGAAATTACACTTGGGCGCAGCATCAGTAGCCGGGTTCAATTTTAACATACATGCACAACAAATCAAATGGAACAACATCTTTTACTTGACGAAATCCCTTCGCTTGACTTAGCTCATTTCACAACCGGTACTCCGGAACAGAAACAGCAGTTTGTACAAGCACTTGGCGCTGCTTTTAATACTATCGGATTTATTGCTTTGAAAAACCACGGTTTGTCTGAGGAAATACGTCTCCAATTGTATTCCGCCGTAGAACGTTTTTTTGCTCTATCTGATGCGCAAAAACAAGCCTATGAATTTGCTGAATTGGCAGGACAGCGTGGCTACATTGGCAAGGGAAAAGAAAAAGCCAAAGGACATACAAAACCAGATTTAAAGGAATTTTACCACGTCGGGCAGCCTGACCCACTTCCGCACATGCCGCAGAATGTTTTTCCGGAAGAAGTACCAGAGTTCAAAGAATGGACGTTGCATACTTACAAAATTTTTGAACAAACAGGAAAAACATTACTCCGTGCCATCGCACTTTATTTGGAACTACCCGAAGATTATTTTGAAGACAAAGTAAAACAAGGAGATAGTATTTTACGCGCCCTTCATTATTTTCCGATTGAGAACCCCGATGCACTTCCACCAGATGCCGTGCGTGCAGCAGCGCATGGAGATATTAATTTGATTACCTTGTTGATGGGTGCATCTGCGGAAGGTTTGGAAGTATTGCGGAGAGATGGGAAATGGATACCCGTTACTGCTTTACCAGACCAAATCATCATTAATGTAGGCGATATGTTAGATAGGCTGACAAATCACAAGCTAAAATCTACGATACATCAGGTGGTCAATCCACCACGTGAAAAAATGAAAACCTCGCGTTATTCCATTCCATTTTTCATGCATCCGAGAGCAGATATGGACTTAACGTGTCTGGCTTCGTGTATCGATGCTGAAAATCCGAAAATATATGAAGATATGACCGCTGGAGAGTTCCTTGATGAAAGATTACGAGAACTTGGGCTCAAAAAATAACCCAAAAGGGTGAGTTTATCCGATGACTCACCCTTTTTAGTAAATACCTCTACGCATGATTTTACACACAAGGCAAATCCGAAATTTTATTTTTCTTCGGGAAGTATTCCTACTTGCCTTGACGTGCATTGGCGGGCCACAAGTTCATTTGACTTCATTTATCAATGTTTTTGTACATAAAAGAAGATATTTAACTGAAGCCGAATTAATGGAACTACAGGCACTTTGTATGATTCTTCCTGGGCCGTCTTCTACCCAAACATTGACAGCCATCGGCTACCGTTTGGGGGGAACTACCCTTGCTTGGCTTACTGTATTTGTCTGGATATTGCCTTCTACCCTCACTATGATTGCCGTTGCTTACGGAATTAACTACATTGATGCCCATTTGGTAGAAAAATTGATTCGATTTGTCAAACCAATGGGTATCGCTTTTATCTTTTTTGCCTCCTATTCTATTGGTCGTAAAGTCATTCATACAAAAACAAGTATTGTTTTGATGGTTCTTTCAGCGGCGATGGCCTATCTCTTTCGCTCCCCTTACATTACACCACTTTGGATTCTCTTGGGCGGTCTGGCGACCACTTATAAAATGAACCAACAGGAAAAAAGAGAACATGGAAAACTAAAAATCCAATGGGGAAACTTCTATTTGTGGGCAAGTGTTTTGGTTCTCGCTGCTGTTATTGGATTTCAAACACAGTCCTTACCCATTCGCTTATTTGAAAACTTTTACCGAAACGGTAGTTTAGCTATTGGCGGTGGACACATTTTGAAGCCCCTCCTTTACAATGAGTTTGTAGAATTTAAACACTATTTAACCAAAGACGAATTTTTAACAGGATTGGTCATTTCTGAACTTATGCCTGGGCCGACATTCTCTGTAGCCTCTTTTGTTGGCGCACTTTCTTTGCGAAGTTGGGGCTTTGATGGTTATATTATTGGGGCTGTTATCGCCTCTGCTGGCATTTTTCTACCTGGTACTTTTCTCATCTTTTTTGTCTATAAATTCTGGGAACAACTCAAGCAATACCGCGTCATTCGTGCCTCATTGGAGGGTATCAATGCAGCAAGTACAGGGCTAACTATCTCTGCTGGAATTTCACTTCTTGGGCCTATGGCTGCCAATCCGCTCTCTATTTCCATCATTACGGTTACTTTTCTACTTCTCTTATCCGAAAAAATCAAACCCTATATGGTTATTTCCCTTGGCTTGTTATTAGGCTATTTTATCCCTTAAAAATAGGACGAATATCATTTTTTTACAATTCCGAAACAATAAAACTAAACAACATACTTGTTTTTGACGTTAATAAGTTTGTACTTTCGTACGCATTCCAGATTGTCTCGTGAAAGAGGACACTCATCACCCTAAACTTTACTTGCACATTTTATGGAAAAAATTCGCTACACAGTTGAAGAAAGATTATTTGGTGTCTGTTCCAAAATAGGTGAACGAATGGGCTTTGCAGCCAGCAGTGTCCGTCTGTATTTCATCTACGCCTCCTTTTTTACATTTGGCAGTCCCATTATCTTGTATCTTGTCTTGGCATTTTGGCTTGAACTCCGCAAACATTTGCGTCGCCACCAAAATCCAAGTGTTTGGGAGTTTTAACGGTCAACTTCACCCATCACAAGGTCTAAACTCCCCACTATTGCTACTAAATCCGCAATCATCACTCCACGAGAAATCTCTGGCAACACAGATAAATTACTGAAAGAACACGCCCGTGCCTTCACACGTATCGGCACGTCTGACTTTCCGTCTGTTCTGAAAAAGAAGCCTAACTCACCTTTTGGATTCTCTGCACGGACGTAAAAATCCATTTTAGCTGGTCTTATTTTCTTTGGAACAACTGCTTGCGGGTCAAACGTACGCGTTCGTTTATGTTCCTTTTGTAGTTTTTCAAGACATTGTTCGATTATTTTAACAGATTCCCAGCACTCCAACACACGCACGTGGTTTCTGTCCCAGCAATCCCCTATTTTTCCCATCAATCCTTGCCCAACAGGTATATCAAAATCCAGTTCAGGATAAACAGAATATGCATCGACTCTGCGTAAATCCCATTTTAAACCAGAACCACGCAGCACAGGGCCACTGCATCCATAATTCACAGCAAGGGGTAAATCAAGAACACCTACATTGGCTGTTCTTTGAATAAATATATGATTATCAATGATAATTTGTTGTAGCTCAACCAAATTTGGTTTTAATGTTTTTATAAATTCAGTACAACGTTCCTCAAAACCGACGGGCAAATCATAGAAAAGTCCACCAATCCAGATATAATTATAGAGCATTCGAGCACCAGAAACCCATTCCAGCAAACGTTGTATATTTTCACGTTCACGGAAAAGCCATAAAAAAGGAGTTTGTGCACCAATATCCAGTGCGTACGTTCCAATAGCTACAAAATGCGAAGCAAGGCGATTCAGTTCGGCAAC
Organism: Spirosomataceae bacterium; assembly: GCA_046293395.1. Classification (GTDB taxonomy): domain Bacteria; phylum Bacteroidota; class Bacteroidia; order Cytophagales; family Spirosomataceae; genus CAYNRA01. The sequence continues at coordinate 736,786 of JBKBOU010000001.1, forward strand.
CAAAACGCGAATATACTCTACCCGCTTCGGAATTTGCTCCGTGATTCCGAGCATTTGCTCAACGCCCATGGCATACGCATGTTCAGAGTTCATTGCTGCCAGATAATCCATCCGATCTACAAAAGGAATAATTTGATTGAACGGAAGATTTTCTGCATGTTTTTCAAAACAGCGATGCAAATATCCAATATGTGGAACAACATCTACTAAAATTTCGCCATCCGTCACGACTTCCAATCGCAAAACGCCGTGAGTCGAGGGATGCTGAGGGCCAATATTTAATATCATTTCCTCTGACTTCAAATTCTCCAACTTATATTTCGCTGGTTCTGAAGCCGTTAGATAATCTTTTTGAATATTTCTGCTTAATGACATAGCGTGTGAATGTGATAACTCGGTGAAACCGATGTATGAATGCCCAAAATTAAGAAACTATGTAGAGTAACAAGTAGTTCTAGCGAAATTGTTACCTTTTAAATAATAATCTATGCATACGATAGAACCTTTTTATCGCTGGAAAAAGTACTATCAGGCAGAAAAAGACCCTGCTTCACCTTTTTATGGAAATTCGTATTCGAACCAATACGAAGATACCATTTATGGCTATTTCATTGATCCTCAATGGGATTATATCGGTTCTGAGACGTTGTATTGCAAATTGCTTTTTTCAGATTATTCGTCTAAAACGTGTATTATCGAGCTTTTTGGTGAATGGAATGATGCCTTACACAACGATTCCATGCACTTAAAAAGAACTTTGATTGACCCACTTTTACAAGCAGGAATTACAAAATTTATTTTAATTGCAGACAATCTACTTCAATTTCATGGAGGAGAAACGGATTATTACGAAGAATGGCTAGAAGAAGTCGAAGATGGATGGATTGCCGCCTTGAATGTTCGTCCGTTTATTTTAGCTGAATTTGAAAGATATAAAATTGATTATTACGTCAATTGTGGAGGTACATTAACGCTTTCGAACTGGCGAACGCACCCTCCTTTCAAAGTAGCAGAATTGGTTGATTTATTGCTTGTAAGGCGATTAGGAAGCGGTTAATAGTCGCCGCCAGCACCACCTCCACCAAAATCTCCTCCTCCGAAACCACCAAAATCACTGCCACTGCTGCTACTTCCTCCACCCCAACTACCAGAAGATGGCCCCCAGTTTGTATAAGTTGTATATGGCATACCACCAGAAAAACCACCGCCGCCACTTCTTTTATTCAATAGACTGATGACAATAAAAATGAGGAGGATAATCAAGAAAGGTATCCAAAAAGAGCCGTCGTCTTCTGTACTTTCCTCGGCGTTGTATTCCCCTTTCAAATAGCTAATAATCGAATCAACACCCTTATTTATTCCGTCATAAAACCGACCTTCTTTGAACGCAGGAATGATGTCGTTGTTGATTATCCGCTTCGCATACGCATCGGGTAATGCTCCTTCTAAGCCATATCCCGTTGCGATATACACCTTTTTTTCGCCTGTTGACCAAAGCAAAATCAACCCGTTATTTTTACCTTTCTGACCAACGCCCCACGCACGGCCGAGCTCAACAGCGAAGGTATTCATGTCGTAATCACCAATTGTAGGGACAATCACGACAGTTAATTGAGTGGAAGTAGTATCATTATAAACGCGTAATTTTTGCTCCAACTGATTTACCTCCTCTTTAGAGAATGCGGAGGCGAAATCATTGACTAAACGCGGAGGATTGGGTTTTTCGGGAATGGTTTGTCCAAAACCAAAAAACGACAAAAACAAAAAGGTCGAAAGAAGAATAAAATGACGTGTAAACATAGAGTTAGATAGATTAGCCCATTGAAATATCGTCTGAAATTTCATTGACATCGTTTGAATCGTACGGAAAAAAAGTCTTCAGTTGGTATCCTGCCTCCGTTACTGCGGCAGCAATTCCTTCCACAAATTGGTCTTTTTGGAAAAAAGTACGCATGGTTTCTTTTGTCGAATCCCAAAAATTAGAAGATACAACTTGGTTGATACCGGAGTCGCCAAGGATAGCAAATTTACGACTTTGGTACGCCCAATAAATCAAAACCGCGTTCTTTAGTTCGGTTTTTTGTAGTCCAAGATGCTCAAAAATAGCTTTCGCGCGTTCCATTGGGTCTATTTCGCAGGTCGCTTCGATATGAACCTTGATTTCCCCTGATGTATGTAGTTCTGCTTTTTGAATGGACTCTACGAGAATTTTTTCTTGTGATTTCGTTAACATATCAAAAAAATAGCCCGACGTATCCGCCGAGCTATTCGTTTACTGATTAAAAACTGACAGTTGGTGCATTCTGTGCGGATGCTGCGGCTTCAAAGTATCCTTTGGGTGCAAATCCAAAAATACCTGCAAAAAGACTTGCCGGGAAAACACGAACGGCTTGGTTATACACTTTAACAACCGTATTGAAATCATTTCTAGCGACCGTAATTCGGTTTTCTGTTCCTTCCAATTGTGCTTGCAACTCTAAGAAGTTTTGGTTTGCTTTTAGCTCCGGATATTTTTCAACGGTTACGAGCAATCTACTCAAAGCACCGCTTAGTTGGTCTTGTGCAGCTTGAAACTTTTGAATGTTCTCAGGTGTCAAATCTGCTGCATTCAAATTCATGGATGTTGCACTTGCTCTTGCCTGAACAACTTGCGTTAGCGTTTCTTTTTCAAAATTTGCAGCCCCTTTGACGGTATTCACCAAGTTGGGGATTAAATCTGCACGGCGTTGGTATTGTGTTTGAACAAGTGACCATTTTTCGTTCACTGTTTCATCTTTTCCAACAAGCCCGTTGTATGTACTACAGCCATACATGGTAAAAAGTAGGATAATACCTACAATAATAATCGTTCCTTTCTTCATTACTTTACAAATGTTAGTTCAATTCGTCTTTATCTCTAAGATTGACGTTCAAATATACAACAAAAAAACGATGCTGATCTATCCTTAGGATGAATGTCAGCATCGTTGGTTTGAGCGTATTTTTTTTAGGATAGCTTACCTTGGAGGTAAAATTCTGACCAAGGGTCTAGGATAATTTTTACCTATTTCTACCCCTGCTACCTTCAAGTCACTTTCGTGTGCCAAATACGGCGTATGTATCATAGCATCGTTTATTTTTTGTAGTTCAGGAATCCAATGTTTGACATATTTTCCTTTGCTATCGTACATTTTACCTTGTTTGACGACGTTGAAATACCGATTTTCACGGGGGTCATTACCAATACCTGCCACATAATTCCAGTTTGCCCAGTTGCTACAAACATCGTAATCAAGTAATTGGCTTTCAAAATAACGCGCACCCCAACGCCAGTCGATTTCAAGGTCGTGTGCCAAAAAACTAGCCACATTTTGACGTCCTCGGTTCGACATAAATCCGGTTTGTTTTAATTCTTTCATGTTCGCATCAATGAAAGGAATACCCGTTTCGCCATTTACCCATTTGGTAAATTTGCTAATATCTTGTTTCCAAGTTTTGGATACATCCAATTTTATTCCTTGAATTTTGAACATTCTCGAACCGTATTTGAGCGAAACAAAGATGAAGTAATCGCGCCAAAGTAATTCAAAAATGAGCCAATAAGTCGAGTCATTTGCGCCATGTTTTGCCTCAAATTGGCGAATCTCTTCGTATATTTTTCTAGGAGATAGACACCCCAATGCCAACCAAGGAGAGAATTTGGAGGAATAATCACCGCCGAGTAATCCGTTTCTTGTTTCTTTGTATGTCTTGAGTAATTGGGTGTCCCACAGATAATAGTGTAGGCGTTTTAGTCCTTCTTCTTCACCGCCTTTGAAATCTAGAACACCACGAGCATCTTTTTGAATAGGTGCATAGCCTAGGTTTTCGAGCGACGGAATTTCCCCCATATCGAGGTCAACTGGAAAATCACCAATAGACGAAGGTGCGGGGAAAGTGGCTCTAATTTTTGCACCGCGTTCCATTCTTTTACGAAATTCGGTAAAAATATCGGGCAAGAAATGAATTTGAAAAGGTAAATCGAGCGCATGGTACAAAGAGCGCGTCCAGACGAGGTCAATATCAATGTTCAATGGTTTAAGCGCCTGAGACAGTGCCGTTTCGACATCTGTTTCCTCTTCTGTCACTTCTTTCGAAGCCACTACATGCGATGCACCGAGTGCATCTGCAAGTTTAGGAAGAATTTCTTCTGGGCGCCCCACCCGAACCAGTAAATTGGAATTGATTTGAAGTAGTTGTTGGCGCAAATTTTGGACAGATTCCAAAATAAACTGCATTCTATACGCGCCCACTTTCGGAAAACCTTGGGAAAAATCTTTGAGCCATCTTTCATCAATAATGTAAACGGGAGTTACATTTCCTCGTTTATACGCTCTTAAAAGCGCCTCATTATCATGCAAACGGAGATCATTACGAAACCAAAATACGGTAGAAGACATAAAAAGTAATTAGATAAACGTAAATAGTTGTGTTAATTTTATTTAAAAAGAGCCATTCAAGTCCCAAATATAGTCCATGTACGAGATAGAACCATTTTTTTGCATTTTCACACGTGAATATTGATTAATCCAGTCTGTGACGGGCTTTGTTTTTTTGAAATCGCCCCCATACCATGTGAATAATTTAGAGACAGTTGCGCCGTTGGCAGTCACTTTATTTTTGGTTGGATCATTCAAAAACCGAACACCTTGATCGTCGAGTTGAGCGTTCAATTTGGCAGCAACAAATGCTTCATTGCGTAGCGGCGGACAAGAAACGGCCGCACAAACCAAGGCAAAATGAATGCGTGCATCAGCAAATTGTTTGCGGATAATTCCATGTTCAATTTCATTCAAGTCCATGGATTTACCTCCAATTTTAATGAATTTGATGTCCCAAGGCGTATTCACAAAAGGTATTTTGATGGAGCTTCCGATGTCTTTGATACTTTTAATATTGTCTTTTTGGTAATTCAAAATCAATTTGACGGTAAAAGCGTTGTACGCATTGATCCAAAAAGCGAGTTTTTCTTCTTTTGACCAATCTGCTTTGGGAGGATTGGCAGAAAGAAGAGCCAAGTAGCTATCCAAGGTTTTTTCATCTTTATTAAACCCGCCGTAATTGACACGCCCGGCAGCGGAAACATGTTTTTTAGTCAGTCCATCCCAAATGGCGTGAGATACCTGAGCTTGTGATACAAATGAGAGAAAAAGAAAAAAGACGAAAAAATGAGTTATGCGCTTATTCATAGAAGACGTAAATTAATTGGTAAGTAAACGAAATCCATCCATGATGGTTTGAAATATACGTAATCCAATCTCATTAAAGTTCGAATTTGTTTTCTATTTTGCTGTTTAACGAAGCAAAAAATAATTTGTGGCAGGGAGATTTTAGAGATTATAATCCTTCGAATGAGCCAAATACATTTTACAGTTACAACCTCCGTAGAGATGAATCTACTTGCTCACGAAGACTACAAAATTCTTTATTAATTCCCTAAATAACCGTACAGCCGATGGTTAGGAAGATACCTTTGCTTCCTGCTTGCGAAGAAGATTATAAGTATATACGCTATTTTTTACTTGATTAGGTATCTAGTTTTTGACTGATTCAACAAGAAACAGTTCATCCATTGGCAAGAAATGAACTGTTTCGTTTGTGTTTGATTTAAGTCCGGTTTAAAAAGTGATATTTTTTAAGATTGTATCTTTCTTGACTTCAAAGTCAATTGCGGCATTTTGAAATTGTCCGTGAGTAAAATAGCAGCAACTTGCCCTTTTTGTATCTCCGTTTTCAAAGGTTAAAAGCAGCGTAAAACTCCCATCACTGCCCAACAGTTTACGGCTCTCCTTGGCTATCAACTGTTTGGAACTACCTGCTAAAATATTTTCTACAATGAATGAATCTACAAAAACCTGAGTTCCATGTTCCGCATAAAACCCAGCCTTTCGAATGGTCATCCCTGAGTTGTTTGTGATATTCACGGTCATTTCTGAGTTACCCAATATACCCAGAATGTCTGTGCAACTACTTGCCGCGACTGAAAGTAAAAGAATGGCTATTTTTTTCATTTTTTTATTGATTATGAATTTGGGGGGGATTGAAAAATTACGTACATAAAGTCTCTTTCAATCAAAATGAATATTTTATGATTTCACTCTTCCTTATCACTCAGCATACTTAATTGATAATTCATCTTCAAATCCAAAAATTGTCAGGGCTTGTTTTATTCTTTCGAACTTGCCCACATTGTCAATGTTTGCCTCAATAAAATATGTCTCACTAATAGGAACTGCTTGTCTCAATCCGTTTGCGTCAGGTGTTTTAGTCAAATTCAATCTGTCACCAATTTCTGAAGTGAAAAATGTCTCCGGCTGTAAATCAAAAAGCTGCTTGAACACTTCAATATAAAGTTTTGCTACTTGCGTAACTTCAAGTTTTTGATTAAAGAAAATAGCATATTCAAGTTTCTTGTGTTTAGGGTCTTCTGCATCAAAAATATTTATTTCATCATTCGTCGCTTCTAGCTCTACATCAATTTCCGGGATTTCCCAGACTTTTATGTACCGTTCTGAAATTAAGTTTGCTCTTTTTTCAATTTCAACTTTATCCCACTTCATTTTTTCTTTTAAATCTCTGTTTAGCCAAAGTCTGCTAAAACCGTATCCTTGTTCTTTACCATCCAAATTCATGACCTTCTTGTCTAGAAAAGGTTTATTACCCAACTTTCCATTATTACCTGATAGGGTTAAATTACCAATTGTGTTGAGGTAATTTTCCTTAATCAAATTGTACTCATCTGCACCTAATTCTATTTTCCATTTTGGGTCCGGATTTTGTGGAAAAATATGTTCGATTGTAATATCAGAATTACCTTCAATCGTAACTGGTTCATTATTTTGAAAGTTCTCTAGACGCTCAAACAAGTAAGTTCTATTTTTGGGCTTAATGTTGTAAACATCTTTTTCTTTAAGAGCATTTACCGTTTCGGTGTTTCTTGGAAAGCGCTGAACACCTGACCTTTGCAACAAAGATTTTTGAATTGAGAACAAATAATTGTTAGATTCAATTTTATCATACAAGCCCATAAAGATTTTATTGAGTGCATTTGTCGGTAAACCTAAAATAAAACGTCTGAATGTAAATGATTGAATCGTCGATAGCACCGAAATAAATGTAGTTTTATCAATAATTTCATTTGATAAATCTTCATAGACTTTCATCAAAAAAGGAAAAGCAACATTTATTTCTAATCTATTAATATATTCAAGTTGAACTCTAATTTGTTTATCAGATTCATTTTTGGGATTAGCTAATTTGTTGTAATATTTGACGAGTGATTTCAATTCGGTAAGTACAACTTCTAATTCGTCCATAGTAGAAGTGGGATATTTCTCCTTGAACTTAGAATATACATCTGATTTATTAGGAATTTCTTTATTCTTTAGTGTCAGATAATCACGAATAAATTCAGAAATTTTTGTTTTGTTTAAGGTTTCATCTTTTGCATTTTTTTCAATTACTTCCCAATAGTGTTTATAAATCCGTTCCTGTTCTTTAGGTTTTAATCCCATTAATATGTAATTCCTAATAAGGTCGGCTTGTGACAACTCAAGCCCTGTCGAGTTTAAACTTTCAAAAATTCTTTGTGGATTATCTTTTTGTCTGTCAAGAGCAATATCAACAAAAATTAACTTTGAAAGTCCACGTTGAACGACTTCAAAATTTTCTGGATTTATTACTGACCTGAAATAGTTAAAATTCTCAATAATTTTCGAGTAACCTTTAAATTCTTCGTCGTTTGTCGCATTGAGAATATACCCAAGTGCTTCTTTATTGTTTTCAGTAGGTTTTAGTTTTAATTTTTCCCCTTCTGAGGCAAATTCATTAATCAAATATGTTTTTTGAATTCGATTGACCAACATTTGATTATCAAGTTCTTTTGCCAGTCGGTAAAGTGCTATGTAAACTAATGTAATCGTTGTAAGCCTCTGTTGTCCATCAATTATGGTAAGTTCTGTTAATCCTGATGCTGAATAAACGTCATCGTGAACATATACAATACTACCAATAAAATGTGCATTTGTCTTATCATTTTTACCTGATTCAATAATGTCATGCAGAAGCTGCTTACATTGGAGTAATGTCCAATCGTAGTTTCTCTGATAAACTGGAATTACAAATGTCGTTTCGTTGGTCGCTAAAAATTTATCTACTCTTGTTTCGTTTGCTTTCATATTTTAAATTGTCTGTTTATCGGTATATGTTTATGGGATGAGTACAATCCTCCCAATTCCCTTCAAAATTCGTGGATTAAAATCGATGGCATAAGAAGTCGTTTTCAAGCCTTGGTATGCCCATAAGGCACTTTAGTGTTCTTTGTAGCGCATTTCTTGTTTGTTTGGGAGTTATTCGGTAAAATACGTTTTCCGCATCCATACAGAAAACAAACGAATGTATCTACTATTTCTGTGAAGTCCAAATAATGGGTTGTTTTCTACTGGCAATTTAGTAAACCAACAAGGTATTCACTCATTGCTAATCTATCACCCTGAATTTTATAGCACCAAATCGCTCACATTTCTCCACTCAAAGCAACGCGAGCAGACTTCGGATTAACCCCTCAATCTACCCAAAAAAAAACAATAAATACTCTGGTATCAAATAGTAAGTAAACAACTCTACCAAGAAAATAAGCTTTTCTGCCCAACATTTTGAGAAAAAATTCAGTTTGAAACGAGGGTTTCTAGCAAAATCAGCACTCCTAGAAAGCTCCAAGCACAGAGTATCGCGTGCAGGGGAATCCCCAAAGAAGGTCATTCAAAGGGTTTAACCCAATAAATGCATTTGGCTTTCCAGAACTTAGGTGAGATTGTTCCCTTTTTTGACTCTATCTTTGCTCTCGTTGTTTTTTGCGCTACGCGATTATCTTTTGCTTCAAAACATAGCTATTCGAGTGCCGCTGGTTCAATTTTTCGTACAATACGTTATTAAAAACTTCTTATATATACCCACTACCAAATGATTGTTACTCTCACCGTTGTTCGTTTACGTACTTGGGCGATTCCGCTCGGTTTTGTTTCTATGGCGATTTTACGTCTCCCCTTGGTATTGAACAAAAAAATCTCTTTCTGGAAACTCATGGGCTGCGGCAAAAACGGAACTTTCGATAAAACACCTGATTTACGCCAATGGTCTATGTTATTGGTTTGGCAAAACGAAAACGACTATACTACTTTTCGGGAAAATTCGGTCGTCATGAAATGGTGGAATCTCATCAGCGACTCCGAATGGACTTTGCAGGCGGTTCCGTTTGCTGCACACGGCACTTGGGACAAACAAGAGCCTTTTGGCCGCCCAAACAGCAAAGTTATACCCGAAGGCAAAGTGGCTGTTTTGACTAGAGCGAGCATTCGTTTGCATAAATTGAACGGATTTTGGTCGAATGTCCCTGCCGTAGCGCAAACCATGCCAACTGCGCCGGGTTATCTTTACTCAGTAGGTATCGGAGAGATTCCTTGGATAAAGCAAGCTACTTTTTCCGTTTGGGATTCGCTCGAAGACGTCAAGCAATTCGCTTACAGACAGCGCGAACATGCGGAGGTTGTCAAGAAAACACGGGAACAAAATTGGTACAGTGAAGAGCTTTTCGGCCGCTTTATTGTCCAAAAAACACATGGAACGCCTCCTTTTTCGCTTTAGTGCATGTAAGATGCCGCGTTGATGTCCACGGTTGTTCCACTTGCGTGATTCATGGCACCGGAGAGCATCAACGTTACCACAGGCGATATGTGCGAGGGCGTTGTTAGCTCATTCAAGCCCAATTCGTCGATGATTTTTTGCTCACCTGCTTGTGCGATGAAATCCTCCGCCATTTGTGTTTTTGTAAATCCGGGTGCGACGATAAAGGAAATCATGCCTTTTTTGCCGAAGGAACGCGCCACGGTTTTTCCGAGAGATACTACACCTCCTTTGGATGCCGCGTATGCCAAATAATCGGCGGTTTCTCCGCGAAACGCTGCTCTTGAGGCAATAAATACCAGTTGACCTCCTCCAGAAGAGGGCATTGACTGCAACGCAAGATGTGTCAATTGTCCGATGGCATTCAAATTTACTTGCATGGTTTTTTGCCAAACATGCATCCAGTCGGCAGAGGAATCCTCTATGGCATGTGCCGTAAAAATTCCGGCGTTCAGTACGACGCCCGTCAGAGAACCAAGTACTTGAACAGATTGCTCCCACAAAAACTGTACATCTTCAGGCTTATTCATATCTGCACAAACCAATTCAATTTTTTGGGACGGGTATTGCTTTTGCAATTCTATAAGCGACTCATTATCAGAACGATAATGCAGAACGACGTCTGCACCTGCGGCTACAACTTGCTGTGCAATAGCCAAACCAATTCCTTTGGAAGCACCTGTAATGAGGATTTTTTTAGAAGATAAATCTATTTGCATTAATTTTGAGTTTAAAATCATTCGCTCAAAGATAAGCGAGTACCAATTAGTTCGGAAATATTTATCAAAAAACAGATATACATGGGATTTATCGGCAAAATTATTGGCAAAATTATACTCTATTTTATTGGCTTCACGGTACTGTCCGTGATTTTCTTCAAGTTTGTTCCGATTCCTTTTACTTGGACGATGCTCGGGCAGAAAATGGAAGCCAGCAGTGAAGGGCGGGACTCGGAACTACATTATTCGTGGCGAAGTATGGACGAAATAAGCAAGGAAGCAGCATTGGCGGTTATTGCAGCGGAAGACCAGAAATTCCCGAACCACAATGGTTTTGATTTCGAGGCAATGAAAAACGCATTTATGGGCAACTTGAAAGGCAAGAAATTAAAGGGTGCATCTACGATTTCGCAACAGGTAGCCAAGAATGTTTTTTTATGGCAAAGTAGAAGTTATACTCGGAAAATCGCTGAGGTATATTTCACCTTTCTTATAGAATTAATTTGGGGCAAAGAGCGTATCTTGGAAGTCTATTTGAATGTGGCGGAAACCGGTATTATGACCTTTGGTTTTGAAGAAGGTGCGCAACGCTATTTCAATAAATCAGCTCAAAATTTAACCAGAACAGAAGCGGCAAAAATAGCGGCGATTCTTCCAAGTCCACGCAAATGGTCGGTGAAAAATCCAGGTTCTTATACAGCACGACGGGTGCAATCCATCACCCGAAGTATGCGCAATTTAGGTGGTACGAGCTATTTAATGAACTTATAAGTCAAAATCTAGGAACAAAAATCCTCCACAAAACCGTTGAATACATACATTTTCTATTTTGTAAAACTATGTTTGAATTTATATCGGACGACTCTTGGAAGAAGATTATTGTCATCGGAGATAAGGTACTCATCAAACCGAGCAAACCTCTTGATCAAACACACTCAGGATTGTATTTACCTCCGAGTGTAAAAGAAAAAGAAGAGGTACAGTCAGGGTATGTCATGAAAGTTGGACCAGGGTATCCTATTCCTGTGATGAGCGAAGATGAACCCTGGAAAAACCAGCAGGAAAAGACAAAGTATCTTCCGCTTCAAGCAGAAGAAGGAGATTTGGCCATTTATTTACAGCGACATGCGATAGAAATCATGTACCACGGCGAACAGTATGTTGTTGTTCCTCAATCTTCCATTTTGCTACTGGAAAGAAAAGAGGATTTGTTTTAATCGTTTCATGGAAGACATCTTGGATAAATCCTATTGTTTTTCATAGCATATTTCACTTTTATCACATAGGCAATGCGTAAAAGCACGTACCTTTGCTTATTCACTAAATCAATTCACCACCAAATGCTACGTTCCCAACTTGGAAATATTGGACATTTTGCAGTGATCATTTCTTTTGTATCTGCATTAATTTCCACTTACGCATACATACAAGCCTCACGCGATAACAAACCCGCGTCGTCTTGGATTACCCTGGCTCGTTCGTCTTTTTTCATTCATACGGCGGGCATTCTTACGGTAGTCGCAACACTATTTACTATTATTTTCAATCATTATTTTGAATACCACTACGCGTGGGACAATACCTCTTGGAGCTTACCGGTCGGGTATGCCATCTCTAGTTTTTGGCAAGATCAAGAAGGTAGTTTCTTGCTTTGGATGTTCTGGGATGCACTCATTGGCGTCCTTCTTATCTTCACTTTTTATCAGAAAATCAAACGGAAAAAGAATACGTCTTCCTTCGAAGCGCCCGTCATGACAGTTATGGCGGGTGTACAAGCCTTTCTTGCCTCCATGATTCTCGGAGTCGTAATCTGGGGAGAATTGAAACTTGGTAGCTCCCCTTTCTTGCTGCTTAAAGAGTCCATGCCTGACTTGCCCGTTTGGAAAACACAACCTGATTTTGTTCCGAATGACGGAAATGGTTTGAACCCCCTACTCCAAAATTACTGGATGGTTATTCACCCTCCAACGCTGTTTCTTGGTTTTGCTTTGACCCTTGTTCCTTTTGCTTTTGGTATTGCCGGATTATGGCAAAAAAAATATACCGAATGGATTAAACCTGCACTTCCTTGGACACTCGTGTCTGCTGTTGTTCTTGGAACAGGGATTATGATGGGGGCAATTTGGGCATACGAAACCCTCAATTTTGGTGGATATTGGAACTGGGACCCCGTAGAAAACGCCGTGTATGTTCCTTGGCTTATTCTGGTTGCAAGTTTCCATACGATGCTTTTAGCACCCAAAAACTCGTCTGCGCTCAAATATACCTTCATTCTTGTTTTTGCTCAGTTCATCCTCATTTTATATTCCACTTTTTTAACACGGAGTGGGATTTTGGGCAATGCCTCTGTTCACTCTTTCACAGATTTGGGGCTGTCGGGTCAGTTGCTAATTTACCTGCTTAGCTTTGTGGTGTTTGCAATCATCCTAGCTGCACTTCGTTGGAAAGAACTCCCTGCCGATGAAAAAGAAGTGGAAACTTATTCAAAAGAATTTTGGATTTTCATTGGCGTTTTGGTGCTTTGTTTGGCCGCATTCCAAGTGATTGTTACGACGTCTATTCCTGTTTACAATAAGTTAGGTGAGGCATTTGGATTGTCTTTAAACATGGCGATGCCAAGCGACCAAATCATGCACTACACGAAATTCCAGCAATGGTTTTTTGTCATTATTACGATACTAACGGGTGTAGGACAGTATTTCTGGTGGATGAAAATCAAGAAAGAAACACTTGGGAAATTAGTTAACCCATTGATAGCTACGCTTTTACTAGCAACAATCGTTATTACCGTTACAAAAGTAAACAATTGGCAATACATTCTAATCCTCACAGCAGGGATATTCAGTATCATTGCAAACGGTGCGGTACTCATTGATATTTTGAAGGGTAAATGGCAAATTGCGGGCGGTGCAACCACACACATTGGCGTTGCTTTGATGCTCATCGGAATTATGTTTTCGTCGGGGTATTCCAAAGTAATTTCTGTCAATACTTCGGGTTCTGAAATTTTTGCAGACAACGACGAAGCGAACAAAGAAAATGTTGTTTTGTGGCTCAATAGACCTTTGCAAATGGGCGAATATACGCTTACCTATCAAGGTCAATTTGTTGATGTTCGGAACGTTCCTGGATTCATTGAGAAACGTTTCATCCAACCGATTCCCACTTCAGGCTATTTGGGTATTGCTCGTGCTGACATTATGGACGGTGATAAACTTTTCTACAAACGAGGCGATACCGTTGCCTACGAAGCAGAAAACACCTATTATCAGGTTTCGTATAAAGACAAAGAAGGCAAAAGTTTCAATCTCTATCCCCGTTTTCAAATCAATGAAAAAATGGGAAATGTGGCCTCCCCAGATATTAAAAAATTGGCGACAAGAGATATTTACTCGCACGTAACGTTTGTCAATCTGGAAGAAGACAGAGAATGGAGTGCCCCTGAAAACTTCAAAGTTGCCTTGAAAGATACGTTTTTCTTGAATGATTATGTAGCGATTTTGGATGATGTAGTGGCTGTAAATCAGGTAGATGGTTTGGACTTAGCTCCGGGAGATGCAGCAGCAAAAGCCACCTTGCGTATTTTGGAACGCGATGGAGAAAGAAAATTATACCCCACGTTCGTTATCAAAAATAGAGAAATTTGGAGTAAACCAGAAGTTAGCTTGGAGCTCGGATTACGCGCTCAATTAACCGAAATCGACCCAGTAAACGGGCAATTTAACTTCGCTATTTCCAGAGGGCAACGTGAATTTATTGTTTTGAAGGCAGAGGAAAAACCACAGATTAATTTACTCTGGATTGGTACACTTCTATTGGTTGTAGGTATGACAATTGCCGCTTTCAGACGTTTCCAAATTTACTTGAAAACAGCGTAAATTTACTTATTCTAACATCATTAAAAACGCTACTCAAATGAACTTGAGTAGCGTTTTTTTGTGTAGGTGCGTATCGAATAGAAAGAGGACCTTCACTCTCTTTCTTTTAGGTAAAAAATTACGAATAATTCAAATACAATCAGGTTAATTGACTTATAAAGAATGTATTACTTCGTTTATTCATCAAAGAAATTGACATTTTCAGATGCTTTCTAAACGAGTTAATATTCCATTTTATTCCTGTTTATTTGTCAGAATATTTAGAAATAAAAATCGCTACTCAATAAAAAAATTGAGTAGCGATTTTCAGAAATAGTCAGTAAGAGAAATCCTTAATATCCTTCGTTTTGTACGAGCGATTTATTTGTGTCCATTTCTCTTTGCGGAATTGGTAGAATGAGTCTTGGTGAGTTCCAAGCTATACCACGAACACTGCTTCTTGTTCTTTTCAAGTCATGCAATTGAACACCTTCAAAGGCAAGTTCCAACTTACGTTCTTTCAAGATTTGAGCAAGTGTAACGGTTTGCAATGGAGCAAGTCCAGCCCTTTGGCGGATAACGTTAACGTCTGCTGCTGGTGTTGCGCCTACAGCAGTACCTAAACGGAAGTTAGCCTCGGCACGCGTCAAATACATTTCAGCTAAACGCACAACAGGTACGTGTCCGAATCTGTCTAAGTGTTTTTGAGAATACGTATTGTTATTCGCCCGGATGAAGAAAGCAGCGCGTGCGTCATCTTCTTCATACAAAGCCAAATGCGAAGGTAAAATACGGAAATCACCACGACCTGAAGTTCCAGGAATTGAACCTACCGTTACGCCATAATACGTGTTTAAACCGTTTGCACCGTCTTGTGTTGTCACTGTCATCGAGAAAACATACTCTGCCGGGATTGCACCGCCACCACCAATAAATGTATAGAATAATTGGTCGTAAGAAGGCGCTAAACGATATACATTCGACTGAATAACGCGGTTTGCTGCGTCACGTGCTGCGGCATAATTCCCTTGTTGTAAATAGACACGAGACAACATGGCTGCTGCTGCCGATTTTGTCGCGTAGTTACCGTTAGTCATCGGCAAAGCTGCTTCTGCCTCTGTCAAATCTTTGATAACTTGCGCATAGACGTCTGCCACAGAGTTTCTCGCCACGAAATCTTCATCTTGTACACTTCGTGTTGGTTTCAAAACCAACGGAACACCTGGGTTAGCTGCATTATCGCCGTCACCCCATGTTTTACCATAAATACGTACCAATTCGAAATACAAAGCACCACGAATGAACTTCGCCTCGCCTTCAATACGCGCTCTTTTGGACTCATCTACGACAGAAAGCGCAGAAAGTACGTTATTTGCACGGTTGATTGCATTGTAAGAAAAGCGCCAAGTACTGTTTGCCGTTGCGTTAACGGTCGTCATTTGCTTGTCAAAAATTTCCAATAAGTTCTGGAAAGTACCTCCAAAACGCATGTCGTTGTTATCTCCAAGTAGATCAGAGATATATTGGATGGCACCGCCATACACGTCCACATCTTGCATTCCGTCATAGCAACCGATAAGGGTTACTTCTACGTCACGAGAGGTAGAAAGAGCCGTTGTTTCATCAATACTCTGCGTGGGAGCCACATCTAGTTTACTTCCACAACCGGTAGCGATAAACAAGCCACCAGCAGCAAGAAGCGAATATACAAATCTATTTTTTTTCATGTTCGAGTCGTTAAAATGTTCAACTTAAAAACCAATGTTTAGACCAACTAAGAATGTTCTTGGTTGTGGCGGCGTGTAGAAGTCATTACCAATCGCGAAGTTCGATGAGAATGAATCCGAGTTTACTTCTGGGTCCCAAAGTGGATATTTTGTAAACGTCGCCAAGTTCATACCTGAAACATACACGCGTAAACGCTCTAATTTAAGTCGCTCAATCATCTCTTTTGGAACTGTATAGCCCAAAGAAACGGTACGTAAACGAACAAATGAACCATCCACGATATAGCGACTAGATGCTTGGTTTCCGTTACCACGGTAGAAACGTGCTTCTGGAACATTCGTTTCTCTGTTGTCTGGTGTCCAAGCGTTCAATTGGTCTCTCGTTTGGTTATCTTCGTAAATACCATTCGCAGAAGAATATTGACCTAGACCATAAATGTTGATGTCGTTTCCGAAAACGCCATTCAAGAAAATACTCATGTCAAATCCTTTGTACGAGAAGTTATTCGTGATACCACCCACCAATTTCGGGTTCGGATTACCTACAACAACACGTTGTGCAGAGTTGTACCCGTTGTTCGTTACAGTCGAACGATCCAAAGTACCATCCGGATTTTGTGTATTCCGGAAGAACAAAGCATCTCCATTGTCAGGGTTTACACCCGCATATTCCACTGTATAGAAAACACCAATAGGTTGACCTTCCATGACACGGTTCATGTTACGAATACCGCCTTCAATGATTTGTCCTTGAATGTCAATAACTTTGTTTTTGTTTGTCGCAAAATTAAGTGACGTATTCCACTTGAATTTACCCACTGTATTTTGCGTATTCAAAACGAACTCAAATCCTTTGTTTTCCAATGAACCAACGTTACGAACTTGTGTAAAGAAACCAGTCGTTGCCGGTACATTGACGTTTAGCAATAAGCCTGTAGTATTTTTTACGTAGTAGTCAATTTCACCATTGATTCTGTTTTTGAGCAAGCCAAAATCAAGACCAAAGTCCAACTGTGCAGTTGTTTCCCAACGTAAATCAGGGTTTCCAATTTGTGACGGACGCTGACCAGCTACACCAGCGTATCCTGCATCTCCAGAGAACAAGCCCAATTGCGGGAAGTTACCGATTTCTGCATTTCCGACTAGACCGTAGCTACCACGTAGTTTCAAGAAGCTAACATATTTGTTTTCTTTCAAGAAGTCTTCTTCTGTAATTACCCAACCCAATGAAGCAGCCGGGAAGAAACCATAGCGTGCGTTTGAACCAAAACGGGAAGAACCGTCCACACGACCACTCAATGAAAGTAAATATCTATCTGCAAATTTGTAGTTCGTACGAACGAAGTAAGACAAGAAACGGAAGTTTGTCTCCGAAGAACTACCCGCTGAAATCGTCGCAGCACTTGCAATACGTTGGTATGAATCTGACGGGAAAGCAAGACCTTCTGCGAAGTTATCTTTCGTTTGTGACTCTTGGTACTGCATTCCAAGTGTTGTACTTGTCGAATGACGACCAAATGATTTATCGTACGAGAAGAAGTTGTTTGTATTGTAATTGGTTACAAAACGACCAAAATTCTGTCCAAGTCCGTTGGTTGCACGTGTTTGGTTACGAACCGTTTGGCTTTGGAAATACGCTTCTTCGTTTTGTGTGAATACGTCAACACCTAATTCGGTACGGAAACGCAATCCCGGAGCTAAGTTAACTTGGGCATACGCATTGCTCAAGTTTCTGAAAGACGTAGATGTAAAGCGACCATAATTTACAGTAATCAACGGATTGTAGTAAAGTGGCAAGCTGACATCACCTGGAGGTGTTCCTGCTGGTAAACCAGTAGTTGGGTCATTGAATGGCGTCAATGGTGTCAAGGCAGCCATTTGAAGTGGGTTTGAAAACGCGTTATCATCTGGGAGACGGCGATTGAAAGTTCTCGCCAAACTCATAGTCAAACCAACAGATAACCATTTATTTGCTTGGTGGTCAATATTGACACGACCCGTCATTCTGTTTAAATCATTTCCAACAATTGTACCTACTTGGTCATAGAACTGACCTGAAAGAAAGAACTTTGTCTTCTCATTTCCACCATTCATTTGGAAATCAGCTTGTTGCAAAGAACCTTGTTGGAACGCCTGCTCTTGCCAGTTGTAATCTCCTTGTTGTGGCGTACCAAATGTACCGTAGCTATAATAATCCAAGAAACCACCAGGGCCTAAGATATACTGTGTCCAAGAATCTGGGTCATTTACATCAGTTCCTGACAATCTATCTCTGTAACCAGCGGCTTGTGTATAGAACTTCACAAACTCGTCTGCGTTCATAAACTCAACGCGTCTTGTTGCATCACTCACCCCTGATTGGTAATTGAATGACACGTTTGTTTTGCCTGCGCTACCTCTTTTTGTTGTGATTAAAACAACGCCATTGGCTGCTCTTGAACCGTAAATCGCACCCGCTGAGGCATCTTTCAAGATTTCGATTGACTCAATATCATTCGGGTTTAAGTCCACCAATGGGTTGGTCGCACCCCCGTAATTACTCTGGTCACCGGTTGTTACAGGCATACCATCAATGACATAAAGAGGCTCACTGCTTGCAGAAATCGATGAGTTACCGCGTACACGAACCGTCACGGCTTGGCCTAATTTACCAGAACCACTGTTCACATACACACCTGCTGCTTTTCCTTGCAAAGCTGCATCTACGCTTGCAGTAGGCATGTTTTCGATGTCTTTTCCTTTCACTTGCGCGATGTTACCTGTTAATTCACGTTTGATTTGTGAACCAAAACCTGTTACAACGACTTCACTCAACGTCTTCACGTCAGATTCCAATGCTACATTGATGGTAGATTGATTACCAACAGCTACACTCGTAGATTTAAAACCCACGAAACTGAACTCCAACGTAGCCGATGAGCTAGCAGAAATCGAGTAATTCCCCTCCACGTCTGTTTGGGTTCCTTTTGCAGTTCCTTTGATAGAGACCGATACGCCTGGAATTCCAGAACCATCATCTGCTGAAGTTACTCGTCCTTTGATAACTGACTGAGCAAAAACTCCGAAAGTTGTTAGGGTGAGCAACATGCTAAGAAGTAAACTTTTTCTCATGCAATAAATTGGTTTAGCTTTAATTAATGATATTAAAACAGCAATATAACCATAAAAGTTGAGTAGTTCTTTCCCAAAATGACCTAAACAAAATCTAGTAAAATGAAAAATAAAATGAGCCAATGGACCAATTTTGCACACGAATCCAAATAAATATACTTATTATCAGGTAGTTAAGTAATTTATTTTTTTACTATTCTTCAATTTTGCGGAGGAAAATACCCGATAAAAAAAATTCGAAAAGTGTTTTTTTATAGACCAAAAAGCACATTTTTTTGTCTAAATCCATAAAATGAAATAATACTTTTCCATGATTTTATTGAATTTTGAAACCACAACATATTGATAGATACTAATTTACAAATACATTTAATTGTACTGACTTCTGAAAACTACCCAAACACAATC
This sequence comes from Spirosomataceae bacterium, assembly GCA_046293395.1. Classification (GTDB taxonomy): domain Bacteria; phylum Bacteroidota; class Bacteroidia; order Cytophagales; family Spirosomataceae; genus CAYNRA01. Next base: position 756,307 of record JBKBOU010000001.1, read on the forward strand.
TGTATTTCTTGGAAATTTGGTGACTCCTATGTACTTTCCTTTTTCATTCATTTATACAATAATATGCCCTCACTGCTCACCTCCACCTTCCTTGTATTTTCATTTTTGGTATCATTTCTGTTAGAGAAAAACCAAGTTTCTGAAAAACAATATTTGCTTGGGCAATTTGACCCCACTGTTCACCCTGATTTTATCAAACCTGCTGATACCTATACCAAAGGGTCTGCCCGAAATCAATGGATGCGGAAAGAAGCATACATTGCCTTTATTAAAATGGCAAAAGAGGCAAAAAAAGAGGGCATATCGCTTGTTATCATTTCTGCGACAAGACCGTTTGCCGCACAAAAAGCCATCTGGGAAAGAAAATGGAAAGAAAGAGAGGCGTTACCCGAACTTGAACGAGCGAAAAATATTCTGCTGTTTTCATCCATGCCCGGAACCTCCAGACATCATTGGGGAAGTGATATTGACATCAATGAATTATCAAATGCCTATTTTACGCAAGGAAATGGATTGAAAGAATACGAATGGCTTAGAAAAAATGCGTCTAAATATGGTTTTTGTCAAACCTATACATCCAAAACAGACGGAAAACGGACGGGATATGAGGAAGAAAAATGGCATTGGTCGTATCTTCCCTTGGCTTCACAATTTACACAACGCTACGAAAAAGTAATTCAACATTCGGATATAAAAGGATTCTTAGGCAGCCAATTGGCTACTGAACTTCAAGTCATTGATAAATATGTCAAGGGAGTGGCTTGCCCATAAAAAATGCCTTGTAATCCATTAATTACAAGGCATTTGAAAATTATTTACCAAACTATTTATTGGAAAAAGTCTTTCATTTTATCAAAAATAGAACGGCTAGAAGAGCCTGATTTGGGTTGGAAATTCGGAGAATCCCTTAGTTTTTCTAACGTAGCTTTTTCTTCTGATGAAATAGACTTGGGCGTGTAGATGCTCAGATGCACCAATTGGTCTCCTACGTTGTACCCATTTAATTCTTTCAAACCTTTGCCTCTAAGACGGAGAACTTCACCACTTTGAGAACCCGCTTTGATGGAAATCCGTACTTTTCCGCCCACTGTTGGCACTTCCACTTCTTTACCAAGTACTGCATCTACGAAATTAAGCGGAAGGTCGTAAATGATATTATTGCCGTCGCGTTTTAATTCCGGATGTTCTTCTTCTTCAACGGCGATGAGCAAGTCGCCGGCAACTCCACCCCTTGGTGGGACATTTCCTTTGCCCGACATAGACAACTGCATTCCATCGGCTACACCTGCTGGAATTTTGATTGGAATTACGTCTTCTACCAAAGAACGTCCTTCACCAAAACAGACTTCACAACGCTCTAAAACCACTTTTCCTTCGCCATTACACGTCGGACAAGTAGTAGTTGTAACCATTTGCCCAAGCATTGTTTGCTGTACTCTACGTACTTGCCCTTGGCCATTACAAGTACCACAATTTTGAAGCGACGAACCGTTTTTCGAGCCATTTCCTTGGCATGAAGAACAAGATGTATAGCGCTTTACCTTGATTTTTCGCTCTGTGCCGTTCGCAATTTCCTCCAGATTCAATTTCAGTTTGATGCGTAAATCTGCACCTTTTCGAACAGACCGACGTTGACCACCACCCGAACGACCGCCTCCAAAAAAGCTTCCGAACGGACTATCATCGCCGAAAATATCACCAAAATTACTGAAAATATCCTCCATATTTGGCGCACCTCCACCAAAACCACCTGCACCACCAACACCGGCATGACCATATTGATCATAACGTTGTTTTTTTTCGGGATTAGACAGCACATCGTATGCTTCAGCAACCTCCTTAAACTTATCTTCAGCTTCTTTGTCCCCTTGGTTTTTGTCTGGGTGATACTTGATTGCAAGCTTCCGATACGCTTTTTTCAACTCATCGGGAGTTGCATTTCTATCAACACCAAGAAGTTCGTAGTAATCTTTTTTTGTTGCCATTTTTTCTTATTGTCCAACCACTACTTTGGCGTAGCGAATTACTTTTTCGTTTAAGAAATATCCTTTTTCTACTTCGTCTATGACGATGCCTTTTTTGTCATCGCCTAGATTTAATTGGGTGATACACTCATGCAATTCCACATCAAACAGTTGTTCCTTGGACTCCATTGCTTTCAAACCCTTACTAGCCAATGTTTTATGCATTTTATCATAAATCAACGCAACACCTTGTTTGAGTGCCTCCACATCTTGCGTACTCTCCATTGATTTTTGTGCACGTTCAAAATCATCTAAAACGGGTAGTAAATCCTTGATTAAACCCTCGGATGCATTCTGAATTGTTTCTATTTTTTCTTTCGCTGTTCTACGTCTAAAGTTCTCAAAATCAGCGTATAAACGAATAAAACGAGACTTGCTTTCTGCGAGTTCTTGCTTCAAAGCATCTAGTTCACTCAGTGGCTCCGCCGGAGTTTCTTCTTGCGCCTCCGCCTCGTCGGTTGGCTTTTCATTGACAACTTCGCCTTCTAATTCTGGCTGTATCTCTTCGTTATATTGTTCACTCATTGCGGTATAATCTTTTAGTTGGTAGATTTTCAATAATCAAACCATTCTTACTTTCACTGACAATATGACAGATTTAAACGACATCCATCCAATTATCTGCCGTCGGCAAACGCATCTGTTTTGCCATTCCTGCAAGTAATCCCGTATGTACGCCATCTAAAATGACTTCTAAAGAAGCTGTAAAATCCAGGTGATAATCTTCGGGGAACCCCTTGATTTTCTTCAGAATACTTTCCACTTTTTTCAATAAATAGGGCATCAATTTGTCCAATTTTCGTGAATACGTTTGAAAAACAGCTTCATTTTCTACCAAAACACGCTCCAAAAGAAAAAGGGTTAATTCAATCTCGCCATACTTGTCTTTGGTCACTTTGACATGTCGTGTAATTGCTCCACTGCAAGCTCGAATATCCATCAAAAGCCAACCTATTGATGACACATGAACCGCCGTAATTGTACTGATAATCAACCTCTTAACATAATTTCTCCGTCTTTCAATATCAGATTCATCTTCCAATAATTGAAACGTAAGTTGCTCAACCAACAAATCATTTTTTGTAATCAATCGCAACAAAAGTTTATCTTTTTCTTTATCAGGTAGTTCCAAAATTGCTTTTTGGAGTTCTTTCGTTAATTTCATCTAACTTTGTTTTTAACTCGCTAAAAATAACATTTAAGTTACAAAATGGCATACATTGTTCGGTCTGATATACAGGAAAATATACGAAAAAAAGCATATCAACTTGGTTTTCAATACATTGGATTTTCTAAAGCAGCCTTTTTAGAAAAGGAAGCTCCCCGTCTTGAGCATTGGCTGAATCAAAATTACCATGGAAAAATGGCCTATATGGCTAATTATTTCGATTTACGCCTTGACCCTAGAAAGTTAGTTGACGGAGCAGAAACCGTTATTTCACTACTTTTTAACTATTTCCCCAATGAAAAGTTAGAAGAAAACGAAGAGGATTTGAAAATCTCAAAATATGCGTATGGAACGGACTATCATTTTGTCCTCAAAGATAGAATGAAACAGCTTTTGGATTTTATGCAGGAGCAAATTGGGGAAATAAATGGGCGTGTTTTTGTGGACTCCGCACCTGTGATGGACAAAGCGTGGGCAGAAAAAAGTGGCTTGGGTTGGATTGGTAAAAATGCCAATCTGATTACAAAACAAGCGGGTAGTTTTTTCTTTATTGGAGAAATCATTTGCGATGTTTCCTTCCAAGATGATGGCCCAATCCGAGACTATTGCGGAACGTGTACGCGGTGTATTGATGCTTGCCCGACGGATGCCATCGTAGAACCTTATATCATTGACGGCAGCAAATGTATCAGTTATTATACCATCGAATTGAAAGAAGCTATCCCGCAAGAAATGGCGGGAAAGTTCAAAAATTGGGTATTTGGTTGTGATATTTGCCAAGATGTTTGTCCATGGAATCGGTTTTCCAAGCCGCATACAATTCCCGAATTTACCTTATCCGATGAAAAAAAAGAGCATCAGAAAAAAGAATGGACAGAGATTACGCAAGATATTTTTCCGAAAGTTTTCAAAAACTCACCTATCAAACGGACTAAATGGGAGGGATTTGCCCGTAATCTTGCATTTGTGAAAAAATAAATCAATTAAATGTGAGGTAAAATCACACGGAAAGTACTACCCTGCCCTAATTCACTCTTTACAGTTAGCCGCCCCCCATGAATCTGAATAATCCGTTTACATATCGAAAGTCCAATCCCATGTCCTTTGAATACAGAGGCATTTTGTGAACGATAAAAGGGCTCAAATATCTTGCTCAACTCTGCCTTAGGAATCCCGATACCCTCATCTTTGATGGAAATAATGCAGTTTTTTGCATTAAAAATAATGCGAATGTCCGCACTTTTACTATCCGAATATTTACACGCATTCTCAATTAAATTCACAAAAACTGTTTTTAAGAGTGCTGCATTCCCATGAACGGTCACTTGATTATCATCTTCAGGAATCGCATCAAAATCAATCTGAACGGAATATTCTGGATACGAATAATTGATTTCTTCTTGGGTTTCAAACAAAATAGCATCAATCCGGACAGGATTCATGAGAACTTCTGAATCGGACTTTTCCGACTTTGCCAATTGAAGTAAACCATTGATTAACTTTATAATCTGTTGATTATCAATTAATAATGATTTTAATATGTGTTTATATTCTTCCGTCGAACGGTCTTTTTCTAGCGCAATTTGAATTTCTGATTTGATAGCAGCGAGGGGCGTTCTGAGTTCGTGCGAGGCATTGGAAACGAAACTTTTCTGGAGCTCGAACGAATTTTCAAGTCGGGCAAGCATCTGGTTAAAATTAATCGCAAGACGAGCTAATTCATCTTTTTGATTCCCTGTATTCAACTTTGTTTTTAAGTTATAAGCCGTAATCTTTGAAATTTCATTGTTCATTGCTGCAATGGGTTTCAAAGAATGGCTTGCGAAGATAAAACCAAATAAAACGGTAATGATGATGGTAGAAAAAAGACCAATAATCAGGGTTTCTTTGATATTATTTAGCTTATCTTTTCCGTATTTATCCGTTGCTTGAGCTAAGATAACAAAGGAGCGATTTTCATCATCTGTATAAATAGAACCTACTACTTGCTTGTCTTTGTAGGAAGTCTCCAGGTATTTTTCTGTCCGGATACGGTTGATTAATTCCGGATTATAATAGAAAGTATCTGCTTCGTAATTGGAGTAAGCTACGAGATTTTCATCGTTAAAAACAAGTACTTGTACCCCATAGAGCGTGTCTAGTGTGTTTCTATCAATGATTTTGAGAAGTTTTTTATCAATCTCCTTTTCTTTGATAAGGAGTCTTGCCGTTGTTGCCGCTCTGTCTTTTAAGCTATTAAAAAACTCTTGTTGTCGGTAATTTTCAGATAAATAATAAATAACCAAACAGAATACGGTTAAAATAGTAGCCACCGTAAACGTAAACTGAAGGGCAATTTTAGTTCCTATTTTCATTCTTCTTTCAAGAAATAGCCCATACCTGTTTTCGTATGAATGAGCTTCGTAGTAAAATCTTTATCAATTTTTTTCCGGAGAAAATTAATATATACTTCAATAATATTGAGGCTTTTCTCTGGATTTTGGTCCCAAACTTTTTCAGCCAACTCCCCTTTAGAGATAACACGGCCTTTGTTTTTAATCAGATATTCGAGAAGTAAAAACTCTTTCGGTGTCAATTCAATCAATTGACCGTCTCTTGTGACAACTTTTGATTCCAAGTTGATGGTCAATCCATTGATAGAAATCGATTGGCTTGTTTCTTGCGAAACACCACTTTTTCGTTTAAGCAATACCTGCACACGCGCCAGAAGCTCTCTAAAGTCAAATGGTTTGACGATGTAATCATCAGCCCCTTTGTCGAACCCAAGAATTTTATCTTCTGTTTCGCCGAGAGCAGTAAGCATAATAATCGGAATTTCTGTGTTTTTTTCGCGCACTTTTTGGCAAACTTCATACCCATTCATGACGGGCATGTTCAAATCCAGGATAATGAGGTCAAAATGACCAGAAAGGGCAAACCGAAGCCCAATTTGTCCATCGTACGCAATTTCTGATGAGAACCCTTTTTCTTCCAAGCCTTTTTGTATGTTTTGTGCGATGCGTTGGTCGTCTTCGACAATTAAAATTTTCATTCCGAGATTCGTTTAGAGAAAAATACACGTTGGAAAATCCAACTCAAACCTAAAACCAAGCCACACCCTATCGGATTGAGCCACAAGAAAGCAACCAAGTCTAAGTACCAAATAGCAATTATCAAAACTTGGGAGACAATGGCGCCGTAGAAGACAGCATTTCCTTTGATTTTCTTTGCGTAAAAGGCTGTCAGAAAAATACCAAGAATCACACCGTAAAACCACGAGCCTAAAATATTAACCAGCTCAATCATGCTGTTTCCGAGTTGGTGCGCAAATTGGGCAACAAAAATACAGAAAATACCCCAGAGAACCGTTGCTGTTTTAGAGGCTTTGAGCTCTTCCCAGTCGGTCAGTTTGCCTTTGGCTTTTTTATAAACATCTAAAACAGAACTAGCAGCAAGCGAATTATAAGCCGAAGCGACAGACGCCATAGAAGCTGAAAAAATAACAGCAATTAAAACTCCAATCAAGCCTTTGGGCAGATAATCGAGGATAAATCGGAGGAATATATAATTTACATCGTTCGTATCACTTGCTGGATTTACCTTTTTGGCTAACTTGGCTACCTCCTCTTTTAGGGAAGCCGCCTGACCGGAAAGCTCGTCAAGACCTTTTTGAATTACGGATATCTTCGGCGCATCGTTTGCTTGAGAAGCAGCGTGTAAAGCATACATTTTTTCTTTTTTATCCGCATATACTGCCTTATGCTTTGCTTTTAATACTTCGTACTCTTGTTTATACACCGAGTTCTCTACGGTTGTTCCAATGGTTTCATTGAAAAAAACGGGCGGCGTATTGAACTGATAATAAACAAATACCAAAATGCCGAGCAATAGAATGGAGAACTGCATCGGAATTTTAAGCAAGCCGTTCATCATTAAACCGAGCCGACTTTCGCGGATGGAGCTGCCCGTAATGTACCTACCAACCTGAGATTGGTCTGTACCGAAATAAGACAATTGCAAGAAAAAACCTCCCAATAGTCCTGACCACACATTATATCTTTCTTGTGGATTAAACGTAAAATCAACAACTTCCATTTTATCTGCATGACCTGCTAAAACCAGCGAGTCAATAAATCCAATTTCTGGAGGAAGTAATTTGACAATCATGTATCCCGCAAAAACCAAACTAGAAGTCACGATGAGCATTTGTTGCAAATGGGAATACGAAATCGCTTTAGTTCCACCAATAGTCGCATACGTAAGTACGATACTTCCCATAAAAATATTGGTATAGAGAATGTCCCAACCGAAAATAGTGGAAAGAATGATGGACGGTGCGTAAATGGAAATACCTGTGGAGAGACCACGTTGAAGTAAAAAAAGGAGGGATGTAAAAATGCGTACACGTACGCCAAAGCGCTCTTCTAAAAACTCGTAGGCAGTAAATACTTTCAAACGCTGAAAAATTGGGATGAACGTAATGCTCAAAACAATCATGGCTAGAGGCAAACCGAAATAAAATTGAACGAAGCCCATTCCACTTGTAAATGCTTGCCCAGGTGCCGACAAAAAAGTGATGGAGCTGGCTTGCGTCGCCATCACAGAAAAACCTACGTGATACCAAGGAAGTGACTTATTACCAAGGAGATAGCCGTCAATATCTTTGTCATTTCTGTTTTTATACAAACCATACAAAAAAATAAACGCGAGCGTTACCGCCATGACTACCCAGTCCAATGTACTCATGAGAATAGCTGAGTTAGGTAACTAAATAGTATAATTTGTACAATCAAAACGAGTGAAAGAGCTATGTACCATTTTATCCAGTACTTGTTTTCTTCTTTTTGGGTCATTATTTTAAGGTGTTTGGGTCATTATTTTTTGCCTTGTTTGCACGTCTTCAAGAAGTGGACTTGTCGAGTAATACGCTATAAAATCTTGAATCGCCTGTTTATATGTAGTTAAGTTCCCACTTTTAGCAAGCAACAAAATCCGTAAATAGGCTAATTTATCTTGCATTTGCGTACCTACGTATTTGTAATAATCTAGTTCCATTTGTTGCAATGCGCGCTCATTTTCCCCTTTTTCGAACAGAACATACATTTGCTGATATGCTTGTATCGCTTCTTCTTCTGAACCTACACCGGTTCCTTTTGAGTCCATTGCCGCTTGCCGAGCAAAAATAGATTCCGGATATTTGGATGTCAAAAGTTGCTGGTATTTTTGCTTTTCGTTTGTCAACAAACTTAAAAAATAGAGTACTTCTGCTTCGTGGGCGGATTCTGGAAAAAGTACCAGATGTTCCTCAAAAGTTTGCTTTGCTAAAGCAAGTTCATTGAACTGAAAACGGTAAATTTTACCCAATTGATAATACGCTTCTTCTTGTTTTTGCTTACTTGCCGCCAACTGTTCTGGCGTTTTGGGCAAACTTTTCTCCAACTCTTGGCGTCTACCTACATACAACGCCATAATCTCTGTTTCTTTTTCACTTCTTTGCTCCGAAGGAAGCGGCAAATTACGGGCAAAAGTAGGCGATGCTACGGTATCTTTTTTCAACTGAAAGCTAATTCCACCCATATCTTTGTCCTTTCTTCGCCAATTATCTTCCAGTAAACGAGAGCCCCAAATACCTAGAAAAGCCACTTTGTCTTTCGCCATTTGAATGGGGTCAACGAGGGCAAAACGAACTCCATTTTTAGGTAAATTTCCAGCTGACGAAGTTGTTTTTCGCGCTTCTTTTTCCTTTAATTCAGTTTCAACCAGTTGCCGGACAATTTCATCTACCCGCTCCACAGGATATGTAGCTAGGCGTTGCAAACTGTCTTCTTTTTCAATGATGGTAATGAAACGAACGGCATCTTCAAGCGATTTCGCCTTAGAAACCAAGGTTGAGTAGGATGGATTTTGAGGTGAAACTACCACCAAAGCACTATCATAGTATTTTTTTGCTTGCGGATAATCTTGCCACTCGTCAAACAGCAAGTCGGCAATAGCTAAGTAGGAATTTCCCTTTTGGTTTATATCTGAAACAGAGGAAGCCACAGATTTTTTGTAATAAGCCAAGGCTTTGGACCAATCTTCTTCATTTTCTGCTAATTCACCTAATTTGTAATATACTTGGTCTTTCACGGTTTCATTCCGCCGGTCTGCAACCAATTTTTCGATGTTTTTTTGAATAGATTTATCTCTACTTTTACTGTAAATCATGGCGTTTATATTTGCTTGAAAACGCATCGCGTAGGGAACAGGCATTTTAGCGATTTCATCAAAGCGAGCATAGGCCAAATCTGTCCGACCGAGTAACTCGTACATTTGTCCAGAAATATACAGTAACCTGCCTTTTCGGAAAGATTTGGGAAGCGAGGGAAGAACTTCATCTAGTAAGGCAGCAGACACCGCAATTTGTCCGAGCTTTTGTTGAAAGTACGCTTCAGTAAGCAAAAAAGCAGGAATATTTTCTTTTGATAAACTACTTTTTTTCAGGATTTCAGATACTTGTCGCGCGGTATTCAGGTCATTGGCTTCGATGTATGCACGAAATAATCCGGTCAATGCTTTTTGTTGAATATTTACGTCGTTTGTCAAGCCATTCACATATTTATACACATCAATTGCTTCAGAATACAAGCCTTTTTGCAGACGAGCATCCGCTAATAAAAGATAAGATGGATAGAGGAAACGGGTATTTGAATGTCTTTCAGCGACCAATGAAGTCATTTTAATCGCTACATCGTAATGATTTTTTACAGCGCTTGTTGTGATAGAGTCTGCGGGAAAGAAAATAGGCAAGAGTTTCGAATAATCTTCAATGAGCGTATCTTCAAGGACTTGCTGTGCAAAATCCATGTTTTGTTTTGCCAATAAATACGCATTGTATTTGGCATTCAATCCATGCCAGACCTTACTTGTTGGACTATTACTAAACTGCGAACAACCACTCAATCCGAGAAAAAAGAAAAACAATAAATAGTTAAATCGAGACATATTCTTTCATTTATACATACTTGAGAAAGCCGGTAATGCCGCTTGGCCATACCTGTAACCTAACTCAAAAATTTCTTTTGCTTTTGCCAAACTTAATCCATCGTATTGGATAATTTCTGTTGGCTCGATAGCTATATCACATTGCCGTAATTTATCGTTGGATTGCTTGCTGACGGTCAAGTAAAAACTTTTCATCAAAATATCTTTGGCAGAACCCAGCGGAAGTTCATTTCCGACGGGCGTTACGTTAATTCCAACCAAAATATCGCATGTCCCTTGTAGCGGTTCAATCGGGAAATTATTTAAGACACCTCCATCAATATAAGTTTTATTTCCCATTTGTATGGGTTCGAAAATACCTGGAAGGCAGCAAGAAGCCAAAATGGGAGTTATCAATTCACCCGAAGAAAAGTAATCTGCTTGCCCATCTGATAAATTCGTCGCACAAACGGTTAATGGAATTTGCAGTTTTTCAAATTGATTGTGCGGAATGTATTCGTGCAAAAGTTCATTTACTTTTGAAAACGAAAAAAGCCCAAAACGGTTAAATGCCAACTTCAAATAGTTACGGATTCCTTTTGCAAGGATGAGGTCAAAAATATAATCTGGACTATAACCCGCTGATAATAAACCACCTACTAGCGCACCAGCACTTGTACCAGAGATACAGTCTGGGTGAATCCCCTCTTCTGCTAAGGCTTTGACTGCGCCTAAGTGAGCAAAGCCTCTCGCGCCACCTCCTGAAAGTACAAAACCTATTTTCATCTTTTTTCGAAATAATTTTACGAAGCCGTACTCAATTTTAACGATTACACCCCAAAAAAGTGTCTAAAATCACCCAAATCTTTCGCCCGAAATCCCTTTTCAGTCTGTTGAATTGTTGCCATGTCATACAGCGGGTCGTGGTCAAAACAGACAATTATCTCTTCATCCGTAATTCTTTGAAGCAATGCTTCTTTTTCGAGCATCGTCTGAACAGGGCGAATGTCGTATCCCATCACATACGGAATATGAATATGCGCATGAGAAGGAATGGTATCCGCAATGAACAAAATAGATTTTTCTCGGTAAGTTAAAAGAGGCATAATCATTTTTTCCGTATGCCCATCTGCCAAAAGATAACTGATTTGTTCTCCCCACGGATTTTCTACTTTATCCACGAAAAAAAGCTGTTCTGCTTGTGCAATGGGTTGAATGTTTTCCGTTAAAAAAGTGGCTTTTTCCCGTGCATTTGGTTGAATAGCTGAAGCGTAGTGCGCGCTATGTGTCCAGTATTTTGCATTGGGACAGACTAATTCGAAGGTAGTTTTATCCGCTGACCACTGTACAGCACCGCCGCAATGGTCAAAATGAAGATGAGAAAGAATGACATCTGTGACTTCATTGGGCGAATAACCCGCTTGCTGAATGGCATCTCTAAGCGAAACTGTTTGAGAACGTTGGTAAAAATTCAACCATTTTTCTGGTTGCTTGTCGCCCATTCCTGTATCAATCAAAATGAGTCGCTTACCAGTATTGACCAGAAGGCAGCGCATTTGCCAATTGCAGAGATTATTTTCATCTGCGGGGATTTGTTTTTGCCAGATTGTCTTGGGCACAACTCCAAACATCGCCCCTCCATCTAATTTAAAGTAACCCGTTTGTAGAACATGAATTTGCATTGTTTTTGGCTTGAATGATGAATTTGCGTGTCATTGTTAATGAATAGATAACCGTTTTTACGGGGAGAAAGCCTAAAAAAACACGATTTTTGCACTATGATTTGATAGTTACATCATCTCGGTTTAGTTTAGGTTATGTTCAAATCTCCACACACCGTTGGCGTGTGGAGATTTTTTATGAATTAGACCAAACCTGGCACTTGAACGTCTTCAGCGGTTTCGGCTTCATAATTTACACCATCCCACTCAAAACCGAATAATTGATAGAAATCCGAACGATAACCTGCCAAATCGCCAAGAATTGGAAGATTTTCCGTGGTTGCTTGTTCCCAAAGCATCGCTACTTCTGCTTGCACGTCTTCTCTCATTTCCCAGTCATCGATGCGTACTCTTCCTTGTTCGTCTGTAGGAATTTCTCCTTCTGTATAAAGTCTATCCGCGAATAAACGTTGAATTTGTTCGATGCAACCTTCGTGCAATCCTTTCTCTTTCATTACTTTGTATAGTAGAGAGATGTAAAGAGGAATAACAGGAATAGCAGAACTTGCTTGCGTTACCAATGCTTTGTTTACAGAAACTACTGCCTTTCCGTTTAGGGAAGCCAACTGAGCTGTGATGGTTTCAGCAGTTGCTTCCAAATGGTCTTTTGCCCGGCCAATTGTACCTTTTCTATAAACGGGTTCTGTCAGTGCAGGCCCAATATATGAATACGCGACAGTCTTTACGCCTTCTGCCAAAACACCCGCAGCTTGCAAGTCTTGCATCCAAAACTGCCAATCTTCGCCCCCCATGACTGTCACGGTATTGTCAATATCTTCTTGGTTGCATGGTTCAATCGTTACTTGAGTGACATTTCCTGTATGGAAATCCACTGTTTTATTACTGAAAACTTGACCAATTGGTTTCAGAACGGAATTATGCGTCACACCTGTTTTGGGATGAACCCTTCTTGGTGATGCCACGCTGTATATTACTAAATCAATTTTACCTAAATCTGCTTTGATTAATTCAATGGTTTTCTGTTTGATTTCATCCGAGAAGGCATCTCCATTGATACTTTTGGCATATAAACCAGCCTCGTGCGCTTTTTTCTCAAAGGCGGCAGAATTATACCAACCAGCAGAACCTGTTTTCCCTGGCGAGGAAGGTTTCTCGAAGAAAACACCGATAGTTGCAGCACCCGAACCAAAAGCACTTGTAATGCGTGAAGCCAATCCAAAACCCGTAGAAGCACCAATGACCAAAACATTTTTTGCGCCGTCAATTGCGCCTTTTTCTTTGACATAATCAATTTGCTTCTGGACATGCGCCGCGCAACCATCTGGATGTGCTGTTAAACAGATAAATCCACGTACTCGAGGAGAAATAATCATACTTTTTTATGAATTAGTAAATAATAAATACAAACATCTGTGCCCTCCTGCAAGCAAGGAAGAACCATTTGCAGAATATTTGCTAGATTTTTGAACTACAAAGTAAGGAAAGATTTTTGTTCCGTTGGCGGATTGACCCAAAATCTTGTATGCTACACCCAAAATTATTGACTGAAAACACTTCTTATTTGTACAAATACAAGACCATTTATAAAAAAAATTAGGAAGTAATGCCTACTTTTTAATAAAATTGTATTTTAATCTAAACCTAGAAGAAGATATGAAAATGAATCCCAAAAGGAAAACGAAGGCTTATTTACAAGCCAAGTTTGGGGGCTTAGTAGCTCTCCTACTCCTGTTTTCAGCACAAATCCATGCGCAACAAAGTTATGTAATTAGCGGAAAAGTAACCGACGCCTCCGGTGCTATACCGGGTGTAACCGTTTCTTTACAAGGCACAACTTCCGCAACCTCTACAGACGCAGAAGGCCAATACACATTGCGTGTGAGCAATAAACCAGGTGCTTACACACTTGTTGCCTCCGCCATCAGTTACGCCACACAAATAAAAAAGATTGACTTAGGAAATGCCTCCACCTTCACAGTAAACTTCGAATTGAAGAACGACGTCATGAGTTTGGACGAAGTAATTGTGGTGGGCTCAACTGTCAAGGAATCAAGAAGACAACTTGGCAATGCCATTTCTTCTGTAAAAGCAGAACAAATCAGCAGTGCCGGGACGCCTAATTTGGTTTCTTCGCTTCAAGGAAAAGTACCAGGCGCACAAATTACTCAGAACTCCGGCGACCCATCGGGTGGTGTAACCATTCGTTTACGTGGTGTAAAATCTTTGCAAGGGAGCTCAGATCCTCTGTATGTTATTGATGGAGTTATTGCAAGTAATAATTCCGTAAACGTTTCACAAACAGCACTTTCCAATCAAATTGGTTCGGCAGTTGTTGGAACAAACCGCTTAGCAGACCTTAATCCGGCAGATATTGAAAGTGTCAATATTATCAATGGTGCAGCGGCGGCGGCTCAATATGGTTCACGTGCTGCCAACGGGGTTGTTATTGTAACTACTAAAAAGGGGAAATCAGGCGCACCCAGAATTAATTTTACATCCAGTGCAACCACTTCTGAGCTTCGTAAAAAAATGCCATTTAGCACGTATGGCAAGCAATTTGGTTTTCCGGGTTTACGTCTTCACACCATTTTTGGTGTAGCGCCCGCAGCTATTGCGGCTAATCCAGGAACCACGGTTGTTGGTATTGTTCGGGATGGAGTAACAACCAATTTGGCAAGCAATATTGTGGACGTGACGCGCTACGATTACCAGGACCAGATTTTCCGCCAAGCGTATGGAACAGACAATAACGTTTCCATCAGTGGTGGTTCAGACAATACCCAGTATTTTGTTTCTGCCAATTATTCGAACAACGAAGGAATTATCGTGGGTACGAATTTCCGTAGATATGGGCTTCGTGCGCGTGTTGACCAACGTTTGGCAAGTTGGGCAAAATTATCTGCGGGCGTAAGCTATACAAACAGTTTTGCCAATGAAAAAGCAAACGGAAACGTATTCTACTCGCCTATCAACTCCATTAATATTACGAATAATATCTGGGATATTACGCAAAGAGATGCCGCTGGACAGTTATTGGCCGTAGAGCCTACCCGTGTCAATCCGTTGAGTACCATCGAAGATATGGTCTTTACACAGCAAGTAAACAGAACAATCAACGACGTACAATTAAACTTGACGCCATTTAAAGGATTAACTGTTGACTGGCTCATGGGGGTTGATGCGTATGCGCAGGTTGGTAGCAATTTAATCAAGCCATACCCGTATCAATCCGTTGCCAATTTACCTGCGGAGCGTTTCCCACAAGGTTTTGCTTCGAGCACAACGAATACGTCCATCTTTTACAATACCGATTTAAACATTGGCTACGAAAGACAGCTATCTAGCAAATTAAAAATGAATTTATTAGCTGGATATAGTTACCAATACGGTCGTTCTGACTTCACAAGAGCTAGTGGAGAGCGTTTAGCTCCATTCATTGAAACCCTCAATGGAGGTGCTGTTATTACAGCCGGTTATGGGTTAGACCAATATGATTTGAGCGGTGTATTTGGTCAGACGACATTCGGATATAACAATCTTGCCTTCCTTACAGCTGCTGTAAGACAAGATAAATCGTCGAAATTTTCACCTTCAGAAACCAACCAAATTTATCCAAAAGTATCTGGAAGTTTTGTACCTTCTGACTTAGCTGGCTGGAAAGATGGTGCATTGGCGGATGTTTTCAACTCATTTAAGGTGAGAGGTTCGTGGGGGCAAGCTGGAAATTTAACTGGAATTGGCTCGTATGACCGTTTTTGGCAGTTTAATCCCGTTAATTATTTAGGAAGAAATACCATTGTTCCAAGCAGCCAATTGGCAAACCCTCGTGTTCGCCCAGAACGCATGACAGAAATGGAGTTCGGATTTGATGCTTCATTCGTAAATGACCGTGTTAATCTTGTATTTACTGCTTACAATCAGCGTATCAAGGATTTGGTTGTGAATGCAGTATCTGCGCCAACAACTGGAGGAACGTCCATCGTCAACAATACGGGAGAAATGACAAACAAAGGGATTGAATTGGGCTTGAACCTAACGCCTATCAAAACCAAAGACTTTACTTGGGACGCCACGGTTATTTTTAACAGAAACAGAAGTGTAATCGACAAACTAGGAACAGCTACAATTGGCATAAATAACGTAGCCGGCGCACCTATTTTCTTGATTGAAGGACAAGCACCCTCTGTATTTTTTGCTGTGCCTTACGCAAGAAATGAAAACGGAGAGCTAATCCTAACCCCACAAGGATTCCCACAAAGAGAAAGAGGTATCCAAAATGGAGCTACATTTACCCCTCAAAGAGATGCAGAAGGACAACCAACAGGCGCAAACGTTCAAGGAATCATTGGAAATCCGAACCCACTTTGGACAGGTTCTTTCTCAAGTTCTTTCCAATACAAAAAACTAAACGTTCGCTTCTTACTAGATGCAGTTCAAGGAAACCAAGTATTTAACGCAGACTTTAGAACACGCCAAGGGGTTGGTGTGGGTGAAGTCGCAGAGCAAGAACTTAGAGGTGAACTTCCGCGCGGTTATATCTTTGCCAATTATTTAATTGAAGAATGGAGAATTGACGATGGCTCCTTTGTAAAATTGAGAGAAGCGGCTATTTCTTATCCACTACCTAAAGTAAATGGAATCTCCAATTGGTCACTTTCTCTCATCGGTCGAAACTTAATTTCTTGGGATAACTACAGAGGATACGACCCAGAAACCAATGCGGGCGGTAACAGCGATTTATTCAGAGGTGTTGATTTTGGTAATGTTCCAATTCCAAGATCGTATCAATTACAACTTTCCATCTCGCTTTAATTTCAACTTCAATTTGATTACATTTTATGAAAAAATATATTCTATCAGCCGGATTAATAGCTACCTTACTGAGCTCCTGCACCGGCGAATATCTCAATCCTGGTACAGCAAGTGAGCAACAAGTTGTTGCTAGTCAAAACGGGCTTATCGCTTTAGTGAATGGTCTTCAGCAGAAATTTACAACAACGCGCGCGGGCGTTCTCTATACTGCTATTAATGCAGACGGACTGACAACCAAGCAATTAACTGTCTTGAACGCTGGAAATACAGACGAAGTATTGCTTGAATCTGGTGGCTCTTCATTGATTAATAACAACGGAATCATCACAAACCTATGGAACCAAGCACATCTCACAAAGTCAAATGCTGATTTAATCATTGCCAATGCTAACAATGCACCTGACCCCGCTGTACGTTCCGGAATTTTAGCATACGCCCATTTATTTCGTGCGTTATCTTTAGGAACTTTAGCTACTTTTTGGGAACAAGTACCTGTGGCTGTTGGAAGTAACGCGGCGTTTAGTCCAAGAACGGTTGCTCTTCAAGAGGCTGTTAGTTCATTGGAAACTGCTGCAGCTGCTCTAGCGCAAAATCCACCATCGGCTGCTTTTACTTCACAAGTCGTCCCGGGCATTGCAATCGCTCCAACAGTACAAGCATTGTTGGCACGTTACCAACTCATGTTGGGTAATTTTGATGCAGCCATCGCGGCAGCTGAAAGAGTGCCAAGCTCAGCAAAAAGTGGATTTAACTTCGATGATGTCAGTCCAAACCCTATTTTCTTTAGCTCCTTTGGAAACAGAAATGTAACTGAGCCAACAGCAAACTTTGGTTTACCATCGGCACTTGCACCTGCAAGTACAGACGGAAGAAGAGGTTTCTACTACTCGGCAGGTGGTAATGTAAACTTAGGAAGAGCCGGATTTTACACATCAAATACATCTGCTGTACCCGTTTATCTACCCGGTGAGATGAATCTAATTAAAGCAGAAGCACACGCACGCAAGGGCAATTTACCCCAAGCAACTGCGGAACTTAACACGGTTTTAACCAAGAAAACCGATGTATGGGGTGTGCAAGCCGGTGGCGTAGCTTACAGTGGTGAAAATACAGCTGCTGCGCTTCTAGCTGAAATCTATCGCCAAAGAAGTATCGAATTATTCTTGTCTGGTACACGCATTGAAGACAGCAGACGCTTCGGAAGACCAACAACGGAAAGAAGCCGCAATTGGTATCCTTATCCGCTTTCTGAAAGAAATAATAATACAAGCACACCAGCTGACCCAACTAACTAATAATTAAGTAGTTATACTAAAAAAATAGGTTCAATACAAATTGTATTGAACCTATTTTAGTTTAAATTTTTTCCCTGGTAATACGTTTACAAACCCCTGAAATTCCAATTGGAGTAAAACCCCTGCAATTCTATTTTGAGGGATACCTACCTCCCAGCTCAATTTATCAATATGTACCGAGTCGTATTTTGCTAGTTGCCGAATAACCGCTGCCTCTTCTTCGCTGAACGTACTAAAGTCCAGAGGATGCTGCTGTCCCGCCTCTTTTGTAATTTTAGAGCCATCCCATTGAAGCAACTCCACCAAGTCCTCAACACACGTGTAAATTTGTGCTTTGTTTTTTTTGATTAATCCGTGCGGCCCTTCTGCTACCTTATTTGTCACTAATCCCGGAACGGCAAATACTTCTTTGTGGTAATTATTCGCAAATTCTACCGTCACCATTCCACCACCTCTTTGGGCTGATTCGACCAAAATACAAACATCGCTCAAACCCGCTATGATTCTATTTCTCGCCAAAAACAGCGATGCAATGGGTTTCATACCCAACGGACTTTCTGAGACCAAACCTCCATTTTCAAGCATTTTATCAGCCATTTTTCTATGGGCTGCGGGGTAGATTGTATCCAATCCATTGGCTAAAACAGCGATTGTTGGTAACTGACATTCCAAGGCTGTTTGGTGCGCCAAACTGTCAATTCCGAGTGCCAAGCCACTCACAATGGTAGGCTGTAAAGATTGAAGTTCCCGAACAATCCGTTGCGTCATTTCTTGTCCGTATGCTGTCGATTTCCGAGTTCCAACAATAGCGACCGTCTTGGAAGCATTCAAATCTATATTCTTTCCTTTGGAGAACAAAATAGCGGGGGAATCGTAGTTTGGTATAAGGCGATTGGGATATTGACTACATGCATACGAAAAAACAGCTACACCCTCTTTGTGAAGCGCCTCCAATTGTTTTTGAGCGAGGTCAATCCATTGATTTTTTCTTCTGATTCGAACAGCAGTTTGCTCCCCGATTCCAGTCACTTTTCGCAATTGTTCTACCGAAGCGTTAAAAACAGCTTCTGGTGAACCAAAAACATGTACGAGCTGGCGATGTAAAATCCCACCAATCCCTTCTACTTGTGCTAAAGCCAAGTGAAACATTATTTTTTCATCCGTTTTCATGGTTTGTTTATCTTCTATTTGATTAACTGAAGCGCTCTTTCATCATCAAAAGTACTTCTTTTATATTTTCAAGGCGTTTGATGGCTTCTGTCTTTTTATTAAAAACTTCTTCACGCTGCGCTAATTGCTTCTTAGCTCCTTCCACGGTGTATTTTTCTTCTTGAATAAGTTTCAGAATTTTCCCGAATTTATTCACTTCTCTTTGTGAAAAAAACAGGATTTTTCCTCTTTTTCTTCCTGTAATTGAAAACTCCTCAGCATAAAACCGGAGGTGTGAAACGGATACATCAAACTTTTCAGATAAATCCTGAAATGTATAAAAAATCTTCGTTTCTGCCATAATCTAACATAAAATGCCCCGCTAGTTTACCAGCGGGGCATCGTATTTATTTGATTAAACTGAACAATCTACTCCAACGAATTTTGGATAAAAGCCCACCGTCTGCATCCAAAGACATCCAAATAAAGACAGCCTTTCCAACAATGTGGTCTTCAGGCACAAAACCCCAGAAACGCGAGTCATCCGATTCGTACCGGTTGTCTCCCATCATGAAATAATAATCTTGTTTGAATGTATAAGACGTGATTACCTTACCATCTATGAAAATTTTACCGTCTTTGTACTCCGCATTGTCATTCCAATCAAATGTGGTAATTACCCCTTTATACAAAGCAATATTTTTTTCGTTTAACTCGATAGTCATTCCTTTTTTAGGGATAATGAGCGAACCAAAATTATCTCGGTTCCACTTAAACAGCGATTTATTGTAGGGAAACGCGCCATAAACAGTTGTCGAATCGTCTTTCGGAATAATATCAGGAGTCACAGACTTGATAAAATCCATTTTCTTTAATTCTTTGACGGCTTCGTCTGTGGCATTCACCAAATAGAGGATTTTCCCGTTTTCTTCTGTTGCACCACGAATACCGATTTCTAGTTTTTCGAAGAGTTTCGGATTAATCGTTGTATTGCTTTCCAGGGTATAATACATTTGGCGATGTGGCGGATTTTCCATCATTTTATTGTTAATGAAAACCTGTCCATCATCAATCCGGATGGTATCTCCACCAATTCCGATACATCTTTTGATATAATTTGTACGCAAATCAACGGGATATTTATCGAAACCGCCAAACTCATCAGGGCGCTCAGGGCAACCCGGATAATTGAAAACAACGACATCCCCGTTTTTAACATCTGTAAAACCCGGTAATCTAAAATAAGGTAAATCAATCCAGGTGAGGAAAGAAGGGATTTCTGTGAACCAAATTTTTTGATGCGTTAATGGCAATTGGAGAACTGTTTTTGGTGTTCGAGTGCCGTAATGAACTTTGCTAACGAACAGGAAATCGTTCACGAGTAGGCTACGTTCCATAGAACCCGTCGGGATGGTATAGGCTTCTAAAAGTAGCCATCTGATTAATGTTGCCGCAACTACTGCGAAAAGTACGGAATCAAACCATTCTCTCAAAGGAGATTTCTTCGTCGTTTTTTTCTCTTTGCCCTCTAAATTTTGCTCTTCTGCCATATTTTACGATTCTTTATTTTGCGAATATACTATTTCTTCTACTATCACAAGGCAAGCATTTCTTGCATTGTTTGAACACCCGTCTTATCTTGTAGCCACTCAGCAGCAACAACTGCGCCAAGTGCGAAGCCCTCACGGCTATATGCTTCATGCGAAATTTCTATTTGATCTACGTCTGAGATGTACTTAACCACGTGTGTACCAGGCACTTTTCCTTCTCTTGCAGACCAAATAGGCACTTCATTTGCTGCTGGAATTTCATTACTCACCCATTTATTTTTTAAAGAATACGCATCAATAATTCCTTCTGCAAGGGTAATGGCGGTTCCGCTTGGTGCGTCTTTTTTCTCTGTATGGTGAATTTCTGTGGTCGTTACCTCATATTGGCTTTGTGTTTGCATTAACTTTGCCAACATTTGGTTTAGCTTAAAAAATATATTTACACCAATGCTATAATTTGACGCATAAAAGAAAGCGGAGCGACTATTCTGCCGACATAATTCCTCAATTTCTGGCTTTTTTTCGAGCCATCCCGTCGTCCCACAAACCACTTTCAAACCTGCGGAAATGCAGTGTGAAAGGTTTTGAAATGCTGCTTCTGGTGAACTAAACTCAATGACAGCATCTGCAATTTCTGGCTTCAATGCGACTAATTCTTCGTTATTTTGCCAATCTACTTTTGCTACGATTTGGTGGCCTCGTTCAAGCGCAATTCGCTCAATCACTTTACCCATTTTTCCGTAACCTACTAATGCAATTCTCATTATCAATTTTTTAAGGTAGTTGTATAGAAAAACCAATTCCAGAAGTAAAAGCTCCTTGGAATGTTCGTTCGATATTAGGTTCCAATCGCCAAGATAAATCTTCGGACATATTGAATGTTTTTAAATGACCTGCCACGTTTGCTTCGAGTGCCAATAATAACCAACCAACGGTAAATCCGATGATGGATAAATCACGTTGACGACGAAATGTATTGACGGCTGGTTCTAAGTTTTGGCGAACAAATGGCCCGCGCAAATCAGCTAAATTCAAGTTGGGAACTTCTGAGGCGAAAAAAGCGGCATCACTTGTGGCATAAGGCAAGGTTTCTTTTGTAATTAACCAATAACCTCCTTGCGTATCGGGGGCATAAACGGCTTGATTATCTGTTCGGGACAAGAAAAGCTGTGTACCTGTCAACGAAGAACCAGACGGCAGAATCACCTCACCCGCCCCTAGTTTGATAAGTTTTTCGAGGTAGCCTCGTGTTCTTTGGTATCCTTGGTTATTCCATGAAACGCCATATATACCTCCAGCTGCTGCTGCATAGACGATACCCATTTTCCAGTATTGCTTGTTCGTCGCTTGTCCCCAACCAGGTAAAACCAACGAGCGATAAAAAGCAATTTTAGGTACTTCGTACGGTGCAACAGGCGTAATCCCTAGTAGTTTTTTGGTAAACTGGCTCGTTTTAGCGAAACCAGCACGGATTTTTAAGGAATCCAAACGTACATTACCTGTTTTCTGCACAGAATCAATTTGCGTTACAAGAGTAGTTTGCGCACTACTATTTCGAAGTAAACACACGAATATGACTACAATTGATATGAACTTATTCGCTTTTGGCATGGAGAGCTTGTACGATTTTTTCCAATTCTTCTTTTGAGGTAAACGGAATTTTAATTTCTCCTTTGTGTGCCTCATCTGCCTTTACAATTACTTTCGTACCTAAAAAACCAGATAATTGAAACTGCAATCCGGACACATCCAAACGCTGTGCGCCTTTCTTAGGTGGGTTTTTCGTTTCATCCAATAAGGCAAGATTACGAACAGCCTCTTCTACTTTGCGGACGGAAAGTTCTTCTACGATAATTTTCTTGAATAATTTCATCTGGTTATCGTAGTCATCCATATTCACCAAAGCACGCGCATGACCCATTGAAATTTGAGAATCACGAACCGCCGCTTGAATCGCCGGTGGGAGTTTCAAAAGACGCATGTAATTATTTACCGTTGTCCGATTTTTCCCTACGCGTTCACCTAATTCTTCTTGCTTTAAGTTACACTCCGTCATTAAACGTTGGTAACTTAGCGCAATCTCGATGGCGTTCAAGTTTTCTCTTTGGATGTTTTCAATCAAAGCCATTTCCAACATTTGTTGGTCGTTGGCTGTACGAACATACGCCGGAATTTGGCGTAAACCAGCTAACTTGGAAGCTTGCAAACGACGTTCACCCGAAATCAACTGATACCTGCCGTTTTCACTCTTACGAACCGTAATAGGCTGTATAATTCCTTGCAATTTGATTGATTCAGACAACTCACGAAGCGCCTCTTGGTCAAAATGCGTTCTTGGTTGATACGGGTTTGTATCTACTAAATCAATCGCAATTTCATTGATTGAGCTCGTTACCTCAGTGACCACTTTGGGCGATATACTTGGAGCTTCCTGCTGCACGTGCGAAGCAGGAGTGGCGTCTTGATCTGCTAGAAGCGCACCCAAGCCCCGTCCTAAACCCATTTTTTTATTTTTGGAAGCCACATTCGAATTCATAATGCTGTATTTTAAGGTAGAAACGATTTGATGTTATAAAACGAGCAAACCATTTTTGACTAATATTTCTTTTGCCAGATTTAAGTAACTGATTGCTCCTTTGCTTTCAGCATCTTGTGCTAAAGTTGGAATACCGTAGCTTGGCGATTCAGATAGACGGACATTTCGGGGAATCAAGGTTTCGAAAACCATATTTTTGAAATGAGCCGTGACTTCATTGACGACCTGATTTGATAAACGCACACGTAAATCGTACATGGTCAACAAAATTCCCTCAATTTTTAATTCCGGATTTAATCTTTGTTGAATAATTTTAATCGTATTCAATAGTTTACCCAAACCTTCTAAAGCAAAATATTCACATTGTACAGGGACAATCACCGAGTCTGCGGCAGTTAAGCTATTAATAACAATTAAACCGAGCGAAGGAGAACAATCCAAGATAATGAAGTCATAAATATCCTTGAGCGGTGTTAAAGCTTCCTTCATTTTTTCCTCCCTTTTAGGCAAATGAATCATTTCGATTTCAGCGCCTACAAGGTCAATATGGGAAGGGAGTAAATGAAGGTTCGGAAAGTCTGTTTTGATGATGATGTCCAGCGGATTCACCTCAGAGACCATACATTCGTAGATACTATACTCTACTTCTTTCGGATTGAACCCCAGTCCAGAAGTCGCGTTCGCTTGTGGGTCGGCGTCAACGATTAATGTTTTGAACTCCAATGCTGCTAAACTCGCAGCTAGATTGATGGTTGTTGTTGTTTTACCAACGCCTCCCTTCTGATTAGCAACTGCAATTATCTTACCCATTGATTTCTTTGTACAAAATGGTTTATCAAAGTTCTATTATTTATGTGTAAGTACCAAATAATTGTTCCACGATTTTTTAGTGTTCCACGAATTAACAAATCTATCTCTTTTTTTTGATTATTTCATTCTTTCAAGATTAACTTATTGATAATCAATTACAAAGAAAATCTATTTACCATGCCATCCAAAATTCCTTTTTCTAACAGAAAGCCACTTATTGGGTAAAAATGCTTATAACTAACCGCTTACAAAAAATCGGGTCAGCTTTTACAAACTGACCCGATTTTCAAAAAAAGTAGTATGTATTAAACACCTGCATACGTGGCGGATAACATAGAAACGTGCTTCGATTCGAGCAAAGAATTACCCGTCAGATAAATATCAATCTCTCGTGCAGCTTCCCTCCCTTCAGAAATCGCCCAAACAACAAGCGATTGCCCACGGCGCATATCTCCAGCTGCAAAAACTTTTTCAACCGATGTTTTGTAATTGGCATCTTTCACATTTCCACGTCCATCCAATTCTACGCCAAGTTCTTCCAATAAACCCGTCGGTTGTGGATGAAGGAAACCAGCGGCAATCAGCGCTAATTCACATGGAATCACTCGCTCTGTGCCAGCAACTTCTACCATTTTCATCCGTCCAGCTTCCAATACCCATTCAACATTTACTAATTTGATGCCTGTTAAATTACCCTCTGCATCTCCCATAAACTCTTTGGTATTGATAGACCAATTTCGGTCACAACCTTCTTCATGCGAACTAGACGTACGCAGTTGCATCGGCCAATTTGGCCAAGGTGTTGTTTCGTCTCTTGTTTCGGGTGGCATTGGCATAATTTCAATTTGCGAAATAGACTTTGCACCATGTCTGTTTGAAGTACCTACACAGTCTGAACCCGTATCTCCTCCACCGATTACAACCACATTTTTTCCTGTTGCCCAAATATCTCCCTGTTGGTATGCTTGTCCTTGGTGGTCTTTGGTTTCTACCAACGAGATTCCTCTCTCCTTCGCGACTCGTTTGTTTTGCTGACTCAAGAACTCCATCGCGAAATGTACACCTTTCAGATGGGAACCTTTTACTGTATCTAACCCTCTTGGAACGGTCGAACCGCCAGAAAGCAAAACAGCATCAAAATCATCTACCAAATCTTTTCCTTTGATTGTCTCGCCAACATTCACATTTGTTTTGAACACGATTCCTTCAGCTTCCAT
Source organism: Spirosomataceae bacterium (assembly GCA_046293395.1). Taxonomy (GTDB): domain Bacteria; phylum Bacteroidota; class Bacteroidia; order Cytophagales; family Spirosomataceae; genus CAYNRA01. Next base: position 781,492 of record JBKBOU010000001.1, read on the forward strand.
CACGTTTAGACGACGGTCAATCACGGATTTATCGAGTTTAAAATCAGGAATACCGTATCTAACAAGCCCACCGATTTGGTCGGCACGTTCAAAGACAGTTACCTGATGCCCAGCTTTGTTAAGCTGCGCTGCTGCTGCCAAGCCTGCCGGGCCTGACCCTACGATGGCAACTGATTTCCCCGTACGTTTTGCTGGATTTTTCGGAACAACCCATCCGTTTTCGAAGGCTTTTTCAACGATTGATTTTTCGATGTACTCAATGGAAACGGGCGGCTTGTTAATACCCAAAACACAAGCAGCTTCGCACGGAGCTGGACAAATTCTTCCCGTAAATTCAGGAAAGTTATTTGTTGATGAAAGTAGTTCAAAAGCCAACTGCCAGTTTTGGTCATACACGGCGTCATTAAACTCTGGAATAATGTTTCCGAGCGGACATCCACTGTGGCAAAACGGAATACCGCAGTCCATACAGCGCGCGGCTTGTTGTGTGGTTTGCTTCTCATCGTAAGGCAATTCCACCTCTTTGTAATCTACTTTTCTTTCCTCGACAGGCCGCTTTACAGACGGCTGGCGGTCATATTCTAAAAAACCTGTTGGCTTTCCCATAAGATGTAGTCTTTTTTTTACTATGCTAACAAATCCTATTTTTTATAAATTAAGCGGCTTCTGTGGCTGCTTTCTTTTTTCTTTCCTCTAAAATTCGTTTGTAATCTCTTGGATATACTTTTACGAATTTAGCCAATGAAGCCTCCCAATTGCCAAGAATTTCGGCGGCTACCGTACTGCCGGTTGTATCCAAATGTTTCTGAATCATGGCTTGAAGTATCAACTCGTCTTCTGAGCTAATTCCTTCTAAATCAACCATTTCCATATTACATTTACTTGAAAAATCACTGAATTGGTCATATACAAACGCCAAACCGCCACTCATTCCGGCAGCAAAGTTCTTCCCTGTTTCTCCCAATACAACGACTGTTCCGCCAGTCATATACTCACATCCGTGATCACCTAATCCCTCCACGACAACGCGTGCACCTGAATTTCGGACACAGAAACGCTCGCCTGCGATTCCGCGAATATACGCCTCTCCGGATGTCGCACCATAGAAAGAAACATTCCCTACAATCATGTTTTGTTCAGCCTTGAAAGTCGCTTGCTTGTCTGGATAAACAATAAGTTCAGCACCACAAAGACCTTTTCCAAAGTAATCGTTGGCATCGCCTTCCAGCTCAAATGTCAGACCTTTGGTTGAGAAAGCACCAAACGACTGCCCTGCCGTACCTTTGAATTTATAGTGAATGGTTCTTGCGGGCAATCCATCTCCCTTAAATCTCTTCGAAACTTCGTTTGATAACATCGCCCCGATGGAACGATTGAGGTTATTTACGACGTATTCACCTGTTACTTTCTCCTTCTTTTCCAAAGCTGAAGCAGCATCTACAATAAGCTGACGATCCAAGACAAACGCAATGCCGTGGTCTTGTTCTTCTTGTTTGTAGAGTGCTACCGACTCATCCGCAGGTTCTTTGTAAAGAATGCGAGATAAGTTTAAATTTTGATATTTCCAATGCTTTAAATCTGGTCTTTGTTTCAACATTTGAACTTGACCAACCATCTCATTGACAGTTCGGAAACCTAGCTCTGCCATGATTTCACGCATTTCACGTGCCAAATAATGGAACATATTCACGACATGTTCTGGTTTTCCAGTAAATAAAGCACGAAGTTCCTCCCGTTGCGTTGCTACACCAACTGGGCATGTATTCAAGTGGCATTTCCGCATCATAATACACCCAACAGCAACCAATGCCGCAGTGGCTACACCGAACTCTTCAGCACCAAGAAGCGCTGCAATGGCTAAATCTCTACCCGTTCTGATCTGACCGTCTGCTTGCACTGTAACACGACCTCTGAGCTTATTTTTTACCAATGTTTGGTGTGTCTCCGCTAAACCGAGCTCCCAAGGAAGACCTGCATGACGAATCGAAGAAAGAGGCGATGCGCCTGTTCCACCGTCATGGCCTGCTACAAGTACGACGTCTGCATGTGCTTTGGCAACACCCGTGGCAATTGTTCCTACACCTGCTTCTGACACTAATTTGACAGAAATACGCGCCTCTCTGTTTGCATTTTTCAAGTCATAAATCAATTGAGCTAAATCCTCAATCGAATAAATATCATGGTGAGGCGGAGGAGAAATTAAACCTACACCCGGCGTTGAATGACGCACACGACCAATCCAATCATCGACTTTATGACCTGGTAACTGCCCGCCTTCACCTGGTTTTGCCCCTTGTGCCATCTTAATTTGAAGCTCTTTGGCATTCGTCAAATAATGACTTGTCACACCAAATCGTCCAGAAGCTACCTGCTTGATACTCGACGATAGATTATCCCCGTTTACATCCAATTCGTACCGTATTTCGTCTTCACCACCTTCCCCGGAGTTTGAGCGACCTCCAATCCGGTTCATGGCAATAGCCAACGTCGTGTGTGCTTCCCATGAAATTGAACCAAACGACATCGCACCTGTGGCAAAACGTTTGAAAATCTCTGTTTCAGGCTCTACCTCATCTATCGAGATAGGCGTTCCTTTTGCAAATTTCAACAAACCACGAAGCGTCAACGCATCTTTGGTTTGGTCATTGATGAGCTGCGAATATTTCTTGAATAAGGCATATCCTTTGTCCAAATCTTTTTCACCCACTCGGCAAGATTGCTGCAATAAATGAATTGTCTGTGGATTGAAAATATGTTTTTCACCCCGCTGTTTCCATTGGTAAACTCCACCAACTTCTAATCGTTGAACAGATTCGGACGGTTTTTTAGGAAAAGCTACCGTGTGACGAATGATACATTCACGCGCAATTTCCTCCAAGCCCATTCCTTCTACTCTTGAAACAGTACCAGTAAAATATTTATCGACAACTTTTTTATTCAAGCCAACACATTCAAAAATTTGTGCTCCTTGATACGATTGAAGTGTTGAAATCCCCATTTTTGAGAAGATTTTCAATAATTCTTTGTCAACAGCTTTGGTGTAATTCTTGAATAATTGTTCATCGGTAAATTCACCGTCAATTTGGCCTTTTCTATTCATTCCAGCCAATGTTTCAAATGCCATGTACGGGCAAACGCCAGCCGCTCCATATCCGATAAGCGTTGCGACGTGGTGTGTTTCCCAAATATCTCCAGATTCTACCAAAATACCCACTTTCCCGCGCAATCCCTTGCGAATCAAGTAGTGATGCACAGTTGCCGTTACCAAAAGCGATGGAATAGGCGCATGTTCAGAGTCAATGGCTCTGTCAGAAAGGATAATGATTTCAAAACCGTCTTCAATCGCATCTGTTGCGTATCGACAAATTCTATCGAGGGCAAATTCCAAACTTTTAGCAGGATTTGCATTATTTACACTGAAGTACGTATTGATCGTTTTTGCTTGGAAACCATTTTGATCCACAAAGCGAAGTTTATCAAACTCTTTGGGTGTCAAGACAGGTTGCTCCAATTGCACTTGGCGGCAATGCGAAGGCGTTTCTGTCAAGATATTTTCGGTAGAACCTACATACGAAATCAAAGACATAATTGACCGCTCCCGGATGGAGTCAATCGGTGGATTGGTAACTTGCGCAAATAATTGCTTGAAATAATGCGATAAATGCTGACTTTGGTCGGATAAAATTGCCAGTGGCGTATCGATACCCATTGACCCGATTGCCTCGACACCTGAAACACTCATCGGTGCTAAAATCATCCGCAAATCTTCCGAGGTAAATCCTGCACTGATTTGGCGTTTTAATAAAGAAGCATCGTCGTAGCTATTGTACGGGCGAATGGACTCAGGTAAATCTGCTACTTTGATTTTATTTTCATTCAACCATTCCTGGTAAGGTTGTCTGGTACAAATATCATTTTTCAGCTCTTCATCAGGGATAATACGACCTTGTTCCATGTCCACGACAAACATCCGACCGGGTTGCAAGCGACCTTTGGAAATGACTGAAGCTGGATCTACGTCTAATACACCCGCTTCAGAAGCCATGATGACTGTATCGTCATTCAGAACCCAATATCTGGAAGGGCGAAGACCGTTTCTGTCCAAGGTAGCTCCGACAATTTTACCATCGGTGAATGAGATAGAGGCTGGACCATCCCACGGCTCCATAATGGTTGCATGATACTCGTAGAAAGCCTTGCGGTTGGCATCCATGTGCTCGTTTCCGTCCCATGCTTCTGGCACCATCATCATCATAACATGCGGTAAAGAGCGACCAGAGAGATACAGAAGTTCAATCGCATTATCTAGCTGAGCCGAATCTGAATTTCCGGCATCACAGATAGGAAGAATCATATTCATTTCCTCTTCTGTAAAAAACTCCGAGTAAAAACTTTTTTCTCCTGCCCGAATCCAGTTGACATTTCCTTTTACCGTATTGATTTCGCCGTTATGGGCAATAAAACGGAAGGGCTGTGCCAATTTCCAAGAAGGAAACGTATTGGTTGAAAAACGAGAGTGAACGATGGCAAAAGCGGAAACAACGTTTTTATGCAATAAATCAGGAAAATAATACTTGAGTTGCTCTGTGGTTAATTGTCCTTTGTACGAAATTGTTCTACACGACAAAGACGAAAAGTAGAAATGTTCTGCCGCGCCAGCAACAGATTCACGAATCACGCGTGAGGCATATTGTCTAAATACATACAGACGACGCTCAAAAGCGATGTCATCTTGAATAGAATCCGGTCTTTTTATAAAGATTTGTTCAACAGAAGGCTCAACAGAACCAGAATCTTTTCCAAGAGAGTCGTTCAAAGTAGGTACTTCTCTGTACCCCAATAATTCTAAATCCAATCTTTCCAGATTACGGAATAGAATTTCCTTGCATTCTTTTTTGGCTAAAGGATCTCTTGGAAAGAAAACCATACCAACACCATACTCACCAGACGACGGCAACTTCACGCCTATTTTCCGGCACTCGTCCAAGAAATACTCATGCGGAATTTGAATGAGAATACCTGCACCATCACCCGTTTGGGGGTCACAGCCACAAGCGCCTCTGTGATCCATGCGCTCCAGCATTGTAATTGCATCAGCCACAATTTGGTGAGATTTCCGTCCTTTTAAATGGGCTCTAAAACCGATACCACATGCATCGTGTTCGAACTCAGGACGATACAAACCTGGTTGTTGTTTAACTTCTGTCATCATCAAGTTGTAGTTGTAGTAATATTGGTCAAATTGTACTCGTTTTTACCCTGTTTCTCCATACTAAGACGTTTGGCAAATAGGGAGTTAGATATATATATTCTATAATATCCTTGCAATATAATAATTAAAAAATTTGGTATTCATACTTTAAATCCAAATTTTATTTCAAATCCATAAAATAATTAATATATTACCAAAATCTATAAAAATTATACAATTCACGACCTAGATACCAACAAAAAATCAGCTAAAACACCCTCAAAAGAGAACTATTTTAGCTGATTTCTATAAAATTGAAGTCTAAATTCACGCTTCTACCCCAACAAAGTCAAGGCTTTTTCTCTGTCAAGATGGATTTGGTTTTTTAATTCGTCCAATGACGAAAACTTTTTTTCTGGACGAATAAAACCGAGTACATGTACGGTTAATGTTTCTCCGTAAATATCTGAATTGAAATCAAAAATATGCACTTCGTTTGTTCTGCCTACCCCATCCACTGTCGGTCTATTTCCAATATTCATAACGCCTGAGAGCGTTTTGTTTCGGCAATTTACCCGCACAGCATAGACACCATTTTGAGGAATCAATTTGTAGTTTTCAGACACATGAACATTGGCAGTAGGAAAACCAATTGTTCTGCCTAGCTGCCTGCCTTTCACTACGACGCCCACAAAACTGTAGGGACGACCGAGTAACTCATGGGCAATTTCTACATTCCCTTTGATTAATGCCTCCCGAATTTTGGTTGAACTAATCGCACTCTTATCAATTTCTTGGCGAGAAATCTCTTCTATTTCGAGATTGAACCGTTCTTTGTTGGCTTGAAGAAAATCAAATCCGCCACTTCTATTTTTTCCAAAACGGTGGTCATATCCAATAATCAAGGTCTTCGTACCTATGCCATTCAATAAAATATCTTGTACGTATTTCTCCGCTATTAACTCCGAAAAATCCCTCGTAAAAGGCAAAACCAATAAATGTTGCACACCTAGCCGAGCTAAAATCTCTGCCTTTTCGTCGATTGTGGTTAATAATTGAACAGGTAAATCCGGTGATTTCGACACGACCAATCTTGGATGTGGCCAAAAAGTAAGCACTACGGATTCACCTCCCTGCGCAGCAGCCAGTTCATTCAGGCGATGAATAATTTTTTGATGCCCCAGATGAACACCATCAAACGTACCGCTGGTCACAACGGCATGTGGTAAAGGAGTAAATTCAGCTAGACTATAATGTATTTTCACTTTTCTTGAGTTGCTCTAAGTATTCTTCGATGCTCAGGGCATCATCTACGCAAAAAGTACCAATTTTAGTTCTACGCAAAGAACCAAGATACGCACCACTCTGTAACTTTTGACCAAAATCACGCGCCATACTTCGGATGTACGTCCCTTTTGAACAAACGATACGGAAGGAAATGACGGGAAAAGCGCTGCTATCAATTTCAAACACTTTGACTTCTACCTGTCGAGATTTCATGATTACCTCCTCGCCTTTCCGCGCAGATTCGTAGGCACGTTTCCCATTGATTTTAACGGCAGAATGTGCGGGTGGAAACTGTTCGATATTGCCTGTCATGTCTGCTACGACATTTTCGAGCATTTCTTTTGTAATATGTGAAGTAGGGTATTCGGCATCGAAATCTGTCTCTAAATCAACGGATGGCGTTGTTTTTCCGAGGACAAATGTGCCAGTATATTCCTTTTCTTGTGCTTGGTACGATTCAATTTCCTTGGTCTTTTTTCCTGTACAGAGGATTAACAAACCTGTAGCAAGAGGATCGAGTGTGCCTGCATGACCCACTTTTTTGAACTTCCCTCCGTATCGAATTTTATTTACGACATCAAAAGAAGTCCAACGAAGGGGTTTATCAATAAGGATTACGTAGTCACGGGACAACGGGGTAGTTGCTTCTTCCATAGAATTAAATGACGCTTAGCTCAACGCCGGAGAGGATTAAGGCGATTAAGACAAGACCTAAGCCGATGCGGTAATAGCCAAAAACACGGAAACCATATTTTTGTAAAAAATGTATAAAAAACTTAATTGCCAGCATAGCCACTACAAATGCGATGGCGTTCCCGAAAAGTAATAAATTTATTTCTTCAGTGGAGAAGGTCAATGTGCCTGTCAAAAAGCCTTTTAATAATTTGTATGCGGAGGCGGCCAACATGGTTGGAACAGCCAAAAAGAAAGAAAATTCAGCCGAAGATTTTCTGGATAAGCCTTGGAACATTCCACCAATAATCGTTGAGGCAGAGCGAGAGACGCCTGGAATCATGGCGATACACTGAAATAATCCGATTTTAAAGGCATCTGAGTACGCTATTTCTTCTTTTTGAGCTCTTTTCTCAAAATAAGCATCGATAAAAACCAGAACTACACCGCCTAGAACAAGCATAATGGCTACAACCAAGACATTTTCCAATAATTGGTCAATCAAATCTCCCAAAATTAACCCAATAAAGGCAGCCGGAATAAAAGCAACAGCTAATTTGTAATAAAATTCCAATGATTGGAAAAATCTACGCCAATATAATACGACGACGGAAAGAATGGCGCCGAATTGGATATTGACTTCAAAAATTTTAGTGAAAGAGGCTTCATTTATGCCCATAAAGGCAGCACCAATAATCATGTGTCCCGTTGAGCTTACGGGTAAATATTCTGTTATTCCTTCAATGATGGCTAAGATAAGCGCCTGAAAATATGTCATCTGTTTTTTTCTTTATTTTTTCTTGAGAATAGCATAGAACTCAACCATAAATCCTAAAAAGGCAATGATTGGCCCGAGTGTTAGTCCCAAAAAACCAAAACCAAATTCTTCTGTATCCATCGTCATGATGATAAAACCGCCAAGTATAAGGGCTAGGCCAATGAACATCAATTTGTAGTTAGCCTGTCCAAAGGGCAAAGATGGTTCATTTTTAGGAGTCGTTTTTTCTTGATTACTCATTTTTTATTCGTTTAAATCATCCAAATCCATTCTTAAATATTTACTTATTGCCTGAAACGTGCTGGCAAGACCTAAAAGTACGCCCAAAATTACGAGTAAAACGGAGATAAAGAACAATTGCTCGTAATTTTGAACGAGAGACAAACCAGGAACTTGTAAAATAGCTACTTGTTGAATCCCGAAAACACAAAATAAAGAGATAATTCCAGCCAAGAAACCATGGAATCCCGAACGAATCAAATAGGGTTTCCGAATAAACGCATCTGTTGCGCCTACTAGCTGCATCGTTCGTATTAAAAATCGCTGCGAATACAATGCCAATCGGATGGTATTGTTAATTAATAAGATAGTAGCAATGAGAAAAATCAAAACAATACCTGAAATAAACAAATAGATTTTGCTCACATTCTGACTAAAATCTTGCACAATACCCCGCGCATAATCTACTTCATAAATACCGTCAAGGACAGACAACCCCGCTTTTACCTTTTCGAGTTTTTTTTCTCCGAAATACGCTTCTTGAACACGAATGCTGAGGGCATCTCTGAATGGATTTTCGAGGAGAACTTGTCTAAAATCTTCTTTCGAATCTTTTATGAAAGTATCCGCAGCTTCTTGTTTTGAGATAAATCGTATTTGTGGAACATTTTTTTCCTTAAGCACAAACGGATACGCTGCAATTATTTGTTGCAAAGAATCTATTTTGGATTTGGGCAACCCTTTCTCAAAATAGACTTGGACTTCAATATTTTGCTTTAAGTAACGAATAATTTCGCGAGATGTAATGGCAGTCCAACCGCAAAAGCCAATCAAAAACAAAGCAACAGCCAAACTCACGACAATGAGTACTCCTGGATACGTACCTAATTTTTTATTTCTTCGCATATCTTTAGATTTACGTAAAAGAAAGACCTTTTTTGGGTAATTCCTTGCCACAGATTTCGCTGCGTATTTTAGCTATTTCCTGTCTCTGCTTCTCTTTTCCACTCTGCAATTTGCTCTGGCATACTTTGTTCCAAAATTTGAGTTACAATTTCGGTAATTTCTTCCAAAGATTGATCCGCCGTAAAATAAATAGGTTCTTTGAATTTCACCCGCAATTGTGTGTTTCTGCGCTTGTATTTTAATCCTGTTTTATTGAATGCCCGACGAAAACCATCAATGACAACCGGAACAACAATCGGATTATTTTCTTTGATAATATGCGCTGTTCCTTTCCGAATGGGTGCGTAAGGACTTGTCGTACCTTGCGGAAAACTGATAACCCAACCAAACTGCAATCCTTTGGAAACCTGCTCTCCCGCGCTTGTATCTACCTCTCTTTGAACGTTTTGTCCTTTTGCTCTCCAAGATCTTTCTACCAAAATAGCACCAGCCAGACTAAACATCTTCGGTAGAAAACCTTCTTGCATCGTTTCCCTTGCCGCGATATAAAATGTACGTGCCCTGGGTGCGAATAAATAAAAAGGAATGAGACGACGTCCCATTCCCCATTTTGAAGCACAAAAAATATGATAAAACGTAATTACATCGGCAAAATACGTTTGATGATTTGAGATAAAGAAGACGTTTTGATTTGGTAAATCTTTCAGGTATTCTGCGCCATCAATTTTCAGTTTATTGGCAACCGCCAACCGCCAATACGTCGGAAATCCCGCCACGAAAATGATGACTCTTTTTAAAAACAACCAATTACCAAAGGGGTCTTTTTCGAAAAGTCCGAATATATCCAAACGCGAAAGAAAACGCAAAGTAAGGTTTTTGGTTTGGGTAGGAATAGGTAAAAAGTTTTGTATAATTTTCCACATAATACACCAAACTAAGATGAAGACCTGCGGTCTAGTTCGTCACGAATCAAGGCAGCCATTTCATAATTTTCTTGACTAAGCGCGTCGTTCAACATTTTTGTCAAATCGTCTAAGGAAAGGCTCCGAAGTTTATCTTCTGGCCGAGCAACCAAAGGAATTTCTTCTTCAGCTGGCTCGTCTTCTTCTTCTTGCATCAAACCTTGTTCTTTTAGGTCTTCCTCCGTATTTATACCTGCTTCTGTAAGAATAATGTCATGAATATAAATAGGTACATCAAAGCGAACAGCCAGAGCTACGGCATCAGACGGACGCGCGTCGATACTTTTTTGTCTGATTCCGTCTGTACAGATTATTTGTGCATAAAAAACACCTTCACGAAAATCAGAAATGACGATTTCTTCCAATGTAAAGTCAAATGCACGGGCAAAGGACTTAAACAAGTCGTGCGTCATTGGGCGAGTCATAGGCATTTTTTCAAGCTCCCACGCGATGGCATGAGCTTCGGGATTACCAATCACAATAGGTAAACGTCTTTTTCCTGACTCTTCCGCCAAGACCAATGCGTATGAGCCATGTTTTAGCTGACTCTCCGACAATCCAATAATTTCTAATTTAATTTTTTCCACGTCACAAATATATCTAAAAACCCTTAGTATGAAAAGTTAATTGTTGATTACACGCTTTACACGACCCACTCTCTGGCAATCAACCGTTTTTACGCACGTGCCGTTAAACTTACTTTTATCTTTCCTGTTTTCTGTTCATTCGGACTCAAAAAAAGAAGCCCTTCCTCGTTATTAAACGCATTTATATTCGCTGTTTGTGGTTCTATTGCAATGCAATCACGTGTTTGAGGCGTATAAACCACCAAAAAACGCAGTCCATCTGTAGAACCAATCCACTGCGAAATCGTCAAAATAGACGCGCCATTGCTCAACTTTGTTTCCACCCAACCGCCTTCTTTAAGTAAATAAGCAGTATCCAAATCTATTCCTTCTAGTGAACGTATTTGTCTCGGTTGCTCGTCTAAATATCCCACCGGAATATGCCGCTCATTCACGATAACTTCCTGACAAACAGGCATTTCAATTGTGTAAGAATCTATTCCATTTGTATCCAACCGGAAATAAGGATGCCACCCAAAACCAAAAGGAATTGTTTTTGTATCGCGGTTCACTACGGAATATCCCAGCTCCAATCCTTCATTCGTTAGTACATAATCTATCTCTAGCTCACACACAAACGGATACCCATTTTCCGTTCCGTCCAAGATATATTTTAGAATCAATTGGTTATCTGTGTGTATTTGAACATCAAATGGTTTGTCAGCCACTAATCCGTGAATAGCATGTCCTCTATTTTCTTCATTTATAGGCAATTGATACGTATTTTTTTGGTACTCGAACTTACCGTTGTCTGTCCTGTTTGGAAAGGGAAAAAGCAAAGAGGAGGGAAAGCCTTCTTGCCAAGATATTGTATTTTTTAAAGGGAATTGAACCACGTCTATGCCGTTCAACTGCAAAGAAGCGAGGACTCCACCGCATCTTGGGTGAATTTCAGCTCTATTTTTTCTATCTGGTGATTGAATGAGTAAACGTTCTGTCTGCATATTTGTAAAATTCGTCCATTATAAAAAACCTTCTACCCCCATGCCAAACAAGGCAAAATCGTATTTCACAGGGTCATTTGGGTCAATTAAACGGAGGTTTTCTGTCAATTCAGTTGCCATTGCCCAATCAGGTTTGGGTCGAGAAATTAGGTTTAATTTTCGTGCAACTCGCTCAACGTGTACGTCACAAGGACAAATAAGTTGAGAGGGTTGAATGGTATTCCAAATACCAAAATCTACCCCTTTCCCATCCTTTCGAACCATCCAACGCAGAAACATATTCAAGCGTTTACAGCTAGAACCACGGACAGGCGTCGCGATGTGTTTGCGTGTCCTTGATGGAGCTTCTTCGAGTGAGAAAAAAGAAGTATGGAAAGAAGCGAGACCACTAAAAGCAGTCCAATTATTTGCTTTCGGAACAATGAAAGCCGACTCCAGCGAGTCATTCGTAGTATAATGATGTTTGAGCCAAGCAATGAAATAGAGCGTATCTGTGGCATTAAAAGTACGATGTTTGAAAGACAGAAAACGCTTCAGTTCGTCTTCAGAATGATGAAGAATAAACGAATGAGGCGAGTCATCCATGGCAGCGAGTAATTCTTTGCACTTATGTATGATGGTTTTACGTTGCCCCCATGCTAGAATTGAAGCAAAGAAACCTGCAATTTCAATGTCTTGTTTTTTAGAAAACTGATGAGGAATACAAATCGGATCGTTCTCAATAAAAGCTACCGAATTGTATTTAATGTACATTTCTTCTAATAAATCGGCAATTTCGGGGCGTATCATTTCTTGTTTAAGAGCTTACCAACAAGATAGACTATCAGTCGGGATAAGGATGAAAATACCGTTAAAATACCCGTGAATAGCAATGAAAAGAGCGTAATTATCGGGTACATAAGTGCAAAGAAACCCGTCCAGACAATTTCTTTCCATTTCTTTCCTTGATCAATTGGTTCTTCTGAAGACATTATTTTTTACTTATTTGGGATAAACCATGTACGAAATTTCAGCGCGTAAACGGTTATCTTTGGGTTGTAACTTAACAAATGCAGCGGGTGAAACCCGAATCATCACATCGTGGTTTTCTCCAATTTCGGGAAGTGTCCCGATGACTTTAACAAGAACACTTGCACCAGTTGCTTCGTTCCTTACTTTTACCAACGAGCCAATGGGCGCGTCTCTGTGTAGGGCAATATGTTTGTCACTCCGCGCTTGTGTTTTGATGACCTCCGCAATACCTACTTGTGTAACAGGAATGGCCATCAAATCTTTTTTCTCAACCCCATACATTGTTTCAATAGGCTTTGAAAGCATCTCTGGCGTTACTTTTCCAGTCAATATCAACTCTTGACCAGGCTTTAGATTTTCATCTTTGAGGTTATTCCACTGCTGAATTAAATTCACCGGTACATCGTAAAGACGGCTAATGGCAAACAAAGTTTCTTTTTCCTTTACAATATGTGACTTGGCTTTGGGCGCATTTGAAACCAAAGTAACAGGAAAGAAAATCTCTTGGTTAATGGACAAAACTAGCTCGTCCAAATTTATTTCTGGATTCAACTCCTTAAATTCAGAAATCGAACAATTGTATTTCTTTAACAAACTGTACAAGGTCTCTCCTTTCTGGATTTGATGCACAATTTTAGCATTACTTGGTATATTTTTTGTCGAATTACCTTGTGCTATAACAGATAAATTCACTGTCCCAAGGAACAAAGTAGCAAAGAGAATACGCTGTAAGAACTTTTGTTGAATGTTCATGAGTAAGAGACCAATTGTTTGTGTATTTGAGAGGTATATTTTATTTGCTCTAAAAGAATCATTTTCACAGATAAAATAGTTGTAAGAGCCATGCCACAAATATAACCTATTCCATTAATTTTTCTATATCATTTATCTCTATTGGAATATTTACCCCCAAATCTATTGGGCCTCTTGACGTAATCAGCACGTCTGTTTCGAGCCGGATTCCAATGGATTCTTCCCGAATATAAATACCTGGTTCACAAGTAAGTACCATTCCTTCTTCGAATTTAACCGAATAATCGCATACGTCGTGAACATCTAGGCCCAAATGATGACCAATGCTATGAGGAAAATATTTTTTTACCGTTGCCTTTTTTTTCAGCTCATCCATTCGTTCTTCGTTCTGTAAAAGTCCTAAAATCAATAGCTGTTCCGCGACCATTTCCTCCGCAAATAATTTCCATTCCTGTACCGAATTTCCCACTTTTAACTCTGCGATACATTGCTTTAAAAGGGTTAAAACCGCTGTATAAACTTCTTTTTGTCTTTCTGAAAATCGACCAGAAACGGGTATGCAACGCGTAATATCTGCCTTGTAATTCGCATAAGACGCGCCAAAGTCCATCAAGATAAGTTCTCCTTGATTCAGTTTTTGGTGGTTGGTCACATAATGCAATACATTCGCAGATGCCCCTGCGGCGATAATTGGTTGAAAAGCGTGTCTCTCTGCTCCAAGTTGCAGCATTTTGTAGGTCAATGCCGCTTCAATTTCATATTCAAACGTACTCGTTTTCACTTGTTTACAAGCAAAAACAAACGCTTGGTGCGTAATTTCAATAGCTTTCCGGATAGTATCAACTTCTACATTTGACTTACAGGTGCGCAACGGCTTAGTCAAGTCAGATAAAGGCAAAACAGGGGCATGTATGAGCCGACTTATTTCTTTTCCAAATTCCTCAGCACGAGTTTTGGGACTTACTGTTACCGAAATTTCTTTTGCATTTATATATACATGTTGAATATTCGGTAAAAATGCCTGCAAATAGTCTTTCCAGCCTTCTCCGACAAGAATATTTTTAAGAGCGATGCCCGATAAATTAACAGCCTCATTTGGTGATAATTTTTGCCCTTCCCATGTCGTAATCCATTCGTTAGATTCACGAATAAACAGCCTTTCATCTGCATTCCCTTCTGCATTTTTGTAGTATAGAAAGACGGTGTCTTCTTGGTCAATGCCTGTTAAATAATACAAATCACTTTGCTGAACAAAAGGGTAATGCGCATCCGCATTTACGGGCATTACGTCATTTGAAAAGCAAATAACCAAAGAAGAAGGAGCAAGAGAGCGATGTAATTTTTCTCTATTGGCCCGAAAGAAACCGGCTGGAAGAGGAGAATATTTTGTCATATATACATACTTACTTTTGAATTACAGCAAACGATACACAAGAATACCGCTGTGTTTTTTTACCCGATTTGTATATCCAATCAATGTTTCTGCACTGATTTCCACTTTTTTATTTTCGGAAGAGGCATGAATAAACCGGAGGCGATTATCAACCCAAATAGCGATGCCTTCGTGGTTTACGTCGAGCCCATCTACCGTGGAAGTAAACGCAACGATGTCGCCTGATTGAATCAAATTTTGTTTACTTTCCAACGAATCTTTGGGCAAATAAAAGAAGGGCGTTTGCGAAAGCGTATTTTCTTGCAATTTCACTTTAGTCCATTCTTTTACGGGAATATTCATCGGATACAGTCCTTTGTGTGTGGACATAAACTGAATTTTTTTCTCCAATTTGACTCCATCTTTTGCGAGCGCATCGCTAACAATTCCTTTTTGACTAGCTTGTAAAATCCAGCCAGAAAAATAATGAAGTCTCGAACCATACCCGTCTATTGTGCCTTGTTGGTAGCGCAATTCCTTCAGTAAATTTTGGTAATTTTCGAAAGATGGTTTCACCGAGTGCGCATTTCGGGCCAGTGCTACACAGTGTTCAACAAAGGTGAAACAGTCAAAAGCATCTGTACGACAAACGAGTATTTCTTTGGGTTGTTCCAGCGTACCTGCTACATAGGGAACGCCTACATATTTTTTGGCAGCACGAACAATTGTTTGGCTTGTTTTTTCGGACGGATTATTTCTATAGGAATAAAGTGCGTCGGTTACTTGTGTAAAAGCACGTGAAGCAGAGAGTACAACGAGGAGAAGTACGCTCATTTTTTTTAAATAAAGCATCGAAGTAGTTAATTAATCAATAATCGGGATTGGTCTATTGAGGCTTTCCTCCAAAGAAATGAATGTTTCTGTTCGTTGGATACCTTGTATTTTTTGGATTTTATCGTGCAAAATTTCACGCAAATGTGCGGTATCTCTGCAAATAAGTTTGGCAAAAATACTGTAAATACCTGTGGTATAATTGATATTCACAATTTCGGGAATTTGGTGCAACTGGGTAGCGACCTCATCGTAGAGCGAACTTTTATCGAGATAAATCCCTAAGAAAGCGCTGATGTCCCAACCTAATTTCGCAATATCTACATTCACGCTACTGCCTTGGATAATTCCTTTGGACTCCATTTTTTTGACCCGAACGTGCACAGCCCCTGGGGATAAAAACACTTTTTCAGATATTTCGGCGTACGATAATTTTGCATTTTCCATGAGAAGAGATAAGATTTTCAAATCTAACTCGTCAATTTCAACTGTTTTGGTCATTAGATGTTCTTTAGTTGTGATAGACATATTACGTATAATTATGAATAATATTCTATAATAATTAAATTTTACAATATAATATCTATAATTTATCTTTTATTTTTAAATAATTTGCATTGACTTGCATTTTAGTAGTAACTTTGCAATATCAAAACAGAACAAATATAGCTACATGTTCTGACTTGACGAGTTCTTTTCAACAATGTAGGATGACGAAACTGGCAGCCGTGCCCTCCTGTCTCGGGGGTGGTGAGTTCAGGACAAACACAAAGTAAAGCCGGACGGGTTTTTTCCAAGTCGACTGGGGTTGACCACCAAATCATTTGCTTTGAGGCTAACTGCACCGTGGGCGGTTCGACTCCCCCTCCTACAGCTATCAAAAAGAGTATGCAAGAAATTTTTTTAATCTAATTACGTTTCTTACATACTCTTTTTTTTGTATTTTTGCTAATATAAAGATATTATTTGGTTTTTAGTTTGTTGATGAAGTGTAATTGCGACACGCAGTCCCGGTTTGTGGACTGTGTGTTTTGCTTTTATAAAGCCCCCCTCAAATCTCACCTTTGCCATTTTTACGCTTCCTTGGCTTTTTAACGCGTTTTTCTTCACTATATTTGAGCTTTATCTTAGCAATTTATCCCGAATCTATGGCAAACTCTACCCCATTTATAACCAACGATGCTGTTCTACTTGGAATTCTTATTGGCATCATTTGGCTTGTTTTCGTCGCAGCAAACTCTTCAAATCCCTTATTAATAAAAATATTTAAAGTCGTACCTCCTATTCTTCTCTGCTATTTTATTCCGAGTGTCTTAAACTCATTGCAGGTCATAGACGGGCACAACTCCAAATTGTACCCCATTGTATCCAATTATTTTCTACCTGCTTGTCTAATTTTATTTACCCTAAGTGTTGATTTCAAATCCATTGCGAAACTTGGTCAAAAAGCCATTCTTGTTTTCCTTGCAGGGACAGTCGGGGTTATTCTAGGTGGTCCTTTAGCACTATGGATTGTCAAGCTATTTCAACCCGAATTATTTGTTCCAACCGCTAATCCAGGTGATGAAGTTTGGCGTGGTCTTGCCACAATTGCCGGAAGTTGGATTGGTGGCGGTGCAAATCAAACTGCTTTGAAAGAAATTTTCAAGCCCTCTGATTATCTATTTTCACAAACGGTTGCCGTCGATATTGTCGTCGCTGAAATCATCCTTGCCGTCTTACTTTACGCTGTTGGCCATACAAAAAAGATAGACAAATTTCTGAAAGCGGATACTAGCAGCCTAGAAGATATTCAACAACGCGTGAGCCAGTTACAATCAGCAAATAAACGCGTCGCTACTTTTTATGACATCGTCACGATGCTCGGTGTCGCGTTTGTTGCAACAGGCATCGCCCATTTTTTTGCTGGATATATTACTCCATTTATCCAAAAAAATCATCCAGAATTAGCCGCATTTAGTTTGACTTCTTCTTTCTTTTGGGTTATCTCGATTGTCACTTTGCTCGGAATTTTGGCTTCCTTCACCTCGTTACGCCATCTCGAAAACGTAGGAGCTTCTCAATACGGAAGTTTTTTCTTATATTTATTGATAACGACGATTGGGATGCAAATGGACTTAACGGCGATTGTCAATAACCCCGTTCTATTTGTCATTGGCGTTCTCTGGATGACTTTCCATGTAATCCTTGTTGTGCTTGCATCTATTTGGCTCAAAGCGCCCTTCTTTTTCGGTGCTGTTGGCTCGCAGGCAAACATAGGTGGAGCTGCATCTGCGCCGGTTGTAGCAGCAGCTTTTCATCCTTCTTTGGTTTCCGTTGGTGTTTTACTCGCTGTACTGGGCTACGCGGTAGGTACGTATGGCGGGTATATTTGTGCGCTACTCATGCAATGGGTAGCAACCGGTTGATTTTTAACCATTTAGCCTCATAAACATGTCCCGACTTTACACCATTTATTTCTTCTTTTTTATCCCACTACTAAGTATTTGCCAGCAAAGTCAACCGGACTTACAATTGCAAACCGGGATGTATGCTTCAAATGGAGCTGTTATTCCCTTTTGGCTTCAAGCGAACCGGTTTGGAGCTGTTCCTGCATCTGGTTCGGCACTCGTTTTCAGCGTAGATATTCAATCTAAAAAGGATTCGAGCTCTCCTTTGTCTCAACTAATTTATGGAGCAAATCTATTTGTCTCCACAGGCAAAAGTTCACGCATTCTTTTACCTGAACTCTACGCAGGATATCAATTCAAAGGTTGGCAATTAACGGTCGGACGAGAAAGAAGAGTTCTAGGTCTTGTGGACTCAACGCTTTCAAGTGGCTCCATCTCTTGGTCAGGAAATAGTTTGCCCCTTCCCGCTATTACTGTATCTCGACCTCATTTTACGAATTTACTTTTTCCTTGGCTCAGCTGGAAAGCTTCATTTAGCCACGGGTGGTTTGGAGAGCAACGCTTCGCCTCCTCCTACTATCTTCACCAAAAATCTTTATATGGTCGATTAGGGCGTGAATCCAGTAAAGTCAAATTATACGGAGGTATTTTACACCATGTACAATGGGGTGGATTTCCTACCAGAGAACGGGATCAAAACGGAAATCCCATTCCTTCAACTCCCTTTTCATCCGATTTTCGTACGTATGTATTAGCGATATATCCTTCAAAAAAATTAACCCAAAAAATGGAGGGATACAGTCCTTTCGATACAGAAAATAGGTTTGGAAACCATCTCGGACAACTCGACATGGCTGCATCTTTGCAACTAAAAAACAGTACTATTTTGGGTTATAAACAAACTTTTTTTGAAACAGGGGCAACGTTTTCCAGTTTGTCTAATGTAGATGATGGCTTGTACGGCATTCGTTGGAAATCATCCAATCCTACCTCGCTTTGGCAACATGTCACTTTTGAATACCTACAAACTACAAATCAAGGAAGTTACCAACCCGCTTTGGCAAGACTATTTGGCTTGCAAGACAGACATTTTGGGGAAAATAACTTTTACTTCAATCACCAACAATATTACGACGGCTGGTCTTATCAAAGGCAAACGATTGGTACGCCTTTTTTACTTGCTGAAGAACAAATTCGTTCCCAAAAATTTGGCGGAAACGGGTTTATTTTTACCAATAATAACCGAGTGAAAGTAGGTTATTTAGCCATGCAACACCGCTTTAATAGCATTGATATTATCTCAAAACTATCGTATAGTAGAAATTTTGGCTCTTATTTACGTGTGCTTGAACCTGTCTCGCAACTATCCACTGCTATACAGATGCAATATGATAGACCACAAACGAGGCAACGTTGGGCATTATCGATTGGACTTGACCACGGTGATTTAATCAAAGACACGTATGGCATTGCCCTTTCATTTATTCAAAAATGGGAATAATCAAACCAACATTTCCTTCATTTTAGGTACAAAAGATTTATATTTGCTCGCTAGACTGTAGCTAATAGGCATTTTTGAACCTTACTTTGTAACTTATGAAAAAATCGTATCTCTTTTTTCTTTTTTCGTTGGCTCATTTGTTATTTTCATGTAGAAAAACAGGTACAAAAGCCTTGCAAGAAGGAGATTATATAAATGCAGTCATGCAATCAACGGAACGATTACAACGTGAGGGAGACCATGCCAAGTCGCGCGAGGTGCTTATTCAGTCGTACCCATTGGCATTGGAAGACCTAGAAATGCAAGTCCAACGAACCATCCAGAGCCAAGTCCCTTTTAAAGAAGAACTTTTGATTGGCTATTACCAAGAACTTAATACAATGTATCAAGCAATACAAAATTGTGTTGCTTGCCGCCGATTAGTCAATCCGAAAGATTTCTCAGGAGCTGAACAAGATGCTAGATTACGTGCTTTTGATGAACGATTGCGTGCTGGAGACCAAGCGATGGCACAAAATACGATGACAGCCGGCCGTTTGGCTCTCAACCATTTCGAGACAGCTAACCGAATTTTGCCTGGACAAATGGGCGTAGCACAAAAATTAGAAGAAGCTCTTTTTCTGGGTTCTGTGCATGTCGTTGTAGAGCAACCTACTCTCAATTCGCGTTTGTACGAATACAGCCAAGCGTACTTTCAAGAACAAATCAATGAATTTTTGCAGACCAATCGTCGCTTAAATCAGTTCATACGTTTTTATCAACCAGAAGAAGCGGAAACAATCAAACTGACTCCCGACCAAGTCGTTCGGCTTCAATTTGTTGATTTTACGGTAGGGCAAACGCGCATACAATCCGAAAAAAAAATAGCGACCAGTAAGGATAGTGTCAAAACAGGAGAAGCGACAATCGAAGGCAAAAAAGTACCTGTATTTGCAAAAGTAAATGCAGAATATATCAAAAACAGGAAAGAGGTTTTATCTCAAGGGATACTGCAAATGCAAATCCTAGATTACAGACAAGATAAAGTAGTATATTCCCAAGAATTTGCAGGACAATATAAATGGGTGAATGAGTGGGCGACTGTTAACGGCGATACACGTGCCTTGACTGCGCAAGAACTCGCTTTCACCAAACAAAGAGAGGAATTACCACCGCCTCCTCAACAATTATTTATAGAATTTTGTAAACCAATTTATAATCAATTAACTAGCCGGATTCGTTCGTATTATTCGAACAAATGAACCGATTTATTCACTTAAATTTAGAAATACAATGCAAAAGAATGCCTTTTTATTTGGGATTTTGATGTTTATGAGTTCTTTTCTGCCGAGTATGGCACAAGAACAGCTCGCTATTGAGCGCGTAGTCAATGACTTTTTGATTGGAGGCACAAACGGAGAAGTTGACCGTTTCCGGAACGCTTTCGTTCCAGATGCCGTTCAGCGTTCTATCGCCTCAAACGGAGCGGTTACAGGAATTACAGTGCGCGAATTGAGTAGTCGTATCAAGCCAAACCAAGTAATGGACAGAACTACCAAGATTGTTTCTTGGAGTTACGCGGGTAATGCAGCAACGGCCATTACAGAGACAGAATACCCTACGAACAAGGTAATCGACATGTTAAACCTCCTGAAAGTGAACGGAGAATGGAAAATCGTGAGCCGTGTATTTACACGAATTGAAAAAACAGATGAGGTGATTTCAAGTCAAAAAACAACAGCAAAACCTGGAGCTAAACCCGCGACACCTCCAGCAAAGAAACCTGCTCCGAAACGTCCCGCATCGGATGACGGTTGGTAAAAAAAAGAGGCATCTGAAACGTTCAGATGCCTCTTTTTTTTAAAAGTTTGGTTTCAATAAATATTTTCCATAGAACTCATCAATTACCCGAACGGCATCTTCAGGTGTATCGACTAGCTGCATAAGTTTCATATCTTCTGGATTTATATTTTTCTCATCCTCTCCCATGGTATTTTCAATCCAATCAATGAGTCCTTTCCAATAGCTTGTTCCGACCAAAACAATTGGGAAACGGCCAATTTTCTTTGTTTGAATCAAGGTAAGTGCCTCGAAAAGTTCATCCATCGTACCGAAACCTCCTGGCATTACAACAAAACCTTGAGAATATTTGATAAAATTTACTTTTCGAGCGAAGAAATAATCAAAATTGATACTTTTATCAGAATCCACGTAGGGGTTTGGCACCTGCTCAAAAGGCAATTTAATATTTAATCCAACGGATTTCCCCCCTTTTTGATGGGCACCTTTATTACCTGCTTCCATAATTCCAGGGCCACCACCCGTGATGACTCCGTACCCTTTTTCGACGAGCAGTTCGGCGATTCGCTCAGCTTGTTGGTAATATATACTTTCACTTTTTGTACGGGCTGACCCAAAAATAGATACACAAGGCCCTATTTTGGCTAATTTATCAAACCCTTCGACAAACTCAGCCATTGCTTTAAAAATTTGCCATGCATCTTGGCTTTGGATTTCATTCCAGTTTTTGGTTTCAAAAGCTTCAATGATTTTATCGTCTTCCTTATTATTGGACATATCTAAGATTGGTTAGTTTAAAACATATATTTTCATAGTAGAAAGGAAACGAATAACGTATATTTGTTATGAAAAGTTTAAACCAAGAAAAAATGTCATTAAAAATTGCAATAGGGAGTGACCATGCAGGATACGGTTACAAACAACAAATTATCCAGTGGTTGGATGAAAACGGCTATCCAAGCATTGATTTTGGCCCTTTTTCGGAGGCCTCATTTGATTATCCAGACTCTGCCCATCCGCTCGCTTCCTCTGTAGAAAAAGGGGAAACAAACTTAGGTATTCTTATTTGTGGCAGTGGTAACGGTGTTTGCATGACCGCCAACAAGCACCAAGAAATTCGTGCTGCACTTTGTTGGACAGCTGAACTAGCCGAGCTTTCTCGCCAACACAACGATGCCAATGTACTTTGCTTACCAGCTCGTTTCATTGATATTGACCTTGCCTTGGCTTGTGTTCAGAAATTTTTAACAACCGCCTTTGAAGGTGGAAGACATGCAAATCGTGTCAATAAAATTTCTTGCTAAAAGAAAGAAAAGAACATTTCGATAAGAAATACGAATGAGATTCTTTTTTATCTATATATTATTTTGTCTAATTCATGTAATACAAAATTTAGTTTCATTCGCTCTATTCACGAAATCTCCGTACTTTTGTGGTACAATCTACATAAAGCACGAAAATAATTTTAATTAAAAAATGAAAAGAATTGCTGTTTTTACCTCTGGAGGCGATGCACCGGGCATGAATGCTTGTATCAGAGCCACTGTAAGAGGAGCCATTTATCATGGAATTGAAGTATTCGGAATACGCAGAGGCTACAACGGAATGATCAGTGGAGACATTTTCCCGATGACCTCTCAGTCTGTAAGTAATATAGTACAACGCGGTGGTACAATCCTGAAATCAGCGCGAAGTAAAGAATTTATGACACCCGAAGGCCGTAAAAAAGCCTACGATAACCTCATGGCTCACGGCATTGAAGGCCTCGTCGCGATTGGTGGAAATGGAACATTCACCGGTGCTGAAATTTTCTATAATGAGTACCAACTTCCGACTGTCGGCTGTCCAGGAACAATTGATAACGATTTATACGGAACAGATTATACCATCGGTTTTGACACGGCTGTAAATACTTCTTTGGAAGCCATTGATAAAATCCGAGATACAGCTGATTCACATGACCGCGTCTTTTTTATTGAAGTTATGGGACGTGACTCAGGCTATATTGCTATCCAATCCGGAATCGGAGGGGGTGCTGAAATCATCATGGTGCCTGAAACGCATACTCCGCTGAAAAAAGTTGTTTCTACTCTGAAAGAAGGTTGGAGTCGCTCGAAATCGTCTTCCATCGTTGTAGTAGCAGAAGGCGATGAGGAAGGAAATGCTGCCCAAATTGCAAATAACATCAAAAACCAGGTGGAAGATAAATTGGACATTCGGGTAACAACACTTGGACATATTCAACGTGGTGGAACTCCAACTGCCTACGACCGTATCTTGGCAAGTCGTGTAGGTCTCGGTGCAGTGGAAGGACTCATGAAAGGTTATAAAAATGTGATGGCAGGGGTTGTAAACAATGAATTGGTCTATACGCCTTTCATTGATACCATCAAAAAACAAAAGCCTATTCACGATGATTTGCTACGAATGGTTCATATTCTAAGCATCTAATACCAAAAGAGAGCGAATAGACATCTATTCGCTCTCTTTTTATATGTAACCGACTATCCAATAACTCAGATACCCAAACCATTCATGGTATAAGTCTAAAAAATCTGCTAAGGCATGTCTGCTAGGAATCAAGAATATCCACTTCCATTCCAGATTCGCTTGACTCGGATTTGTCCCAAAAAAGGCTGCATCAAAACCTTGTTTACGAAAACAAGCAAGTGCTCTTTTTATATGATACGAAGAAGTTATAATATAACACTCTGACGGTAAAATCCCTTGTTTTTTAGCTAAACTCACCGAATAAACAGCATTTTCGTAGGTATTTCGTGCTTTGGTTTCTAAAATAATGTCATCCATTGGAACCCCATTTTGCAGGAGGAAATCTCTAGCCAATGTCGTTTCAATTTGAGCTGTTCGCGAAACAAGCGGAACATAGCCTCCCGAAATAAGAATCTTCTCAATTTTACCTTCTTTGTACAAACGATACGCCTGCCAAAGACGGTCGCTTGATAACCCCAAATGAAGATTTTCCCTAGCTATTTTTGAATCCATTTCAAAAAAACCACCTGTTAAAACGATGCCCCACTTTTTGGAATTTACCGTGGAACGACTTTCAATGGGAGGTTCCCAAGCACGGACTAACACATTTACAATCCATTGATTTGAAACAATGTATAAACCTACTAATAAGCCGCTTATGAGTCTTTTTTGGTATTTTTTGAGATACAAAACCAAGCCCAAAGAAACAAAGAAAAGTCCCAATGGTGTCAGGAAAAAACTGAAAATCTTGGAAAAGAAAAAGAACATAGGAATGGAATGAATAAATGAAAACTCAAAAATAAAAAAAAGACAACCAAAAATCAGTTGCCTTTTCAACTAAACCCTAAACTATTGAAAAATAGACATTTATAGTGCGTTAGAAACAAAGCCTACACCCACTGTATTATTTGACATTTCATCAATTAATATAAATGAACCATTTCTAGGATTTACAACATAATCATCTGCAAAAATTGGCTGAGAAAGCTTTAATGATGCAGAACCAATGCCATTTAACCGAATTTCCTTTGGTTCTTTACTTGTCTCCAAAGATGGCATATCTATGGATGAATTCAAAGAAATAAGTTTACTTTTTTGCCGGTTTACCCCATGTTGCAAAAGATAGGTTTTACCAGCACGCAGCGGCTCTTCGTCTAACCAACAAATATTGGCGTGCAATTCTTTTTTTCCACTTATTTCCTCCCCTTTCCGAACCAACATATTGCCTCGGCTGATGTCAATATCATCTGTTAAAGTAACCACAACCGACTCTCCGGCAGCAGCAGAATCTTTTTGCTCTTCCATTTTTTCAATCGTCGCGATGGTACTCGTTTTTCCACTTGGATACGCAATTACCTCATCTCCTACACGCAATGTTCCTGATACAATACGACCTGCATATCCTCTGTAATCATGGTATTGCTCTGTTTTCGGACGAATCACATACTGTATTGGCAACCTTGCAGGTGCATCTTTGAATAAATCACCTTGTGGTGGAATACGCTCAAAAATGGATAATAAGGAAGCACCTTCGTACCAATCCATTTTTACAGACTTTTCTACCACATTTTCACCGTATAAAGAAGAAAGTGGAATAAACAGTACTTCTTGCCCTTCAAAACCTACTTTTGCACATGTTTCCTGAAAATCTTGCTTGATTTTCTCAAAAACTGCTTGGTCATATTTCACCAAATCCATCTTGTTTACAGCTACGACCACATAGGGAATCCGTAGCAAAGAGGCAATGTAAAAATGTCTTTTCGTTTGCTCGCTCAAACCGTGCCTAGCATCGATTAAAATTACGGAAACTTGCGCATTTGATGCCCCCGTTACCATATTTCGCGTATATTCTACATGACCCGGCGTATCGGCAATAATGTATTTTCTATGCTCCGAGTGGAAATAAATATGCGCAACATCTATCGTAATTCCTTGCTCCCGTTCTGCGATGAGACCGTCTGTCAAAAGTGATAAATCGACAAAATCGAGCCCCTTTCTTTTACTTGCCGACTCCAACGCGTCCAGTTTATCTTTCGTTATTGACTTGGTTTCGTAAAGTAAACGCCCAATCAACGTACTTTTTCCATCATCTACCGAGCCCGCTGTCGCAATTTTTAATATATCCATTTTTGTGTGTCTTTAGTCAAATTAGAAATAACCTTGTTGTTTTCTTTTTTCCATGGCAGCTTCTGAACGTTTATCATCAATTCGTGCCCCTCTCTCTGAAATTTCAGCGGATAGAATTTCTTCGATAATTTGGTCAATGGAATCTGCATCCGATGAGACAGCGGCTGTACACGTCATATCTCCGACAGTTCTGAAACGAACAACTTGCTCAAACGGAATTTCATCAGACGACTTATTGATAAAAGGCGAATCTGACCAAATCATGCCGTCACGTTCAAAAACTTGGCGTTTGTGTGCATAATAAATAGACGGAATAGCAAGATTTTCCGCTTTTATGTAATTCCAAACGTCTAATTCTGTCCAATTTGAAATCGGAAAAACACGAACGTTTTCACCTACTTCGATTTTTCCATTCAGCATATCAAATAATTCAGGACGTTGTTTTTTGGCATCCCATTGGCCGAAATCATCACGAACGGAAAAAATTCTCTCTTTGGCACGTGCTTTTTCTTCATCTCTACGCGCACCACCAATACACGCATCAAACTTTAATTCTTCGATAGCATCAAGTAAAGTGACCGTTTGGAGTGCATTTCTACTCGCATATTTACCCGTTTCTTCCCGAACTTTCCCGGCTTTTATCGAATCTTCGACTAACCGAACGTGTAATTCAACACCAAGAGAAGCCGCTAATTCATCTCGGAAAGAAATCGTTTCAGGAAAGTTATGGCCTGTATCAACGTGCAATAACGGAAACGGAATTTTACCTGGATAAAAGGCTTTTTGTGCCAAACGTACCAACGTTATGGAGTCTTTCCCACCTGAAAAAAGAATAGCTGGGCGCTCAAATTGTGCGGCAACCTCACGTAAAATATAAATGGCCTCATCTTCCAATTGACGAGGAAACGAAGCATGAATTGCTCCAACGTTCTCTGTTTGATTCATAAATAAATATCTCTCTTTTTTGATTAAGCAGAATGCAATCCACATTCTTTTTTCGACTCTTCCCACCACCAACGGCCAGCTCTTGGGTGTTCACTAGGCTCGATAGCACGTGTACAAGGCGAACATCCTATACTAATGTACCCTTTTTTATGAAGTGTATTCTGCGGCACTTTGTTTTCTTCTAAATAAGATTCAATATCTTGTAATGTCCAATCAATCAAGGGATTAAACTTAAAAATTTGATTGGATTCGTCTCTTTCCCACATCGTCATTTGCTGCCGATTTTCAGACTGTTCGGCACGTAAGCCTGTAATCCAAACTTGTTGATTTGCTAGAGCGCGTTTTAGAGGCATAATTTTACGAATCCGGCAGCACTCTTTTCGGTTGTCCACGGACTCATAAAAACTATGGAAACCCTTGTCTGTCACCAGCGCTTCTACTTGTTGCGTGTCTGGAAAAAACACCTGAATGGGTTGTTGGTACTTTGCACGCGTTTTATCCATGACCTCGTATGTTTCGGAAAACAAACGGCCGGTATCCAGCGTGAAAATAGAAATAGGCAGGTTATTTCGAAAAATAAAATCCGTTAGTACTTGATCTTCTTGACCAAAAGAGGTTGAAAAAACAACCCCCGTCGGATAATTTTCTAGGACAACCTGCATTCGTTCAGCTAAATTTAATGCAAGTAATTCAGGTTCGGTTCGCATAGTTTAGGAGTATAAATCGTGTAAAATCAAGGATAAAGAAGCGGGTTGTTTTTGAATGGCATGAACGACCTCACCAATAAGAATGATGGCTGGATTGTGCAAATCATTTTCTTCGGCAAGTTTCACTAATTCAGAAACCGGACCTATCGCCCATTTTTGTTCATTTGTTGAAACTGCCTGTGCAATCAAAGCCGGCGTATTTCCTTTTGCTACTTGGGCATACATTTGTTCAATTTGCGCTAATTTTTTCATTGCCATCAGTAAGACAACCGTTGAAGACGACCGACAAGCCAAAGCCAAATCACTTGCCAACTCACCGTCCGATTTATGTCCGGTTAGCACCCAAAATCCTTCCGAGTAACCACGCGCGGTAAGTGGAATATCACACAAACCCACAGATTGAATACTCGAGATGCCCGGAACATACTCTGTTTCAATTCCTTGTTGGCGTACAAAATTAATTTCTTCGTTTCCTCTTCCAAAGATAAAAGGATCACCGCCTTTCAGCCGAACAACGTGCCCTTTTTCGAGTATTTTTTCAAGAATTAAAAAATTAATACTGTCTTGTGTAATGGAAGAAACATGCCCTTTTTTGCCTACGAAAATCTTTTCACACATCGGATTGGCATACCCTAAGAGCGACTCATTGGCCAAAGCATCATATAAAATGACATCTGCCTCGCGCAATAACCGTACGGCTTTCAGGGTGATAAGTTCAGGATCTCCCGGCCCTGCGCCAACCACAGAAAGTTTATATTTTGTATGTAACTTGCTATATACCATATACTTACGCGTGAAGAGTTGACTGTAAATTTTTCCAATTTTGTGCGTTTGTTAAAAATTCACTCGCCTGGATTCGGTAACGTTTCGCAAACTCTTCCGTCGGATTATTTTTATTAATTTGAAGAATCTGCTCTGCCACTTCACCACCAAAAGTAGGAAAATGTGTATCAAAAGACGAGATGACTTTCTGTTGTGTACTGCAAGAAACTTCTTGGTAAAGTAATAATGCTTTTGCTGTATTAACCTGTGAGGCATAGGCGTGGTAGATGGCGTCTGCCCAAGCTCCGGAGTTCAGAGCTTCGTCAGCCCATTCGATTTTCTCTTCTGATTCAAAAAGAAGCGTGGCTACCAAATCAACCATTACGCCGGCACATTCCCCCACGCCAATAGCGGTTGCAAACGTCTCATCGTGCCCCCAGTCAATAAAATCTTCGTTCGTCAAAGACTGAATAGCCGCAAGTGGCTTTAGTAATTCATAGAAATAGTTTTTACCAACGCGATCAAAATAATCCGTAAAATATTCGCCTTCAAATCGGTTCGCTTCGTAGTCATTTAAAACCCAACGGATGACATCAGGTGTTCGTTTTGTAGGCACTTTGATTACTTTTTCAGCGATGCGCCCGATACCGTTTCCGACCGTTCCACCACCAAGCAGCACTTGAACTGCGGGTAAAACGCGTTTATCAGCTGTTTTGAGCGAACTTCCATGAAATCCAATTTGTGCCATTCCGTGTTGCCCGCAGGAGTTCATACATCCTGAAATCTTAATTTTAATGTCATTGTTGTGTACAAAATGAGCATATTCTTCATCTAGTACTTTTTCCAAAGCGACGGACAAATGCGTACTATCGGCAATTGCCAAATTACACGTATCCGTTCCTGGGCACGCTGTAATATGAGCTGTACTTATCGCTCCTGGACTTGCAAGACCTAAATTATCTAGTACTTGATAGACGTACGGAAGATTTTCTTCTGGAACAAAACGGAGAAAAATTCCTTGTTGAATCGTCACACGAAGGTCATCTCCCACAAATCCTTGGAGAGATTCAATCAATTTATTGACCAAATCTGTGTGTATATTTCCCAATAAAACCCGAATATAAACACCAACATATCCCTTTTGCTTTTGTTGAAAAACGTTGGTCAGACGCCAAGTTTGGAATGTTTCCTGTGTTTCAAATTGAACTTTTGGCGCAGTTTGAATAGCAGAAAGATTCACATTATCCGTATGTTCAGGAATATCAAAGAGTGCATGAGGCAATGCTTGGTATTCTTGTTCGATGAGTTCCATGAACGCATCGAGACCAATTTTACCAATGAGAAATTTAAGTCGCGCTTTGCTTCTTGAATTACGTTCGCCGTGTCTATCAAAAACACGGAGGAGAGCTTCAATGAACGGAATAATCTTATTTTCTGGTAAAAAATCGTAGGCAACATCCGCCAACTTGGGTTGTGCACCCAAACCGCCCGCTACCATGACCTTGAAGCCCCTTTCTCCTTTTTCATTGACTTTTGCAACAAGGCCAATATCGTGAATATAGGAAAGAGCGGTGTCTTTTTCGTGGTTAGAAAGAGCTATTTTTATTTTCCGACCCATTTCTTGACAAATGGGATTGCGCAGAAAATAACTAAAAATAGTGTGTGCATGTGGTGTAACATCAAATGCCTCTAGTGGGTCAATGCCGGAGGTCTCGGAGGCTGTAACATTGCGAACTGTGTTTCCACAGGCTTCGCGGAGAGTCACGTTTTCCTCCTCAAGTTTTGCCCAGAGTTCAGGTGTTTTATCAAGACTTACATAGTGAATTTGAATATCTTGACGGGTTGTTAAGTGCAGATTACCGTTGGAATATTCATCTGAAATACGACAAATTTGAGCCCATTGCGCGAACGTCATTTTTCCGTAAGGCAATTTTATACGTACCATTTGTACACCTGACTGGCGTTGACCGTAAACACCACGTGCTAGGCGTAAACTACGAAATTTATCTTCGTGAATTTTCCCTTCACGGAAAGCTCGAATTTTCTGGTCTAACTCGATGATGTCTTTTTCTACCAATGGATTTTCTAACTCCGTTCTGAAACTTAACATGCCTTGACTTTTTTTGACAAATATATATAACCTATAAAATATATAGAGTATATGTATTGTGAAAATCGTCGTATTTGTCGAATTTTCTCTAAAAAAGTCAATAAAATATACGAATAATAAAATTTATAAGGAAATCACTAACCCTTCCTTAGAAAGAACCGTATCTGGAAATACTTCTTGAGCCTCCAATACTAAATGCTCTACTGTTTTGTAACGAGAGGAAAAGTGTCCAATAACTAACTTTTTTACACCGGCATCGCGTGCAATTTGCGCAGCTTGTTGGGCTGTGGAATGAAAAGTCTGGGCAGCTCTCTCCACATGCGATTGATCAAAAGTAGCTTCATGGTAGAGTAAATCAACCCCTTGAATAAGTGGAATAATAGAAGGTAGATAAGCGGTATCCGAACAATATGCAAGCGCGCGCGGTTTGGAGGCGGGCAATGTCCATTCGTCCACTGCATACAATTCTCCAGTTAGTTCGTCTGTAACATCAAATCCATCTGCTAGTTTCTTGAGATAAGGGATGGGGAAATTCGCTGGAATTTTTTCTTTGATGAGCTTTCGTTTCGTCAATTTTTCACGAATTAAAAACCCATGACAAGGAACACGATGAGACAATGGAATGGTCTCAATAGTAAAACGAGGGTGATCTACAATCAGTTGGTGCTCTGTAGGTCGTGTTTCTACAAAGTGAAGTGGATAAGAAAGAACTGTCTGAGAATATTTGAATTGTACCGTAATGATTTCAGCCAAACCAGGAGGGCCAACGAGCGTAAGTGGCTCAGTTCTGTGGCCTAAGCTTAAACTTGACAACAAGCCGATGAGCCCAAAATAGTGATCACCGTGCAAATGACTTATCAAAATATGGCGAATCCGGGTATGTTTGATTTTGTACTCTAGCAAGCGATATTGGGTTGCTTCCCCGCAATCAATTAAAATACTATCTGCATCCATCTGCACCAAAAAGGCAGAAGGAGGTCTTTCCAAATGAGGACTCGCAGAGCCCGTTCCGAATACAGTGAAGTCAAAGTGCAAGGTAGTCATAGATTAAAGTAAAAAAAGTGTTGAATGAGTTGTAACATTCAACACTTGAAAAAACTATTTTTTTGCCGCTACCATTTTTTGAGCTGCTTGTGTAAAATCTTGGATTAAGTCATCGATATGTTCCAAACCAACAGAGATACGCATCAAAGTAGGCGAAATTCCTAGTTTTTCTTTGTCCTCTAGGCTTAATCTTGCGTGCGTAGTCGTTGCAGGATTCGTAATTGTCGTGCGTGCATCACCCAAGTTCGACGTCAAACTCGGAATAGTCAAGGCTTTTGTAAAATTAACTACATCGTCAAACGTGCCATCAAGGCAAAAAGTAAGCATTGCACCACCGGCTGCCATTTGTTTTTTAGCTAATTCATATTGAGGGTGTGAAGGCAAAAAGGGGTATTTCACCTGCTGAATGCCTTCCACTTCAAGCAACGCATGAGCTAGTTTTTCGGCATTGGCACAATGTCTTTCCATACGTAAGTCCAACGTTTCCAAGCTTTTAGACAATACCCACGCATTAAAAGGCGACATAGAAGGCCCTGTGTGGCGGCAGAAGAACCGAACCGGAGCAATTAATTCTTTCGTTCCCGTTATAATTCCTCCCAAAACACGGCCTTGACCGTCCATGAATTTTGTAGCGGAATGTACGACCAAATTTGCACCAAATTTAACAGGTTGGTGAATCAAAGGAGTTGCAAAACAGTTATCTACGAAATAGATTAGGTTGTGTTTTTTAGCAATTCTACCCACCATTTCCATGTCGATAATCTCCAAACCCGGGTTTGAGGGCGTCTCAAGATAAATCATTTTGGTTGTGGGTAAAACAGCAGCTTCCCATTCTTGTTCGGTAGCGGTTGCATCCAAGTACGTATGCGTCACGCCCCATTTCGCAAGTATTTGAGTAATAATTTGATGCGCAGAACCGAACAGAGCGCGAGAAGAAACCAGGTGGTCGCCTGCTTGCAAATGGGCGGCAAAACCCGCAAAAACAGCTGCCATACCCGTACCCGTAGCAATTCCTTCTTCACAATCCTCAAGAATACATACTTTATCGATAAATTCTTGTACACTTGGGTTAGAAAAACGCGAATAAATGTTTCCTTCAATGGTTTCATTGAAAAGCTCCATTCCTTGTTCAGCATCTTCAAAACAGAAGCTACTTGTTAGAAACAAAGGAGTAGAATGCTCCCTGTACTGCGTTTTTGGTGTTTGCGTGCGCACCAATTTGGTTTGTTTTTCCATGTTACATTTGGAATAATTAGATGAACAAAAAGAGGGTAATGTAGTGTAAAATGTTTGAGCTACTCTGATTACGTAAAAAAGGAAACTCAAACGATTTCTAAAATTCTCCGGCTTGGTATTTCCGAATCCAATCTTTCTGAACACCTTGGATAGATGAGAAAAAAGGAACGAAATACGTGAGCATATCCGCTTGAAAATCACCGGAAGGTGTAAAAGCAGGTGCGAAAATCACTTGTTTTCGAGGATAATCAAAGCCAACCATAATGATTGGAATTTTCGCTTGGACAGCCATATAGTAGAATCCTGTTTTTAATTTTTCTACATTTTTACGTGTCCCTTCCGGCGCCAACGAAAAAAGGCAATTATCTACTGATTCTACGGCTGCTACTTGGTTTGCGACGAGGTTTGTGCGTTTATCTCTTTTCACGGGAGTTCCTCCTAACCACTTGAAAATGAAACCAAAAGGTGGCTTAAATAACTCTTCCTTTCCGAGGAATCCGATATTTAAGTGCAAAGTAGCCCGTGTACCCAAACCAAGAAAAAAATCTCGCCAGTCTGTATGTGGACAGACCGTTAAAACCGCTTTAGGGATAGTATATGGAAAAACACCGGTTACTTTCCAACCTGCCCATTTAAAAAAAAGTCTTGCAAAAAAATTAAACATATACTGAATTAATAAAGAGGGTTTGGGCTAAAACACAGCACGAAAATACCCAATGAAAGCCAACCAATAATCTGACGACCTAGCCCAAGCGGTTGGTCGTTTGTTGTACTTGGGTGATAAATTCCCATCACCCGACCGAGTAAGAAACTAAAAGCTAAAAACCCACTGTATCCTTCCCAATTGGGTAAAAAATAATGGAGAATTACTTGCGCAATTACCACGATGAGCGTCAAGAGAAGATTCGTGATGGGATACGATGTAATGCGTGAAAAACAGAGGTAAATAAAATAGACATAGAGAAAAAATTGACCAACCAAACCAAGATATTCCTCGTCTGCAATCGTCATGAACTCTTCCATAGAAAATAGACCTAGCCCTGAGTAAAAGACGAGAGAAACAAAAAAGATGGGTGAAACAATATCAAATGCTTTTTTACCAATTAATCCATACAAAATATGTCCACCATCTAATTGACCAATCGGAATGAGGTTCAATGCGGTGAAGAAAAGACCTAAATAGCCGGCTAATAAAAAAGGATAATGAATGACTTCATTTGGATGAGGCATAAGAGCGGGGTCAGCCAAATAGGTTCTAAGTAAATAAAAGAGGAGGTTATCTCCCAAACGTACGAACTCAGAAGCATCTTTTTGGATATAGACAAACTCACCATAATGCGGACCAAAAGGAATATATTCGGGATGGATTTGCATGACATACTCCCAAGTAGGCAGATGAGTAAATCCCCAAAGTAAAACACCTACTGCAACGAAAAAACCAGCCAAAGGCCCCGCATAACCAACATCAAAAAAGTCTTTACGAGACATTCGTTTGCTTTTAATTCGGATAAATGCACCAAGTGTACCGATGCTTGTTAAAATACCCACATAAAAAGGAATATAGTAAGGAAGAGTTACCTTAACACGCTTCGCTTTAGCCATAAAAAAGTGACCAAACTCATGCGTTGTCAGAAAACCAAGAAAAGGGATTGAAAAATAAAAGCCGGCAAGAAATTCATCCCAACCCATAGCTCCGGAGGAGAACCAAAAAGACTTTCCTTCTATCCATTCAGCACCTGCCAAAGTGGTCGTTAAAATCGTTAAAAAAAACAAAACGACTTGGATTACGAGGCGGATAGTAGCGGGTTGTGGGCGCATGTTCGGGTAGATTATGTTTTCAAAATAGGGCTAAAATCAACATCTAGCATCGTGAGAGAACTAGGCTGAATCAAAATAGTTTGCCAGCCTACTTGGTTAGCGGCCTCCACGTTTGCTTTATTATCGTCTAAAAAAAGTACTTCACTGGGCATTGCACCTAAATCATCTAAGACGTAGTTGTAAATGGCTGTGTCGGGCTTCCAAAGTCCAATTTCGTACGACATATATGCTTTCGTAAACAAGTCTCTTACATCACGAACGCCAGCAGACTTGTATAGAATCTGGTTTGCCGCCCGTATGTGCATATCATTTGTATTACTAAGAAGGTAAATGGGAATAGACTCGCGAAGTGTAAGCAGAAACTTGATTCTTTCTACTGGAATATCGAGTAAGAGTGCATTCCACGCCTGGTCTATTTCGTAATCATTGAGAGGAAAACCCAGTATTTGTCGGATAGCATCCCGAAACTCATCTTCTTCAAAAAGACCTGTTTCATAGCGTTTGAACACCTCATTTTCTTCAAAGAGTTCCACCACTTTTTCCTCTGTTTTACCGCAGAGTTGCGCAAACGCTCTATACGTTTTGGGAACGTCAATATTAATAATGACATTCCCAAAATCAAAGATAATTACTTTCGTATTTTTTAAAATCATGTATGCTTATTCTTCAAAAACACCCATTTGACAAAATTTATCAATACGTTGGTCAACGCGCGTTTGTGCGTCTATTTTTTGAAGTTTTTCTATCTCTGAGAGGATTGTTTTCTTCAAAATCAAAGCCATTTCATTCCAGTTGGTATGTGCGCCGCCGATAGGTTCTTTGATAATATCGTCTATCAATTTATTTCCTTTCATATCTGTGGCAGTCAATTTGAGTGCTTCGGCTGCTTGTTCTTTGTAATCCCAGCTACGCCAAAGAATCGAGGAGCAAGATTCGGGAGAAATAACGGAATACCATGTGTTTTCGAGCATCAAAACGCGGTCGCCGATAGCAATACCCAACGCACCACCGGAAGCACCTTCCCCGATAATTATACAAATAACGGGAACTTTGAGTGTCATCATGTCGCGAATATTTCGGGCGATAGCTTCTCCTTGCCCTCTTTCTTCTGCTTCAAGCCCTGGAAATGCTCCTGGAGTATCAATAAGTGTCACAATGGGCACATTGAACTTTTCTGCCAAACGCATCAATCGAAGTGCCTTTCTGTATCCTTCCGGATTAGGCATCCCGAAATTGCGGTACTGGCGTTCTTTGGTTTTTCGACCTTTTTGCTGCCCAATAATCATCACAGATTGACCATCTATATTCGCGAAACCACCCACAATAGCAGGGTCGTCCTTAACAGTTCTATCCCCATGCAACTCATGAAATTCCTGACAGATAAGTTCAATATAATCTAACGTATAAGGTCTATCTGGATGTCTTGAAAGTTGAACACGCTGCCATCTCGTCAGATTCTGAAACGTCTCTTTTCGTAAATCTTCGATGCTTTGCGTAAGCGTCCGGACAGCCTCACTGACATCCACGTTGTTCATGGAGGCAAGCTTCTTCATGTCCTCTAGTTTCGCTTCAAGGTCAGCGATGGGTTTTTCAAATTCGAGTAATGTTCTCATCGATACTTCTTTCTTCTGAGTTTAAAGTTCAAATGTTTGGTGATAGGAAGGAATTTCAACATTGGAAAAACCTTTTTCAGCCAAAACACCTTTAAAATGCTCCATAGAGGATTCTTCTCCATGTACCAAAAAGACTTTTTTGAGTGATTCTGGTCTTTGTTGTTCGACAAAGTTAATCAAATCGTTTAAATCACCATGCCCACTGAATACATCAATTTTTTCGATTTGTGCTTGAATCGCGTGCTTTTTATTATTTATTGTCAATTCTTTTTGTTCTCTGTGCAGCAGTTTATACCCGATTGTCCCTTCCGTTGCATACCCAATCATAAGGATTGTCGCATACGGATTCTCAATATTTTGTTCGATGTGGTATTCTACCCGCCCACCTTGTACCATCCCAGAGGAAGACAAAATAATGCAGGGCTCACCATGGTTTGACACTTCTTGGCTTTCCTTTGTGGACTCCAAATAATGCAAATTAGCAAAGTCAAACAAATGCTCATTTTCTTCTTTAAACTCCCGCGCCTCTTTGTTCAAAAGTCGATGGTATTTTTCATACACTTTGGTAGATGCCTTACCTAATGGACTGTCAGTAAAGACTTTAATTGGCTCAACCTCGTGATTTTCATACAATTTATTGAGCGTATAAAGCATCGCTTGCGTACGTCCTACGCTGAAAGCCGGAATAATAAGACGACCTGGTTTATCAATACATGCTTCTTTAATAACGCGCTTCAATGCTTCTTCTGGAGAAATTTTATCCTGGTGGTATCTGTTGCCGTAAGTGGTTTCCATCACCAAATAGTCCACGTCTGGAACAGGCTGAGGGTCAACGAGTAAAGGATAATTTTGTCTTCCTATGTCCCCCGAAAAACAAATTTTCTTGATTTTCCCCTCATCCCAAATTTCTAAAATTACGTGTGCTGCACCCAATAAATGGCCCGCCGGAACAAATTGAACCGAGCATCTATCATGGAATTTAAACGTGCGACCGAACTCAATAGGCACAAAATTAGATATAGCCTCTTCTACTTGCCGTCCAAAATAGAGTTCCTCACTATCAATACTCTTTGTCTTTTTCGACTTTTTCTTACTTTTTTGTATGGATTTTAATTTTTTCTGGTTAATTCTCGCAGCGTCTTGTAATAATAAATCTGTTAATTCTAACGTAGGATTTGTACACAAAACCTGACCTTCGTACCCTTCACGATACAAATTTGGAATCTGACCAGAGTGGTCAATGTGCGCATGAGTCAAGATGACCAAGTTGAGAAGTGAGGCTTCAAACGGAAAAATACCAAACTGACTTTCCTCTCTTTGTTCATCTCTAGATTTTCGGTCTAGATTGACGCCACAGTCCACCAAAATTTTATATCCATCCGATAATTCGAGCAGAAACATACTGCCAGTTACTTGCCTTGCAGCACCAAAAAATGTTAATTTCATTCAATATATATGTAGTTGGATAGAATCCAATCGATTAATTTTATTTTCAGAACCGCAAAGATAACAATATAATTGTTCATCGTATTGTTTGTACCTAATCCAAAAATCAGATGCTTTTTTCTCTTATCCTGTTTATTTCTACGATTTTATTCACCGATTCACTTCAAAACAAAGTAGAAAAATTTCAAAATTCACTTCAGATGAAGCATTCAACTGTCGTTGCAAGCGTTTGGAATAACACAAAAAAGGAGCAAGTTGTTGGTTTCAACGCAGAAAAGTGGATAAGTCCAGCATCGACCTTAAAACTTGTCACGACAGCCACGGCGTTTTCTCTTTTAGACAGAAAACAACCTTTTACAACATCTTTTCAATTGAGCGGAAGTATTCTAAATGATGAGCTAGTAGGTGATATTGTCGTTTATCCGTCTGGAGACCCAACGTTTGGTTCGCCCAGATGGCCAAGCAAAAATGTATATAAAGAAATTTGTGATGCACTCCTTGCACGAGGTATTCGACGTATTTCAGGACAAATTCGTCTTTCGGTTATACATTCACCTGAAATTCCTGACGGTTGGATTTGGGGTGATATTGGCAATTATTACGGAGCTGTTCCTCATTTCTTCAATTATGCGGAGAACAGTTTTACAACGTATTTTGAAGGGGCAAAACAAGTAGGAAAGCCCGCCAAAATCTCTGGTTTTTCTCGAAATCTACTCGGCTATCAGGCTCATAATGAAGTAATTACGGGAATGCAAGATTCAGGAGACCAAGTTATGATATATAGTTCTCCGTTATCCCAAACGATTTGGTTGAAAGGGACAGTTCCAGCTGGTAGTAGCCGCTTTCCGGTCAAGGGAACTCTACCAAACCCCTGGAAAACATTTTGCACGGAATTGGCAGAATCCTTCAAACGCTATTCTATTTTTTTTATAGAAACAGAAACTCCTGATTACTCACCAGAGACACAACTGATTCAATTTCCTTCTCCTACCCTATCAGAAATCGTTATATTATGTAACCAAGAAAGTATCAATTTGTATGCTGATGGGCTCTTGAAAGCGAGTTTTTCCGACAAAAATACGTATGCTACATTTCTAGAAAGCACAGAGAAATTACGCACTTATTGGGAAAAGCAAGGGGCAGATTGGTCGGGTTTTCGCATGGAAGATGGCAGTGGTTTATCGAGTCAAAATTTAGTTCAGGCGGGAAGTTACAGCCAATTTTTAGGACAGCTGACGAATACGGCTTATTTTCAAGATTTTTTAAAAACCCTTCCACAAATGGGCGTTTCAGGTACTGTCAAAAATTTACCCAAGAGCAAGCGCCCAGTTTATGTAAAGAGTGGGACGATAAATGGGGTAAAAACGTATGCTGGTTTTGTGAAGAATGAGGCAGGTGAGTGGCTTACTTTTTTTGTTGGTGTAGATAGATATACCTCCAAGGAAGCGAAAGAAGTGCGAAAATTTCTAGTTAATTTTTTGGTCGAGCTTGGTGAGTAGGAGTCTAAATTACTGATTTTACGTCAAAAACATTTCTTTGTCCCGAAGATTCATTACATTCACACGCTTTTTTATCAATTGTCCCTCTAATTTCTATTACCTTGAAATTAATTAGTCTCTTTTTAGCTGGATTTCTCTTGTTCTCTATTTCGTTTTTGAAAGCCCAAACAATCGAGCGACATCCTTATTTACAACAGCCTACCCAAAAATCAATGGGAATACAATGGCGGTTTAGTGACCCAAGTAACGGCGCTGTTAGGTATTATTCCGTGAATAATCCAGGCGTTACGTTTGAAAAAAAAAATGATAAAATTCAAAAAGACCATTTTCTTGTTCTGACAGACTTGACTCCCAATTCAAGTTATAGATATGAGGTAAAAGGGAATAATGGTGTTTGGCAAAGTCATCCAGATTATTTTTTCCGTACCGCTCCCTCAGATATAAACCAGAAAATACGGATATGGGCTATGGGAGATTTTGGAGACTTGCGCAAACAAGACTACGTACGAACACAGACGGGTGTCCGTGATACCCATTTAAAAACAAAAGACAAACACACGGATTTGTGGCTTTGGTTAGGAGATATGTCTTATGGAAATAACAAAGACTATCTTATGCAAACGGGTGTTTTTGATTTTTTTGGCCCAAAAATACTTAGTAATACGCCCATTGTAACTGTACCCGGAAATCACGAATATTACGAGAACAATGTATTTAATCGGCTTGATAGCCAAATCGTCTATTTTGACCTTGTCAATCCACCCGTAAGCGGCGAGGCGAATGGTCTTCCATCCTATAACAAATCTTACTATTCTATGCGTTACGGCCCATTGCATATTATAGCACTAAATTCGTACGGGAAAGAGAATGGTAAACTTTTATACGACACAGATAGCAAACAATACCAATGGCTGAAAAAAGAGTTAGAACATTCAAAAGATGCACTTTGGAAGGTAGTTATTCTTCATCACCCACCCTATACCAAAAGATCACACGATTCAGACGCAGAACAAGAACTCGTTCAAATAAGACAAGCTTTAGTACCCTTATTTGATGTCTATCATATAGATTTAGTTCTTACCGGGCATAGCCATGTTTACGAACGTTCTCATTTAATGGCAAATCATTTAGGACATTCAAGTGAATTTCTGCCTGCAACACATATAAAACAGAACGTTACTGGGCGATATACATCGACAGAACCTCCGTATATCAATAAAAAAGAAGGTACCATTTATTGTGTTGTTGGATCAGGTGGGCGGTTAGAATTACCAGCCCGAAGTGGGGAATCTCCGCACCCTACTTCTGTTTATTCTCAAATTGAAGTAGGTGGTTCTCTTCTTTTCACCATTGAAAACAACCGACTTGACGCACAATGGACTGCCTCCACAGGTGAGATAATGGACCAATTTACTGTTTTCAAAAATGTAAATTCAACCATAAAAAAGAAGATTATTGAAAATGAAGTCGTTACACTTGAAGCATCTTGGCCGGGCAGTTACAGATGGAGCCACAACTCGGCTAAAACGAAAAAAATTCAACTACAAACAGACAAAAACATACAAATAACGGTTACAGATTCCTTAGGATATCTGAAAGATGTTTTTGAAATTGAAGTAGAACCCTTACCGCCGCTGAAAACAGTTAGTAGCCTTTTACAACCCAAAAGTTTTTATTGCCCTCTTGACACCTTGACCATTTCTACCAAAATGACCCATTCACGTCCAGGATTAGTCTATAAACTTCAACTTTCCGATAAAAATGGAAATTTTGAACAACCCAGTTTAGAAACAACTTGGTCAACGGAGCTGATGAAGGTCAGTTTACCAAACAGTATCCAAATTTCTGCTAACTATAAATTTAGGGTCATTCCCATGAATTTTACAAACTTTGAAAGTATCAGTACAGACCCTATCCAAGTATATAAACCCCTTCAGGTTACAACGGTTTCTCCCTCACAAATTCCTTATAATTCGACCATTGACCTTACTTTTCAATCAGAAGGGTCTCTACCAGGTCGTGGACTAATCAATGCAACTATTCCTGTAACTATCGACAAGCAAAACCAAGCGTTTCAAGTAACCGTTCCGAGCAACTCAATGCAATATGAACTAACGGAGATACGAAATCAATGTGGTTTGGGTGTGGTTGACAAGAAAAAAGTGACCGTCTTAGCTCCTCTTCAGGCAGAACCAAGTCATACTACTGAACAATGGGTGATATTTCCAAATCCTACTGAAGATAAATTATATCTACAAATACCCAAAAATACCTCCGATTATTCGCTAAAGTTGGTTGACATATCTGGTATTTCTACCAAAATGACCGCAGAAAAAGTGACAGACTCACTTCTAGTATTGAACATAAACCAGTTAGCAAGTGGAAAATACATATTGGAAATCC
Organism: Spirosomataceae bacterium; assembly: GCA_046293395.1. Lineage (GTDB taxonomy): Bacteria > Bacteroidota > Bacteroidia > Cytophagales > Spirosomataceae > CAYNRA01. The sequence goes on from JBKBOU010000001.1 coordinate 822,914, forward strand.
AATCTGGTGCGCAAATCATCACGAAAACATTTATTAAACTTGATTAACAGACTTTTTCAACTGTAAAGAGATGTATTCATTCGACTTTAGGAAATGATTTGGAAAAAACAATTGAAGTATAGACAATAAATTACAAGCAAAATTCTTGTTAACTCAATCTAATCGAACCCTGTTTACACTACGTATTCATCTTTCAAGCAGACGAATATGAACGAACGAATAGACATTTTTAATCACCTAAATCAAACTGCTTTAAAAAGGTTTCACCCATTGAAAAGTGGAAAAAATAGAGATTTAAAGTATCTTTAGGCTCATTTATTGAAACCACTTTAACCAAGATAACCCTATGAGCCTTAACACTGACCACATACGACTGATTTTTGGGCTGAAACTCAAGCAGTTACGACAAGAAAAAGGTTTATCTCTCAGTGAACTTTCTCAAAAATCTGGATTATCCGTTTCGTATATCAATGAAATTGAAAAAGGGAAGAAATACCCAAAATCAGATAAAATTGTCTCACTCGCAGAGGCAATGGAGGTTGAATACGACCACCTTGTCTCTTTGAAGCTTAACAAAAAGCTACAGCCTATTTCTGAATTACTCAACTCTAATTTTTTAACTGAAATTCCATTTGACTTTTTTGGTATTGACCCCGCAAATCTCCTTGAAATGCTATCCGATGCACCCATCAAACTCAGTGCATTTATCAATACAATCATCGAAATTGGTCGGAACTACAACATGAGTGTTGAGCGTTTTTACTTCGCCGTTTTGCGGTCTTACCAAGAAATGCACGATAATTATTTTCCAGAATTAGAAGCGGAAGCAGACCGCTTTTTCTCAGAACTTGGCATTGATATAAACACACAATTAGATGAATTTTTCTTGTCTAATCTACTCGCAGATAAATACCAAATCTCCATCGAATATTTTGACGAAGAAGAATACCCTACCATCGCAAATATTCGCTCCATTCTTCTACCAAAGAAAAATAAACTTATGATTAATAAGCGAATTTCTTCTGACCAGCGTGCTTTTACAATGGGTAGAGAAATTGGTTTTATTTACATGAATTTGAAAGAAAGACCTTTGACCTCCTCTTGGGTCGAAATCAATTCCTTCGACGAGGTTCTCAATAACTTCAAAGCCTCCTACTTTGCCGGAGCCATTCTTATCCGCCGGGAAAAAATGATTCAAAAACTTACCCACTTTTTTGAACAAGAAACCTGGCAACCTGAACTATTGGGTAAAATGGCGGAGTCTTTCCAGGCAACACCAGAAACCCTTTACCACAGAATCAGCAATGTTCTCCCGAAATACTTTGGTATCCATAAATTATTTTACCTTCGATTTGAATCAATGGTTGGAAAAAATAACTATTCGCTCACCAAGGAAATGCACTTATCGAAACAGCATGACCCACACGAAACACAAAAAGAACATTATTGCAGAAGATGGGTTTCATTGAATATCTTAGACGATTTATCTAGCAGACAGTTGTCTAACAGCTATAAAAAACCACTTGTCGATGCACAAATATCAGAATATACTGACGTTGACAACCAATATTTTGTCATGTCTATGGCTCGGCCGTTAAGTATTTTAAAACAAATCAATGTAAGTGTAACACTCGGATTTGAAATAGATGCACAGCTAAAAGATAAAATAAAGTTCTTGCAAGATGCTACAATTCCAGCTCGAAAAGTAAACCAAACGTGTGAAAGATGTAGCATTTTTGACTGTCAAGAACGAATTTCGGCACCTATCGTTTTACAAAAAATAAACCAACAGGCAGAAATGAAGCGTGTATTGGAAGAAATCAGCGAAAACTGATTACTTCCAATCCCATAAGGGTTCTTGTTCGTCCTGATTTTCCCAAAGCCATTGAGCCAACAAGAAATCTTTGGGCGTATCCAAATCTACTGAAAAACGAGATGCCATGGTATATTTTTGAATTGACGAAAAATCAACGAATCCATTCGCCTTTTGAAGTGAAGTAGCCCTAAATAAATACAAAGAACCGTTGAAAACATACGTAGGCGGACAATCTTGGCGACGTGTTATGTTTCCCAACGTTTTTGATACGTGTAAAAATCCTTTTGTGTTTTCCTCAAATAAGTTAAAATACGGACTGTTTTTGGACTCCGTTACAGATACAATCACGTCTGCACCTTTCTGAAAGCTGGCTACCATTTCTTCCAAATGGCTTTTGAGCCGAAAAGGAGACGTTGGCTGTAACAAAACAACGTTTTCCCAATATTTTCCCTTTTCAGCGTAAAACCTTAGTGCATGTTTGAGCACATCAAAGGTTGAGGTTGTATCTCTCGCAAGTTCTTCTGGACGAATAAAAGGAGCGTCGTATCCTTCTTTTTTCGCCAGATCCAATACATCTTTATCGTCTGTCGAGATACAAATCTGTTCATCAGGAACGAATAAACGGGCATACGCCAAACTATGTAAAACCAAAGGTAAACCAGCTAGTATTTTTGTGTTTTTTTTGGGTACGCCCTTTGAGCCACCTCGTGCCGGAATCACAAAAAGTGTAGTATGATAAGTCATATTCCTAGATGCTTTATATCTTCTTGTGCCTTTCTGTAATCTTCCATCCTGCCAATATCCAGCCAATAACCAAGGATAGGTTCAGCGACCAATTTCAACTGCTTTTCTATGACAGTTTCCATTAAATCTGTCGCATCAAATCGTTGATTATAAGGAATATAACGCATTAATTCTTTTTTAAACAAATAAATCCCAGCATTGGAAAAATAGGTAAAAGACGGTTTTTCTTTGAAGCCAAAAACCTGTTTTTCATCTCCTCCGACCTCCAAAACAGCATACGGAATATTGACAGTATAAGGCACAGCTGCTACGGCCATATCTGCCTGTTTATCCAGAAAAGAATAGAAAAAATCGGCCAATGAAATATCAGTTAGTAAGTCCGAGTTCATCACCAAAATATAGGGATTTTGAATGGTTGATAGCTGAGCGGCAGCCCCCATTGTTCCGAGTGGCGTGGTTTCATGTAAATACTCAATTTGCATGTTTCGGTCACTCCCATCCCCAAAAAAAGATTGAATTTGTTCCCCTAAATACCGAACAGAAATGGCGACATCTGTAATACCGAAACGGCGGAGCAAATCCAAATTATGTTCAATAATTGGTTTATTTCCCACTTTTAACATGGGTTTAGGGGTAGTGTCTGTCAAAGGTTTTAATCGTTCTCCTCTTCCACCTGCCATAATCACGGCTGTGATGGGTAAATTTGCTTTTGTTTCTTGTGCATCAATAAACCGAATCAACTGCTTCTGTTCGTCTAACAAAGGAACCCAACGGATATTCAATGCTTTTATAGCAGCAATTTCCTTGTAACCAAACGAAGGCGTAAAATAGCGGAAATTCGGAAACATAAATTGCGTAACGGAGTCATCAATGGATAAATGTTGAATGAGCCCGCGCCGAATATCGCCATCTGTGAGTGAACCAACGATACGTCCTGCTTCTTCCACAAATAAAACAGGCGCGACAGCACCCAATTTATTTAGTTGACGGAGCGCGTCACGTGCAGATAAAACAGAAGAAATGAGTAGTTGGGAAGGATTCATACGTCAAAAAAGGTTTTTCGAAGGTCAATATTCGTCGGAAACTGAGACAGATGGTCACATATTTTTTCTGCTGTTTGCCCATCTCCGTACCCATTTATCACGCGTCTTGCTTGTTCTTGAAAATCGGCAGAAAGTGCCAATTTCATACTTTCTATAAGCGCCGAAACCTTCATTTCTGGACAATGAATAACACTGGAGGCGGCCAATCTGCCTGCTTGTCTGTACCCTACGTTTACCGTCGGGATACCCAAAGAAGGCACTTCAATAATCCCGCTAGATGAATTTCCGACAACAGCTTGTGCATGTTTAACCGCAGAAAGATACCGCAATTGACCTAAGCTCGTGTGTAAAATCAAGCGTTCCGGGAATTTATTTTGAAGTGTTTTCCATGCCTCAATAAGTGAGCGACCTTCGGCATCTGCATTGGGTAATGTGCAAACAAGTGTGTGATTTGATGCTTTTAACAAAGCTTCAACCAATATTTCTAATTGAGCAACAGCGGGGGTTTGCGACAAAGTTTCTGGGTGATACGTTACCAAAAGATAATCGTCTGTGGCTGAAATACCCAATGAAGCAGCGTTTTGCTCTTTTGAATGTAACGACATTGACCGAATGTTATCCAAGCCAAGAGCACCGACATTGAACACGCGGTCAGGGGATTCACCCAATTGAACTACCCGTTTTTTGTGTTCTTCTGTTGAGGTAAAGTGCCAATACGCCATTTTTGTAATCGCGTGTCTAAATGCTTCATCTGTAGCACCTTGCGTGGTTTCTCCGCCGTGTAAATGAACAATCGGAATATGTAAAATATAGGCAGCAGTTGCCGCAGCAAAAGCCTCAAAACGGTCTCCTAAGATAACCAAAAAATCAGGAGACATTTGGCTGAGTGCATCTCCATATCCCATCAAACCCAATGCGGTTGACTTAATTTGTGCCAGCGGCGTATCGGCTGAAAGAAGGTTTTCAACGCGATAATCAACCTTAAAACCATCTTTTTCAATCTGTTGAACCGTATATCCAAATTCTGGAGATAAGTGCATACCCGAAACCAATAACGAAATTTCCCAATCAGAGGAAGATTGCATTTTTTTCATTAATGGAAAAAGAAGACCGTAATCGGCACGAGTTCCTGTAAAAAATCCTATTTTTCTGGCCATTGGATAAGTTCATCTGGTTCATAATTTCGCGTAACTTTTCCACCGAGCACTTCTTCCCAACGCATGGGACTCAGCCCATTTCCGGGTCTTTTTACAGTTAAATTTTCTTCTGTAAAAAAATCACCCTCTTTAATAAAAGTAGCTGCAACAATACTTTTTCGTGCCACAAATTTATTTTTTTGTTCAGAGGGTGTCACCGTCTTTTCAGTTGAACCTAACGAGACAGCGACACGCTCAATTCCATCCACCATGGCTTTCAATTCATTGGGTTCGAGCGAGGCACGGTGGTCCGGACCGTCCATATTCCTGTCCAAGGTAAAATGTTTTTCTATAACAGTTGCACCAAGCGCTGTTGCTGCCAAAGGAATTTCAATACCGAGTGTATGATCTGAATAACCAATCTTTACACCCAATTCATCACTTAATTTATTCATTGCCAACAGATTAACATCCTCAAAAGGAGTTGGATATTCTGTATTGCAATGAAGAACTGTTACCGTATCTGGCGTATGACCAAACCGATAGAGTACATGTAGTGTATCTTTAATTTCGTGCAATTGCGACATTCCCGTTGACAAAATCAGTTGTGGAAATGACTGAGCCATTTTACGTAAAAAAGGAAAATTCGTCAGTTCACCTGAAGGAATTTTACCTAGTTTAATGCCGAGATGAACCAATAAATCGATACTAGGAAGGTCAAATGCAGTTGATAAAAAAGCGATATTTTTCTGTTTGCAATAGGCGATTAAATCCAAATGATTTTGGGGAGTCAGTTCTAATTTACGAAGCATTTCTTCTTGACTTTCCTGTTTTTCACGCGTATTTTCTCGCTGATATAGTGCTTTTTGTGCGTTTTTCACGACCAACGAGGACGTTTGAAACGTTTGAAATTTAACATAATCCACGCGTGCGTCAGCGGCTGCATCTATCAAACGATACGCCAATTCCATGTCTCCGTTGTGGTTAACACCTGCTTCAGCGATGATTATCGGTCTTTTTCTCATTCTAATTTATATTTTTCTAACAGGTTGACCTACATAAATCCCTTCTTCAGAAATCGAATGAATAACGGTAGAATTTGCGCCAATCAACACGTGGTCAGTGACTCGAACCCCTTGAAGAAGTGTGGCACAACTTCCAATAAACGAATCTGAACCTATTTGTACATCCCCATTTACAACTGTATTGGTTGAAATATGGCAAAAATCACCTACACTCACGCCATGTTCAACGATAGCACGTGTATTGATTATGCACTGTTTCCCGATTTCAGCTCCAGCATTTACAATAGCTCCATGCAAGACAATTGAGCCCTCGCCAACCAATGCGTGAGGTGATATATAAGCTGATGGCGAAACCACCGTTGCCCATTTCGCACCAATTGAAGTATAAAAATCATATATTCTGCGCCGAGATGTTGCAAATCTTACCTGGCCTACCGTATTGATAAACAACAAATTAGGCTTATTCCGAATTAAATCAATAGCCATTTCGTCCTTCCCCAAATAGGGAATAGGCAGACTTGTAGGCGATACATCCAAGACACCTACAACAAAAAATTCATTGGTTGACTCAATGACATCCAGGCAGGAAAGCGCGTGTCCACCACCACCTACTAAAACAATTTCTCTCTTATTGGGCATAAAAAGAATGAATTACATCCAAAATTCGGTTTTGTTGTGCTTCTGTCAAGCTACTTGAAGAGGGTAAACTCAAACAAGATTGATACACTTCTTGGCTAGTATCTTTTTGATGTATGTAGATACATGCTTGATACATAGGTAGTTGATTCATCGGAATCCAAAAAGGGCGAGCTTGAATATGGTGCTCATTTAAGTATGCGAGTAGTTCTCTTTGCCGAGGAAATTTAGCTGTAAATAACCAATTATTCGGTTGAACTGCGGGTAATACTTTTTGAAAAACAACACCTTCTATTTTTTCAAGTCCCATTTTATATCTTTCAGCCATCTGTTTATGAGCTGCAAGAAAGTCCTGTAGTTGGTTCATTTGCGCCACTCCAATCGCGGCAAGTACATTGACCAAACGGTAATTATACCCAATTTCATCATGAAGATATTCGACAGCATCTGCCTTTGCGGTGGTTGTCAAATGTTTAGCCCTACGAGCGAGTTCGGGGTCATCGGTCAAAATCATTCCTCCACCTCCCGTTGTTATCAATTTATTTCCATTGAAACTGAGCGTTCCGAGTGGAGCAAATGTACCTGCAAATTTACCATGAAAGGTAGAACCGAGCGCCTCTGTTGAGTCTTCTAAAACAGGAATTTGGAAACGGTCAGCTATAGACAATAATTCATCCATGGCACACATATTTCCAAGTACATGCACAATCATAATTGCGCCAATTTTCTTTCCGGACTTCCGATGAATACAGCCTTTGTCTGTTTGTATAGTCTCTGTAAGTAGAAAGTCAAATAGTAAATCCAGATTCATTTGCCATGAGTCTGCATCGACATCCATAAATAGAGGTTCTGCACCAAGATAAGAAACGGCATTGGCAGATGCCACGAAAGTAATGTTGGGTACAATGACCAAATTACCGGCTTGCACGCCCAGCAGACGCAAAGAAACATGCAAAGCAGACGTACCGTTCATGGTTGCAATGGCATGAGAAGCCTTCGTAAAAGATTGAATATCCTGCTCAAAACGAGTCACATAACTACCAACAGACGACACCCAATTCGTATCAAGACATTCTTTTACATATTCCCATTCCTTTCCCTGAAGTGTCGGAACAGACAGCGGGATAAATTCATCTTTCATCATTGCTTATACGTTATAAATATCCGTTTTATAATTTGCTCTGTTTTCTGGAGATGAAAACCAATCAATTGTTGCATCTAAACCTGAAAAAAGCGTATAATTGGGCGACCAGTTGGTCAACGACTTTATTTTTTCATTACTTCCAAATAAGCGTTCTACTTCACTTTTTTCTGGGCGAAGACGTTGCGAATCTGTTTTTATTTCTGCGGATGGATTGATTTTTTGTATCAGATAATGTGCCAAATCACCAATCGTAATTTCTTCCATCATAGCAATATTAACCTCCTCCCCGATTGCTTTTTCGCATTTAGCAATTTCAATAAACCCTTGTACCGTATCTTTTACAAACAAAAGATCACGGGTCGGATGCAATGCACCTAGTTGAATAGACGATGCACCCTGCAAAAGCTGCGTGATGATTGTTGGAATAACGGCACGGGCACTTTGGCGAGGCCCGTATGTATTGAAAGGTCGCACAATGGTTACTGGCAAACCAAAACTCCGGTAGAAAGAATCGGCAAGCGCATCGGCACCAATTTTCGTAGCAGAATAGGGCGACTGACCTTGTTTTGGGTGTTTTTCGTCTATGGGCACATACAGAGCCGTTCCATAAACTTCGGATGTAGATGTAACCAGAACACGGGCAGTACCTAGTTCTTTGGCTGCTTGAAGCACGTTTAAAGTGCCTTTTACATTTGTATCAACATACGTATCAGGTGAGTGATAACTATACGGAATAGCAATGAGCGCACCAAGGTGAAAGACAATATCTATGTCTTTCATGGCTTGTTTTACACCGTAAGGATCACGAATATCTCCACTAAATAGGGATAATTGCGCTTTTTTTTCTTTAGAAAACGTGTCAATCCATCCCCATGAATTAAACGAATTATAATACACAAATGCTCGCACGTCACAGCCTTCCTCGAGCAAACCCTCCACGAGATGGCTTCCGATAAAACCATCCGCTCCTGTGACCAATACCTTTTTACCTTTCAATTCCATTGCTTAATTTTCTCTTTTCAAATACATCTATATAACTTCTTCTACTTGCATTCACAATTTTAACTTTCTTATAATCAGCATATTCTGCGATTATTTCGTATCCTCTAAAAACCTTATGTAGAGACAAAAAAGCACGACTCAGGTAAGAAGTTTTCTGATTTTCTTGTATAAAATAGGACGTGATATCTTTTTTTGATTCGTAAAAATGTTGGTCCTGAATTTTCAATTTATTTTCATCATCGAGCAAAATATCTTCGTGCCACGTATGGTCAGCGCCCGTAAGCCAAACTGTCGTAAATCCCAAATGGATTGCTTGGAAAACAGCGGCTTGCAAAACATTTTGACATTGAGGCATAGCGTATCCCTTATCAAAGAAAAACCATTTTATGCTATTAAAGCCTTCAAAGATAGTATAATTAAAAAAAACTACGTGAATAAACGTATTTTGCTGAATCCGATTTATAAAATAAGCTGACTTTTTAAATGTCTGTGGAACCAACAATTGAAGAGGCCATTTTGTATTTTCAATGAGTCCGTCTATTCCTTTTTTTCCATTTATATGTTTTTCATCTGCAAAAGCGGCGTCTAGGAGTACGTAAAAAGAAGGTTTAAATACCACAAATTCAGAAGTACATGAAAACAAATTAACGGCAATCAAAGGCATAGAAGAAAGCGCTTGCTTTTCTTCGCGACATGTAAAAGCGAGGGAGGGGCCATTACCGAGCACTAAACATTGATGTTCTGAGACAAGACTTTTTTTTGTGATGGGCTTCGATAGAACAAGCACTTTCCCGAGTGACAGTACAGTATCCAGCGTTTTTTGTAACCAATGAGCTACTGAAAAGACAAAGTGCGGGTTCATATTCAAAAAATTGAGTCTTTATTTTTAAAAAAAAGTTTAAAATACGGCAAAAATACATGGTTTCATCAGATTAAGCAGGTAATTTTGTCTAAAATTTTAGAACGAAACCAATTTTCGTTAGACTTCTGACATGCCAAAACTCAGCATCATTACCGTTACATTTCAAGCAGAAAGATACATTGAAAAGACACTTCAAAGCATCTCTGAACAAACCTGTCAAGATTTTGAATTCATTTTGGTTGATGGTGAGTCAACTGACAGAACTATCGAAATTGCAAAAAAATACGGAAATCGTATTGATAAACTAATCATCGAAAAAGACGAGGGGCTATATGATGCCATGAACAAGGGATTGGAAAATGCGACGGGCGATTTTGTTTGGTTTGTAAATGCAGGCGACTATCTCACAAGTAAAGACCTGGTTAACAAACTTTTACCTTATCTATCAGATAATTCAGATGTCATTTATAGCGATACGTATTTTGTCAATAAAGCCGGTCAAGTGCGTGGACTTCGTTCGGAACTAACTCCACACAAACTTCCTGAAAAACTCACCTGGGAGGCAATGGAAATGGGAATGCTGGTCTGTCATCAATCCTTTATTGCCCGACGAAGCATCACACCACATTATTTATTATCCAATCTAAGTGCGGATCTCGACTGGGAAATCATCATCTTGAAGCAGGCGAAAGCCACTGTATTTTTCCCAACTCCGCTCTCCTACTATCTTGAAGGCGGCATTTCAAATCAGAATTTAAAACGCTCACTTATAGACCGTTACGAAGTATTAATCAAACATTTTGGGATTTTCAGAACGTTAAAAAATCACCTTTTGATTTTGTTCAGAGGGATTCGCAAGATTATCCGAGACGGGAGAGTTTATTGGTAAATAAAACTATTTCTTATCATCGCATAAAAAAGACGACAAGATAGAATTTGTCGTCTTTTTTATGGAATCAAAAAATTGAAAATAAGTCACGAACACCGATAGGTTTGGGGAGTGTAAATCCTTCACCGAAGGCAACGCCTACTTTGTGTCCCATGTCTCTGGAGCGTGCTTCCACAAAATGGAGAAATTCGGGGGAAGTAAGATAACTTTCTGGTTCATTGCTATTTGGGTCATAGAATTGGCTTTTGAAGGCGCGTACAGCAGCATCCTTCACAGACCAATAAGCAGAAATATCTACAACAAAATCAGGTTCGATAAATCTATCTTGAATATAGTGATAAACAGAAGTAGGTCGCCAGGCACTTTGTTGTTCTCCTGTATGAATATCTTTGGTTTCAACCATGCGTAAACCAGCATAAAAACAAGCATCAGTAGCTAGTTTAGCTGCCCGCCCGTGGTCTGGATGCCGGTCTTCAATGGCATTGGCTAGTACAATTTCTGGTTGGTATCTTCGAATCACCTCGATTAACTTCATCTGATGGGCTTCATCATTGACAGAAAAACCATCTCTAAAATTTAGGTTTTCTCGCGCGGCTAGACCAAGAATTTGGCTTGCCGCTTCTGATTCTGCCAAGCGGATTTCAGGCGTGCCTCTCGTACCTAATTCTCCCGTTGTAAAATCAACAATACCTACTTTTCTTCCTTGGGCTACATGCAAGGCAATCGTACCTGAGCAACTCAACTCTGCATCATCAGGATGCACAGCCATGACTAAAATATCTAGTTTCATTTTATTTGATTCTGAGTCGTGTACCGACTAGGAGTTTCGTGGAAGGTCTAATTTTATTTAATCTACAAATTTCTGAAATGGTCGTTCCGTTTCTGGAAGCTATTTTATAAAGTGAATCCCCTGATTTTACTTTTATCCAAACTTTTTGTACTGTGTTGACGGGTTTTTCTTCCTCTTCGTATTCAAAATCAATTTTGGATGAGCCTCCGCGAAGGTAATCGTACAATTTCGAAGAAAGTGTAAATTCTTGCGAGCGAATTTCTGCTTTTCCGGAAGCGTAACTGTAAATATTTTCGGTATTGAAGGGATTCCCCTCGTATCGCGTTTCAAAGTGTAAGTGTGGCCCCGTACTTCTGCCGGTACTTCCACCTAACCCAATGACATCACCCGCTTTTACATAGGTGCTTGATGGGAAATTGATTTTAGATAAGTGCCCATAGAGTGTTTCGAGGCCATTAAAATGACGAATCACCACACAACGGCCGTATGCCCCAACAACAGTTGCTACACGAACAATGCCATCAAAAGCGGCATGAATTGGTTCACCCGTTGTTAAGCCAAAGTCGGTTCCTGTATGCCATCTTTTCCAACGCCAGCCAAAATGAGAAGTTAGGCGCATGGTTTCCATGGGGGAAGCCCACATTCTACCTTCTGAAACATCGTACAACTTGATTTGTACAACATCATCAAATTCTCTTGGACTAATGCCGTACGGGTTTACGCGTCGTGTATCCCAAACAGAATAATAACTCGCAATTTGCACCATTTCGTCACTTCCCAAGAAAGTTGCTTCTTCCTCAATTTCAACGATTTGAATTTCGCCTTCATCAATGGAAGACGTATCATCTTGTACCGCCCGATTGACTTCCTTTAAGGGCTCCAGTGGAATGAGTTTGATTCCATTCGCATTAGAAATCACAGAAGCTGCGGAAGTAGAAGAAGGTGCTTTTTTAGTTGCATTATAGGAATCGAGAAAGCGGACTTGTGTTTCTTCTTCAAATACAAAAGGGAAACTTTCTTTTTCGGGCGTCTTGGTCGAAGAATTTTTCGTACTAGAGCCAGATGAAGTATTGATTTTAGGCGCTGTGACCACTTTCCCTTTCTCTCGTTGTGCCATGCCTAAAACAGGTGAAAGTAAGAGTGCAAGAAACCATATATTTTTTTTCATCATCGAATCATTTTCGGTATTTTCGTAGATTGAGTACAAAAGATAAATCGTGTACACCAAATAAACTGTTGGCGGTGTACACGATTTTTAGTGAAAAAATCTAGCAATTTTACATAAAATATGGTAAAAAAGCTAGTTTTAAACCAGTAATTACTCAAAAGACGCCAAATAACGTTCCGCATCCAAAGCTGCCATACAGCCTGTACCCGCGGCAGTAATTGCTTGACGATATATTTTATCTTGTGCATCACCACTTGCAAAAACACCTGGAATATTTGTTTTCGTCGTACCTTTTTCCGTCACAATATATCCTGCTTCATCTAATTCAAGATAGTTTGCAAAAATGTCTGTGTTGGGTTTGTGTCCAATAGCCACAAAGAAACCGGTAGCCTCAACCACTGTCTCCTCACCTGTTACCACATTCTTGACACGCGCACCGGTTACACCTTCTTCTCCTAGAATTTCGACGGTTTCCGTATTAAACATCACCTGAATATTAGGGGTAGAGAGAACTCTCTTTTGCATAATTTGGGACGCACGAAACTCATCACGACGCACGAGCATTGTCACGTTTTTACATAATTTAGACAAATAGTGTGCTTCCTCACAGGCTGTATCACCCGCACCAACGATGATCACATCTTGACCACGGAAGAAAAAACCATCACATACCGCGCAAGCAGAAACTCCCAAACCGTTCAACTTTTGTTCAGAAGGAAGTCCAAGCCATTTAGCCGATGCACCTGTCGAAATAATGACGGTTTCTGCTGTTATTTCGTGCATATCATCAATAATGACCTTATGTGCCAAAGGTGTAGAGAAATCTACTTGTGTAGCCATGCCCCACCGGTTATCCGTACCGAATCTCTCTGCTTGTTTTTTCAAATCTTCCATCATCGCTGGTCCTTGTACACCGTCTGGGTACCCCGGAAAATTCTCTACATCATTTGTAATCGTTAATTGACCACCTGGCTGTGATCCTTGGTACATTACGGGGTTCAAACCTGCTCTTGCAGCATAAATAGCCGCTGTATAACCAGCTGGTCCTGAGCCTAAAATCAATACTTTTACCTTTTCTGTTGTCATCTTATTTAGTTGTATTTCTTATACGGATTATTCTTCAAACGCATATTTATAGGGCAAAGTTCGCTATTTATATTGGCAAGTTTCGTACTATTTATCACGAATTGACGAAAAAAAGAGCAGCTTCATCCACTCCTTTTGTATATTTAAACATTCAAATACAAAAATTTACACACCTGATTTATCTATGAAAAAAACAATTTGCTTGGGTTTATTCCTTGTAGCTTTCCAACAATTTGGATTTGCACAGACAGACAAAAACACGTCTGTTTACGACCATCGCGCTGCATTTGCGCCTTTGCAGTTTAATCAGCCTGGTACTATTTACCGCAGTGGAACAGGTGCGCCTGGCCCCATGTATTGGCAAAACAAAGCCGATTATACCCTAAAAACAAAACTAGATCCATCTGCCAATACCATAGAAGGCAGCGTAACGATTGAATACACGAACAAAAGCCCGGATGAACTTCCTTTTCTTTGGCTTCAATTAGACCAAAATCAGTTCAATGACGCATCCAGAGGTGGAAAAACGACACCCCTTACAGGTGGCAGATACGGAAATACGGGTTTCAAAGGTGGTTATACACTTGGAGAAGTTCAAGTCACCAAAAAAAGCACTTCCTCCAAATCAAAAAGTACAAATTCTGTTCTTCAAGAGCAAATTATCTCCGACACGCGCCTTCAATTGCGACTTACTGAACCACTCAAAACAGGCGAAATAGCACTTATTACAATTTCGTATTCATTTCCAATCCCGAAATACGGGTCAGATAGATTAGGTAAACTAGAAACCCCCAATGGGACAATTTACGAAATAGCGCAGTGGTATCCGCGTATGTGTGTATATGATGATATCCAAGGATGGAATGTCTTGCCGTATCTTGGTGCAGGTGAATTTTATCTGGAATACGGCGATGTCACATACGAAGTTACTGTGCCAGCAAGCCATATTGTGGTTGGTTCCGGAGAACTTTTGAACGCAAAAGAAGTACTAACGTCCACCCAACAGAAAAGATGGGCGGAAGCAGCTAATTCAGACAAAACGGTGGTTATTCGTTCAAAAGAAGAAGTCACAGACCCCTCTTCAAGACCCAACGGAAAAGCATTTTTAACCTGGAAATTCAGTTGTTCTCAAACTAGAGATGTAGCATGGGCTAGTTCAGAAGCATTTGTTTGGGACGCGGCGAAAATCAATTTACCGAGCGGGAAAAAAGCATTGGCGCAGTCTGTCTATCCAGCAGAAGTAGCTGGAAACGATGCTTGGGGGAGATCCACAGAGTACGTCAAGGCATCTATCGAATTTTATTCTGACTTTCTTTCTGAATATACCTATCCTGTGGCAACCAATGTGGCAGGGATTATTTCAGGAATGGAATATCCAGGCATTGTTTTTTGTGGTTCTAATGCAAAAGGAAAAAGCCTTTGGGGAGTTACAGACCACGAGTTTGGACATAACTGGTTTCCGATGATTGTAGGTAGTAACGAACGAAAATATGCATGGATGGACGAAGGTTTTAACACGTATATCAACCAATATTCAACCAAGGCATTTAACAAAGGAGAGTATTTTTCACCAATTAATGCGCGCCAATTTGGAACATTAATTCATGATAAAGACCCTATCATGACGATTCCAGACGTCATTCATGGAAAAAATCTAGGCATTTTGGCGTATTACAAACCAGGTATGGGACTCACCATGCTTCGTGAAGTTGTACTAGGACCAGAAAGATTTGACTACGCGTTGAAAGAGTATATTCGTCGATGGGCTTTCAAACATCCGACACCAAATGATTTCTTCAAAACGATTGAAAATGCGGCAGGAGAAGATTTAGGTTGGTTTTGGAAGGGGTGGATTTTGGAAGATTGGAAAATCGACCAGGCGGTTAAGTCTGTAGAATACATTGAACAAGACCCAAGCAAAGGAGCTTTGATAACCATCGAAAACAGAGAGAAAATGCCCATGCCCGTCACTTTGGCGATTCGGCTTTCAGACGGCAAAACGGAGCGCGTTAATCTGCCCGTAGAAATTTGGCAAAAAGGAGGAGAATGGACATTTTCGTTTCCGTCGAGTACCCGTATCGAGGCAATTACGCTAGACCCAGATGGGCAATTACCAGACGTAAATACGGCAAATAATACATGGAGACCATCGCGCTATACTCCGCCAGCGTCCAACTAAATAAGGAATGACACCCTTTAGTGGGTGTCATTCTTCTAAAATACGAATGATTTTTTCAGTCATTGCTGATAACGTCGTATCGTTCTGTCTTTCAAAAGAAACGAGTAGATTCCGCGCCATTCTCCGGATGATGTCAATGTGTGAACAAGGTTGCAAAAAAGCATCTGATTGAGGGGCGCGAATCTGTTTTAGGTATTGAATCAAAGCTGCACGTTCAAAGATTTCACCTTGATTGAAGACATTGATATAAAATTGAAGATTTCCTTTCTTGTAAGTAAGCACAAAAATATTGGGTAGATTAACCCCAAAAACGGGTAAACCCAACTTTTGCGCAACGAGTAAATAGACACAACACAATGAAATTGGGTTGCCCCTACGCGTGTCCAGAACGTCACCGACGAGGGAGTTTTCAGTGGCGTAATATGCATCTGTATTTGAGATAAAACTCCATTTTTTGTAAAAAATATGATTCATGATTTCGATTTCATCGAGAGGATGTAAATCAGCACGTAATTCAACCCAAGCTTCTCTGTATAAACGATTTACCTCATCACGAAGCTCAGAGACATTCACTTGTTCACTTACCAAATTACTCAATAAACACCATCCTTCCAATAAGTCTATTCCACCTGCATTTTTCCAATCCAGCAAATCTTGGTATAAGATTTCGGGCGTTTCAGATGCTGTCAAACGGATAACCTTTCTTTTCAGCGTATTATCGTCTGTTTCCTTTAAAAAGGAAGTAATCAGGTCTGGAAACGCAAGCACGACCTCCTTTATTTTCGTTTCAATTTGTTGAATTACCTCCTCATCTGTGTCATTCAAAAGTGAAACCATCGCATTAAATTCTCTTTTTTCCATGCTTTACGATTCTTGTTCAAGTGAAAACTCATTCCTGACTTTACATGCCTGCTAATCAGTTAGCCAACTTAAATTTGGCAGCTTGATAGGTCAATAATAAGTTGAAAAAATAGAAAACTAGATAAAAAACCAAAAAGATAGCTGTATTTATCTACTTAAATTTTCAGGATTTGCTTAGAATAAATAAAGAAGATGAACCATTTAATAAATAAAATACATTCAAGATTTACTTCTATATAATTGATTTACAAACACTTACTGAGCTATTTCTCAACTCTTAATTTGTTTAAAATAACCGTTAAATAGCATGAATTAGATGTGGGAATAAAACATTCTTGTTACCTTTGCTCTCCGTATCTTAAATCAGATTCCATGAATATTCTTGTCACCGGAGGTGCCGGATTTATTGGTTCACACACTGTTGTAGAACTTTTTTTAGCTGGACATACTCCCATTATTTTGGATAATTTTAGTAATTCTACCCCCGCAATGATTCAGGGGATTGAGTCGATTATTCAACAAAAAGTAGCTTTTTACGAAGGTAATTTCGCGGATCAATCGTTGCTTCAAACCATCCTCGAAAAAGAAAATATTGAAGGAGTTATTCACTTCGCAGCGTTCAAAGCGGTAGGCGAATCTGTAAAGAAACCATTGAAATACTACAAAAATAATGTGTCTGGAACGGTTGATTTACTGGAAGTTCTGCTCGAAAAAGGCATTCAAAATGTAGTATTTTCATCTTCTTGTACAGTATATGGCGAACCAGATATAATACCTGTTACAGAGGAAACGCCAAGAAAACCTGCCACCTCTCCTTACGGAAATACGAAAACCATGTGCGAAGATATTCTGCGCGACATAGTGGTAGCGGGCGAACCCATGAAAATCATCTCATTGAGGTATTTCAACCCTGTTGGCGCACACCCAACAGCCGTAATTGGTGAACTTCCCAATGGCGTACCTAGTAATTTAGTTCCTTTCATCACCCAAACAGCAGCTGGAATTAGAGAAAAACTAACGGTTTTTGGAAATACCTACCAAACACCAGACGGCTCAAACATTCGAGATTTCATACATGTCGTTGACCTTGCCAAAGCCCACGTCGCTGCTTTGTCTTATCTAGCTACACAAAAAGCACCTTTATACGACATATTTAATATCGGAACTGGTCAAGGAAACAGTGTACTGGAATTAATTACGGTATTCCAAAAAGTAAATAACTTGTCACTCGCCTACGAAATCGGTGAAGCACGCGCTGGTGACGTTGAGAAAATCTATGGAAATGTAGATAAAGCTGCCCGCATTTTGGGCTGGAAAACTGAAAAATCGCTGGAAGATAGTCTCCGTGACGCCTGGTCTTGGCAAAAAGCACTTGCCCACTCATCTTAAAATTAACTTACTTTTTTAATTATAATGAAAAAAACGATTATCATTACAGGCGGAGCAGGTTTTATAGGCTCACATGTAGTTCGCCTTTTCACTCAAAAATACCCTGATTATCAAATAGTTAACGTAGATAATCTCACGTATGCTGGAAATTTAGAAAATATCAAAGACATAGAAAACGAATCCAATTATGTTTTTGAAAAAGGGGATATTGTAGATGCATCCTTTGTAGAAGGACTTTTTCAAAAGTATTCTGTGGATGGTGTCATTCATTTAGCCGCAGAATCTCATGTGGACAGATCCATCACAGACCCTTTGGCTTTTGTGATGACAAACGTGATTGGTACTGTAAACTTACTTCAGGCAGCTAAAAATGCTTGGAAAAACGACTTTAAAGACAAACTTTTCTATCATGTCTCTACCGACGAAGTTTACGGCGAGCTCCATGACCCAACTACTTTCTTTACGGAAGAGACAAGTTATGACCCGCGCTCACCTTACTCTGCATCAAAAGCGAGTTCAGACCATTTTGTTCGTGCCTATCACACAACTTATGGCCTTCCGATTGTCATTTCAAATTGTTCAAATAACTACGGGCCCAACCATTTTCCTGAGAAATTAATTCCGTTGATGATTCATAACATCAAGAACAACAAGCCTTTACCTGTTTATGGCAAAGGAGAAAACGTTCGAGATTGGCTATTTGTCAAAGACCACGCGCGCGCAATTGATGTTATTTATCACGAAGGACAATGCGGTGGAACCTACAATATTGGGGGTAATAACGAATGGAAAAACATTGATTTAGTCCATCTTTTATGTCAAATAATGGATGAAAAACTAGAAAGAGAACCCGGAACCTCTGCCCAATTAATTACGTACGTGACGGATAGAGCCGGACATGACCTCCGTTATGCAATTGATGCCACAAAACTAATGACAGAACTCGGCTGGAAACCATCGGTTACGTTTGAAGAAGGACTTGCACAAACAGTTGACTGGTACTTGTCGAACTGGGCATGGATTGAAAACGTAACAAGTGGCGATTACCAAAGTTATTACCAAAAAATGTATCAACAATGAAAGGAATCATTTTAGCAGGAGGTAGTGGAACGCGCCTCCATCCGCTTACATTAGCGGTAAGTAAGCAGCTTATGCCCGTTTATGACAAACCTATGATTTATTACCCGTTATCTATTTTGATGTTGGCGGGAATCCATGAAATTTTAATAATTTCAACTCCACATGACCTTCCTCACTTTAAAAAATTGTTGGGAGATGGGTCGCAAATTGGTTGTACATTCAGTTATGCAGAACAACCAAGCCCAGACGGTCTGGCGCAAGCTTTCCTTATTGGAGAATCTTTTATTGGAGACGACAGCGTGGCTTTGGTTTTAGGAGATAATATTTTTTATGGTAGCGGACTTAGCAAATTACTGCAATCGTGTGCCAATCCAACCGGAGGTATCGTGTTTGCTTATCCTGTTCATGACCCAGAAAGATATGGTGTTGTAGAGTTTGATGCAGATTTCAACGCGTTATCTGTAGAAGAAAAGCCTACGGAACCTAAATCAAATTATGCAATTCCTGGCTTATACTTCTATGATAATCAAGTAGTTGAGATAGCTAAAAGTATTCAACCATCTCCTCGAGGAGAACTCGAAATTACAGACATCAATCGGGTGTATTTAGAAAAAGGAGAACTAAAAGTTGGTGTAATGAACCGAGGAACTGCTTGGTTGGATACGGGAACATTCACCTCTTTGATGCAAGCGGGTCAGTTTGTTCAAGTAATTGAAGAACGCCAAGGATTGAAGGTTGGCTGCATCGAAGAAGTAGCGTACCGAATGGGTTATATTACAAAAGAACAATTAATCGAAATTGCTCGCCCGTTGGTAAAAAGTGGTTATGGCCAATATTTATTGAATCTTGTCAAATAAATGACACCATCTCTAAATCAAAACGCCTCTTTTCGTGCATGAAAAGAGGCGTTTTGATTTAGAGATACGAATACAACCACCAAATGAATACAAATTGAAGTGGTAGTCTCCCCCAACGAATCCAAGCGGGTATTTTAGCAAATTTCTTATCTCGTGCCATGTATAAGTTTGCTGGAAAAACAGCTACGAGCAAAGCAATTAAACCCCAAATGGAAAAGTTTTTGGCAAACGGAAAAAGTAGTCCGAAGCCACCAAGAAGCTCAAAAAGTCCGCTCAGATATACCAATAACATCGGATTTGGAAAACTGGGTGGAACGATTTTCAAGAAAAACTTCGGCTGAAGAAAGTGCATAATACCAGTAAAACAAAAGATAGTTGCTGGAATCCAAAGAGAAAAATTCATACGTACGCATGGATGAAGTGATGATCAACTTATAAGGTAGTGCTAGAGCAAGAAGTAACTGATTGAAGCCAAAACGGAACAATAAGCCCAACGATGCGCCGATGAAATTAACGAACATATCTTCAAAATCAAAACTTCTCGTTGGTAAAAGTCCTTGCAAAGATTCAATGAGAATGCTGATAATTAAAACATACCACAGCGTATTACGAAAGGAAATCCCTTTGGAGGTTAAGAAAAGGGAAATAGATAGGAAAAAAAAGAAATGAGCTTCTTTGTCACTAATAAAAATAAAGGAGGCAAGCTGACCGACGCCCGGTAACAAAAAAACAAGAAGCGTAGCCAAAGCCCAGCCCAAAAGACGATACTGTCTTATAAAATTGTTTATAGTCATAATCTTGTGTGAATAGTGGTACTTGTAAAATAAAAGTTTTATTCTACAAAATCCAAATAATCGCTAGAAAAAACGATTTTATCGCAATAATTACACAAATTGACTACATTCGTCAATTAATTAGACACCAATTTAAAGCCCACACCGTGTATGTTTTCAATTTTAACTTGTGGGTCAAGGGATAACATTTTACGTAGCCGAGTAATAAACACATCTAAACTTCTACCCAAAAAATAGTCATCTCTACCCCAAATTTGTATCAAAATATCTTCTCTTTTCGCGACATTATTTACCTTTTTGGTCAAAAAATGAAGTAATTCCGCCTCGCGTGCAGTAAGCTGATTGTTTTTTAGCGGATGAAGTAACTTTTGGTCTTTAGGCAAAAAAAGAAAGCTGCCTATTTTCAATTGTGTACTTCCATTTTTGGATACCTCTTCAATTAGAATTGATTTTCGTTTGATAAAAATTTTCATTTTGAGTAGAAGTTCATCCATATTGAAAGGTTTTGCAATGTAGTCATCCGCTCCGATGGATAACCCGGCAATCCGGTCTTCTTGCTGATTTCTGGCTGTCAAGAAAATAATCGGAACGGCTGCATTGACATTTCTTATTTTTTCAGCCAACGTAAATCCATCCAAATGAGGGAGCATGACATCTAGGAGACAAATATCAAATGAATTTCCTTGAAAAACCTCCCAAGCCTCTTTTCCGTCCGCGCAATGACGAACGTTATACCCATCCATTTCTAAATTATCCTTGATAACAAAACTTAGATTTGGGTCATCTTCAACATATAATATTTTGTGCATGATTTTACAACATTAGGATTGACTAATTTCAAATGTAAACACTGTCCCCTTGCCCACTTCGCTTTGCACCATAATTTGCCAATTATGTGCCTTAGCTACGGACTTTACATAATTCAAACCCAAACCAAAACCCTTGACATTGTGTACATTTCCGGTTGGAACCCTATAGAAACGTTCGAAAATATGAGGAAGGTACTCTGCTTCAATACCTATTCCATTATCCCGAACAGAAAACTGCAAACTACGCCCCAACTGCTTTGTTTCAATCGTAATTTGACAATTTCCGTTGGCATATTTCACTGAATTATCGATGAGATTCCGAATCATATTCATAAAATGTGCTTTATCCATATAGATATTTGTATGAACAGCATGAAGTTCAAAGCGAATATCTGTTGTATTTTCCGTTAATAATGTAGTAAATACCTCCTGAATAACGGCATGAATGTCGTATTGGCTGATATGTAGCTGAAGTTCTCCTTTTCCGGTTCGTGCTGTGGTCAAAAGTGTTTCGACTTGTAGTTTCAAACGTTGATTTTCTTGCCGAATAATATCCACGTACTTGAATAAACGCTCAGGTTGCTCTAAGATTTTAGGTAAGCGAAGAACGTCTGTCGCAATATGAATCGTAGAAATAGGTGTTTGGAATTCATGTGTCATGTTGTTAATAAAGTCCCGCTGTATTTCGCTCAACCTTCGTTGTTTTAAGACAACAAACATGGCATAGACAAAAAAGAGAATAACCACGAACGTAATCAAAGAAGAGTAAATCCAAAAATCAAGAGAGCCGACCAAATAGGTATTTTTAGTAGGAAAACGGACGCCAAAGTAGTTCAGAAATTTATCCGTTTTGGGTAAATTAGAAGAACTTACTTTCGATTTCCGTTCTGCGGAAGCAGCAATATACGCGCCATACACAATGGCGTCTGTATCACAATCGTAAATACCAAACTCAAAATCTGTGCGAATGTCATTTTTTGAGAATTCTTCTTGCAGTAGATATGCGAGAAGCTTTTCGTCTAGTGGGATTCGGATATTTACAACATAATAATTGGATGACAGCTGGCTCACCGGATTTTCTATCACGGCCAACTTATGTGAAGTGGCAATTTGATTTGCAACATTGCGCAACGCAATCATCACCGTTTGGCGAAACTGTTTCTCCTCCAAATCAAAAGCCTTTTTAACCCAATAAATTTGGACACTGATGATTCCAATCAGGGAAAAAACCCCTAGAATTAAAAAATATTGTATAGACTTGCGGCTCAAGGTTTTATTTTGTTTTGGGTAAATGAATGTCTCGGTAAGTCGTACAAAAAACTCATCAGAGAAAAGCACGTATAAAAGTATCTATATTTTCTAAAAAAATCATAAAAAATGGGTTAAAAACCAATTTTCCGTTCACAAATGGATTTTTTTGAGTTAGAATGTAACGATATCCCAAAAAGAAATCTATTTTTACCGACTGTTTTTCAATACAAACAGCAATACCCTTTATTAACCCTTTTACAAAAACTATGCAACAACTTGCTACCTTAGATTACCTGGTATTTCTCGTTTACTTTGTTGTAGTAGCTGGCTACGGCTACTGGATTTTTCAAAAAAAGAAAGTAGCGGAAGCATCTACAAAAGACTTTTTTCTTGCTGAAGGCTCCCTCACTTGGTGGGCAATTGGTGCCTCCCTCATTGCTTCCAATATTTCCGCCGAACAATTTATTGGCATGTCTGGCAATGGATTTTCCATGGGATTAGCTATCTCGACGTATGAATGGATGGCAGCTGCAACATTGATTGTCGTTGCCGTTTTTTTTATGCCTATTTACCTGAAAAACAAGATTTTCACGATGCCCCAATTCCTAAGCCAACGGTACAACAAGAGTGTCAGCTTGATTATGGCGATTTTCTGGCTAGGGCTTTATATTCTTGTCAATCTTACTTCCATTCTTTACCTCGGTGCGCTGGCAGTCTCAGGTATATCCGGGATTGATTTTTGGGTTTGTATGTGGGGGCTTGCCATTTTTGCTATCGTCATCACCATCGGGGGAATGAAAGTGATTGGTTATACGGATGTTATCCAAGTTTTTTTCTTAATTATCGGTGGACTTGCCACTACCTACCTCGCCCTAAACCTCGTCGCTACGGATGGTGGAATGGAAGGACTGACAGCGGGCTTCAAATTAATGACAGAAAACCATGACGACCATTTTCACATGATTTTCAAAAAGGGAGACACTTTCTACTCTCAACTTCCTGGTTTAACAGTACTAATTGGTGGCATGTGGATTGTCAATTTGAACTATTGGGGCTGTAACCAATACATTACGCAACGTGCGTTGGGCGCCGATATCAAAACGGCACGCAATGGTATTCTATTTGCCGCTTCCCTTAAATTATTGATGCCAATTATCGTTGTTCTTCCCGGTATTGCCGCGTATTCTTTGTATCAAAGAGGGATGTTTCAGGAGGAAATGCTTGGTCAAGATGGTTTAATTGCTCCTGATAAAGCGTATCCCGTTCTTCTCAGCTTATTACCCGTTGGTTTAAAAGGGCTCTCGTTTGCTGCATTGACTGCTGCCGTTGTCGCATCGTTGGCAGGAAAAGCAAACAGTATTTCAACGATTTTTACGTTGGATATTTTCAAAAATTACATTGGCAAAGATAAATCTGAAAAGGAGTTGGTATTTATTGGTAGAATCGCCATTATGGTTGCGATGGTGCTGGCTATTATTGTCGCGCCCTACATGGGAATCGATAAAAAAGGGGGCTTCCAATTCATTCAAGAAATGACTGGACTTGTCTCTCCAGGTGTCTTTGCAGCGTTTATCATGGGATTTTTCTGGAAAAGAACCAATTCTGCGGGCGCTTTATTTGCCATCGTCGGAGGCTTTCTGCTTGCCTTAGCCATGCACAATAATGTCCTCCCTTTTGCAGACTGGACAACCGTACCTTTCCTTGATAGAATGGGAATTGTATTTGCTATTTGTGTGGCGGTTATGGTTTTTTTAGGATACGTCTTGAAGGAAGAAAACAAAGGGCTAGCCATTGATGTATCCATGTTTAAAGTACACCAAACGTTTGGCATTGGCGCAACGATTGTTCTCAGTATCATCGCATTCTTATACTATTATTTCTGGTAATTATGGAAGCACTTGTCATTGGCGCAACCGGACTAGTCGGAAAAGCCCTTACACAACAATTAATCGCCTCAGACGACTATTCGTCTGTGCGTGTGCTTGTCCGGAGAAAAACATTCGCGCCACACCCGAAACTGCATGAGGTCATCGTGGATTTCGATTCGCTTGCAGACTGTCTCTGCCTCGCCAATCATGTCTTTTGTACGATCGGTACGACCATCAAAAATGCGGGTTCAAAAGAAGCTTTCAGGAAAGTAGATTTTGATTATCCGTTGTCTTTGGCAAAAAAGTGTGCGCAAGGTGGGAGTAAAGTCTTTTGTTTGGTAACTTCTATGGGTGCAGATATGAACTCACTCTTTTTTTACAGCCAAGTAAAAGGAGAAATTGAGCGCGAGATTAGTCAACTACCTATCCCACAAATTGGCTTTTTTAGACCTTCTATGCTTGTCGGAAATAGAGAAGAACACCGATTTGGAGAAGCAATTGGGCAACGTGTGATGGAAGTATTTGATTTTTTAATTCCAAGTAAATACAAGGCTATAGCTGTTGAAAAGGTAGCCGCTTCCATGATTCAATTTGCTAAAAAAGAGCAGAATGGAGTGACAATCATCGAGTCGGATGCAATACAAGAGATAGATATCTAGGTCAATTCGATTCGTGACTTTCGAGAAACTGAAGAGCCTGGCGATTGAACTCGTCAGGCTTTTCTACATTAACGACATGTCCACACGCTGGAATAATATGTAGCTGCGAAGAAAGATGATTTTTTACAAGTTGCTGAATAGACGGGAGAAACATATAGTCCTCTTCGCCCATGATGTAGAGAGTCGGCACACCGGAATCTTTTATACGAAACAAGCTTAGAAGCGGGTTAACTTCGGAAACGAGAGTAAACCAACGCTTAAACTCACGTTGATAGAGTTTTTTTGCTTCATTAATGAATAAATTTCGGGACTCTTTGTGTTTTTTTCGGGGCATAATCACAAATGCCAATAGCTTATAGAGCAATAAGTACGGCACAACAGATTGCAAAATTGCACCTAAACGCATCAAGATTTGTCCTCGGATATTTAACTTCATGACAGCCCCACCAAGAACCATTTTCAAAGTTCTTTCCGGAAAACGTTCAGTAATTTCTCGAATGATAATCGTTCCCAAGGAAATTCCTACAAAATGTGTTTGCTTGATTTGAAGATGATTTAACACCTCCATCACGTCATCTCCAATTTTATCAAAGGTGTATCTTTTCAGATTTTCATAATCAATTTTTTTGGAGCGTCCATGTCCGCGTAAATCAACCAATAATACATTGAATGACTTCTTGAAGTCCTTTATTTGACGAAACCAAATGGAACTACTCCCACCAGCTCCATGAATAAATGTAACCCATGGGCTTGTTTCGGACAAGATATACGTGGAATAATGCAACATACTCAAA
Source organism: Spirosomataceae bacterium (assembly GCA_046293395.1). GTDB lineage: Bacteria > Bacteroidota > Bacteroidia > Cytophagales > Spirosomataceae > CAYNRA01. The sequence goes on from JBKBOU010000001.1 coordinate 848,796, forward strand.
TAACGGGACTTACGTGGAAAAGTTCAGCCAATATACTTAAAAATATCTAAAAATGTTCAAACCAAATCCACGAATAATACCAATTGGAATGGGTTTCAAGTTGGTAATTTCTGCCTTTGAGCCATCGATTGTCACAAGAAAATAAGATTTGTTCAGACGATATTTCGTATATACATCATTGATGACAAATTCTTTTTCACTATCGGAAAGTCTTTCTAAGAGAGATTGATTGGCTTCGGCAAATAAAGAAGAAGCATATCCAAACCGAGGTCCGAGGATAGTCCAATCGACACCCCATCTGCCTTTCCTGAACTGGTATCCAATCATAATTCCTGCCGAAGTCGATTGAACAGCAAAATCAATAGGTATGATTGAACTGTAAATTTTATCTTGAAAAAGGATGGATATTTCAGATGGAATATTCAAATTAAACTTTTCGACATGTGCATAAACCGAGAAAAAAGGTCTTGATTCTTTTTGACCAAAATAATACCTGATTTCAGGTGAAATTCCGCGAATCCCAACTTCTGCCTTATCAAACTGGACATATTCAAAATTGACCCCAATAACATTTTCTCCAAATCTTCCTGCCAATGAATTGAGTGTATTGCCGAAAGGAATCTCTTTTTTATTTCTATAATAACCTGTTAAAGAAACACTTACATTTTTTCCAATCATTTGTTCAGCTTGAACAGAATATAGACGTGCAGCAGCTCCAAGCGCATTGATTTTCACTGCACTTTTGTTCCGAACATAAAATTCCTCAACATGTTGAGCCGAAACATCGCATACAGAAGCTGAAATGAAAAAAATAATTGTGTAAATTGAGTGACGAACATTCATCAAATAAGTGTATTAAGTTGCGTGTAAACGTAATCTAGTTGGTTATCATCAAAATCAAGATGCGTGACAAACCGTATGTATTGACCACCAAAACCAACGGCTTTAATCCCTTTTTCTGCCATTATTTGAAGAAAATTTGAGGGCTGAATATCTGGATTTAATTCAAAAATAACGATGTTAGTTGCGATGGGTAAAATTTGTTTCACATACGCTGCTTTCGCAAGTGACTCCCCTATCTTTTTAGCCCGTAAATGGTCTTCTTTGAGTCTATCAATATTGTTTTCAAGCGCGTACAGGCCTGCTGCTGCTAAAAAACCAGCTTGGCGCATTCCTCCGCCCATCGCTTTTCTATGTCTCCTCGCCTTTTGTATGAACTCTTTTGAACCAACCAATACAGAACCAACAGGACAGCCAAGCCCCTTAGAAAAACAAATGGAGACAGAGTCAAATTCCTTACCTAACACTTGGGGCGCATCCTTGGTCTCTACTAAGGCATTAAAAACACGCGCACCGTCCAAATGCAAAGGTAGGTGATGTTCCACACAAACTTCTTTAATTTCACGGATGGATGTCAAGGAATAATACGCACCTCCGCCTTTGTTCATTGTATTCTCAAGGGAAACGAGTGACGTAATAGGTTGGTGAATATCCGACGGATTATTGATTGCTTCCCGAACTTGTGTGGCGGAAATACGACCATAGTCACCGTGTAACAATTTCAAAGACGAAAGACTGTTTGAGGCAACTCCTCCCCCTTCGTATAAATAAATGTGTGATTTTTGGTCGCAAATGACTTCACTTCCTGGGAAAGTATGCACCTTTATTGCCAGCTGGTTTGTCATCGTACCTGACGGACAAAAGAGACCAGCCTCATGCCCAAATAGAGAAGCTGTTTTCTCTTCCAAAGCTTGGACAGTGGCATCTTCTTGGAAAACATCATCACCGACAGAAGCAGAAAACATGAAATCCAGCATCGCTGGCGTAGGTCTTGTGACCGTGTCGCTACGTAAATCTACAATCATTTGTACATAAAATTGAAAATGAACTATCAAATGTACAAACGAAAAATTAGATTATTGGTGCATGTACGAGATGAAGGCTAAAACTTTATATCCATAAGCCAAAATCCAACAACAACTAGGGCTGAAAGAATAAGAACAAGGAACGCGGCTTGGGTATTTACAGATTTTTGGGGACTTTTTTCCATGATTTTAATGAGTAAGCGGACAAATAATTGTACGAATGTACATAAAAACATAAAAACAAAACTATATTAATCAAAATAATAAACGTTCAGTAAAGCAAAAAGTATCTATTTTTGCAAAAAAAATCGTAAAATCAATTATGTCTAAAGTTATCATCATTGGCGCAGGGGGTGTCGGCACGGTTGTCGCACACAAATGTGCTATGAACAGCGATGTTTTCAGCGAAATTTTATTGGCAAGCAGAACCAAATCAAAGTGTGATAAAATTGCGGCTGATATCCAAGAGATGCACGGAGTTACTATTCAAACAGCGCAAGTAGATGCAGACGATGTCCCAAGTTTGGTGGCATTGATTCGTTCATTTTCACCTAAAATGGTTATAAATGTAGCTCTACCCTACCAAGATTTGACCATTATGGACGCTTGTTTGGAAACGGGTGTTCACTATTTGGATACAGCGAATTACGAACCCAAAGACGTCGCTAAATTTGAATATAGCTGGCAATGGGCATACCAAGATAGATTCAAAGAAGCAGGTCTGATGGCTCTTTTGGGTTGTGGATTTGACCCAGGCGTAACGCAAGTATTTACAGCTTATGCAGCCAAACATCACTTTGATGAAATGCATTATTTAGATATTATTGACTGCAATGCGGGAGATCATGGAAAAGCATTTGCCACGAATTTCAATCCAGAAATCAATATCCGCGAAATCACACAGCCAGGCAGATATTGGGAGAATGGCGCGTGGGTAGAAATTCCGGCTATGTCTATTCACAAACCCATTGATTACCCCGGTATTGGACCGAAAGAGTCCTATGTTTTGTATCACGAAGAATTGGAATCTTTGGTCAAAAATTTCCCTACCTTAAAAAGAGCAAGATTTTGGATGACTTTTGGCCAAGCCTACATTACCCACTTACAAGTACTTGAAAACGTAGGCATGACGAGCATCAAACCCATTCAATTCCAAGGAATGGATGTCGTCCCGTTGGAATTTTTAAAGGCTGTTTTACCAGCACCGGAGTCATTGGGAGAAAACTACACGGGCCAAACGTCTATCGGCTGCCAGATAAAAGGTATCAAAGATGGACAAGAGAAAACCTATTATGTTTGGAATAACTGTGACCATGCAGAAGCCTACAAGGAAGTTCGGTCGCAGGCGGTTTCTTATACTACGGGTGTGCCAGCCATGCTTGGTGCTATGTTGATGTTGACCAACGAAGAGTGGTTAAAACCAGGAGTTTACAACGTAGAAGAACTCAATCCAGACCCATTCATGGATTTACTAAACAAACATGGTTTACCTTGGAATGAACAAGTAAATGGAGTTTTACCCCACGAATATTAATTAAAAAACCAAAAGTGAGTCACAGAAAGTATATTTTTGTGACTCATTTTGAATCAACAAATCAATGGCCATTTCATTTTCTACTATTCCTTCTCCTTGTTTTGTCTTAGAGAAAACATTGTTAAGAAAGAACTTGACTTTACTTCAGGAGGTGCAAGCGGCTTCTGGAGCATCCATCATTTTGGCATTGAAGGGATTTTCAATGTATCACACATTTCCGTTTGTAAAACAATTTCTATCCGGTGCCACCGCAAGTTCCTTAAACGAAGCTCGTCTTATATTTGAAGAAATGGGTTGTTATGCGCACGTCTATTCACCAGCTTATAAGCCGGAAGAATTTGATGAACTCATGCGATACAGTAGCCATATCACGTTTAATTCGTTGGGACAATACCAGCAATTTTATCCGCGAATAGCTGCATTTGACCGAAAAATAGCCGTAGGTCTGCGCATAAATCCACAATATGCAGAAGTAGATACAGATATGTACAACCCCTGTATTGTTGGTTCACGGCTAGGGATTACACGTGAGGCACTTGGAGACACACTACCCGAAGGCGTTGATGGACTTCATTTTCACACACTTTGTGAGAATGATTCCTACGTACTGGAGAGAACATTGACGCATGTAGAAGAGAAGTTTGGCGATTTATTGCATCAAGTATCTTGGTTGAATATGGGTGGTGGACATTTGATGACACGTGAAGGCTACAATCACGCACATCTCATTGAACAAATCATGCGACTTAGAACAACGTATCAGCTGGATATTATTCTTGAACCTGGCTCGGCCATTGCTTGGCGAACAGGTTATTTGAAATCCACTGTTTTAGACATCGTGGATGCTCAGGGTGTTGATGTGGCTATTTTGGATGTTTCTTTTGCGGCACACATGCCCGATACACTCGAAATGCCCTACAAACCAAAAATTTTAGGTGCTACAGATGCAATAGAAGGAAAACCTACGTACAGAATGGGTGGAATGACTTGTCTTGCTGGTGATTACATGGGTGATTATTCTTTCGATGCCCCACTTAAAATTGGAGATACTTTGATTTTCGATGATATGATTCATTACACAATGGTCAAAACAACGACATTCAACGGCGTTGGCTTGCCTTCCATGGGTATTTGGGAAGAAGACGATTCATTCACCTTATTGAAATCCTTCGGATTTGAAACATTCAAAGACCGAATTTAAGCTATTTCCAAAGATAAAAATCATCGTACGGGCGTAGCTAATTACCCAATCGCCCATACGATGATTAAAAAAACCTTACGTGAAAAGCGGCCAAAGCGACATCATAATTAACAAGAAAACAACCACCCAAATAAGCATTTCCCATACTGGATTTAGCTTATCTTTTCTTTTTCGACAAGCAAAAAGCAACATCAACAAGCCCAACGGAAGCACGAAACTATTGAGTGTTCCAGCTAAAACGAGCATAGAAGCCGGCTTGCCTAAGAAAATAAAAAGAAACAGCGAGACTAAAATAAAACCAATTGTAGAAGATAAATTGTACTTTTCAGCATAAGAAAACTCTGTTTTCAAGAAAGAAACAGACGTATAAGCAGCACCAAGAACTGAGGTAATACCGGCAGCCCAAAGCAAGACACCAAAAAGAGGTCGCCCCCAATTTCCAGCAAGTTGAACAAAAATAGTAGCAGCAGGATTGGAAGCGTCAAGTGTGAGAAACGGATATTTAACCAAAACACCGACGACAACCAAAAAAAGCAGAAAACGAATGAAAGCAGTAATCAATATGCCCGTTACTGCACTTTTACGAACAAAAGGTTGCACATTTTCACCGACAATTCCTTGGTCAATTAATCGATGCGCTCCAGCAAAAGAAATATAGCCACCTACTGTACCCCCAACGAGTGTGAGCGTCGCAATCGGATTGAATTGAGTTGGAAGAATGGTGAATTGAGCCACTTTTTCGAACGAGACATCCACCTGAAATACAGCAACCAGGAGTAAGCCAATTAAGACCAAACCCATACCTATTGTAAACATATCCAGTCCTGATTTCAGGAAAGGCTGATACAATACAAAAATAGCGATGGAAGCACTCATTACAGCACCTTGGATAAGTGTAAGAGACGGAAAAACCAGCGAAAGCCCCAAAGCCGCACCTGCCAAATTCCCGATATTAAAAGCAATACCTCCAAAACTCACAAGCAATGCCAAGCCTGTTCCGGCGTACGGTAAAACGGTATTGGCAAGTTGTTGTGCGCGCATTCCTGTTTTGGTGACTTGTTGCCAGATAGTCATTTGAATCACAATATCCAAAAGTGTGGATAAAACCAATACGAAGCCAAAACTATACAAAAGCTCTTTGGTAAAAAGGGCGGTTTGCGTTAAAAATCCGGGTCCAACAGCGGAAGTCGCCATCAAGAAAATAGCACCTATGAGAGAGCTACTGCGAGATTTTAGCATAGATAAAGTAAAGATTACCTGAATAGTAAGGAAATAGGAATGGATGACATAAGAAGCAAATTACGGGGAATCAACGCGATTATACAAATAGATAGAAAAACGTATTTTATCTACATTCTCATTCACCTTATCAAATGCAAGGAAAAGCAAGGGGAATAAAAGCCTGATTGTAGCATTTTTTGGTTAAATTCGGGCTTTAAAACGTACTAGAATTAAATCAAATCAATCAACTTTATGCGTCCGTTACTTATAATAGGTGCTCTAATCCTTTTACTTTTTGTTGGAAAACAGTTTTTTTGGGGAGAATCAAAAGATCAAAATGCTGCGACACAAGGTGGTGCACCAGGCCAGAAAACACCTCCAGGAAGTTTACCTGTAGATATTTTTATCACTAAAATCAACGATGCAGACCAACTCATCTATGCATCCGGAACGGCTGTTCCTAATGAAGAAGTGGAACTTCGGAGTGAGACATCGGGTCGGATTGTTCAGCTCAATATCCAAGAAGGGGGCGTTGTTCAAAAAGGGCAAATGATTGCGAAAATCAAAGACGATGATTTACGCGCCCAACTCAAGAAAATCCAGTTGGAACAAACCTTGGCGAATCAAATCGAAGCTAGACAAAAGAAATTACTTGACATCAACGCGATTAGTCGAGAAGAATACGACTTAGCAGTCAATAAAGTAAGCACCTTGAAAGCCGATGAAGAGCTTTTGCGTGTTCAGTTGGATAGAACAACGATTCGAGCGCCATTTACGGGCAGAATTGGCCTAAAAAGTATAAGTGTTGGCGCGTACATCACACCGACAAATGCCATTGCTACTTTGGTTCAAATTAATCCGATAAAAATCGACTTTTCTGTTCCAGAGAAATACCTTGCGAATGTTCGCGTGGGGCAAGTTGTCCAATTTGAAGTAGATGGATTGAAAGAAGGCTTCACGGCTAAAATCAATGCCATTGACCCACGTGTCGATGCCTCTTTGCGTACTTTGCGTGTGCGTGCCATTGCTTCCAACCAGAATAATAAACTGCTTCCTGGTATGTTTACTCGGATTCAGTTGGCGGTTGCGAGTAATCGGTCGATTTTAGTTCCTACAGATGCCGTCGTACCTGTTTTAGATGGCAAACAAGTGTATGTTATGCAAAATGGGAAAGCCACACCGCGCCCAATTGTTACCGGAATCCGTGACCAAAAGTATGTAGAAGTGCTTTCTGGTTTACAAGTCGGAGACTCCTTAATTGTGAGTGCCATCATGTCATTACGTCCTGAAATGCCCGTAAAAGCTAAATTAGTCAAATAAACCATGTCATTATCAACCACATCTATCAAAAGACCTGTTTTGGCAATCGTCATGAACTTGATGATTATCATTTTTGGGGTCATTGGGTATCAATTTTTAGGAGTTCGTGAATTTCCTTCCATTGACCCACCGATTGTCACTGTTCGAACTAATTACCCAGGTGCAAACGCAGATATTATTGAATCACAAATTACTGAACCTCTTGAAAAAGCACTGAATAGCGTTGAGGGGATTCGGTCAGTAAGTTCCGCAAGCAACCAAGGGTCGAGTAATATCACGATTGAATTTAACTTAAATGTCGATATGGAACGTGCGGCAAATGACGTACGCGACAAGGTTTCCTCGGCTGTGGCTTTGCTACCACGAGATATTGATGGTTTACCGATTGTTCAGAAGTCTGATGCCGACGGCGAAGCCATTATCTCAATGACATTGCAGAGCAATTCTCGGTCTATCTTAGAAATAAGTGATTACGCAGAAAATGTTATTTCACCTCGTTTTGAAACGATTGAAGGTGTGAGTGGTATTCGTATTTGGGGTTTCAAACGCTTCTCCATGCGACTTTGGATGGATCCCGCCAAGATGTCTGCCCTGAAAATCACCACACAAGATATAAAACAAGCATTAGATAGAGAAAATATTGAGTTACCAAGTGGTAAACTACAAGGAAATACAACTGAACTAACGGTAAAGACAGTCGGTCGATTTACCAACGAAGAGGATTTCAATAATATGATTATCCGGAATGAGGCGGAGCGTGTTGTTCGTTTCAGAGACGTTGGTTATGCTATTTTGGGCGCTGAAAACGAGGAAACAATTCTACGTTGGAACGGCGAACCGATGGTTGGTATCGCGATTTCACCTCAACCTGGTTCAAATTACCTAGAAATTGCCAAAGAAGTATATAAAAGAGCGGACGAAATCAAGGCGGGTTTACCAAAAGATTACAAAATGGAAACCATCTTGGACTATACCACTTTCATCTCGCAATCTGTAACTGAAGTAGCTGAAACGCTATTAATCGCCATCGTTCTTGTGGTATTGATTATTTTCCTATTCTTCCGTGATTGGATTGTGGCTGTCCGCCCTTTGATTGATATTCCGGTTTCACTTATTGGTACATTCTTTATCATGTATATTCTTGGTTTTTCCGTGAATGTATTGACCTTATTGGCGATTGTCTTGGCAACAGGTCTTGTAGTAGATGATGGAATTGTCGTTACCGAAAATATCTACAAGAAAATCGAAGAAGGAATGAACCCCATCGAAGCAGCTATCAAGGGCTCAAACGAGATTATTTTTGCTGTTTTATCTACATCTATCACGTTGGCAGCGGTTTTCTTACCCGTTATTTTCATGGAAGGATTCGTTGGAAAACTTTTCCGAGAATTTGGTATTGTCCTCGCCTCCGCCGTCCTTATTTCGGCTTTTGTCTCGTTGACATTAACCCCCATGTTGAACGCCTATTTAATCCGGAAAGACAGCAAGAAAAGCAAATTCTATGTTGCAACAGAGCCATTCTTTGAACGATTCGAGATGAACTACAAAAACTCGTTGGTTGGTTTTCTTCAAAAACGTTGGTTGGTTTTGCCAATTCTTGTCGTAACAGCAGGGATGATTTATTATTTCGGAAAGCAACTCAAATCTGAACTAGCTCCTTTGGATGACAGAAGCCAACTACAAATTTCTATGTCTGGGCCAGAAGGTTCTTCATACGAATTTATGGATAGATACATCCAACAGGTAGCGCAAATGATTCAGGATTCTATTCCTGAACGAAACGGTGTCTTGACGGTCAGTGCGCCAGGCTTTGCGGGTTCAGGCGGGGCAAATACAGGATTTGGACGAATCACTTTGCAAGATAAATTGACACGGAAAGGACGTTCGCAGAGTGAAATTGCCGCCTATTTGAATGCGAATATCAAGAAAATTCCAGACGGACGTGCATTCATCAATGAACAGCAAACGATTTCTGTAAATAAGAGAGGCGGGCTGCCTGTGCAATACGTTATTCAAGCGCCTAATTTTGCCAAATTACGGGAATATCTACCCACTTTCATGGAAAAAGTGCAAGAACACCCAACATTCTCCGTTTCAGATGTCAACTTGAAATTTAGTAAACCTGAGTTGACCATTCAAATTGACCGTGAAAAAGCAAAAAGCATGGGAGTTTCTGTTGCAGACGTAGCGCAAACGATGCAACTAGCCTTTGCTGGGCAGCGGTTCAGCTATTTCAATATGAATGGACGGCAGTACCAAGTAATTGGACAATTTGACCGAGGAAATCGAAACGAACCACTTGATTTAAAATCATCCTACGTTAAGAATAATGCGGGTGAACTTATTCAATTAGACAATATTGTACGCGCAGAAGAGCAAAGTAGTCCACCCCAATTATATCATTACGACAGATACATGAGTGCTACGATTTCAGCTGGTCTCGCTCCTGGAAAGACGATTTCAGATGGAATTGCAGCCATGGACGAGATTAGAGAGTCGTTGAATGACCCTGCAATTCGTACTACTTTAACTGGATCTTCGCGTGATTTTGCCGAAAGTTCTTCCAATACACTCTTCTCTTTCTTGCTTGCTTTATTGCTCGTTTATCTCATTTTAGCAGCACAGTTTGAGAGTTTTATTGACCCACTCATCATTATGTTTACCGTTCCTTTGGCTTTGGCAGGTGCCATTTTCTCACTTTGGTACTTTGACCAAACTTTGAATATCTTCTCTCAAATCGGGATTATCATGTTGATTGGTTTGGTAACGAAAAACGGAATTTTGATTGTCGAATTCGCCAACCAATTGCGCGAAAAAGGCATGGAACTCAAAGAAGCGGCCTTGGAAGCGTCTTCACTTCGGCTTAGACCGATATTAATGACAACATTGGCAACGGCTTTGGGTGCTTTACCTATTGCAACGGCATTTGGAGCAGCCGGAGAAAGTAGAAAATCCATGGGAATTGTCGTCATCGGAGGATTATTATTCTCTTTAATTCTTACACTTTACGTGATTCCGAGTATGTATATCTACCTCAGCAGACCAAAGAATTTTGATAAAATGAAAGAAATTGAGGCACTAGCTGAAGACGTAGCCTAATTATTGAAGAAAGAAAAAGAATGAAAAAAAATAGCTTATTTAGATTCGTACTCGGTGCTTCACTCGGATGGCTTTTGTGTCATCCGAGCAAAGCACAAACGACTGTTTTATCTTTGGATGACGCCATTGAACAAGGGTTAAAGGCTAATTTTAACGTCCAAATTGCCCAAAAAAACGAGGATATTACAACCCTTCAGATTTACAAAGGAAACGCGGGTATGTTACCAACCATCTTGGCAAATGCCGCATTTGGGTCTAGTTTTAACTATGTAAATCAATCGTTTTTTGATGACCGAAAAATCAATCGGTTCGGTCGTCAATTCTCACCAAGTACCAATGTTACTTTAGCTTGGACGCTCTACGATGGGAAATTAATGCAGGCTAACTTTGATGCGCTCCAAACACAAGGGCAACAGGCAAAACAACAAACCCAATTGGCTGTTCAAAACACAATCAGCCAGATTATGTCCACGTATTTTGATATACTCCGCCAGAAACAATCTGTCGAATTTCTACAAACAATTATCAAATACTACGACGAACGATTGCTCATTACGGAACAAAGATGGCAAATTGGACGTGCGTCTAAATTAGACTATCTACAGTCGAAAACCGACTTAACCACGCAATTATTGGAACTTACTCAAGCTAAGAATTTACTTGCAAGCGCAAAAATTAGGTTGAATACCTTATTGAATAGAGATACAACCTTGGATTTTGATGTTCGGGATGTCCCTTCGTTTCGATCAGATTATCCTATCAATCAACTCATTGAGCAAGCGAAAACGAGTAATCCTGAATTGCTCATTCTTCAAAAATCAATCGAATTAGGGAGCATCGCCGAAAAACAAGCGCTATCGTTCACACTTCCTCGCCTATCTCTCAATTCATCGTTCGGTTATTCCTCCACAAACAACAACGCCGGTTTAATCGTGCTGAATCAAAACGTAGGATTAAATGCAGGACTTACGTTATCTTGGTCTGTTTTTGATGGGCAACGCATTCGTCGCAATATCGAAACAGCAAAATTAAGAACCGAACTGGCAAAAGAGCAAAAAGCCAATATTTTCAATCAGATTTTGGGAGATTTATCCACGACGTACAACCAGTTCAAGGCAGATCAAGAATTGCTTGCCATCGAGGAAGAAAACAGAGCATTGGCAGAGGAAAATTTAACCATTTCTCTTGAAAAATACCGCTTGGGAAGTTCGACAATTCTGGAGTTAAGTGACGCACAAAGACGGTTTGACACGTCTCTCAACAGACTTGTTAATGCACGTTACAACGTAAAAATCTCAGAGCTAGAACTTCTACGATTGAGTGGCGAACTAATTAAATAAACCATTCAATTTGTATAGAAAAAGCCGCAAAAAAATTCTCTTTTGCGGCTTTTTTGTGTGATTATTTGTATGCGTATCAACTTTTCTTTTTAGTCCATAAATCCTGCTCAATTTCGGTCAATGAAAGCGCATTATATGTATTTTTGGCGAGTAAACCTGCCTTTCTAGCCACCGCAACACCGTATTTCATATCGAAGAATCCCTCCATTTCGTGTGCATCTGGGTTAATGCTAATTTTCACTCCTTTTTCCATACAATACGGAATCCAACGCCAATCTAAATCAAGACGATAAGGACTTGCATTTAACTCCATAGTTACTTGGTAAGCAGCGCAAGCGTCAATAATTGCCTTATAATCAATTGGATACCCTTTCCTTGATAGTAATAAACGCCCGGTCGGATGTCCTAAAATAGTAGTAGCAGGATGCGCAATAGCTTTGATGAGCCTGTCTGTCGCCTTAACGATATCCATCGACAAATTTTGGTGTACAGACGCGACTACATAGTCAAACCCAGCAAGGAGTTCGTCTGGATAATCAAGCGAGCCATCTCCCAAAATATCGGACTCTATTCCTTTTAAAATCTTAAAATCTGTCCATTCTGTATTCAGTGCGTCAATTTCTGCCCATTGTGCCTTGACTCTATCTGGCGACAATCCATTTGCATAAGCAGCCGTTTGTGAGTGATCGGCAATCCCGAAATAAGAAAGTCCCAAACTGCGGCAAAATTCAGCCATTTCACGCAGAGAATGCTTTCCGTCTGAGTACGTCGAATGATTATGCAGTGTTCCTTTCAGCGACTCCCATGTCACCAATTCCTCTATTGCATGTTCTTTTGCCCACGCCCATTCATACAAACCTTCCCGCATTTCTGGTAAAATATACGGCAAAGAAAGTGCATCGTAATACTCTTTTTCGTCCATTCGAGGAGAATCTATATTCAAAGCCTCTTGTAGAGTTTTACCAGTAGGAGAAACATACGATAAATGGTCAATATGTGCAGTTAATTGAAGTTTAGTTGCTACAAATTGAGACGGCGAGACGGCATGAATTTCAACTAAAATCTGATTTTCCTTGAATTTTCCACGCCAAATAAACGGTTGAGAAATCAATAAATCTTCCACAAAATCAGGATGCGAAATCGTAATAGGCATTGAAACATCCTGTACAACTACCAATTGAATAGACGAAGCCACCTCACAATTCCGGGCAACTTCTCCAACGATTTCAATTTGAGTAAAAAAGGGAATGAGTGAATCCCGAATATCCAGTGCCAAGTCAGCGGCTTTATTGATTCGGAGTTTACCCGCTTGACTTTGCAAGAATGCAAGAGAGGTCAAAATGGCTTCTTGCGTCTTAGTTCCGAAGCCTTTTACGGTAGCAATTAGCCCATTTTCACAAGCAATTTGAAGATCATTGAGGTTATCAATACCAAGTTCTTTCCAGAGAATTTTAATCTTTTTAACACCCAATCCTTTGATTTTGAATAAATCCAATAGCCCCTCCGGTGTTTGGAGAATCAAGTCGTTCAATTCTTTCAATTGCCCCGTTTCGACCAATTCCCGAATAGTTTGAGCGACTAATTTTCCAACGCCTTGTATGCTCGTCAACTCTTGGAATGACATAGCGGCGAGCGGTTCAAGGACTTTGCCCAAAGAGAAAGAAAGCGCACCATACGTCTTGACACGATTGGCGTCACCGTCATGCAACTCAAGAAGCTTAGCAGTTATTTCTAGGGTATCTAGTATGTCAGAGTTTGTCATTTTTTTAGTAGCTTTGAAGCCTAAACTTGAAAGAAAACCCTAAATTAAGGTCATTCCATGAATAATTCGTTGTTTCGGAGAAAAAATATCAACCAAGCCGTTCAGGAGCTGGAGGGCGGAAATGGGCTACTCAAAACCCTTGGACTAAGAGATTTAGTTTCCTTCGGGATTGCGGCAATCATTGGTGCGGGTATATTTAGCACAATTGGTTTAGCTAGTTATAACGGCGGACCTGCGGTTTCACTGCTCTTCGTTTTTGTTGCCATAGCATGTATTTTTACGGCACTATGTTACGCCCAATTTGCTTCCATGGTACCTGTGTCTGGGAGTGCCTACACGTATGCGTACGTTTCTTTTGGTGAATTATTCGCCTGGATTATTGGTTGGGCGCTTATTCTTGAGTACGCGGTTTCAAATATGGTGGTAGCGATTTCATGGTCTGAGTATTTTACCTCCATGTTAGCTGGATTTGGTATCATTTGGCCTGCATACTTAGCCATTGACCCAGGAACGGCAAAAACTGCATACGAGACACTTCAAGCTGCGCTGGCTTCTGGTACTGCCCAAGGTTTACCGCTCAAGACAATCACCTCCGCCGAAGCATATACATTAGCACCTGAACTTTTTGGTCTTAAAATACTTTTTGACTTACCCGCCGGACTTGTTACTTTACTAATAACGAGCTTGGTGTATGTCGGAATAAAAGAATCAAGAACGGCTAGTAATCTGTTGGTTATTCTCAAATTAGGGGTTATTTTTCTTGTAATTATTGGAGGTGCTTTTTTCATCAAACCTGAAAACTGGTCTCCGTTCGCTCCCAACGGCATTGATGGTGTTTTAAGCGGTGTGGCGGCTGTCTTTTTTGCCTTTATTGGTTTTGACTCCATCTCTACAACTGCCGAAGAATGCAAAGACCCACAGCGAGATTTACCCAAAGCTATGCTGCTCGTTTTATTAATTTGTACTGTCTTGTATGTTATTATTTCACTTGTATTAACGGGGATGGTTAGCTACAAAGAATTAAACGTAGAAGACCCACTTGCTTATGTTTTCTCCTTGGTAGGAATGGACTTTGTAGCGGGTGTAATCTCTGTGAGTGCCGTAGTTGCTATTACAAGTGCCTTGCTTGTTTATCAATTAGGGCAGCCACGTATCTGGATGACCATGAGCCGTGACGGGCTGCTTTGGAAGAAATTCCAGACCATTCACCCCAAATACCAAACACCTAGTTTTGCAACTATCGTAACTGGTTTCTTCGTTGGTGTTCCTGCTTTATTTCTTGACTTAAACCTATTTGTTGACCTCACAAGCGTTGGGACTTTCTTTGCCTTTATTCTTGTTTGTGCAGGCGTTATTTACCTCGATTATACAGGTGAGTCTCAGAAAGCGAAATTTAAAATACCATATATCAATGGTAAATACATTGTCGGCACTCTGTTTGTCATTGCAATAGCATACGCTGTTTACTCCGGTAGCTTCATCACTATGATTCAAAGCAAACCACTCATGGTTCTATTTTGGGCAACTTGGCTTGGTCTATCTATCCTCAGTTTCCGAATTAATACGTCTCTTTTTCCTGTTTGTGGCGTTTTGACAAACCTTTATTTAATGACAGAGCTGGGTTGGTCAAACTGGAGAATGTTTATTATTTGGCTCGCAATTGGGCTCGTTATTTATTTCATGTATGGAAATAAACACTCCAAATTAGCTAAATAAAAAAAGTACTTTAAAATGAAAAAGGAGTATATCTGTGGCAGATGTACTCCTTTTTGGTTGTGCATAATCTGACAATCTGACAGCCTTTTTTACAATGGAACATCATTTGATTCCTTGGTTTCCATTGATTATTCACATTAATTCATATTAAAAAATGGTTGCAGAAAAAGGTACAATATCGATTAACACGGAAAATATTTTTCCCATTATCAAGAAATTCCTTTACTCGGATAACGAAATTTTCCTTCGTGAATTGGTTTCTAATGCGGTGGATGCAACGCAAAAAATCAAAAAATTATCCTCTATTGGGCAATACAACGGAGAACTCGGCGACTTAACCATCAAAGTAGCCATCGACGAAGAAAACAAAACCATTACCATCTCGGACAAGGGTTTGGGTATGACTGCTGAGGAAGTAAAGAAATACATTAACCAAATTGCGTTTTCTGGTGCGAAAGAATTTGTAGAGAAATTCAAGGAAGATGGAGATAAAAACCAAATTATTGGTCAATTTGGTTTAGGTTTCTACTCCGCCTACATGGTTGCCAAAGAGGTGGAAATCATCACGAAATCTTACCAAGAAGAACCTGCCGTCCGTTGGATTTGTGATGGCTCAACCACTTTTGAAATCTCAGAAGCTACAAAAGAATCTCGTGGAACAGACATCATCTTACACATTGCAGACGATGCCGAAGAGTTCTTAGAAGAGTTCAAAATTGAACAAATATTAGAAAAATACGGCAAATTCTTGCCTGTTCCAATTGAGTTTAAAGAAAAGGTCATCAACAATCCATCTCCTATTTGGACAAAAAATCCAAGTGAATTAACCGATGAGGACTACAAGGCATTTTACAAAGAGTTGTATCCTTTTAGCGAAGATCCACTTTTCTGGATTCACTTAAATGTTGATTATCCTTTCAACTTAACGGGTGTGTTGTACTTCCCAAAAATCAAGAAAGATTTCCAACTCAATCGCGAAAAAATTCAATTATACAGCCGTCAAGTTTTCATTACTGACGATGTAAAAGATGTTGTACCGGATTTCCTTCAGTTGTTGCACGGTGTCATTGACTCGCCAGATATTCCATTGAACGTTTCGCGCTCATACTTGCAAGCAGACGGGAATGTACGCAAAATCAATACACATATTACAAAGAAAGTTGCCGATAAATTGAGCGAACTTTTCTACCAAGACCGTGCTGGATTTGAGCAAAAATGGGAAAGTATCGGCTTGTTCGTCAAATACGGAATCATTTCTGATGAGAAATTCTATGAGCGCGCAAAGGATTTTATCCTTTTGAAAAACACATCAGGCAACTATTTTACGACCGAAGAATACCGCAAACATATCGAGACACTTCAACTCGACAAAGACAACAAATTGGTTGTTCTCTATGCTTCCGACGTTAAAAAACAAGATGCTTACATTGCAGGTGCAGCTAAACGCTCGTTTGATGTTGCCGTTTTCGATGATATTTTGGATCCTCATTTTATCAATACGCTCGAAGCTAAACTAGAAAATGTGAGTTTCAAACGAGTAGATGCAGATACATTCGACAAACTGATTGACAAAGGTTTACCTCCTTCTCTTGTTCTTTCAGATGAGGAAAAAACGAGCATTGAAGAAACATTCAAAGGCGTTGCGGGCTCAAATACGGTACAAGTTGAGGCACTTGCACCTGATGAACTTCCGGTTTCTATTGTGATGGCAGAGTTTGTGCGACGCTGGCAAGAAATGTCTAAACTGAACGGGCAAGCAGATATGTTTGGTGGCATGATGCCGTCAACTTATACCCTTGTTGTCAATGGAAACCATCCACTGATTGGTAAAATCGCGCAAGAATCTGACGCGGAGAAAAAATCTAATTTGGCTAAACAATTGCACGATTTGGCTTTGCTTTCACAAGGGTTGCTTGAAGGCAAAGAGCTAACTCAATTTATTGAGCGAAGCGTTCAAACGCTCAGCTAATGAAAATCTGTTTGCAGATAAATAACAAACGCCTTGATTAATTCGAGGCGTTTGTTATTTCGTCATCTCCACTTTGCGCTGACCGATACAAAGACGTAATGGTCGCCATTTCTTTTACGAGAAAAAGTTGCAATTCTTCGTTGAAAATCACTTTCTCTTTTTCTGGCAGATTAGCGTATAAATCCTTCAATTCTTGGTTAATCGACTTTTTCTCCTCTTCCGTAGAGGCGTTCATGGAACGGATGTGGAAAGCCTTAAAATTGTATTTTGCCATTTGCGTAGTTTTTTACAAAATAAATAGATTCCGCAGTAGAACTTTCAAGAAATAACCAAATTTTTCAAAGAAATAATTAGTCGCGAATCATTTTCTGTGTGCAGAATCGCCCATCTTGACTAACCCAATACAAGGTAAATGACTGGCTAACCGAAGGAGGCAACTTTACTTCAACTAACTGATTAACAGGAGAGTACATACCAACATTTCGTCTTCTTCCAAACGTATCTATCCATAAAACTTGCCAAGAACCAGCTAAAGAAGATTGAATGCGTACACTTCCTGATTCAGTAACAGGATTTGGAGAAGCTAGGCAAAAAGGTATCCAAAAACGAGACAATAACGTGTCTTTTGTAAGTTCGACATACGCAAAAGAACTCAACCAAGCACGTAGTCGAAGAACCGGATTTTGTCCTATTTCCTCTTTTTCGAGCTGTACTTCTGTTGCTTGTGTTTGTGTCAAAAACACCCAATTGTTTCCTTTTTCATCCCATTTTTCAAGTGTATAATGGCGAACATTTTGGGTATTTTGTGTTTGCCATTGTATTGACAAATATGTACTATCTGCTTTTTCAACTCCATTTAAAGCTAGAAAGTCAGGTAAAACTCCACGAAAAAACAAGGCTGATTGGTTTTTGTACAATGGAAGACGTAGTAAGCTTTCTCCGTACTTTTTAAACGTAGTAACCGAGTCGGGTAAGACTTCAAAAGGAAAATCAATCTTATTTTCACACGCTTCACTTCCCATTTCTCTCCTTGCTTGATACCACCTATTTTGAGGCAAATCATTGGTTAATTTATTGACTAAAAAAAGGTGAACACGTAAAGAATCTATATTTTTTAGCGTAAAAATAGCTGGAAACCAGTTTCCAGTCATTTCTTCTACCCCTTCATTCCTTATCAAATGAAACTCGTTTCCTTGTTGACTTGAATTAGTAAAAAATTCACCCCAATTTTGAGATAAACTACCTGTTAACCAGCTAGTTACTCGCGAAGTATCGACTGACAGATTGGCTTGAAGGCAGCGACTCAGCAGTGAATCCTGCGCATAAAAACAAGGAGAAGAAATTACCTCAAATGTTTTTGTTGTACGACTACACGTAGCAGTTCCTTCCGACTCAAACAATACGTTTACACGCCAATTATTTCCGAGTGAATCTACAATCCGATGAGTTGGAAGCAAATCTCCCTCAAAAAAGCGTGTCCATTTTCCACCAATTCGAGCCTCCCAATTCACCTTCCTTGCTTTTCCCTTTGCCCCAATCTGAGCTACGGTAAAGGCGGCAGAATCGGGTAAACAATAGGTCATTTTAGGTGGAATATTAACTAATTTATTCACTACCAACTGAACTGTATCGCTGAATAAAGTAGCATCTGCATCTGAAATTTGGCAAACGTACCGCGAGCTATCTGGAAATAAGTTAGAGCCAGACGAGTCAATTTTTATTGAACTATCAAACTGATTATCAAGCAATTGAAATTCTTCATTCTTTTTTTTCTGTTGAAACCATTTGTAGGTTATAGGCAAATAACTCGTGGCACGAACCGAGAAAGAAGACGCATTCCCCTCACATTCGAAAAAAGAAACCGGTTGGCGTTCAAATGCCAAACTATTCACTAGCTCTGTTTGAATCAAAACACGTTCGCTTTCACAACCAAAAGAATTTGTAGATGTAACATAATAACTAACTTTTCCTTTTTTCGAAAATACGGGAGAATCAAAAGAGAAATCTTTCGTTGTTTTCGTTCTGTACCATTTTAGATTTTCACCGTTCGCAGACAAAGAAGCAGTGCCTGTAATCAATAGCAGATTTGGCGTTGTAGAAACGGGTAATGGAGAAGTCGGATGTACACGAATTGGCAGAAGAATAGGTTTACTTTCGCATTTATCGCTCGTTATCGCAGAAATATACCAATTCGTAATTTGTGGAATAGAAATATCTACCAACGGATTCTCAACCCAAGAGGTCGGATTTTTTTCTTCTCTGTACCAACGAATTTTAGAACCAAAACCAGGTAATTTGGACAATGAGACGACCTTTTCTTCTTGACAAAACGGAGAGACAGACAAAATGGGCGGAGATGGAATATCCGAAACTTTGAGCGTAAACGTATCCGAATTACGAATACAAACCTCTTCTTCTAGTAATTTGAATGCAACAGAAAAACGGTAAGAACCCGCCTCAGCAACAGAAACGGCTGGTAAGAAAAGCTGCGTTTGTTCGTCCTCTTCTGCTAAAAAAGTCCAACCATTTTCTGTATCTTTCTGCCAACCCACACGCACTGTTGGCCCAGAGATAAACCGAAAAGACGTAATCGATACATTCAAGTCATCTCCTTGGCACAGTGTGACATTGGGTAAAAGTGCTCCTCGAAAAGTATATGCTTGCAGCGTTGCGATTTGGCTGATTAAGGTATCATGCTCATCAAAAATAAAACAACGAAAAGAAATAAAATCAGAAAATTCACGATTTCCCACATTTTGCCAGCGTAATTCTGACGAATTTGCCCCGTCTGCGAAGTTCGTAAGTGAGTCAATATCAACAAAAATAGCATCTGTTGCTTGTTTCATTTGCCATTTGTATCGGACTTGTCCAGAACCGATGGCACGAGTCGAAAATCGTGCGGAACGCCCTTCACACGTTCCAAATGAAGTTGGCTCACGCACAATTTGTAAAGACTGAATAATTTTAATTGTCACTTTTTGAGATGGACTCCAACAATCATTCAAACGCTGCGCAAGATAAAAAACATAATTTCCCACTTGCAATAAGGGTAGCTCCGCATTGTATTTTTCCAATAAAGTTGAATCTAAAAACCAACCAATTTCACCCTCTCCAAATGCCGACAAACGGAGTGAATCATTTGTAAATGCTATCGTATTTGTCTGATTAATAGGCATTTGTGGTCGCTCAAATTCGTTGACAAACCACGTCGTATCTTGTTTACACCCCAATGCTGTTTCAAAACGCAAACTAGAACTCCCAGTAGGAAGGCGCAAAGAAGGCGCATTTACCAAAACATTATTTAGATATATAGAAAATGGTACATTTCCACGATTTATCACCTCCACAAGAGGTTGACCGCAATCCATATTTTGTATTTTGAACTCTTTTACAATGCGTTGTACTTGCACACGGCCATCATCTGACGTAAGCGTACACGTACCACCATCGGATGTAGTAAATAGTTGCCGATTTCGAAAATAATACCCATCTAAAGAATCAGGAAAAGCAGAAAACGAAGTTGGATAAGACCAAACAGTCCAACTTCCTGCATTTGTAGCTCTATATTGCCAGCTTGACTCAACGCTATTTCCCACACTAGTAGGACTTTTTAGCTCAAAAGTGCTTTTCTCACAGATAACCTGGCTTGGGAGTGTTTCTGTAAACTGATTAACAAGTAAAAGCATTTCTGCTGAGGGCAAAATACACGTTTCATTCTTCCAAATCAATCGAAATAAAGTTCCTGAGGGATTAGTTGAATTACCAATAGACCGGACGGTTAGATTCAGCTTATTTTCTCCCAACATATCTGTAAATGTAGCCTCATTGGGTCGTTTCCTTTGCCATTGTAAAGTACCTAATTCGTATGGCGCTTTTTTCCATTTTACTTCAAAATTGACCGTATTTCCTCTGCATTTTTGTTGTGCCAATAAAGGAATTTCAAATATTCCAACTTTAGAAAACAAGACCTTTTGTCTATCCGTCTCACAAAAATCAGCAATTCCAGCTTGTTTGGCTGAGATATACACAGTAAAGGAATCTATTGGGACAGGAATTTTTAGCGTATCACCGCGATAAAAAGCATCGGGAGTTTGCGCGTTCAAATACCAATCGTACGTTACTTCGGTTCTCGGCTGAAGACCAAAAACAAGACTATTTTCCGAACAAATAGAAACCGTATTCGATAAAATACCTACGTCGATTTCAGATTTTTTAGGTGAAATCTCAATTGTTTTCCTCACTCTACAATTTTCTTTCTTGACTACTAACTCATACGCTTGTGCAGAATCTACCATCAACTCTTTCGATACCGCAAGCAAATTTCCTTTGGAATTAAACCATTGATAATCAGCGGATTCATTTATGTTTACTTGAGCTAAAAGAATTGCTTTTTTGTTTAATTGACCCGTTGAACAAATAAAATCATTCGTAGCTACAATCTGTGCAGTAAAGTCAGGACTGACTTTCAAATCTACTCGTGTTTTAGCCGATTTACATCCATTTTCATTCATTCCTTGTACATAAAATGGAAACGTTCCGACCGAACTTGGAGTAAATGGTAAGACTTTCCCTACTGACAATTCATCTGGTTCGTTTGCAAACCATAAAGAAGAAATGGTTTCGTCAAACGGCCAGACAATGCTTTGCTCTTTTTCAGACTTACAAAACTCAAAATAAGATGAATCCAAGATAGACATACTAGGTATTTCAAGGATTGATATTGTTCTTTCTTTCAATGAGATGGTGTCTCCGCAAACGGTAATTCCATATACATTGATACGAAGTAACTGAAAATCATTCAATACTATTTCTGGAACGTTACATTCAGAATCAGTTTGGGGTAATAGTATTCCATTTATATTCCATTGATACGATGAAATCAAATTTGCATTATTCACAGAAACGGAGAGAAATAATGGCTCATTTCTACAAATCTGTTTAGGAAATTGTGGTTCCAGAAAAAAAGGTTTTGGTTTGGTCATCAATTCAAACGTATTGGATGCCTGTCGTTCACAAACATTCTCAGCAATAAATTGATAAACCCCTACATTATCTGCCTGAAAATCAACGATTTGTAAAGTATCTAAAACTTCTTTACTCATTTTTTCTTTTTGAAATAAAACATATCTATTGGTACGATTTCCAAAATCTTGAAGTCCATTTGGAATAGTAATAGATTCGCCCAAACAGAGAGAACGAGACTCGATTAGAGAAAAAGGAGGCATTTTTCGATGTTTTTGGAGGCTAATTTCGATGGGATTTATTTCGCACTTTGTAATCGAATCTATGGCAAAAAGCGTGTATTTGGCTTCCCCATCCAGAAAAAAAGCAGCGGAAAAACGTATTTTATTGACTAAATTTTGACCAATTGTCTCGAAATCACGCTCATTTATTCTAATCGAAATATGTACAGAAGGTGCAATAGATTTGAGGACGGGAAAGTCAATAAATTCGTCAGTAGAACAGATTTCGGGGAGAGAATCAAATAAAATTTCAATGGCTGGATGTTGAATAACCCGAAAAGAAATGGTGTCGCTCAGACATCCTTTTTCGTTGAGTTTTGCATAGCTAAATAACGCTGAATCTGGCTTTGAAAGCTGAATGGTTAGAGAACTTAACTTTTCGCCTATTTTTTTTCCAAGAGAATCAAACCAAGTATATTTTTCATTTGCAACGCCTTGAATGGTTAAACTTCCTGGGCCGCAGCGAGCCTGAGCGGAAAGAGAGTCTGGTGGAGACGGTTTAGGAGTGATGGTGAAGTTACGGTATATTTTAATCCCGCATTCACTTTTTACAGAATCTCCAAGTATAAATTCATACTTTTCAAAGAAAGGTTCTGCTCGAAAATGAGTTTGATTCTTTTGAATTGACGTCAAATACAACGTCTTTTTCAACGAATCTTCCAGCGGAATATATATCGAAAGCGAATCACGAATAGCCCATTCTGTTCGTTTCCACAGTCCTTTAAAATTGGTTGTTTCTAGTTTAAGATTACTTGCTTCACATACGATTTGAGAAGCGGTTGGGCGTATTGTACCAGACTGATTAACAGCTAATTGTACTTCATTAGAAAGAACTTCACATCCATTTATATCTTTAAATAAAAGAATATATAAAGTGGCATCGTCTGAATTTATTGTTCTTTTAATAGTCAGCTGTGGTGATTTTACTCCCTTAAATTTAGTTGATTCTATCAGATTGCTGAATGCACCATTTATCTTTTTCATCCACTGGAAAGACCCACCTTCTGCATTAGATTGCGCTTGAAAAACGGCATCCTCTCCAGCACAAATCCGGGGACCTTTTGGTTGCAAATTCCAACTAGGTTGATTTCCATATACTTCTACCGAATTCGAAAAAACAAATTGATTTGAACCATCAATCACTACAACCCGATATTGGGTATTTTCTTTTGTTGCAATGACTTCAAATTTTGCCCAAAAGTCAGCATTAGAAACACCCGTTTTACCTGTTTTTATCCATTTTTCATTCTCTACAAATTGTTCAAGTTCGTAGAAATAACCCGGCTTTATCCAAATTTCAAGCGTGGCATTCTTTCCAAGGCAAACTGTCGGATTTTTCAAAACAAGCCCTGAGTTAAAAATAGTAGATTGGGCAAAACTAGTTGAGAAAAAAATACATAAATAGGTCACGTGGAGGAGAATCCCACGTAAAAGAGGTACTGTTATTTTCATGGTTTTTTTGTTACAACAGCAAATACTTCTATTTACATTGACTATTTACCTAAGTAACAGTAAAAGAGAGTCAAACAAAAGAGCGGTAATTTCCGTTGGATTTATAAGATGGCTATCAAATAGTAAAGTAGGAAAATTATCAATAAAAAAGCAAGAATAAATTTAGATGAATATAAAGATTAGTACACAAGTAGAGTCTGATGTAAAGCAAGTTTGGGATAACTTTGACATTCAGCTATTAAAAAAATTAGCACCTCCTTTTCCATTTATGAAAGTTCTACGATACGATGGAAATAAAAAAGGAGATACTGTTTCGTTTGAATTAAACTTTGTTTTGTTCAAACAAATTTGGACAAGTCACATCACAGAAAGCTTGGTGACAGATGGAAACGCTTATTTCATAGACGAAGGAGCGAAATTACCGTTCTTTTTAAAGGAGTGGCATCACAAACATGTAATAGAAAATAACGGTGCGAACGGTGCGAAAATCATAGATTTAATTCACTACAAAACACCTTTTTTATGGCTAGATTATGTTATGTTTCCACTTATGTACGGACAATTTGCCTATCGAATACCTATATATAGAAGGTTTTTTAATAAATAAACTTACAGTTTCAATGTCCGCACAGCACTCAGAAAATCAGATTTACGCCTTCTTGAAATCGGTAGCAGCAAACCTGAATTTAGTTTTGCGTATGCACCATCATGTAACTGATAACCAGCTAACTGATTGATGGACACCACATACGTCTTGTGAATCCGGAGAAACATTTTTTTTGATAAGTACTCCTCCACAGATTTAAGCGTCTTGGAAACGGTCAAAATGTCTCCGTTTAACAAGACGATTTCAGTGTAATTAGCTTTAGCTCTTGCAAAGGCAATTTCTTCGACAGAAATTTTTTCTAGTCGATCCATTTTTCTTGTTTTACGTAATTGTACAGTTGTCCTCATTATTTCGGCTTTATTTTTCATTATTTCTACAAAGAATTGGGGTAACTATTTGAATAATTTATGATTAATCACTTTTATCTCTCTTTTCTTGTCTCCTTATTGCTCTTTGTTCTCTTCGGGAAAGATTACGCTCGGATTCAGAAGGCTGTAGTTCAGTTGGTTTAGAACCCAGCGAAACTCCAGACCTCCTGTCTTTATTTGTTCGCAGCGTGTCGTTTTCCTCAGAACGCTTCACCGAAGGAAGTGTAGTAGCTCCTCCATTTGGATTTATCGCATCCGGATTTGTGCTCAAGCTGTCTAATCCTCCATCTTCCGTACTTAGTGAATCGTCCACCATATTATACTCTGAATCACCGGATGAATTGTTCTCACAACCACCAGCCATCTTTTCAGTCATTTTTTCTGGCTTAGTAAATGGACCAGGTTTATAATTTTCAGATTTGTCCCTGTATAGTTTATCTAAGAACAGTCCTACGATGGGTAATGCAGAGCGACTCCCCTCTCCCATGCTCCCTTTAAAGTGAATGCTCCTATCATCACCACCTACCCAAACACCTGATACTAAGTCTTTTGTAAAACCAATATACCAAGCATCCGAGTTATTGGACGTAGTACCCGTCTTTCCTCCCATTTGTCCACCACCTTGAAATATTGCCCAATAATTGCGCATTCTTTGTCCGGTTCCCCCCGCATCGTCGATATTTCCTCGTAGCATTTGTTGCATTATATAGGCTGTTTCTTCGGAAATGGCTCTTTCTAACTTACTTTCAAATGTTTTTATAGAAGTTCCATTCCGATTTTTTATCTCCTTAATAAACAATGGTTCCGCCCGGATTCCTTCGTTCACAAAAGCGGAGTAGGCACCTACCATCTCGAAAAGTGAAACGTCTGACGTCCCTAGCCCAATAGAGGGAACTGCCTGCATAGAAGACTTTATACCAAATTTTTTCGCGTATTCTACCACATTTGCATACCCTACTAATTCCGTCAGCTGAACTGCTACAGAATTGATTGAACGAACTAATGCTTGGCGCAACGTTAGGTTAGCGTTCGAGAAAGTTCCGTTTGCATTTTTAGGTTCCCAGGTCACTTCTTTCCCGTTTTCCATAAAAGTTTTCGAGATAGGCTTATCCTGAATAGTAGTACAAGATGTATAATTGAGCGGGCCATCTATGGCAGCAGCATATACAAATGGTTTAAATGTAGAGCCTGGCTGTCTTTTCGCTTGTTTTACGTGGTCATATTGAAAATGGTTGTAATCAACTCCACCTACCCAAGCAACGACGTGACCTGTATATGGATTCATAGACATCATGCCACATTGCAAAATCTTTTTATAGTAGCGAAGCGAGTCCATATGGCTCATAGTTGTAGAGTCTATACCTTCGTAAGTAAACTTTTTCATCGGTATTTTACGATTCATGTAATAGTTTACTGAGTCCAAATTTCCCTTATATTTCTGCTCTAATTTTTTGTAATAGGTAGTTCTTTTTGCTGCTGTTTCAATAAATCCGGGGATTTCTTCTCCACTTTCATATACCCATGGGTTTTTATCTCCCCATTGCATTTCAAAATCTTTCTGTAGAACTTTCATGTGCTCAAGGACAGCTTCTTCGGCTAGTTGCTGTGCGCGTAGATCAATTGTTGTGATGATTTTTAAACCGTCGCGGTACAAATCAATTTCCATTTCATTTTCTTTCGCGTAGTTTTCTATAAATTTGGCAACTGCGGATTTCAAATACCCAAATCCATCTTTTTCAACTTCCTCATCCTCATCTACATTGAGGGTCAAGACCAATGGCAACTGAACAAGAGAATCTACTTTTGCAGGAGTTAATACCCCTTTTTTCTGCATTAGTTTTAGTACAACATTTCTACGCTCGCGAGATCTTTCTGGATTTCGGACGGGATTATAATACGTGGTTGCTTTTTGCAAACCTACCAAGACAGCTGCCTCTTGGGGTTCCAAGTCAAGTGGTTCTTTGTTAAAAAAAGTTTTCGCCGCTGTTTTAATTCCGTACGAGTTATTTCCGTAGGAAACAGTATTCAAATACATGGTTAAAATCTCTTTTTTACTAAACCGCTTTTCTAATTGGATAGCAGTAATCCATTCTTTTGATTTATATACTATCGTGCGAATACCTGGAATATGGTATAGTAAACCGCGCATTTCTTTTTTGCGCGTATTGTACAAATTTTTAGCCAATTGCTGCGTAATTGTACTTCCTCCCCCCCTTTCTCCGCCTTTCAGCAAGCCAATTAAGACACCTCCCATAGAGCGTAAATCAATACCTGAATGTTCTTCAAAACGTATATCTTCTGTTGCAACGAGTGCATCAAAAACTACTGGAGCAATTTTATCTGTTGAAACAGGTTCTCGATTTTCAGCATAGAAACGACCAATTTCTGTTATGCCATCAGCTGCTAAAATTGTGGATGCTTGTGCCAATTTCGGATTCTGTAGTTCATCCACGCCTGGCATTGAACCCATTAACCAAAGAAAATTTGTATAGATTAAAAAGAGATAAATACCAACAGTTGCAAAAACACTGTAAACAATTTTATAAAACTTTCGAATCAAAGAATAATGTTGTCCGTTTTCATCCAACCATCCATACAATAACGCTTCCTTTTTTTCTAAAAAAAGATGCCAACGGTCTTCACCGATAACTGAAACAAGTGGTTTGCCCACTTTTGCTGAGATAAACTCACTTAACTTATTTACTTGTGTTTTTAACATCACAAAGACGTATTTTCTTATTAATAGCGTAAAGTAAGGGATTTATTAGCTTTAAATATTTCTTTCAAAACTACTTTTTTTTTACCTGAGCAAAAAATCATTTTTATTAGACGGTATATATCCACCAATTTTTTGTACTTCTTAACCTTATTTACTTCCTTTCAACAATAAATTCAACGATTTGCTTGTCGGACTACCTATCTTTATTTCCTCATGAACTCAGATAAAACAGTATCTCTCTTTAAATTCAATTTATATGAAGTATATCCTTGAAGCTCACCATATTCACAAAAGTTATGCAGCGCATACGGCTCTCCAAGATGTATCTATTTCTATACCAAGTGGGAGTATATTCGGCCTATTAGGCCCTAACGGCGCTGGTAAAACCTCTCTTATCCGGATTATTAATCAAATAACCGGTCCAGATTCAGGCCATATCTTGTTTAATAACCAGCCACTCAACCCTTCGCATATCGCACAAATTGGGTATCTCCCTGAGGAAAGAGGTCTTTACAAAAAAATGAAAGTAGGCGAACAACTTCTCTATCTTGCCCAACTCAAGGGGCTTTCCAAGAAAGAAGCGATGGATAAACTCAAGTACTGGTTCAAGAAATTTGAAATTCAAGCTTGGTGGGAGAAAAACGTGGAAGATTTATCTAAAGGAATGCAACAAAAAATCCAGTTTGTTGCCACTGTTCTGCATGAACCTACATTGATTATTCTCGACGAACCCTTCTCTGGCTTTGACCCCATCAATGCCAATCTTATCAAAGATGAAATCCTTGAACTAAAAGAAAAAGGCTCTACCATTATTTTTTCTACCCACCGCATGGAATCTGTCGAAGAACTTTGTGACCACGTTGCCTTGATACATAAATCGCATAAAGTACTGGACGGCTCCAAAAAAGAAATAAAGCAAAAATTCAAGACAAATACATACACCATCGAATACATGGGGCAACTTCCTTCTTCTAATTTGTATTCGATTGTAGAATACCTGCCTGACACCGATGAAAAGAAAAAGATACGTATCAAACTTTCTGAAGATACTTCGCTACAAGCTCTTCAACATTTCCTGATTGACCAAGTCGAGCTTTGTTTTTTTAGTGAAAACATTCCTTCCATGAATGAGATTTTCATTCGCTGTGTCCAAGAAAATAATTAATAACTCTGTCATCACTATTTACTTATGAAAAATATACTGTTAATTATTCAGCGTGAATACCTTACGCGAGTCCGCAAAAAGTCATTTATTGTCATGACAATTGTTGGCCCTTTGCTTATCGCTGCTATGTATGCCATCGTTATTTGGGCAGCGGTTTCATCTATAGACCAGAAAAAAGTAAGCATTGTTGATGAAAGTAATTCTTTCCAAGAGGCTTTTCAAAATTCGTCTGAATATCTCTTTTCTTTCTCAGAAAAAGGACTTGCAGAAGCTAAAAAGGAGTACGCAACCACCAAAGAAGATGCGCTTGTTTTCATTCCACAAAATATCTTCGATGACCCTAAAGGTGTGAAAATATTTGCGGAAAAAGGCGTTCCCCTTGAACTTCAAAATACCATCGAACGCACCATCGAACGGGAAATTGAAACGCGCAAACTTACAGAAGCTGGTATTACGCGCCAAGTCCTTGAAAGTGCAAAAATGAATGTAGAAACAGAAACCATTCAACTCAGTGAGGGCGACGAAAAAGCAAGTAGTGCAGCTGCTGCAACGGCTATTGGTTTCTTTTGTGCCTTTCTCATCTATATTTCTGTATTTATCTACGGCGCACAAGTTATGCGTGGAATTATGGAAGAAAAAACGAGCCGCATCGTTGAAGTCATCATCTCTTCTGTTCGACCTTTTCAACTAATGATTGGTAAAATTGTCGGTGTGGCACTTGTCGGGCTTACCCAATTCGGCCTTTGGATTGTTCTATCTTTTGGCGTACTGACCATCGGAAGCCAATTTTTAGGTAAACAAATCCTGTCAAAAAAGGAAATCACGAACCAACAACTCCAAAATCTTTCACCAGAAGCCCAAGAAGCCGCCAAACAACAATTAGAGGCAACCGGACAAAACGCAGACATATCTTTCATCTTGAACGCATTGGATACATTACCCGTCGCAACGATTGTCATTTCTTTTATCTTTTATTTCCTCGGCGGTTATTTGCTCTACAGTGCTCTTTTCGGGGCTGTAGGTTCAGCGGTAGATAGCGAAACAGATACACAGCAATTCATGATGCCCATTACTATTCCGATTATTGCGTCGTTCATTTTTGCTCAATTCGTCATGCGCGACCCCAACGGTTCCTTGGCAATATGGCTTTCTATGATTCCGTTTACCTCTCCCATTATTATGATGGTTCGGATTCCTTTTGGTGTACCTGTTTGGCAAATAGCACTCAGTATCAGTCTTTTAATCGGCGGATTTATTTTTACCACCTGGATTGCTTCACGCATTTACCGCGTTGGTATTTTGATGTACGGAAAAAAAGTAACTTGGAAAGAAATGGCAAAATGGCTTTTTTACAAAGGCTAAGCACATTTACTTTTCTAAGAATACAAACAAAAAAGGTCGGGCTTGCCCGACCTTTTTTATTCATCCGTGTGATTAAAGTTTACTTCAAATATTTCGTAAACCAAGCCACATATCGCTCAATTCTGTCTTTCTGATAACTCGGCTTTGAAATTCCATGAAACTGCTCAGGATATACAATTAATTCTGTATCAATGCCTAATGACTTGAGTGCTTGGTACATTTGCTCACTTCCAACTGCCGGAACATTGGAATCCTCCTGCCCAACCATAAACTGAGTTGGAGTCTTGATTCTATCCGCTTTTAAGAAAGGATATGATAGTTTCACATACTTATCAAAGTTTTTCCAAGGCGAACCTAATTCATATTCGTATTGCTGAATATACTGATCTACCCCATACATAGAAGAAATCATGGCAACACCTGCTCCACTAGCTCCCGCCTTGAAACGTGTATCTGTTGCAATGCAATAATTCGTTAAAATTCCTCCGTAACTCCAACCCCCAATACCTAGTTTTTCAGAATCTGCAACGCCTTTTGCCACCAAAGCATCTACCGCGCCGTGGATATCCATGACTTCCAGATTACCCCAATCTGCTGAAATAGCTTTGTTAAAAGCCAATCCACGCCCATTTGACCCTCTGTAATTGACAGCAACCACATGGAAACCGTGAGCAGCCAATTGCTGGCGCGTCATATCAAATGAATATTCGTCTTGCGCTGTTGGACCACCATGAATGAAGAAAATAGTCGGCGCTTTTTGTCCCTCAGGTACTATTGGCGAACGATAAAGAATATTTGAAACTTTTGTTCCATCTTTACTTACTGACGTATAGCCCTCCACTTTTGCTAAAGTCAAGTCTTTGAAGAAAGCATCCTGGTGTGTGGTCAAAATGGTCAATGTACCATTCATATACGAAAAAATTTCTGACGATTTGGACGGATTACTTGTCAACCCAACAATTCCTGTATTTCCTGAAGCTGCTTCAAGTGACGAAAAAACGCGTTCTCCGTTTAAAACTGTAGTCATTTTCCCCGTTTTTACGACTGCGCTAGCAATGTATCGCGAACGGTCGTCTGTTACCGTAAACCAAATAGATTGATTATCTGCTTGCCAAACTGGCGAAGAAACAGGTCTATCTAACTTTCCTGTGACAACAACCGGTGTCCCACCTTGAGCAGGAACTACACATAAAACCGATTGATCATACATAAAATAGTTCTCAGAAGAGGTAGAACGTAAATAAGCAATTTGCCGGCCATCCGGACTCCAAACTGGATTTTCATCGCTTCCCGTCCAAGTAGTAATTTGTCTCGTTTCGCCTCCTTTTTGTGCTTCAATGACATAAATATCTGTATTGTCATTCTTATCTCTGTCTTCTGTTTTATTACTTACATAAGCGATTTGCTTACCATCCGGCGACCAAGCAGGAGAAGAAATACTGAACTTCCCACTCGTTAATGTATCCATCTTTTGGGTTGCGACATCAAACAAATACAAATGCGTGTATTTTTCAGATATATACCCTTCTCCATCTTGTTTGAACTTAAAACGATTGACAACAATGGGCTTGGGCGTTTTTGTCTTGCTTGTGTCAACTTGTTGTGAAATGGCTAAAGCGATTTTAGATCCATCGGGCGACCAAGCATAGTCCATGATTGCCCCTTTCTTTAGTTTGGTCAATGCCTTGGCTTCCCCGCCTTTTCGATTCAAGATATAGATTTGTGTTGTCGCATCTGTTCCTCTTTTTGCCAAAAAAGAAAGAAATTTCCCATCAGGACTCCATTCAGGCGCACTCTCTCCCTCTTTTGTGAATGTCAGTTGAACAACCTCTTTGGATGCTGGAGACACCATATAAATATCGCTGGAACGACTGTCTGCCACAGAGTCAACTTGGGACACGGTGTAAGCAATCCATTGCCCATCTGGCGACATTCTGGGGCTGCCAACTCCCACAACTTTATATATATCCGACGGTTTTAATACGCGTGGTGTTGTCGATTGAGCAGAGACAACCCAATTGCAGCAAGCACCTGCTAGAAGTAGAATGAATTTACGCATAAATAATTGGTTAATTTTAACTTGTTCGAATGTACTATTTTCTATTTTCCCAAACGCCAACCAACGCTCAACTGTTTAATTTTCTCGACCAACGAGCCCTAACTTCGGAAATACACACCGTACCGTCGTGCCTTCACCCGAAGATATAATTTCCAAGAAACCTTGATGTTGCTCCATAAATTCTTTGCACAACATCAACCCCAAACCCGTTCCTTTTTCGCGTTGGGTTCCTTTTGTTGATTGTACCGTACGCGCTTCTTTGAGTGAATGAATTTGCTCTGGCAACATCCCAACTCCTTCATCTTTGACTTCCACTGTGAAATAATCCTCTGATTGATAATAATTTATGTAAATTTTCTGTTTTGGAAAGCTGAACTTGATTGCATTCCCGACGAGGTTACGAAGAATAAACCGGAACATCTCTGCGTCCACAAATACACAGACGTTTTCGGTATGAATAGTTTCTACCGTCATCTCCTTCCATTCCAAAGCGAGCGAGTGTAAGGCACGTGTTTCCTCGATGAATTCTTGCAACGGCACGTTTTCAGGACGAAATGTAATTTGCTGCATTTGTGATTGTGACCAAAGCAACAAATTGGAAAGTAATTGATTCAAATTACCGAGGGATTGTTTTGCTTTTTGATAAAGTATCGTTTTCTCTTTTTCCGTTAATTTTTCTTGGTGATGAATCAATAAATTTAGGAAGGAATCAAGCGAAACCAAGGGATTGCGCAAATCGTGCGAAATAATAGAGAAAAGCTTGTCTTGCAGTAAATTAATTGCGCGAAGGTCTGCGGTTTGTTCGGCTACTTTTTGTTTCAAAACGATACTTTGTTCCTCTAAAAGTTGCTTTCTCTCCCTTTCCCGTTCGAGTTCAAGTGTTGACACCCGAACCTGCGCCGCATTCAATCGACTCGACAAACCCAATGAAAACAAGACCATTTGACCGATAAATCCGTATTGTACAGCCGAGCGTGTTATGGGAGTGGAGGGCAACCAACCAATTTCTTGTAAAATGAATAAAATTCCACCCAGTACAAAGGCCAAATTAGCCATCGTAAAATAATGTGCAGGACGGAACCCCCGTTCAGTCATATAAAAACCTGCGACAAGCATCAAAGACAAGACAGCAATGCCTAAAAAACCCACTAAATCAACCAATAAATTCAACCAATCTAGATCAAAAAGCCAGCAAAAAGAGGCTATCAGGATAATGAAAATACTGAAAAGGGAAAGCAAAAGAGAAAGTCGTTGAATCCAGAAAGAGGACTTGGGCAAATGTAGATACTGCTTAGTAAAATAAATTCTTGCTAAATTAGTAGCGGGAACAATGAAGGCAAAAGAGTACAAATCCCAGTAAGGATATTCTTGCCAAAACAACTCGATTCCGAAGCCATAATAAAAGAAGAAATAAAGTCCAAACCCTAGAATCGAGAGAACATAATACAGATAACTTGTATCTCTTACTGAAACAAATATGACGAAATTATAACACGCCATAACCAGAATTATTCCTAAAAATAAGGCTTGAAGCCACACCCGTTGAAAATCACGTTGGATAAATTCAGAATATGTAACGAACTCATAATCAAGTGTTTTTGGTGTTAATATACTATACTCACCCTGTAATTTTAAGCGAAGTTCAACGACATTTTCCTCCAAGTCACGCACTAAAAAAGCTGTTTGAGCAGAAGGCAAACTTCTTTCCGACATTTTAAGTAATCCGCCGCTCTTTAATTTTCGAATAATTTGCCCTTTGGCATCTAGAAACTCCAACTGGGCGCGTCCCCATTTTTGGGGTGTACGAAGAATAAAAGGCTCTTTTCTCAGTTCATCTCTCCTATTTTCTATTGAAATTCGCTGTACGTACGTTACTTTTCTCTGCAAAAACTGATTTTCTTTCCACGTTACATTTTGTGGAAGTAAAGGCGCTGCAAAAAGCACGGAAGAATACAAGAATGAAGAAAGAAAGAAACCCCAAAAGGAACGTTTTCTGCCCAAAGTTGTATAGATAAATCGATACTTTCTGTTTTTCATTTCACCTGACATTATGTACATTTGACGAACTAAGTTAGGTAACAGAATGGAGCAAAAAAAAATTATTCTCGTTGAAGACGATTGGATTATAGCCAAAGAAATGGCTATCAATTTACAAACACTCGGCTATCACGTTCCTGAAATCATCGAATCGGGAGAGGATTTTTTAGCTAAATGGACATCACTCGAACCCGTTGACCTCGTTCTCCTAGACATTGACCTAGCCGGTGAGTTAACCGGGCTGGATATTGCTCGTTTTTTACATCAACAACGTATCCCTTTTCTATTTCTGACAGCTCAAGCGGACCATCAGACTATTTCAGAGGCAAAATGGACAAATCCGCAGAACTATTTAATCAAGCCCGTACGCGCAGAAAGTCTGTTTTCAGCCGTTGAAATTGCACTTCATAATGTGGCAAATACCAAAAATGATGCGCTACTGCCAACACAAAACAGTCAGAAATTAGATTACAACGATGCTCTGTTTGTCAAAGCAAAAAAACGCCTTGAAAAAATCCGAATTGCAGATATTCTTTGGATTGAGGCCAAAGATATTTATGTCCTCATCATCACAGCAAAAGATAGCTATATTTTAAGTGTACAGCTTAAAAATATGGAAGAACGTCTCCCAACAAGCCATTTTATGCGTGTTCACCGCTCTTTTATTGTTCAAATCGACCAAATTGATGCCATTGAAGAATCTGGCGTACGAATTGGTCAACAGCTCATTCCCGTTGGTAAAACGCATAGAGAAAAACTCATGAATCATCTAAAATTCCTCTGAAGCCTGCAAGTTATCTGAATTTTTCCGATAAGAATAAACCATTTTCTGGAAGTAAAAGCATACATACTACAGTTCTGTAAAGTCAAAACAAGCATTTTCGTTCTTCTCGTGCCAAAATAAATCAATGCAAACTTGTAAAAATGCTAATTATACGTAATTTTGTAATTACTTGTTACAACAATTATTTTTACAACAATTAGTAAAATGACAATGGAAGCAGTTGAGACGTTAGACCAAGTCTATGAAAAATACACGAAGGAAGACCAAGCAATTTGGCAAACGCTTTACAAACAACAAATGGCGATTCTTCCTGAGTTAGCAAGTAAAGTTTACCTAGAAGGCTTACCTAAAGCAGGTTTTTTACCTTCAAAAATACCCCATTTTAAAGAGGACATTAACCCGAAAATCAGTACATTGACGGGCTGGACAGTTGGCGTTGTCCCGGGACTTGTGGACCATCATACTTTTTTTGAGATGTTGGCGAAGCGCGTTTTCCCCTCTTCTACTTGGTTACGTACAGCAGAACAATTAGATTATTTGGAGGAGCCCGATATGTTTCATGATACATTCGGACATATTCCTCTCCTGACAAATCCTGAGTTTTGCTCATTTTTAGCTGATTTTAGTGCTATTTCTCTTCGATATCTAACTATTGAACCTTGTCTGGAAATCATTCGACGCCTCTATTGGTTTACTGTTGAATTTGGACTTATCAAAGAAGATGGAAAACTAAAAATCTATGGTGGAGGTATCATTTCTTCGCCAGGCGAAAGTGTATATGCGGTTCACTCCGATATTCCTACCCGCCGTGATTTTTCAATAGACGAAATCATCCAAACACCCGTTAAAATAGATGAATTTCAGAAAAAATATTTTATCATAAATTCCTACGAGCAACTTTGGGCGATTCTCCCGGAATTTGAACAACGTCTTGCCGAAATAAAAGCTACTACCGCTGCCTAACTCTACACAAAGTCAGAAGCCCTCATGTCTTTCAAAAAAATATAGAAAGACGTGAGGGCATTTTTTTATATTTGTAGTTCTTAAACTAAACAAAAACGTATTTCAACCCGCTTCAAGTACCAAAAAATATGACACATACTGACCAACGCGCTTATTATTTTAAGATTGATACGACAATCAAAAAAATACGCAGTTTTATGCAAAAGGGTCTTTCAGATGCACAAATTGACCTTACTGTGGACCAATGGGTTGTGATTGACCACATCAAACCATGCCCTGGTATTAGCCAAAATGACTTGGCTCTTAAAACTGCAAAAGATGCACCAACAGTCACGAGAATACTTGATATTTTAGTTCATAAAGGACTGATTAAAAGACAGATGAGTGAATTTGACCGAAGAAAATTCAATGTATTTTTAACCGAAGAAGGGGAACAAATTCATCAACAAGCCTTTGCCGTCATTGCAGATATTCGAAAAAAGTCATGGAAGAACCTAACAGACCAAGATTACGACCACCTCGTCCGGATTATGAACCAAATTTATGAAAATGTGAGTGAATAATTACGTTGCAGACGAGTCAAAGGGTCGATTCAAAAATTGAATAAAACGCGCACCAGATGTTAGACGAGCAACAACATCTTCTGAAAAACGAGGGGTGTAAACCTCTTCTTCTTCGAACGATTTGACCACAACAAAGCCCTTGTATTTCAAGTAATCAATAGCAGGATTATCAACTGTATATCCTTTCGGTGGACGAGAAAGTTTCATTTCTGAGGTGTATGCCAACTCTTTCCCAAATGACTCTACAAATCGTTCATCTTGTAAAATTTCCTCCCATTCCTCCAAACAATAATCGATTTCCTCCCGTATTCCCTTCAAAATTGTAGTCTCTGGCAGGTAGTTTCCACAGGCAATAAACGTCTCAGAGGGTGATAAATGCAAATAATAACCCGCTAAAAGCGATTTTTTACCACCAGCAACGAAGTTCAAACCAAAATGATTTTTGTACGGAGATTTATCTTTGGAAAAACGAATATCCCGATTAATCCGAAAGAGACAATTCTTGATTTCCAACGATTGTAGTGAAATATCTACTTGAGCTAGTTCCACTAACACAGACTGCCCAAAATCCAGAACGGCTGCCTTTGCTTTTTCATATTGTTTTTTGTTCGCGTGAAACCATTCGCGGTTATTATTTTCTTCTAATTCCTTCAAAAAAGCAAAAGCAGCACGTAAATCTGACATACTAATCTATTTATAATTGAGAAGCTAAAAGCGCGATTCCCTCCCGGAAACTTCGCGGCGTATAACCCAACACAGCCTTTGATTTGGTCAAATCGAAACCTGTTTTTGCAGGTCTTTTCGCCGTTTGTTGGAACGTTGAACCGTCTGCTTCGTGAATAAGTGTAGCATCTAAACCAAAAAATGCGGCAGTTTGTTGGGCCATTTCGTAGGGTGTAAGTAGTTCTTCACCAGAAATATTGAAAATTCCTTTAGCACGTTGATCGGCAATCAATTGGCAGCCCACAGCCAAATCTTCTGCCAAGGTTGGTGTGCGCCATTGATCCGTTACAACACGAATTGTTTTTCCTTCTTCCAATGATTTTTTAACCCACAAAATAATGTTGGAACGACTCATATCGTGCGCAATTCCATACACCAAAACGGTCCGTGCAATACTCCATCGAACCGAAGAATGTAGAAGAATATGCTCAGCAGCAAGTTTACTCCATCCATAAAAACTCAACGGATTTGCAGTTGCTTCCTCTTTGTAAGGGCCATCTGCACCATCAAAAATAAAATCAGTTGATACATGCACAAAAAAGGCATCTACCGTTTGGCAAGCCTCTGCCAAATAAGAAACAGCATACACGTTTTGTGCCCAACATGCCTCTTTTTCAACTTCACATTGATCCACGTTTGTCATGGCTGCCGTATGAATAACTACATCTGGCTTTTCCTCTAAAATAATACGCATTACCTCTTCTTTTTGCGTAATATCCATCGAAATATATGTATATAAATCACTTATAGGCAAGCGATTAGCACCACGAGCAGTCGCAACCAAAGTTGTATTTGCATCTT
Source organism: Spirosomataceae bacterium (assembly GCA_046293395.1). Taxonomy (GTDB): domain Bacteria; phylum Bacteroidota; class Bacteroidia; order Cytophagales; family Spirosomataceae; genus CAYNRA01. The sequence continues at coordinate 886,669 of JBKBOU010000001.1, forward strand.
GGGTATATAAAGAGACTAATTTTTGTCCGAGAAGACCATTCGCCCCTGTAATGAGAACTTTTTGCATAAATTGGCTTATTTTTGTATCGTTGATTTGTACTTATATCCGTAAAGACGTGTAATTTTCTTGCGTTTCATTTTTTCTACAGAAACCTTCATTTTAATATCGTTTACAGGTCTATCCGCTTTGTCTTTCGTTTGCTTTGCGATTAAATCTACAACCGGCAGATTATCAATCACTTGACCAAAAACAGTGTAGTTATTATCCAAATGGGGTGTACCACCCAAAATCATGTAATCTCTCCGCTGTGCCGTCGTGTATTCCATTTTATTTTTAGCAGCCAACGCAGTAAGCTCCTCGTCCGTAAATGTTTTGCCTTGGACAATATAAAATTGGCAAGCACTTGATTTTTTCTCCGCATTATTGTCTCGGGCAGCAGCAAGAGCCCCTTTTCTATGAATATGATTGGACGTAAATTCAAATGGAATTCGTTCCAAATTATCTCCACCACTACCTAATTTTTGCCCCGGTTTAGCATCTCTCGAATTTGGGTCTCCCCCTTGAATCATGAAGCGTTCAATAATACGGTGAAACAAAAGTCCATCATAAAATTTATCTTGTGCTAATTTGATAAAATTGGCTTTGTGGAGCGGTGTATCGTCAAATAAAATGAGTTTCATTGTGCCGAAATCTGTTTGAAGCGTGACCAAATAGTCTTTTTTTGGCATCTTTTGAGCAAAAGAAAGAGAGGGGAAGAAAAAGACTGCAAACAAGAAAATAGTCCACTTTTTCATGAGAAATACTGTATTTATTAGATTTACAATTGGTTTTTAATCGACGTCAGAATGGCTTGTCCGCCTGCTTGAAGTACTTCTTCCGCAAGTTGCTTACCAAGCATTTCTGGAGAGAGTTCGTTGGTCAAAATTCCTTGTTTTTGTATCCATTCATTGCCATCTAAACTGACAATTCCAGCGTTAAAATGCACTTGACCGTCCACCCATTGTGCATGACCAAAAACCGGAATCGAACAACCACCTTGCAATTCTTTTAAATAGGCACGTTCAGCACGCAAGCAAATTTCCGTTGATTCTTCATTGCAAGTGGCACGAATAAATGCTTTTTTGGTTTGTTCTAATGATGTAGCACATTCAACAGCCACCGTTCCTTGTCCGACAGGAGGAATAAACGTCTGGTTATCAAAGCGATGGATAATCATTTTTTCATAACCCATTCTATGCACACCCGCATACGCTAGAAGTAATGCATCACAAACGCCCGATTCCATTTTTGCAATACGGGTTTGTAAGTTTCCGCGCATATCAACTATCTGAAAATGAGGAAAGTAGCGTTTCAACATAGCAATTCTGCGCGTAGAAGACGTTCCAATAACAAGGGGTTCATGTAGCCGATTTGCCAACTCAGGTTGATTGCTTATCAAAACATCCGCTGTGTTCTCTCGTTCTGTAAACGCGATAATTTCAAACGTATCTGCCAAAGTAGATTGTAAATCTTTGGCACTATGTACGGCAATATCAATGCCGCCAGAAAGAAGTTGTTCTTCCAATTCTTCCGTAAAAACTCCTTTAGAACCAATTTTGGAGAGTGCCCGGTCTAAAATTTTATCTCCTTTCGTTTCAATGAGGCAAATTTCTGTGGTAGCTCCTGCTTTTTCTAATTTATCTTGAATGTAATACGCTTGCCATAAGGCCAATTTACTGCCCCGTGTACCGATTTTTATGTGCATAATGAATAGTCGATAAGTCAGTTGGGAACGGACTTTGTAAAAAAGTAAATGCTTCAACAAGCAAATTATTCAAGATTTCCCAAATAGCCATACTTTTTCTAAAAAACACGTAGCTGAATTGACCTTTTGCATGTTTTCAGACAAAAATTCTTTAAACATAAATCTACCAATTACTTATTTTCAAATGCCATTTGTATCCATTCGTACAAAAAACTACATTTACAGGTAAGAAAAGATGAACGATTACCACCTCCCTTTCAAATGAACATTGAACTAGAAACAAAACGACTTTTCATCCGTCCGATTCATCCAAAAGATGCATCTTTCTTGTTTGAATTAATGCATACGGAGGGCTGGTTGAAAAATATTGGAGACAGAAACCTCCACACGATGCATGAAACGGAGAGATACATTCAACAAATCAACGAAAAAACATTTTTCAATTATTATGTAGTGCTAAGTAAGGAAAGTCAGAAATCAATCGGAATTCTCTCGTTTATTCATCGCCCAAGCTTAGAACTTCCCGATTTGGGATTTGCACTTTTACCTGAATATCACAAACAAGGACTAGCTTACGAAGCTAGTAGTCAATTTCTTACAAAAATAAAAGAACAAAAAAACACAGAATCAATTTGCGCAATTACTTTAGAAACCAATGTAGATTCTATTTCGCTTTTGAAAAAATTGGGTTTCAAGTGGACGTCCGAAATGTTAGATGATGATAAAAAGTTACACTATTTTATATTCAATTTTAAATGAAATCAGGAAAAATACACACCTATAAAACAAACATCAAATGGGAAGGGAATTTAGGCAATGGGACAACAAATTACCAATCGTATAGCAGAGATTATGTAGTTCAGATTGAGCATAAATCTCCGCTGTTCGGTTCATCGGATGCAGCATTTCGAGGGGATTATACAAAATACAACCCAGAAGACATGTTCCTTTCGTCTGTTTCGGCTTGTCACATGCTTTGGTATCTTCATCTTTGCGCAGAAGCGGGCGTAGTTGTTACAGATTACCAAGATAATGCGATTGGAAAAATGGAGGAAACCACTTTGGGAAGCGGAAAATTCGTTGAAATTACCTTATTTCCACGCGTCACAGTTGCGGATAATTCCATGATGGAAAAGGCGAAACAGCTTCATCAACAAGCGAATGCCTTTTGCTTTATTGCCAATTCACTTGGGTTTCCTGTTCATCACGAGGCAACTATTTTGGTTTAATGTCACCTACTAGCCATACAATTGACTGGAAATCAATGCACTATTTATTTTTTAACAAAAAACGCATAGGAATAGATAACCGAGATTGCCAAGCTGTTTCAAGATGTCCTTGACCTGGAAAATAATGCGTTTGACTTTGATTTTTCGTAAATCCTTTCTTTTGCATCAATGCATCCACTTGGCGTTGAATGGGTGGATAAAGCGCATCTAAGTCTTGGTCTCCGGTATCAAAATAAATACGTGTTCGGGCGGGTGAAGGTAGTTTTTCTTGTAGATAAGCCAAAAAAGAAGCTGGAACTGGGTTATTTTCAGCCGTGAAAGTGCCAATCCAATGCGTAGAAAGGCAAGCAGCTCCGCCAAAAACCGTAGGATATTCACAAACACCGTATAACGAAATGAGCCCACCCATGCTACTTCCAGCCAAAAAAGTATGCTCAGGGTCAGTTAAAACAGAAAAATTTGCATCAATATAGGGTTTTAATTCATTGACCAGGAAAGTCAGATAGGCATCCGAAGTAGGTTTAAAAATGGCATCCGTACGACCAGCGTCTTGTAATTGCCTGACAACTAAGTTTTTATTTTCCTTTGATAAAGACTCAAAAGGTTTTTGGGGGAAATAGTCAGCATGTCGTCCTGCACCGCTATTCCAAACACCAACAACGATACAAGGTTGAATTTCACCGGATTGCATGAGTGGCGTCAGTGTTTCATCTACTTCCCAGGCTTGTTTATTCCAAGTGGTGGTGGCATCAAACAACATTTGTCCGTCATGCATGTACAAAACAGCGTATTTTTTTGTACTATCGTAGCCTTCGGGAAGCCAAATATCAATAGGGCGTTGTTCAACGAATTGCGAAGCAAAAGACGGAATGTGAATTATTTTTCCAAAAGTAGGTTTTTGTTGGGTATAACTTGAAAGAGAAGTCATAAATAGAAAAATAAAAAGTGACGTTTTGTACATAGGATTAGATAAGTTGTTTACCAGAGATTTCCTCTACGAGCGCGGTGAGTTCGAGATTTTCATTGTATATTCCACTTAAAGCAAAAGGAGTACCTTTTGCAATGTAGTCATAAAGAAAGAAATCCGTTGGTGGTGTAGGAATAGACGTTAAATTGGGGAAAGATATCCATTCCAAAAAACCTTCAGGACAGGAAGGTGGGGTTTGGTAAGGAATATCAGCTACATATACGTAACTTATCCAATTGTATTTTGTTGGGGAAGTTTCTGTTAAAATCCCAGCAAAATAAACGTCAGAAACAGCGATGCCTGTCTCCTCCCAAGTTTCTCGAATGACACCTTGGCGTGGCGACTCAAAAGGTTCAATTTTTCCACCAACGGGTGTAAATTGGTCTTTGTTTGGTTCTTTAAATCGTTTTAGGAGTAAAAATTGATTTTCACATCTTAAAACGCAAAGCGTAGCTACTTTTTTCAAACCATCCATTCTGTTATTCATTTTACTTTTGGTTCGTCAAAAATAACCATGAAGTGAGTAAATATATGGATATGAAGTTAATTTTCTTTCTTTTGCATAGATAAACAGTGGAAGCACAAATTCAAAATAACCGTATAAAACAGCAGGTACAATCACACGATGCTTTTATAGAATGAAACATGTACATTTACTAGATTAACAAACAAAACCGAAATGCGCGTCTATTTATGTTGGATACATTTTTTACTGTCATACAGAATATATTTATTGAATTTTTCCAAGTTTTTTTAACACTAAAAAAGCTATAAAACCATCCATAAAACCGAATTGAATAGAACTGATTTTTTTTACTTACATTTGAGCCCAAATTTTTCAAGAACAGACCCAGTTCACAAGACTTTTACAATTATTTGACCGTTTGATTACAAAATGAAATCAAGAAAAACAGATATGAAAATCCACCTCGTGTCATCCACTGACTTTGTTGCGAAAGGGACAGGTGTTCATAGTGCTTTTATTGGGATGATTGACTTGTTGAAAGAAAAAAATGATATTGTCGTACTCAAAAACCAAGAAGGTTTTGGAGATATATTCCATTCACATTCCTACGGACTTTATTATTTTTTAAAGTCCAGAAAATACAAAGGCAGACGGGTACACACTGTTCATACGACTCCCGCGACTATCAAAGGTTCTGTGGTTTTTCCACGCTTAATTCTCCCTTTTGCCAAATTGTACTTTAAGAAGGTTTTCAATCATGCCGATGTTTGCATTGCTATTTCACCGATGGTAGAAAAAAACCTGCGTGAGATGGGTGTAAAATCGAAAATTATTCAAATCGGGAATCCGATTGATTTAGAAAAATGGAAATTTACGGAAGATAAAAGGAAACAAGGTCGTTCACTCATTCGGATACCTGAAGGCCAGAAGGTTGTGTTGGGCGTAGGGCAATTACAAAAAAGAAAAGGGGTTGAGGATTTCATCGAAATAGCCAAAAATCACCCTGATTTACAATTTGTTTGGGTGGGTAGCCGCCCTTTCGGACTCATCACAGAGGGCGTTCGGCGTATCAATCACAAAATTGAGACAGCACCTACAAACGTCCACTTTGTCGGTCAATTTGAGTACGAACAAATGCCTGCGATTTATGCAGCTGCAGATATTTTTGTATTTCCGTCATATCAAGAAAATAGTCCGCTAGCACCCATTGAAGCGGCTGCAACTGGACTACCGGTTATTTACCGTGACTTAAAAGAGTACGAACTTCTGTATCAATCCACCTATCTGAAGGCGAAGACAAACGAAGATTTTTCTCGACTCATTCAAGAGATGACCTCGAATCCAGCTTTTTTGGAGGAAGCAAAACAAATTTCAGCTCTATTGACTCAACAATTTGATAAAGAAATAATACGAGAAAAGCTCATTTCTTTGTACGAATCCCTTTATTTGAAAGGAGGAAAATCACGAAAATGAGATAATCATGCGTAAAAATATAAGTTCAATCGTTTTTCTTGGCATTTCTATTTTATTGGTTTATTATGTTTTTAAGGACATTCCATACAAACAATTTGTAGAACAAATAAAGGAAATCGATTGGAGAATGGTTGGACTTGCTACGCTCTGTTTGCTTTCCTCTGCTTGGTTCAGGAACTTGCGCTGGCTGATGTTGTTTTCTCCGTTGGGTTACTCAATTTCTCAAAAACAAGGGTTTGCGGCTTTACTTTTGAGTTATCCAGCAAATCTGCTTGTTCCACAGTCTAGCTTTTTTGTTCGTGCGAGCTATATAAAAAAAGTAAGCCAGGCATCCTTTACCGCCAGTTTTGGGACTATTTTAGCCGAAAAAGCAATGGATGGACTCGTTGTATTTGGTTTATTTTTTATTTTTCTGTTCTCCTCTTTTACCTCCACGATTTCCATTCCGTCTATATCCCGTGCATCCATCTTTCTTCTTGTATTAATTGGCGGTGCTTTCCTCTTCTTTGCAACCTATTTATACAAAAAAAGCAAAGGAAAATGGAAGCAAAAAATCAGCGAGCAGCTTGGTCAATTAAAAACAGGATTACTGTCCATTTTACACGTTCATAACCTTCCGTTATTCCTTTTGCATACCCTTCTAATTTGGCTTACGTATTTTGGAATTTACTTTTTTTTACTTCGGGCGACGGTTTCTCCTCCGTTTTTTGGACTTCAACTTCCCGTAGATATCAGTGTGATGGCGAATGTGGGATGGATTTTCCCGACGCAGGGCGGCGTAGGTTCCTATCACTTTTTTGTTTCCAAAGTCATGGAAATGCAATCATTTACACTTGTACAATCCGCTTTTTTTGCGTTTTTTACCCATTTATTTATCATTGGGAACGATGTCGTCTGGGGTGTTTTGGTATTCTTGTTCAACCGAGACAACGTAGTTTCACGCAACGAACTCAACACCAAAACTCCCACGGGATGAGCATCTTCATCTATCTTCTTTCGAACCAGGACTCTTCAGCAAAGCGGGTAACTTCCTTTACAAAAACTTCGAATGGTGTGCGATGACCATGTGGATAAAGCGTTTGGTCAAAGTTTGGATAGGTATATTCTTCTAGAAACTGACGAGTGTTTTGAGGTAAAATCAAGTCATCTTGTTCACCATAAACACAACGAATGAACGGTCTTGCAGATGGATTTTCCTCTTTTCCTGTCATATCAGGCTCCATACTTCGGTAAGTCAAAGCAGGATTAAACAATAATGCAGGAATGTTTAGCTCTTGGGCAAGGTAAAACGAGAAATATCCACCCATGGAAGACCCCACGAGAAAGTCAGGGGTGAAATCCCGGACAGCCGCACGAATATTCGCGTAAATAGCTTCTTTTTTATAATCTATAACAGGGTCATAGGCGTGATAATACGCGTGCAACCATTCATTTTTAAGTCCCTTACCACTCGACTCGAGCCCGTGTAGATAGGCGATTTTAAAGGGCATTTTTATACTCATTAGTACATAAATAAAATGTTTAAAATCTCATGTATAGTATCCAACTCAACTTTTACCATTTTCCAAAAAGTATTGTATTCAAAGTAACAGAAGTGTGTGAATAAGTTTCTTACTCAAATTCCACTCCCACTTACTTCCCGATACAAAACTTACTGAAGATATTCGCCAGCAAATCGTCGGTGGTAATTGTTCCCGTAATTTCTCCCAAATGGTGTAACGCCATTCGTATATCTTGCGCCAAAAAATCGCCTGTTACTTGCATAGAAAGTCCTTCTAAAACGTCTTCTAAGGCAAGGTATGTTTTTGTTAATTGCTCAAAATGGCGTACGTTCGTCAAGGTACTATCTGCCTGCGATACCACACGTGCCAAGTCAATTAATTGTGCTTTTAATTCGTCCAATCCTTCACCTGTTTTGGCGGAAATCCCCCAACTATCTGTTAATCGGGACGTTCCCTCCAAATCTATTTTTGTTTGTACCCACACCTTCTTTTTATCTTCTGGTAACTCGTTCACTAAAGTCTCCATCACTTTTCTATCTTGCTCATTATCAAATAATAAAAGAAGAATATCGGCTTTTTCCATGGCTTTCAGAGAACGCTCTATACCCATGGATTCTACGACGTCTTCTGTCTCCCGAATCCCTGCTGTATCAATAATTCGGAACTTCACTCCACCCAAAAACAGTACGTCTTCAATGACATCACGGGTTGTACCTGCAATGGCTGTTACGATGGCTTTTTCTTCGTTTAACAAGGCATTGAGCAACGTTGATTTTCCTGCATTCGGTGGACCAATAATGGCAACGGGTATGCCTTCTTTGATGGCATTTCCGTTCTCAAAAGAATCAATCAACGGTTTGATTTGCGCTTCTAACTTCAGTATTAACTGACGTAAATCTTCTCTGTCTGCAAATTCGACGTCTTCTTCACCGAAATCTAATTCTAATTCTACTAGACTTGCAAAATGAATTAATTTCTCCCTTAGTTCGGCTAATTTCTTGGAAAAACCACCTCTCAATTGATTCATCGCGAGCTTATGCGCAGCTTCTGAATCCGCGGCAATCAAATCTGCGACTGCCTCCGCTTGGACTAAATCAAACTGACCATTTAAAAACGCACGTTGCGTAAACTCACCAGGCATCGCCATTCTACATCCCTGCTTGACCAATAATTTCAATACATACCGGATAATATAATCGCTGCCATGCGTAGAAATCTCAACTGTATCTTCTTTCGTGAATGACTTGGGTCCTTTGAAAACACTGATTAGGACTTCATCCACTACTTTTTCTCCGTCCCGAATCGTACCGAAAACAACCGTATTTCCAGGTACATTTCTCAAGTTTTTCCCTTTAAAGATGGCAGAAACCTTCTCAAACGTATCTGGTCCAGATACGCGAATCACCGCGATAGCACCTACTCCTGGCGCCGTCGCCAAAGCACAAATTGTTTCGTTCATACCATTTTTTTTATCCTTCACTTATTCCTATAATTGGTGCAAAGGTACGACCTTTTGGAGAGTTCGTACAAACGTTACTCTTCCCTAGTTTTCCAAAAGTAACGAGTAAATTGAGCAACTATGCCCATCCAAAATTCATTTTCAACGCGTTTCCACTTATATTTACAGACTAAACCACTCGGTACAGTAACCCATTTGGCTGGTTTATTTTGTTATTCTGAGCCCAATTAATGAACTAACTTTGTCATTATCAATGAATTAGATTATTTACTTGTTCGATACACTACGCTCATCTTTACTCATTTACCCTACGACCCCACGTCTTTATGCTATTCGATAATTTACAATTTTTCTTCTTTTTTATCGTCGTTTCTGTCCTTTATTACCAACTCAGGCATCAAGCACGAGTCTGGATGCTCCTACTTGCGAGCTGTTATTTCTACATGGTCTTCAAACCTGTCTATATTCTCATTCTTCTTGTCACTATCCTCGTGGATTACTACGCGGGTATCCTCATTGCACAAGCAGAAGGCAAAAAACGACGTAACTTACTGATTATAAGCTTGATTACAAATATTGGCTTTCTTGCTTATTTCAAATATTTTAACTTTTTCCACGAAAACCTGACCTCTCTTCTCCATTTATTTGACCTCACAAATCCTATTCCTCGCTTCGATTCTGAACTCCCCATTGGCCTTTCGTTTCATACGTTTCAAGCCATGAGTTATACCATTGAAGTCTATCGACGAAATGAAAAACCCGAACGGAATTTTTCCATTTATGCACTGTACGTTTTATTTTACCCGCAACTCGTCGCTGGCCCCATCGAACGCCCTCAAAATCTTCTCTGGCAGTTCCGAACGCAATTCGCCTACGACTTCGAAAACATCAAACAAGGACTTATTCGCATCGCTTGGGGTTTGTTTAAAAAAGTAGTTATCGCAGACCGCCTCGCTCTTCTCGTGGATCAAGCATACGCCAATCCCGCCGAACAAAATGGCTCGACGCTTTTCATCGCGACACTTTTCTATACCTTCCAAATTTATTGTGATTTCTCAGGATATTCAGATATTGCCATCGGTACGGCGCGCGTCATGGGCTTCAAACTCATGGAAAATTTCGATGTTCCGTATATTTCAAAATCCATCGCTGAATTTTGGCGCAGATGGCATATTTCGCTCTCCGGCTGGTTCCGCGACTATTTATACATTCCGCTCGGCGGCAATCGAGTAGGCGAACTACGGCTTTACTTCAATTATTTCCTCGTTTTCATGATTAGCGGCCTTTGGCATGGTGCCGCCTGGACATTCATCATCTGGGGTAGCCTTCACGGTATCTACCAAATTGCTGCAAAATTACGCGATAAATACATTCGTTTTCGCTTACCCAATCACCCGATTTCTTCCTTTTTTCATTGGCTTACTACCTTTTTACTGGTCATGCTTACCTGGGTTTTCTTCCGTGCCAAAGGGCTTTCTGAAGCAAAAATGGTCTTGAAAAAAATCAGTATGCTGCATCCTTTTGAACCCATTTCTATGCCGTTTTCTGTTCAAGAATTTGTCTTTTGCTTTCTACTCATCGGTTTTCTCATGTGGAAAGACGTGTTTGTCAAAGAAATTAAAACACGCTCTACTTGGCAATTTGGCTTTGTACTGGTTTCCTTACTAACTGCCTCCTACTTTTTCGGCGTATTTACGTCCAATCAATTCATTTATTTTCAGTTTTGATATGTCTATGTCACGTATTTTTGCTTATATCGTTTTATTTCTTTTTTCATTTCTTTGGTTTTTGGGATGCTCCAAACAATCCGTACACTGGCTAAGCGAAAACGGCGTTGTTGCCGACGATTACCGCAACGGCGACTTATACCGCTTCTCGCATCTACCCGAATTTCGCGTTCCCGTTGAAAAATGCAGCGAATCACCTAGATATACGACTCAAATCGACTCTATTCACCTTGTTTTAGCTGGAGATAGCTTTACAGAAGAAGGACGTATTTTTGCTTCTGATTTTCAAGCAGGACAATTTACCCGCGTGCATGTAGCCAGTCCAACGAGCGTTTCCATTGATATCAACCAGTACAACGTGCTTGTCATTCAAACGGTGGAACGACATTTTAGAGAACGTTTTCAAGATACGTATCAACATATACACGTCAATGAAACACTTGCTCCAGAGGAACTTAACTGGCAAGAAAAGTTACTTGCTATGCGTGTACCTTACAATGAAGAACGACACGAAGCTACTCTCTTCTCCAATGATTTTTTCTTACAAATAAAGGAATGGAAAGCAACTCTGAATGACCGGATTTTCGGACGAATCGACGAAAATGTCATCAGAAGCTCAAATAAAAAACATATTTTCTATGCCGTGGATAGAAAACCGGGTATCACTTCGTCACTCGATGTTGTAACAGATGCTCAAATTGAAGCGTATGTAACTCGTATCAATCAAACAGCGAACTATTACCAATCTCTTGGTTTTAAAGAAGTTATCTTGAGTATTATACCCAATAAGTCCTCCATTTTAGGTCAGGCGGACGGTCCATACAATCATTTGATTGAACGAATCCAGACACATCCTGCTTTGCAAGTTCGCTGTATCGACATGTACAATCCTTTGCTTCAATTGGGCGAAAAGGGCTTCGATAAAGGAGATACCCATTGGACGTGTACGGGCAAATCTATCTGGATTGACGAAGTAAACAAACTACTCAACCCAAAAAAAGCCAGCAAATAAATCTGCTGGCTTGCTTTTTGGGGTAAATAACCGTCAAATGGGGCTCAAAAGCCGTATGTTGTGTGGATGTATGTTCTAATTAAGCAGGTCTTCCTACCTGAATATTCAAAATAAGTTTTACTTCGTCGCTCACGACAACGCCGCCTGCTTCTGTAACGGCATCCCAAGATAAACCGAATGCTTTGCGGCTTACTTTACCTGAAAGTTCAAAGCCAGCCTTCATGTTACCGTAGAAATCACCCATTTGTCCACCATAATTCGCGATTAACTCCACAGATTGCGTAGTTCCGCGCATGGTCAAGTCTCCTACAACTACATACGTATCGTCGTCTTTTTTCGTGAATGAAGTTGACTTAAAAAGTAATTTCGGGTGATTTTCTGCATCAAAAAAGTCACCAGACTTTAAATGCCCGTCTCTTTGCTCGTTGCCTGTAGAGATAGAGTCAATATCTGCGGAAAAAGTAGCTACTGCGCCTTCAAAGTCGTTGTCGTTGGTGGTTTCAATGGTTCCTTCATATACACCAAAGTCGCCAGTTACAGTTGAAATCATCAAGTGTTTTACCTTAAATTGTACTTCTGAGTGCGATGCGTCGATTGTCCAAGTTGCCATAATTATGTTTGTTTAAATTATTATATGTATATACATTTAATGTTTGTACATATATAACGGAGATGCATGAAAAAAAGTTTACATTGACTAGAAAAAATTGTGTGCTGTCTCCTACTTACTTCGAGAGATATTTGTAAAATTTAAAAAATTACCAACCTTTTTCTTCAAACAACCGTTAGAGAAAACGAGGACGTGGAGAATCCGCCCGTCGAGTGAATTAAATCATACGCACCGTTCCGTATTCCCTGTAAGTTTCTTAAATTTGGGGATTGAGGTGCTTTCTAGAGTTCCAACATAAACAATTTTAATTTATAATTAACCCGTATGATTACAGACGAACAACTCATGCAGTCGGAACCGTTATTAATGGATGACCCAAGCCGATTTGTCATCTTCCCGATTAAGCATAACGACATTTGGCAGTTTTACAAGAAAGCGGAAGCATCTTTCTGGACAGCAGAAGAGATTGATTTGTCACAAGATACCAAAGATTGGGAAAACCTAAATCCAGGCGAAAGACACTTTATATCTCATGTTTTAGCCTTTTTTGCTGCTTCTGACGGTATCGTGAACGAAAACCTTGCCGTGGACTTCATTTCCAAAGTCCAATATGCAGAAGCCAAATGCTTCTATGGTTTCCAAATCATGATTGAAAACATCCATGCCGAAACCTATTCTCTCCTCATAGATACCTATATCAAAGACCCTGTTGAGAGAGACAAAATGCTTCATGCCGTTGAACATATTGACTGTGTTCGTAAAAAAGCGGATTGGGCCATGCGCTGGATTGACCAAGGAAACTTCATCGAACGTCTCATCGCTTTTGCAGCCGTTGAAGGTATCTTTTTCTCGGGCTCATTCTGTTCTATTTTCTGGTTGAAAAAACGAGGTTTGATGCCTGGCTTGACCTTCTCAAACGAACTAATTTCACGCGATGAGGGCTTGCACCGTGATTTTGCTTGTTTGTTATACACAGACCACATCAAAAATAAAATGCAGGAAGCAGATTTATACGCCATCATCAAAGATGCCGTAGAAATTGAAAAAGAATTCGTAACAGATGCACTTCCGGTCTCATTAATCGGGATGAATGCCGAATTGATGTGCCAATACATTGAGTTCGTTGCAGACCATTTACTTGAATCTTTAAACTTGCAAAAAGTGTATAATGCCACCAATCCGTTTGATTTCATGGACATGATTTCGCTTCAAGGAAAAACCAACTTCTTTGAAAAACGCGTGGGTGAATACCAAAAAGCAGGGGTTATGTCGGATAAAGAATCCATGTCTTTCTCTTTAGACGAAGATTTTTGATTGGCTTACATCGCACACAAAAAACGCCGGATTATCGCATCTGGCGTTTTTTGTTTTAATTTGCTTTGTATTTTCTTCCATTTTAGTAGCCATTTAATACTTTTGCGAGATGAGCTCATTTTTTGATACCAAAATTGAATTTCTGAAAGGCGTTGGTCCCCAAAAAGCCTCTTTACTCGGCGAAGAACTGGGTATTTTTACGTACGGAGATTTACTTGAACATTACCCATTCCGACACGAAGACAGAACCCAATTTCATCGGATTAACGAACTTAACGAACAGCTTCCTGCCGCGCAAATAAAAGGACGTTTGCGAAGTTTAGAAAAAATAGGCGAAGGAAAAAAACAACGTCTAGTCGGGGATTTCACAGATGGTACAGGAACACTGACGCTCACGTGGTTTCAAGCAATTACTTGGCTAGAAAAAAGCTTAAAGCCTGGTAATGAATACATTGCTTATGGAAAACCAACTCTTTTTGGGGGTAGTTTTCAGATTACACACCCTGAAATGGATGTACTCACGCCAGCAAATGAAAACAAAGGATATTTCCAAGCGATTTATTCACTGACCGAAAAGCTGAAGCGAAAATACATTGACAGCAAACAAATCGGGAAATGGACGCGCACCCTTCTCGACTTAGCGCTTCCGCATGTAAAGGAAACACTTCCTTCAAATTTGGTGGAGCGTTTCCGCCTTATTTCAAAAAAAGAAGCTGTTTTTTTCATCCATCATCCTCCCCACTTTGAGGCACTACGGCAGGCAAACCGCCGTCTAAAATTCGAAGAATTATTTTATAACCAACTTCGACTTATTTCACAGAAACTTCTCCGCCGAGAGGAATATCCGGGTCAGATTTTTAGTGAAACCGAACTTTTGCGCACATTTGTTCAAGAACATCTTGCTTTTGAACTGACCAACGCACAAAAACGGGTGATGAAAGAGATTCGGAGCGATTTTGTTTCGGGCAAACAAATGAATCGACTTTTGCAAGGCGATGTAGGGAGTGGAAAAACAGTTGTTGGATTTATGGCGATGTTGCTGGCGATAAACAGCAAAACCCAAGCATGTTTGATGGCACCAACAGAAATTTTGGCAAATCAACATTACGAAGGCATCAAAAAATGGGGGGATACCATGGGGCTCAACATTGTAAAATTAACAGGCTCCACGAAGAAAAAAGAACGGACGGTCATTCACGAAGGATTACAAAATGGGGAAATACATATTATTGTAGGCACACACGCATTATTGGAAGATGTGGTACAATTCAAAGATTTAGGGCTGTGTGTCATAGACGAGCAACATCGCTTCGGGGTGGCACAAAGAGCGAAGTTATGGGAGAAAAACAAACGGATTCATCCACATATCTTGGTTATGACCGCAACACCCATTCCTAGAACATTGGCCATGACATTGTATGGCGACTTGGATATTTCCATTATTGATGAATTACCCAAAGGTAGAAAACCTATTCAAACGGTGCATCGGTATGACAGCGACCGGCTTCGGGTTTTTGAGTTTTTGAGGTCTGAAATAGCGAAAAAAAGACAGGTATATATTGTATATCCGCTCATCGAGGAGTCAGAGCAAATGGATTTTAAGAACCTAATGGACGGCTATGAAAGTATTTCACGTGCTTTTCCGACGTGTGCTTTGAGTATTGTACATGGAAAAATGAAAGCAGCGGAAAAAGACTATGAAATGCAGCGGTTTAAAAAAGGAGAAACCGAGATAATGGTAGCAACAACCGTCATTGAAGTGGGTGTTGACGTTCCGAATGCGTCTGTAATGGTCATAGAGAATGCAGAACGTTTCGGATTATCCCAGTTGCACCAGTTACGTGGGCGGGTTGGTCGTGGCGCAGAACAATCGTATTGTATTTTGATGTCCGACGTAAAATTGAGCAAAGACACCCGCAAACGACTCGAAACGATGGTGGCAACCAATAACGGATTTGAGATTGCGGAAGTGGATTTACAGCTCCGGGGCCCGGGAGATATGGCAGGAACGCAACAAAGTGGTTTGGTTGATTTACGCATTGCGGATTTGGCGAAAGATAGCGAGATATTAAAATACGCACGCGAAGCAGCGATGAAAATCTTGGAAGAAGACCCAGATTTGGAGCAAACCGTCCATTTACCTATCAAAAATCATCTTGCTAACCTCAAGACCCATGAGAATAACTGGAGTCGAATTAGCTAATATTTATTAAAAAATAAAGTAGTAGGAAAGAGATTGAGACCGAGTTTATTTCTTGCCAGCCACCACTTTTTGATAGACAGCCATGGTTTCTTTAGCTACCTTTTCAGGCGAAAAGTCCAAAGCTCGTCGATTTCCGTTTTGGATAAGTTGCTGGCGTAAAGCTTCCTCTTGAAAAACCCGTTCCATTTGGTTTGCCATGGAAATACTAGAGTTGGGTTCAAAATAAAGAGCAGCTTGTTGGGCAACTTCGGGAAAACAAGAAGCATTGCTTAATAAGACGGGACATTGGCAAGCGAACGCTTCTAAAATTGGGATTCCGAAACCTTCGTACAAAGAGGGATAGACAAAAGCGATAGCATTTTGATACAAACGGTACAAAATTTCATCATTGATATCATAGAAATGTACAAAACTCTGAACCTGCAAACGATTCATTTCCTCTTTTTCTGATGGTGAGAACTTTCCTCCACCTGCACAGATTAAATGAATATCTGGGTATTTTAGTCGGACTTTTTGAAATGCCTCAAGGAAAAGTGGAAAATTTTTATAGTCATTTCTTGCACCTACGTACAAAAAATAGTGTTTGGGAGTCTGAATGATAAAATCAGGGCTAGGTGCAATTTTGCCGAAATTTGTTGCGTGATAAACAACGGTAATTTTTTCAGGATTTACTTGATAAATCTCTACCAAATCATTTTTTGTGCAGTGAGAGACGGCGATAATAGCCGAGGCACGACTGAGTAGCTTTTTTTTACTTTCCGTACCAATATGATCTACGTGTGCGTATTTTTCACCAAATTTCTCTTTTATCAAGTCGTGATACGTCAGTACAAATGGCTTTTTACCGATAATGGGTAAAAAATACGGATGGAAAAAGGTCGTATGAAAAACATCATATTGTCTTCCCAAAATATGTAAACCGCTAACAACTCGATTAATTTGAGAAAAAAGTAAGTTAGAAAACCGTTCATTCCCGAGTGTAGGAATAGGGGTAACTTGAAAGTCTTTATCTGATTGAATATACTGATTATTCGAAAAAAGAACCGAAGAATACGCTGTGATATTTTGGTCACGAAATGTACGCATCAGGCCATAAAAATAGCGTGCGACACCGCCGAATTTTTTACCCGTAAAAGCCTGATGATCGTATAGAATTCTCATTGTAGAAGAGTAGGATGTAGCGGGTTCGAACCGCTGACCTTCGCCCTGTCAAGGCGACGCTCTGAACCAGCTGAGCTAACATCCTTTGTTTAGATGGTTTTTTATGCCTGAATTCTACGGACTGCAAAATTAAGCATGAGATTTAATTTTCCTATTATTTGTCTGTATAAATTTTTTGTGACGGGATTCGGGTCAATAAAGCGAAACCAATGACAAAAAGAATGAGTAAGAACAACACAGAATTACGCATTTCACCAGTAAGTTGAATAATTCCACCGAAAATAAGTGTACCCAAAGACGTTGCCAATTTTTCAACGATGTCATAAAAGCCAAAAAAGGAAGCCGTTTGTGTAGTATCGTCTGGAATCAATTTAGCGAAAGTAGAGCGTGACAGTGACTGGATTCCTCCCATAATCAGTCCAACTACGGCAGCAATTACATAGAACTGCTCGGCAGTTGTAGTAAAATAAGCACCAAGCGGAACTAGAGCCCAAAGGAAAATCTCAATGCGTAAGGCGATTGTATTTCCATATTTGTTAGACAATTTCGACGCCAAATAAGAACCAGGAATTGCGACCAACTGAATGAGCAATAACGTGATGATAAGTCCTTGTTTAGGAATCGCCAGTTCTTTGTCTGCAAACAAAGTGGCTACATAAATCACAGTCATAACGCCCATGTCGTAGATGAAGAAAGCAACCAAAAAGCGTTTGAGTAGAACCCTTTCTTTGAGTTGCGCATATACTTTTTTCAATTCGGTAAAGCTATTCTTAATCCAAGCCGACTGATAGGGATTTGCTTCGTCTTTGGGGAGAAAATAGAAAGGAATTTGTGCAAAGGCAATCCACCAGATGCCGACAGTTAAGAAGGAAATTCGGGCAGTTAAGCCGGAAGCCGAGTCGGCTTCTGTCAATCCAAAAAGGGCGGGTTGCATGATGAGCAACAGATTGAAGATTAACAATAAAACACTTCCGACGTACCCGAATGCGAATCCTCTTGCACTGAGTTGGTCGTATTTGTCTTCTGTCGCGATTTCAGGCAAGTAGGAATTATAAAAAACGATGCTTCCGCCCCATCCGATGATGGATAAACCAAATGCGATGATGGAGGAGTTGATGTTATTTTTCGTAAAAAAGAAAAAATACGCGCAACTTAACGCGCCCAGGTAGCAGAAAAACTGCATGAAAAGCTTTTTTCGTCCGCTATAATCCGCCATCGCTGTTAAGAGAGGATTGAGAAGAACGAGAAAAAATGTAGCGAATGAAATAGTGTATGAATAGAGAACTGAATTGGTGATTGAAAGCCCAAAAAAAGAAATAATATCTCCCCCGTCTTCATTGACGGCAGTCGAGAGAAAATACATGGGAAAAACGACGGTAGTAATGACTAAATTATGAACAGAATTGGCCCAATCGTACATACACCACGCATTGAGCACCTTTTTTTGATTTTTTTCAAACATATTTAGTTAGGGTAGTTACTGTTTTTCTTTTTTTAAAAAGAAAATGCAATATGAAACTATTTTCGAATAAATGCAAAATATTGCTTCTTAGCTACTCATTTGAGCGATATTCAAATCAATCTCCCTCTTTTTACTGAATTTCCTTTTGTAAATTCACCAATAAGTTCCTTGCACGAAGTTGGTACAGATGTCCGTCCGTTTGGCTTACTTTTCGGAGCTTTTCCATGGCTAAATTTACCTCTTCTAGGCGAATTAATGCCAAAATTACATACCATTCTCCATAAGGTCTGAGTTCGTCGAAACGACTTTCTGTTGTTTTCTCAAAGAGCGCAAGGGCTTGATTGGCTTCTCCTTTTTCCAATAAATCTACTCCCTTAAAGAAAGCAGCTGTTTCTGTCTCCCAAAGTTGCAAAAGCCCGGGGTTCAATCCCATTTTTTCTTGAGAGAATGGAGAAGAGAGCCGTGGGTTCGCATCAAAATTCTGTTCAAAGAGTGTTTTAAGCGGTGATTTATTTGCCTTCGGTATTTTCTTTATGTCCGCTGCCACGTTTCTTTCTTCTGATAAAACTGGGGCGGCTACTGTATCCTGCTTTTCTTCCGTTTTTTGTACCAAAGGTGTTGAAGACGGGGATTCCGTAGGTTTTACGAACACAAACCAAGCCGCACCTGCAACAAGTAAGATACTTGCCGCAGCTACCCAAGATTTCCAAGAGGATTTTTTAGGATTGAGGGGTAAAATGGTGGTTTTAGGCACTTCATCTTTCAGATTACCTGAAGCTTTTAACTCAGCATGAATGGCTTCAAGGCGTTTTTTATGAGCCAATGTTTTTAAACCCGTTTGAACTCTTTGCTGATTTTTTAGCTCCTCTGCCAACGCAGTATCTGCTTGCAAACGCGACTCAAACTGAGCACGTTCTTGTGGACTTCCTTCGCCTCGTAAATAGGCATGTATTTGTTCAAATGTTGACGCGTCAAGTTCTTTCATACGAATAAAAAGAGTAAATTGGCAGAAATAGAAAAATCATTTCTTTACCTATGGTTGTACGAATTAATACGTTTCGGTACTAAAACCTTATTAGACAAGTTCAAATTTCTTTTTGAGATAGGTAGCACATTTGAACCTTTTTACGGTTGCTGATGCTTCTGTTAAACCCAAAGCATCTCCAATTTGGCGCAAAGACCAGTCTTCCACATAAAACCATGTGAGTACTTGCCGGCAGTCTTCCCTCAATAAATTCATCGCTTTCTGGAGTTTCATAAAAATCCACGTTCGTTCTTCCTCGTCGTATGCCTCCTCTCCAGAAATACGTAGGCTATCTAATTCTTTATTATTTGGTTCGATATCCTCTGAAAAAGCTACTTCAAACCAAGGAAGTGCGACTTCACCTCGCTTTAATTTACGTTCTACTGTTTTTTTCCATTGATTGACGTAAATTCGGTAGAAGTACGTAGTAATTTTCACATTTTCTTGAAACTCGTAGCTCCCGTTTCGAACTTTCTCAATGAAAATAGCCAAACATTCTTGTAGCAGGTCTTCGGCTTCTTCCTGATTTGCCCCTTTGCCTTTGGCGTATGGCAAGCACATTTGATACGTCTGCACATACAAACATTGAAAAGCTGCTGCTCGCTCTTTTCGCAAATCTTGGTAGAAAAGCAATTCATTTCCTAGATAGGGTTGGCAAATAGTAGAGTTTGTCATAGAAATAAATACAAGTAAATGTCTTATTAGCAATACGATACAGAATAGATTTAATTTATAAAGGAGAAACAATTCGAAGTCCAGTAAATCGTCCCTTTGACTCCGGGTCTTTTTCAGCACGTGCGGAAACGCGCAATTTGGAAGGGATATTACCCCAAGCACCACCTCGGTACACCTTAGTTGTACCAGTTAATTCACCGATAGGATTCGACTCTGCCTTTGCCGGATACCAGTTATACCAATCTTGACACCATTCGGATACATTTCCTGTCATGTCATACAAACCGAGAGAATTTGGTATGAAACTACCCACAGGTAGTGTCTTTTCTCTATTCACTCCTTCTTTTGAATAGGTCTTTTTGTAGGACACATTTCCATTAAAATTAGCTTCTTGCGGGCTTAAAATATCCTTTCCGTTGCCAAAACGTGTTCGATTATTCACACCTCCACCGGCAGCAAATTCCCACTCAGCTTCAGTGGGTAATCTATAACCGTCCGCAAGTGTGTTGATTTCTACACGCAAGCCGACTCTATTATACACACGTTGTTTCCCGATTAAATCACTTAATTTATTGCAAAAATCAACGGCATCGTACCAGCTTATGTTTTCAACAGGGCAATTGGAACAATTTGAGAAATAACTTGGATTGTTGCCCATCACGGCTTCCCATTGCGCTTGTTTTATTTCATATTTACTCATCCAAAAACCATCCAATGTAACCGCGCGCACCTTTTCATCCGCCTCTCCCTCTCCTTTCACATCCCCCATCTGGAACGTTCCTCCTGGAATGAATACCATGTCTGAAAAGGGTAAATCAGTAAATTTTGTGTTTGCATTACCTTTTGTCTTTTCTTCTTCTTTTACTGCCCACTCTGAAAAAACATTGGGCTCTTCACCTATTTCTAGCACTTCTTGCACAACCGGCGTTTCTTGATTTTGTATCACCTTATTTGACTGAACAAATACGAAATCACCTGTCAATTCATCGTACCTGCCTGGAATCTGCGCCTTATTTGAAAGTGTGCTGACTCCTTTTGTTGTTCTGTCCAAAATTCCACGAATACCTAGGTCAGGTATTACTATATATTTTAAAAGTTCGGACGTAAATAACCCGTTTCTTCCTTGTTGGTTGTCATCTGCGGTACTCCCAGCACGCGTTGAAAACGCCACAAAACTCCCAGGAGGATTATTCGGAATACTCAAGCCTTTTGCTACGATACTTTTTGATGAATTAGGAAACGGATTATCCCGACAGGCATCAATGAACGCCAGAGAAACATCCAAATTTGCCCCCTCCATCTTTGCCATTGTTCGACCTAATTTAACACACGAATATTCAATCTCCGGGGCGGCTTTCACATCAGCATCAATCGGAACTAAATAATTTTCGCCGGCATATTGCACTCCATGGCCGCTGAAGTAAAACAGACCAACATCGTATTTTTGAAGCCTATTTCCAAATTCGTCAATGGCACGTAAAAAATCATTTTGTGTCAGGTTTTTCTTCAAAATAACCTCAAAACCCAAACTCTGGAGAGCCATAGCCATATCGTCTGCATCATTGGCTGGGTTATTCAAACGGGAGGTATATTGGTAGTCTTTGTTCCCTATCACCAATGCAAGCCGCCGCTCTGTCCCCTCAGGAGCAATACCTTGGATAGGCTTCATCCCTTTATTTTGTGCCCAGACAGGAGATATCGCATACAAACAAATGAAGAAGAAACCAATAACAGAAGGTCGAAGAGTAAATTGTTTTATCATACTTTACGATAGAGAAAAATTAATTCATTTTTCAAAAACACGAATTGCGCTGTCCTTGATTTCCACAAGAACAGCGCAAAAAACACACAAATTATTTTTTATTTGTGAATAATACGAACAAGCATGGGAACAATACTTCCAGATGGATTTCCCTTCACTTCAAACGCTACTTGATTCGGTTGATAAGAAATACTTGCTGGAGCAATGACTTGATTCCCAACAGCTGCCATTACCTTTTGTGCGAAATTACCAGGTGCATTTTTGATACGCGATGAAACCTCTTCTATGTTCAATTCTTTCTCTGAAACCAACACCAAAAAGTAATCTGTACCCACTTGTGTGTCCATTGTGAAGGAACGATCTGCCGCTGGCAACATGACACTCGCATTCTGCGGAACAATCGCACTTACGTTTTGACTTGCCTCCCCTTGGTATGGGAATAATTTTGTCACACGATTAATCTCATCTGAACCTACAATATATACATACGCTTGTTTTGAATTATTGATACTCATTTTGAAGCGAGTTCCAGAATTATATGGAGAAGTCATTTGATACGTTACTAAATCTGCTTGTGTGTCAAGCGTTACGTCCAACCCGCGATACGTTGGAACAATAGCAACTGGCATTGGTGCGTTTGTACTTGCCAACTGGAAAGACATATCTGATTTTAAAGCCAAGGCTGTTGGTTGTGGAGACGGATTACTAACGGGATACACCTGAAAGGCGTATCGTGTGAAACGGGCTAAATCATTGTAACGCGCCCATGTGTAACCGTTTGTTCCCCAGTCTTTTCCCCAACTATTCGCCACCAAAAAAGCACCACCATACTTGGTATCATCGTAAGCAACAATCGTCATGGCATGGCCACCAAGAGCCGTTTCTGGACTTTCGCCGGGTGCAGGTTGCCATAAGTCGGTTGCAGAGAAAAACGAGCGAGGCAAAAGCATCCCGAATGGAACTGCTTGCTCTCCTTCGGCTAATGCCTCTTTTATTTTAAGGACTTTTACCTCAGACGGTGTTTGAACAATATCAAAAAGTGTACTAAAATCTTGGATTTTGTACTGAGCTGCCTCCGCATCATATCTTTCAAAATTTGGGTCACACGCAGAAGGCATACTACTCAACAAAGCAGCTCCTTTGTTACGAAGTAGATAAAGGGCATCCGGAATTGTGGCGCCGTCTTGGCAGTCATAATCGTTTTGTGCTTTGATTTGCTCGTAAATGTAAAAGGGAGAAAAACGATACGGAGCAATGCTTGAAGGCGTAGTTAAGCGTCTTTTTTGCGCTTCCATCCCTGTACGCATGAGTGCAACGGCTTGACCAACACATGTTCCGTTATCACCTTGGTCTAAGACATCGGGCATAAACTGAACCAATGTTTTAGACGACGGTAAAATGCCACGAAACTTGATATTTTGTGATTTTCTTGGTGCTTTCAGATATTGGTCGTCATCTATGCGCATCCCCAATTTTTTGGAATAGTCTTTTTTCTGTGCCACAGCTGGCTGAACACCCGTCCAGATAATAAGAAGGACAAGAAGGCGAAAAATGTTGTTCATAAATTTCATATTTTTAACTAATTAGAATAGGTAGATGGACAAAATAAATTACTTTTCGTTGATAACTAATTCAATGATTTTCCAAAATTCTTGAGCTGGAATAGAGCCCGTAACAGGCATTCTTGGGCCTACACTGACCGTTCCGACGGGGATTCCGTTCTCAAATCTTTTGGCATCTGCAATGGTTGTTACGCGACAGAAATAACTATCCCGCGTATTGGATCTAAAATCGTCAAATTTAGCATACGTACCACTTACAATTTCGTAAAATCCTCTATTTTTTGCTGCCCGGCTCAGAAAAGCTTTTTTTGCCATACGTAGTGACTGGCCATCGCGCGTATTGACTGTTACGAAGCCGCTTTCATCAAACAGGAGTTCAAAATCACGTTTCATTTTTTCTAATTCTGCCTCGGAGGCACCAAAAGAAGCTCGTTTTGCGTATTCTAAAACCATCGCTTGTTTTTTGGCAGGCAACCAAAGTAACATATCTGCATTGGAATTATTCGAAGGAACTAACTTTGGTTCCTCTTTTTTAGGTTCATAGACAATTGGCTCTGGATTATCATAATTGGGAACCAAAGGAATTGATTTTCCATCTTGCGACTGAATTGCTTGGATTTTCGCATATTTGACTGAACGCTTTGAGTCCATATAGACCAAAACAAATAAATCAATATCTTTCTTAAAATCTACAACGATTTGTCCGTTTATTTTACCCTTTATTTTTGCAGGCAAACTAATGCGGTATTGATACACAAAACGTTTTTCGTCTTCACTGTCGGTCAATGCTTGAATAATAATCTCCTCTGTATCAAGTAGATACTCAAACTCATTTTTGTATAATCCCGCAGCTAAACGAAGAAATTGGGTCGCACGAAGCACAGGACTTTCTGCCAAATTAAGTATTTCTTTGGGTGCTTTGATGTTATCAGGCGTGATGTGATTAATGACTGCCGACGAGTCTGTTAGAAAGAATAATTGGGCAAATTCATTTCCAACAGTTGAGTTTGGGTCTCTGTATAAATTGGGCACTAATTCATTCAATTCTTTCTCGTAGCTTTTCAAAAGCTTAAAAATAGCGCGTTCGTGGGAGTTAGGCACTTTATTGGCGAAAGTCCCGTAAAGTGGTGTAATGAATAAAATCATTAGCAAGAGAGCCACTTTGTTTGCATTGATTTGCATAATTCTATTGATTTAAAGTAAAAAATTGGGTCAAAGAAAATATCAAAAAACCTTTTGATGTACATAAATACGCCAAGGCATCATTACCTTATCAGTTCAAAAAGAATATTTTATTCTTTTTTTAATTCTTCCTCTTTTTCCATTCCTTTTTGATAGTAAAGATTTGTCACCAACCATCCTGAATTTTCAGTTGAACGGATAAATTCGTTCAGTTGGATTTTCCAACCTCGGCGCGTGTCGATGAACAAAGTAGGTGGCAATATACTCTCAAGATATATTTTTTTTTCTCGAAGTAAAGTCTCTAAGCGACGTAAATCGGGTTGCTTGTTGCCATTTGACGGAGCCAAACGCGCTATCGTCAAGCTATCTGTCAGAAAGGAAAAAAGAGGTAAAAAAGACAAATCATGCGCGTTTGGAGGCAAAAAAAGTCGCTTAGATAATGTGTCCACCGATATATTTACTGAATCTGAATACACTATTTTGGGTAAATTCACTTGGTTTACTTCCCAAAAAGTAGCACCATCCGCGCGATATACTTTTTCCAATTTCACGACCAACGTATCGACCGTTTGCGCCGATTTATACCTAACAAGAACAGGAACGCTTGCTTGCATTTGTGGTTTTTCAGAAACATAAATCGGTTTTTCTCCACAACTTTCTGCGATGAAGCGCGCTATTTTTTCTCTGTATTCCCCATTTTCACTAGGTAACAAACGCGCATCGTATGCATCAAATAATGAACGAAGGTATAATTGACGTGGAAAAAGCTGGCGTGTAGAATCAGTGAAAGCGAGACCGCCAGGCATTGTTTGATAATTGAATCTCGAAATCCATTCGCTGACATGTTTTATCTGCCAATCCATCCACGGTTCGCGTGCTTGGCGCGTAACTTTCTGTTTTGAAGGCGATTGCGCACAAACAATTTGGCAAAAAAGAAGAGCGAAGAGAAAAATCCATTGCTTCATAAATCAAGGAATAAACAGTAAAGTAAAGGCATTTGGGACATGAAATAAGCATATTGACTTCTCACCTTCGCGCTTCCTTTGTTGTAATTTGTAATTGCCTTTCTATAACCGAAATACCTGCATTTTTAAAGGCGCGTGCCGTCGATATTTTCTTAATTTCTGCCAATGGATTCTGAATGATTTTATACCCATCCACATCTTGTGTACGGAGACCATCAAAAGCTTCTGTGGAAGCGTAGGCGATTAAAAACTCCGCACCAAAGGGCTCCCAACAGATAAAATCTTGCGGAATTTCAATCCATTGGTTCAATTCGTATTCGTCTATTTTAAAGTCACTGTCGCGCAACAACACCATTTGTCCATCAGCCATCCGATACACAAGACGAACGTAGCACGGTTTATTGGCACGAACAGCCACGCGCATGGTGTCATTCCGTTCATAGACAAGGCTGTTCATTCCTCGGTTTGTTGCCAAGAAAAATTGCAATGTATTGACATCTGCAGGTGGGATTTGAACTTTATTCAATTCCGATTTAACATTTTTTACATCCTGGATAATTGCTGGTGCAATGGAAGGTGGGTTAAGAGCATTGGGGTCTATATTTTTTGGAAGAAGGCGGTCAGAGGCGGGTTGGCTTAAGATACGTTGGTCAGCACTTTCAAGTAAAGCAAAGAACTCCACAAAATTGCCTTTTATCTGGTAACTTCCTTTGATTTTCGTTTCTTCTTGTAAACTTCGGGATGGAGACGTGATTTGCAGCGTAGGGTTGAGACGAAGTAATTCTGCTTGAAAAGCGGTTGTTGTTTTGAGGGAAAACTCATCGACAACGCCTTGTTGCTCATAGGTGAAGGCAGTCAATTGAACTTTTTGAAGTCCTTGTTTCTTGATTTCAGTATTTAATTGAGCAGCAATATTTGCGAGGGTTTCATTAAGTGTTTTGTAGTCAAGCGGAGACGTTCCATCATCTAAAATAAATGAACTTTTGAGTCCGGTCATGTCCTCGTCGATGAAGGCAATTTTACAACCGGCGCGGCTATTTCCGAGGGCGTTTAAATAGACACCAATTCGGCAGGGTTTATTACTGAGTTCCACATATTCCCCATTTCTACGTACGCCACTGACACTTTTTTTGGCATATACTTCAATCAAATAACCATTTTGTGTATTTCGGATAACATTGTGGAAAGAGGCTTTTCTCAATTCTATCTCAAACAAGAGCCCGTTTGGAAACTCGAGTGGAACGCGTTTCACAAATTCAAGCCAATCGAGTGTGCTTGACCCTTTGAATAAGTCATTCAGGATACGAAAGTTTGCTGCTGCATACCCATTTACTACATCGATGTTCCTTCTTCGTTGTACAACATCTTGGTCTTTTGGGGCACTACCAAAGAGTGAACCCAAAGAAGATTGGAAGTCACCGAGGGCTTCTTTGACCGTCAGAGCTGCTTGCCGCTTTTGGGCTTCTGTTTGGGCAAATGTAGCCGAGATAGGACAAAAAATACCTACGATAAACCAAAATACACAGACCTTATTTTTCATATATGTACTATTCAAGAGATAAAAAAGAGTCTTATTGACCACTCAAGACCGTTGTTTCACGGACAACCACATCACCGAAATAGATTTTCAGGTCGTCTTCGTTCATATCTTGGTTTCCAGCTTTGCCATTGACAGCGATGTCTTTTCGATCTTTAGAGCCGTAGAGAAGTCTGCCGTTGGCGTCAAACCCTTTAAATTGCTGAAAATACGTGGCGGTGGCGTAATAATCGCCGTCGGGACCTTTTTCGAATTTCGAGACAGTGGCAACGTCATAGAAGACAATTTCGATTCGGTTGTACTGGTTAAGTCCCATGAGGCGGTTTAGGTAAGCGCGGATGGGGATGGGTGGTTTGGCTTTCCCGTCACGTCCAGAAACTTGCATCCGAGCGCCGTCGATGAAAAGCCCCATGACGAGGTCGATGGCTTCTTTTCGCTGTTCAATAGATGCTTGTTTATTTGCGATGATGGAGAGATATTGTTGAAAGTCCGCGACACGTTGTTCAGTGAGCTTCCGGAACTCCTCCATGCGGGCGGGGGAAAAATCGGATTGTGCCTGGGTTTCAGACAAAAATCCGATAAAAAGAAATAGAAAGAAAAGCGACGTTCGTATCATAATTTATGGGTTTATGCACCTATACCGAGTAAAAGAATCAATGAACAAATTTAATTTTGAGTGACGACGCGGAAGCCATCCCGAATATCACTATTATTTGGAGTTCCACTTAAACGTAAGGCAACCCTCATCCATTCAGCTGTAAAAAACCACGCACCACCTCTTAATGAGTGACGACTTCCCGTTGATGGTCCTTTAGGATTAACTTCTGATTGGATTGGATACTCTCCCCACCAATCCCAACACCACTCCCAAACATTTCCTGTCATATCGTAGAGACCAAGTTGATTGGGCACAAAACTACCTACCTCAATTGTACTTCCTCGATAAACTCCGACATTCGAGAAATCAGATGCAGTTCTTGCATCAAAGTTAGCCTCTTTAGAATCCAAAATATCTTTACCATTACCAAACCGTGTACGGTTCGTCGATCCTCCTCCAGCCGCGTATTCCCACTCCGCTTCGGTGGGTAAACGATAGCCATTAGCATTCCAATTCGCTAAAACTTCTGTTCCATTGAATGTATAGACACGTTGTTTACCTTCCCGATCACTAAGAGTATTACAAAAGGCTATGGCATCATTCCAACTTACTCTTTCAACTGGACAATTAGGACAATTTTGAAAACCACTCGGGTTGTTCCCCATCACAGCTTGCCATTGTGCTTGAGTCACTTCGTACTTCCCCATTTGAAAATTACTCAATGTTACATTTCGTGTAGGCCTTTCAGTTGGTAACCCTTCACCTTTAGTATCACCCATTTGGAATGTTCCACCTAGAATGGAGACCATTGGCATAAACTCTGTAATATTAATTAACAATTGTCCTATCACACAATTAGATGGATCATTTACGGTACAAATTCTATATGTTATCAAATCACTCCCAGATGCGTTAGCTCTAGCAGAATAGGTTAAACTACCATCGCTATTTACTAAAATAGTTCCTTTAATCGGCTGATTTACAATAACTGGGTTTGAAATTAATGAACGAGTAGCAACAATTCCGTTTAATAGGATTTTTGGGGTAATGTTAAAATTAGAAGTCATTCCCGCTATAATTGTTTCCTCCAACACATTTGCTTTTAGCTCATTTTTAATAATTACCTGAGAAGATACATCAAAACGAAAACCACATCTATTCTTCCCAATAGAACGTAACATATAATTACCATTTGAATACATTGCAGGGTTTAAAGTAAATATAGAACCTTCTCCTGTTATGATTACTTGAGAACCACTATTCAGAAGTGTCCAGCTTGCATTGTAATTCCCTACAGTCGCCGTAATAGTATAATTTGATATTACCGTCATACTTGGCATACCCTCTGTCACCGTAATAGTAAAATTTGATGCTACCGTCATACTTGGCATACCCTCCGTACACTCATCGGGCAAATCCCAAGAAAGGCAGGAATGAAGCCCTATGGAGGTTACGAGGAATAAAAGAAAGTATTTGTAGCTCATTTTTTTGATTACTCTTTTTGCTGTAGTTGATACATTTTTATATTTCTTCCTTATCGGATAAAAGGAAATATTTAAAAAGTTATTCTTTAACGCATCTTATTGATCTCCCTGTACGTTTAAAATCAGGATAACGTAGTACTCCTGAATTATCATTAACAATGTTTCTGACCCATGCATTTTCATTATCTGTTGCTGTTGAACTCCACAAAAAAGTTGCTGATCTAAGAAATCCATATACACCACTTATATACCTAAATCCACTAGGAATAGCGTCAAAACCACTATTTCCAAACCCAACAGCACTTTTTAACTCTCCATTTTGCCAAAGCGACGCATTCCCTGCAAGCTTGCTTCCTTCGTTCGTTCCTCTCCAACCAACTTCTTTAATTTGGGATTCTGACATTCCTAAGTTTCTCTCCAATGTTTGCCAATCCTCTTCTGTTGGTACTCGCCAACCAGCAGGGCAGACCTTTCGGGAGTCTTCTATGACATAAAAATTGTACAGTTTTCCATAAAGAAGATTATTTGCTGAATTATTATCAATGTAACACCAAGCACCAGTCGTCAAATTACTCCATACACTAGATTCAGTTAAATTTGGGTTTGGGATTAAATCCCCATTACTATATTTCGTTGTTTTCAAGTTTTCTTTCAGCCACACCTGACTACCAATAGTTACCGTATTATATTTATTCCCATCAATGTCAAATACAGAATTTAGATCAGGTGAAATCGTCATCCCGACCTCCCCAACTCCACAAGTAGCTGGTTCGCCTGATAAACAAACTTGATACCTAAACACATCTGTTCCTGACGCATTTGAATTAGCTTGATACACCAAAGTTCCATCTGGATTTATCAAAACAGTCCCTTTCGTCGGTTGAAGAACTATACTTGGCGAACTTATTGAACTGCGCTGCAATGCTGCACCATTCAATAAATCGTTTGCTAAAACAGGAATATTCACGCTTGAGCCAGCCGTCACGTTTGCTATGTCATTATTCACAACTAACTGATTGGCTTTCACATATACCTGACTCAAGTCAAATTTAAAACCACAACTATTTTGTCCAGTTACTTTTATTACATAATTTCCCTTGAGCAAAGTGGCAGGATTAAAACTAAAATTTGAGCCAAAATTACTTATAATTGTTAGTCCAGCACTATTTTCTAAACTCCAAGTCGCGTTGAACCCTCCGACTGTTGCGCTAACTTGGTTAGCTTCAATTACAGTACTTACGCTAGTAGGTACTTGCTCTCTACAATAATCGGGCAAATCCCAAGGAAGGCAAGAACTAACTAATGTGGAAATTGCAAGAAGTGAAAAAAGGTATTTGTAGTTCATTTTTTGGTTGCTCTTTGTACTATGAAGTTTATACCGTTTTATATTCAAATCTAATCAGTAACTTTCAACTTTTATTTTATTAAAAATTAGTAGCCACTCTAAAACCAACAGATCTAAGCCCGTCTGTCGTCGGATCCCATTTACCGCGAAAAGGTACTCGACTCTGTTTTGGACTACGAGACGTTGATCCACCTCGAACTATTCTTTCTGTCCCTGAAAAAGCTCCCTTTGGATTGATATCAGGTGACACATTGGGGTATGAACCCCACCAATCCCAACACCATT
The DNA here is from genome assembly GCA_046293395.1 of Spirosomataceae bacterium. Lineage (GTDB taxonomy): Bacteria > Bacteroidota > Bacteroidia > Cytophagales > Spirosomataceae > CAYNRA01. The sequence goes on from JBKBOU010000001.1 coordinate 917,418, forward strand.
CTTCGACATTCCCTGTCATATCGTATAAACCAAGTTGATTGGGGATAAAACTACCTATTTCCACGGTCATCCAACCGCCAGAGCCAACATTTGAATAATCTTCTTTATAAAAAGAGCTAGCATCAAAATTGGCCTCTGCTGGATTTAGTATATTTCGACCGTTGCCAAAACGAGTTCTATTGGTCTCCCCTCCACCCGCAGCATATTCCCATTCAGCTTCCGTAGGTAAGCGATAGCCATTTGCATTCCAAATCGCATTTACTTCAGAACCATTTATTTCATAAACCCGCTGTCTCCCTTCTCTATCACTCAACGCATTACAAAATTTAACTGCATCATACCAATCTACATTCACTACAGGCGTCGCACCACTCGCAGTACCTCCCATAACGGTGCGCCATTGATCATATGATACCTCATATTTACCTATACGAAAATTACTTAACACCACGAGTCGAATTGGTTTTTCATCAGCATATCCTTCATCCCGAATATCTCCCATCTGGAACGTGCCTCCTGTAATATTCACCATGTCAATTAGTGGTTGGCTCTTCACATACACTTGACTCACATCAAACTGAAAACCACAACTGTTTCTACCAACTGCTTTAATCGTATAGTTCCCACTCGCTAAGGATGTTGGGTTAAAGGAAAGATTTGTACCACTCGAACTCAATACAACAGAGCCCGAACTATTCACCAAACTCCAGCTTGCTGAACTTCCACCAACTGTAGCATTTATGGTAGTTCCTGTACTCACACTTAAACTTGGTAAGCCCTCTGTACACTCATCTGGTAAATCCCAAGGGAGGCAAGAACTGAAATTAAAGCCTAAAAGAATATATATTAATCCCTTTTTATACCAATTGAAATAATTCATTTTTTTATTGTTTATTTTTCAGAGACGTACCTGTAAAGACATTCCAACCCCAAAGGGTTTTACTTGTACAGCGGCTGTTTTGGGTTTCCGAATAAATAAAATAGTATCAATGCCAGCTGCCACGACCGCAGCAACTACACTCGCGTTACGTATGCCTAACTTTGTTCTGTAATCCTCCGCTTCTTGATAAGCCAATTGGTATTTACTTCTGTCCCCTTCTGTCTGTGCTTGCGTTATGGCATCTACTCTTGTTTGCCATCCATTATTTAACGATACAGCATACAAGGAACCGCCTACGGCAACGCCAGTCATGATGACTTTCAACGGAACTCCAGATGAAGGATTTTTACCAATATCCACCTTGTTAACAGGCGGGCGTACTACTTTCCCATCTACTAACATATTCTCACAACGTTGTAGTTTTTTTTCTACATCGGCATCTGCTTTGTATGCCAATGCTTTTATAAAGTTATCAGAAGCTTCCTGCCAACTTTTCCGGTACATCGCCTGATTTCCCTTGTTAAGCCAAAGGTTGAATACCATATTTCTTATTTGTTCATCAGCAGGGTTTAACTTTAACAAAGCATCTACGGAAGCTGTGGCGTTTTCTAGTTGATTTAGTCCATTCAGGCGATTTATTTCGGCTTTCAATTCCATCGCTTTTCTGCAATTATCTATTCTGCCATACGCATAATTATCCGTCTCATACCCTGGTACTTCCAAGCAGGATAAATACTTGTTTAATGCTTTATCATATTGACCCGCTTTAAATAAATCATCCCCTTCCTTACGAAATTTTCCATACTCATCATCCATGACAAGGCTACTGGATAACCTCAATTCATTCGGCATACTCACAGCCGAAAATGTACTCATCATAAGAAATACTATCAGTATATAGCGCATATTATAGCTTCGTTTTACATTCATTCATTTTTTCTCTTACCTCACTCGTATCATTGATTGCCTGAGCAACCTTATACCACTCCAATGCAGTAGCATATTCCTCATATTGATAATATCTACTCGCCTTCGTTAAAATCGTATTATACCATTGGACGGATAAGCTATTCCGAATACTATGCTTATTCCCTAAATCTTGTGCCTTTTGGAATGAAGTAATCGCTTGAGCACGGTTATTTTTCGCTACTTCTGAAATGCCTAGCTCGAATAAATTTAAATACTCTTTCTCCATACCTTCTTTGTCCTCTTTCACAAAATAAAAGCTCCCCAACATCTTGTTGTAATCCGAGGGTAACTGATTTTTACCACTTCGTTCATAAACTCCTTGTCGCGTCTTTAAAATAATATCCGACAAACTCGCGTTAGGAACAGGCAAATGACGTAACAACTCACTCGTAAATAAACCATTCCGTTCTAACATGTTATCATCAGCTGTACTCCCTTCTTCTGTTGCAAAAACAACTACACTTCCTGCCGGATTATTCGGAATAATTAAACCACTCCGCGTAGCTCCACGTGTACCATCTGACTTTGGGAAAGGATTATTTCGGCAAGCATCCAAAAAAACCAAACTACTCTTCACATCCGCAGCTTTCATTTTGCCCATTATCCGACCCAAACGAATGCAATCATCTTCTGAGTCCGACAATGTCTGTAATCGCGCATCAATAGGTACTAAATAGTTTTCTCCGTTGAATTGCACCCCATGTCCACTGAAATAGAACAAGGCAACATCGTAATTGGGCAATTTTTCCCCAAATTCATCAATGGCGCGTTTGAAACCAGCAAAAGTCAAGTCCGTATATTTCAATACATCAAAGCCCAAACCGTCCAACGTCTTCGCCATGTCATTTGCATCGTTGATTGGGTTTTGAAGCGCAGCATCTGTTCGTTCATAATTCTTGTTGCCAATAACCAATGCGATGCGTTTTTCTGTTACCTGTGATTTATTTGTTTCTGAGGAGGGCAGCATACCTCGCATTTGACCAAAACTAACAAAGGAGGATAGTATGAAAAATAAGTACAAATGTTTGTGCATACAGTTCGAATTTAATTGTTTTATATATTTAGATTTATTAATTGTTAACTCTATTGAAATGAGAAATAATGGGAGATTAACATCCATCAATTATTTTATATTTCACAATATCATTTACTTCAATCAAAATTTCGCTTTTTTAGAAATCGAACACTGAAAACTATTTTCATGAAATATAAATTATAGAGCAATACACTTTGTGCTTGTTTCAAATCTACTAGACCAACTTTAGAGCTCCAAAATTTATTTATTAAGCGGTCAGTTAGACTAAAAATAATCATGAATTCGAACACAGAATAGTCTCAAAATGTATATTCCATTGCAACCAAGTTTTGGGGACTATCGAACGATTTACCGAATTTCTTGAACTGTCAAAATTTTGTATTTCCCGTCTGTATCAGTTACTGATAAGCGCTGTACAATATTCACTTGTTGAATCTGAGGGCCGTTATTGATTAATCGACTCAAAAAACGAGTCAATGGCTGGGTCTCAACAGGTCTTTCCGGATTATCCACATATAGTTTTATTTGCGCGTCAGGAAGAAAAAAGGAATCCTTCTTTTTAGTCCGAAGTGCCGAACGATTTTCGTATGACTGACTTTCATCCGCCAAACGGTTCAAAAATTCATTTAATTCAGCAAAATTAATGGTATTTTGTTGAGATGGATTGACTACTTGTGTATTGATACGCCAATGCGGGGTCTGACGTAACGTAGCCATCGTGTTTCCAAAAAAGGGGGAGGAAGAAAAAAGTGATAGACGTGATTTGCTGTCTTGCAATAAACTTTCCCAATCTATCTCTGTATTGCCTGTTTCTGCAAAACCAAGTGCCTCCAACCAAGAGCGGGTGTAAAGTCCACCATAGACAGGAATAGAAGCTGCCAACTCCCCTGATTTTGTACTGCAAATCAAGACATCACCTTGGGTCTCTGTAAATAATTGGGATAGAATCGAAATATCTTTTCGGACATCAATTCCCCGAAAAAGGGGTTTGTGCATGGGTGGAATCGCTTGAGGAAGCAGCTGCGAACAGCAATCTCCGAGCGTAACACATAATTTGGCACGCTTTGCTTTCAATCGATCATGCAAATCCTCCAACCCAAATGTATTATCGTCTTTCAATAAAAGCAACGGAAATTGGTTCGAACGCCCTTGCGTTGTAAAACCGTGTCCTGCATACAAACAAAAAATAACATCTTCTGACGAACATACAAGCCTTGACAACGCACTTTCCATACCTGTTTTTCCGAAATTACTTGCCTGAATAACAACTGGATTGTACTGATAACCAATGGCTTGTGCAACTTGTGCCATTTTAGAGTTCATGGAATCTAGGTCAGCTTGACAGGTTATTCCGATAGATGCATCGAATGTATCTGCAAGCAAGAAGGCATGAAGAGTTTGGGATTGTGCTTCTTGATTGAAATAAAAAATAGAAAAAAGCAACATCCAAAATGGAATCCAATGGGTGGTTTTGCTTCGTATGTAGAATATTTTCATTCTTAATTTTTTATGTTTTTATACATTTTGGGGACAATCCTTATCACTTGCTAATCTGAAATTCAAAATGAGACGTTAATAGAAACTTTTTTGTGAATGCGTGAATTACTTTTATGATTGACTTCATTCCAGTCGTTTTGAACGAATGATGTACATATTATTTATTCAGCTTGACAAGATATACATGGTAATACGCTATTCAAAATAAAGATAAAAATACTATTGGGAAATAACAACACGAAAACCAGAGGTGATAAAGAAGGTAGTAGGTGTGCTAACACTCCGTTCAGACACCCTGCAAGACGTGGATGCCGAAAGCCAACCACCTCCGCGTAGAACACGATAAGACCCCGAAGGAGGCCCGAGTGGGTTATTATTCTGACTAGAGGCATAGTAGTCTTCTCCATACCAGTCATTGCAAAATTCCCACACATTTCCACTCATATCATAAATACCTAACTCATTTGGTTGCTTTTGGCCTACAACCCTCGTTTTGTTTTTGGCATTATCTCCAAACCAACTCACAGACGCCAACTCATTCTCCCCTGCGTACCTGTATCCCTTACTCTTATTTCCACCCCGTGCTGCATATTCCCATTCTGCCTCTGTGGGCAGACGATATCCATGCACCAAATAATCTATTTTTACGTCATTGCCATTCATTGTGTAAACTCGCTGCTTTCCCTCTCTATCACTCAGCTTATTACAAAAGGCAATCGCATCCAACCAACTCACATTCTCTACCGGGCAATCTGAACACTTCTTGAATTTACTTGGATTATTTCCCATTACAGACTCCCACTGTGCTTGTGTAACCTCATATTTCCCTATCCAAAAACCATCTACCTGAACCGAATGAATAGGTTGCTCATCAGACTTCCCTTTGCTATCGCCCATCATGAAACTCCCACCCGATACATACACCATATCTGCAAACGGCAAGTCCATGAACTTGACTGATTGAGCTGTTTTGACTGACGGCACATCCCCCTTTTCGGTAGTTGGTTTTTCCACGAAATCCGTTGAGATTGCAGAAGGAACAGCAGATACGCCTGTCACTACGAATTTAAAATCTCCTGTCAATTCATCGTATCTACCCGGTATTTGAGTTTTATTCGATCGAGCACTCACGCCTTGCGTTGTTCGGTCTAATATATCCCGAATACCTAAATTCGGAACCGTCAAATGGCGTAATAACTCTGACGTAAACAACCCATTCCTACCTTCTTGATTGTCACTCGCTGTTTTTCCAGCCCGCGTTGAAAAGGCTACAAAACTTCCTGGTGGGTTATTTGGGATATTCAACCCGTTTGCCATCATACTTCTCGTTTCTCCCTCGAATGGGTTCTCACGACAAGCATCTATAAATGCCAACGATACTTTTAAATTTGCGCCTTCCATTTTCGCCATCGTTCGCCCCAAATTTACACACGTATATTCTATCTCTGTTGCAACCTTTACCTGTGCATCTACTGGAACTAAATAGTTATTTCCCTCATATTGTACACCATGACCAGCATAATAAAATAAACCTACGTCGTATTGACGTAGCCGATTTCCAAAGTCATCAATCGTTTGCTTCAGCTCTTTCTCCGTTAAATCCTTTCGTTTAATTACCTCAAACCCTAAACTCTCAAGGGCCACAGCCATGTCATCGGCATCATTTGCCGGATTCTTCAAGCGTTTAACATATTGGTAATTGTTGTTCCCTACTACCAAGGCCAAACGGCGCTCTGTGCCGGCGGGCGACTCCCCCTGAGCAGGCTTCATTCCCCGCATCTGAGCGTGGAGGGAAAACAAAGGCGTACTCAATAAAAGTAACCCAAAAAATAAAAGTGAAGTACAAAATTTTACACGCATAAATTCAATCTCTATTGAGTAATGGACAATCGATGGAGTGTTTTTCTAATGAGAGTACTGGATGATGTATCGACCAAAACTGGTTACTCATTCGTTTTACATCAAGGGGCACAAACGACCCGAAAACCTAGCTGATTATCACGATAACTAACGCCATTGGAACCCCGCATATTTACGGCTCCAAATGCTGGACTACTAAACCACGAACCTCCTCGAAAAACACGGCTACTTCCTGACTTTGCTCCCTGTGGATTTGTCTGTGCGCCAGTCGTATAATTCCCGTACCAATCTTGGCACCATTCCCAAACATTACCTGTCATATCATATAAGCCCAAATCATTTGGACGAAAACTGCCGACTGTCACAGGTTTTGCCCTGTAAACCCCGTCTTGCGTTCTGTTTCCGTAATAATTTGCATCTGATGAACGAAGCAAATCTTGCCCGTTTCCATAAAGAGTTCGACTAGCGATTCCTCCACCAGCTGCGTATTCCCATTCTGCCTCGGTCGGGAGACGGTAGCCATTTGCAAATACATCTATTTTTACCTCATTTCCATTGATTGTATAAACACGCTGTTTACCCTCTTTTTCGCTCAATTTATTGCAAAAAGCAACCGCATCTAACCAACTTACATTTTCTACCGGACAATTATCACAATTTTTAAATGTACTTGGGTTTGTTCCTACGATTGCCTTCCATTGTGCCTGCGTAATTTCATATTTACCCATCCAAAAACTTGTTACGTTTACAGAATGTGCGGGTTTAGCGTCTGCATCACCCAGTTCTCTAGCGTCTCCCATCGTGAAACTCCCACCCGACACATATACCATATCTGCAAACGGCAAATCCATAAATTTAGCTGTCTGAGCCGTTGTCGCTGTTGGTATCAATACCTTTTCGTTGGTAGGTTTTTCCACTACTTCTGTTGAAGTCGCAGACGAAATTGCGGCAGCTGTGCCTGTCACTACGAATTTAAAATCACCCGTTAATTCATCGTATCTACCTGGTATCTGGTTTCTGTTTGAGCGCGCACTCACCCCCTGCGTTGTTCGGTCTAATATATCCCGAACTCCTAAATTGGGAACTGTCAAATGACGCAATAACTCCGACGTAAACAACCCATTTCGGCCTTCTTGGTTATCGTCCGCTGTACTTCCTGCCCGCGTTGAAAAGGCTACAAAACTCCCTGGTGGATTGTTCGGAATACTCAACCCCTTTGCCAATGTACTCTTTGTCGTGGCTGGAAACGGACTGTCGCGGCAAGCATCTATAAAAGCCAATGACACCTTCAAATTCGCTCCCTCCATCTTGGCCATCGTCCGACCTAATTTCACACACGTGTATTCAATCTCCGATGATACCTTCACTTGGGCATCCACAGGTACCAAATAATTCTCCCCTCTATCTTGCACACCATGACCACTGTAATAAAATAAACCTACGTCGTATTGACGAAGACGATTCCCAAACTCATCAATCGTGCGGGTCAATTCCTTCTCCGTTAAGTTCTTACGTAAAATTACTTCAAAGCCTAAGCTAGACAAGGCCGCTGCCATGTCGTCTGCATCGTTTGTAGGATTACTCAAACGAGTAACATATTGGTAATCCTTGTTACCTATAACCAAGGCCAAGCGGCGCTCCGTACCAGCAGGTGCTATGCCCTGAGCGGGCTTCATCCCTTTTTGAGCCATTAATTTTGGAGAGACTACAAAAAGAAAAAGGAGAACAAGACGATACATGCTGGAAGTAAAAAAGGGAAAATAAAATTTAACCATAGGTAACTATTTTGGGATATTTCTATTTTTGTAACAAAGCGAAGCGAACGAAATGAATAAATCAATACAATTTGTACGTACGAAAAGACCAGATACTAGGATGAATTGATTTTAACTTCTTTTATTCACAAATACCAAAACTAACTTAAAAACACTTCTTATGGAAATTTAAGAATACATTTTTAGTAAACGGGAAGCTCATTTTTAAATAAAGTAAGTACGAATATTTTGTGAATACATAAAAAAATCCCCTGATAACTATCTAGCTATCAGGGGATTTTGCAGAGAGGAAGAGATTCGAACTCTCGAGACCGTTGCCGGCCTACACGCTTTCCAGGCGTGCCTCTTCAACCACTCGAGCACCTCTCTGTATTTTGAGGTGCAAAGGTAGCTATTTTTTTAGAACTTACAACTCCAATTCCCCACAAATCGGTTGTTGCAGTCTAAATTTCACTTCCTGAATGTCTTTTCCGTGTCTTCCAAGTAAAAACATCATTTTGGTTGTAGCCGCTTCAATCGTCATGTCTCCACCAGAAATTACACCTACCGCCTCCAGCGCAGCACTCGTTGCATATTTCCCCTGCATGACTTTCCCACCGGTACATTGGGACACATTTAGTAGAATAATTCCCTTTTCTATCGCTGTTTTCAGAACAGCTAAAAACGAGGCTTCTGTTGGTGCATTTCCTGCGCCAAAAGTTTCAAGAATAACTCCTCGCAAACCTTCTTTCGCTAAACAATGTGCTAGGAAATCAACCTGTAAACCCGGAAATAACTTGATTATCAATACATTGGGGTCAAATTTTGTATGTAATTTTAGTGGCAAGTCTGGGCGGTACGGACGAATATACGGGAAATTATACGCGATGGAAATCCCGATATCGGCTAGATAAGGGTAGTTTTCTGAATGAAACGCATCAAATTGGGAACTTTCTACTTTTTTTCCCCGATTGCCCCTCAACAGCAAGCCATTGAAATAAATACAAACTTCGGGTACTATCGGGCGACCGTCAATCTGGGCAGATGCAATTTCCAGAGCTGTAAATAAGTTTTCGCGTGCATCTGTTCTCGCTACCCCAATCGGAAGTTGCGCACCGGTCAAAATAACCGGTTTACTTATATTTTCTAACATGAAACTCAACGCAGAAGCCGTGTAAGCCATGGTATCAGTCCCGTGTAAAATGACAAAAGCTCCGTATTCCTGAAAATTATCCTCAATCAATTGTCCCAATTCAATCCAATCTTGAATTTGAATATTAGATGAATCAATGGGCTTGGGCAACATCATGACCGTTAAATCAAAGTTTAGTCGATTTAATTCGGGCACATTTTCCATGATTTGCTCAAAATTAAAAGGGACTAATGTTTTTTCGTTTGAGTCAAATACCATTCCGAGCGTTCCTCCTGTATAAATCATGAGAACAGAAGGCCGCAAATGACCAGATTTTGAACCTGTTTCTATGTATAATTTTTTCATTTACTCATCAAACATCATTTCATCCACAATTTGTTGCTTTAGTGCCGAAAGTTCTTTTTGCGCTTTGGTATTTTGCAATTCAATAGACAAACGAATGCCCGCCTCTGTTGTTTTTTTCGCTTCTTGGTAAGCTTCCAATGCCAACTGAACACTCGCCAACTGATAATACGTAGCCAGATAAGTAGGAAAACGATGCACGATTTCTTCCAATAACGTCAAGGCACGCTGTGCGTCTGTTCGTACATATTCCATCGCCAAGGCATACCAATTAAAAGGTTCTTCTGGCTCTTCTTCACACAAGGAAAGTAAAATTTTTAATCGTTCTGCTTGCATACTATTTCTTCGTATTCTAAATTTGTATTGTTATGCAAGCATAACAATTTTGTACAATATCGTGTTTCATTTGTGCATTAAGTAGTTCATCCTACCTTGCGTAGGTTCGACACGTCTTTTCTGTTTATTTGATACAAATATCCTTAATTTAACAAACTAACCGCAAGATTCCCATGAAAATACTCGTGTGTATTTCAAGCGTTCCGGATACTACATCCAAAATTTCGTTTACCGACAACCAAACCCAATTCAACAAATCGGGCATTTCGTACATTATCGGTCCTTATGACGACTACGCCCTTGCGAGAGCCGTTGAGCTTCGCGACCAGTTTGGCGGCACTGTCACCGTCTTAAACGTAGGATTGGCTGACACTGAACCGCAAATTAGAAAAGCATTAGCCATCGGTGCAGACGACGCCGTGCGCATAGACGCTGATCCAACTGACTCGTTCTTTGTTGCCGAACAAATCGCAAATTATGCTGCACAACATGCTTTTGACCTCATCCTTATGGGTCGTGAGACAACAGACTATAACTCTGGTGTCGTGCACGGTATTGTAGGCGAACTCCTTGGCATGGCTTCCTTCTCACCTGTCATGAAATTGGATATTGACGGTGCTACAGCGAAAATGGTGAAGGAAATCGAAGGCGGAAAAGAATTGGTAGAAGCTCCCTTACCTCTCGTTTTAGGCTGCCAAGAACCCATCGCAGAATGGAAAATCCCAAATATGCGTGGTATTATGACTGCCCGGACAAAGCCGTTGGCTGTTATCCCAGCTACCGGAAATACGCTCACATCCATTCATTCGTACGAATTACCACCTGAAAAAGGAGCTTGTAAAATGATTTCTGCGGAAGATGCCGCGCAACTCATCACGCTACTTCGTACAGAAGCCAAAGTACTTTAAATCACCCTAAAACAAGAAACAAATGTCTGTACTCATTTTCATAGAAATATCTGAAGGAGAAATTAAAAAATCTTCGTTTGAAGCAGCTGTTTACGGGTCACAAGTAGCTCAAAAAACAGGTGAAACAAGTTATGCCATTGCCTTGGGTGATGCATCTGAGAGCCAATTAGCTCAATTGGGAGCTTATGGTGTTCAAGAGGTTCTGCACGTCGCGGGTAGCCACTTAGCTGAAGTAAACGCTACGGCATTTGCCAAAATAGTGACAGAAGCTGTTCAAAAAGTACAAGCAAACTTAATTGTTGCTGCTAAATCATCTGTCTCTGACGCTGTTTTATCGCGCCTAGCTGGTGCGTTAAAAGCTGGAATTGTAGGAAACGTAACAGAACTTCCTACTTTTGAGGATGGTTTTCGTGTGAAACGTAGCATTTTTACTGGAAAAGCATTTGCAGAGGTAAAAGTAGATACGCCAATCAAGGTATTAACCATCAAAAAAAATGCAGTTGAAGCAATTGCTGGAGAAGGACTTGCACAAGTTACCTCTTTTACAACAAGTGTAAACGCGTCTGACTTTGTAGGTAAAGTGACAGAAACCATCAAAGCAAGCGGTACTATTTCATTGCCAGAAGCAGACATCGTTGTGTCGGGTGGTCGTGGAATGAAAGGGCCAGAGCATTGGGCGCCACTTCAAGAACTTGCTGATGCACTCGGCGCGGCAACCGCTTGTTCAAAACCCGTATCTGATGCAGATTGGAGACCGCACCACGAACACGTCGGACAAACAGGTGTGAAAGTAGCACCCAACTTATATATTGCATGTGGAATATCGGGAGCTATTCAACATTTGGCGGGTGTGAACTCCTCCAAAGTGATTGTTGTCATCAACAAAGACCCAGAAGCACCTTTCTTCAAGGCAGCAGATTACGGCATAATCGGGGATGTTTTCGACGTACTCCCGAAACTAACTGCAGCCGTTAAGAGTTTATAAACAAAGGTATCTCCGTTTTTTAACGGATAATCTTTGGTTTAAGTAGTAGAAAGCATGGCAGATTTTCAGCCATGCTTTTTTATTTTTTCATCTATTTATTCTTCTGGACGAACGGTTCTCAAGCGTTTCAACCAAAGTTTTTTCATCTCAACTTCCTCTTTTTCATCGGCTTGGGTTCGTACATAAGGCGTTAATTTCTGTAAATCTGGTTGTCCGGCATCGACCCAAGCAGTAAACCAAAAATCTCCCACCATTTTGATAGACCGCTTCATTTGCCTTTCTACTTGTCCGTTCAAGGCATGAAAATAGGCTTCCGAAAAAGGGTACGAATACGCGCGAACCGTCTGTTTGTTCCGTTCTGTCACGGTGTATTTTTTATCTAATCCCATTTGAAGCGTAAGTTTTTTCTCCCAAGTAAACACCGAATCAAGCGCTCGATTGGCTTGTAGAACACCGTTCCAAATTTCTTCGGTAGGATTTGAAAGATAGGTTGCTTTACCTACCCACAGGTGAAATTCGGGAAAAAACAATTCGGGCAAACGAGATTCCCAAAAACCATGAATACCGTATTGGTTGGTTTCTTGTCCGTTGTAATTACGGGTAGTATGTAGCGGCACATTGGCATCGGCGATGTAGTGTCCGATTTCAGCCGAAAGGCGTAGAATTTTACGAACGTCGCGCTCTTCAAATGCCTTTGTGAGTTGATATTTCATAAAAATCACGTGCCAAGGAACAATTCCATACGCTTGAAGTGTGTCTTCGGAAAGCCAATCAACAGCTTTTTTCCACGGCATTTGAACCAAAGAATCGCGAACTTGGGCGGGGTAAACATCCCAATCAATATAATGGCGCGGGGCCTCTCCTTCTACTGCGTAGCGTCTTTTATCCGGATTTACTGCGTTTTCGATGAGATAATCTTTGTTCAATCGGTAAAAACTACTCATTTCAGGAGGAAGTGTATAAATAGCGTATTGATTGATTTTTTGATGACCAAAAAAGCCCCAAAAAAAAGCACTGAATGGCATAGAAAAAAAAAGCAACGCAATTTTCATGGATATTGGAATTTAATGTAAGAAATTAGTTAACAGACAATTATCTGTCAAATTCCATAAAAAAATCAAAAAGAAAAAGAGTATAATCAATAAAAGTCAAAAACTTGTTGTAAACGGGAGAGATACGTTGTAATTTTGCAGGATTAAGCAGTTTTAAGAGTAAAATTCGCTCATTAAAAGCGAAAAGTATTTGTATTAATCCTACGTAACTCTTAAATTTGCGACCCGAAAAGGTATGAAACGGTAATTAAATCAAAATATGGCAAATCACAAGTCAGCACTTAAGAGAATCAGAGCAAACGAAACAAAGCGTTTGAGAAATCGCTACCAACATAAAACGACGCGTACAGCAATCAGAAAATTGCGTGCGTCAAGTGATGTAGAAGAAGCAAAGACTTTATTGAAAGCAGTTTCATCTATGGTAGATAAATTGGCGAAGAGAAACATCATTCATAAAAACAAAGCAGCGAACTTGAAATCAAGCTTGACAAAGCATGTGAACAAATTGGCCGCTTAATTTTAGCGATTCGTTTTAGCGAGAAAAAGTTCATGTATGAAAGTACATGAACTTTTTCTATTTTCGTGGCAAATATAAAATGCCATGTATAAACCAACAGAAACTTTCCAATCGTGGGCGGAAGAAGACAAACCGCGTGAAAAATTAGTTCTTCAAGGCCGTAGTGCCCTCTCCGACAGCGAACTCATTGCTATTTTATTGGGTTCCGGCACAACCGAACTGTCCGCAGTAGGTTTGGCGCATCAAATATTGACCAGCGTTCAGGGAGATTTACACTTATTGAGCAAATTGAGCCTCAAGGAATTAACACAATTCAAAGGCATAGGCCCCGCCAAAGCTATCACTATCATTGCTGCCGCTGAACTCGGACGAAGGCGTAAAGAATCTCCCACCTTAGAAGCTCCCAAAATTACCTCCTCCAAAGATGCATTTCTCGTTTTGCAACCCCATTTGATGGATATTCCACACGAAGAATTTTGGATTTTACTATTAAATCGAGCGAATCGTGTCATCAAACCTGTACAAATTAGCCGAGGTGGCGTAGCAGGAACCGTAGCAGACCCAAAGATTATTTTCAAATACGCACTCGACCAGTTAGCGTCTGCTATTATCCTTGCTCACAACCATCCGTCTGGCAATTTGCAACCTAGCCAAGCTGATATTCAGCTTACTAAGAAATTAGTCGAAGCCGGTAAATGGCTTGATTTACCTGTCTTAGACCATCTCATTCTATCGGACTATGCCTATTACAGTTTTGGTGACGAAGGTAAAATTTAGTTCTTCGTCAACTAATTGACCCAAAAAGACGTTATCAAAGGACATTCACATAACTAAGAACGTCCAGACATGATAACGCCTTTTTTTCGCGCACTCCTCCTGACAGCCGCATTAATCCCGCAACTCACTTACGCACAACTCCTTACCGACGAAGCCGCCAAAAACCACATCAAACTTGGGATGGATAAACTCTATAATATGGAATTTACAGAGGCGGACCATCACTTTCAAAAAGTAAAAACAGCGTACGTCAATCATCCCGTCGGTGAACTTCTCCATGCTATTCAGATTCAATGGCAAAATATGCCTGTAGAAAAAAATCCAACTGCACTGAACAAGTACTTGACGGCACTTGAAAAATCGAAAAAACAGGCGGAAAATTTATACAAAGAAGGCAAATACAAAGAAGAAGCAACCTTTTTTCTGATTGCTACCTACGGATACATCGCACTTTCTTACAATTACCAAAAAGAGTACTCCAAAGCAGTTCTTGAAGCAAAGCAAGTCTATGGATATTTGAAAGAAGGAATGAAATACAAGAATCCAGACTTTTTATTCACTACGGGTTTATATAATTTTTACCGAATCCAATATCCAGAAACCCATCCTGTCGTAAAACCCGTTATGTTGTTCTTTGAAGGAGGCAATAAGGCTCTCGGCTTGCAACAACTCGAAAGTGCTATTCAAAAAGCCACCTTTTCCCGCGAGGAAGCCGCTATTTATCTGACAAATATTTACCTGAAATACCAAAATGACCGTCCCAAAGCGCTACATACAGCTGCTTATCTTGGCAAAAAATACCCCAATAATAAACTTTTCACCATGCGCTATGCAGAGGCTTTGCTCCTCAATGGGCAGTTTACAGAAGCGGAAAAACAGATAGATAAACTAAAAAACACGCCATCCAACAGCCTTTATTGGTTGGCTATTCACACATTTGAAGGGATTTTAGCTGAAATCAGAGATAAGGATAAACCAGCAGCGATGCAGCATTACCAAAAGGCGGCGCAAATGGTAGCGGATAGACGCTATACCTCTGAATACAAAGGATTAGCTTATTTGGGACTCGCCCGAAACTACTACCACTTGAATCAACCCGAAAAGGCAAAACTATATGCTAAAAAATGCCAAGAAATTGCCGAGTATCACTGGGTCATCGAAGAGGCAAAACAATGGGAGAAAAAAATCAAATAGATGATATCAATCGCTCTTTTCTACTGAAAAGGGCGATTTTTTTTGACCTTATTTTTTTTTATCGCAGCTTTGTGATTTGTATAAATTCTCTCAAAATATGGCAACATTACTTATTCAAAACGCTCGAATTGTTAACGAAGGACAAATCATTGACGCAGATATTTTTGTAAAAAATGGTCTTATAGACCAGATTGGAAGAAATCTATCGTTTCCGGCAGACACATACATCGATGCAGCCGGAAAATATGTTTTACCCGGTGTTATAGACGACCAAGTGCATTTCCGCGAGCCCGGCTTGACACACAAAGCGACCATTTACACGGAGTCCAAAGCAGCGGTAGCTGGCGGTACAACCACATTTATGGAGATGCCCAACACTGTTCCAAATGCACTTACACAGGAACTACTCGCAGATAAATATGAAATTGGGAAGCAAAGTTCTCTTGCCAATTATTCATTTTTCATGGGTGCATCAAACGATAATTACGACGAAGCCATGCGCACGAATCTCAAAGACGTATGCGGCTTGAAAATATTCATGGGGAGTTCAACGGGAAATATGTTAGTGGACAACGAAGTCATTCTTGGGCGGTTATTCGGTAATTTTGAAGGACTAATTGCCACCCATTGCGAAGATGAGGCGACTGTCCGAAAAAACCTGGCTGTCTTCAAAGAGAAATTCAAAGATACAGCTGCTCATGAGTTACCAGCAGATATTCATGCGCTCATTCGTGATGAGAAAAACTGTTACATTTCATCAGAAATGGCAAGTAATCTAGCCAAAAAACACAATACCCGTTTGCATATCTTGCATATTTCTACAAAAGAAGAGTTGGCGTTGTTTAGAAACGATATTCCACTCGCTGAAAAAAGAATTACGGCAGAAGTTTGTATTCATCACCTTTGGTTTGATGCCGCAGATTATGACCAATTAGGCAATCAAATAAAATGCAATCCTGCCATCAAGCACGGACACCGCGATGCACTTTTGCAAGGACTTTTGGATGACAAATTGGATATTCTAGCAACCGATCATGCGCCACATACATGGCAAGAAAAACAACAAGATTATTGGAGTGCCCCTGCTGGTTTACCGCTCGTACAGCATAGTTTATTGGCTTTATTAGATTTTGTAAAACAAGGGAAATTAACCCTTGAAAAAGTCGTTGAAAAAGCCGCTCATGCACCCGCTATTTGTTTCCAAATTGACCGCCGTGGTTTTATCAGAGAAGGCTATTGGGCAGACTTAGTGATTGTTGATTTAGATGCTTCCACACACGTGACCAAAGAAAGTCTTTATGCCAAATGTGGCTGGTCTCCGTTTGAAAACCATACTTTCCCTGCACGTATCGAGCAGACGATTGTCTCGGGACATGTCGTCTATAACCAAGGAAAATTTGATGAATCCGTCAAGGGACAACGACTAACCTTCAATAGATAAGAAAACAGAAGGGCGAAAAAGGTATTGGAATTTTGTATTTTTCCAATACCTTTGTGGCAGTTTGAGGTGTCTTTCAAGGGAAATCTAGTTTCTTGGTAGGACTTAATAGGGAATTGTGTAAGCACAAGCTGTCCCCGCAACTGTACGGTTTATTTGTGTCTTAAAGCACAAAGTCGTTTGTCTGCAATGCCACTGCCGTTTTGGTGGGAAGGTTCCAAACGATAAACCAAGCCAGGAGACCTGCCTCAGACCATTCTTGTTTGTTCTTTACGGAGGATGAAAACAAACGAGCGTTCGCCCATTTTTTATTTTTTCTACAAAAAAACATGCCGTCAACGCGCACCCAACTCGTCTTGGTAGGATTGCTCCTATCTACCCACCTCTTGTATGCCCAAGAAAAAGACAAATCATTGGACGAAGTAGTCATTACCGCTTCAAAATTCCCACAAAAACAAGACCAATCCGGGAAAGTCCTTACCGTACTGTCAGACTCCCTCCTCCGCTCTCAAGCTGGTCGCTCGCTTTTAGACGTTCTCAACACACAAGCCGGGCTCGTTGTTGTAGGAAGCGGACAACCGCTTGGAAGTGTCCAAACTCCTTTTTTACGTGGCGCCGGCGCTGGTTCTTCCCTTATTTTGGTAGATGGAGTTCCCGTTTTTGACCCCTCCGCAATTTCCAACTCATTTGATTTGAACCTCATTCCTTTGGAACAAATCGAACGAATCGAAATCATGAAAGGTGGGCAATCAACGCTTTACGGTTCAGATGCCGTTGCGGGCGTTATTCATATCATCACAAAAAAAACAGGATTGAAACCTTTTCAAGTGAGTGCTACACTTTCAGCAGGTAGCTTTGGTACTTATCGAGGAGATGCGACTGTATCCGGGAAATCTACAAAATGGAAATACATAGCGGGAATTTCACAGACAAATAGCCAAGGTTTTTCAGCAGCAGACGCCTCCAAATCCGCCGAACCTTTTGAGAAAGATGGCTTTGCGGCGACTTCAGCGCACGGCACTCTCACTCGCTTTGTATCCGAAAAAGCATCTTTTTATGGCAAATTTTTGCTTAGCCACTACCGAGCAGACATCGATGAAGGTGCATTTGCAGATGACCACGACTTTGTATCCACGAATACGAATGTCCAAATCGGTTCAGGTTATACATACCAAGGAAAAAAATGGGACTGGACGGCGCATTATTTGTACACCCAAACGAATCGTTCTTCGGTCAACGACTCCACATTTGTACCAATTACCGCCTTTTCGTCTTATTCTGAAGCGAATTTTGCCTCCAAAGCACACTTTGCCGAATGGGTTTCCCAATGGCGCTTTCACCCCAATTTTACACTTTTGAGTGGGTTTGACGTTCGGCAACAAAGCATGTCGCAAGATTATTTTTCTATAAGTCCTTTTGGTCGTTTTGATGAAACACCCATCGAATTTGCGCAAGCATCCATTCTAAATACAAGTGCTTATACTTCACTAAGTAGCCAAGGATTGGGCAAATTTGGATTTGAAATCGGTGGGCGGCTAAACCAACATTCCATCTACAACTTCAATACCTCTTACACAATTAACCCGTATTGGGTCATTCATCCCCAATTTAAAGCGTTTTTGTCTGTCGCGAATAGCTTCAAAAATCCATCCTTATACCAAATTTATTCAGCGTATGGTAACTTGGATTTGCAGCCAGAAATTGCTCAAACGTACGATTTTGGCATGCAATTTTCAGGTAAAAAAACGAAAAATTACATACGCGGAGTTTATTTCCGACGCGCCATGCGGAATGTCATTTTCTTCCAATCCCTCTCTATTCCGCCTTATGGGCAATACATCAATCTGAATAAACAACAAGACCAAGGAGTAGAAATAGACGGACAATTATTTGTTCAGAATTGGCATTTTTCAGGTAATTACACATTTACAACGGGTGAATCAATTGAAGACCAAGGAGGAACAGAAATACGTACGAGTAACCTTTTACGCCGCCCAAAACACGCAATAAATACAACGATTGGATATCAAATTTCTTCTAAATGGACGGTAGGTGTGCAATGTCAGTATTTTTCTGATCGTACAGACCGCTTTTTCAATACGAACACTTTCACTAGTGAGGAAGTCGATTTACCTGCTTATTTTTTAGTGAACATACAGGTTGGATATGCGATTCATGCCAAAGTGAAAGCATTTGCAAGTATTCAAAATGCGCTTAATACACATTACACAGAAATTTATGGATTTACTTCACGGCCTTTTTCTATACAAAGTGGTTTACAAATGCAATTCTGAAAAAAGAAAATGGAACTACTTCACAGACGAGAATTGTATTGTGATAAATCCAACATACACAACAAAAAATGTTAACACCCAACGAATATGCCCATTTTTTTGGGAAGAGCCTCTCTTTTTCCGCGTATCAAACGCGTTTTGAAGAAGAAATAGCTGCTGGAGATGCTATTCCGTTTCACGAATATCTACCGATGAACTGGCAGCGTATGCAACGAATCGGTAAAACGCTTCACTTAACGGAAGAAATGAGGAAAACGGTAGAAGCCCTCGAAAAACCACTTCACTGGCTAGTTATCACAGAACATTGGTGTGGAGATGCCGCGCAAATTGTTCCCGTTATTGGGCAAATAGCTGCTTTAAATCCGGAAAAAATCAAATTAGGACTGATTTACAGAGATGCAAATCCAGCATTAATGGATGCTCACTTGACGGGCACAAGCAAATCTATCCCGAAATGGATTGTTTTGGATGAAAATTATACATTTTTGGGTGATTGGGGCCCGCGTCCAATTCCTGCTCAAGCACTTCTTGACACGTACAAAGGACAAGATGTAGATTACAAAGTCACCTCCGAGAAACTCCATGCTTGGTATGCGAAAGATAAACAAACGGCATTACAAGTTGAGTTCATAGACTTTTTAAAGCAAATAAACTGATTTGGGTATGTATGTCTAAAAACAAACAGCGAGCTTTCATAACTGAAAGCCCGCTGTTTTTATATACTAATCAGTCGTTTCCTTGCGTTTGCGGCGGTCGATACGGCTGAAACGGAATCTGCAATAAATTTGCTAAACGGCTATTTTCCTCTTGTTTCATGTGTGTATCCACGCCAAAAACGATTTTATCTGGAGATAAATCACGGTATGTACCGAAAATATGATCCCAAATAGCAAAAATATTCCCGTAATTGGAATCTGTATAAGGAAGCTGAAAATGATGATGTACTTTGTGCATGTTTGGCGATACAATCAACCAACTCATGCCCTTATCCAACCATCTTGGCAGCGAGATATTCGCGTGATTAAACTGCGAAAGTACCACAGAAAGTGACTGGTACAAAAAGACAATCCACATAGGTGTACCAATCAGTAAAACACCGATTGTAGTGAAGATAAAGCGAAAAATACTTTCTCCTGGATGGTGTCTATTGGCAGAGGTTGTATCTACGTGTGTATCTGTATGGTGAATGAGGTGAAATTTCCACATCCATTTGACTTTGTGCTCAGACCAATGTACGGTATATGCTCCGATTAAATCGAGGGATAATAAACCAATTAGACCATAGAGCCAAAGTGACATTTCAGGAAGCCACTGCAAGAGTCCAAACTCATTGGCAACAGCCCAATCAGACGTTTTGAGAAGGATAAACGCCAAAGCGAAATTGACGAGAATCGTCGTAAATGTAAAAAAGAAGTTTACCCCTGCATGTTTCCATTTATGATACCGAAAACGAACAAGCGGAAGGATGCCCTCCAAAAGCCAAAAAAAGGTAATTCCGCCAACAAGAATCAAGCTTCTGTGTGAAGACGGAATGGTTGAAAAATAGGAAATGAGTGATTCCATGTATGATTTGACTAATATTTGTTTAATTAATTATTGAAATTATGCAAAAATAAACAAATCCTCATTTCAAGCTAATTTTTTAACGTAATTCATTTACCCCATTTTAAAGGCGTTGCATGACTTGTTTCACCATGCTGTTCTTCCAGCTTGAAAAATCACCAGCAAGAATGTGTTCCCGCGCTTGTCCAACCAACCAAAGATAGAAAGATAGATTATGAATACTTGCAATTTGCGCGCCTAGCATTTCTTGGCATTTAATCAAATGTTTTACGTATGCTTTGGTATAAAATTGACTTACATGGTTATCGAGGCCGGGGTCAATTGGTGAAAAATCATCTTCCCATTTTTTGTTCCGAATATTAATAATGCCTTGTGTCGTGAACAACATCCCGTTCCGTGCATTTCGGGTAGGCATTACACAATCAAACATATCAATGCCGAGTGAAATAGCTTCTAAGATATTTTCAGGCGTTCCAACTCCCATCAAATAACGTGGCTTATCTTGGGGCAAAATAGCATTAACCACCTCAATCATGGCATACATATCCTCCGCAGGTTCCCCAACAGACAAACCTCCAATGGCGTTTCCTTGCTGATTTTGGGCGGCAATAAACTCCGCCGACTGAACCCGTAAATCTTTATATACACTCCCTTGAATAATCGGAAAAAGAGCCTGTTCGTAGCCATATTTCGGCTCTGTTTCATCCATCCGGTGGATACATCTTTTCAACCAGCGATGTGTCAAGTGCATGGATTTTTCTGCATACGCATAATCACACGGATACGGCGGACATTCGTCGAATGCCATAATGATATCTGCTCCAATAATACGCTGTATATCCATGACATACTCAGGGGTGAAAAGGTGTTTTGACCCGTCAATGTGTGAATTAAACTGCACGCCCTCTTCTGTAATTTTCCGGATTTCTTTCAATGAAAAAACTTGATAACCGCCGCTATCCGTCAAGATTGGTTTTTTCCATCCGTTAAAACCGTGCAAACCACCTGCTTTTTCAATGATGTCCAGCCCAGGACGGAGGTAAAGATGATACGTATTACCCAAAATAATTTGGGCTTTAACCTCCTCTTCGAGTTCACGTTGATGCACACCTTTGACGGTTCCGGCAGTTCCGACGGGCATAAAAATCGGCGTTTGTATTTTCCCGTGGTCGGTTGTTAGAACTCCAGCACGTGCTTTGGAGCCCTTATCTGTAACTTGTAGTTCGAATTTCATGGTACAAAGGTACAACGACGAATCTTTTTTGGGATAAAAAAACAAAATTTTGGTGATTCTTACTATTTTTGGAATCTGTAATCTTTTTTAATTCACCCTCATTTAACCATTATGAACAAAAGAATCATTCTAGGAGTGAGCCTTTTTTTAGCTCTGGGAGTTGCCCAAAATAGCATGGCTCAAAAATATCCGAATACTCCACCGGAGGTATCACCGATGCCCATGAAGCCAGAAATGACAGAGATTTGGGAGCCGCAGGTCGCGGTAATAACTCCAGGCAAAAAACTAGGGGATGCACCCTCTGATGCCATCATTTTGTTTGACGGCAAGGATTTATCTCAGTGGGTAAGCCAAAAAGATGCAACCAAACCAGCACCTTGGGAGATTATTGACAAAGATTATATGCAAGTTGTACCTGGGTCTGGTGGAGTACAAACGAAAATGAAATTCGGAGACTGCCAATTGCATTTGGAGTTTAGTGCACCAGATGTAGTGGAATCGCAAGGCCAAGGACGTGGAAATAGCGGTGTATTTTTTCAAAATAGATACGAGTTACAAATCCTAGACTCTTACCAAAACCGCACGTACAGCAACGGCCAAGCGGGCAGTATTTACAAAGACCATGCGCCACTAGTCAATGCCATGCGTTCTCCTCTTGAATGGAACACCTATGATGTCGTTTATACTGCACCCCGCTTCAAAGCTGATGGTCGCTTGGATTCACCTGCACGCATTACCGTTCTGCACAATGGCGTTCTTGTTCAAAATAATACGGTTATTAACGGACTAACGAACTATATTGGACTGCATTTATACACAACTGCTCACGGAGAAGACGTGATTGCATTGCAAGATCACGGAAATAAAACGCAATTCAGAAATATTTGGATTAGACGCCTGTAATTTACATAAAATCCTGATAGTCAGCTATCAGGATTTTTTCTTCCCTTCCTTTCATGAGAGCACTCCAAGATATTTATACTTCACTGCAAACTGCTATTTCGGTACAAGATAGTCACGAAAAAAAAGCAATGGCAATGCTGCTTATCGAACATTTTCTCGGCGCTTCTAAACTCGATATTCTTGGAAATAAATCATGGGATGACGCCCACGTTCATTGGCAATCAATCATAGAAAGGATTAATCGACACGAACCACTGCAATATATCCTCGGTGAAACCAGTTTTCACGGACTTCCCTTTGCAACCTCACCTGGCGTTCTGATTCCTAGACCAGAAACAGAAGAATTGGTTGATATACTTATCCAAAAGTTTAAGGATACAGCACCCGAAATTCTGGATATTGGCACGGGCTCAGGCTGTATTGCCGGTACATTAGCAAAGAAAATACCGTTAAGCTCCGTGACAGCATGGGATATTTCGGTAGATGCACTCAAAATTGCTCAACAAAATGCACAAAGAAATGAGGTGACTATCACGTTTTCGCAGAAAGACGTACTTCACTTGCAAGAAACTCTTCACCCAAAATTTGATGTAATCGTCAGTAATCCACCTTATATTTGTATATCTGAACAAACACAAATGCAGGAAAATGTCTTGAATTACGAACCTTCTCTTGCTTTGTTTGTGCCAGACGATGATCCACTTCTTTTTTATAGAAAAATAGGTCAAATTGGGTTAGAGGCATTGAAACCAGGCGGATTAATTGCCTTTGAAATTAACCGAGCATACGGAAAAGAAACGAAAGAAATGCTCCTATTTATGGGATATGAAAACTGTATTTTACAAAAAGATATTTCCCAAAATGACCGATTTGTTTTTGGGAATAAACCCCAAAAAACAGCATAAAAGAAGGGAAAATCGAAACTCATCCATAATAAACGGAACAGATGGAAAATCAATTGGAAGCATATAGAAAAATCAGAGAAGTCTTCGATGAAGTCAGCAAGGTAGTTATTGGACAAGAAAAACTCGTAAATCGTTTATTAATTGGTTTATTTTCTGAAGGCCATATTTTGTTGGAGGGTGTGCCCGGTCTTGCCAAAACAAAGACCATCAATACACTAGCACAAGTACTCGATTTAGGGTTTAACCGAATCCAATTTACACCCGATTTACTTCCAGCTGATTTAATCGGGACGATGATTTACAACCAAAAATCAGGTGAGTTTGAAGTTAAAAAAGGGCCTATTTTTGCGAATCTCATTTTAGCGGATGAAGTGAACCGAGCGCCTGCCAAAGTGCAATCTGCATTGCTTGAAGCCATGGCTGAACGCCAAGTTACCATTGGAGAAGAAACCTATATTCTTGACCGCCCTTTTTTGGTTATGGCTACGCAAAATCCCGTAGAGCAAGAAGGAACTTACCCACTCCCAGAAGCACAAGTAGATCGATTCATGATGAAGGTGTATGTCGATTACCTCGACAAACGGAATGAGTTGGAAATGGTTCGGCGTATGAGTAATACCAGTTTCAATTACCGTCCGAAAGCCATTTTAGACAAAGAAGATATCTTTGCGATTCGGGAAGCAATCAATGCCGTGACCATTTCTGATATGCTCGAAAGATATATTATAGAGCTTGTTTTCGCGACCCGTTTCCCATTAGATTCTGGAATTAAAGAAGCAAAATACATTCAATACGGGGTTTCTCCACGTGCTACTATTTCCTTACACAAGGCAGCGAAGGCACTTGCTTTCTTTGACCAACGGGATTATGTCCTGCCCGAAGACATCAAAGCGGTTGTTGGAGATGTTTTTAACCACCGAATTATTCTAAATTACGAAGCAGAAGCAGATGGAGTTCAGCCAAGAGAAATCATCGATTCGCTCCTTCAAAAGGTAGCAATAGGCCGATAAATCAATTTATATACCTATCTCTTTGTATTTCAAATTATTTTTTCAGAAAAAAGAAGACCCATTATTGCATAATTTCAATAAAAAGTATAAATTTGTTTCTACAATAAAGAACTAGAAGTAGGCGAAAAGCCTACAACAAAAGATAAAAGTTGTGTGGATTTAGTAGCGAGAAAGGCTGGAGCAGATTGTCCCAGTCTTTTTTTATGCAAGGAGGCTTGGCACTTTCGCACCAAGCCTCACAAAACGAATAGTTAGTATGCTATCAAATAGTTATTTCCAATACTTCTACTTCCACAACGCCAGCGGGCGCTTGAATTTGGGCAATATCACCAACGACTTTACCCAATAGGCCCTTTGCGAAAGGAGAATTAATTGAAATTTTCCCTTCTTTCAGGTTCGCTTCTTCCTCTGCAACCAATGTATAGTTCATGATTGCCCCGTTCTTCACATTCTTTATTTTCACTTTATTCATCAAAGAAACAGAAGATGTGTCAATCGTTGATTCATCCAAAATTCGAGCGTTAGACATCAACGTTTCCAACTTAGAAATTTCAGATTCCATCAAACCTTGCGCATCCTTTGCTGCATCATACTCCGCGTTTTCAGAAAGGTCACCTTTGTCACGTGCCTCTGCAATTTGACGAGCAATTTCAGCACGACCTTTCGTTTTCATTTCATGTAATTTGTTCTTCAAATTGTCATATCCCTCTTGGGTATAATACTGATACTTTGACATACAGAAAAAATTTAACCTGGTTAATTTGTTCAATAACAGGGGTTTATACTAGATAAAATTGCGTGTAAAGCCAAAAATGCGTTCGTACAAGGCAAAAAAAAAGAACGGATACTACTCCGCTCCTGAAACACATATATTTTGAGTTCAGAAACTAGCTCCTTTCCATTGGTTTCGCACTTGTTATTTTCAATCGCATGATTTTGTCCTTAATTGTTCCACAAAGATAGTCAAAAAATCGGCAACAAAAAACCAAAACTTTGATTCCTCATCCAAGAACATCGTACCTTTGTACCTTAACTATGATTCAAATATAAAAGTTTAATACAAATTAATCAAAATAAAGTACTATTTTATGCGAATTATATTCATGGGTACGCCGGACTTCGCTGTTGCCAGTTTAGAAGCTATCCTCCAAGCAAATCTCGAAGTTGTTGCTGTCGTAACCGCACCCGACAAACCCGCAGGTCGTGGCTTAAAACTCCAAGAAACTCCCGTAAAAAAATGTGCACGACAACATCAAATTCCTGTTTTACAACCAATAAAACTCAAAGACCCTGATTTTCTTGCTGAACTCAAATCATACCAAGCTGATATTCAAGTAGTTGTAGCTTTTCGGATGTTACCCGAAGTTGTTTGGAATATGCCTTCCAAAGGTACATTCAATTTACATGGCTCACTCCTTCCTGACTACCGAGGAGCCGCTCCTATCAATTGGGCAATCATACGAGGGGAAAAAACAACGGGCGTCACTACTTTCTTTATTGAGCATGCCATTGATACTGGTCAAATCTTACTTTCAGAATCTACACCCATTGGTGAAGACGAAACTGCAGGTGAGTTACATGACCGTTTAATGGAAATTGGAGCAAATTTGGTGGTAAAAACGCTGCAACAAATCGAAAACAACACCTACTCCCAAACTCCTCAGCTCACACCTGCCCTAGAAAAAAGCGCACCGAAATTATTCAAAGAAACGTGTCAAATCAATTGGAATACCTCCACTCAATCCATCCATAATTTTGTACGTGGATTGAGTCCCTACCCCGCTGCATGGACGACTTTCCAAGGGAAAATGCATAAAATTTACAAATCAAAGAAAGAAGGCCTTTCTAATTTCGAGATAGCCCAAGCAGAGATAATTGAAATGGATGACAAAACTATCCGGACAAATAAAAAGTCTTTTTGGCAGGTGAAAACCGCAGATGGGTGGCTTTCTATTGAAGAGATTCAGGCAGAAGGGAAAAAACGCTTACCGATTGAAGATTTTTTGCGAGGGTATCGTTGGTGATACCCTCTCTTGTTTCTTATTTGTAAGGAATGCGTTTGGCAATCGTAGAAACTGTACTTGTTGCTAAAAATGCAGGAGTATCCATCATTTGACTTGGTCTCAACGAAAACTGGCTTTTCCAAGCAACTTGACCCGTTTGTCTATCCGTAATGAATACGTCTGTCGTCACTCCTCCAAAACCAAAAGGAGTTGCCAGCATCATCCGATTGAGGTTTGGGCGGTCCACTTCAATGAGTGAAGTGCCACTAATGACTGCATCTACTTGTAAAATACGTGCCAACTCTTGCTTATTCATCGTAAAAATCATATTCATTGGCACATTGTTCTCAGCCAAAAGCTTATTCGTCTGCAAAAAGTCCATGATAGGAAGCGATAACTTTCCTTTTTCTATTTTTTTCGCGAGAACCTTGTACATGTCGGCTTGTAAATCCAACCCTGCCAACCTTTTTTGTTCCCACGCAAACTCTTCGAAAGACTGTTCTCTGTTTCGTTTTCGATTGTAAACAACTTGTAAGTATTGATCAGAAAAATCAACATCGAACGGTAAAATAGCTACCTTTTTGTGCGTTTGAAGCACCGCCATATCAGCAACAGAAGAAGGTTTTTGTGTCTGACATGCAGCAAGTAGAAGGATTGGCAAAAGTAGAAACGAGTATTTTTTCATAACAAAACGAATTAAATGAACAATCAAATGTCAAAATAACAAGAAATAGACGGACAAAGAGATAATTCCATAAATTTGTACCTAAATAAAAAACAAAGAACTATGACAGCATACGTATTCCCTGGTCAAGGGGCGCAATTTAGCGGAATGGGCAAAGATTTGTACGAAAAATCGGAAAAAGCCCAAGCTTTGTTTCATCAAGCTAACGAGATTCTTGGATTCGATATTGTAAAAATCATGTTCGAAGGCACAGATGAAGAGCTAAAACAAACCAATGTTACCCAACCGGCGATTTTTATCCATTCGGTTGTTTCTGCTTTAATAGCTGATAATTTTTCACCAGATATGGTTGCTGGACATTCGTTGGGTGAATTTTCTGCTTTGGTTGCTGCGGGTGCTCTTCGTTTTGAGGATGGCTTGCGCCTCGTTGCTCAACGTGCAGATGCTATGCAGAAAGCCTGTTTATTTACTCCTTCCACCATGGCAGCGGTACTCAATTTGTCGGACGAAAAAGTAGAAGAAGTTTGTGCGGATGTACAAAAAGAATCGGGGGAAGTCATTGTCCCTGCCAACTACAATTGTCCTGGGCAGCTGGTTATTTCAGGAAGTTTAGCTGCTATTGAAGTCGCCTGCGAACGGATGAAAGCCGCTGGAGCAAAACGTGCCCTTGTTTTACCCGTTGGTGGTGCATTCCATTCTCCGTTGATGGAACCAGCACGGGAAGAATTGGCTGCAGCCATCGCTGAAACTACGTTTTCTACGCCCGCCTGCCCTATTTACCAAAATGTAAATGCAAAGCCTTCGACCGATGTAGCTGAGATAAAAGAAAACCTAATTGCCCAACTGACAGCCCCAGTTCGTTGGACGCAGTCTGTTCAGGCGATGGTTCAGGATGGTGCCACAAATTTTGTGGAATGTGGTCCCGGAAAAGTTCTCCAAGGATTGGTTAAAAAAATTGCACCAACAGTAGAAACTAGCGCATTGTAATTCATATAAGCATTGCAACCAAGGAAAAAATCTCCTTGGTTGCAGTTTCAGTGAAAAAAAATTGTTATTTATTTTCCTGATAATCAATAAGAAAGAGAAAAAAAGCAAAAAATTGAAAAAAAATTTCAGTTGAACACTTGCATGATGTAATTCCAAGTTATAATTTTGCATCACCAAATCAAAAATGGCTCATGGTGTAATGGTAACACAGAGGTTTTTGGTGCCTTTATTCAAGGTTCGAGTCCTTGTGAGCCAACTGAGTAAAACGGTCAACATTGTTGACCGTTTTTTTTGTGCCCTCCCTTTTCTCAACTTTCAAATGAATTTATTGACAAAATTTAATGTATATACATATATCTTGTCATCTATTGAATTAAATTCATGCAAATTAAAAATATATTCGATACCCAAGAGGTGGATGTATTAATCAATCGAATTGACCGATTGAATCCAGAAAAGCAACCTATTTGGGGTAAAATGAATGTGGCACAAATGTTGGCACATGTCAATGTTTCGTACGAAATGGTGTACGAAAACACACACAAACGTCCTCCTTTTTTGATGCGGTTTCTCCTGAGAACATTCGTTAAACCGATGATTATCAATACCAAACCGATGAAGAAGAACGGGCCAACTTCTCCGGCTTTTATTCGTGCAGGTGAGGAAGATTTCCAAATTCAAAAAGAGAGATTAATCGCTTATTTAATCCAAACTCAGCAAGCTGGTCCGTCTTATTTTGAAGGAAGAGAATCGCTTTCTTTCGGCCGATTACGCGCTGAGGAATGGAACATTCTATTTTATAAACATCTGAATCATCATTTAACCCAATTTGGGGTATAAAAATACACAGAATGGAAATCGGAATTGATAGTTTTGCAGCCGTCATGAGCGGCCAACAACAAGCTATTTCAGATAGCGATGCTTTACAAAATCTCCTTGAACGCATCGTTCTTGCCGAACAAGCGGGACTTGACTTGTTTGGTATCGGTGAACACCACCGAAAAGACTTTTTAGATGCTGCTCCGTCCCATATTTTAGCCGCAGCCGCTGCAAAAACGTCTAAAATTAAACTGACAAGCGCAGTTACGGTATTGAGTGCCGCTGATCCCGTGCGTTCTTTCCAACAATTTGCCACCTTAGATTTACTTTCACAGGGGCGTGCTGAAATGGTTGTCGGTCGTGGTTCATTCACAGACGCTTTCCCGTTGTTCGGTTATAAATTATCCGATTACGACGAACTATTTGCTGAAAAACTCGAATTGCTTCTTAAAATCAACGAGCAAGAGGTAGTTACCTGGTCGGGCAAATTTCGTCCAGCACTTAAAAATCAGCCGATTTATCCTAGACCTCATCAGAAAAAACTACCTATTTGGCTAGGAGTTGGCGGGACACCTCAATCCTTTGTTCGCGCGGGTCAACTGGGTTTACCCTTGATGGTTGCTATTATTGGTGGAGAAACCTACCGTTTTCGCCCGCTTATCGACTTATATAAAAGAGCAGGGTTGCAAGCTGGTTTCCAAGAAAAAGACTTAAAAGTTGGTATTCATTCGCTAGGTTACGTTGGTGCTACCACCAAAGAAGCCGTTGATGACTTCTTCCCTGGCTATGCAGCAGCCATGACTCGGATAGGAAAAGAAAGAGGTTGGCCTCCAACTACGCGTGCACATTTTGATGCACAAAGAGGGCCGCTTGGTGCTTTATTAGTCGGTGGGCCAGAGGAAATCGCTGAAAAAATCAAAAGACACAGCGATGCACTAGGTGGTGTTGACCGGTTTACTTTCCAAATGGATGTCGCAGAACTGCCTCATCATCAGCTCATTAAATCTATCGAACTCATTGGACAAAAAGTAAAACCTCTTTTGTCTCCTATCTAACGTATATGCAACCTGCCCCAAAAATAAAAATGGCTGTCCTTATCTGGATGGCCATTTATCCTACCATCAATCTTATTTTCTTCGTTTTGGGTGATTTTTTAGCTACTCTACCCCTTCTCCTCAAAACTTTGGTATTGACGCTCATTTTGGTACCGTTGATGGTTTTTGTTTTCACCCCGTTACTTACCAAGATATTCCGAAAATGGCTGTTTAAATCCTGAATGAGGAAACTAATTTAGGAAAAAACCGCCCAGTTTTCTTGGCATATTCAGGATAAGCTGAATATTTTTTTGTCAATTGCCTTTCCTCGTATTCTGTTTTAATGAAAAACAAAAAAGTAAGGGCAATTGAAATACCTAGTCGGGAATACGAGGTAGAGTAGAACGAATATCCGAAGACTGTCAACAAGATGCCCGTATAGATTGGATGCCGAACATATTGATATAATCCATTGATAATCAAAGAACTATTGTCTTTTGGAGTAGGAAATGCAGTAAGGCTATTTCGTAATTGAAGAACAGCCAAAACACAAACCAACAAACCTAGACAAGCACTTCCGAAAGCTACCCCTTTGAGCCAAACTGGAAGAACGAAGGAAGCGGATAAATCAAATACAAAAAGAATAAATAAGCCAAATTGACTACCAACAAGAAGGTAATCAGCGAAGGATTTTTTCATTAGAGAAACCAGGAATTACGTCTTTTCTTTCAGTCAATACTTCTAAATATATGTATATTTACGCGTAAAACGTCATTTATTAGACAGATAAATTCTATTTTAAAGCATGTCACCGAAACTACCTACCGATTTACGCATCATTGCTTTTGATGCAGATGATACCTTGTGGGTTAATGAACCCTATTTTAGAGAAAGTGAAGAGCGTTTTTGCGCACTTTTGGAAGATTATCTCCCACATCATGCGGTAAATCAAGCGTTATTCAAAACCGAAATGGACAATTTACGTCTGTACGGATATGGAATCAAAGGTTTTATGCTTTCGATGATTGAAACCATTTTGACTGTGACAGAAGGAACTGCGCCTCTATCTATGGTAGAAAAAGCCATCGAAATTGGGAAAGAAATGTTAGATAAACCCATTGAATTATTAGCAGGAGTTGAAGACGTACTACAACAATTACAACCTCATTATCAATTAGTTATCGCAACAAAAGGCGACTTACTAGACCAAGAACGAAAACTTGAAAAATCAGGATTAGCCTCGTACTTCCATCATGTAGAAATCATGAGTGAAAAAAAAGAAGCTGATTACCAACGACTTTTGCACAGACTCAACTGCTCACCCGAACATTTTTTGATGGTTGGAAATACATTAAAATCAGACGTCTTACCGGTTATTTCTCTACACGCTCGTGCCATTCACATACCTTTCCATATAACGTGGCAACACGAAACCATTTCGCATACGATTGAAGATGACCGCTTTTTTTCTGTACAATCCATCCAAGAAATTTTACCTTATCTATTACCAACTAAAAACTAGAAAAAAAGAACATTATCCCCCCCTTTCCTTGTTACATTAGAACTACAAAATCTATTTACATGACTTTTCAATTTGACGAACTTATCCACCGAGAAAATACCAATAGCTATAAATGGGACAAGTATTCAGGAGATGTTATCCCGCTTTGGGTAGCCGATATGGACTTTGCGGGTGCGCCTGCCATTCGGGAAGCCCTTCACCAGTTAGCGGAGTTCAACGTAATCGGGTATTCTCGCACACCAGACGAGCTGGTGGACGTTATTTGTCAGCGTTTGCAAGACAAACATCAATGGGAAATTCAGCCTGAATGGATTGTTTGGCTACCAGGAATGATTCCAGGTTTACATGCGGCTTCTTTGTCACTCGGAAATACCCAAGCTGGAGTCATGACAAGCACACCGGTTTATCGCCCGTTTTTGGACGCAGCCACTCGCCCTAACAGACACTTAATAGATGTGCCGTTTCAATGGAAAAATGCGCGTTGGGAAATGGATTTTGACCAAATGGAAGCAAAAATCACCCCTGATACGCGTTTGTACATGCTGTGTAACCCGCACAATCCAAACGGCCGAATGTTTGATGCAGACGAACTCGGCAAACTAGCTGATTTTTGCATCAAACACGATTTATGGATTTGTTCAGACGAAATTCACTGCGATATAATCATGGACGCCAATAAAAAACATCTTTCCATTGCGTCGCTTTCTCCTGCCATTGCAGACAGAACAATCACCTTATTGGCGCCTAGTAAAGCCTTCAATATTGCGGGTTTGGGATGTTCGTTTGCGGTCATTCCGAATGCAGAAATTCGCAAAAAATTCACAGACTCCACATTTGGATTATTGCCCATGCCCAACGCATTTGCCCAACAAGCCGCTTTGGCTGCCTACCGAGATTCAGCGGATTGGCTGGAAGAAGTGCTCACTTATTTGCGTGGAAATCACGCGTATATCCTCGAAGAAATAAACAAAATCGAAGGACTCCGCATGACAGCCTTGGAAGGAACTTATCTTGCGTGGATAGATTTTTCAGCCTTGCAAAAGCCTGATTTTGTGGCACATCTGGAGAAATTCGGTGTAGGTGTACAAGATGCAAGTATTTTTGGAGGAAGTAATTATTTTCGATTGAATTTTGCCACACAACGCACACGACTTCAAGAGGCAATGAAACGTATCCGACTGGCAGCCAATTCATTATAAATCAACAAATTAAACAAATAATATATGTTCGCTTCATTTAGCTATCATAATCCGGTAAAGATTGTATTTGGAAAAGGGACGATTTCCCAGCTCAATAAACTCGTTCCGGCGGGTGCAAAAGTAATGATTACGTACGGCGGAGGAAGTATTTTCAAAAATGGCGTGTATGACCAAGTAAAAAAGGCACTCAACGGATTTGAGGTCATAGAATTTGGTGGTATTGAGCCAAATCCGACGTACGAAACACTGATGAAGGCAGTAGAAATAGCCAAAAAAGAAAATGTTACGTTTTTACTTGCTGTGGGTGGTGGCTCCGTTTTGGACGGAACAAAATTCATTGCGGCGGCTATTCCGTATGAAGGTGAAGACCCTTGGCAAATTGTATTGGATAGAAAAAATTACAAAACAGCGCTACCACTTGGGTCTGTTTTAACTTTGCCAGCGACCGGTTCAGAGATGAATTATTATGCCGTGATAAGTAGAACAGAAACAAAGGAAAAGAAAGGAATGGGCAGTCCTTTGTTGTATCCACAGTTCTCGATTTTGGATCCAGAAACGACTTATACACTTCCTACCCAACAAGTTGCTAACGGCATTGCAGATGCTTTCACGCACGTTATGGAACAATATATGACATATCCTGTAGATGCACAAGTGCAAGACAGAATGGCAGAGGGAATTTTGCAGACATTGATAGATATTGCTCCAGACGCACTAGCGAAGACAGATGATTATGCTTCCCGCGCGAATTTCATGTGGGCTGCAACCATGGCTTTGAATGGATTATTGGCGGTGGGTGTTCCGACAGATTGGGCAACGCATCAAATTGGGCACGAACTAACTGCTTTGCATGGGATAGACCATGCGCGTACACTGGCCGTGGTTTTACCTCATTTATTGCAACATCAATTAGCAAATAAGGAAGCTAAATTGGTACAATACGGAACGCGCGTTTGGGGCTTACAAGGTAAACCTAGTGAAGTAGCTTTGCAAGCCATCGAGAAAACGGCTGCTTTTTATGAATCCCTTGGTATCCCGACGAAAGCGAAAGCGTATGGCATTGGTTTAGAGACGGTCACAGAGGTTAAGGCACGTTTTGAAGCGAGAGGAATGAATTTTGGAGAACGTGCCACGATTACGCCAGATGCAGTTGAGGAAATTTTAATGGCAAGTATCGCTTAATTTAAAACATATATCGCCTAGATTAAAACAGGTATTGATTAAATTAAAGAAGGTAAAGAGGGCAAAATAAAAAAGGTAGAAAGGGCATAAATAAAAAAGGTAGAGAGGGCATAAATGCGCCTCTCTACCTTTTTTTATTCCTGAAAAATAGATATTTTCTCTTCAAATTCAGCATTTTTTAGAATAAATACCTTTATCCTATTATATTGGTAGATTTATTATTTTATTTTAGTCTATCTATTTTATAGATTAAATAGTTTATCTAATTTTGTCTTGTTGAAACATAAAATAAGAACAGACAATGGAAAGCAGAAACACAAATTGGGATACCGAGTACGATGTATTAACGACCTCTCAACTACGCCAAAAAAGCCATTTTGAAGTTAAGAAAGCAGGACAATACATACCCTTTTTCCAACTTTGTACGAATATGTGTTTCTTTGAACCTGCGCTGATTCAACGTTTTCAAAAAATTACGTGGGAGGCTTATGCAAAAAAACAACCGGTTGTCCTGAGCTTTTTGTCTGGTGGTTGGAATCAATACGGACTCGAACATTTGCAGCAATTACAACTCTTACAGCAAGAAGTAGCCGCTTTGGGAGGGAAATTACTTGTCTTTACAGACGCAAGCAAAGCGGAAATTAAAGACTTAAAGGAGCGTTTTACGATTCTTTTTGATATAGTATCTGACCCGACAAATCAGTTTGCAGAACAAATTGGGAATTACAAGCAAGATTATTCACCGAGTGAATACATCAGCGGTATTGAAGGACACGTAGCCATCCCTACTACCCTTGTAATCAATCACTTCGGGAAAATTGTGTATGATTTTTCTTCTGTTCATTTTGAGAAACACATGCCTATTTCTCCTATTTTAGCCGCACTTTGGGCAGCTAAAACGAATATTCCTTATCGTTTCAGCCGCCCCAAAGCAGCTTAGATTAGTGCGCCTTGGCCGTCTTCTTGCAACATTCAGGAAGGCGGTCATGTGATTTTTCATTTGCTACTACTTCATCTGCATCGTATCCAATCTGACTGATTGCAGACTTAATTTGCGCTGCATTTGTTTTCTTTGTGTTGTAGGAAACTGTCACTACCTTCGTTTTCAAATCCAATGTAGCTTTTTCTACCCCTTTCGTCAAGCCCAAATCCCGTTCGATGCGGCTTTTACACATCCCACAAACAGCCGATGTTTTGATTTCTACTTCCCCACGCTGTGCAAAAGAAGTTGCCGTTGTAGCTACGATAAACGCGAGAATCATTCCGATTTTTTTCATTTTTCTACTTTTTATTTGTTTGATTTACTAATTGATTTATTTACTAATTTGTCAATTGGCTGACGTGCTTGATTTGCCTGTTGCCTAAATTCTGTGATAGAACATCCAACACTCTTTTTAAATTGCCCAGACAGATGCGCCACACTGCTATAGCCTGTATCGTCTGCGATTTCAGCCAATGTTTTTTCCTGTTCCATTAAGAGCATTTTTACACGCTCAATCCGCTGCATTATAAAATAACTTGCCAGAGTTATCCCTTCTTTTTCTTTGAATAACGAACTAATTGACTTGTAATCTCGACCTATTTTCTCTACAAGATAATCTGACGTATTTATCTTATAACCAAATGATTCTCTCGAATAAACCAGTTCAATTATCCATTTCTTACAATCTTCTACCAATTTTTCTTCGGGTGATTTGACCAATTCAAACCCTACGTTTTGCAACATTTGTTCCCATTGTGCACGCTGTTGCTTTGTCAGGAACTCATCTATTTTCACTTCCCCCAAAGTCACATTCGCACCCGAAATACCGAGTTCTTTTAACTGATTTTGGACGACCAGCACACAACGGTCACAGACCATGTTTTTCACCAAAATTGTTTCCATTTTACTTCGATTACATTTTCCAACGCATTCCTGTGTAAACGGTACGACCGACAATCGGCCCCCAAACTATCCCTGCATCAAAACCAGTATCAAACGGACGATTAAATTGAACAATGGGATTAGGTTGGCGGTAATTTGTCAGGTTCTCTGCACCTAAATAGACCTCCCATCGAGGGAATGTACGCGTTATTTGCGTATTGACATTGATGAAAGCAGGAGACCTTTTTTCTCGATTTGGGTCAATCGTTTCCCCTGTCAAATGCGGCAGACGTGTTGCACCATTCACATGCAATGTGGCATCAATTTTCCATTTATTGTAGGGAAGTGCGTATGCTGCATTAAACAAAATACGGTGTTTATTGACCATCATTTTTTCAAGTAACTGAGGGGAGCCACTCATGCCCGTCATGGTTTGTTTTACATCAAAATAACGGTAAGCACCCTTTAATTCAATACGTTCTGTCGCCTTCCAAAGGAGTTCGATTTGTGCGGCTGTTGCATACGAAAGATCGCGTGAATTATAAAAATAGAGATGTCCTGGGTGTTCCGCATCCACGATTTGCTGTTGAACAAAGCGGGTATGATAAACATCTAACATCCAGGATATTGGCCCATGCTCCGAAGCCAAACTTGTTCCCATGTTCCAGGCAATTTCTGGTTGAATAGCCGTTCTAAACTCTACTTTTCTTGCACTTAGAAGATACCCGATGTTTTCTGCTAACGGATTGGCTACCCGGAAACCACGTCCAAGACTTGCCCGCCAATCAACATGATTTTTAAAGTGTTTTTTCACATGTAACCGAGGCGTATATTGCAACCCAAACAAGGAATGATAGTCTAATCTATTCCCAAAAACAACCGTTAGCTTTTCTGGCTCCACATAACTGTATTCTACAAATGCACCGGGTACAACCTCTTGTCTTTGTAGAAGTATATCTCCAAGTGATTCATCAAAATTATCGACTTGCAAACTAGCACCCATTTTATACGTATGGCGCGTATCTCCCATGATATTTTGGTATATCAAGTTCATATATGCAGAACTTTGTGAAGCGTCATAAAAACGCGTGCCCACCCAAGAACTCGATTCGTGATTTACAGCCGAAGCAATGAATGCCAACCCTTGGTAAGGTTTGGTAGGATAAAGTCGAGCAATTTTTGTAAAACCTTCAATACGACGCGTATCGTTACTAAAACCGTATAAACGAGGTGTTTCTTGGCGATTCACAAAACCTGACTGTCCACCTAATCGACTTTCGTTCAATACTTTAACTCCAAACTGAGCCATCCAACGGTCGGACTGATATTTCCAACGATTTAGAACATTTACTTGGTTGTATTTGGGTAAATCCAAAAATGTATCCTCATTTCTATCTACTGAACCAGCCAAAAAAGAACCGTGTGAAAGCACTCCGACAGACCATTTATCCGATATTTTTTTCGACCAATGGACATTCAATTCCCCACGTCCCCAATTATTCACGTAGGTATTCACGAACAAACGGTCGGACGCATCCGGCTTTTGGAGTTCTACATTCAACCCACCAGAAATAGACTCATAACCTGTTAAAACACTCCCTACCCCTTTGGCAACATCAATAGATTGTATCCAAGTACCCGGAATATAGTTAAGCCCAAAAGTGGAAGCAAGCCCACGAATTGAAGGTACGTTTTCAACATTCGTTTGCACGTATGTTCCAGCTAAACCCAACATTTGAATTTGCTTAGCACCCGTTACCGCGTCAGTATAACTCACACTTACAGAGGCATTTGTCTCAAAACTTTCGGAAAGATTACAACATGCCGCTTTTGCTAATTCCTTCGAAGTAATGATTTGCGTTTGAATTGGAGAAAGTCTATCCAAAGCCGTAGCTGAACTACGCACAACTACTTGCTCGAGGGTCTCAGAACTCTCTTGAAGTTCAATCTGAACGGGTGATGAAGTAATTTGAACTGTATCTGTTTGATAACCAACCGCAGAAATGACTAAATTGGCTGGAAGACGTGGTACTTGAAGTGAAAATTCGCCAAGTAAATCGGTAACAGTTGCCTGATTTTTTGCAGCAGCTACCCGTATTGTAGCACCAATGACAGGTTCTTTACTTTTCTTATCTTGAATTTTACCTGTAATTTGCTGTGCAAACGCAGGTGTTATGCTACCTAAAAGTAGCCAAATAATATATCTTTGGAACATTGTTTTACGCTTAAAATTTGAGAAATAGACCATCAAAAGTGATTATTCTTTCTCTCAAATTAAAAAGGAAGCGAAAACCAAGAAAAGTTTGGGTTTATGGGGGAGTAATGTCCAACGGTTTGACTGTTCAGATGGCGAATGCTCATCTTGCGAAACGGAAAGAGGGACGTTTACAGAGAAATCAGGTAATGTAAAAAGGGGAATATTCGCTTGTATTTTCCCAATTTGAAGGATGGAAGCTGTGTCAATTTGAACTAATTTGACGTCAATAGAACAACAGTCAGATGGCTGGATTTGCTGACCATCATGTGTCTTTTTACTTCCTTTTTCAGGCTTTTCACAACACGAAGCAGGGTTATCTATCCGGATTTCCGATTTACCAGAGAAATGGCAGAGGTGTTCATAATAGGAAAAACCAATCGACCCCAACAGTAAGTTGGCGACCATCAGCAAGGTTCCTATTTGCATTATTCCTCTTTTCATACGACAAAATTAACAAGGATTTTACCAGAAGTGTTACATCTTTTGGTAAAATCCTTATATAAATGAAGTTTATTGTATTTCAACGAGAACCCGTCCGACTTGTTTTCCTTGTAAAATCAGGTCAATTTCTGGTTTTATTTGGGCTAGTGGCACATTTTTGATGGAATCGGCAGGTATGTTTGGTTTCCAAGTTGTAGCCAACAAATGCCATAATTTTTGACGCCATGCAGCGCTTGCTTCAGCGGAGTCCACACCAAGAAGAGCAATGCCACGAAGAATAAAAGGGAAAACGGTTGTTGGCAACTGAGGAGAATGAACCAATCCACAAGCTGCCACGGCTCCATTATAGGCAATGGATTTCAGTACATTCGCCAAAATTACACCACCAACGGTATCAACAGCACCGGCGTACGTTGCTTTTAAGAGAGGACGATTGTTTTCTTCTTCCAAAGTTTGTCGAAGAATTACCTCTTTGGCACCAAGCGATTTCAAGAAACGTTCAGCTTCCTTTTTTCCTGTCACAGCAGTCACTTGGTAGCCTAAATTTGACAAAATTCGCACGGCCATTGTTCCAACACCACCTGTTGCACCTGTGACCAAAACCGGGCCATTTTCAGGCAAAACACCTTGACTTTGTAATTTATCAATACACATGGCGGCCGTCAAACCGGCTGTTCCAATTTCCATGGATTCGGCGAGGGTCAAACCTTCAGGACATTTGATAGCCCAATGAGCGGGCACACAAATATATTCTGAAAAACCACCGTCTGTATTCATTCCGAGGTCATAACCCGTTACAATGACGGCGTCACCAACTTCAAAATCTGGCGAATCAGAACGTTCCACAATGCCCGCAGCATCGATGCCTGGCGTATGGGGAAACTGCCGCGTAACGCCTTTGTTTCCGATAGAAGAAAGTGCATCCTTGTAGTTCAGTGAAGAATACTTTACAGCTATCAACAAGCCTTCTTTCGGGAGTTCGTCCTTCGGTTTATTCGTTAATTCGGATGTAAAAACACCTGGCTCTATCTCCTTGGTAACGAATGCTTTGTATATTTCTGACATAATTATTTGGTGTGATGAAGTATAAAAAATTAGTCCAAATCCAGTTCTACACTACCCGTATGTTCATGAATTGCGCCATTTCTTGATGTAATAAAAGCAGCCAATGCAGTTGCTTTTCGCAAGCATTTTTCGATGGAATAGTGTTTCAATTTACCCGCTAAAAAACCGGCAAGGAAGGCATCACCGCTACCAATCGTATCTGCCACTTTGACGGGAACGCTGCTCACAAAATACATTTCATCGTTTTCTAGGACGTATGCGCCATCTGCACCACATGTAACAAGACAAGTTTCCCAGCCAAAATGAGCAGAAAGAGCTTTCATTTGCGACTCAATCCCTTCTTCTCCCGGGAAATGCCAAGCAGCAATTAACTCCAATTCTTCATCATTCATTTTTACAAAATCAACCCCAAAGGCTAGTTCTTCTATGCTTTCTTGGGAGAAAAAAGGAGCTCTCAAGTTAATATCGAAAACCGTATAAGCCGCTTTTTCTTTACATGCCAAAACCGTTTCCTTCGTTTTTGGACTTCGACAGGCGAGACTACCAAAAACGAAGACATGTATATCTAATTCTTGGAGATTGGGAATTTGAATTTCATCCCAAGCGACGGGCTGATGAATTACATAGGTTGCTTTTCCTTGCTCGTCTAACTCAACCGTTACTTGGCTGGTCGGCAAAGAAGGATGCGTGAATAAGTAATCTGTCGGAATGTTCCATTTGTCAAAAGCCGCCCGAATTTCATCACCCAAGGGGTCATTTCCAATTTGCGAGATAACTTTTGAATCAATCCCTGCTTGTTGCAAATGAAAGGAAACATTAAAAGGAGCTCCACCAAGAAGCTTACCTGTCGGGAGGACATCCCAGAGGACTTCACCGAAACAGAGTACGTCCGCTGCCATATTTTTAGTTATTTAAGGGTGTAACGTCAATCTAATTTAATACTTTCAAGGGAACGTCCTTTGGTTTCTGGCATCATTTTCCAGACAAAAAGGAGTTGGAGAACCATCATCACGGCAAAGAAAGAGAAAGTGAGTCCGCCGCCAAATGTCTCCGCAAAATACGGAAAGATAAACGCGATAAGCGCAGCCATAAACCAGTGGGTGAAACTTCCGAGCGCTTGGCCATGCGCCCGAACTTCATTTGGGAAAATCTCCGAAATAAACACCCAAATAACCGCTCCTTGCGAAAAGGCAAAAAAAGCGATAAATCCGAACAGATAAAAAGGAACAGAGAGCCCGACACGCCCCGTAAAGAAAGAAAAAGCAACCAAAGCCAATGTAGCGATGAGCCCGTAAGAACCGACTTGCATGAGGATTTTTCGACCGTATTTATCGATTAACGTCAATCCGATAAGTGTAAAAACAAGGTTAATTAACCCGATTCCAGCAGAAGAAAGCAACGCGGAATCTGTACCTAATTCAGCCATTTCAAAAATTCGAGGTGCGTAATAAATAATGGCGTTTATTCCAGATACTTGATTGAAAACAGCAAAAAGAACAGCCAATGTAACAGGTGTTTTGAATGCTTTGGTAAACAAGGCAGAAACGGGCAAAGTGGTGGTTGCTTCTTGAATTTGTGTAAGAACCAAATCAGCTTCATTGGCATCAATGATGGATAAAATCGCCCGTGCTTCTTCTACTTTTCCTTGTTTTAAGACAAGCCAACGCGGACTTTCAGGAATAAAGAATAGAATAATGATAAACAGAAAAGCGGGGATGGCTTCTATACCGAGCATCCAGCGCCAATCGTTTTCTCCGCCGTTATTCAAGAGATAATTGGAGAGGTAGGCAATCAAAATCCCAAAAACGACATTGAATTGAAAGAGCGCTACAAGGCGACCTCGTTTGGATGGTGGCGCGATTTCGGAAATATACAATGGAGCAGTTACCGACGAAATCCCCACGCCAACTCCACCGATAAATCGATAGAACAAAAATAAACTCCAGTCACTGACGAGCCCGGAGCCAAGCGCGGAAACTAAGTACAAAATTCCGATGGCAAAAAGTGTTTTTCTACGTCCCCAAGTATCAGTTGGCCAACCCGCGATGAGTGAACCAATCACCGTACCGATTAGCGCAATCGATACAGTTAAGCCCTGTTGAAAGGAGTTTAAGCCCCAAAAACTTTGCAATGTTTGTTCTACGCCGGAGATAACCGCTGTATCAAAACCAAAAAGAAAGCCGCCCAAAGCGGCTGAAATAGCCCAAGTAAAAATCTTCGTATTATTCATCGAGTAGGTTAAGTTTCTGGCAAACTACTGAAAATACGCTAAATTTGAAAATTCACTTTGCTTTAAATCAAAAATACCACTGAAACGTACGTGTTTTCAGTGGTATTTTTGAAGGATTTATTTCTTTAAAAATCAAATTTAATTCCTTGTGCAAGCGGCAAATCTGAGCCATAATTAATCGTATTTGTTTGGCGACGCATGTAGGCTTTCCAAGCATCCGAACCACTTTCACGGCCTCCACCTGTTTCTTTTTCTCCACCAAATGCTCCACCGATTTCAGCACCGGATGTACCAATATTTATATTGGCAATGCCACAATCTGAGCCTGCAACAGACAAGAATGCCTCTGCCTCCCGCATATTTAAGGTAAATAAAGCAGAAGATAGCCCTTGTGGAACCTCGTTTTGCAGCGCGATGGCCTCTTCAAGTGTTTCATACGCCATAACATATAAAATGGGTGCAAATGTTTCGTGGCAAACAGTCGGCGTCTGTGTTTGCACACGAACAAGCGTTGGTTCCACATAACACCCTGATTGATAAGCTTCTCCCTCTAATACACGCCCACCTGAAATTACTTGTCCACCTTCATTTTTGACTTGTTCGATGGCTTGCAAATAACCATCAACCGCCGCTTTGTCAATCAATGGCCCAATATGCACTCCCGTATCCAACGGATTTCCAATTGTCAACTGTTTATAGGCATTCGCCAATGTTTCCACCACTTTATCGGCTATCGAAGAATGAATAATCAAACGTCTAGTGGAAGTACAGCGTTGACCGGCAGTTCCTACAGCACCAAAGACAACAGCTGGGATAACTAACTTTAAATCAGCATGTTCCGAGATAATGATGGCATTATTACCCCCTAGTTCCAACAAACTCCGACCGAGGCGTTCACCGACAGCCGCTCCAACAGCTTTGCCCATTCGTGTCGAACCCGTCGCAGAAACCAGTGGAATGCGCGTATCTTTTGCCAACATTTCCCCGATTTCACGCCCGCCCACTAACAAGCAAGAAACCCCTTCTGGCACTTGGTTGGCACGAAGTACCTCTTGAATGATATTTTGACACGCAATGGCAGACAAAGGTGCTTTTTCAGATGGTTTCCAAATACATACATCTCCACACACCCACGCCAGCATGGTATTCCAAGACCAAACAGCTACCGGGAAATTAAAAGCAGAAATAATTCCCACCAACCCAAGCGGGTGCCACTGTTCGTACATGCGGTGATTGGGACGTTCAGAGTGCATCGTTAGCCCATACAATTGGCGCGAAAGACCGACAGCAAAATCACAAATATCAATGATTTCTTGCACCTCTCCCCAGCCTTCTTGCAGTGATTTTCCCATTTCATAACTTACCAAACGGCCTAAATCTTCTTTATTTGCACGAAAAGCTTCGCCCATTTGTCGGACAATCTCACCCCGACGCGGTGCTGGCATAGTTCGCCATGTAAGAAAAGCACTTTGTGCTTCTTTTATAACTCGTTCATAATCAGAAACATCAGCTTGTTTTACTGTTCCAATCAATGCACCGTCAACAGGAGAAAAACTGGATAAAAGTGCGCCACAGCCTTCCCAATGTAATGTACCTGTACTAATTCCTTTGTTCTCTGCTTGAATACCTAAATTTTGTAATGTTTGTTGAATTGTCGTCATTGCATTTTTGAATTTACTAAATGAGTGATGAATGATATTTTATCTAAAATATTGA
The DNA here is from genome assembly GCA_046293395.1 of Spirosomataceae bacterium. Taxonomy (GTDB): domain Bacteria; phylum Bacteroidota; class Bacteroidia; order Cytophagales; family Spirosomataceae; genus CAYNRA01. The sequence continues at coordinate 961,029 of JBKBOU010000001.1, forward strand.
TAATTAGATATTTACTAAAAGATAAATTTTAAAAAGTGAAGTAAATTTGAGGAATAAATGATTTCGAAAGGTAAGTAAGAAATTGGGAAGATAAAAACAGTTAAAAAAAACCTTCTCCAGTTTCCTGAAGAAGGCATGTGCCGAAGCACTATTTTCAATTTAGGGAATAGTCTCAGTTGAGAACCTCTTGCAACGAAGTGAGCGGCAATTCAAAGGCATCTGCTACGCCTTTATAAACCACTTTACCGTTCACAATATTGAGTCCTTTTTGCAATTCTGTATTTTGTTGGCAGGCGTTTTTCCACCCTTTGTTTGCCAATTGCAACGCGTATGGAAGTGTTGCATTTGTAAGTGCCAATGTAGAGGTATAAGGCACAGCACCCGGCATATTTGCCACACAATAATGAACGATGTCGTCTATCACAAAAGTAGGATTTTCATGCGTGGTAGGCGTACATGTTTCGATACACCCGCCTTGATCAACAGCAACATCGACAACCACCGTACCGGGTTTCATCAGTTTCAACATGTCCCTAGTAATCAAGTGCGGTGCTTTTGCGCCTGGAATTAACACCGCTCCAACGATTAAGTCTGCCTCTTGGATAGCTTCACGAATATTGTATTCGTTCGACATAATCGTTGTTACATTGGCAGGCATGATGTCGGATAAATGGCGAAGACGCTGTAAATTCAAATCCATGATAACAACGCGGGCTCCCAAACCAGCAGCCATTTTAGCAGCTTGCGTTCCTACAATTCCACCACCCAAAATCAGGACTTTTCCGGAAGGTACACCCGGAACGCCGCCGAGAAGAACCCCTTTTCCTTTTTGTGGTTTTTCCAGATATTTAGCTCCTTCTTGAATCGCCATCCGGCCGGCAACCTCAGACATAGGCACGAGCAAAGGCAACGAGCGATCTATTTTTTCTACTGTTTCATAGGCAAGACAAACTGCATTCGACTGAATCATCGCACGCGTAAGGGGTTCGGATGAAGCAAAATGGAAATACGTAAATAGAAGCTGATTTTCCTTGATTAACGCGTATTCAGATGCGATGGGCTCTTTTACTTTGACAATCATTTCGGCGATTTGATACACCTCTTCGATAGTTGACAAAATTTGAGCACCTGCTGCGAGATAGGCAGCATCTGCAAATCCGCTTCCTTCGCCGGCTGTGGCCTGGATATAGACCGTGTGTCCGTTTTTCACAAATTCGGCAACCCCCGCTGGCGTTACTGCCACTCGGTTCTCGTTGTTCTTTATTTCTTTTGGTACGCCAATAACCATAGTTCTGCTGATGTTGTAACGTTTAAATATGCCAACAAAAGTAAAGAAAAGAGAAAATATTTTGTCAATTAATATGAATTAAAGAAATTAATTCTATAAAAAATTAATTTATTAGTAATTATTTTTATCTACTTATTTTTAAATTGGGTAATAAAGAAAATTTTTCGGAAATTCAAATCGTTTTCATGTAACCAACACAGAATGGATCAAATTGATAAAAAAATTTTAGAACTAATTCAGCATAATTCTCAACTTACCTACAAAGAAATTGCGGAGAGAATTAACTTATCGTTAACGCCCGTTCACGACAGAATCAAGAAGTTAGAGGCAACGGGAGTAATCGATAAATACGTTGCTTTATTGAATAAAAAGGCGACTGGACGCAACTTAATTGTCTATTGCCAAGTAACGCTCATTAAACAAACCAAAGAATATGCCGATGAGTTTAACCGGGTTATTATTAACCTGAAACAAGTTCAAGAATGTCATTTTGTTTCGGGTAGTTTTGATTATTTGCTTAAAATTATTGTACCGGATATGGAAGCATACCATGAATTTCATCAACAGAAATTATCTGTTATACCGGGTGTTTCCTTAATTAATAGTTTTTTCGTGATGTCGGAAGTCAAGAGTACGACGGAGATTCCGCTATAAAAAAAATCCTTCTCAAAATTTCTTTTGGGAAGGATTTTCTCATTTTTACGTTTAATATCTAGGCCCAGATGGGTATCTGCTTGGCCCCGTTGGTCTTCGTTGTACAGCTTGTCTTTGTGCATTGGTCTTAGACTCGGTAATCATTTGGTCTAAAATGAGCAAATCCCTTTTCAACTCTTGTACTTCGCCAGGCGATAAGCGTCCGTTTCGCATATATCTGTTTTCTTTCATTTCAATGCGGTCGGCAAAATCAATCAATCTGTTTGCTTCACGTCCTGTAATCAAACCGCGGGAGATTCCGAACGCTATTCGGTCGCGGGCATCTTGCTGAAACGAACTAATCAAACGCGCATTTGCTCTATTTCTGTCCACTCGGTTATACTGGCTATCGTACCCCCAAGTATATGGTTTCGACTTATCGCCACGCGCATATTCTTCGTAAGTACTGTGCGGATGCCTGTCGTTTCTTGGGTCATTTCGGTGGTATTGTGCACTCGCTTGAAAAGAAATTAACAAAACCAAACTTAAAATTCCTGTGAGCTTTTTCATAATTTGTGAGCGATTAAAAGTGGAAATAAAACCTAATTTTTTATTTATACCCCTTAGATGCAAAACCGTATCAGAAGTTTGCTTTTCGTATTTGTTAATATGTGTTAATAGAGTTAATGCACTACTAATCAGTGAATTAAAAACAAAGAATAAATCAAAAAAAGAAACTATTGGGGATTATAAGAGAAGAAAAGTATATTCGTCAATTCATTTATTCCAATACCTATCCCTTTATTCATCATGAAAAAATGTATCCTACTTCTTCTTTGTTGTTTGGGTTGGACACAGGCAGCGCAAAGCCAAACATACGCGCCTACCCCACAAAATCTTCAAACCCGCGAATGGTTTCAAAATGCTAAGTTTGGGCTTTTTATCCATTGGGGACTATCCAGTAGCCTCGGTCAAGGAGAATGGGTGATGAACATCAAAAATATTCACCGCGACGACTATACTCGCCTTCAAAATAGTTTCAATCCACACGATTTTGATGCAGAAAAATGGGTTTCCGTGGCGAAAAAAGCCGGCATGAACTACATCACCATCATCACGCGGCACCACGATGGATTTAGTCTTTGGGATACAAAATACTCGGATTGGAAAATCACCAATACACCGTATAAGAAAGATGTTTTGAAATTATTGACGGACGAATGCCGCAAACAAAACATCAAAGTCTTTTTCTATTATAGCCTTCTCGACTGGTATCATCCTGATTATCAATATGAAACAGGTAGGACAGGACAAGGAACAGGGCGAACGGCTCCCTCCGATTGGCAGAAATACATTCAGTTTATGAAAAACCAATTAACTGAACTCTTGACAAATTATGGAGATGTTGCCGGAATTTGGTTCGATGGGCATTGGGACCAATTGGATAACGACCACGACAAAGAAAACAAATCCAAGGTGGACTGGCATTACGACGAGATTTACCAATTAATTCATACCCTACAACCCCAAGCGATGGTTGGGAACAATCACCATTTAAAACCCCTTCCTGGTGAAGATTTTCAGATGTTTGAAAAAGATTTGCCCGGCGGCAATTCGACGGGATTCGGCGGACAAGCCATTTCGCAACTACCTTTAGAAACCTGCGAGACCATGAATAATTCCTGGGGATATTCCATCACAGACCGTTCCTATAAATCTACGACCTCTTTGATACATTATTTAATCAAAGCTGCTGCACATGGCTCCAATTTTTTATTGAATGTGGGGCCTATGCCAGATGGACAAATTCAGCCGGAATTTCAAACTAGATTGGCAGAAATGGGAAATTGGCTTGAAAAATACGGACAAACTGTCTATGGAACACGGGGACAACTAATGAACCCAACCGATGAAATGGCTATCACCCAAAAAGGAAATACGTATTATATACATCTTTTGAAACCCGTCAAAACAGTAAGCATTTCCTTGCCTTTTGCACTAAAAAAAGCGTACTCCTTTGAAAACAACCAAGGGATTCCGTTTGAAAAATCAAAGATTGGACAATTGTATAATTTTGATACGTCACAGCTAAACCATGATGGAATCGATGCAGTAATTGTCTTGGAAAAATAAAAATCTTTTGATTATTTGTATCTTTGAACGCCTAGAAAGGCAATTCATTCATAAAAAAGAGTTTTAGAAAAGCATTTACATGGGAAAGACCAACGTTGCCATCTTATTTGGCGGAAAATCAGCGGAACACGAAGTTTCTTTGCGCTCAGCGAAGAGTATCATCGAAGCCATTGACAGGGATTTATTTGACATTCATCTTGTCGGAATTGATAAAAAAGGGCGTTGGCTTCATTTTCCGTTGGATGCCTATTTAGAAAATGCCCTTGACCCAAAAACCATCCGATTGGCTGCTGGAGGTCGCGCTGTGACGATGGTATCGGAAGAAGAAAAAACGTATTTAATGGTGGCCCATTCCTCCGAAAAACTGGCAGAAATTGATGTTGTATTTCCAGTTATGCACGGTAGTTTCGGAGAAGATGGTGTTTTACAAGGTATTTTACGTGGTTTGGAAGTCGCTTTTGTTGGTGCAGATTTGCTCGGAGCAGCTGTAGGCATGGACAAAGACGTGGCAAAAAGATTGTGGCGCGATGCGGGAATTCCGGTGGCTCGTTTTGTGACTTTGCACAGACATACACGTTCAACAGCTAATTTCTCAGCCATTGTAGAAGAGCTTGGCTTACCGCTTTTTGTAAAACCAGCCAACGCAGGTTCGTCTGTTGGAGTGCATAAAGTCACCAATGAACAAGAATTTGAGCGTGCTTTGGACGATGCTTTTTTGTATGACCGAAAAATATTGATTGAAGAAGCTATAGTAGGACGTGAAGTAGAAATTTCTGTTTTGGGGAATGAATTTCCGAAAGCCTCCGTTGTTGGCGAAATCATTGCGTCTGCTCAATTTTATTCATACGAAGCAAAATACATCGATGCAGATGGCGCAAAATTGGTTATTCCGGCGCAAATCAGCGAAAAAGCGAATCAATTGATTCGGGAAACGGCTATCAAAGCATACCAAACCATCACCGTTGAAGGGCTATCTCGTGTTGACTTCTTTTTGAAAGAAGACGATACCTTGGTGATTAACGAAATAAATACCATGCCTGGTTTTACGAGTATTAGCATGTATCCCAAGATGTGGGAAGCAGCCGGACTCCCTTATAAAGAACTGATTACACAACTGATTCAGCTTGGCATCGAGCGAAAAATTTGGCAAAAAGGATTAAAAACAACCAACGATTAAGCGAATGAATCCAAGAAAAAACTCCTATATCTATTCGATGATAAAGGAGTTTTTTTTGTTTAAATCCCACTTAATTTGACAGGAATTTCCAAGAGGAAGTTATATCTTGTGTGAGCGATTGGTTGGTTAGAATTGCCCGTACCATTTCAACGGGAATCGAATTATTTTGGAGGATTGTATCGTGAAATTGCTTTTCGGTCATTTTTCCTTTGTCCACCAATTCCTTTTTTAAGCTATAAAATTGCAAACCACCAATCATGTAAGCAATCTGATACAGGGGGCCGTATCTCCCAGTAAATGAACGTCTTACTTCCGCTTCAGCATTGGCACGTTCGTGTCCAACTTTTTCTACGAGGTAGTCAATACATTGCTGGGGAGTCATTTTTTCGAGGTGATAATTGAGTGAAAAAACGATGCGGGCGCAGCGGTGCATACGCCAAAATAACATGCCAATTTTATCTTCTGGACTTCGGGTAAAGTTTTTATCCCAGAGATTAAACTCCCAATAGAGTGCCCAACCTTCTGTCCAGAAAGGCGTAGAAAACAAGCGGCGATGCGGCTGATACCTTTGATTCATAAATTGTTGAAGGTGGTGACCTGGAATTAACTCATGTTGAACCGTCGCATGTGAAAAATGGGGATTATTGCCTCGCATACTCATCATTTTATCGTCATGCGCCATATCTAGGGTTGGATAAGCGATTTGAATGACCTCGCCTCCCAAGAAAAAAGGACTCACTTTTTGCGCTTCCGCAGACATCATGGTCATTCGCCAAGTTTCTTTAGCAAGAGGTGGAACCGTCACCAAATCTCTTTTTTCTATAAAATCAATGGCTTCAACAGCGAAACGATGCACCTCTTGCGGCCATTCGCCGGCGGGTAAATACGTCTGCTTCACTTTTTCGAGGGCGGCACGCCAATTTGTACCAAAGCCTAACTCTTGCGAAGCCTTTATCATTTCCTTTTCACACCAAGCATATTGTTTTTCTGCTTCAGCGATGAGTTGTTCTGGCGAATACGGAATCATTTCATACGCTAATTCTTTTTCGATGGCTTTTTTACCAATGGGCTTGCCAATAATGCCAGAACCATCGTCTTTGACGACCGTATTTACATAATGTCCACGCAGAAATTTCTCATATTCGGTGAGTGAAGCAAGCAATTCTTTGTAAGGTTGCGGCATCCACCAGCTAAATTCGGGGTCGTAACCGGCATAAAAATCGTACGCATTTTTAACAGCGTCTGCAAGTCCTTTGACGACCTCGGCGGCGCGCTCGGCTTGTTGCCAACTGGTGTAAGGCCCACGTGTTTTCAGTGCTGCTATTTTTGCTCTTGTTGCTTTATTTGCCGCAAAGAAAGCAGCAGACAAAACAGGAGAATTGGGTTTTTGTGCATCTCGGCGTGCGATGGTAAAGGCATAAATAGGTGTTGCAAAGTCGGTTACGTCAAAAACCTCTTTGTATTGATTATGCGCTTCTTGGTGAAAATAAGCCGTTTTAGCCAGATGATTTTTAAGAAGAAGATAATCTATTTTTTCTTCAGGAGATAAAGTAGAAAAAGGAATTTCATTGCATTGCTTTTGCCAATCTGCATAAAAAAGTGTCATTCGTTGGAAATATTCATCCGTAAAATGATTCGAATATCGTCTTTCAAGCGCGGATTTATCGGCTTGGTATTGATATACTTTTTGAGCAATACGTGAGGCAAAAGCAGGAAAAGCAAACCAGCAAATGAGCCAGGTAAGTAGATAGTTTTTTTTCATTCGTAGAAACAGGTTAGATTTTTAGGCGAATAGATGGGTAGATAGCCTCTGCGAATATATTGATTTCTTGCGGAGGAAAAACTTGATTCGTAGTTTCAAACTAGAAAAAGAAGAAGGTTTCTCTTATTTTATATGTAAAACAAGAGAAACCTTCACAAGAAGTACTTAAAATACCTTACATGAAAATAATCATTTCTTTACATTTCAATCTGCCTTCTTCAAAATAAAATAACCCAATAAGCCCCCAATCAGTGAAGCAGCTAAAATCCCGATTTTGGCTTGTGCGAGATAAGCGGGGTTCTCAAAGGCTAAGTCGGTCACAAAGAGAGACATTGTAAAACCAACAGCAGCTAGAAAAGAAACCCCAATCAGCTGTTTCCAAGTGGTATTGGTTGGTAATGTAGCCCATCCGAGTTGAATAGTTGCGTAGCAAATTCCACAAATTCCGATTGTTTTACCAGCCAAAAGTCCTAAAAATACCCCCATCGTCACCGGACTAAATAATCCATCCAAAGCAGATGAATCTAACGTGATTCCAGCATTAGCAAAAGCAAAAATGGGCATCACGACAAAAGCAACAAATGGGTGCATTCCGTGTTCAAGTCTTTGCAGGGGTGTCATTGCCATCTTCGTATATTTCCGAATTTCTCCGATAATATGCACTTGGTCTTCTGTCAGCAATGATGATTCATTCGCGGGTGTTTTTTCTAATTTATCACCCAAGACATTCAATTTTTGAACCAGACGCGTCTCACTAACCACCACATTGGCAGGAATAAGCAGAGCCGATAAAATTCCGGCAATAGTCGCGTGTACACCCGATGTCACGAAGGCTATCCAGACACCAAGAATACCGACGATTCCGTAGAAAAGACTCGTCCGAACACCCACGTAATTACCAAAGGCAAGTACACCCAAGAAGCCAAGTCCGACCCCTAAATGAACGAGCGAGATGTCGGATGAATAGAAAAAGGCAATCACCAAGACAGCGCCAATATCGTCTGCAATGGCCAAAGCGGTTAAGAATACCTTTAAAGAAAAAGGGACTTTATCTCCCAATAAATAGACAATACCAAGTGCGAAGGCGATGTCTGTCGCCATCGGAATTCCCCACCCGTTGGATGCTTCCGGAACTCCTTGATTGATGAGTAAATAAATACAAGCAGGCAAAATCATTCCTCCCAAACCAGCCATCAGAGGTAAAATCGCTTCTTTTGGGTTAGCGAGTTCGCCAGCCATGATTTCGCGTTTCAATTCAAGACCAATCACAAAAAAGAATACCGCCATCAAGCCATCATTTATCCAATGATGTAGTGATTTTGCCAATTGAGCCCCTTCAAAACCGATGGTAAATGTCGTTTCCCACAAGTGATGGTAGCTTTCTTTATAAGGTGAATTAGCCCATATAATGGCTGCAAAAGCGGAAATAAATAAAACCAAACCACCCGATGTAGAGCGATTGATAAATTCTGTAAAAGGGGTAAATAGCGTTTTCTCGACAATTTTCTTCATATTTTTCAATGGGATTTAGGGGTTTAAACAAAAATAGGGCTGAACCCAATTGGATTCAACCCTTTTCTCATAAAAATATTTACCAAGTTACCCTTTACAACGGGATATTTCCGTGTTTTTTTCTTGGGAGGTTGGCTACTTTATTTTCGAGCATTTGGAATGCTTTCAAGAGTTTTTCGCGGGTGTCTTCCGGGAAAATCACTTCGTCTATATATCCTCTATGCGCTGCTTTGTACGGATTCGCGAATTTATCTGTATATTCTTCTACTTTTTCAGCCAGTTTTTCCGCTGGATTTTCCGCCTCACTTATTTCTTTTCTAAAGATAATTTCAGCTGCACCTGCTGCGCCCATCACGGCGATTTCTGCACTTGGCCATGCAAAGTTCATGTCTGCGCCAATGTGTTTGGAGTTCATCACGCAGTAAGCACCTCCATATGCTTTGCGGGTAATTACCGTGATTCTTGGCACAGTTGCCTCACACAAAGCATAGAGTAATTTAGCGCCGTGGTTGATAATTCCGTTCCATTCCTGGTCTGTTCCAGGCAAGAAACCAGGAACGTCTTCCAAAACCAATAAAGGAATATTGAATGAGTCACAGAAACGAACGAAACGTGCCCCTTTTAAGCTGGCATTGATGTCCAAAACACCTGCCAAAACAGCCGGTTGGTTTCCTAAAATCCCGATGGAGCGACCACCCAGACGGGCAAAACCAACGACAATGTTTTCCGCGAACTGTGCGTGCACTTCCATAAAATCTCCATCGTCCACGAGCTCAGCGATGACCTCGCGCATATCGTAGGGATGATTGGGGTTTTCAGGTAAAAGTGTCGCTAATTTTTCTCTCGTTTCAGATTCTTCACTTTCATACGGAAGACTAGGCGCCTGTTCTTCGCAGTTAGAAGGTAAAAAACTATACAAACGTTTGATGTCCATCAAAGCCTGCATTTCATTGGCGGAAACAAAATGAGTAACCCCAGACTTGGTGGCGTGCGTATTTGCGCCACCGAGTTCTTCGGCTGTAACGTCTTCGTGTGTCACAGTTTTGACGACATTAGGCCCTGTCACGAACATATATGACGTATTTTCGACCATCAGAACGAAGTCTGTAAGTGCTGGAGAGTAAACCGCTCCACCCGCACATGGCCCCATAATCGCAGAAATTTGTGGAATAACTCCTGATGCCAATGTATTTCTATAGAAAATATCCGCGTAACCTGCCAAAGAGTTTACGCCCTCTTGGATTCTAGCGCCACCGGAATCATTTAAACCGATAACCGGTGCTCCGTTTTTCATGGCCATATCCATGATTTTACAAATTTTTTCGGCGTATGTTTCAGACAAAGAGCCTCCAAAAACTGTAAAATCTTGTGCAAAAACATAGACAAGTCGGCCGTCTAAGGTTCCGTAACCGGTTACGACGCCATCACCTAAATAATATTCTTTGTCTAAACCAAAATCTTTGCTTCTGTGCATAACAAACCGACCGATTTCCTCGAAAGAACCATCATCGAGCAAAAACTCAATTCGTTCACGGGCAGTTAATTTTCCTTTTTTATGCTGTGCGTCAATTCTTTTTTGTCCGCCAGCAAGCATCGCTTCGGCATTTTTAGCCTCTAATTTTCTTCTTTTATCCTGATTGGTCAACATAGTATTTTGATGCGTATGTATTTTAAACTTCAAAAATAAAAGACTTTCCTACATTCACAATGTTTTCTTACAAATTAGTCTAAAAATTGTACTATTTTTATTCATTTAAACAAATAATGCAATTTTCATGGTACTTTCTTTAGTTAATTCCTAGATGATTGTAGATTTTAGATATCAGGAACGATAGCCAAATAAAGAAGTCTTTTTGATAAATTGGATAGAGGAGAGACAAGAAAAAAATCACAAAAGGAGGCAGATTGTGCCTTTTTCTTTCCTCTTATTTTCCCATTTTATGAATTTGTTCTTTGTATTCGCCGGGAGAAACCTTTTTCTTCTTTTTGAAGATTCGGCAAAAGTAGGAGAAACTATTGAAACCACTTTCCATATATACTTCTTTTACAGACGTTTTGGGGTCTCTCAGGCGGCTTTCGGCAATTTTAATCCGTTCATCAATAATAAAATCATTGGGAGACGAACCCAACTCATTTTTGAACATTCGGTAAAAATGAGACGTACTCATATATGCCTTTTCGCTTAAATCTTCGACGGTTAAATTCTCTCGAATATTTGCCCGAATATATTCGACGACATACGCAAGCCGGTCATTCGACACATCCATTGTGCCTTTTTTAAGGTAACGATTCTTGGATTCTGTCTGTAAAATACGAATGATGAGTTCTTGAATCAGGAAATCAGCGAAAATATCTTTGGACGGATGTTGTTCTGTAAAGATGAAAATCAACCGTTGCAAAATTTGATTGATAGCCATGTCATTTGTAAAATGGAAATTATAGTCCGTCATAGACCATTCTTTCCCATCGCATTTCGGAAACTTATCGTTCAGCATATCAATCATTTCTTGGAGTTTAAAATCCGCGAAAGTCATCGCGAGACACTGGGTAGGCGACTGCAAAGAAGCCTCCGGAAAATCAATGCACATCAACTCATTCTGAGGAAGAATCACGGACTCCCCCGGCAAGAAATCGAATGCGTGCAAACCAGCCAAGTGCATTACTTTTTTCCCTTTAATCATACTAGCAAGTACGGGTTCATGGAATTTGAGTAGTACTTTTTCTGCTTGCTTATGGGTTTCGAAAATATTTAACTCTGCATGATTTAAGGTATGAATTGTCCGATTCTCGACAAGGTTTTCCAACTTCCGGTTGGTATAAAATTGATTACTGAGTTCCATAAACGAGCGATTAAATAACAATACAAAGAGAGAGAATGAATACAAAGTACGAATTATTACTTTTCTATCAAAAAATTGGATATTAGAAATAATAACTTCCTATACAAATATATATTATTGCATTATTTTTATTTTTTATTAAACAAAAGAATGATAGAATTTGAAAACGATACGATAGGATTGTGAAACGAAATGTGATTATTCACAGATAAATTTGCATAACAATTAGTTATCAACCTTTAATTCTATTCATTTATGTCATCCGTAGCAGCAGACATCAGTAATTTGGTAGCCGTACCGACTTTCAAGACACATTACGATAATTTCATTGGCGGGAAATGGGTTGCACCTGTTTCTGGTGAATACTTTGAGAACGTATCACCTGTTGATGGCCAAGTTTTCACGAAGGTCGCTCGTTCAAGAGAGGAAGACGTGAACCTAGCGTTAGACGCAGCCTGGGCAGCAGCACCAAGCTGGAACAATTCATCAGCAACAACGCGGAGCAATATTTTACTAAAAATCGCGGACATCATGGAGGCGAATTTGGAGCTTCTTGCTCGTGTTGAAACATGGGACAACGGGAAGGCAATCCGTGAGACAATGGCTGCTGACCTTCCTTTGGCGATTGATCATTTCCGTTATTTTGCGGGCGTCATTCGTGCCGAAGAAGGTTCTGCAAGTGAATTAGATAACAATACACTTTCTCTTACAATCCTTGAACCTTTGGGTGTTGTAGGGCAAATTATCCCTTGGAACTTCCCGATTTTAATGGCAACCTGGAAAATCGCGCCAGCACTTGCCGCAGGAAACTGTGTGGTGCTTAAACCAGCCGAACAAACACCGGTAGGGATTCTTGTTCTTGCCGAGCTCATCCAAGATATTCTTCCGGCAGGTGTCTTGAACATCATCAATGGTTTTGGGATTGAGGCGGGTAAACCTTTGGCTTCTAGCCCACGTATCAATAAAATTGCTTTTACCGGTGAGACAACCACAGGGCAGTTAATCATGCAATATGCATCCAAAAATATCATTCCTGTTACCTTGGAATTAGGCGGTAAATCACCCAATATTTTCTTTGAATCTGTTTTGCAAGCGGATGACGAGTTCTTCGATAAATGTTTGGAAGGTGCGGCTATGTTTGCCCTAAATCAAGGGGAGATTTGTACTTGTCCGTCACGGATTTTAGTACAAGAATCGATTGCCGACCAATTTATTGAACGACTCATTGAACGCGTAAAAGCCATTAAATTGGGGCATCCGCTTGATCCTTCTACCATGATGGGTGCGCAAGCGTCCAATGACCAATACGAGAAAATATTAAACTATATCGAGATTGGCAAAGAAGAGGGTGCGGAAGTCCTAACGGGTGGAGCAGCTGCTTACAACGATGGCTTGGCAGGTGGTTATTACATCCAACCGACTATCTTCAAGGGGCATAACAAAATGCGTATTTTCCAAGAAGAAATCTTCGGGCCAGTCGTTTGCGTAACCACTTTCAAAGACGAAGCAGAAGCATTGGAAATCGCCAACGACACCTTATATGGCTTAGGTTCAGGAGTTTGGACACGCGACACCCACCAAGCTTATACAGTTGCGCGGGGTATCAAGGCAGGACGTGTCTGGGTAAATTGCTACCACGCATACCCAGCTCACGCGCCATTCGGAGGATACAAAAAATCTGGAATCGGACGTGAAACACACAAAATGATGCTTAGCCATTACCGCCAAGCAAAAAATATGTTGATTTCTTACGATAAAAATAAACTTGGATTTTTCTGAGAATCCACTCAATAAAAAATAAAACGGAATAGGGCCTTCCTATTCCGTTTTTTCCATTCATTAACCCAAAAAAAACGATGGTAGAACGCGTAACAGTTACCCCCGAAGCAGCTGCAATTATTGATGAAATTCGAGCCAAAAATGGTGAATTGATGTTCCACCAAAGCGGTGGATGCTGCGATGGCTCCTCCCCAATGTGTTTTGAAAAAGGAGAATTGATGGTCAATGACACTGACATCAAACTAGGAACTATTCATGGTTGCGATTTTTACATGGCAAAAGACCAATTCGATTATTGGAAACACACCCAACTCACGATTGATGTGGTTAAAGGGCGTGGTGCTAGTTTTTCGCTTGAAATTCCGCTGGGTGTTCGTTTTGTTGTTAAATCTCGCCTATTCACTGAAGAAGAAACCAACGCATTAAACTTGGCGGAATAGTACCGCATGTTACCCTAATTTCTCCCACAATACCCTGTCTTTCACTTGCTGCAAATAAAGGAAGTTCAGCAGAAGACCGTTGGTATTGGTGATGAGTGTGTGCGCCTCCTCGAACGGTTTTACGACAGTGATGATGCGTTCGTGTTCGTAGTCTGTTCCTCTATTTTGTTGGTCATATCCCTTGATTTTTGCTAATGGCAGCGTAATTTCACACGCAAAAAAGTACATGGCTTCGTCGCTCGTTCCCGTGCTTGGGAAGAAACGCTTGCCGCCGCCGAGTACAATCAATTCTTCTTCTGTAATTTGAACACCCGTTTCTTCCCGGACTTCTTGCACGGCAATGGCAATCGGAGAAACAGAACCATCGACCATACCGGCTGGATGTTCGTAGGTATATCCACCCTCCGCAATACGTCTTTGTTTGACGAGAATCACGTATTTTTCCTGTGTTTCTTCATCAATTAAACAAACTAAAACGCAAACAACTTCCCCTTTTAAAAAGCATACAGGTGGAATTTTATCGCCTTCGGGCGTTGTAGCATCCAATGTCAACATCGAGAAAAGTACTTCTCCGTTGTATCTTCTCCGCGTAAAATGTTCTTGAATGCCATGAATTTGTAATTTATTCTCCTCCAGAGCTTTTTTCCAACGCAAAAATTTGGGTGCGTTTTCCAGTTTTTCTTCTTCCATTTTTTGTTCGTTAAATTTAAACTTAATTTGTGGCTGAAAATCAACCTATTCTGTATGCGCCCAATTCAATTGCTTCCTGCACTGTTCCTTTGGGGACTTTTAAGCCACTGTAAAAGTCCGTCAGAAATCGTTAAAATCAAAAAAGACGAACAAATAAATGGTGTTTCCTTTGTTGCGCCACCCAATCCTATTGACTCCAGCCATCTTGTAGCTGTCAAGAAAATAGGGGGAAATTGGGTTTCGTTGATGCCCTATGCTTTTTTACCTACCAATGAAAAAATCCTGCGCTTTGCCACTGAAAAACAACCGACGCAAGCAGATTCTATGAAGTGGCAATGGTGGGGAGAGCAACCACAGGGCGTTCGAGCGTGCATTCAACTGGCACAAAAATCGGGGCTTCGTGTTTTGTTAAAGCCCCATGTTTGGTTACAGAAAGGGGATTTTACCGGTCATTTTGTTTGTAAAAACGAGGCAGAATGGCTTTCATTCGAGCAATCGTACGAACAATACATTCTTCAATATGCACAAATTGCCGAGGAGTTTCATGTTCCCTTTTTCTGTATTGGCACCGAATGGGAAAAGTTCTTGGCGGCGCGTCCTCTTTTTTGGAACCAGTTGATTGAGAAAGTCCGACGCGTATATTCAGGGAAATTAACCTACGCTGAAAACTGGGATGCGTATCAAAAAACAACGATTTGGTATAAACTAGATGCAATCGGAGTAGATGCCTATTTCCCGCTATCTGATAAGGCAAACCCTAGTTTGGAAGAGCTAAAAAACGCATGGAAAGTTCCTAAAAAAGCGTTGATTGAGGCGGTGAATACATATAAAATCCCGGTAATATTTACAGAATATGGATACCCAAGTGTAGAATATGCAACACAAAAGCCTTGGGAAAACAATACACAGAATACCACAAATGAGGAATTACAGGCAAAGGCGTATCTTGCTTTGTATGCGTCTCTTTGGCAAGAAGAGTGGTTTTTAGGAGGCTTTATTTGGAAGTGGTTTCCAGCTTATTCAGAAAGACATAAGCAAAGAGACGCGTTCAGTCCACAAGGAAAACAGGTAGAAAAGGTAATTCAGATGTATTACCAAAAAAAATAGTAGCCTCAGAAGAAGCTACTATTTTTATATTGATTTTTTATAATGGATTTTGAACGATTTGCTTATTCGCATCGATTTCTCTACGCGGAATCAGGAATTCCCATTGGTTATCCCCAGCAGGAACATCGAACAAAACAGCTACGGCAGCCAAGTGATTGGCACCGTTTCTATTTAATGGTGCGTTCAAACGTTTCAAATCCGTGAAACGGAAACCTTCTCCCCATAACTCAATTCGTCTATTAAATAAGATTTCATCGATTAAGGCAGCACCCGTTGCCGTTGACTGCGTGTAAGCCGTGTCTCTGGTTTTCACGAGGTCAAACAATACTTTAGCAGCTTCAGCATTTTTTCCTTGGCGTGCTTTTGCTTCAGCATCTATTAAGTAGAGTTCAGCTACACGCATGAAAGGAACATCACCCATTGTACTGGTAGAAGGTGTACCTGGCAGACGGAATTTTTGCACCATGTAAGGTCTTCTAACACCACCTGGCGGAACCACTGAGTTGGTAGCTGTGGGTGCTTTTACCCACATTTTTGCCCGTACATCGGTAGGGCTAATCCGGTCATACAATAAATTATTGATTAATTTAGGTGTTGTCCGGATAACAGATGAGTTGAAATTACTCGAAATATAGGAATGATAACCACCGAAGAACTCAGATTGATCTTCGAGGTGGTCAAAGCCCCACATCCATTCTGGGTTACTGATTTCTGCAAAACCTTCTTGGTATTGTGCTTGCGTCATCAAAGTAGTACCTGTACGTGCCTCAGAAGCATATCTTTCTGCGTCAGCCCAGTTTTGTTGAGTCAAGGCAACACGTGCCAAGAATCCTTTGACAACAGGTAAATTGATGTGCGATTTATTGGAACGCGCGGCAGTTAATAAACCTTCTGCTGCTTTTAAATCTGCATTGATTTGCGTGTAAACCTCCTCAACTGTTGCTCTTGGTAAACCTTCAGTGGTTGGCTCTAAAACCAACGGAACACCCAACTGATTATTTGGTCTAGCAGCTGCATCGTATCTTTTGCCATACAATTGAACAAGATTAAAATAAGCCCAACCACGGAGAGCCAACGCCTCCCCTTTCAATTGGTTGCGCTCGCTTGCAGGACCAGCTGCATTATCAATATTTGCGATAGCCAAATTGGCGTTGCCAATCACGCGGTAGTACAATTGATACGGGAAACGGGACATTGTACCAACGTCTGAGCGGTGGCTTATCCAACGTTGCTCGCCAAAATGCCAGTTATTGGAAGCCGTACCAAATACCAAATCTTCACCCATCACGTCCATGATAATCATCATGGCTGGATGACCAGAATGGCCTTGAGAATCCAAATAACGAACCATTAATGAACGGTAAATCCCGTTGATAGCTGCTGAGGCATTCTTGGTTGTGGCATACGCCGCACCTGCATCAACACTTGCTGTTGGAGCTGTTTCAAGGTATTCTTTGTCACACGAGGCCGTTGCAACCGTGAGCGCCGCAGAAAGAATAATCAAAAATCTATTTTTCATATTGTATAAGTTGTAAGTAAATTAGAGTGAGAATGAAATACCAGTCACTAAGCTTTTCGCCGCACTAAATACGTTGCCCGTTACACCATCAAACCCTTGTTGTACGTTCATTCCTTTTCTTCTGGATAGAATGATGAAGTTTTCACCACTTACATAAATTTGTGCATTTTCTAGGAATGATTTTTTCGCTAACGTTTGTGGCAACGCGTAAGACAATGTCACGGTACGCACATTCAAATAACTTGCATCAATCAACCAACGGTCAGAAGCTGCATCAAAATCTGCTGTACGCGCTACGTCCATTCTTGGAATATTTGTAATATCCCCTGGATTCTGCCATCTATTTAAAAGATCTATGTGTTTGGCGCTACCGTATCCACCAGAACCCATCAAGCCCGCGTATGCAGCATCATATACTTTACCCCCAATTTGGTAAACCAACAAAGCGGAAAGAGATAAGTTTTTGTAGCGGAATGTGTTGGTCAAGCCACCTGAAATCGCAGGAATGGAGCTTCCGTTGTAATGGAAACGCGCGTTATTGATGCTAGTCGTCAAGGTATCTCCTGCCTCTGTGATGTATGAATTGCTTGGTACAAAGCTAACCGCTCTATACACAGCCTCTCCTGTTTCAGGACGAACACCCTTGTACTCTCTCAACCAGAAATCAAAGATGGAACTTCCTTCTTGTAGTTTTTTCGTACCACTGATGATTTCCTTTGACTCTTCCGGCATTTTGGTGATTTCATTTCTATATTTTGTCGCATTCGTGCTGACTGTCCAAGAAAAATCTTTGGTACGCACAGGCTCGAATGTTACTTCCAATTCAACCCCTCTGTTGAACATAGCACCGATATTCCGTGTCTCTGTCAAAATACCCGCAGAAATAGGAAGTGGCACATCGAAAATCAAGTTTGTTGATTGTCTGTTAAAGTATTCAACCGTACCTGTAATTCTGTTTTTGAATAAACCGAACTCCAAAGCAGCATCAAAAGCATCACTCGACTCCCACTCCAAACGGCGGTTTCCAAGACTTGACTGCAAGATACCCGCTTCAAGCGCGTTATTCCAACCCAAAGCATACAACGGCTGCCATGCATAATTGCTGATTCCACCGTCATTTCCTGTTTGCCCATACGAACTACGAAGTTTCAATTGGCTAATAGCCGGAATTGCTTTGATGAACTCTTCTTGGTCAAGTCTCCAAGCACCACTAATTGACATAAAAGTACCCCAACGTACATCTCTGAAGAATTTACTTGAACCGTCTCTACGTACAGAAAACGAAGCAAAATATTTGTCTTTGTAGTCGTAATTGAAACGAGAGAAATATCCTTCAACACGACGAATATCGTAGGCTGAGTTCAAGTTTGTTGTGGTCGTGAAATTCACCAATTCGTAGTTTCCGTCTAGGATTTGTTGTGAACGTGCACCTGTCAAGAAATTGCTCGTATTGCTGAAATTCTCATGACCAACCAAAGCAGAGAACGTATGTACACCAATGGTTTTGTTGTAGTTCAATAATTGGTTCATATTGAAACCCGTGATATTATCAAAACTATGCGTTGCACGTCCAGCTGGCGCACCGTCCCCGATAAGTGGGTTTCCAAAAACTACACTATTTAGGTTAGTTACGTCTGTTCCCACATTAAATGTAAACTTAAAGTCTTTCAAGAACGATACTTCGGCATATCCTCTTGCCCCCAGTACATTTCTACGGAAGAAATTCTGGTTCAATAATGTTTCTGCAATGGCATGGCGACCACCGTATTGTGGACGGTTTGGTAAGCCAAGTGCATTCATATTTCCGTAGTCGAAGAAGCGCTGCCCGTTTTCATCCAATAAGAAAGAACCAGGATTCGCTGGGTCAAATGCATATACTGGATAAATTGGTCCCATGTTTCTTGAGAAGAAGAATGGGTTTACAAAAGAGGAGTTTCCATCTGCATCTGCTTGGTTCGAGCTTGTGATAGTAGCATTCACGTTTGCACCTACTTTAAACCACGATTTCATTTGATTATTGAAACTCAAACGCGCAGTATAACGGTCATAATCCGAACGAATCAAGAAACCTTTGTCATCTAGGTAAGAGAAAGAGAAGAAATAATCGGATTTATCATTTGCACCAGAGAAGTTCAAATTAATTTCATCTCTATTTCCTTGACGCATCAACGGCGATTCCCAGTTTAGGTCTTCAGCTGAATAAATTAATTGCGCATTTGGATTTAATGTTCCATCTACACCAACTAACTGGTTACTAGGCACATTGAAAACATTGTACGCCAAAAGTCCGCCAATTTGGTTTGACGCATTTTGGTTTGCCGTTGCCAATGCTACTGGATTTGCCGCTCTGTAAGCCAAACTGTTACGTAGCGCTTCCCACATCAAAGGGTAATATTCTTGTGGCCCAACTCTGTCGTATTCTGGAAGTGCACGTGTGTTTACCCCTTTTGTATAGCGTACATTGATGGTATTTTTACCAGCTGCTCCTTTTTTGGTTGTTACCATAACGACTCCATTGGCAGCACGCGCACCGTACAAAGCAGTCGAAGCGGCATCTTTCAAGATGGTAATGCTTTCGATATCATCTGGGTTAAGGTTGGCAATACTTGCTGTGTAAGGTACGCCATCTACGACATAAAGTGGGTCATTTGACGAAGAAATAGAACCAAATCCACGGATACGAATAGCTGGTGCTGTTCCGGGTTGTCCACTACCTGCTGTTGTTTGAACCCCAGCTGTTGTACCTGCAATCGCTGACGTAATGTTCGTGAGCGGGCGTACAGCTAGTTCTTTTGAACCAATTTTGTTGAATGCACCCGTAAAAGAAGTACGTTTTGCACTTCCGAAGGTCGTTACAACAACTTCATCCAAGGCTGTAGCGTCTAGTTCCAAGAGAACTTCAATGAATGAACGATTGGATACACGCGTCGAAACTGTTGTAAAACCGGTGTAACTAATCTCCAAAGTGGCATTGCTCGGGACATCCGCAAGAACAAAGTTTCCCTCCACATCCGTTACTACTCCACGAGCAGTTCCTTTTACTTTCACACTTGCCCCAATCAGGGCTTCACCATCATCTGCTGACTTAACCACTCCCTTGACAGTATTCTGAGCCCAAGCCAGGCTCCCCGCCAACAAAAGCAAAATCAGAAAAGTAAACTTCTTTCCATTCATAAAATAATTGGTTGTAATTTAATGGGTAATTGTACAAAAAAGGTTTTTTTATATACCTTTCAGTAACAAAAAAAGAATTTTTTTTACGGAATTACAAAATAGAAATACCAAAAAAACGTTTTTTCGAACTTTTTTTATGGAAAGAGCACGAAGTTATATCCCATTAAATCCAAAATTTATCCCTAGTTTTTAACTGTTAATCCATTTTTTCGGTTAAAATCTTTTTTTGTTGAGTTGGGGTAAAAAAAACAGTAGCTACACTTGATTTTCGCCTTTTTCATGTGTTTAACGCACAAAAATCATGCGAAACGTATATACATTACCTAATTTCACCCTACTCGAACTTTCATGTCATCTATACTCACGTTTTTGCAACAAGCCATGAATCGCCGCAAATAGAGCTAAAAATCGTTGTCTAATTCCCTGCTTTTGACTTGCATTTTTCGTGGTTCGTTTGGATAATTAAAGAGATTTGAATATCTTGAAACTCAATACGAATTGAACTTATGACAAAACTCACCGCCGACGACCTCATCTATGGGTATATGAACGGCATTTTCCCGATGGCAGACGTGGACGGTACCATTTATTGGTATGCACCTGACCCCCGCGCCGTCATTCCACTTGAAAATTACAAACCTTCGAAATCACTCAAACCGATTCTCAATAAAAAGCAATTTGAAATACGTATCAACGCAGATTTCAAGGCTGTCATGCAAGGATGTGCTTTGCCACGTAATGAAGAACAAGAAACATGGATTTCTGACGAGATTATTCAAGCCTATTCTGAACTTCACCAACTAGGATTTGCCCATTCTGTGGAAGCGTATATAGACAATCGGCTTGTTGGAGGCTTGTACGGAGTAGCTATTGGATCCGCTTTTTTTGGAGAATCTATGTTTCACTTAGTGCCCAATGCATCCAAAGTTGCCTTTCATTATTTAATTCAAATACTTCGTACACAAGGATTTCAACTCCTTGATTCTCAGTTTATTAACGACAATGTAAAACGCTTTGGAGCGATTGAAATAACCAAATACCAATACATTAAAAGTTTAAAAACTGCTCTTGAAAAGAAAGCGCATTTCAGTGAAATCGAGATAGAACATTTGTTTAATGCGCATTTCACAAAATAAAAAATGGGGCGAATGCTCATCCGCCCCATTCTAATAAAGTTGACCAAAGTAGCCATCCGTTCAAAGTGATGATAATTCCGGATACAAAAAAAGCAATCCATTTCATTCGTTTCGTATTCACAAATACGCCCATTTTGTCTGCATCCGAGGTAATCGTAATGAGTGGAACAACGGCAAAACTAAGCTGTAAGGAAAGAATTACTTGACTGAAAACCAGCAATTGCCCTACTCCCGATTCCCCGTAATACAAAGCGGCAACCAAGGCGGGAATAATCGCTACGAGGCGCGTAAACAAGCGCCGAACCCATGGTTTTAATTTGAACTGAATGAAACCTTCCATAACTATCTGACCAGCAATGGTTCCGGTCAATGTCGAATTTTGACCAGCTGCCAATAACGCAAAGGCGAAAACAATTCCTGCGTATTTTACACCCAAAACAGGTGCTAATAATTGATACGCCTCCCGAATATCTGCAATGCCTTCATACGCTGTGCCATGAAAAGCCGTAGCCGATAAAATAAGAATCGCGGCATTTACAAAGAAAGCTAGAAACAAGGAAAAAGTAGAATCAATGGTTGCAAACCGAATTGCGTGTCTTTTCCCAGCCTCCGTCTCCTCAAAATTCCGTGTTTGCACAATACTAGAATGAAGATATAAATTGTGCGGCATGACGGTAGCTCCCAAAATACCAATCGCAATGTAAAGAACAGAAGAATCTGAAACAATCATCGACTGGGGGATTAATCCATGTAAAACTTTACCCCAAACGGGATCAGAAATCCAAATTTCATAGCCAAAACAACCAAAAATAAAGAATAAAAGTCCGCCCACGAGCGCTTCAATATACCGAAACCCTTTGGACTGAAGAAATAAAATGAGGAGAACATCGAGGCCGGTCAGCACAATGCCAATCGCCAAAGGCATGTCAAATAATAATTGCAATGCGACAGCAGAGCCGATGACTTCCGCCAAGTCTGTTGCTGCGATGGCGATTTCAGCCGTGAACCACAGAAAATAACTTGTAGGTTTGGAATACGAACTTTTGCACGCTTGCGCCAAATCTTTGCCCGTGGCAATACCCAATTTTAGCGATAAATGCTGGAGGAGCATGGCGAATAAATTCGAAATCAAGATAACAGACAAAAGGGTAAAACCAAAGCGAGAGCCTCCCTCCAAGGCAGTTGCCCAATTACCCGGATCTACGTATCCAACTGCTACCAAAAGCCCTGGGCCAATAAATGCGCGAAGTTGTCGCCAAAAAGACCCCTCTCTGCGAACAAAAATGGATTTGTGGACTTCCGGCAAAGAAGGTTCGTGTGTTTCTTTATTCCATTTCATTGTGTTGTAAACTCCTTTTCAAAGATATGTTCTTGGTTCTTCAAGGTGTAAATATACATGTATATACCTTATTTTTCAGCCAAATATACACAAATTTGGCAAACCCTAATTCAATGATTATATATTTTGAAAAAATAATTTAGACGCATCTAAATTTTTAAAATAAATGAGGTTTTCTATCTTTGCTGTTGATTCAAAGTCATCACACATGCAAACATTCACGGAGGAAAATTATTTAAAAGCCATTTATCATTTGTCTAACCAAAAGGAAGACGGGCTTGTACAGACGAGCGCACTTGCAGAAATGATGCAGACGCGTTCGCCCACTGTGACAGACATGTTGAAGAAACTTGCTGATAAATCCTTGGTTCACTATACCAAATACCAAGGTGTTCGCCTGACAGATTCAGGAAACCAAGTTGCACTTAAAATCATTCGGAATCACCGTTTGTGGGAAGTTTTTTTGGTAGAAAAGCTTGGGTTTAGCTGGGATGAAATCCATGAAATTGCCGAACAACTGGAGCATATTGACTCGGACGAACTGATTCAACGGCTCGATAGTTTCCTTAATTTCCCTAAATTTGACCCACACGGAGATCCTATTCCAGACCATACCGGGACGATGCCCTCCACCACGCAATGCAAACTAACCGTTGCCCCACTCGATACGCCTCTTTTCCTGACGAGCGTGTCCGAGGATTCTGCTCTATTTTTACAACATCTGGACAAACTTGGTTTGACAATCGGGGTTGGGATTGTCGTGCTATCTGTCAATGCTTTTGACCATTCCTTGCAAATATCCATTGATGCGCAACCTCCTATTTTTATTACCTCTTTGGTAGCTCAAAACGTTTGGGTAGGTATTCATTAATCCGTTTTTAATTCAACTAAATCTCCAAAAAGTAACAAATCATTCACCACAAAAAAGGTGGTCGTTCGCGTTTTCATTTGTTACGTTCACCTAATTCTGGGCAAAACACGCTTGTGTTTCCAAAAAATAGGTAGCACTTTTCCGATGTTTTTTAGGAAAATATCAACAAAACACGGAAATATGGCAATGTGGATTAGTCTTCTCTCGTATATGGGGGTCATCGTTTTTATCGTTATTCGCGGTGCACTTCGAACCAAAAATATGGCGGACTATGCCGTGGGTAGCATCGCTTTTTCACCTTGGATGGTCGGTTTATCACTTGCTGCCGGCATGACGAGTGCGGCTACTTTCATCATAAATCCTGGTTTTGTTGCTTATTTTGGTTTGAGTGGCGTACTGTCTATGGCGGTGTTTTTACCTTTGGGCGCTTTGGTTTCCTTGGTCGTCATGTCCAAGGGATTTCGAAAAATCGGGAGTACTATCAAAGCTGTCACCCTTGCACAATGGATTGGCATTCGGTACGACAGCAAACCATTTGCCTTATTTTTTGCCTTTCTCTCCCTCCTTTTAATCACGTTTATCGTCCTTATTTGTGTAGGAATGACCCAAGTTTTGAGCAATGCACTGGGTACAGAACCTATCCCGACGTTGATTGTCAGTGTTGCCTTTATTTTTGGTTATATGATGTTTGGTGGTGCTAATTCAATGGTTTATACCAATGTTATTCAGGCATTCATCAAGGTATTTGTGGGGATTGTCTTACTTGCCTCAGGGTACAGTCATTTCTCTGATGGCTTTAGCGGATTTGTAGAAAAATTGGCTGCCATTGATATAAACCTAACGGGCGCTTACAACCCTGAAAGTCCACTTTTTCGGGATTTTTTTGAGGTAGTCATTTGTCAATTAATTGTAGGCGTTGCTATTGTTTGCCAGCCTCATATTATCACCCGTTCCTTGTTTTTGAAAAACGACAAGGAAGTCAATACCTATCTGTGGGTCAGTAGTTTTGTTCTCTTATTTTTCTTCTTTGTCGTATTTGTTGGTTTGTATGCGCGCCTCGATTTTCCCGATTTGACGCACAACGGCGAAGTAATCACGGTGGACAAAATGATGTCCAAATACGTAACAACTCACTTTTCGCCAACTTGGAGCGTATTGATGGTAATAGGTATTTTTTCTGCGGGTATTGCGACCTTAGAAGGGCTGATACAGTCGATTTCAGCAACGATTACTTCCGATTTAATCAAACCCATTATGGGTGCGACAATCATCAAATCTGCGGAAAATCCAAAAGGGTTTATGACCGAGTTTATTCTACACAAAGTAGTCATTATTTTCTTGGCGACTGTGGCTATTCTGATTTCGTATTCTCAAATTATTGAACCTGATTTAAGTGTGGGTATTTTTGCGCAAGCGGGCGTGTACGGCTATTTTTCAGCTGCGTTTGTGCCTGTTTTATTCGGAACGTTTTTACCCCGCGTAGCTAGTTGGATTCCGCTTACTTCGTCGGTTATTGCCTTGATTACGCACTTCGGCATTTATTATTTTCGACTTACGCCCTATTTGGCTGAAGGAACTCGAAATCCGGGTATTTCTGCGGCAATAGCCATTAGTCTCTCTGTTTGTATTGGACTCATCTTCTACCTCATCTCAAAGAAAAAATGAAAAAATTACTCCTTTTTTTGCTTGTACTTACCACAAAAGCTAGTTGGGCACAGGATTGTAATCTTTCGTACAGCACATCTGATTTAGCCTTTCAATCTGTGGAAGGACTAAAAATCGCCTACCAAGAAGAAACGGCGCGAAGAAGCCCGAATACAGTTATTTTTCTGCATGGATTGGGTGGAAATCTCACGCATTGGAGTCAGACAAAACTCTCCAATACCCATGTCATACGAATGGATTTACCCGGTTATGGTTATTCTGACCCTATTCCGTCTGAAATTCCATCCGACCAACTTTTAACTTTTTATGCTGAAAAAATCAGTCAATTTATTGAAGCTAAAAAGTTAAAAAATGTACTCTTGGTAGGGCATTCGATGGGTGGACAAATTGCGGTACATACGGCACTACTTTATCCAGAAAAAATACAAAAACTGGCTTTGATTGCACCCGCTGGACTTGAGACCTTCTCAGAAAAGGAAGCAGCCGTTTTGATAAATTATGCCCAACCTTCTTTTTTTAAATTACAAACAGAACCGCAAGTTCGGGCAGGTTTTTTAAGCAACTTTTACCAGTTTCCGGCAAGTGCTGAATTTCTTGTTGCAGACCGAATGAAACTCGCCCAATGTTCCTCTTTTGATTCCTATTTTTCGACAGTTGCAGGTGGTGTAAAAAGTATGTTGAACCAGCCAATTCGGGAAAAATTAGGGGAAATGAAGCAGCCTACTTTGGTTATTTTTGGTCGCCAAGATGCGCTCATTCCAAATAAATTATTCCATCCAACACTGACAACAGAAACAGTCGCCCAAATTTCTTCTGAAATACCGACGAGCCAACTGGAGCTAATCGACGGAGCAGGTCATTTGGTGATGTTCGAACAAGCAGAACGCGTAAACAAACTTCTAACCATTTTTATACACAAATAAACCGTAATCTATTTCTATGAAACATCTATTCACTTTACTTTTAGCCACCTTCATTTCTGTTGGTGTTTATGCACAAGCCGGGAAAGTCGCCGGTCGAGTCACAGATGCAAATACAAGTGACGCGCTGATTGGAGCTTCCGTGACAGTTCAAGGCACAAAATTAGGTGCCTTAGTTAATGCAAATGGTCAATATGAATTACAGAATGTACCAAATGGGAGCCAAAAAATCACGGTTTCGTATGTTGGTTATGCCAGCCAAACAAAAACAGTGAATGTAACAGGCAGCCAATCTCTTGATTTCGCTTTGGAGGTTTCAAATGTTTTAGGTGATGAAATCGTCGTATCTGCGAGTCGCCGCCCAGAGAAATTAACAGATGCGCCCGCTTCTATTTCCGTGATTACAACCAAAGATTTAGACCAATTGGCTGGGTTCAATGTCGGGGAATTGGCATCGAAAATCCAAGGGGTAGAGTTTGTTCGTACAGGTGTAAACGGCGTAGGTTTGAATGCTCGTGGTTTCAATAATGCCTTCAATGCAAAAGTATTTGGCATGACAGACGGCCGTAACTCCATGATGGCTGGAGGCAGTGGCTTGCCAGCTGGTATCATGAATACGGTCATTAAAGAAGATATTGAGCGTGTAGAAGTGGTATTAGGACCAAATTCGGCACTTTATGGACCTAATGCACACAATGGGGTTGTCAATACAATTACCAAAGACCCACGCAGATACCAAGGAACTACCGTTGCCTTGAGTGCTGGAAATCAGTCGGTTATATCGGGTCGCTTGCGTCATGCACAGAAAATATCGGATAAATTAGCTTTCAAGGTAACGGGTGAATTTACGCAAGGCAATGATTTCACTTTTTACGATAGCGTGTATGTTGGAAACGGAACATTTTACGGTCCGGTTCGAGCAGTTCCAGAGAAAGTCGAAACATTCAAGTTTAGCCACCAAAGAGGTGAAGCAGGTTTGTATTACAGCGTTACACCGAAATCAGACATCATCGTTTCCTATGGTGGTAGTATCAACGACTTTTTGGGGGTCAATAACGTAGGTAGAAACCAAATCAAAGACTGGCGTTTCTCGTATTTACAATCTCGTTTTGTTTCACCGAAATTATTTGCGCAAGTTTACTATACATGGACGAACGTCGGAGATTCATTTGGAATTACACCATATACCCGCGATTATACCAACCGTTTGAACAGCGCAATTGTACCAGGAAGTCCGTTATTCCCCGCTTTTGGAGCAGCATTTGGTCGTTTAGATGAAGCGCAAGCAGATGCATTCGGGATGCGTTTTGGAAACCGTTTCAAAGAAAAATCGGGTCGTTTGAATGCAGAAGCGCAATACAATGAAAGCTGGGAGGACATCGGTTTAAGTATGGTTACATCGGTTACTTACCAAAAAGATTACCCAAATACATTTGGAACATCTCTTGCTGATAGCAATATTCCTGGGGAACTTGGCAACAATTTGATTACCATCGAGCAGTTAGGCGGCGCAGTACAATTAGAAAAAACATTGCCAGCCAAAATGAAATTAGTTGGAGCCGCAAGATTGGATAATCACAGCGTATTCGGTAATTTATTTGCCCCTAAATTAGCTTTGGTAAAAAGCACAAAAACGGGTAGTTTCCGGGCAACGTATGGACAAGCGTATGCTGCACCTATCATTTTATTCCAATATGCAAGTATTTTTGGCGTGGTGTATGGAAACGGAGATGGTATTTCGTATATCCCGAACGGAGCAAATGTAAACGATGCAAATGCAGTAAAAGTAACCGATAAACTCGCTCCAGAACGCATCGGTACGTGGGAAGTTGGCTACAAAGGAACATTAAACAAAAAACTGTACCTTGATATCAATGGATATTATGGCCGTACAGAAAACTTCTTGAGCCCAACTATTGCCGTAGGCGGTCGCCCATTGAGCGTTGGAAATATTCCGATTCCGACACAAGGGTTGGCATTGCCTGGAACGGTTGCAGCCAACGGAACTTTGGCAGGTGCTACTTTCTTATCTTACTTTAATTATGGCCAAGTAGATGCTTGGGGATTGGATGTAGGCTTGAATTTCTTTGCCACAGATAATATCTCGTTGAGTGTGAAATACTCGTACTTTGATTCAGATATTACCGAAGAAAACATCAAAAACGATGCAAACAGAGATGGTGCTGTTTCGGCAGAAGAAAGAAGCTTGAATGCACCTAAAAATAGATTAGCAGCGACGTTAAGCTTCCAAAATTTAATGAAGAAACGCTTGTTTGTCAATATGTCGATGCGTGCTGTTCAAAAATTTGATTTTTACTCAGGAAACCAAATTGGCACAGAAGCAGGTGCAGGAAAAAGAGGAGTTGTTACTGCTACTTTACCGAATGGAACTACAGTAAACTACCTGAAAAACTTCAATCACGGTGCCTTGGGGGGCTTTACTACGTTTGACTTGAGCGCGGGTTACGTCATCAACAAAAACCTAACTTTCGGTGCAGCAATTAGCAATATTTTCAATACTACACAACGTGAATTTGTTGGTTCACCCAGTATTGGAAGATTGTATTCCGCAGAACTGAAGTTCCATGTACCGTATAAAAAATAATTTATTTATTACGTCCGAAAAACTGGGTAGCCCATTCTAGGTTATCCAGTTTTTAGCCAAAAGCGCGTCGTACTTCCATTTCATCAACAACCTTTCACACACACAAACCATGCTCACTATTCATCAACTTCTCACCAGAAACGCTCGATATCGTCCGAACCACTTGGCATTTCTTTTCAAAGATATTCGACTCACGTATTACGAGTTCAACCAATCTGTCAATCAATTATGTCATGCTTTGCAAGCGCTTGGTGTTCAGAAGGGTACAAAAATATCTACACTGCTACCCAATAGTTTTGAACTGTATGAAACCTACTGGGCATGTGCCAAACTGGGTGCAGTTTGTGTACCCAACAGCCCCATGTTGCGGGGTTCAGGCTTGGTTAATTTACTCAATAATTCAGATACGTTCTTAACCATTAGCACAAAAAGTTTGCAACCTTATTTGGAAGAGGTTCGCGACCAACTGACTTGTAAATATTTTTGGTTGAATGATGCCGAGATGGACGGCTACCCGAATTATGCCCAAATGAAAGAAGGTCATTCTACGGAAGAACCTACGCTCGAAACTCCTATTTACGGCTCAGACCCGTACAATATCATATATTCAAGTGGGACAACGGGCTTACCGAAAGGCATTGTGATTAATCACGAAGTACGCGCTTTGTACGGTTCTCTTTTCGCCAATTATTTCCGAATGACGCCCGAAAGCATCGTCATGCACTCCGGTTCAATTGTTTTTAACGGTTCATTTTTGACGCTACTTCCAACTATGTTTGTTGGTGCAACCTATATTTTACTTGATCATTTCGACGCTCAGGAAGTCACGGAAACCATTCGAAGAGAAAAAGTCACACATACGATTCTTGTGCCTTCGCAGATTGTCACGTGTCTTGGGTTGGAGACATTCAAGAAAGAAAATTTGGCGAGTTTGGAGTATATTTTATCGGTGGGCGCACCTCTTTTATTGGAACACAAAGAGGCGTTGAATCAGCGTGCGCCAGGTGTTTTTTATGAGCTATACGGCTTAACTGAAGGATTTATGACGATTTTGGATAAGACAGAATTTACCTTAAAATCTGGGTCGGTGGGCGCTCCTCCTCAGTTTATGGATATTAAGATTGTGGATACCGATGGAAAAGAACTTCCACAGGGAGAAATCGGGGAAATCATTGGGCGAAGTCCATTACTAATGACTGAATACTACAAGAATCCAGCACAGACAGCCGAGGCAATCCAGGAAGGTTGGCTTTATACAGGTGATTTGGGATATTTGGACGAAGATGGTTATTTGTTTTTGACAGGAAGGAAAAAAGATTTGATTATTTCTGGGGGCGTTAATGTATATCCTATTGATATTGAGGAGATTATAGCAACACATTCAGGTGTACAGGATGTTTCTGTTTTCGGGATTCCCCATGCTGAATGGGGAGAAACTCCGGTTGCAGCTGTGATTCTCAAACCCAATCAGGAAATTTCTTCGACACAAATCAAAGCCTTTGCGAACGAACGCTTGGGTGCAAGATACCAAAAAGTATATGACGTTGTATTGGTAGAGGAATTTCCGAAAAACGTCGCAGGAAAAACATTGAAGCGCGAGCTCCGCGATAGATATATACAACAAAGACAACAACAGCAATGAAACGAGCATTTATTCAAACACCCGACGGCGTAACCCTCTCTTATTTAGACTCACAAACACAAGGCCCCGTCGTGCTATTGAGTCATGGA
Organism: Spirosomataceae bacterium; assembly: GCA_046293395.1. Taxonomy (GTDB): domain Bacteria; phylum Bacteroidota; class Bacteroidia; order Cytophagales; family Spirosomataceae; genus CAYNRA01. The sequence goes on from JBKBOU010000001.1 coordinate 991,350, forward strand.
TTAACCGCCAATGCACATGCTTTTGACGGACTTGTAGCGGCGGGACTGACCACTTTTTGTCGGTTCATATCCGTTGATTTACGGGGTCGTGGTCAAAGTTCACAGCCCGACTCAGGTTATACCATGGCGCACCATGCAGCGGACATCCTCGCACTTATGGATGCACTTGGTATTGAAAAATGCCATCTTGGTGGTCATTCGTTTGGTGCTTTGCTCACCTTTTATATGGCTTTTCATCATCCAGAAAGAATGAATAAATTACTCATTCTGGATGCTGCCGCCAAATTACATCCACAGACAAAAGACATGCTTGTACCTGCTTTGGCACGAATTGGGCAAACGTTTCCGTCTTTTGATGCGTATTTGGAAAAAATAAAACAAAGCAGCTACCTTACCTTTTGGGACGACGCGATGATGAGTTATTACCAGGCAGACGTTCGGGCAAATGCAGATGGAACAATTACCCAACGTTCACAAGCAGCACATATCGAGGAAGCCATTTTAAAAGGTTCATTCGGAGAACCTTGGGTTCAGTACATAGAGAAAATCACACATGCTGCTGTTTTAGTCAATGGAAGTGGGGAATACGGACTTGGAGCGGCATTACTACCCAAAGAATTTGCACTGGAAACCGTCCGAATGATGCAAAATTGTAAGTATGAAGAAGTAGAAGGAAACCATCAGACGATGTTGTATGGGCGTGGAGCAGTCCAAATAGTGGAAGCGATTCGGCGATTTATTGATGGAAATGAATCGTATGCAAGTAAAGACCAAAATGTATAAATTCAATCCATTACCCGCGTAGAAAAGATTCATATATCCTGAAAAGACCTTTATGCACAGTAAAGGTCTTTTTTGTATTCTTTTTCAACGTGTTCGGAAGCGATGCCATGACGTAACTAATTTCCAAAAAATACCCATCAAATAAGTCAAAGGAAAATAGCAAAAGTTCAAAAAAATACAAAGAATACTACTATTTTTGCGTATGTTTATGAGTTGGTGAGGACTACATAAATACTCAGTGAATAGTAACTCGCAATCACAAATCTAATAAAATCTTTCAACATTCGACATAAAGTTTGTGAACTAAAACACACAGTAATCCTAAATGGAAAAACAGGAAAAAGAAAAGGTTTATAATATCAAAATTCCAGTTTACACCTCTGAACTTGTTGAACAAGGGGCAGATTTGTTCGGTGGTGTGACTCGTAAACACATGATTACTTTTGTTGAGAAAAAAATAAACGCTTACAATCAACAATCTCAGAAAGTACAAAGTGATAAACGTAATAAAACGTTTCAGAAAAATATTGATAAAGTTGAGTTTTCGAACCACAACATTGGGGACATTCCAACCATTTTATTGAAAATCTCTGCCTACAATACAAACTTGTTTGATGGCTATTACGAAACTGACACAAGGAAACAATTTGGCAAGAATGATAAAATTGGTAGTGACAATAATTATATTTTGATGTATCCTCATATTATGGGATTGAATTCATCTTACTACCAATTCCAATGGATAATTTTAATCTATGAAGACCCAAACAAAGAAAATGAAGACATTGTTAGAACAGCAAAATTAGTGCTTGAAAAAATAATTGGCATAAAAACTGCCAATATTAAATTAAAGTCCGTACTTGATGAACTTTCTAAAATAAAAATAATACCCGAACTTCAAGTAAAACTAACTTCTATCTCTTACGACCGTAACGATGTTGATGCGAAATATGCTGACTATTGGACAAGTAGCAAATTAAAGAAAGATAAAGAAGACAAATTTAATAATATGCCATTTGATAATGCAAAAGATCTTATTGACGATAAATCATACCTTGAAGATGGATTTCAGAGCAAAATAACTCGACTCTTTGTAGGCAAAAAAGAATTTAAAATTACAGAATCATACGCACAAGAAGTAAGCGAAAAATTAAAACAAACGGCTGAGGAAATATATAATGCAACCAGTCAAATTAGCCAAAATGACTTGGAAAATAACCTATATTTACCTACTTTTATTATTGAAAAATTGAAACCAATAATTGATAATTACTTATCTGGTACCCACTGACTATCACAGTAACATGAATGATGTTTTAAATGATATTTGTAATTTTCAACTTGTCGTTTTTGGTATTTCTGTTACCATATTTACTGTTTTGTACTCTTTCATAATTGCCAAGCGAGATGACATAAAAATTGTAAATGAACAAATAAAATTAGGAAATGATAGTCCAACTATAAAGCAAAAAGTCGCTTTTTCAATCTCGTATATTAACCAATGGCGTAAAGTAAATTTTCACGTAAAAATCATAATTGTAATATCATTCATTACTTATTTAGCATCACTTTTGACTAAAAATTTTTGTATTGATTTAACTTGGAAACATTGGATTTTATTGGCTTTGACTGGACTTTCAGTAGGAATTTTTTTGTATATATCATATTTGTTAATGATGATTTTCAAGGACTACGAAAAAAATATAACACTTTAATTTTCACCACGTGGACAACTTACTGTTTTTGATAATTTATAGGTTTGCTTCATGATACAGTTTACTTGCAATGAACACAATAGCAGATGCAGCTTTCATGGGTTTGTGGTCATGGACTGCTGACGAAAGTAATTCATCAGTAGTTCTATTTTGGGCATCAGTTTTGACTAACGGAATACTATTTTGTATAAATAATTAATTGAATAAATATTGGGCATTTGCTCGGGCTTTCATTTTTCAAAGCTAGCCACAAACCACAAGCCCTTAACGTTAGCATTCACACTAAAAGACGACACGACAAACTAGAACGACAGACAAAATGTCCACGCTTCGCAAAATAAAAAGAGCTGCAAGTCGACAGAAATTGCAGCACATTATATGCCCACCCGACAACAAGACAATGGACAGTTTGAAGGGCATTTTTGACAATAACGGGTTTTAAAAACTTAACTTTGAGACCCAAATAAATAAGAGAAAAGATGAATTTAATAGATACAGGAATAGAAAAAGAACTTATTCGGTTTGACGAAGACCGAAACTTTATAACATACGTTCACCAAAACAAAAAGCGGAATTACAATAACCCCGAAGAGAAAGTGCAAGCAGAAACTTTCTTGACTTTGGTTTTGATTTATGGCTATCCTGAAAACAGAATTAAACAATTCATTCCTGTTCAAATGGGTTCTGAGACAAAGGAAGCCGACATTGCAGTTTATTCAGACGATGAATGTGAAGAAACCTACATTTTAGTTGAGTGCAAGAAAGAAGATTTAACCGACCAGCAATTTAACATTGCGGTTGACCAAGCATACAGTTACGCAGTTGCCGAAGGTGCAAAATACGTTTGGACAACTTCACGTATCAAAAATCAGTATTACGAAGTTCCTGACAAGAAACCGAAAAGTAGAATTGAAATTCCAGACATTCCGCAATTTGGTATTAACCAACTTGCTCCTTACAAATATGTGAAAGGCGGTATTTCGCAAACCGAAGCAGACGATATAAGCATAGTTGCCGAACCCGACCCGAATGTAAAACAGAAGTTTTTTGATTTGCAGGTTGTAAGCGAAAGCGAACTGACAAAGATTTTTATTCAATCGCATCAAGCACTTTGGGGTGGTGGACAAAGAAACCCAAGTGTTGCGTTTGACGAATTAGATAAACTAATCTTCTGCAAAATATGGGACGAAAAACACCCAAGAAAAACCGGTGAACCTTATGATTTTCAAATTTTCCGTAATGAAGATCCTGAAGATTTATTAAAACGCATCAAAAACATATACGCAATAGGGGAAAAAGAAGCCCCTGAAGTTTTCAAGGATGGCATTACCCTTACCGCACAAGAAACTCTTACGATTGTTAAATACTTTCAACGAATAAACCTCAATAAAACTGACCTTGACAGCAAAGGCAAAGCCTTTGAAACTTTTATGGGCAGTTATTTCAGGGGCGACTTCGGACAATATTTTACACCAAGACCCATTGTAAAATTCATTGTTGACAGTTTACCAATTACACACAAATCAAGAGTGCTTGATACCAGTTGCGGAAGTGGTGGCTTTTTGCTTTACGCTTTGGATAAAGTGAGAGAACAAGCCAACGAATTTTATGACCCAATCAAAGATGAAAAAGACCATTACAAATATTGGCACGACTTCGCAGAGAAAAACCTCTTTGGCATTGAGATAAACGACCAAATTGCCCGAACCGCCAAAATGAATATGATTATCCACGATGACGGACACACCAACGTAATTGCATCGGACGGACTTTTAAGCGATACCGAAATGCAAGCCAAATCGGGAAACAAGGAGTTTAAATACAATTCTTTTGACTTCATCATTACCAATCCACCTTTCGGAAGCAGCATTAAGCAAACCGAAAAGGCATATATGCACCAATACAATTTGGCACTAAAAGAAGTGGATTGGCTGAATACAACAGCAAGCGGCAAAGCCACTTTGCGTGACAGCCAAAGCACCGAAGTTTTGTTTTTGGAGCAGTGCCACAAGTTTTTAACCGAACACGGTTATTTGGCAGTTGTAATTCCTGACGGTATTCTAACCAATAGCAGTTTGCAATATGTCCGAGACAACATTGAAGAAATGTATCGCATTGTTGCCGTTGTATCTATGCCACAAACCGCTTTTAGTGCCACGGGTGCAGGTGTGAAAAGTTCTGTTTTGTTTTTGCGTAAGCACAAGAACAAGCAAACCGAAAAAATCAGCAACCAAAAAGCAAAACTGAAAGAACAGGTAAAAACCGACAACAACTATATTGCTACCGTTGAGAAATGGGAGAAAGGAAAAATAGATGCCATAAAGAAATTGCAAGCAGACGCAAAAGCCAGAAACCCGAAAGCCAACAAAAAGGAAATAACCGAAATGATACAAGCCGACAAGTCGGCTGTTCAATCTGCATTTACCGACAAGGTGAATTTGCTGAAAGAAGAATTAACAGAAAAATATTTTTTGGCAAAACAAACCTCTTTGGACGACTACCCTATTTTTATGGCAATAGCCGAAGATATTGGCTATGATGCCACAGGCAGAAGCACCAATAACAACGAGTTGATTGAAATAGGCAATGAGTTAGCCAAGTTTATTGATTACATTAACAAGACCGAGAAGTAATGAAGCTTTATACAATTTCACCAACACTCAACAAAAACCGAGTTTTCATTTTGCAAAAAAGCGAATTAGAAAAACGCTTTGACCCTTTCTTTTATGTTCCCGAACTTTTGGAACTTGAAAAGAAAGTTTTAGCCAAGAAACCAAAAAAGCTAAGAGATTATGTAAAAGGTTTGGCAAGCGGAGCAACTCCAAAAACAACCGAAAGCGAAAAGTATTATACAGAAAAAGAAAACGGGATACCGTTTTTAAGAGTGCAAAATTTATCGCCAACGGGCATTTTAGATGTTGAAGATTGTAAGTACATCAACCAAGAAACACATAACGGAATGCTGAAAAGAAGCCAATTTTCAGCAGGTGACTTGTTAGTTAAAATTACAGGCGTTGGTCGTATGGCAGTAGCATCAGTTGCACCCGAAGGTATTATAGGCAATATCAATCAACACGTTTGTGTAATAAAAACAGGAAGCAAAGAAATAAGCGAAACATTAGCAGCTTTTCTTAATTCCGACATTGGCGAAAAATTGGCAAGCCGAAGAAGCACAGGCGGAACAAGACCAGCATTAGATTATCCTGCATTGCTTTCTATTCCAATAATTGAAGACAATCGCATTTTACAAATTACCAATAAAGTAATTGCCCAAAAACAAAAGAACGAAGCAGAAGCCGACAAACTACTTTCAATCATTGACGATTATTTGTTGAAGGAATTAGGAATAAAACTACCCGAACCGCCTGAAAATACTTTGAAGAATAGAATGTTTGTTACTTCAATAAGGACAATCACAAATGACAGATTTGACCCATACCACCATCAAGTCGGTTTTATAAAAATTATTGAAGCAATCCGCAAGGCAAAATATCCAGTTTCAAATTTCAAACATTACATCACTGATTTAAAAAATGGTGTGGAAATTAGAAACTATGTTGAAGAAGGTGGAATTAGATATTTAAGAGTTACCGACTTAGGCAAAAATGGACTTAATCATAAGTCACCAAGATTTGTATTAGAACAAGAAATTCCTGATAGAATTAAATTGAATGAAAATTGCATTTTAATTTCTCGTTCAGGTTCGTTAGGGCTTGTAAATGTTGTTGAACCTGAAATTGAAAATTCAATCCTTTCTTCTCACATTTTTAGAATTGAACTTAAAACAGAAAAGTTGCTACCAGTTTATTTAGAAGCCTATTTGAGAAGCAAAGTTGGACAATCTGAAATTTTCAGAAACAACAACGGTGGTGTAATTCCTGAAATAAACCAAGACGCTTTGAAGTCAATTTTAATTGTTTGCCCACCACTTGACAAACAAAAAGAAATAGCGGAACACATTACAGGCGTCAGACAACAAGCCCAACAACTCAAAGACAAGACAAAAGAACTTTTGAAAAAAGCTAGTGAAGAAATTGAAGAAATTTTATTGAACTAATGGGTAAAAACGGTAACATAAACAATTTGCACGGCATTGCACAGTTTGCATTGTTTGTTACTTCGTATTTTCCATTGTTTGCATTAATTATCATTCGCCAAGTTTCAGAAAATTCAGACTTCCTATACTTTAGCGGTTTAGATTGGGCTTCAATTAAATTATTCTTTTCAAAATTTGGCTTATCCGCAATTCTTTCAAACGTTTCCATAATCGGTTTGTTTGGCTATTGGAAAACTTTGGGCAACATAGAAGAAGTTGCCGAAAACGGGCGACCAGTAAAAATCAAAGATGTAAAAAACAAAAACAGTGAAGCAATAGGATACATTGCCACATATATAATTCCTTTTCTTTTTCAAAATTTTGGTAAATGGTACGACTCTTTCAGTATAATAGTGCTTTTAATAATTATCTATAGAATATATATCAATTCATCACTTTTATTAATCAATCCCATTCTAAGCTTCCAATTTTCTATTTATGAAATTGTCTATAAAGATGGAGACAAAGAAAAAAACGGACTTGTCATATCAAGAGATAAATATTTGCAAGATGAAGCAGATATAAAAATATATGAAATCGGTCATAAACTTTATTTCGCAATCAACAATTCAGAAGAATGATTTTAGAAGAACTATCAGAGAAACTTGCAGATGTAAAAGTTACTAACACTTTTCTCTACTTTATTACAAGGGTTTTGAAATCTGACGTTAAGAAAACCAGTAAGGTAATGGACAAATATGTTTTCAAAGTTTACCAAATAGATGTAAACGAAGAAATAAGAAAGCATTTATACGAACTTTCACAAGACCAACTTACCTATCTTGCTTCAAAGAAAACTGAACTACAAGACTATGACGTAATCACAGACGATACACAGCATTTGTTTACATATCAAATGACAAACAAGGCAATGTCGTTTGCTGATGTAGTAAACAACCAACTCAAATCACAACCGCCAAGAATTACAAGCCTTGAAGAAATTATTTTAACAGAAGAACTTTGGGCTTACTGCGTTGGATTTCACAAAAAAGATTCCGCGTGGATTTACACATTCCGTAAAATACTTTCAGGCAAAGTTGCCATTGATGAAACAGAAGGCAACAAAAAAAGTGTATTACAAAAAGCCATAAGGACAGTTTTCAGCACGAAAAGCCAAAAACTTGAATTAATACAAGGCGAGACAGTAAACCTTGACAAGCAAATTGATTGTATTTTTTATGAAAATATTTTTTACATAGCCAAGAAAACACAGTTTGAACAAATCGTAGGACTTGAAGAAGAATTTAAGGAACAAGCAAAAGAAGTGTTGGCTGAACTTGTAAATACCAAAATGATTGAAGGACTTGAAGTTCTTGAAAAGCAAATTGAAGTCAATCCTTCAATTCACAGAAAACTTGTCCGACTTTCAAAAATCGGTAACTACCGAGAATTAGACGCAAAAGTGATTAAGAAAATGCAAAAGGTTTGTAAAGACCACGGAGATAAACTAAAACTAAAAGACGGCAAACTTTTCATCGAAGACGAAAAAGACATTGACCTTGCACTAAAAATGTTAGGCGACTATTATAAACGTGGTGAAGTATCAGGAAAAGCATACGGAACATTTGCAGGTAAACAATTGACAACAGCAGAATAAGCCAACGAATTTGGTGGCACATTTGCAAAACTGCACAAGCCCACGTTAAAGCCAAGTTTTGCAAAAGAGCCACCAAGACAGAAACGAAATGACAACGAACAAACATGACAAAAGAGAACCAGCACCCAACACATAAAACTTAAACGCGTGTAGCGAAACGGAACAGAGATGTACCCCTGTGTTGAACGAAGCTTCGGGAGGTATGGAGTTTCAATTCAAGTTGTCGGTATTTTGGGCGGTGATTTTATTTTTTTCTACCCTTTTGTATTTCTAGAACTTTCTTTCGTATGTTTTCAAAGTCTTGGAGAAACCCTTGCTTCTGGTTTCACTAGGTGCTGTGCATTCACTTACAAATTAAAAAGAAAATAGACCGAACTAATGTAGAATTACAAGGCTAGGAAAGTGTCATAAAAAGAAACAACCCGCCGAGAGGCGGGTTGTTTGCTCTATGGAGTACAACAAAACCACAATAAATTGTGATTTTGGAGTAAAGATAGAGTATTCGTTCCAGAAATTATTTTTGTTCGTAAACTGTAGCTTCGATAAGTGACTCATCGTGTTGGCTAACATCCAATCCAAGTTTTTCGTCTTCTTCTGTTACACGCATAGGTACAATCAAATCTGTTACTTTCAATACGACGAAAGACATCAAGAAAGCGAAAGCAGACACAAGCACTAATGCCAACATGTGTTTGATAAAGAGAGTTGTTTCACCGAAGAATAACCCCTGGTCTGTAACAACTCCGTTGATAGAAGACGAAGCGAAAATACCTGTGAAGACCATTCCGACCATTCCACCAACACCATGGCAAGGGAAAACGTCTAATGTATCATCCAAAGCTGTTTTTGTTTTGTAGTGCGAAAGATAATTCGAGATAATCGCAGCAACAACACCAATGACAATCGAGTGAGGAATTGTAACAAAACCAGCTGCTGGTGTAATAGCAACCAAACCAACAACAACCCCGATGCAGAAACCTAAAGCTGATACTTTTTTACCACGAGCTGCGTCAAAAAGAACCCAAGATATACCGGCAGCACCCGCTGCTGTGTTTGTTGTTGCAAATGCCGAAGCAGCCAAAGCGTTAGCACCCAAAGCAGAACCAGCGTTGAAACCAAACCATCCGAACCAAAGAAGACCTGTTCCTAATAAAACGTAGGGAATATTCGCTGGAGGTAAGAAACTTCCTTCCACATGTGAACGACGACGCTTCAAATAAATCGCCGCAGCCAAAGCAGCCCATCCCGCAGACATGTGAACAACTGTTCCACCTGCAAAGTCAAGTACGCCCATTTCAAGTAATAAACCACCCGCACCCCAAGTCATGTGTGCCAAAGGCGCATAGATGAAGATACTGAAGAGAATCATGAATACAACATACGATTTGAAGTTGATTCTCTCTGCCATAGAACCCGTTACCAAAGCAGGGGTAATTACAGCAAATTTCAATTGGAAGAAGGCAAATACAATGGCAGGAATTGTTCCTACTAATTTGCCATCCAAAACACCTTTAAACATAAAGTGCGTCATTGGATTTCCAAAAAAGCCTCCAACAGACTCTCCGAATGCCAAGCTGTATCCAACAGTTACCCATACAATAGAGATAACGCCCATGGCAATAAAGCTTTGCAACATAGTAGAAATTACGTTTTTGGCATTGACCATTCCACCGTAAAAATACGCAAGACCGGGCGTCATCAATAATACAAAGGCGGAAGCAACGAGCATCCAAGCAGTATCTCCAGAATCAATTCCTTCTGTAATAATCACAGAGGGCACACTCGGAATAAGTAGGGCTACGACCGTCACTGCCATCAGAATAGCAAAGGGTACGTACGAAGGTTTTGTAGTGTTTGAACTTGTCATAAAATCACTGGGTTTAATTGTTGCACAAAAAAGAAAAGCAAGTTTAGTTTAAGTTATTTTTAAAGGGAGAGAGCAAATCTCTCCCTTTGGTATCTTATTAGAAGAAGAAAATCAATGCACCGCCAAACGTCGTTTGCGAGTCAACACCTGTTCCTTCTTTGTTCACAAATTGCGTTACTCCAGCAGCCTTGCTGTACGAGTCAAAGCGTACTTCTGGCTTGAATAAAAGGTTTTCGGAGATGGTTACATTTCCTGTAAGTGTAGCGGATGTTACGCTCACACCTACTGTATTTCCGGCAGCATCTTCTCCTTTTGTTAAATAAATAGCGCCTGATTTATTATCGAAATACTCCAAACGTGCACCCAACCCGAATTTTTCTGTCAAAGAACCATTGGCATACAAGGCTGCACCCGCCCATTTTCCTGTCGCATTGCTACCCGATGCCGCATTTAAGCCGAGTAAGAACTTATCTGTGATTTGGTAAGAGGTTGTCAAATCTAGTACAGAGAATACATCTTTATCTGCGCCATCTTCTGCCTCGTTACTTCCGAAATAATTTAGATATACATTAAAACCATCCGTTGGTGACAAGAAAAGCTGCGCCATCACTCCTTTTCCGTCGTTGTTGTCGTCTTTGCTATCAAGTCCGTTATTCAAACCGACCATCAAACCTACTTTATCAGATACCGCGTAGTTCAACTTGATACCCGTGTGATAAAAAGGACCATTTCCGAATAAATTTGATAGGGAATAATTGAAGTTCACCGGAGCGTCGATTACCTCATATCCTACGTTTGTCCCGAATTGACCCGCAGTGATGGAGAATTTATCAGACAAATCAAAGTCAATGTAAGCTTGTTTGATAGCTAGAGCTGTTCCAGAACCTCCAAGCGGGCTGACGATATTGCCATAGTTTCCTAAATCTGCGTGGTTTCCAAAAACCAAATCCATTACACCTTCCACGCGACCAGAGGTATAAGTTGTTTTCAACTGTGCCAAACCAACTTGAAAGGTATTGGCTTTTTGATCAAAGATTCGCTCAAAACCAGAAGCACCCAAATTGGAACGCGTCTTGTTTGAATTTAAGAAGTAGTACGTATCCACATATCCTGAGAACGATAAAGGATTTTTGTCATCTTCTGGTTTTGTTGTACTTTTTTCAGCTTGTACAAAACTTGCAATCATTGCACAAAATACTGTTAAATAGATTTTTTTCATTATAATCTTTGGTTTAAGTAGTAAACAATAACTTACATCATTGTGACACAAAGATTAAGCAGTTTTTTATTATTTGCAAGTATTACCTCTTTAATTTTACCTAAAATGACATATTTTTTACTTTTTTTACAAAATTGCCTATCAATTTTATACTAAATATTGAAAAAATCCTATATAGTTTTAAATATATAAAATTTGGATAAACTTAATTTTTACAAAATATTTTACTGAATACAATAAAATACTATTTTTCATTCGAATTGTACAAATTTGATTTTTACCTATTAATAAAGCACAAAAAAAGCCCACTCTTTCGAGCAGGCTTTTGTACTATTTGCTACAATTTATGTCTTATTCAGCATGTAGCCATGCTTTTTTTGCAAGGAGGGTTTCCTCGTCTTCTTCATTGTCTGGGTCCGGTACACAACAATCAACTGGGCATACAGCCGCACACTGTGGCTCTTCATGAAATCCTACACACTCGGTGCATTTGTCAGAAACAATGTAATAAAACTCGTCTGAAACAGGCTTCATGAGGTCTTTCCCATTCACTACTGTACCATCGCCAAAATCAACGACTTCTAAACTTGTTCCCCCCGACCAAGTCCACTCAATACCACCTTCGTAAATGGCTGTATTGGGACATTCTGGCTCGCATGCACCACAATTGATGCATTCATCGGTAATCATAATCGCCATAACTAATCTATAAAGTAAGTTGGTTAATCAAAATTAAGAACAAATATAACTACGCAAAGTTTCAAGTCCTTGCTATTTTTGCAATGTTTTCCGGTTTATCTTTTACCCCAAACGAAATTATGTCTTTAGAATCACGCATTCAAACTGCTATCTCTCTCGGAAAAGCCATCCTCCAACAAATGGAAGAACCTGATTTTCAGCTTACTCTATCTCGCATACGAAATGAAAACGGCTGGTTTAGCGATGACAACGTGCGAAACGCACTCCAAAATATTGTTGCCGGATACCTCGACGAATCCGCCCTCCGAAACTGGCAAAATAAATACACCTTCCAAGAACCAATAAAACCTAAAAAAGTAGGAATTATCGCCGCAGGCAATATCCCCGCTGTGAGTTTTAATGACCTCCTTTGTGTGTATCTTTCTGGGCATATCGCACAACTGAAACTCAGCTCCACCGATACAAATCTCCTGCTTTGGCTCATCGAAATTCTTTATCGCCTCGATCCAGAAGCTAGCCAACGCGTTCTCGTCAGCGAAAGATTGAAAGACGTTGAAGCGCTCATTGCCACCGGAAGCGATAATTCAGCCAAGTATTTTGACTATTACTTTCAACATGTACCTAAAATCATCCGGAAAAACCGAAGTTCTCTCGCCATCCTAACCGGTAAAGAATCCAAAATTGATTTGGCAAATCTAGGTAATGACATTTTCTTTTATTTTGGGCTCGGGTGTCGCAACGTGTCCAAAATGCTTGTACCCCCAAATTATGACTTCACACCCTTCTTTGAAGCTATTGAATATTGGAACACTATCCTCATCCACAACAAATACAATAACAATTATAGCTACAATAAATCTGTGCTTCTCGTAAATCGAGAGGAACACCTAGATAATGGCTTCCTCCTCGTCCGGCCAAGCACGCAACTTGTATCTCCCATTAGTGTTGTATTTCATGAAACCTATTCGTCTCAGGCAGAATTAGAATCTATCTTGAATGTACATGAGGAGAAAATCCAGTGTGTGATTGGTAAAAAAGAGTTTTTGCCCACGCTTCCAACATCCTTAATTCCGTTTGGAGAAGCGCAAGTACCAACCCTTCTGGATTATGCAGATGGCGTCGATACGTTCGCTTTTTTACTCGCACTCTAAACCTACAAAGAAGTCCACGAATCAGGCTGCTTCGTGGACTTCTTTCTTGTATTTCACTGACAATAAATACATGGATACACAAACCAAGGCAATGTATAAACCACTAATTGTATAAGATAGACGAATAAAAAAGTCTAAATACGCGATTTTCGGTTGAAAATAGTTTTTGTACAACAATACCAATACGCTCCCAAAGTACGCGTAGTAATCTGCGTAAGTAATCAAAAAACCAATGGTTCCTTTGCGCTGAAATGCGGCAATCATTCGCTCAAAATACAAGCTATTACACATGGCATAAGCAACGTAAACCCCTAAACCGAGCAGAACAAGCCACCATTCCGCTGATATAAGCTGCCTTTCAAACAGCCAAGTACTCAGACCAATGAGTACACCTCCACCAAGCATCCATAACTCAATCAACCAAAAAGCACGGTAATTATTTTTGACCCAACGCAGCGCAATCATCAAAAATAAGACAAAAATGGCTATTGGAATTTCCGTTTGTGTGTAAAGCGCAATTTGAGAGCCACGCCCCAGTGCCGCCCAAATTTCTGGTGCGAAATTATCCCGAAATTCCCGAAAAGTGGTCAACAACACATACGAAATGACAAAAATGATTAAACTAAGCCCAAAATCTTTTACAAATGACCGGCGTGCCTGTGCGTCCATGGGCTGTCTAACGGAACGAATCCGTTGGTCTTCGTCTGTTGGCGGTGGAATAAAGCTCAATGCCCAAACGAACCCCGCAAAAGGCAAAAGCATATAACCACTTGCGACAAACGGCATTGTAGTTTCAGACACCTCCCAATGAACCATTACCCACTTTCCGATGGATTTCGCAAAACCAGAACCCACAATGAACGACGCCGTCAGGGTGGCAACAAGTAATTCGGTGATGGTGCGCCCCTCCAAGTATCCAAGTAAAATCCCATAAACCATTCCCAACGGTAAACTAGCTAAAAAGATAAATACCAAACTATACGGCGCGGGTGTCAAGGCAAATAAACCGTAACAAACCCAGGAAATGAATGCAATAATCCAGAGACTTTTGCTGCGTTGCGCAGGGCCTAATTCAGACACAAATTTGATTCCAATTCCTTTGGATACGGCAAAGCCAATTACTTGTGCGGTAATCATCAAAATCTTAAAATCAATATCCCAATACGATATATTCTCATACGTAGCTGCCGTGTAAGCCCGTCGAAACGGATAAAAACACAGGTAAGTCATAAAGGCAACAACTCCTGCATACAAGGTTGTAAAGACGGGTCGCGTGCGTAAAAATTCAGTCAAATTCATGCAATTACTACTAAATGATTTTTATAACTAACTAATTATTAATTAGTTGACTTGAGCCAACGTAGAAATTCGGGCATTACTTGTCCCCACGTGGCCGGATTGTGCTGTCCGCCGATTACCTCTCTATAATACACGTTTCGTACGTTTTTATTCTCCAATTCTTGGATTAAATCCAACGTATCTTCGATAGAATCAATGATGCCGTTGTTATTTCTATCGTCTTTTTCATCTTCGGTGCCACATTGGAGCCAAACCGCCAATCGTTCTTTGGGTGCTTTTGTTTCCCGAACCTTGACGTGCATGATGCGTCCGTTGTAATCGTCATAATCGTCTTCGTAGGCTTTACTTCGCCACCAAAAAGAACCACTAAAGACACCTACTTTAGCAATCATCGGAAGACTCCACGCCAAATCGAAGGCAGCAAGACCGCTCAGAGAAAATCCACAAATGGAAATTTCGGCTATTTCTGTTACACCTATTTTTTGGCAAACCGTCGGCAAGAGTTCTATCTCCCAAAACTGGGCGTACGCGGTGGCAAGCGCTCCCCTGTTTTTATAATCGGGTTTACCAATTACACCATATTCTTGCAGCCGGTTTTCGTTGGTGGAGACAGGCACAAAAATCCAGTTAACTGCCTGATTTTCTTGGTAAAAAGGAACGAATGTTTGCTCCAAATGCAATGCTTCGTAATCTTGCCCATCTAGAAAAAAAACAAGATTTGTTGGTTTATCGTGTGCAAAATTGCGCGGTTGAATAAGGGAATAATGAACATCTCGTTGCAATTTTTGGGAAGCAATCACGGCTTCATTTTTATGAAAAACAGCAGAGGAATCGACCACAGAATAGTTGGTTAAATACAAAGAGTGAAAAAAAATATTTTTCAATATTGATAAAAACATTGGAATTATCATGATTTAGACCTAAAATTAGGTAAAGTTTCAAGTAAAAAGACAACAATATGCAAGAAAGCTATCACTCATTCTATTCCCATATTTTGGGAAAAGAAATCGAATTTATGGTTTCGGGACATTGGGGCTACCCTATTTTACTCTTCCCTACCTCTATGGGAAATGCGTACCAAAATCGTGATTTCGGGTTAATTCACACCATCGAAGATTTGATTGAGGCAGGTAAAGTGAAAGTGTATAGCGTGGATAGCATCGACTTTCAGAGTTTTTACAACAAAGAACTCCCTCCCAATATTAAAATCTACAATTACAATCTTTATACCCGCTTCTTACACGAGGAATTTGTACCTATGATTCAACGGACTTGCCAGGTACATCGCATCGCGGTTGCAGGCTGTAGTTTTGGTGGATTTCATGCAGCAAATTATGCATTCAAATACCCCGACACGGTCAATCAATTGATTTCCATGAGTGGTGCTTTTAGTATTTCAAGTTTCATGAATGGCTATTTTGATGACAACGTCTATTTTAACAATCCCGTTGATTACTTACCCAAAAGAGACAGTTGGATTTATGACCACATGCAAATCATTTTGGGTACTTCCGACTGGGATATTTGCCGCCAAGACAACCTTTCACTTTCTCATTTATTGGCAGGAAAAGGCATAGATCATTGGTACGACGAGAAAAAATGGGCACCGCATGACTGGCCTCTTTGGCGCACCATGTTCCCAGAATATGTTCGTAGTTTCATTCATTAATTTCGTTTTCAATCACTTGTAAATCATTCATTAGAATCATATTATGAAAAAAATCGGTATTTTATTTGGCATGGAAGATACGTTTCCGTGGGCATTTATAGAGCGTGTTAATCAATTAACGCAAGGACAAGGCATCATCGCAGAAGCCGTCCAAATTGATAAAGTTGAACAGGCATTACCAAGCGACTATGCCGTCATTATTGACCGTATCTCGCAGGATGTTCCTTTCTATCGCGCTTACCTCAAAAACGCGGCACTTTGCGGAACAGCCGTTATCAATAACCCGTTTTGGTGGAGTGCGGATGAAAAATTCTTTAATAATTGCCTCGCCGTCCAACTCGGTGTTCCCGTTCCCAATACCGTTCTCTTACCTTCGAAAGAAAGACCCGACGACACCACAGAAAAATCCTTCAGAAACCTTACTTTTCCCATGGATTGGGACTATATGTTCGATAAAATCAAATTTCCAGCATACATGAAACCATATTCTGGTGGAGGTTGGAAAAGTGTGTATCGTGTTGAAAATCCGGATGACCTTTGGGCAAAACATGCAGAAACGGGGCAGTTAGTCATGCTTTTGCAAGAAGAAATTGTCTTTACAGATTATTACAGATGTTATTGTTTAGGGGGCAAATATGTACATATTATGCCGTATGAGCCAAGAAACCCGCATCATTTGCGCTATGCAACTCAACCCAAAACACAAGGAGAAGAGCACAAAAAGTTAATGGCTACGATTCACGACTATGTATTGCGGTTAAATCACGCGCTCGGTTATGACTTTAACACCGTTGAGTTTGCTGTGCGTGATGGTATTCCGTATGCAATTGATTTTTGTAACCCCGCACCAGACGCAGACGTCAATTCAGTAGGCAAAGAAAACTTTGAATGGATTGTGGAACATGCTGCCAAATTCGCCATCGAAAAAGCACAAGCACACAAGCCTGGGGTGAATAATTGTACATGGGGAACATTCGTTCAACAAGCAGCTGCACCCATCGCGCCTGCTGTCCCTGCTGCGAAAAAAGATTCGGATAAAAAAGCAAGTCCGAAAAAAGCGGCTTTATCCAAAGCGGCTTCATCCAAAGCGGCTTCATCCAAAGCGGCTTCTTCTAAAAAAGATAACTAATTTTTAACTATTCAGCGCTTGCGTAAACTTTGAATCGTATGCCACTATTTACGTTAGGAATCGAGGAGGAATTTCAAACCATCGACCCACACACCCGCGAATTGCGGTCGCACATGTCGAAGATTGTAGAAGGTGGCCAAATTATTCTACAAGAACGTATCAAACAAGAAATGCACCAGGCGGTCGTCGAGATGGGCACAAATATTTGTGAGAACATTCAACAAGCGCGTGAGGAGGTCACGTACCTCCGCCGCATGTTGATTGACCTTGCCTCCAAGCAAAATCTCTACATCGCTGCTGCTGGCACGCACCCATTTTCTGATTGGCAAAACCAACTTATCACCCCCAACGAACGGTACGATAAGCTGATTGACGAAATGCGGGATGTAGCCCGTGGAAATCTGATTTTCGGGCTACACGTGCACGTCGGTATCGAAGACAGAAACCAAGCCATCAAGATACTCAACGAGGTACGATATTTTTTACCGCATATTTTTGCGCTGTCCACCAACTCGCCTTTTTGGTGTGGTAGAAATACTGGATTTAATTCCTATCGCTCCAAAGTATTCGATAAATTTCCGAGAACAGGCATTCCTGAATACTTTGCAAGTGCCTCAGAATATGACAATTACCTCAATTTGTTGATTAAAACAGGGTGTATTGATAACGGAAAAAAAATATGGTGGGACATCCGTCTTCACCCTTTTTACCCGACTATCGAGTTCCGCATTTGTGATGTTCCTATGCGCGTGGACGAAACCATTTGTCTCGCTGCCTTGATGCAAGCCCTTGTCGCGAAAATTTACAAATTGCACCAACAAAATTTAAGTTTCCGCCCCTACAAACGCATTTTAATCAATGAAAATAAATGGCGTGCCGCTCGGTATGGAATCAATGCAAAACTGATTGATTTTGGGAAAGAAGTCGAAGTTCCATTTCATGATTTATCCGTTGAACTTCTTGAATTTATTGACGATGTTGTCGATGAGCTCGGTTCACGAAAAGAGGTGGAATATCTTCACACGATTCTCAAAAATGGAACAGGTGCAGACAGACAAATGAAGGTTTTTGACCATACCCAAAGCCTAAAAACAGTCGTTGATTATATCGTAGAAGAAACCAAATTCGGGATTTAATCAAGTACTTTTCCATTGTTTAATTGAAACTTTTCAAGATAATCGAGTGCATTCCACTCGATTATCTTCCCATTGAGGTAAATTAAGTAACTTGTATGCTTGTTTATCCATTTATTAGCTTGTTCTATGTCCTCTCCCAAAGTTGCAATTCTCGACCTTTACCAAGGTTTTCCGAACGAAGGTATGCGCTGTATAAAAGCCATTGTCACATCTTATTTTGACGATGCCTCCGCGTATCAAGTCTTTGATGTACGTGGACAAAATGAATTTCCTTCCCTTACCGATTTCTCAATCTTTATCTCCACAGGAGGCCCCGGAAGCCCTCTTTTTGAAGGACATACGTGGGAAAAAAACTACCAAAATTTTCTCCAAGAAATCTGGGAACACAATCAAAAAAATACAGTCAAAAAATACCTTTTCTTGATTTGCCACTCCTTCCAATTGGCAGTTCAACATTTTGAATTAGGTACAATTTGTCTGCGTAAATCAACTTCGTTTGGGGTGATGCCCGTACACAAAACACCATTTGGAGAGAACGAAACCTTATTTAAAGGGCTTGAAAATCCGTTTTGGGCTGTTGATTCCCGCGATTATCAAATGATTCAACCTGACTTTTCTCAATTCTCAAAATTAGGAGCAAAAATTCTTTGCATTGAGAAAGAAAGACCACATGTGAATCTGGAAAGAGCCGTCATGGCAATTCGGTTTAGCCCAGAAATCATCGGTACTCAGTTTCATCCTGAAGCAGACGCTGAAGGTATGCACCGCTATTTCTTACAAGAAGAAAAACGCCAAGCAGTCATCAAAGAACATGGCGAAGACAAATACAATGACATGATTGAACATCTGGAAGACCCAGATAAAATTGCACTGACAGAAGCAACGGTTCTTCCCCGTTTTTTAGATTTTGCCACAGGAAAATAAAAGCAACGTAATTCATTTGCAACGACTATGGAAAAAAACGCACGAGCTCTCTATAATCAAGATTTTACAGAAGAAAAATACAAGCAAATGCTAGATATGATTCACGAAGAATTTCCGAATCAGCTTGATTTTCGCGTCGCAGAATCTCCCATTTTTATTGACAAATCACTAAAAATCAAACTTTTACAAGCAGGAAATGCAATTATTGACACATTGCTTTCTTCTGATTTCAAAGAGAAAACTGCCCGTGCTATTCCTTCCCACCAATGGGTTCCGAATGAGGGGAAACATCCTCATTTTTTAGCGATTGATTTTGCCTTAACCACGCATCCAGAATCCCAAGAGGTAGAACCACAACTCATTGAACTGCAAGGATTTCCGTCACTTTTTGGCTATCAATGGTATCTCGGACAATTGTACCGTCAGTTTTTTGCCGTTCCTGATTCCTTCACACCCTATTTCAATAAATTGGATGATAAATCGTACATCCAAAAGTTTAAGAATATTTTGCTTGGAGATACAGACCCGAAACAGATTATCTTATTGGAAATTGAACCTGAAAAGCAAAAAACACGCCTTGATTTTGCCATCACCGAACAACTTTGGGGCATTCCTACGATTTGTTTAACAAAGGTCATCAAACGTGAACGAAAATTATACTATCTATCTGATAATCAAGAAATTGAAATCAAAAAAATATATAATCGTGTTATTTTTGACGACCTCGACCGCAACTATCCGAACCTTGAGACCGCCTTCAAACAAACAGACGACGTCGATGTGGAATGGCTCACACACCCCAACTGGTTTTTCCGAATTAGTAAATTCCTATTGCCTTTCTTGAAAGGGCCTTATTTCCCCAAAACTTCCTTTTTATCCGACCTCACCGAATTACCGAGCGATTTGGAGAATTTTGTACTCAAACCCTTGTTTTCTTTTGCAGGAAGTGGCGTAATCATCGATGTTACAGCCGAACATATTGCGGCAATCAAAGACCCTGAAAACTATATTTTACAACAGAAGGTTGCCTACTCACCGCTTATTGAAGACAACAAAGGCGAGAAAATCAAGGCGGAAATCCGCTTGTTGTATATTTGGGGCGAAAAAGACGCTCGACCCACTTTACTTACCAACTTGGCGCGTTTATCAAAAGGCAAAATGATAGGCGTTGATTACAACAAAAACAAAGACTGGGTCGGAGGTAGCTGCGCCTTTTTTGAACGCGATTAAGTGAAGTCAATTAATTCATGGATTTAAGACAATTATTTCTGGCGAATGTCGCCCAAACTTCTGATTACCCTTTGGCACTCGAAATCGTTCGTGCTGAGGGAATTTGTCTATACGATGCCTCCGGAAAAAAATACATTGATTTAATCTCTGGTATTTCTGTCAGTAATGTAGGACATCGCCATCCGAAAGTCGTGGAGGCAATCAAAAATCAGGTCGATTCCTACCTGCATACGCTTGTGTATGGAGAGTTCATTCAGGCTCCTCAAGTGCAACTAGCGCACGCATTGGCTCAAACATTGGCAGCGTTCACGACAAAAGAAGGATTCGTTTTGAACAATGTCTATTTTACCAATTCTGGTACAGAAGCGGTAGAAGGCGCCATGAAATTGGCCAAACGTGTCACAGGAAGACACGAATTTGTCGTCTGTGAACGCGCCTATCACGGCTCCACACAAGGTGCTTTGTCGTTGGGTGAAGAACCCTTCCGGAGTGCATTTCGCCCTTTATTACCCGGAGTTCGAAAGATAAAGAGAAACATAACCGACTCATTATCAGCCATTAGTAAACAAACGGCAGCTGTAATCATCGAGCCCATCGGTGGCGAAGTAGGCGCAGTTCCTGCTACGCAGGATTTTTTAGCTGCGGTATATGCCAAATGCAAAGAAACAGGAACATTACTCATTTTTGACGAAATACAATCTGGTTTTGGTCGCTCGGGCACATTTTGGGCATTTGAGCAATATGGCATCGTACCTGATATTTTATTGACTGCCAAAGGAATGGGAGGCGGTATGCCCATTGGTGCTTTTATTGCCGCCGAACAACACATGTCTGCGTTGAAAAATAATCCTATTTTGGGACATATCACCACATTTGGTGGACATCCCGTTAGTTGTGCGGCTTCATTGGCGACACTTCGAGTAATTCAAGAAGAAAATCTACTAGCTCAAGTAGCGCATAAATCTACTTTATTTAAAAAATATTTACAGCATCCAAAAATCAGTGAAATTCGGGGTACGGGCTTACTTTTAGCCGCAGAAATGGCTGATTTTGACACACTTAAGCAAGTAATTGACCGAGCAATCTTGAAAGGCGTCTTAACAGATTGGTTTCTGTATTGTGACAATGCCATGCGCATCGCACCACCGCTTACAATCACGGAAGAAGAAATAAAAGAAGCGTGTGATGTAATTCTGTCTAGTTTATAACCAAATAAAAAGAGCTCCGAGTAAAACTCAGAGCTCTTTTTGTACCCAGGGCCGGAGTCGAACCGGCACGAGTGTAACCTCATTGGTGTTTGAGACCAACGCGTCTACCGATTCCGCCACCTGGGCAGGTGAACATCAACGTCGTGTTGGGATTGCAAAAGTAGAAGTTGAAATATTTATTTGCAAGGAATTATGTATTTTTATTTTACTAAAAATTACCTTATCTCACTAAAAACCTATCAATCAATTCATTACAAAAATGAAAAATTATTCTACTCAAAAAAACAATTCATTTTTTGGACATTTACCCCATTCGTTCACCTATTCGTATCCAACTATTATTCACTTTTTACCGAACAAACGTATGCGAAAGCCTATCCTTTTTCTTTTCTCTTGCTTATTATTTTTGGGATTTTTCCCGTCGATTGCCCAAATGTATCCGACTATTTTACCTGAAAAACAGCGGGCGGCGGTCATTGACGAAATTCTTGAAGACAGAATGAATAATCTGTTGCCTTCACTGATGCGCCAAGCGGGCATTGATACGTGGGTCATTATTTCCCGCGAGTACAACGAAGACCCCGTCATGAAAACCATGCTTCCGAGCGTTTGGCTTTCTGCAAGAAGACGAACTATCTTTGTTTTTCATGATTTAGGCCCTGAAAACGGGGTAGAAAGAACAGCCATTGCCCGTTACGATGTCGGAAATTTACTCAAAGGTGCCTGGGATTTGCAAACCAATCCAGACCAATGGGATGCACTGATTGACCTTCTAAAAAAACAGAATCCAGCCAAAATTGGCTTGAACTTTTCGAAATATTACGGACATGCAGACGGGCTTACTTATACCGAACACAGCGAACTCATGGCCAAATTACCAAAAAACCTAAAAGATAAAGTTGTTTCTGCTAGTGACCTGGCTGTCAGTTGGTTAGAAACCAGAACAGAAAAAGAAATGGTCTTGTATGAATCTATTTCGCAGATTTCTCATGCAATTATCGAAGAAGCATTTTCGGAAAAAGTGATTCAACCGGGTGTAACCACCACAGAAGATGTTGTTTGGTGGATGCGCCAAAAAGTAACCGATTTAGGACTTGAAACGTGGTTTCACCCGACGGTAGATATCCAACGTTATGACCCAGAAAATTTTGACCATCTGCGAACATTCTCCAAAAGACCCGATAAGCAAGTTATTCTTCCGGGCGATTTACTGCACTGTGATTTCGGGATTACTTACCTTCGTTTGAACTCAGACCACCAGCAACACGCGTATGTGCTCAAAGCAGGCGAAAAGGAAATTCCTTCGTATTTGGTAGAGGCTTTCAAGCAAGGAAATGCTGTACAAGATTATTTGACACAGCAATTTCAAACAGGCAAGAGTGGGAATGATATTTTGGCGGCGGCGCTAGAACAAACAAAAAAAGCAGGAATTGACGGCACGATTTATACGCATCCGATTGGTTTGCACGGGCATGCAGCTGGGCCAACGATAGGCATGTGGGATAACCAAGGAAAAACCATCGGTGCAGGAGATTATTTGATGCGCCCAAATACAGCCTATTCCATTGAATTGAATGCGGCTGTTCGTTTACCTGAGTGGAAAAAAACGGTTCGAATTATGTTGGAAGAGAACGGATTCTACGATGGAAAACAGTTCAGGTATTTGAACAATAGACAAGAGAAAATTTGGACTATTCCGAGAAAAAACTAAGTCATTTTGGTAGAGTAGCGATTTCGAGTTTGCGATTAAAATCGTAAAACTCGAGGGCTCTACTCATTTGATTTCGTCGAATAGCTAAGAAGTAAGGTTTTCGTCTTGGCCGGCGAATGAGCCGCAAATCCATTTTAAAGATAGTACCCACAGGAAACCTCGAAAAGTATTTTTGAGGACATCCTACGCGGGCTTTGGCGGGTAAATATTGGTTTGCGAGCGTCAGCAGAACCCATTTATCTCTGTTCACGTCATACGAAGACTCCACAAAAACATCCAAAAAAATCTGTTTAGAAAGCTCAGGAAGCTCATCTACCAGAGAAAGCTGATGATCCATCATGCTGTACGTAGAAATTTAGTGACAGAGAGATTTGTCAAACCCTCGAATGAAAAATTGTAAAATAGTTAGATGTAGTTAGTAATTAACAGACAAAAAGATTACTTTTGCACTTGTTTTCCGCAAAGTAATTAAAAATGGCTGAAGTAAAAATATTTTCTGGTACAAACTCCAAGTATTTAGCAAGTAAAATTGCAGATTTCTACGGAAAAGAGCTTGGAAGACTCACTATTCAACGGTTTGCTGATAGTGAAATTTCTGTTTCATTTGACGAGTCCGTTCGTGGATGTGACGTTTTTTTGGTTCAATCTACCTTCCCAACTGCGGATAACATCATGGAGTTATTGCTCATGATTGATGCCGCTAGACGTGCCTCTGCGCATTATGTTTGTGCCGTCATTCCGTATTACGGATACGCACGCCAAGACCGCAAAGACCGCCCAAGAGTGGCTGTAGGTGCGAAATTGGTAGCTAATATGCTGACAGCCGCCGGAGCAGACAGAATCATGACGATGGACTTGCACGCAGGTCAAATCCAAGGGTTCTTTGATATTCCGGTTGACCACTTGGAGGGAACGTCTGTTTTTGTTCCTTACCTAAAACTTCAAAACCTAGACAATCTCATCTTTGCTTCTCCGGACGTAGGTGGTGTAGCGCGTGTTCGTAAGTTCGCTAGCTACTTTGATGCAGATATTGTTATTTGTGATAAACACCGCAAAAAGGCAAATGAAATTGCTTCCATGCAACTTATTGGAGATGTAGAAGGCGCCAATGTTGTCTTGGTTGATGACCTTATTGATACGGGTGGCACCATTTGCAAAGCAGCTCAGCTCATTCTTGACAGAGGAGCCTTGTCTGTCCGTGCCATTTGTACACACCCCGTTTTATCGAAAAACGCACACGACATCATCGCGAACTCGGTTTTAACAGAATTATTGGTCGCAGATACGATTCCTTTGCGTCAGGATAATCCGAAAATTAAGGTTCTTTCCGTAGCGGAGCTATTCGCAAAAGCATTCGGGAGAATCCGTGATCATGGCTCTATTAGCACATTATTCATAAATTATCAAAATCAAATCACTTATTAATTATCAATTACAATGAAAAAAACTGAGATTGTAGGGTATAAGAGAGCGAATCTCGGTCGTCAGGCTTCGCAAGAATTACGTGGACAAGGTATGGTTCCATGTGTGCTTTATGGCGGCAAAGAGCAAGTATCATTTTACGCACCTGCGTACTTGTTTAATCCAATCATTTTTACGCCTGACGTGTATGAAGTGACTTTGAACATCGAAGGAGAAGTGTATTCTGCAATTCTTCAAGATAAGCAATTTCACCCAGTAAACGATTCATTAACACACGCCGACTTCTTGGAAATCACTCCAGAGAAAGTTATCAAAATGGCTGTGCCAATCCGTTTGCAAGGTGTTTCTGAAGGTCAAAAAGTCGGTGGTAAATTAGTTCAAACCTTACGTAAACTACGTGTACAAGGGCAAGCGAAATTTATCCCAGATTATATCGACTTAGATATTACTGCCTTAGAATTAGGTAAATCTATCAAGGTAAAATCAATTAAAACAGAAAACTTGACTGTATTAGACCCTGAGTCGAACCCAGTTGCTACGATTACTATTCCACGTGCATTGCGTCAAGCACAGCAACAAGGAAAATAATCCGACTTCTGTTTTTGCTAATAGAATACAAAAAAGACGGCTGTTTCAGTCGTCTTTTTTGTTTTTATGTCCGACTTTTTTAACTTGTTTCCTCTTCTATTTGTCCAAAATAAAACCGTTTATATCTATGCCTACTTTTCTTCTTCTACTCTCTTTTTTCTGCTCGTTTATCTTACCACCCAAAGAAAGCCCAGAAGCCTGGCTAATCAAATCTCTAGAAACCTACTTCGCGAAGTACGATAAAATTCCGCTTACCAAATTATGTACGCCCACCTACATCGCCTACAAGCAAGACGCACTCGAAATAGACTACGACGGTGGACTTAGTTTAGCCGCTTTTAAACAAAAATGGAAAGGGAAATTTGACACAAAGTACGCCGGAGTGAACCAAGGTTTTTTTATTTCAGGACAAGATTTTGGAAAAATACGTGTGACTATTTGCACTTTTCTCCGAAATGACGAAAACGGAAAATGGTATAAAGTTGTCTTACGAGACGACGAGTTTAAGGTAAATTACCGAAGAGAAATTCGACTCATTGAACAAAAAGGCAGTTACAAAATCGCAGATGTGAAGGAATTTAATGATTTGTAATTAACTTCCTATCAGCCAAATACATCAAAAAAGCAAGCAAAGTACCTACCCCTCCGCCTACCAAAATATCCAGCGGAAAATGTACACCAACATATACACGGCTGTAGGAAACCAAGGAAGCCCAAACGAGTAAAAAAGCTATTTTTTGCTTCTCCTTGGGAAAAAGAAGGGCGAAACCAACAGCCAAAGCAAACACATTGGCAGCGTGGGAAGAGGCAAAGCCAAATTGCCCTCCGCAATTGCCAACGACTTGTATCCAGTCAGCCCATTCGGAACGATGACAAGGCCGAAGTCGCGCAAAATAAGGCTTCATCCAACCGGATGTGAGTCGGTCTGCAAGTCCGACAAGGACAACCAAAAAGGCTAGATTTTTTCCAAATCTAGCCTTTTTATAGATAAAATAAAGAATATACACATACAAAGGAATCCATGTCAGTTTGTGCGTAACCAACGCCATCATCCCGTCAAAAAAAGGAGAATGGAATTGATTTAAGTACTTAAACGCACGTTCATCCCAAGCAATTAATTCATTCATTACGCAAAACCAATTTGTTGGCGCACTTTTGCCATGGTTTCTTCTGCTACGCGCCGCGCTTTTGCTTCTCCTTGCTGAAGTTTTTCTTCCAATGCCGCTTCGTTGGAATAATAAAAATCAAAAACCTCTCTTTCTTGCTTGAAACGCGTCAGGATAAGTTCCAATAACTCTTTTTTTGCGTGCCCGTATCCGTAATTTCCAGCCACGTATTTCTGACGTAACTCCTGAATTTGTTCTGGTGATGCGAGCAAAGAGAAAAGTCTGAAAACCAAGCAAGTATCTGGATTTTTAGGCTCTTCTAATGGTGTAGAATCAGTTTGAATACGCTTAATTGCCGTGTAAAGTTGCTTTTCAGGCAAGAAAATATCAATGTAATTATTGTATGATTTGCTCATTTTCAAGCCATCAATTCCTGGAATTGTCATTACCTGCTCGTCAATCACGGCCTCTGGAAGAACAAACGTTTCTCCATAGATTCGGTTGAATGCGCTGGCAATATCCTTTGACATTTCTAAGTGTTGTTTTTGATCTTTACCCACCGGTACAAATTGCGCTTGATACAAAATAATATCTGCTGCCTGCAAAACGGGATACGTAAAAAGACCCGCATTTACATCCGATAATTTATCCGATTTATCTTTGAACGAATGTGCGTTGGCAAGCATCGGATACGGCGTAAGACAACTCAAATACCAACAAAGTTCTGTGTGCAAACCTGCAAGCCGCGATTGACGATAGAAAAAATTCTTTTCTGGGTCAAATCCGAAAGCCAACCAAGCAGCTGCCACTGCTTTTGTATTTTCTTTCATGACCTGAGCTTCCTTGACGGTCGTCATGGCGTGCAAATCGGCAATGAATAAAAAAGATTCGTTCTCTGGTTTTTGTGAAACTTGTACGGCGGGTAAAATTGCGCCTAAAATATTTCCTAAATGTGGGCGACCACTTGCCTGAATACCGGTTAATATACGAGCCATATACAGTGTAAATACACGTTAAGATATCAATTGAATTAATTTTTGGGCGACATCCGGAACGCCTTCTGTCGCTTTTTTTGCATAAAAATATGTTTGCCTGGACGGAACTGCCCCCTTGTCCAGATTGGGATCTACCACAAATTTGGGAACATTGCCTGGCACATCGTGAATCAGTCCTGCGGCGGGATACACTTGCAAGGACGTGCCTACCAACATAAAATAATCGGCAGTTTTGCAAATTTCAGCGGCTTTAGCGTACATCGGGACGTCCTCTCCGAACCACACAATATCGGGGCGTAACTGTCCACCATCTTCGGCTGTATCACCGAATGAAATGGCAGCTGCACCGATATCATACCTTAATTTTGCATTGGTTACACTCCGTACAAAACGTAATTCCCCATGCAAATGCCATACTTGCGTAGAGCCCGCACGTTCGTGTAAGTCATCTACATTTTGTGTAATGATTTGCACATCGAAAAACGCTTCCAACGCCGCAAGTGCCAAGTGAGCCGCGTTTGGCTGAGCCTCCGCAGCTTGTTGGCGACGTACATTATAAAATTGAAGCACCAGCGCAGGATTTTTCTGCCACCCTTCCGGCGTTGCGACATCCTCAATGGCGTGGTTTTCCCAAAGCCCACCGGAGTCACGAAATGTCCGGATTCCGCTTTCTGCACTGATGCCCGCTCCTGTCAAAACGACCAAACGCTTCTTCATTTATGCCTCCCCTTCTGCTAGTTTTAGACATTCTTCCAACGTCAAAGAAGTCGGTTCTGTTCCTTTTGGAATCTTAATATTCCGTTTCCCCATCTGGATATACGGGCCGTAACGTCCATTTAATACACGCACTTTGTCGTTTTCAGGAAACTCCTTCAAGACATTGTTTGCTTCGGCTGATTTCTTGTCTTGCACGATTTCTATCACGCGCTCCAACGAAACCGTCAAAGGGTCTTCGGTCTTTCCGAGTGGATAATTCTTTTTTCCATGCTTAATATATGGGCCAAATCTACCTTTCGCAACCACAAGTTCCTCTCCGTCCAAGACACCAACCGAACGCGGTAGCGCACTCGAAGGATCGCTTCTTTTTTCTTCGATTAATGCAATAGCCGACTCCAACGTTACGGCGAACGGGTCTGCATCTTTCGCCAAATTATAGTATTTTCCGTTGTGCAATACATACGGGCCATACCGTCCTTCATTCACTTGGAGCGCATGATCTTCGTAAATCCCTAATTCCAAGGGCAACTTCGGTGCTTTGATTAACTCCAAGGCATTTTCATACGTGATAGTCTCAATCAAAGTGCCTTTCTTGACACTGATAAACGTTGGTTTATCCTCATCTGTGCTTTCGCCAATTTGAATGTAAGGACCGTATTTGCCAATTTTGGCTAAAATCTTCTTGCCGGATTCAGGGTCAATACCTAATTCTTTGGCATTCAGCCTTTTCTCTTGTTTGGTATCTGCTGCAATTTGTACTTTTTCGTGAAAGTCCTTGTAGAAATCTTTAATCATCGACTGCCAAGGAACGCGTCCCTCTGCAATTTCGTCAAATCCTTGCTCTACTTTGGCGGTAAACTGAAAATTAATCACATCGTCAAAATTTTCGACGAGGTAATCATTCACAATAATCCCAACATTGGTTGGGAATAATTTTGCTTTTTCTGTGCCATACGTTTCTTTGCCGATGGACTGCTCGATGACATCTTGTTTCAATTTGTATTCAACAAACTCCCGCTCTTTGCCTGGGCGGTCTTCTTTCAATACATAATTTCGTTTGATGATGGTCGAGATAGTCGGGGCAAACGTAGAAGGGCGACCAATGCCTAATTCTTCGAGTTTTTTCACCAAACTTGCTTCGGTATATCGAGCAGCTGGTTTAGCAAAACGTTGGGTAGCTTTCATTTCTTGGAGACCCAATGCTTGTCCGATAGACAACGGCGGCAACATTCCTTTGCTTTCCTCGTCTTCGTCGTCTGTGGATTCCAAATACACTTTCAAAAAACCTTCGAATTTGATGACCTCGCCTGTGGCAACCAATAATTCGGGTGTGGTGCTGATACCGACTGTTGCGACGGTTCGTTCAATCACTGCGTCTGCCATTTGTGAGGCGATGGAACGTTTCCAAATCAATTCATACAAACGTTTCTCATTTCGGTCATATCCTGCCGACATCTGGCTGAAGTCCGTTGGGCGTATGGCTTCGTGTGCTTCTTGCGCCGACTCATTCTTGGTTTTGTACTTTCTTACCTTTATATATTCTTCGCCGTACGCACTTTGAATTTGCACTTTCGCTTTCTCAATAGCTTCATCCGACAAATTGGTAGAGTCTGTACGCATATAGGTAATGTGACCTGCTTCGTAGAGTTTTTGGGCGACGGTCATGGTTTGCGAAACAGAAAAACCCAATTTTCGGGATGCCTCTTGTTGGAGTGTCGAGGTGGTAAATGGCGCGGCTGGTGATTTTTTTCCGGGCTTTACCTCCAAATTTTTGATTTGGTAGATTGCCCCGACGCATCTTTCCAGAAACGCTTTGGCTTCTCCTTCCAATTCCATGTTTTTGGGCAGTTCTGCTTGCAGAATTTTGGCTCCATTCACCAAAAACAGCGCGACGATTTTGTAGGAAGATTTGGCATCGAAGGCTTCTACTTCCC
The DNA here is from genome assembly GCA_046293395.1 of Spirosomataceae bacterium. Lineage (GTDB taxonomy): Bacteria > Bacteroidota > Bacteroidia > Cytophagales > Spirosomataceae > CAYNRA01. Next base: position 1,021,545 of record JBKBOU010000001.1, read on the forward strand.
TTTCGCGCTCGACAATCAGGCGCACAGCAACAGATTGCACACGTCCGGCGGAGAGATTTTTTCGTTCACCAGCACCGAGGCGCACTTTGTCCCAGAGGACCGGAGAAAGCTCAAAACCCACCAATCTATCCAAAATACGTCGAGCTTGTTGGGCATTTACGAGGTCAATATCAATGGTACGCGGGGATTGAATCGCCTTCGTGATGGCATTTTTAGTGATTTCACGAAAGACAATGCGTTTGGTTTCATCGGGTAAGCCGAGTGCCTCTTTGAGGTGCCAAGAAATGGCTTCCCCTTCGCGGTCGTCGTCCGTTGCCAACCAAACTTCCGTGTCTTTGGCTAATTTTTTCAAATCACTGACGACCTTTTTTTTGTCGGCAGATACTTCGTAAGACGGCAAAAAATCATTCGCTACATCTACTCCAATTTGCTTTTCGGGCAGGTCACGGATATGTCCAAAGCTGGACTTCACGATGAAGTCTTTGCCGAGGTATCCTTCGATCGTTTTTGCCTTTGCTGGAGATTCTACTATTACTAAATTCTTCGCCATGTGTTTTTTCTAGCTATTCTAAATTCATTATAATGGTTCAAATTACACCAATTATAAGCAAAACATCAAAATAATTGTTTTTCAATGCGATAAAAAGGAAAAGAGAGTCTATGAATCAAATCCGATGTAACGAGCCGAATATCTTGGAATATTTCAATTTATATACCCCTATTTGACACATTCGTACAAAAAACCATTCAATTTTTAGTAACATTTGACAAATTCAAAAAAAAATCAATTCACAACCTCATTCAAACAAGTAAAATAACACTTATAAATAACTGATAATTAGTCATTTATATAATTAAAGTAAAAAGGAAACTCTACTAATTTTGCAAAAATTAGAAAAATCCTATTTTATTTGTGTAATACTTTTGTAATTTTGGAATGACCAATTGGTCAACGTTCCGAACTATCTCATCAAAACGATTAATTAACACATACAAATGAAGGTTTTTGATTTAGACATGATTAAAGACGTGTACAGCAAAATGCCCGAGCGAGTGGACGCTGCACGCACCTTATTGGGAAGACCCCTAACGCTTTCCGAGAAAATTTTATATGCACACCTTTGGGATAGTAGCCTTCCAACTGCTCCATTTGAAAGAGGCAAAGACTATGTCGATTTCGCGCCAGACCGCGTAGCCATGCAAGATGCTACTGCACAAATGGCGTTGTTGCAGTTTATGCAGGCAGGACGTGACAAAGTAGCTGTTCCTTCGACTGTCCACTGTGACCACTTGATTCAAGCGAAAATCGGGGCAGTAGAAGACTTGAAAACGGCAAACGAAGGCAACAAAGAAGTATATGACTTTTTATCGTCTGTTTCAAATAAATATGGCTTGGGTTTCTGGAAACCAGGCGCAGGGATTATCCACCAAGTAGTCATTGAAAACTACGCTTTCCCAGGTGGTATGATGATTGGTACAGACTCACACACGCCAAACGCGGGTGGTTTGGGTATGGTGGCTATCGGTGTCGGTGGTGCAGATGCTTGCGACGTCATGGCGGGCTTGCCATGGGAGCTGAAAATGCCTAAATTAATCGGTATCAAACTAACAGGTACGTTGAAAGGTTGGGCTTCTGCAAAAGACGTTATCCTTGAGGTTGCTGGTCGCCTAACTGTAAAAGGGGGAACGGGTGCTATCGTAGAATATTTCGGCTCAGGTGCAGACCGCCTTTCTGCTACAGGAAAAGGAACTATCTGTAACATGGGTGCGGAAATCGGTGCAACAACGTCTCTTTTCGGTTTCGACAAGAAAATGGACAATTACTTGCGTGCAACAGGCCGTGCGCGTGTGGCTATCTTAGCAAGTAAAATCAAAGAATATCTACGCCCAGACAAAGAGTGTATCGAAAACCCAGAAGCGTATTACGACCAAGTAATCGAAATCAATTTGTCGAAACTAGAGCCAAGAATCAACGGCCCATTCACGCCAGATTTGGCTTGGCCTCTTTCTAAATTCGCTGCAGCTGTGAAGAAAAACAAATGGCCAGAGAAATTGGAAGTAGGTTTGATTGGTTCATGTACCAACTCTTCGTACGAGGACATGACGCGTGCCGCCTCTGTTGCAGCACAGGCAGCAAGCAAAAACGTGAAAGCAAAAGCAGAATTTACCATCACACCGGGCTCTGAGCAAGTACGTTTCACGGCAGAACGTGACGGCATTTTGGCAACTTTTGGTAAAATCGGTGGTGTCGTTTTAGCCAATGCGTGTGGGCCTTGTATCGGCCAGTGGGCACGTCATGGTGCAGAAAAACAAGAAAGAAACTCCATCATCACGTCGTTCAACAGAAACTTTGCAAAACGTGCCGACGGAAACCCAAATACACACGCATTCGTAGCATCGCCTGAGATTGTAACAGCCTTTGCGATTGCAGGTAGCCTGACTTTCAACCCAGCGAAAGACACCTTGACCAACGAGAACGGCGAACAAGTAAAACTAGATCCACCACTTGGCGTAGAATTGCCACCAATGGGCTTTGCCGTTGAAGACGCCGGTTATCAAAAGCCAGCACGTAGCGGAAAGAGCATCAAAGTAGCTGTAAGTCCAAAATCTGACCGCTTGCAATTGCTTGACTCGTTCAAGGCGTGGGAAGGTTCTGACTTGACGGGCTTGAAATTGCTCATCAAAGCAAAAGGAAAATGTACAACTGACCATATCTCTATGGCAGGTCCTTGGTTGAAATACAGAGGCCACCTAGACAATATCTCCAATAACTTGTTGATTGGCGCGGTAAATGCCTACACAGACAAAACTAACTCTGTGAAAAACCAATTGACAGGCGTATATGGTGAAGTTCCAGCTACCCAGCGTGCCTACAAAGCGGCGGGCATCGGTTCGATTGTTGTCGGCGACGAGAACTACGGAGAAGGTTCATCGCGTGAGCATGCAGCCATGGAGCCACGTCACTTGGGTGTTCGGGCGATTTTGGTGAAATCCTTCGCGCGTATCCACGAAACAAACTTGAAAAAGCAAGGAATGCTTGCCTTGACGTTTGCAAATCCAGAAGATTACACGAAAATCCAGGAGGATGACTCATTGGATATTGTTGGTTTGACGACCTTCGCACCAGGAAAACCATTGACTGTTGTGGCTAACCACGCCGATGGTTCGAAAGATGAAATCGTTGTGAATCATACGTACAACGCGGCACAAATCGAGTGGTTTAAGGCAGGTTCTGCATTGAATCTTATCGCGGCAGCGCAAAAAGCGTAAGCTTCGTTTCTACATACAAAACGCCTCTGACTTCCTTGTAAGTCAGAGGCGTTTTTGTGTATAATTAGTTGATGAAGAACCGATTATAAAATTTTGGGCGTGCCCCTATCGGGTCGGGCTTTCCGTTGCAATCTTTTTGTTCGTACCTCACAAAAAGGATTTCCACTGCAATCCCTCACGCGTGGGGGATAAACACTCACTAATCTAAAAATCTGATTTGTATATTGAGCTTAAAATACTGTTTTGTACCTATTTGATAAACTGAGCCAAAATCGTGTCTTGAACTACTCGGCGTCTCTAACTTTGTGTTATTTAATAAATAGTCTTCAAACTCATTTCTGTTGTAAATATGGTAACATAGAACATCCCCGTCTTCTTTTACAATCAAATAACCACCTGTTGTATCGAACTTCCCCGTCCATACTTTGGAAGGTACCATACCCAAGGCGACGTCTGTCAACAAGCGTTTCATCTTGTAAGAATAAAAAGGATGATTTGTTTCCAAATTGAAACCCAACGGATTTATTTTAGAAATCTCTTCCACTAATTCCGCCGTTTTTGAGAAATTAGATTTGAAAAACAAATAGACTATCTCTGCTAATATTTGGGGTAAAGCACTGTCAATAAGCATCAGATTATTACCAAAAACTACTTTTTCAGTCTTTATGAACTTTAAAGTACCGTTGTAGTCAATGATTTTCGCTACTCTATCTTTGATCTTACTTCCAGTACTAATACTATTAATTTCCTGGATTTGCTCTTCTGATAAAACGACGTTTTCAATTTCATAAATAAAATTGGTTGTTTTCCCTGCATTTAGTAGTGTGGATGGATTACCAACCTGGGATTTTATACTAAATCCTAATTCAGGAGTCGCACCTGTCCGCTGATCGTGTACTACAATTCGTATATCACTTTTTATAGAAGACTTTGTTTTAATCGAGGTAGAATTAAAAGAGCTCATAAAAGTTTCAATTTCTGGAATTGAAAAAGTCCTATCAGTCTTTCCTTTCAACTTGGAGAGCAAAGAAGCTGCCTTTTCTTGAAAAGTAGAAATTGGAATCTTGACTTCTTCACCAGAACTTCTCACAATAACCAAATCACTTTCATAACTATACTCATGCGTACCATTTGACTCTTTGCGTAATATTTTAATAACTGGCAGTAAAATACTCTCAATTTTATTCAAATCACCATCACCAACAGAAAGTTGTTTATCAGACAAAATTTTCAACAGTGCATATATTTCACTCCACTCGCCTTTATTTGCTTTTAGCATAGTTCAATTTCTTTAGCGATTCTCCAATTTTCATTATCCCATACTCTCCCGTTATAGGAAACTTTGGCAAAAAAATTCATTGAAATATCTAAAACGATGCCACCTGTCCAATTTGAGGCACCAAGTCGATACTGTTTAATAAACTTCTGGGTTAAGTCAACAGCTTCTTTTAAGGAACTGACTTCAAAATAGACCAGACCATCTGGTTTGTACAGCTCATCAATTCTTTCGTTTCTAGAGAATGAATCCCATCTTGAAAAATCAATAGTTGAACCAAGTCCAACATATAATTTATCAGTTTTCAATTCCATCGTTTTCATGTATTATCTGTTTAGAATTTTATTAATAATTTCTTTGGCAGTTGCTTTAATTGCTGGTACTGCAACTGAATTACCGAACTGTTTATAGGCAGAAGCATCTGCTACTGGAATAATAAAATTATCAGGAAAACCTTGAAGCCTTGCCCATTCTCTTGGTGTCATTTTTCTTATTCCTTGTCTGTTCACATCACCTTTTATATGTGTCACTGGAGTAAAATCTACGAGTCTGTCATCATAAACTAAATTTCTTTCTCGACCCATTCCACCACAAACAACAGCATTTGCTGTTCCATCATCAGGAATAATTTCATAACCAAAACCGTTCCCTTTACTTTCGTGTCTTTTTTTGTGGTTAATCAAAGTATTCAGATACGTATCTGAAAGATAGTACTTGACCGAAACAGGGTTTTTCTCTTTCACATCTTCAAAGGTCGCGTTTTGCTTTGTTGGTTTTGGATATTCAAAACTGTCAATTCCTAAATCTGCTCGAAAACCAACTATAAAAACTCTTTCGCGATTCTGAGGTACACCGAAGTTTTTTGCATTCAAAACTTGAGGTTCAGGTACAAAGTAGCCTAAATCTTCACGAAGTACATGTAAAATAGTTTGAAGTGTTTTTCCCTTATCATGACTAAAAAGCCCTTTCACATTCTCTAAAAAGATTGCCTTCGGTCGCTTTCTTTTGATAATTTCTGCTACATCAAAAAACAATGTTCCTCTCGTATCTTCAAAACCACCCCTTTTTCCAGCAATGGAGAATGCTTGGCAAGGAAAACCTGCACAAAGTACATCAAATCCATCAGGAATAAACTGTTTCGTTTCTTCTTTCGTAATATCACCAAACGGAACCTCTCCGAAGTTAGCTTCGTATGTTTTCTTTGCTTGCTCATCCCATTCACTTGTAAAAACACATTTACCACCCAGGCTCTGCATTGCCATTCGAAAACCTCCAATCCCAGCAAACAAATCAATAAATTTGAAATCTGGTTTTGCTGGTTCAGGAAATGGTATATCTTTTTTGAGGTCAAAGAGAATGAACTGTAACGCTTCTTCTGCTTCTGTGGGTGAAATAGTTTCATTTGGAAATTTATATTCCAATGCACGTTTTACATGTTGAATAGCTTCATTTTTATAAAATTGGGATACACCATTCTGATGATTATGCAAGTAGTGAGTAAATGCGGCATTACCCTGATTAGAAGTCTCTTCTGACCTGAACTTATAAACTTTCCCACAAACTTCTTCTCGTGATATTTTATCTTTTAGCTTCATTTGTCGTTTGTTTCATTTTATTAGTTGCAATTTACTAATTATGTTTTGTAAACTTGCAATCACCTCCAACCTAAAATTAGTCTATATTAGCCTTATCAAACGTGAAAAAATTAACTACAAACGCCCACTTCACGTTCACATTCCTCCCAATTTTCGCCTTCAAAAACATCCAGAATCAGCAATGTATCATTGCCACTCCCGTGCATTTCTACAAAGACTTCTTCCCAATCTTTTCTAGGTTTGGCTTTGTTGGGTAAATGACCTGCTTTTGAGCTCTCGATTGCTGTAACCGGTATTTCCATAGACGTTGGTTTTAATGACTATTCATTGCTTTTATCAAAGTTAAAAATATATCCCTTATCTCCCCACCCCACTTTTCTCTTTCTTTCATACCTCCCCTTTTGCGCGGTTTTTGTATCTTTGTTTTCTCATTTTCTATCCCCCACTTATGATCCAAGTTAAGGACAAACACTTCGTACCTTTCTTATCCAAAGAGATATTGGCCCAACGTGTCAAAGAATTAGCCCAAAAAATCAATCAGGACTATGCCTCCAAAGACCCGCTCATCATCGGAGTCCTCAATGGCGCCTTCATTTTCTTGAGCGATTTGTTCAAAGAATTAGAAATTGATTGCGAAGTGACTTTCATTCGGGTTGCCTCTTATCAGAAAATGAACTCCTCCGGGCACGTTAAGCAAATCATTGGTTTACAGGAAGATATAAGCAACCGAGACATCATTTTGGTGGAAGACATCGTGGATACAGGACTTACGATGCAGCAGCTCGTCGCGCAAATTCAAGCGCTGAAACCCGCATCGCTCGAAATCGTCACGCTCCTCCACAAACCGGCTGCCCTAAAAGTACCCCTCGATTTAAAATACGTAGGATTCGAAATCGAAAACCGCTTTGTCGTTGGCTATGGCCTCGATTATGACGGACACGGACGAAACCTAGACGCCGTCTATGTCCTTGCCCCTACCGAGTAGTTTTTCATTTTTTCGGTTCTGCTCCCCGTTTTTTTACCGGGTCAAACCCGTGTGTACCCCAGGGGTGACACTTGGACAAACGAACCAAGCCCAACCACGTGCCTTTCAGAAATCCCCATTCCTGAATACTCTCAATCATGTACTGGGAACACGTCGGGCTGTGCCGGCACGCGTTCGGGAAATACGGAGAAATCGCGACCTGATATAGGCGTACAAATAAAATCAGGACAAATCCGATGGCTTTTGAAATCTGTTTCATAAAAAAAGCCTACCCAAAGGTAGGCTTGATTAGAACTATTTTAACAATTGGTTTAGTTCCGAAATTTGGTTTTTCAGCTGCTGAATCGCACCAGCATACCGTCCGTCCCACTCGGTTAATTTATCTGTTTTCTTGCCTTCTATCTCGTACTGAATACCCGGTAATACCCACGATGCATAGCCACTGAATGGGTCAGAAGACGCATACAACGAGCGGTACCAACTTCCAAAATACATGCCTTTTTCGTCGATAAACGCTTTTTCCAAAGCCCGCAACTTCGCATTGATTTGCTGCATTTGTGCGGCTGTTTTTGTCTGCTTTTTCAATTGAGCCGCCATAGCTTTGTCAAATGCTTGCGCAATTATATCTAACTCTTTTATCTCTTTTTGCACTTTGGCAAATCCCTTAAAATCAGGAGAATAGCCCTTAACTTGCTTTTCTGCTGCTTCAAAATGAGTTTTTAAATCGGTCGCATATCTCGGAATATCGTACGGCAAAACGTCTGCATTGGCAAGACGCAGAGAAAGTAAACCAACCCACTGCTCCATCATTCCACCCATTTGAAAACTAGGTTCTGCGAATTTTTCGTAGAACGTAAGGTTGTCGTAATTGGTGTGATACAAGGTCGGTCCACCCACGCCTGCATTCAATGACGGAACCCCTACGTGCATGTAAAAGGCAATGTGATCTGAGCCTCCACCAAGATTTCCAATCGTTGGTTCTTGTTTCTTTGCTCCTTTCCAGACATCAAACAATGTTTTGGACGAATCTGGAAAACTGATTTTTTGCGTGGTTTCCAAAATTACTTGCTTCATAGAAGGAGAAGCCGAAGCGCCAAAATTTCTACCAGAGACCGCAGCATCCAGATTGATGTACGTCACGGCTTTGGCTTTGAGTTCGTCGTGCATTTGTTCTACCCATTCGGTTGAGCCAATGACCCCGTGTTCTTCGGCATCCCAGTGACCAATCAAGATACTTCTTTTGGGCTTTATGCCTTGTTGCGCTAGTTTATTCATGGACTCCGCTAGAGCGAGCATCATGGCAGTACCGCTGTTGGGGTCGGTAGAACCAAACGACCAAGCATCGTAATGACAACCCATGATAATCCATTCGTCGGGATTTTCTGTTCCCTCCCATTTACCGATCACGTCATAGACGCGTACCATGTCTTTTTTCTGTTGAACGTTCAGATTGACCTTGAGGTCAGCGCCACCTGTCAGGCGATACGTGTAAGGAAGTCCCCCTTGCCAACCAGCCGGAACGGGTTTTCCTGTCATGCGTGCGAATATTTCTTTCACCGAGCCGTACGGAAGCGAGGTAACAGGAATGGTATGCAAACCAACTTCTTCTTGATTCAAGCGTTTGATTTTCTTTGTGCCATCGAGCGGCAAAGCAGGTTCAAAGGGTGTTAAGGCATCACCTGTAAAATCCAATGTAAGCAAGGAACCGCGTTGGATAGAGCTTTCGTTGTAAAAAACTCCTTGTGGATAGACGAGTCCTTTCATGTAACCAGCATCGGCGGGGTCTGTATAAATGATGAGACCTGCTGCACCGTATTGTTCGGCAAATTTGGCTTTGTACCCACGGAAATTTCCACCGTATCGCGCCAGGACGATTTTTCCTTTTATATCAATGCCTTCCTTTTCGAGGCGTTCGAAGTCTGCTTTTGTACCATAATTGGCATATACAACCTCAGCCGTGACATTTCCAGCACCCGACCAAGCATTCCAACCAGGCCAAAGGTCAGGATGTGCCGAATAAGGGTCTTCCGGCAATACATATTCTTGATTATTCAACGGAATTCGAATGGGAGCTACAACAGAAACGGAGGAATAACCGGGTTCTTTGGGCAAAAGAATATCGTATGGATAAACAGTTGATTTCCAGCCTGCTTTCTCCATGGTCTCGACCAGATAATCACGTACTTTCTCATTTTGCGTTGACCCCGCCGGGTGTGGCACAGAGGTCAGGGCAGTTAAGTGCGTACGAAAACGAGAAAAATCAGTGGTTTCAAGCCATTTTTTTTCAATTTCCTCCTGTTTTTTCTGAGACGAAGGCGTGTAACCCGCATAATTTTGAGCCCATGCCGCAGAGGAAACGGCGAAAGCAAGAAGCCCGACAAAAGTACGTTTCATTGGAAGTTTGTTTAGGTGATTGTCAATCAACTAGCAAGAAATGTATTTTTTGGAGGTATGCCAAGGAAGAGGCGTATTTTTGGGATATTCTTCGACGAACTCGTTTTTCTCTTCGATGAAATTTACCCTTGGTTAGAACATAAATCAGCCCATGGTTGAAACCATGGGCTGAACTTAATTAGATGCGTGAAATTACGGCGGTCACAACCAAATCATCCATTTCGAGAGAAATTGCTTGCGGCAAATCAGTTTCAAATGTGAGTGATACTGCCTGCACTTCTTGGCAGATATAGGCTTCGTTAGTTCGAATCGCCGAAGCGACCAGCGCATCTTCTTCTTTTATTTGAATTTTGATTTTATCCGTTACTTCAAATCCATTTTCTTTTCTATAATTCTGGATACGATTCACCACATCTCGCGCAATACCTTCTTTGCGCAATTCGTCTGTCAGCGTAATATCCAATGCAACCGTAATACCGCCTTCTTGCGCAGTCAAGTAGCCGGGTAAGTCCTCTGTCAGGATTTCCACTTCGCTAGGCGTAATCGTATAACTTCCCACAAACAAACTTCCGTCTTTTTCCAACTGGTTAATTTGCTCGTTCGTCATCGATGAAATGGCTTCTGCCACCGCTTTCATTTCTTTTCCGAATTTAGGTCCTAATGCTTTGAAATTTGGCTTCACTTTCTTCGACAAAACGCCAGACGTATCGTCCAGATAAGCAACGGCTTTGATATTGACTTCATTTTTAATCAATTCCTCTACAGAAGCGATTTGTTCGCGCGTTGTCTTGTTCAAAACAGGAATTAATACCTTTGAGAGCGGTTGACGAACCTTTAAGCGGTTGGTTTTCCGAATCGAGTGTACCAACGAACTAATGCGTTGCGCCAAATCCATGGCTGTTTCCAACTCTTTATTCGTCCAGCTCGCTTGTAGGGTCGGGAAATCGGAGATGTGAACGGAGTTTTCATCTTGCGTACCCGTTAAATTACGATACAACCAATCTGAATAAAACGGCGCAATGGGCGACATAAGTTGAGAAACCGTAGTTAAACAATATGCCAATGTTTCATACGCGGCTGTTTTATCAGATGTTAATTCCCCTTTCCAGAAACGTCTTCTACCCAAACGCACGTACCAGTTGGATAATTGGTCGGTTACAAATTCCTGAATGGCACGTCCTGCTTTTGTTGGTTCATAGGATTCATACGCTTGCCCGACTTCCAAAATCAAGGTTTGAAGCTTCGATAAAATCCATTTATCTAACTCCGTTGCATGTGCTGGGGCAATTTTTCCTGTCGGAACAAAATTGTCAAGATTAGCGTAAAGTGCAAAGAAGTTATAGGTATTCGTTAATGTTCCGAAAAACTTATTGCGGACTTCGGTGATTCCTGCCAAGTCAAAACGGAGGTTATCCCACGGTTGTGCGTTGGTAATCATGTACCAACGGGTTGGGTCTGCACCATAGGTTTTAAGCGTTTCGAAGGGATCAATGGCATTGCCCAATCTTTTGGACATTTTATTCCCATTTTTATCCAAAACGAGTCCTGTAGAAACGACATTTTTAAATGCGACGGAATCAAACAATAATCCAGCGATGGCGTGTAATGTAAAGAACCAACCTCTTGTTTGATCCACCCCTTCGGAAATAAAGTCAGCGGGATATGATTTTTCAAACGTATCTGCATTTTCAAACGGATAATGCCATTGTGCGTACGGCATTGCACCCGAGTCAAACCAAACATCTATCAAATCTGTTTCCCGTGTCATTACTTGTTGAGAATCTGACACCAAGAAAACATCGTCCACGTATGGGCGGTGTAAGTCAAACTCTTCTGTACCAAAAGATTGAATAAACGCCTTATTACTAGCAGATTGCTCATCAGATAAAGCTCCGGATTCAACTGCTTTGGTTGCAAAGTCAACCAATTCTTGCATCGAACCGATGCAGCGTTCTTCGCCTTGTTCGCTCCGCCAGATAGGTAATGGAGTTCCCCAGTAGCGGCTTCTTGACAAATTCCAATCAACCAAATTTTCGAGCCAATTCCCAAAACGTCCGGTTCCGGTGGACTCCGGTTTCCAGTTGATGGTTTGATTAAGTTCTACTAATTTATCCTTGACTGCCGTTGTACGAATAAACCAGCTATCCAATGGGTAATAAAGAACGGGTTTATCTGTTCTCCAGCAATGTGGGTACGAGTGGTCGTATCTTTGTACTTGGAATGCTCTGTTTTGTGTTTTTAACAAAATGGCGATGCGTTCATCAACGGATAAATACTTGTCACGGCCTTGTTTTTGGCGTTCTTTTTCTTTTTCCTCTTCGGAGAGATACGCTTCTTTGACAAATTCACCTGCAAAATCTGTCACTTCCTTGACAAACCGCCCACGTCTGTCAACAAGAGGCATTTCTTTCCCTGCTTCGTCTTTGACCAAGATGGCAGGAATATCATTTTGTTGGGCAACCCGGAAGTCATCTGCCCCAAAAGTAGGTGCAGTATGTACCACGCCGGTCCCATCTTCTGTCGTAACGAAATCACCAAGAATAACCCGAAATGCAGGCTTTTCAGGTTGTACATAAGGCAACAATTGTTCGTAAGTAATTCCCTCTAAATCAGCACCTTGACAGGTATAAACTACTTGCCAAGGAAGTGTTTTTTTGTCGCTTGAGGCAAATCCTTCAAAATCTCCATCTTTTCCTTTTTCAGAGAAGTATTTACCGATTAAGTCTTGGGCAAGCAGCACATAAACGGGTAAATAGGTATATGGATTGAATGTTTTTACAAGCGCATAGGTAATATTTTTACCGACTGTAAGTGCTGCATTGGATGGCAAAGTCCAGGGCGTAGTTGTCCAAGCGAGGATAAAAACTTCCGCATTTGCCTCTTGTGTGGCAGCAAAAAGTGGCTGAGATTTGGGTGATTTTTCGACTTTAAACTGAGCCGTCATGGAAGTATCCTTTACGTCTCTGTAACAGCCAGGTTGGTTCAGTTCGTGGGAGGAAAGCCCGGTTCCGGCAGCAGGCGAATATGGCTGAATAGTATATCCTTTGTAAAGTAAGTTTTTATCGTACAGTTTTTTTAACAGATGCCAGATGCTTTCGATGTATTCATTTTTATAGGTGACATACGGATTTTCGAGATCCACCCAATAGCCCATTTTTTCTGTCAATGTGTTCCATTGATTGGTAAAACGCATGACAGTTTCGCGGCACTTTTTGTTGTAATCAGCGACCGAGATAGACTTACCAATGTCTTCTTTTGTAATTCCGAGTTCTTTTTCTACTTGGAGTTCAATGGGTAAACCGTGCGTATCCCATCCGCCTTTCCGGTGAACCTGAAAGCCTTGCAATGTTTTGTATCGGCAGAAAATATCTTTGATAGTACGCGCCATTACGTGGTGAATTCCGGGAGCACCGTTGGCAGAAGGAGGACCTTCATAGAAAGTAAACGTAGGTTTTCCTTCTCGAACAGTGATGGATTTTTCAAAGATGGCTTGCGTTTGCCAGAACGACAGGATTTCGTCGGCTACCTCCGCGTAATTGATGGATTTGTACTCTGGATATTTCATTTTAGTATAAATGGAATCTGTTGCGTTACAGTTCAACTTGGTTTATTCGATACAAATAAGCCGCAAAGATACACATTTACGCCCAAAGACGAACGAAGAATCCAATACGGGAAACCAAACATTCGCTTATTTTTTCGTAGAAATGTTATACTTAACGAAGAACGACGGAATGATTCCAAATTGATGAATGGAGCGTATCTCCTGGTTTTCAAAGACTCTGTACCACTCATTTTTGCGATTATATACATTTTGTATCGAAAAATGGAGGGAAAAGGAGGAAGAAAAATGGTGACTCAAACCAAAATCGAGGCGGTGGTAAGGAGTTAAAGTATTGGTATTGTACTCCAACGGGTTGACGTTCCGAGGTACATCTGCTTGAAAGGATTCCAAAATAAACGGACGCTGGACAGCAAAAACAAAAGTGGAGGAAATAGACCAATGTTTCCAAGTGAAGGAATACCAAGATTTCCATTCATGTTGTGGGATGTAAGGTGCACGAAACCAATTACCTTCCGAAATGGTAGGAAAAGCAAAGTATGTTTGGTTCCACGTATAATCAAATTGGCTTTTAAACTGTTGTATATTCCATTTTAAAGCCATTTCCACGCCCCAACCTTTGCTTCTACCTGTGTCAAAAATGGGCGAAGTACTTGGTCTAAATTTAGGTATAAACTCGGTTAAATTCGTTTGTTTTTTGTGAAATACATGAAATAAGAAAGCACCTTTCCGAAAACTTAACTCTGTATTCAGACCACTTATTTGCGCTTGAGCCACCTGAATGTCTTTCCCATCCGCTAAAACCCAAATGCCATTGAAATGCGAGGGAATTGTTTGCAAAGCCAATTTTATCAATGCTTGACTTTGACGCGTATAAAATACATTACTCGACCATTTTTTTTTCTTCGTTTGAAACTGAAAACGAGGCTCTAAAACAGCACCAGAAGAAAGAGGAAACTGGACAAATCGCACACCTGCGTCAAGAGAAAAAACGGGCGAAAAATCAATCTGAGCATCCGTATATAAAATCGGGCTAACTAAATTTGTTTCTCTATTTTCTACTCCATTTGTCAAAACCACCGTTGAATTGATAAACGCACTGTTATAAAATTGCCCAATAAACCCTGACCTTAATTCAAAACGGCTTTTATTTAATTTATGTGCCGCTTCCACTTCAACTACTTGATTCCTGGACGTGTAATTCCCAATACCAACAGCCCATACAAGTCCGTTATTTCCTTGGAAAGTAGAGTCTATACTTCGTTGTTGGTTTTGAATAGTTTGTTCGTTTACAGACATACTTGTCTTCAAATAAAAACTTTGCGTTGGCGACCATTTTTTTTCCAATTGCCAACTTGCTCCTCTGTTCTGCCAATGAATGAGATTCCCATACAGGTATGTGGTTGAAATTGTAGGTTCCGACTCAAATCTATCTGCTGACTGAAAGTAAGTCCACTTCATTGAAAAACGGGGGTTGGCGTTGAAGTTTAACGTCATGGTTCCGTCATGAAAAGCGATTTTTTGTGCAATTTCATTGGGTAATGTTAATGTTCGGTGATTGACCAAATAATTCCCCAGCCGTGTTAAAAACGGAGAAGGTATATTTTTCTGAACGGAAGCAACAAAGCTCCATTTGCGTTCCCACGTTTGTTCCCACGTCGCGCGTGACTGAAAAATACCAACAGACAATTGAACTTGGTTTGCTATTTCCTTTTGTTTTTTGGACTCCAGCAAAAGAAGAGCGCCCAATCGTCCTCCGAAACGAGCAGGAATAAACGATTTATCCAGCGAAACCGCCCCAATTTGTTCAGAGGGAAGAAAACCTGTGGTTGTTAGGAAATGTTCGGGTTGAATGAGTTGAATTTGGTCATAGACGGTCAATGTTTGATTCGGAGATGCCCCCCGAACATACGCCCCATTTGTTGGTTCTACAACGGGGGAAACACCGGGTATCAAACGCAAAAAATGAAGAATATCTGAGCCAAATGGCTGAAGTGGCATTTGCTTTGACTGTATCTCTTCTACCCCCATTTGCGTGAACGAACGTAAAAAATCCACGCCATTCATCCTGATTTTCACTTCAGCTAATTCAGTGGGAGACGACTCCAAAAGAATCGTTGTATCTCCTTGTTGATAAGTCAATTGCAACGTATCTTGCCGATAACCCAGTCGTTTAAACTGGAGTGACAATTGGGGTTTTGACGTGCTAAAAGTGGCAAGACCTAGCGAATCTGTAAATACGGATATATTTTCACCCACTAGCCAAGTTTCGGGCAAAGCGAAGGAGGAATCTTTGTCTAAAACCCGAATTTGATAGACATAATTTTGTACATGTACCGGCGTATTTTCTTTTTTTATACTGGATTGATTACGCGGAGAAATCAAATAGACTGCCTTTGCTATTTTCTGGAAAGTAAGCGGTGTATTGGCTACTATTTCTTCCAATTGTATATGAATAGGTGCCGATAGCTGGGTGCTTGCATTTACGGGTATATTGGCCCATTTGGGTTCATATACGTAGAAAAAAGTATGGTGTTTCTTTACCTCAGCAAGTGCCTTTTGCAAAGTCATTTGCCCTCTAAGCGACATAAAAGAGAAGGTAAAAAGAACAAAAACAATCAACCGCTTGTAATCCATTAGCTCATTGGGTTAAAAACAGTCGATATTCTTTCTCATTTTGTTTCTCCCATCCGATTTGCAAACTTTCAGCAAGCATATCCAGTAATTCCGATGGATTTTTAACGATAGGCAAAGAGGCCGAAATCATTCTGTCGGAAACAGATGCATCTACTTTTATCTGAATAGAATAAATCGACTCAATTTCCTTTGCGACATCCGTCAATGAAACATTGAGCCAATTAAATTCACCATTCATCCAGTGGGGACTTTCTGACTTTCGGTTGCTATTTTTCTGCCAATTTCCTGTTTTATCTAGTTCAATTTGTTCGTTTTTCGTAAGCGTAACTTTCGTATTTGGCGCATGAGAGAACAATACATTCACCTTTCCCTCCTTCACATATACCCCTTTTTTCCAAGGTCGTGAAGCCACTTCAAATTGTGTACCTACTACCTCCACCTCAAAGAATTGTGTACGAACAGCGAACGGTTTTTCTCCTTTATGCACCTTAAAATACCCTTGTCCTTCTAGTGTTCCGCCTCTTTTTGAAGAAAGCCAGGGAAATCTTTTTTCTGTAAACCGTGCATTGGCATGAAGGGTAATTTGAGAACCATCTTCCAAAGAAAATCGCCCAATTTCACCAGCTGAAGTTTGATAAATTGTATTTATTTGCGCTAAATATATCCATAAACCCACTGAAACCGCCATGAAAATACTTGCAGCAACAGCCCAACGGTACTTTTTTCGGTGTAAAGAAAATACAGACGAACCAAACGTAGCGCGTTCAAAACGCTCCCAAGCTTGTTTCGCTTCTTGTGGGGAGATTTCAGGAGAATCGTTCAAGGCTTTGGCGAGCAAAACCGCTTTTCGGAAATTCGTCACCTCCGTCGGGTTTTCAGCTAAGTATGTTTGCCAATACAGCATAACAGCATCCGAGGGTGAATAAATATATTCCCGTAGTCGCGGGTTTTCCAATAATTGTGCTAATTTATCTTCTTCCATCGTATCAAAAACGGAGGACGAGCCGTTTGCATCCTCCTCCGTTTCATTTATTAGTTCTTATTTCCACTTTCTGTTGGATAGGCAAATTCACCATCTCCTGCTTCCAGAAGTATAGAAGTAGTTACAGAAAACTGCCCCACTTCGTCGAGAATTGTCCGAATAATGGATTTATCTGACAGGCGAATACGCCAAATATCCGCATTGAATTTGCCTTGGGCGGGTACATAAAGGTAGCCAAACTTCGAGATAGTACAAGGGCTATTGGGTAAGTTTTCCAGTAATAGCTCGCCTTTTTTCACTCCTGAGAGCGCGTCCAAAATATGTACTTGCTTTTTTTCATCCAAAAGTACCAATTCTGTTTTTCCGAGTAATGGACTTCCGTGCCAAGTAGCTGTATTTTGGAACGTCCATTTGATTTTTCCGGTTGCACTTTCAATGGCTAAAATTTGTCCATTTTTTGTACTCACGTATAAATGACCATTTGCTGCCGTGGGACTACCTAGCGAAGATTCTTTCAAGTCAAGTGCCCATTTTTTTATTCCCGTTTGGATATCTACGGCGTTTATCTTCTTATCTGTGGTAGAAAAATACAGAAGTCCTTCTTGAATGGTTGGACTACAGTCTTCGGCAACGGCTGCGGGAGTTTGCCACAAAATAGTACCTGTCGTTTCAGACAGGGCAATTATTTCTTGTTTACTTGTGATATAAATGACATCCCCATAACCCGTGGGTGCGGCATGAATGGGATTTTTTGTATCGAAACGCCATTTTTCATTGCCTGTCGCTTTATCAAAAGCATAAACAAAGCCATCCAAACCAGCGACCACGACATGTTGGGCTGTCATGAACGGAATAGCTTTCAAGCCATCAATCGTTTTCTTCCACTTCAATTCTCCATTCGACTTATCCACGACAAAGAAATCCTGAAATGTATGAACTACTACAATGTCTTTATCACCTGTCAAGCCAATTAATTTTTGTCCGAGACCTAAAAAAAACTGAAAATTGAAGCCAAGCCATTCCAATTGGCCATTCACTTTATCTACAGTCGAGACCATTTGGGAGATTGGAAATGGGTTGAGTACGAAATACATTCTCGCGTCGCCATTTGGAACTTCAACTTTTACGGTTTCTGAAAATCTACTTTTTTCATTTCTTTTGTTTTCTGCAAGAACACGAATATAATAGGTACGATTGGGTAGAATCCCGGTTTCGATGAGCCATTCATTGCCTTTTACTTTTATTTCAGGAAACCCTGGCACAAGTGTTAAAAAATCAGGCTCTTCGGATACATATATACGATAACTATCTGCCTCTTTGACGGCATCCCACGTCACTTGCAACCCATTGGCAACTGTGAGATTTGCACTTAATTTTTTGGGTACACCAACCGCATCTGACTGGACAAAGTTTTCTACTGAGCCAGATAAAAAATCATCTTGACAACTCCACAGCCCAATTAGCTGAAAAACAAGAACTATATTTAGAAATACGCGTATTTTTTTCATTTTGATTAAAAGAAAAATAAGGAATCAATTAAATTGTTGGATAGCGGCTTCTAATTGTCTATCTATGCCTTCACCGAGAGAAACGGGGTCATATTGCACCTTGATATCTGGTGGAATACCTTTGCCTTCATAGGACTTGAACTGCCTATCTACCGTCGCCGCAGATGACGTATATGTATAGGAGGCACGATTTATGCCAATTGTAAAACTCCCTCCCGTCAGAATATTTTTGTCTGTCAATGCACCCATGGCCCCCCAAGTTGTTTCACCGATAAGTTTGTTTTTTTCGGAAAGCCCCCGAATGGCCAACGCAGTGATTTCGGCCATACTAATCGAATGTGCATCTATCAAAGCAATGACAGGAACCGGACAATCTTTGGGGTTGGGATTCAGTTCAAGATTGGGTTTGACAAAAAAGGGCAGCCAAGGGGTATAATCTAAGCGATTGTCTCCATTTCTATAATGTTGGTATCCAAACTGCGTTGGTTTGCTTACTAGTCGTCCTGTCAAAAAGTTTAAATCACGCAAATCACCGCCACCGTTTTGTCGGACATCCACGATGACCCCTTTGATTTTGTTTTTGGGAATGTCAGCCAACGTTTTAAAATAGAAATTAAGTGCTTCCCGTACTTTGGTATCATAAGAATAGCGACTGGTTAAATTAAACGAAGAAATACGGATATAGAGAATTTTTTGCTGAATTATACCAACCAAAAATTCTTCTGGTTTGGTCAAACCGCCGTTGTCTGTTGAGACACGGTAACGATTTTCTGGGTCTAGATAATTCTGAAAATCAACCTCCGCATACAAATCTGGGGTAGCTGGGTCTAAAAGTCCGAGATAAAAATTTTCCGCTTGTGCTTTTCTGAACAAAGCAGGCGAAAACGAAGTGCCAGACAAGTATAACCCGTTTATCATGGTGTCATTTTGTGCCATTCCTCTGAAACTCGAGAAATCTACGTTGTAGTGGGAATCAGATAAATTAGCTAGTATTTCCCTAAAGTAAATACCTGCTATTTTCTCGTGTGTCTCGTTGCCAATTTCCAATGTATCGAACTTGGGGGCATACTCCGTATAAACTTTGTCCCAGTCGGTTTCGTCAATGTCCCAAAACACGTAACTTCGGTTCATTTCACGCCAATAGGCATCAAAGAAAGCGCGAAAATTAGTAGAAATGATATTTGTATTTTCCTGATTATCAGGTTTTACTTCAAAATCACACGCTTCCAAAGTAAATAGAAACAAAAGAAAAGTAAGGAAATAAATACTCTTTTTCAAGGAATGCTGCTTAGGAAAAACAGCTCGTTTTATCGGATTATTTTTCATTTTTACGGATTATTTTTTTTAAGATTCCATGTCATACCTAGACGAATGTGCTGCGTATGGTTACGTCTAGGCACGACATCACGCATGTAGTTTTTGACCATGCTTTGTTGTTGCTGTTCAGAGAATTCAAGTTCAAGAGCCATTTGTTTTGTTACTTGATACTGAGCCCCCACGCCCATCTGATAGCCAAGTTGAAGCAATCGATCGGTTATTGGGTGAAAGGATTCCTTCAAATTGAATTGTGTAAATCCAGCTTCATCTGACAAAAGCCCTTTGGGATAAGTTGTTTCAGTAGGAAACATATCCCCGACATTGTACAAATTCCCTTTCGTTCGTTTGTTCACCCAAACATCTGTATTGGCACCCAAACGGAGAAAGCCTTTCAATTTAGAACCTCCAAAACGAAAAGTACCTGCCAACGGAATTTGGATATAGCTATTTTTGAACAGTTGGTATTCTTCTTGGAAATACCCGGTTCTGCTCCGTTGGTATGATTTTTCTGCTCCAATGAGCCCAGTACCGATACTAAACCAGTCAGAAATTGACCTTTGCGCTGTCAAGCCAAACTCTTTGCCCCATTTATCTTCGTACCTTACTTGGCTTGTGGCAAAAACAGTATTTGTTTGGAGGTGATTTTTATTTATACCTGAGACAAAGCCTACTTTCCACTGTGCTTGGCTGTGGAAGCCAATAAGACCCAAAAAACAGACCTGTCCGAGCCTAAGAAAGCCCATTTGGAGACAACTAAAACGTTTTTTCATTTTCCCATTCGATATTTTCTTCCTAGTCTCGAAAAACCGCTTTTTATACTCATACAGAATGAAAAAAAAGCAAGAAAATAAAAAAAATACGAAGGAATGAGTATAAAAAAGAAGAATACGAGACTCTGTATTACTCATCAAAACAAAGTACAGCATGCGTCATTTTTTTTTATTTACAAGTCTCTTTGTCCTCATCGCGACGGCGAGTAAGGCACAAGAAAAAGAATCACGGCACACCATTCGCGGGCAAATTATAGATGCCAATACGGGCGAGCCACTCCCCTATGCTACGATTTCTGGTTTGGGGCGAATCTGGTTTACGTTACAAAGTAATGTAGATGGCTATTTTAGTTTGATGCAGGTACGTTCTACCGATACGCTCGAACTAAGCGTCAGTTATTTAGGCTATAAAACAGTACGAATAAAAATAGGAGCTCCTACAGACGAAACTACAAAAGAACTTATTCTGAGTTTAGAACCTCAGACAAAAGACCTGAACGAAGTAGAAGTAAAAGGAGTAACAACGGGAATTTCGAGTCTAGGTTCAGCTGGATATTTACGGTTAAATACCGCCTTATTAGCCAAATTACCTTCCTTTGGTGAGCGTGATATTCTTCGGGCTTTGCAGTTACTTCCAGGAGTTAGTGCAGCGCAGGAATCATCTGCGGGGCTGTACGTTCGTGGAGGTACACCAGACCAAACCTTGATATTATACGATGGATTTACCGTATATCATGTTGATCACCTCAATGGTTTCTTTTCGGCGTTCAATGCCCATGCCTTGAAAGATGTCCAATTGTATCGCGGTGGATTTCCAGCTAAATTTGGGGGACGTGCCTCTGCTATTGCCGACCTAACGAGTAAAAATGGCAATCAAAAGCAACTCAATGTTGGCGGAGAGATGGGGCTCATCAGTGGAAGCGCTTTCTTAGAAGGTCCCGTTGGAAAAAAAATTACCTTTTTGGTGACTGGCCGTCGTTCATGGCAGAGTCCTATCTATTCTTCCATCCTTCAAAAATTCTTTAGCAACTCTGGAAATCAATCTTCGGGTTCTTCAAGTGGGATAGTTGAGGTAACTCCAGATGATCCCTCCAGTGGTTCGATTGACCAGACGACTAATTTTGCTAATTCGTATTTTTACGATGTCAATGCCAAGATGGTTTACCGACCAACCTCCAAGGATATTTTGGCACTAAGTATATTTCAAGGATATGATTTAATGGATAATTCTTTTCAAGACGATGTGTCCAATTATTTGCCTCTACCAGGGGAAACAACCGTCAATCCTAACTTACTTTCTTCTACCACCGATATTAGCCGTTGGGGAAATACAGGATCTAGTTTAAAATGGTCGCGCCAATTTTCTAAATCCCTGTACAGCAATGCTTTAGTCAGTTATTCTTCGTACTTCAATAACCGCGATTTTTATACAAACATCGCACGTGACTCTACTCAAAAACAGAAAGAGGGAAACATTGAAAAAAACACCATTGAGGATTTTTCCATCAAGTGGGACATGACGTGGAACCCTACTTTGCAGCATCAAATTGAATGGGGTACATTGCTAACTCAGCAAGCGGTTTCCTATCAATTTACGCAAAATGAAACCACAGAACTTACCAATAAACGGCAAAAGGCAACGACGTGGATTGGCTATTTACAAGACACTTGGCAAGCAGGAAAATGGGAAATTCAGCCTGGAGTTCGGATAAATTATTACAGTCCAACACAAAAAATCTATGTAGAACCGAGGATTGCGGTACAAGCGAAACTTACGTCCTATTTACAATTGAAAGCCGCAGGCGGGGTTTATCACCAATTTATCAAACCCATTATTCGGGAGGATATATTTGCTGGTAATCGTCCGTTTTGGTTGTTGGCAGAAGGGGCTGAGCTTCCCGTCATTCGCTCTATTCATCAAATTGTTGGTTTGCATTACAGTAAAAATGCATTTCAGGCAAGTTTTGAACTCTATGCGAAACAAAACACAGGTATTACGGAATACAGTCTTCGCTTTTCCCCTACAACGAGTGAAAATCTAGCTTTACAAGAGACATTTTTTAATGGAAATGAGCGAAGCCAAGGAGTAGATGTATTGGTGCAACAAAAAATAGGTAAATGGAGTGGTTGGGTAGGTTATTCTTTGGCAGATGTTCAAAGAGAAATCTCCGCATTTTCTGTAAACCCATATCCAGCAGACCACGATGTTCGGCATCAATGGAAAATAATTCAATTGGTTGAACTGAAAAAGTTTGATTTCTCTGCCTCTTGGTTTTATTCTTCCGGACGGCCGTTCACCTCCATTGATGGATATTACCGCCTTACCCTTCTGGATGAAACGCAAAAAACATTTTTATTACCATCCGCTAAAAACGGTAATCGTTTTCCAGATTATCACCGACTAGATGTCTCAGCATCGTATCATGTTTCGCCGAGATGGACTGTTAATCTGACCGTTTTCAATGCCTATAACAGAAGAAACACGTGGTATAAACGCTACGCGATAGACCCATTGAATCAAAAAAATATACAAACAACCACCGTTCATTTTTTACCCTTTACGCCCACGTTGCGGGTAAACTGGAAACTTCATCCTTAATTAATCACGCAGTATGAAAATGAAAAAACAAGTGAGAAGCTATATCCTCTATCTATTTTTGGGGTTTGGAGGGATAAATAGCTGTACTATCCGAGAAGACGACCCGGTCATTCCAAGTTCACAAATCGTAGTTGAAGGCTATCTGTTTGCACACAAACCTGTATCCATTCGACTAACAGAATCAAGTCCTTTTGGTGTAGATTCTGCTGTTTGGGTGCCTGATTTGCAAATATCTTTGGAAAGCTCCACAGGTAAAAAAATGGTCTTGACCTATTCAGGTAAAGGCGAATATATGTCTAAACCAACTGAAAAAATAGAAGGGGCAGGCACACGTTATACACTTACTTTGACGTACAAAGGCAAAGAAGTAAAAGCCATAACGACAATACCCGAAAAGCCAAAACAACTGAAGGCTTCTTCATCAAAAATGATTATTCCTCAGGAAATTATTCAGGGGGAAAACGAAAATGTCATTGGAATTGGGAGTTCGACGGGTGGTTCAAAAGGACCTAGCCTCTCTTTATCTTGGCTGAATCCGGAGTCCAATTATTATTCGGTAAAAATTGTAAATACATCCGTCAATCCAGAGCCTATCCGTGTGCTTCCCCCTGGTTTTTTATTAGATAATTTAGTGGGGCAGATTCCGCCGAATCAGCGAAATTGGATGACCTTGTATTCCGATCAATTTTATACGTATGGACGACATGCCCTTATCTTGCTACGTTTGAATACAGATTATGTCGCTTTGTTTGATACCGAAAATTCGACATCTTTGAATTTAAAAACACCGCCTTCGCTTATTTCCAATGGCTTGGGGGTTTTCACGGGAGTTAATTCGGATACACTTTATGTGGATATTTTAAAGAAATGAGTGCGAATTTTACCAAGATAAATAAACTGGAAGAACAACGTGCCTCCTTTTTTTATCTCTTGAATAACCAGATTTTCTGATAGCGATTTCAAGCTACGTTGCAGTAAGTTTTGGACAGATTGGTAATTGATTTGCATGATTTTAGCTATTTCAGGGAGTGATACATTTTCGTAGAAACGGAGGTGTATCACTTCTCTTTGTTTGGGAGGCAAAGCAGCTATGACTTGGTGAACCTTGCGTGTATCTTGTTCAATAGCCTCTTCTCCAATCATCCATTCGAAGATATTAGATACAGAAAAAGCCGCATCAATGGAGTCATTCCATACGTCATTTGGTTTCTTTTTGAGTTGGTCGTACAATTTATTTCGAAGGCTGGCAAATAGATACGGTTTGATTTTTCCTTCGCTTTGAAAACTCGATTTTCGTTCATACAGCTCTACCATCATGTCCTGAATTGCCTCTTTGACAACTTCTCTATTACCACAAATTTTCCATCCGTATCGAATTAAATCACTGTAGAAAACATCGTATATATGTTCAAAAGTCTTTGTATCTTTTTGATTTAAACCTTGCCAAATTTGTTTGTCTTGCATGCTGTCAAAGTAAACTAGTTTTAGGTGTATATAAAATAAATAACTCATCTGTTTACTGCGTCTCGCATCCATTCATCAGTGAGTGAAGTAGATAAGTTTTTAGGTAGATTCGGGCGCGTTATTTGCCAAAATTTGTCTTCGTTTGATTTGTGTTTATACATCACTACTTTCCATTTTCCTGAAAATGCCCATAAGAATGAATCCGTCATCTCGATGGTACTCGTATCCGTAACTGAACCGGGCAACGGTTTATTATTTTCTAATTTCAGGAAAAGTTTTGAGAAAAAGTCTCCGTAGTATTCGTCTGGCATAGCCCAATTTTGTAGCGCATTTAGATGGGTTAATTTTTTTTCCCAATAGATAGTTGCTGCATTCCATTTACAGCGATTTAGCTCAAGGCAATTCGCTAGAAAAAGAAAAATCCAAACGAGTATGATGGAGTGTTTACCTTTTATTTTTTCAGCAAATAAGAGCCAAAAAGAAGCCCAATAGGCAAGAATATAAATTCTATATCTGTCAGGAATCATCGTTGGATGAATTTCTCGAAATAGACTTAGTCCGAGAAAAGTCCCGAGACAAAATAGCTGCAATCCAATGGCTACTAAATAATGGGGAGGCAAGTTGGAGCGCAATTTTCCTATTTCACGCATAAAAAGTAGTTGTAAACCAAGTACTAGAATAACAACCAGTTTAAGCACAATTGGTGTATTTATAAAACCAAAACCACCAGACATGAGCCATACAAAAGATTGAATGATAGAATGAATATCAGCCACTACTTCTTTACCTCCTGTATTTCCTGGGAGTAAACGCAATAAAATAACGAGCACGCTCATCCAAATGAGTACCATTTTATACTTTTTTCGGTAGATGAGCACAAGTGCTAAAACCATCCAAAGGACAAGTCCATTCCCACTTGACAGATAGGCACTTATTCCAGCCAAAGCCCCTAAAGACATGAAAAGTATGGAGTTCCCGACACTAAAGAAATAGAGAGAGAGTAAGACAAAAGCAAAAATGACCATGTGTTGGCTGCTACACAAAGCCCAAGAAGCATTTTCATACAAAGAAGGGGATAAAAATAAACCCAAGAAAATAGCTTGTTCACTCCATTTTTTTTGCCAAACCCATCTACTTACAAATACTAAAACCGTGGTGAAAAATAGAAAGTTAAAAAGTAGCGTAACGGTTAAATAAGTGGAACCTGCCCACTGATAATTCAGCCAAATAAATACTTTATGTAAGAAGAGTTGGTGTTCATTATGCTGTTGATAAAGAAAAGGGATGTCTCCATCTGAGGCGAAAAGAACGGGTATCATCGCGAGGTCGTCCCGAAAAGGAATACCTGAAAAATAAACAAAAAAGAGAACAAGGAAAGGAAGTGTTCCAACCAAAAATACGATGTACGAGTAAAAACCATTGGTAAAAGTAAATAGACGATTCATGGCTAATATGGAATGAATTTATACTTGAATTTAAACCACTGCGTAGGTATTATTTTATCTTAAAATCTCGATTTTACCAGTAAGAACCTCGAAATCACTGTCTCCGAATCTAAATTTTAACTGGTACGTGTAAATTCCGTTGGGAACGGGTTCATTGTTTTTCAAATTGTTTCCATCCCAAAGAAAGCCATTGGTTGACGTATTTTGCCAAACCATTTGCCCTAACCGGTCATACACAAGAATTGCAAATTCCGAAAACTGGAAAGGATTAGAAACTTCGAGAAAATCGTTTACCCCATCGTTGTTTGGGGTAAAGACAGTAGGGAGAAAAGGATAAACACGAGGTTTCAGTTTTGCGCGATTCGACCGAACAGTTTGGGGAGGCGTTGCACCCAAATCTGAAAACTCAATTTGTGCCTGCACGAAAAAAAGCGTTTCGCTATTTGCCGCCACGTTCTCAACAGTAAAAGCCCCGTTTGTAATATTGTCTGCGACCCTCTCAACGAGTCCTGTTTCTGTAACCTTCCATAGCGAATAGCTCACCTCTGTTGGCACACTGTAATCCAAATTATTCCAGAAGAGATTGGTTATACCTGACTCCAAATACAAGGCACAAATGGGTGCAGAAAACTGAGATTCGGTTTGGCACCCCCCTTCAAAAGTGACCGTATAACAATCTTCTCCATTCGCACTAGGCGTATTATCTATCAATACGGGGGATTCATTTCGTGCTTTTACTTCCGCACGGTTCGATGTATATAATGTATAGAGAGGCTTTTGAGGGACTTCGTCAAGCACCCGGACAGTAACTTCGCCGGTTGGTTCATAATCTGCTGTAAAGTATTTTAAGGGTGGCTCCTCAACTTCTTCTTGTATTTTAAGTAGCTGGCACGAAAGTTTAGGTTGTCCGGTAGTTGGGTCTTCACCGATTTGCATAATCCAATACTCTCCTACATTTTGATTGTCGATATTTTGAATGGTTACCAAGGATAGTTCATCTGGTTTTGGCACAAAAATATCATCTTTCACATCGTATAAATATTTTACATTCGTAAGAGTAACAGGATCAGCATTAATCACCCCAATCGTTTGGGAAATCCCATTGCCTGACACACATATTTCATTCCCATAAAACGCTGTACCATTTTTTTGGAGGATGATTGCAAAGCTACCCCCTTGTTGGTACGGAGGCGGTGGAGCCATACAAACATTGGGCATTTGTGCCATTCCCCATTTGAGTGAATGAAGAAAAAAGAAAATGATTAATTTATACTTCATATAACAAGTGAGTTAAAAAGATAAGGCTATACCCAACGTATGTTAGGTATAGCTCTGAGATAAGAAGAATATGAGATATTAAAAATTACAATTTCATAATTCGTTTGACATGCCCTTGTTGTTCATCTGAGACTTTTAAAAGCAACATACCTGCTGGCATATTTTTTAGTGAAATTGTCCAAGTATTCATGCCTAATTCAAGGCTGATTTTTTCCTTTTTCACTTCTTTCCCTTGGCTGTCTGTCAACATCCATTCACCATTTTCAGATTTTGATGTGGCGAAATACTTCACGGTCATTATTTCTTCTACTGGATTAGGAAAAGAAATAATACTTGACCCCACGTTTTCTGGAATGACTACATTTGCTTCGTATTTATCTGTTTGCGCCTTTAGAAGTTCCTTCAAAGTCATTTGTCCCGTAAATTGCTCCAACGGTTTTGCATCAATTTTGGCTTTTTGACCAGAACGAGAATAAAAGCTAGATGAAATATTTAATGCTAATTTATCGTAAGCTGTTTTGGTAAATTCGTCTTCTTCGTTTAGAATAACCAACTCATTATCAGTCAATTCACGTGAACCTTTGAATGTAAATAAAGCGACAGGTTCATTGGGCGACATCGCCCCATAATTCGTCTCTAGTGGAGATTTGCCAATTACGTAATAGGCACCATCAAACGAAACACCCAATTTGCGGGTGTAAGCACTTTCTTCTAAACGAGAGGGAGATTTCTCCCAATTTCCACGTTTATCTTTGATGTCTGAGATAATGAAATCTTTAGGTACCCGAAACGACATCTGCGCAGTCGCTCCTTTTTCTTCCGAATCCGGATTGTTACTATTCGGTGTTTCGTACTTAGGGACTAACCAAGCCGTATAAGCTTGCTCTTTGGCATCGAATGTAATCATGTACTGAATAGCATGTTCCGAGCGCGTTTGTGCTTGCAAATGTGTGATTGTGAAAGCAAAAAGTACAATTAAAAAAAGTGATATTTTTTTCATTGGATTATAATTTTTTAATGGTTAATGGGATACAAATATTTGGTGGGCAACATTCTTCCAGAATAACTTCAATCGGGCAACATCCCGAAGCCGGACACGTCGAATTGTCCGCTAGTGTGGTATAATTACCTGCCTGTGATACATTTATCGATATCCCAGAACCTATCATCACGCCATTTCTGAACCAGCGGACATTCGTAAAGGTCGCTGGAACACTTAGTTGAAGATTTTGTCCATTACACAGGAACATCGGGATACTCACACAGGAAGAAATCTTGTTATTTAAGGTATTGGGATCTGTCTGGTCTAATGCAACTACTTCTGCTTCACTGGTGACGATTCCTTCAATAATAATGCGATTGGTAATCAATAAAACGGCACTGTCCCCAGAAGCTATACTTGGGATTGTCCAGACATTGGACGCAAATGACCCTCTATTCGGTACACTACTAACAGACGTTTGACCAGCTGAAGTCGTATTCCGGATTTGGATATTCGTAGCAGTAGATGGACCTTCATTTCTAACAACTAGACGATAAACCACCTGATCATTCACAGATGCCCGTGATTTACTTACTGTTTGTGTAAGTACTAAATTTGACGAACTCGTGGGAGCAACAACCGTAATTGTCGAGGTCACACAGTTCGACGGATTAGATACCGAACAAACACGTACATCAAATGTTCCTGTTCCGCTA
>JBKBOU010000001.1:1050422-1445741 GCA_046293395.1 Spirosomataceae bacterium
TGATGTCGCTGGTTGACCACCTACCGTGATGCTCGGTAATACCGGAATCGTCGTTGGATTCGTACCTGAAACAATCGGTGTAGTAATCGGTGTCATTACAATCGGGCTTTGCACCGTAATTGTCGAGGTCACACAGTTCGTTGGGCTTGAAACCAAGCAATACCGAATATCAAATGTTCCTGTTCCGCTAAATGTCGGAGATGGTGTAAAACGAATCGTTCCATCTGGATTCACTACCACACTCCCGAAAGTCGGTTGTTGAGGTATCGTAATTGTGACATTACTTGTAGTCGCTGGACTTCCATTCACTGTTACATTTGGTAGCACGCTTATCGTTGTTGGATTTGTACCTGATGTAATCGTAGTTGTCACAGGAGTAGCAATCAATTGACCTCCACAAGAAGCAGATGTTCCAAAAACACCGATGAATTGCTCAAGTGGCACTTGATTTCCACCAGCAGGTTGACCTGAACGAGAGTAAAAGCTGTTTCCTGCATTCAAAGAGAGTGTTTGATCCGCTGCACTCACAAAAGGATCATTGGCTGGAATTACACGTACAAGACCGACACAGCTAACGCCTTGAAATGTAAACAAAGGGACTGCTGTACCTGACGTAAAAGTACCGTAATCTGTTTCCGTGGCACTTTTCCCGATGATATAATAATTTGTATCGGTCGGTAATCCTGAATTACTCCAATTTTGGTTGGGTTGTCCAGGACCTAATTTGAGGGGTGTTTTTTCCCATCCACCGTTCACATCTACAATAGAAGTAATCGTAAATGAACTAGGCACAGCCAGTGTTACTTGAGCTGTCGCTCCTTTCTCTGTTGTACCTGTATTATTTGCATTCGGGGTATTATATGCGGGCACTACCCAAACGGTATATCGGGCAGTAGTTGCATCGTATGTCACTTGGTAGCGAACTCCATTCGTGGACGTTTGTGCGAAGGAAGCCACCCAAGTAAATAAACAAAAAAGGAGGGTGTAAAAGTTAATACCTGTATTTTTCATATTATTCTTCCAGTTAAATAAAGGGGGGCATACGAGATGCCCCCTTTTTTATTATAAAGTCGAAGGTACTTGCTCCTTCACCACGAATGAATTCTGCTTAGTAGCATTGCCATTGTGGTTTTTAATCACATTGAGATAAATAAACTCAATATCATTACCCGGTCCTTGGAATACCGTTTCGCCGTTCATGTTCAAGTCACCAATATCATACGCTTTAATTTTGTATGAAGAGCTTTGTAAAGGATTTCTCCCTACATCACCGATGATGCGCGAGTAGATAGCACCTGCATCTGTTTGAGGTCCTTGATAAATAATCCGGTCATCAAACAATACGTTTCCTGTCCACATGGCACGTCCTTGCGATACTTCTACTTGTGCTTGGTTGATTGGCGTAACAATCGGCACAAATACATTTGTCGAAGCAGATCTAAAGTCGATTACAGTCGCTGTATTCGTCATTGCTAAAGCAGCACCTGACATAACCCCAAGGTGATTTCTGTGCTTCACAACGATGAAATAACTACCAGGTGTAGCTGATTTAAACACGACTGGGGATATACCATCGGTATCGACAATATCTCCATCTCGCTGGACAAAAGCAGGACGACTATCAACGACAGTAGCACTATTCGTACCTGAGCGAAGTTCAACAAATACCCAATCCACGATAGCATCTGCTCCTGTTACATTGAATACAGCTGATGTAGGCGCTGTAATCACTGTTAGTGGAGTTTGTGTTCCGTACGGGTGTTGTAAAGGAATCAATGATTTAACTCTCAAGTCATCACGCATTAAAACATCTGTTGAAGGGACTCCCAATAAAGCACCTTGTAGATATACTTTCGCTGAAAGTTTCACCTCACCAGGTACTATTTGGAAGTACAAGGTAGCTTGCGAACATTCTTGTGGGTTACCTGCATCACAAACGGAGTATGTCAAGAAATCAGCGCCTGTTGCATTGGCATTTGGTGTATATGTTACCAAACCAGCTGCAGTAATTGTTGCATTCCCTTTGGTAGGTGCAATCAAAGGTGTCGTAGAAATACTTAGTGTAGTTCCTTCTGGATCCGTATCATTGGTCAATACATTGATAGACTTTGCCACTCCAGGGAAGGCCGTCAAGAAATCATCTGTTGCTACAGGTGGTAAATTTACCCCGATAGCCGGCTGATCTTTCACGATAATTTGTACCGTAGCTGGGGCACAAAGTGGCGTTGTTCTGTTATCACATGCTTGGTAAACGAACGTTACTTCTCCTACAAAACCAACGGGTGGTGTGTAAGTAAATGTACCATTGGATGCTAAATTCAAAGTACCTACGCTTGGTGGTGTTACAACCGAAGCAGTTAGTACCCCATTTTCATTGGTTGGCAAATCATTGGTTAACACATTCCCATTCAGTGTTCCGCCTTTTGTCATCGAATAATTATCATTCAAAATAACGGGAGGTGTTGTACCACTTGTTAATGGCGACGCCGTAATATTCACTTTTACTTCGGCTTCATCACATGCGGCTGGTGTACCTGAGTCACATACACGATATCTGAAGGTATCATTTCCAACAAATCCTGCATTCGGCACGTACGTGTATGTTCCGTTTGCCAATAACGTAACCAAACCGTTGGTTGCTGGTGTTACAAGTGTAGTACTTACGACCAATGGAGCGATACCATCGTTGATATCATCGTTCGTCAATACATTTCCTGTGCCCGTTGTTCCTACGGTTGTCACCATATTATCGTTTAATGCAAACACGACACGGCAACTTGCTACTTCCACTGCCAATAGCGTACGTGGACTTTCGCAACCTGTACTTATATTCAAGCTCGATACATAGTAGTTGGTCGTACCAACCGTCGCTGTACTTGGTGTTGGAGCTACCGTATTGGCTGTTCCACCTGTAGCTACTTCATACCAACGCAAGGCAGTTCCTACAGCTGGCGTAGCCGTTAAGGCACTCGCCGAAGCTCCTTGGCAAAGAGAAACTGGAGTGGTAACAGTTGGCGCAGTCGGTGGTGTATTTACGATGACATTCAAACGTACAACGGGGCTCTGGCAGCTCGTCGTTGTATTAATAGACCTTGCGTAATAACTTAACGTTGTCGCCGTCGCTGTACTTGGTGTTGGTGTTGCTATTTGTGTCATACCTGCGGCATCTGAATACCAACGAAGTGTAGTTCCAGCAGCTGGCGTAGCTGTAAGAGGTGATGCGGTAGTACCCTGACACAATGGAAGCGGATTTACGGCTACCGTTGGCGCAGCAGGAGCTGCATTTACTATTATTGTAATTGACGAACGCGTTGCACTCTCACAACCAGATGCATTAACCGAAGCTGCAAAATAAACAGTCGTTGTTGCGGTTGTGGTACTTGGTGTTGGCGTAGCAATAGGTGTTCCACCCGTTGCTGTGGTATACCAACGCACACTTGCACCTAATGGTAAATCTGCTGTTAAGGCAGGAGCCGCGTCTCCAACGCAATACGTCAAGTTCGGACTCACTGAAGGTGCGGCAGGCAATGCTGTTATTGTAACCACAATCTCAGTACGTGCACTTTCACAACCACCACTTACCAAACTAGACACGTAAAATGTCTGTGTACCCTGACCTGTCGTCGTTGGTGTTGGTGCTGTTGCACTTCCCGTTCCACCCGTAGCTGCGGAATACCACAGCAAACTCGCACCTGATGCCGGCGTTGCTACCAAAGCACTTGCTGCCTGACCTACACAATACGGCCCGTTTGTTCCTGCTACTGGCGCGGCTGGAGCTGCTGTTATTGTTACTGCCAATAATGTCCGGCTACTTTCACAATTCGTTGTCGTATTGATGCTCGAAACATAATAATTCGTTGTTCCTAACGTCGCTGTACTTGGCGTCAACGTTGTTACAAATGTCCCACCAGTAGCTTCTGTGTACCAACGAAGGCTAGTTCCTACTTCTGACGATGCCGTTAGAGGATTCGCCGTTACTCCCTGACACAAAGCCACTGGACTTGTCGTTGGTGCGGTTGGTGGATTATTCACAATCACTTGTATCTCTACCCGTGGACTCTCGCAGTTCGTTACTGTATTGAATGAAGTCACAAAATAACTTGTTGTTCCAGGTGTTGCAGTTGAAATCGACGGCTGTGTTGTGAAACTTGTTGTACTTGTTGACGATAAATACCATCTCAAAGAGGTACCTGCTGCTGGTGTAGCTGACAGGGCTGTTGGCGTTTCATTTAAACAGAAGCGTACAGGTGTTGTCACGATTGGCGCTACTGGCTTTTCATTTACTGTTATTGTAATCGACGAACGCGTAGCACTCTCACAACCCGATGCACTTACCGAAGCTGCATAATACGTCAAGGTTGTAGCTGTGGCTGTACTTGGTGTTGGTGTAGCAATAGGTGCTCCACCCGTTGCCACGGTGTACCAACGCACTGTTGAACCCGATGGAGGTGTCGCAGTCAATGCCGTAGCGCCATCACCCACACAGTACGCTCCAGTTGGACTAACCGATGGTGCAATTGGCAAAGCATTCACTGTCACCGTAATTAAGGTACGCGTACTTTCACAAGTGCCTACCAAACTAGACACATAAAAGTTCTGTGGACTCGCTGTAGTTGTAGTCGGCGTTGGTGTAGTTGCACTACCCGTTCCACCCGTTGCGGCTGAATACCACAATAAAGTAGCACCACCCGCAGGCGTTGCTGATACTGGACTTGCTGTTTCTCCCACACAATAAGGCCCGTTTGTTCCTGCTACTGGCGCGGCTGGGGCTGCTGTTATTGTTACTGCTAACAACGTCCGGCTACTCTCACAACCTGTCGTTGTATTGTAACTCGATACATAATAATTCGTTGGTCCAGCTGTAGTTGTACTTGGCGTTATTGAAGTCACAAATGTACCACCAGTAGCTACTGTGTACCAACGAAGCGTGCTTCCTGATGGAGGCGTTGCCGTTAAAGGATTCGCCGTTACTCCTTGACACAAAGTAAGCGGACTTGTCGTTGGCGCTGCTGGTGCCGAACACGTGACCGTTACAGTCACCGTAGCTGTCTCACAAACCGTTGGGTTTTCTTTATCACACAATTGGTATGTATAAGAAGCTGTTCCTGTGAAACCTACGGTTGGTGTAAAGGTGATGGTTCCGTCTGGATTCACCACGGCTGTACCGTTGGTTGGTGTTCCAACTATCGTCATGTTTACATCTCCAATCAAAGGAGTAATGCCATTGAAAATATCATTGGCCAATACATTTAGCGTACTCCCAAGACCTGGCGTTGCTGCTTGCGTGTCGTTGTTTGCCTCAATAAAATTGGCAGGCGAACCCTCCATCGCTGAAAACTGCTCCAAAGGAACTACGTTTCCACCCGTTGGTTGACCCGAACGAGAGTAAAAACTCGAACCTACGTTCAAACTCAATTGTGCATCCGCCACAGCAATAAAAGGATGCCCATCCAATAAAATAGATACATCTCCCAATTTCGCTGTACTTGTAAATGTAAACAAAGGAACAGGAACTCCCGAGGTAAATGTACCGTAGTTTGTTTCTGAAAATCCTTTTCCTATCGCATAATAGGCAGTATCAGCAGGCAAACCTTGGCCAGCTAATTGTGACTGGAAAGAAGGCCCCAACTTCGTGGGCGTTGTCTGCCAATCTCCATTCACATTTGTGATATTTCCTATCACAAAACTGCTAGGTACTTTTAAAGATACCTGTGCCGTAGAACCATACTCGGACGTTGACGAGTTATTGGCATTGGGCGTGTTGTACTGCGGGACAACATAGACAGTGAACAACTGGGTTGCACCGTCAAACTTGACTTGGTACTTCACTCCATTCGTACTCTTGGTCGGTTGTTGAGCCATACCCCAAAAGGCGCTCACCGAGAGAATAAAGGAAAGTAATAACCGAAAATAAATGGTTCGGGACATACGAGATAAAGGTTTAAATTGAAAATAGGAATAACAAGGCACCTATTTCTTTACATAGATGCGTTACAAAAAGAGCAAACGTGTTTAATATGCTTATGGAATCTGTTCTTGGATAATGAAGGTGTCTGAACCAACCCCATTTCCAGTATGATTTTTTAGGACGTTTAGATAAATAAATTCAGTATCGTTTCCGGCTCCTTGGAAGACCGCCTCCCCGTTCATGTTGACATCACCTAAATTGTAAGTTTTTAACTTAAACAAAGGGCTCTGCATGATTTGGTTTGCTGTACTTTGCGTAATTAACTGATAAATCGGGTTTATCTCGTTGTCAGTACCTCGGTGTGCAATCGTATTTCGTGCCGTCGAATTAATCAAGACATTCCCCGCCCAAAGTGCCCTTCCTTGCGTAACGGCTACGGTTGGCTGATGTATATCTAGTTCAGCTACGCGATACAAAGAAGTACTCGCCGACGTAAAGTCAACCGTTGTCGCTGTAGCTGTTAGGGCAACAGGATTGGCAGTCATTACCCCCAAATGATTTCTATGCCGAACAACCACGTAATACGAGTTAATGGGTGCTGTAGCAAAAGATACTGGAGATATTCCATCCAAATCGACAATATCGCCATCACGTTGTACCAATGCCGCCCGACTATCCACAATAGCCGTCTGGTCTGTAGAAGAACGCAATTCTAAAAATACCCAATCAACTAGCGCATTATCACCCGTTACTGCCAAAACGGTATTCGTTAAAGTACCCGTACTAGACATACCTACATACCCCAACGCTGTGTAAGGATTGGTAATGGGTAAAAGATTTTTGGCACGTAAATCGTCACGCATCAAACTACCCGATACGCCAAATAAAGCTCCTTGTAAATAGACTTTGGCTGCAATTTGTACCCCTGCTGGGCAACCTGACGGCGCAACACCAGCTACCAATGGACATTGATCGTCCGCATCAGGTACACCGTCTCCGTCTGAATCAACAATACGCGCATTCACCAAACCTCCTAGGGTTATCACAGCATAGGTATTGGGTACAATCGCGGAAGTACTTGATACCGAACCCGTTGTTAAGTTAGACAAACCACCCAAGAAGGCTGTTTCATCCACCAACGATGGAATTTCCTCCCATTGGGCATTGGCGATATGCCAGCCCACTAGTGTTAATTTATCCAAATTATTACTGGATATAGACCCCACATTGCTATTGGCATTGTAACTCAGAGAGACAATAACTGCCTCCGTGCCATCTATATCCCAATATTCATTGGCCGAAATGGTAGCCAAAGCCGCTTGCTTGGTGGCTGCCGCAAAGGGTGCACCTATTGGTAAGGGGAGATAATCAGGCCCAGCTAAGCTACTTGTAATGGCTACACCCGGATTTGCCCCAAAATAGGCTACCGAAGTAAACGACTCCTGTGTGCTGCCTCCGCTTGTCCGGATAGGTCTGTAAACCCCGTTGTCTCCGACAGGAAATACAAATAATCCCGTACCGTATTTGCGAACATAGCCGTCCACAAAGGCATCGTTACTTGCTCCTGTCCATGTAGCTCCGGGCAAAAAACTCACCAAGCCATACGGAGAAATACGCTCTGTACCAATCATCCCGCTCGAGTTTATGCCACTTCCTTGGATAAACGTATGGCTGTCGGCAATGACCAATTGCCCCCCTGAACCCACAAATACACTCCCCGCTGTCGCTGATTGTGCCCAGACTTTTGGAGACAATACAGTCCACAAAACCAGTGCGCTCAGGAAGCTGACGGCTAGGCGATACGGACGAATCATCGTAAATTTTCCCATCATCTTTTTCGAAATTTAATTTTTTTTCATGAATTGTACGTAGGTATATATACGTACAATTCATTTACTACTTATTCTCTGTGCTTACTCTTTGGCTGCTGGCGCTTCTGCCTGCTTGCTCAAAGTAGCCAAGGCATTTTTAGCTAAAGCAAATTCTGCCTCCAAATCAATCGCCTTCTGTATCGATGCTTTTGCTTTCGCTTCGTCTTTGGCTAAATTATGCGCCAAGCCTTCTACGTAATGGACAAATGCTTTAACTCCGACCGGTTGCGTAGATTGATTATCCACAGTTGGTACCGTAATCTTTGCCTCTGCCGGAATTTCTTGGTTCGTCAAGCGATTCGCTGTGCCAATACATTCGGCTAGGCGTTGCAAACCCAACTGCAATTGAACCAACTCCAAACCGTAGCTATACTGATTGGTTTTGGTATAAAGGCGGTTGTACAAATCGGCGGACTCTGTGCTTAGACCCAGTTGTTTTAGGCTGAGTGCCTTCATAGCCAATAGACTTTCTTTTTCGGGTTCTTTCTTGAGTAATTCATTGACCAAATTGGCACACTGAATGTAATTGCCCGTGTTTTGATAGACCATCGCCAAGGTGTCTGCGTATGCAGCATATTTAGTTGGATTTTCTACCAATAAATAACTAAGGCTCGTGATAGCCGTAGCGGCGTCACTCAAGGACTTTGATTTCTCATAAACCGCCAAATGTTGGCTTTTTTGTGCAGGTGCTGGCACTTTAGCAACCACCTTGGTTTGGGCGAATGTACCCAATGAAACAGTAAACAAAAGAACGGTACTCGATAAAAAACGGTTTGTAGGTGTCATATTCTTGTATGATTAATAAATATAAAAAATGGGTTTCTCCTGATTGAACCAGGAGAAACCAAAAACTAGATTACTTTTCTGCTTTTTGTATCGTGGTTGTTGTTGCTTGTCCTTGCAAGAGTGCTTTGATACTCGCTACTTCTGCTTTTAGTTGCTCCAACTCTCCCACTTGCTTTTGTAGTGCTTCGTTTTTAGAAGACAACTCCTTGATGGCTTCAACCAAAACCGGAATGATGTCGCTATACGCTACTGACTTTGTTTTTTGCTCGTCACTCGCTGTATTGACCACCTGAGGCAAGATTTTCTCTACCTCCTGGGCAACGAAACCGATGTGGTTTTTATCGTCTAATTTCTTAGAGGCGTCTGCCGTTTGGTTCCAGTCGAACGTAACCCCCTTGAGTTGTTTTACTTTCTCCAGTGAGTTCGCCAAAGGTTGGATATTGGTCTTTAAGCGTGCATCGGATAAGTTGAAATACGCCGATGTACCTGCTACCGAACCGTTTACATGTAAGGTATAACCCGGTGTGGTTGTATTGATACCTACGTTACCCGCAGCTGCAATATACAATCTTGTATTATCCCCATTCGTGCCTAACGCTAAACCACGGTTGGCACTATTCTGTAAAATAAAATCACCACCTGCTGGTAAACCATAGTCAAAAGCCGCAGCAGCCACCGCAATACGGGCACTCCCAAGTGAGTTCGCAACGTTAATCGCTACTGCGCCCGTTCCACCACTGATAGTTAGACGTTCAGTTGGTGAAGTTGTGCCGATACCTACAAAACCGTTGGAAGTAATGGCCATACGCGTTGACTCTACCGTCCCGTCGTATGTCCCAAACAATAAATCAGTTTGTAAACCAGTCCCTCTCTGTATCGCTGATATGGTAGCCGTATTACCTGCAAGTGTATTTGAACCTTGAGTTCTGAATGCTATACGTGCACTATTCCCTATTGCGGAGGCTGCATCGTTCATCACAGTAAACTGCAAATCACCATTCGTCACAGCAGCTAATCTTCCTGCAGTTGTTGCCGTCGATGCATTCGTACTACCAAAAATAGTCTTACCTGCACCTGCAAAGGTTAGGTTATTTGTCCCTTGTGTCACGACTCTTGCTCCGCTTAAGGAACCATCTCCTGTATATAAATTCGTACCACCAGTTGGTATCGCTTGGGTACTCAAAACCCCCGCAGCATCAGCTACCACCATACGGGAGCCTGTGCCTGCTAAACCACTTATCAGTGCATTTCCTGTAACTGTTAATTTTTGAGATGGAGTTGTCGTTCCAATACCAA
Source organism: Spirosomataceae bacterium (assembly GCA_046293395.1). GTDB lineage: Bacteria > Bacteroidota > Bacteroidia > Cytophagales > Spirosomataceae > CAYNRA01. The sequence goes on from JBKBOU010000001.1 coordinate 1,060,284, forward strand.
AATTACCTCCATTCACACCGATGTATGAATCAAAACCTGCTCCAATACGAACAGCATCAGAGTTTGCAGTTGTTCTAAGTTCCAATACCCCGCTACCTTGACCAGTAGGAAATTCAGTCCCATTTGCCGTTCTCAATTGTGCATACCCAACGTTAGCATCTAACTGATTACCAATTCTAATTCCATCACCTGCACCACCGGCTATATGAAGACGAGACAAAGGATTTACTACTCCAATACCCACATTACCCCCTGCAGCAACATACATTCTGATAGCATTGTTTGTGCCCAAAGCCAAACCACGGTTTGCTGTATTTTGTAAGATAAAGTCTCCACCTACTGGCAAGCCATAATGACCTGGCAACTCACCGACGGCAATACGGGCATTCCCTAAAGAGTTCGCTACATTAATTCCTATCGCACCTGTCCCAACAATAGATAAACGCTCTCCAGGAGCCGATGTTCCGATTCCTACCTTCCCATCGCCATTGATGGTCATCAATTCTGTAGAAGTTGTAGCACTTGTTCCCGCATAGAAGGCGTGTCTGGCGGCACCACCATCAACTTGGTATCTCAACATACTGCTGTTGACACCAAAACCAAAGTAATTATGGTCATTATTACCACCTTCCCATAATACAATCTTTCTGTTTACTGTTGTATTGGCAAATTGAAGGGGTGCATTTGGTGCGTTTGTTCCAATACCTATATTACCATTCGCACCAATTCGCATACGTTCTGTACCTGCTCCTGACAAAACTCGCTGTTGGAAAATAATCGGTTCATTGCCATCATCTCCTGTTTCTATAATCAAGGCACCTTCATTAGCTGCTCCTGAACCATAAATACGCCAATCGTCGTTATTCCCTGTCGTGGCTGTTGCATCTGACAAACCATTGATACCAAAACGCCCCATGTTTAAGGTTGTGGTTGCAGTATGATTCCCTAAGTTATCTGTACCACCGCCACTTGGTATCGCTTGTGTACTCAAAACCCCCGCAGCATCGGCTACCACCATACGAGAGCCTGTGCCTGCTAAGTTATTAATCGACACAACTCCCGTATTACTAATATATAATCGTGTATTATCCCCATTCGTACCTAACGCTAAACCACGGTTTGCACTATTCTGTAAAATAAAATCACCACCTGCTGGTAAACCATAGTCAAAAGCCGCAGCAGCCACCGCAATACGTGCATTACCTACCGAATTGGCAACATTAATCGCTACTGCATTTGTACCACCACTGATAGTTAGACGCTCGCCCGGTGTCGTTGTACCGATACCTACAAAGCCGTTGGAAGTAATAGCCATACGCGTGGACTCTACCGTCCCGTCGTATGTCCCAAACAATAAATCTGTTTGTAAACCAGTCCCTCTCTGTATCGCTGCTATAGAGGCAGTCATACCTGCCGCAATAGATCCTTGAGTTCTAAATCCTATATTTGCACGATTCCCTATCGCTGAAGTAGCATCGTTCATCACGCTGAACTGCATATCACCATTCGTTACAGCGGCTAATCTTCCTGCAGTTGTTGCCGTCGAGGCATTTGTACTACCAAAAATAGTCTTGCCTGCACCTGCAAAGGTTAGGTTATTTGTCCCCTGCGTCACGACTCTTGCTCCGCTTAAGGAACCATCTGCCACATACAGGTTTGTTCCACCAGCTGGTATTATCTGTGTACTCAAAACCCCCGCGGCATCGGCTACCACCATGCGGGAGCCTGTACCTGCTAGTGAGCTAATTAATGTACTACCAACTACATGCAGGTTCGCACCCGGGTTAGTAATACCAATACCCACATTACCACCTGCTGCAATATACATTCTAACATTGTCTCCGTTTGTGCCTAAAGCCAAACCACGATTTGCCGTATTCTGTAGGATGAAATCTCCACCTACGGGCAAGCCATAATGACCTGACAACGTACCTACGGCGATACGGGCATTTCCTTCTGAGGTCGCTACGTTAATTCCAGTCGGACTTGTACCCCCACTGATAGTTAGACGCTCTCCAGGTGTCGTTGTACCAATACCTACATTCCCTGTTGGTGTAATGAACAGACTCGGACTTGTGTTTGAGAGATCATTCACGCCATTCGTTAAGATAGCTAATGGGCTACCCGCTGTGGTGAGTCTCGCCCAGTTAGTCGTTGCGGTAGGTTTCAACTGAAGGGTTGCATCATTCATATTGGTATGCAAACGTATCCAAGTACCATTTTCTCCTACTTCTAGTTTAGATGCAGGAGTCGCCGTTCCGATACCTACATTACCACCTGCTGCAACATACATTCTGATATTGTCTCCGTTCGTGCCTAAGGCCAAACCACGGTTTGCTGTATTTTGTAAGATAAAGTCTCCACCTACTGGCAAGCCATAATGACCTGGCAACTCACCGACGGCAATACGGGCATTCCCTAAAGAGTTCGCTACATTAATTCCTATCGCACCTGTCCCAACAATACTCAGACGTTCTCCGGGTGTCGTTGTGCCGATACCTACACTACCTGTAGCGGTCACTGTTAATCGTTCCGTATTATTCGTCATCATACGAACGGATGTAGCTGAATTCGTTCCTAAGAAAAGATTCCCATTTGAACGAAACCACGAATCTCCAGATACTGTCGATGAAAAACCATTTGTTGCTGTGGAAGCAACACCCAATTCAAGCTCAGAAGCAGTACGACCAAAGTTCATAACCGCTGGATTTGCAGCAGCACCTGAAAACTTATTTAAGGACCCAGCTCCACTAAAAGTTAATACATTAGCTCCTTGAGTTAAAGCTCTTGCTCCACTCAAAGTCCCATCTCCTGTATAGATATTGACTCCACCAGCTGGTATTATCTGCGTGCTCAATGTACCCAAAGCATCTGCGACCACCATGCGGGAACCTGTACCTGCTAATGAGCTAATCAATGTACTACCCACTACATGTAAATTGGCACCCGGATTGGTGATTCCAATACCTACATTACCCCCTGCTGCAATATACAATCTTGTATTATCCCCATTCGTGCCTAACGCTAAACCACGGTTTGCACTATTCTGTAAAATAAAATCACCACCTGCTGGTAAACCATAGTCAAAAGCCGCAGCAGCCACCGCAATACGTGCATTACCTAATGAATTGGCAACATTAATCGCTACTGCATTTGTACCACCACTGATAGTTAAACGCTCGCCGGGTGTCGTTGTACCGATACCTACAAAACCGTTGGAAGTAATGGCCATACGCGTGGACTCTACCGTCCCGTCGTATGTCCCAAACAATAAATCTGTTTGTAAACCAGTCCCTCTCTGTATCGCTGCTATAGAGGCAGTCATACCTGCCGCAATAGATCCTTGAGTTCTAAATCCTATATTTGCACGATTCCCTATCGCGGAGGCTGCATCGTTCATCACACTAAACTGCAAATCACCATTCGTTACAGCAGCTAACCTTCCTGCCATTGTTGCCGTCGATGCATTCGTACTACCAAAAATAGTCTTGCCTGCACCTGCAAAGGTTAGGTTATTTGTCCCCTGCGTCACGACTCTTGCTCCACTTAAGGAACCATCTCCTGTATATAAATTCGTACCACCAGTTGGTATCGCTTGGGTACTCAACACACCCGCAGCATCGGCTACCACCATACGTGAACCCGTACCTGCTAAGTTGTTAACACGTACATTTCCAGATGGCGCCTCAAAACTCATTATATCCATTAGGTCTGTTTCACTATTTTTCGCTAAACGAATACTCAATTGTGTATTTGAATTAATACCCGTTGAACTTTTCCCAAGTGCCATTGTGGCTCTTGGTGCAAAGGAAACACTACTTGTCCCTGGTCGAGTTAGCGTTAAAATGTTCTCAGGTGTAGCAATAACACCTGTCACTGCTGTTCCTCCTTCTACTGATAATCTTGAATAAGGAGATGATGTGCCAATACCCATATCACCATTCGCTGCGATACGCATACGTTCCGCTGTTGCAGTAGAACCATTGAATGTACCAAAACTTAAGTCTGTCGCTGCTGTTAAAGCACTTTGGATTGCATTTATAAAAGCGGTATTCCCTGTTGTTGTCGAAGACCCTTGTGTACGGAAAGAAATCCCTGCATCATTTCCTATCGCTGAGGTACCATCGTTCATAATACTCAAGATATTTGATCCAGTACCAATCACACCTAATCTACCCAAATTATTTGTAGTAGCAGTTATATTACCAGCTACAGCACTTCCAAAATTCCCAAAAATAGTCTTGCCTGCACCTGCAAAGGTTAGGTTATTCGTCCCCTGCGTCACGACTCTTGCTCCGCTTAAGGAACCATCTCCTGTATATAAATTCGTGCCGCCACTTGGTATCGCTTGTGTACTCAAAACACCTGAAGCATCGGCTACCACCATACGAGAGCCTGTACCAGCTAAACCACTTATCAGTGCATTTCCTGTAACTGTTAATTTTTGAGATGGAGTTGTCGTTCCAATACCAAAATTACCTCCATTCACACCGATGTATGAATCAAAACCTGCTCCAATACGAACAGCATCAGAGTTTGCAGTTGTTCTAAGTTCCAATACCCCGCTACCTTGACCAGTAGGAAATTCAGTCCCATTTGCCGTTCTCAATTGTGCATACCCAACGTTAGCATCTAACTGATTACCAATTCTAATTCCATCACCTGCACCACCGGCTATATGAAGACGAGACAAAGGATTTACTACTCCAATACCCACATTACCCCCTGCAGCAACATACATTCTGATAGCATTGTTTGTGCCCAAAGCCAAACCACGGTTTTCTGTATTTTGTAAGATAAAGTCTCCACCTACTGGCAAGCCATAATGACCTGGCAACTCACCGACGGCAATACGGGCATTCCCTAAAGAGTTCGCTACATTAATTCCTATCGCACCTGTCCCAACAATAGATAAACGCTCTCCAGGAGCCGATGTTCCGATTCCTACCTTCCCATCGCCATTGATGGTCATCAATTCTGTAGAAGTTGTAGCACTTGTTCCCGCATAGAAGGCGTGTCTGGCGGCACCACCATCAACTTGGTATCTCAACATACTGCTGTTGACACCAAAACCAAAGTAATTATGGTCATTATTACCACCTTCCCATAATACAATCTTTCTGTTTACTGTTGTATTGGCAAATTGAAGGGGTGCATTTGGTGCGTTTGTTCCAATACCTATATTACCATTCGCACCAATTCGCATACGTTCTGTACCTGCTCCTGACAAAACTCGCTGTTGGAAAATAATCGGTTCATTGCCATCATCTCCTGTTTCTATAATCAAGGCACCTTCATTAGCTGCTCCTGAACCATAAATACGCCAATCGTCGTTATTCCCTGTCGTGGCTGTTGCATCTGACAAACCATTGATACCAAAACGCCCCATGTTTAAGGTTGTGGTTGCAGTATGATTCCCTAAGTTATCTGTACCACCGCCACTTGGTATCGCTTGTGTACTCAAAACCCCCGCAGCATCGGCTACCACCATACGAGAGCCTGTGCCTGCTAAGTTATTAATCGACACAACTCCCGTATTACTAATATATAATCGTGTATTATCCCCATTCGTACCTAACGCTAAACCACGGTTTGCACTATTCTGTAAAATAAAATCACCACCTGCTGGTAAACCATAGTCAAAAGCCGCAGCAGCCACCGCAATACGTGCATTACCTACCGAATTGGCAACATTAATCGCTACTGCATTTGTACCACCACTGATAGTTAGACGCTCGCCCGGTGTCGTTGTACCGATACCTACAAAACCGTTGGAAGTAATGGCCATACGCGTGGACTCTACCGTCCCGTCGTATGTCCCAAACAATAAATCTGTTTGTAAACCAGTCCCTCTCTGTATCGCTGCTATAGAGGCAGTCATACCTGCCGCAATAGATCCTTGAGTTCTAAATCCTATATTTGCACGATTCCCTATCGCTGAAGTAGCATCGTTCATCACGCTGAACTGCATATCGCCACTCGTTACAGCGGCTAATCTTCCTGCAGTTGTTGCCGTCGAGGCATTTGTACTACCAAAAATAGTCTTGCCTGCACCTGCAAAGGTTAGGTTATTTGTCCCCTGCGTCACGACTCTTGCTCCGCTTAAGGAACCATCTCCAGTATATAAATTCGTCGTCAAACTCGCTGGAGGTGTGAAACTCAATACCCCACTCGTTAAGTTTAACCCATTTCCTGTCGTTACTGAACTAACCGCGCCAGCACTTGGTATCGCCTGTGCACTCAATACCCCCGTGGCATCGGCTACGACCATACGTGAACCCGTACCTGCTAAGTTATTAATCGATACGACTCCCGTACCTCCGATACGCATACGTTCTGTAATGGTACCCGTTCCTGCATTGTTCATTTCAAAAACAATAGGTTCGTTTCCGTTGTCCCCAGACTGTATGACCAACTCTCCGTTATCTATCGTTGAACCTCTCCCAAAAATACGCCATGGGTCATTAGTCGCAGCTATACCCGTTATACCAAATGCACCTAATTTAACATCCTCTGTGGCTGTATGATTACCCAGATTATCTGCTCCGCCACTCGATGCCGCCACCCACGCAGAACCATTCCAAACCACCAAACCTACGGGTAAACCCGATGCCGCATTGGTATTATAGACAATTTGTCCCGTTGTTCCCGCAGGGCTTGTAGCAGATACCAAGGAAGTACTAGGTGCCTGAATGGTGCCACCCGTTCCGTTGGCAGCTACCCGTACCCACCGAGAACCATCCGCATAATACACCCCTGGCGTAACATCGCCCGCGGTTGCCGTATTATAAACCAACATCCCGGAAGTAACTGTACCAGAGAGTGGAACTGAGTTTGCCGTACCCGTCAAGGCAAGACGGGGCAATAAGAACCCTCGATTGGTTGTTCCCGACAAGTCCAAGATAGCATTTGGAGACAAAGTGCCAGGAGAACTGCCTAATTTTAAACCGATTTGTGCACGCCCTTCGTAGCTCACGAGGAGGGTCACAAACAATACATAGCGGTAGATGAATTTCATATGCTCGTTCTATTTAATATTACTAATTGATTCGATACCAATGTGTGCCGTCGCTGTAAATCATCAGAGCTCCCTCTTTGGGTTTTAGCTCGATGAGTTTCGGTTGGCTTTCGCCATAATCAATGACCGACGACACAAATACAGATGTTTGGACAGATGTATTCCGAATATGGAAATACCGTCCTGCCTCCGCTTTTGGAGAAGGCGTTTTAAAAGTCCCTTCCGCCAATAATACGACGGCATTGGAGATATAAGGCTCCATTTCGTCTGGACGTAACGCAGGCATTTCATGTACTTTGTTGGCAATCCAACCCGAACCATCGAAGGTGTAAATCCCTTTCCCGATGGCGGGGTACGAGACATTCCCTTGAATGCCCTCGTTGGTATTATAAATGGTCATACCTGACTCCGGCAATAAAGACAGCATTTTTGCTGTGGTTGAAGGCAATTCTACTTGAAGAAGTGCCAATGTCTTTCGCTCTTCTTGGCTGCCTGACTTCTGCCCGAAAGCAGAAATCAAGGACATACCAAAGAAAAGCACGAAGTATAAAAAGCGATTAGTCATATTATTCTTCTCTTGGGTTGTAATATCTCGTTGTTCTGAGCAATGCCTATGTTTAGTACTGGTTCACGACCCACCAATCTGTCCCGTTACTCTGCACCACAAAGGTGCGGGCGTAGTTCAGTGTTGTGATATTTACTGTTGGTGACAATTTAATTGCCGGGCTGAACGTCAAAATATTGGTGGATTCATCCACTTTCCCAATTTTATACGTTTTGCCGTTGGCAGTATTGGCTGCGGGCAATGTCACAGTAGCTGCTGCAGCTAGATTAAAAAGAATGGTATCATCTGCACTAACTACCGTATAAGGAGCTGTTTTTATCAATACACTTGGTGAGGCAACCGTGGACAGTTTGCGGTCAATCATATTTGCCATGTGAGAAAGCAATGCCCCTTGTACCGCAGAACTCATGGACGTTACCCATTGTGGAAGCAATAAATTAGGCGTTGGTTGGTAGATAACCCCTGAACCAAATGCGGGATCTTGCGTGAAAGCAAGACCGTCTAAACGTTTGATTTCGATGGTCAAAGGATCTTGGTTATTGCTTGCTGTTATCAAATATATTTCTCCGCCTCCATCAACGAAAAAATAATTTGCTTGTACGTTTGCACCTGTGAAAGAGCCCTGGTCTCTGAAAATAGGATCTTCAACGTCTCCCTCGACAAGATACGTTGTCGCATCTCCTGGTTTAGGGTTTACATTACTTGGATTAAATTTCACAACAAAACGAACCATCGACAAATCACTTGCCGTTGCTCCTTTTTGTTGTGCAAGTGCTTGTTGTCTAAAACCTATCGTTACGAGTAAGATGAATAATAAATGTTTCATAATCAATGTATTTTTAGTCTATTATTCATTAAAAATTAAAGAGGAAAAGATACTGAGTGAACGAATCCATTGCCGTGATACTTATCGTCAACTTATTATCTGCTGCGCTATCGAACCGAATGGCTCTGTTGGTAAATGCCTTCGGATTTAACGCGAAGTTGTAGAATTGAACCTGCGGAAGGGTTGCGTTCAAAAAACTGGTATTTATCCCATCTGCTGCAGCTGTTTCAATCACATACTTTAAGATAGAGCCTGAGGCATTCACCCCCGTTGTAGTAGCTGTTTCCAAGGAGCGGAGAGATAACAAACGGACACCCGTAGGCACTGTTACCGTTACTGTTTGTAAAGAAGGGTTGATGGAATAGGTCACGCCTGGCCCTGTTGCCGTTACTGTAAGACCTGTGGTTCCTGTGGAGCCAGGCAAAGCGTACGTCATCACCCCACTTGCTGGGGAATTCCAAACGAGTTCGTTGCTGCTATTTTTACTGAGTACCTGCCCGGCTGTTCCGCCTTTGGGTACGTTAGAAAAAACCCAACCTGTCCCATCGAACGTATAAGTTCCTACACCTCCTGCCGGGTATGTGGCAGTACCTGCAATTAACGCATTCGTATTATACACAACCATCCCATTTTTAATTGGATTCGTACCATTGAGTCCCCAGGTCGTTGTGTTTGCCAAGTTGATGCGCGGGAGCAGCATTCCTCGGTTGGTACTTTGCATTTCGAGCACAGCGCCTTCGTTGAGGGTCGTTGGGCTGTCTCCCACTTTTACCTGCGCTTGGGTGGCAAGAGTTGTGAGTAGAAACAAAAGCACTACCCAACCACTGTTTCGTAAAATTTGATTTTGCATAAGGATAAATAGTAAAAGTGATGTATCTCCCCACATCGCTGTGAGGAGATACAAATCAAATGAGAATGCTTAGTCGATTAATACCCAGTTCGTACCGTCTGATTGGATACGTAGGGTTTTTACGAAGTTCATCGAACCAACAAATTGGTTTGTTGTTCCCTCCGATACTAAAATGGCATTGCCTCCAGCTGTTACCGCTGCTACAGCACCACTAAGAGGATAGCTGAATAAAACAGGGTTAGATGAATCATCCATTTTACGGATAACATACTCTCTACCCGAAGCAAGTACTGGGTTCGGCAAGATAATCTCGATACCCTCTGGGTTCACACTTGTGTTTACCAAGACAGTACGATCTGTTGCCCCTACTGTTCTTGCTGCTGCTGCCAAACCAAGGGCACGTGTAACACCAGTTTGTGCGATTTTACGAATAGCATAACTTACCGAACCGTTTACATCTAATGTAGACGTTGGTGTAGCACGAGTATTTAAATCAACACCACTTGAACCAATGAAAACAGCACCATTTGGATGAGTAGCACTACTTCCTATTAAAGTAAGTAGATGTGGAGTTGCTGAAATTTGAAACTCAAGCGTATCTGAACTCATAATTCGCATATTATTCGTACCTGTATTATGCCCTTTAGTAAATTGTATATCTCTTAAAGTATTATTCCTAAATGTCAAGGCATTTACCCCTAAATTCACGACTCTATTTCCAGACAACGTGCCATCTGCTGTATAAATATTAGATGTATTTGTTACCGAAGGCGTTACCCACGTTGGGGTTGTACCGACCATTTGAAGTGTTTGACCTGCCGTGCCTGATGCTATTTTCGTAACAGGCAAAATACCGCCAATCGCTGATAAACTTAAATTAGCTTCATTTACATCCACCGAGAAGGCTTTCAATGCAGCTCCTGCTGGTGTACCACCCAAGGTTACCTTGTTAGAACCCGCTGTTACGTCCAAACCTGTAATCGAAGTAGCTGGAATAGAGTTAGCTGTTGGTGTAAATGCCAACACGCCCGAAGTCAATGTCAAACCATTTCCGTTCGTAACTGAACTAATCGGAGGAATTGCTTGTGTACTCAAAACACCAGCAGCATCGGCTACGACCATGCGTGAACCTGTACCCGATAGGCCATTGATAGATACTGCCCCAGCTCCAGTAATTTTCATACGTGAAGCCATCGTTGTACCATTATACGTTGAAAAATTTAGGTCTGTTTGTAAACCCGTTCCCGTCTGCTCCGCTCCAATAGACGCAGTTAATCCTGCACTCGTTATTGAACCTTGTGTTCTGAATCCTATCACAGCTGTGTTAGCTACTGCCGAAACCGCATCGTTCATTACTGTCAACTGAATAGCATTCCCATTCGTTACTGCTGCTAATCTTCCTGCATTTGTTGCCGTCGAAGCGTTCGTACTACCAAAAATAGTCTTACCTGTACCTCCAAATGTCAAATCATTTGTTCCCTGTGTCACTACACGAGCTCCTGAAAGCGTACCATCAGCAGTATAAATGTTAGATGTATTGGTTACAGAAGGAGTAACCCAAGTTGGGGTTGTACCTACCATTTGAAGTGTTTGACCTGCCGTGCCTGATGCTATTTTCGTAACAGGCAAAATACCACCCATCAAAGCCAAGTCCAATGCTGCTTGGTTGATGCCAATAACCGGTGCAGTTGTGCCGTTTGTTACGGTGATAGGTGCAGTACCCGTAACGTTTGTTACTGTCCCTGCATTATTTGAACCAAAGTCTGTACCTAAGATGACGTTTCCGTTCGCATCAACAGTCAAGACACGTTGTCCGGCTGCAGCAGCTGTTGGAGATACAGCAGTCAGAAGGTTCGATAGTTGCAAACCTGAGGTAGATGAACCTGCAGGACCTGAGATAATGACTTTAGCTGTAGCAGAACCTCCACCAAATGTTAAGTTAAATGCATTTAGGCCAATAGTCGTGGCAGCGGTTAAGTTACCACCCAAAGCAACCGCGTTGGATGTACGGGTTAAGCCATTGGCAAATGTCAAGGCATTTTCTTTGGCATTGAACGTCGCCCAGTCGGTATTACTCAATAAACCCGTAGCATCTGAGGCAGCGAGTGGCAATGCCGCTGTAGATGCACCCACACCATTTACGGTAGAAGTTAAAATACGTGTGGTTGCATTGTATGCAAGTGCGTTGGTCGTGACGGCACCAACCGTACCGGTAAAGATGCGGTTCCAAGCGCCATTCGACCACACGTAATACCCAGCACCTGTGGTTGCATTGGTATTGAATACCATCATACCATCTGTGCCAGCACCGTTCAGTCCCCATGTAGAAAGACTGGTCAATGAAATACGAGGCAATAAGAAACCTCGGTTGGTGGATTCTAGCTCGAGGACAGCACCGGGGTTTAGCGTACCTGGGTTATTTCCAATTTTTTGCTGGGCGGTGGCAGCGATACTACCAAGAAGACCCATACCGAGAGAAAGGAGTACCTTTCGAGTGTATTTGTTGTTCATTTATAAAAATGGTTTAATGTAAGAATCCTTCACCGCTTGGCAAGAGAGACCATGCCAAACCATGAGCGAATTAGCGACCATTTTAAAAAAAAAGCGAATTTTTGGGTGACGAACGACCTGCAAAGTACACGAAATGACTTTTTGGGTGACGAAATGCACTTCCTCGGAAATTTCCTTTTTTTCTTTTTGAGCTGTAATACAGCCCTATTAGTCCAATTTTTGGAAATTTCCATTTTTCAGGAGTTCCCCTTTTCTATTTCGATGAGTTCCAAGAAAAACTGAGGTCAAAATGACTTTTTTGGTGATGAAATTATAAAATCGTACACAAAAAATATCATTTCGTGTACTTTATAGTCATTTCGTCACCCAAACTATTCTTTTGTCCATTTTTTTTGCTTTGCTTTGAAAAAAACTCAAATGAACACTTTTCCATTCTAAACGTACTATGAAAATACTTATCATCGAAGACGACCGAATTTGGCAAAAAAAACTCAGTTTTATGTGTGAAGGGCTGGGGCAATTCATCATTGTCAACAGCTTAAAACAAGCGCAAGAATATCTAACCAAACAATGGATGGATATTGTGATTTCAGACATTACCTTATCAGACGCAGACGCGCTGGATTTTTTCAGTTACACACCCCACCGCACGTACCCGATTGTCTTTGTGACCGGGCACGACGACGAGCGCTATCTCAAGAAAACCATGGCTTTGCCTAAGACCTTGTTTTTGGTGAAACCCTTCAGCGGCCTCTCCTTGCGGTCTTCTATTGAGCGATTAGTGAATGACTTCGATTTTGGCTTGGAAATCACTGAGTTAGAAGCTCCCCAGATGTTGATTGTGAAGGATCGTTTCAATTTCCCGCTGACGATTCCGTTCAACGACATTTTGTTTTTGGAAGCAGACGGCAACTATTCTCAGGTTGTTACCTACAAAGGGCGCCATGTTTTGAAGATGTCTATGGCGAAACTCATGTCCAAACTCACGCCTGATTTTTTGCGGGTTTCCAAATTTACTGCCATTAATTTGGCATTGCCGTTCAATTACAATGTTTATAGTGGCAATATACACTTTGGGGAACATGTGGTGCCCATTGGCAAACGCTACCGGATGTCTGTCATGGCGCAACTATCCGATAAATACAAGGGATAAATCCTCCGCTAACTCTACAAAAAATACCTCTAAACGAAACTTATTTACCTCTTGTATGAAACCTATTTTTATTTTCCTTTTTTTACTTATTTCTTTTAAGTCTTCCTATTCGCAAGTAAAGTGTGAACCACTTGTTTTGAATACGTCCTCAACTACAATCATACCAAATAAGGAAGCAAATCCAGAAAAGTACATTTCGTATTTGTTGCAAAGGGAGTTTTACTTTCACATTCAGCAACATGATTCAGCAGGGCATTATTTACCCGAAGTGACAAAATGGTACGCCCAAAATGGCAAGAAAGAATTACCCGAATGGGAAGGCGTTTATAACTATGTACAAGGCAGAGCGATGGATGGGACAGATAAAATCAAAGCGTTAGCACATTTTCAAAAGGCTTTGGAGTATTTTAGGAAAAGGGAAGACAAAGCGGGTGAGATAAATGCGCTTCTTGCCATTTCTCAACTGAACATGAATAATTACGGAGAAAGATCTGGTTCCTTTGAATATTTACTTGCCAATGCACGAGAAGCTATTCAACTTTCCCAAGAAATCAACTGTATCGAATTGGAATTACGAGCGATGAGTTTGGAAGCCTCTCTGTACATGTCAAGAGAAAATACTGATATGAAAAAATACACAACACTCATTCAGAAGCAATATCAACGTATTAAAAAAAATAAAGTTCACCCCCTATTGAGAGCAGATATTTATACAAATCTATCGAACGTATATGCATCACAAAATAACTTCTCCAAAGCTGAAAAGTATTTACTACTTGCCATTTCTTTGTATGAAACGTTACATACCCGTAAAAAACAAACTCTAGCGGAAATCAATTTGTCTGTTTTGTATGGGCAGCAAGGGAACTTCCAAAAGACAATCTCAATTTCAAAAAATATTTTAAAGAAAACACCTCAATCTGATTTTTCTGTCCGAAGATCTGTATTTGGGAACATGGCAACGGCCTATAAACTCCTCGGCGATTTCAAATCTGCTTATGCCTATAATGACTCCACTTCTGTGTATTACCAAAAAATAACCGAAGCAAAGAATACGTCCAGCCTGAACGAGCTACAAACCAAGTATGAAACAGAAAAGAACAAACGGCGTAGTTTGGAGCTAGAGAAGGAGAACGTTTTCATGAATCAACGTTTGCAAATGTATTTGGCAATGTTGGCTATTGCTCTCATTGCCACGGTCTTACTTGTGATTCAATACCGTCAAGTTCAAAAGAAAAACGAGGAATTACAAGATGCCAATACGGAAATCCAGGCGTTGGTCGAGGCCCGTGCCTATCTTTTCGGAATTATCGCCCACGATTTACGGCGACCTCTTCATGCTTTTCAGGGCATCAATGAGCTGGTCAGTTATTATTTAAAGAAAAAGGAATACCACGAGATAGAGCAAATTTCAAATTTGATAGATGAGTCGGGGCAGCGTATTCAGTTGATGTTGGATAATTTATTGAAGTGGTCATTGAGCCAGAAAACGGAAATCCCGTACGAGCCAATGAACTTGAACGTTTCGCAAGTTGTGGAGAGTACACTAGAGCTATACAAGGGGCTGGAGCGTGCCTACGAAATCAAGATAGATAGCTTTGTCCCCAGCGATTTGGTTATCTATGCAGACCGCGTAGGCATCGAACTGATTCTTCGGAATTTGATAGACAATGCCTCCAAAGTCGTAACCGCCGGCGGGCGTATATATATAACAGCCCGAAGAAGAGATACTGAAATTTTGCTTGAAATTGGAGACACAGGAACGGGCATACCGGAAAACAAAAGGGCGCTTTTGGAGAACGCCTTTGCTCATCCTGAGAAGTTAGATTATACCAACAAAGAACTAGGTTTGGGTATTGTATTGATTTCGAAGTTTACGCAACGGAATCGGGGGAAAATCCGGTTTACGACCGAAAAAGACAAGGGAACACTTTTCCAATTATTTTTTCCTGCGACAGAGGAATAAACGATAATTTACAATAATTATACCAAAAGGCACTAGTCATTTCGTCACCCAAAAAGTCATTTCGTGTACTTTGCAGGCATTTCATCCCCTTTTTTCGGATGAAATGCAAAAACCTTTCTCATATTTGCAGGAGTAGCTAATTGCTTACTTATTGAAAATCAAAGTTCTAAGTAAAGTAAAGCTACCCCTACCTCTAAGAACGCCTTATTCATTTGACCGCTGTATGAGAAATGTACAATTAATATCCGCAAAGAAACCGACTGATTTATTCGAAGGGTTGAAGAAGTATTTGTCTGAGCCTGGCGAGGAGCACAATTTGCCTTTTTACTTTTTTGTAAACGCACAAGCGAAAGGAGCTTTGGAACATATTGTCTTACCTACGGGGCACGAAGTCATTACGGGAAATATGCTTCACAAGAAGGAGACAGTTTGGGCGATTCGCAACGAATACAAACAGTCTTTTTTGGCGGTAAGTTTCTCCAGACAATACGAAGGGGCAGCGATTTGTGTACAAGCTGAGTTCTTGTCGAAACTACAAATGGAAGAGAGCAATATTCTTTTCCAAACGCGCATGACGCATTTGTGGAGCATGAAACCGGAACGAACCATACAGTTTATTACTTTTTTCATAGATGCTACCAAGCTATCCAAAGGTTTTTGGGCTTCTAAAGACGCTTTGATGGTTCGAAATAAGCTAGAAATAGCTTTGAAGAAAAAGCAAAAAGAGCTTATCGCCTTCTTTGAGAAAAAGAACGGGCTATATTTTACGACCTCCGCTTCCATTATTCCAAAGTCTGTGCGAGAAGAATTACTAAAAAAAGACGCTCTGCATTCCATTCAACAAGGTATCTTACAGATTTTACTTGCCGAACACGAAGGAGTCATTGGTAGGAAAGAAACGCAAGATATTCAACTACAGAAAGCCTGTGAATTATTGGTGGCTAACTTTTTGGAAGAGCCTCCTACCCTAGACGAGATGTCTGCTATGGTGGGAGTCAATCGACGCAAATTTCAGGAAATGTTTCGGCTAAAATACAAGGTTAATTTTTACCAATTTTATCAAAAGAAACGGTTTGAATATGTCCAATTCTTGATTGAAGAAAAAGGTTTTGGCATTTCTGAATCATTGCAACTGCTTGGCATTAAGAACCAAACACACTTTGCCCGGCAATTTGAGCGGTTTATGGGAAAAAACCTCATGGACTGCAAAATGAAGAGACCTCCACACGTTGCCCAATCCATAATTGATTAATTTTTAGTATTCCGAATTCGTGCTTGACTGACGGGGTTGTCTGAGAAATCGGGCAGCTCTTTTTTTGTGTCTATGTAAAAAAACGTATTGCCCGATTTTTCTCAGGCAAATCGTTTTCTCTTGTCAAAAACTGTGTCAGCTATTTTAGCTATTCTATCCAAGCGAACATCTCAATATTGCTCGTACCAACTGAACTTTTCTTGCACGATTCGCTCTTTTTCTAGCTCCAAATACGCAAGAAAAGCCGCCGCGACGGGCGAATGTTTTTTACCTTTGTGCCAAATCAATCGCCAAGTAGTCTTGATGGGTAAACCTTCCATCGGAATAATACGCAGCTCTTGGTGGTTTAGCTCCGTCGAAATCCCGATCAAAGGCATAATCGAATAGCCCAATCCTGCTAAAATGGCTTGCTTGACTGCTTCATTGGACGTTAACTCCATCTTTTTCAAGACAGAAATGGAATTTCGGGCAATAAATTGCTCCATGGTTTGGCGTGTTCCTGAACCCTTCTCCCGAAAAATAAATGGAATCTCAGAAAACAATTCCTTCGTATAGCGTTCGGGTTCATTCCGAAACTTCGCTGCCGTCGAACCGACCAAATACATTTTATTTTGAAGCAAATCCAGTTTTTCAATGACTAAATTGGTTGGTAAAATAGAAACCAAAGCCAGGTCAATTTCATTCTTTTCAAGACTTTCTAAGACTTTTTCTTTGTTCGTTACGTCCATCAAAAGTTCAACTCCTTTGTGTTGGCGCATAAAATCGGTCAAAAAATACGGCATCACGTATTTTCCCGTTGACACCACTGAAATCTTCAATTTACCTGTCAATTGCCCTTTATACGCCAATGTTTTGTAGTTGATAGCATGGACTTGATTGAGAATATTCTCTGCGGATTCTGCAATCTCCCGTCCAAAATCCGTGATATAAATTTTTCTTCCGACTACCTCCGTCAACGGAATTTCAAACTGATCTTGCAAGTTTTTTAATTGAATAGAAACCGCCGGCTGTGTCAAATGCAATTCTTCTGCTGCTTTGGTGACACTTTGCGTCTGGACAATCTTTAAAAATATCTGAAGTTGATGAAGTGTGTAATTCATAAAATTATATTATAATAATCATAGTAAATATAAATAAAAAACAATGGACAAATGCTATCATTTTTGTAGTATCTTCAATCAACTTAACAAAATGACACGCATTACACTCGCCAAAGGGGACGGTATCGGCCCTGAAATCATGAACGCTACCTTAGATATTCTATTTCAAGCTGGCGCACAACTCGAAATTGATGAAATTGAAGTCGGTGAAAAACAATATCTGAACGGAAATACAGCAGGAATTTCTGCCGACTCATGGGACATTATCCGAAAAAATAAAATATTCCTCAAAGCCCCCATCACAACACCACAAGGAGGCGGCTATAAAAGTTTAAATGTTTCTACACGCAAGTTCTTAGGCTTATATGCCAACGTTCGGCCGTGCGTAAGTTTATCTCCCTTCGTTGAAACCAAACATCCCAACATGGATTTGGTCATCATCCGTGAAAACGAAGAAGATTTATACGCTGGCATTGAACACCAACAAACCGACGAGGTAATTCAATGTATAAAGCTCATCAGCCGACCCGGATGCGAAAAAATCATTCGGTATGCTTTTGAATTTGCCCGCCAACAAAACCGTAAAAAAGTGACGTGTTTCACCAAAGACAATATCATGAAGCAAACCGACGGCTTGTTTCACCAAGTGTTTGATGAGATTGGGAAAGAATATCCAGAGATTGAGAAAGAACATTGGATTATTGATATTGGTACCGCCAAACTTGCCGATACGCCGGAGGTTTTTGATGTCATCGTGACCTTGAACCTCTATGGAGATGTCATCAGCGACGTGGCAGCTCAAATTACGGGCTCTGTGGGGCTTGCGGGGTCATCCAATATTGGCGAAGAATGCGCTATGTTTGAGGCGATTCATGGTTCTGCACCGGATATTGCTGGAAAAAACATAGCCAACCCTTCCGGACTTTTGCAAGGTGCTATCATGATGCTCAATCATATCGGGCAAAGTGAAGTTGCCGAAAAAATCCAAAATGCGTGGCTAAAAACCTTGGAAGATGGGATTCACACCGCAGATATTTACAAAGAAGGGAAAAGTAAACAAAAGGTAGGAACGCGTGAATTTGCAGCGGCTGTTGTGGCGAATCTAGGCAATAAGCCAACACTTTTCAAGCCAGTTTCTTTCTCTAACGAAGCAAGTTTGGTGCTTCCGAGGTATGTCCGGAAACCAGCACAACCCAAAGAATTAGTAGGTATTGATGTTTTTGTGCATTGGGATGGTACAAACGCAGAAGTTCTCGCTGAAAAATGGTTGAAAGCAAAACCTGAACAAGTAAAACTGGAAATGATAACGAACCGTGGTATTAAAGTGTGGCCCAATGGTTTTCCAGAGACTTTTTGTACAGATCATTGGAGATGCCGTTTCAAACCCGTGCCTGGTACGGCTTTGACCAAAGAAGACATTATTTCGCTCTTGGCAACCGCTCACAAAGCAAATATTGACACCATTAAAACAGAAAATCTCTATTCTTTTAATGGGAAAATGGCTTTTTCGTTGGGGCAAGGGCAGTAAAAGGAATATAGCTAAATCAACACAATTCAGGTAATACTGAGACTTTAGAACCAATTCAGACGGTGAAGTACTTATTCTTACCCAACCCATTCCCATTTATATTGAAATGAGATTCATTTTTGGGCATATTTCTACATAAGTAACTCATAAACACACGCTAGGTTATTCATTTTTTGTTGTACTCGGAAGAAATGGCTGGAAAACCCTTGAAAGAGGGGGCTTCGGTCATTTTCTTTTTCTGGCTACACACATGAAAATGAAACGAACTGCATAGAAAGTAAAAACATGCTGATTGGTCGCTACTGAAAAAAAGAGGCAAAGAAAAGAGGTGTTTGTCGATAACCCACTTTTTGGGTTCGAAACTTTCCCGTAATTCGGTATATTTGCTCGGACTTTTTCTCAATTTATACCAAACTTATCCGATTTAAAAATGAAAATAGCCATTGTAGGTTGCGGCAATATGGGAATGGCTTTTGCCCGTTCGTTCATCCAATATGATTTAGTAAAGAAAGAGAACTTATTGCTTATTGAAAAAAGCAAAGAGCGATGTGACGTTCTCCAAGCAGCACGCGAGGGCGTAGTTGTGAGTACGATTCATGCACAGATTGGTACAGCCGACTTGGTCATCTTGTCGGTTAAACCCCAAGATTTTTCAGCTGTTGCGCGTGAATTAGCCGTTCATTTACAGGCTGAACAAGTTGTTTTGTCTATTATGGCGGGGATTCCGATGGAGCGAATCCAGCGAGAACTAAACCACGGTTTGGTCGTTCGTGCCATGCCTAATACGCCTGCCATGATTGGCATGGGAATTACAGGTTATACAGCTGCCGAGGGCATCAGTTTTGCCAAATTATTAAAAATAGAAAATCTCATAAATGCCACAGGAAGAGCCGTTTATCTTGAAAACGAAGATATGATTGATGCCGTAACGGCTGTTAGTGGAAGTGGCCCTGCCTACTTTTATTATGTCGTCAAACAGATGGTAGAAGCTGCAAAACAAATGGGTTTCGAGGAAGGGATGGCTCAATTGCTTGTCAAACAAACCATGCTCGGCTCCTATCATTTGATAAATAACGCAGAAAAAAGTCTGGACGAACTCATACAAGCGGTAGCCTCAAAAGGAGGAACAACCGAAGCCGCTCTCTCTACTTTTGAAAAAACAGGCGTCGCGGAGGGCATCATAGCAGGAATGCACGCCGCAGAAAATCGCGCAAAAGAACTCTCCAAATAAATCTATCAACCCACCAAATAAAACAATGAAAAAAACAAATTTACTTCTTTTATTCCTTCTCTGTACTTCCTTCGCTTGGGCACAAACTCCCTTGACGATTGATAAAATCATGCAAAATCCCGCCCAATGGATTGGGACTTCGCCTAGTGCTGTGGAATGGTCTGCGGATAGCAAAACGGTGTATTTTCGTTGGAATCCAGAGAAAAACAAAGCGGATTCCTTGTATAAAATCAATGTTCATTCGCCCAACTCGATACAAAAAGTAACGAATATAGAAAACCAAAACCGCGTTCCGAGTTCAGTCGTGTATAACCACGATGGTTCATTGGCTGTTTTCGCGAAAGCCGGCGATTTATTCCTCCTCTACCCAAAAACGCAGCAACTACGCAGGTTGACACAAACAGTTGATAATGAATCGAATCCGCGTTTTAGTGCCGACGAGCAATCTGTATTTTTTACCAAACAAGCCAATGTTTTCCAACTAGAAATGGCTACTGGATTGGTAAAACAACTAACGGATTTCCAAACGGGTTCCAAGCCAAAAGATAAGAAAAAAGGAGAACAAGCTGCTTGGCTGGAGCAAGACCAATTGGCGCTTTTTGATATTCTGAAAGAAAGAAAAGAAAAGCAAGATGCAACGGAAGCGTATCAAAAAAACAACCAACCCAAAGGACCTAAAAAGATTTACCTCGACGGAAAAAGAATCCAAAATGCGACTGTTAGCCCGGATGGAAATTTCGTAACTTATACATTGGCTGAAAACCCCAAGGAGGCACAAAATACCATTGTCCCTAATTATGTAACGCAGTCGGGTTACACAACAGACATTCCGGCGCGTACTAAAGTGGGTTCACCTTTACCTACTTATACCAGTTTTGTCTATGCTATTGCCCGCGATACTGTTTGGACAATTCGCACGAATAAATTGCCTGGTATCCTCGAGAAACCAGCCTATTTAGCTGAATACGGAGACACCACCCGTTTGTTCAAAACGCCAAGAGAAGTGGTTATTTCTGATTTTTCATGGTCTCCGCTAGGTACGTATGCTGTTGGCATTGTTCGTTCACAAGACAACAAAGACCGTTGGATTGTCCGTTTAGACCCAAAAACAGGTGACATTACTTCATTGGACAGACAACGCGACGAAGCATGGATTGCCGGCCCCGGCATTGGTTGGTCGATGGGTGGCGCTACTTTTGGTTGGATAGACGAAAACACCTGTTACTTTCAGTCAGAAGAGTCCGGTTACTCGCATCTTTATACCATGAACGTCGCTACGGGAGCAAAGAAAGCCGTCACTTCAGGTAAATTTGAAGTACAAACGGTTGAACTTTCCAAAGACAAGAAGTTCTTTTATTTAACGACCAATGAAGTACATCCCGGACAAAAACATTTCTACAAAATGTCTGTGGAGGGCGGTGCACGGGAACAACTCACAACAGGAGTAGGCGGAAACGACGTCACTCTTTCGCCAGACGAAAAATGGATGGCTATTTTGTATTCAGAAACCAATAAACCGTGGGAATTATTCCTTGCTTCTGTGGCAAATCCTTCCCAACGAGTGCAGGTAACAAGTTCATTAACAGACGAATTTAAAAAATATCCATGGCGTGCAGCGAAGGTAATTACGTTTAAAGCACAAGACGGGCAAGAGGTGTATGCACGGATTTACGAACCAGCCAGCAAGGTAAAAAATAAAAAAGCAGTTGTATTTGTACACGGTGCAGGGTATTTGCAAAACGCCCATTATTGGTGGAGTAGCTATTTCCGGGAATATATGTTCCATAACTTATTGGTGGATAAAGGCTATACTGTTTTGGATATAGATTACCGTGCATCAGCGGGTTATGGCCGCGATTGGCGCACTGGAATTTACCGCCACATGGGTGGAAAAGATTTGACCGACCAAGTAGATGGCGTGAATTATCTGGTAAAAAATCATGGAATTGACCCGAAAAAAGTGGGAATTTACGGCGGTTCTTACGGTGGATTTATCACGTTAATGGGTTTATTTACCACGCCAGATGTATTCAAAGCAGGTGCGGCTCTTCGTCCGGTAACAGATTGGGCAGCTTATAACCACGGTTATACCGCCAATATTTTGAATGAACCGCATACAGATTCCTTAGCATACAGACGTTCATCGCCTATTTATCATGCAGCTGGATTAAAAAATAATCTATTGATGTGCCACGGAGTCGTTGATGTCAATGTACATTACCAAGATGTTGTTCGTTTGTCCCAAAAACTCATCGAATTACGCAAAGAAAACTGGGAATTAGCAAGTTATCCCATGGAAGACCACGGTTTTGTGGAACCAACCTCTTGGGCAGACGAGTACAAGCGCATTTTAAAACTGTTTGAAGAAAAATTACGTTGATACGATGGGCTCAAGAAAATCTTGAGCCCATTTTTTTAGGTAAAAATAAAGATGGCAATACCCGTAACGATTATTACTGGATTTCTAGGCGCAGGAAAAACCACTTTCTTGAATGCACTTCTTGCCCATTTGTCCACCCAAAAATTAGTAATTATTGAAAATGAATTTGGAAAAGAAAATATTGATAGTGAGCTAATTATCGGAAATAAAGAGGAAATAATGACCCTGACGCAAGGGTGTATTTGTTGTACATTGAACGAAGATTTTTATTTCCTTTTGCATGACTTACATAAGAGAGAGGCAGAATTGGATGGGCTCGTCATTGAAACGACGGGCATTGCAGATCCGAGTGGTATTCTTACTCCTTTTCTTGTTACGCCTGCCTTGCGCGAGGCATTTCCCGTCGCTCGTGTGATTTGTCTGGTAGATGCCTCATTCATTTCCCAGCAATTACAAGAAACAGAAGAAGCCATCACGCAAATTGCGTACAGCAATCATATACTTCTCGTGAAAACAGATGTAGTGTCGCCCGCTGTAGTTACAGAGTTACAACAAATGCTGGCAGAGATAAATCCAACGGCACATATCTGGACGGGACAAAAAGGCGCGTATCCACTCAAAGAAATTTTGGAAAAAGGAAATGTATTCACCCTTCCCGAACCATTTCTTGAATACAAGCCTTCTGAAAAAAAACACGGGAAAATCACCTCTTTCACCTTTGCATTTACGACACCCTTTGATGCTTCGGTTTTGCACTATCGCTTGGCGGCTTTCCTCGTTTTTCAGGCAAAAGGCGTGTATAGAATGAAAGGTATTTTGGCTGTTCAGGACAAAGAAAAACAAGTCATTTTACAATCTGTTGGTACACAACTTGTTTGGGAAGATGGCAGAGATTGGCACAAAGAGGAACCGCGAAATTCACGTATTGTATTGATAGGTAGGGATTTAAAGCGAGAAGGTTACGAAAAATTATTTAAACAATGTTTGGCTAAAATATAAAATTATGGATGTAAAAATTGGTATTTTAACGGTATCGGATAGAGCAAGCGCCCAAATTTATGAGGATATTTCAGGACAGTACATTTTGGAAACACTCAAGGAGTTTTTAACCACGCCATTTGAAGCTGTTTACCACGTAATTCCTGACGAGCAACCCCTTATCGAGCAATATTTGCGCGAAATGGCAGATGAACATCACTGCGGGCTTATCGTAACTACAGGTGGGACGGGCCCTGCGCTTCGCGATGTCACCCCAGAAGCAACTGAAGCCGTTTGCGAAAAAGTGATGCCCGGTTTCGGTGAACTCATGCGCAAAGTAAGTTTCGAGGAAGTCCCAACAGCTATTCTCTCCAGACAAACAGCCGGTATTCGGAAAAACTCCCTGATTATCAATCTTCCAGGTAAACCCGCCGCCATACGAACTTGTCTGAAAGCTGTTTTTCCAGCCATTCCCTATTGTATTGATTTGATTGATGGGCCGTATTTGGAGGTCAACCCGGAGGTGATTCCTGTGCCTAGTCGGAGAAAAAAGAAAGAATCTTCTTGAAATAAATCGTGATTCCTCCCCGCTGCTTTCAAGGTCATTGATAAGACTTATGGATTAATTTACTTGTTTTTAGGACAATTTGCATCAAAATCGGGTTATATCGACAAGCACATAAATAGATGTACGTGGACTCAATGAATACATACCAAGAAATGGAACAGGCGGCTCATGCCTTTTTGGATATATTTTACAAAGAAAATCAATTACCGGATTTTGATTCCCGTTGGCAGCAGGTAAAATCAGACATTCAAGCAACTGGAAAATATGAATTAACGACAGAAGAACTTGCGTACGGTGCCAAACTGGCTTGGCGAAATAGTACCCGTTGCATTGGTAGATATTTTTGGAAATCCTTGCAAATCAAAGATGTACGCTATATCCGAACCGTTGACGAAGCATTCCAAGCCTTGTGTGAACATCTTCGTTTTGCGACAAATAAAGGGAAAATTCGCTCCCTTGCTACTGTTTTTTCCGCTGAATCTGGACTACGTATTCTGAACCGTCAATTGGTACGGTATGCAGGATACCAAACAACAGAAGGAATTGTTGGCGACCCGATGGAAGTGGCATTTACAGCGTTTTGCCAATCGCTCGGTTGGCAAGGAAAAGGAACAAGATTTGATGTTTTACCACTCGTCATTCAACAATTTGAGGAACCACCCGTCTGGTTTGAAATTCCAGCGGATTGCCAACTTCATGTTCCAATCGAACACCCAACACAGGACAATTGGACATCTTTGGAGCTGCAATGGTACGCTGTTCCTGTCATCTCCAATTTAACACTTTCTATCGGCGGACTCATTTTTCCGTTTGCCCCCTTTAATGGCTGGTATATGTTGAGTGAAATCGCAACGCGAAATTTCGGGGATATGCAACGGTATAACCAACTCCCAAAGGTGGCTGAATTAATGGGTTTAGACACGAATAAAAACAAAACACTCTGGAAAGACAAAGCACTTCTGGAGCTAAATATTGCCGTTCTTCACTCCTTTGAAAAAGCGGGTGTCATACTCGTTGACCCACATACCGCTGCCGAGCAGTTCATGAAATTTGTGGAAACAGAGGAAAAAAATAACCGAATAGTTCAGGCAGAATGGTCTTGGATAGTTCCACCGACGGCTGGCTCAACAACAGAAATTTTCCATCGTGAATTTTCCAATGTTTGCAGTTTTCCCAATTTTGTGGCTCAACCCGCTTTCGAGGAGACAAAAAAGACTTGTCCATTTACACATATTTCTATTTCCGAAAATTAATATTTGATTTGCGTAAAATTAAAATTAGATTAGTCTAAATATTTATAATGCACTATATTTGCAGCAAAATAAAAATCGTATATGTGGAAAAAAATACAAATGAATGTGCTGATTTTAGCACTACTTAGCTTTGGCGCCTTTTCTTCATTCGGGCAGAAAGCTATCACAGGACGCATTTTAGATACGCAAACACGCGCCGCAATACCCTTCACAACAGTTGCTATAAACGGAACAAACGCAGGTATTTTAGCCGACTCATTGGGTCGTTTCTCTTTGGATGCTTCAACGCTACGTTTTCCTTTATCCATTCAGTTTTCTGCTGTTGGTTCTATGAAAAAAGTAGTTAATCTAGCTGCATTTCCGTCGCAACCGCTGGAAATATATCTGGAACCTTCTTCTCTTGGTCTGCAAGAAGTAGTCGTGACGGGAACCATGAAAGAAGTACGAAAAGACGATAGCCCCATTCCGATAGAAATTTATTCACCACGTTTTTTTCAGAAAAATGCTTCCTCCAATTTGGTCGAAAACCTAACGTTTATCAACGGCATCACGCCGCAAGTTACGTGTAATGTGTGCAATACGAGTTCGATTAGTATCAACGGAATTGAAGGCCCTTACACCATGATTTTGATTGATGGAATGCCGAATGTGAGCGGTTTGGCAACGGTATATGGCTTGAGTGGCATTCCCAATTCTATGATAGAACGCATTGAAATTGCCAAAGGACCTGCTTCTACTTTGTACGGTTCAGAAGCCGTAGCAGGAGTTATCAATGTGATTACCAAACGAGCTAACACAGCTCCACGCCTAAGTTTTGACCATTTTTCAACGTCAGAAGGCGAGTTTAGTACAGATGCGTCTGTTTCTTTCCGAACCAAAAAAGCATTTTCATTACTGGGAATAAATCATTTTCGCTACAATACAATTCGGGACGTAAACGAAGATAACTTCACGGATTTATCTCTTCAAAACCGTTTTTCAGTTTTCAATAAATGGGATTTTACACGCCAAAATAACCGCGTTGCTTCTATTGCTGGACGTTATTATTATGAAAACAGATGGGGTGGAGAATTAAATTGGACACCTGAGTTTCGGGGTGGTGACCAAATTTACGGAGAAAGTATTTACACCAAACGGGCAGAGGTATTTGGAAAATACCAATTGCCAACTACCCAAAAAATCTATTTTGACTGGTCTTTCAATGACCACGACCAAAATTCTGCCTACGGAAATACCCTCTATCTCGCCAAACAACGTGTTGGATTCGGGCAGTTGTACTGGGATAAAAAAATAGGTACAAGCCACGATGCACTCATCGGAATTGCCTACCGCTATACATGGTATGACGACAGCACACCCGCTACTATGAACGCGATGACTTCCGAAAATAAACCCTCCGTGATTCATCTTCCGGGCGTGTTTTTCCAAGATGAAATCAGTATTCGGGAGCGACACAAACTTTTAGTCGGCTTGCGTTATGACTACAACAGTAACCACGGAAATGTCTTTACACCTCGTATCAGTTATAAATTTTCAAAAGACCCATCCAATATTTTTCGTCTGACGATGGGCAATGGTTTTCGTGTCGTAAATTTATTCACAGAAGACCACGCTTCTTTGATTTCAGCCCGAGAAGTCGTGATTGCTTCTGAGCTTGAGCCCGAACGCTCGTACAATATCAATCTGAATTACATCAAAAAATTTGTTGTTGGTGACGGTTTCTTGAATCTGGACGGCTCTTTATTTTACACGTATTTTACGAACCAAATATTACCCGATTATTCAGATCCAAATAAAATCATGTACGATAATTTGAATGGATTTGCAGTGACGCAAGGTGCGTCTTTGAATGCAGATTGGGAGCTTGCTTCTGGACTTGATATTACACTCGGATTGACCTACGTGGATACCTACAAAATGGAGCCTGATGAATTTGGCGTAGAGACACGTACACCCCAAATTTTGGCTTCGCGTTTTAGTGGAACATTTAGTCTTGGTTATACATTTGCCAAACCAAACATAACCATTGATTATATTGGGTTGATGAAAGGGCCGATGTACATGCCTGTTTTTCCGAACGACACACGGCCAGAACAATCTCCGTTTTATTCATTGCAAAATGTACAAGTGACCAAACGTTTCAAAAAAGGATTTGAGGTATATGGAGGCGTGAAAAATCTACTCAATTTTATCCCGCAGGAAGAGGTTATTTTGCGTGCATTTGACCCCTTTGACCGTATGGTGGATATAAACAATCCGAATAATTTCTCTTTTGACCCGACGTATAGTTACGCACCTATTCAAGGGCGTAAATTCCAGTTAGGTGTTCGATGGGTGTTATAAATTAGGTGACTAATACATAAAAAAGGGAATTTCTGTGTAAGAAATTCCCTTTTTCGTTTAATGAACTAGGCTATCTTATTTGCCTTCAACCCAGTTTACCATTTCTTCATAAACAGCGTCTGCACTGCCTAGGTAGCCTGTGCTTTTGTATTTTATTTTACCCTCCTTGTCGATACAGAATTTAGCAGGAATCCCTTCAACTCCGTACGAAAGTGCTGTTTTATTGCCAGCATCAAGGATAGGATTTAGGTATTCTAATCCACGCGAGGTGATGAATTTTTGTACATGTTCTTTGAGTTTATCTTCGCTTACACGCTCAAATGTGTCTACAAACAAGAATTTTACATCCGGGTTGTCTTTGTATTTATCCACCGCTTTTTTCATTCCGGGGAAAGACATGATACATGGCCCGCACCAAGTTGCCCAAAAGTCAATGATGACTGTTTTTCCGCGCAGTTCGGTTAATTGTACTGTATTTCCATTCAAATCTTTGAGAGAAAAATTAGGTGCCAATGCGCCGATTTCCGTTGCACTTTGGCTATTCATTTGCTGTACAAAAAGATTGGCAAAATAATGTGATTTACCTTCTGCTTGTACTTTTTCTGCTAGAGACTTTAAGTAATCGAGGTCAGTTTCTGGATTCAAGAAATTATTTGCAGCTAAGATACCAGCCAAACTTGTGCCCATTTTCTGAATTGACGGTAAGATAACTTCTCGGTTTGCCGCCATACTTGCCAAGTACTTTTCTCTGATTTCTGCTTTTGCTTTTTCCGTTCTGGCATTGTTGAAAGCAGTTTGCAATTCGTTGCTTTGTTTGGAAAAAGTCTGCATTTGTGCCGATACTTTCAGAAACTCCTCCATGTTTGGAGAACCTTTGATTTCTGCTTTGGGCGCACCTTGTTCGGGAACCATGCCATCTGCAGTAATGGTCAATTTCTCACCCCCGTCTAGGATAAGGCCAATCACTTGGTCATTGATTACATTGATTTGATAAATACCAGGCTCGTCAATGTCTGTCTTGAAGGAGAACGTTCCTTTCGAGATTTCGACGCTATCTAGCTTGGTAACGGCATTTCTTTCATTCACTTTTTCAAAATACACCATGCCGGAAGACACTAAATTGAGCTTGCCTGTAATTTCTACGGGGAGCTTTTCGGATGCTTGAGAGGGGGACTCACAGCCAAATGCCGCAGCAATGGCTAGAAATAATACAGCTGTTTTTTTCATAGTTTTTTCTTTACTTGAAAGAGTTACATCTTTCCTTTTTTACCGTTCGAATACCTTAATATACGTTGTTTTTCTATCTTGGTTCATCTTAAAACGTATAAAAACGCGGGAAACGTTTATTTTATTCATTTGTAAAACACAAAGTAAAGCAAAGAAATTCATTGTTAAAAATGACCTAAATTAGGTGGCTTATGGAAACGAACCAAACAAAAAACGGGATAGCTTTTGAGCTACCCCGTTTTTGCATCGGAAAAAATCTATATCCGTTGTTTAGGCAAGTTCAAAACGGTCTAAGTTCATCACTTTGTTCCAAACTGCTACGAAATCCTTCACGAATTTCTCTTGTGCATCGAAGCAGGCATATACTTCTCCGATAGCACGAAGTTCAGAGTTAGAACCTACGATTAAATCGACGCGTGTTCCTGTCCATCTTACCTCACCTGTCTTGCGGTCACGACCTTCGAAGAGACTGTCAGAGCCATTTGCTTCTCTCCAAGTTGTACCCAAATCGAGCAAGTTGACGAAGAAATCGTTGGTTAATATACCTGGACGGTCTGTAAATACGCCTAAATTTGAGTGATCAAAGTTTGTGTTTAGGACACGCATACCACCCAATAGAACGACCATTTCAGGCGTAGTCAAAGTCAATAATTGTGCTTTATCTACAAAAAGTTCTTCAGCAGATACGGTATATTTTGTTTTCAAATAGTTACGGAAACCATCAGCAGTAGGCTCAAGAACAGAGAATGACTCCACATCTGTTTGTTCTTGTGAAGCGTCTGTACGACCAGGCGTGAAAGGAACCACGATGTCATGTCCAGCGTCTTTTGCTGCTTTTTCAATGGCTGCGCAACCACCTAATACGATTAAATCTGCGATAGAAACAGCTTTACCTGTCGTTTGTGCAGCATTGAAAGTTGCTTGGATTGCCTCCAATGTATCCAATACTTTCGCCAACTGACTTGGGTTATTTGCTGCCCAATATCTTTGTGGAGTTAGGCGAATACGCGCACCATTTGCACCACCACGTTTGTCAGAACCACGGAATGTAGAAGCCGATGCCCATGCTGTGAAAACCAATTCTGAAACAGACAATCCTGAAGCTAAGATAGTCGCTTTTAGGCTTGTAATGTCTTCGTTATCAATGATTTGATACGTTGGTGCAGGAATTGGATCTTGCCAGATTAACTCTTCAGCAGGAACTTCTGAACCTAAATAGCGAGCACGAGGCCCCATGTCACGGTGTGTTAACTTGAACCAAGCTCTTGCAAATGCGTCAGCAAATTCAGCTGGATTTTCGTAAAAACGTCTTGAAACTTTTTCGTAAGCTGGGTCAAAACGTAGTGCTAAATCTGTTGTCAACATAAAAGGTGCATGTGTTACAGCAGGGTCATGGGCGTCAGGAACGGTTCCTGCACCAGCATTTCCTTTTGGTTTCCATTGGTGAGCACCCGCTGGGCTTTTGGTCAATTCCCATTCAAAACCAAATAAGTTTTCGAAGTAGTTATTGCTCCATTTCGTTGGCGTTGTAGTCCAAGCACCTTCCAAACCACTGGTGATGGTATGTTCTGCGTTTCCTTTACCATAGGTATTTTTCCAGCCTAAGCCTTGTTCCGCGATGCCAGCACCCGCTGGTTCAGCACCTACGTACTTGCTTGGGTCAGCGGCACCGTGTGTTTTTCCGAACGTGTGTCCACCGGCAATAAGTGCAACGGTTTCTTCGTCATTCATAGCCATACGGGCAAATGTTTCGCGAATGTCACGTGCTGCTGCGATAGGGTCTGGGTTTCCGTTAGGACCTTCTGGATTTACGTAAATAAGCCCCATTTGAACAGCTGCTAGAGGGTTTTCTAGGTCGCGCTCGCCTGTGTAGCGGTTATCGCCCAACCATTCTTTTTCAGAACCCCAATAGATATCTTCTTCTGGCTCCCAAACGTCTTCACGACCACCAGCGAAACCGAATGTTTCAAAGCCCATTGACTCCAATGCGCAGTTTCCTGCCAAAATCATTAAGTCAGCCCACGATAATTTTCTACCGTATTTTTGTTTGATAGGCCAAAGCAACAAGCGGGCTTTGTCCAAGTTGGTATTATCTGGCCAGCTATTTAGCGGGGCAAAACGTTGTGTTCCTGCACCTGCACCACCACGACCGTCTGACGTACGGTATGTTCCGGCACTGTGCCATGCCATACGGATGAAGAAAGGGCCGTAGTGACCGTAGTCAGCAGGCCACCATTCTTGCGAATCGGTCATTAAATCATACAAATCTTTCTTTACAGCGGCTAAGTCAAGCGATTTGAACTCCTCGGCGTAATTGAACGACTCATCCATTGGATTGGATAGGTTCGAGTTTTGACGAAGGATGTTCAAATTCAATTGGTTTGGCCACCAATCGCGGTTTCTTGTTCCGCCACCTGCACCTTGTTTAAAAGTGGTTGCACCTGTAAATGGGCATTTTGCTTCCCCATTTGTCGTACCGTTTGATGCGTAATGTTCCATTTGTACTTAATTTGTGGTTGTGAAATTTTGGTTTTAAAGTCTTTCAAGTGTTGCTCTTTCCTGCAAAACCGTTTTCACTGCAAGTTTACGACAGTAAAAAACAAGTAAAAAAGAGGTTAATCACAAAAACACGATTTCTATTTGCAAAAATACTAAATAATAGAATAAACTTATTCATTGTATATTAAAAATAGAAAATACTTATCTTATGTAACATAAAAAAAGGGCAAAATGTTTGCAATCATCTTGCCCTCTCTGTGCGTGCCTTATACAAGTAAAAGTGAATACCTCCATTCTTTAGAATTCACGTTCTCCAAACTCACTAGCAGGCACTTTTCTTTTCCTATCCGATTGATTGACATTATAAGAAATATTGAAAAGAATGATGTTTCTTTCTTGAATATAATTTGTTGTCGTAAAAAAGTCCACTCCTTCTGTAGTTATTCGTTGCTCGTTTACTTTCATGCCTTTAAATGCTGCATTCTGCCACTGGATACTCAAGGCTAATCGCGCATCTAACCACGTCTTTTTTACGGAGAAATTGGGTTGATAAAACCGTGAATCAATTCCTTGTGCAGTATTTCTAGCCGATAAATAGGCTATATTACCTTGGAAACTAAAGGATTTACTCATTTGGTAATTCACATTGCTGTTCACAGAATACACCCATCCGCTGCTATTTACAGGGAGTGAATTAGAAAATAAGCTACCCCGTATCTGAAGATTATAGAGATTTCCGCCCATAAAAAGTTTCCATTTTGAATGAGGCGCGACTGTAACACCAAATTCAGAACCTAGTAATCGTGCTTTTCCAGCATTTGTATATATCCGGTTCAAGATGGTGTCATTATATACGCTATTCACTCGATTGACAATATCTGTAATTTGTTGCCGATAGATATTCCAATACAAAGAGATTTTTTTGTAATTTTTCGTAATTCCGGCTTCGTAAATACCAATAAACTCGGGTCGAATTAGAGGGTCTCCTTGCTCCAGCGTTTCGCTGTGTTCTCGTTCAGGATAGGGATTCAGCTCGTTGTTGGTCGAACGCTGCACACGGCGGCTATAAGCAAGTTTCAATTGCATGGTTTCATTCCAATCGTGTCGGACGGTAAGTGATGGAAATAAATTGGAGAGTTTCAACAAAAAAGGTTCTTCATTTTGACTATCCTTCAACGCACGAAATGCATTTTCGTAACGCATCCCGACCAAAAACTCATACTTTTCTACTTTCCCAGCATATTGCGTGTAAATACTGTGAATCCGTTGACGTATATCGACATTTGCTGAAAAAGCTGGGTTAAGTGTCAGATTTGTCAAATTCCCTTCTTTTTCGAAATAAGCAAATTTCCCCTTTTGCTCTTGATTTCTGAACTGATAACCGCTCGTTAAAGTACCAATCCCCCACTTTTTTTCATAATCTACTTTGAAACGAATTGCCTGCAAAGGGTTTCTACCAGTATTGAGTGTATATTGGAGTGTATCCGCGTAATTTAGGGTATTTAAGTTTCTGTTTTGGGTAAAACCATCCACCAATGCGTCTTCATATAAGCCTGATACGGTGATGTTTGAAGATGTAGAAAAACGATGCGTATAATCCAAATTAGCCACTTTAAATATCCCTGACTTCCGCACCAAGTTGGAATTAAAATAGGTTGTCCGATTGATCACTTCTCCTGTAGAAATCCCCGTTTTTGTATTCTCGTATAAAATATCTGCCAATCTAAACTGGTCTCTTCTCCCGAAATAAGCACCGGCTGAAATTTCATTCGATGTATTCAATGTTCGATTAACAGCTATGCGAACGCCGTAATTTTCACGCTTCAAACTACGTTCGCCCTCACTCGGGAACGACGTACGCACCCCATTTCGGAGCGTATTTACATCTCCTTCTCTCCGACCGGCTATGTCATTTTTTAAATAGTTAACCGACGTTGCGATGTCCCATTTATCCGAATGATAGAGTAGTGAAAAATCGGCGCCGTATCTATCGGGTTCCTCTGCATTTGGGTATTCCTTGACCAACCGGGGGAGGCCATATTGTAGATTGGATGTCACTGAAAAACCTTTGTATGCTCCTTTTTTTGTCACAATATTAATGATTCCTGCCTTTCCATCGGCGTCATATTTAGCCGACGGCGCAGTAATCATCTCTATTTTCTCGATGGTATTCGCAGGAATTTGCGCCAAAATCGTCGTAGCATCAAGCTGTGTGGGCTTCCCATTGATTAGAATGAGAAAACCCTTTGAACCTCGTACACTAATTTCACCCTCGGCATTGACACTCACAGAAGGAATATTTCGAAGAATATCTGTGGCTGTACCTCCTTTGGCAACTTCAAATTGGTCGGATTGGAACACTTGTTTTTCTAATGAGGCAACCATCGCAGATTTTAATCCTGTGACCGTTACTGCCTCTAAAAATTGGCTTGAAGGAACCAATAAAATAGCCCCGATTTCAATCTCTGTTGTCGATTTATCTGTTTTTACTTCTATCCATTTCGTTTGATAACCGACGTAATCAACCCGAATTTTGAATGTGTCTGTGCTTAAGCGATTAAACTGAAATTCACCTTTTTCGTTTGCTACATCTCCTTTGGCTTTGCTTTTATCACTTTGTGGTTCAAGGCGAATCGAGGCATACGCAAGTGGTTCCTTGGTGAGAGAATCGAGGAGTTTACCTTTTACCGAGCATAAATCTTGCCCGTTTGCCCAGAGTGAACTAATCAGAAAAAGCAGTGTAAAACGTAATTTCATACAATAATGTGCGGATCTATATAAGATGAACTAATAATAGAACTACTCCATTTGTAAAAAGTTGATGAAAGTCGATGAAGAACATAAAAAAAACGACCAGCTAAAAAGCCAGTCGTTTCTTGTTTGAGCAGTCCGTTATGCCAGCGAAAGTTCCTTGGCGATATTGGCTACTTTTTCTTTTAAATTCGCCAACGTTTCATCAAATACTTCTTTCGATTTGAGCTTCCCTTTTACGCCAACATAAAACTTAATTTTTGGTTCCGTCCCAGACGGTCGGCAGGTGAATTTCGTGCCATCTTCTGTAAAAAATTGAAGGACATTCGAAGATTCAATGCCTAAAACACCCGACGGAAT
The DNA here is from genome assembly GCA_046293395.1 of Spirosomataceae bacterium. Taxonomy (GTDB): domain Bacteria; phylum Bacteroidota; class Bacteroidia; order Cytophagales; family Spirosomataceae; genus CAYNRA01. Next base: position 1,094,643 of record JBKBOU010000001.1, read on the forward strand.
AGATTCTATCGTATTTTTCTGTACGTCTGTACGTGTTAATGCTTTGTAGTCATCGATACGAATGACCTTCGAGCCACCCAACGATTTGGGCGGATTGGCGCGAAAATCCGCCATCATTTGTTGAATTTCCTCTGCACCCGACTTTCCTTTTTTTGTTACAGACACCAAACCTTCATAGTAAAAACCGAATTGTTTGTACATATCCGCCAGAAAATCAAAGAGGCTAATCCCCTTGTGCTTGGCGTAGGCGGTTAGTTCGGCAATCATGGCACAAGACGCAATCGCATCTTTGTCGCGCACTTTATCTCCGATAAGATACCCGTAACTTTCTTCTCCTCCGCCGATGAATGTCTCTTTTCCTTCCAATTCCCGGATAACTTGGGCAATGTATTTGAAGCCCGTCAAGGTATTGTAACACGTAACACCGGCTTTTGCAGCCATGGCGTCAATCAAATCTGTGGTGACAATGGTTTTGGCAACAAATTCTTTTCCGGTTAATTTATTTGATTTTTTCCATGCCTTCAAGAGGTAATAGATAATCAAACTAGCCGCTTGATTTCCGTTCAGAAGTACCCATTCTCCAGCCGGATTTTTAACAGCCATCCCGACGCGGTCTGCGTCTGGGTCGGTAGCCATGACCAAATCTGCATCGATTTCCTTGGCTTTTTCCATTGCCAAGTTCATGGCTTCTTTTTCTTCTGGATTTGGATAAATAACCGTCGAAAAATTACCATCTGGTTGCGCCTGTGACGCTACGATGGTCACATTTGTGAAGCCCAACTGCGCCAAAGCAGGCGGAACCATCGTGATACCTGTCCCGTGAATAGACGAAAAGACAATTTTTAGGTCTTTCTGTTTGGCGATTGTTCTCGGACTAACCGCAATGCTCTTCACGGCTTTCAAGTATTTTTTATCCAAGACTTCACCAATGAGTTTGATGCGTTTTTTTACACCTCTGAACTTGATGTCCTTGACATTCGTAATGGCATTTACTTCATTCACGATATTTTTATCGTGCGGAGCAACGACTTGCGAACCGTCATTCCAATATACTTTATATCCATTGTATTCTTTTGGATTATGCGAAGCCGTGATGACAATCCCTGCATGGCAACCCAGCTCCCGGACGGTAAAAGACAGCTGTGGAGTTGGGCGAAGCTCCTTGTAAAGATAGACGGTAATGCCATTGGCAGACAGAATGTCCGCGGCAACTTGCGCAAATTCAGGGGAAAAATTTCGGCTATCATACGCGATGGCCATTTTAATGGGCTCATCTGTAATCACTTGATTCAAATAATTTGCTAAACCTTGAGTCGCAGCACCAACCGTGTATTTGTTCATCCGGTTTGGACCGACCCCAATTTCGCCGCGCATACCACCCGTTCCAAACTCAAGATTTTTGTAAAACGAATCTGTTAATTGTACCGTATTCTTTTCGGCAATCCATTGTTGAATGGTTGCTTTGATTTCGTCGTCGTACTTTCCTTTCAGCCACGTTGCTACATTTTTTTCGACTGTTTTCTCAAGTTTTAGTTCTTTTAGCATAATCAAGATTAATTAAGAGATACAAATGAGTTGTTAGGGTAAATATTTGTGTAAGTAAAAAGGGTAATTTAATTTCTTAAACTACCCTTTCAACAAATTAAAGCAAGTTACCAAAGTATTCAAAACAAAAATGTATGATACCTACTATTTTACATATAAATTAGTTATTTAATTGTAAAAAATGGGTATTTGCAGTGGGGAAAATCCAATCTGTTAACACTCCTTTGCCTTTGTTGGCGTAAATTTCTACGATGGTATTATCCACATAAATAGCAAGAACAAGTTTATTTTTTTCCAATGGAACGTGTAATTTTTCTACGCTTGAAAAACGTGGATGAAAGGAAACATTTCCTGATTTTGTCCGGTCAAAAGACAACATTTCTGTTTTCGGGTCATACATAATCCGTGTTTGTTCTTCTCCATTTTTCTGAATATCCAATGCGAACATTTTCTTTGGATTTATGCGGTAATCCACTTTCAAATGATACACTTTGGGAACTTCTTGTAATTTTCCATGAACAGATTTCTCAGTTATCTCCATTGTTTTCCATTCTTTTCCGACGATGGGAGATTGACGAAGCCGATAACCGTCGGTTGTTTTAAAGAGAGAGATTTCTCGTGCCAATGAAAACGCACCCCGAACATCGCCTGTCGGAATATCACGGCCATATTCCCAATCATTTACCCAACCAATCATGACGGGTTTGCTGTGTTTGGCGGGCAAATTAAAATACGGAATAGCGGCATAATAGTCTTTTCCTTCATCTACATACAATACTTCTTTCTGTTCTTGCGCAACGAATGATTTTCCGTCAAAATCACCTACAAAATACTGCATTGCGAGATAATCTTTTTGTCTGTGACCGCTTGAAATAAACAAGACCCATTTGGATTCTTGGCTGTTTTCAACCGGAACTCGGACAAGCGAAGGGCATTCCCAAATTTTTGTTGTATCGCCTTTTTGACCAAATTCACTCAAGAGAGACCAAGATTTCAAGTCGGAGGATTCATAAAATTGGGCAATAAACTCCAGTGGTTTCACGACTGTCATGATCCATTTTTGTTTTTCTGGCGACCAGATAACATTCGGGTCACGGAAGTCCTTCAAGCCAATATCGAGAACAGGATTTTTAGCGTAATACGTCCATGTTCTTCCCTTGTCGCTGCTGTAAGCCAAGCTTTGGTGTTGTGCAAGACCTGTTCCGTTTTTATCCACGTGCGAGGTAAAAATAGCAACCAACCCTGACGTAAAGCCGGGCGCAAAAAAGCCGGTGGTATTTAAACTATCTACGACAGCACATCCAGAGAAAATCATGGTTGTTGAGCCGTCTGGATTCTGGATTTCGGGCAAAGCAACAGGGAGTTCTTCCCAGTGCATCAAATCCTTGCTGACAGCGTGCCCCCAGCTCATGTGTCCCCATTTGGAGCCAAACGGATTGTATTGATAGAAAAGGTGGTATTCTCCATCGAGATACACGAGCCCGTTGGGGTCATTGACCCAATTTTTTTTGGGTGTATAATGTTTTTGAGGTCTGTTTTGTTCAGTCAATGAATTGTTGGGAGTCATTTGGGCGTCAGCAAACGTGTAAAAGCACGTAAATATAGCGCCTAGAATTAATTTCTTTTTCATAGTAAAATGGTTGATTCAAAATGAAATATATCCAAATAAGGGTTGAAAAGTAAAAAGGTAGCAGTAAAACTACTACCTTTTGGAGACTACTTATTTACCTATTTTGAAATTCCGATGCATTAATACCCTGGATTCTGCTTGTACAAGCCGTTGGTGAACGTAATTTCCGCCTGTGGAATAGGAAGATATTCGTCGCGTCCGGCTGTAAATTTCGCAGTAGCTAAGTAAGTACGACGCGATTTTTCTTTGTCGATGTATTCGTTCAATACTTTTTCAGCGATTCCCCAACGAACTAAGTCAAAGAAGCGCGCGCCTTCTGTTGCGAACTCCAATCTTCTCTCCCATTGCAAAGCTTTGAAAGCGAAATCTTTTGTCCAACCCTCTGCTGAGTAAGGTTTTACGTTGTAGCGTGAAGCGAACGTTCCGTCTAATTTGCGTAATCTTCCTGTACTTGCCGCAGCACGTTCTCTGATTTGGTTAATCAATGGAAGGGCTTTCAACTGCTCACCTAATTGAATGTAAGCTTCTGCTTGCATCAACAAGACGTCATCATACCGGATAATATCGTAGTTCTTCGCTGTTCCCATGAATGGCCCTAACTTGAAATACGAACCGCTATTTGCTTGTTGCTGGTAACGCATCGTATGGAAGTTTCCATAAACACCCGCGTCACGTACCCAACTGTTTGAGAAAGGTCTTGCAGGGTCATATTTGTACGGGTGTCCGTCGATTCCTACGGTGTGGTCAAGACGTGGGTCAACTGTTTGCGTCGCTAAATTGGCATTTTGATTATTGAACGTATCAAAATTGGGCAATCCGTTGGCATTTGTCGTGTGTGCATTCACCAAATTTTGGCTAGCTGCGTGGAAACCACAACATCCGTATTGCGGCGCACCGTGTGGGTAATTCAAGCCATCTTCGTAGCTCATTCTACCCGCCGTTGTTCCGTCATTCACGGTAAACTGAATGGCGAAGATAGACTCAGGGCCGTTTTCTGTTTCAGGCAAGAAGTTATCTGCGATGTCTGGACTCAAGCTGTATTTTCCAGAACTAATAACTGCTTGTGTAAGCGTCACTACCTCTTGCAAACGTGCTGCGTTGATACGAGTTACTTGGTGATTTGCCCCTTGCTCGTATGCTTGGTACAAACGAAGTTTCGCCAAATACGCTTGTGCTGCCAACTTATTCGCACGACCGATTTCTGCATTTGAAGTAGGAAGATTATCCACGGCAAACTGAAAATCCGCTGCGATTTTATTCCATTGTTCTTCGTTAGGTAAATCGTTCGATGTTTTCAAGATTTCCTCTTCTGTGGCATTTTCATCAAAAAGTGGTACATTTTTGTATAACAACTTCATGGTGAAATAACTGTGTGCACGCAAGAAGCGAAGCTCAGCTAGGCGTTGTTTTTTCAAAGGATAGACAGACTCGTCCAAGGTATTTACCGCACGAAGTGCTACATTACAGCGAGAAATCGACTTGAATAAATTCTGCCAAGTACGGGTTACAAAAGCACCCATGGTTGGCGTAACGAGGTTATAATGCTCTAGGGCATCTACTTCACCGACGTCACCTGTACCGCCACCGCCTTTGTAGCTATCGTCAGAGCGGACACTTCCGTACGCCCAGTTACTGTAGATTGGTCCAATCATATCTCCGTTTCCGATGGCTGCATACGCCGACGTGACGAGCCCTTCGATGGCAGTTGGAGACGTTAAATCAGAGGAAGAAAGCACACCCGTAGGTGTATATTCTAACTTATCTTGGCATGAGCTTGCAAGAAGCATCGCCGCGAAAACAGAGGTGACTATGTATTTATTTTTCATACGTTTGTTTATCAAATAGAAAAGAAACTGAATTAGAAAGAAGCGTTCACACCAAAAGTAAATGTCTTTGGAATTGGCACGGGGTCTAGGTCTATGCGCTCAGGATCTGGTCCTTGGTAGCTTTTGCTCTTCAACCAGAATAGGTTTTCGCCCATTAAGAAGAAACGAAGTGACTCAAAAACAGCTGCGTCTTTCACCGTGTAACCTACTTGTAAATTTCTAATTTTAAAATACGATGTATTCACAATGAAGTAATCCGAGGTACGTCCTTCGCCGTTGTTGTCTTTCAACGTAAGTGCCGGGATATTCGAGCTTGTATTTTGTGGTGTCCAAGCATCAAATACGCCAGGGCCTACGTTTTCACGGCCTCTCATCAAGTTATTGAACACCGTGTAGGCATCAAAACCTTCACGACCAGCTACACCCGAACCGAAGAACGAAAAGTCAAATTTCTTGTAGAAAACATCTGCACGAATACCGTACTCAAGTGCTGGAAGTGTCGTACCAATCCAAGTTCTGTCTAAGTCGTCGATACGTCCATCTTCGTTGATATCCACGTAACGAATCCGACCTGGACCTGCTCCTACTTGCGTTGGCGCTGCGTCCACTTCTGCTTGCGACTGGAACAAACCAGCGGTTTTGTATCCGAAAATATCAAATTGTGAACGGCCAATGATAGTATTTACCAAGTTTCCTGGGTAAGCTGGACGAACGTTTTCAGGTAGTTCTGTAATTCTATCTCTGAAATGCGTAAAGTTAGTCATGATGTTGTATTTCAAACCACCACTCGACTCGCCTCTGTAACCAAGCACAAATTCAAATCCTTTGTTTGATTTCGACGCTCCGTTCACAGCTTTTGTTTGGCCTTCGCCCAACGTAGCTGCAACTGGTGGAGTAATCAAGATACCTGTTGTACGGCGCGTGAAATAATCAAATGAACCATATACTTTGTTGTTTGCCAACGTGAAATCCAAACCTGCATTTACCTCGTCTGTCGTTTCCCATTTCAATCCAGAGTTAGCTGCTTGTGTTTGTACAAAACCAGAAGGCAACGTACCTGTATTTGCTCCAGAAAGTGCGTACGCCGTACCGATGTTCATGTATTGCTCCCAGAAACCACCAACTAATTGCGCTTGTGTTGTTCCGTAACGTGTATCGAAAAGACCAAAGCGAGCTAAATCTCCAATTTGTTGGTTTCCTACACGTCCTACACCTACTCTTGTTTTCAATTCAGAGAATACAGAATTATCAGCCATGAAAGCCTCTTTGTCTATTCTCCAACCCAACGAAGCCGCTGGGAAAATACCGAAGCGATTGTCTGCACCAAAGCGAGATGAACCATCTCTACGCACAGTTACAGCTGCCAAATAACGGTCGTTGTGGTTGTAGTCCATACGTGCAAATTGCGACCACAAGCTATGTCCCGTTGAGCCACCTGTTACTGCTGTGTTTCCAGTACCTGCATTCAACGTAAAATATTCTTCTGTTTGAAGGGCAAAACCTTCTTTACGGATAGTTTGGAAGTCCAAATTTGTATCAATAAATTCAGTACCTACCAAGAATTTCATCGACTTATTTCCGCCCAAGTCTAGGTCGTAACGTGCCGTATTAGACCAAGTAGTACTTACATAATGATTTTGGTCGAAGAACAAGCTATTGGTTGTCCGGTTAAAAGCACCTTCCGAAAATGTCGGTGTGATGATTTTATTTTCAAAACGTGCATTATCAGCTCCAATATTTGACTTAATGAATAAGTTTTTGATAGGTTGTAATTCTACGAAGATATTTCCGAACGAACTCACACGATTGGCGTTATTCCAACGTGCCAAATATTGCATGTGCAATGGGTTGTTTCTATCCGAATAACCTGAACCAGAAGCACCTGCGAAAGTTGTGCCGTCTGCTTGATAGACTGGAATCGTTGGTGCCAATGTCACAGCCAAGAAAGTAGAAGACGCACCGCCTAAGTCGCGGGCTGTCAAGGTTTCGTTGGATTCAGCGATACGTAGATTCATTCCGAAACGGAGCTTATCATTGAAAGCACGCGTCACGGCATTTACACTTCCGCTCAAACGTTCGTAGCCTGTGTAACGCAACATACCTGAGTTTTTCAAGTGGCCCAAGTTGATTTCCATGGACGAATTTTTATTTCCGAAAGACGCCGTAAAATCGTTTCTTGTCACGATACCTGTTTTGTACATGACATCTTGCCAATCTGTGTCACCAGCCGGTGTATTTGGATTTCCACCTACGAATGGACGTACTTTCACGCCATTTAGGACAGGATTTGAGAAATTTCCATTCCAATCAAAGTCATAGATTTCACCGTAACCTGCTGCTGGATCTTGTCCATCATTAACAGATGCTTGCCAAAGAGCTCTCCCACGGTCAACCGCGTTCAACATCTTGAAACGCATTGATTTTTCAGACTGTGTAGAAATGCTTGAGTTATACTGGAAAGATACTTTTCCGTCTGTATTTCCACCATTTTTTGTAGTTACGATGATGACACCGTTTGAAGCTCTCGCTCCATAAATAGACTGTGCAGACGCATCTTTCAATACCTGAATAGACTCAATATTGGCTGGGTTCATGTTCTGAAAAACCTCTGGACGTGTCGTCGGGATTCCGTCAATGATATACAATGGGTCGTTGTTACCTAGTGTATTTGCACCCCGAATCAAGATACGGCCGTTGGAGCCATTCGGTGAACCATCGCGCTCAATATACAAACCAGGAACACGACCTTGCAAAGATTGCATTGGGTTCCCGGTACTGTTGTTTTGGATGGGCTTTAAGTCCACAACCGCTACGGAACCAGTCAAATCTTCTTTTCTTTGCGAGGTATAACCTACAACTACGACTTCGTCCAATAAACGAGAAGATTTCAAGACAACATCAAAATTCGTTGCTGAAGAAACCGGAACATCCAACGCTTCGTATCCGACATACGAAAAAACGAGTGTTTGTGCATTGGCGGGGAGTGTCAATGAATACCGGCCATCTGCATTGGTTAATGTTCCAACTGTCGAACCTTTTACAGTAACACTAGCACCGATGAGCGGGTCGTTGGAGTCGTCACCGCGAACCGTTCCTGTGATGGTACGCTGGGCAAAGGTGACCTGAACAGACCACAGCATTGCCAAGAGGGAAAGTAGAAATTTACTTTTCATACGTGATAAATTGGTTAAATAGATACTAAAATGACGGAATTACGTCTTTACTCTGAGCGAGTGGGGTATTCAACATAGATTGAATTTCTTGATTGGATACAGGTGGAACAGCACCTGATTTTGAGGCAACAAGTGCCCCAACGGCATTGGCTCTTGTCAGGATTTCCGTGAGCGATTTTTCGAGAGCTATACCTTCTAAAAAAGTCGCTAGAAAAGCATCTCCACTCCCGATGGTATCTACTACACTTACTGGAAAACCAGGACAAGTAACCCATTGATTATCAGCTAAAACAGCAGAACCATCTGCGCCAAGTGTGACACATACGTGGGTCAATGAAAACTGTTCAGCCAATTGGCGAACGATTTCTTCTTGACTTCCCTGGCAGCCAAACCAGTCAGCTAATTGACTAATTTCTTGGTCGTTTATTTTTAGAATTTGGGTCGCTTGAAGCAAGACTTCTATGCTTTCTTTGCTGTAAAAAGGAGTTCTTAGATTACAGTCAAATACAGGGCATGTCGCCACTTCAAGTAATTTTCTCAAAGTCGCTTCACTTTCTTCGGAACGAGCTGCTAATGAACCAAATACAAAGAAGTCTGCGTCTTGAACGGCTTGCTTTGCGGCTTCCGTGAGCGAGATGAAATCCCAAGCAACGGGTTGTATAATTTCGTACAATACATGGGAAGGATTGGACGTATCCGCCAAAACTGTTCCGGTAACATACTGTGCATCTTTTTGTACAAACTCCCCCGTTAACCCCATGGAAAACAAGAAGTTAAGCAGTTCTTCGCCTAGTTCATCTGTTCCGATACGGCTAATTAATTGCGCCTGATTTCCCGTTCTTTGCCAATGAATAGCGACATTCATGGGTGCGCCACCGGGCAATTTACCCGTTGGGAGAATATCCCAAAGCATTTCTCCGAAACAGACCAGTGTTTTTGTATTCTTTTTCATGCGTGTGTCAGGATAACGGTGTCCATGTTTTCAAGAGAAGTACCTTTGGTTTCGGGCATGAATTTCCAGGCGAATAGAAACTGAAGCAACATCATGAAGGCAAAGAATCCGAAGATGATTGTTCCACCGAAGGCTTCGGCAAGGTACGGAAATGTAAAAGTGATGATTGCAGCCATAAACCAGTGGGTAAAACTACCAAGAGATTGACCACTTGCACGGACTTCATTCGGGAAGATTTCAGAGATAAATACCCAAATAACTGCCCCTTGCGAGAAAGCGAAAAAGCCAATATAAACGAAGAGATAAATCGGAACGAAAAGCCCTGTACGAAGCGAATAAAAGGTTTCGGCAACTAAAATAAGTGTACAAACAAGTCCAATAGAACCGACAAGCATCAAGGCACGTCGTCCGTATTTATCAATCAATGAAATGCCGACAAGCGTAGAAACCAAATTGACCAAACCGATACCCGCAGACGAAAGCAACGCTGCGTTTTTTCCGATACCTGCCATTTCAAAAATACGCGGAGCGAAATAAATAATGGCGTTGATACCCGATACTTGATTGAAAACGGCAAACAAAACCGCCAATGTGATGGGTTGAATGTATGCCTTTTGGAAAAGTGTCGTTCGTTTTTGGCTCCCACTCGGCGTTTGTTGAATCGCTTGAATGGTTTCTTCTACGGAGTCAGGGTCAATGGCTTTTAATGTAACTCGTGCTCCGTCTAGGTCGTTTAATCGAACAATCAACCAACGAGGGCTTTCCGGAATGAGCGTGACAGTTACCAAGAATAAGATGGACGGAACAGCTTGCACACCCAGCATCCAACGCCAATCATTTGCGCCCCCGATTCCAGACAAAAGGTAGTTGGAAAGGTACGCCATCAAGATACCAAATACGATATTGAATTGGAAAAGAGCTACCAAACGGCCTCTTTTTGCGGGTGGAGCAATCTCAGAAATATACAAAGGAGCAACAACAGAGGAAATGCCAACGCCTAGCCCACCTAAAAAACGAAAAAGAAGAAAAACAGACCAATCGACGGCGTAAGCTGTGCCTAGTGCAGACAAGAAATAAAGAATGGCAATGGCGAACAGTGATTTCTTGCGTCCGAACAAATCTGCCGGAAATCCACCGATGACAGAGCCGAGGACAGTCCCTACCAATGCGATAGAAACGGTTACGCCTTGCTCAAAGGCGGACAATTGCCAGAGTACTTGCAATGTTTGCTCGACTCCAGAAATGACGGCGGTGTCAAAACCAAATAGAAAACCACCCAATGCGGCGGACAAAGACCAGAAGAAAATTTTTGTAGATGGACTCATAAAACGATTCATTTCGATTGCGTTGATGAGTCAAAATTAGAAGCTTAGTTGGGCGTTTACTTTTCTATTTGGTTCAATTATCTACTGATTTGTTACATTCTATAAATAACTTATAATCAACATATTAAAAATTATACCTTGTATAAATTATAGAAAATGATACATACATTATTGAAATTGATACGTCAGTTTTTATCGCTTTCTTTTTCTATTTTCAAACGCCACTCAGTTGGGGTCTGCCCTGTTCTTTGTTTGAAGAACGTCGTAAAATAACTTGGGTTTGAAAAGCCCAAATCGTACGCAATCTCAGTGATATTTCTGTTCGCATCTTGGAGTAATACTTTCGCTTTATTGGTTTTGAAAGAAGCGATATAATCCGAGACATTTTCACCCGTCAGAGCAGACATTTTCCGGAACAATTGCACACGAGACATGCCTAGCTCGCTACTTAGTTTTTCCACAGACAGGGAATTATCGGCTAAATTCTTTTCTATCAGGCGGTCTAATTCGGCAAAAAATGCTTTTTCATGTCTTTGAAGCCCCGCAGGCTGGTGTATTTCTTGTTGTCCTTTCTTGCGCTGTCTTTCTCTGCTTTCAATGCAATTTTTTACTTTTTGTTCGACTAATTCTTGGTGGAATGGCTTGGTGAGGTAATCGTCCGCCCCAGCTTTTGTGCCTTCTAATTGATTTTCAAGATGACTTTTCGCCGTCAATAGGATAACGGGAATATGAGAAGTTCGGAAATCAGCTTTTATTTTTTGTGTCAATTGATAGCCATCCATACCGGGCAACATCACATCGCACAACACAACATCAGGAATATTTTGAAGTAAAATATCCCATCCTTTCTCAGCCGTTTCAGCAGAAAAGACGTGGTAGGTTTTTGCAAATTTTTGGGAAAGGAATCGATTCAAATCCCGATTATCTTCAATAATTAAAATGGAATGTTCCGCTGAACTAGGCGGCTGTGCGTCCTGAACAGGCATTTCCCAGATTGAAACCCGTTCTTTCTTTTGAAAAGTAGGTACTTCATTACTTTCTTGACGAATGGGTACTTGTATCCGAACGGGCAGCTGAATGGTAAAAACCGTTCCTTTATTTTTCTCGGATTCAATGTAAATTTCTCCTTCATGCAGGAGCACAAATTCACGGGAAAGTGCAAGCCCCAGCCCTGTTCCGAGTGAAATGTTCTTATTCCCGCGATAGAACAAATCAAAGGCATGAATTTTCTCTTCTTCAGTCATACCTACGCCACTATCCGCAAATTGGATAACTACTTGATCTGCTTTTCGGGCGAGAGAAATATGAATAAATCCACCTTCCGCCGTATATTTAAACGCATTGGAAATAACATTAAAGAATACTTTATCTAGCTTTTCGGCATCGAAAGCGTACATAAAACCAGAAAAAGGAGAAAAGAACTGAAGGTCAATTTTTTGTGCTTGTGCTTTCGGTTGGAAATCATGAACAATCTCTTTTAGGAAGGCAACCAAATCCAAATCGCGGGACTCCAATTGCATTTTTCCTGCATCTAGCTGGCGTAATTCTAGGAATTGATCTACCAGACGAAGTAAGCGATGTGCATTTTTCCGAATCAGTTGAAACGTTTGTTTTGCCTCCTGCGGAGAAATATTTTTTTGTGCCAGCTGGTCTTCAGTTGGCGTTAAAATAAGACTGAGCGGTGTACGAAATTCATGCGAAATATAGGAGTAGAAGCGCATTTTATCCTCCACAGCCTTTTGTGCAAGCTGGGAAACCTTCTCAATTTGGTCTTTTTGCTCTTGAATTGCCTTATTTTGTTGTTCCAAGACCCGATTTGAACGCTGTTTTTCTTGTAAAAGAAAGTACAAAGTAGCCAAAAGTAAGACAACGACCGTTAAAAGGGCACTTGTAATGTAGAGTCGATTGCGTTGTGAGGAAAAGGTTAATTTTAATTCTTGAATCCGTGAGGCTTGGCGTTCAATATCTTCTTGCTGCGCCTTGATTTTTTGGTATTGTGAGAACATAATGTTCACATTATCCTTGTTGATAACCGTCGAAAACAGATTATTTTCACGCTGAAATGGTTTTTTCTTTAAGATAGCATCTGCTATTTTAATGGCTTCTTCACCTCCAGAAGGATACAAAACAGTCGCCTCTAAGAGCCCTTTGCGTACCAAGTCTAGTCCTTCGTTCTCACCGGCGAGCCCGTCCACACCAATGATTTTGGGGGAAATACCCATTTTTTTACACACCTTGCTGACCGTCCATGCCAAACGGTCATTGTGGGCAAAGATGATGTCCACGGTAGGGATTTTTGCTAATTCTTTCTGAATTTTCACGCTGTCGTTATCACCAGAATAAATAGCTGGAGAGGTGACTAAATTTTTTGAGGAAGTAATCGCTGAGGTAAATCCCTTGTGGCGGTCGATGGCTGGGGAATCTGTCGAACCTGCAATCACTTCCACAATTTGCGTACTGGGTCGTGTTGTAATGGCATGGGCATAATTGCCTGCTTGCTCTCCAACTTGGGTATTTTCAGCACCAACAAATGCCGTATAATTTGTAGAAGCCGTTCGTCTGTCCAGTATCAACACAGGAATACCCGCTGAATACGCGAGATCAATAGCGGTACTGAGTTCGTAATCGTTGGGCGAAATGATGATCAAGTCGTATTTTTCCTCAATCATTCGTTTTACATCTTGAATTTGCTGCTTCGTACTGCCATTCGCATTTTTCAAGTCCAAGGATAATTCAGGGAAAAACGAAAGTTCACGGCGCATAGCCTCCCATTGGTTAAGTCGCCAACTATCGCCCATGGTGCATTGGGCAAAACCGATTCGGTATGCTGGCGTCGGCTCAGAAGTACAATTCTGAAGCAATAAAATCAAAAATAAGAAACGGATAATTCGGTACATGGTTGCCTCCTTTTTCATTCTTCAAATAAACAACTATTCAAGGAAATCAGCCATTGAAAAACGTACATTTCCTTTTGATGAGGTTACATTTTGTGCATGGATTGCCTTTGGTTGAAATCGCCATTTCATTTCCTATGGTTAAACACGAGGGCTAGTTGCAAAACTCAAAGTAATCTTTTACTTTTATCTTGACTATTACTCAAAGTAATTTTGTCTCTTCAGAAGCCATTGATACGACGAAACTGTCCTGTAAATTCAATTTTTAAATCCATTTGCAATGAAACCCACTAAAAATAAAGTTTTTTGTAGAAATTGTGATAGATATAAAATGCTATTTGAAACAGAGAAAAAAGCGAACTACTTTATCAAATTCAACCAAGAAGAAATTCAGGAAGAAGCCGGATACAGCCCGCAGAGAAGTTATTTTTGTCTTTTTTGCGGCGGTTGGCATGTTACAAGTATCAAAGAGGAAATTGGGGTGACTCGCAGGGAATTTTCGTACCTTGAATACGTAGAAAAAAAGAAGAATACAAAGAAAAAAACACCCTTCCAAAAAGAAACCACTGACTTTCAAACCATCCACTCAACATTGGTTTCAGACATAACTGCGCACGTGAATACATTAGATGATATACAAAAATCTACTTTTTTTGATACGAAAATTGCGGACATTTCACAAAAAATAGCCGCCCTTGAGTCCGCACAAGATAGAAACGAAAATGAATTAAAACATGCGCGGTATGAAATGCAAGCACTCCACATCGTAAAAAAGGAGGTATCAGACAAACCCAAAAAGAATAAAAAAAGAGCGCAAATGGACCAACAACAAATCGATGAGTGGAGGAAATGGGCAGAGGAAAAAGGAATTTTAAAACCAAATAAATAATTTTTTCGAGGCTAAAAAACTGTTTGAGTTAATTACAAAAAAAGGGTAGAGCCGAATTGTTTGTACATTTGATTTGTGAAGAAAAAATATACGACCAATCTCAGCCCTACCGAGTGGCAATTTATATCAAAATATTTTTTTGTAAAAGAAAACCTAAATGGGAATACAAAATACTAGTTGAAGGTACGTTATACATAACAAAAAACGGGTGTAATTGGCGCGATTTACCCCTGTGTTTTCCACCCTGGCAAACTGTGTATTGGTATTTCAGAAAATGGTCAAAAGAAGGAATAATAGATTTAATTATCAACGACTTACAAGTAATTGTTAGGTTACACGCAGGTCGTAAAGCCAGCCCAAGTGCCCTGCTGATAGACGCACAAATTGTAAAAAACACTTCCTTTTCGACCAAACACGTTGGCTTTGATGGGGGTAAGAAAATAAAAGCTAGAAAACAGCATATTATTACAGATACGATGGGGAATTTAGTAGCAGTGAAAGTTCATTCCGCCAATTTGCATGATAGCAAATCTGCCCAAATGGTGTTGGCTACTATTTACAAAAACAAAGTTGATTTCCCACGACTAACTATTTTAATTGCCGACAAAGGGTACAGAGATAAAGTGGCTAATTGTACAAAAATATCTCAATACTTAATTAGAAGTCATAAAAACGTATTCAAAATTACCAAATAACAATAAAATGATGGTTTTCCCTAAAAAATGGATTATGGAACGCTCTTTCGCTTGGCGGAGTGCCGCCCAGAATAAACATTATAGACGTTTGAGCAAAGATTTTGAGCGTTTGACAAATGTTGCAGAGAATTTTATCAAATTGGCTTTTGTCAGAATCGCATCAAAAAAGTTAACAAATTAATTCAAACAGTTTCTTAGTTTATGAACAAATTTTTAGTAATATTTTGTCTTATCACAACCAAATGTATTTCTCAAAACGAGAATAGTATATTGTCTTTGAATCCCCATTACAAAAACAACGGTGATTATAGAGAAGTAATAGGATGCTTAGATAATTATTTCAATAATAAAATCCAAAATACAAGTTGGAAACCATATTGGAGCTCAAAAGATACCGTTGATAGCTTTGTCGATATCGAAATAGTATTATTGCAAAATAGCGAATACTATCAAGATTATTTTTATTATAAACCAACGCTTATTTTTATTGATGAGTTTGAGGGTTTGATGCGAGCAAAAGTTGCGTTTATCAGTAGTAAATCTGAATTTGCTGGCATATATAATTTCTACTTAGAAAAAGATGAACAGAGTAAGCAATTCAAAATAGTATCTTCATTGAGGCTGAATACATTAAAATGGAATGAAAAAACAATTGATGAAGTTCACTATATATCTGCTCCTAATATAAAAGTTGATACATTAGAAATAGTAGAAATGAAACAAAAAATTGAATCTTTCAATCTTTTGTTTGGGATACAGTTAAACAGTTTTGACTATTATGTGTGTAATAATTATAAAGAGATTCAAGAAATTAGAGGGTTTGATTATCATTTAACCACTTTTAATAGTAATGAAGCTGGCTCTATAGCGGATATTTACAATAAAAGAATTTTTGCAGGAAACAAAAAATTTTCACATCCACATGAATTGATACATTTATATACATCACAAAAGTATTTAAATAGATATCATTCGTTCTGGGATGAGGGAATAGCCACTTTTCTTGGTGGTAGTATCGGTAAATCCCTCGAATGGCATTTGTCGAATCTGAACGCCGAAATCAAGAATCATCCAATCGACTTTCAGAATCTTTTAGACTTACAAAATCGTCCATCAATTAAAAAAATTACGAATGTTGATTATGCAATAGCGGGGTTGTTATGTAAAAAAATTTATGAAAAGCATGGGATTTTAGGAATTGATAAAGTATTCAATTCAGGACAAGAAGACGACTACATTTACACAATAATCGAAAAATTACTCTTAGTGAAAAAAGAAAACATGAATGATTACATAAAAAAAGAGTTAAGTTTTTACGAATAAAGTAATACTAATCCCAATGATGATACACTTTTTAGATTTCTTGATTTGCAATCTTTCCCAAAAATAGCTACCATATTGAATGTAGTATTTTTAGCTTAGGGGTAATGAAAAAGTAAAGTTAGCCCCTATTTTGACCCTGTACTATTAATTACTCGTGAAAACGATAGAAACGCTCCTTTGGAAACTATTTGTCATTTTCCATATCTTACTTTTTCTTTATTTCATCTTCGTACACCGTTCTAAAACAGGAGGTGGACGAGATAATTTTGAAAACTACGGAGACCCATACTGAACAAATGTAGGCGAAAAATTTTACTTCAGTTGTTTGAATGTATGGTTCACGTGATACACCAAGCCTGCGCTGTACAGGTTCCTTTTTCCGTCTATCTCCGTCTTAAACCCATGATTTACAAGTCCAGTTAACGAAACAGGCACATTGGGAAGCCGAATACCAACCGAGAGATTGCCGTACATGCCTGTTTTTTCATTCATTTTTAAGAAAAAAACCTGTGGACTAAGTGTCAACAGCCAACGCGGTGCAACTGCGATATTGGTGATATTCCCACGGACAGCCAAAAAAGTATTATTGAGAACCTCTTCTCGCCCCAACGAACGCGCTTTTAATGAATAAATACCAACAGATGTGTTTTTCGTGATGTGGTATGTCGGCGATAATTCCACAGCAAAAAACCGGTTAGCAACTAGATACGTATGCGAAACGCCTTTATCTTGAATAGTCGCTTCATTAAAAATAACCGATGGATGTGCGCCAACGCCCATGCTCCATTTTTTTGTTTCTATCAGTTTGTACCTCCACCAAAAGATAAATGCCCAAGGCTTGCCATTCATGGCGAAACGAAGCATTGGGTCAAAACTCAGCCGTCCTTTTCCGAGATTCATATCAAATAAAACGGCGGGTTTCCCCAAAGAAAACGACGGGATTAGCGATACTCCGTTGTTTGTAGCTGTTATTTGTCCAGCTAAATAAGCTGTTTTTGTTGAGTCTTTTTCTTCGGCAAATGAACGAATAGAATAAGAAAAAACGAGTAAAAAGAAGAGGTTTTTCATTGAGAAAGGTTTCAAATTAGAACGTATTACCACTAAAAAGCCCTAGAATTTTCTACTATTCTAGGGCTCTGTCTTTCCTTACGCACTTGGTTGTTCTTGCGTAAAGGGTTGATTATAAAACCGTTTACCTGTGGTTTTGTAAAGGGCATTCGCAACAGCACCAAAAACCGGAGGGAATGGCGGTTCTCCGAGACCTGTTGGATCAATCTCATTTTTCACAAAATGCACATCAATTTCTTTCGGTGCTTCGTGATGACGAATCATCCGATACGTACCAAAATTCACGTGGTCTGTTTTTCCGTCTTTGAACGACATATTGCCATAAAAAGCATTGCCAATTCCATCTACAACAGCTCCTTGCACCATATTTTTGGAAGCATCCGGATTAATGACAATGCCACAATCTATTGCACTCGTCACTTTTTCAACGTAAGGTTCACCGTCACGCTCCACCATATCTACGACATGCGCCGCATACGAATTATGGCAAAAATAGGCGGCTACTCCACGTTTTTTCAACGCATTTTCGCGCTTTCCCCATCCTGATTTATCACGAACTAGCTCCAAAACACCAGCATACCGCGCCGCATCGTAGTCATTATTCTTTCCTACTGGTTTTTCTTGCGCACGTTTCAACAATTCTAGACGCAACGCGATAGGATCTTTGCCCATCGCCTCCGCGACTTCATCCAGAAAAGATTGCTCCGCAGCTGCATTAAAATTAGAACGCGGGGCTCTAAACGCACCAATCGTAATGTTCGACGGAATCGTCCAACCTTCCGCTAAATAATTATCTACCGCCCCAGCCGGAAACCGATTCGCATGTATCGGGTGCTCTGGGATTCCTCCTCCTTTCACATGAAACCCAATGAGATTTTTGTTAGCATCTAGCGCCGCACGATACGTCGCCGTGTACATGGGTCTATAAATTCCGTAAGCCATGTCGTCTTCCCGCGTATAAACGAGCTTAATGGGCGCATTAGCAGCTTTTGAGATAAGCCCAGCTTCCACCAAATAATGTGGATATGCACGCCGACCGAAACCTCCGCCCATGCGTGTCATTTGTATTTCTACTTTTTCTTTCGGAAGATTAAATCGCTTGCTGAGTGTTTCTTCTACAAATCCGGGGGCTTGGAGTGGCCCTGCAAAAAACGCATTTTCGGACGTTACATGCGCAAAACAGTTCATAGGCTCCATGCAATTGTGTGCTAAAAACGGCGCTGTATAAGTTCTTTCAATCACAAGAGCCGCTTGCTTGAACGCAGTTTCCGGATCACCATCTTTTCGTAAAACAGTTGCGGGTTGTTGGCTCTTTTCTCTCATTTGTGCGAGATGCGTTTCCGTACTTTCCAACTGACCTGGCGAAAAATCTTCACTTTTATTTCCTCTGAAATCAACAAGCACTTCTTTTACGTCACCACGCTCTTTCCAGCTGACTTTCAGGCGTTTACGTGCATTCATTACTTGCCAAGTAGAATCACCCACAATGGCGATAGATTCATTGAACGAACGTGTTTCGAAAGCACCTCGTTCGGTACCTTCATCGAATAATTTTATAGCAAATACCTGTTTAATTCCAGGCATTTTGAGGACTTGCGAAGCATCGAAACTCGCCAAAGTCATCCCAAATGCGGGTGGATGTTGAATCATCGCAATCTGCATTCCAGGTACAGCATAATCTATCCCGAATAAAGGTTTACCTGTAATTACTTTCTTCCCTTCCACATTTTTTTGGGAGTGATTTACGATGGAAAAGTCTTGCGTATTTTTCAATACTACATCCTTTGGCACTGCCAACGTAGCTGCTAGACTAGCCATTTCACCGTAGGTCGCTTTTTTGCCACTTTCGTGGGTTACATGTCCTTTTTCTGCGCGAACGGATTCTACGGAAACACCCCACGTTTGGGCCGCAGCTTGGCGGAGCATCAAACGAGCTGCTGCACCCGCTTGGCGAAGCGGTTTCCAGTAAGCACGCATAGATTGGCTACCTCCTGTGAACTGAAAACCATATTTTACGGCATCGTGCGTAGCCATTTCGACCGTCACGTTTTCCCATGGAATATCGAGTTCTTCCGCTGTAATCATGGGAAGAGAAGTCATGACATTTTGACCAAATTCCGGATTTGGACAAAATAATTTAACCGTATTATTTGGATTAATTTGTATGTAACCCGTCAGTTCATGCCATTCTTTAGCGAGCGGCTCAGCAAGCATCTTCTCTGCGGCAAGAGATTCTGTAAACCAACTGAAACTCAGCAACATACCACCACCCGCCAAAGCAGATGACTTTAAGAAAGAACGGCGCGAATGTCCTTCTGTTTGATTTTTATTTTTCATCGTACATTTCAAATTTAAAGCTAAAAAACTTATTTTGAGGATTGACTTGCCGTTTCTTTTGCAGCAGATTTAATCGCTTCTTTGATGCGAAGATAGGTTCCACAACGGCAAATATTACCCGACATCGTAGCTTCTATGTCTTCATCGGAAGGCGAAGGATTGTCTTTCAAAAAAGCAGCAGCCGTCATCATTTGCCCTGATTGGCAGTAGCCACACTGCGCCACATCGTGCGCCAGCCATGCCTTCTGAACGGGATGGTCTCCTCCGTCTGAAAGTCCTTCTATGGTAGTTATTTTTGATTTTCCGATGGAAGAAACAGGCAATTGACAAGCCCGAACTGCCACACCGTTCAAATGAATTGTACAAGCACCACATTGCGCAATGCCACAACCGTACTTTGTTCCATAAAGTTGAAGCGTATCTCGCAAAACCCACAAAATTGGCGTTGCTGGATCAACATCTACTTTTCTGACTTGTCCGTTGATATCTAGGTTGAATAATGCCATATCGAAAGATTACTTTAGCGTTTAAAAGACAAATTTCCTTTTTTTTGAGGAAAAAAAAAGACAAAAATCAAACAGAAAATTACGAAATTCAAATAGCCAGCTTCAAGCACTACTTGTTTACTCCGTTCCGAACACTTTCCCGTTGAACGTATGTGTACAACAAGTACAAAATGGCACCATGTTCACTGCCTGAAGAGTGGGATTTGTCAACTGCAAAATTCCTGCATTGTCAACAAATAATCCTGAAAAATAAGAGGACTCTCCTACCCGGACTATCTCTTTTTTGGTATCTTCATTGGTTGCAACCAACCAAAAAATAGGGTCTGGCTTGTCTAACCGAGCTATAGCCTCTTTGAAAACGGTTTCCCATAATTGACCCACTTTCGAAATTAAAAACTGAAAAAGGGGTGTATAGTCTAATCCCCGGTGTTTGGCTTGTGCCATCGTCCCTTTGACCATTTCACGCGTTTCTTTCTTTTTATTTCTTACTTGCTTGAAATCACCTCCTGTTACGTGGCGAACACCTGCCGCACGTGTGTTCACTTTCCGGTAAAGTGGTTTTTTATCTCTGTTCATTGGTTATGTATCTAGTTTAGCCACTGTTCATACTCCTATCAGTATATAGGTTACAAAGGCAAGGCATTTGGCAATGTAAATACCTATTTATCAATAACTTATTAACCTGTTTTCCGGAAACGAGTAGGTGTGGTATGCGTATGTTTTTTGAAAAAATTAGTAAAATGTGTTACCTCCGCAAACCCTAACGCATACGCAATATCCGAGACTGTCCAGCGGCTTTGCTTCAACAGAATTTTTGCTTCTTGTACCAATCGTTCAGCGATGAGCGAGGAGGTCGTCTGTCCACTTGTTTCTTTAACAGCCCGATTGAGGTGATTGACATGTACATTTAACTGCGTTGCGAAATGGGCAGGCGTACGTAATTGCATCTCCGCATGACTTTCATCTAAGGGGAATTGCCGCTCCAATAATTCTAAAAAAAGCCAATGGATTCGTTGGGAAGCATTTATCGGGAGTTTTTCAATTTGCGATGAAGGACGTGTTTTCATCGCAAAGTGAATTAACTCGTAAATCTGTGTCCGAATGGCATCGTATTTATAAATGTATTCTGCGTTTAATTCAGCTTCCATTTTTTCAAATTTATTCCAGACTTCTTCAAATTGTACATCGTCTATCTCAAAAACATGTTCTCCTTTCGGCTGAAACACGTCGTATTGGGTTAATGAACCAAACTGTTGAAAAAAACGGGCATTGAAAATAACATAGAAGCCACTCGCATCAACTTCCAGAAGTTCCCATTTGTACGGAATAAACGGATTGGAAAAAACAACGGCTTGTTTTTCATAAGAAAAAACCTTGTCTGCATAATGAATCCTGCCAGCTCCGCGACAGAGCGTCACCTTGAAAAAATCACGGCGGCTGTACGGAACTGGCTTGTTCGACGGGTGCGGCAATCGGAAAACATTGACGTGACCCATGTCTTTGGTCAAGCTCTCTGGTATCCATTCAAATTGACGCGCATAAAAGTCAGCCAATGTTTCCACGTGT
Organism: Spirosomataceae bacterium; assembly: GCA_046293395.1. Taxonomy (GTDB): domain Bacteria; phylum Bacteroidota; class Bacteroidia; order Cytophagales; family Spirosomataceae; genus CAYNRA01. The sequence goes on from JBKBOU010000001.1 coordinate 1,116,372, forward strand.
TTACTGTCGGTATGTTCTGGATTCATTTTTAATCAAGTAATGCAAAATTAATAATTCCGGAATCCATCACCCACAAACTCGAGAGCAAGCGCTAATCCTGTACGCCAATATTCCCAGGTGTGAGCGCCTTCTCGAACACGAAATTCGAATGGTATTTTTTTATCTTTTAACAGATGCACCAAACTTGTGTTATTTCGTAGCAAGAAATCATCATCACCACAATCAATGGTCAATCTAGGCAAACCTGGGCCACTTGGTGTTGGCCAAGCTGCTTGCGCCGAATATTCAGGCATCGCCTTGACCATCTCATGCACAGACTGCGCTCTAAATTGGGCATGAATGCCATCTTTTTGGCGTGGTCCCCAGAGTTTCACATACACATTTTCAAAAAATTCAGGCTTTTGTCCTTCTTTCAATGGTGTAATTTCTAAGAAAGCACCACTCATCGCATAGCAAGACGAAAATAATTCTTTGTGCTTGAGTGCGTGATATACGCTCCCTTGCCCACCCATCGACAAACCAGCAATGGCTCTGTACGTCCGATTGGCTACAATACGGTATTTTTTCTCGACTGTCGGAATTAACTCCTCATAAAAATAATCTTCCCAACGTACCGATTTGTCGTAATTATTGATGTAAAAAGCATCTATCAAACCATCCGGCATGATGATAATCATTTCTGGTGACTTTCCTTCTTTCGCTGAGGTGGAAGCAATAGAAGCAACCTCGCCTCTATTCACCCAATCTGTGTGATTTCCACCCATGCCATGCAATAAATACAAAACAGGATATGCCCGATTGGACGTACCGTACGAAGCAGGCAAATACACGGAATAGCCCATCTCCCGCTTTAAAATTGTACTCGGAAACGACTCCGTAACGACCTGTCCTTGCTGTGCCTGAACAACTGAACTCCATAGGAAAACCACTAGAAAAATGTACTTGCTAATTCTTTTCATCGTATTATTTTTTGAATAAATGAAGGGTTAAAGCTCAAATCTAGTAAAATATATGGTCATAATGGATAAATTTTCATTTGTCTGTCGATGAAATAACTGAATTTTCGAACGAAACTTCGGCTCCTATTTCCTTCTTTTACCAAAGTTTCTCAACTTTGTTTCACCTAACTTATTCTCACTACATGCAATCAGAAAAAACCCTAAATTGGCACAAAATTGACCAAGAAAACCAACTCGATTCGCCTTCTTTACTCATTTATCGCGAACGAGTTGAACAAAATATTGACGCGATGATTCGCTTGGCTGGCGGAGTTGAGCGGCTTTTCCCCCATATAAAAACCAATAAAATGTCGGCTGTCGTCACTTTATTGAAAGAGAAAGGGATTCAGCAGGTCAAGTGTGCGACGTTGGCGGAGGCAGAATTGGCAGCATCCGTTGGCATACAAAATGTCTTGGTTGCGCACCAGCTTGTTGGCCCGAAAATCGAACGTTTTATTCGACTACAAGAGGCTTTTCCGGAAACTTCGTTCGCTACTCTCGTCGATTGTCTGCCCATTTTGAACCAATGGAAGACACAAACGGAACAAAAAAATTGTCACGTCAAACTTTACATTGACGTGAATAATGGGATGAACCGTTCGGGACACGAAATCAACGACGATTTATATACGCTTTATCAAGCCATCCAACGAGCTGAAACAATTACATTTGCTGGTTTTCATGTCTATGATGGTCATTTGAGAGATACAAATTTTACCGAAAGAAAAGCTAAAATTGAGGCTGGTTTTTCAGACTTTGATGCTTTTTTAGCCAACTATCAACTGACAGAAACCGTCATTGCTGGCGGAACACCCGCGTTTACTGCCCATACCCTTCAACCTTCCCGAATTTGCAGTCCAGGAACCAGTATTTTTTGGGATTGGGGGTACGGCGATGCTTTGGTTGAGCAGCCTTTTGTTTATGCTGCACTTTTGCTAACGCGCATAATTTCAAAACCAACAGCCGGAGTGATTACACTCGATGCTGGCCACAAAGCCATGGCTGCGGAAAGCCCCATTGACAAGCGAATCCGTTTGCTAGATATGCCATGTGGCTACCAACTGATTAGCCAGAGCGAGGAACATACCGTTGTTCGGGTAGAAAATGACACACTTTTTAACGTCGGTGATGCCTTGTATGCGGTTCCGTATCATGTGTGCCCGACGGTCAATTTGTACGATGAAGCTTATGTAATTCAAGCAAATCAATGGGTGGACACTTGGCAAGTGGAAGCACGAAAACGGCGAATTACGTATTGAAAAAATAAAAAAGCACCCTTTTGAGGTGCTTTTTTTGTATGGAATCACGCAATCAATGTTGAACGACCGTTCCGAGTAATCCTGCAATTTTGGAGATAATTTCTTTCAAGCGCATGGTTTTTTTGAGGATTTCAGCCATCGCAATTGGGTCTGTATTTCCCATCAGTTGGGCGTGAAGTTCGTCAAAATCGCGTTCATAGCGTGCTTTTTTTAAGCGTAAAATATTGTAATACGCTAAGTCTGCTAATTTATCAATGACCGTCGGAACGATGACACCGCGCGTTGCCCAATTTTCGCTCAAATCGTATTTTTGCGTCAGCCAGTCAATCGCCATTTTTTGCCAAGCTCGGTTGGCGTGTGACGTAAAAAAAGTCGTCGGCAATTTTTCTCCTTTTTCATAATGCACCCGAATGACAGCTAAAATTTCTTCAAAAATGGGCGTTGTGAATGTCATTCCTTTCAATTCGTCGAAATAATAATCCGCCAACGTAAACTCCATGTTTTCGGTCACGTTTCGTTCGATGACCACATCACCGTAGCAAACCAACAAACGAACACATTCTTCTTCCGCGAAGTAAAGTTGGCTTTCTTGTGGCTGGACGGATGCTGGTTCTGGCTGTCGGTCCTCAACAGGAAAAGTCGTTTCTCCTACTTGTACTTGGTTGCGCCCCACTTGTTTTTTTTCTTGTTGCGCCTCTTGCTTCATCAACTGTTTGTTGCCTTCTGCAATCAAAACCTGTTCGTCAATTTGCAGTAAATCAGCAATTTCCTTGGTATAGACCGCCCGTTTGATTCCATCCGGAATTTTTGCCACCGTTTGCACCAAATCCCCGATTAATTCGGCACGTTTAATTGGATCTGCCCCTATACTTTGAAGCGAAATTTCCGTCTTAAACCGAATGAAATCTTGTTGTTTTGCATCTAAATACCCGATAAAAGCAGCACTTCCTACTTTTTTCAAGTAACTGTCCGGGTCGTCTCCATCTGGAAAGACAACCGCTTTGACATTCATTCCTTCCTCTAAAATCAAATCAATTCCACGCAAAGAAGCCTTAATTCCGGCAGCATCGCCGTCGTAAAGAACTGTAATATTTGGGGTAAATCGCCGGATTAACTGAATTTGCTCTTTGGTCAGAGATGTTCCAGACGAAGCCACAACGTGTTGGATTCCTGCTTGGTGCAATGCCAAAACGTCGGTATAACCCTCCACCAAAAAACAGCGGTCAGCTTGACGAATCGCCGATTTTGCTTGCGAGATACCATAAAGAACATGTGTTTTGTGGTAAACGGGCGTTTCTGGAGAATTGAGATATTTGGGCGCGTTGGGGTCATTTTTTAAAATACGCGCTCCAAAAGCTATGGGTTTACCAGATATTTGATGAATCGGGAACATTACACGTCCACGAAAACGATCCATGGGCTTTTTTCCTTCGCGTAGAATCGTCAAACCCGCTTTTTCCAATATTTCCAACGAATAGCCTTGTGAGAGCGCATGAGAGGTAAATGCATCCCAGGCATCTGGGCTATACCCTAGCTCAAACGTCTGAATGGTTTGCACTGAAAAGCCTCTTTCTCTGAAATAACTGAGACCAATACTTTGCCCTTCTTCCGTCTCTAAAAGTTGCTTTATGTAGTAATTTGTCGCAAATTGGAGGGCAAGAGAAACACTTTCTTTTTCATTTTGTTGGGCTAATTGCTCATCGGTATAGACACGTTCCTCAATCGTGATACCGTAGCGTTTGGCAAGCCACCGAAGGGCTTCTGGATAACTAATTCCTTCAATATCCATGATAAAACGAACAGGATCTCCTGCCTTTCCGCAACCGAAACACTTGTAAATTTGCTTGACAGGCGAAACATAAAAAGAAGGTGTTTTTTCGTTGTGAAAAGGGCAACAGGCAATCATGTTTGCTCCCCTTTTTTTGAGGGAAACAAAGTCGCCAATGACATCAACGACATCAGCAGCTTGGAGAATTTGTTGGACAGTCTCTTGTGGAATCATAAAACAAAGTTACTAGAATTTGTCTATTTTGTATTTTCTTTGGATTTGGTATTTATCGTATCCATTTTACCCCTCAAACAAACAAAAACATGAAATCACCTATTGAAAATCTCCCATTTATTCCTCGCCTTGTCCTTGGATTGGTACTCTTTGTCTATGGTATCATTTCACTTTGGCTCCCCAGTATCTCCAAGTGGTTTGACTTTGCAAGTGGCTTTGCTCTTTCCTTCGGATTCATTATGCTCCTTACCTTATTGCCCGAAGCAAAAGAGAAAATGAAACGAAACTAAAACAACCTATACCAATTAGCAAGGTTTACAAACTAAAATAGGACAATTTGGTGAATTATCTGTTACTTTAGAAGATGAAAAATACGGAGTAGCTATACACGAAATACTACATCGTAAACACCTTTTACTCTTCAAACTATATTTAACCAAATGACATACGCATCGATTTACCAGCAAAGTATGCAAGAAAAAGAGGCTTTTTGGGCAGAGCAAGCCAATTCTTTGCAATGGTTCGAAAAATCTTCTACTCCTTTAACCCAAGATGAAAACGGTTTCTATCGGTGGTTCAAAGGTGGGAAAATGAACACAGCTTATCTTGCCTTAGACTACCATGTAGAAAACGGACGTGCAGACCAACCTGCATTGATTTACGATTCACCAGCAACTCATTCACAACGAACCTATACCTATCGAGAACTTCGGGACGAGGTTGCCTTACTCGCTGGTGGACTTTTGCAACTCGGTGTAAATAAAGGAGATACCGTAGTTATTTATATGCCAATGGTGCCAGAAGCTGCCGTTGCCATGTTAGCCTGCGCGCGAATCGGTGCTGTTCATTCCGTCGTTTTTGGTGGATTCGCACCACATGAGTTGGCTGTTCGGATTGATGACGCGCAGCCTACTGCCATTATTTCCGCTTCCTGTGGCATTGAATTTGACAAAGTGCTTCCCTACAAACCGCTACTCGACGAAGCCATTTTGACCGCAAACCACAAACCAGCGCATTGCGTCATTCTGCAAAGACCACAACTACAAGCAACATTAATTGAACCTAGAGATATTACATATACTACGCTTTTAGCAAAGGCTACACCCGCCCCTTGTACGGTTTTAGACGCTACAGACCCACTTTATATACTTTATACATCTGGAACAACGGGGAAACCGAAGGGTATCATCCGCGACCAAGGAGGACATGCCGTCGCATTGCATTATTCCATGAAAAACGTTTATAATGTTTCTCCAGGAGATGTGTATTGGGCAGCCTCAGATGTAGGTTGGGTTGTAGGACATTCTTACATTGTTTATGCGCCACTCATCTACGGTTGTACGACCATATTGTTTGAAGGAAAACCCATTCGAACGCCGGATGCGGGTACATTCTGGCGGGTAATCTCAGAGCATAAAGTAAAATGCTTCTTTACCGCCCCCACTGCTTTCCGCGCCATAAAAAAAGAAGACCCCGACGCTTTATTGCTGCAAAAATACGATATTTCATGCCTAGATGCGATTTATGTCGCCGGCGAGCGTTGTGACCCTCCAACTATGGAATGGCTTCAAAATACAACTCAAAAACCCATTTATGACCATTGGTGGCAAACAGAAACAGGCTGGGCAATCGTGGGAAATCTCGCAGGAGTAGAAGCACTTCCCGTCAAATTGGGTTCGGCGACAAAACCCGTTCCTGGTTTTGAATTACACATCTTGAACGAAGCAGGCGAAGTCCTAGGTGCAAATCAAGAAGGCTATGTCTGTCTAAAATTACCCCTTCCTCCTGGTTGTCTTCCATCCCTTTGGAAAGACGATGCACGTTTTAAAAGTTCGTACTTAACAACCTTCGAAGGTTATTACCTGACGGGTGACGGTGGCTATATCGACGAAGATGGCTACGTATTTATTATGGGGCGCGTTGATGATGTTATCAATGTAGCTGGGCATAGACTATCAACAGGGTCGATGGAAGAAATCATTGCCTCACATCCTGCGGTTGCTGAATGTGCCGTGGTTGGCATAGCCGACGAACTACGCGGACAGCGACCTGTCGGATTTGCCGTTCTGAAAGACGGAGCAACTATTGAGGAAGAAGCTTTGGAGAAAGAAACCATTCAGCTTGTCCGTGAACAAATTGGTGCAGTTGCATTTTACCGCAATACATTATTAGTCAAGCGATTACCTAAAACAAGGTCGGGCAAAATTCTCCGAAAAATCATGCGACAAATTGCAGATGGAGATGACTTTACAGTTCCCTCTACAATCGATGACCCTGCCATTTTAGCGGAAATCAAGCAAAGACTACAAGAGCGAACTATTTCTAAGTAAAATACCAATTTAGTAGAATAAACTTTTGCAATTCATGACTTATTTCTATTTTTGCCCAAAATAAGTCTATTTTGAAAAAGTTTATTCTACTTAGTATCTTTTCTTTGCTCCTCTTGCATGCGCTGCGAGATGCGCTGATTGATGCTGTAGATGATACAAACGAAGCAAAAATTGACCAAACTGAACAAATTTCGTATCACTTAGCTGGTGATACTCTCCGTGTAGAAATTCCCTTTCATATCCCCTATGCAAGTCATCAAGCCAACGAAAACTCAATCGAAGAACTAATTTTTGTATATCAAGGAGATTATTATAAGGTTCTCCAATCTGTATTTACAGGCGATAAATTGCAAAATACAGCCGTTAAAATTAATCCAACCAAACAAGAGATTTTTCAAATACTTGGGCAATTGATTACCCTCGATGAAGAAAATTCAAACGATCCCTTTAATCCAGTTCGACAACTTTCTAGCCTTTTTGCCGACTACTTTTGCGTTGTTCCCATTCAATATACACATTGGTTTTGGATGGACTTTTCTCCATCCAAATTTCATTCCTTTTCATCTTCATTGCTTACGTTAGCAGCTCAACTACCCTCTCCCCCTCCGCGATTTATTTGATTTTGTCCTCATTTTTCAAATAAATCACAAATACATTATGACATCATCTTTTTCTATAAAGTTGATTGCCTTGCTTTGGCTCTCAACAACACTCTTTTGCACAGCTCAAACAGCAAAAGATCATCTTTTCATGCCCAAAAAGCAAATTTGTCTCCTTTCAAGTATTGAATCCATGCAGTGGAAAACCTACTGGGAAGGAAGTTTGTACCGAGATAATCCGAATATCGGTACACACAAACGAACCGCTTTTCATCAAATGGCGGCAATCGGAGTCACAGATAGACTAAATTTACTTGCTCATCTCCCTTATGTTTCGACTCAGAATAGTGCGGGCAACTTGATAGGACAATCTGGTTGGCAAGATGTACAAGCGCACCTCAAATACTTGATTAGTAAGGGAAAAAACACACAACTAATTGGAATAATCGGGGGTGGCTTGCCGACACATCAATATAATGCCGAGTTCCAACCTATGTCTATTGGAGCAGGTTGTTCTTTTTTAACAACTAGACTCGTGCTAACGCATTCCGTTCAATCTTTTTATGCAACCGGATACAGTGGATTTCAGCGAAACGGAATTTCCCGACTGGATAGAAACGCCTATTTACTAGGAGACCAACTGATTTACAGTTCACGCGTTCAAGTACCCGATATTATAGACTTAGGCATAAAAATAGGAAGATATAAAAAGGGATTTCAAGCAGAAATTGGGGCTGAAAGTTTCTTTTGTCCGACAGGTGACGACATCGCTAGAAACGGTATGCCTGCCTTAACCAACAAACGTTCGGGCGTATATCTGCATGGTTTTCTTCGGTATCAACCCAAAAATCTGGGTGTCATCTTGGCGATGAACCAAACACTCACCGGAAGAAATAATGCACGTAGCACGGGACTTCAAACGGGCATTTTGTACCAATTTTCAACCCAAAAGCAATAAATCAATGAAATCATATACATTAATCATAAATTACAAAGTAGTATTTTTTAGCTGTTTAACTTTTATTTCGTGCTTATTTGTAGCGTGTGAAAAAGAAGATATTTCAACGGAAGTAAGCCAAGATTGGTTGTCATCAGATTCTGTTTTTCAGTATAAAAAACCGTATTTGATTGCCTCCTCCGAAATCAACGTTGAACTACCTCCGGCACAAGCATCGCCTGCTTACTTAGCTGATTTAGACGCTATCCTGACTGCTCAAAAATCAGCAAGCGAAGAAGATAATAGACTTACAAACGAATGGGCAGGCGTTTCTTTGCAAAAATGGAATCATATTGCGCGTGAGTTAGCAGCCAAATACAATTATGCACCAGCTGCAAATGCAGCAGGAATTTACCCAAACCCAGACCCTACAAATCCATTGCGCGACCCTAAATTCCCTTTTGCTAATCCGCCTTATGCCGCACGCATGTTTGCCTATTTATCTGTTGCTCAATACGATGGACTTCTTGCAGCTTGGCAAAAGAAGTATCAATTCAAACACAAAAGACCTTATGAATTAAATTCTTCTATTGTTAAAAAAGGGATTCAGCACGAAAATTTACCTGCTTATCCATCGCATGAAGCCCTACTTGCCCAAACTTCTGCACAGCTTCTCAAACACTTTTTTCCGGGTGAAATAGAATACATTGACGGTTTACTTGCAGAAAACGAACGCGCTATGTATTTATCTGGAGAAAGTACATCTTTCGCTATCAAAGCGGGGAAAAGTATGGGTCAAAAAGTAGCGGAAAGAATGATTGAATTCGCTAAAACAGATGGAATGGCAAAAGCAAATGACCAATCTGTATTTACGGGTCAAGAAGCAAAAGCTACCCTTTTGGGTATTTCTCCACTCTGGAAAAGTCAAGAAATTCCGGCTAGACCTCCCATGTTACCTAATTATGGGCAAGTGCGTACCTGGCATCTTTCCAAAGACGATATTCCTGCACTTCGTCCGGCTCTTCCACCCAAATACGGTGAACAACAATTTCAGAAAGAATGGGAAGAATTAAAATTCATCGAAAAAAATCAAACGAGAGAACAAGCAAGAATTGCTAATTTTTGGGCTGATGGCGCTGGAAGTTATACGCCACCTGGTCACTGGCATAGAATAACGACGGAAATAAGTCAAAAGGAAAAACTCAGCGCTATTCGAACAGCCGATTATCTGGCGCTTGTAAGTACGGCTTTGATGGATGCGGCTATTGCTTGTTGGGAAACGAAGTATTTTTATTGCACACCCAGACCCCAACAATTTGGCGTAAAAACATCAGTCGGAGTACCCAATTTTCCCTCATATACCTCAGGGCATTCCACGTTTTCTGGTACTGCCGCTGAGGTACTCAGCCATCTTTTCCCGAAAGACGCGCAACTATTTCGAGACAAAGCCGAAGAAGCCTCTGTTTCACGTATTTACGGATTAATCCATTTCCGGGTTGACTGTGAAATGGGGCTTGTTCACGGCAAACGCATTGCAGAAAAAGCGATACAGAAACACAAATAAAAAAATAGGCGGGTATCTATGCTTTACATATACCCGCCTATTTTATCATTTGATTAAGAGAATAATTCTATCTTCTATTCATTTTAAGAGATTGTAAAAACAAGTTAATATTCTCGTAATCAGATAGATATAAAATGAGGAACAAATAAATATTTTATTCCTCTATTTCACTCAGTTGTTCTTTTGCGACGGATTTATAGAGCAGCGTAGAACAGTTTTCCTTCCGAAGAACTTCTTGTGCTGCTTTCAACACACCCGATAACTCAATAGCTTGGATTTTTTCCAATTCCTGATTACACCAATCTGGATTACCCGCATTGGCGGCAAAAGCAAGATTCATGGCACGATTCAGCAAGTCGATTTCACTGTAAACAATGGCAGTTTCCGCTTGCATTTTCATTTTTTCTATCTCAAATGGCTCAAAACCTTCTTTTTTTACAGTTTCAACGACGTCTTCAATCGCTACATCGGCTTCCTCAAGGGTAAAACCCTCGCGAATATTTCCACTAATGACCAACAGACCAGGGTCAAGTGAACCCGTACAATAACAACCAATACTCGTAAATATTCCTTTTTCTTTGACTAATTTCTGATATAAGCGCGAAGATTTCCCACGACCAAGCATATCACTCAAAACATCTACTTCGTGGTAGCCTTCCTCGTATCTTCCCGGGCAATGGTACGCCTTGTAGATGGCATCCATCGGAACTGCCGCCTCTACTGTCTCGTAGCGGGCAGAAGTTTGTTTCTCTTCTTTTGGCAAATCTCGGACAGGTACGTTCCGACGCGGAATATCTCCGAACCATTTTTGTGTTAATTCCTTTACTTGATTCACCTGTACATCCCCTGCAACAACCAAAATGGCATTGTTGGGCGCATAATGCGTAAAGAAAAAGGACTTCACGTCGTCCATGGTCGCATTTTCTATGTGTGAAATATCTTTACCAATCGTCGCCCATTGATACGCATGATTTTGATATGCCAGCGGGCGTAATTTTAACCAAACGTCTCCATAAGGTTGGTTCAAATACCGTTGTTTAAACTCTTCAATCACCACTTTTTGTTGTACTTCCAAGACTTTGGGGTCAAAAGACAAACTCAGCATTCGGTCTGATTCTAACCAGAAAGCCGTTTCGATATTTACAGCAGGAACCGTTATATAATAATTGGTAATGTCAGGCGAAGTAAACGCATTGTTCTCAGCACCAACCTGTTGCAGGGGTTCATCGTACGAAGGAATATGCAAAGAACCACCAAACATGAGGTGTTCAAAGAGATGGGCAAAACCTGTTTTATCCGGATTTTCATCCCGCGAGCCAACATTATAACAGATATTGAAAGCTGCCATTGGTGTTGTGTGATCTTCGTAGACAAAAACGCGAAGACCGTTGTCTAATTCAAAATATTCGTAGCTAATCATGCAATTGGATTATCGTTATTCTCGTACAAAGCTAAACAGACTAAGCGTTACAATCGTTGTGGAATTTCAAAATATACGTGAATTTAAACGTGATTTTTCTATTTTTACTCAATTAGAACGAGAATCAACGTATTTTTACGAATCAGAAAATTCACTCATTCAATATGAAAATTAAAATTGGACATGGGTATGATGTTCACCAATTGGCGGAAGGGTACGCACTTAGTTTAGGCGGCATACAGATTCCACACGAAGTAGGCTCAGTTGGGCATTCAGATGCGGATGTACTCTTACATGCCATCTGTGACGCACTTTTGGGTGCATTGGCGCTAGGTGATATTGGCAAACATTTTAAAAATACAGACCCAAGATGGAAAGGCATTGATAGTAAAATTTTACTTGAAAAAGTCAATGAATTAATACAACAAGAAGGGTATGTCGTCGGAAATATCGATAGTACACTCATTTTAGAAGCACCGAAAATCGGCCCATACGTTCCTCAAATGCGTGCTGCCATTGCAGAAGTTCTCCAAATAGAAATAAACTGTATCTCTATCAAAGCTACCACCTCTGAGACCATGGGTTTTGTGGGTAGAAAAGAAGGTTTGGAAGCCCATGCAGTATGTTTATTGTTTGCTAAAGAGTGATTTTTTAAGTGTCTTTTTTACATTTATTATTCAAAAAAGACTAAATTGTCTTTCAATTAGTACATAAATGAATAAAAAATGGTTTTACTTGGTATAGATTTAGGTACGTCTTCCATCAAAGTTTCTGCTGTTTGCGTACAAACAAAACAGACACTCTCAAGTATTCAGTACCCGCCCGAAGAGGTTGGTATTGATGCACCCGAAGCAGGTTGGGCAGAGCAATCACCCGACCAATGGTGGCAACATGTAAAGGAAGCAATTCAACAACTTGTTTTACCTGAAGGATTTGACAAAAAAGATATTTCTGCCATCGGCATTGCCTACCAAATGCACGGTCTTGTGTTGCTTGACAAAGAAGGAAATGTTCTTCGACCCTCCATTATTTGGTGTGATAGCCGCGCGGCGAGTATCGGTGAAGAGGCGTTTCAAGGTTTAGGAGGCACACAGATTTTGCAGAGCTTGCTCAATTCACCTGGAAATTTTACTGCTTCAAAACTCGCTTGGGTAAAACAAAACGAACCCGATATCTATACAAAAACACATAAAATGATGCTCCCCGGTGACTTCATTGGTTATCGATTGACGAATGAGTTAACCACGACTTCCTCAGCCCTTTCTGAAGGAATATTTTGGGATTTTCAAACAAATCAAGTTTCTGAAGACCTCCTTAGCTACTTTGGTTTTCCATCCTCAATTCTTCCGACTATTCAACCAGTGTTTTCAGTTCATGGTCGAGTCTCGGCGGAGATTTCCGCAGAATTGGGGATTCCCGTTGGAACACCTGTTACGTACAAAGCTGGCGACCAACCCAACAACGCACTTTCTCTGCGTGTAACCGAACCCGGAGAAATCGCAGCAACAGCAGGAACTTCCGGAGTCATTTATGCGGTCAGTGACCAAGTTTCGTATGATCCATTTTCTCGCGTCAATTCCTTTGCGCATGTCAATCATTCCGCAGAGCAAACACGCATTGGCATCTTGCTGTGCATCAATGGAACAGGCATATTGAACCGCTGGATAAAAGAGAATTTTGCAAACCACCTCACGTATCCCGAACTAAACCAACTTGCCGCTCAAGTGCCTATTGGCTCGGAAGGAATTACCATTCTACCTTTTGGAAATGGCATTGAACGCGTATTAGAAAACAAAAAAACAGATGTTCAAATTCATGGAATTGACTTGAATCGGCATTCATTAGCACATATTTCAAGAGCTGTACAAGAAGGGATTGCCTGTTCGTTTCAATATGGTTTTGAGCTCATGCAGGCGCAGGGTGTGCAACCCAAAGTGATACGCGCAGGCAAAGCAAATCTATTTTTAAGCGAGGTTTTCTGTGAGATTCTCACAAACATAACGCAAACAACCATTGAACTTTACGATACAGACGGAGCGAAAGGAGCGGCTTTAGCAGCGGGCGTTGGAAGTGGTCAATTCGTAAATTTAGAGGACGCACTCGAAACACTCACGCTTCTAAAAACCTATCAACCGAATCCGACATGGACACAAAGTTATCAACAACTTTACCAAAATTGGCTTCGTCATTTGCAGAAAAGTAAGGCATAAAAAAAAGGGGCTGTTTTTGATAAACAGCCCCTTTTTTGGGTTAAATAAACGGATTAAGAAGACGCGATTTTCAGTTTTTGTCCTACTTTTAAGGTATTTCCGTTCAAGTTATTCAATCTTTTCAGTTGGTCGATAGATAATCCATTATACTTTTGAGAGATATTCCAGAGTGTGTCACCCGGCTGAACGGTATGGTACGAAGGAGTTCTGTCCACAGGCTCTTGTGTTTGTTTTTTGGAAGCCAATTGCGGTGAAACCGTTTTAACAATTGTCTTTTGTTGTTTAATGGTCAAGACCTCGCCTACCATTACTTTGGAAGACTTCATGCGGTTCCATTGCTTGATTTCACTGACAGAGACATTGTATCTCGCAGCAATTTTATTTAAAAATTCACCACGACGTACTTTATGACGCACGGTTACTGTTTTGACAATCGTTTCTGTTTCCGCAGGAATATCTGCTTCTTCATCATTTGCCAAAAGGACTTCAGGAACGAAAGGTGCTTTGCCCGCAGAGTCAAAAATAGCCACACTATTTTGGAGAATACCGTCTATTTTTTCTTTTGGAACCTGAATAACGAAATCACAGGTATTGACAGGGAGTTTAGTCGTTTTGATATGAGGATTTAAGAACGCTAATTCATCTTTTTCTACACCAGACAATGCACTAAATACCGTTAAGTCAAAATAACCATCAATGTAAAGAGGTTCTGTAGGTACTGGGCACAAGAGTTTTTCAGGATAGATACCATGTAAATCGGCATAATTCATCATATACGAAATTGCGATGAATTGAGGAACATACACACGCGTATCTTTGGGGATATAATTATGAATTTCCCAATAATCTGTTTTTCCGGATTGCTTCATTGCTCTCCGAATTGTACCGGGGCCTGAATTATACGCAGCCAATGCCAAATCCCAGTCACCAAACATTTTGTAAAGCGTTCTTAAATATCTACAAGCGGCATCTGTTGATTTTTCAATGTGCATTCGTTCGTCGATATGCTCATTTATTTGGAGACCTTGTTCTCTACCTGTGACGGTCATAAACTGCCAAAGTCCAACTGCTTTGGCTCTTGATACAGCTTTTGGATTTAATCCAGACTCTAGTAGCGAAAGATACTTCAATTCGTCTGGCATATTGTATTGTGCCAAATATTTCTCAAAAATAGGGAAGTAAAACTCTTTTTTCTCCAGCATAGACTTAGTGAAGCTCGGCCGGCGAATCATGAAAAAGTCGATAAATGTTTGGACATTATCGTTGTAAGTCATTGGCATGACATTCTCAATCGCCTTTAAACGAGCTTCGTAAACAGAATCATTTTCAATAATAACTGTATAGTTTTTGCCGTCTCGTTCATCGACAGAGGCTTGGATTCTCGACTTCACTTCCTCTATTTGTGCACTTTGTGCCACAATCGTTTCTTCTACAACTTTTGTTTGGGCAAATAATGAATTACTCAAGGTTGTAAGGCAAATAATGCCTGTGACTAGACGCACGTGATGCATAAGGTTTAGTATTATTTAGTGTGAGCACTTATGACAACAGATAAAGTGTCAGTTTCTCAAAAATAGGGCAAGATTCCTTTGAAATCAAGCTAAAATCAACATTTTTGACGTATTTTTTTCTAAAAAATAGAATTTTATCAAAAATTTATAATTGTCTTTAAAAATAAATTTTCCCATTCACATATCGACCCCATGGGTCTTAACGGAAAAAACAATTTTCTCATTTTTTTGTATTCCCTTCTATTTTTTGAGCCATCTCTAGGAGAGTCAGTTCATCAAACGTTTTCCCCACAAACTGAATCCCGATAGGAAGTCCTTCTTCGTTTGTACCAATCGGAACGGAAATTGCAGGATGTCCTGTAACGTTTGCCTGAACGGTGTAAATATCCGCCAAATACATTTGCAAAGCATCTTCCATTTTTTGCCCAATCGGGAACGCCACCGTCGGAGTTGTTGGTGAAACAATGCAATCGACTTCCTTCAAAATGGCATCAATTTGCTCTCTAAGGATACGTCTTACTTTTTGGGCTTTTGTATAATACGCATCGTAATAATCTGCGCTTAATACAAACGTGCCTAGCATAATCCGTTTTTTCACTTCCTTCCCAAATCCTTCCGCGCGTGTTTTCTTGTACAAATCGACCAACGAAGACGCGTTTGCAGTTCTGTAACCATATCGAACGCCATCGTAACGCGCTAAATTCGAGCTTGCTTCCGCTGTCGTTAAAATATAGTAGGTAGGTAAAATATACTTGAGTAACGGGAAATCGAAGGGAATTATTTCATGCCCTTCCGCTTGAAGCGAATCAAAAACTTGTTGAGTTGCGGCACGAACATCGTCCGCTAAGCCGTCGTTTTCAACCGCTTCCTTGAAATACCCGATTTTCCATTTTTTGGTTGTATTTTTCGGAATGTCAGATTGCGGTGCTAAAAGCGGAGAAACCGTACTATCAAATTCATCTGGTCCTGCCATGATAGAAAGGACAAGCGCGGCATCTTCAACAGATTTCGTGATAGGTCCGATGCAATCAAAAGAAGAACCATACGCTGCCAATCCCCAGCGAGAAATTCGGCCATAGGTAGGTTTTAAACCAACGACACCACAAAAAGCAGCGGGTTGACGCACAGAACCTCCTGTATCGGAACCAATAGAAACCTGACACATATTGGCTTGTACTGCCACCGCAGACGCGCCTGAAGAACCACCTGGTACGCGGGAAGCATCGGCAAAATTACGTGTAGGACCAAAAGCAGAACTTTCGTTAGAAGAACCCATCGCAAACTCATCGCAGTTTTGTCTGCCGATAATGAGTGCATCTTCATCCAACAATCTTTGCACAGCCGTAGCTGTAAATTGAGATTTAAAACCTTGTAAGATGGCACTTCCGGACTGCAAACTATGGTTTTCGTAGGCAAGCACATCTTTTAAACCAACAACGAGACCAGCTAAACGTCCGGCCGAATTATTTTTAATTTTTTCGTCGATTTCTTCTGCTCTTTGCAGCACTTCTTCGCGGTAAACTTCCAAGAAGACATTCAGGCTTGTGTTGTGTGCATCAATTTGGGAAAGGTGAGCGAGAACAACGTCTTTACAAGAAATTTTCTGTGCAAAAAGGTCTTCTCTAAGTTGACTATACGTGCGGTAATTCATAAAAGTAAAAAGTAGGAAGGAATACATAAAAAAACAACAGTGAGCATGATATGTCGCACTGTTGTTTCAAATTAACTGGAAGAAGTATTTTCAGTTTTCTCCGTTAGCAGCCTTTTCGATATTGTCTTTTACGTCTTTGGTTGCATCTTTAAACTCTCTGATACCTTTTCCTAAACCACGAGCGAGTTCGGGTAATTTTTTAGCACCAAAAAACAATAGGATGACGAAAACGATGACGAATATTTCAGTTCCTCCTAAGTTGCCTAAAAATAATAGTGTTGCTAGAGTAATCATTTCAGTGCGTGCGTTAATGTTTAGACAAATTTAGTAAAATATATATAAGAACAAAAGGGTAAAAGAGCGAAAAAAGCCTTATGAGCAATTTTTAACGACTAACTCGGCGTTTGGGCGTGCTTCCA
This sequence comes from Spirosomataceae bacterium, assembly GCA_046293395.1. Classification (GTDB taxonomy): domain Bacteria; phylum Bacteroidota; class Bacteroidia; order Cytophagales; family Spirosomataceae; genus CAYNRA01. Next base: position 1,133,272 of record JBKBOU010000001.1, read on the forward strand.
AGCTTTGAATTTCACAATTTCTTCGTCCATATTTTTCCAAATAAAACCGAGCAGAGCGATATCATCTGTAAGACCAATGAGGGGTAGAAAATCAGGGAGAATATCGATGGGAAGGATAAAATAAAGTACCGAAGCCAAGATATAAATTACTTTTTGTGCGGGGATATCCGTGTATTCTCGTGTGGCGTATGCTTTGAGAAGTCTAAGTAGCCAAGTTATATTTTCTTTGACTTCCTGAGAAATACCACGAAGACCTTTTTGTGCCACTTTTTTCTTTATATCGGGCAGAAGCCGAACCAAAGAGGCTGTATTTTGCACCAGATTTCCTGCTTTTCCGAGCAAAACTCGATAAAAACGGGAGGCAATGATTGTTTTAACAAAACGCGAAGCGGAAGATTTACTTGGGCTCATGATTCGGAAAGAGATATATAATTTGGTTAGTTGATATAGTTTTTAAGAAAAATACCATAAATAAGGCTTAAATCACTTGATTGTACCGTTTTTGTACAATAATTTTGGGGGTAAGTCTAAGTAACTCGGTAACGGGGTAGATAGATTTCGATTGTGTGAAAATAGTCAATTATTTTATTATTATTCAAATAAATACGTATATGAAAGTAACCGTAGTTGGTGCTGGCGCAGTTGGGGCAACCTCAGCAGATAACATTGCGAGAAAAGAAATCGCCTCGGAAGTTGTCATTTTAGATATCAAAGAAGGTTTTGCAGAAGGAAAAGCAATGGACTTGATGCAAACGGCGTCTATCGAAGGTTTTGATACAAAAATTGTAGGTGTTACCAACGATTACGCACGTACAGCCAAGTCTGATGTCGTAGTTATCACATCTGGTATTCCACGTAAACCAGGTATGACACGCGAAGAATTGATTGGAATCAACGCCGGAATTGTACGCACGGTAATGACGAACGCTTTGGCAGTTTCGCCGAAAGCCGTATTCTTGATTGTTTCGAACCCGATGGATACCATGACCTACCTTGCCTACCAAGTAGCACAAGAATTGGGTGTACCCAAAAAACGTATCATTGGTATGGGCGGTGCTTTAGATTCTGCGCGTTTCAGATATAGATTAGGCGAAGCCATGAATGTATCTCAAAATGACCTTCACGGTATGGTGATTGGTGGTCACGGGGATACGACGATGATTCCATTGACCCGTTTGGCAACATGGAACGGTATTCCGGTTTCTCGCTTTGTAAGCCAAGAAACATTGGCTGAAGTAGCACAGAAAACAATGGTGGGTGGTGCAACCTTGACAGGTCTATTGGGCACATCCGCATGGTATGCACCTGGCGCAGCTGTAGGTCAAATCGTTGAAGCTATCCTTCGTGATGAAAAGAAAATCATTCCTTCTTCTGTCTATTTAAACGGCGAATACGGACAAAAAGACATCTGTATCGGTGTACCAGTTGTGATTGGTCGTACAGGATGGGAAAAAATCATCAACCTACGCTTGAGCAACGAAGAAAAAGAATTATTTGAAAAATCAGCAGCAGCTGTTCGTTCTATGAATGCAGCTTTAGCTGGCGTTTGATAAAAAATCGTTTTGCTTAGCGGCCTTCTTTCCAAAAGAGAGAAGGCCGCTTTTTTATTATCCGTTTCCTTTCGAAATTTGGTACTGTCCCCACTGTTCATTTGTCAATATTTTGGCTAATTCTTGGCGATACGCTTCATCAGCCGCAGAAATCTTGGACATATCCCCCATTTGTCGCAACCGACTTGTTGTTTTCAAATGCGTTAAAGTAGCGATATAAACCTTATCTGCTTGCATTTCTGAGAGATTCAGTAACGTTTTTAACTGATTTGTTTGCTTTCTCGCCTCTACTTCGAGCGAGCTTGTAGCTGCTACCGTGGTTCCAGTGGAAGTCGTAGAGACACATCCTGCACCATTTAGCAAAGAGATACTTGTAAATAAAAGAATGAGTGGACGTTTCATTGTTCATCTTAATTAAATAAAAAACTGTACTCCTGAGCAAGTTACTCAAAAGTACAGTCAAAAAAAATCAGTAATTGACTTCCTTATTTTTTCATCAACTGACCACGAATTTCGCCAGATGGAGATAGTGCCGAGTGAATGTTGAGATAATACATTCCTGCCATTAAATCTGCTTCTTGTTCTGCCGTTAGGGCTGTTGTTTGCCACATATACGGAGATGTAAACGATGTTCCTAAATCAAAAACGACTGGCCCGTTTGAACCCTTTGCCGCTTTGTGTAGATGCCAAGCTACCGGAGTCATTCCTGTATAAGTTACAGTGAAAGCAAGAATCTTTGTCTCTGTATTGAACGTACCGTTCAATGTACCAGATGCCATTGTATTGAACGCTGGGACTTCTTCAGAACCACTCAATGTAGCTGTGAAAGCTACTTGATTTGCATTCATTTCTTCTTTTTCGCAAGAAGCAAATAGGAAAGAAGACACGAGAAGTGCGACTGCTAAGATGTTTTTCATTTTTTAGGACAATTTTAAATGTGAAAAATTAAATTCGTTTCCGAACACCTTAGTTACGAGTTGTTTCGCCAAATAGTTTACTGGATTTCAGATAAAATATCTTTTTTTTAGAATAACACCTGAATTGATCATTCTCTCTTCCCCGAAAACGAATATAAGAAAAGACACTATATATCTATTTCTCTCAACACATCTGACCTGACTCAATGCTTTTTTGTGCTTTTTGGAGTAATCTTTCTACTCCTTTATCCAAATGCGCAAAACGCGAATCGGTTGAAAGTCCGGCTTTATATCTTGCGAATATTTGTTGGATAACGACTGCATTTTTAAAAAGCCCGAATACATAATAAAACAATATATCACCTAGAGACCTCCCACTTTTTTGGGCATATCGCGCTACAAACTCGGCACGCGTGCAATTTCCAGGAAGCCAGGTAACATTAAAACTTTTCTCAAAAGCGCCGTCATTTTCCTCAGACCAATACGAGAGTGCCGTACCTACATCCATGAGCGGGTCTCCGACGGTCGTCATTTCCCAATCTAAAATTGCTTTGACCTCCGCAGAACCGGCAGCAGCAAAAACAACATTGTCGTATTTAAAGTCATTGTGAATTAATGTTGGTGTGCCAGAAATCGGAATATGTCCTGATAACCAACCACTTACAAAATCAAAAGCAGGAATAGAAGAAGTTTGAGCAGCCAGATAACGTTTCGTCCAACCTTCTACTTGCCTCGTCACGTAACCATCTGGTTTACCTAAATCAATCAAACCCGTTTCGTGGATATGGACCGAATGCAACGCAGCCAATGCATCACACAAAGCCAAAGACATTGTTTGGAATGGAATTTCCGAGAGATTTTCTTGTAGATAGTTCACTTGTTCTGCCCGATAGATAATTCCATCGACCTTCTTCATGACATAAAAGGAGGCTCCTAACACTTCTTTGTCTTCACAAAGAGCTATCGGTGAAGGGATGAACGGGAAAGTCGCTTTTTCAAGTGCTTTTAACACACGGTATTCACGCGCCATATCGTGTCCACCCTTGATTTTCTCAGCTCCTTTGGGTGGTTTTCGCAGAATATATATTTCTTCTTCAGTTTGTATTTCATACGTCAAATTGGAATATCCGCCACCAAATTGCCGAACAGATTTCAGTTCTTTTTGGGTAATTCCTTCTTGAATACACCACGCATTGAGTTTATCAACGGGTAGTTCGTCGCCAAGACGCGTTGATTTGGATTTGTTTTCTAGGCTCATTTTGCTTGGTATTTTTTTAGAATACTTTTAGCCAACGAAGCTTGGTGCACCTCATCTGCTCCATCGTAAATACGTGCAGCCCGTTCGTGTGCGTACCAATACGCGAGCACATTATCTCCAACCAAACCGGCTCCTCCATGTACTTGAATTGCCCTATCTACTACTTGAAGCATTGCATTAGCAGCATAAAATTTAATGGCCGAAATTTGGTGTCTTGCCGCTGTAACACCTTGTTGGTCAATGGTATGTGCTGTATTCAATACATATAATCGGGCAGCGTCAATCTCGGCTCTACTTTTAGCGATAAAAGATTGAATCATTTGCATATCTGCTAATTTTTGACCTGTGCGAACTTCCCGTTTCAGTGCATATTGACACATTAAATCAATACTTCTTTCTGCAATTCCGATGAACCGCATACAATGGTGAATACGCCCTGGGCCCAGTCTTTCTTGCGCCAAACGAAAGCCACTTCCTTCCTCCCCGATTCGGTTGGAGCGTGGTACGCGTACATTTGTATAACGAACCTCCGCATGACTTGCCCAACTATCGCCTGCATGTCCCATTACAGGAATATTCCGGACGAGTTCAAACCCGGGCGTATCCAGAGGTACTAAAATTTGGCTGGCACGTTGGTGCGGAAGCGCATCCGGATTTGTAAGAGCCATGACAATTGCAAACGTAGCACCATCTGCTGAAGACGTGTACCATTTATGTCCGTTAATGACGTAATCATCCCCATCAATGACAGCCGTTGTTCCCATTTCAACAGGATTTGAACCTGCAAATGCTGGTTCTGTCATCGAAAAACAACTACGTATTTGCCCTTGTATGAGCGGATTCAGGTATTTTTCTTTGAGTAAATCAGGGGCATGGTGATGCAATAACTCCATATTTCCGATGTCGGGAGCTTGCGTATTGAACACAAAATGGCCGAAAGGAGATTGCGCGAGACACGCACTGATTTGTCCAAATTCGCAGAGAGTAAGTCCGTGGCCACCAAGCGATTTGGGAAGAGCAAGTCCCCACCAACCGGCTTGTTTCACTTTCTCACGAAGGGCGTAGAGTGTGGGTTCTAATGCCCGAAAAGAGCCAAAAAGGGTTTCGTTGGATTCGAGCGGAATTAATTCGTTTCGTACGAACGTATCAATAGCAGGCAGGAGTTCTGCCAACTTAGGGGTAGAAAAAATTGTATGCATGGGTTAGTTGGTTGATGAAAAGGAACAAAAAGTACCTCAACCAAAGTTACAGATTTTTAGCCTAATCCCTACTTTACATCAACCATTCTTTGATTAAATTCCCGCCGATGGGAATCCAGTCAGATACATAGACAATGACGAGAGGAGAAACCTGTGCGACGGGTTCGTGCAGAAGGGAGTCTAATGTATATTTTTCAGGCAAGACGATACCAATTGTTTTGAGCAACCAAAGGCTTGTACTCATTCCCATTAACCAGGTAAATCCACCGACGATGCAACCGGCCAAGCTATCAAAAGAGCCGAGAAGCGTGTATCGCAGTGCCGAACGCATGGAAAACCCTACTTGTTTGATTAGATATATGGTTGGAAAGAAGATAACGGCAAAACTAATGTACGGTAAAATTCGGCGTGCAAAACGCTCACCAATATGCGGTGCAAGCGTATCCATACCAAAATTTAGGAACTTAAAACCGATGACCATTGCGAGTACAAAGGCTAAAATCCCTACAATTTCAATCAAAAGTCCTTGTTTGTAACCCTTAAAACCGCCGTAAACGATGGGAATCAAGAGAAGTAAGTCGAGCGTATTCATGGGAAACTGATAAAAATACCCCGTATGACACACACGGGGTAAAACAATAAATTGGATTGGTAGTAATTAACGAGCAAGAAGCGTTTTTACCATAGCTGAAATGGCTTTCCCGTCTGTTTTACCCGCCAGCGATTTGGTGGCAACACCCATCACTTTGCCCATATCAGCGGGACTTGTAGCACCGACCTCCGCAATAATCGCGGCAATAGCTGTTTCCAACTCTTCCTCAGACATGGCTTTTGGCAAATAGGCTTCAATTACCGCAATTTCCGCTTCTTCTTTCGCCAATAAATCCGGTCTATTTTGTGCGACGTAAATCTCAGCAGAATCTTTGCGTTGTTTTACTGCTTTTTGCAAGATGCGCATTTCGTCCGCTTCAGAAATTTCACCTGTTCCACCTGCTTTGGTTTCTTCAAGTAGAATCATTTTTTTAATATCTCTCAAGGCAAGCAACCGAACTTGGTCTCTTGCCAACATAGCCGCTTTGATATCTGCGTCGATAATGGATTTTAAAGGCATAACTAAGCAATTTTAAAAATGTCATCTTCTATTTTCAGCAAAACGAAAAAGGAAGAAATAAGATAATTCAAAACAAAGATGCAAATATCGTAAAAAAGCACCGAATAAATTTCCAACCTATCAAAAAACAGTGGCTTTCCTTTTTTTACGTTGACAATCCTCAAATACACAATTCGTGCAATGTTTTCGTTCACGTATTTTCGAAATCGAATGAGTTCCTTGTACCTTTGCCTAATTAATTAGACAAAAAAGTATGGCGAAGCTATCCGTTAATATCAATAAGATTGCCACTTTGCGCAATTCAAGAGGGGGAAATATGCCCCATGTTGTTCAAGCAGCGATTGACGCTGAAAACTTTGGGGCGCAGGGAATTACGGTTCATCCACGCCCAGACGAGCGACACATCACGTACCGAGATGTTTTTGATTTGAAAGAAGTGGTGACAACCGAGTTCAATATTGAGGGAAATCCGACCGAAAAAAAATTCATCGAACTCGTTCTGGCCAATACACCCACGCAAGTTACGCTTGTGCCTGATGCCTTACAAAATATCACCTCCAATGCTGGCTGGGACACTATCAAACACCAGTCTCTACTAAAAGACTTGGTCGCTCTGTTTCAAGAAGCAGGCATTCGTGTGTCTATTTTCGTGGATGCAGACGAACGAATGATAGAAGGGGCAAAAGCAACAGGAACAGACCGAATTGAGCTTTATACAGAACAATATGCACATGATTTTCCGACCAACCCAACGGAAGCCATCCGTGCCTATCAACTTGCAGCAAAAAAAGCAAACGAACTTGCGTTGGGAATTAATGCTGGACACGATTTAAACTTGCATAATCTCGCTTATTTTTATCAAAACATTCCCGGCTTGCTAGAGGTTTCGATTGGGCATGCCTTGATTTGTGACGCGCTTTATTTGGGTTTTGAGAACACCATTCAGCTTTATAGAAGAGCCTTGCAATAAATCATCATGTCCTAATTTTACAGGTAAATAATTTCTACTGTGACAAAAAAACAACCCGAATCCATCGTTCAAAAAGAGCTCATTGAGGTCTTCGGCGCACGAGAACATAACCTCAAAAACATCGATGCCATGATACCCCGCAACCAGCTTGTTGTCATTACGGGCATCAGTGGGAGTGGAAAATCTTCTTTGGCATTTGACACTATTTATGCGGAAGGACAGCGCCGTTACATGGAAAGTTTTTCTGCGTATGCGCGAAGTTTTATCGGGAATATGGAACGCCCGGACGTAGATAAAATCAATGGGCTTTCTCCAGTTATTAGTATTGAGCAAAAAACTACGTCTAAAAACCCTCGCTCTACGGTTGGTACGACTACCGAAATTTACGATTTCTTGCGTTTGTTATTTGCGCGCGCCGGTATTGCACATAGCTACCTGACGGGCAATCCGATGATTAAGCAAACCCAAGACCAAATCATTGAGTTTATTTTTACCCAATTTGAAAAGCGAAAAGCCACCTTACTCGCTCCATTGGTCAAGGGCAGAAAAGGACATTACCGCGAGCTTTTTGAGAGCATTATCAAAATGGGTTATACCAAAGTACGCGTGGATGGGGAAGTCAAGGATGTTGTGCCCAAAATGCAGGTTGACCGTTATAAAATACACGATATAGAAGTCGTGATTGATAGACTCATTCCTTACCAAGAAGACAGATATAGACTCAGCCAGTCTGTCCGGACTGCACTAAAGGTAGGAAAAGGCTCCATGTATGTACTTGATGATCAAGGCATTATTCATTATCTCTCTCAAAACTTAACAGACCCAGAGTCAGGCATAAGTTACGAAGAACCTTCTCCGAACTCATTTTCATTCAATTCACCGTATGGCGCTTGTCCGAGTTGCAATGGATTGGGGCACGTGGAAGAAATCACGGAAGAATCTATTATTCCTGATAAAAGCCTGAGTATCAGCCGAGGAGGCATTGCTCCTTTGGGTGAATACCGCGACTTATGGATTTTTAAGCAGATAGAAATCATCTTGAAAATGCACAAAGTAAACATCAGCACACCGATTGAAAAAATCCCGGAAGAGGCCATCGAAACCATCTTGTATGGCAGCAAAGAACCTCTTGCTGTGCCTTCAAAGAAACATCCAGGAACGGATTGGAACACAAAATTTGAAGGAGTTATTACGTTCTTAAAACGGCAACAAGAATCCGACAACGATAAAATTCAAGAATGGCTGCGCGATTTTTTACAAACCAAAACCTGTGGTGAATGCAACGGGCAACGGCTCAGAAAAGAATCGCTTCATTTTTTCATTGACGGCAAAAATATTTCCTCGCTCGCCGAAATGGATATTCGGGAATTGGCGGAATGGTTTACAGGTATTGAAAGCCGATTGACGGAAAGACAACAGCTCATTGCCGTTGAGATTGTCAAAGAAATTCGGAAACGTATCGGCTTTTTGATGGGAATCGGTCTTGATTATCTTACCTTGAACAGACCGTTGCGCACGCTTTCTGGCGGAGAAGCCCAACGTATCCGGCTTGCCACACAAATTGGTACACAGCTCGTCGGTGTCTTGTATATCATGGATGAGCCAAGCATTGGGCTGCACCAACGGGATAACGTGAAATTAATCCAGGCTTTGCAAGATTTGCGCGACTTAGGAAATACCGTTTTAGTTGTGGAGCACGACAAAGACATGATGTTGGCTTCGGATTACATTCTCGATATTGGACCAGGTGCAGGGCGACACGGTGGGCGCATCGTTAACCAAGGAAATCCCGAAGAATTTATGGCAAAAGGAGGAGTAACAGCAGATTATTTAAGCAGTCGCGTTCAGATATTACCTCCAGCAGAACGACGCCCAGGAAACGGACACCAGCTAGTCATTCGGGGTGCAAAAGGACACAATTTAAAGAATGTGACGTTGCAACTTCCACTTGGTAAAATTGTATCCATTACGGGAGTTTCAGGAAGTGGGAAATCCTCTTTGGTACACGAAACCCTTTTTCCCATTCTAAATCACCACTTTTTCCGGGCTAAAAAAGAGCCTTTGCCTTACGAGTCTGTGGAAGGATTGGAACATATTGATAAAGTCATCGAAGTAGATCAGTCGCCGATTGGTCGAACACCACGGAGTAATCCTGCCACTTATACAGGGATGTTTACGGAAATACGTACACTTTTTGCGGAACTTCCTGAGGCGAAAATCCGAGGATATAAGCCAGGCAGATTCTCTTTCAATGTCAAAGGCGGACGTTGCGAGACATGCGAAGGAGCAGGTAAAAAGAAAATTGAGATGGATTTTTTACCCGATGTATATGTAGATTGTGAAACATGCAAGGGCAAACGCTTCAATCGGGAAACACTGGAGGTGCGTTTTAAAGGGAAATCCATTTCAGATGTATTGGATATGACGGTTGAAGAAGCGATTACTTTCTTTGAAAACCAACCAAGAATTTTGCGCAAAGTACAAATCCTTTCGGATGTTGGCTTAGGCTATTTGACATTGGGGCAACATGCAACTACCCTTTCTGGCGGGGAAGCACAACGCGTCAAATTATCTGAGGAACTTTCCAAAAGAGATACCGGAAAAACCTTGTATATCTTGGATGAACCAACAACTGGACTTCATTTTCAGGATATTCGGAAATTATTGGATGTTTTGCAAAAATTAGCGGATAAAGGCAATTCTATCCTCATTATTGAGCATAATTTGGACGTTATAAAAATCTCTGACCATGTCATTGACTTGGGCCCAGAAGGAGGAAATAAAGGCGGATACATCATCGCTGAAGGGACACCCGAGGAGATTGCCAAGGTGAAAGGTAGTTATACTGGCTATTTTTTAATCGATGAATTGGCACAAATGAAATGATGCAATTAAGCTAAGTTTCTACCTAATTCTTTCCACATAAAATCTCTTATGTACAAACGATTCATTCTGTGGTACATAAGAGATTTTTGCTTTCTTCATCATTAAATACACTTATTCTCCGCGCTTTAAAGTCAAAGCGATTTGCCCAGTATGATACGAAGTATGAAATAAAATATGCGCAAACAAACGCGTTTTTGAAAGAGTGCCGAAGAAAGGAGTTTCCACGAGTTCGGACCAACCTTCTTCTGAGGTCGTATCAATAATTTGTTGAAGCACAGCAAAACCTGAATCAACTAAACCTTGTATTTCTTCCAAATTTTGTAATTGTCCTTCGTCTTTAAATCCCATCGTCGTATTTTGAACATCCGTAGGAAAACCAAAAAATTGACCTAAAAGATGCATAATTTCCCCGATATGACGGTACATAAAGCCGACTGAGGCGGCGTCAGCTGTCAAACGCATTGATACATTTTCTGTGGAAATCTTTTTAAAAGTATAACTACAACTCACTTGATTTTGGAATAAAAGTTCTTGATACATACGAAATTAGGCTTTTTTTTGGAATGAATGAAGTAACTAAACAAGTAGCACAAAGTACGAGAAATACATCAATTTTCAAGATTTATTTGATGAGAAACAGAGCAAATTCGTACGTAACGTATGTTCGATTAGGATAGTCCTTGTATAGACAAAACCTCCTCCATTGAAACCAAATGGAGGAGGTTTTAAATAATCATGAAAAGAAAGAGAGATTAAGAAGTCAATCGCTGACGTACAATCTCATATAAAATCACTGCCGTAGCAACGGAAACATTCAGCGAAGAGACATTTCCAGACATAGGAATCTTGGAAACAAAATCACATTGACGGATAAGGCTTTCTGAGATTCCATCTTCTTCTGACCCCATTATGACTACAGTCGGAACAGTAAACGGAACATCATAAATATATCCTTCTCCTTTTTCTGTACATGCAACTACCTGAAAACCAGATAGTTTTAATTCTTCAACCGCCTTAGACAAATCATTTTCTCGACAAACCGGAATGAAGTTCAATGCCCCTGATGAAGTTTTCATAGCATCTGAATTAACCGCAGCCCCGCCACGTGTCGGCACGACAATCCCGTTTACGCTTGTACATTCCGCTGTCCGTGCAATAGCTCCGAAATTCCGAACATCCGTAATTCTATCTAACACCAAGATTACGGGCACAACGCCCGACTCAAACGCATCTGCAACAATATTGGAGAGTTTGGCATAATTTACCGCCGAAACGAAAGCAATAACGCCCTGGTGGTTTTTCCCGGTGATACTATTTAGTTTTTCAGAAGGCACTCGTTGCACAGGAATATCGCGCTCTTTGGCAATGCGTTCTACTTCCGAATGTCCAAACTCACGTTGAATAAGAATTTTGTCAATTTCTTTCTCTGAACGAAGCGTTTCCAAGACAGACTGCACACCAAAAACCATGGATTCTTTGTCAATCTGGCTTGTAGATTTTTTTATGTATCGGTATTTGACGCCACCCGATTCTGGCCTATTGGGTCTTGAGTTAGTTACTCCACCACGTTTCCTGTTCTCCATGCTTCGACGATAGGATACCAATACGACTGATATTCGGGATACCGAACTAGCTCATAATGGTCTTCTATAAAATTTGTAGGTTTACGATAAAATGTAAAAAGTATCTCGGAAAAATTACGAGACTGCGAATATAACCAAATTTCCCTATCTCTACTTTTTTGAATGCGATTTGGTGGGCCCATCACGACGTAAATCATCCCTTTATCGGTTTTCCAGCCCTCTTTGTACGAAGTAAAGAAATCATTCGCCTCTTCTACGCGCTTGTAAAATAACCGAATAGTATTTTTTGCCTTGGTTGTATCGCCGCCCATAAGCTGAAGAAAGTGCAGGTCCAAAGCATCTTTCACAAGCGGGTTCTGACGAATTGCCTGCGTTTCCGGGTTTGTGCTCATATAAATAAGTGGCTCTGCAAGTTGCTCAGGAAAAGTAAAGCGAGGGAAGCGCTCGTTTACAACCAAAAAACCAAAACTATTTTCTGTTGTCGATGAATCCCGTAACAACGCATAAAAACCCGGCGAATCCAATGTAATTTTTGAATTAGAAGCCACCTCTTTTATAAATTCTCTGGGTAACTCCCGCACATCTTGGTTTTTTTGAGAAGACATCGGAGAAGGAGATGGGCCGTACGCAGATGTATATTTGACTAAATATAACTTTTCGTTAGATGGATTAATGCTTTTTAACTCGTATTCTCTTCCGGCAACAAGATACCCTTTACGCATAGGTACCAAATCATTTGCTTCAAATAACTGAAACCTATCGCTTACCCTTTTGCCAGTAAAATCAATAAAGAAATCATTGATGTATTTTTTAGATGCCTTATAGTCAGCAAATTCTACAAGCAAAACCCCTTCGCGCAAAGCGGGCGGGCGTTGGAAATCAAACGTGATATAAGAATGAACCCCCTCTTGTTGGAATTGAGCAGACGTGAGCGCCTCTATTTTTCCAGAGGCTAATCTATCGCGCAGCGAATAATCTGAATTGACCGCCCAACCCATTTTAAATTGTTTATTTATAGCTTCTAGGGCATTGGCGGTGTCTAAATTTGTAATCGTTGCATCCAGAAAAATACGAACGGTTGAAGAATCAATCAACATGAATTTTCCCTTCATGGCAGACAAAGTAGGTGTGCTGACTTCCTGACTTTTTACCGATTCTGCGACGGGCTCATTTTGTGTCAGACCAGCATCAAGCGCAGGAACTTTCTGTGTATTTTTACAACTATTTAGTGCCATTGCGAGCAAAAAAGCAGCGCCTACTACCTGTATTCTCATTCGGTTCTTCATTTTGTATCAGACTTTTATTCGTTTGTTGCCTTCGTTTCTAAACAAAAAGCAGCCAAATTAGGTACAATATACGAGGATAATCATGAAAAAGTACCCATTTTACAACGTAGATTTGCAACAAATTGTTGAATAAGCACGAAAGAAATGAACGATACGACCAACCCCAAGCAAGATATTTCATCAAGAGAAGACATCTCTTTGTTAGTCCACACTTTTTACGAAAAAATCCATGCCGATCCATTTATGGCGCCTGTTTTTCAAATGCCGGCGGAGGAATTTGAACGACACGTACAGCGAACCATCAATTTTTGGGAAAATTGGCTATTCCAAACAGGGAATTACGACGGGGGAATGATGTGGGTACATATCCAAAAACACCAGGAACATCCGATGACAAAAAAACATTTTGAACATTGGCTTGCTTGGTGGTTTCATAGTACCCATCTTTTATTTGAAGGGCCAAAGGCGACATTTGTCAAGGAAAAAGCCTTGGAGATTGGAAACCTCATGTTGAACAGACTCCCTCAACCAACTAATTGATTAATTATCAATTAATTAAATAACTACCATTCGTTTCGTTCAACCATTTTTTAATAGCACGAGACATGATTTCGAACTCAATTAAGAATCCATCGTGCCCATATGTAGAATCAATTTCTACATAAGTAGCTGCGGGTAGATGCTGGGCAATAAATGCTTGTTCGGCAGGTGGAAAAAGAATATCGGAAGAGATACCAATAACCAATGTTTTTTGGGAAATAGCCGCCAAAGTTTCTTCTAAAGTACCACGCCCTCGGCTAATATCATGCGAGTCAAACATTTTCGTCAGGTAATAATAACTGAACGCATTGAAACGGCGTTTGATTTTTTCACCTTGGTAATTTTGATAGGTCATAGCCCGAAAAAAGTTCGTTTGCCCTTCATCTCGCGACTGCGTTCTATTGTATGTTTCGTAATTTCGATAAGACAACAAAGCAATCGACCGAGCGACTTTCAAGCCCTCCATACCTGCTTCTTTTCTTCGTTCTCCCCACGTTGTGTCGAGTTCAATCGCCATACGTTGCGACTCGTTGAAGGCAATTCCCCACGGTGAATGAATGGCATTGGTAGAAAATAAAATCAATCGTTCCATTGCATCAGGGAAAGTCGCTGCATACTCAATGGCTTGCTGACCACCGAGCGAACCACCCATTAAAATGGCAATTTTGGGAAGCTTCAAAGCATTTCTTAGAATTTCAAATGTTTTCACGACATCCCGAATCGTCACAAGTGGAAAATCCTGAAAATAGGGTTCGTTCGTAACTGGATTTACGGATAACGGGTTGGTAGAACCATAGTGCGAGCATAAAATATTCACACAAACGACAAAATGTTTTTCTGGATTAAAGAGCCATTTGTCTCCAATAAGCCCACCCCACCAATCGGATGGGTTGGCGTTGCCCGTAAAAGCATGACAAACCCAAATGAGATTATCTTGTTGTTCGTTGAGTTTGCCGTATGTGGTGTAGGCGAGCTCAAATTCAGGCAGCCAAGCGCCATTTTCGAGTTGAAAAGGAGTAGAATGTGTGAACGTATGATATTGTACCATGTATAACTTCTTGTTGGGCTCAATCTGTAAAAAACACGCCAAAAACACATAGATATTATGTGAAAGACGAGCAAAAACCAATAGATTGAACGAATCGCTTGATTGGTTTATAAGTCCTATTGGTAGTAACCCAATTAGGTAGGTATTGGCACCTTATCGCTTGGAGCGGGACAGGTTGCCCGAGGTTCACAGAGCCTATTCTCTCCCCTCGTCTTTATAAATCATTCGGCTACAAGTAGCAGATGGATGATATGTACGGCAAAAATACTCTTTTTTATGAAAAGTAGTACGCCAATGCGTTTAATTTTCCATTTTCTTTAGTTCCAAAATCTCATCCTCTTTATTGAAAGTATATCTGTATATTTCTTCAAAATCACGCATGGCATTAATCAAGGCGATGTAGGAAAAATCTGGAAGGTCATCTTTGTGCAGTGGCGCTAACTCAACCAATTGACTAGCAAGCAAGTACTTACTTTTTGTGCCTGGTAATAGATAGGTAGAAGGTAAAATCCATTTTCCAATTTCTTTTTTGAGAAGAATGTGAGAATAGGTGGTGTCTGTCAGAAAACCATTTTGGGTGAAAAGAATTTCATCTACATCAGGGTATTTAGCCAGTTGTTCAGAGAAAAAGGCTCTGTTTTCCCACTTAAAATCATACGCAAATGTAGGTTGTTCCACTAATTTAATGCGCTGATGTGTGCGCAAAGTATAGGAAAAAAAAGAAACATCATGAATGATTTTATCGTAATTTACCCGACATCGAAATGTGCCTTTCTGTGCAAAATCAGGAATATGAATACTAGATTTCAACGAAATGGGCGGCAGCGTTGGGTAAAAGAACGCGCGGGTATCGTCTATTCGTTTTTGGTGGTAATCCAGTCGTTGAATCACCCCGTCTTGTACACAAATTGTTTCAAAGAAGCGGCACATAAATCTTATCGTTCAATTCTTGATATTCCATTTCGACCTGACTTCTGAAGGTAATTCCGCCTCCACTTTTGAAGAAAGCTCCTATTTGTGTTTTTTCAATAAAGCGAATCATGACAGAAGAGTAAAGCTGTTCGCCGTCAAAAATACCAAAAATACCCGTATAATATCCCCTTTCTCCGGCAGGATGCAAATACCTTTCTGCTTCTTGAATCACCTCTACTGTTTTGGTTTTAGGCGCTCCAGAAATAGAACCAGCAGGAAGTAATTTAGTGAAGATTGTCCCTATTCGTGACTCCCAATCTGTTGGTAATTGTCCACAAATTTGCGAACTAATTTGAAGCAACGTTTGTCCGGCAGCTGTCTGAATTTCCTCCATAAACCGAAATTTTTCTACCCAAATTTTTTCAGCGACCTGGCTAATATCATTTCGAATCAAATCCACGATTGTTGTGTGTTCAAATAACTCCTTCTGATTGGTTAATAATCGCTCTTTATCCTCCGCAGAATGTTGAATGGCTGTTCCTTTCATGGGATACGAAGAAATGATTCCTTTTTTATCTATCAAAACAAAAGGTTCCGGCGAAAAACACGTAAACTCATCCTTAAAAAGTACTTTGCATTTTGCTTTTGCAGCGAAAAAAATCTCTTGTAAAGTCGTTGAAAGCACAATAGGTGTTGATGCCGTCAAATTCAACAAAAAACTATCCCCTTTGCTGAGATGATAATGAACAAGCGCAAAAGCCTGCTGATAAGTAGCGAAAGGAATGGAATGACTTACAGCAAAAGGAGCATTTTGAAGCCGAGAATTGGAAGGTATAGAAACATTTTTTTGCTGAAAGAAAGGCGTATCTACAACAAAAGAAATTCCTTCGTTTGCTGCTTGGTTCAGAGGAAGCAGAATGGGTTTATTGCCTTCAAAATCCAGCATGAAAAGAAAAGGAGTTCGCGTCCTTCCCCATTCATTCATTTGCTGTATTTGATATGTAGATAAAGTCGTTTGCATATAAATAAAAAAGCTAGAAGTAGCGAACTACCTCTAGCTGATTAGTCAAATTTATGGATTACGCATACGCCTCCGTAGGTACACAAGCACAAATCAAGTTCCTGTCGCCATGAGCGGAGTCAATTCGACTCACAGACGGCCAGAATTTTGCAAAGCGAAGACGCTCCACAGGGAATGCTGCCTTCTCTCTTGTATAAGGTTTGTTCCAATTTTCAGCCATTGCTACGCGAATTGTATGTGGAGCATTCACCAAAACATTGTCCTCTTTCGGATACATACCCGCCTCAATTTCACGGATTTCTTCTCTAATTTGGATGAGTGCGTCACAGAATCTATCTATTTCTTCCTTCGACTCTGATTCCGTCGGTTCAATCATCAAAGTTCCTGCCACCGGGAAAGACACCGTTGGGGCATGGAAACCATAATCCATCAAACGTTTGGCAATATCTTCGACTTCTACTCCAGCGGACTGTTTGAACGGACGGCAATCGACAATCATTTCGTGCGCACAGCGACCATTTGCACCTGTGTAAAGGATTTCATAGTGAGATGCCAGTCTAGTTTTGATGTAATTGGCATTCAAAATGGCATATTTCGTCGCTTCAGTTAATCCTTCGCCACCCATCATGGCAATATAAGCATACGAAATAGGTAGAATACTTGCACTTCCCCAAGGCGCGGCAGAAATACCACGAATTGCTTGTTCTCCTCCTGTTTTTATGAACACATTTCCAGGTAAGAACGGTGCAAGGTCAGCCACAACACCGATTGGCCCCATTCCAGGACCACCGCCACCGTGTGGAATACAGAAAGTTTTGTGTAGATTTAAGTGACAAACGTCCGCACCGATTTTGCGCGGCGAAGTCAATCCAACTTGTGCATTCATATTGGCGCCGTCCATATAGACGCGTCCACCATGCTGATGAATTATGGCACAGATTTCAATAATAGATTCCTCAAATACGCCGTGCGTTGAAGGGTATGTTACCATCAAACACGCCAGATTAGTAGCATGTTGCGTTGCTTTTAATTGCAAATCTTCTACGTCGATGTTTCCTTTCTCATCACATTTTACTACAACCACCTGCATACCAGCCATAACAGCCGAGGCAGGGTTTGTACCATGCGCAGAAGATGGAATTAGCGCAATGTTTCTATGCGCATCTCCTCTACTTTGGTGATAGGCACGAATGACCATCAAGCCTGCATATTCTCCTTGCGCACCCGAGTTTGGTTGGAGAGACATGGCGTCAAAGCCTGTAATTTCGCACAACCATTTGTTCAAATGGTCAAACATGATTTGGTATCCTTTGGTTTGTTCAACCGGTGCGAACGGATGTATTTGTCCTAACTCAGGCCAAGTCACTGGAATCATTTCTGTGGTTGCGTTCAGTTTCATGGTACAGCTACCGAGTGAAATCATCGAATGAACCATAGATAAGTCCTTGTTTTCCAGAGACTTAAGGTACCTAAGCATTTCGTGTTCCGTTCTGTATTTCGAAAACACCGGGTGCGTCATGTAGGTAGAAGTACGTGCTAAAGCACTTGGAATCGCTAGTTCAATAGTAGGCGAAACTTGCATTTCAACCATTTTACCTGCGGCTTCCATCAAGATATCGAGAACATCAACGAGGTCATACATCGTTTTGGTTTCATCGAAACTCACTCCAACACGGGAATCGTCGAAATATCTAAAATTAATACCCGCTTCTAAAGCCAGTTCGCGTACTTTCTCGGCACGACCTGGGATATTCACCGTGATGGTATCAAAAAACGACTTGTTTTCAACCTCGATGTCAAGTTCTTTAAGTTTTTCTACGAGCAATTGTGTCAACCCGTAAATACGACCAGCGATATTTTTAAGACCGTCAGGGCCGTGGTAGATTCCGTAGGCACTTGCCATAACCGACAAAAGCACCTGAGCTGTACATATATTAGAGGTTGCTTTTTCTCTTCGAATGTGTTGCTCTCTTGTTTGAAGCGCCATCCGAAGTGCCTGATTGCCTTCTTTATCTATGGACATACCGATAATTCTACCTGGTATTTGTCTTTTATACGCATCTTTTGTGGCAAAGAATGCAGCGTGTGGTCCGCCATATCCCATAGGTACACCCAAGCGTTGTGCAGTTCCGATAACGGCATCTGCCCCCATTTCACCGGGTGCTTTTAGGAGCGTTAAAGCCAATAAGTCTGTTGCTACGGTGACAAAAATTTGATTTTCTTGTGCAGCAGCGATGAACGGCGTATAGTCGATTACATCCCCATTGGTTGCAGGATATTGCAATAAAACGCCGAAGAGAGATTCATCTGTAAGGTCGAGTTTGGCATAGTCACCAACAATTACTTGCACGCCGATGGGCACAGCGCGTCCGATAACGACATCAATTGTTTGTGGATGACATAAATCTGACACAAAGAAAGTAGTTGCATTTTTCTTTGTTCCTTTTCGCGAACCGAAGAACATAGACATAGCTTCAGCAGCAGCAGTCCCTTCGTCTAAGAGCGATGCATTCGCAATTTCCATTGCTGTTAAGTCACAAACCATTGTCTGGAAATTCAAAAGCATTTCGAGGCGTCCTTGCGCGATTTCCGCTTGGTAAGGCGTGTAAGCAGTGTACCAAGCAGGGTTTTCAAGAATATTTCGAAGAATAACCGGAGGAACAACCGTGTCATAGTAACCTGTACCGATAAAACTCCTCGCTATTTTGTTCTGGCGCGCAATACCTTTGAACATCTTCAGGAACTGTTGTTCACTCAGTGGTTCAGGAAGTTGAAGCGGATTATCTAAGCGAATAGAGGCAGGAACAGTTTGTTCTATTAATTCATCTACCGTTGATACGCCCACAGTTTGGAGCATACTTTCGAGATTTTCTTTTTGTTTACCGTGATGACGGTACTCAAATTTTTCTGGAGCGTCGAGCTTTAATTTCATTGGATGATTGTGTACTTGCGAAAACGGTTCGATTTAGAAAGTGGCAAAATTAACTAAAATTTAAAATTCATTGTCAAAGCAATTTGTTTTTTGGTAAACTAATTTAATTTTACCCACGAACCATTAATCTGATTAAAACATGCAAAAAACCAAGATTTTAGCGATTGTTGCGGGCTTATCACTGCTACATTCGTCTGTGCTTCATGCGCAAAATGTGCCAGTTAGCACTTTTGCTGAAACCATTCAAGCAGAAGATTTAAAAAAACACCTCACCTACATTGCATCGGATGAACTAGAAGGGCGTGATACGGGCTCTGAAGGCCAACGCAAAGCGGCGGAATACATCATTGCACAGCTAAAATCGTATGGCTTAACCCCTATCGTTCCGACAGCCACTGGAGACAAAAGTTATATCCAACCTTTCTCCTTGTATAAAAAAGACTGGCAAATAGCCCAAGTCGAAGTAAAAGGGAAAAATAATGTATTATTTACCGACTATTTCCCGAACGGATTGATTCACATCCCAGAGAAAAAAGAACTCGAAATCGTTTCCCTACCGTATGGATTACCCGATGAATACGCAAAAATAGACTTGAAAGGCAAAGCCGTTGTTTTTTGGGAAGGCTCAAGCGAGGGAGAAACAAAATGGGTAGGAACAGAAGGATTACGAGCAAAAGTAGAAGGACTTAAAAAAGCAGGAGCTATTTGTTTTTTCGAGATTTCACAGGCAAACGCAGATGAATTTAAGACGAAATCGGCTGAGCGAAGAGCTATATTATCTCGATACAACCGACTCGTGTTTGAGCCAACCAAAGACCAAGAAACAGCCTCGCCGACATTCACTATATCTCAGACAATGGCATCGGCTATGTTGGACATAAGCACACAAAAATTAATGGATGCAAGAAAATCAGGAAAAATAAGTACGCCAAAATCGAAAGTAACTGTTCAGATGAAGCGCGGAGATGTTCCTGTTGAAACCATGAATGTAATGGGATTTTTAGAAGGCACAGACAAGAAAGAAGAGGTCATTGTTATATCCGCTCATTTTGATCATGTGGGTAAAGATGCCAAAGGAAACATTTACAATGGAGCAGACGACGACGGGTCGGGAACATGTGCAGTACTTGAGTTAGCAGAAGCATTTGCCAAAGCAAAAGCAGCGGGCAATGGACCGAAAAGAAGCATTTTATTTTTGTGGGTAACAGGAGAAGAGAAAGGATTATTGGGTTCAAAATATTTTACAGATGTAGCGCCGGCAGTTCCTTTGGAAAATATAGTTTGCAACTTGAACATAGATATGATTGGGAGAGTCGATAAAGAACATGAAGGCAATGAAAAATATGTATATTTAATTGGTTCGGACAAATTATCTTCCGAATTACATGCACTTAGTGAAGCGGCGAATAAGCAAAGCGTCAATTACCAATTAGATTACACATTCAACGACCCGAAAGACCCAAATCGGTTTTATTACCGGTCAGACCATTACAATTTTGCAAAAAAAGGAATACCCGTTATTTTTTATTTTACAGGTGTTCACGCAGATTACCATCAACCGGGAGATGATGTAGAAAAAATCATGTTTCCCAAATACCAAGACATTGTACGATTGGTATTTCATACGGGATGGGAGGTTTCTAATCGAGATAAAAGAATTGTTGTTGATTCAAATAAGCCGTAAAAAAGCGCAAAAAAGGCTAAATATCAATTCTTAGATTTATTCAAGATAAACACAGAATAAAACAGCTTAAATACCTAGTTATAAGTTATTTCTATGATAGGGTGGTAAATTCAAAAACTAAAAAGTACAATTCGATGAAAAAAAAGTCAAAAAAATGTAAAACGACTTGTTTTATGTTTCATCGTTTTTGTTTAGACTTGCCAAAGTTTTATTAAGAAAATAGAGGTAATTCGTTGCAAATGTTTCTCTTTTTAGGACTTTTAAATAATTAACTATTTTTCACAAATTAATCAATTTCGGTTGTTTTAAAACCCTAAAGTTTCAAAGCTAATGGAAAAAAAACCTACTACTCCCGCTGCAAAAAAACCAGCAGCAGAAAAAAAACAGTCTAACGGCATCAGCCCGGCGTTAGTTATTCCAATCCTTTTCGTAATCGGTTTCAGCATCTGGTATTTCTTATTAGGTGACCCGGCTAACTTTGAAGATGCTGAGAAGCACAAACCATCCAATGCAATGGGTATTGTTTACTCTGGAGGGATAATCGTACCTATTTTGATTACATGTATGTTAACTGTATTTGTTTTCTCTATCGAGCGTTTCATCACAATCGGAAAGGCTTCAGGTTCAGGTGACTTAGATGTATTTGTACGTAACGTACGTAAAATGTTGGATTCAAACAACATTGCAGATGCAATCAAGGCATGTGATGCACAAAAAGGTTCTGTTGGTAACGTAACAAAAACGGCATTAACAAAATACAGCCAATTGATTAGTGACACAGAGTTAACGAAAGAGCAAAAACTTGCTTCTTTACAGAAAGAAGTAGAAGAGTCAACTTCGTTGGAATTACCTATGTTAGAGAAAAACTTGACTGTACTTTCTACACTTGCTTCAGTTGCTACACTTATCGCCCTATTAGGAACGGTAATCGGTATGATTCGTTCATTCTTCGCACTTGGTTCAGGTGGTGGTGCTCCAGATGCATCTGCTCTTGCAACAGGTATCGCGGAAGCCTTGATCAACACGGCATTAGGAATTGGGACTTCAGCAATTGCCATCATCATGTACAACATCTTTACTTCGAAAATTGACGTATTGACGTACAAAATTGATGAAATCGGAATGAGCTTACAACAAAATTTTGCTTCACATAACTAATTCGTTTGGAGATTTATCGAATATTTAGTTATTTTGACAATCATCTAAATAAGTTGAAATTATGGCAGCAGTAAAACCTAAAAGACACGGTCCTTCAATGGACATGACTGCGATGTGTGACGTAGCGTTCTTGTTACTTACGTTCTTCATCATGACGACTCAGTTTAAAAGCCAAGAGTCAGTGACAATCAACACTCCGAGTTCAATTTCTGAAGAATTAATTGAAGAGAAAGATTTGGGGATGATTTCAGTTACAGGAGATGGGAAATACTTCTTTGGTGTAGCTAACCCACTTGAAAGATATGCACTTGTTGCAGCATTGAACGACGAGTTTGGTTTAAATTTATCTGCTGCGGAGCAGGCAAAATTCACCAAATTAGCAGAAGTAGGTGTTTCCAAAGGAGGATTAAAGCAGTACTTAGCTATGACAGAAGCAGAGCAATCGCGCGTTCAGTTGGCTGGTATTCCATTAGATTCTGCAAACACGGAATTAGTTGATTGGATTAATGTGTATGTTCGTCAGGTAAATCCAAATGCTAAATTAGCTATTCGTGGAGATATGAAGACGTCTTATCCTGCCATCAAAAACTTATTTGATGAACTAGGTAAAGCAGACATTAATAAATTTAAATTGGTCACCAAAGGAGAGTAATTTCACCTAAAACCGAAAAAGAAAATGGCAGAAATACAAGAATCCGGTGGCAAAGGTGATGGTAAAAAACGGGCAAAGAAAAGTTCAGGAAAACCAGATATGACACCCATGGTGGACTTAGGTTTCTTGTTGATTACTTTCTTCATGTACACCACTACCTTTGGAAAGCCGAATATCATGAAGCTGAACATGCCTGATAAGGAAGAGGATGATATGGACAAACAAGAGACAATGGAGCTCAAGGAGTCAAATACCATCACTATCGTTCTAGGCAAAGAAGATCGCGTTTTTTGGTATCAGAAAGCATTAACAGATGTACTTCCTGAAGACCTAGAAGAAACCGATTATACAGCAGAAGGCATACGCGCTGCTATCTTGAAAAAGAAAGCAAACGCACCGAATCCAGAGAACTTCACAGTAATTATCAAACCTACTGCGGATGCAAACTGGAAAAACACAGTCGATATTTTAGATGAGATGGCTATCACGGCTTGTGACAAGTTCGCAATCGTAGATGTTCAAAAAGTTGAGCTTGATGCTTATACTCAAAAGGTATCGTCGCCTAAATCGAATTAAAATCTGAGGTAAAAAAAAGTAGTATGGATCAGAAAAAAAATGACCAAATGACCTTAGATGAAATCGTATTCCAAAATAAAAACAAAGAATACGGTGCTTATTTTCTAAGGAAAAATTATTCCAAGTACCTGACTCGCTCAGTTGTAGTTGGAGTAGGTATATTTGGGTCTATTTTTTTAGGTGCCTGGACGTTCAACAAGTACATCGCTCCCAACTTAAATAAGGATAAGATGGAAGTTGTTGAAATTGATTTGAGTAAGCTCAAAGAAGAACCAGAACAACCTGAGGAAAAGCCTGAATTGCCACCACCGCCTCCACCACCGCCGGCTCCACCACCAGAGGTAGCCCAAGTGAAGTTCCTTCCTCCTGAACCAAAAAAGGATGAAGATGTACCGATGGAGGAGCCACCACCACCTGCTGAGAAAGTAGAAGAAGCAGTTATTTCTTCTAAAACAGTAGAAGGTGTTAAGCCTGTGGGGGACTTTGTTCCACCGCCGCCGCCACCAGCTGAGATTACTCGTCCTGTCGAGATTGAGAAACCTCGTGAAGAAGAAATCTTTACAACGGTTGAGCAAAATCCAGAATTCCCAGGAGGGATTTCAGCGATGTACAAGTTCATTGGTCAGAACATCAAATACCCAGCAGCAGCTCAAAGAGCAAACGTAGCAGGAAAAGTATTCGTCCGCTTCGTTGTTGAAAGAGATGGTAGCATCGGGGATGTTCAAGTACTCAAAGGAATTGGTTTTGGTTGTGACGAAGAAGCAATTCGCGTTATCAAGTCAATGCCTAAATGGAGTCCTGGTAAGCAAAACGGTAGAACTGTACGGGTGTTCTATAACATGCCTGTCGCTTATGTACTTGAGTAATGCCAAACCGGAAAGACAGTGAAAAATTATGGGTATTTACAAAATACCTATTTCAAGGATTCATGGGATTGTTTTACATATCAGTGGGTATTTTTAGCTTTGTTGCTTCAAAACCACTCTTTGGTTTAACTCCTCCATTCGACTTGATTCTAGGAACGCTCTTTTTCATCTATGGCTTATATAGAAGTTACCGAGTTTACATTGAATACAAGGAATCTTAAACAAAAACGAGCTCTGAATAAGAGCTCGTTTTTTATTTATCATCATCAAATTATGAAAAACTACACGCATTCATTCACACTTTTATTGGCAGTTTCCCTTCTCTCGTTCGCTTGCACACAAAATGAAGAAGAGAAAAAAAAAGAAACCATACGCGAAGGTAAAATGAGAATCGCGTTCGACGAATCACTCAAAAACGTCATCGAAGAACAAATCACGGCGTATAAAATAAGATACCCAAAAGCTGAAATCAGTACATTGGTGCTTCCAGAGCAACAAGCTGTAAATTTAATGTTACAAGACTCTGTGGATGCCATTGCCATAACGCGCGAACTCACACCAAACGAACAGACCTATTTTACAAAACGACAAAAGAAATACGAACCTGCAACCATGGCACTGGATGCAGTGGTAGTCATCGGAAATATTTCAGGTGATGTACGTGAATTATCTCTTGATGAGCTTAAAAAATTGTTTGAAGAAAATAGCTCTACTAAACTGTTTTTCGATAACAGTAATTCAAGTAACTTGAATTTCATCAAAGAAAGACTAGGTATTAAAGAAATAAAAAATCAGAAAGTCTATGGTTCAAAAGGAACAGAAGATTTGCTAGAGAATATCCAAAAAAATAAAGATTCAATTGGTTTTTTAGGATATAACTGGATTAGTGAAGATAACGAAACGAGCCGCAAGATTAAATCAACTATCCGAATTATTCCTATCTCGTCTAAAAAAGAGCAAGAAGCTTTTGAGCCAAATGTATCCAATTTAAAGAAAAGAAAATATCCGTTGGAGCGTTTAATTTACCTTCATACGACGGATAATCGTTGGGGAGTACCAATGGGTTTTATTCGGTTTAGCTGTTCTCAAATTGGGCAGTTAGTTGTGGAGAAAATGGGACTTATCCCCTATTATATCATTCCGAAACAAATTGTAGTTGAGAAGAAACCGCTTGTGCCTGTGGCAAAATAAAATACAACAAAAAGGGTGCATGTTTTATGCACCCTTTTTTCTTCGTTATTACGCATTTGCTTTCAAAATAATATCCTCAACAACAGTTGGGTCTAGTAACGTAGAGGTATCTCCTAGATTAGCCGTATCCCCTTCTGCTACTTTGCGTAGAATCCGACGCATGATTTTGCCCGATCTAGTTTTAGGCAAACCGGTTACAAAGACAATACGATCTGGTTTCGCGATGGGTCCAATCACACGTGTTACAGTTGCCAAAATATCTTTACGCATCATGTTTTCATCCGAAGGCATTTCTTCACAAATGACGTACGCAAAAATCCCCTGACCCTTGATATCGTGTGGATAGCCAACGACAGCAGATTCAACGACACCTGTGTGCATGTTTAGTGCATTTTCAACTTCAGCGGTTCCAATACGGTGGCCAGAAACATTAATAACATCATCGACACGACCTGTAATTCTGTAAAAACCGTCTTCATCTCGCATACAACCGTCGCCAGTAAAATAGCGCCCTTCGTACGTACTAAAATAAGTGGTTTTACAACGTTCGTGATCACCCCAAGTTGTTCTAATTATCGAAGGCCAAGGGAATTTGATACATAAATTTCCGTTCACGCCATTTCCTTCTATTTCTTTACCGTGTTCATCTACTAAAATAGGTTGAATACCAGGAAGAGGAAGGGTTGCATACGAAGGCTTCGTTTTGGTAATATTAGCCAAAGGAGAAATCATGATTCCGCCGGTTTCTGTCTGCCACCATGTATCCACAATGGTACATTTTTCTTTACCAATATTTTTATTGTACCAATGCCAAGCTTCCTCGTTAATTGGCTCACCCACAGAACCTAAAACTTTTAAAGAACTCAAATCTTTATCTTTGAAATATTCTTCTCCAAAGCCCATCAAGGAACGAATGGCGGTAGGAGCAGTATAGAAAATATCTACTTTGTGTCTTTCAACGATATCCCAAAAACGACCAGCATCAGGGTAGGTTGGAACACCTTCAAACATCAATGTTATCGCACCAGAAAGAAGGGGACCATACACAATATACGAGTGACCGGTTATCCAACCAATATCAGCCGTACAAAAATATACCTGACCGGGCTCGTACTGGAAGACATTTTGGAACGTGTAGGCAGAATAGACCATGTATCCACCGCATGTATGGACAACGCCTTTTGGTTTTCCGGTGGAGCCAGAAGTATAAAGAATGAAGAGTGGGTCTTCGGAGTCCATCTCCTCCGCTGGGCAATCAGGAAGGACGTTTTTTACTTCTTCTTCCCACCAATAATCACGCCCTTTAATCATTGAAACAGGTGTTCTTGTACGAGTAGCAACGATTACTTTTTCAACACTTGGGCAACCAATTAACGCATCATCAACGGTTTCTTTCATTGGAATACGTTTGTTACCACGGAAAGCACCGTCCGTCGTGATGACTACTTTACAGTCAGAGTCATTGATACGGTCAGCGATTGACTTTGCCGAGAATCCACCAAAAACAACGGAGTGAATTGCCCCAATACGTGCAGTAGCAAGTACAGCGATGGCTAATTCAGGAATCATAGGCATGTAAATACATACACGGTCGCCTTTGGTAACTCCATGCTTTTTAAGGACATTGGCAAACTTACAAACACGCTCATGAAGAACCTTATACGTAATTACTTCAGGTTCATCTTCCACTTCGTTTGGTTCCCAAATAATAGCGGGTTGGTTCGGCTTAGAAATAGCATGGCGGTCCAAGCAATTCTCTGTGATGTTCATTTTACCGCCAACATACCATTTGATATTTGGCTCAGTGAAATTCCAGTCTAAGACTTTTTTCCATGGTTTTTTCCAGATAAAATCTTGGGCAACTTCTCCCCAGAAACCCTCTGGATCCGCTACACTATGGGCGTATGATTGCTCATATTCTTCAAAAGTTCTTATTCTCATTATGGTACTGATTGTTAAAATAGATTAAAAAATATGAAAATTAAAGCCTAGACAATTAAACCTGCCGTCAGCATATTTACTTTTTTGACCAAATCACGCGTTGAAAAAGGCTTTGGAATGTACAAATCTGCACCCAAATCGTAGCCTTGTTCAATGTCGGACTCTTTGTTTTTAGCGCTCATAAAAACAACTTTTGTTTGCGCGTATTCAGGTGTTCCTTTCACAAACTTGCAGACTTGGTAGCCGTCCACATTGGGCATCATAATATCTAAGAGGATGATATTGGGTCTGACCTCTTTGATGATATCAAATGCTTCTTTTCCGTCGCGGGCAATAAAAACCTTATACCCTTCTTTCTTCATGAGAAACTCAAGTGATAGAAGAATACTTGGCTCATCATCCACGATTAAAACTTTTACTTCCTCTCGAATTCCCATACATTTAATAAATTAAAATGGTAATGTAAATGTAAACATTGCTCCTCCCTTTGAATGGTTTTCAACCCAAATCTGTCCACCGTGTAACTCAATAATTTTTTTAGAGATGGACAGTCCGAGGCCACTTCCAAATGGTTTTTTTATGGATTGATTATCTGACTGAAAAAACTTTAAAAAAATCAACTCTTCGTGTCCTTCGCGAATCCCTGAACCATTGTCTAAAATAGAAACGCGAAGTTTTTTTAGTCCATAATTCACATGTATTTGGATTTCACCTTGGGCTCCATCCACGAACTTCATTGCATTTCCTATTAGATTAATCAGGACTTGCATCATTTTATCTCTGTCCACCACTATCGGAGGTAAACCTGCTTGTACAAATTTGGTAAAGAGAATCCCTTTTTCTTTTGCAATTTCTGAGAAACTTGCCCATGAAGAATCGATTAATTCACCCATATCCACTTGCTGTTTATCCAACTGAGTTGAACCGGATTCGTATTTTTCTAAATCTAAAACTTGATTTACCAACCTTCCTAATCGTTCAGATTCTTTGGAAATTATCTTTAAAAACTCAGTTCGTTGGTCTTCAGGCAAATCTGGATTATCCGAGATAATTTCACTCATTGCCTTGATGGATGTCAGAGGAGTTCTGATTTCATGGGTAACGGTTGTTAAGAACTCATTTTTTAATTTGTCTGTCTGAATCAATTTTTGATTCATGGCAAACAATTCATCCGTTAACTTCCTTAATTCCAATGATTTAATTTGAAGTTCTTTGTTATTTTCTGCCAATATTTTAGATTCTTTTAGAATAGAAACGACTTCATGAATATAAATTTGCTCTTCTTTGGTAACATTAGACACCATCATTCTGGCAGAGGCTGCACCAACAATACCTGCAAGTATTTTCTCGGCATACGTCACCAATCTTGGGTCAGCGAGTTGATTTTTCAAGTTAATTTTATTGCGTGAAGCAAATAAGCTCAACAATCTATCCGTCTTGACAGCCCCCATGAAACTAGCCAATAGTCCTTTGATATCTGTAATCATCGCCTGGCCTTTCCAAACGACAGAGCTTTCGTATGCCTCTGAATATTTAAAAATATCTGCAAAAAGGATTGCCTGATTATGCTCTGTTGATGTTTGGGTTGTTGAGATAGATACGATGTAAAAAAACATAGCATTGACGGAAAGACTTAGAAAAGCGGCATTAGAAATGTCGTCAAGCCCGTGAATAGAGAAAAAATCAAAGAGAGACCAATAAAATGAGCGAAATGAGTCACTCAATGAGGAATTGGCAAGCACACTTGGGTTTATTTTCACGAATGCTGGGATAATCAGGAAGAAAATCCAGACAAAAATACCAGCAATCATTCCTGTAAAAGCACCTTTTTGCGTGGCTCTTTTCCAGAACAATGCACCGAGCGTTGCAGGCGCAAACTGAGCAACAGCGACAAAAGCGGTCATACCAATGGAAACGAGTGTATATCTATCTGCCACCTTTTTGAAGTACAAATAGCCCATCAGAATAATCAGAATAACTGAGATTCGGCGTAGAAGAATGACAAGAGAAGGCAGCTGAGCGGCAAGTTTATCTTTCACAAAATTTCTATTCAAAACCAAAGGGAGAAATAAGTTATTACTGAGCATCGTACTGATAGCCAGTGTTTCAACCATAATCATTCCAGTTGCAGCCGAAAAACCACCGATGTAGATAAACAAAGCAAGTGCCTTATGGGAAAATAACAGAGGGACTGCAAGTACATAACTATCTCGTTCTACGGAGGTACCAGAGAGGAGCTGTTCACCAACAAAGGCCACAGGAATGACGAAAATATTTATCAAGAATAGATAAAGAGGAAACATCCAAATGGCTTGTCTGAGGTTTTTTTCACTGACATTTTCTACGACGGAGACTTGAAACTGGCGAGGCAGAAAGAGAAAGGCTAAACCAGAAAGAATGAGGTGAATCGTCCAATTCGCGTATCCCGGATTTTGTGCAATCTGAATTGTATTTTGCAATGTTTCATTTGCTTGAGCGAGTGAAAACACACTACTGAAGCCATCGAAGAGATAAAAAGTGACGTAGAATCCAGCAAACAAGAAGGCTACTAACTTAACAATTGACTCAAAAGCAATGGCAAAGACCATTCCTTCGTGTCGTTCATTCGAGGCGATTTTTCGAGTACCAAAAAGAAGTGTAAAAGCAATAATTAAAAGAACGATATAGAACGGGTAATCATTAAAGAAATAACCCGCCAAACTGCCCGGAGATACAATAGAGAAACTTGTTGCTATAGCTTTGATTTGGAGAGCAATGTAGGGAACTCCCGCAAACAGGCTAATCAGAGTAACAAGTACGCCCAAAGACCTACTTTTTCCGTATCTGGCGGAGATGAAATCAGCGATACTTGTGATTCTCTGCACTTTGCAAATACGATTTATTTTCCGTAAAATAGACCAACCTAAGAACATCATAAGAGATGGGCCTAGATAGACAGTTAGGAAATCGAGACCATCCGTAAGAACACGCCCGACACTCCCGTAATACGTCCAGGCTGTACAATAAATAGCCAAAGAAAGAGAATAAACAAGGCTATTATTGATGATGGATTTTTTTCCACCACTTTTAGACTCCGCCCAGTAAGCCAGAACAAACAAAGAACCTAAGTAAAGTATAGAAGTAAAAACAATCAGTGATTTACTCATCTTCTTCTGAATTGGTGTCCTTCGATTCTTTTTTATTTATCCAATAAGCAGTGAGCACTATACCCGCGAGCCAAATGCTAGCAATATAGTAAATGAGCAAAGGGACGCGCAGGATTTCAACTTGTTTATCAAAAATACCAAGAAGCGGAAAATTGATTAACAGGAAGAAAAAGACACAAAGTCCAATAAATTTTTGCTCTTTGTATATATCACTCAACTTATTTTTTATTTAACGATACTAAGATACTAGATAAGGAAGTATCATTCCAAAGGCAATTTGATAATTTACGGTAAATTGATATAGTTATAGAATATCTCAAAAAAAGAATACGTACCGAATAAGATATCGGTACGTATTGCTACTATTAAACCCTAAGCCTTCAATATATTAATCTTCCTGATCGTATTCACCTTTTAAGGAATAAAGGCCAAATACACCGAGACTACCAACAATTAGAGGTACTAAAATAAAAGTATAAATACCAGCGGGAATCAAATCATCTGTTTTCCCGGTCTGAAATTTAGGAATTGCTTGCTCAATGATTAGGTAATAACCAGCATATAGAGCTGCAGCAAACCAAACAATGGATAATATTCGACGTATTGCGTTCATAGAATGAATGATTTATATTTTAAGTAATGGAGTGATTAATCGTGAATACTTTTGTCTTTTCCGTTGATATACAATGCTCCGATAATGAGAGACATAGCCGCAATGATGATTGGGTACCATAGACCTTCCAGGTAAGGCGACTCGTACGGTAACGGAAGTCCTGCTGCTGCTGCATCTTCGTTGGCTTTGGTTGCATTCACAACAAGTGCTGTAGCAATCGTTGGTAGCAATCCACCAAAGATACCATTCCCCACGTGATAAGGTAATGACATAGATGTGTAACGAATTTTCACTGGGAACATTTCAACTAAGAACGCTGCAATAGGACCGTATGCCATTGTTACAAAAAGCACTTGAATAAAGACGAGTAAAATCAAAGACCATTTGTCGCTATCGTTAATAAGCACTGTCTTTTTAACTTCTGGTTTAGGAGCTTCAGAACCATCAGCAAGTACTTTTTGAATCTTTTTCTCTTCCAACATCGTACCATCCGCATACTCTTTCTTTGTCAATGTGGTAATTGTAGAGTCACTGGTTTCTACACCATCTTTCATGATTGCTGCACGAGTAACATCAACAGTCGTTTTTTCAACAAGTTCTGTTTTGTTTGCCACGTTTGTCGTTTCAAACATTTTCTTGTAGATAGGTCTGTAAGAGAATACACCTAATAACATACCGGCAAGCATGATGTATTTTCTGTTCATTTTATCTGATAACCATCCAAAGACAACGAAGAACGGAGTACCCATTAACAAGGCAATTGTCATTAATTCATTGGTTTGTTTTAGGTCAATACTCATTACTTTCTGCAAGAAACTCAACGCATAAAATTGACCTGTGTACCAAACAACCCCCTGCCCCATTGTTGCACCAAGAAGTGCTAGAAGGACGAATTTGAAGTTTAGTTTATTTCCGAACGAGTCTTTCAAAGGATTTGTAGATGTCTTTCCTTCTGCCTTCGCTTTAGCAAATAATGGCGACTCGTGCATGTTTCTACGGATGATAAAAGAAACTCCTACCATCAAAATAGAAACTAAAAATGGTACTCTCCAACCCCAGTCTTCGAATGTTTCTTTACCAAGAACAGACTGTGTAATTTGAATAACGATAAGAGAAACAAATAGACCGACAGTCGCTGTTGTTTGAATCCAAGATGTCCAGAAACCACGTTTATCAGCTGGTGAATGTTCTGCTACATACGTTGCAGCACCGCCGTACTCACCACCAAGTGCTAATCCTTGAAGTAAACGTAATACGAGTACCAATACAGGTGCCATGAAACCGATTGTCTCATAACCTGGAATCAAACCTATTAAAAATGTAGCACCACCCATTAAAAGGAGTGTCAACATAAACGTGTATTTTCTTCCAATTAAATCGCCTAATCGACCAAAAAAGATAGCACCAAAAGGTCTGACAACGAAGCCCGCAGCAAAGGTTGCTAAGGTAGATAAGAAGGCTGCTGTTGGGTTATCAGCCGGGAAAAACTTAGTTGAAATGATGGTTGCCAAGCTACCGAAAATGTAGAAGTCATACCATTCAATCATAGTTCCTACGGAGGACGCCGCAATAATGGAGGCTAGTCCTTGCTTTTTTTCTGCCATACGTGTAAAAGGTTAATCTGAGTGAAAATTAAGTTAAATTATAAATAGACTTGTAATTGAGCGACAAATTCTCCTTTATTCGATAAAGTATTAGGAGACGTATAAACCGGACGAGTAGAATACTGCGTGGTGATTTTGGCATGGTGGCCATCTAGGAAAAAGTTAGCTCCAATATCAAATTGATTGCTTGACTGATCCAATGCTTCGAAATTTTTGTACGTATAAGCGCCAAATCCTTGTACTCTCACCTTCGGTTTTTCTGCACTTGTTGGCAATAATAAACCAGCTTGTGTGTACCAAATTTGACCTGTTCCGATTAGTGGCTGTGCATTTCCTGGACCAGCTAATGCACGTGCACCTGTAAACGCTGGGTCATTCACCCCTACATTCATGATACCTACATTTCTTAGATAATTTGGTCCAAAATTGTAGTCATAAAAAACACTATAAGCCGTAACTGCCATTTTCTTTGATTTATCGCCAATCGGCATATCTAAGAAAACATCTGTAGAAAGAAGTGTAATTGGATGTTTAGAAACCTGTCCGTTTACAGAAGTACGCGTTTGGTCATTTGATGTATAGAAACCAGCTCCAATATTAAACACACGGTTTGTACCCATATATGTACCTACTTTGAATGGAAGCAGATTCGACTCTTGATTCAAGAACTGATACTCAAAATACCCTGCTTTCGACCATTTTGTGTTGCCGTTGTTGTCCACAGCTACTGCGTTGGCTGCATTGGTGACATTCACAGGGTTCAAGTTGGTTGCATACGGTTTATTGATACTCACTCTATACTCTAGTTTACCTGCTTTTCCTTTACCGAAAAACCCAACTTGGCGAGCAAACTGATCGGAGTTCTCAATCAAAGGCCAGTTAAATATCGGAGCGTCAATGGCTAAGAAGTTGAGGGTAGAACCCATTGTCATTCTAGAAAGTCCCATAAAGTAATGCAAACCACCACCTACAGACAAACTAAACTTTTTATCTTTCTGAGGTAAAATTACTGCATACTCGTTCCAAGCATCGTGGAAGAACAAGCCTGGCTTTTTACCCGCGCCGTACCCACCTGTTCCGGTTGTTCCTACTGCGCCGCCGTTCACGAATGTTTGGTTATTGATACCCACGTGCGACATGACCAAATAACGCTTTGTCACTTGCGCATACATCAAGAAACGAAGACGACGATTACCAATATCTGTTTGGCTAGTAGCTGCCTCCCCGTTAATCATCGTACCTGGATTCAACTGCGTGTTCCGAAACCAAATTTGATTCCATACCAAAAAGCGAATGTACTTTGTCTTACTTTCGTTCAAATCTACTTTTAATCCAGAGCCGTACTCTGTTGAACCTTGAGCTGAACTCAAAAGAGGCATCGCCAACGCCCCTCCTAGCAAACAAGTAGTAAAAAATCTTTTCATAGTAATTTATTGTAGTTTTGTTGTACTTTTCGATGACAAAACTGGGTAGAATAAAGTTAATATGAAAACAGACAGTATAGTAAAGCTAAAATAGTATAGTTAATTATTGCTTTTGTTGCACTGTTTTTTCTGGATAATCTTTCCTATCCTCTTCTTTTCGAAATATAAAAAACTCCTTAAAAGCGCAAACTATGCGTATATACTAAGATTTGAGCCCTCAATCAAGTCAAAACAAGAAAATTGACATGTTCTATTTTAGATAGAAAAAATTGAACTATTCCAATAATTCCTATTTTGAAGACCTATTTTTTGAAACGTTCCCAACGGATCAACATGAATTTGTCCCCAAGTTCTGTGACAATCATGCCGGCTCCTTTCAAATTATCTTTGTTGGCATAAAATTCTGCCAATTCTTTGTGATTCAAGATTTTGTACGTCGGATTGTACAGATTCTGTTTCGGAATTTTAATCTGAAATTTCTTTACCCAATTCATCACAGATACGTGGCTAACACCCAATAAACGCTCTATTTCACGGTAACTAACGCCCTCTATATACAATTGGAGTGCTTTGATTACATAGTAGCTGTCAATGTTTTTTCCCATTTTATCAACCGTATAGTTATAGCCACACCCCTTGCACTTATACCGCTGACGACCCTTGATAATGCCGTTTTTTGACCCTTCCTGACCCCCGCACTGGGGACAAATTAATGATTCCATAATGACCTATAGTTATTTAGCAAATATATATCTTTTTAGCAAAACTTATACTTTTTCAAGAAAAAATATAAGTTTTGCTAAAATCGTATTGAAAAAACTGTTTTCCAAACATTATCTCATATCAGAATCATTTTTTACTATATTGATTTCATCTATCTTTCATCGAAAAAACAAACTTTTCTAAAATCAACCTCGTTATTCCTTCGATATCTTACCTTATCCCTAGTATATGAATAGATTACATATAGAATTTACCTTACGAACACTGAACGATTACTTTGAAATACCATTTAATCCTTCAATCATCAGTCGAGAAAAATCAATATTTACAAGTAGTGAATACATCAACGAACTTCGCGGTCTGACTGAATCCCAAGGTATTTTACTCCTAGAAAATATTCTTTCACCCAGCTCTTTACCAGAACTCGAAAAAGATAGTCCCTTCCCAATTCTTCTTATCGCTGAATTTCAAGGTGAAAATGTTCCTGTTATCTCTTATATCCCACCCAAAGAGAAAAAAAGAGTCCGATTAATCTTACTAAACAATGGGCAAAAACAGCGAATTGAAAGCATATCTCCTCTTTTGGATGAAAATGGAAAAACAAAAGTTTACTCCGTTTTTCGTTTAGATACCATTGCGAAAACAACGCCTGAAGAAGCAAAAGAACTGGAAAAGCTCACGCCAATAAAAAGATTGACGCGGATGCTCAAAATGGAAAAAAGAGATATTTTGAGCATATATACCTACGCCGTCCTCATTGGTGCCATTGGTCTTGTGCTCCCGCTCGGAATCCAAGCTATTATCGGAATGGTACAAGGGGGACTCTATTTCAGCTCTATTTATGTCTTGATAGCGCTCGTTATTCTGGCATTAGCCGTTTCAGGAATTATGCAAGTCATGCAGCTGACTGTCATGGAATATCTCCAAGAACGACTCTTTACAAAGGCTGCTTTTGACTATGCGTACCGAATTCCACGCGTAAAAACGGAAGCGCTCATGAAATACTACCCACCCGAACTCATGAACCGCTTTTTTGACATCATCACTGTCCAAAAAACATTGCCAAAACTTCTCATCGATACAACAGCCGCTCTCATTCAGATTATCTTTGGTCTTATCTTGCTTGCGGCATATCACCCCTTATTCATTGCGTTTTCTGTTGTTACTGTTCTTTTATTGCTACTCATCACGCGATTTTTAGGCAGCAAAACCCTTGAAGCAAATATCTTAAAGTCAAAAAATAAGTATAAAATTGCCCAATGGTTGCAAGATATTGCCCGAACACTTTATGCTTTTAAGGTTTCCGGAAATTTGGCTTTCCCACTCAATAAAATGGAGCGAAATATCAATACCTATCTGAAGTACAGAAAAAAATACTTCGATAACGTATTGATAATTTTTTACAACGCCGTCTTCTTCAAAACATTTGTCACTGCCGGGCTTCTGCTTTTGGGGACATATCTTGTTATCAATAAGCAAATTACGATTGGACAGTTTGTTGCCTCTGAAATCATCATCGTATTGGTCATTGGAAGTGTAGAAAAAATCTTATTATCTGTAGATTCGATTTTTGACCTCCTCACGGCAGTTGATA
Organism: Spirosomataceae bacterium; assembly: GCA_046293395.1. Classification (GTDB taxonomy): domain Bacteria; phylum Bacteroidota; class Bacteroidia; order Cytophagales; family Spirosomataceae; genus CAYNRA01. The sequence goes on from JBKBOU010000001.1 coordinate 1,169,657, forward strand.
AATTGGGGCAAGTCTCTGACTTACCGCTCGAACCCAACAACGGCATTATCAAACATTTGAAAGACTCGGATAAAGGCATTGAAGTCCGAATCAAAAACCTATCGTATCAATTTCAAGATATGCCCGAGCCCGTCTTGAAAAAACTAGACCTCCATATCCAACCCAATGAAAAAGTCTGTATCATTGGCAAAAATGGCACAGGAAAGGAAACCCTTTTGAACATCCTTGCGGGTATTTATACCTCTTACAAAGGAATGATTCTATACAACCATGTTTCTCTGGTTGATATTGAAAGAGAACATTTGCACGAATCCATTGAACGAAACGTGACAAACGAAGGGATTTTCAATGGCTCATTGCTTGAAAACATCACCATGAACCGTCCGGATGTCAAGATGAAAGATGCGTACGACATTCTTCAACAACTCCAAATTTTAGATGTAATCGGGCAGTTAAAAGAAGGATTACAAACAGAAATGGTGTCGGGTGGCAGACGTTTTTCGTCCAGTTTTGCTGCTAAAATTGGTCTTGCGAGATGTCTAGTGAATAAACCTAAATTACTTCTTGTGTCCGAATGCTATGAACATTTTGACAGAAAATACATCACAGATTTATTGGAAATTCTCTGTGCAAAGACGGCTCCCTGGACATTCGTCACGATTTCGAACGATGCACAAATTATGGCGGCATGTGACCGTGTCTGTCTGCTGGAAGATGGAAAAATAGTCTTGGAAGGCCCGTACGAATCCATCAAAAACAATCCAAAATTTGTTGAATGCAATTGGTAATTCCGTTATTAATTTACTAAGAATTGAAAGAAAATGTTAAATATCACAAATAGAAGGCTACCCAAAGATTTTGATGAAAAGCACGAATTATACGTGCTCGATACATTAAAAACGCCCAAAGCCACACAGATTTTGAAGAAATGGATGGTCGGTTTTTTTATCATCTTTTTCGTTGTCCTATTCCTACCTTGGCAGCAAAATATCAGCGGAAATGGGCTTGTTACTGCCTTAACTCCGCAAGATAGACCACAAACAGTTCAAAATACAATAGACGGACAAATTGTTAAATGGAATATTCGGGAAGGCCAAGAAGTAAAAAAAGGAGATACTCTTTTGGTCATTTCTGAGATAAAAGATGATTATTTTGACCCAAATATTCTACTTCGACTAGACGAACAGATTTATGCCAAAGGAGAAGCTATTCAGGGATACCGAATGAAGATTCAGGCTCTTCAAGAACAGCTTCAGGCCATTCGTCAAAATTATGAATTTAGTATTCAAAAAGCGTCCAATAAAATCAAACAGAACACGGCAAAGGTTCAATCAGACAGTATTGACGTGGTGAATGACCGTTTGCAAGTTGCTATCGCAAAAGAACGTGTGCAACGCGGAGAACTGCAATACAAGCAACAAATTCTTTCTTTGATTGATTTGGAAACCAGACGTTTAAAAATCCAAGAAGTGGAGTCCAAGCTTCTTTCTACCCAAAATAAACTACAAATAGCTAAGCAAGAATTACTCAACAGCCGAATTGAGTACAACGCGCTTCGTGCAGAATACAATGAGAAACTCGCGAAGGCAAATTCAGACCTTAGCTCAGCCCAAGTAGCTTTAGCGGAGGGAGATTCAGAACTTTCAAAACTGATCAACAAAAAGTCAAGTGTGGCTGTCAGACAAGGTTTTTATGTCATTCGTGCACCGCAAGACGGCTTTGTTGTACGCGCTTTGAAAGCAGGTATTGGAGAGACAATCAAGCAAGGAGAGGCTGTTTGTACTCTGCAACCTACCAACCCACAAATGGCTGTTGAACTCTATGTACGCGCCATGGATGTTCCACTTATTCAATTGAACAGAGAGGTTCGGATTGAGTTTGAAGGTTGGCCTGCACTCCAATTCTCTGGATGGCCATCTGTTGCAGTCGGTACTTTTGGCGGGGAAGTAGCCGTTATTGATTATATCGACAGCCCGGACGGTACGTATCGCCTTCTTGTAACTCCCAAAGAAGGGCAAGAAGCATGGCCGCCACAGCTACGCATGGGCTCAGGTGTATTCGGATGGGTAATGCTAGAAGATGTACCCGTTTGGTACGAAATCTGGCGACAACTCAACGCATTCCCGCCGAGCTTAAAAGAAATCCCAAAAGCGGGTGATGCCTACGTCAAAAAAGAAGCAGGCAAAGAGAAAAAATAATTCAATTACCCATTTCATTCAATCTGTGTGGACGTAAATTCCTTTGGTGAATTTTTTCGTCGTCCCTCGAATGTATTCATGCAATGAAAAGATTTCTGATACTATATTTTAGTTTTTTACCTTATTTTCTCTCTGCCCAAACCGAGAGAAAAAAGGTATTTAGTTATATTGATTTTTACCAATTGGTTCTTACCAATCATCCGGTTGTCAAGCAAGCTGATTTAACCATTGATTATGCGCAAGCTGATTTGATGATGGCAAAAGGGCAATTCGACCCCAAGCTAGAGAGTAACTTTGACCGGAAGTCAATCAATAACAAAGAATATTACTCCCATTTGGATTATGCACTAAAAGTACCCGTTTGGGGTGGTATTGATTTGAAAGTCGGACGTGAACAGAACGCAGGAGAAAGATTAAATCCTGAACTTTCAGACAATATTTCTATCATCGGGCTGAGTGTTCCTTTGGGGCGCGGCTTGTTGATAGATCAACGTAGAAGTGTTCTACTCCAATCCCGGATTTATCAAAATATGGCTGTTGCAGAGCGCCAAAAATTGGTTAATAAAATCATGTTCTCTGCTGCCAAAGATTATTGGGAATGGTATTATGCGTTTCGCAATTATGAACTTCAAAAGGAAGGATACCAATTAGCGAAAGACAGGCTAGACTTCATCAGAACTCAGGTATCCATCGGTGAAAAAGCAGGGCGTGACTCCGTTGAAGCATCCATCACGGTTCTTTCACGTTCGGCAGAACTTGAGCAAGCAAAACTTGACTTTACAAATTATACACTCTATCTATCCAATTATTTGTGGAGTTCCGACGGGCTTCCTCTTGAAATACCCGAAGATGCTGTTCCTCCAGCCGTACCAAGTCGCTCTCTTTCAGACGAGCAACTCCAAGATTTTCTCCGACGTGCCCGGCTAAATCACCCCGATTTACTAAAGTTACAGTATAAAATGGAACAACTCAAAGTAGAAGAAAGATTTGCAAAGGAATTTCTAAAACCCAAAGTTGATATAAATCTCAATGCCATTGACTCCCCTTCCTACACTTTTTCTGACTATAGTTTGCTACGAACAAATCAAAAAGTAGGTGTGACCTTTGAATTTCCTTTGTTTTTGCGGAAAGAGCGTGGTAAAATTCAACAAGTACAAATCAAACAACAAGAAACAAGTTTGGAGCAAAGACAAGTTACCAGAGAAATTCTCAACGAAGTAACGGCTTTCTACAACGAGGCTATTCAGCTCCAAAAACAGCTTCAAATACAACAATTAGCAACGCAAAACCAAGAAATCTTAGTTCAGGCTGAAATTGACTTGTTTAATATGGGCGAAAGTTCACTTTTCTTAATCAATGCACGTGAATCCAAACTGATTGAGATGCGTGCCAAAGTGGAATCCATCAAGTCAAAATTTGAAAAATCAATTGCAGCAATCGCTTATGCAGCTGGGCAACAGGATTTTAACGAATGAGAGTAACTATTTTCTATGAATATAAATCCTGACAAACGATTTTTCTGCCAATAGATTTCCCAGTAAGGAAATGATAGAAAATGAAAAAGCCGAGTATCCAAACTGTTTTGGATAACTCGGCTTTTTACGAATAAAGGTATTTCTACCTTACGCTCTAATTTTATTTTGCGTATGCGACACTACGCATTTCGCGGATAACCGTTACTTTGATTTGACCTGGATACTGCATTTCTTTCTCAATTTTTTGAGAAATATTGAAAGACATCGAACTTGCTTGCTCGTCTGTACAGTTTTCAGCATCTACAATTACGCGTAACTCTCTACCTGCTTGAATCGCATAACACTTCTCGACACCTGGGAAAGACAGCGCCAAATCTTCCAAATCACGGAGACGTTGTACATACGATTCCATCATTTCGCGACGCGCCCCTGGGCGAGAGCCTGAGATAGCATCACAAACTTGAATAATCGGAGAAATGATACTTGTTTTTTCAATTTCATCGTGGTGCGCACCAATGGCGTTGCAAACTTCCGGATTTTCCTTGTATTTTTTTGCCAATTCCATCCCCAATATAGCGTGTGGTAAATCTGATTCCTCCTGATATACTTTTCCGATATCGTGAAGTAAACCAGCTCTTTTTGCCAATTTGACGTTTAAACCTAGCTCAGCAGCCATCGTCGCACATAATTTCGCCACCTCGCGTGAGTGTTGAAGTAAGTTTTGACCATACGACGAACGGAAACGCATCCGACCAACCAATTTAATCAGTTCGGGATGTACGCCATGAATACCCAAATCTATCACAGTACGCTCGCCGATTTCAATAATTTCGTTCTCAATTTCCTTTCTCGTTTTATTGACAACCTCTTCAATGCGTGCTGGGTGAATACGACCATCTTGTACCAATCTGTGCAAAGAAAGACGGGCTACCTCACGACGAACAGGATCAAAACTTGAGATTACAATCGCTTCAGGGGTGTCATCAACAATGACCTCTACACCCGTTGCAGCTTCTAAAGCACGAATATTACGTCCTTCTCGACCGATAATTTTACCTTTTACCTCGTCACTTTCAATATTAAATACGGAGACGCAGTTTTCAATAGCTTGTTCGGCGGCTGTTCGTTGAATCGTTTCGATGACAATTTTCTTCGCTTCTTTTGTTGCTGATAACTTCGATTCTTCAATAGTTTGTTTGATATAAGCTGACGCACGCGTCTCTGCTTCTTCTTTCAAACTATCAATCAATTGTTGTTTTGCTTCATCTGCTGACAAGTTTGCGATTTTTTCAAGTTGTGAAACTTGCTCTTTGAACATTTTTTCAGCTTCCACTTGTTTCATCACCGCATTTTCTAGCTGTTCAGCCAATTTGGTTTGGAGCTGGTTCAGTTCAGATTCTTTCTTTTTGTTTTGTTCAAGGAGTTGAGTGGCTTGTGACTGCATCTGCTTCACTTTTTGCTCATTTTGAACAATCACATTTTTGCGTCTGTTCGAGTCATCTTCAAATTCTGAGCGGAGTTTCAGGAAATGCTCTTTGGCTTCTAGCATTCTGTCTTTTTTAATCCCAGCAGCAGTTGACTCTGCTAGTTTTATAATTTCTGCCGCCCGTTTTTCCGCTTCTTGCTCGTAGTTTTTTTGTGCTTTTTTCAATAAATTTCTACCGACATAAAAACCAAGCCCTAAAGCCAGTAAGTCAGTAAAAAACATAATTAAATAATCCATAAGGGTTTTCTCTGTAAAAGTGAATCAATGTATCGGAAAGAGAAACCACTAGCTAGATGTATAAGGAGACAAAGTTTTTAGGGTTTAAACTACCAAATTATCGTGCGATTGTTGGTCCGCTGCTGTGTGTTCATTCAATTTTTTTGTCATTGCATTTTTTAAATGCAAGTAGTTGTGATCTGCTTGAAGTGCATCTACCAAAGCCTCTATCGCTAAAGCATGTATCAAAATATCATTACTAGATGCTAAGCCACTGTACTTGTTTTTTAAAACTGCTAATCTATTATTAAATAACTCCCCGGCGGTACGGTAATAGGACTCCAAGTCACCCCGAACGATAAATGGGACTAACTTATCGTCTAATATCAGGTTAACTACTTCTTTTTTGTCAGATTCCATCTTTTTACCGTTCTATTTTAACCCTTTATTATAGCAACACAATCATCAATCTCACGAATTAATAGCTCTATTAATTTCCCCCAAACTTCGGCTTCTTCGTCTTTGCCTAGGTTTTCCTCCACAATTTTAGCTATTTTATTTTTAATATTAAAATCTTGTTGCTTTGCCTCTAACTCTTTTTTGGATTTCTCGCGTACTAATTCATCCTTTAAAGCGCGAATTTGCTCTTTTAATCGAACAACTTCGCGCTCTGAATCAACGTATTTTAACTCCAATGTATGATATAATACTTCCTGGCGTGCCAAATCGTGACGCGCCCTCCGAAGACTTTCAAAAACGTCTTCTATGCGCGACACTAACTCCAGATTCTCCGCCATGAAACGATCCATATCCTCTGCAATTTAGAAGTATAACAAGCTAATTTTCAAGTAGTTCTATTTCCGAATCACAGCACCTACTTTCTCTTCGAAAGCCGCCATCAATCGCTGCATTGTCTTGTCGATTACCTGGTCTGTCAGGGTTTGTTGTGCATCTTGAAGTAAGAAACTAACCGAATACGCTTTTTTCCCTTCGGGTAATTTATCTCCTTCATACACATCAAATACATGTACTTTCCGAATTAACTTTCGCTCTGTTTTATTTGAAATATCCAAAATATCTTGGAAACGAACAGTACTGTCTAAAACCAAGGATAAGTCTCGACGAACCTCCGGGTATTTCGGTATCTCTTGGTAAGCAACATGCGAAGAATATACTTTCAAAAGTAGATTCCAGTCAAATTCTGCATAAAAAACGGGCTGCTTGCCATCTGCTAGTTTCGTAAATTGTGGCTTGACCATCCCGAAACGTACCACGTTTTTCTGGCGTACCTGATAACTTAATCCATACTGAAACAAGCCACTTTCATCATCTATTGTCGTATATCCATCGACTTTAAGGACACGAAGTACCTTCTGAACGGCTTCCAATAAATCATAAAACGAGACCGCTACGCTGGGTTTATTCCACGTTTCTTCTTGGACATTGCCCGTCATCCAAAGTCCTAAAACCGCTTGGTCTTTGTAGCTCGTTTTCCCATCTTGTGAGATAACTTTGTAATACGACCGACCAAATTCAAAGAATTTCAAGTTTCTCTGTCTGCGATTGATATTGTAAACCAAACTTTCTAGCCCAGAAAACAGAAGACTTTGACGTAGAACAGACAATTCTTCACTCAACGGATTTAACAAGGCTACCTCTTCTCCTACTACTTGCGCCTTGAGAGGTTCATTGTAGGCAGGTTTGACAATAGATAATGTTTGAATTTCAAAAAATCCATTCGCAACAAGTGTTTCGCCCACGCGCCAACGGTATTTATCTGGCTCGTGTACAGGGAAATCCGAAAGGTAATCGGACGCCAAATGGGGAGATAAATGAACTTGCTCAAAGCCATGGATTCGGATAATTTCTTCGATAACATCCGCTTCTCTGGTTACATCTACGCGATACAAAGGCACCTCAACAGTAAATCCTTGCTCATTTTCTTCAGCAAATATAAAATCCAAATCACGCAGAATTCGGCGTATTTCTTCTTTCGGAATTTGAATTCCAATAAGTCTGTCGATGTGCGCGTACGAACACGCGACTGTCACAGGCTGCAAAGGTGTTGGATATACTTCTACCAGTTCACCGGCAAATACACCGCCTGCTAATTCTTGTACCAAAGCCGCAGCCAACCGAATGGCATAAGGCGGCAACATAGGGTCTGTACCTCGCTCGTAACGAAAGGACGCATCCGTCTTTAAGCCATGATGTGTCGCAGATTTCCGAATACCCGCCGGATTGAAATAGGCCACTTCCAGAAATACTTCGGTTGTTTCTGATGTCACGCCTGAATGCTCGCCGCCAAAAATCCCTGCCAATGCCATCGGTGCTTCTGCATGGCAAATCGCAAGATCAAAACCCGTCAATGTACGTTCGACGCCATCAAGTGTGATGAGTTTTGTACCTGCTTCTGGTTTTTTTACTCTGATTTCGCCACCAATAATCTTCTTTGCGTCAAAGATATGCATCGGTTGACCAATGTAATGACAGATATAATTGGAAATATCTACCAAATTATTGATGCTATTGACACCAATCGTACCCAGAAAATTCTTTAACCAAGTAGGCGATTCTTTGACTTCTACCTGCGTGATATGCAGACCACAAAAACGTGGACAAGCGTCAGCATCTTCGATTTTCACTTGAATTGCCGATGGAGTCGATGGAAAAGTGACGTTTTCAACGGAAGGCCACTGCACAGGTGTTTGCAGAACTGCTTTCAAGTCACGGGCAACGCCAATATGCGAGGCGGCATCGGCTCGATTAGGCGTTAAACCGATTTCGATACAGTAGTCTGATTCGAGCCCAAAATAATCAGCAGCAGGCGTTCCGTTGGGTAAATCTGTATCTAAAACTAAGATTCCCTCGTGCGAATGACCCAATCCGATTTCATCTTCTGCACAAATCATTCCTTCGGAAGCAACTCCTCTTATCTTCGATTTTTTTATCACAAAAGGCTCTCCTGAAGTAGGATACAAAGTAGCGCCAACGGTTGCAACAACCACTTTTTGACCAACGGCGACATTTTTTGCACCACAAACAATTTGCGAAGGCACTTCTTGGCCAATAGCAACAGTAGTCACTTGCAGTCTGTCTGCGTCCGGATGTGGTTGGCAGGTCAAAACCTCGCCAATAACCATTCCTTTTAAACCTCCTTTTATTGACTCCACCTCCTCAATTCCTTCTACTTCAAGCCCAGTATCGGTCAATAAAGTATCTAGTTCAGACGGGGAAATTTCTTTGTGAATAAGTGTGCGTAATTGTTTGTAGGATATTTTCATTCCGACGTGATAATCAAGTAAATAATGTATGTAAATAAGTTGTCGTTGAGTCTGTATAACCCCAATCGCTTTCCAAAGCTTAAAAAGCGCAATTTGACGAACAAAGATAAAAAATTATTAGCGGATTGGACGAAACCCGTTTTTTCTTCCTAAAAATTGGGCAAAAAAAAGTCCCTTACTTTTCATTTTGATTCGTAAGGGACTTTTAAAAATTAGTTTAAACGTCTTCGCCATCTATACTCTCAAAGCCGTGGTCATCGTCCACTCCGTCACCAAGAAAATCATTTTCAAGTTCATTCATAAAAATAGCGTCAATGGCTTCTTCGACAGATAGAAGCGATACCATTTTCTCAATTCTTGCGCCATCCAACGCATCCAGAACATCGTCATTGGTCGAAACCGTCACAAGCAAACCTGATTCTCGCTGACAAAGTGCGTTGATTTTCTTCAATAAAAGCAATCCTTCCTCTGCAATGGTTGCTGTTTCATCAAAATCAAGAATGTAATTAATTACTTTATCTGACGCATAAAGTTGAATGATTTGTTTCTCTAATGAAGCAGCCGAAGCGGCATCCAAATCCGTGCCTTGGGCGGTCAGAACGACATATTGCTCTTTTTTGTCAACGCTAAATTCCATCGTACTTGTTTAAGTTATTTGGTCCAAAATTAGTTTAATTTTTTAAAAAGACAGGAAATCTGTCCCTTATTTTATCCCTAATTTATCTTTGTTTACCAGTGTCCCCAGCTTTGTAAAAGGAATTTCAAATTCGATATATCCACGTGCATACGATGCTGCCTCGTACGGAGAATACACAAAATACAGGCCACTCGGTTTGATGGAAATGGACGAAGGCAAGGCAAATCCTTCCCCAAAAAAGTAGTCAGAAAGAACAACTTCTTGCATTTCTTTCTTTTCGTTTGCGATAAACGCTTCCTCCACCACTTTTTTCAAGGCGACTGTATCTGTGACCATATCTGCCAAGCCTAGCTCTTTTCCTGTTTCCAGAGAAATATTCACGACTTCTACTGCTGAGTTGGGGTGTGCGCCTCCGGTAAACGAATACGTGGAAATCGTTATGGACGCTACTTTTTCATTGATATAATCCACTTTGCCAGTTACTTCTAGTTCATACGACATGAATGAGGTAGGGACTTCCTCGTCAAAACTAGCCAAATCTTGCTCAGCCATTTTAATAAATTCTTCTGCGAGCGTCTCCACAGACTTTGAAGGCGTTTTCATGTTTTCTTCGAAGTTCGTCCAAGCCCAAATAATATCCTTCACTTTTTGCTCGATGCGTCCATTTATCTGCGCGACGATTTCAGGAGAAACATTTTTATTCTTCAAAAGTGGAAAACTGACATGAACGTTGGTTTGGGTCGTATCACTTTCATGAATTCGCTGCAAACCTGCTTTATGAATCTGAATGGAATCAACGTTCCAGACGACGGGAGTTTCTTCTACCCCAGCGGCTTCGTCCTTCTGTGCGGGTTGGCAAGACCAAATCAAAGCCGCACATGCGCTAAAAATCAAGAGAGAAAATTGTTTTTTCGGTGACATTGACATAAAAAATTGGGTAAATGATGAATGGGTTGTTAGCAAATCAAGCAAAAAAGAAAGTGCATTTGCTATTAATTCCAGAAAACGGATACAAATAAGCGCAAATGTAGGAGGTAAAACAACGCACGTACAAAATTTATTACACGGATACCACACCACATTGTTTCAGATGATAAAACAAACGACCAAGCACCTTGTACGTTTCTCATCCGAACATTTCTTCTTTTCCTACTGTTTTTAGAAAAGTGAATGAAGCCATTTGTTTTTTCTCTACATTTGCTGCATCAAATTATCAACCAAATACAGCTTTTTTTCAAGGCTACCTAATTCATAAGAAACCCAAAGTCATGCTAAAGTTCCTTCTGATTTTCCTTCTTCTCCTTGCGTTTGTACCTTCGCTCAGACGATTTCTCTTCTGGCTGGTTGTTGGCAGGCAGCTCGTCAAAGAACAAAAGAAACACCAAAAATCCACCCAAACACCACCCAAAAGAGATGGTGATGTCCGCGTGGATTTTATTCCGAAAGAAGACCAAAAACCCAAATTTCGGGGAGGTCAATATGTGGACTACGAGGAAGTAAAAGAGTAATGTTTTAAAATATAGTCCTCTACTACAACCGGAAAATGAACTTGCTCCAAGGCTTGCACTTTGGCAGCTACATCGTCTGGCGTATCTACTTGATTTACAGCACATTCTGCTTGAAAAATCAATTCTCCTTCGTCGTATTTTTCATTCACTAGATGGATTGTAATACCGGATTTTTCTTCCTTTGCAGCAACGACGGCTTCGTGAACATGATGTCCCCACATGCCTTTTCCACCAAATTTGGGTAATAAAGCGGGATGAATATTGATGATTTTATCAGGAAATTGAGCGATGAGCGACGTTGGGATAAGCCACAAAAAACCACCAAGAATCACCCAATCTATCTCAAATTTGGTCAATATCTGAGAAACAGTCGTTGAACCTGAGAACATTTTCCGGTTAAAAACGACCGTCGGGACACCCAAGCGATGTCCACGTTCTATGACACCCGCTTTGGGGTTATTGGTCAAAAAACAAACAACCCTGATTTTCGGGTGGTTCTCAAAATAAGTAAAGAGTCTTTCGGCGTTACTTCCAGAACCGGAGGCTAAAACAGCAAGAGAAATCATTTCAAGTATAGTTAAATTTAAACAACCGCCATACTACTGATACCAAAAAGCATAATCCATTTGGCTAATTTGCTCAATTGAGCAAAATGTGCCTTTCGGTCGGCATGGATGAGTGCATACGCCAACCAAGAAACAGGAATACCTAAAAGGAAAAAGATAAAAAGTAATATTTTATTTTGCAGTGCAAAGCCCATAAACAAGACAACGCCCACAAATAGAAACATGATCAACCAAACGAATTGCTTGGTTTTGGGTATTCCCCATAAAATAGGGAGCGTTTCACATCCAAATTTTTTATCGCCTTTGATATCTTCCATGTCTTTGATGATTTCCCGAATCAGGGAAATAAAAAAGGCAAAAACGGCATAAATAGTCAATAATTTATCGCCGGAGGTATAGTGGACAGCCATCACCACCAGCGACGCGCCCGTCAGCCCAGACACAACCAAGTTCCCGATAAATGCTTGGCGTTTGAATCGTTCGGCGTAAAACCAAAGTAAACTAACGGCAAAAAAATTGACGAGAAATACCTTCCAGCTTATAAGTAAACCCAATAACACCCCAAAGATACTCAGCGACTGATGAATCACGATGGCCCATCTTCGTTTCATATATCGACCAATAATGACATCTTTGGGTTTGTTTACTAAATCTATTTTAACATCAAAATAATCATTGATAACATAACCTGCCGCAGCAATGGAGACCGTCGCCAGCGTGATGAAGAATTGGTCTTTATCTCGCACAATTTCCCAGAATGAGTTCTCTACCCCAACAATAAAATAGCGGGCAAAATACTGCGTAAACGCAATCATGAGTAAATTTCTGTATCGGATAAGTCTAAAAAATACAAAAATATAGCGCATATTGGGGAGATAGGTTCTTCCTACAAAACTACATTATTTATCGCTATTTATTGACCAACGTTCTACCCGTTTTCCCACAAATGTATCCAAGAAAACAGCGTGAATAAAAAACCTCGCTATTTTTTCGGGAATTATTTCCAAAATAATAGTTGTTATCTATGAGGCTACATGCAATTGTCCTTATCTTGGTTCATTGTATGTTCTCAAATTCAATCGATTCATTTAGATCAGACTTAGGATTTTTAGAAAATCCACCTCACGTCAGTATGAAAATAGGTATTGTTTGTTATCCAACTTTTGGCGGTAGTGGTGTTGTGGCCACAGAACTCGGCAAAGCACTTGCTCAGAATGGGCACCAAGTCCATTTTATCACCTACACCCAACCCATTCGGTTGGATTTTTTCAATGAAAATCTCTTTTACCACGAGGTGAATATTTCAAACTATCCGCTTTTTCAATATGCGCCCTACGAATCGGCGCTGACGGGCAAAATGGTGGATGTTGTAAAATACGAGAAGTTGGACTTATTGCACGTGCATTATGCTATTCCGCACGCAACGTGTGCGTTCATGGCGAAGCAAATCTTATTGAGTGAAGGCATCAATATTCCTGTTGTCACGACACTCCACGGCACAGATATTACGGTAGTCGGCAAAGATGCGACCTACAAACCAGTTATCGAACTCGGTATCAATAAATCCGATGGAGTGACGGCAGTTTCAGATGATTTACGTCGAGAAACCCTAGAGACATTTGCAATACATCGAGAAATCGAGGTGATACCTAACTTTGTTGACTTCACTCGTTTTCACAAACAGAAGAAAGAGCATTTCAAGCGAATTATCTGTCCAAACGATGAAAAATTATTGGTGCATACCTCAAATTTCAGAAAAGTAAAGCGTATTCAGGACATCATTCATACGTTTGGAAAACTCAAACAACACATTCCGTGCAAGCTATTGCTGGTCGGAGATGGTCCGGAACGACCTGCTATGGAGCAACTATGCCGAGACTTGCATTTGTGCGATGATATTCGGTTTATCGGAAAATTAGATGCCATCGAGGAAGTACTTTCCGTGGCAGATTTGTTCATCATGCCTTCAGAAAAAGAAAGTTTTGGGCTTGCCGCCTTGGAAGCCATGGCGTGTGAAGTTCCCGTTATTTCGACAAATACAGGTGGTCTGCCTGAATTAAATATACAAGGCGAAACGGGTTTCTTGAGCGAAATTGGTGACATTGAAGATATGGTCAAAAATGCTCTTTTTATCCTACAAGACGAAAATCTACCGACATTCAAAGCCAACGCTTTGAAACGCGCACATGAATTTGAGGTCAACACCATTGTTCCGAAATACGAGGCATATTATACCAAAATCATTGACCAAGTTCGTGCCATCCACGCTTAATAAACCAATATGAAACACCTCGCCCATCTCAATAAATATCTCCTAAAATACAAATGGTACCTCATTTGGGGAACCATTTTTACTATTATATCCAATCTTTTCGGGATTGTGCCCGCCCAAGTCGTTCGGTTTGCGCTCGATTTAGTGAAAGACAACATCGACTTGTATTTTATGTTCCAGCAAACGAGCATTCAACAAGAAATGTATCGTTTGTTTGCAACCAGCGTCGGGATTTTCGGGATTGTCATCCTGACGATGGCTATTCTAAAAGGCATTTTTTTATTCGCTGTGCGGCAAACCATCATTGTTATGTCTCGGCATATCGAATTTGATTTGAAAAATGAAATTTACGCGCATTATCAGTCACTCCCGCTAAGTTTTTACAAACAAAATAGTACGGGAGACCTCATGGCACGTATTTCTGAGGATGTCGGCAAAGTACGTATGTACATTGGCCCCTCCATTATGTATTTACTCAATATGGTCGTCTTGGTGGTGATGGTGTTGACGTATATGTTTTCTGTTAATACACGACTGACTTGGTGGGTTTTGGTTCCTATGCCCATTCTTTCTATCAGCATCTTTTTTGTTAGTTCCATTGTAAACAAACGCTCCGAGGAAATCCAACGTAGCTTATCCAATTTATCTACCTTTGTTCAGGAAGCATTTTCAGGCATACGCGTGATTAAATCTTTTGCAAAGGAAAAAGATTCACTCCAAACGTTTACAAAAGAAAGCAATTATTACAAAGATCGCTCGCTGGAATTAACCCGCGTAGAATCTCTCTTCTCGCCTACTATTCTCTTTTTGATTGGTCTTAGTACCGTTTTATGTGTTTTTATTGGCGGAGAAGAGGTCATTGCCGGCAGCCTCACGCCTGGCAATATCACAGAATTTATCATGTACGTATATATGCTTACTTGGCCATTGACGGCACTTGGCTGGACAACGTCACAAATCCAACGGGCGGCGGCATCGCAGGAGCGTATAAACGAGTTTTTATACACAAAAACGGATATTATCTCGGAGGAAAACAACGAAACGCCTATTCGGGGAGCTATTTCCTTTCAACATGTTGGCTTTCATTATCCAGACACGGGTATTCAGGCGTTGACAGATTTCAACTTAACTATTCACGAAGGCGAATCGGTTGCTATTTTAGGAACAACGGGTTCAGGGAAATCCACAATTGCCAATTTAATTGTACGGATGTACGATGCAACGAGTGGCCAGATATGGGTGGATGGTCGCCCAATTCAATCGTACAATATTCAACATCTTCGCTCTCATATTGGGTATGTTCCGCAGGATGTTTTTCTGTTTTCAGATACGATACGGAATAACATCAAATTTGGTATGCAAAATATCTCGGAAGAAGCTGTTATTCAGGCAAGTAAGGAAGCCGATTTGTACGAAAATATCATCCTTTTTGAAGAAGGTTTCGATACAAAAATTGGCGAAAGAGGGATTACATTATCTGGTGGACAAAAACAGCGTCTTTCCATCGCACGCGCGATTTCACGCGCACCCAAAATCATGGTTTTGGATGACTGTCTTTCAGCCGTAGATACAAATACAGAAAACAGTATCTTGCAAAATTTACAAAGAATCATGAAAGGGAGAACATCCATCATTATTTCTCACCGGGTTTCATCGGCTAAATTAGCAGATAAAATTCTTGTTTTGGATGAAGGGAAGACAGTCGAAATGGGAACGCACGAAGAGCTAATGCAAGCAGATGGGGTATATAAAGAACTGTATAACAAACAGTTAAATACAGCGGAAGCATAATATTGACAAATAATTTTTAATTCATTACAAAATGCCGTATTTTTGCGTTCCAATTAAAAAAGTGAAGGAGGTGTAAGATATGCTACACGTACAAGTAAAAGAAAACGAGTCAATCGATAAAGCACTTAAGCGTTTCAAGAAGAAATTCGAGAAAACAGGCGTGGTGCGTCAACTCCGTTCGCGTCAAGCATTCGAGAAGAAATCAGTTAGCCGTCGTTTCGAAGTCATTCGTGCAACGTACAAGCAGAAGACGTACGGTCAAATCGACGAATAGTCTATATTCTAGGTGATTAAAACCTAAAAAATCAATCATTTTATCCAAACTATCTCTATATTTGAGAAACAAGTTACGGATGAATGATTGATTTTTTTTTAGACCATCTCACACACGAAAAGCGCGCTAGTTCGCATACTGTGACTGCCTACCAACAAGATTTAGCCCAATTTTCGGCATATCTGACAACGACGTACGAAGTTACAGCACCAGAGAGAGCGACGTACTTCATGATTCGTTCTTGGATTGTCTCTCTTGTCGAACAAGACCTAAAAAACAAATCCATTAACCGAAAAATAGCCACCCTTCGCGGTTTTTTCACGTACCTACACAAACACAGAAAAATAGAGGTCAATCCGATGCAAAAAATAAAAGGATTGAAAACTCCTCAAAATCTTCCTACCTATTTGGAAGAAAAACCCATGGAAAAACTACTTTCCGATATTGCTTTTCCAGAAGGTTGGACAGGGCTGCGTGACCAAGTAATCGTGGAAATGTTTTATGGTACTGGTATCCGTTTGGCGGAATTAATTACTCTTTCTGTACAAGATATTGATCTTTCTGGGCGTAAAATTAGTGTTACCGGTAAAAGAAATAAACAACGGATTGTGCCACTCACAGAACCACTAAGCCAGCTCATTTCAAGGTATCTCAAAGAGAAACCATTTGATACACAGCATTTTATCTGTACGAATACGGGAGAAAAAGCGTATCCTATGTTTATCCAACGACTCGTGAAAAAATACCTTGGATATGTAACCTCCTTGCAAAAAAGAAGTCCCCACGTGTTGCGGCATACTTTCGCTACACATTTACTCAATAATGGCGCGGAACTCAATGCTATCAAGGAACTTCTCGGACATGCGAGCCTTTCTGCCACTCAAATTTACACGCACAATTCAATCGAGAAGCTACGGAAAATCCATGAACAAGCACACCCCAAAGGTTAATTAATTTCCCATCATTGAAGAATATTCAGAAGACTTGAGAATGAAAAAATCATCTTTTATAAAATCCCTAAATTCAATATCAAACGACTCATACTTATCACCCAATTTTGACATGCCCAAAAACATCCTCCCTTCTTTAGATAACTTAACTAACTCAGGATGATATTGATAAGAAGAGGATTTCATACTTGGAAGCATTTTCGAGAACTGTTTGGAATTTTCTGACATCTTTTTTAAATACTCTTCAAAAAATTCTACCCGCGTTTTACTGATCCAAACCAGCATTTCTTCTCCCTCCTCCTCAACTAAATAGCCATCACAAACATAATTACCTATCTTCTTTGTTTGATTGGTAGGGGTAATTTTGGTTTTAATTTCCTTTTCTGGTGTATTAGTACCCATTTTGGTTGGTGAAAATCCTGTTCCCATGAACACTTTTTTTTCATCCATTCGCATAAATGTAAAAACGGCGGATAAATCGAAATCAATAACAAAGGCGTCCATATCCTCCATGGATTTATCCTTTCCCCCTTGTTGATTAGGGAAAAAAGTTACTGCCATAGCATTGGCATCAGATGAAAAGTGGTATTTCATCTTCGTTACTTCTTCGATTCCTTTTTTGTCATACTCCCTGGAAAGAACAATAAAAGAGGAAGTGAATGAATACTTTTCTTTAGGAGATACACCCAAACGTATGCTTTTCATTGCCTGCATCGCATCAAAAGCACTTATTGAAGCAGAGTCTACCTTTCGTTCTAATTCCCTACTTTCAGATTGGTTTGATGCTCCCTGTTTGGACTTTCCAACGCCAAAAACTTTATCAAGTGCACCATCTATCGCTCCTTCAATTTTCTGATTAACACGCTGTTCAGACTTGCGCTTAATCAATTCACCAGGACGGACAAGCTGTGCATTGAGCACATTAGAAGACACTAGTAAAAAGAATACACATTTTGAAATAGGTCTCATAGTATTTAGATGATTAGTGAAAAAATAAAAAATTCTTTCTTGCGAACAAATGCTATAACCTGACGTCTCAAACGACGAATTTTCATTTCAAATGCAGACTTCCTACCTCCTTACTCGTACGCAACAACCCGTTGCTTCTGCTCACCGAGACCGTCAATACCTAACTCAACAACATCACCAGCCTGCAAAAATCTTGGCGGTTTACTGCCCATCCCAACGCCAAAAGGTGTACCCGTAGAAATTACATCACCGGGCATCAACGTCATAAATTGACTCACGTAGGAGACAATTTCACGAATACCAAAAATCATATCTCTTGTTGTCGATTGTTGCTTGATTTCTCCATTTACCCGTAACCACATCGGTAAATTTTGTGGGTCAATCGCTTCCTCTTTCGTCAGTAAAAAAGGACCTAATGGCGCAAAACGATCGTTACTTTTACCTTTTACCCATTGTCCACCTCGCTCAAATTGGAAGCTTCGCTCCGAATAATCATTCAAGATAGTATATCCTGCAATAAAATCCAATACCTCACTTTGGTCTATATACGATGCTTTTCGGCTTATAACTAAGGCTAATTCGACCTCCCAATCTGTTTTTGTTGCCTTTTTAGGTAAAATCAAATCGTCATTCGGGCCACAAAGTGCTGAGGGAGCTTTCAAGAAAAGAATAGGCTCTTCCGGCATTTCTAAACCCGCCTCTTTGGCGTGATTTGCATAATTTAAACCAACACAAACAATCTTAGACGGTTGCGCAATACATGCCCCCAAACGGATATTTTCGGGAACAACCGGACAAACCTTGAGATGTGCATCCAACCAATTCTTCAATCTATTCAAGCCATCTGTTTCCCAAAATTTTCCTGTAAAATCTTCACCAAAAGCAGAAACTTCTCGCTTTTCACCTGTCGGAAGAATAATGCCAGGCTTTTCTTCTCCAAATGCGCCAAACCGTATTAATTTCATAATGTGTGCTGTATTTATTCGTCGAAATAACAAAAAAAGGTGTGAATTACTTCACACCTCCTCAAAAATAGAATGTCGTATTGCGTTTATACATTGAAACGGAAGTGCATTACGTCACCATCTGCCACAACGTATTCTTTTCCTTCAATCCGAAGACGACCAGCTTCTTTGCAAGCGGCTTCAGTTTGGTATTTTACGTAATCGTCGTAGGCAATTACCTCCGCTTTGATGAATCCTTTCTCAAAGTCAGTATGGATAACACTGGCGGCTTGCGGTGCTTTCCAACCTTTTTCGATTGTCCAAGCACGAACTTCCTGAACCCCAGCAGTAAAATACGTCCCTAAATTAAGCAACTGATATGCCGCCCGAATCAACCGATTTAATCCCGGTTCGTTCATGCCGTATTCTTCAAAAAAGAGTGCTTTATCATCTGGATCTTCCATATCTGCGATTTGCGCTTCAATCGAATTATTCAAAACGATGAGTTGTGCGCCCTCTTCATCTGCCACCTTTTGCAAAGCCTCAGAATATTTATTTCCCGTGTGCATGGATGCCTCATCTACGTTTGCCACGTACAAAGTGGGCTTGACCGTCAGCAAGAATAAATCCGCAATAGCAGGTAATTCCTCTTTAGTAAGACCCAATCCACGGATATTTTTTCCTTGTTCAAGCCAAGATTTACATCTTTCAAGAACATCTAATTCTGCTTTTGCTTTGGCATCCCCACCTACACGCGCCATTTTAGCAATACGCGCGATTTTCTTTTCCACACTTTCCAAATCCTTCAACTGAAGTTCCGTATCAATAATTTCTTTGTCGCTAACCGGATTAATAGACCCTTCTTCACGCAGTACGTTTTCGTCTTCAAAACAACGAACGACGTGAATAATGGCATCGACTTCTCTGATATTGCCAAGAAATTTATTACCAAGCCCCTCACCTCTGGAAGCGCCCCGAACAAGACCTGCAATATCGACGATTTCAATTTGTGTAGGAACAATGCGATTCGGATTAACCAATTCTGCTAATTTAGCCAAACGCTCATCTGGAACATCGACTAAACCTACATTTGGCTCAATCGTGCAAAAACGATAATTGCTTGCTTGTGCTTTTGCGCTGACAGAAACAGCGTTAAAAAGAGTTGATTTCCCTACATTGGGCAAACCTACGATACCGGCTTTCAATGCCATATTTTCTTATTTTTTCGTATTAATTGTCTAATCAAATGCCATTTGCGGGCACAAAATTAGCGCAAATCAGCAACAATGGCAAACATTGCTTTGCCAATCTTCATTAGACAATATTTAACGTCTGTTCTTTGATTTTCTCTAATTCGTCCTTCATTTGCACAACCAAACGCTGAATCACCGCATCGTTTGCCTTCGAACCAATCGTATTGATTTCTCGACCAATTTCCTGCGCAATGAAATTTAACTTTTTCCCATTTGAAGCCGTGTGTAGTTCTTTTAAAAAATAATCTAGGTGATTCTTTAACCGAACTTTCTCTTCTGAAATATCGAATTTCTCTACATAATAAATCAATTCTTGTTCAAATCTGTTGGTATCAAAATTTTCATTTTGTGCCCACTCAGAGACAGCTTTTTCGATTCTTTCCCGAATAATCGGAATTCTTTTGGGGTCTTGCTCAGCTACTTGTTCCAATAATTCTCCAATTATCGCGATATACTCCATGAATTTCTCCTTCGTATTTAGCCCTTCTTGCAGTCTAAATTCCTTGCATTTATGGAGTGCCGCCAAGACAACATCGGTAATAAATTGCCAATCGGCTTTTGTATCTTCTTCGTTGGCATTCCCTGTATTATAGGCATTCGGCATCATGGTCGCCATGCGAAGTAACTCGGTTTCAGAAGGTTGAAAACCCAATTCTTTGGCTGTTTCCTGCAAATCACGGAAATACGCCTTGACCGTCGGGCGGTTCACCGTAGTTCCTACAAATGCACCTTCTTTAGGGGCGACGGTGAGCGTAAATTCAATTTTTCCCCGCTCTAATTCCTTTGATAAAAGGTTACGAATTTCAATTTCCTTATCTGAAAACTGCCGAGGAATGCGGCAATAAATATCTGAAAATTTAGAATTGAGGGATTTAATTTCTGCGGTGACAACCATTTTGTCATTTTCTACAGAAGCTGACCCAAAGCCGGTCATAGATTGAAGCATAGCGAAAGAATTTCTACAGTGAAACAAAACGAACACGAGCTTACCCGTGAACTTTCAAAGATAGCTAATTTTAGTGGCGGTTTTTAATTATTTTTGCACATCTAAATTTTCAACAGAAGGAATAAATTGGCTCATCGCACTTCATTTATCCTGAAAAAAACAGCTTTATGAACATTGAATCTCAGCTTTCGGCGCGTATTTCGCAAGCACTTCTTGATTTATACGACCAATCCATGGAAGTCACTCTGCAAACCACTCGGAAGGACTTCGCAGGCTCATTTACGTTTGTGGTTTTCCCACTTGTCAAACTTTTGAAAAAATCACCTGCCGAACTTGGCGAACAAATCGGAACATATCTTGTAGCAAACGACGAACAAGTCACGGGTTTCAATGTCGTTCAAGGTTTTTTGAATATCGAACTAGCTGATTCTGTTTGGATTGATACGTTTAATCACCTTCTTCAATCAGAATTTAATGGTCAACTCACGCCGAAAAACGAGTCGGTTATGGTAGAGTACTCGTCCCCAAACACCAATAAACCCTTGCATTTGGGACATTTGCGCAATAACTTCTTAGGAAATTCCATTGCGCGTATCTTGAAAGCCAATGGATATGATGTCGTCAAAGCGTGTTTAGTCAATGACCGTGGCATTCATATTTGTAAATCCATGATTGCCTATCAACGTTTCGGAAATCTTGAAACACCGCAATCAAGCGGTTTAAAAGGAGACCACCTAGCAGGCAAATATTATGTTATTTTTGACAAAGCATATAAGGAAGAAATTGCGCAATTAGTAGCCGAAGGACAAACCGAAGACCAGGCGAAAAAAAATGCGCCCATTCTTCTCGAAGCGCAACAATTGCTGGTTCGTTGGGAACAGGGTGACGCAGAAGTCATGGCGCTTTGGTCACAAATGAACAATTGGGTTTACGAGGGATTCCAGGCAACTTATACAAAAATTGGCGTTGATTTTGACACAACTTACTATGAATCAAACACGTATCTTCTTGGCAAAGAAGTTGTAGAAGAAGGTTTAGCCAAAGGTGTTTTTTATCAAAAAGAAGATAAAAGTGTCTGGATTGACCTTTCAGACGAAGGATTAGACCATAAATTGGTGCTTCGTGGAGACGGAACATCGGTGTATATTACCCAAGATTTGGGAACAACGGATTTGAAATTCCAAGATTTCCAAAATAATCGTTCGATTTGGGTAGTCGGGAACGAACAGGATTACCATTTCCAAGTCCTTTTCGCTATCATGAAAAAATTAGGACGAAGCTATGCCAACGGCTGTTATCATTTGTCGTATGGTATGGTTGACCTCCCGACGGGTAAGATGAAATCACGCGAGGGAACAGTCGTAGATGCCGATGACTTGGTACAAGAAATGATTGATACCGCCGCTGAAACAACCAAAGAACGAGGTAAAATTGATGATTTTACGGAAGAAGAAGCGCAAAACTTATTCCAGATGTTGGCTCTGGGCGCTTTGAAATATTTCTTATTGAAAGTCGAGCCGAAGAAAAGAATGTTGTTTAATCCACAGGAATCCATTGATTTTCAAGGAAATACAGGCCCATTCATTCAATATACGCACGCACGTATCCAATCCATTTTGAGAAAAGCGCATAGTCAATCCATTGCACTTTCATCGACAATTCCGGCACTGGCTTTGCACCCAAGTGAAGTTACGTTGATTCAGTTACTTGCCGATTACCCACAGCAAATTCAAAAAGCTGCCAACGAGTACGCGCCGTCTGTCGTGGCAAATTACACGTACGATTTGGCTAAAAATTTCAATTCCTTTTATGCAGAATGTACGGTTTTGAATGAACCCGATGCAGACATTCGTGGCTTCCGACTTGCCCTCATTGCAGAAGTAGCCAAAACCATAAAAAATGGCATGAATCTCTTAGGAATTGATGTTCCTGAAAGAATGTAATCCAAATCTATTTAGTTCAGAAAGTGCCTGTAAATGAATCATTTACAGGCACTTTTATTTATAAATGAACTAATTTTTATTAGGCTGAATTTCGACTGGCGTTGATATTTCCGAAAAGCGAACGAGTGACCATTTTTTCAAAAATAACTCGTTCTTCATCTGTTTTCGCTTCTTCTACGCGTTGCAGCGCATACTGTTGAATAGCCAAAAGTGGAAGGATAATCGACTCCCGGTATTTGACAGAAAGCATGTTAATCGGGTCACTTTCCATTAATTGGGATTGACCAGATACTAGCAACATCGTTCGAACAGACGTTTCGTATTCCTCAAACAACATTTGCCAAAATTCTCCATAAACGGCATCTTTTTTCATGTAGGAAGTCAAAGCAAAATACGATTTTTGCAATGCCATCATACTATTCTGCATCAATGTCTTGAAATACAAAGAGTTATGATACAGATTTTGCAGTTGTGTGAGCTTTCCTTCGTTTATTTTTGTTTGCAGAGCAGTGCCAAAACCATAAAATCCAGGAATATTTTGCTTCAATTGGCTCCAAGAACCTACAAACGGGATGGCACGTAAATCTGTTAGTTTTAACTGTGCACTTCCTGCCCTTTTGGTTGGGCGTGAACCAATTTTCGTCTTACCGTAGTATTTGAGCGGACTTTTATTTTCGAGATACGAGACAAAAACCGGATTTTGTTTCAGAGATAAATATTTCTGCCCACCGATTTCAGCAAGTTCTTCAATTAATGCCTTCTCTTTATCAGATAATTTTGCTTTTTCATTTGTAAAGACATCGTTACTGACTCCGGCTGAAAGCAACTGCTCAAAATGAAAGACAGCTTGACTCAGCGAACCATACATCGAAGAAATCGTTTGCCCTTGGATAGTAATTTGGATTTCATTGTTTGCAATTGTCGGCCCTTGCGAAGCATAAAACTGATGTGTTTTTCCACCACCACGTGCAGGTGGGCCACCTCGACCATCGAAAAACAAGACATGGATTCCGTTTACTTCCGATACGTACGTCAGTTTCTCTTTTGCCTTGAATATTTCCCAATTTGCCTTGATATAGCCTCCATCTTTTGTGCCGTCGGAGAAACCAAGCATGATGGTTTGATTTTTTGTACGACGCACCAAATGTTTTTGATAATAAGGCAAATTATAGAGTTCAAACATGGTTTTTGGCCCAGCATCTAGCCCCTCAATGGTTTCAAAAAGAGGAACAATATCGACGGCACACTGCTCTGGAGAGAAGCCACTGAAACGGAACAACGCGAGGACTTCCAGCACCGTTGCAGTTGTTGATGCATTGGAAATAATGTAACGATGACATGCTTTTTGTCCGTTTTTCTCCTGAATTTGTCCGATTGCCTGAATCGTCAAAAAAGTATCTTTGATCAAGGCGTCTTCAAAATCATCCGGATTCACTACGCATTGAGCGTCTTGTAAAAAAGTATTTTTTTGTTCCAAGCTCCAGATTTCATACGCTGCCAAATCAGGAAAATACTTGGCTACGACCGCAGACATCACGCGCTCGTGGATGCTACTATCTTGCCGAATATCCAGACTGGCAAAGTGCATACCAAATAATTTAACGCGACGAATAAAGCGATCCAGCTCTCCGATGAACATAGAATTATGCTCTTTCACCATTTTTTCGCGCACTACTTGTAGAGAACTAAGGAGTTCTTCAGCGGTTAAATCGGCATTTAGACCAAACATATTGGTATAAATACGTGCGTTAATTTTATCCAATAAAGGAATAATTCCCTTAAAGGTAAAACGTCTTCGAATATCTTTGAAATGATTGTAATAGCATTTTAGAACGGCGATTCGTAGTTCTTGCGCAACCCTTTTCGTGATTTCTGACGTAACAAACGGGTTGCCGTCACGGTCGCCACCTGGCCAGAATCCTAGTTCAATGATAGGCCGAAACTCTTCGTCTTCTCCGTCTAATAAATCGTTATAAATGCGTTCGTGCAAGAGACCGAGCGCTTCGTAATAGACGTGTCGCAAGTAAAAAATGATACTTTGGGCTTCTTCTACTGGAGTTGGTTGTTCTTGATTGATAAACGGCGTTTTCCCCAACTGCTGCAAGAGTAAATCAATGGCATTGATGTCATTTTTTTTAATACAAGCTTCTAAGTCTTGAATAATGCGGAGTACACTGTTTGGATAAAACTGCGTTGGATGGGCAGTAAAGACCATTCGTACCTTGAAATTCCTTAGTTTTTCTTTGACTGCCTCCCGTTTATTTTCTTGTTTCGCAAGTGAAATGAGCGAATTGAGCGTCCCATTCAGGTTTGTGGCATTCAGTTTTTCAAAAGCGGCATCCTCCACACTATCAAAAAGAACAACTTGGCGCTCGATGTATGTAATAAAACGAAAGAGCAATTCCACTTTTTCTTTTTCTGTACGGATGCGCGTATAACGTTCGAAGAATTGTTCAATGATTTCTTTGGGCTGCAAGCTTTCCTCAAAACCTTGCTGGGCGTTGTCTTGAAGAAAGGGCATTAACTGACCTATTTTCGTCATTTTGTCGTAAGGCAAACGGGAGAAAAGCGTGTTAAAGACCAAGTACTTATTGTGTACTTCTTGCGTAAAAAGCGTCTCTTGGGTTGGAGTAAGCATACGAGCGGTTTTTGGATTCAACAGAAAACAAATATACAAATTATAGCGCCAATCTACCCAAGTGGGCACATTTTACACATCAAAACATCTAATTATCCAAATATAATTTTGTATAATCCAATTTTTATAAAATACATTCAAAAAAGGTTACAAAGAAAGGTCTTCTAGGAGTGTGATGGCACTTTTGGGTAATTTGGCAAAAAAATGCGGGAAGAAATCACCGGTTGGTCCTTTTTCAAATTTGAGATGCGGCATAAGCGTCTGTGCTTCAACGTGTAAAATATACAAATCCGTTCTGCCTGTATAATAGCGTTCCAAGACACCGGAAAGTTGCGAGGGAGTGCATAAATGAATGAAACCTTCCGATTCGAGGGACTCAGGGGTAAAAAAATCCGCCTCTTCTTGTTGTTTCCAGTCCGAATGTTGGGCTACGTGTAGGAGTTTTTTATCAGTTAAAAGAAATGGTTTCACCCATTGTAAAAGGAATTGAATTTCTTCGTTTGCAGAAACATGGGAAATAGATAATCCACAGCGGCGATACCAATAGGCGGCATTGGCGGTATCTCCTTCGAGGCGATGAAGAAAAGCGTGCAAGCGATCGTACGCCCAAACACCTTCTTGGCTTTGGGCGATTTCGTGCGCTCCGTTCCAGTCTTGCTTTTGAATACGGGTAAGCATGGTTTGTACATCTGTAGCTTCAAGAACGGATAAAGAAGGATGAGAGGACATAGGGAATGTATTGAGTAATTTATCTTTTCACAAATGTAAGATTTAAAATGCAGGAAGGAACACATACAACTACAAACAGATGGCTATGAATTTGATTTTTCAGTCAAATTCATAGCCATCTTTACAGTAAACAAGGAAGTTCTATTTAGCAGTTTCGAGGTTGGATAAACCGCACGTAGTTCAGCTATTGGCAAAAAATAGAAGATTCGGACAAGCTATTCTACATTTCATTTTCTTCTACTATTCAACAAGACAATAGATTGAACACATATAGTTCATTACATTTTGAGTATCCTTTGAAGTCCATCATTTCAATTCATTGGAGAATTTTATATTGAAATTTAGTTCGTGTGGGATTTCGACATACTTTCCGGGAGTTTGTTCAATCATATCTACTTGAGTAGCCTTCAAAGTATATTGACCTGCCGCAATCATTTTTCGTGAAGTATCTACCACAATTGTTCCTTTAGCCAAACAATTTGTCATGTAGGTCTGATATTGAATGCCTCCATTGGGTAAACGTACAGATTTGTATTCTTCTTTGTTGATATGTCCGACGACAAATCGACTCGTAAAATTGACTTGAACCGTCTTATCCTTCATATCTTTTACATTTGAATACGTATTCACAAAAAAACCTTTGAATCGAAAAGAAGGCAGTGTGTCTGTCCAAGCGACTTTTTCTTCATTCAAATCAAAACTTAGCGTACCTAAAAATGGGTTACGATTAAACGGAATCATGGTTTGGTTATCGTAATAACGAACAATAATTTGGTTCTCCGCAGGCTCTTTTTCCAACGCTTTTTCTCTATCTTCTCCAGTCAAAATGACTTTTTTCTTTACTTTTTTTACCAATGATTCGACCAACATTTGGGAAATCTCATCTTCCGTGATAAGCTGTTCAGAATCTATCCAGATGGGTTTATTTGTTTCTGGGTTTTTGTAGCGACGACCCATAAAAATATGTTCAAAAGAAATTTGATTTGACGTATATTGAATCCGTGATTTCACTTTTTCAATCATTGTTCCCTTTTCATCTGAAATCTCGGCAGTTCTAATAACTTCTTGTGAATATAGAGTTGGACAAAGTAGGAAAAAATAGATAATCAACCCAATAATTTGTTTCATTTTCATCGTATTTCGTTGGTTATAAGACTGGTATAAGTAAGGTCGAAAGGAATCTGATTTAGACCTTCATGAATTGTATAATGAAAACCTTGAGACTTTGTAACAAGTTTGATTTCAGTAATGAAGCCATCTGGAGTACAAATTATAAATCCTGAGTATTCTTTTTTCAGGTGAACAGTATAACGCACCCTCTCTAAACTTGGGGACAAAGAAGTCAAATCGACTGGATTTCCAATGAATTGTCCTTTCACTTCGTAACATATTGACGCATTTTGGCATTTTTCTTGTAAGCTGAAATGATTCACATAAAGTCCACCGTTGTCTTCTTTCGAATACGTTGAATCTGACCAACTTTTTTCCTTACGTGGTTCAAATCGAATGGTATTGACAACGGGATCTGAGTGTATTTGAGACACAGAAGAATATATGGTTTTCATTAAATTCTTACTTTTTGAATTTACCAACTGATATCCTTTTTCTGTATGCTCGTATTTTATATTTTTCTTGATTAGGCTCATCTTATCAGGAATGATTAGCTCTTCTAACTCGTTATCAGCTACGGGATTGTCTGTATCATAATCAATTTCATACGTAACAGGCATTTTAATGGTATCACTCGCGGCGGTTTCATCAAATGTAACTAAATTATATTCTTTTACTCTGTTTACCTCCATTGAAAGTCTAGGAAAATCCAATACATACGTAAGCGTACGTTGAATATACTCTGTTTCACTTCGTGTATTCAAAAAGTTTTGCTTGATAGTTATCCGTTTATTCTGACCAATGGCTAGGCAAACAGGCATCATGACTAGAATCAAAAATAATTTTTTATTCATTTTTTACCTTTTTCTTGCAAATGAAAAAAAAAAACACATTTGCAAACCAAGGTTGGCTATCCTAAATCAAAATTAAATTAAACTAAATTACGTATGAGACTAATCGCTTTACTCGTCATGTTCACTTTCGGGTCATTTGTATCTTTTAAAAGTGAAGCAAAAATGACAAAAATCGCTTTCAGAAAAAAAAGTTGTGGTGAATGGACAAACTATTACAACAACGATGGGAACGTTAGCTATAGAATAAGACAGTGTGATGGTTACAGCCAAATGCAAACTTTTCGTTAAAAACAATTAAAAATTCCATGTTATGAAAAAATCAATCGTACTTTTATTCCTGTTATTATCTTTGGGTGCGCAAGCGAAGCCCTTAGTTAAGAACAAAGTTTTCGCTAAAACAAACAACAAAAGTGCCGCCATTTGCTGGGTGTGGCATAAAGTTGTAAATGATGCGGGTGATGTAGTGGGCAGAGAAAGATCGTGCTGGTCTTCTAAAAATGGCTCCTACAAAGATGCCCAATATTGGGGAACCATGTAAATCAAATTAAAAGTCAACCTTGGTGCTTTCAAAAATATACTTTTCATTTGCTATTCTCCTATTTTGGAGTTCCCAGGCTTTCAGCCAACGTATGGTTCATTTCATTTTTTCTGATGTGGACTCTTGCCAAATCGAGATTCACCTTTTTTCGAATCAGAAATACATCACTACTGGAATCCCAAAAAAACAGCCATTTAGTTTTTTGGCGGAAAAAGGAAAGCCTTACGAGGTTTCTATTAATCCTGCCTGTGGAAAAGCACAATTTCTGTTTATCAAACCTATATTTAAACCTCTTGAGGATACGACTATTCACATCCAAATTGAAGATTCGTACCTTAACTTGGATGAATTTGTCGTCAAAGGCGAAAAAAACCGTTTTTCTTACAAAGGAGATACTTTGGTAATCAATACCGACAGTTTATCCACAATTCCGCAAGCGGATGGTTTGGAAATTTTTGAGGAAATCAAAGGTTTGCAAATCAGTTCTGCTGGTCAACTGTCCATTTTAGGGAATCGGGTTACGAGTGCTAAAATCAATAATCGCCGAATTTTAGGTGGAAAACCAACCGAAAACTTGGCTAACCTCAAGGCAGATATGATTGAAAAACTTGAGTTTATCGTAAACCCACAAACCCATGAAGGAACCCTCCATATTATACTGAAAAAAAATAAAAGCAAAGGTTTATTTGGCCTTGTCAATCTTGGATTAAATGAAGACCCTGACCACATAGCAAGCCTTAAAGTAAATAGATTAGGAAGTTCAACCTATCAATTTTTCAATTTTAACTCAGACAATGTAAATTACCGTTTCAGAGATGAAGTACTTTCCGAAAAAGGAGTTGGGATTTTACAGGAAGCTTATCGAAAAGGGATTTACAGCCATTTAAACGACATTGTTTTAGAAGAAACTCCTTTACAAGTCACTAATCCAGAACATGGAATTTCGGAACGGTCTCAACTGAAACACGCAGTAAATATCGAAAATGACGTGACTGAGTTTAACTCCATATTGCGTCTGCATCGTATTCAGAACACCAATCAATACAGCTCGTCGGAACGTGTAAATACACAGGAGTTTCAAACGGAAAACTCTCGTCTTGTTCAATCTAATTTACTCACTGACCAACTCAACTTTGAACAAGATTTAAAAAGAAAGATGGGCACTAAACATCAATTTTGGGCCAAAAATACATTTGATTGGATTGATGAACAGCAAAAACAAGAGATAACTCTTAGAACTCGTTTGAATAACCAACAGATTGGAAACTTTGACTCAAACCAGAACCAGTTAGGTAAAACCCAAATAAACAACCAATTAGATATTGCTTTGTTCCTAAAACCTAACTGGAAAGGAGGAAAGTTTCTAGCACATTATCAACCTGTATTCTCGCAAACAAATAACAGAGGAATAAGCGAAAGCATTGATTCCTCCACACGCATTTTTCAGAACCGACAAGTTCATTTTCAGCAAAATATTTTTTTAACTACTTCCTATTCTATTGGGAAAAGAATGGTGAATGAAAGCCGAATTATATTCAAAAATCATTCCTTGACAACGCTCAATGAGACGTCGCGCGGTGTAAGTAACTTAAATCAACACATCAGCAACTTTGATATTGGTCAAGTATTTTTCTATCAACATTACCGATGGAATCTAAGTGTTCAAGTTGGATTTAACCAACTTATAGCGCAAAGGGGAATCAATGATTCACGGCAAAACGTACAGAATAAACTTCTGGGTATTCGAGATATTTATTGGAGAAAAAGTTTCAGTGATAGTCGAGAATTAATCGTATCCTACCAACGTAAACTCGAATTACCTCCCATTTCTGATTATTTCATGATTGATGATTCGCTGAATCCTCTCGCATTTCAACTACCCAATCTTCAACTTCAATCCTTTAAAACCAACCAAATCCGGCTAACTCTTTCAGGAAGCCGAGCTGTAAAAAACAATCATTCGTTTTCAGGGGAATTTCAGTTTGATGAAGGTCAACCTATTTTATCTTCTACTATCAATCAAACGCAATTTATTACCCAACTCATCAATTCTGAACGTACAGCCTACAGAGCCCAACTTAACTGGAATATCACACGCTCGTTTTCAAACATACATGCTGACCTTGTTCACACGACAAACTTCGGACTCTTCCAAAGCTATTCTGTTTTTGATGGAAACTATTTGAATAATCAAATGCAATTTGTTTCATTTCTCACCAATTTTACTGAGAAACTCAATAAAAATCTCAAATGGAAAATTCAATCTGAGAATAAGTTCTATTTTTCAACACAACCTACCCGTTTATTACGTCAACAGATTCAGTTAACATATAATTATCAGAAAAAAGCCTTTTTGACTCTATCAGGTGTACATACAAATTCCAAAAACGGGAGCAATTTTACATTAAATCTGGAGGGAAGTACTTTTTTGGGTCGAAGGAAGAATATCAATGCATCCCTAGTCATCCAAAATTTACTGAATAATCAAACTGTTTTCGAGCAATTCCAGCTAAATCACCTTATTTTAACTTCGACGAATCAAGCATTGCCATTTACGGCTTTGGGTAAATTAACGTATTACTTCGAACAATTTAGGTAAATTTTCATCCTGTCACTTCCCTTTTTGCTCTCTCCGCTTTTTGTATGCTTTTGCAAAGAAGAACAGCGTTACACCAAATACTAGGATTCCTCCGAAAAGCGCAAGGAAATCAAGAAAATCCCGCAATACGGCTAAAAAGACAATAGCGACCAAAAACAGCGTAGGGAACTCGTTCAATAACCGAAACTGAAACGAATTTAAGACCGTTTCCCCTCTTTCTTGTTTCCCGATAATTTGCTTGCAATAGAAATGATACGCCACTAAAATCAAGAGAAGCACCAATTTAACCTGTATCCATGTTTGTGTCAGAATCGCTGGATTCGTCGCCAACATCAGCAACCCGAATGTCCAAGTAAAAACCATAGCCGGCGTACTTATGATGTGATACACACGGCGCTGCATGAGCGTAAATTGTTTTTTCCAATCTTCTTGCAACTCTTTGGGCTTGGTCTCAACCTCTGCAAAATACACGAACATCCGAACCAGATAAAACAAGCCTGCAAACCAAGTCACAAAACCGATGATATGAAAAGCTTTGAAATACGAATAAAATTGATACATATCTTATTGATTAACAGATAATTAATTCAAAAAATACTGAATAGCCAACTGATACCCTTTCAAGCCAAGTCCACAAATCATTCCTTTGCAAACCCGTGTCAGGTGACTGTGGTGACGAAATGCCTCGCGTGCATGGATATTGGAAATATGAACTTCTACCGCTGGCGTAGTTACGGCAGAAAGCGCGTCTGCCAAGGCAATGGATGTATGCGTATAAGCACCCGCATTGATGACGATGCCGTCAAAATCAAATCCTACTTCGTGAATTTTGTCAATGAGAGCTCCTTCGTGATTGGATTGAAAATAGAACAAAGAAACTTCTTTAAATTCCTCTTGCAAAGATTTAAAATAGTCTTCAAACGTTTGATTCCCGTAAATCGTTGGCTCTCTTTTGCCTAATAAGTTGAGATTTGGGCCATTCAGAACAAGTATTTTTTTCATAAAATTACCTATGTGAGTCAGTTTGTTGTATGACCAAACGCATAAAATGAGCGTTTCAAAACCAGTAGTTTCGCCACAAATATAAGTGAATCCCTATGAATGCGTCGCAACTATTCCAGAAATATACCACCGCTGGCCCTCGTTATACAAGCTATCCAACGGTTCCTTTTTGGCAAAACGAACAATTTTCTTCCCAAAAATACCAATCCCGTCTGCTTTCCACTTTCGCCAAAGAAAAGCAACACGGCATTGCAGTATATATTCATCTTCCGTATTGCGAAAGTCTCTGTACGTTCTGTGCTTGCCACAAACGTATCACTAAAAACCACGCTGTCGAAGACGTTTACATAGATGCACTTCTCTTGGAGTGGGCTCATTATGTGCAACTTTTGGGTGAAAAACCAACCATCAAAGAACTGCATATTGGGGGTGGAACACCTAGTTTCTTTCATCCTGACCAAATAAAACGACTATTGGTTGGCATTTTTGCTTTGTCAAAAGAGGGCATTTTGACACACGGATCCACAGAATACAGCTGGGAAGGCCACCCCATGAACACAACAGAAGCGCATTTAACTGTTTTCTACGAAGCAGGTTTTCGGCGTGTTAGTTTTGGCGTTCAAGATTACGATGAGACCGTACAGAAAGCGATTCATCGCATTCAACCTTTTGAAAAAGTAAAGGAAGTCACCGAAATGGCACGACGCATCGGGTATTCATCCATCAGCCATGATCTTGTGTTCGGGCTGCCGTTCCAAACTCCAGCAGGTATCCAGAAAACAATTGAACGCACCTTGACATTGGCACCCGATAGACTTTCTTTTTATAGCTATGCGCATGTTCCGTGGCTCAAAGGAACAGGACAACGCGGTTTTCAGGAAGCAGATATTCCGGTCGGAAAAGAAAAAAGACATTTGTACGATATTGGACTAGCGCTTTTCCAAGAAGCTGGATACCAAGAAATTGGAATGGATCATTTTGCATTGACAGATGACCCCATGCTTCTAGCAAGTAAAAACGGAACACTTCACCGTAATTTTATGGGCTACACAACGAGCCAAGCCAAGGTGATGATTAGTCTTGGAGCATCGTCTATTGGTGATGCCTGGACAGGTTTTGTGCAGAATACCAAAGACATTGATTTGTACATTCAACAAGTACAAATGGGGGAATTTCCGTGGAGCAAAGGCCATATTCACACAGAAAAAGAGAGTCAAATTAGAAAAATAATTTTGGATATTATGTGTCAATGGAAAACCAATTGGCACGCAGTCGATTGGGAAAAAACAGAAAAAGAACGTATCGAACTTGCCTTGGAAGACATGCAAAATGATGGAATTTTAGCGCAATTCAATGGACTTGTCCGAGTGACGGAAATGGGAAAACCTTTTTTACGCAATATCTGCATGGTTTTCGACCCTTCGTTGCATCAAAATACAAAAACAGAAAAGCTTTTCTCTGCTACAATTTAAAGTAGTTTTTTCATCAAAAAAGCCTTCTTTGCGAAGGCTTTTTTGATGAATACTTTTTTATCATTTCCCGATTTTTACACCAAGTCCAAAATGGAAATACACTTCTTTTTCGTAATAGGTAATGCCCATTTTAGCGATTCCTTTTTGAAGAACATTGGCAACAATACCTGCCTCTCCAATAAATTTGGTTAATTGTGTTTCCGTATATCTCAACCAAACAGTTCTTTTATAGCTTCCAGTGTCAAAATCATATTCATCTGATTCGTAATAAAGTGCTTCATTTAAAACACCACCTCCTACATAAGCAGAGATAGGATTGTAGATTTTAAAATTAAAGCCCATTAAAATACCCATGTTATTGTACTGCACATCACCCGTTAAACGAGACTCTGTGGACGTACTCGTGTATCCATCTCCATCAACAGTATATAAAATCCCACCTCTCCCAAACATGTCTTTCGTCAAACGAATCTTATAATAAAAACCTCCTCCATTTTCTGTAATCGAACCGACACCCAACCCAATTTGACTTAAATTATCACGTTCAAAGCTAAGATATGTCATGCTTTGTGGGGCAAAACTTATTTTCCGATTGGCACTTTTTATTCGCTGCTCCACAAAAGAACGAGAGGATGAAGACGGGAATTTATCCACAAAGGTTTGGTAAGACGCAACGGCAGACGGCCAATTTTTCTGTA
Source organism: Spirosomataceae bacterium (assembly GCA_046293395.1). GTDB lineage: Bacteria > Bacteroidota > Bacteroidia > Cytophagales > Spirosomataceae > CAYNRA01. Next base: position 1,204,009 of record JBKBOU010000001.1, read on the forward strand.
AAAAATACGTATTCCCAGCTTCTAAATATGTCTTTTCAATTGTATTTTGGACATCCAACGCGTACTTTCCTGTCGGAAAACTAACTAAAAAACGCTCGTAAGCTGCCACCGTATTTGTAGATTGAGCCAAGTTAAATGCCTCTTCTTCGCGTAATTCAACTATCTTTCCTTGTGCCTCTTTGGCGTAAATTCCTGTTGGATAAGCATTCAAATAGTCTTGGAATGCCATTGCTGTATTCTGACTACGGGCTTTCTCGATACTTCCTTTCTCAAAAGAAGCCAGTTTACCTTTCGCTTCCTCAGCAAATGAGGAGGTAAGATTCTGCGAAATAAACTCCGAATAACCCGAAACTGTATTTACTAATTTAGCCTTAGCCCATTGTACTTCCACACGGTATTTCCCGAACGGATACGTAGCCAAATAGGTGTCACAGTCCTTGATTGTCGCTTGATTACTAATTTGTGCATAACTTGCTTCTTCCAAACGAATGACTGCATCGACGCGAAATTCCAGTCGCTGCACTTCTTTTTTTTCGGCTGCTTGTTCTTCCGTTAAACCGGATACTGGCAATGTTTTATAAAAATTTGTAATCGTTTTTCTCGCTTCATGCCAATTTCCTTTGTTCATAAACCGCTCCACTTGGTAAGCAACGGACGTTACCTCCTGTGCAAAAACAAGGGAATTAATCGATACAAAAAGGAGTAAAAAAATAATTGTAAAGCTTTTTTTCATACAACCTTGTTTTAATAAGTAAAATTATTTTTCATAATTCATTCATAATCAATAAATTATATAAATTTGATTATAATTCAAAGAATGTAGTACCATAGAATAAGGGAACACTTTTCTACTTGTTCGTTTTTTGTATCTATTTTTTGGTCGGACAATTTATTTTTTCGAATTAACTCAAATTAAACAAAAATAAAACTAATTCCCGACCTGAACGAAAAAAAGTAGAAAATACCCCAAGAGTAGTAGCTATTTAGAAATGTATCTTTTTCTCCTGCTTCGGCTTTGCTCTAAAATATAAAAATCGGAATCTGTATTTATTTACAGAAACCGATTTTTGAATTTTATCAAAAAATGGACTTATTTACCAAAAAAACCACCTAATAAATCGCCTATCCCACCCTTTTCTGTGAGTCCTTTCAAATCATTCATGTCTATTTTTCCATCTGAAAAAACAGAACCAATCTGTCCCATGATAGAACTGACATCCGTGTTTCCAGCTAAATTCTGAACGATAGATTCCATAGAAATGCTGCTATCGTTGGGGTCAGCGGCTTTGGAAGATAACAATCCCATGACCGTCGGGACAAGTGACTCAACCACACTTTGGGCAGTAGTTGGGCTAATATTCAGGCTTTGTGTAAGTGTTGGCGCAATCTTATCAATCAATGAGCCAATCAACGGATTGGACGCGCTGATAGTCGAAGGTGAACCAAGTAAACCAGCAATTTGCTGAATACCTTCCACAGAACCCGCTTTTTGCGTTAATTCTTGAACTAAATTACCCGATACCAACTCCATCGCTTGCGCATTCAACGCATTCGGAATTGCCGGATTTTCTACTACTGCTTTTTGACCAACTTGCTGAACAAGCTGCTGGAGGATTTCTATCATTGCTACTCTTTTTTAGTGGACTAATTACATACAAGCTACACACAATTCTTGATTTTTTATTCTTTTTTCAAAATTATGTATTTCAAAAAAAAGAAATAGCCTGAAACCTAGCTGGATTTCAGGCTATCAAAAGACACGATTTTTATTAAATGTATTGATTAATCAATGTCTCGAAGTATTCTTGTTTTCCGCTAATTTGAGCAGGTTCACCTACTTCTTTGGCAATGCGGGCTAAGTCATCCAAAGAAAGTTCACCTTGCGTAAACTGAGCGCCCAGACCGGTGTCAAAGCTACTGTATCTTTGTGCTCTCAATTTTTTATAGGGTGATTTTTCCAGCAAATCATTTGCTACCAACAAAGCGCGCGCGAAAGCGTCCATTCCACCGATGTGGGCAATAAAAATATCCTCTAAGTCTGTTGAATTACGGCGTGTTTTGGCGTCAAAGTTAATTCCACCAGTTGTAAAACCACCATTTTCGAGGATAATCAACATGGCTTCTGTCAATTCGTACAAATCAACAGGAAATTGGTCTGTATCCCATCCATTTTGGTAATCTCCCCGATTGGCATCTATACTTCCGAGCATTCCGGCATCTACTGCCATCTGCAATTCGTGTGCAAAAGTATGTCCAGCCAAAGTGGCGTGATTTACCTCCAAATTCAATTGGAAATCATTTTCTAAACCATGTTGACGAAGAAATCCGATGACTGTTTGTGCATCGTAATCGTATTGATGTTTTGATGGTTCACACGGTTTTGGCTCAATGTAGAACTTGCCTGTAAACCCGTTTTGACGACCATAATCTTTTGCCATTGTCAAAAAACGACCCATATTATCTAGCTCTTTTTTGGTCTGCGTATTGAGCAAAGACATGTATCCTTCTCTTCCACCCCAAAAAACATATCCTTCGCCACCTAACTCAACCGTTGCGTCGATGCAGTTTTTCACTTGCAATCCTGCGTGTGCAACTACCTCAAAGTTAGGGTTTGTGGATGCACCATTCATGTAGCGTGGGTTCGAGAATAAGTTGGCTGTTCCCCACAAAAGTTGTACACCCGATGCTTTTTGTTTCTCTTTGGCGTAATCCACCATTTTACGAAGATTAGATTCATATTCAGTCAATGAATTTCCTTCTGGCGACATATCTACGTCATGGAAACACCAAAAGCCTGTTCCTAGCTTCGTAAAAAATTCGAATGCTGCATCCATTTTCTCATGTGCAGCACCAAGCGGATCGGTTGAAATATCCCAAGGAAACTGCTTGGTTCCAGGGCCAAACGGGTCGCCGCCTGTTCCACAGAACGTATGCCAGTAAGCTACGGCAAAACGCAAATGTTCGCGCATGGTTTTGCCAGCCACCACACGATCGGCGTCATAAAATTTAAAGGCAAGCGGGTTGTCAGAAGTACGTCCTTCGTAGGCAACAGGTCCAGACAAGAAAGGGAAATACGTTTTATCTCCGAGAGTGACTTGAATCTTATTCATTTACTATTCGTTCGGTTAAATTTCGTTTCAATTTTTAAGAAAAAAGAGAGACATGAAACACGCCCATGCCCTCTTTTTAGGTCTATAGAATAAATGATAGGTTATTAAGTGTCAAAACTACATTTAAAATAATTAAAATGCAATAGTACATTCTAAAAATCTAATTAGCGGTCAAAAAAAATCCCGAGAATTCAAGTGAATTTCTCGGGATTATGAATCTAACGAACCAAACTACGTATATAGAACGCTTATTCTGCCACAGCTAGTGTATTTTTCTTCGAGAACTTTGCTTTCGCACGTTCGTTCAGATAATACAAACAAGGTACAATAACAAGTGTGAGGATAGTGGAGAAAATCAAGCCGAAGATGATTGTCCAGGCTAAGATATTCCAGAAAACGGCACTATCACCACCGATATTTACAGACCATTCTAGGTCAACGAGCAAGGCAGAGAAATCAAAAGCCAACCCAATTGCAAGTGGAATCATCCCTAAAACAGCCGAAGAGGCAGTCAATAAAACGGGGGTTAAACGTGCAGAACCACCTTCGATAATCGCTTGTCTCATTGGCACTCCTTTTTCAATGAGTGTATCAATAAATTCAATCAAAAGAATTCCGTTTTTCACGACAATACCAGCAAGCGCGATAATACCAACTCCAGACATAATCACGGAGAAAGTCATGTTAAACGCCATAAATCCGAGTAAAACACCGATTAAGCTAAGTACAATCGTTACGTAGATAATCAACGGTTTTACCAATGAGTTAAACTGAACAGTTAAAATCAAGAAGATTAGAATAAGGGCGATTCCGAAGGCTCCACCCAAGAAACTCATGGCTTCTGCTTGTTCTTCTTGCTCTCCACCTTGGCGAATAGTATAGCCAGCGGGCAGTTCAATCTCCGAAACCGTAGCTAAAATCTGCTTGTTCACTTCTGTCGGGTTAAAAGGCTCCACGACATCCGAGCTCAAGGTGACGATACGTTCGTTGTCTTTGCGGTTGATTTGGCTATAGGTCGTAGAGTACGAAATATCAGCAACCGACGAAAGCGGAACACTTCTTAAAATACCCCCCATATTCATATCTCGATACGTGATATTCATGGAGAACAATTTCTCGATACTTGCTCTATCCGCTTCTTTCAATCTCAGTTGGATAGGATATTCGTCCTCCGCATCTCTAAATTTAGAAATTTCTTGTCCGAATAATCCTGTACGAAGCGCCATGGCAATTTGTGCAGTTCCAATTCCTTCACGCGAAGCTTTTTCTCTGTCGATATTAACAACAATTTCTGGTTTATTTGTCACCAAGTCCGACTTGAGTTCATCAATTCCTTGGATTCCAGAATTGGCAATTTTCTCTCTGATTTCTTTTTCGAGAGTAATCAATCTATCAAAATCTTCACCGACGATTTCAATGGTGATAGGTTTTCCGGTTGGTGGGCCATTTCTTTCTCTTTCTACGGAGATTTCAGCACCAGGGATTCCTTTTACGCGCTCTCTGATTTTGTCCAAGATGTCCTGAGACGATACATTTCCGCGGTGTTCTTTGCTCACAAAAGCAACAGTCACTTTTGATTTGTGCGGTGTCGCAGAGCGGTCAGGGTTCATCGGGTCGCCTGCATTTTTCCCTACGTTAGAAATAACGGAGTTAACGGCAGTCATTGCGTTGTTCTTTTGTAGAACGTCAAAAACACGTTTCTCGATTTCTCTTGTAACGGCATCTGTTTTGCGCGCATCCGTACCGACGGGTAAAACGTTGTAGATATAGACGTAGTCTGGGTCGCCACTTGGGAAGAAAATCACTTTTGGTTTCACAATACCCATAGCGATGAACGTCAAAATCAATAATACAAACATCGAAAGTACGGCATACACGGGTCTCCATCCAGTAATTACCCAATCGATGAGCTTTTGATAGCCCGACTTCATTTTGGGTAAAATAGACTCTTGGAATGGCGTAATTATTTTCGGTGTCAAGATAAAATGATTGAATACATACAGAATTGCAAAGAATACGAGCAGGTTTGCTAAACCTAGGAACGCATCGCTAGAACTTGAGAACGCAATGATGTACGAGAATGCAGCCAAAGAACCCAAGATAATCAATGGTTTTTTCAATGGGGCAAATCCACTCTGTACGTTTCTGTCCTCCTCTTCTCGTTTCATGAATGTAATCGCGAAGATGGGGTTCATGAGATACGAGACGATGAGCGAGGCAGTAAGTGTAAAGATGAGGGTGAATGGTAGATATTTCATAAATTCACCGACAATACCAGGCCAAAATAGAAGAGGGAAGAACGGGGCGATGGTTGTCAAGGTACCTGAAAGTACAGGGACAAATACCTGCGAAGCCGCCATTTTCACGGATTCCGTGATGGTCAAATGTTTGTATTGATTAAAAATCCGGTGGGAGTTTTCAATGACGACGATGGCGTCATCCACGACAATACCAAGACCTAAAAGAAAGGCAAATAATACGATGGTATTGATGGTAAAGCCCATCAGGAGCAGCGGGAAGAAAGCGAGTAAAGCGGATAATGGCACCGATAAACCCACAAAAATTGCGTCACGTACGCCCATGAAGAACATGAGTACAAGCACGACAAAAATAAAGCCCATCACAACCGTATTGATAAGGTCATTTAAATCTGCTTTTGTTCTTTCAGATTGGTCAGCGGTGATACGAATATCCAGACCTTCGGGAGCAGTTTTCGCTTCGTATTCTTCCAGGATTTTTTCGATTTTCTCGGAAGCAATCACCAAGTTTTCTCCCCCTCTTTTGATGACGTTCAAGGTAACGACTGATTTATTATCTAAGCGAGCAAAATCTTGTCTTTCTGCGTTTGAATCCACAATTTCCGCGATTTCAGAAAGACGAACCGTAGCCCCTTGACCAGACCGAATAATCACATTCTGAATTTGCTCAATCGACTTAAATTCCCCTTTCACACGAAGCGTTCTTCGGATATTGTCCACGTTAAGGTCTCCTCCTGAGATATTCACGTTTTCACCTTGAATAGCCGATTGAACTTCGTAGAAAGTAACTCCATACGCTTTCATCTTTGCCAAATCCATATTGATTTGAATCTCTCTATCCAATGCCCCTACAATATCCACACGTGTGATTTCAGGCATGGCTTCAATTTTATCTTGGATGATTTCCGCGTATTTTTTCAACTTGTCCAAAGGAAAATCTCCTGCCAAATTGATGTTCATGATTGGAAATTCCGAGAAATTGACCTCAAGAGCTGTGGGGTCTTGTGTCAAGTCGGTGGGTAAATCTCTTCGCGCTCTATCGATGGCACTTTTCACCCTTTCTTTGGCTTCTTGGACATCGACATTCGTTTGAAATTCGACCAAAATAACGGATACGTCTTGCAACGCATTTGATTTAATACGCTTGACACCCTTCTCTGCTTTTAGCTGTTTTTCAAGCGGTTTATTGATCAAATTTTCAATATCTGATGGTGCAGTACCTGCGTAAACAGTGTTCACATATACTTGCGGGACGACAATTTCCGGAAACTGTTCTTTGGGTAAACCATTGAATATAAAGTATCCGGCAATCGTTACGAGGGCAATTAACAAGTAAACGGTGGTTTTATTTTTGGCCAAACTGCCAATCATATTATAAATAAACCCCTTACTGTAAACTTCCTCTTCGGGTTGGTTATGATTTTCTTGCATTGATTTATTCGTCTAATATTTTACTCAAAAAGAAACAACTTGACCATCTACTAACTCTTGGTAACCTTCGGAAATCAGTAAGTCACCTACCGTAAGACCTGTCAACACTTCTACTTTTCCGTCGTAGCTTAATCCGGTTGAGATGACGCGTTGTTTGGCTACAAATTGGTTTCCTTCTTTCACAGCCACATAAACGACTGTTCCTTGTTCTGTACGTTGTACAATGTTCTGAGGAATGGCAATAACACCCGCACGAGACTGGTCATTGATTTTGATTTCAGCCGTTAAATTGGGCTTTAATTGCTTATCTACCGAACTCAATTGTGCCTCAACTGGGAACGTTCTAGAGGCTGGATTAATGGTTTGACCTACGAATGTCAGACGCGCAGTCATTTCTTTGTTTAAGTCAGGGAAACGAATTTGAACCACGTCACCTTTGGCAATTGTACCAGCGTACGTATCTGGAACACTTGCTACGACTTTCAAATTAGCACTATTTACGATACGAACAATTCCAATTCCTGGTGCAGACATTTCGCCGGGTTTCATGCGTACTTCATCAATTTGACCAGAAATAGGCGCAACTACGATGTTCATTGCATCTTGAGATTTCAAAGTTGCGAGACGTCTTTCAATAGATTCTACTTGCGCTTTTGCTTGAATATATTGTACTTCCGTACCTATTTTTTGCTCCCAAAGTGCTTTTTGTCTTTCGAAAAGCGTTTTCGCTGTTTCCAATTGAATCATAATTTCTTGGATAGAATTACGCATCACCGTATTATCGATGGTGGCAATACGTTGGCCTTTCGTCACCATATCGCCTTCTTTCACATACAGAGCCGTGATGGCTCCTCCCATTTGTGGACTCACCAAGACGTTATTTACAGCATCTAAACGACCAGTAGCCTCTACGAAGTGGTCAAACTGTTGCGAGATAATTGGCATTGTTGAAACAGATTTTACCTTTACAGATTTATTCGGCTCTGCCTTTTCAATTTCTGCTTGAAGCACTTTGATACTTGCCTGAATTTCAGCTTGTTGGCTTTGTAATGCTACTAACTTCGCTTTTTTGCCTTCTAATGAATTATCTTCTTTGTCACCACAAGCAACGGCAGTGAGCATGAGTCCAGCAAAAGCAATTATTGATAAAAATTTCATTGGTATTATTAATTTACGGTACGATTTCTTTGAAATGGATTAATTAAAGTTCAGTTTACCTTGTGCCTTATCTAGGTCAATTTTGGCAATCAAAATATCATAAAGGGCAGCAAAATAATTCGTTTGCGCCTGCTTTAAATCGTTTTCAGCATTGGTAATTTCCAAATTAGACCCAACACCTTGCTGGAATTTCAGTTGGGCAACCCGCACAACCTCATTGGCTAGTTCCATATTTCTACGTTGAATTTCAAGACTTTCCAAACCATTTTGCATATTGGCAAATGCTTGATTATTTTGAAGTTCAAAGGAGTTTTTGGTTAATTTCATCGCATTATCCAACTTGATTAAACTCAGTTGTTGGCGTTGGATTTGCACTTTCTTCATACCACTGTCGTAAATCGGAATATTCACGCCAAGAGAAACTGCTGAGGCACCAAACCATCTTTCGAACGGATTAAAAACCGTGTTGCTGTGGCCTGCTCCTAAACTTCCTGTGAAGAAAACAGAGGGTAAATACGCTTTTTGGTAACGTTCAATATTTAGATTCGTTAATTGGCGTTGTGTTTCCAATTGTTGATATTCCACCCGATTTTCAGGACGAACTTCTTCGTAGCGGAGTGTCGCCAATGCTTTTACAGATGCTTCTTCCAGTTTATCTTTCAAGAAAATTGGACGAGTTCTGTCATAAGACATTTGAAATTTGAGCAACTGATACGATAATTCCACGAGATTAGCCACTTTGCGGCGTTCTGTCAAGAGGTTATTTCGTTGAACTTCGAGACGGCTAATATCAATTGATTCGACAAAACCTTGTTTGAAAAAAGCCTTTGTATTTTGAATAATGGAGTCTAGCCGACCAATGTTTAAATCGAGAATTTTCATTCGTTCTTCAGCGACCAGAACGGAATAATAGGCTTTACTCACGTTTTCAGCGACATCAACTTTGGCTTTTGAAAGGCCTTGATTGGCTAATTGGCGGTAGGTATCTGCGGCGCGAAGGCCAACAAGCCACGTAGCGTCGAAGATAAGTTGGTTTACGCCGATACCCGCTTGACCGCCCCAAGGCACACCAAACTTAAATTTAACAACTTCACCCTCCGGCGCGGTGGGGTCAAAGTTACTTGCTGCAATGAGCTGAGTAGGAACAATTACATTGGCCGTATATTGAAACTGACCATTGATTTGGGGCATACCGGTTACTTTGATTTCTTTGATTTGTAACTCGGCATCTTGAATATCCGCGAGGGCATTGGAGACCGTCGGACTTCCTTTCAAGGCGTAAGATATGGCTTCAGGAAGAGTAAAAGACTCTTGTGCAGAGACTTGACTAGTCAAGAAAACCAAACTAACTAAGAGTGCAAGGTAAATTCTCATCTTTGATTGATTATGTAAAAATTTGGATAGAACGTGTTAATAAATAGATTAATGAAGGGTTAATTCTTCGTAAACAGAAAGTCCTAATGGCGTCAGAATGCCTTTCAAAAAATGATCAATAAACTGGAGTTGGACATCCACGAAGTTGAACGAGTTAGACGGGAAAACCTCTGGGTCAAAGGCCATTTCCACACATTCAATACGGAGACGAGCGAGGATTTCTGGAACAATGTCAGGTCGGTAATACTTGAGTTCAATTCCCTTGTCTAGATTTCTTTTGACAACCTCTCTAAAAAATTCTTTGTGTTGTTTATAGAGAGCCCAACTTTCTGGGTGGTATTTTTTGAGATCAAAAAATATAATAGGATTAACCTCGGAAGACAAATCACGGAGGAGTTTCATACTGACAATAATTTCCTCGATAGGATTCAATGCAGCTTTATGTAATTCAGAAACCATTTCTCTTTCTTTGGCTAGGCGTGCGCTTGTCACCTCCCGAACGATGGTATTTTTATCCGAAAAATGGATGTAAATTGTCTTTTTCGAAATACCCAATTCTTTGGCAATATCGTCCATGGTAACGCTTCGTACACCGTAGCGCATGAACAAGGTTTCAGCTGATGATATGATTCTTTCTTTGATTTCCACAACCAAGAAACTTTGGAAACTATTAAAAGGTTCAAAGTTTTCTTATCTTTTTTCTAGTTGAGCTATTAAATCGTCAATATATTCATCGTTATACAACACACAAGTAAAAAGCATAAATACTTGATATACAATCACTTAAATATAAATAACATAAGTATATAACTTAATTATATAAAGAATAGATTGTATTATTTCAATAGATTACTCAGATAAAATAAATTTAGAAGAAGAGCGGCGAGGACATTTAGGCGCATAGTATTCGTAAAATTTGCCATTGAATCGTCTTTCCATACCAACCAAAACCAATACATAAAAAAGGCAGTTGTAGGCGACAAAAATAGAAACCAACGCAAGAAAGTTACCTCGTCAAAATAGAAAAAATAACCTACTGTTGAGAGTCCAAAGAAGAAAGCGGTGAAGAGAAAAGTCCCACGAATCCCTAATAAAATACTTAATGTTCGGTCGCCTCTTTCGCTGTCTTCTTTGTGTTGATATACTTGTGTGATGGGATAAATAGCCCACAAAATGCCGGAAGAAAGCAAGGCAGGAAAAGCATAAATCTGAATAAGTTGCTCATAATCAGGCAATTCTAAAGTAAAAGCCGTCACTAAAAAAACGTATGCCCCTTGAAAAAAGCCAACAATCAACCAACTTAGGAAAGGAAACCGTTTTAATCGAATAGGATACGCGCTATACGCTCTCGATAATAAAATATAGCCCAAAATAAGTAGGGAGGTTGTTGCATTATACAAGACAAAAGAGAGAAAAAGAGAGAATATATCCAGTGCCGTTGCGACAAAATACAATCTCCGATCAACTTTTGGAGGGGTTTTCAGCCCACCAATGGGCGACTCGTCTTTGTCAAAATAGCTATTGAACGCATTAGAGGCAGGATAAACCAAGAAATGCCAAATAAAAAAAAGCCCCCACGCTTCCATCGTCCAACCAGTTGGGAGAATCGAAACTGCAAATAAAAAAACGGGCAATAAAAGCAATGAAAAAGGCAAACGCAGGTGTAGAAGAATCTCTTTGGGTGTCATGTAAACAGAAGAACAAATAAAAAATGGACAGCAATAAGTAGGAAGTTAAACAAAAATAGCCAAACTATACCCTTGATTTTGTTACTTTGTAAGAAAAACTACTTCCATCGTGAAACTTTGGCAAAAAGACAATGCACCCGTAACCTCGGAAAAAATCGAGCGTTTTACCGTTGGGCGCGACAGAGAATTAGACATTCATTTAGCTCCTTTTGATGTGCTGGGCTCGATGGCGCACGCGATTATGTTGCAATCCATTGGTTTGTTGACAGCCGACGAAACCAATGCACTCCTCGCTGAATGCCAACTCATTTATCAATCTATCACAGAAAAAAAAGATTTTGAAATCCTGCCGGGTATTGAGGACGTGCATTCGCAAGTTGAATGGCAATTGACTCAAAAATTAGGTGAAACCGGAAAGAAAATCCACAGTGGTAGGTCTCGAAATGACCAAGTTTTGGTCGATTTGAAGATGTTTAATCGCCACAAAATTCAAGAAGTTGTCGAACAAGTTCAACTCCTTTTTACTTTACTTCAAGCCAAAAGTGAGCAGCACAAAGCCGATTTATTGCCTGGTTATACGCATTTACAAATTGCTATGCCTTCCTCTTTTGGGTTGTGGTTTGGCGCGTATGCTGAATCTTTGGTTGACGACCTCCTTGTTTTGCAGGGAGCCTACAAAGTAGTGAATAAAAATCCACTGGGTTCTGGTGCTGGCTACGGTTCTTCTTTTCCGTTGAATAGAACATTTACTACGCAATTACTTGGCTTTGACACCCTTAACTACAATGTAGTTTATGCACAAATGACACGGGGGAAAAGCGAATATTTGGTAACAACGGCTCTCACTTCTCTAGCAAATACGCTCAGTCGTTTGGCTATGGATGTTTGTCTATACAACAGTCAAAATTTTGGTTTCTTGCTTTTACCCCCAGAAATGACGACGGGTTCCAGTATCATGCCACATAAAAAGAACCCAGATGTAGCTGAATTATTACGGGCTAAAACGAATAAATTGAAAGCCCTCCCCATGGAGATTGCCTTCATTATGAGCAACTTACCTTCCGGCTACCACCGAGACATGCAACTTGTGAAGGAAATTCTTATGCCTGCTTTTGACGAAATTTTGGAATGTCTTGAAATTACTACTTTCATGATTTCGCACATTCAGGTAAAACAAGACCTATTGGCATCTTCAACCTATGATTTGCTGTTTAGCGTCGAAAACGTCAATGCCTTGGTTGGGCAAGGAGTTCCATTTCGAGATGCCTACAAAGCAGTTGGAAACGCCATAGAAGCCGGTGAATTTGTCCCTAACAGAGATTTAGCACATACGTTGGAAGGCAGCATCGGGAATTTAGAAACAGAAGCAATCGCAAAACAAATGCAAGAAGTTATAGCAGGTTTCCAGTTTGAAAAAGTGCAACAAGCCTACGAAAATCTCTTGAATTACCCACGTATTTAAAGCAAAAAGGAGGCTTTCTACTTAAAGCCTCCTTTTTGTTTTAATTCAATTTCGCTCCTTGGGGTAAGAAAAAGAAGCGAGAGGATTGCGATAAATAAGATGCGCCATAATAAACTTCACGCGTGATATTCTTCCCTTTCCATTGATAAGAAATCTTTGTTTGTGTTGGTTGCAAGGCAATAAAACGACCTGCCAGTGAAGTCTCGAAGAGTTTTGCTGGCGCACTATTTTGACCGACAATTATTTTCATTTTTTCGTTCGCTCCTTTCAGAAATACGAGAGATTTTGCATCTTTTTCGGCTAAAAACCCTGTCCTCTTTTGGATAGCGAAGTTACCTTTTCCATCGCCTAAAGCTAAAAATCCATTGGCTGCATCATAGCGTCCTACAAGTAACTCATTGCTAAAGTTATTTCCTACCGCCAGAAAATCCAGTTGACCATCTTGGTTGAAATCTTCGACAACTATGCCGTTCATGGGGGCAAATTGGGCTTCAATGGGCAAAGCGTGTGCTTCGAATTTTCCGTTTCCTTTGTTTTCAAGATAAACTGATGCCGTAAAATTCAATGTATGCTCCGTTGCCTTCTTTTTCTCTTCTTTCGTCAAAAAAGTATCGAAAGTAGCTTTGGTATACTCTTGGAAAGTTGTGAACCGCATTCGTAAACCATTGTATTGCTTGCTTATGTCTTCTTTTCCGTTCAAGGGGACAAGAATTTTGGACTTATTTATTTCTGATTCAGGCAGATAGATAAAAGGAAAAACGTCGTAGTTTCCGTTTTGGTCAAAATCCCCCGACAACACTTTGGCGGGATATTTTTCATTTCCTTGAAAGAGTCCATTTTTTCCTACATTTCCGACGATGTAATCTATGTCTCCGTCTGCGTCAAAATCTGCTCCGTTGATGGAGTTCCAAAGTCCAAACTGTTTTTGAACGCCTGTATTGGCTATTTTTTCTAGTTTACCTTTTTCATTTTTCAAAAAAGTAACGGGCATATATTCTCCAACAAGGATTAAATCTGGCACTCCGTTGCTATCAAAGTCTGTCCAAATGGCATCTGTCACCATGCCAATCTTGGTTAAAATAGGTGCGTGCGAAGCGGTTACATCGGTAAATTTAATTTCTCCTTTTTTGGAATCATTCCGGAGTAAAAAGGAAGAGGCTGCTTTGGGGTATTCGGTGGGCACGTTTCTTCCTGCGACGAATAAATCGAGGTCTCCATCTCCGTCAAAATCTACAGCTCGAACGCACGAACCCGCAGCCATTTCTTTAGGTAAAGCGTGCGGCTTATGTTCAAATTCTCCGTTGCCCTTGTTTTTATACAATCTATCTTGAAACGAAACTGCTTCTGGAAAATCTTCATTTCCACCACTTACGACATATAAATCCAGCCAGCCATCTGCGTCTGCGTCAAATAACAGTGAACCAATATCTTCAGAAATTTTTTGAGCAGAATCCAACTTAGGGAATGCAGCAGGTTGATATTCAAACTGTCCTGCTGTATTTTGGAAGAATATTTGTCCATTTTTATACTTACTTCCTCCCACAAATAAATCGTCTAATCCATCTTTATTTATATCTCCGACTGAAAGACTCGGGCCTTGTTTTGAAAGTAAATGTGGCATTAAGTTTTGCACATTGAAATCATAAAACCTTGATTCTTCGTGCATCAGGTTAAAATTTTCCTTCTGTTCTGTAAATAAAGGCGTAGGTTCTTCCAACATAGACATCTGCGGACGGGTAGCTTCTTCAATTCGGAGATTTAGCGTTGTATTCAGGGTAGGATTTTTAAGTATTTGCATCTTTCCGTTTGGCCAAATGACACGCATTTCTGTGATTTTACCTTCTCCAATACCCAAATGTGCGATAGGTTCTACCGATGATTTATAACCTCGATAAGGCGTAAATTCATGCAAAAGTATTTCTCCATTCTCTTTTTTTGCTTCCAAAATTACTCCCAAACCGTACGGATTTTGTGTGTCACCCTTGAATTTAACACGTAAATATTGGCCTGTACCTTCTTTTTTATCGGTGTCTATCGTATTATTTTGGTAAATAAAAGCGGGGTCATTTGTGTTATTTACAACATAATCCAAGTCCCCGTCATTATCCAAATCACCATAAGCGGCACCACTTGAAAACGAAGGAATCTGCAAACCCCACTCTTCGGTAACATCTTCAAAATATAATTTACCCGTATTTTTAAATGCGTAATTACTAATTTTTACTTCAGGAATTTGTGTGAGCAAGTAATCAATCCCAGCAATTCTTTCAGAATTTGCACGGTACTGCATGAAATCTTTATCCGTAATATCTTTGGGAAAGCCGTTGGTAATGAGTAAATCTCGGTAGCCGTCATGGTCAAAATCTGCGACAGAGGGCGTCCAGCTCCAATCGGTTTCAGCAACATTTGCTAACAAACTAATTTCCTGAAAATGACCGTTTAATCCAGAGTTTAACTGAAGCGTATTACGCATGTACTGATGAATATAGTTGTATTTATCCGATAAAATATACAGACTAATGTTGGTGGACGGAACGAACATTTTTTTCCGTTGATTATCTCTTGGCGACATATCGAGAGCGATAATATCCGCTAGACCGTCGTTATTGATGTCAACGACGTCATTTCCCATCGCTGAGTTAGAGGTATGCTTAAAATACTTGGCGGCATCGTTCCGAAATGTACCATCTTGGTTATTTATATACAGTAAGTCGTCGGCGGCAAAATCATTGGTAATATAAATGTCTTTCCAGCCGTCGCGATTGATATCACAGATATTTATTCCGAGTCCAAAACCTTCCATGGTAATACCTGCTTCTTTAGAGACATTGGTAAATACGGGATGTCCTAATTTTTCATTCCATTCATTTTTATACAACCTGTCCGTATTTGGATAAGAACCATCCGTGACCTTTTCACGAATGAGATTAGGCGATTGGTCGATAACATCTGTTAAAACATATAAATCCAAGTCCCCATCGTTATCGTAATCAAAGAAGGCGGCACCTTCCGAGAATCCATCGTCATCGACGCCGTATTCCCTTCCCATTTCAAGAAAAGTCAGGTTTTTCTGATTAATAAACAACAGATTTCGTCTCAATGAGTCAGCCACATTTGTCGTAGAACTAACAGGAACATACACATCTAGCCAGCCATCTTGGTTAATATCCACGACTGTTACAGCAGTATTCCACGTACCTTTTCCTACAATACCGGCTTTGTCCGAGATGTCTTCAAAAGCCATATTTCCTTTGTTCAAGTACAGTTTATTTCCAGACTGGTTGGCGCTAAAGAAAATATCTTGGAGACCGTCGTTATTAAAATCAGCGATGCCAACACCTCCGCCATTGTAAACGTAGTCATGTACGAGGATATTCACGGAGTCACTTTCTGTAATTTGATTCACAAAATGAACACCCGTTTGCTCAGGTGATAGCCGGGTGAATACTGATTTTTTCTTTTGGCAGGAAGCGAATGTAAGAAGTAAAAATAGAATGAATGGATATTTCTTCATAGATACAGAACGACTAATATTGTTGCTCAAAAATAGAAAAAGGGATGGAGTTTACCACTCCACCCCTTTTGTTTTTAGATTTAAAAAACCTTGAAATTAATATCCAGGATTTTGCTTGATAGAGCCCCCACTTTGATTGACAGCAAACTCAGGAATTGGTAGATATTCATCTTTTCCTGCTTTGAATTGCGAACCAACTAAGTGTGTTCTTACATTTCTTTCTTTTGCCATGAACGAGTTCACTGTTTGTGCAGCTACTCCCCAACGAACTAAGTCAAAGAAACGATGACCTTCCATGGCAAGCTCGATATATCTTTCAAAGCGAACTGCTTTTCTAGCATCATCTTTGTTAGACCAAGTACCAGTATAAGGTTTTATGCTGTAATTGGCTTCAGGTTGCCCGTTCGGACCTGTCACAAAAGTAGAGCCAGCTGCTCTGTTACGCACCATATTCACATATTCTTTTGCTTTCTCTAGTGAACCAACTTCCACTTCACATTCAGCAGCCATCAAAAGAACATCTGCAAAACGCATCAAGATTTGGTTTTTACCCAACTGTACTTGTCCCCAAGAGCCTGGGATGAAGTATTTACCTACTTCAGATTTCCACTGGATATGTTTATTTGGCAACCAAGGACCACCGTTTGCTAATTGTCTTACCCAAGTACCTTGCGCTACACCATAATCTTTGTATTGAACACCTACACGACCTACTGTATAATCTAATCTTGGGTCAAACTCACCACGATCTGGGAACGCAGATGGGCTCGACTCGTGGCTCTTTACATCAGATGCATTATAGGTATCAATTAAAGGTAAACCACCTTGTGTTTTGTAGGCATTTACAAGCGACTGAGATGGCTGATAGAAACCACAGCAACCGCCAGGGCCGTCGTTGTGCGGGTTTGTCAATTCCATTTCTTTGTTGCTGTTTGCACCACCTGTACCGTCACCAACTGTATATTGGATTCCAAATACAACTTCTTTGCCGTTTTCGAAATCACCTTTAAAGACATTTCCGAACTCAGACTCAAGGCCATATTTTTGACCACCACTTGTTACACCGTTGGCAATTACTTGATCAAAAGCAGCTTTTGCTTTGGTGTGATTTCCTTGGTACAGAGCAGCTTTACCCAAGAAAGCCAAGGCAGCCCATTTGTTCACACGACCAATTTGTGGTTGCGTAGAAGGTAGATTGTCCGCGGCAAATTGTAAGTCAGCCTCGATTTGTGGCCAGATACTTTGGTCATTCTTCAAGCTTCTGAAGTCATCTGTTGAGATTGCTTTTTCGTCCACGTAAGGAACGTTGTTATACAATCTTTTTGCTTCAAAATGCAAGAATCCACGAATAAAACGAGCTTGTGCTACCACAGCTGCTTTTTTCTCAGCAGACATATCAGCTGCTTTTTCTACTTGACGCAACACGATATTTGCCATACCGATACCGTCATAAATAGCACGCCACTTGTTTGAAACCGATGGATTAGAAGGAAGTACTTCGAAACGCTCTACTGGGTTGATTTCCGTAGCTTGGTCAAGTGCTTCAGAACCTTTGTAGGCATCGTCAGAGCGAATACCGCCCCAAAGCCAGTTATTTGGTGAAGTGTACCAAGCAGCGATTTGGTTTCCTTGCAATGCTCTGTAAGCTACAATCAAAGAACCATCTACTCCTTTTTCATTGGCAATCGACTCTTCTGAAATCGCACCCAACGGGGCACGATTCAAGAAATCATCGCTACAAGAGAAAGCAATACCTGTACTTAGAACAAGTGTACTTACTATTAATTTATAACTTTTTTTCATTTTTTCTAAAGATGTTTTTACGAATTAGTTGTTATAGACCTAGGTTTAATCCCACCATGATTGTTCTTGGTGATGGAGTTCTTAACTGATCGATACCCATTTGTAACTCACTGTTACCCAAGATACCAATGTCTGGATCTGGACCGCTGTAGTTTGTAATAGTGAATAGGTTTTGAGCCTGAACATACATTCTTGCTCTGCTAACGCCCAATTTAGAGATAACACTTTGAGGGAAAGTATAGCCAATTTGTGCTTGTCTAGCCCGTAAGAATGAGCCACTTTCTACATAATATGAAGTTGAAATCGCACCTGAATATGTGTCATTCGCATTCAATACAGGTAAAGTAGCATTTGGATTTGATGGTGTCCAGCTATCTGTTAATACAGCTTTGTTGTAACCACCTACGAAACCTCTCAAGTGTGTACTCCATTTCGTGTAGTTATAAATATCGTTTCCATAATTCCAGAATAAGAATGTTTGGAAATCAAGGTTTTTATAACTGAAACCAATGTCAGAACCAATTTGGAATTTAGGGATAGGATTACCGATGAATGTTTGGTCATCACCATTGATTACACCATCGTTGTTCATATCCTTGATTTTCCATGAACCAACTCTTTTATAAGGCATATCCGCGTGTGCATCTACCTCACTTTGTGTTTGGAAGATACCATCTACTACCCAACCCCAGAACGATGCAAGTGGTTGACCTGCCTCAATTCTTTGTACGTTACCTAGACGTCCTGCACCAAATAATAAGAATGAGCTACCATCTGCATCAATCTTAACCGCTTCGTTTTTGTAATGTGTGAATGTCATGTTCACGTTGTAGTTCAAGTCAGACTTGATTTTACCACGCGTTCCCAAGCTCAAATCAACCCCTTTGTTGTTCATTGTACCTACGTTGATTTTCGGTTGACCAACTGTTGGCTCTAAGCCGTTCACTTGTCTGTCCACCAACAAATCTTTCGTTGTATTATTGAAATACTCAACAGAGAAGTCAATTTTTCCGTTTTTAAATGTACCATCTAAACCGATGTTGACCATTTCAGCTGCCTCCCATTTTGTACTTGGGTTTCCTACTACTTGTGGTCTGTAACCAATCTGTGGCAAACCATTTCCACCTGTAATATCATACGCCGTAGCGTTCAACGAAGCTCCAAAGAATGAATACGCATTGGTTGGGTTTACGTTTCTCTGGCTACCCATTTGTCCCCAACCTCCACGAAGTTTCAAATCTGTAATCGACGGGAAATCTTTCATGAATGCTTCTTCAGAAATTCTCCAAGCAACCCCAAATGCTGGGAATACACCCACACGGCTCTCAGGTCCGAATACCGAAGCTGCATCACGACGAACCGTAGCACTGAATAGATATTTGTCCATCAAGTTGTACTCGGCTTTCGCCATTAATGAATAAAGCGTTCTTGGAGTAGAAGGTGCACCACTGTTTTGTGGTAAGTTTTTACCTGTATTGATTGACCAGAACGAAGGATCGTTGAAGTCATAATCCGTGCGTGAAGCAGACAAGCTACGGAATTGCTCATAAATAGCTTCAGAAGCCGCGAACATTTTCAATGAATTGTTTTCATTGATGTCTATTTTGTACTGCAAGCTGTTTGTCCATGTCCAAGAACCACCACTGAAATAATATTCATTGAACGCGTTATTTCTTGTTGGCTCCGCTTTTTCAGGCGTAATAAATGTAAAGCTATATCCATTTCCGAAGCGTTGATCAACACCGAATGAAGTCGAAGCAATCAAATCTTTGTACAATTGTACCGAGGCATATACATTACCAAAAACGTTTAGACCTGCGTAGCGGTTATCTTTGTTTCTAGCGAGAACAGCATTTGGCGTCAAAGTTTGTCCACCACCACCAATAGATGTACCTACAACGTTTCCGTTGATGTCAGCCAATGGATAGAAAGGAGCTGCTCTGTGTGCTAAATACCATGGATTTTGTCCTTCATTACTGAAATCAAGACCACCTTGGAAATCAAATGGATTTCCACCTGAACCATACTGGCTAGAGAAACCAACTTGTAGATTTTCACCGATTGTCAACCATTTTGTTGGCTTGAAGTTCGTATTTGCACGAACAGTCGTTCTGTTCAAACCTGTATTTTTGAATACACCTTCTGTATTGAAGTGGTTGAAACCAAATGAATACGAGCCTTTGTCAGTACCACCTGTTGCTGTCAACTGATGGCTTTGAACAGCTGCATCTTGAAGTGAAGATCTAAACCAGTCAGTACCAGGAGAGGTTTCTGCAATTTGATAGGTATTTTCGAAGCTGAATGGATCGAAGTTATATCTTGCGAAATTAGGATTCGTTGCATCTCCAGGACGTTGCGTTACGTCCATACCTGTTACTAAATAACGTGGAATACCGTTTTGGAAAACAGGGTTGCTAAATGGAACACCTGCTCCTTCAGCTGCTTTTTGCAGGAACTCATAGTATTCTTGTGTATTCAACATTTCCGGCAAAGACGAGCTTGGAATACGTTGTACCCCGTAATAGCCATCATAAGAAACGTTTGTTTTTCCAGATTTTCCTTGTTTGGTTGTTACAACAACAACCCCGTTTGCTGCTCTTGAACCGTAGATAGATGCAGAAACTGGGTCTTTCAATACTTGGATTGACTCAACGTCTTGTGGGTTTAATGCGTTGGCGTTGTCTGTTGGTACACCGTCAATCACATACAACGGATCGTTGTTACCAAAAGACGTAAATCCACGAATACGCACTTTAGCCGCTGCACCTGGCGCACCTGTTCCACTGACAGTCACCCCGGCTACACGACCTTGTAGCATGTTACCAATGTTTGCACTTGGCTGTTGCAGCGTTGTTTTTGTGTTTACAATACCTACTGAACCAATGATATCTTTCTTTTTCTCAGAGGTATAACCAGTTACAACTACTTCTTCCAAAGAACTAATATCTTCTTCTAAGGTTACATTGATGACACTTTGAGACCCAACAGCCACCTCACGAACAACATAGCCAATAGAGCTAAATACGAGTCGAGAGTTTGATTCAGCTTCAATAGAGAACTTACCAGAGCCATCTGTCACTGTTCCGCGCGTGCTCCCTTTTACAGCAACGCTCACCCCTGGGATACCACTCCCGCTTGGGTCTGAAACCGTACCAGTGACTGATTTTTGCGCGTAGGCCGTCACGGATAAAATCCATAACAACGCAAACGCCAATACCCCCCGAATGGGGACGAAGTAGATTTTTTTCATTTCGTATTAGGTTATGATAAATAAATAGTGAGAAAGAGACAATAATCTGTACATATATCTTGTATAGACATTTGTCGCCATAAAAGTATATTTTATATTTTTTCCTTACAAATTATTTATACAATTTATTAGAATATTTATACGAATATTGAAAAAATACCATAACTTATAACTAAAGTATCAAAAGCGAATTTTCGCAAAAAAAAGGGCTACCATACGGTAGCCCTTTGTATCTTGATTTCGAATCTAATTTAATGCTTGATTACGTCCGGTTGTTGTTCCAAATTAAACAAATCATTCAATACATCAATCAGTGTTTCTGCCTCCCCACGTTTGCAGGCGGCTTTCAACTGCAATACAGGTAACTTGATAATTTTTTGCATCATGCTACTTGTAATTTTTTCTACTTTTTGCAGTTCAGACTCATTTAAAGTCTTCATGTACCGCGCCATTTCTTCTTTTCGAATTTGTTCCAGCGCATTTTTCAACTTGTGAATGGTTGGAGATACAATCATTTCGCGTGACCAATCATTAAATTCTACCAATGCTTCGTCTATGATTTTGTGTACCTCCGGAATGGCTGCATGTCTCTTCTCAAGCGCTTCATTTGCTCTTTTTTGAATTTCATCCAAATCATACAAGACCGTTCCCGCTACTTGCTCTACATCCAAGGCAATACTACGAGGAACCGACAAATCAATCAAATATTGAACTCCACCGAGCGGGCGGCGTTTCAGCAATGCTGCGGTAATCAGTGGTTCATCACGGCGTATGGATGAAATAATGATGTCTGCTGACAAAATCTCTTCTTCTACTTGTGCGTAATCTGCAACAGTAAAGCCATATTTTGACGCAGCCAATTCGGATTTTTCTTTTGACCTATTTGTAATCGTGATCTCTTTGTATCCTTTTTCAGAAAGAGTTTTGCAAACATCTTCGCCAATCTCACCCAAACCAATCACCAACGTCTTTGGGTGGCTAAGGAGAGGTAAAAAGGTCTCAATTGTATCCACCGCCGCATACGAAGTAGATGCTGCCCCATCCCGATAGGCTGTTTCCTGAACGATGCGTTTGTTTACATAAAATATGGTATGCAAAAGACGATGTAAAAAAGGCCCTGCCATTTGTGTATCAGCTGACCATTGGTAGGCGTGTTTTATTTGATTCGGTATTTGCAAATCGCCGATTACTTGCGATTGTAAACCGAGTGCTACTTCAAAAAGATAACGAACGGCTGCATCGTGCTCCGTAATAAACTCGAAATAAGGTCTGATTTGCTCAGAGGAAATACCTTTCTCTACGGCAAGTAATTTGATTAGATTTTCACCTAGTTCTTCATCACCAATATAATAGATTTCTGTGCGGTTGCACGTAGAAACCAACAACATCTCGTTTAAATCAAAGACTTCATGCGCTTGGCTTAATAAAGCTTTGCACGCTGCTTCGTCTAAAGCAATTTGCTCCCGAACATCTAGCGGGGCAAGTTTATAAGAAATCGAAACAACCTTAAATTGATTATTCATTTGTAACTTACCAAATATATTCCCCAAATATACGGCTCAAAAATCATACATGATTATGACTTTTATCACAGTTGTTAATTTAGAAATATTCTAAATAATTCTTTTTATTTATCAAAATATCCTTTAAAAATACAAAATTACTTATTTTGATGTTAAACCTAAAATGTATTACCTGTAAATAAGCATATTTTCAAAAAGGGTTTGTAAACCCAAAAAGTTTCCTATTTCATGGCAAAAAATCAAGTTTTTTTTAATTTATACGGTCAACTCTCTGGTTGGCGAATCGTTTTGATTGTCCTGTTACTGGCAATGGGTGGCTTTGTTTTATACTATTTCCGAGAAATCGGCCAATCTCTGGAAGACCGAGAAACAAAGTATGCCAAATTGTATGCAGAAAGTATCCGCTTTTTTATGGAAAAAGAACTAGAAAGTGACTGTGACTACACGTTTGTCCAAGAGGTTTTAATGGCCAACGAAACAGTCCCGAGCATCTTAGTACTCGATGGCTATCCGAGTAGTTATGCGAATATTCCAGAACTTGACGACTCCACCTTAAACGAAAACCAAAAAGAACGCCTGCTTTACGCTAAAATCAGCGAAATGAACGAAGAACATCCCCCACTTTCTTTTAATCTCGAGGGGAGCGTAGGCTATGTCTATTATTCCAACTCCTCTATTGTCCGCCAACTTCGCTATTTTCCGTACATTTTATTGGTTACGTTTCTCATTTTTGGTTCACTCGCCTACATTGCGTACAGTTCTGCAAGAAAAGCAGAACAAAATAGAGTCTGGATTGGATTAGCCAAAGAAACAGCCCACCAGCTCGGGACACCTATCTCGGCACTCATGGCTTGGGTCGAGGTACTTCGTTCATCTCCTGACTTTGACCAATCCATTGGAGATGAAATCGAAAAAGACATTCACCGATTAGATACCATCACGACTCGCTTCTCCAATATTGGCTCTGTTCCCCAATTAAAACAAGAAGTCATTTTTCCTGTTCTTGACAACGCCATCCGATATTTAGGAAAACGCCTTTCTACAAAAGTCATCATTACCGTTCATAACCTCCTCAGAGATTCGGACAGAACCACTGAATTGAACAAACCGCTCTTTGAATGGGTCATTGAAAATCTCTGTAAAAATGCAGTAGATGCTATGGCGGGCGTAGGAAAACTGGATATTTTTATTTCCACCAATTCCAGGAACAAAATCGTAATCGACTTTAAAGACACGGGAAAAGGAATTAGTAAACTGAACGTTCGAAAAGTTTTCCAACCAGGTTTTAGTACAAAAAAAAGAGGTTGGGGTTTGGGCTTAACTTTAGCCAAACGAATTATAGAGACCTACCACGGCGGTCAATTGTTTGTTTATGAAACAGAAATAGACAAGGGAACGACTTTTCGAATCATTCTTCCTTAGAAACTATTGTGTCCTATTTTATGCCTAATTTTTATCTAAATGAGGCTTCTAAAAAAGATGTAAGGATAAAAAATGGTTTTGAATGGGATAAAATCAAACCAACTTATTTCTTAATTAGCAATCACAATATCATTCAGGATGATTACGTCTGTTTCAACTGTATTGCTTGTATTTCCAGCTACATCCTTGATAGTTATCTCAAACTTGAGGGAGTCACGACGGGGAGTAAACGGATGTGGGAAATCAATAGAATAGCTCAAAATCCCTTCAATGGGCCCCAAACGTCCGTCTGTTCGGAGTTGTGGGAAATATCCTGAGTACGGAATACCCGGATTAAACTCTTGAAAAACACCGTTTCTTTGGCGAAAAGCACGAACAAGATAGTTGTAGTCACCACGAACCTCCGCTGCTGCTTTTTCTGTTTCATTGAGACCTAAGTCGCCATCGCCATCCCGAAAATCGAGGGTAATGATGACAGAATCTTTGTTTGCCCCCGTAAATTGGTCCACGCGAATTTCTTTTTCTATGGAACGAAAGGTTATTTCAGGAACGAGGGAAAACTCAGGTTCTTGGTAACAGCCTTGAAGTCCAAAAAAACTACCAATTAAACCAAGAGTTACCCATTTTTCTACCTGATTTCTATCCAATATTCTTTTAATTTTGTTCATAAATTCTCACTTCTATGTTTGACTTCCATATCAAACGCATTTGAAACACAAAATATGGTATTTAGAGACGAACTCAAATCTGCTGTCCTCCAATTAAATTCGAACACTACTTCCCATCAATTTGAGGAATTGGCGCTCGAAATTTTCTATTACCAAGCCTCCAACAACCAAATATATAAGGAGTACTTGCAACATTTGCGTGTTCAGCCTACAAAGATGAAACGAATTGACAAAATTCCTTGCTTACCCATCGATTTTTTCAAATTTCATACCATTGTGAGCGGTGATGCACTTCCGCAACATGTATTTGAGAGTAGCGGCACGACTGGACAAAAAACAAGCCAACATTTTGTGTCGGATTTGCCCTTTTACGAAGCAGTAAGCCTTAAAATATTTGAACAATTTTACGGCTCCATCACAGATTACCACATTTTGGCTCTGCTGCCCTCTTATCTCGAACGAAATAACTCGTCCTTGATATATATGGTTCAGAGTTTTATGTATAAATCATTCTCTCAAAAATCTGGTTTTTATTTACACGATACACACACTCTTTTACATCATCTGCGCGAGGCACTCATAGAACAAAAAAGAGCAAATAAAAAAGTTTTACTTGTCGGTGTGACCTTTGCCTTATTAGATTTGGCGGAATCGAACCTAGATTTGTCTTGGCTGTCAGAATATGCCGATACGCTTGTCGTCATGGAAACGGGCGGAATGAAAGGACGAAGAAAGGAGCTGATTCGGGAAGATGTTCATCAAATTTTAACCCAAAAATGGGGAATCCCAGTTATTCATTCGGAGTACGGCATGACCGAGTTACTTTCCCAAGGTTACTCACAAGGGCACGGGCTTTTTCAGACAGCCCCAAGTATGCGCATCTTGCTGAGGGAAGTCAACGACCCTTTCACTTATTTACCCAATTTCGCGATTGGAGAACGTGAAATTAAAGAAAGAAAACGGTCGAAAACAGGTGGAATAAATGTCATTGACTTGGCTAACATTGATTCGTGTAGCTTCATTGAAACACAAGATTTGGGTGCTTATTCACCTGATTATCAAAGCTTTCGTATTCTTGGCAGGTTTGATCATTCGGATGTTCGGGGTTGTAATCTAATGGTTATTTGAGACATGGAAAATATCTTAAGGAAGTTTTACCAACGGTTGGCAAATATGAGTACAAAGAATAAATCTTTGGTGCTTCCTCAAGTTACGAAACGCTTGTTTATAGACCTTCATTCCTTTCACTTTTTAAACAAAAAATCGTCTTTTTCAATCATAGAAACCGTCCTTTCGGGTACAAAAAAAGCAGTCTTAACCACCATTTTAGACCCGCGAGATGGCAGGGCGAATGCGGTAAGTGAACAGCTAAAAACCCTCGTAAAAACGCATCAAATTATCCTTGAAGAACGAGGAACACACGACTTGCACCTTGGATTTCCGTTTGTAACGGGTAAATTTCTTGATGGAACTGTCGTTCGTGCGCCTTTTTTACTTATCCCCGTACAGATTGAAACAGAAAATAATCAATGGTTTCTTTCTCGAAAACCCGATTCTCCTTTGCGTTTCAATCGAGACTTTATTTTAGCATATAGCTACCGAAATCAGATTCGTCATTTAGATGCACTTCTTGAAACTAACTTTGAAGATTTTCCAACAGAAATACTGCCCTTTTTGACGAAACTGTACGAGTTTATCAAAGATTCGCCGCTCGAACTGAACTTCAACCGGGCACTCTTTGAATCACAACTCCAATTTTTTGAACAAAAAACAAGGGAGGATTTAAAGCAAACGTTTGAACTGGGCGTTTTACAACTTTTTCCAGAAGCCATTCTTGGATTTTTCCCACATCACTCTTCATTTCTAGCTGCTGATTATGCGCACTTATTAGCGAAAATAGACACGCCTACTTCTTTGGAAAACTACTTTCAAGCAAATAGAAATGATGCAACGGATAAAATTTCAGAAGAATCCTTATTTCTAGGATTTCCTGTAGATGCCTCTCAAGAAGAAACCATTCAAGACGTAAAAAAAGGAAAATCGCTCGTTGTCATTGGGCCTCCGGGCAGTGGGAAATCTCAGCTAATCAGTAACTTAATTACGGATTTCACAAGTAGAGGAAAAAAAGTGTTGGTCGTTTGTCAGAAGAAAGCAGCACTTGATACGGTAACTTCTCGTTTGTCAGAAATAGGACTAGCTCCTTTTACGGCACAAATTCATGATATACATACAGACAAAACACTCATTTTTAACAAGTTACAATTTCAAATCAATCAAATTTCAGAATACGAAAAGACCAATCATCAGTTGGATATTTTGGCTCTTGACAAACAATTTACTTGGACAAGCCGCCGTATTCAACAAATTGAAGCGGAACTTTCTTTGTTCAAATCTACCCTTTTTGATACTTCTTTTTGTGGTAAATCAATCAAGGAATTATACCTAGCAAGTCAAGATTCATCTGGTGTAGTCCTTGATTCTCTGCTCTTTTCTGAGTTTCGGGCAGATGATTTTTCTCTTTTTTTAGAAAAAATCCGAGCTTTTGTTTTTTTTCGAAATCAGATAGATAGCGAGAAAAAACACGCGTCCTTCTTTCGAAATCTATATAAAAATGAACCAACTCATTGGACGAACGAAACGGAAAAGCAACTGCTTCATCAAATAGACAGATATAGTAACGCATTTGAACAATTCAAAGAATCTGTCCTTCAAAAAAACATTCATTTTGATAAGAATTTACCTAGTTTGATTGAGACGTGGATAGAAACAATTCTGTCAGTAGATAATCGACTCAGAGAATATCTATTTTTATCCTTACAAAAGGATAAACCATTGATTAGCTATGAATTAAAGAAAAAAATTCGCTCTTTTTTGACTTTAACCAAACAGACATCTGTAGTAGAGAAATCTGGGCAAATATGTTCTCAGAACGAATTATATCGAGTGCAAAAGGCACTTGAAAAGGCAGAAAAAAGAACCCATTTTCGCTTCGGAAAACTTATTTTCTCGTGGAGTCATCGTTCCGACTATCTGCTCATTAAAGAATGGCTTCCTCAAAGTTGGACAAAAGACGATTTGAAAAAATTAAATCAACGAATTGAAGCTACGCAGCACTATCATGCTCTTTACCAAGAAGTTACATCCCATTTAACTTCATTTGAACCTGCATTTGAGTCCGATTTTTGGGCTCTTTTAGAAGCTGAAAAAGTTCGCGGACAAAGCAAAAAACAGTTACAAACAGACGAATTATCGTCTATTCGCACAGCCATTCTTTCTTTTCCTACACTATCCTCTTTGGAGAATTGGGTACGACAAATTGCAGAAAATAAAAAAGAATGGGAGGAAGTTAAAATGGCAAGCCCGCTTTTGTCAGAAGAACAAGCAGCCCATTTGGAATGTACTCCTGTGGCGGAAATAAAAAGTGAGTTCTCTGTTTATCTTCCTTGGGTTGCTGAATTACACCGCATCTCAAAAACATGGAAACGGAGTGAATCAGAGCTTATTGAATTAGTTAGCAAAGTCGCAGAACCAAACCAATGGGAAGAACAATTATACCAAAGTTGGGTTCAATTCTGGATTGCACGTATCGAAACACAAGTACCTATTTTACAAGGAGTTACCTCAAGAAAAATAGACTTTTTGGAAGAAGAATTACAGAGATTACTGGAAACGAAAGAGGCGGTAAGTCAGGATAAAATTCGCCTCGCCTTGCGGGAACAATGTTGTTTTGGCCTTGAAAAAAACCGCTTAAATAATCTCGTGAGCTACCGTGAATTGGGGCATCAGGTCGGGAAAAAGAGACAAACGTGGCCGTTGAGAAAATTAATGGAAGTATTTTCAGAAGATATTTTTAAACTGATACCATGTTGGTTGGCAACGCCGGAAGTAGCGGCGGGGCTTTTTCCGATTCAAGACAAACAGCCACTATTTGATCTTGTTATTTTTGACGAGGCCTCTCAATGCCCGGTTGAACAGGGACTTCCGTTACTACTTCGTGGAAAACAGATTGTTATTACAGGCGACCCGAAACAACTTCCTCCTTTTGATTTGTACCAAACTCGCATCGAACAAGAAACAGAAGATAATGTATTTCTGGAAGTAGAATCCTTGCTAGATGCAGCTTCCTTTTTATTCCCAAAATTACAATTAAACGGTCATTACAGAAGTCAATCCATTGAGTTAATTCAGTTTTCAAACCAACATTTTTACGACAACAAACTCGAATTAATACCTGATTATCAACTAATTAAAAGTAAAGAGAAAACATTATTTTACCACAAAGTTTCAGGAGTTTGGGCAGTTAATCAAAATGAGATGGAGGCTCAGGAAGTGCAGAATCTCGTTGAAGAAAAGTGGCAAAAAAATCCATCTCAACGTATTGGTGTGATTACTTTCAACCATGCACAAGCACAATTAATTGAAAAAAAAATAGATCAATTGGGCTATCCATCCTCTTTTGTACGTGTAAAAAACATTGAAAACGTACAAGGAGACGAATTTGATGTTGTCATTTTTTCTATTGGATATGCACCCAATGCGCAACAAAAAATGGCACATCATTTTGGAAGTCTAAGTGTTGTGGGTGGGGAAAAACGCTTGAACGTAGCAATAACGCGTGCAAAAAAGCAACTACATGTAGTAGCTAGTATTTGGCCAGCGGAACTTCAAGTGGAGCAAAGTAAAAACGAGGGACCTAAACTTTTAAAAGCATTTTTGACGTACGTTTTGGATGTTACATCTCCCAAGAATAACGCATGTCAAAAGTTTCCTGAGAATACATTGGCGGGTGCGTTAGTTCAAAAAAATACGCACATTCGTTCTTCTCCTTTTTCATTTAGTGATTTGATTATGCTGGATGAAGCAGGTGATACAACACTTCTTTTAACAGATGATGACTTGTATTATTCCATGAAAAGCACCAAACAGGCACACGGATATTTCCCCCGTTTACTTCGTAAGAAAAACTGGAAATTTGAGCGAATATGGAGCCGAAATAGAAAGAACGACATATAAAAATATATCATTCACAGCTATTTAAAAGAAAGATTCATCCAAAATCAACTACTCGACCGAACCCAACTAAATACCTAAGAAATATTGATTTGAGTTTACGGGTAGCGGAAAGATAAATCAAATGATTATTCTAAGAATAAAAAAAGCAACCCCTCATTCAACCTACTTTGGCAAGGTTATTGAAAAGTACTTATTGAATGTAAATTCCTCCTTCTTTACAATAAGTAGTTAGCAAGCAAACTGTTTGCTACTACTTATTTCTTCACTTCATTTCTGTAATTACTTTGACTTCATCCCCCACACGAATAAACCCACTTTTGAGAACAGCTATATTTTGACCGAAGAGGATTTTACGTCCGCTTTGCCGAAAAGTAGCCAACGTTTGGAGAGGTTCTTTTCCGCGCTCCCCTGACACGGGGTCAACCGTTGTAAAGACACAACGAGCGCAAGGCTTGACACCCTGTAAATGCGCATCTCCTACGTGCATCAGACCTAAAGAATCTTCTTGGTATGCAGCTATTCCTGCAAAAATGAGATTAGGTCGAAAACGATGTACGTTCATTTCCTCTCCAATTCGCTCCGAAATATCTGTTAGACTAGCTTCGCTAATGCCAAGAATTGGGTATCCGTCCGACAAACTCGTTTCCTCTTTGCCTGTTATCTGAAAATCAGGGTCAATCCACCGAACGCCCTCTTCGGGCTGGTAAACCAAACGACAAGCAACACCCAGACGTTCTGAAAACCAAGCATCCAGCGCTGTTGAGACCCGAACGACTTGAACTTCATCCTCCCAAACCGTTGCAGAAAAAGAATCTGTGGTTTCGGGAATAAATGGAACCAGACAAGAGCTTTGGGATGGAATATGTACCACTCGCCAAGCTGATTCTGCTTGTTCTACCCGAAAAAAGACCATTTCTTTTACCGTTCGTTGCGTCATAAATTCACCTGAACTATCCACGAGCATCCACCGCCTGTCATGAGCGAGCCCTTTGGGGGTCACGAGTGCCTCCGTCAGTGCAACGCCAGCCAACGATTTTATCGGATAAATAAAGAGTTTTGAAATTGTACAATTCATTATTTTATGCAGGAAAAGAAGGAAAATGAGCAGAATTACTCAAAATTCATTCTGTTTATTTATTTTTACAAGTCAACAAATCTATTAAGAAATACCCTAAATGAAAAAAATCATTGTTTTATGCGTATTTGCTGTTTTTTCTGTGTCTAGTTTTGCACAGCAAAAACCCTTCTCAAACCTACGCGAAGCCTTATTATCTGGCAGTAAATTAGCTGGAAAATCAGGGCCACAGAGCATCAATTGGTTGCCCGATGGAGAAACTTTTTCTTATATCGACAAACCCGGAAGCATCGTTCGGTTCAATCCGTCAAATCAACAAACAAGTGCTATTTTTTCGTCAGACGGACTGACTTTTCCCAATACCTCTACCCCATTTCAATACCAGAGTTTTCAATGGTCGGCAGATGGTAAATACCTTCTTTTTCAGACGAATTTTAAGCCTGTTTGGCGCTATTCTGGAGATGCCGATTATTATTTATATAGTCTAGCCGACAAAAAGTTGACTCTTTTAGCCTCTGGTGCAAGAACTGCGCAATTATCTCCGGATGGACAAAAAATCGTGTATGAACGCGGCGGTGATTTATACCTTCGCGAGTTGGCGACATTAAAAGAGGTACAACTCACAAACGACGCAGGAAAGGCTGTCTATAACGGTCGATTTGGTTGGGCATACGAAGAAGAATTTGGGTTGGTTCAAGCGTGGGTTTGGTCGCCAGATAGCCGTTACATTGCTTTTTGGCACTCGGATGAAAGCCAAGTACCTATGTATCAGCTCTCTGACTTTCAGGCGGCACATCCAACCTTCGACCAAATTCCGTATCCACGCGTAGGAGATCCGAATATTCAAGTAAAAATTGGCATCCTTGATTTACAGGAACAAAACAAAGTTCAGTGGACAAAATTTGATTTACAAGATGGCTATGTACCGCGTATTTACTGGACATCTCAGACCGGGCAGTTGGCAATTCAGCACTTAAATCGTGCGCAAAATCACTTGACAGTTTATTTTGCCAAAGCACAAGACGGCTCTACACAGAAAATATTTGAAGAAAAAGACGAGAAGGGCTGGATAGATGTTTTTGATTTCTTTGCCAACTCCAATGACTTCATGCTTTTTCCACCTCAAAAGCAAGAATTTTATTGGATTTCAGGACGTTCAGGACATCAACACATTTATGTATATGACTACAAAGGTCAGATTATCAGACAGTTAACAAGTGGTAATTGGGATGTAATGAGTTTGCAAGCGTATCATGCAAAAAATGATGCGTTGCTGTTTACATCCACAGAAAATACGCCGTTAGAAAGACATTTGTACAGCATTCAAACATCGGGAAAAAACAAACTCCATTTAACACCCGAAAAGGGACTTCATCAAGTGAATGTTTCTCCGAGTGGCCGTTATTTTGTCGATACATATTCTTCTATCACAACGCCAAAAGTTGTACAACTTAAAAATGACAAAGGGGCAAATATTCATACATTTGAGACGAATGCCAATGTGGGGGAATTTGTAAAGACGATTCCCTATGCTCAACGTGAACTGCATCAATTTACGACATCTGATGGTCAAAAAATAGACATCTATGTAGTCAAACCGGTTGGATTTGATGCAACCAAAAAGTATCCATTGGTGCTTACTATTTATGGCGGACCTGGCTCACAATCTGTTTATAACCAATGGAGTAGCAGTGCATGGGAACAATGGCTTGCGCAAAATGGCTATGTCGTTGCTAGTGTAAACAACCGAGGCAGCGGTGGTTATGGACAGGCATTTATGCAGGCAGTATATGAACAACTAGGAAAAGTAGAATCTCAGGATTTTGTAGAAGCTGCAAACTATCTTTCACGCACCTATTCTTGGATAAATCCCGAAAAAAGAGCCATTCAAGGGCATAGTTACGGTGGATTTATGAGTAGCTACACGATGGTAAATCACCCAGATGCTTTTCGTGTTGGGTTAGTAGGCGCGCCTGTTACAGACTGGCGTTTGTATGACAATATCTACACAGAAAGATATATGGGACTTCTCCCACAGAATACAGATAAATATGCAAGTCAAGTTGTGACTAAAAATGCAAAAAACTTGAAGGGTAAAATACTACTTGCACATTCTACCATGGATGATAACGTACACATTATCAATACATTCCAAGCAGTAAAAGCATTTACAGACGCAGGAAAAGACATTGATTTACGCATTTATCCTCCCGGAAACCACGCTGTTTCTTACAGTACAGAAAGCTATGTATTATTGTATCAAACCTACTTTAATTACCTAGAAACACACCTCAAATAAGTTTATTTCCCCCTGAAATTTACGTTTCAGGGGGAAATGAAAAAGATAGACAAAAACCATTTCGGCACAAATTCGGTTTGAAAGGTATGAATAGAAAAGAAATTCTTATCCAATGGCTCAAAAAAATGGGGTGGGCTGGTTTCTTCTTTTTTTTAATAAAAGGAGTAACACTCTATATTATTCTACCTTATCTCATCACAAAAGGACTTATCAATTGTAGTTAAGTAGAGAAATCTCTCTACCTTTCCCTATAAAATATTTACCTTAACTACCTGATTATAAGTAAAATACATGAATTTTATTTAATTAATTAAGGTTTATTTTTTTCACTACCCAAAATAGCCTCTACTTTCTTCCAACCCATAAACACGTCTTTTATTTGGTAAACGAAGATATTTTTTTCCATTCTATAATTTTCTTACCTTCGTGAAAACATGAAACAAAACTCGATTAGCTATGAAAAACACAGATACTTTCCAGGCACTTTTGCACGTATCGTATGCCCAACTCCGCACAGAATGCGTGCTTCTGGATACAAAAAGAGGAACGTATTTCGAACTCAATGAAGTTGCCACCGAAATCTGGCTTTTGCTTGCCAAAGATGCCGTCTCCATTCTTGACATTCACATTTCTCTCTTGTCTATTTTTGACGTTCCGTCCGCTAATCTCCTCGAAGATATTCACGAAATAATTACACAACTACTTCATGATAAGCTCATTGAGAAAGTATCGTAAGTGGCGTTCCTTACGCAACTACGAACGACATTGTGTGACTTCTATTCTTGTTTGGCTTAGCTTTTGGTTGCTCGTCACGCAGGTTATTCCTTTTACATACTGGATAAACGTCCTAAAAAAAGTCCGATTTTCGGGATTTAAAACATATTCATCTGACCTTTTAATAAGTTGTATTGTGCGTTGCCATAGTTTATTCCCGACTAGAAACGTATGTCTCATCCAAGCATTTGTCTTTTGGTCATTGGTTGATAAAAATAAAGATATTTGTATTGTCATTGGTGTTCAAAAAAATGAAATGACTATTTTTGAAGCCCACGCGTGGATAGAAAAACAGTCAGAAATTCTCATTGGAAAACGTCCCTTCGACCATTTTACACCTATTTGGAGGTACAGAAACGCATAAAACCATGAAAACGGAAGTCCATTTCTTACTCACGTTGCTTCGGCACCAATTGCACGATACGAAACCCAATCTTACCGCTTTTTCTTCCCTTTCCGAAGATGAGTTGAACACATTGAGTACTTTTCATGCTATTCGGCCCATCATTTACGCACTTTTAGACGAGTATCCCTTCTTTTTTTCGAGACATTTAGAGAAAATATAGTCGATTTCACACAAAATCAACGCAAATTATACTTACAAATTCAGCACACGACTGCGCATCTTGTTACCATCTTTGAAACAAAAAAAATAGCTATGTTGCCTTTCAAAGGTCAGGTTATAGAAAATTTGCTTTATCCATCTCACCTACCACGGGAGTCTGGAGATATTGATTTACTCTTTAAACCACAAGATATGCCGCATGTGCTTACTATTTTTGAGCATCTAGGCTATAAACCATTGATTCACCAACCTTCGCCATTTCGGGCAGTCAATACAGAAAAAACGATTTCGTATATGTTGCAATCCAAGTTTCAATACGAAATAAGTTATTACAAAAAACACGAAGTACTAGATATTCATTGGCACGCCTATCCGCCGCAACTTTCGGTTCTATGTACAGATAATCATTTTAGAAAGTGGCAGCAGAAACCCGTAGATTTTGTATTTTGGACGTTGCTCGTTCACCATGGAGCAAAAGATAATTGGGTGCGGTTAAAACATCTTTTGGATTTCGCTTTCTGGATGCACCAATTTGCCAATACCAGTGATTGGACCGAAAAAACAAGGCAAATCAAAGAATATGGACTTGAGAAAACCTTTGCACAAGGTCTCTATCTCATACAAAAGCATTTGGACTTTACCGTCCCAAAAGTACTTTTACCGAATATTTTTTTGACTGATTTAACGGAAATAGAGAAAATTGAAACGGCATGGAATGAAGCCCCAAGTGCTAAAAAACGGGGAGGACGCTTACAAACAATCCAAAAATGGGTAGGAAAACAACCTTGTTTTTTGCTCAAGTTAACCCATTTATACCGAGGAATTGCTGCATTTTCTGAACCTAATCTGGGTGAATATACCCGAATTATCTCCTTTCCCCCTACCTTTGTAGTACCGAATTTAGCATCCAAAGCCCTTACCTATCTTTTTGTAAAACCCCTTGAAGCGTGGCTAAACAAAAAGAAAAAACCGCGCGTTACAAATAAACAGACGCATTAAAAATAGACATTGATTATGAGTGAAATCCCTTTCGATTTTAAGACCCAAATCCCTTTACTTCCCCAAGAACCAGGTATTTATAAATACTTTGACAAAGAAAAAGAGATTATTTACGTAGGGAAAGCAAAGAATCTGAAAAATCGAATCAGTAGCTATTTTTATAATTTTGCCCGGCATGATCGAAAAACCAAGCGGCTTGTTCAGAACATTCATGCCCTCGAATATACCGTCGTTCCGACAGAATATGACGCGCTTCTACTGGAAAATACGCTCATCAAACAGCATCAACCCAAATACAATATTCTTCTCCGTGACGATAAAACGTATCCATACGTCTGCATTACGCACGAACGTTTTCCACGTGTGATTACGACTCGGCGTATCGAAGACCGCCGACTTGGAAAAATGTACGGCCCGTACGTAAATTCAAAAGCCATGTATGCTCTTTTGGATATGTTTACCCAGCTTTTCACCATTCGGACGTGCAAATACAATCTTTCTGCCGAAAACATTGCGGCACAGAAATACAAAGTTTGCTTGGAATATCACATCGGAAATTGCAAAGGCCCTTGTGAAGCTTTGCAAAAAGAAGAAGATTATCAAATTGAAATTGACCAAATCCATCATATCTTGAAAGGCAATATCGCCCCTGCGAAGGCGTATTTTCAGATGAAAATGATGGAAGCCGCAGAGAAACTTGCCTTTGAAGAAGCCCATCAATGCAAATTAAAACTCGAATTTTTAGAAAAATACCAAAGCAAAGCAACGGTTGTCAATCCGGCAATTCAAGATGCCGACGTGTTTACGATACAGTCCGACGAGCAAACGGCATTCATCAATTATTTAAAAATTATCAACGGAACGATTACGCAAACGCAGACTTTTGAGGCTAAAAAAGTGATTGAGGAAAGTGATGCAGAGATTTTAGCCAGTATCATCTTTGAAACGAGACAAAAATACAACAGCGAAGCACGGGAAATCATCACCAATGTTGAGCTAGAATTGGATTTTAAAGCAACCGTGACAGTTCCACAAATTGGAGATAAGAAAAAACTGATTGAAATGTCGCTTCGCAATGTCATGTATTTCCGGCATGAAAAAGCCGAGCGAGACGCCATTGCGCAGAGTGGGGCGACTAACCGCCGCGACAGAGTATTGATTAAATTAAAACAGGATTTGCAATTACCAACTTTACCGAGGCATATTGAGTGTTTTGATAATTCCAATATTCAAGGAACAAACCCTGTTTCTGCGATGGTTTGTTTCATGAATGGGCAACCTTCGCCCAGAGATTACCGCCACTACATACCTCGAACTGTCGTCGGGCCAGATGACTTTGCAACGATGCGCGAAGTTGTGGAACGCCGCTACGCCCGCCTTTTGGAAGAAAAAGCAGATTTGCCCGATTTAATCATTATTGACGGGGGAAAAGGACAACTTTCTGCTTCGTGTGAGGCACTCAAGGCCGTTGGTTTATACGGCAAAGTTCCGATTATTGGGATTGCTAAACGCTTGGAAGAAATTTATTTTCCGGAAGATACCTTGCCTATTTACATTGACAAGAAATCAGAATCTTTGAAATTAATTCAACGATGCCGCGACGAAGCCCACCGTTTCGGAATTACACACCATAGAAATAGGCGAAGCCAAAATTTCTTAATCAGCTCATTGGAATCTGCGCCTGGCATTGGAAAAACGACTGCAACCAAAGTTTTGAACCACTTCAAGACAATTTCTAGCATCAAAAGTGCGCCTGAAGACGAACTCATCTCTTTGGTTGGTAAAGACAAAGCGAGAAGAATCCAAGAATTTTTAGCGACAGAAAGTTAAGCGAAGAGTTCCTGATATGCCTGTTCGTCAAAACCAACAAGTAACTTTCCGTTGGCTTCCAAGATAGGACGTTTAATCATCGAGTTTTGTTTTATCAACCATTCCACGGCAGAAGGCGCATCTGTAATGGATGCTTTTTCTTGGTCAGAGAGCTTTTTATAGGTTGTACCTGCTTTGTTTAGTAATTTCTCCCAAGATGTAAAAGCGAGCCAAGTCGTTAGTTTTTCAACTGTAATTCCTTGCTTTTTATAATTATGAAATTGGAAGTCAATTTGATTTACAGTAAGCCAATCCATGGCTTTTTTTACACTATTGCAATTGGGGATTCCGTAAAGAATAATCATTATCAGATGGTATAAGAAGTGTGTCACACGAATTGATAACCAAATTTCGCTAACTTTGCTCAAATTCAAGTTAAAATTATTCATAAACTATCCATAAAATTCATTCCAAACATGAAATTTTTGTCCTTAGTTCTCTCAAGTATTTTGCTATCTATGGGTTGCCAGAGTAAAACAGCCGAATCTGGTTCTTCGACCTCAGCTACACAAAAAGAGGTAAATACCAATGAAATCAGTTGGGTTTCAGACATTAATCAGGCGTTTGCAGCAGCTAAAGAAGCAAACAAACTGGTTTTCGTTGAATGTTACTCTCCCACGTGTCCGACCTGCCAAAGCATGGAGCCGTTTTTCAAGGACAAAGAAGTAGCTACTTTTTACAATCAAAATTTTGTGAGTTATAAACTAGATGTAGGTATTGCGGAGCAAGTGAAATTTTTGAACGATAATAACATATTTTTACCTACGTTTCCTCAATTTTTGTACTTCACACCCGATGGTAAATTAGTGCATCAAGGTGATGTAGTCAATACGGTTGCTTCGATAAATGCAGCGGGTAAGTTGGCATTGGATGAAACAAAAAGAGCTTCCAGCTATGCCCAACGCTTTCAAAAAGGCGAAAACTCCCTCGATTTCTTGGTTTCGTATGCTGCTTTTACCATATTGGCAAAAGATACAACGGCGAATCTCCAGGTAGCCAATAAGCTATTCGAGATTTATCCGAAAGATAAAATTGGCTCCAAAGAAAGCTGGAAAATTACGCGTAAATGTGTGACGGATATCAACAATGGTTTTGCAAAATACTGGTTTGACCATGTTGACGCGGCGGCGGCGTTCGAGAAAGAAGATGGACACGAAGGATTGCAGAATAATATTTTGGGAGCAATTGTCCAAAATTCACTGTATAGCAAACGTGGATTGAGTTACAACACGGCGGAACTCCGAAAAATAAAAACCTTAATGGGTAAAATCGGGGCGGGTGAATACGCCGATGGAGTTACGTGGGAATATGAGATTAAGGCACTTGTACGCGAAAAACGAGCGAGTGAATCTTTGGCAATTGGGGAAAGAATGTACGCTAAATACAGAGAGAATCCGATGTCAATTGTGTATATCACCAAGGTTTTCAATGATATTTATCCAGACAAAACCTATACGACTTCTGTTAAGAAATGGCTGGATAGCGTGAGAGGTAACATCCAAGCAGATAAAGATTTAGCTGAAATGTATTTTGAATCTGCTCGATTAAACCAAAAAATGGGGAATTTACCCGTTGCTAGACAAGAGGCACAACAAGCAAGAGATTTGGCGATTAAAGCCAATACGCCGCCTGATAAATTTATAAAATTGGTTAATTCGCTTTGATAAAATCCTAAAAAAAGGCTCTTTCATAAATGAAAGAGCCTTTTTTTATTTTACGGCAATTACCGAAATTTCGACATTGACATCTCTTGGTAACTTCGCTACTTGAACCGTTTCTCTTGCAGGTGGATTTTCTGAAAAATACGTACCATACACTTCATTAACAGTCGCGAAATCGTCCATATTTTTCAAGAAAATACTCGATTTTACAATATGAGCGAATGTAAGTCCGGCGGCTTCAAGAATATGACCAATGTTTTTCATCACTTGGTCGGTCTCAGCTGCGATATCGCCAGCCGTAGCTAATTCTAATGCGATTTGTCCGGACACATACAACGTGCCATTCACTAAAACAGCTTGACTGTACGGCCCTATTGGCGCGGGTGCGTTGGGGGAAAAAATGATTTCTTTTGCCATTCGTTTTGAGAATTTAGGGATTTGCCTTTAGTTTTGTCACAAATCTAAGCATATCCCAAGTGAACGCCATCATCATTTTTGTAAAAAATCCCGAATTGGGTAAAGTAAAAACACGGCTTGCAGCTACAATTGGCCCAGTGAAAGCACTCGCCATCTACAAGTTTCTCATGCAACACACACGCGAAGTCACGTCTCAGGCTGATGCAGATAAATACCTATTTTATTCCAATAAGATTGAAGAATCTGACGAATGGTCTAGTCTGGTTTTCCATAAACTTGTACAGCACGAAAGTAGCGATTTGGGGACAAAAATGTATGCCGCATTCACGCATTTATTACGTCATGGATATAAAAAAGTACTCATCGTCGGAAGTGATTGCTTGGAGCTTTCACCGGGAATTATTTCTACGGCATGGGAACATTTGGAAGGCGACTCGGCTGTTATTGGTCCAGCAGAGGACGGCGGATACTATGCAATTGGTTTTCGGTTTCAAGGAGAAAATGCCTGCGACTTACAAACACTTGAGAAAGTCTTTTTGGGGAAACAATGGAGCCACCATGCTGTATTTGATGAAGCCTGTGATACACTAAAGAAAGAACAAAAAAGCTTTGCATTACTTCCTACGCTAAATGATGTAGATGAAGAAGAGGATGTCAAATCTATCCTTCATCTATTTTAAAAAACAATGCCCAACTAGAGACCTAGTTGGGCGTTTGATTAGAAGGCACGCAATCGGTTTAGTTTCTTTTGTTTTTCATGCGACGAAAAACGAATATCTCAAAACTCGACTCTTTTTGTATTTTCTCAAGTGGTTATTCAAAACTACACAAAACCCCTATTGAGGGGTTAACAAATTTCGCGCATCTCGTGCCACATTTCCGTCATTAAAAATAACTCATTCATTATCAATAATTTACATACAGACCCAAAAATCACTTTGCTACAAAAATCTCTATTTTAGAGACAAAACTATAAATGCTATCTGGACAATTAAGTAACCTTTGCCTTATAAATTCCTCAACTTTAAACAACTTTTGAATAAATCTGACCATTCTTTGGTGTGCTTTATCTCTATTTACAAAACCTTGATGACGCGTAGCATGAGTATAAAATATTTCTGCGTACCTCTCTCCATTGTCTAGTTAGAATTATCAGAAAATAGATAGCTTGAAATTATTTTGGGCTAGGAATACGCGGAAAAATGAACAGAAAATACGAGAATATACCTCACTTTTTGACATAAAAAACGCCCAGCTAGAAGACTAGCTAGGCGTTTGGTTAGAAGGCACGTAAATCGGTTTAGTTTCTTTTGTTTTTCATGCGACGAAAAACAAATATGTCAGAACTCGACTCTTTTTGTCTTATTTCTAAGTGGACGCATAAAAGTACATAAAACCCCTATTTAGGTGTTAGCAAATTTCACGCATTTGATACCACATTTTCATTACAAAATACAACGTGCTTATTATCAATATTTTAAATTACTAAAAAAAGCATAAAAACTATTCATCTGTCTGGCAAATCTCCATAAACTCCGAAGGTGAGACACTGTATTTCTCTTGGAATACTTTGGAAAAATAGCTTAAATTTTGAAATCCTACGTTGTATGCAGCATCCGAGACACTTTCTACTTCTAGGTTTCTGAATAAACTTTCTGCCTTAGACAGCCTAAAATCTCTCAAATATTCAACTACAGTCACACCAAGTAAGGCACGCAGTTTTCGTAAAAGTTGAGAATTACTCATGTTCATTTCTTCACTAAATTTATCGACATTAAACTGAGCATCCATGTAATTTCCCTCCAATACGCTGTTCAAACGTTCAATAAATGCCTTATCAATTCGGGATAGTTTAGGAGATTTCGCGACGGTAGTGAGTGGTTTTTTCTTAAAGAAATCCCGTGCTTTATCTCGTTGCAATAATAAATTCGTGACTTTCAACTTTAGGTGATTTACGGCAAAAGGTTTCACCAAATAATCGATAACTCCTTTTTGAAGACTTTCTATCTGTACCTTTTCGTCCACCTTGGCTGTCAACATAACAACAGGAATATGGCTTGTTCGTTCGTCTTGAAGAAGAACATCCACCATTTGCATCCCATTCATGGTGGGCATCATCAGGTCTGTTAGAATTAAATCCGGTATGTATTCGAAAGCTTTTTCGATTCCTTCTACCCCGTTTTCAGCGCAAATAATCGTGTATTCTTGCTCAAAAACATCTCGAATCAGCCAGCGAATATCCGGATTATCATCGACAATCAGAAGGGTATTTTTCTGTTTCTCATCTGCAACCTTCTCTAAATATTCTTCTTCGACTGCGTCTCCAGATACTTCTTTGTACAAATCTTCAACATCTGTGGGTGAAGAATTGACTTGCGTGTTTATTTCTACTTGTTGTGGATATACGTATTGAACTGGCAATTTAATGACGAAGCTTGTACCTACTTTGTACTCACTTTTTACAGAAATTGTCCCATTGAGTAACGTAACTAACTCCTTAACAAGCGTAAGACCAATGCCTGTGCCTTCTACTACTTTTCCTTCATTTTGAACTATTCGAAAGAAACGGTTAAAAATATGTGGTAAATCTTCCTCCTTGATACCAATTCCAGTGTCATCAATTCGGATAGAAAGACATTCTTTTCCCATAGTTTGTGTGACCCCAATGGTCAGATTCACTTGTCCATCCGGTTTTGTAAACTTAAATGCATTGGATAACAGATTGACAATGATTTTTTCTAGTTTATCAGCATCGAGTAATAACCACTGAGGGATAGAAGGTTTTGTGACCTCAAAGTGTATTTGTTTGTTCTCTGCCAACGGTTGAAAAAGTTGCGCGAGCTGACCTACAAAAGCAGAAACTTCCATGGGTTTCAAGTCCAAATCTGCCTTACTTGCCTCAAGTTTAGACAAATCCAATAGCTGATTAGTCAGATTTAAAAGTCGCTTTGCATGTCTTCGAATCACTTTGGTGTGTTGGCTACTTTGGTCATTTAAACGTTCAACGGCGCCAATGATTAATGTCAGAGGCGTACGAAATTCATGCGAAATACTGGTAAAAAACGAAGTTTTCAAATCATTCAACTCGGATAACCTTTCAGATTCCTTTTGTTCAAAAAGTAATCTTTGTTGCAAGAGAAGCCTCTGGGTTTGAACTCGATATAACCAAGTTAAAGCACCAATGAATAAAATAAAGTAAACAAAATAGGCAAAGTTTGAAAGATAAAAAGGCGGATAAATCGTAAAGGTAAAGATGCGCGGCGCACTCCAATTTTCACCATCCGTTGAACCTATGATTTCAAGCCTGTATGTCTCTGGAGCTAGATTAGAGAAGTTTAGCGAGCGACCTTCTAGTTTTACCCAATCATCTGTGATACCTTCCATTCGGTATTTAAACTGATTTTTAGCTGGATTACTGTAGTCCATAACAGCTAAATCGAAGGAGATTTGATTCTGATTATTCATCAGTTTTAATTCATTCAAATATTCAATAGACATCGGTACATCAGTATCTGTTGACTCGAGTTCAGTCTGAATGACTTCGTTATTTACCCACATTCGAACAATTTGAACCGATGGTTTCTGAGTTTTTTTCTCCACTTGCAGCGGATTAAACCGGTTGACTCCATTCACTCCTCCAAAAAGTAGTTCACCAGTAGGTGACTTTGCGTACGAATACGTATTAAATTCGTCGTCTTGGAGACCATCTCGTTTTGTATAACTTTTGGCACGCAACGTTCTTGGATTAATCTTGGAGATACCATAGTTTGTACTTGCCCAAATATTCTTTTGGTTGTCTGTAACCATGCCATAAACTACAAGATTGAGAAGTCCATTTTTCTTGTCAATTACCTCAAAGGTTTCCTTTTGTTTATCCATACGAACAATACCGCCGCCTCTGGTAGAAATCCAAAGGTATTTATCCGGCTGCAAGGGGTCATCTAAAGTAGAGCTAATGAAATTCGAAGGCAGACTAGACAAATCACTTGGCTTACTGTCGAACAGCTTGATTTTCAGGGCTTTACCATTTCTTTTTACACGTATTAATCCTGAGCGTGTACCTACCCAAAGCGTTCTATCGGCAGACTCATATAAAGAATAAACATCTTTGTTGATTCCTTTTTTTGTCAAAATTTTGTCAAAGGAATATTTCTCAAATTTCTCTTGTTTGGGGATAAACCGGAGCAAATACCCGTTCGTAGATGCCATCCATAAGGAACCGTCTTTTACTTGTAAAAAACTACCTCCGGATTCTTTGATAAATCGTTCAATCGGGATACGATATTGTTTAAGCAGCTTCCAATCTCTTGTATAATTTGCTAGATAGAATGTTTTTTCTGGATATTTTTTTCTACTTTCTGCATCTGTGACCTGAGAGCCAATCAGCCAAAAACTAGTATCTGATGCATCTTGAAGTAAACCCAGGTGTAAATTATATTTGGTTTGAAGTGGCTTTGGATTTTCATAACCATTTGTACGCAGCGCAACAAAAAAGTTAAGCCGATTATTCAGATATACATTCCCATTTTTATCTTCAAATAGAGAATAAGCTGGATTTTTATCATTAATCGTCTGAAAGCCTCTTTTAGAAATGGCAACTTTTCGTATTCCGAATCCGACAGTACCAATCCAGAATGTACCGTTTGCATCTTCATACATACTCGAAGGCCAAGTCGTATTGGCATCAAAGGGAATTGGAGTAGATTTAAACGTATGTATTTTTTTCGCACGCAGAAGTTCTTCAGGGTCAAAAGAGTAAAAATCTCCTTCAAAGAAAAGGTGGATTCTTCCATCTTTTGATAAAAATGTATAGCGAATATCTGAAGGAACGGAAGAAATATCAATATTTCCTACCTGACCTTTTGCATCGACGACTACCAACTTATCTTTACGAACTCCCCAGAAACGCCCTGATTTATCACGCACAAACTGCTGATAACTCCAGGCAAAATACTCCCAATTCAATGCTAAACCTGCCTTTTCATTCATATTTTTGGCTATGAGAAGTGCCTTTGTGGAAGATGGTTTCTTCCAATTGGAATCAAATAATCCGATACCACAGGCAATTTTAACAGAACCATTGGAATCAAAAAAGAAGTCAAGAATAGGACAACTGTATTTTTCGAGGTCAAATAATTTGGTAACGCGTACTTCTTTGGTAAAATCAATGGAGAAGGGAAAACCTTCTTTTTTGTTCATGTAGTCAGGAAGTTCAATCAGAAAAACTTCACCGGTATAGGTTCCCACCCAGATTCGTCCATCTGGCGCTTCCTTTATTTTTTTGATGTAAACAGCCTCATTTCGTGCCGAGGTAAGCATGATTTTATAGAAACGTCGCCTTTTTACATCGAATAAATTGAGGCCATTGACATCTGTTCCCGCCCAAATTCTTTTTTTGGAGTCTAGGAATAAAGACGTAACCGTATTTCCAGAAATACTGTAGGGGTTTGCGCGGTCATAAAGATAACTATCAAAAGAGTAGCCATCATAGCGATTGAGGCCGTCTTTTGTTCCTATCCAGAAGAAACCTTTTTCGTCTTGAATAAGGTCATAAACCATCCCTTGAGAAAGCCCATCTGAGGTTGTCAAGGTCTCCCAAAGCCCTTCATTTGAGCTTGTGGCGAATGTTTTTGAGCTAACAAATATG
This sequence comes from Spirosomataceae bacterium, assembly GCA_046293395.1. GTDB lineage: Bacteria > Bacteroidota > Bacteroidia > Cytophagales > Spirosomataceae > CAYNRA01. Next base: position 1,248,989 of record JBKBOU010000001.1, read on the forward strand.
AATAATAGTACAACTAATTGCCTCACAAAAAAGAATTTTACCGATGAATAAATGTCTGTTTAGGAAAGACTTTATCAAATAAAATGCGGGACAACTCTCTATACAACTAAAAAAATATGATTTCGATTATCAAATTTATGATTTTATATGTGCAAATAAAAATTAGACACTAAATCCATTTGATTGTCCGCTTATTTTTACTCAGTGGGTCAGTTGGTAAAATCGTCATCGTATTTATCGGTATTTGTTACGATACGGTACTCAATCAACAGATTTTTCCATTCTTGCAGTGTCTCTATTGTATTTTCTAGGTAATTCACATCTCGAAATTCCTTGGAGGAAAATTTTTGTCGTTTAAATCGTTCGTACTTTTCTGTAAACAAAGCGGAGCCTGTTCGATTTGAACCCACAAAAACCTTTTTGAGTACAGACACAAACGAGTTGTCTTCAGGAATAATTGGCATAAAAACATAGTAATTAGCCAATGTATTGGTGCCATTTCGCAAAGGGCGGTACGTGTATAAATACGACTCTAACTCCGAGTAAAGTAAAATGAAGCGGTCTAAGTTCAAAAGGAAATTATGAAATTCAATGAATCCAATTCCTTTTTCAAAACAGAGTTCTTTTAGCTGCACTTCTGTTGTATTTGGGCTAAGCAAATATTTTTGATCTACTTTTTGAAAAAACTGTTGATTGTTTGCCAGTAAATGTTCTTTCAAATAGGGTAATTTACGAAACGCTAAATTGTTCATGGTAATCATCCGTTCCACGATGGGATAGGTATCTTCCATTTCGTCTTCTCTTTGCGCTTCTTTTTCCATGCTAATCAACAGCGAACGTAGAACAGATAGCGTATCAGAAATACGTTCAAAGTTTGTCAATTGTGCGCCTGAAAAAAGTTTTCGTTGCGGTGGATACTCGGGGTCTCTTGTTCTAAACTCATCGTTCAACCCTTTGAATAATAGACTATTATACAATTTAACCATATCAAATGTTATGACTAATTGCTCATAAAAAAGTATATCTTTCCCGACGAAGTAATTATCAATTAGCGCGATTTCTTTTTCTAAAAACTGATACATCGTACCAAAAACTTTGTCCATTTTAGGGTTATAAGCTGAAAATCGAAACCCACTGACAGACAGCTCATTGTCTTGTGCTATGTGCGCAAATAGCTGTTTGGCTAGTTGATGAATTTGCAAAGCCAACTCCTGGTTCATCCGCTGAACTTGCCGATAAAATATTTTTAGACGCTGACAAAGCCCGCCCAACCGTACTATCTCAACTAATTCTTCGTCTTGGAAAAGCACTACTTTCTCTAAAAAATCCAAAGATGAAACTTGGAAGTAATGCGTTCCATCCTCCAGCTCATACGTCAAGTTTCCTGAAAACAATTCTTCGCATAAGATACTTGTAATCAACTCATAACAATCTAAGAACTGCGCTAATTCAGTCACTTTTTTAGGCGTAGATAGCTCTAAAACTTCCCCAATTTTCTGTTCTAAAAACTTCGCTCCGTATGTCAAACCATGGAAAGCTAATTGACCTATTAATACCTCCGCTCTGGCAAATTCCAATGCTACTTCTTTTTTCCAATCTAAAACATCTATTCCTTCAAATTCCTGCTCCAAAGATTGCAAAGAAAAAAACTGGGTTTGTACTTGTTTTTCCGTTTTTAGTAAGCCAATATCTACTATTAATTTACTTTTATCCAAAATATAGAACTGACTTGACTTGGGCTGACCATCTGAAGAAAAACCAACAAGTAACTGTTTATCAAGAAGTTGTGTAAGTAAATCTACAAAATCACGAAGTAAACCTCGATTCGGTTGCTTCGCTTTGTTTTTGGTTGCATGGTAATCATGTTCTCCGAAAAACGTAGAAATCAATTTATTAAAATCAATAAAAGTATTGGCTTCAAGCCTTGAAATGAGGTGGTCTGTTTCTTCTTTTTCTTTTTCCAACTCCCTCGAAAGTAGTCTTTGTACCTCAAACTCTTTTAACTTTGCAAAATAGAATTGAATGGAGCCAATGGAGTTAAGTAGCTGTGTATCAAGAAGTAAGCCCCCTACTTCTTTATCTAAAATTTTATGACCCTCTTGTACGTGAATAAATTCTTCCATGATTAACTTATTCATCAAATCAACCATGTCTTCTACGGTATGAAAAAAATCTACAAACTCTGGCCTCAGGCCAGCCACTCTCTCAAATTGTACGTAGTTTTTAAGGACAGAAAAATCAATATTTGTTTGCAAGGAAACCCGATTCAAAAAACGAATAATCGCAGTATCCATGTCCTTTTCTAGTACCTTGGGTTCCTCTCTAGGCAAAGTCGTTTTGCTTTTATTGCCATTATAAGCGGCAAACAAGCCAACTACCTCGCCAATCGCCTCCACCTGCATTTGTGTCTTGGCAAAATCAGCTCTTTCCTGCATGAAATAATCGGCATTGGAATCATTGCGGACGTTTTCGACAAAAAACTTTAGCTTATAAAGAGCTAATATTTGTGGCTCAATAGCTTGTAACCAAGCGATTTCTTTTTCTATTTCACGTTGTGCCAAACAAGCGGTGAGACTATTCTTTATCCCCTCGAAATAGTCTAAAATGTCTTTATGAACTGCTACAAATTCGGCTAATTTTGGGAAGGTTTCGTTTATTTCTATGCCAATTTTTTTGGGTGCAAAAAAATCCATTTAGTTTTTCATTTTTATGGAACAATCCAGGTGTAATGTAAAGAAAGCAAAAGTGAACCCTAACTAAGGGATACACTTATAATTTAAGGTTTGCAAAGGTAGAGCAAATTACCTTTTCTACCTATCACAATTTGTACATTTACCTCCACATTTCACACAATTTAGCACCACTCAATAAAAATAGGACTACTTCTAAACTAGAAATAGTCCTATTTTTATTCATTTTTAAGGAAAAGTAGATACTCTTTTATTTGGTCTCGAACTCAATTCGACTGATGTTCTTTCCGTAACAAATCATTTACTGTTTTAACCGGATTAAAAGTAATCAGAGGTACTTCAACGAAGAGTGTGTTCCAATCAGACATAGATCCGTTCCATAAACCAGGCAGCTCCTGCGCTTTTAGGGACTTTCCGCTCTGTGACTTCTCTGTAATAAAACCCGTTTCATCATCACGGAACTGTAGTAAATCAAACTTTTCGTTTTTGTAATTTTTTGACGTACAAATCAAATCCACTGGATTAAAATGAGTGGCTTTGGTGAATAACTCTTTTTGTACTTCGTTTTGCATATCCACTTGCGCCGACTCTACGACTTGCAGCGAAACCGAACCATCTGAATTTTTTGCCCAGAAAGGACCTCCACCTGGTTCACCCACATTTTGTACCATACCACACGCACGCAAAGGGCGATTTACTTTTGCACGCGCAAACGCTCGTTTTTCCTCTTTTTGCCAATTTTTGGCTTCATCAGGAGCTAACGTTCCAAGCCTGTTGGCTAAATAAGTCATTATCTCATCCAAAAGAGCTTCTTCAATCGCATCATTCTCCAATTTTTGAGCATACGCAAAAAGGGTTGCCTGGCAGTCAAGTACCAAACCTGCCAAAGCTTTCTTGTACTGAACCGTCGTTTCTTTGAGGTGGTCAGGAACAACATTATCAATATTTTTGATAAAAATTAAGTCGGCTTCTTGTTCAGCTAGATTTTCCAACAAAGCACCATGTCCTGCTGGTCTGAACAGCAACTGTCCGTCCGGCTGCCGAAATGGCTCGTTGTTTTCATCCACTGCAATCGTATCTGTAGAAGGTTTTTGAACAGAAAAACCAATTTCGTACTTCACACCAAAACGCAACTCATATTTATCCAAAACGCTATCAATCAAGACTTTAAACTTCTCTTTGTGTTCAGGAGATACGGTAAAATGCAAACGAACAATACCTTTACTTTCTGCATACAGGGCTCCTTCAACGAGATGTTCTTCTACGGCTGTTCGGACAGTTCCATCAGGATAGGTATGAAACTCAAGGAGTCCTTTGGGCATTTTTCCGTAATCTAGCCCTTCTTCATCAAGTAAAGCAGCCAATACACCTGCCATTCCATCTGTTTTTTGTACTTTCAACAGACTTTGATAGAAAGCAAATCGAGGCAATTCATGTAAAAATTGCTCCACAGAAGCATCTACTTTTCCTTCCTCTTTCGCTGCAAATAAGGACTTAAACATGCGCGATGCAGCACCAGAAGCAGGCACAAATTTAAGGATAACCGCATTTTTACTCAATTGCGCGTATCTATCTATGTAGGTACGCAAATCATCCGCACTCAAGCGGATAATTCCGTGACCAACCGTTGCTGCTGCCTCTAGTTGCATGAACGGAAATCCTTTTTTGAAATACGTAATCTGCTCTTCTACAACGGCTAATTCACTTCCTCTCGACTGAATTTGCGCCAAATCTTGTTGACTAAACATATATTGCTATGGGTTTGGGTTGAATAGGCTCTGAATGCCTGCTGGATTCCTAAACAATGGATTTTGTAAAATCCGATATGGAATTTAAAGATATATTTTATCTTCTAATTTCCGCATTTTTTTCAAAATTTCTATTTTTTCTCCTCCCCTTTCTACAGATATTTAGTTCCTTTGTAAAACTTTTCCAACCAAAGATGAACGACTTACTTTTCCAATTAAAGGAAACCAAAATTGCATCCCGTTTTATTCAGAAATCATCCACAGAGACCAAGTATCTTCTACTTACCTCACTAGCAAACCAACTGGAGAAACACACAGAAGAGCTACGCACTGCCAATCAAAAAGACTTGGAACAGATGGATGCTACGGACTCAAAATACGACCGTTTGCTCCTAACTCCTGAACGTATTTCTGCACTCGCTCAATCTGTTCGTGATGTAGCCCTTTTGCCCGATCCTTCTAACCAAACACTCCTACAAACAACCTTAGAGAATGGACTTTCTTTGCATAAAATAACGACGCCTCTCGGTGTTGTTGGCGTCATTTACGAGTCACGACCCAACGTGACAATTGATGTTGCCGCACTTTGTCTCCGTTCGGGAAATGCCTGCGTTCTGAAAGGAGGAAAAGAAGCGTATCATACCAATTTTTTTCTCGTCCAACTCATTCATAATGCACTTGAAGAATTTTCTCTTCCCACCCAATTAGTTACCTTATTATCCACCAATCGGGAGGACGTACACCAACTTTTAACAGCCACAGCTTATGTTGATATTCTCATTCCGCGAGGTTCAGATGCCTTGATTCAATTTGTGCGTAAAAATTCACTAATTCCGACCATAGAAACAGGTGCGGGAGTCTGCCATACATATATAGAAGAGACAGCTAGTATCGAACAAGCTATCCCCATTGTTATCAATGCGCGTGTTTCGAGACCTTCTGTTTGTAACTCCCTCGACTGTTTGTTACTTGATAAAAAAATTGCAGGTACTCTTCTTTCAAAATTAGCACCTGAACTCATCAAAAATGAGGTTATTGTCTATGCGGACTCGCTCGCGTACGCTTTACTGTCGGCACTAGAAATACCTGATTTATATCCAGCAGATGACAGTCATTTTGGGAAAGAATGGCTAAGTAAGACATTGACCATCAAGATTGTACAAGATTTTGAAGATGCGCTGAAACACATAGATACCTATTCATCAAAACATTCAGAGGCTATCTTGACAGAGAATCAAGCGTTAGCCAATCGTTTTCTTTCAGAAGTTGACGCAGCGGCAGTATATCACAACGCATCCACTCGTTTCACGGATGGTGGCGTTTTCGGGCTTGGCGCTGAAATCGGTATTTCTACGCAGAAACTCCATGCCAGAGGGCCATTTGCTCTTGAAAAATTAGTTACCGAAAAATGGGTAATCCGAGGAAACGGACAAATCAGAGAATAAGAGTAAAATCAAAACCATTGTCTAATCTTGGACAATGGTTTGGCGAACCGTGTGTACCATTTTGGGGTTAATCCGTTCAAAATCCAGGCTTGATAATCTTCGTTATTTGCTCGGATTCGGTTGCGTAATGAGACATTACTTACCCCACCTGTACGCATTTTCATCTGCACCTGCGGAATGTATTTTGCCTTCAGCTCATATTTGTATAACATCCTCAGCATCAGCTCATAATCTCCAGCACTTTTAAAGACTGGGTTGTATGAACCGTATGTAAGATATGCTTTTTTTGTTAAGAAAAAAGTAGGATGTGGGGGCATCCAACCCGACAAAAACAGCTCTTTTTTGTATTCTCCCGCAACCCATTCACGAACAACCTTTGCTGTGTCTCCGGCATCCACGTAGTGCAAATCCCCGTAAACAGCATCCAATCCTGGATTTTTGAGAAACGTATCTACAACCCGTTGAATCACTTCATTATCTGGAAAAAAGTCATCCGCATTCACCATTCCAATTACATCACCTGATGCACGAGCTACCCCTTTTGCCATGGCATCGTAAATTCCTTTGTCAGGTTCAGATTTCCATTCGATTTTCGTTCCGTATTCTTTCACTATTTCCAACGTACCGTCCGTAGAACCGCCATCCACGAGAATGTATTCTATGTTTGGGTAAGACTGAGAAAGTACACTTTCAATAGCTGTTCGGACAGTTGCAGCGGCATTATATGTAATCGTAATAAGAGATATCTTCATGAAATAGACGTCAAGTTTGTTTTAATAAGAGGCAAAAGTACAAAGACTTACAGCGAATTACCCGACACTTTTGAACAAAAAAATGCGTAAAAATGGTTATACTTGTATAAAATGCAATAGAAAACATGCGGTACTATATCATCTTTTTAGGTATTCTTTTCATTCAATCGTTCCAATTGCTTGCTTTTGCAGGCGAAGACCCAGAGTCTAAATTGCCCATTTATAGAAATTTGGTCATGGAAGGCGGTGGTATCAAAGGCATTGCCTACGGGGGCGCACTCGCAGAATTGGAAGAAAGAGGTGTTTTACGCCATATCACACGCGTGGCGGGCACTTCTGCTGGTGCTATCCAAGCGAGTTTGTTTGCTATTGGGTACAATGCAGAGGAAATTACGGAAATCATCAATACAACACCGATAGAGTCATTCAATGATGACGGATTCATTGTAAAAGGATCTAAGCGATTATTAAAAAAATACGGTTGGTTCAAAGGAGATGCTTTTTTACAAAAAATCACCGAATTAATCGCTTTACGAACAGGAAACCCGAACCTTACCTTCGCTCAGCTACACCAACTCGCAAAAAGCCACCCGTTTAGAGATTTATATGTGACGGGAGCAAATTTGTCACAACAACGCGTGGAAATCTTCTCGCACGAAACCTACCCCAATATGCGCGTGGCTGATGCGGTCCGAATTTCGATGTCAATTCCCCTTTTTTACGAAGCCATCTGGTTAGATAAAGACGGGAAGGTACAAGAAGAAGGCACAGAATGTACGGATTGCAGTCTTTTTGTAGATGGTGGTTTATTGATGAATTACCCCGTAGAAATCTTTGATAACCCTCGATACGTAGAAAACGTACGCTATACTCGTTCCAATTCGGGCTATTTTTTCAATGAAGAAACGTTGGGCTTGCGTTTGGAGAGATGTGACCAAATTGACTACGACATTCAGAATAAGCGCGCCATCGCTCCGATTTCCATTACTGATTTCAGTAGTTATACCAATGCGCTGTCCACTGTATTGATGCGAAATGTCGCGCCACCACACCCGCGTGACCCAGAAAGAACCATTTATATCAACGATTTAGGAATGAGTTCGAAAGTGCGCAAAGTCCCGCAAGAAGAAAAGGAAATGTTGATGCTAAGTGGTCGCCAAGGGGTATATGAATTTTTGGGACGACTTGAGGAGCGCCTTGCTCTCGGAAATGATAGGGAATAAAGTAGATAAAAAAAATGGTTTCGGGGTTTAAACCCCGAAACCATTCAATCATCTCGTTCTGTGCTGTAGTAAGAGTCTAAAAAAATGCGTCGATTGCTCTTGATACGCTTTTCACTCTTCGCCGCAAGCTGTTTTGAGCTTTTCTTTACATCGGCATCGCTAAAAAAATCACTCGACAAACTCGTTCGTTTTGTGTCTTGTTTGTTCTTATTACGCAAAGGCATAAAATAGGATATATTTAAACTTTTACGAATTAAAAAAATGTTTTTTAATTTACAAAATATCTTGTTTTAACTTTTTGCAAAACAATAGTACATTTTACAAAACACAAATAATACAAAATATCTATACACAAAAACGATAAAATTATTTAATAATCTTCTTAGATAGAGAAGAAATTGCGGGCTTTATTTTCTTACCACCCACAGCATATACAACCACGCCAACAGCCACTGCTGCTAATCCATACAAAATGCCTTTTTTCATACACGTAAATTTTAAAAATTCTTTCTTTTACCTTTGCTTTTACTAACGGAAAGTACGCACGTTTAGTTGTCTATTTTCTTAAAATTTTCTTAAAATTTACTGAGTGGTTAAAATTTCGTTTCCATTGAACAAAAATGGAGGGATTCTGTTAGTAAGCGCAAGTACGTATTTGGTTAAAATGTATTTTATTTTTTCTTATTTGTAATGACTCCAACACAACAAAAAGGTTTAGTAATTCGGTCAACAGGGTCGTGGTATGATGTTCGCCAAGAAGATGGCTCCCTGATTTCCTGTCGCCTCCGCGGTAAATTCAAGATACAAGGATTGAAAGTCACCAACCCCATTGCTGTCGGAGATTCTGTATTTTATCATCTGGAAGATGAAGCTGAAAACCGAGGTATGATCACAGAAATCGTTCCAAGAACAAATTATATCCTCCGGAAATCCGTTCACAAAACCGCACATGGCCATATTTTAGCGGCAAATTTAGACCAAGCCATTTTACTCGTTACCTTGACCTTCCCGCGTACTTCTTTGGGTTTCATTGACCGGTTTCTTGTCTCAGCTGAATCTTTCCGAATACCCACCCGAATTGTGTTCAATAAGATTGATTTAATGCCAGAAGAAGCCTTGGAGTACCAACAAGAACTCGCTGAACTCTACGAGCCACTTGGCTATCCTTGTCACTTTATTTCTGCCCTAACTGGAGCTGGAGTGGAGGAACTTCAAAAGCAGTTGGAAAATAAAATCTCCCTCATTGCTGGTCATTCTGGCGTCGGAAAATCTACTTTTATCAATGCCATTGCACCCGGATTTAACCTTCGTACATCGGAGGTTTCTACCTTCGCTAACAAAGGCGTGCACACGACTACATTTGCCGAGATGTTCGAATTACCCAAAAATACCTTCTTGATTGACTCCCCAGGAATCAAAGAATTAGGTATCATGGATATTGAAACGGGCGAATTAAATCATTACTTTCCCGAATTTGCCGAGTTATTAAATACGTGTAAATACCACAATTGCCGGCATATAAACGAGCCGCAATGCAAAGTTAAAGAAGGAATAGAAAACGGAACCATCGCGGAGTCGCGCTACCTCAGTTACCTCAGTATTCTCGAAGATCAAGACAATAGAAGGTAAATATTAGTTGACCGTTTCCCCGATTTCTAAGACCTTAAATTCTGTCCGGCGGTTTACTTGGTGCTCTGCTTCTGTACGCGCGTTTTCTATCAATAATTCGGTCTCACCGTAGCCACGCGCTTGCAAACGCAATGGGTCAATGCCCTTTGTCATCAAATAATTGATAACAGATTCTGCTCGGCGTTGTGACAACCGAATATTATATATGTCTGACCCACGGCTATCGGTATGCGAACCCAACTCAATTTTAAGTGCCGGGTTGTCTTGTAAAATACGGACTAATTTATCCAACTCAATCGCAGCATCTGTTCGAATATCGGCTTTATCTAAGTCATAATAAATGTTTTCGAGGCGGAAGGTCTTCCCAATAAACAACTGATCTAAATCTATGTTTAGTAAAAAAGTAGTATCTGTTACTGGTTTTGTTACCAATGAAATAGGAATAGACCGACCATACATAGAGAATGACTCTCGTTTGGTTAAGTAATTCGCTTTTTCAATTAATAACATATATTCTGCCTCTTCTTGCAGCGGAATTGGCCCAAATGTTCCTTCTTTCGTTGTTATTTTTGTGTCCACCAATTCTTCGGTATCCTCCAACAAACGGTATATTTTAATTTCTACTCCTTCAATCCGTTGTTTTTCCGAATTTTGAGCAACTGATTGCACCGTTCCCCCCAAAAAGTAACGAACTATTTTTATCTCCGCAGCACTTCCAGACGTGCCATTGGGCTGATTTGGATTGAGTCCATCTGGCGCAGAAGCCAAGACAGGCTCCTCTTCTTCCAATGGCGCTTGATACACATAAATATCGTCGTCTCCAACTCCTCCTCCTCTATTGGAAGATATATAAATATGTCCGAACTCATCCGACGTTAAACCAAAATCATCAGAAGACGAATTAAAAGGAATACCCATGTTTTCGACGGAGATTTTGCCCTCTTTTCGGACAGCTTCAAAAATGTCCAGCTTTCCAAGTCCAGGATGACCGTCGGACGCAAAATAAAGTTTTCCGTCTTCTGACACAAATGGGAACATTTCATCTCCGGCTGTATTTATAGCTTTTCCCATATTGACGGGTTTCCCAAATCGGCCGGATGCGTCCATATTAACGCGGTATAAATCAATTCCACCTACACCACCTGCTCGATTTGACGCAAAATAGAGTGTTCTTCCGTCCCCTGAAAAGGCAGGAGTGCCATCCCAACTAGCGGAGTCCGAAGCCGATACCAACGAGGGAATTGTCCAACCTTCACCTGCTACAAATCGGCTGATATACAAATCAACATCTGGTGATGCATCTTTCTTTTTTCCTGTGTTTCCGCGTGCAAAAACTAAGGTCTTACCATCTGGAGTAAAGGTAGGCGTTCCTTCGTTTCTTTCAGGATCAAAAATAGAGGTACTGAACAACTCTGGTTGGCCTAAAATAGACGCGTCATCGCCTACTTTCACCTTATATAAACCCAAATAAGGCAGCCCATTGGAATATACTTTATCTTTTTTTGAAGACGTAAATACAAGATAATTACCTAACCTCACTGGAGAGAACTCGCTTCCGTCTGTATTGATTTCTTTTTGATTTTGAAAAACAATTTCCCTTTTTTGAACCGATATTTCATCGATGATACGCAATGTATTCAACTCCCGATTTGCCCGCTCGTTCAATAATTTGTCATCTGATTTTGCTTCTACAAATTTCTCAAAATACGACAATGCCTCTTTGTATCTTCCGCTGGCTTTCAGACTATATCCAGTATAAAACAAAAAAGCAGGGTTTGTATTCCCTGCCGCGATGGCTTTCTCAAAAAACGGAGCGGCTTCTTCCCAACGGTTCGTCAAACGATACGCTTCAGCAATAGTACCAAACAATTTACCTTTCTCGCTGTCGTCAATGGTTTCCACTTTTTTCAATTCCAAGATGGCTTGTTCGTAAAAGCCTTTCTCAAAACTAATCAATCCTTTTTTGTAGCTTTGCAATTGGGCTTTACTATCAAAATTGAACAGTGTAAGAGCGAATAGAAGGATATAAACCGATATTTTTCTCATTGCGACTTTTGGAAATAGACAAAGTGTGAACCTGTATTTGTACAAATAAACGAATATTTTTTGGTAAATGTTACATGGCTATTGTCTATAAAATCAGTGTTTAGACCTATTTTTAACCTATTCTACACACGTTTGTAGCTTTTCTTATGCACGATTTTTCTTTTCTCCCACAAGATAAATGGCGAACATGGGGTAGTTTCAGTCTGCAATGGCTTTTGGCTTTGCTATTCATCGGAGGTGTCTCTGGTTCAGCATCTGCCCTCTTTTTATTCACTTTGGAGAAAGTCACGCAAATCCGTGAAAACCACGCCTATTTTTTATACACACTACCACTCATCGGATTGTTCATTGGATGGTTTTATCAAAAAGGGGGCGAACGTGTAGAAAAAGGGAATAACTTAGTACTGGAAGAAATCAATGCGCCAACCGGACATTCGATTCCACTAAAAATGAGTATATGGGTTCTCATAGGTACGCTTTTAACCCATCTTTCTGGAGGTTCAGCAGGACGTGAAGGAACGGCCGTACAAATGAGCGCTTCCCTTTCTAGTCAATTTCCTTTGAAGCGATTTCAGCACATCAATACCTCCAGTTTTCTGAGAGCAAGCATTGCGGCAGGCTTTGCTTCTGTATTTGGCACACCATTGGCAGGTATTCTCTTTGCACTTGAAGTCCCCCAAAAAGGAAAAATGGCTATTTCCAGTCTTCTCCCGTGTATTATTGCTGCTTTCTGGGCGGATATCGTATGTCATTTGTGGGGCGCAAGTCATGCCGTTTATCCAACACTTGTATATGTACCACTTGATATACAAACACTTGGCAAATTACTTTTGGCGGGGCTTTGCTTTGCCGCAAGTAGCTGGCTGTTCATTCAACTCAGTGAATTTATACAAAACAAAGCCAATACATTCATTCCTGACAAACGTTTCCAACCCTTTTGGGGAGGATTTATTCTCCTCGTTTGTTTTCTCATTTTTCCTTTATCTGAGCTTCAAGGATTAGGACTTCCAACGTTAACATCCGCATTCTATACCACATCCGCCCCTTACCTTTTCTTTGGTAAACTTGTTTTGACAGCATTTACACTTTCTGTTGGTTTCAAAGGAGGCGAAGTTACGCCACTTTTCTTCATCGGCGCGACTTTAGGAAGCTATCTGGCTTCTGTACTCGGTTTACCTACAGATTTTTTAGCTGCGCTTGGCTTTATTGGCGTTTTTGCAGGCGCAACCAAAACACCCTGGGCTTGTGCCTTCATTGGGCTTGAATTATTTGGTTTTGCGAATGGTTTGGCTTATGTATTCATCTGCTTTTTTATCTATTTTATTTCTGGGTCAAAAAGCATTTACAAAGCACAAAAAAAGTCCTAAACACAGGTTTAGGACTTGCAAAAAACAAAAGCGGTTTTTTATTTTTCAACTTGGGACAACAAATAACCGAATGTGCTATTTGATGTGAGCATATAAAAATATATGTGAAATTTCGTGGTTTAGAGTTGCAAGGTATGTAATTGAAATCACTTCAACCTGAACAAAGGTGATGAGTTGCCTGCAAAGGTGATGAAATGACTTTTTGTACACGAAATGACTATCCCTTTTTCTTAATTTTGCTCAATTCCTTATTTTTCATCTCTATTTTTTTGAGTTATTCGTCTCAATTTTTATATTTGTTGAGGTAATTAATTGACTTTATTACTAATAAACTAACTCCGGTGAACCTTTAATCACCCTCATGTATGTCCCAAATAAACTATGACTATTCTCGTACTACAAAGCGACCAGCCTTGGCTATTGCTTACCCTCGAAGAACTCAAAAAAGCCATTTCTCAACCGATTCAATTTGAACACTGCCCTATCCAGCTTCTTTCCAATATTCCTTCATCCACTAGCTATGACCTAGCTGTTTGCGGAATTTCAAGGGAAGACACACGTATATTTCAAGAATTGGATGCAAGTCATTTACGGGATATTCCGGTTTTATTTGTTTCAAATAGCAATGATTCTTCCGTGTTTTTTCAGTCAACACGCTTCAAACAGTCTGCCTTCATTGTTTGTCCTTTCCAACCCTTGAACCTCCTAGTAGCGTTGTACCAAGTATGTCCTGAAATCATTTTGCCGCATCAAGCACCTTTGACTTTCAAGGACCCTCGAAGCCAACGCATTCATGTACCAAAAACCACTATTCAGTACATACATTCAGAGGGAAATTACTGCTTCATTTATACGGACAGCCATCGTTTTGCATTGAAATCTTCACTTAAAAAAATGATGGAAAAACTAGACGGCACTTTCTTACAAGTACATAAACGCTATTGTATAAATACACAAAGTATTCACCGAATCGACTGGGGAGAGCAGCAAATACATCTCAGAGGCGCACATGTTATTCCATTTGGGCGGAACTACCGGAAAGACATCCTACTTTGGGCGGGGCAAACCAAAAGACGCGTCGATTTACCGGATATATACTCCAAGAAGATAGCAGAAGCCTAAAATTTTCTCTATCTTTGCACCCGTTTTTAGGAAAGTCCTAAAGCATAGTACGAACAAATTAAGGAAATCATGACAACAGAACAGTTGAAAGATTTGAGAGCCAGAGTGTCGGCTTTGAGGAGGTATCTTTGACTACGATAGTCGCGTAGAAAAATTAGGAGATTTAGAAAATCAACAAGCACAACCTGAGTTTTGGAACGACTCTGAGCACGCTCAAAAGGTCGTCAAGGAAATTCAGACACTCAAAAACTGGACAGAAGCCTACGAAGAAGCAGATACGGCAATCGGTGACTTAGAAACTCTTCATGAGTTTTTTGCTATGGGCGAAGTATCTGAAGAAGAAATAGCGATTGAACGAGAAAAAACCGTCCAAGTCATTGAAGCATTGGAGCTCAAAAAAATGCTTTCCAATGAAGAAGACCAGTTTTCTGCTATCGTAGAAATCAACTCAGGAGCGGGTGGAACAGAAAGCCAAGACTGGGCAAGTATGTTGTACCGGATGTACCTGATGTGGGCACAAAAGCACGGATACAAAATCACGCAAGTAGATTGGCAAGATGGAGACGGCGCGGGGATAAAATCTGCTGCCTTGAAAATCGAAGGGCCAATGGCATACGGCTATTTAAAATCCGAAAATGGTGTTCACCGCCTTGTTCGAATTTCGCCGTTTGACTCCAACGCACGCCGACATACCTCTTTTGCGTCTGTTTATGCGTACCCATTGGTAGATGACTCGATTGAAATTGAAGTAAAAGACGCTGATATTGAAATCCAAACGTCTCGTTCTGGAGGCGCAGGTGGGCAAAATGTCAACAAGGTTGAAACGAAAGTTCAGCTTACACACAAGCCTTCTGGTATTGTGATTGTTTGCCAAATTGAGCGTAGCCAACATGCCAACCGCGAACACGCGATGAACATGCTGAAGTCACGTCTTTACCAATTGGAAGTGGAAAAACGCAATGCTGCCCGCGCAGATATTGAGGCTTCCAAGAAAAAAATTGAATGGGGCTCGCAAATTAGAAATTATGTTTTCCATCCGTACAAACTTGTTAAAGATGCACGGAGTGGACATGAAACATCTGATATTCAATCTGTTATGGACGGAGGACTAGACGGATTCATCAAAGCCTATTTGATGTTAGATTAATAAAAAAGCCAATTGAGTCAATCAATTGGCTTTTTTGTTTAAAAGTTCTGAACAGACCAACGGGGCTTTTTACCTTTTCGTCGTATCGCATACAATTGTTCATACACTTGCTCGTTGATGGGGCCCTCTAAAACTTTTTCTTCAGCAAATGCATTAATCAAATGATGGATAGTATTACTGTGTCCGACAATCAAAACAGATGTTTTCATTTGTTTGATGTTTTCAATAAATACAGATTGATTGGAAGCGTCGTACTTTTCGATGGAAACACCCAATGCATTGGCGAGAGGTGCAGCCGTTTGTAAAGTTCTTTGCGTATCTGTTGAGTAAATATGTGTAATTTTTTTATCAACCAAAAGATTCTTCAAGCGTTGTGCTTGCTCCACTCCTTTGGAAGAAAGCGCAGGATTATTTCCTTGATTTACCGCCTTTTCAGCATGTCGAACGACAAATATCGATTGTGCCCGCGCAGAAAACGCGGCAAAAATCAACCAAATCCAAAGTATATTCTTTCTTCTCATTTTTTTAGTTCATTACCGTTTAAACGCCCAACGTACAGAGAAGGCAACATCTCCCAAATACAAACCAGGTGAATTTACGATGCCTAGCGAGGGTTTCCAGTCAAGACTTAAATTGATGGGTACTTCGTTAAAATTATACTCAATTCCACCGATGGCATCAATTCCAAGCGATACACCTGTATCTGCAACATAATATGGGCGGTATCTTCCTAAGCGACCACTCGACGTACCAACGTGCCCACCAAATCCATAAAAAGTTCGGAAGCCTTTTTCAAATTCAGGTTGGTGTTTTTCATAAAGTAACACTGCCGTTACGCCACTTCCATACCCATACAACAATCCTTCAAATGCATTGGATTTCGACACAAAGTGCTTTAAAGTAATTGCATAAGCACCCGTTAAACGTAGTCCAGCGGCGGTTTCGTACTGTGCAAAAGCAGACGAAGAAGCTACGAATAGAAGTAAAAAAATAATTTTTTTCAACATGATTAAATGGGGTTTAGTAATACAACGGACAAATGGGGCTGTTTCCTCAAACAGAAAACAACTTAGGTAAACAAAGATAAACTATCTCTTTTTTCCTTGCTAAGTATATGCTGTAAATAAGTAAAAAAATCGTAACTTTGTACAGTAAATATAAGTGCTCAAATAATTACAAATAACTGATTATCAACACTTTAAAGATATTTTAATTCAATCAATTTATGTCAGAAGTTGTAAATACGTCACAAGCAGACTATTCTGCAAATAATATCCAGGTATTAGAAGGGTTAGAAGCAGTTCGGAAGCGGCCAGCCATGTACATTGGCGACATTGGTATCAAAGGTTTACACCACTTAATTTGGGAGGTTGTTGATAACTCGATAGATGAAGCGCTTGCGGGCCATTGCGACACCATTTTAGTGACGATTCACGAAGATAATTCAGTTACAGTGCAAGATAACGGCCGTGGTATTCCGACGGGTATGCACCAAAAGGAGCAAAAATCTGCCTTAGAAGTCGTTATGACAGTTCTTCATGCAGGTGGTAAATTTGACAAAGATACCTACAAAGTATCTGGTGGTTTACACGGCGTAGGTGTTTCTTGTGTGAATGCACTTTCTACCCACCTTCGTGCGGAAGTTCACCGCGAAGGTCGTGTTTTCGAACAAGAATACTCCATCGGAAAACCATTGTACCCCGTTCGTGAAATCGGAACGACTGACATCAACGGAACAATCATTACTTTTACTCCAGACGGTTCTATCTTCACGACTACGGAATATAAATACGAAACTGTTGCCAATCGTTTGCGTGAAATGTCTTTCCTAAACAGAGGAATCCGTTTGGTATTGACTGATTTCCGTGAGTTAGATGAAAACGGCCAACCCAAATCGGATGAATTTTTGTCGCAAGGAGGGCTCGTTGAGTTTGTTGAATACATTGACTCTGGCCGTGAGCGTCTTATTCCAGCACCACTCTATATGGAAGGTGAAAAAGATGGCGTTCCTGTCGAGGTTTCCATGATTTACAATACCAGTTTCTCTGAAAACGTCTCCTCTTTTGTAAACAATATCAATACGCACGAAGGTGGTACACACGTATCTGGGTTTCGTATGGCGTTGACGCGTACATTGAAAAATTATGCGGACAAATCAGGTATTTTGGCGAAAGAAAAAATAGAAATTTCAGGTGATGATTTCCGGGAAGGATTAACGGCTGTCATTTCTGTCAAAGTACAAGAACCTCAATTTGAAGGGCAAACCAAAACGAAATTAGGGAACAGTGATGTGACAGCCGCTGTGAGTGGTTGTGTTCAATCCATGCTTGAGAATTACTTGGAGGAACACCCCAAAGAAGCCCGCATGATTGTTGAAAAAGTAATGCTCGCTGCCAAAGCGCGTATTGCTGCACGCAAAGCACGGGAAATGGTTCAACGTAAAAACGTGTTGACAGGAACAGGACTTCCAGGTAAATTGGCTGACTGCTCGGAGTCTGACCCATCGCTTTGTGAAGTATATTTAGTGGAAGGAGACTCAGCGGGTGGTAGTGCCAAACAAGGCCGAAACCGCGCATTCCAAGCTATTTTACCTTTGCGCGGTAAAATTTTGAATGTTGAAAAAGCCCAAGAATACCGAATTTACGAAAACGAAGAAATCAAGAATATCATTACGGCGTTGGGTGTGCAGTTTGGCAAAGATGGAGACGAAAGAGCGCTCAATCTAGTCAAGCTACGTTACCACAAAGTAATTATCATGACAGATGCTGACATTGACGGTAGTCACATTCGAACACTTATTCTCACATTTTTCTACCGTTTTATGCGCGAGTTAATTGAACTAGGATATGTTTATATCGCGCAGCCTCCTTTGTACTTAGTTAAAAAAGGAAAAGAGGAACAATATTGCTGGACGGAAGAACAACGTTTGCAGGCTGTCAAGAAATTAGCTGGTGGAGGTCGTGAAGACAATGTTCATGTACAGCGTTACAAAGGATTGGGTGAGATGAACCCAGAACAACTTTGGCAAACGACTATGAACCCAGAACACCGTACGTTGAAACAAGTTTCGATTGATTCAGCAGCTGAAGCAGACTTACTTTTCTCTATGCTTATGGGCGATGACGTAGCACCTAGACGTGATTTCATTGAGAAAAATGCAAAATATGCTCGTGTAGATGTATAATACAAACACAGAGTGCATAAAAAAACCTCTTGCGAAGCAAGAGGTTTTTTTATGCTTAAAAGAAAAAAGAAAGTTCTTATTTTCTTCTTTTATGTACTTCGATACCTTCTGCGCCACCTAAAATACGGCCACAGTGCTCACACACGATGATTTTTTGCTTGTCCATGATATCTGCCTGACGTTGAGGCGGAACCACGTTGAAACAACCCCCACAAGCACCTCTATCCACAGAAACAATGGCTAAGCCATTTTTTGCGTTTGAGCGAATACGTCTGTACGCGTTCAAAAGTCTTTCTTCGATTTTAACTGCTTGTTTTTCGCTTTGCTTGATGAGTTTAAGCTCGTCTTCTTTGCTTTCAGCGATGAGTTTTTCCAACTCTTTTTTCTTTACATCTAGCGCAATTTTGCGTGAGTCAAGTGCAATTTGAATGCTTGTCATCTCCTCTTCCTTCTCCCGAATTTTGAACTCAGTTTCCCGGATTCTTCTGTCAGCTAGTTGAATTTCAAGCTCTTGACCTTCTAACTCTTTGGAAATAGCATCAAATTCACGGTTATTTCGCACGTTCATTTGTTGCTCTTTGTATTTAGCAATGAGTTTATCCGCATCTTTCTTGTTGAGACGGTGTTTCGCAATTTCACTTTCCAATGAATCAATGTCTGTCTTGAAGCGCTTCAAGCGTGTTTCAATTCCGATGAGTTCATCTTCTAAATCTCTTACCTCTTCAGGTAAATCGCCACGCAATTTTCTCAATTCGTCTAACTGTGAGTCAATTGCTTGAAGCTCAAGAAGTGCGTTTAGTTTTTCTGCAATTTCCATAAACTTTTGTATAATTCTACGCCTAACGCTAAGAAAACCACTTGGTTTGCTTATTTTGATTAAACGAAATACGTAATTGGATTTGTTTCTACCTGTGATAAATGGGTCACAAAGTTAGTAAAATTCTTTGATAAATAGTTAACGATCACGTCTTTTGTGAATTGCTCACTCTCAAAATGACCAATATCTGCAATAATAAGCTGTTTATCTGCTTCAAAAAAGTCGTGGTACTTAAAATCCGCCGAAATAAACACATCTGCACTCGCTGCTTTGGCTGTACTGAGCAAACCAACCCCTGCGCCACCGCAAACTGCCACGCGCTGAACTTTTTCTTTGCAAATGGCGGTATGTCGAATAACGTGAACACGCATTTTATCTTTCAAATAGGCTAGAAAATCAGACGCCTCCATAGGTTCAGCTAGTTCACCAAGAGCCCCAAAGCCGACCTCTTGGTGTACATTCTCCAAGACGGAAACAAAATAAGCGACTTCTTCGTAAGGATGTGCCTTCTTCATGGCTTTTTCTATGTTTTTCGACAAATGCGAAGGAACAAGTACTTGAATCATCACTTCCTCCACTTTTTCCAACGTATTCACTTTTCCTAGAAATGGATTTGCACCTGCCAAAGGCCGAAAACTACCCTGTCCGTTTACTGTAAAGCTACATGAATCATACGCACCAATTTGTCCGGCACCTGCATCAAAAAGTGCTTCTAAAACAGTTTCTTTGTGTGAATTAGGAACAAGAACCTCCCATTTTTGCAAGCGGTTTTTCTGAGGTTGGAGTATCCGGATATTCTCAAGAGAGAGTCGTTTCGCCATTTCAACACTTACTCCATGCTGCACGCTATCCAAATTTGTATGAGAGGCATATAGCGCAATATCTTCTTTTATTGCCCGAATGACGAGACGCTCAACGGCATGTCCGCCCGTTATTTTCTTTAATCCTTTAAACAAAACCGGGTGATGGGCAACAATGAGATTACATCCTTTCTCTTTGGCTTCTGTAAGCACTTCGTCTGTTACATCGAGCGTGACTAAAACGCCTGTTACCTGTATGTTTGGGTCGCCCACTAGCAAGCCCACATTATCATACGATTCTTGGAAAGCGAGAGGCGCCCACGCGTCCAGAGCGGCACAAATTTCTTTTATTTGCATGTATTTTTATTCAATGATAGTTAATCTTAAATCCGTAGGTCTTGGATACTTTAGCGGTATAAAAGACAAATTAACTGGAACTTGTAATTTCTCAAAATCCTCAATCGTTAAGTCCAATAACCTATTTTCATCACAATACACGAATAGTAGCTTTAAGTATCTCCTAATAATCATAATCGGAAAAAAAACATTACTATCGTTCATCCACTCCATCAAGTCTTTCTTTCCTTTTGAACTATTACACGCTCTACATGCCAAAATTAGATTATCAGCTTTATCTTGACCGCCATTCTTTTTTGGAAAAATATGGTCAAGTGCTAAATTTTCATTTGAACCACAATAATTACAAAATTGACCTATTTGTAGCTTTATTTTTTCATCATCAAATATAGACTTCATGTTAATTGTCCCGTCTTTGAGACCTTTATAAAGTTTTGCTCTTATCATAAAATGAACCATTCCGTACTTTTCGTGTTTTTTCTCGACTGCTACATGAGCCATAGCTAAATTAGCGTAAGCATAGAATATAAACTCTCTTATTGTTTCGTACTTCTGTTTGGCCATTCTTTACTCAATTTTTTATGCAATTGCATACATTTATGTTCATTACACGTAACCATTCTATGCAAATTTACACAAAAACCCATTGGATTACATAAGAATAAAGAAAACAAAAGAGCCGAATCGACGAGTGCCTTGCTCCATCCATTTTGGACGTAACAAGGCACTGCTAACTACATACAAGACCGAAATTAATCCGTTAACTGAAATAAAATCCCGGCTCGAATCTGGAAATTTCCTCCCGTCGAGTAATAATCTGCCTCACGGAATCGGTACAGAAAACTCGGCTGAACCTGAAACCGGACTTGGTTCCACTGGTATTGCAAACCCGCACCTACCGAAAAAGAATTCCAAGATTTTGGACGAGAATCCACCGTGAAATCCGTGTAGGTTTCTTCGTCGTTCAAATACGTCTCAAAGTCAATGTGTTGAAAAACACGCGCGTCTATTTGTGTCCCAAAAGAATACATGAACTGAAAATTACGGCGTATGGGCTGGTAGTAATTCAGATATAAAGGCACTTGGATAACCGAAGTATTTAACTCTATATCCTCCAATCTGTCGTAATTGGATGGAATAAATGCAGCGTACTTGGTTTCAAAATTTTCGCCCAATGTGAAATTATAAACGCTTGCATTTTCAAACTCTATTTCAGGATATTTTTTCCCAAGCACACCCGCAGAAATACTGATATTTTTACCTAAAAATAGTTCAAAAATAGGGCCTAATCCAAATGTTTCCGGAATACTGTAATGCCCCGTCATGCCTACGCGAGTTTGAATTTTAGGCCACGAAAAGGTCTTTTTAGGAGCTACGTTTTCAGCAACTTGAAGAGATGTTTCCACAGAATCCTCACCTATTTCCTGTTCTTTCTCCTGCACTTGTTCTTGCATCTGTTCTTCACTCTCTGCTTTATGTAAATTTTGCTTTTCTAATGAAGAAACGCTATCTTTAGCTATTCCCACCTGCTGATTATCAACAACATTCATCTTGTTGCTTTCATCTAACTCATTGCTTGTATTCGCTCCCCTTTCTTTGGGTGTATTTTCTTTTTTACCAACGAATGTACGCGGTGCGTTCCTTCTCTTTTCTTTGAATTGACCAACGGAAGATATTTCACTCGTAAGTACCTCTTCTCTATTTTCAGAGCTAATAGGCATGAGTCGAGCAGACGACGTATAGACATCGTGCGAACACTTGACAAAAACCGTTTTTTCAACATAAACGGTATCTTTCGTCGTGACTGATGAAGCGGAATGAGCGGAAATCAAAGATTCTAGCGTAGAAATTTTAGCATAGGTGGTATTTAATTGATTCGTTAATTGAACTTGTTTGTACCCGCCAACAAACAGAAGGCAAGTTGTTGTGAGCGCATAAAATGGCCAGGCATACTTCGCCCAAGCGACCATGTACCAAGGCAACGGTAAATTGGGTTGAATTTTTGCCCAAACATCCGTCTGAATCGGTCGGGAAAACCCTTCCAATTCTTCTTTCATTTTTTTATCAAATGACTCGTTTGACATATTTTATCTTATAAATGGGGTTGTCTTTCTAAATATTCTGTAATCCATTGTTTTAACTTTGCCCGTGCTTTAGCCAAGTTTGCGCGTACGGCACTTTCTGTACATTCCAGCGAGGCGGCAATTTCTGTATGCGAATATCCATCTACGACCGACATCGAAAAAACGACCCGATAAACTGGTGATAGACGCTGTACAAAAGCCATAATTTCCTCTTTTGAGAGCAAAGAAATAGTTTCCACTTCATTTTGTACGTCAGGCACTTGATCGATTGAAAGTAAATCCAACCTTGCGTGGTACTTTCTAAAATAATCAATGGCTGCGTTCACCATAATTCTCCGAAACCAGCCTTCAAAAGGACTTTCTTCTTTGTATTTGTCGATGTGCTGAAAAACTTTTAAAAAACCGTCGCTCATCATTTCTTCCGCTTCAAAATCATTGGCGGCATACCGAAGACAAATGGTTTTTGCAAAACCAGCGTAGTGGTCAAAAAGAGAACGTTGGGCAGTAGAATCTCTCTTTTTACACCTTTCGATGGTTCGCTGCAAATCAAAAGCCTTGCTTTTCTTTTTAAATATCACAGTCCGTCTATTTTCTTTTGGGAATTCTTCTTTCTATGTCATACGAAAAATAATCTTTTATTGCTTCCACAAAAAATAAAATGATGTCTTGGAAGCAAACAAAGGAAGCACTCCGTATTGGGAGTTATAAACATAAACAAAACAAAAATGGAATTAAACGAAAAAATAGGAAGAAATGATTTCCTGAAGAAAATAGGGTTTTCTGGTGCAGCACTTTTTGCGCTTTATACATTAGAAAGTTGCACAAACGAGACGGGCGTTGCACCTCAACCATCTACAAACTCCATTGACATTACGAAATACCCAGCTTTAGCTCAAAGTGGAGGATATATCGTATATAATAATATGGTCATTGCTAACAACAACGGAAATTATATTGCTGCAACGTTGACGTGTAGCCACGAAGGTGAAAAAGAAATCACGTTCAGAAATGGCGAATGGTACTGTACTGCACACGGTGCTCGTTTTGATACCACCGGAAAAGGGCTTAACAATGACGGGAAAAAGGGACTTACCGTTTACACAACATCTCTTTCTGGTAACTTACTGATAATCAATAAATAATCTTTCATTTATCCCAAATTCACACAAAGTACATCATGAAAAATCAATTCGTTCTTCTATCACTTTTCGTTTCTTTGTTCGTATTCTCAAGCTGCGAAGATGACAAAGTGGTGCCAGAAACAAATCTGCCCGCTGCTGCCACAGAATTTATTTCCACATATTACGGGAATCAGCAGATTATTCAAACAGTACAAGATTTTGATGACCTTTTATTGAGTTCTACCTACCAGGTTACGTTGAGTAACTTAACCCGTTTGGAGTTTACAAAAAAAGGAGAAATCATTGAAATTGAGGGCAGTACAACCATTCCAACAGGGGCAATTCCGGCAAGTATCGTTGACAAAGCACAAGAATTATTTCCCACGGCAAGTGTTATCGGCTGGGAACTCGAAGACAGAAAACAAGAAGCCTATCTATCTAATCAAGTTTCTTTAAAGTTTGATAGAAACGGGGTTTTTCTTCGCATAGACGACTAATTACAAACAACTTATCTTTTTCATTCATTAACTAAATCATCCAAAAAATGAACAAATTATTTTTAATCCCAGTCGGGATGTTAGCCACCGCTTTGCTTTCTTGTGAAGCAGATCAAACACTTGTTTCACCGGTCAGTAACACGAATACGCTTCAACAACAAGAAGCGAGTACATCGGCTGACGATGCCTATTCGTCCGATGACCGAAAACTACTTATTACGGAGCTTCCAACAAGTATTCAGACCTATATTTCTACCCAATATCCTTCTGCTCAATTCATTTATGCTGAAGCAGAAACGAAAAATGGGACTATTTACGAATACGATGTTGCGCTAATTGATGCGGGACAATTGAAAGAAATCACGTTTTCATCAACAGGCATTTTCAAGAAAGTTTCGCTAAAAAACAAGAGCAACGAAAAATACGTATCAGCAGAAAGTATCACGAATGGTGCGATAGGACAAGACTTGGCACAGCGTTTTCCAGGTTATCTTTTTATCTATGCAAAGCAAGAAATAGAGGATGATTACGCGTACCAATTAGTCACAAAAGTAACGTTTCGATACAATCAAACAGAGCTTGAGGCATATTATTCACAAGAAAACAAACTTCTTCATTTGGACATTGAAGGCAATTCAGAAGAGAGTTACTTTACTTCTTTGTCCACGTTACCAGCCACCATTCAAAACTACATACAAACTACTTTTGCGGGTGCTACATTTGTGAAAGCAGAGGCAGAGGGAATTAACGGAGAAATCATGCTGTATGAGGTGAAAATTCAAACAGCGAGTGAAGAAATCTCTATTTTGTTTGATGGGGCAGGGCAATGGATTTCACAACGTCAGAAAAAAACATATACTCAGTCTGGAAATTCGTCTAAGTATGTAAGTCTATCAGAACTTCCGGCTACTGTTCAGTCGCATTTGACAACAAATTACGCAGGATTCACCTTTTTGAAGGCAGAAGTGAGCCGTAAAAATGGACAAATTGCGTACTACGAAGTGGATATTCGTTTCAACGGGCAAGAATGGGAAATTAAATACAGTGCTACGGGTCAATTTATTTCGGCGAAACAAGATTAAACAAACAAACGTCAATCTGTTCCAAACAGATTGGCGTTTTACATTCCTCTTATGAAAAACAATTCCTCTTTTTTACAAAAACTCTTCTTTTTTCTCCTTTTATCGAATGCATCAATTGGTCAAGATTTATTGGATGAATTGGATAAAAATATCGAAGTTCCAAAGCAGTTCAGCATAGCGACGTTCAAATCGACACGCGTAATTAATGGACATTCGGTAGAAACGATGGCAAAAAAACACTTGGATTTCCGGATTGCCCACCGTTTTGGCACGCTCGGAAATGGGGCGTACGAACTTTGGGGTTTGGATAATGCGACCATGCGAATTTCTTTGGAATATGGATTAACAGACAGGCTGATGGTGGGAGTCAGTCGAAGTAGTTTGCAGAAAACATACGATTATTTGGTCAAGTACAAACTTGTACGACAAACTACCGAAAAAGGCAGTCCAGTTAGTATCACAGCGATTGCTTTGGCGGATGCCATTACGTTGGAATCCTCTCCTTCTTTTCAATTTTACAGGAATATCGAGCGATTTTCGTATGTGGGTCAATTGCTTATTGCCCGCAAAATGAACGAAAATTTATCCTTGCAATTATCTCCTACCCTTTTACACAGAAACTCCGTTGAAGATGTGGGAGAGGCGAATACATGGGCAGTTTTGGGTGTAAGTGGTCGTATGAAGCTCACGAAACGCACGTCTATTAATGGCGAATATTTCTACCGAGTTCCACTTGAAAACGGACGAATTGGTGTTATTTCTCCAACTTCTTTGTACAGAAATTCCCTTTCTATAGGATTTGATATTGAGACGGGAGGTCACGTTTTTCAGTTACATTTTACCAATTCTGTTGGAATGGTTGAGCGCCAGTTTCTTGTCCAAACAGACGGTCGTTGGCTGAAAGGCGACGTACATTATGGCTTTAATATTTCCAGAACCTTTAGTTTCGATAAAAAGAATAAGTAATATGAAAAATTTCTTCACAATTCTCTTTTTCACAAGTTTTACCACTTCCCTTTTTGCACAGAATCAATGGATTTGCAAAGATGGCACTACGAGTTTTTTTTCAGCGACAGCCGTCGAAGACATCTCGGCAAAGAATAAAAAAGTAGCTTCGTTGTTGGATATTTCGTCCAAGGAAATCGTCGTCAAGATGTATATCAACCAATTTCAATTTACGAATCAGTTGATGGAAGAACATTTTAATGAAAATTATTTGGAATCAGACAAATTTCCGACTTCGGTATTTCAAGGAAAAATTCAGGAAGATATTGACTTTAAGAAAGTAGGCGAATACCCTATTTCTGCGCTTGGAACGTTACAAATGCACGGAATTTCGAAGAAAACGCGTATTTCAGGAAAAGTAAAAGTAGAGAAAGGAAAAATAACGTTGGATGCAAAATTTGATGTTTTGCTTCCTGAATTTGGCGTTGAAGTTCCGAGTATCGTGGTGGCGAAAGTATCCGAGAAGATGGCCGTCACCAACCACTTTATTTATTTACCCAAGCCCTAAAAATGGGGTTAATGGTTGCCGTAATTTAACTCTCCAGCCTCCACGGAGACACGCAACAGATTTTGTTTTGGAGGAAGCGGACACGTAGCAAACGGGGTAAAAGCACAAGGAGGATTGTACGCTTTATTGAAGTCAATGACCGTATATCCTGTTTTATCTGGCTTGGGAACATAGAGAAATCGGCCAGCCCCGTAGGTTGTTTTCTTGTTCGTTTCATCACCAAAAAGCAAAAAATATTCTTCTTCACCGCCATCCAACACGTCTATGGCGTGTTTTTTACCATTCAGTTTAAAAACTAATTTACCTGGACAATTCTGTTTGGCGATTCTTCCTGTCACGTCTAAAATATCAATTTGCTTGTTTTCGTACGCAACAAATATAGCTTTTACCTGGTATTTTTCTTGTATCGGAAAATAATCAATTCCTGTAAATTCCTTGAGGAACGGGCTTTCCAGGTCACGCAGCCGAATAGCAAATTTTTCTCCACGTTGAATAACAAACCAGCGAAGCGACCGATACGCCATTTGTGTCATGGGTACAGTTGGATAAATCAGTAGCGGCTGTTTATCTCCTGAAGAAGGAAGCCCGACGTCCACGCCCGGCTTTAGTTGGATAAAGACAGAATCATTTTGGACAATGAACTGTCCCATTTGCGATTCAGCAAGTCCGTCTGGAAAAATAATATCGTTTGAGGCATCTGTCCCAAACGAATTAGTACCTGGGTTCAACCAAAAGAGACCTGCCAGATTGAGCCAGCCATCCTCACTTTTTAGGTCTTGGATGCGTTCATTTCTCCATTGAAGCAATGCCTGTTCATACGAAGATGTTTGCGCCTGAGCCACAAGAAGAGATGATAGAAAGAGAAGAGTGGTAGATACGAATGCTTTCATCGTTTCGGAGAGTATGGGATAGATTTCGTTTTCGTGGGTGGATTCGAACCACCTAGCAAGGAGTATGAAACCTCGCGAATCCCGTCGATTCTCACGAAAGTAAGGGTATTCCTCGCAAGTAAAGAAAATAAATGGATTTACAAAAACGAACTAGAAATAAATAGAAAAAGCCAACCTTTTCAGGTTGGCTTTTTTACAGAAATAAATCTCTGTGACCCTACGGGGAATCGAACCCCGGTTTCATCCGTGAAAGGGACGTGTCCTAACCGCTAGACGATAGGGCCGACTGGTCCCATAATTATCGTTTGTAATTAGCAATAATGCCCTTTCTGATGATTATGTCTGACTTCTTTCCGAAATCATGGTGCAAAAGTATAGCAATTATTTAACATACACAATACCTAGCCCAAAAATAATTTATAAAAATCACAATATTCTTTTTATAAATCTATCATTTATCAAAAAAGTGCTAAAAATAGTACATTTTCGTTGAGAATACCGACATCCCGTCTCACACAAGATACCTCCCACCCACTTCATTCGTACCAATTACACAAAAAGATAGCTTCCTCTTTCCAATCCAGCACAAAAAGACAGCTTCCTCTATTAAAAATGCCCTTAGCTAGCTAAAAAAAACAATCTTGGTTATTTGTATCGTTTCAAATCATATTTTTGTACAATACAAATACCCCATGAGAAGAAACTTCCCGATAGGCTACTTCTCATTTTACCACTTTCTTTATTCTTATGAAAAAAATAGTTTATCTATGGCTTCTGCTCGCTGCGAGTACCATCGCTACAGCTCAGAAGAAAATCCAATCACCCGCCGAATTTCTAGGCTACGAGCTAGGAACGAAATTTACGTTCCATCATCGCGTCATCGACTATTACGAATATGTGGCCCAACAAGCGCCAAATCGCGTCAAACTTGTTTCCTATGGCACGTCATTCGAAGGTCGCCCCCTCCTTGTGGCATTCGTCGCGAATGAAACGAATTTAGCCCAACTAGAAGACATTCGTACCAATAACCTCAAAAGCATTGGTTTATTGGAAGGAAAACCGACAGCCAAAGTTCCTGCCATTGCCTGGATGAGCTATAATATCCACGGCAACGAGGCCATCAGTTCTGAGGCAGCTATGCAAGTGCTCTACGAACTTTTAAATACCTCCAACGAACTCACACAAGGTGTTCTCAAAAATACGGTCGTCGCGCTAGACCCTTGTCTCAACCCAGATGGTTTTGATAGATATGTGCAATGGTATAACCGCTACGTAAGCGCTACTCCTGACTTTACGCTCGCCTCCGTAGAACACAACGAACCTTGGCCAGGCGGACGTTTCAACCATTATCTCTTCGACTTAAACAGAGACTGGGCTTGGCAAACACAAAAAGAAACGCAACAAAGAATGCGCCTATACAACGCCTGGATGCCTCATCTACACGGTGATTTCCACGAAATGGGACCTAACTCTACGTATTATTTCGCACCCTCCGCCAAACCTTACCACGAAAACCTAACAGGCTGGCAACGTAAATTCCAAGAAATTTTGGGAGATTACAACAAAAAACATTTCGACCAAAAAGGATGGTTGTACTTCACCAAAGAAAGCTTTGATTTGCTCTATCCGAGTTACGGCGATACCTACCCTTCTTACAATGGAGCTATCGGGATGACATTTGAACAAGGCGGTTCAGGACGTGCCGGGATTAATTTTATCCGAGAGGACGGTGACACCATTACCTTGGCTCAGCGTATCGAACACCATTTTGTGGCAACAATGGGAACCTTAGAGGCGATTTCAGCCAATGCGGATAAGACAGTTTCCGAATTTGTTACGTATTTCCAAGAACCTGCCAACAAAGGAATTGGAAAATATAAATCGTTTATCATCAAAACAGCGGGGCAAGAATCGAAAGTAACGGCACTGACGGGCTTGTTAGACAAACTGCAAATCAAATACAGCTTTGCCGATAAAGCCTCATCATCAACGGGATATAATTACCAATCTTTGAAAGATGAGTCGTTCAAAATAGATGCCAATGACTTGATTATCAATACATTCCAACCAAAAGGAACATTTGCTAAAATCTTGTTTGAACCTGCAACTGTTTTGGAAGACTCCAATACCTACGATATTACTGCCTGGGCGTTGCCGTATGCGTATGGATTAAATGCCTTTGGTGTAACCCAAAAAGTAGAGGGTACGACAGCAAAACCAGCCCAGACATCGTACGTAAAGGCAACGTCAAAAGAGACTCCATACGCATACATTATTCCTTGGAATACATTTGAAGCAGCTCAATTTTTAGCTGAAATGCACAAGCATAAAATCAAGGCGAGAATGCACACCATGCCGTTTGAAGTAGAGGGTAAAAAATACGACCACGGTACGCTAGTAGTTACACGCCAAGGAAATGGACATATTCCTAATTTCGAACAAATCATCGAAAAAGCAGCAGAAAGTAGAAATCTAGCGCTGCATCGCGTGTATTCTGGGATGGTTGCGGCTGGATTTGACTTGGGCTCAAACAATGTCATGGCGTTAAAAGCACCCAAAGTTGGCTTACTCATTGGTGAAGGAACGTCACAAACGGCTGTTGGTTCAGTATGGCATTATTTTGACCAACAAATTAACTTCCCTGTCACCATTATTGATGCTGGCTATTTCAACAGAACGGATTTATCTACATTTACTACCTTGATTTTACCAGAAGGCAGATACAATTCTCTTCTTCGCGAAGCAAAATACCTACAAGATTGGATAAACCAAGGAGGAAAACTCATCGTCATGGAGTCGGTAAACCGGTACTTTGCGGACAAAGAAGGGTTCGGACTAACGACAAAAAAGAATGCCAATACAGATGAAAATCCGTTGCGCACTTTCGGAAATCGGGAAAGAGAGTCCATCAGTAGCCAAATTCCTGGCGCGATTTACAAAGTCACGGTTGACCACACACACCCGCTTGGATACGGCTATAAAAATGGCTACTATACATTGGTAAAAGACGTTTTTGGCTTTGATTATTTGAAAAACGGATGGAACGTTGGAACACTTGGTGAGAACAGCCACGTTACCGGATTTGTAGGAAATAAGGTAAAAAATACTGTAAAAAATTCACTTCTTTTTGGTGTTGAATCCAAAGGTCGTGGAAGCATCGTTTATATGATGGATGACCCTATTTTCAGAGGATTTTGGCATAATGGTAAATTACTTTTTGCCAATTCTGTGTTTGTAGTAGAATAAACACACGTAAACTTCATAAAAAAGCCCTATCTATCCAAGTCGGAAAGGTAGGGCTTTTT
Organism: Spirosomataceae bacterium; assembly: GCA_046293395.1. Taxonomy (GTDB): domain Bacteria; phylum Bacteroidota; class Bacteroidia; order Cytophagales; family Spirosomataceae; genus CAYNRA01. The sequence continues at coordinate 1,279,808 of JBKBOU010000001.1, forward strand.
TAAACACAACTAAATCTATCTATTTACTTCTTTCATTTGTACAAAATGAATACAATCCACTATATTTGACAAAAGAACCTTAACCCTCTTACTTACTATGCAGCAACAAGCGTACTCAAAAGTTTACCGAATCATGCACTGGGCTATTGCTTTTTGTATGTTGGGATTACTTTTAACGATTTTTTTACGTTTAACTTGGTTGAACAAATTTGAAGTCGCCACCATTATCGAAAACTATTTGGCAGATAATTCCTTGAGTTTGTCAGAAGACGAACGCATTACATTAGCAAAGAAAATCCGGAAACCGATGTGGCAATGGCATATTTATTTGGGTTATGCCTTGACAGCCCTGTACTCTATCCGTTTGGCACTTCCTTTTTTTGGAGAAATGTCTTTCACGAATCCGTTTAAAAAGGAACTGACGAAAGAAGAAAAATTAAAATACGTTACATATACTTTATTTTATGTCTTTGTGGCTATTTCTCTTATCACGGGGCTAATCATTGAACATGGTCCAAAGGAGTATAAACATACAATGGAGGAAATACACGAACTATCTATTTATTACCTCGTTGCCTTTATTGTGATTCACTTCGCAGGTGTTTTGCGGGCAGAATTTACACACGACAAGGGCATTATATCCCGTGTTATTAGTGGCTTAAAATGAGAAAGTGGGGACAATCCCCACTTTTATTTTTTGTAGGAATACAGCTTGTTTTCTCCGTGCCTCCACGGCTTCTTCCCATCCGACGGGTTCAAAAAATAGTTCCGAACCTATTTGTGCTTGGGCAAGAATGGGCAAGTCCGCAGCAATAACTTCTCCTAAAACCGGGTAGCCCCCCGTCGTTTGGTGGTCAGCCATCAAAACGACCCAATTTCCAGAAGGCAATAATTGCATACTTCCCTGAACAACCGGCCCTGAAAGTTGCTCATTACGCCGCCCGAACAAAGCAAGATTTTTAGGTTGAATATACATCCCCATTCGACTGCTGTTCGGCTGAATTTTTCCGTTCAATTTCCCCTGAATCACTGTATCTGCAAGAAAATCGGGACGAGGTACGAAACGGACGGTATCTCTGTACATAAATGATAAATGAAACGGATTCACTCTTTTTTTAGACATTACTAAAGCCTTATTTTCTGGTAAAATCCACGACACATTTGGCTGAATTGGTGACAAAGAAAAAGGCGGTAAACAACTCGAATTCAACCATTTACTTTGGCCAAAACCTCCAGCTCTTGCCAAGTAAGTCCACATTCCCGTTCGTTTTTGTGTAAACGTAAGAATATCATCTGGTTTTGTGTAAAATACTTGACCGATGGACAAAGGGCGACCCGCACACTGAGCGGCAAAATCTGCCCCTGTCAGTACATAGAAACCCTCTTCCTCCATTTCAAGGGTTGGCACCGGAAAATGTATTTCTAGGCATGCTTCTTCTGGTGAATTTCCGACCAATACGTTGGCTAGTTGCGCGGAAAATTCGTCCATTGGTCCACTCGGAAAAACGCCATCCACGGCATAACCCACCCGTTTTGTATCTTGAAGGGTTGTCAATATACCTTTTTTTCTGAAAATCATCTTATCTTTATTCTGGAATAAATTGCACGTAATCCCCCATAGTAAGTAAAGTCATGGGCGATTCATACGGGCGAAAAATCGGGCGCGTCGTTTGTCCAATTAATTGCCAACCACCGGGGCTTTCCATCGGATAAATGCCTGTTTGTGCCCCACCAATTCCGATACTTCCCGCCCGAACAGCAGCTCTAGGTGTTATTTTTCTTGGACAGTGAAGCCGTTGATCTAATCCGCCTAAATAGGCAAATCCGGGCAAAAAACCAATAAAAAAAACACGATAAAGCGGTGCTGCATGTCGCTCAATCAGTTCATTTACAGAACATCCGGTATAGTCTGCCACAAATTTCAAATCGGGGCCGTTGTAAATCGTTGGAATAGAAATGATGGAGATGGGTTTGGTGTTTATTTCTTCCTTTTCCTCTTCTTTAGATAGACATTCGTTTACCCGTTTTTTGATTTTTTGGACGAGTTCTTCCATTTGGAATTTAGAAAAAATACGCGTTGATTTCGACCAAAGAAAGACGATTTGACTGTATCCGACAACTAATTCTTGCAGATGCTCCTCCGGAAAATCCCGAAAATTAGTATAAATTTTTTGAATCTGATTTTGGCAATCTTCGTTGATTTCAGAAGCCAAAACAAGTTGAATACCCTGGTCGCCTACCCAATTCCATTTCATCGTTGTTAGCGTGCAAATAATTGTTCCAAAATCTCATTTACATCTGTAGTTGGTGCAGTACACGACTGATTTTCGCAGAGATAGAAGGTCGTTTTATCGTTCAGCTTCTTTTTCCCTTCCAACAAAGGATGCGTTTCTTTTCCAGAAGAAAACAGCACAAACACATGCGGTAAATACTGTTGAAACAACGATTTTGCTGCCGCCAAGGGTTCATCCGAAACAATAACCACCACAGGTAAACCGTGTGCCACCCGAACCGATAAACCTGCCCAATGACTAAGCCATTGGGGGTCTTTTGCCAAAAGTGGTTTTATTTTTTCAATCATTTTATCTGCAACTGACTTGAAATCAGGGCGATACATAACTTCTCCTAAAGTCCATAAAACATGTGCCATTTGCGCATTAGAGGACGGAATCACGTTATCGAACAATTCTTTTTTTCGTGCAATCAAACGTTCGGCTGCATCATCGGTATAGAAAAACAACTGTTCTTCTTGGTCGTAAAAATGATGGAGTACATACTCGGCTAACTGAGTAGCATCTGTCAACCAAGTCAAGTCACCCGTTACTTCGTAGAGTGCTAAAAATCCATCTATCACAGCGGCATAATCGTCCAGAAAAGCGGGGAGAGATTTACCTGCGACATGGAGAAGCGCCCTTTGCCCCGCTTCTTTTTGTACAACCATTTCATCTCGGATAAATTTGCCATTTTGTAAAGCTAGTTGCAAGGCATTTTCATCATTGATTGCTTTATATACAGAGACCAACCCCTTGATAGCCAAGCCATTCCAGCCACAAATAATTTTGTCATCTAAACCCGGTCGAACTCTATTTGAGCGATATACTTCTAATTTTTGGTGTGCTGCCAATAAGCGATTCCAAGCGGCAGAGTCAATGTTTTCTTCGGCGTGAAGAATATTCATTCCTTTTTCCCAGTTGCCTAGGTCGGTGATGTCGTAGAAGTCAGAGAACCATGCAGCTTCTTCGCCCAAAATAGTTTCGATTTCCTCTTCTGTCCAGGTATAAAATTTCCCTTCAACCCCTTCGCTATCTGCATCCAGCGCGGCATAAAATCCACCGTTCGGGGCGGTCATTTCAGTAGTAAGCCATTCTACTGTTTTTTGCATTGCCCATTTGAACAACGTTGCTTGGTTTTTGAGTAATGGATTTTGCGCGACAAGGCGATATCCCAATGAATAGACATGCAGGAGTTGGCCATTATCGTAGAGCATTTTTTCAAAATGAGGTACTTTCCAGTCTTCATCCGTCGAGTACCTTGTCCATCCTCCAGCTAGATGGTCAAAAATTCCACCCAATGCCATTCGTTCCAATGTGTAAACGAATGCTTGTTGTATCTCTTGATTGGGCTGAAAAGCGAGAAAACTAGCGACATATTGCCAAATAGCAGGCATCGGGAACTTCGGAGAGCGTTTCATTCCTCCTTTTTTTCTGTCTATATCCCGCATCAGTAAACCCATACATCCTTCTAAAAATTCTTCAGAAAAAGTCGGATTCGCTTCTTCAATAAATGCCAATCTGTATTTTGCTGAATCTTTCACTTGGAGGTTTTCGGCAAATCCATCTGCGGATTGTTGCAAACGCGGACGGTCTTCCTCAAATCCGCGGGCTACACCAAGCAAAATTTGTCTCCATTTATCTTGTGGAAAATACGTACCTCCATAAAAAGGTTTTTGGTCGGGCATGAGGATTACGTTCAAAGGCCAGCCCCCGCGCAATCCCATTGATTGAAGAGAATCCATGTAAATGGCATCAACATCTGGGCGTTCTTCTCTATCTACCTTGATATTGATGAAGAATTTATTCATTATCGCAGCGATTTCCGGCGACTCGAAAGATTCTTTTTCCATGACGTGACACCAGTGGCACGCAGAATAGCCAATGCTCACGATAATGGGCTTGTCCTGCTCTTTGGCCGCCAAAAGTGCCTCTTCTCCCCACGGATACCAATCCACCGGATTGTGTGCGTGTTGCAATAAATATGGAGAAGTTTCCTTGATTAACCGATTTGTATCTATTTCTGAATGACTCATGTGCTTGCTTTTTCAAGAACAACATATCTTCCTAAAGGTATTGTTCCTTTGTCACGCGAATATACGTGTAAACCGAGCGTTCTTTTTACCTAGATTGTCTGGTAAATTTATGCCTATCTTTGTGAATCCAACGTCCTGTGCTATATGAATCACCTATCTGTTTTCATCTTATCCTGCGTCTTTTTATTTGCAATTGCCTGTGCAACAGACGAAGAGCCAACACCTGACAATTCACTGACGAAAGAAGAATTATTGACACGCCAGCCATGGCGTGTGAGTCGATACAGCAAATCCGATAACTCAGTAATTGCTAATAATCAATTATCTATTCAAGCGGTTATTATTCGTGGCCTCCAATTTGAGTTTAGGCTTGATGGACGGGTTTTTGGCATTGACCGGGTCACCAAACAAGTGATTAATCAGGGGACTTGGCGTTTTTTACCTGACAATACAACACTCGATATTCAAGTAACGGGTTTTTCGGGTGAATTTGTCCTTCGTTCTTTAACCCGTGACGGGCTGATTCTTGCAACTTCCACCGACGGGTTCGTCACGGGAGTTGGAGATACGATTTTACTTGAATTTATTCCTGTATTATAAAAAAATCCTTCCTGAAAAAATCAAGAAGGATTCTGAATCTAAAGGGGAATACCCTACAATCAACTACTCAAAATGGATAATTTTGGCTGTATTTTCCATTTGTATTTTTATCAATGGAACTGTTCTTCTTCCGTCGAACCTGTCAAGGCGGTTGTAGAAGACGTCCCTGCTGTGATGACATTCTGAACGCTATCAAAATACCCTGTTCCAACAAAAGATTGGTGTTTTACCGCTGTAAATCCTTGGCTTTGCATGGCAAATTCTCTTTGTTGTAATTCAGAGAATCCAGCCATTCCGCGTTGTACATAGGCTTTGGACAATTCGAACATCGATGAATTTAAGGCATGGAAACCAGCCAATGTAATGAATTGGAATTTATATCCCATTTCAGCTAATTCTTCGCGGAACGTCAACATTTGTTTTTCATCCATGAATTTCGCCCAATTGAATGAAGGTGAACAGTTATATGCCAACATTTGATCTGGATATTTTTCTTTGATACCTTGTGCAAATTCACGGGCAAGACCCAAATCTGGGTTTCCGGTCTCCATCCAGATTAAATCGGCGTACGGCGCGTAGCTTAGTCCCCGGTTGATACCTTGTTCCAAACCATTTTTTACATAGAAAAACCCTTCGTTTGTTCTTTGTGCAGATGTAATGAATGCGTGGTCTCTTTCATCAATATCCGATGTAATCAAATTGGCGGCTTCCGCATCTGTCCGAGCGATAACCAAGGTAGAAGTCCCCATTACATCCGTCGCTAAACGAGCTGCAACTAGCTTATTGATAGCCTCTTGTGTAGGAACTAGGACTTTCCCGCCCAAGTGTCCACATTTTTTTGCAGAGGAAAGTTGATCTTCAAAGTGTACACCCGAAGCCCCAGCTTCAATCATTTGTTTCATCAATTCGAAGGCATTCAAATTACCTCCAAAACCAGCTTCAGCGTCAGCTACGATAGGTACTAACCAATGTTTATCTCCGTCGTTATTGACACTCTGAATCTGGTCAGCGCGAAGCAACGCATTGTTGATTCTACGCACAACGGCAGGTACGGAATCTGCCGGATATAAACTTTGATCTGGATACATTTGTCCAGCCAAGTTGGCATCTGCTGCTACTTGCCAACCCGATAAATAGATGGCTTTCATGCCGGCAGCTACTTCTTGAACAGCCTGATTACCTGTTAAAGCACCCAAACCAGCTACCCATTCGTCTTCGTTCAATAATTTCCAAAGTCTGTCTGCACCGAGTTGTGCGATGGTGTGTTGGATGTCGTAAGAGCCTCTCAATTGGATGACTTCTTCGGCAGTGTAAGGGCGAGTTACCCCATTCCAACGTGGATTGATAGCCCAATCTGTGGTGATTGCCTGGATTCTTTCTTCGCGTGTCATGTTTGTTTTATTTATTTGTTGATGAAATGTAAATACTTGATTAATAGATAGATTGATAAGAGCGTGTCGTCAAAAATTCGTCAAATTCTTGTTGGAAAATCAACTCTCGGAAGAGGTCAGCGGCAGCAGCATATTTGTCTTCACCAAACGAATCCTCTCCTACTTGTGCTTGAATTTTACCAACTTCCTCTTGAAAAATCTGCGAGATATATACTTCATTTACAACCTGGCCGTCTTGCATGGTCACTTGGTGCTTCAACCATTGCCAAACTTGAGCACGGGAGATTTCAGCAGTAGCAGCGTCTTCCATTAAGTTGTGAATGGCAGCAGCGCCCACACCTCTCAACCAAGAAGCGATGTATAAAATCCCGACGTTGATATTTACCCGAACGCCGTTTTCTGTTACCGTTGCGTGGTCTATCCGGGTATCCAATAAATCGGTGGCTGAAATAACTGTATCTTCGAGAAGAACATGTTTTTGATGATCCATTTCTCCGATGAGGGTATCAAACGGCAATTTGGCTACTGGAACTAGGTCAGGGTGTGCTACCCACGTGCCATCAAAACCAGTTGAGGCTTCCAGTTCTTTGTCGGCTGTGACTTTATCAAATGCCATTTGATTGATTTTCGCGTCTCTTCTATTGGGAATAAATGCCGCCATTCCTCCGATGGCATGTACACCGCGCTGGTGACAAGTTTGTACCAATAATTTAGAATACGCTCGCATAAAAGGTACACGCATGGTTACTTCGGCTCTATCTGGAAGGATAAAATCAGTGAAATTTTTGAATTTTTTAATGACACTGAAGATATAATCCCAACGACCTGCGTTTAAGCCAGCCATGTGTTCACGCAATTCATAGATAATTTCGTGCATTTCAAAAGCCGCCAAGATGGTTTCAATCAAGACGGTTACTTTGATAGTTCCTTGTGGGATTCCCATGTATTCTTGGGCAGCCACGAAAACATCATTCCAAAGGCGTGCTTCTTCATGCGACTCCAATTTGGGTAGATAAAAATACGGGCCGGAACCTCTTTCGATTAATTCGTGGGCATTGTGGAAGAAATAAAGGCCAAAGTCAAAGAGTGAACCAGACATGACTTCATCGTCCACACGGGCTTGTTTTTCTTCCAAGTGCCAACCTCTTGGGCGCACTTTTAAGACAGCTACTTTCTCTTTAAGGGCATATTCTTTGCCATTTTCAGCAGTGAAATGAATGGTTTTTCGGATGGCATCTTGGAGATTTATTTGTCCTTCAAGGCAGTTTTTCCAAGTAGGCGAATTGGCGTCTTCAAAGTCTGCCATAAAAACATTTGCGCCAGAGTTGAGGGCGTTGATAACCATTCTTCGTTCCACTGGGCCCGTGATTTCAACGCGGCGGAGTTGTAAATCGGCGGGAATGGGCGCGGCTTTCCATTCACCTAAACGAATTTCTTTTGTATCCGGACGGAAGCGCGGCCATTCACCTGAATCAATTTTTTGTTGACGCACGACACGCTCTTTTAGAAGTTCGAGGCGTTTGGGGTTGAATTTTCTGTGTAAGAAAACCAAAAAAGCTTCTGCTTCTGGGGTAAACAAAGAGGCGTTTTCAGCGGGAAAAGGGGCAAGCTGTAACGCGGTTTGGGAGGTGGTAACTTCGTGCATGATAACGTATTTATTTGTTTGTTGATGAAGTGTCTGTTTGTTGATTCAAATATAATTTGCGAAATTATAAATACAAGCGAAATTTCGCTAAATATTATATTTACACTTTATATTCTTTAAATAATACGTATCAATTCTTTAAATAATACAATAAATACGAATTTTATTGCACTTTTATCGTTTTTAGAATGGAAATAGTACAATTCATCCATCATTCAAAAACAGCATTTTCAAGTATCACAAAAAAAGAGAAAAATATTTTTCGGGAAATGAAGAGAGATAAGCGAATGTTTCGAGACAAAAAAGTTGCCCATCTACCTAACTATTAGCCTTCATAAAACTGTAACATTCGCCTATTCATCAGAAGAAGTTTCAGACAATTGCAAAAAAGAAAGCCCAACAAAACAAGTATATTAACTTGCTTTGTTGGGCTGTATGACAACTGTTTCTAGGTATTTATTTTTGCTTCTGCGCAATCGCAGCTTTGATAAACCGGACGAACAACGGGTGCGGTTTCATCACTGTACTTTTTAACTCCGGATGGAACTGCACACCAATAAAGAATGGATGTGTAGGTAATTCCACGATTTCGACCAATTGTTTTTCGGGATGAATACCCGAAATAACCAATCCCGCTGCCTCAAAATCTTTTTGATACACATTATTAAATTCCCAGCGGTGGCGGTGACGCTCCTTAATCGTCGATTTCCCATAAATACTTTTGGCCAATGATTTGTCTTTCAACTTACAATCATACGCACCCAAACGCATCGTCCCTCCTTTTTTGGTGACACCTTGCTGCTCTTCCATGAGGTCAATGACAGGATAAGGTGTGGCTGGATTCATCTCACTCGAATGAGCTTCTTTCCAACCCAAAACATTTTGAGCGAACTCAATCACAGCCATTTGCATACCTAAACAAATTCCCATAAACGGAATATTATTCTCCCGTACGTATTTTACAGCGGCAATTTTCCCTTCAATTCCTCTTTCCCCAAAACCAGGCGCGACCAAAACACCGTCCAAACCTTGAAGTTTTTCACTTGCATTTCCAGGGGTTAGATGCTCTGAGTGAATCCAGTGCAATTTCACACGACATTCGTTCGAAGCACCCGCATGAATAAACGACTCTGCGATTGACTTATAGGCATCTTTCAGCTCAACATATTTCCCGACAAGACCAATATTCACTTGTTCAGTCGGATTTTTCAGGCGACCCAAAAACTCCTTCCAAGCGTCCATTTCTGCATCTTTGTCATTGTAAATATCAAGCATATAAAGTACGCGTTGGTCGAGGCGTTCTTTTTTCATAAGAAGCGGGACATCGTAAATCGTTTCTGCGTCAAGTGCTTCGATAACCGAATTGGTTTCTACGTTACAGAAAAGAGCGATTTTACGTCTGATTTCATTGGGTAGCGCGTGTTCTGTCCGACAAACGATGATATCTGGCTGAATACCCGACTCTTGCAACATCCGAACGGAGTGCTGGGTTGGTTTGGTTTTCAACTCACCCGCTGAACTCAAGTAGGGAATGAGTGTCAGGTGAACAACAAGCATATTTTTTTCTCCTAAATCCCATTTAAGTTGGCGAACCGCCTCTAGGAAGGGAAGTGACTCAATATCCCCGACACAGCCACCGATTTCAGTGATGACAATATCAAATTTGCCTGTTTCTCCGAGTTGAAGCACATTGCGTTTGATTTCATCTGTAATATGTGGAATAACCTGAACCGTTTTACCCAAAAAGTCACCGTTTCTTTCTTTTTGAATCACATTGTAATAAATCCGACCCGTCGTAACGTTGTTGGCTTGTGAGGTTGGCGTATTAAGAAAACGTTCGTAATGGCCTAAGTCCAAGTCGGTTTCTGCTCCGTCATCAGTTACGTAGCATTCGCCATGTTCGTACGGATTAAGCGTACCGGGATCTACATTTAAGTAAGGATCTAACTTTTGGATTGTGACAGAAAGGCCACGTGATTGAAGTAGTTTTGCTAAAGAGGAGGCAATAATTCCTTTGCCTAGAGAAGATGTCACGCCACCGGTGACGAAAATATACTTTGGCGACTTGGGGTTCCCGTTCAAAGACATGATATAACGCTGTGTTTTTGATTACGGGATACAAAGTTAATGCTTTTTCGTGAGCATTTCGCCCTTACACGCCCCAAACTCTCCAAAAAATAAATAACACTTTGATAATCAAAGCCCCTCCAACTATATATTTAAGGAACTTCTCCGATGACTACCTCCATTTCTTGGTATTTCTTGGAAACAACCACTTCTTTTATCAATTCTACGGCACGAACAAGGTCTTCAAAAGACGTATAAAGCGGGGTTAATCCGAGACGAATATAACTCGGTGGGCGAAAGTCTGGAATGAGAGAAACTCCATTTATGCCATGCGTCAAGGCTTTGCTAATTTGCAAACCGTCTGGGTGCGAGAGTGTCAAATGTGAACCACGTTGTTGCGTGTCTTTTGGGGTAATTTGGGAGAATCCAAGTGTTACTAATTCTACCTCCACTATCTCCTCTAAAAATTGCATCATTTGTTGGCTTTTTGCTTGAAGTGCGCGCATTCCGACCTCGGCTGTCAAGGCAATACCCGCCTCCATACCAGCCAACGACAACACATTGGGTGTGCCCGTGGCATACTTTTCTATACCTGTGTGTGCGTCGTATGTATCGGCAAACTGAAACGGTTGTGCGTGCGAAAACCAACCCCAAATTGGGTTCATCCATTCTTTTTGGACATCCTCGCGCACATATAAAAAAGCCGGAGCGCCTGGTCCACCATTCAAATATTTGTACGTACAACCCACAGCCGCTTCTACTCCCCAACGGTTAAATTCTAATTCTACCGCACCAACTGCATGGCTAACATCCCAAATAAGTCGTGTACCCGCTTCTTGCGCAGCTTTGGTAACACTTTCCATATCATACTTAAAACCACTTTTATACTGCACGTGACTCAGCACCGCCAGCGCGATTTCTTGTTGTGCCACCACTTGTTTGATTTGCTCATTGGCTGAAAAATCAGTATCCAGCAAATGAAGCGTATGTGACGTAAAATGCGTAGAAATAAGCCCTTGAAGTATGTATTTATCCGTCGGAAAATTAGCCGTATCGGTTAAAATAACGGAACGGTTTTCTTGACTTTGCAAAGCGCCAAAAGCCAATTTATACAACTGAATTGTCGTAGAATCTCCGACAAAAATTTCAGTTGGTTTAGCACCCACTATTTTTGCGATATCAGCCGCTAACCGCTTGGGTAAATCCAGCCAATGTTCGTTCCAACTACGGATGAGGCGTTCATTCCATTGATACTGTACAGCCTCTTGAATGATTTTCTCTGCTTTCATCGGCATTTTTCCGAGCGAATTTCCATCGAGATAAATCACTGAATCATCTTGACGAAAAGCAGATTTATACGACGCCAATGGGTCTTGTTGATCCAATTCTTTGGCACGTTTTAGAAAAGTATTCATGGGCGGAGGCGAGGGAAAAGTGTCGGGAAAATAACAGTATCAACCCATGCTTTGTACATACTCCCTGATGGGTGAAGACCATCCGGTGCAATATATGTAGGAATATTTTCACGGGAAATTGAGGTGATGTCGAAATAAAGAATGCCTTTTTTTAAGGTTTCTTCCCGATTGATTTGATTGAATAAATCTATTTCTTGCGCGATTTTAGCACGGTCTCTTCCGGCAGCAAATGGCGTCACGCCCCAATCTGGGATAGATACAACAAATACATTTTTGGGTTGATTGCCTGCCAGCTCAATTGCCTTATTGAGAAGTTGAACAAACTCATTTCTATAAACTTCCGAAGAACGCCCTCTGTATTGGTTATTTACACCAATCAAGAGCGAAACGAGGTCATATTTAGGAGCAAGCATGGCTGATTGGATAGCCGATTGGAGTTCATCTGTTGTCCAACCAGTTCGAGCGATAATGCGTGGATTTTGAACATTTACACCATTTGCAGTCAGTTTTGCAGCCAATTGAACAGGCCAACGTTCTTGCTCCGCCACGCTTTCACCAATGGTATAACTATCTCCCAATGCAAGGTAACTGAGCCCGATTTGTCCAGTTTCATTTGAAGTCATGGATGGTGAAACATTGCCTTTGCAGCCCCAAAGCAGGAAAATCCCAAGGAAAATAACGCCTATTTTTTTCATATTTATTTTTCGATTGCCCCTATATCTACGTAAAAAATAAAAAAGTGTTCAAAAAAAGGTCATTTGGAAAACTAAATTTCCCAAATGACCTTTTTAATCTTCTTTCTATGCACATCAATGTCTAAAAGACTGCATCAAAAGGAACGTCCCGATACCTGCGAAATAGCCAATGAGAGCTAACCAAGATATTTTCTTCACGTACCAAAAGAAGCTAATTTTTTCCGCTAACAATGAGAAAATGACATCTTTAACTCAAAAAAACCTTGAAGTTTGTGATAGCTATCTCCTTTATCAGTTACTATTGATTACTTTCGTTAGCTAAGTTACAAATTTCTATAAAATCGCTTTCTGACAATATTTTTATTTGAATACCTTTCTCAATTAATTCCTCCGCTTTTCTGTGTTTCGAACTCTTTTCATAACCAACAAATCTAGTACTATCTTGAATTCCAACTACTAGTATAGTAGTACTTTTTGTAACTGAATTTGTCACTTTACATCCTGCATGAGATGCTATTAAGCCAGCTTCATTTCTTTGCATTGATAGTGAACCAGTAAATACCAAGGTCTCTCCATAAAGTTGTCCATCCGGATTTCCATCTAAATTAATTGCAGATGGTAATTTATATGTAAGTATTGGCACTCCAGCTTTCTTATACCATTCTTCAATGGTTAAATCTGTAATTTGACATGCCTTCACAGTAACTAATCCTGCCGTAATTGCATCTTCTAAAGCATCGTGATGTTCAAACTTCAAGCCTAAATGGTTAGCTATATTTGATAGTCCATAACCTCTATGAGCAAATTCTGTCCATGTTCTTCTCACAATTTTAGCACTATCAAGCCATCTTGATTTGAGATGTTCTAAGTTATACTTATCGCAAGCCCTATTTATTGCAATCCTATCAAAAGGCATGTGATGAATAGCTATTTTATTTTCTATCAAGAATTTTAATTCATTATAGAACTCGTTGAAGGTTGGAGCATTTTCAACATCGCTAGGATTTATTCCATGAATTGAAATATTAAACGAATCAAAATAGCTCTCTGGATTTATGAAGAATTTTAATTTTTCAGTAATCTCTCCATTATTAAAAATTGCAATTCCAATTTGGCAAATACTTGAATAGTCAGCATTTGCCGTTTCAACATCAATTGCTATAAAGTTCATATTAGTTCTCGAATTAAATTTAAAGTCACTTGATCATTTATACTCGAACATCTTTCATATACATATCTAAGAAAAACTTTTTCTGTTAGTATTTTTAATTTAGTATGCTTCTTTCCCTTTGAATTTATCTTGTTCTCAAGTTCGGTTAATTGTTCATTTTTTAACCCACGTCTCAAATCTTCTACGATTAAATCAGAAATTATATAAAAATCTGTATCAGTTGAGAACTCAGTATCTGTCGGATGACCACCTAAATTTCCAATAACTTGAAACTGGTTATACTTAAATCCTTTTAAATTCTGTGTAAAGAATACATTTTTATCGTAAAACTGATTTAGTCTGCTTTTTTCCAAAAAGAGTTCTGACAAAGTGTCTATGCTACTTTTACTAATTTCTATTCTACCATTGTCTTTCATGTTCGTGGACTTTAAATTATTTTGTAATATTTCAAAAATGGATAAAAACGAAGAGGCTATTCATTAATTTATAAAAAGAGACAACGGCCCTAATCAAGTTTAAAACCTAACTAAAAGCAATTTATATCAAAAAATATTAATTGGCAAAAAAGTATAAACGGCACTGGAGTTTTCAAGTGGCATCAATCCATTTAGCAACGAGGAAATGAGAGACTTAACTCAAATATATTCTTAGTGAATTGCACCTATATCTACGCAAAAAATAAAAAAGTGTTCAAAAAAAGGTCATTTGGAAAACTAAATTTCCCAAATGACCTTTTTAATCTTCTTTCTATGCACATCAATGTCTAAAAGACTGCATCAAAAGGAACGTCCCGATACCTGCGAAATAGCCAATGAGAGCTAACCAAGATATTTTCTTCACGTACCAAAAGAAGCTAATTTTTTCCATTCCCATCGCTGCAACGCCAGCGGCTGAGCCAATGATAAGCGCACTCCCACCTGTCCCGGCACTGAACGCTAGAAGTTCCCAGAAGGGGTCATCCATCGGAAATTGTTCGAGCGAATACATACCCATAGAAGCAGCTACAAGCGGAACGTTATCCACGACGGCAGACAACAAACCAATGACCGTTACGATGATTGTTTGGTTTTTGAGCGTATCCGTCAACCAAGAGGCTACACCGGTTAAAATTCCTACGGTTTGCAAGGCAGAAACGGCGAGAAGGATACCTAAGAAGAACAAAACACTTGGCATATCGATTTTTTCAAGGGCTTTGTAAACAGAAAACTTCTTTTTGAAGTCGGCGTCTCTGTTTTTGATAAGTAATTCTGTAACAGCCCAAAGAATGCCAAGCGAGAGCAACATACCCATAAATGGAGGTAAGTGCGTCAATGTTTTAAAGATTGGCACAAAGATTAATCCACCGATTCCGGTAAAGAAAACAATGTTTTTATCACTTTTAGATACATCGTGTTTAGACGGCGCTTGAATTACCTTGGCGTCGAGTGTTCCTTTTGCAGAGCGCGAAATGATGAATACAGGAATCAATACACAAACCAAACTTGGAATAAATAGCTGTGCAACGATATTACTAGCCGAAATTTGCCCACCGATCCAGAGCATGGTAGTGGTTACGTCACCCATCGGAGACCAAGCGCCACCTGCATTCGCTGCAACAACGATAAGACCAATGAATAACAGACGAATATCTGCTTTGTCTATCAGTTTTTTGACCAGCGTTACCATGACAATGGTGGTTGTAAGGTTGTCCAAAATAGCAGAAAGGAAGAAAGTCAGAATACTGATAATCCAAAGTAGTTTCACTTGGTCTCGCGTCGTGATTTTTTCAGTGATAATATCGAAGCCGTCGTAGGTGTCGATTAATTCGACAATCGTCATGGCTCCCATCAAGAAGAATAAAATTCCGGCAATTTCACTGGTATGGTGATAAAGTTCTTCTGTTACGTGGTTTGGGTCATGAAGTATGAATGTTACGACCGTCCAACAAAGAGCACCTGTAAGCAAGGCAGAGGAGGATTTATCAATGGAGATATTGTGCTCCAAGACAATTCCTAGATAGCCAATGATAAAAATGGCTACGAGTAAAATTTCCATAAAAAGATGAGTTAATGTGGATTATTTTCTACAATTCCACGTGTTTAAAATTACATCACACTTGGTGATTTCAATAGGTATCTTTTTAAAAAAGAATTGTGTGATTTTTACAAAAATAGAAGATTTTGGGCTTAATCCTATCCTTTCTCTCAGAATATCTACGCTAAAAAGCATAAAAAAGCGGAGCCAATTTACAGATGACTCCGCTTTTTATACATAAAATCAAAGACTTACATATCTTTTAATTCATTAACGACCTTGGTAATCGTTTGCTTTGCATCTCCGAAAAGCATGAGACAGTTATCGTACCCGAATAACTCGTTTTCAACGCCTGCATATCCTTTTCCCATACTTCTTTTCGAGACAATGACTGTCCGGGCTTTGTCTGCATTTAGAATCGGCATTCCGAAAATAGGACTTTGCGGATTCGTTCTTGCCGCAGGATTAACGACATCATTTGCGCCTACCACAAACACCAAATCAGTATTTGCAAACTCATCGTTTATCTCCTCCATCTCGATTAATTTATCGTACGATACATTCGCCTCCGCCAAGAGTACATTCATGTGACCTGGCATCCGCCCTGCAACGGGGTGAATGGCAAATTTGACAGAGATATTTCTTTTTTCGCACAATTCGGCTAATTCCCGAATCGTGTGTTGAGCTTGCGCAACTGCCATTCCGTACCCTGGAACGATGATAATAGACGAGGCAGAGTCAAAAAGCATTGCGGCTTCTTCTACGCCCACTTCCTTCACCGTAATTTCAGGGCCATCTGCGCCTGCAACCGTCGGTGCTTGTCCAAATCCACCCAAAAGTACACTTAAAAGCGAGCGGTTCATGGCTTTGCACATGATTTGCGTCAGGATAATTCCCGAAGCCCCTACCAATGCACCTGAAACAATGAGTACATTATTATTCAACACAAAACCCGTCGTACATGCTGCCATACCGGAGTATGAATTAAGCAAAGAAATAACGACAGGCATATCTGCCCCACCGATTGGAATAACCGTCAGAATACCTAAAAGCAAGGCAATAGCCGTAACAACCAAGACATGGTTTATGTTGTATTGGTCAACGATGGCTAAGATAGAAACTCCGATGACGCCAATAAAAAGGGCTAAATTGAGAAGATGTTGGGCTGTAAATGTGATGGGTTTTCCTGAGATTTTTCCGTTTAATTTCAAGAAAGCGACCATGGAGCCTGTAAAAGTCACCCCACCGATGAAGATACTGAGCACGGCACTTGTTCCGACGATGACATCCACTCCTGTTGCTTGTACTTGCGTACGGAGCCAATAATCTGAAAGTGCTACTGCGACAGACGCCAACCCACCAAAACCATTGAACAAGGCAACCATTTCTGGAATTTGGGTCATTTCTACACGCGTTGCAAATACCAACCCAATGGCAGAACCAATGACGATACAAACCATAATTTCAATGAATGTGATGGACTGAATTTGAACCAATGTAGCCAAAATAGCCACCATCATTCCGGCTGCTGAAACCAAGTTCCCTCTTCGTGCGTCTTTCGTACGATTCATCAATTTGATACCAATAATGAAAAGAATCGAAGAGATTAAATAAGCTAATTGTATGTATATATTCATAAGATGTACGCTAATTTTGAAAGATTGACCTACTATTTTGAGAAAAAAGCCTATTTATTTCTTGCGAAACATCTTCAGCATTCTATCTGTTACGGCGTAGCCACCGACCACATTGATTGTAGCCAAGACGAGCGCAACCAAACCCAAGTATTTGCTGACCGTCGTAAAACCCATTTCATTGGAGGCAAGAATAGCTCCGACGATGGTTATTCCGGAAATCGCATTCGAGCCAGACATCAAAGGTGTATGCAATGTAGGCGGCACTTTGGCGATGAGTTCAAACCCAAGATAACTCGCCAAAACAAGAATATAAACTAAGATAATGAGTGATTCCGTTGACATAGTAAAGGAATTTAAGATTTGTTTTTTTCAAGAATAGATTGTGTAAACGCATGAACCAAACGGCCTTGGTGGGTGATGAGAGCGCCTTTTGTAATTTCCTCTTCCATGTCCCAATGGAAGCCCTCCGGCTTAGCCAAATGTAGCAATAAAGTACTTATGTTTGTAGCGTATAATTGACTGGCATTGACGGGCAACAACGAAGGTAGGTTCGACTCCCCGATAATCGTTGCACCGTATTTAAGAACCGTTTTATTGATTTCAGAAAGAGCACAATTACCCCCCGATTCAACCGCCATATCCACAATGACCGAACCTGTTTTCATGGATTTCACCATTTCTTCAGTAACCAAAACAGGTGCTTTTTTTCCGATGACGAGTGCCGTTGTAATCACAATATCTGCTTCTTTGATTCGCTCTTCAACCAATTCTTTTTGCTTGGCGAGAAATTCGGCAGAAACCTCTTTGGCATAACCACCTTCTACTTGAACTCCCTCGACCCCTTCAACGGTCAAAAAGCGACCACCAAGCGACTCTACCTGCTCTTTTGTTTCAGGGCGAACGTCGGTTACTTCTACAATAGCACCTAACCTTTTAGCGGTAGCGATGGCTTGCAAACCGGCAACACCTGCACCAAAGATAAGTACCTTGGAAGGCGTGATTGTGCCGGCGGCGGTCATCATCAACGGAAATATCTTACCGAGCGCGTTGGCACCGAGCAAAACCGTTTTGTAACCGGCCAAGTTTGCTTGAGAACTGAGCGCATCCATTTTTTGGGCTCTCGAAATCCGGGGAACGGCATCCATGGAGAAAGCAGAAATTTGCTTTTCATTGAGGGCTTGAACAATTTCTGGAATTGTGTAAGCATACAAAAACGAGATAGAAACCCTGCCAGGCTGCATCGCTTGTACTTCCTCCAACGTGAAGGCATTGACTTTCAAGTAAACGTCCGCTTCTTGAAAAACCGTAGGCTGGTCAGCGACTGTTGCGCCTGCTTGTTCGTAGTCAGTATCTGAGAAAGACGAACCCTCTCCTGCTCCTTTTTCTAAGACAACCTGAAAGTTTTTTTTAACCAAAGCTTTCACGATGTCGGGTGTCAATGCGACACGCTTTTCGTATGCTTTGGATTCTTTAATTACCCCTAATTTCATAAAAATTTACTTGGTAAACGTGGTTTTGTATCGTACAAATTTAGAAATTATCACCAATAAACAAGCCTTTAACCCTGTTATTCACCTTATTTTGTGGATATTTTCATATTAAAAATTAAATAGGCTTTTTCAGAAACGATTCCGAATAATATTTTGAATTTCCAAACCTTACCCATATCTGTCGTATTTTCCGTTTGTTTCCTTTCCCAGCCGAGAAAGCAATATCACAGCAGACAGACGTACATAGATTTCCATTTTCCTCGAATATATGTATATTTACTCCTTTCGTACTTAGTTTACAAATGTATGTCTGAACTAAAAAAAGCTTTCAATAAAGATTTAATCTTGCGTGAAAAACTGGCGATACAGCGGACACATCTGGCGAATCAGTCCACTTTTTTGGCTTTTCTGCGAACAGCTTTGTACTTGCTCGTGGCTGGTTTAAGCACAGAAAATCTCCTTAAACTCCCGTTCAACTCTCCGTTTATGTATCTTTTCTATGGACTCTCTTTAATGACCTTGCTTACAGGAATTATCAATTATTTTAGCAACAGGAAAAAGACCATTCAGAACGAGAAACACATCGGCGATTATCAATTGGATTATCTACAAGCTGATCAAATCAACGACTAAAACAATGCTGACTACTTCTATTTTCCATTTATCCATCCTACATCTATGAAAAAAAATACGCGATTTGTTCCTTTATTTCTGCTCGTATTCCTAACGTCTGTTCTTTCTTCTACGGCTCAAAATAGAAAATGGGCACCCGATGATAGCGGCATATATCAATTAATTAAAAACGAAATTGTCTTCATTGATTTAGAGAAAAAAGACACAACGATTGTTGTTTCAAAGGCTGATATTACACCAGAAAAAGCGCAAAATCCAATTGAAATCAAAGATTATTCGTTTTCAGATGCGCGGGGTAAGGTATTGCTTTTTACGAATAGCAAACGAGTTTGGCGGTACGAAACTAAAGGCGATTACTATATATTAGACCTTTCCACCAAAAAATTAGTACAAATTGGGAAAGGACTGCCTGCGAGTTCTTTGCTCTTCGCTAAAATTTCGCCCAACGAAAAACAGGTGGCTTATGTTTCTGAGGGAAATTTATATTTGGAGCAGATTGGCTCGCATAAAATTACACCACTTACGAATAATGGGGGGAACCGGAAGCTTATCAACGGTACCTTTGATTGGGCATACGAGGAAGAATTTGGTTGCCGAGATGGTTTCCGTTGGAGTAGTGACAGCCGTAAAATCGCCTATTGGCAAATTGACGCAACCAGTATTCGGGACTTCCCGATGATCAACACAACAGACTCCATTTATGCGTTCACCATCCCGATTGAATACCCCAAAGTAGGCGAAACACCATCAGCCAGTCGGATTGGGGTCGTGGATGTTCGTTCTACAAAAACAACTTGGATGGATATTCCGGGAGACAGCAAGCAGCACTATATTCCACGAATGGAATGGGCAGACAATTCAGAGGAAGTCATGATTCAGCAACTCAACAGGAAGCAGAACAAAAGTATTTTATTTTTGGCGAATGCAAATACAGGAACAGCGACTGCCATTCACGAAGAAACAGACGCTGCTTGGGTGGATGTACGGAGCCGTTGGACAACAGACAGCCCCGCTGGATGGGCTTGGATTAACAAGGGTAAAGCATTTTTATGGATAAGTGAAGAAGATGGATGGCGACACATTTATAAAATTTCACGCGATGGTAAAACCAAAGAACTCATTACTCCAGGACAATACGATGTAATTTCACCAGAACGGATTGACCATCAAAACGGATTTGTTTATTTCTCGGCATCGCCCAACAACGCCACGCAACGCTATTTGTACCGTGTCTCCATGGATGTACTTTCTTTCAATCCAGAACGCATTACACCACTACCGCAACAAGGAACGCACAGCTACGATATTTCTCCGACTACGAAATGGGCGATTCACCAGTTTTCCAATCATTTTACTCGCCCTATGACAGAGTGGGTACGTTTACCAAGCCATGAAGAGGCCGGTTTTGGTCCATCTATCGCAAGCCGATACGACGAAAAACAGCAAAGCAAAGCACGAATATCGTTTTTTCAAGTCACAACCAAAGACGGTATTACCCTTGATGGTTGGATGCAAAAACCAACCAAATTTGATTCAACCAAAAAGTATCCTGTCGTATTTTTTGTATATGGAGAACCGGCAAGCCAAACCGTTGTTGACCGTTGGGGAGCAGGGCAAAATGCGCTTTATCAAGGAGATATGGCGGAAGACGGGTATATTTATATATCTGTAGAAAACAGAGGCGCGCCAGCACCCAAAGGGCGTGAATGGAGAAAATCCATCTACCGCAAGATTGGCATTATCAATATCCGCGACCAAGCAATGGCATGTGAAAAACTTTTGGAACAACACCGTTTTTTAGATCCATCGCGGGTGGCAGTCCACGGTTGGAGTGGCGGAGGTTCCTCTACGCTTAACTTATTGTTCCAATATCCACAATTGTACCAAACCGGTATTGCGGTGGCGGCAGTCGCCAACCAGTTGACCTACGACAATATTTATCAAGAGCGCTATATGGGTATTCCGCAAGAAAACCGAGAAGATTTTATCCAAGGTTCACCGATTACCCATGCAAAAAATCTCAAAGGGAATTTATTGTATATCCACGGGACAGGAGACGACAACGTACATTATCAAAATGCGGAAATGCTTGTAAATGAACTCATTAAACACAATAAACAGTTCCAATTCATGCCTTATCCGAACCGAGACCATGGGATTCGGGACAGTGAAGCAACCCGCCTACATTTGCAAACTTTATTTACACAGTATTTGAAACAACATTGCCCACCTGGTGGAAGATAAAATATACGAGAAGATAGGCGAATAGTTAGATGAATATGTGTAATTTGGTGACGAATTTACCTAAATAAAAAACACATGAATGTAACTATTCGCTTTCTCTTTACTTTCCTTTTTATCTCCCAACTTGCTTTTGCACAAGGGAAATACGAGGGTAGAGTACTCGATCAAAACAAACAGCCGCTCATCGGAGCTGCTATCACAGAAAAAGGCACAGCCAATGGTGTTTTTTCAGATGCCAACGGTGCTTTTAGCTTGACGGCCGTCAGCCCGTCCTCTGTATTTGTCGTTAGCTTTATCGGCTATCAATCCAGAGAACTAAAAGCCAGCGAACTCACAGGCGATATCATCTTGGAAGAAGGAAATTCCCTGCAACAAGTGGTTATCGTCGGCTCAAGAAGCCTTAATCGCTCCGCAACAGACACGCCCGCAGCCGTGGACATCATTGACATCAAAGAAGTGAGCAGCAAAACAGGGCAATTGGA
Organism: Spirosomataceae bacterium; assembly: GCA_046293395.1. Taxonomy (GTDB): domain Bacteria; phylum Bacteroidota; class Bacteroidia; order Cytophagales; family Spirosomataceae; genus CAYNRA01. The sequence continues at coordinate 1,301,597 of JBKBOU010000001.1, forward strand.
CATGAACCAACTTTTGCAATTTGCCGCACCTTCTTTTAACTCCAACAGACAGTCGGGTTCGGATGGTACAGACCACATTGACCCTGCCTCTCTCCGTGGTTTAGGCCCTGACCAAACGCTTGTTCTCATCAACGGCAAAAGACGTCACCAAACATCTCTCGTAAATATTTACGGCACACGTGGTAGAGGAAATACAGGAACAGACTTAAACGGGATTCCCGTTGCTGCCATCGAACGTATTGAAATCTTGCGCGACGGTGCAGCAGCTCAATACGGCTCTGACGCCATCGCTGGGGTTATTAATATTGTTCTAAAAAGCAATACCAACAGCGGGGAAGTAAACGTCAACGGAGGTGCGTACCAAGCTTCTTATCGTTTTGATGATAAAAAATGGGACGGTCTGAACTACAACGTCAACATGAATTATGGTATCAAAATCGGAAAAGATGGTTTTGCCAATATTACCACAGACTATAACTTCAGAGACCATACAAACCGGGCAAATGCCAATATTGACGAACTTGCCCGTCGGGAATTTGGCGACCCTCGCGCAACCAATTCATCTATTTTCTTGAATAGCCAATTTGCGCTATCTTCATCTGTTTCTATGTATGTTTTTGGTGGTACAAATACCCGCAACGGGGCATCGTATGCCTGGACTCGTTTCCCTGACGACGATAGAAATATACCTGCAATTTATCCAAATGGTTTTGACCCGCTCATCAAAGCGAAAATCAATGACAATGCGTTAACTGCCGGATTTAGAACTCAAAAAAATGGCTGGGATATTGATTTAAGCAATACATTTGGAAAAAATAGCTTTGCTTACAGCCTTGAAAACACCCTCAATAGTTCATTAGGAGCTAGCTCTCCAACAAAATTCGAGGCTGGTGGATTCAGCTTGAGCCAAAACACGACGAATTTCGGAGCTTCTAAGTTTTATAAATCTATTTTAAGTGGACTAAACATTGCTTTCGGTGCTGAATATCGCGTTGAAAACTACGCTATCACCGCAGGGGAAGAAAAATCTTGGAAAAGTTACCAAGATGGGGTTGCACCTGGTTCACAAGGATTTCCAGGTTTCCAACCAGGAGATGAAATTCAGGCAAGCCGTTCAAATGTAGGGATTTACGCAGATACAGAAATTGATTTCACCAAGAAATTCATGATTGGCGTTGCTGCTCGTTTCGAGAATTACTCTGATTTTGGTGGAACATTGAACGGAAAAATTTCAACGCGTTACAAAGTGAACGATGTTTTCACGCTTCGTGGAACAGCAAGTACGGGCTTCCGTGCACCCTCTTTGCCACAAATTTACTTCAATTCTACTGTTACCAACTTCATCGGCGGTGTCGCACAAGAGGTACTTATTGCTAGAAATGACAGCCGTGTTACCCAAACATTGGGTATTCCAGCTCTGAAACAAGAACGTTCGCAAAACTTGAGCGCTGGTTTTACGGTTCGTCCTTCTAATTCTTTCTCATTAACGGTAGATGGTTACTTAGTGAAAGTGAAAGACAGAATCGTATTGACAGGACAATTTACCAACGAAGACCCCGAAATCGGTTCCCTTCTTAGTGATTTAAACGTCAGTAGAGCTCAATTTTTTACGAATGCTGTCTCGACTACAACCAAAGGTTTAGACATCATTCTTTCGAACAGAAATGCTTTGGGTAAAGGCTACCTTACGACTTCATTTGCTGCGAATTTTAACGAATTGACCATTAATTCAGTCAATACCAATGAAAAACTGGCTAGAAAAGAAGATACCTATTTTGATTTGCGAGAAAGTTACTTCTTACGTGCTTCTGCACCTCCTTCGAAATTAAACCTAACTCTTGATTATCAAATCAAAAAATCTTCTTTCTTGGTGCGTTTTGTTCGTTTCGGACAAATCGAATTGGCAAACTGGAACTACGACGAAAATGATTTGGATGTTTATACGCCTAAAATCACAACGGATTGGGGCTATACTTTCAAGCCGAGTCAGAAAATCAACTTTACAGTGGGCGCCAACAACGTTTTCAATGTATTTCCTGATATGTCTTCAGGATTTGTTACGGAATCGGGTGGTCCTTGGGATCCTGTTCAAATGGGCTGGAATGGCGCATTCTGGTACGGAAAACTCAAATTCGGTATCTAATCAAAAACTCCCGTACTCATATAAAAAGAGTACGGGAGTTTTTTTTACAAAAAGCTTTGTCTAGCTTCATCTTCCCAAATAGCCATCGCTAATCGGATTTTATCGTAGCCATATTCTCCATTTAATGCATCAAAAAGTGGTTTTACTGGCAATAAAGGCGTAATTCCTATCTCTTCTGCCTTTTTAACAATTACCTCATATTCTTCTTTTTCTATTAATTTCCATAAATCAATCGACGGTTCCTCTGGCTTCATTCGAATCAAATGTTGAACAACAGTCGCTTGATTTAACTCACGTTGCTTTGCTATTTCGGCCACAGAATAACCCTTTTTGTACAATTCAAAAGTCTGTACATACGTCATGCCTTTCGCTGTCACACGCATGCCCATCGCCGACTGCCCTTCGACGAAATTCCGAACTTCGTGCAAAAATAATGCACCAAATCGTTTGTACTTTTCCTCTCCGACACCGCCGATGTCCATCATTTGCGACTTTGTAACAGGTCGTTTGGTTGCCATTTCAATCAAGGAACTATCGCTAAAAATAAGATAAGGAGGCATTTTTAAAGAATCGGCTACCTGTTTTCGGAGTAAACGAAGATGCTCGAATAGTTTTTGACGTAACTCTTCTTGTTTAGATTTTGCCGATGGTACAAATTCTTCCTCTCGCTCTTTGCGTTCAACCGCTGAAACATAGCGCGACAATGCGACTTTACGGTTGCCCCGCAAGATTTCCCAACTAGCCTCATTTAAGACAAACCGATGCCCTTGGTCGTACGCAATATCCACCAAACCTGTGTTCAACATTTGGCTAATGTAATCCATCCATTCCTCCGTCCGTGTGTCTTTTCCTGCACCAAATGTTTTGATTTTTTCGTAGCCACTCCGTAAAACCTGCTGATTTCGACTTCCCCTAAGTACGTCAATGAGTAAACCCATCGCAATTTGTTGGTTCGTTCGGGCAATAGCGGATAACGCTTTTTGAGCCAAATCTGTCCCATCAAACCGGACGGGCGGGTTCCGACAAACATCGCAATTACCACAATTTTCTACCGTTGACTCGTTGAAATAACTCAATAAAATGATACGTCGGCAAATATCTGACTGTGCATATTGCTGCATTCTTTCCAATTTCGCTTCCTGAAGAATTTTCTGCGGCTCCGGTAAACTGGACTGAAGAATCATTTCTTTGCGCGAAATAATATCCGAAATACTGTAAAATAAAACCGTATCCGCCCGCTCTCCATCTCGCCCTGCTCGCCCAATTTCTTGGTAAAAGCTTTCTACATTTGCCGGTAAATTATAATGAATTACCCAGCGAACATTGGACTTATCGATGCCCATTCCGAAGGCAATTGTAGCGACAACAACCTGAATATCGTCTTTTAAAAAGGCTTCCTGCACCCGCGAACGTTCTTCATTAGACAATCCTGCGTGGTAACACTCTGCCTGATAACCAGCCAATTGCAAGTCTGAGGCTACTTTCTCTGTCGCTTTTCTACTCAAACAGTAAATAATTCCTGCCTGATTGGGTCGTTGCAGTAAAAAATCTTTCATTTGCTGCATTTTTTGCCTACCAGGAAGAACTTGAAGCGACAAATTAGGTCGGTCAAAACTAGAAACAAAACTATTTTCCTCTGCAATACCGAGTTGTAAACAAATGTCAGCGCGTGTTACTCGGTCGGCTGTGGCAGTGAGCGCAATGACAGGCGTGGATTTAAAAAAGCTGCGTAAATTCCGAAGTTGGCGGTATTCTGGCCGAAAATCATGCCCCCAAGAAGAAATACAATGTGACTCATCGATGGCAAATAATGAAACACCAATACTTTGCAAAAATGGAATTGTATGTCCTGAGAAAATACGTTCTGGCGAGATGTAAAGTAACTTGATATCGCCTACCTTTGCTTGCCAAAGGACAGCATCTTGTTCTTTAACCGACTGGCTTGAGTTCAAAAAAGCAGCCGAAATGCCGTTGCTGCGCAATGCCTCAACTTGATCTTTCATGAGAGCAATCAGCGGGGAAATAACAACCGTTAATCCATCCAAAAGTAAAGCCGGCACTTGAAAACAAATGGATTTACCGCCACCAGTGGGCATTAAAACGAGCGTATCTTGCCCATTTAAAACGGATTGAATGATTTCCTCTTGCAATGGGCGGAAAGAATCGTACCCAAAGTACTTTTTTAAAACGTGTGTAGGTGTCATGGCACAAAAGTAAAAATGACGCGTCAAGTAGTGAAACTTGACCCGTCAATTAGTGAAAAAATTAGAGTAACGAACGTATCAAAGCAGCCGTTTCTTCCATTTCCGTAGGAGAAAATGACTTCTTTTTACTAAAATCCATATCTGAAACATGTTCGATGGGCATCAAATGTACGTGTGCATGTGGTACTTCAAGCCCTACAACTGCCATACCTATTCGCTTGCAAGGAACGGCTGCTTCAATGGCTGGCGCAATTTTCTTAGCGAATGCCATCAGTCTAACGTATAAATCATCGTCCAAATCGAACAAATAATCAATTTCTTTCTTTGGGATAACCAACGTATGCCCTTTCATGCAAGGAAACGCATCGAGGAATGCGAGGAAATCAGCATCTTCAGCAATTTTATAACAAGGGATTTCACCTTGAACGATTCGAGTGAAAATAGAAGCCATATTAATCCAAATCTCTGTATGCCATAATTCCACCCAAAACATTGTGTACTTTCTCAAAGCCCTGCGCAATCAAGAAATGTTTTGCGCGGTCGCTTCTTGCCCCACTTCGGCAATGAATATAAATATCTTCCGATTTCCATGCTTCCAATTCCTCCAAAGAGTCTGGCAAGTCACCAAGTGGAATTAACTTAGCGCCTAAATTATCGTCTTCGTATTCATCTTCATTCCGAACATCCAAAAAATGAAAAGGCTGTCCGCTCTCGATTAATTCCTTTAATTGTTCTACGGTAATATCAAAATGTTGCTCCATTGTTCTTACAGGAAGATTTAGCGTGATAAAATGATTTTTTTAGTAAATGTATTCGATTGTGTCTTTATTTTCAAAAAGTACGTTCCATTTGATACGTTTTCTAAGGAAATAGGCGAATGAACATCCTTTGTAGAGAATACCAATCGTCCCAAAATATCCACCAGAGATACCAATTCCAACTCTTTTTGGGGAAGGTCAAAATAGAGCAAATCGGATGTTGGATTCGGGAAAACATTGAACTGAACACTGGGTTCAAGTCCGGTAATTAAGCCATCAGAAGGCTGATTAACCAATGTTTTATTTCCCATCACCGGCCGAACGAGTAGAAAACCGTCTAAATCAGATTTTGTCCATTCGCTCCCTGTATTTTGGTAAATAACGGATGTAAATGGTTTCGAATTTTTATCCAAACCCACAGGAACAGCCGTTGGTGAAATACGTTGCCAACCCACAAAAAAAGTATCATTCACGACCACACTTTCTGTCAAGTCAAATTCAATAAATTTATTTTTCTGAATCGGTTCAGATAAACGAACGGCCTGTGCGGTTAGTAATTCACCGGGAACGCCTTTGTTCCCACGATGTACTTGAAGTACGATGGTTGAACCAATTAAATCTGTAAACGTGGGTGAAAATGCAATTTGAATGGCGGCGAGCGTATCTTGTGGCAAACCTACAAATTGGACAGCGACAGAGCCAAATTGCTTATCTGTATCTGCGCCTCCTTCTGCTGTTCCATCGTCGTAGGCATAGTAATTTGTCAAATCATTTTGCAAGACGATACGGTCATTTTGTCGAAAAAGTGGACTAGCCACAGAGGTCGTATCGAATGTTTCAGGAGTGGCTAGTTCCAGTTCGTACTGAATCGTTTGGGGGGACGACGGCAACTGCGTACCAGCCAAAGAGAGTTGAAAAGTAGAACCGCCATTTCCGACAATAGTTACAGGCGTTGGTACTTGTATTTGTTTATAGACTGTGGATTGAGTGGAATCACGAACCGTGAATTGGTACCGAAATGCACTTTGAAACTCCCTGAGATTTCGTACTGAAAAGGAAAGAGAATCAGCGAGATAGCGCGAAGGATTTGCCTTAAATGTCTTGAATGGCATAGATTGAAAGCCTTTCAACAGGGACGTTTGTACCGAAGAAATCGCAATGTCTGGGAAAAATTTACGTTGCGAATTGCGCTGTGTATCTAAATAAATATAGTCCACGCTCCACGTATCAAAAGGTCCTGTTTGGCGACCAAAACTTCGGAACCGGAACTGAAAGTCTGCATGAAAAAGAGCGTCATCAACAAGAGGAAGAAGAACGAGAGAGAAATCGAGCGATTTATTTTCAGGTGTACGCCAAATGGTTTTCCATTCTGCCTGTTTGGTACGTACCTCCAGAATCAGGCTATCTTCTTGATCGGGTGCTTCTCCGGTTCCTTTGGCTTGATAGAAGAAACTCAAGACAAGAGAATCTTTGGGTAAAATTCTCGATAAATCAATTGGGCGAGAAGTAAGAGAATCTGTAGGCCCAACAGAAGTTGATAAACCAGTCACATACGGAACACCTTGGGCATCACGCCCGTCAAAGGTTGCGACATAAAAACTGGGTGCTTGTGTTGAGCTTGGATAAACAGAAACTCCAGCATTTATCCATTTGGCTGGAGAAATGCTGGAGTTAGTAGCTACTGCAAAATCATCAAAAAAGGGCAAAGAGAGCCGTTGGGCAAATCCTGACGAGGTAGAAAGCAATGATAGAAAAAGCGTAATTCGAAAACAAAAAGTAGCAATCGGGGACATAATTTAGACCATTAAGGTAGATTGGACGGCGAGGTGGCTGGGCTCTCACTCACCCAAATATCTACAACGTCGCCGGCTTTTATTTTAGTACCAATTTCGGGTCTTTGTTGAACGACAGTTCCTTCTGTGGTACTTCCGCCTGCGTCATTCAATACAGAACCTATGCGCAAGCTAGAGCCTTCAAGCACCAATTTTGCTTCTTCCAGAGACATCCCAACCAGATTGGGTGTTTCCAAAAGTTGGTTTCCTAATCCATCACCCACAACGAGGGTTAGTTTTGTACCTTTCGGGATTCTATCACCCAAACGAACTTCGCGACCGTCTAATTCAACTTTTAAAACCGTATTTTTCTCGATTGCTGGAATCATTTTTAGATTTCCTACGATAAAACCTGCCATTTGTAGCTGGTTTGTCGCACTGGAGCTTGACCTTCCTACGACATCCGGCATAGTGGCAATCGGAGCTGTTGCTGAAATAATCGTCAGATAGACTTTTCGTCCTGATTTTACAATCGAGCCCTCCTTGGGGTATTGCGCTTGCACGCTGAGTGGTGCTTTGTCGGGTAAATACGTAGAATCGCTGATTTCATAATCCAAACCCATGTTTTCTAGGGTTTCAATTGCCTCTTCGTTAGACATACCGTACAAATTAGGGACTTTGAGTGCCTCCCCGTGGTTTGTGGACCAAGGAAGATAGACAAAGAAAAATAAAAAGAAGATAATCAGACCAGTAGCAACGATAATTCCAATGTGGACGAAGATATCTGCGCGGGTTTGTGTGCTCAATTTGGGCATACGTACTAAATATAGTTAGGTAAGTTCAGTAATAATCGTATCTAAAAACGCTTTAAAGCTACTAAATCTTTTGTTCAAACGATAAACCCACCGAATGGATTTTTGAAAAACGGCGCAACTCTTAGCCAGAAATTCGTTTCGAAAGTATTTTTTGCATGTATTTGCCCAAAATATCAAACTCCAAATTCACGGTATCCCCTACCTGAACTGCATGTAAATTCGTATGTTCCCATGTGTAAGGAATAATGGCTACACTGAATTGATTTTCTTGCGAATTTACAACCGTCAAGCTGATACCATTCACACAAATAGAGCCCTTTTCTACTGTAATATTCCCCAACGACTCATCGTATTGGAATGTAAATAGCCAGCTTCCCTCCTTATTTTCTACAGAGGTACAAACAGCCGTTTGATCCACATGACCTTGCACAATATGACCATCAAAACGCCCGTGAGCAGGCATACAACGTTCCATATTTACTTTCGAGCCGACTTTCCATGTGCCAAGATTTGTCTTTTGGAGGGTTTCATCAATGGCGGTTACGTCATATTCACCACCCGTGCCATCTGCGGAAACTGCACAGCGAACGACCGTCAGACAAACGCCGTTGTGCGAAACACTTTGGTCCACTTTCAGTTCGTGCGTGATGGGACTTTGCAAGGTAAAAGTCACGTTTGTACCTTCTTTTTGTATGGCCGTCACGGTGGCCAAAGTTTCAATAATTCCTGTAAACATAAAGTTGTGTTGTGTTACTACATGAACCGTTTCTTTGTTGGCGATATACTTTGTACTTATCAAAATACAAAGATTGGTTACAAAGTAGCGCAAAGATAGCGGTAATGTAGCTATAAATTTAGTAGATTCGCAAAATCAACAACCAGTCTTGTGCTATGTTTAAAAATAAATTACTTTTAGCTGTTTTGGGTATTTCGATTGTCGGGATTATGTTCTATTCGCTCAATACAGAAAAAGATTATGCGTCGATTGCAGCAGCGGAACGTGCAGATTACAAAGAAAATATGCTGACCTTGGAAGATTCTCCGATCAAGGATGTGCGTCAATTTACAGACTTTTCGTACTTTCCTGCAGACCCAAAATGGATAATTCAGGCGGATTTTGTGGCAACAACTACCAACAAGACATTCCAGTTTATCATGACCGATAGTTCCTCCACGACGTTACCTAAACTCGGGGAAGCGACTTTCAAATGGAATGGCGAAAAAGTGACTATCCATATTTTTGACGAAGAAAAGACATTCTTACTTCCGTTTCGGGATGCCACCAATGGGCAAACAACCTACGGTGGTGGACGTTATATTAATATTCCGAAAGAAAATCTCTCAGGAAGTACGTTGACGATTGATTTCAATACAGCACATAATTTTTATTGTGCGTATAATGAGAAATACGTTTGTCCGGTTCCACCCGTTGAAAACACCTTGAAAGTAGCCGTAGAAGCGGGAGAGAAAACGTTTAAAGACCAATAATTTGATAAAACAATTTTAAACCGTAGCGTCGCGATTTATCGCGGCGACGTATTGAAAAATACGACAGCGTCGTAGCGTCGCGATTTATCGCGACGACGTATCGCGACGACGCATTACGACGATGAATTAAACAACAGGGCGACTGGTATTCATCGAAACCAATCAACGTCCACCGCGATGAATCGATATTCGTTGAAACCAATCAACACACACCGCGATGAATCGATATTCGTTGAAACCAATCAATGCACACCGCGATGAATCGATATTCGTTAAAACCAATCAATGCACACCGCGATGAATCGATATTCGTTGAAACCAATCAATGCACACCGCGATGAATCGCGGTGCTACTGCATAATTCAACCCCTTTAAACCTATTTCTTTGTATTCAACTGTGTATAAGCAAACGTGTATCCTTCTTTGATTGTCTCTTTGATGTCCTCTGTATTGAAGTTCGTTAGCTGAATCGGGATAGGTTCGTTCGGACGAATGACCGTCAAATCAATGCGTTTCGTCAGATGAAAACCACCAAATCCGACGAGACTCTCGTTGTAGTTTTCTGCCCACTCAATATCACTATTTTCAAATTGATACACAGAAATATCTTTGATTCTTTCAACAAGACCAAAGAGACTGCGGTAATTAAACGGCTTGAGTTGTCTTTTTTTGGGATGGGTAGCAATGGCGTAAATTTCAGTAGCTCCATCCAAAATGGCTTGTTTCAAAGGTACAACCTCCCGCATTCCACCATCTGAAAACGCCATTCTGTGGTCTCCTCCAATTTGAATGACCGGCATGATAATCGGGATAGAACTACTTGCCCGGAGGTAATCCATAAAGAACTCTTCCGCAGGTGTTGCATAAAACATCTCGCCTGTATTTACATTTACAGCACCGACTTTGAGACGAACGGAACTTTGCCGCAGATGTGTTGGAGAAATATACGATTTTAACTTTTCATGCAATGGATTGGTATCGATAAGTCCATCAAAGCGACGCATAAGCGTGTCAATACCGAGTGTCCATTTGGATCGTAGATGACCAATATCCGAGGGTTGCCGGATATTCTCCATCCAAAAATTAATCAGTTTTTTATTGATTAAGTCCCAGTTAATATCTTGACCAGCAGCGAGTTGTTTTCCAGACTCATTCACCATAAATGAACCATTGAGCGCTCCTGCGGAAATCCCATATATCATATCTGGCTTAAAACCAGTTTCTAAAACCGCTTGAATAGCTCCTACCTGCCAAGCGCCTTTCAGGGAGCCTCCTCCCAATACCAATGCTTTCATGAATCGTTTGCTTTTTTGAACAAAAAGCAGCGCATAAATCATGCGCTGCTTTTCTTTTTATAATACCTCTTGAAATAAACGGAGTGTTCGGCTCCAAGCTAGTTGGGCTACTTCTGCATTGTACCGCGCGGTTGATGTATCGTTGTTGAAGGCATGTTGTGCTCCTTCGTATATGAATTGTTCGTACGAAATCTTCGCTTCCTTCAAGGCTGTTTCATACACATCTATCCCTTTGTTCACGCCTTCATCCAAACCTGCATAATGCAGCATCACCCTTGCCCGAATCTCTTTCACACGGGTATTGTCTGGCTGCCGACCATAATAAGCGACGGCACACGCGAGCTTCTCTGCGTGAATAGCTATATTATTTGCCATTGCACCACCCCAACAAAAACCGACACAGCCTACTTTTCCATTACTCACACTTAACGACTGCAAGTAACCAATGGCATTTACAAAGTTTTGGATTGTCGTGGGCATATCCAATTTAGGAAATAAACTTCTTGCCACGTCGGAGTCTGCTGGTGTTCCACCAAGTGGAGAAAGACCATCTGGGGCAAGGGCGATGTATCCTGCTTTCGCTACACGTCGGGCGACATCCCGAATGTGTTCATTCAGTCCCCTGTTTTCATGAATAACAATGACTGCGCCACGTTTTTCCGTAGAATTAGGCATCACAAGATAGCCTTTCATTGTGATATCTCCCGATGGGTAAGTTACCTCGGTAGCCACAAGACTCGGGTCATCGGCAGGCACAAGCGGTTGATACGAACTAGGCATTTCGATAAGTGGCAAGACGGTTAAAGCTGCCGCAATACTTCCTGTAAGTTCAACCAATCGACGCATAAATTCCTCTCTTTTGAGTGGTTTGTGCGTGTATTCATCGTACAAATCAATGATTCTTTGGTTCATCGTTTCGTTTTTTAGGTGGGTATGGTTTTCTTCTTTGAAATGAATTTCCTTTTGCATGTGCAGACGGATTCGACGGTCTTTTTGTTGCACGGTATTCGGGTGCAGGGCCGAGTCCAATCTCTGCAGTTACTGATTGCTTAACAACTTCATAACCAAGTAATTGCTCAATTTTTGGCAATTTATATTGGTCTTTTTCATTGATGAATGTAATAGCAATACCGGTGGTATCGGCACGGGCAGTTCGACCAATACGGTGAATATAATCCTCTGCATCGCGCGGTACATCAAAATTAATGACATGGGATAGATTCGAGACATCAATCCCCCGTGAAAGTACATCAGTGGCCACTAAGATACGTACTTGGTGGTTTTTAAAAGCACGCAAGACGTCCTCTCTTTCTTGCTGTTGAATATCCGATGAGACGCCACTTGCAACCAATCCTTTTTTTGCCAATGCGCGCACAATCTTCTGAATCAGCATTTTTTGTGAAGTGAACAAAATAATGGTCGAATCAGGAGGAGTTTCGCTTAGGACATGGAGTAATAGCGGAATTTTCTGCTCATCGTTTGCCATGTAAAAGCGTTGGTCAATACCAGCAGCGGGTTTAGAAACTGCCAATTTGATTTCTTTGGGTTCACGAAGAATTTTGGCTGCAAAATCACGAATTTTCTTGGGCATCGTGGCTGAGAACATCAAATTTTGACGTTCAACGGGTAAATGTTTGATGATATACAAGATATCGTCAGAGAAGCCCATATCGAGCATTTTATCGGCTTCATCGAGAACCAAACATTTGATCGTTGAAAAATCCACCTTTCCGGATTTCATGTGTGCCATCAATCGGCCCGGTGTCGCGATGATGATATCAGCGCCGTCCACGAGTGCACGTCTTTGTTGATCCCAATTTTCTCCTTTTCCACCTCCATAAATAGCGAGAGAAGTGGCACCCATAAAATAACTAAAACCTTCGATTTGCTCATCAATTTGTTTGGCGAGTTCACGCGTAGGAACCAAGATAAGTGCTAATGTGTGGTCTAGGCGGGCACGCACAATTTTATCGAGAAGAGGAATCAAAAAAGCGGCTGTTTTGCCAGTTCCTGTCTGTGCGGAGGCAATCAAATCATGTCCTTCTAAAATCAGTGGAATGGCTTGCTCCTGAATGGGCGTTGTCTGCACATAATTCATGGCATCAATGCCTTCAATCGTCGTAGGGTGCAGACTTAGTTCTGTAAATTGCAAAGTAATAAGGGTTAAATGAGAAGTGTAAATACTTTATTGACAAACACGTATGTCAAACAAATATAATCAAATAGTCTTGGTATAAAAAGCAGGTTGATTTAGAAAATAAAAAGGTAGCTCGTACCGAACTACCTTTCATTCTCTTTATATTAATTTCTGCAAAGCAGTAAAACTCGTTGTAAGATTCTCAAGTGGTTTTGGAGCTGCATCTTGCTCCACAAAAATATGCTTGGTCCCTGCCGTTCGAATGGCTGCCAGAACTGGACGATAATCGACAAACCCTTTGCCAATTTCTACGGGCTTAAATGTTTCTTTTTCTACATCCTTGATATGCAACAAAGGAAAACGACCCGGATATAACTTAAATAATGCCAAAGGATCAACACCTGCTCTCATCGCCCAGGCTACGTCTAGCTCGAACTTTAACATGTCACTTGATAGCTCTTTCGTAAATAAATCATACGGTTTTACGCCCTCCACCAACTCAAACTCAGCACTGTGGTTATGGAAAGCAAAGGTAATTCCTGCTTTCTGGCACGCTTCACCTGTTTTTTGGAAAATCTCCATGGATTGTTTTACTTCGTCCAATGTCTTGATTGGCGCACTTGAACATACCAAAAACGGTACACCCGCTGCTGCCATATCGTCCACCACTTCTTGGTAATTATCGCGAAGCGTCTTCATCGCAGGTCTTCCCGCTGTATTTGTTGAACTAGAAGACGTACGGGGCGCTGCTGTAATGTGATGTGATTTCCAAGACATACCAAGGTCTTTGGCAAAAGCAGCAAATTCTTTGGCCGATTTCCCATAATAACCTCCTTTGCGACTACCAGCTGTCTCCAATTCTTTGTAACCAATTTGAGCAATCGCACGCAAAGTGCCCTCAGTGTCTTGCTCCATTGCTCCCATTGCGGTATAAAGCTGAACTCCGATTTTTGAAATACGCGGTTTCCCAACCAAATTTGCCGCCCAAACATCTGGAATTACACTACCGGCAAGCGCTATTCCGCCTACTTTTTTGAGAAAATCTCTTCTATTTGAAAACATACTGGATAAGTTAGGTAAGGTTGAATAAAAAAGTAAGTTACTTTAATTCTTCCACTTTCAACTAAATACGCTCTGTTCTTAGCCAAATTCATCGACTATTTTTCCAAAAGTGTAGAGAAACAGAAAAGTCACAATTCATTCCCACGTAACCAACCCGTAACACTCCGCCGTTCTCGGGTAGCGGGCAAAACTTCGTGTTCGATTTTATCACTTTCAAAAACAACAATGCGTCCACCAATTGGTAAAATATCTAGTTCATTATTAGGCAAATACAAACGAAGTTGCCCTCCGTCTTCGGTTTTCCAATCCTCGTTTAGATAACAAATTAGAGATAATTTCCGGCTACTATCCGACTGGAAACGGTCGAGGTGTCTTTTGTAAAATGTACCAACAGGATAACTTGCGTAATGAAATTCATAATTTGTAATGCCTAAATAACACGTACGATTCAAGTAATTTGAAAAGTCTCGGACGGCTGCGAGAAAATGATTCTCGGCTTCGGTCGCATTTTCTTCGTTCAGCCAAAAAATTTCATCTCCACGAATTTTATCCACCACTGCTTGGTTTTTGCTAATTCCGGCTTTTCGAAATGCATCGGCTTCTTTGCGTTCGGAAAAAGAAGCGCGCAGCCCATCTAAAATTGAGCTGGATAAAAAATCATCCAAAACGCCGTAATGAGACGTCAGAATTTGGTCAATGATTGCTTCGTATTTTTGTTCTAATTGCATCTTTTTATCAACAGTTAAAAAGTTTGCAAAGGTATGCGTAACTTTGCATTTTAAAAGATTAAAAGCATTAAAATCAACATAACAGGATAAGGGACAACAGTTTCCCCATCAAAAGCGCTTTGATTGAACAGAAACTCGTCTTTTATACTTACACATTTCTACTCCGACGGAGCTGAGAAGTGGTACATTATTTTTAATGCGTTTAACTTATATTTTAAATGACTATCTGATTAAAATAGACGTTTGGTCTTTCCTTTTTATCTCAAAATTGCTTTTTGAATCCAGATAAACAAAGAAGGCTGAAAGAATGAATCCTATGAATTTCGAAAAAGAACTCGCACGCAGAAGAACCTTCGCCATCATCGCCCACCCCGATGCCGGAAAAACGACCTTGACAGAAAAGTTACTCCTTTTTGGAGGCGCCATCCAAACTGCCGGCGCGGTTAAAAACAATAAAATCAAGAAAGCAACAACCTCCGATTTCATGGAAATTGAAAAACAAAGAGGTATATCTGTAGCTACTTCTGTCATGACATTTGAGTATAACAACCTCAAAATCAATATCTTAGACACGCCCGGCCACAAAGACTTTGCCGAAGATACTTACAGAACCTTGACAGCCGTAGATAGTGTTATTTTGGTGATTGACTGTGTGAAAGGGGTCGAGGAGCAAACCGAAAAGTTAATGGAAGTTTGCCGAATGCGAAAAACTCCCGTGATAATTTTCGTCAATAAAATGGATAGAGAAGGGCAAAATCCTTTCGATTTATTGGATGAACTAGAAAATAAATTATCTATCCGGGTGCGACCAATCACGTGGCCTGTCAACGGTGGTTCGACGTTCAAGGGGGTGTATCATCTATTGGAAAAAAAGATGAATTTCTTTGCTGTCAATAAGACAAAATTAGAAGAAGATATTTATGAAATTCCACTAGATTCGGCTGTTTTAGACGAAAAAGTGGGTGCCAAAGATGCCAATCAATTACGGGAGGATGTCGAAATGATTGAAGGAATTTATGATGACCTCAACCACGAAGACTACCTCAACGGCCACCTTGCCCCCGTTTTCTTTGGCAGTGCCGTCAGTAATTTTGGAGTGATGGAGTTGTTAAATACGTTTTGTCATATCTCTCCGCACCCCATTTCCCGCGAAACGGACAAGCGAATTGTAGATCCCGAAGAATCTAAATTTACAGGATTTGTATTTAAAATTCATGCCAATATTGACCCACGCCACCGCGATAGAATTGCTTTTTTACGGATTTGCTCGGGTACTTTCGAGCGAGGTAAATTCTACAAACATGTGCGTTTGGGCAAAGATTTGCGTTTCTCCAACCCTTATATGTTCATGGCAGACAGTAAAAATGTGGTGGAAGAAGGCTATCCAGGTGATGTAGTCGGGTTGTATGATACCGGAACTTTCAAAATTGGCGATACCTTGACGGAAGGAGAAGCCTTGCAATTTACAGGTATTCCGAGCTTCTCGCCGGAGTTATTCCGTGAGGTCATCAATACAGACCCTATGAAAACCAAGCAATTAGAAAAAGGTGTCCTTCAATTATCCGAAGAAGGCGTTGCCCAATTATTCACCATGCAGCCAGGGAACAGGAAAATCATTGGGACAGTTGGTGAACTACAATTTGAGGTGATTCAACACAGACTTAAAAATGAGTATGGAGCAAGCTGCCGTTTTGAGTCCAAACCTTACTCAAAAGCCTGTTGGATTACTGCTGAAAATCCAGAAAAACTAGCTGAATTTATCCGATTGAAAAGTAATTATATCGCTTTTGATAAAGATGAAAACCCCGTATTTATGGCAGAAACGGACTGGATTTTACGCATGAATCAAGAGAATAATCCAGACATTGTTTTCCATACTACTTCCGAATTTAAGGTAAAAAGCTAAGGTTATCCGGTTCTGTTTAAGTAAATTTGATACATTACATCCTATCTGTATTTCATCATTAAATCTAAAAAAATGAATAGAAAAGCATTTTTAACGACATTTTTGGGCGGTTTAGCGGTAGCTGGAACGACGTGGGCAGCCCGCGCAGCACAGGTGGCTGGCCCTTTCTCATTGCCTGCTTTACCTTTTGGTTTTGAGGCACTAGAGCCCCATTTCGATAAAATGACGATGGAAATCCACCATGGAAGACACCATCAGGCGTACGTCAATAATCTTAACGCAGCTGTTGCAGGTACTGCACTTGAAAAAATGACATTACCCGCTCTTCTTCAAGAAATTAGCAAGCATTCTGTGGCTGTTCGGAACAACGGTGGCGGGCATTGGAATCACTCCTTTTTCTGGGAAATTTTAAGTCCAACTCCTTCAAAACCATCTGCCGCTTTAGAAGCCGCTATTGTGCGTGATTTTGGGTCAATGGAAGCCATGCAAACGGCTTTCAATGCCGCAGCTGCTGGGCGTTTTGGTTCTGGTTGGGCTTGGTTGATTCTCCAAAATGGAAAACTCAAAATTACATCTACTCCAAATCAAGATAATCCTTTGATGGATGTTGTACCTGACAGAGGAACGCCCATTTTAGGATTAGATGTTTGGGAACACGCCTATTACTTAAAGTACCAAAACAAACGCCCAGATTATGTCAAAGCATTCTGGAATGTTGTCAATTGGAACAAAGTAAGCCAGCATTTCGCAGGATAATCACTTTTTTGGGTGGGAATTGCATGTATTTCCACCCAAAATCAAATCTTACTTCTACTCAATGCCGATGTATTCAATTCATACAACTTCCGATTACATAACGAATGTCTGTACATAAATCCGTGAACTTTCCGTTTTAATAAAGTCCTAAATCTGCCGCCTCATCCTTGAAAGTGTATCGACTAAAATAAAAAAGAAGTTGAAGGCATTTATTACCTCCAACTCCCTCAATGAACTACTCGGACGAGTAAATTAATAGCGCCAAGACGTTAAGTCAACACCAGCTGGAGCTGTTTTCTTGACGAGTTCAGCCCATTTTGGAATAAACATTCGGTGGTAGCGAAGTCGGCTGATGTAATTGGGCTGCGTAGGGTCGCCATTCCAACAATGTTCGGCGCGGTCTCCGTAATCTACGACACCATCGTACGGTGGATTCGCAAGCTCTTCAAGCATTTCTTCAGCAAGATATACCGCATTATTCAAGTAGAAATTATCCATATCTCCACAATAAATATGGATTCTACCTTTCCAATTTTCTCCATTTTTCGCCCAATCGCGTTTCAAAATATAGGCTAAATCGTAGTTTTCTTTCCAGTAAGCGGCGACTTTCGGGTCTATGACTCCTGTTTTTTTATCCCAAATAGGTTGTGGATATCCGTCTTTCCCGACAGGCGAATAGACGGCTTCCCAAATATCAAATTGCTGCCCGGAGCGCGTTTTTGTACCTAAAGCCCATTCTTTTTTATTCATTTGCTCGACAGTTGCCGATATTTGTCCAAGATAATCGCGGTGCCCCGGACGTGCTAATTTCTTGAAATCTCCGTCATAATAATACGCATTCTTGTCCTCGTAAATATTCACAGTTGTGAAAGCCCGAAAATCAATAGGGTCAGGACACGCCGCAAAGCACCCGTTGTATTCTGTTGGGTATTTCACCTGAACTGCCAACGCTTCCCAACCGCCAGTAGAGCCACCATACGTAAAACGTGCCCAACCTTCGCCAATACCCCGAAATTGTTTCTCGATAAACGGAATTAATTCATACGTTATCGCATCGCCATACGGCCCGATGTTTTCTGAATTAACGGCATACGAATCGTCGTAAAATGGACAAGGATGTTGAATTTCAATCGCTAAAACCCGTGGAAAATCAGGACCCGTCCACATTTTATAAAAATCGTAGGCTTCTTGCTGAACAATGCGATTATATCCAGAAATTTTGAAACGCGGATTGTAATCATTTGGGAGATTTGTATCGGGTGGAATGGTACGGAATCCATCAAAATCAGCAGGAAAATGACCGTGAAAAATAGCTAGAGGATATTTTACTTGGGGGTTTTCATCAAAACCTTCGGGCAACAAAATATGCGCACCTAAATACATGGGACGTCCCCAAAATTCGGTCAATAATTTACTTTGGATACGGATATGTTTGATGTATTTGGTGTCTTCAGGAGCAGGAATTGGCGGAATTTCTTCAGTTAATTCAATTGAAATCGTTGATTTTAATGTCGGATTTATCTTCAATTTCATCGGTTTGCTGTACAAATTTCCGGGGGCTAGATTCCATTGTTGCCCTTCGCCTCTGTCCATCGGCATTTTAACGACAAATCCATCTTTCCGCCGAAAAGTCTCGTATCTATGTAACAGTACTTGCACGGTGTATTCGCCGGCAGGAAGTGCAGACCATGTTTCGACAGGATACCCATTCATTTTGGAAGCGACCAACGTTTGGGCTTTGCCAGTTTCCCAGTTTTCGACGTCCATCCCAAAGACTTGTTGGGTTGTTTGTCCATCTTGAATCTGAAAACGGGGTTCTGATTGGTCATTTTTTGAAATCAATAAGAGCAATCTACCGTCGAAAGTTTGGGTATGTTTCTGCGCAGAAATCGTGACTTGTACAGCAGATTGCGCCCATGCAGAGGTGAACAAACACGTCAGAAAAAGAAGCGTAAAAATGTGTTTCATCGTTTGTTAGGTGATTAATTTGAATTGTTAAGATACAAAAAACACGTTTTCTTGGCACATAACTATACAAATACTTCGTACAGAATGCAGTGAATGTTTTACCTTTGTTGAGTTTTACTCAAATGATTGCAATGAAAATTCTCGATAAATTCCTACTAAAACGTTTTCTGACGACCTATCTATTTGCGGTTTTCATCATTGTATTGGTCATTATGGTGATTGATTTTGTTGAAAAAAACGATAATTTCATCCAACGCCAAGCACCCATGCGGGCGATTTTACTCCAATATTACCTCAATCTAGCTCCTTATTGGGCAAACTACATCAGCCCTTTGATGATATTCATCTCGACGGTTTTTTTTACGGCAAAACTTGCTTCACACACAGAAATCATCGCGATGCTCAGCGGCGGCATCAGTTTTACCCGAATTATGCGGCCTTATGTCATTGGTTCGCTCCTTGTCGCTTTACTTTCTTTCGTGATGGTAGGTTGGGTATTGCCCAAAGCCAATAAAATTCGACTCAATTTTGAGAATGCTTACGTCCACGAAAAATTTTATTTCTCAGACCGTAACTTTCATACAGCTGTTGCTCCAAACGTCTATGCGTATATGTCGAGCTATAATAATGAGTCGAAAACGGGATATGATTTTACTTTAGAGAAAATCGAAGACGGAAAATTAAAAGAAAAGTTATCGGCGCGGCGCATTACTTGGAACGATAGCACAAGTCGTTGGCAATTATACGACTACCGAATCCGGGTATTGGGCATATCCAAAGACAAATTAACATTCGGACAAAACTCGATTGATACTACTTTAACGCTTACACCAGATGACTTTGAAAACAGCCGTGCCCGACACGAAACATTTACTATTCCGGAATTACAAAAACAAATTCGTTTGATAGAACTGCGTGGTTCTGAAGGGATTGCCCCGTATCAGATTGAGTACTATCAGCGGTTTGCTACTCCGTTTGCTGTTGTTATTTTATCCATCATGGGCTTGATTGTAGCCGCACGAAAAACCCGGGGCGGCGTAGGCGTTCAAATTGCTATTGGGTTTGTTTTGGCGTTTGTTTACATTCTTTTTTACATCATGTCGAAAGGCATTGCAGAAGCCGGAAATATGCCGGCTTTGTTGGCAGTTTGGTTGCCCAATATCGTCTTTGGATGTATTGCAGGCGTCATGTATTTTACCGTTCCTAGGTAAAATTTTGTAGGAATAAAAAAGCTTTTTCGTGGAAAGCATGTAATTTTGTTTGGTAATAGATTTCTATTTTTAATCCCTAGAATGTTCTAGGAATCCTCTTTTTTAACAATATGAAGAAAGTCGTTTTAGCGTACAGTGGAGGTTTGGATACCTCCTTTTGTGTCAAATACCTGACCGAAGAAAAAGGCATGGAAGTCTATTCTGTACTGGTTGATACAGGTGGATTTACAGATGAAGAAATCGCTGATATTGAGAAAAAAGCGTATGAATTAGGAGTTAAAACGCATTATACTGCGCGTGTAGCTGATAAATACTACAAAGAATGTATTCGTTTTTTGATATATGGAAACATCTTGAAAAACAATACATATCCATTATCTGTGAGTGCAGAGCGTATTTTCCAAGCAGTTGCAGTAGCTGAATACGCCAAAAGTATTGGGGCAAATGCCATAGCGCATGGAAGTACGGGGGCGGGCAATGACCAAGTTCGTTTCGATATTGCCTTCCGGATTATTGTTCCAGAAGCAGAAATCATCACGCCAATTCGTGATTTGAAATTATCCCGTGAGGCAGAAATTGACTTTTTAAAGTCCAAAGGAGTGGTTCGGGAGTGGCATAAATCCACGTACAGTATCAACCAAGGATTATGGGGTACGTCGGTAGGTGGAAAAGAGACCTTAAACTCTTGGGATTCTCTACCAGAGTCCGCCTATCCTACGCAAGTTCAACGTAAAAAAGAGAAAGAAATATCCCTTCAATTTGTGAAAGGAGAGCTCAAAGGAGTAAACGGAAAAAGATTCCGCAATCCGGTGGATGCTATTCGTCGCTTGCACGATTTAGCGAGTGTCTATGGAATTGGGCGAGATACACACGTTGGTGACACGATTATTGGTATCAAGGGCCGTGTTGGATTTGAGGCGGCGGCTCCGTTGATTATCATCAAAGCACACCATTTGCTCGAAAAACACGTATTGACCAAATGGCAACAATATTGGAAACAAAATTTGGCAGAATATTACGGCATGTTGCTACACGAAGGACAGTTCAACGAGCCTGTTTTGCGTGATATAGAGCAATTTATGGAAAGTACGCAAGGACACGTAACAGGAACAGTTCGGGTATTATTGGCACCGTATCGTTTCCAAGTTCTAGGAATACAATCGGAGTACGACTTAATGTCACCTGTTTTTGGTAGTTATGGCGAAATGAACAATGCTTGGTCGGGCGATGACGTGCGTGGTTTCTCAAAGATTGCGTCAAATCAAGTGATGATTTACGAAAAAGTAAAAGAAATAGCAGAGAAAAAATAAGTAGCTTTGATTTTGGTAAAAGGGTTTTTTGTTCAATTCAGAACAAAAAACCCTTTCTTTTTTAAGGCTTTAGTCGCATGCGACCCATTTGAACAGACTGAATTTCTTTTCGGTTCATTCGTTCTTTTCGTGCTTTGGACTGCGCATACATTTCTGCTTGGTCTTTGTAATACTTACTCATAAAATAGCCCGATTGTCCTGTTGGATTTATACTCGTGGCATTTTCTGGATAACCAAAATCAATGATTCTACGCAAAGCTGGCCCGTAGGTAATGTCGTATTTACCCGTAGAATCCACGCGAAAATCAAGGTTATTGATGGTACTTTTTCCACCGGGTGCAGGGAGAGGTCCGACATTGAAATAGCGTCCGATAACAGGTAGAACGCCCATCGGGTGAGGATGCGTAAGGGTGTGGTTGTATTTCCATTTTCTTGCTTCAGCATCCAAGCCCCCCTCTTTTTCAAGATCTTGCACAGCTCGTCTAAATGCTTCCGTCAGGATTTGTTTTCGTGTTTCTTGGGCAGGCGTTTGCACATTATCCCACCATTTGGAAGCGTCGTTTAGGTATAACCCGACCCGCCCGTGTTCTAAAAACATATTCCAGCGTAGTAAATCAAAGAAAGAATCGCCCATTTCATCTTTCAGAAGCAATTCGTCTATTCGGTACATGAATCGGTAAAAAAGCGCAGGTTCGATACTTTCTAGGGTATGTTGCCCTTTCCAATTCTTCAACATAGCTACCCCCTTTTTACCTTCTTCCGTCGTAATGTCTGATTCAAAAACAGGAATAAGTGTAGCCAACATACGTACAAAAACTGGATTTGTAACGTCGTTAATGACCTCACGCACTTGGTCGGGTGTCCAGTCTGATTTTGCTGTAAATAATAATTCTTGTATGCGTGTCGCGCGGTCAACAGGAACGTAATAGCCGGGATAAAGAAGCCCATTTCTTGCCGCAGGTTGGTTATTTGCGGAGTACAAAACACCATTTTCAGGATTCATACTTTGTGGATTTTCAGCAAAATCATGCCAGCCAAGCGGCTCATCCTTTCCAGAGCTACCGTCCAAGACCAGCTTAGATTGGACATGCGGCGGCCTTTTGATTAATTTTGCCGTCGCCCACCAAGCAATATTTCCTTCTGTATCTCCCCACATGACATTCAAGCCAGGGGAATGAATCATTTGGACGTATTTTTCAACTTCTTGAGCATTTTTGGAGTGCGCCATTCCGTAACATGCCTCTAGATTACGAGAAGGAAACTTGAAATACGTCCAAAACAAAGAAATTGGGTCAGTTTGGTTGACAAATGGAGAAGTCAGTTCTTTTGTTTTCATGACATCACTGATTAAAACACCATGTCTGGACTCACGAATAACCAATGGTACAGCCGCTTTTCCTTTCACCTGAATTTCTTCTTCACGCACCTTCAAGTCTTCCCATTTATCTTGAAACCAGACTTGATTCTCATTTTTTGGGTTTACTTTTTCCCGGTAAAAATCCATTTCATCGTTTAAGAACATCGTTAAACCCCAGCCACCGTGGTCATTATGACCTAGATATGCGAAAGGAACCCCCGCCACAAAATTACCATAGAACTGAAAACCAGGGCTAGACAAATGTGCTTCATACCAAACAGAAGGTTGTGCAAACGATATATGGGTGTCATTGGATAAAATAGGTTTCCCTGACTTCGTTTTTTTACCTGAAATAACCCAACCATTGGAACCCAAAAGGGGCGGTGCAGGAATTTTCTTTTCGAGTTTGGTAATGTGTTTTGATAAAGCTAAAAATAGTTTATCTACTGGAATTTTAGGTTCATCTATAGCTGTATTTACACCCAAATCTTGCAGATAATCAGGACCTAGTTGTTGGTGAATATATTCTGTAATGGCTTCCCCTCGAAATGCCTCCATGAAACTATACGACATATATCCAGAAATGATTTCACTGTCCTCCAATGTAAAATCCGTTTTTGGGATACCTGCAAGCGTAAATTCAATAGGTGTTTTTCCTGTTTTTATAAATTGATTGACGCCCTTAATATACGCCTCCGCATTTTTCACGAAAGGAGCCGAGGGGTTCTTCTTATATACAGAATCAATGGTTTTTTGGGCAAATTGACGGAAGCCAAGGGTTCGAAAAAATTGATCTACGGGAACCATTTCCTCCCCAAAAATCTCTGCCAAACGCCCATCTCCTAGCCGTCTGAGTAACTCCATTTGAAAAAGTCTATCTTGCGCATGAACATACCCAAGCGCATACCAAAGATCTTCCTCATTTTGAGCATACACATGCGGGATTGCGTGGTCATCAAAGAGTACTTCGACTTCTGACGTAAGTCCTTTTAACTGAACTTCTGCATCATAATCCGGTTTCAAATACTGTAAATAGGCGTAAATACCTATAAAAGAAGCAGCTATTACTCCGATAGCTAGACGTAAAATAAATTTCATACGAAGGATTTGGTTGATATGTTGATGAACCAAATTACAATAAGTTAGCCAATTAGTACAAAAAGCAAGGAACGAAAACACAAAATACATACAGTAAATTTCATCGTGTGGCTAATTTATGGGGGCTTGATAGTTCTTTCCGTAAAAAAATACGTACTTCGTGGTTCGAATAACACATCAAAACATGACGATACCCATTCTTTGGGAAGACACCCATTTCCTCATTGTACATAAACCAGCCGGATTGCCAACGATACCAGGCCAAGACCAAACAGTATCATTGCTAGGTGCTTTTCCGACATGCCATGCCGTACATCGTCTTGACCAACGCGTTAGTGGATTGGTGCTTTTAGCCAAGTCAGCGGAAGATATGACTGCCGCTACCCGTCTGTTTCAACGTGGGAAAGTACAGAAAACCTACCATGCTGTTACGATGCAAATTCCGCAACAAGATAGTCCTCTAACACATTGGTTGCTCCAAAAAGGAAGTAAATCATTGGTTGCTAAAACTGAAAAACCAGCTTATTTGAAGTCTATTTTGCACTACGAACTTATACGCTCGAGTGAGCGCTATCATCTGTTTGAAATCACGTTGAAGACAGGACGGTTTCACCAAATCCGGGCGCAAATGTCAGCGAGTGGCGCACCCATTGTTGGCGATGTCAAGTATGGTTTTAAGAGAACAACACCCGATGGTAGCATTTTTTTACAAGCAAGCGGACTCGCATTTGTACACCCATTCACTCAGGAAACCATTCATATTGAGCTGCCCATTCCTACATTATGGAGTAAATACGGAATCTAAAATTTTTAAAATACAATACATAATGAATCATAAACAAATGATAATCAATTGTTTATGATTCATTATAGAAAAGATGTTGTGTTCGGAGAGCTATCAAGGTTTCAACGTATGCGACAGCCTCTTCAAAGGTGATACTTGGAGAAAGCAGCTGCGCTACTTTTTCAATACCCATGGATTGATACTGTAGAGTACTGAGTTCATTTTTCCCACAAACAACCCATACGGTTTTTTGGTACGATGATGCCACCGAGGCAACACCATGAATCAGTTTTCCGTGTAACGTTTGACTATCCATTTTTCCCTCACCTGTCAGAATAATGTCTGCTTTTTGAACGAATTGATTGAAATTCAGTCGCTCAAAAATAAAATCCGTGCCCGACTTGAGTTGCGCATGTAGAAAAGTCATAGCTCCCCAGGCTAATCCGCCCGCAGCACCAGCACCGGGTACATCTACCCGAGATGGAAGTCCGGAAGATAACGCTAAAAAAGCTACATGGGTTAATCCTTCCTCTAACAATTGGATATCCTCTCGCGTAGCTCCTTTTTGAGGCC
Source organism: Spirosomataceae bacterium (assembly GCA_046293395.1). Classification (GTDB taxonomy): domain Bacteria; phylum Bacteroidota; class Bacteroidia; order Cytophagales; family Spirosomataceae; genus CAYNRA01. Next base: position 1,326,962 of record JBKBOU010000001.1, read on the forward strand.
CATATACGGCGGCGGTTCCCCGCTGCCCAAGTAACGGATTTTCTACATCACAAATTACTGTATATGAGACATTTATACTACTTTTAGGAGAAATTATTTCAGCAATTGAAAGTAAATTTTTACCGATGGGAACAATTGATTTACCCGTTTTATCCAAGAATTGAAAACCCAAGGCAGAAGCCATGCCTATGCCGCCATCTGTTGTTGCACTTCCTCCAACAAACAAAAAAATTTCATTGGCTCCCCGTTGCAGCGCATCTTGAATGAACTGCCCCGTTCCGGCGGTTGATGTTTCGATGGTTTTGCGCTCCGATGGATGTAAAAGAGCCAATCCGGACGCACGAGACATCTCGATAAATACCTTATTATCAGATAAATAATAGGACGAAGAAATGGTTTTAAACAACGGATTTTGTACATGAACATCCACCCAAATACCGGATACAGAAGAAGCAATGACCTCTAAAGAACCCTCTCCACCATCGGCCAAAGGCAAAATTGTGTAAGTAGTGCCAAGTGGAAGACCCTTTGCCATGGCTTTGGCAACGCGTTCGGCAGAGAGGGAACCCTTGAATTTATCTGGACAAATGAGTACGTGCATAGGAAATTCAATTACCAACCAACATATCCAACAGGCGTTATCCCATTGAGCCGTAGATAGCAAAGTGCTTGCCCTCGGTGGTGAATAATGTGATTTTCCATGGCATAAAAAAGGCGTGCAACGGAAATAGAATCACCTGAAAAATCTGTCAATTCCTTTAACTTATTTGGTGGCGTACTGCCAAGTACACGCGCCACCCACGCATAAAATCCACGAATTTCTGATGCCAATTCAGCACGAGATAATTTATCCCAAGCGATACCGTGCATATACGGATTTTTTATAGACAACCGCGCGCAGATTTGCATCGCTGTAAATGTAATGCAATGCACAAACTGTGTCCGAAAGGTGAATGATTCTGGCGTATATCGAAAGTCTAATTTATCCTCTGGCATCTGCTCAAATAAGGCAATCGTATATTCTTCGGAGCGCTTCCAAGCAGGTAGAAAATCTGCTTGAAAAGAAATCTGTTTTGCTAATTTATCATTGGCAAAAGTGGGAATGGGCGCACCAAGAAAACCAATTCCTAAGAGCTGAAGTACTTTTTTTCTATTCATATTCCTTAATTCATTTGTCTAAAACATCCAAGTCAGATGTGTGTAAAGACTGTGGTTGAGTCGCAAATCTCCGCCTGATAGATGTTGATACAACGGAGATTGGTAGGTTATACCAAGAGACATTTTCTTGAAATACACCTCAGTTCCCGCTGTTGCCATAGCCAAAAAACCACCCGTAAACGGATTTCTCTCTCCATGATACAAATCTTGGCGGGCGTTTTCAGCATAAACTCCTACATTGGGTAATACAGAAACATCACCTATATACCGCTGTGAAAATACGGAAATCGTTCCATTTAACCTATTTGCGAAGCGGTAATCAGCTGGATTCGTCGTATTTACCTTGTAGGTCACATCCGTATTTAGTCCCCAAGCTCCTTTTCGGACAGTATAGATGGACTGAATGAGAAAATCTGTACTACCTGTTCCTAACTGAAAATTCGCATTCGCAACTTCTGACGCACCCAGCGTAAAACGGTATTTCCCTGTTGGTGCTTTCACGCCTCCACCCACAAGCAAAATATGATCTACTGTGTGCGCGGTTGTATCGTACATGGTGTTCACGAAGGCATAATGTACCAAAGCAGAAACATCACCTAATCCTTGTAGCGTTGCCTCGGATTGATTGCGTAGCACCGTTTGTGTATTTGCATGGAAAGGGACAAACGCCATGACCTGCACTTTGGGAAATGGATACCAGCGCGACCAAATTTCAGCCGTTTGAAAAGATTCCTCCGCCCTAAAAAAAGAACTATTCAAGTGCGAAGAGAAACTTTTTTGCTTGTATCGTATGCCCGCAAAACGTAGGTGCGACTGCGGGAGAAGCCCAAAAAAAGCACCGCCATTTCCACATCCACATACATCACAAGCAAAAACAAAAGAAGGATGAACAGCTAAAAAAAGAAATAGAATAACTATTTTTTTCATGATTTTACGGTTTATAAAACTCGGAGAATCGAGGATTTTGTAGAAACTCCGTGTCTGTAAGTGTTTTTAAAAAAGCGGTGATTTGTTGTTTTTCCGCAGAGGTCATGGGAATACCAAGTTGGTCTTTACTCTTCAATACCTCATCCAGCGTACCTGTATCTTCCACCAAATCACTGTAATGTGAAACCGCCATCGATAAATTCAAGTAACGGCCATCGTGCATGTAGGGCGCTGTCATCTCTACATTCCGTAAGGAAGGCACTTTGAATTTATTTTTATCAGACGGATTTTCTGTAATTCTGAACCGACCTAAATCACCGGTATATTCAGGTAATAAACCATTACTTCTGAACGTCCCGTCTGTAAATAAAGGTGCAGGATGACACGAAGCGCATCCTTTTTTTGTGAATAAACGAAGCCCCGCTTGTTCATCAGCCGTGAAAGTCGCTTTGCCCGCCAACATTTGATCGTACTTTGAATTGGCGGAAACCAAGGTGAGCATAAACTGAGAAAGTGCCTTGAGGAAACGTTCGCTCGTCACGTCTTCTGTCCCATACGCTTTCTTGAATAAGACTTGGTATCTTGGTGTTGCTTGGACTTTTTTCAGCACGTTACTCAGCGACTCATCCATTTCGTTGTGGTTTTCAATGGGAGCAATCGAGAACATGTCTAGGTCAAAAACGCCCCCATCCCAGAAAAAAGAGGATTGCCAAGCGAGGTTCATGAGTGCTTGCGCGTTTCTATTGCCAATTCGGTCATCAATTCCATGACTGAAAACATGTCCGTGATGCGTAAAAGCGTGACTTTGGTTATGGCATTCCCCGCAAGATATTGTTCCATCGCGGGAGAGTAATCCGTCATAGAAAAGACTTCTTCCTAACTCGACGGTTTCGGGAGTTAACGGATTTTTAGAGAAATTGTAGGTTGGTTCAGGAAATGTATCTGGTTTTTTAAAGAGTGATATTGGTGCAACATCCAAGCCCAAAAGAGAGCAGGATGTTGCCCAGATAATCAAACTTGTGACCAAACCCATTCCTTTTAACAAGGTTGGTCGTTTCATAATTAATTAGTAGTTAAGTCATTATGAACGTGATCAACGGTAAACATATTCATATATCCGTTTGCTATCGGAATGGCAGGCGCAGGTGAGTGTACCAAACTTTGCTTTGCAATGGTATGTCCTTGCGAGAAAACAGTCAAAACATCTGTAATGATATGAATCGTAGGAACAGAGTTCACGCGTACTTTGGCAGAAATTGTACCCAATGTATTCGTTACTTTACGAATATTGTTCGGAGTTGGCCCGGTCATTCCGCCAAAACCACCGACGTGAAACTGAAAATTTTTCGCTGGAGTTGTTGCCACGGCTGAGGTTCCTTCCATCTTAAAAAAGATATAGCCGGAGTTCCAAGACCAGTACATTTTGTCTTCTTGCGCTGGGTCTAGCACACCCGTTCTTTGACTAATATCAGCGACACTTCGCGCACTATCTACCCCAATTATATATGAAATAGATGTATAATCTCCGGCAGGAACATCTTTGAGCGTCAGCTTCAATGATGTCGGGTCTTCTTCACGTACGAGGAAATAATCATTCGGAAATTTCACCTCCGTTCCGTCTGCTTTTTTCAAAGAAATATTGCTTACGTAGTAATTCAATTTTGTAATGGTGAAATCTTCATTTGCTTGATTCTTGAATGATTTTGTGTTGAGCAATAATTTTTGTCCACCCACAAAATTCTCAAATTCGATGACAACATTGTTTTTATCGTCGGGATTGATTGCATCCGCATCTTGGCAACTCCAAACGAAAATAGAAAGAAAAAGAAGAACTGAAATGCTTGAAAATATATGTTTCATTGGTAAAATTCAATTTAAAATAAGAATAAAAAGATGCTTGGATTCTGTGTAAAGGCAGAACCAACTGAAAACTAGAGGCACAAATAAACTGCTTACTAAAATGAGTAAGAATGAATTTTGTGATTAAAAAAGGGAAATACTGCCCCGGTATAACCTTGATAAAAAGGTAAACGAAGAAATTTTAGGCAGCAAAGCGAGAAGAATTTTGGGGAGGATGGAAAATAGATTGCCCGCGTGTAGAAGGGAATTGGGCATGATAAACGAAGTTGGCTTGTTCCTCTGCGAGAACAACAAAATTACTCGTTGTAAAACAGAAAGACGTGGTTAATTCGACAGTTTCTAGCGAAAAAAGTTCGGAGATGAACTGGTTCGTAGCCCGCTGTTCGTCTTGTGCTTGCGCTTGTTGAAGACGCTGAGACAAGTAGCACTTCCCGTCGCAATGTAGTTCAGGTCGCTCTTTGTTTACGCAATAATTTTGGATGATGTATTCCTTTCGCAGTTCGTAGTCAAGGAACAAGATAGGGCTTACTAAGACCTTCAAGAAGAGAAGGGCTGTAAGTACGAGGGCTCCTGTTTGAGTACTTGTTTGCAAAAGACAACTGAATTTGTTTGAAATACAAAGGTCAATACCAAAATTTTTCCATCCAAATTTATGATGGGTATTTTTGGGCATATCCCTTTTAAAAATCAACGATTGGAGACGTATTTGGGCATTAAACAAAAATAGTCGCCTATAAAATGGGCGACTATTCGATTACTAACCTCCTAAATCAAAACTCTATTTTCCTACTATTTGTGGTTGAAGACTGGCAATAACTGCCATCAATTCATTTTTTTCTGCTGCGGGAACATTGAATTTATCAATCGCATCCGATAGATTTTTTGCCATCGAATTAAATTCCTCTGCCGTAATATTCATTCCTCTGTGCGCTGTAACCATGTCTTTCCCCCTATACATTTGCGGGCCACCGGCGGCTTCACACATTTGGTCTATCAAATTATTTCGGAGAGACGCCAACTTAGGAGAACTACCCCCGAGGCGACTGACCTCTTCCAGCAAGGGCTGGAAAGTCCGTTCCATATCTGGATTTACGGCTACATTCGCGATAAATTGGTCAACGACCAACGTAATGGCATCTACTCCGCCGAGTCTGTCGTACAAAGTCGGAGAAACCGGATTTTTAGTTGCCGTTTCTTGTGTACACGCCGTAGCGAAAAATATACATAAAACCCACACTAAGAATGAGTTACGTTTCATATTCAGCGTTATTTTCGAAAATTGAATGAATATTTTATTTGCTCAAATTTTTGAATGTATTCTGCCGGGACAGGGCACTCGGGAGAATCGCTGGCTTGTTTTTCAAAAACAACGGGTTTCACATCAATTCCCATCTCTTCAATTCCTGATAGGAGTTTTTCTGATGTTACAGCCTCTTTTTCAAACAAAATACTGATTTTCTTACTTTCGTCACTCGTTTGAACTGCCGTAACTCCGGGCATTCCGCCTAAGTAGAGGCTCAGGTTCTGTAAATCCTTTTCAGAAAGCTCGTTTGCTACTTCAACAACAATCATGTGAACAGCTTTGGCTTGTGCATGAGCAGGTTTACTTTCCGCATTGGCATAGATTAGAAAAACGCCAAATAAACCTAAAAATAGGTATCCTGTTATTTGAATTACTCTTCTTATCATCTTCTTGCTTTTTGGGAACGTTTACTTGTTAAAAGATACGCACGTAAGAGACGTTTGGATTTTTTTCGTATAAAAAAAACGACTAATTCGTACAATCATGTCGAATTAGTCGTTTTACAGGGTTGTTTTAACGCGCTTACTTCCGTTTGAAAAGCGGCACAGTGCTACACGGTTCTCCAAACATAAGACTCTTTACATAAGGGAAAAGTCGTTGCGTTACCTCGCTATAAACAGCCGACGGAACGGTAACTTTGCTACAACCTTTGACGACAACACGGGTGTTTTCAAAGGAAGAAAAATCAACTTTTTGCAATTCATTCAAAAAAATACGTTCTTCCAGACTTTCTACATCTCCTATGTGCACCAATCGTGCATGAGGTTGCAGATGAAGAGTTAAAAGCATGAATGCCCACTGCGGAATAATGGCGTCTTCAGAGCAGATAATCGCCACGTATTTATCTTTGTAAATAGACCAATCGTTCTCTTTCAAAAATTGTCTAAACTCTTTTTCTTTCAAGATGAGCCCCATGAACAAATTGTCTTTCAGGTCATAGACGACACGCTCGCCGGCAGGGTAAATGTCCTCGAGGTTAAAGGTAATCAACCCACTTGCTGCTACTTTATTTACAATTTCTTCTTCCATTTTGATTTCGGTTTATACGTAGAGGAACAGATGAAAAAATTAAAAAGTTTGGTTCTTCCTAGAAACTGTTTTCTATTTGAGTTTCGGGTTATTTTGGTGTCGATGCAAATCACGTTTTGTCTTTTTTTCAAGATTTTTGGTTAATGCCTCTGTCAAGTCGATGCCCGTTTGATTCGCAAGACAAATCAAAACAAAAAGAACATCGGCCATTTCATCTCCCAAATCTTTGTTTTTATCCGATTCTTTTTCTGACTGTTCGCCGTATCTTCTAGCCATAATTCGGGCCACCTCTCCTACTTCTTCCATAAGCATAGCGGTATTCGTCAATTCGTTAAAATACCGAACGCCAATGGTTTGAATCCATTCATCTACAATTTTTTGTGCTTCTTCAATCGTCATTTTATATCCATTAAAAAGGGGCATTTGTAGAAAATGCCCCTAAAATTAGAAAATCAATTATCTCGTATTTATTCGAATATATCCGTGATTCCACCCAAAACAGAACCACTTTCTCGGCGAGAATTACCGCTGTAAGGAGAGAGTCGTTGGATTAATTTTGAAATAGGTAGTGATTGAATCCAGACCTTTCCTGTTCCTTGCAATGTAGCTAAAAAGAGTCCTTCTCCACCAAATACCATAGATTTTAAGCCACCTGAGCGCTGAATATCAAAATTAATTTGAGGTTCAAAAGCAACGACACAACCTGTATCCACGCGGAGAGTTTCGTTGTTCAAGTAGCGTTCAATCACGACACCACCGGAGTGAACAAAAGCTTTGCCGTCTCCCTGAATTTTTTGGAGAATGAAGCCCTCGCCACCAAATAAACCTGCACCGATTTTCTGGTTAAAGTGAATCGACATGCGCGTTCCCATCGCAGCACATAAGAACGAATCTTTCTGTACGATGAGTGTATTTTGGTAGATTTGACCCAAGTCCACAGGAATAATTGTACCTGGATAAGGCGCTGCAAACGCTACTTTTCGTTTGCCGTATCCTCTGTTTGTGAAGTGTGTCATGAACAGGGACTCACCCGTCAGGACACGTGTTCCTGCTTGGAAAATTTTCCCTAAAATACTTTGATTTGCCTCAGACCCATCACCCATTTTGGTTTCAAAGGTAATTCCATCTTCCATGAAGAGCATGGAACCAGCCTCGGCAATGACGGTTTCGTTGGGGTCGAGTTCAACTTCTACAACTTGGATATCTTCCCCGATAATTTTGTAGTCGATTTCGTGACTTCTCATAGATGCTTCAATATGTTACTGTTCGTGATTATTTTTTTCTTCTTCTTCGCTTGTTTCTTCTTCGGTTGTCCGATTTCGGAGCTTTTTATCATCGACTTTTTCGTTTAGGAAGGTATTAATTTTATCAATATCATAAGACATTTGAATTTCACCGAACGAATTTATTGCAATTTCGAAACCATCTAAATCTTTGTGTACACGTGGTTTTTCTGTATTTTTCGCCATTTTTTTATCTATTTTTAATTTAAAATTAAGGGAAGTCCTTTTGAAATACAAGACTTTTTTTTGAGCGGTTTTGTACGTGGATAAGCATAAAAAAAGTCAATCCGAATTAGATTGACTTCTTTTCAAGCGCAGATGGATTAACGCGTTATCCAAGAAAACTCATATTCTAATTGCGGCACTTTTGTTCGTTCGGCAACTCTTTTGAGTCTATTTGGTAGCGCCATCAGGTAGTCTCTTCCTTTTTCGGCAGCTTCGTTTAGGCCGGTAATGCTTTCAACTTTCCATTCTTCGAGCAAATCCTCTAAAATTTGGATATAATCTTGGGTAGTATAAACGCCAAGTCGCTGAGCAGCATCGGAGAAATGGGAGAAAGTCTGGCTCATTGAAATCCCAGATTCACGCAAGAAATGGGCAGGCATAACGATTTTTTTACGCATCATATCTTCCAGAGCGAGCATCATTTCGGAAGGATCGACTTCAAAAATTTTAGCTACAAATGTTTTATATGCCTTGGCGTGGCGCATTTCGTCGGCGGCAATCAGACCACAAATTTTTGATAAATGTGCATTTCCAAAACTTTTTGAGAGAGTCGCTGTACGTCTGTGCGAGATATTCGTTGCTAATTCTTGGAAAGACGTATAGACAAAATTTCTGTAAGGATCTACCCCCGTACCAATGTCGAAACCATCTGCAATAAGGTATTGGGTTGAGGTTTCCATGGCGCGCATATTAACACGGCCGGACAAATAAAGATACTTATTTAGCAAATCTCCGTGTCTATTTTCTTCGGCAGACCACCAGCGAACCCATTTACTCCATCCGGCGGGTTCTAGTTGGCTCACGCCTTCCACGCCCATCAGCCATGCCTCATAAGTAGGCAGGGCTTCTTCTGTAATTGTATCTCCGACGAGTACAGCCATGTAATCATACGGCAGTTCACGACAAGACTCTTGCAATAATTTTACGTCTTGAAAAAAGTTTTCTGACGTGGCATCCGGAAGCAAATCCTGAGGCTGCCAGTTGGTGTCAATTGGTTTTAAAAATTCATCAACAAACGAATCAATTTTTTCGCCGATGAACTTCATTACTTCTAAACGGGAGGCTGGTAAAATCATAACTAGAAATATAAAAAAAGTGGTTTTTTCTGCATATTCGGAAAACAAATATATAGATAAAAGCAATAGGTTTCTTAAAATTAATTGAGGCACAACTCACTTTGGCGTCGTTTTCCGTCCATTTAGAGACACTTTCCAACAAAAACATACCTTTTATGGCATTTTATTGGGTAATTTTGCGCGTAAACTATCTTTATTTAGCTAACCTTCAATGAAAAAGATAATTAATTATTTACTCAGTGCTATTTTTTTACTTTATTTTGGGATTGTTCTCGTGCTTTTTCACGTTGTTCAAGTAATTTGTTTCGAATTATTTGGAAAAAAAGCCCACCAAAAATCTGTCAATGCGCTCAATTTTTTTCTTGTGTATGGCTTGTATTTAACAGGTACGATTCCTCGCTTTACGCAATCAACGCCCTTACCCACAGACCGACCACTCATTTTTGTTGCCAATCATCAAAGTACATTTGATATTCCTGGAATCATTTGGTTTTTACGCAAATACACACCTTTGTTTGTCTCAAAAATCGAACTAGCCAAAGGTATTCCAAGTATTTCTTACAATTTACGAGTTGGAGGTGCTGCTTTAATTGATAGAAAAGATGGGAAACGAGCCATTATTGAAATTGCAAGATTAGGTAAATACATCAAAGAGAATAACTTTTCAGCGGCTATTTTCCCGGAAGGTACACGTACAAAAACAGGGCAGATGAAGCCTTTTCAAGTAGGTGGTTTGGCGACACTGGTGAAAAGAGCTGATAACGCACTTATCGTCCCTATTGCTATCAATGGTTCTTGGGAGTTCAATCCCAAAGGTATTTTTCCTCTTCAAGCCTTTTCAAAAATTTCGTGGGTAACGCTGGCACCCATCGAGCCTAAAGAGCACACGGCGGAGTCACTTACCGCAGCAGCAGAAGAACAAATCCGTGCTTTTTTAGCATTATCCTGATGAAAATCTTATTCTTCGTTTTAAACAATTATGTACCTTTGCGTACCAAAATTCACTTAAAATCAGTCATTAACTCCTAGAAAATACATGTTAAGAACACATACTTGCGGTGAGCTCAGACTCTCCCATCAAAACGAAACAGTCACCCTTTCTGGCTGGGTGCAGCGGACGCGCGACAAGGGAGGGATGATTTGGTTAGACCTTCGTGACAGATACGGAATCACGCAGTTGCGTTTTGAAGAAGGGCAAACAGCTCCTGAATTAATGGAAAAAGTGCGTTCGTTGGGTCGCGAATTTGTCATTCAGGCAACAGGTGTTGTGATTGAACGGATGTCCAAAAACGATAAAATCCCGACAGGAGAAATCGAAGTGAACGTAACGGATTTGGCCATTTTAAATCCTGCCAAGCTTCCTCCTTTCCTCATTGAAAACGATACAGATGGCGGCGATGACGTTCGCATGAAATACCGTTACCTTGATTTACGAAGAGAGGTTGTTCGTCAAAATTTGATTTTACGGCATAAAGTAGCGCAACAAACACGTATCTACATGGATGCGCAGGAATTTATTGAAGTTGAAACACCTGTTTTGATTAAATCTACACCAGAAGGTGCGCGTGACTTTGTGGTTCCAAGCCGAATGAATCCGGGTGAGTTTTATGCTCTGCCCCAATCTCCTCAAACCTTCAAACAACTCCTTATGGTATCTGGATTCGACAGATATTACCAGATTGTGAAGTGTTTCCGTGACGAAGATTTGCGAGCAGATCGCCAACCAGAGTTTACACAAATCGACTGCGAGATGTCTTTTGTTGAACAAGAAGACATTTTAACTATGTTTGAGGGGCTCATCCGCCATTTATTCCAGACGGTAAAAAATAGAGAACTTCCGGAGGTTCCACGCATGACGTATGCAGATGCCATGCGTTTGTATGGTTCAGATAAACCCGATATTCGGTTCGGAATGCAATTTGTTGAGCTTACTGACTTAACAAAAGGCAAAGGCTTCCCTGTTTTTGACGAAGCTGAGCTTGTCGTTGGTATTTGTGCCTCTGGCTGCGCTTCTTATACTCGGAAACAAGTGGATGAGCTTACAGATTGGGTAAAACGTCCACAAATTGGCGCAAAAGGTTTGATTTATGCGCGTGTAAATGAAGATGGTAGCGTAAAATCGTCGGTTGATAAGTTTTTTAGCCCAGAAGAATTACAAGAAATCGCTGCTCGTTTCCATGCACAACCAGGTGACTTACTTTTGATTTTGGCTGGTGAAAGCAACAAAGCGAGAAAACAGTTGAATGAATTACGTCTGGAAATGGGTACACGCTTAGGACTTAGAAACCCAGATGATTACAAGGTTCTTTGGGTAATTGACTTCCCGCTTTTGGAATATGGCGAAGAAGAAGACAGATGGTTTGCGATGCACCATCCGTTTACAAGTCCAAAACCTGAGGATATTCCTTTGCTTGCCACAGACCCTGGAAAGGTACGTGCCAATGCGTATGACTTGGTCATTAATGGAACGGAAGTTGGCGGTGGTTCAGTCCGGATTTTCCAACGTGACCTTCAACAGCAAATGTTTGGAGTACTTGGTTTTACAGAGGAAGAGGCAAAAAAACAATTCGGTTTCTTATTAGAAGCCTTTGAATACGGTGCTCCACCCCATGCAGGTATCGCCTTTGGATTTGATAGACTTTGTTCCCTTTTTGGTGGCGCAGATACCATTCGTGATTTCATTGCTTTCCCTAAAAACAACAGTGGTCGCGATGTAATGATTGATTCTCCTTCGACTATCTCGGATGCTCAACTCAAAGAGTTACATATTTCGACCAAATAAGTGAGACATCGTTTGAATAAAAAAAGGCTACTTCGTTTGAAGTAGCCTTTTTTTATTCATTGATGGATTATTTATTTATTCCAAGAATGTAAATTTCAGTTCTTCTATTTTTGGCATGTTCTTCTTCGGAACAATTCACGCCATCAGAACAACCATTCACTGGTTTAGCCTCACCGAACCCTTTGTACTCAACACGCGCACGGCTTATTCCTCTTTTAAAGAGATAATTTGCAGATGCTAAAGCACGGTTATCTGATAACGTTTGGTTGAACTCGGTCGAGGAACGGCTATCTGTGTGAGAGCTTAATTCTACCTGCATGTCTGGGTATCTGCGCATCAAATTGACTAATTTGTCTAATTCAGCAATTCCTGCTGGTTTTAGCGCGTATTTTCCGTAATCAAAATAGAGATTTTCGATTGTGATGACATCGCCTTGCTCAAATACTTCAATATTTCCAGCTCCCGGTCGCAATGTATTACAGTCCACTTTATTTAGCTCAATCGTGCGTGAAGCCATATTTGCAACCTTTGTCTCAATGGTATAAGAACATCCTTCAATGGCTTCGAACGAGTAAAGACCTTGCTCATCTGTATTTCCAGAAATGACAGAACCATCACAGAGATTGGTGATGAGAATAGCTGCATTTTTAACGGGTTTTCCCCCTGTTTGAGTTAAGATTTGACCTGAAACAATACACTTTTTCGTATTCAGCTTCGCATTACCTCCCTCTTTTTGTTTAGTAACAGTATTCTCATTTACAAGTGGAATTTCAATTCTATTCACTTGTAGTTCACAATCAGTAGTAGGCGTAGAAATGGTCTTTTCGATGTAACTAACTGCCGACGCGACGATTGAGACAGACTCAGCTTGCGGGAAATCTTGTACTGTCAAGCTACCATCTTCTTTTGTTTTCGCTTGAATTAACTCTCCTTTCACGTTCCGATACGAGATAGATGCGTTAGGAATGGGCAGTTTCGTATCTGCGTCATAGACGGAAAGAACAAAAGTACAACCCTCTTTTAATTCGCAGGTTCTGTCAAACGAGTAGATGTCATCGTCGTCCCCACCTCTTTTTCTATTCGAGCTAAAATAGCCTTTTTTCCGGCTGGCGTCTGTGATAAGACCAAAATCATCTTTTTCAGAATTAATTGGTTTACCCAAATTTGAAACGCTCGAACGAGGGGTAAATTCATTCATTTTTACGTAGAACAAGTCAAGTCCACCTAATCCAGGATGCCCTGTTGAGGAGAAATACAAGTCTCCGTTAGGGTCAAGATAGGGAAATAATTCGTTGCCACTTGTATTGATTTCTTTTCCTAGATTGATGGGTGCGGACCAATTTGTGCCATCGTATTTGGAAGCGTACAAGTCAGTTCCTCCAAATCCTCCGGGCATATCAGAGGCAAAAATAAGGTAGGTATCATCTGGGCTGAGCGCCGGATGACCTACGGAATATTCGTCGCTATTAAAAGGTAATTCCTGAATATCTGACCAACCAGTTCCTTTTGCTTTGGCAGAATAAACCTTTAATTTATTGATACCATCTGAGCTTTTGCGGGTTTTTCCGTTCAAAAAGTTATTGCGAGTAAAAATTACTTGAGAACCATCCTTGAAAAACGCTGCGGGACCTTCGTGGTATTTAGAGTTCAAATTACTGGCGAAGGGGTCAACGTTTGTTTCACTTTTTGAGCCATAACTACCACTTGTACCAATATTCCCAGAGCCAAAAACGCCCAATGTTTTGGAGTCATTCGGAGAGTTTGAAACGTATTGGTCACTACCGACGAACCCAACAGTAGGTTTTGTTGGTTTCAATGTGGTTTCACCTGAACCTAAACTTGCCACTTGGCCGTCACCTAATGTTGAAACATTATCGAGATGAAATAAATCAAGGAAGGGCGTATCGTTCCAAGCAAAAACACGGCGAACTGCTGTACCAACTTGTCTGTTAGAGACAAATACGAGTCCGTCTTTGTAAAAAGCAGGACTAAAATCAGAACTTGTCGTATTGATTGTCAGGTATTTAACATCGTAACAGTTGACATTTTTAGCCAATACCGATACATCTTCGTACAAAGTCACAAACTTCTTAGTTGTACTTGGTGTAGAAGACGGCGTAGTTGGTGAACTTTTTTCGTAAGCTTGGTAATACGTTTGCGCCTCCTTATACTTGCCATTTGAAGCAAGAATTTGGGCATATCGAAGGATTAATTCAGGGTCGGTGGGAGTCGTGGTATTGGTGACAATTCCTTTTAAAACCCTTTCTGCGTTCATGTAATCCTTCACCTTATAATAGCTATCAGCAAGATTTACTTTGGCTGTTTTCGCTATATCTGGAGGTAATGTTTTGGCAAGTGCTTTCTCGTAATATTCGATTGCACGCGTATAACTAAGCCCATTGTAAAATTTCTCGGCTACTTTCACGAGCGACTCTTGTGCCAACACAAGAAGTGAAGACTGCATGAAAAGTAAGATAATAAGTATTCGTTTCTTCATCGGTACACCTTTTATTTTCGACTAAACAACCACTTTCCTTTGATTAAAAAAAGCGAGGAGACAGGACTTTATTTTTCTTATAACCAAACTCATACCTAAGAAGACCTTCGTGTGAAGGCGTTCCTGTAATTGTTTGGTTTGTATTGAGGCGCGTTCGGTTAACATCATACGCATAACCCAAGCGAATCTGAGGAGTAAGCTGCAATTCAATCATACCCACAATAGCATCGAGCGCATCTTGACCTGTCAACATCGCTTGTGACTTTCTAGCCGATACACCAAATGAAAACACATCTTTGACCCAAAAGTTAATATTTCCATCTAGTCCCAAGGGAGAACCGTTTGTATAACGCACCAAAAGAGAGGGTTTTACTTTGAAAGAACCCTGACCAACAACAAACCCCATCATAGCATAAAAATGCCTTCTTGTTCGAATGTCTGTCTCGGCTTCAACGGTTGTAAATTGATTCAATTTAGTTTCAATAATTTGAGGAACGGAGAAGCTAAAGTAACTTTTGGCATTGCTAATATACAAACCTCCACCGATATTTGGATACATTCGGTTAATGTCATTTGCCCCACTAAATACAGGATCAGTCCCCCCATTCACAACATTACTCAAACGCCAGTTTACGTTTGTCACGGAACCTTGTACACCCAAAGATAAGGTGGTTTTCTCTCCTAATTTTACCTTATATGCGTAAGACAAGGAAGCCCCTGTATTTTTAGCATGACCGATTGCATCATTATATGCTTGCAAACCGATTCCCATTTTCTCATTTTTGAATGGAGCATCCATTGTGAATGAATACGTTGTAGGAGCGCCAGGTACTCCTACCCATTGGTAACGCCCGATGGTAGAAATACTCAAAACATCTCTATTTCCAGCATAGGCGGGGTTGATAGCCAATGTATTGAACATATACTGCGAGTACAAAACTTCTTGCTGGGCTTGCACTTTATAGTGGAATGAAAGGAGAATAACCCCCACTATATTGAACCAGATTTTTCGTTGATTTCTTTTCATATTAATCTATCGTTAAACCAATCTTTTGGGACATTTTTGAGGCTAGGTAGCACAAGCGAGTTAGGCTACCTAGCATTCATTTATCGTGCAATGGTGATGAAATTGAACCTTATCTCTCCGTTTAGAACTGACTGAACAGGACTTTCGATGCTGTAATAATATGTACCATCGGGAACACCACCTGTCGAGAAGAACAAACCTCTGTTGGCTACACCATTCCAACCCGTATTTGGGTCAGGGAAATCGCGTCTGTAATTATCAGATTCAAAGACAAGCTGTCCCCATCTTGTGTAAATCCGGACGCGTAGCTCGTCACTTTCTGTAATTCCGGTAATGATTAATTCATCGTTGATTAAATCCCCATTCGGCGACATGGCATCAGAGACAATCACTTCCCCACCTGGGTTTGTATTGGATGCTTCAATGGTAACTGGCGTTGCCAAGTTATTATTTCCTGGATTTCCATCACCGTCCGGGTCTGGGTCAAGTCCTGCAAAAGACAAGTCGGTCAAGACCAATGTATCTGCTATCGCAGCTCCCACAACGAGGTTTCTATAGGTTACATTCGAAGCCGTAAAGTTCCTCACTTTTACGATGAAACGAAGCGTATCGGAAGCATTTGGCGCAAGAGAACTACTATCTGCAACCAATAAATTCGTATCATTCACACCATCAAATGCTCGGTTTGCCACCAAGGTTGAACCTGAACGAACCAGAGGTTTCACGAACAAACTGAAGTTTGTTGTATTTCCGAAGGTTGCTACCAAGTCATCCGCCAATTGTACAGCGCGCATCGGCACTGTCCCGTAGTTTTTAACAACTACATTATACGTCACATCGAAACTACCGTCCACATTACGAATCGGATTCAAAGCTGCCTGTTTCGCGATACCTAACTTTGTGTTAAACTGAGGCAGTAGAGGTTCCCCTAAATCGAATTGAGTTGGCGTACTGTTATTTCTCGGGTCTCCGTCTAAATCAGGGTCTGGATTTACGCCTTCTGTCGATACGTCATCAACCGTTGTAGTTCCAACACGACCAGATAGGAGTGCTGTATTACTAAAGATACTTTGATTTGATGTTCCTCTATTGATGCGTACATTCAAGCGAACAACTCGTGTGGATTGCCCAGGAAGAACACTTGTAGAGTCAACAAGTAAACCTATTAATTCACCAACTCCTGTAAAGGTTGTATCCACCGTCAAGCCATTATCTGCTGTAATTGTTGTTTGCTCGATGAGCACATTATCACCAAATACTTCTGCTAGATTATCTTCTAATTGGACATTTCTTACCTCGGTTGTGCCGTAATTTTTGAGATAGAAATTAAAATTGATAGAGAAACGTGTTCCTGCGCTATCTAATTTATTCACCTCTCCGAGTTCTTTGGCTAGACCTATCAAAGCATTTGGTAAAGTGACCAAATTCACTACTGTTGGAATACTTCCTACCGGATTTGGGTCAAGTCCGTCGTTTGATACATCTTGGACTAATTCCCCCAGAACATTTCGGGCAGTAACCAAAACATTATTTACAAATGGCCCGGTACTTCCATTCTCAACAATTCGTACTTTCCAAGTAAGTGTATCGACTTTTCCTGGTGCTAATGTACTACTTGGAAGCAACATACATGTCCTATCAAAACCGTTAAATGTTGTATCAGCACGTAACTGACTACCTGCGTTTACACTTGGTTTTTGAAGTATAGATGCCATTGCTGGGCTCCTGAATGTCGTCGAAAGTGTATCACACAATTGAACGGTACTCAACGAATCTATACCACAATTTTTGATGATTGCCTTGTATGTTACAACAGAAATATTATTGGGCAATCTTTCTGTTTGTGCAGAGAGGGCAAGTCCGATACATGCATTATTCACAGGTGGATTTACGTCGTTTGTGATTGTCAATGGAGTTGGATTTGTACCAACAGCATCTGGATTAAATCCGACATTGGAACGTACTTGAACAGATTGCGAAGCACCTGAAGAAAGGGTTCCAGTCGCGGAAGCAATAGTTTGAGTCAAGAAATCTTTCAAATTACCTGGACAAACTCGCACGGTATAGCGAATTGTATCTGTACGTCCTACTGCCAATGAACCTGTCGGGAAAAGCAACCGGGCGTCACCCGCGCCATTGAAACTTGTATTGATTACGAGATTGCTTCCTGCGTTCAATGTTGGTGCTTTTACCACCGTAAATGTAGCTGGAAGAGCAAATGATTTTTGCAGAGAATCCACTAAACCAACATTTGTAAGTAATACAGTTCCTCTGTTTTTCAAGAGTGCTTGATACGTTACATCCACACAATCATTCCCAACGCGTGTTGTATCAATGATTCCGAGTGCAGAACCTAGGCTAACGACTGAGCACGTAGCACATGAGACCGTAACGGATGCTCTGTTATTTGAAAGTATTGGATCCGTTTGAGAAACCAAAGTTACCACCGCTTCTTGTACAACAGGTAATTGTGCCAGATGTACTACTTGGAAACGGAATACGCGGGAAGAATCTTTCGGTAAATTTAAAATACGAGCTGATAGATTATTACCTGCTAGGGTTAATCCATCCAAACCAATCACGGTTCCTGAACCAGTTGGTACGGTACTCAGTACGTCAACTATTCGGGCAATTCCTGGGCCGTTGTTTGTCACGCGAATCGTGTAAATCAACGAATCTCCGACAGATGGAGCTACATTACTTGCCGTAATTGTCACGGCAATATCTGCTTTGGCGGTATCTGTTGTAATTGTACATTCATCAATTGCGACAACCACTCTACCTCCTTCACTCAAGCAACCTGTAGCTGCGCGTTCAAAAATAAAATAGGTTCCTGCGCCCACACTTGTTACGGAGCTAACAGCTGGAGAGTTTGGTTGAGAACCTGTTAAATAAACGAAACTACCATTTGGAGAAGAAGGTGTACTCGTAAGCGCTGTTGTTAAATTGGCTGTCGTTGCTGGACATATATTTTTGATGTCACGAACAGAAGGTTTCGCAATTGCTGCACCGATTGTTAATGTTATCGAATTAGAGGATACGCTTTGACATGTAGTAGTCGCACAAATAGCTGTGTAAGAAGTCTGAGAAGTTGGTGAAACAACAATAGAAGCACCGGTTTGCCCGTCAGACCAACGAACAGTTCCTGCGCAGTTTGCAGCAGTCAATGTAACGGAACTTCCTACACACACAACTGATGACGAAGCCGTAATTGTAGGTGCAGCCGGAACACCAACATTTAATGTCACATTTGTAGCAATGCTCTCACAAGAACCTATTTTACAAGTAGCAGAAACCACCGTATTGGTTGTCGGTCTTACGACAATAGAAGTGCCGGTTTCGCCCGTTGACCACGTAATGATGCCGCTACATCCGGTAGCTATTAAATTAACTTGGTCTCCTGAACATACAGTTGCATTGGTAATATTTAATGTCGGTGCAGTTGATTGAGATGTAACCGAAACGGTTATTCCGTTAGAAATGGCGCTTATACAGCTGTTCGTAGCTCTACATTGTGCCGTGTAAGTTGTTGTTGTAGTCGGTGAAACAGTAATTGAAGCTCCTGTCTGACCCGTTGACCACACAACTTCACCCGCACACGACGTAGCCGAAAGTGTTACACTTGAGCCCGCACAAACGCTTGTGCTTGTTGCTGTAATAACAGGCGGAGTTCCTGTCGCAACAAGAATTTGTTTTGTATCTGTACCTGTACAACCTTCAACTGTACAACTCAACGTATAAGATGTTGTAACAGCTGGTTTTACACGGATACTCACTTCTAGTGAACCCGTGCTCCAACGAATCGTTCCGGCGCAGTTTGTAGCAATAAGTGTTACGCTATCTGCACCACAAATTACTTCGCTAGAGGCAACGATTTTTGGAGAAGGAGTCAATACTTGAATCGTGACTGGCGTTGATGCTGGGCTTGTACAACCATTCACTGTACATGTAGCCGAGTAGGCAGTCGTAACAGCTGGTTTCACTGCCATGATATTACCTACAAAACCCGTTGACCAAGTGACCGTTCCAGCGCAGTTATTGGCTGTGAAAACAACTTCATCTCCTGCACAAATACGCTCGGAACCACACGTTACAAGTGGTGGATTTGGCAAAGGTTGTACTGTAACTACTTTTTGTGCCGTATTCGTACAACTATTCACCGTACATGTTGCGGTGTACGTGGTTGTCGCGGTAGGAGAAACTTGGATACTTGCTCCCGTCTGTCCCGTTGACCAGCTGATAGTTCCAGCACAATTTGCGGCAGTTAGTGTAGTGGATTCTCCACTACATACATTTTCTTTCGATGACGTAATGACCGGCGCAGCAATTGGAGGTGTGACTTGAATCACAGCACTTGCTTCAGCAATACATCCGGAAAGCGTGCAAGAAACAGTATATGTCGTAGTCGTGGTAGGTGCAACTGAAATAGACCCGGTAGTTGCTCCTATATTCCAGCGCAGCGAACCCTCACAACCAGAAGCAACCAAAGTGACCGTTTCGCCTATACAAATCGTAGGTTTCGAACTAATAATTTGAACAACCGGTCGAACAGGTGTCAATGTGATAGTCGTTGAAGCAGGACTTACACAGCCATTTACAGTGCAAGTTGCTGAATAGTTTGTCGGAACGGTAGGTGACACCGCTAAGGTGTTTCCTGTTGCACCCGTTGACCAAGTAACGATTCCTGTGCAATTTGTCGCACTAAGTAAGATGGTTTCACCTACACAAAGTGTATTTTTGGGTGCTTGAACAATTGGAGCAGTTGGTGTCTGCTTGCTACTAATTTGTTTTGTAGCAGATGACGTACAAACGCCAACTGTACAAGTTGCGGTGTAAGTCGTTGTGGCTGTTGGGGAAACCTGAATACTTGCACCCGTTTGTCCCGTTGACCAACTAATGCTTCCACCTGTACAACCATTTGCAGTTAATGTTGCGGCTGTACCTACACATACTTCATCAGCAGTAGAAATAATAGAAATAGGGAAAGGCTCGGTAATCGTGATAGTTACGGAGTTCGATGCTGTGCTAACACAAGAACCAACTGTACAAGTAGCGGTGTAAGTTCTAGTTGTAGATGAACTTACTGTGATGCTTGCTCCTGTTTGTCCTGTTGACCAATTAATCACTCCTGTACAATTCGTCGCAGTTAAAGTTATATTTTCATTTGCACATGCAGTTGTCTTTGTTGCAGCAATAGTCGGTGCATTCGGGCGAACTCCTCGTGTAATTGTAACTGTATTTGAGATACCACTTTCACAACCGCCTATTTTACAAGTAGCCGTATAATTTGTTGTTGTTTGTGGAGATACCTGAATAGACGAACCTAGTTGGCCATTTGACCAAGTGATAATACCCGCACAATTCGTTGCTGTTAAAATAGCAGCATCCGTAGGGTCGCAGAGAACTGTTCTATTTGCTTGAATCGTTGGAGCTAAAGGATTACTTACAACAACAGTAATTGGGTTCGATGCGGGACCAACACAAGTTGGACTAATCACACATGACGCTGTATAAGTAGTTGTTATAGATGGTGTTACAGTTATCGTTGCACCTGTTTGACCGTTTGACCACGTAATAGTCCCGGCACAAGAACCCGAAGCCGTCAATGTGGTTGATTGACCTGGACAAATAAACGGATTTGAGCAAGAAATCAGTAGTTGTCCTGTATTGCAGGTTGTTCCACCCCCTACTGTTACACTGACCGTATCGTCATCATCTTCTGTAATACTTTGATTTCCAGGCGTTGAGTCAGGGTCATTTTGATCTACACGTAAAATTTCCGCATAATTTGTTAATACCCCTGTTGCCCCCACACCTACCAAAATTTGAATGGTTTTAGCCGTTCCTACCGGAATCGTACCTAAACCGAAATCCAGTCGCTGACCGCTCAACTCAATGCTCGTCGCACCGATAGAACCAATAAAAACAACGCCCGTAGGTAGAATATCACGGACAAATACACCCGATGCATCATTTGGCCCGTTATTTCTAACTGTAATTAGATACGTAACAGCTGTATTCAACGCTGGATTAGGAAAGTTGACAGTTTTGGTTAAACTCAAATCTGCTATTCCAACGGGTTGTTGTACCACTGTAACCAGAAAGGCTGCGTCATCATCTTCCTTAATTGTTGGTCCGTTGTTCGGAGTAGAATCAGAATCTCTTTGATCTGCCCTTGTTACCTGTACAAAATTAATTGGACTCCCTGCTGAAATGGCCCTAGCCACATACGTAAAAGTAGTAGTTTGCCCAACACCTAAGGAAGCGACAGTAGCACGCAAACGCGTTGTTGACAAAGCAACAAACTGGGAACTAGACACAAATTGTATTTGCGTTGGTAAAACATCTTCTACTTCAATATTTGTAGCAGTTGAAGCCCCGTCATTGCGCAAAGTTACTGTATAGGTGATTAAATCATTTATGTTAGCAACCGTCTTATCCGCTGTTTTGGTTACACTCAAGTCAATTGTTGAGGTACAGGATTTTTCTGTAATAACTAGAATAGCAGGGTTACTTACGCACCCAGCAGTAGATGTTTCAAACAGATAATATGTTCCAGCACCTACAGAAGCAGGGTTTGCAACCAAAGCAGAAGTAGGTGAAATTCCTACACGCCATTGGAACGTTCCGCCCGTTGTCGATACGGGGTTTAGTATGTTTTGAAGTAAATTCACACGGTCTCCTGTACAAATATCTAAAGCTGGTGGACAACTTGGCGTACTTGGAATAGCGTTTACAGTTACGGCAAATGCTTGTCTAGCAGATGTACACTCCGCTGGTTTATTTACCAATTCTGCATAATATACGGTTGTCGTTGTAGGTGTTGCATTGAATACAGCCCCGCTTGCTGTAGTAGCAACTGGGCTACCCCCCGTTGGAGTCAAATACCAATTAACTGAACTCCCATTGGTTGATGTTCCTATTAACGCCGCCGTCTCCCCTACACAGATGGAAGATTTTACAGAGGAAACCGTTACGAAATCTGTACAATTCCCCAAAACAACAGAAATGGGGCAACATCCACCCGCTGGACATGCCCCAATCGTAGTCACAAATGTATATTCACCTATCGACCGAATAGTCAGTACACCGTTAGCATCTACTGACGCACCTGTTGTACTTGCGGTAATAGGTTGATTGTCTTTCAACCAAGTTATAGGCCCAGATGATGCAAAAGCAGGGTCAATCCCTACAACAAAAACATCACCCGTATTGAATGTTAATGGAACAGATACACAGCTGACAGCTAGGTCATCTTCGCCTAATCTACTATTCAAAGGAGTAGAATCAGGGTCCGGATTTGAGCTATTAGAAATTTCAGAAATCACATAATGTACACCTTGCGTGAGAACACGTGCTGTAAGCGTTAACGTGACCGAGTCATTCGCAGCAATTGTTGGAATCGTCCATTGTCCTAATCCAGTAGAAGCAGTAAATGAAAAGGAAGCAGTAGTTGGGCTCACCGAAACGTATTCCAAAGCGCCGACAGGTAATTTCACCTGAACTCCAGCAGCTGTCACATTCGTTGACGAGCTAAAATTCTTTACTGTCATGGTATATGTCACCTGCTGACCTACCACCGGCCTCGTTGTATTTACCTTTTGTAAAAGAGATAAATCAACCGATGTTTGAGCAATAATTTGTTGTACCGAGACAAAAAATAGGGACAGTAAAAAGAACAAGGTGGTCATCCTTGTTTTTGTTCGTAAAAGTTTGCTTTGCATACTCTTAGCTTAATTGTTTATAAATGGACACGTAGGATAAGAAAACTTATTGGGTATCTTGCCCTCCTCATCCCCGCATCTTGTTAAAAAGGGGAACAACTTGAAACCTCAATCAAGCCAAAACTGTGCCAAAACAAAATCTTGTACGCGCTAGATTTCCAAATAAGGAAAAAATGAGTCGATAATTACAAGTTGAGGGATGGTCAAGCAATTATTTCAAATTGCTTGACCATCCCTCAAAATATACGTATTCTACACGTGAAAAGATGTTTTACCTAGAAATCATGCCCTAAAGAAAAATGCAAAACAGGTCTGGAAACTACCTTATCTTCTATACCCCAAGCATAATCAAATCGAATAAAATAACCTAAAATTGTCGTTCTTGCACCAATTCCGTAACCCATTAGAAATGGATTTTTGAAGTTTGTAACTTCCGCACGAAATGGATTTGTTCCTCCACCAATAATCTCTGTATTTAAACTATTCTGTCTTGAAAAAGGCCCTTTTGTTCCATTCCAAGCAGCTCCAAAATCATCGAAAATGACCAACTGAAGATTCCGTAGTGCATTTGAAACAGCTGCATTTTGAGCCAATAAATCAGCCATTGAAAAACGCAATTCTATGTTGGCTAAAACATGGTTGTGACCGTACATTTTTCCGAAATTGAAGCCACGTAAGGACCCAGCAAAATTGTAAAAAGCCAAATCACGTAAATCCATCGGAATACCGATATTCTGACCTGCATTTGTCTGAACTTGTCTATTAATCCAATTCTCTGTTCCACCCAAAAACGTGTATTTAGGATCCGCTCCTTGCGATAATCCAACCGAAGCCCGCGCTGCGAGTACAACCCCTGGAACAATCTTTTGGTAACGTCTTAAGTCAATCATTAACCGGTCAAATCCTTGGTTCTGTCTGTTCACACTGTATTGTCTATCCAAAATCACTTTCATCTTTGTTCCGACCGGAAAATTTACGTAGGGCACTTTCGTATTATCGTAAACCCATGCCATAGAAGCACCAAAAAAAGTAGTTTGAAGAATATCTTTCGTCAAATCGTTGTAATCTACATCTGTTATATTGGCAACACTCAGATTACCTGTCAAACGCATTTTTTTCGACAAAGGATAAGAGGCTTGCGAGTAAATACGCTGATCTAATACGCGGCGATTGAAAAACAGCGTATTGTTTTCAGGCAAAGAAACACGCAAGGGTCTAAACAAAAAATGACTCCGGAAATCAACTTGATCCAAGGCAATCGAGCGGCGATCAAAACCCACACGCCAATCGATTTTCTGTGTTAGGTTTTCATAATATGCTTTGATATCGTGACTTCGAATCGTCGGAGAAACATATAATGACAAGTTTATGATGTGATTTTCTAGTAAATCATTCAAAACCAGTTGATTTTTCATGCCCAATCTCCGCACCGGGTCGTTAACGAAAGTCGTTACTAAATCTCCGGGAATCAGCATGTTTGTAAATGCTTTTGGTGGTCGAACAACCACTTCCTTCGAATCTGCCCCTTCTTTCTTCGCTTCTTGGTTGGATTTTGAAGCAACAGGTTGGTTCATTTTCCCCTTGGTTTGTGCTAAAAACTTTTCTATGTTCTTTGCATCAAATAGGTAATTGTCTGTATCTACTTCTCCCTCTTTTAAGACGCCCAAACGCGAAGCAGAAGAAGACAACTTTGTCTCTTTATTTTCTTTTGGTTGAGCTAATTTTATATCCGGCGGCCCCACTAAATAAAAATTCCTCCACTCTTTTAAGAAAGTCGTGAAGGAAACGCCCAACGTACTTGTTATGCTTGATTGCTCCGTCCGGATTATTCGGGTTAAGTTCAATACACTTGAGATATTATCTTTCCCATACCGAACGGCAATGTAATTCCAAATCGATGCGCCAATCAACTGGGCATCATCCCCTTCTAACGTACTTAATTTCTTTTGTTCATTTCTTGCTATTGCAGCAACAACCTGCTCTTTTACCGTTTCGTTTGTAAAATCTGTGGCTACATATCCTGAAATTCCTTTCATAAACCACTCTGGTAAAGTCAACATCAAAGAACTTTGCAAAACCTCTTTCAATGAGCCTCCAAAGAGCATATCGTAGAGAAACAAATCCGTCACCTGCGTCAATAATGCCTTATCAAATGCTTCGTCGTTGCCTTTGAATGCAATTTGAACTCTGGAGCGTGCGACATTCATGATGCTTCCGTCTAGGGCGTTATTGGTCAATAAACCCATATTACTTTGTTCCAAATCACGTGGATTGGCGTAAATAAAGACCTTCATCGCTGAAAACGGCGTATAACCCAAGATGTCTGTGATTCGTCTGTACTCATTTTCAAGCATTTTAGCAGACTTCAAAGCCAAAGGCTCTCCACCTCTGTAGTAATTTACCTCGAAATTTGCTGTCCGAATCGTCAACCAATCAAATCGTTTCGTTTGAATTCTATTGGCACCAAATTCTTCTTCCGTTGCTGAAAAATACCGCTGGGCAGCTACTTCTGTACTGATAAACCCGACGAAAAAGAAAAGGAATAAACGTATTTTTTGCATATCGTATCACGTGTTTGGGTCTTCAATATAACGAGTAATGTCGTTCAATAGTTATTTCTGAATTTAATTCTTTCCCGTTCTCCAGATAATCAATAAATTCTTGAATACACCAAGGGCCCAACGAAACACCTTTCGTACCTAAGCCGTTGACAATATACATGTTTTCATATTCTGGATGTTTTCCAATAATTGGACGGCGATCTTTCGTAGCTGGACGAACTCCCGCTTGTTGTTGTACAATCTGGAAATCTGCTGCTAAAAAACGTTCTATGTTGGTTGACAAATACACACGACCATCGGCGGTGGGTTCCCAATCCAACTCATGCCATACATACGTTGCCCCCAACCGGAAAAGATGATTTCCCAGCGGAATCATCCATTTTCCTTGATTCACCATTTTGTCATCAGGAAAGCCTTGCACCTCTGCAACCAAGGTTTCTCCCTTCACAGGATTGAACGGCAACCACGAAAAATAGGGGTTGTCTTTGGCGAAAAATCCTTCACAAAAAATGATACGCTTTGCCTCCCACGTTTTATACCGAACACCTTCTTTGGTCATTTTTAAGTCGGAATACGCAAATGTTTCGTCTATCAGTGCATCATTCGCCTCCAAGTCCGCTTTCCAGGCTTGCAAAAAACAAGGTACGTCTATCCAACCCGATTGACGTGTGAGAAGTCCTCCCATTTTATTTTTGAGCTGTTTGGAATACTCCTCAGGGGTTTCTATAACGGTAAGATACGAAGCAAGTACTGGATTTTCCTCCATTATTTTCAAAAATTGCGTACGCTGTTTTTCGTTGGCAAAGGGTCTAAATATAGGCACTTGATGCAAAAAACGCGCGGAAAGCTCTTGTTCTACCTCAGCGTAATACGTAAGAAGATAAGGAAAAATAACGTCTGCTAACCATGTTTTAGCCAAATGTTTGCCCGTCACCGGATTGAACATTCCGCCAGCTACTTGAGAAGAAGACGGCCAAGAGGAATTGGAGATAACTTTTATTTTTTTTCCTAGTTTTCTCAATTTATGTGAAGTAATACTCCCAGCAAGCCCTTGGCCAACAATCAGGTAATCAAGCATTTCTAGGAATTTCTAAGGGTTGAATGGCACGAACACTATCCGCCCACAAACAGATTTGTTCTACTTGCTCGTCTAGGGTCATGAACGACGTATCTAAAAGTACCGCGTCTTGTGCTTGCCGGAGTGGGCTTTCGGCACGCGTTGTATCAATCAAGTCTCGCTTTTCGATATTATCTAAGATTTCTTGTAAGCCAAGAACCTCTCCTTTTTCAAGTAATTCTAGTTGTCTTCTTTGCGCACGAATGGAGGGCTCTGCCGTCATAAATACTTTAAGTTCAGCATCCGGAAAAACGACTGTTCCGATGTCTCGACCATCCATAACCAACCCTCTGCGTTTTCCCATTTTTCGCTGTTGGTCCACCATAGCATGACGAACTGCTCCGATGGCACTGACCTCACTGACTAAGTTTGCGATGTATAATTTACGGATTTCCTTCTCTACATTTAGCCCATTCAAATAAGTTTCATTTGCTCCATCGTCACTGCGTCGAAATTCAATAGTTACTTGGGAAAGTGCTTTTGCGATCTCTTTCGGATTGGTCAAGGCTACGTGATTTTGGTGAAAATACAACGTAACTGCACGGTACATCGCCCCTGTATCAATATAGGTAAATCCGAGTTGGCTAGCCACCAACTTGGCTGTTGAGCTTTTTCCACAACTTGAGTAGCCGTCAATGGCTATGATAATCTTCTGCATATCTTGGTTATTTCTACAAATTAAATGACTTGACTGTCACCTATCACTATTTACTCCACCTTTCTGTAAAGCTTTTTCAATCCAATCCTGTATCTCTTCTTGGTCGTCTGGATGAAACCACGCAAAAACATCTTGGTTCCGAAACCACGTCAGCTGTCGCTTTGCATACCGACGTGTATTTTGTTGAATAAGCGCAACCATTTCATCGTACGAAATCAACTCATCAAAGTACATAAATACTTCTTTATATCCAACGGTTTGCAACGCATTGTGTGTTCGAAAGGAAGAAACAGAACGAACTTCATCCAACAAACCTGCCTTCAACATATCCTCAACTCGTTGATTTATACGCGCATACAACTCTTCTCGTGGTCTATTCAACGCTATTTTAATCCATTCAAAATCCCGATTTATTTTCTTTTTTTGATGGAAATGAGAAAAAGGCAAACCCGTGTATTGTATCATTTCAAGGGCTCGAACTACCCGTTGCGCATTTTTAAGATCTACTTTTACAGCATATTCAGCATCTAATTGGGTAAGTTCATTTGCTAGTTTATCAAGCCCCTCCACTTCCAGACGTTGCATCAATTGGGTACGAATAGCCAGCGGAACAGGTGGCATTTCGTCTAATCCTTCCACCAATGCCTTGATAAATAAGCCAGATCCTCCAGTTACAATAAGTACATCGTGACTTTCAAATAACTCATTTAGTAACTCTAGAGCAGCACGTTCGTAATCGCCTGCACCAAATAAATCCTGAATGGAGTGGGAGTCAATGAAATAATGGGGAATCCCCTGCTGCTCTTCACGCGTTGGTTTGGCAGTTCCTATCGCTAATTCCCGATAGAATTGGCGCGAATCGCACGAAATAATGACGGTATTGAACCGCTTCGCTAACTCAATAGCAAGCGCGGTTTTTCCTACGGCAGTTGGGCCTGCTAACAACAAAACAAATTTTTTCCCTAGCACAAAAGATGATTCCATGCAACAAAATTACCATTTTGACCGAAAAAGGTAATATAGTCGCCCTTTTATAGCTGAAAGATTTATCCGTATTTTGTACCTTGTTATACTTTTTTACCCAACGTATGTTATTACGCGACCGACTTATACACGAAGGAAATTTCCTTTTCAAATACCGAGGCTTGTTGCCTATACTCTTTCTTTTGGGTGAATGTGCCTTCTTGATTTCCTCCACAAACCGTATCTCAAGCCCCTTTTTTTCTCAAATGTCCTACTTAACAGTAGGTCTTACAGGACTAGCTATTCGCGTTTTCGTTGTTGGCTATTCACCCGCCGATACGTCCGGTAGAAATACCCTAGAAGGACAAAAAGCGGCATCCCTAACGACAACAGGCGCCTATTCGTTGGTCAGAAATCCCTTGTATCTGGGCAATTTTTTCCTTTGGCTGAGTATTGCATTATTCACAGAAAATCTCCTTTTTATACTTATATTCTCTTGTAGTTATTGGCTTTATTATGAGCGAATTATACTTGCAGAAGAGGATTTTTTACAAACTAAATTTAAGGAAAATTACACACAATGGGCAGCACGAACTCCTGCGTTTATTCCCCTATTTACTGGCTATACTTCACCTGCGCTGTCTTTCAGTTGGAAAAAGGTAGTCAAAAAAGAAAAAAATGGATTCGTTGCTTTATTTACCTTATTTTTTCTCCTTGACTACCTTCAAAAATATCTTTTAAACCCTTTCTTACAACCCACAGATTCTATTTGGTTTCTTCCTTTTTTGGTGAGTGCTATTCTTTATTTTTTTCTCAAATATATCAAACGTTTCACCCATTTATTGGAAGAAGACGGCCGTTAATTATTCATTCACATAGACCATTTTTACCAAAGCCGTTTGGCTTCCTCCACGCGTGTCGAAATAGGTAATGTTGAAGAAATAGTGACCCGTCTCTAAGCCTTTTACAGAAGTTCCATCCCACTCAATTTCTCCTGATACTCCGAGTAAGATAGCTGTGTGTAAACGTTGTAAAAATACGCCATCGGCACGAAGAACGTCAATTTGAGCGATATTCCCTGGAAATTCTACATCATAATGCAACGTAATTTTTTGTGGAAATGCCGGATTGGTTCTCGAAAAAACGGGCGAGTCAAGCCACCAAGCAACTTTTCTTTCTTTATGGACGGAATCCGGCTGCTCCTGCTGTGAATTGGCAAATCCCGGAGTTGCATACCCAGCAAGTGTCGTAGCTGATAACCAATTTGTACTATCCATTGAACTCTTTTCCGAACGGATTTTCTCTAAAGAAACGCCTTTTACGCTCGTCAATGAAGGATGATGAAATTCCTCTGAATAACGCACTTCATCTAGCAAAATACCTATAGAATCAAATATCCCCAAATAGCCTTCTGTTTGCGGCATAGACGGGAAACGCGTCATTTCAATACCCATTTCTATTCTTTTTTGCAGGTAAGGAGCTGCACTTTTAACCTTATTTTTACTTAAAAATACGTAGCCATTTGGTGGAATAATCCAATCTGCTGATGTTATTTCTTGGCCTTTATCCCATTCATTTTTTGTATCTTTCTGAGCGAGTACTATCCCTTTTAGAGACAGTATTTCATTCGAAATATTCATGAGCTCGACAAATTTTTCTCCGTTTTCATACGGATTACATAAAAGTTCTGAAAATACAATTTCTCCTGGTTTGGGTTCCCGAAAAAAACCAACGACAAACGATGTATCGAGCATGGAGTTTCCTGAACAATCCGTCCAATTCTTTAATTGACAGGTAAAAGGAGTAGATAAAGGGATTTCTTGCGTTAATGTTGCCCGAATTTGTTTTTTGGATGGAGAAACAGACACTTTTGTTATCCCGAAATCACACAGAAGTTCCCCTGGTTGTGTAGCATCTATTTTCTCGTTTATATCCAAAGAGAGCTGTGTTTCACCGTTTTCAACTTTAGTCCAAGTATAATTCAAATAAACGGGCGAAGAAACGTCCGGATTACTTGCTTTGACGGAGTTGGGCTGCCCGGGTGTTCCCCCTTTTGAACTAACAGAAGAGCGCCAATTTGGTTTTTCAACGCATGGGTAGCGTTCGTCTATCATTTCCAAAGAATAACCACCTTTCAGGTAGGACTCACCCCAGTCGGGTGCATATTGAACTTCATGAACAATCTCATTTGTCTGTGCTTTGACCAGCTGAAGCAGAGCGCCTGTATTTGTCAAAGAAAGGCGAGGTAAAGGGATGATTTGAATGGGGAAAGAGGCAAAAAGCGAGGTAAAATCAGTTCTAACGAGCAGGGCATAGTTTTGAGCAGGAACCAGAACGGGTGGTAAAGAAACGCGCGTTGATTGATAGACAAAAATGAAATCGCTTACTAAAATAGGGACTTGAGATGCATTGTAAATCTCCACATATTCTACTTCCGGAAGTCCTCTGGAGGGAGTTGGGTCAGGCATGACTTCTGTGATAAGAAGCGGTGAAAAAGACTGCGCGTGGGTATTATACGCTAAGTTAGAAAGGGCTAAAAAGCAAAAAATAATCCGTATCATGTTTCATGGTTTAAAAGTCAAGAAACCAAAGATAGGGATTATTTTTAAAGAAAAAATAGATAAATATATTGAAAATCCAAATAGATTAGATGACCTCGGGTGTCAAGTCAGAGGTAATAACGGGACTTGATTTTTCTTCTTTTTTACTTTTCTTTTTTCCTTTCGTTGCTGCCTTTTTTTCTGCTTTGGCGGCCTCTTTTTCTGCTTTTTTCTTTGCTTTCACCAGCTTTTTTGCCAAATTTTTGGCCGTCTGAGCAACTAGCTTTGCTATTTTCTTACTCGGTAGAGACTCTCCCATTTTTTCATTCACAGATTGGGTGATTTGGTCGGCAATCTCTTTTACGTCGGCTTTCATACGAAATTTATTTTGTGATCAATTTAACAATTTGACAACAAATAATTAACAATAAATTTACAATGACAAAAAATCCGTGTTAAGTTTTCATCAAATTTTAGACAACAAAGGGATAAATTCCTTATAATCAATCACTTATAAAAACATCTATACATGACCGAGCTGAAAACGAAAGGAATAACTTTTCTTCATTCGTTCAATACTTTGTAAGATACTGTATATTTGCAGGCGCGTTGTTAGCCCGATAGAAGCGGGAAATCCTGCTAAAGACAAGGGAATTTCCGAGTCCTACATTACCCTTGGCAGGCGTTGATTAACACCATGCAAGCAAACAAGAATAAGAGGATAAAACCGTCTAAATTTTCGGTAATTGTTTTTTTCATACGAGTAGAGTTTGTCCTGGAACTTGACACAAATCTAAGGCAAAAGGTTGAAATATGTAAACCCATTTACTAAAAATAATGCAAAAAAAAAGTATGTCCGAACTCGAAAGAGTCGATGTAGATACCTTCAAGGAATTAGAAAAGAATACGTTCTGTCTTATTTTAGATAATATAAGAAGCATGAACAATGTGGGTTCTGTCTTCAGAACTGCCGATGCTTTTTTGGCAGAAAAAATATATTTATGTGGCATCACCGCAACACCTCCGCACCGAGATATTGAAAAAACAGCCCTGGGTGCAACAGAAAGCGTATCTTGGGAATATGCAAAAGAAACGGCAAGTCTTGTACGTCAACTCCAAGAAACTGGCTGGATTGTTTTGGCTGTTGAGCAAGTAAAAGAAAGTACAAAACTACATGAATTTCAACCTACATCTGGACAAAAATACGCTTTCATTTTAGGAAATGAAGTTTTTGGTGTGAGTGATGAAGTGATGGAAATAGTAGATGCCGCGCTCGAAATTCCACAATTTGGCACAAAACATTCGCTCAACATTTCTGTAACCACAGGGATTATCTGCTGGGATTTTGTTGCTAAAACACGACTTTTATCCTAAAATACGCTTAAAAAAAACGACCCATGACACCACAAGAACGTATTGTTTTTTTGACTAATCAATTGAACCACTACTCTCACCTGTATTATCAGGAAGCAACTTCTTTGATTTCAGACGAAGAGTTTGACTTTTTGCTCAAAGAATTGGAAGACCTTGAGCAAAAATATCCTGCATACAAACAACCGGACTCTCCTACACATCGCGTAGGAGGAACTGTCACCAAAGAGTTTGAGACCGTCGAGCATACATACCCAATGCTTTCACTTTCAAATACATACAATGAACAGGAACTCATTGAGTGGGATGAGCGCGTCCAAAAAGGCTTAAACGGCGCTGCCTATTCGTATATTTGTGAGATTAAATTTGACGGAATTTCTTTGTCTATGACCTACGAAAACGGACTGTTTCAACGTGGATTGACGCGTGGAGATGGGCAACGCGGAGATGACATCAGTGCCAATGTAAAAACCATCAAGTCTCTTCCCTTACGGCTACAAAATCATCTTCCTTTGACGCAAATTACCTCGTTTGAAGTTCGAGGAGAAGGATTTCTACCAACAGACGTTTTTGATAAATTAAACCAAGAGCGGGAGCTCCTGGGCGAAAGTCCACTTGCTAACCCGCGAAATGCTGCGGCTGGAACGTTTAAAATGCAAGATTCTAGCGTCGTGGCTTCGCGGCAGTTGGATTGTTACATATATCAATTTATGAGTGAAACACCCGTTTTTTCCACGCACGAAGCAAGTCTCATTGCCTTGAAAGAGAGCGGATTTCATGTTTCCCCTACTTGGCAACGCGCAAATTCAATTCAGGAGGTGATTCAATACATTCACGATTGGTCTGAGAAAAGACATCAATTACCGTGCATAACAGACGGGATTGTCATCAAAGTCAATGAATATGCAAACCGGGAAGAATTGGGTTTCACCGCCAAAAGTCCGCGCTGGGCGATTGCCTATAAATACAAAGCAGAATCAAAATCGACTCAACTGCTGGGTGTCAGTTATCAAGTGGGGCGTACAGGTGCTGTTACACCCGTCGCGGAGTTAGCGCCCGTAAAACTTTCTATGACGACCGTTCGGCGTGCCACATTACACAACGCCGATGAAATTCAGCGTCTTGGCTTGGCATTGGGTGATGAAGTTTTTGTGGAAAAAGCCGGAGAAATCATACCTAAAATTACTGGAGTTGCACACCGCAGCCAAACAGAAAACCGCCAACCCATTCATTTTCCAACAACCTGCCCAGCTTGCGGTTCTACATTGGTACGGACAGAGGGAGAAGCTGCCTTTTATTGCCTCAATGAAAAACAATGTCCACCGCAAATAAAGGGTAGGATAGAACATTTTATTCAGCGCAAAGCCATGAATATTGATAGTTTGGGAGAAGGGAAAATTGAAATTCTACTTGAAAACAACCTTATTCAAAATATAGCAGACCTTTATACGCTCCACTTTGATAATTTGCTACATCTTGAAAAAGTACATATTGACGAGCAGACGGGTAAAGAACGCAAAGTAAGTTTTAAAGAAAAAACGGTACAAAATATTTTAGCAGGCATTGAGAACTCCAAGCATCAACCTTTTGAAAAAGTCTTGTATGGGTTGGGAATCCGATTTGTAGGTGAAACAACGGCAAGTAAGTTAGCTCATTATTTTAACACAATTGATGCACTTGCAGCGGCAACGCCAGATGCACTTTTACAAGTGCCCGATGTGGGAGAAAAAGTAGCCCAAAGTATTCTTGCTTATTTTGAAGATGAAACATCCATTCAATTGATTCAACGCTTAAAAGCAGCTGGTGTACAAATGGAGACAAATGCCATACAGCAAGAAAAAGAAAGCGATGTATTGGCAGGACTGACTTTTCTATATACGGGTACATTCCAGGCGTTTTCGCGTCAGGAATTAGAAGAAAAAATCGAAGGGAATGGAGGAAAAATCGTTTCGGGGGTTTCAAAGAAATTGGCTTATTTGTTGGTAGGACAAGAACCTGGCCCTTCAAAAATTGCAAAAGCTGAGAAGCTTGGTGTTCCTATGTTAGATGAAAATGCCTTCCTTGCATTGCTCGAACCAGGTAGAAAAGAAACTGGATAAAACTCGTAGATGCAAGAGAAAAAATAAAAAGACAAACCGAATTTACTCGTATATTTGTAACCCAAAATACATACGCAAAACGTCTGCATGATGACAACAAAATACCCACTGGGAGGCTTAGGAACCGCACTAGTAACTCCTTTTCTTGATGATTTATCGATTGATTTCGATGCACTCTCCCGCCTGATACATTTTGTCAGTGAAGGGTCTGACTATCTGGTTGTAAACGGAACAACCGGTGAGTCTGCTACAACCACCAATGCAGAAAAAAAGCAACTTCTTGCCTTTGTAAAGGAAAACAATCCAAAGAATTTACCCATCGTATATGGTGCTGGTGGCAATAATACAAGTGCCGTGATTGCACACATTCAAGAAATGGATCTTTCAGGCGTGATAGCCATCTTGTCTGTTTGTCCATACTATAACAAACCTTCGCAAGCAGGCGTGATTGCTCACTTTCAAGCCATTGCAGATGCCTCTCCCGTTCCTGTCATTATCTACAATGTACCCGGAAGAACAGTCACTACCATTGACTCAGAGTCTGTCCGAATCCTAGCACAACATCCGAATATCATTGGGCTCAAAGATGCTTCGTGCAGCATGGAAGAAGCTATCAAATTAACCAAAGTTGTTCCTACAGACTTCCTTCTTTTGTCTGGAGACGATAATCTGGTCACACCACAGATTAGCCTTGGCTACAAAGGCGTAATTTCTGTCATTGGCAATGGTTTTCCTGTTGATTTTGCCGATATGGTTCATACGGCTCTTTCAGGTGATTTCAACAAAGCGGCTGATTTACAGACACGTTTTCTTGATTTCGATACCTTACTTTATGTAGAATCCAATCCTGTGGGAATAAAGAAAGTACTGGAAATTCGGGGCATTTGTCAGGCAACGGTTCGTTTACCCTTGGTAGAAGCCACCCCTGAACTTGGAGAAAAACTACTTCATTCCATGAAAAAAGAAGGTTTTCTTTGAGCTAAACGAATTTAAGTACTTAAATAACGGATTAATTTTTGCGAAAGGGGAAATTACGCTACCTTTCGCAAAACTTCTATTTTATTGAGTTTACCTCTTTTCTATTGCCCTTATGCGCACTTTTCCACTCCTATTTCTATTCGTTCTCTTATCCTATCATTCGGAAGCGCAATTTCCGTTTGAAAGAAATGCAATGGAACGTTTGCAACAAACAAAATCGACTAATCTCGACCCGTTTTTTCAAC
The DNA here is from genome assembly GCA_046293395.1 of Spirosomataceae bacterium. GTDB lineage: Bacteria > Bacteroidota > Bacteroidia > Cytophagales > Spirosomataceae > CAYNRA01. The sequence continues at coordinate 1,362,385 of JBKBOU010000001.1, forward strand.
TAACAACCGATATTACCTATCCCATTGCTCTGGCAACTCCGCTAAGTCTTGTAAGTATTGGTCTTTTACGTAAGCGACCAGAATTAACTCAAAAAGGATTGGTTTCTGCAGTTGGCTTGCTCGGTGCAGCGGGTATTTCTTATCTAGGGAAAGAAAGTATCCAACGTGACAGGCCGTTTATTCAGCAGCCAACTCTAGTGCCGTATCGGCTTGAGACTGGTTATTCCATGCCGTCAGGTACGACAACAGCTGCTTTTGCTTGGGCTGCGGGAATCAGTACTGCTTTTCCGAAATGGTATGTTGCTGTTCCTGCATTTGCCGTTGCCTCAACAATTGGTTACTCGCGCGTTCATTTGGCTGCACATTACCCTTCAGATGTTCTCATTGGGGCACTTGTCGGGACAGGTTCCGTCTATATTACCCATTTTCTACAAAGAAAACTAAGATAAGAAATAACAAGATTCGTCTTAAATTCGTATTATATAATTCATTCATCGATTTCTTTCCACCGTTAACCTATATATTATATGGCAGATGCTAACGAAAATAAATTAAAACTTATCCAAGCAACAATGGATAAACTTGACAAAACATACGGCAAAGGCACCGTTATGCGTCTAAGTGATACCAAAGTGATGGATATTCCAACGATTTCAACAGGTTCTCTTGGCCTCGACCTTGCGCTTGGAATCAATGGTTTTCCGAAAGGTAGAATCGTTGAAATTTATGGCCCAGAATCTTCTGGAAAAACAACGATTGCCATGCAAGTTATTGCAGAAGCACAAAAAATGGGAGGCATTGCCGCATTCGTAGATGCTGAACACGCATTCGATAGAACGTATGCTGAAAACCTAGGGATTGATACAAGTAGCCTCCTGATTTCTCAACCTGATTACGGTGAACAAGCACTCGAAATCGCCGAACATCTCATTAGCTCTGGAGCGATTGACGTTTGCGTCATTGACTCCGTAGCGGCGCTTGTACCCAAAGCCGAACTAGAAGGCGATATGGGAGATAGCAAAATGGGGCTTCAAGCAAGATTGATGTCGCAAGCGCTTCGTAAATTGACAGGAACCATCAACAAAACCGGCTGTTGCTGTATTTTTATCAACCAATTACGAGATAAAATTGGGGTAATGTTCGGAAGCCCAGAAACAACCACAGGTGGAAATGCCCTGAAGTTTTATTCGTCTGTACGAATTGATATTCGTCGTATCGGGCAAATCAAGGACGGCGACCAAATTCTTGGTAACAGAACCCGTGTGAAGGTTGTAAAAAACAAAATGGCACCTCCTTTCAGAGTCGTTGAGTTTGATATTATGTATGGTCAAGGTGTGTCTAAGGCGGGTGAAATTCTAGATTTAGCCGTAGATTTGAACATCATCAAAAAATCAGGTTCTTGGTTCTCCTATGGTGAAAACCGCTTGGGTCAGGGTCGTGATACAGTAAAACAAATCATCAAAGATAATCCTGAACTGATGGAAGAACTTGAAGCGAAAATCAAGACAACCGTTGCTGGGAATGCCGATGCTTTACTTGATAAAGTTGCCGGAGATCAAGATGGAGTGCTTGATTAATATATGCATTCGATAAAATTAGCCAGGTAATAAATGATTACCTGGCTTTCTTTTTTACCCATTGACAAACAAGGTTTTATGTGGAAAAAAATAATTCTTTCTCTCTCTATCCTATTCCTTCTGGGGCTATTTATTTATAGAGAAGTCTTGCTTTATGGTTTCCGCCAAGCAAACGGACAGTTTCGTGTTTTGTGGGAAGCTGTTCCTATTGAGGAAAAATTAAACGATGCTTCCTTTCCTGACTCGCTCAAGCAAAAAATTCACCTCGTTCAAGAAATCAAACAATTTGCAGTTGACTCGCTTGGTTTATCTCCTTCCAAAAGTTACACGTCCTATTTTGAACAAAATGGAAAACCCATTCTTTGGGTCATTACGGCTTGCCCCCCTTATTCATTGGAACCCAAAACATGGAACTTCCCCCTACTAGGCACATTTAGTTACAAAGGCTTTTTTGAAGAAAAATTAGCCAATGAAGCCATTTCTACCCTACAAAAAGAACAAATGGACACCCGAAAATCCGAAGTTTCTGCCTGGAGTACACTTGGTTATTTAAACGACCCCATTTTGAGTAGTATGCTGACACGCTCTGAAGCAAGCTTAGCTTCTTTGATTATTCATGAAATGACACACGGGACTGTTTTCCGGAAAAATGATTTGGCTTTTAATGAAAATCTTGCTGACTTTATCGGAGATTACGGCGCAGAACGTTATCTAGCAGCAAAGTATGGAGCTGATAATCCATTATTTAAAGCCTATCAACAGCAACTTATTGACCAAGCGCGATATGCCCAACATATTCAAAGAGGCTCCCGTTTGTTGGATAGCTTGTATCGCGCAGAGGACTTCAAAAAACGAACAGATAGTCAGAAAAAGAAACAGAAAGAAGGCTATATCCTACAAATTGTCCAAACGATAGATACGCTCCATGTTGGCAGTATTACACCAAAGCGAAAGATAAAACAACTTCCAAATAACGCCTATTTTGCTGCATTTGCTACGTACCAAAGCAAACAAAACGAGTTTGAAAAAGAATTTAAAGAAAAATTCAAGGGTGATTTTAAGGCATATATGACCTATCTAAAGAGCAAATATCCACGACACCGTTGGTGGTAATAAAAAAAGCAGCCGATAAAAGCTGCTTTTTTTTATTTGTAAAAAGAAATTACGTTTCAATCAAGCAACTACAGGAACAGATTCTGACTGTTTCCATTTTGAAGGAACAAGTGCGTAAACACCAAATAAAATGAGCGAATAAGCCACTGTGCCCATTGCAAAATTTTTGGCGAATGGAGCGCCTTGCGCGTATGCTTCAAGCAAGCCAGCCATATCTTTGGATAACACCAAACCTGAAGAAATACTTGTTCCACCGGCTACCCAATAGATAAAGTCAAGGATTCCCCAGTGGGTTAATGTAGCTAAACCACTGCTTAGAAGAATGCCTCCGACTTTCTGAGAGGACGCGAAGAAATGTCCAAGAACAATGATAGCGGCAACAACGAGATACGTCCAGTAAAAAGAGTCATACATAATTCCATACTGACCTTCAAAAACCCATACATTGATTAAAATATCGGAGAGAATTAAAAAGGAAAATGGCATGATAAACGATTTCCAGCGAAGCCCCAACTGTGCTCCAGCAAATAGAGCAAGCGCACCAACCGGAGAGAAGTTCGCTAAATCAGGGGCAAATCGGGCAATAAATACACGAGAAAAGGCAGCAAAAAGGAGGAATAAACCAATAATTATTACTCGAGGAGTGATGTGTTTAAATAGAAACATGGAGTAGCTAAAATTATATTTTATACAAAGTAAACCATTATCAAGCAGACAATCAACACTTAGATACATTAAAAATGTTCAGAGAAAGTAGTACTATTTTTAGAAATTTGCTTAATTTCAAGCAAATGTATTGACTTTTTAGTTTAAAAAGGGTCTCGTTCCCTTTTTAGTTCCAGAACGTCAGACAAGAACATCACAAACCCAAGTACGGTTAACCCAACTATTGACATGGTAAAAAGAACACATCTTGTATGGCTATGCCTTGGCATGGCGTATTTTGAATCAACAGCACAAATGCCCCTTACGTATCCAACAACTCCCGAAAAACCTATCGTCGATTCTTACTTCGGCACATCTGTTTCCGACCCATATCGCTGGCTCGAAGACGACCGTTCAGCAGAGACAACAGCCTGGGTAAAAGCCCAAAACAAAGTTACTTTTGCGTATTTGAACCAACTCCCTCAAAAGGAAAAAATCAAAAAACGATTGGAATCCATCTGGAATTACGAACGTATTTCCGCGCCTTTTACGGAAGGAGAATATACCTATTTTTACAAAAACAACGGTCTTCAAAATCAATCCGTTTTATACCAAAAAGCAAAAGATGGGACAGAAATTGTATTTTTAGACCCCAATACATTTGCAGCAGACGGTAGTACCTCTTTGGCACAAATGGCGTTCTCAAAAGATGGCTCACTCGTCGCTTACTCTATTTCGGAAGCAGGTAGTGACTGGAATAAAATCATTGTTTTAGACACTAAAACACGCAAACCTTTGGAAACGCCCCTCGTGGATGTGAAGTTCAGTGGCATCGCTTGGGTAGGAAATTCCGGTTTCTATTATTCTAGCTACGACAAACCAACCGGAAGCGAGTTGTCCGCTAAAACAGATCAGCACAAATTGTACTTTCACCGCATTGGCACTGCTCAGAAAGAAGATAAACTCATCTTTGGTGCAGAACAAAAACGCCGCTATGTTGGTGGAAATGTTACAGAAGATGAACGTTTCTTGGTCATTTCAGCCGCTAATTCTACCTCTGGAAATGAATTGTACATTCAGAATCTATCACAACCAAACTCACCTATCCTACCTATCGTAACAAACATGGATAGTGACAACTATATACTTGATAATCAAGGAGATAAATTATTTATTGTAACAGATTACAAAGCTCCAAATAAACGCATTGTCACGACTACATTCCAAGCATTAGCGCGTGAAAATTGGGTCGATTTTTTACCCGAAACAGAGCATGTATTAGAACCAAGTACTGGAAGCGGCTATATTTTCGCTCATTATATGATTGATGCTATCTCACAGGTAAAACAATATGATTATTCCGGTAAATTAGTACGTGACATTGCTCTTCCTGGTATTGGCTCCGTGAATGGATTTAGTGGAAAGAGAACCCAAAAAGAACTGTATTTTTCTTTCACGAATTACACCACAGCTGGAAGTGTCTATGCGTTTCAGCCCGTAACAGGCGAACAAAAAGAATTTATCAAACCAAAAATTGACTTTGCTTCGGAGCAATACGAAAGCAAGCAAGTTTTTTATACCTCCAAAGATGGCACACGTGTTCCTATGATTATCACTTACAAGAAGGGAACTATCTTGAATGGTAAAAATCCGACGATATTGTATGGTTACGGTGGATTTAATGTCAGTTTATCTCCTTCATTTAGTATTCCGAATGCCGTTTGGATGGAAAACGGAGGCGTTTATGCCGTAGCTAATTTGCGTGGTGGCGGTGAGTACGGGAAAAAATGGCACGATGCAGGTACACAGCGCAAGAAACAAAATGTCTTTGATGACTTTATTGCAGCGGCAGAATTTTTGATTCGGGAGAAATATACGTCAAAAGAATACCTCGCCATTCGAGGAGGTTCTAACGGAGGTTTGTTGGTTGGAGCAGCCATGACACAGCGCCCTGATTTATTCCAAGTTGCTTTGCCAGCGGTGGGTGTTTTAGATATGTTGCGCTACCACACATTTACGGCGGGTGCAGGCTGGGCGTATGACTACGGAACGGCACAAGATAGCCCAGAAATGTTTGCCTATCTGAAAGGGTACTCGCCTATTCACAACGTAAAAAAGGGAGTTTCTTACCCAGCGACCCTCATCACGACAGGAGACCACGATGACCGCGTGGTACCAGCGCATAGTTTTAAATTTGCGGCTGAACTTCAGAAAAAGCGAGAAGGAAAAGCCCCAGTACTTATCCGAATAGAAACCAATGCAGGGCATGGTGCAGGAAAGCCAATCTCGAAAACCATCGAGGAACAGGCAGATATTCAGGCATTTACGTTATACAATATGGGTATAAAATAATATCAGAAACACCGTAGAATCACGATTTATCGTGATTTATTGCGATTTATCGTGATTTTGAAATGAATTGTAATTTTGTGGTTTTACGGTGTTTTGTATTTTTCCTGGATTGCTAGCACTCTGTATTCGACAATTTCTTTGATTAAATCGAGGGGCAATGGTTTGTCGATGGGAAATTTGATAGTCCCTTTACTCGTCTGATTTTTATCCAATCGTGACCTAAAAAACGCAACGGCGGCGGGTCCTGGATAAAGACCAAAATGTGCTTTATACGCCGCAAAATGAAGCAAATGCTCCTGAACGCTGAACGTAGGAATGCCGTATTTGATGGATTCTTTGACAGATGGAACCAAAGAATGAACCAATCCTCGCACTTGTTGGAGTTGTTCTTGTACCACTAACGGAAACGATGCGATGTATTCATCTATGTTTTCCCCATTTTCCATACTTATTTGATTTTATATGAGCTCCCTGGTTTAAAGCGGGGGGTGATATATTCATTTAATCAGATGAAGATGTCAATTTGAATAACAAAATGCAAGGATATTACACTTACGTTCCAGCTATCCAATGAGTATATCGAACATCACCTCGGCAAAGCAAGTTTCATATCCCTTTCAGACCATTTCAACGCATTGATATGACCCATTATTTTCTCGTTCTTTCCCACAAAATGAATGTGCAAACGACTCGTCTTTGATGTAAAAATTCCTGCATGTTTGGCAGAATAAAATCCAACGATTTCCCCTTCAATATCGGTAAATGTATAATCTGTTTGGTTTTTTCCGACTTGATATCCTTCTATTTCTGGTGAGCGAGGCATGACAATATGTGTCTTCATAACTGAAAAAGTACCTTTCAGCCGAAATGGAAATGCCTCTTCCAGTGATATCCCCTGCCGAATAGCCGCTTCTTCTAACTTCGTTTGTAGTTCATCTACGTTATTTATCGCCCAGTTGACATTCTTATTTTTCCATTTTTCAATCTTTGCATATACGAAAAAAGGCGCTTCTACTTGCCATATATTTGAAACACTACCTTGCCCGTCTGCTTGAACACGCGCACCCAGCGCTTTACCGTTCAACACCGTAATTTCCCCCTCCATACGTCCCAATGGGCCTAGTCCAATAAGTTTTTTACGAGATGCCAAGGTGTCCAGCGCAATAGTGGGTGCAAACTGATTTTTTCCCATTTCAGACATTGACCCAACTGTTTTGACTTGTGCCATTCCCTGTACCCAAACTCCAAAAGAAAAGAGAAAAAATACATTACTAACCTTAAAAAATGACTTCATTTCGTTATTAATTTTATGTGGACAATTCAATTGATATTTCCTTTACCCAGCTTTTTTCTCCTCTCCTTTCTATCTATTTCTAGCTTTCTTTGGGGTTTATCTGCTAGTCCTACTTTTACCGCCAAACCCGCATCAGACCATGCTACGATACCACCTTCTAAGTAAACCATTTTAGTAAACCCATTTTTCTCAAGAATTTCGTATGCTTTTTTGCTTTTATTTCCAGTTCTACACGCCAATACAATTGACCGATTTTTCGGGATTGTTGCCAAACGTTCCTCGAAGTCCTCTATTGGGATATGTATTCCTTTTTTAACGTCGAAGGTTTTTTCAGCAAATTCTACTGGTGTGCGCAAATCAATGACAAGTGTATTTCGATTAGCCATCATCGACGCTTCTTGTGGTGTAACTGCACGCATTTCTTGAGCGTAAGAAATACGAACAAAAAGAATAAAAAGGGGTATAATATAGCTTTTTTTCAATGTATTTTTTAGTTTAGATGATACCGTATTTCAAAACCAATGCCAATTGACCTGCGTGGTACGCCGTGTGCGAAACAATGCGCCCAAATGCCTCCGCCTTGGTTTTTGTCCCAAATTCCTTGGTTGTGACCTGCGTTTCCCAATCCACCGCCGTCTGCTTCTCTACAATCGAAAGCAATGTGTCAAAAGAGTGGGCAACGTATTCCTTTAGCTCGTCGAGATGAATCCACTCGCCTGTATCGTATTTATCTATCACTGTTTTGGCAGATACTTTTACCTCCGTTGCTCCAAAAATATTCTTGGCAAACAAAAGTTCTACATCGCCAACGTGCCGAATTAAAAATCCAGCCGAATTAACCGACGGGGGGAGTTTCTTCCGCAAATCTTCTGCGGTAATCGCTTGCAACTGATTACTGAACCGCGTTCGCGATTCTATCCATGCTTCAATAAATATTTCTGTCGTTGATTTCATCTCTTTTTATTGTATAAACTCGTATGATTTCATTCGTAAAATAGACCTATCTAAAATATATAAATTATTCATTATCAATAACTTAAATAAAAATATACTTACTTCGATAAATATCTATTAATATAATACAAAAGTAAATGTACGAATTAATTTGAAAATATTTTTAGTTTATCGTAATATTGCAATATAATAATATAATTTATTCTTTTTACCCATGTCATCTACTCCTTTATTCCCTTCGCTCACCACGTACATCACCGCTTGCCTTGCCGATTTCTCGCGCATTCCCGACGAACGCAAAGCTATTTTAGCACAAATTGCAGCATTTGTTCAAACGCGCGTCCAAGCTAATTTACCCGTTTCTCTCATCTATATTTGCACGCATAATTCACGGCGTAGTCATTACGGACAAATTTGGGGAGCAACTGCCGCCGCCTATTACGGCATCCCAAATGTCCAAACGTATTCTGGAGGCACGGAAGCAACGGCTTTCAATGAACGCGCCGTAGCGGCTTGCCAACGTGCTGGTTTTGTCATCACAAACACAACTCCAGACGCCGAAAATCCAATATATGCCGTTCAGTTTGCAGAAAATACGCCTCCACTCACCGCTTTTTCCAAAAAATACGACGATGCCACCAATCCACAAGCGGACTTCTGCGCCATCATGACCTGTAACTCCGCTGATGCCGCCTGCCCAACTGTTTTTGGAGCAACAGCCCGCGTATCTACGACTTACGAAGACCCCAAAGCATTTGATGGTCAACCCGAAGAAACGCACATGTACGATGCCCGTTGCCGACAAATTGCTACTGAAAATCTCTATATCTTTTCGCTAATCAAAAACTAGGAATATGCCATGGGAATCTCTAAAACAGAACATTTTACAGCAGAACAAAATGAACTCGCAACACTCGCAAAAGCATTGGGCCACCCCGCACGCATCGCTATTTTGAACTACTTGATGCAAGTAGATTCATGTATTTGTGGAGATATCGTCAATGAACTTCCCTTGGCACAACCGACTGTTTCTCAGCACTTAAAGGAATTGAAAACCGCTGGATTCATCAAAGGAAATATCGAAGGAAATGCCATTTGTTATTGCATCGACGAAACCCGAATTGTACAACTCAAAAGTTATTTTGAGAATATGTTATCTGTACTAGACAAGAAAAAAAGTCAATGTTGTTAATTTTTTCATCCAAAAATAAAAATCTATATGAAACTTTCAGAAATCAAAGCACACCTAAGCACGCTTGACAATGTAGAATTTCAGTTGCCATCTGGCACATTTGTTCCTGAACATTTCCATGTCACAGAAGTTGGTTTGGTCACAAAACATTTCATCGATTGCGGAGGAACAGAACGCATCGAACGGGTCGTTAATTTCCAATTATGGGATGCGAACGACTTCGAACACCGCCTCAAACCCCAAAAATTGCTCAATATCATCGCTCTTTCTGAAAACCGTTTGGGACTTGGCGACCTTGAAATCGAGGTAGAATACCAAGGCGAAACTATCAGTAAATATGGGTTAGGTTTTACTGGCACACATTTCCAGTTGATTGCCAAACAAACCGCTTGCTTGGCAGCAGATGCCTGCGGGATTCCACCCGAAAAACAAAAACTTCAACCCATCGAATTTATTCCTATTTCTTCTCCATCTGCTTGTACACCCGGCGGTGGTTGTTGTTAAGTAGTCAAATAAAAAAGAAAATACATGTCAGCAAATCAATGCAGCCCCATTGCAGAACGCAAGAAATTGGGCTTTTTAGACCGTTATTTAACCCTTTGGATATTTCTAGCCATGGCAATTGGCGTGGCAATGGGTCATTTTTTTCCGTCCTCCTCTGCATTTATCAACGCGTATTCGTCTGGTACGACCAATATTCCCTTAGCGATTGGCTTGATATTGATGATGTACCCACCTTTGGCAAAAGTGAAATACGAACAAATGGGGGAAGTTTTCAAAAATACAAAAGTGTTGGGTGCATCGTTGGTTCTCAATTGGATTATCGGGCCCATTTTGATGTTCTTTTTAGCGATTGTATTCTTGCGTGATTATCCAGACTACATGATGGGCGTAATATTAATCGGTTTGGCGCGGTGTATTGCCATGGTGGTTGTTTGGAATGACCTCGCCGACGGAAATCGCGAATATGCCGCAGGATTAATTGCCCTCAATAGTATTTTTCAAGTGCTTTTGTATAGCGTGTATGCCTATATTTTTATCACGTTACTCCCACCCTATTTCGGGCTAACGGGCTTGGCAGTGGATATCAGCATTGGTCAAATTGCTGAAAGTGTGGGTATTTATCTAGGTATTCCCTTTGCTTTCGGCGTTATCAGTCGGTATTCACTCATCCGAATAAAGGGGGAAGAATGGTTCAGCAAGACATTTGTGCCGTTTATCTCTCCTGTCACTTTGATTGCCTTGTTATTCACGATTATCGTCATGTTTAGCTTAAAAGGCCAGTTGATTGTTCAAATTCCGATGGATGTTTTGCGCATTGCAGTTCCACTGCTTATTTATTTTGCGTTGATGTTTGTCGTTAGCTTTTTTATTGGTCGCTATTTCGGGGCTGACTATTCCAAAAGTACATCGATTGCATTTACAGCGACGGGTAATAATTTTGAGCTTGCCATTGCCGTAGCAATTGGGGTTTTCGGTATTCATAGTGGGCAAGCTTTTGCGGGCGTTATTGGGCCTTTGGTAGAAGTCCCCGCACTGATTGCACTCGTTAATTTGGCTTTTTGGTTTCGGAAGAGCTATTTTTCTGTTCTCTAGGCGAAGTAACGAATTACAGAAATTTGCCTTTAAAATAGAAGTACGACTCACTTAGAAAACCATCTATTGTATGCTCTTATACAGAATACAATAGATGGTTTTGTTTAAATAGGAGCTTAAGCAAATCCAATTTTTACCGATGTCATTGTTAAAGAGCCTGCCAAAACTTCGTCGTTGAACAATTCCAACGAATCTTTTTTATCCATTAATCCTAGAATATACAAAAGCGGAAGAAAGTGGTCGGGTGAAGGAATGGCAAGCTGTGCAGCCGGACCCAATTGCATGTAATTTGCCAATGCGTTTATATCTCGCGACAGTATTTTTTGATTCAATACTTCTTGTGCTTCCAAAGCCCAATCATAGCCAAAACCTACTTCAAAGCGGTGAAAAGCCACTTTTCGTAAATTATGCACGATGTTTCCACTCCCTAAAATCAGGACACCTTTCTCTCGGAGAGCCCGTAACTGTGCCCCCAAAGTCGCATGAAATGCGGGCGGTTGGGTATAGTCTATGCTCAGTTGAACTACCGGAATGTTTGCGTCAGGATATAAATGAACCAAAACAGACCAAGCACCGTGGTCTAATCCCCACGCATCTGATAACTCTACGTGTGTTTCTGTTAACAAAGATTTGGTTTCTTCTGCCAATGTTTCACTGCCTGGCGCGGGGTACTGAACAGCAAATAATTCGGGCGGGAAGCCCCCAAAATCATGGATTGTTTTCGGATTTTGCATGGAAGTCACGAAGGTTCCGTTTGTGTACCAATGGGCTGAAATACACAGAATAGCCTGAGGTACAGGGATTTCCGTAGCCACTTTTCGAAAATTCCGTACGAAATCATTTTCCTCAATAGCGTTCATCGGTGAGCCATGTCCAATGAATAAAACAGGCATTCGAGAGGTCTTTTGAAAACCTTGTGCCATTTTTTGTAAATCCTGAAAATTCGTATTTCCCATCGTTTTTATTACTTATATTCTTTTGTAAACAATGTATATACATTTAAAATTCATTTCTTTTATACATTTTTCGATTTTCATTCATCGGTAAAAAAATACCATTCAACGATTTCTGTTCCCTCTTTCACCGATTTCCTCTTTCTCGGCACACGTTCAACCCGCTATATTTGTTCAAAAAAACACAAAGTATGAAAAAGCAAAACAACTATTCTTCATTTATCTGGGCGGGAGTTCTTGTCGTCTTAGGTCTTTATTTTTTACTTAAAAACTTTGGCCTTATTTCCTTCCGTTTACCTACCTATCTTATTTCTTGGCGGATTATTCCATTCATTATTGGTATTAATGCATTGACAAAACAGAAATATTTCGAGGGGATTTTTGCCATTGGCTTGTCTATTTTCTTTTTTGCCCCAGACTTTATCTCCAAAGAAGCCTACCAAACTTATAGCAAACTTTGGCCTTTGTTGCTCGTCGTTGCCGGTGGCGCGATTGTCTATAAACGCCTCCGACCGACCTACCCCGATGCGACTTTTAAGAGCAAACAAGACGTAAATACGCGTGATAAAATCAATGAAACGTACATCATGAGTGGTGGAAATAAAAAGATAACAAGTAGCCAATTTTCTGGTGGACGTATTTTGTGTGTCATGGGTGGCTCTCAAATGGACTTAACCAATGCCAACCTAAACGCTCCTGCACTTATCGATATTTTTGTACTTATGGGTGGAGTTGAACTCCGTATTCCGAAGGAATGGAACGTACAAGTAGATGTTTTACCGATTATGGGCGGCGTAGAGGATAAAATTACGACGTATCCAGACCACGTGGTCAATCCGGCACAACGTCTTGTGATTACAGGAAATATCGTGATGGGTGGACTTGAAATCAAAAGATATTGATGCGACATCCTATTCTGTCTCAACCGAAACGTATTTTTGTTTATATCATGGCTTGGTTTTTCCTTGCCATGATTCAATTTGTCTTTTTATATACGTATTTTTCCTCCCCATGGTTAGCGCTATTGGTGGATATTTTGATTCAAAATAGTTTATTGGCTTTCTTCTTTCTTGGTTTTTGGTATGCGTTGCGCTACGTGAAAATGGACAATCAAAAACTCATTTTCTTTGTCAATAATCATGTATTTTATCTTGTATTGGTTGTTTTCCTGTGGCTCACTTGCAGTCAATTTATCAGTGATTTTTTTCTTGGAAACCAATTGAGTTCCAATTATAAGGAACTTACAATGCCTTTGAAGGTTCTTTTGGGCGTTTTGGGATATATCTTGTTTGTGTTTTTCATGTATTTGGATAATTATTACCAATCCTATTTGGAAAACAAACAACGGGAGACACGCCTCTATCAGACCCTTCGTGAAACCGAATTGAAGGTACTACGAAGTCAATTGAATCCTCATTTTATGTTCAATAGTCTTCATTCTATCAGCAGTTTAACGCTTTTTGACCCAAATAAAGCGCATGAAATGACCTTGCTTCTAGCGGATTTCCTGCGATATACTCTTCAATACGAGCAAGAACAAAAAGTGGCATTAAAGAAAGAATTGGACATGTGCCAAGCCTATATGGCGATTGAGAAAATCCGGTTCGGTGATAAAATTCATTGGACAACCGACATCGCTCCCAATACCCTCGACCAGCCCATCCCTAGTTTACTCGTACATACTTTACTGGAAAATGCACTGAAACACGGTTTGTATGGCTCTGTTGAACAAGAATCTATTTTTCTACAAACCAAACTGAGTGATAAACACCTGATTATCAAGATGGAAAATACCTTTGACCCCACAACTCCTACTCCGAAAGGTAGCGGAACAGGGCTAAAAAATATCCGTGAACGCTTGGCTCTTTTGTATTCGGAAGGCACTTTGGTTGAACAAAAAAATGACCATAAACTATTTTCTATTACACTCTATTTACCCCTTGAATCATGACAGCTTGTATCATAGACGACGAACCTTTGGCACGTGCAATTATTCGAAAATTTTTGGAGGATTATCCAGAAATTACTCTTGTTGGCGAAGCAGAAAATGGCTTTGAAGCCCTTAAACTTTGGCAAGAATTTCGTCCAGATTTACTTTTTTTGGATATACAAATGCCAAAAATAACTGGCTTTGAGTTTTTGGAACTGCTAGAGAATCCGCCTATGGTACTTTTCACGACAGCATACGACCAATATGCCTTGCAAGCTTTTGAGCAAAATGCCTTGGATTATCTTCTCAAACCGTTTTCAAAAGCACGATTTAAGCAAGCCATGGACAAAGTATTGCTCCGGGCAGCTCAAAACACTACGCCTTCTGTTCCTATTCCCGACATGCAACTATCGGAGAAAAACACAGATCGGATTGTTATCAAAAACGGAAACCAAATCGAGGTAATTTCCTACAACGCCATTTTTTATTTGGAGTCAGACGGAGATTACGTTTGGATTCACACGGAAAAAGGGCGACATCTCAAACAAAAAACCATGAGATACTACGAAAATCTATTATCGGCTACCTTTGTTCGCATTCATCGCTCATTTTTGGTGAATGAAAAAGTAGTTGAAAAACTACATCTTTTAGGCAAGAATAGTTACCAAGTTCAATTAAAAAATGGGGTTCAATTGGCGGTAAGTAAAAGCGGCTACCAGCAATTAAAGGATAAATTGGATTGGTAATGTAAGTCAGATAAGCGTCGAAATTTGGTGTGTTTGATTTCTGAAAACAAACGTTTCACCTTCTTTTTTATGCCAAATGGCTTGACCAATCGGTGATGCCGCAGAAACCACCATCGCAGAGGTGTCCATCCACTTCACATGCCCGATGGAAACGGCTATCCAAATCCAACCGAGCGACGTACCGACAAGAGAACCCGCACTCACGACTTCCGATGTTACTGCTTGGAATGCAAAATCCACGGTTTGTATTTCTTGTTTCAATTGCAAAAATTGACGCGCATACATGTCTCGGTCATTTTGTGCCATCGCGCGGCCAGTTTCGTATTTATCACCCGCAGAACTCTTCGTTTCTTCATTGGCAGATGCTTGTGCGGCTTGCATGGCAGTTTCAGCTACCCGTATTTTCTCCGTCAAGAGGCGAGAAACTTCCGTATATAACCCTTTTTTTAATGCCAAAGTGTTCATTTCGTTATTCATTAAATTCCTGTTTTTTAACTAATTGAGCATATATTCCACGTTGTTTCATGAGCTTTTCGTGACTTCCCTGTTCTTTTATTTCCCCTTCATCAAGCACCAGAATTAGGTCTGCTTTTTGCACAGTCGCCAACCGGTGTGCGATAACCAACGTTGTTTTATCTTTGAAAAACTCGTGCAAACTCGTCTGAACTAGCCATTCAGACTGCGCATCAAGCGAAGAAGTGGCTTCATCCAAAATAAAAAAATCGGCTTTGTGTGCAATGGCTCTTGCCAGGGCAATTCGCTGCCTTTGTCCACCGGATAAACGTCCACCTCGGTTGCCCACTTTCGTCTGATACTTTTGTGGTTGCTGCTCAATGAAACCAGCGGCATCTGCTATTTGTGCCGCTTTTTTTACCTCCTCTTCTGAAATATCCATACCCAACGTGATATTTCTATACATCGTATCGTCGAACAAAAAGGGGTCTTGTTGTACCAAGCCAAACAAGGCGCGATAAGCCGATAAATCAAGAGATTGAATGGGATTTCCGTCTAAACAAATTTTGCCAGTATCGGGTATATGAAAGCGGAGAAGTAAATCTACAAGCGTTGATTTACCTCCTCCAGATGGCCCGACAAGCGCAATCGTTTTTCCTTTGGGTAAAGAAAATGTACAATTTCTCAAGATGGGATTTCCTGGAGTATAGGAAAAAGTAACGGAATCGAAGGTGATTTCAGTGGCAAAAAAAATCGCCTTCTTTGTTGAAACCTGAGTGGAAGCCTCTGTTTTGTGTGTTAAAAAAGTTTGAAGCCGTTGTGCAGAAACCACTCCTTTTTGCGCTGTGGAAAGCGCTTGCGCCATGTCTTTTGCGGGACGAATAATTTGGGAAAAAATAGCAATAAATGCTAAAAAAGAAGAGGCAGACAAGTCCGATTGACCTGTAAATATTTGTGTACCACCTACATATAAAATACTTGCTACCAAGGAGATACCAATCCATTCGGACAAAGGATTCGCTAACAAGTTACGGCGGGCATATTGGCGGGCAAGCTGCATTTGTGCGTTATTTTCTTCCGCAAATCGCGCGTGTGTAAACGACTGTGCAGAGAAACTTTTCAAGATACGAATACCTGCAAAACTTTCTTCTACGAGACCCAATAACCGGGCAAGACGTTGCTGGTTTTGGTGTGCGTTTTCGCGTAATTTTTTCAATATAAAACCTAAAAATCCTCCAACAAGCGGAATAAACAGCAAACTACCGAGTGTCCAGGCTGGAGAAATATATACAAGAGCCAGAAAGTAACCGATAAACAAAGTACCTTCTTTGATACAAGCTGACAAAAGAGCACTAAAAACATGCTCGATTTCAGATATATCGGACGAAAAGAGTGTTAACGTCGTTGATTTAGGTGTATCAGAAAAATACGAAAGCGGTAATTGCAGAGTTTTGTCCAAGAATTTTTGCCTGAGGAGTGCGCCAAAAGTGAGCTTGTATTTCTCCAATTCATATAGTGCAAAATAGCGAAAAAGAGCGGTGCAGAAGGCAGAAAAAACCAAGAAACCACATACCAACTGAAGCGCACCGAAAGCCCCTTTCCTTGATACAACTAACTGAATATCAGACAGAAACTCTATTTTTAAAACAAAAGGAAAAGTAAATACTTGGGAGGATGTCGGGCGAAATAAAGTGTCGAGCAATGGTTTGAGTAAAGCCAAGTTTAGAACGCCAAAAAGGGTAGAAAGAAGAGAAAGTACAGTAAAGAGTAAGAGAAAACGTGCTCGATTTTCTGCCAGACGAAAGAAAAATACATACGTTTTCATTGAGAAAAATAATTAGCTTACTTGAATTTGAAGCTACAAAAGTCGAAAAGAAAAAAGAGAGTGCCAACATTTTAGTCTTTTTGGTCAAATCATATACTTTTTACCTGGCGAAGTAAGCATACTTTTGACGAATGTAGTTTAGGAAAGAACTTCTTCTTGTGTAATAGCGGGTTGTATTTCTCTTGTTTTGTATGCTTCATATCTATTTCTAATGTCTTCAGATAATACTTTGAGTTGCTCAAAATTGAATATTTTTTCTTCCTCTGTTACATAAAAACTTCTTGAAAAATCAATCATACTTTGAAAAAAAACAACCGTGATTACCCCTTTTCCATCGACGTCGTAGAGTGTAAAATCCCAGTTATTTTTTTGAATTTCTTTGCAAGTACGTTTCATAAATTTGTTACAAAATAGTGTACGTTCAATTTCATACCTTCTGTACGGATGATTGCTTCGTGCAGGCCGGTTGGTAGTTTTCCGCTAGGAATCCATTTGGGATTTGCGCCAAATTCATTCCCCGAAGGCATAAATACCTTATAATCACCTGATAATGAGAAATTAATTCTTAGCAAATATCCATTTTGTAATTGTTCTACAGGAATTCCTAATTTATTGGCTTGCTCGATTAAAGGCAAAGACAGCAGAAAATCAATTTCAGATTTCAAACCGACGAACTCCGTTTTTCCTTTATCGGGTTTACCAACGCCAAAATTTACAAAATCATTTTTGGAAACAATTCGCGATGCAACGCCTTCTTTTTCAAACTTTCGGAGGTGATGTTTTATGTATTTTCTTTTTAAATATGTACTAGGCAAAGGTCTTTCCCCTTTGGGAATTGCCAAGATACGTTCTTGGGTAAATTTTGGCTTAAAAGAAACATGGGCGTTTTCGTTGGCACGTCGTACTCCTGTTTTTTCTGAAATTCTTCGAGAAGTAGTATCAATAGAAGACGCAACCCGGCTTTCCTTGTGGATAGAACTATAAAGGATTGGGCTGTCTGCATGTGTGAAAGAAAGACCCGCATGAGTAAATGAGGTAGAAAAGAAAAATACGAGATGAAGAAGAAATTTCATTGTATGGTTGTTTGGGTAAAATTATTGCCAGTACTTACAAGACTTTATTCAAACTAATTCAGGAAACACTTTATTGGAAGCAAGGGCTAAGCGTTTCGAGCAGCGAAATTTAGAAAAAAAGAAAAGGGTTTCCCGTCTGATACGATTTCTACCAAAAAGAATTAAACTATTTTCATTTTGAGTACGCCAATAACACTACGAAGAAATACTTTTTCCTATAAAAAAGCTATACACTTTTGAAATGAGGTGAAAGAAATACGATTAAATTATGCGCAGAAATTAACCAAATTTCTATTCATTTCCATGAGCTACCAAAATGTGTACCCAGATGAAAACCAATAAAACGTAGGTTATAATCATTTGTGATTGAAGAAATTTTTTGGGGAATAATTGAGTATTCCATTGAAAGCCTAAAATTTCCAAACAAGATACCTGCTCGTGGGCCAAGAGTAATTCTTGTTGTTTCATCTGCACTAAAATTTAATGAGGATTCTGCAAAACTTCCAGTTTTCAGACCACCAATTCCGGCACCAATAAATGGTTTTACTTTTTTCTCTGTCAGGTAATATTCGCCAACAGCTCTACCGCCATACCAGGCGTTCAAAGAACCTCCACCTTCGGCAGTTGTTAGATTGAAATAGCTGAGAGAACCCTCAGCAGCTATCCCGAAAGAAAACTTATCTGTTATACTATAAAGTAAACCGCCTGTCAAACCGATTCCACCTCCTTTCAAATCATTTACTTTAGGTTGAAGATAAGATACCGTTATAAATTCCGTAATATCCCCTTTTTTGCCCTGAGCAAAAGCTAATTGAGAAATAAATACAAATCCTGAGAGTAAGTAAGTAAATTTACGCATGACATGAATGTGAATTAAAATGAATAATATACCTTTGAAAACAGATGATAACACCAATAGGGCAAGAAAGCTTGAAAAATGATTCTTATTGAAATTGTACTATTTCAAATGAAAATGAATCTAAACGAATGCTTGAGTAGGTCAAAATTATGTTTTCAATTGGCCAGACTGATAACCTACTTTCTCGTTTGGTTTTCAAATTCATCGAAATACCAAACACGTATAAATTTTATCCATGAACGAACCAGACATAAGCTAATCTTTCAGGAGAATCAATATGTATTCGTTTGTTTTTCAAATCAAGTACAATTTTAAAGACAATATCGCCACCGACCAAAAAAACAGGTGATGAACGACTTACAAAGTACATGAAACAACTCATTGGGTGACGAAATGACGACCCTTTTTGCTCTTTCCCACTACTTTCTTCCCCAGTTTACATAGCGCATTTCCTCGTCTCCGTCGAAAAGAAGGCTGCATCTACGGAAAATTTAGGACGATTGCTTACATTTGTCGAGTAAACCCAACTCATTTTCAACTATGATAAAACGCCTTTGGCTAGGTATTGCCGTTTGTGCACTTGCCTATCCTTCTTTCGCACAACACGTGCAACTTCCTCTCGATAATCTTTCTTTTTTTGAATCCAATCCAGCCAAAAACTGGCAAATCGTCGGGGATGTCCGTGCCAATTACACCGAAAAAAACCAATTAACCACACTTCCAGGTAAAGGTGTACTTGCCTGTATCCATCCGCTCGGAACGTATGGCTCTGAATTTGAGCTCTTTTCCAAAATGCAACATGGTGATTTAGATATTTCTTTCGATTTTATGATGGCGCAAGGAGCCAATTCAGGCATATATTTGCAAGGACGATATGAAATTCAGCTGATGGATAGTTGGGGAAAAAAAGCACCCAAATACAATGACCTCGGTGGTATTTACGAGCGTTGGAACGATCAAATGCCAGACGGACAAAAGGGATTCGAAGGTTCCGCACCGAGAGTCAATGTAGCTAAAGCTCCTGGAATTTGGCAACATATCGACATTTCTTTCCAAGCACCCCGTTTTGATGTTAGTGGCAAAAAAATCCAACCTGCCAAAATTCTATCTATTACTCTAAATGGCATTCGTATTCATGAAAATGTCGTACTTTCTGGGGTCACACGCGGCGCTATTGATGCAAAAGAAGTGGCACTCGGCCCGTTGCGTTTCCAAGGAGACCATGGTTCACTCGCACTGAAAAACATTCAATTTCATTCGTTCGACAAACAAGCCGGAGCTGTATCCAATCTATCCTACAAAACCTACTACGGCAGTTACCCCCACGATGAAGATTTGTCTAAATTAACACCTCAAAAAACAGGAAAATTAGACGCAATAACCTGGGAAGTCACCGACCAAACCAATGACTACGCCTTTGTCATCGAAGGAAACTATTTCGCCCCTACTGCCGGAGAATACACATTTAAAGTTCTTGGAACTGGAAATACAACACTCCATATCGACGGCAAAGAACTCTTAGATAATAAATGGACGACTAGCCAAACGACACGAACTGCCCGCGTCCAACTCTCTCAAGGGATGCATTCGCTTCGTTTATTTAATAATAAGCGAGACGGTTGGTTGCGGCCATCGTTGGCACTTTGGTCGGCAGGCCCTGGCTTCCGCGAGACGGCTCACCACGGCGTAAGTGCTTTGATTGCCGCGACGCCTTCAGACCCCATTTTGGTAGAAGCCATTGCACCAACGCATCTTCGTAGTTTTATGGATTTACCTTCCCAAAAACGGATAGTCCATGCGATTTCTGTGGGCGACCCAAGTCTCATTCATTATTCGTATGATCTAGACAATGGTTCGCTCTTCCAAGTTTGGCGCGGTGAATTTCTCGATACAACTCCCATGTGGAACGACCGAGGCGACGGTTCCTCAAAACCTCTCGGTGCGCTCGTTTATTTACCCAACGAACTTACCGTTGCAAAACCAGGAACATCCAGACAAGATACAACAGGGACAGGTTTTCGTCCGCTTGGGTATCAACTAGATGCGCAGGATAGACCTATATTTCATTACCAAATCCACGGACAACGCATCACAGACACGATTCTACCCAAAGAAGGCAGAGGATTTGAGCGAACAATGACTGCCTCTGGAAACGGTCTATTGGCACAACTAGCCAAAGGAAAGCGTATTGAAGCTATCAACCCTACGTCTTTCCTCGTCGATAATTCATATTATATCGAAGTTCCTCGTTCAGCCACTCCGCAACTCAGCCAAGTCGGAGAAATGCAAGAACTGACGGTCGTTTTATCTCCTACACCCTTTTCCTATTCCATCTTATTTTAATGTTTAGACCCTTTCATGATGAAAAAACACGTATTTTTTATATGTCTTGTTGGGCAATTGCTATTTACCAGCAAGGGGTGGGCACAAGAGTCACCCAAAGAAGAAGATTTCTATAAAATCGTGACATTACCCGTTCCAGAAGGCATTTTGTTGGAAGTGGGTGGCGTTACGTCGCTTCCGAATGGTTCCATTGCGTTAGCTACCCGACGAGGAGATGTTTGGGTCATAGAAAACCCAACGAGTCGCCAGCCGTATTTCCGTAAATTTGCTTCTGGTTTACACGAAGTCCTAGGACTTGTTTACAAAGAGGGTTCCTTCTATTGCGCACAACGCGGTGAATTAACCCGATTGGCAGATACAAATGGTGACGGCAAGGCAGATTTGTACGAAACTGTGCACGCGTGGCCGATTTCCGGACATTACCACGAGTATTCCTTTGGACCTAAAATAGCGCCAGATGGTAGTTTTTTTGTAAGTGGAAATGTTGCTTTTGGTGATGAAGAATGGTGGCGAGGAGAATCCAGAGTGCCTACACGAGGATGGATGTTCCAGATTACTCCCGATGGCAAGCGAATCCCTTGGGCTACGGGTATGCGCTCCCCTGCTGGCTTAGGTATGATTGATGGTGACTTATTTTATACGGACAACCAAGGAGACTGGATGGGTTCAGGTGGTATTTGGCATGTAAAAAAGGGTGGATTTATGGGTCATCCTGCGGGGCTAAAATGGGCTGCGGATTCTCCTGTTCAAATTACTGAACAGCAGTTTTTTGCGCTGCGCGATAACCGCCAAGTACGTGCCGCCAATGGTACGATGCTAAAACCTGAAAACGTACAAGAAGAAACGCCTGAACTCTTATACGAACTGAAAGATAAACTCCCAGGTTTGCAAACTCCGGCGGTTTGGCTTCCGCATGGTATCCTAGGAATTTCTAACTCAGAGATTCTCAAAGACGAAACTATGGGTGCTTTCGGCCCATTTGCTGGTCAACTTTTTGTCGGCGACCAAGGGCAATCCAAAATTATGCGTGTATTCTTGGAAAAGGTAAACGGAGAATATCAGGGAGCAGCTTTTGATTTCCGTGCCGGATTTCAGTCGGGCGTTTTGCGAATGGCATTTGCGCAAGATGGTAGTTTATTTGTCGGCGAAACCAACCGAGGTTGGGGCTCAGCCGGTGATGCCAACCAAGGGTTTCAACGACTCGTTTGGAACGGAAAAGTGCCTTTCGAAATGCTTGCCGTTCGGGCGATGCCAGATGGTTTTGAGATTGAATTTACTCTTCCAATTGACCCTACCTCCGCTGAAAATCTAGGAAATTACGCACTCAATAGCTTTTTGTATAAACACCATCCTGTCTATGGTTCACCACCTGTGAACCGGAAAGAACTGACTATCAAGGGCGTAAAGGTTTCAGCTGACCGAAAAAAAGTACGTCTCGTCGTCGATGGGCTTCGTCCGTACTATATTCATGAAATCAATCTGGACGGGATTCGCTCCGCTGAAAATGCGTGGTCTTTGGTTCATCCTACCGCCTATTATACCTTGAATACCATTCCTTCCGGAACAAAAATGGCAAGCAATGAACTGAAAGGAACAGCTCCTGCCAAAACAACACAAAAGCCTGTTAATCAGGCAAATACCAAACAATTAATATCTCCTGACGCGAAAGGAAAACCAGTTGCAACAGCCGTTCAGCCGACATTCGCCACACTCAAACCTTTGCTTCAAAAACATACGTGCTTGGCTTGCCACGCAGAGGACAAGAAAGTGATTGGTCCGGCATTCAAAGAAATTGCAAAAAGAAAATACAGCGATGAAAAAATCGTTGAGTTAATTTATAATCCGAAACCAGAAAACTGGCCAGATTACGCGACACCCATGGCACCCATGCCGCAAGTGCCTCGAAAAGATGCCCTTCAAATTGCAAATTATATCAATAGTTTGCGTTAATGTGCCGCTGAAAAGTCTGTTGGTTTGAAAACCAACAGACTTTTTTATTTTACTTGCTTATGCGTATATATCGTTTTGCTTTCCCAATTTTACTACTACTGTATATTGCCTATCTACCGCTCGATGTGCTTGAAGTCGATGCAGCTCAATATGCTTCGATAGCACGTGAAATGAACGAACGCGGAGATTTTCTGCAAGTCTATCACCGTGGGGAGGATTACCTAGACAAACCACCTCTGTTGTTTTGGTTGGCAAGCCTTTCCTTTTCTATGTTTGGGGTTTCAACGTGGGCGTATAAACTTCCTGCCTTTCTAGCACTTCTTTTGGCACTCATTAGTACCTATCGCTTCACCAAAATTTGGTATTCGGCGCAAACCGCACTTCTCGCCACACTCCTTTTGGGCTCGTCTCAAGCCTTTTTCTTGCTCGTAAACGATGTCCGGACAGACGGTCTGTTATTGTCTGCACTTATTGGTTCGTTAGCCCAAATTTCAGATTATTGGAAAAACAAAAAGAATACATCTCTCCTACTTGCCGCATTTTTTGTTGGGCTAGGGATGCTTGCCAAAGGGCCCATTGCCTTGGTATTTTTTGGGTTTGCCGTGGGTGGACATGTATTGGTTCGGCGCGAATGGAAACTCCTTTTTTCTGTCCAATGGTTCTCTTTTCTCGGGATTATCTTACTTGTGCTTCTTCCCATGTGTATTGGACTTTATCAACAATTTGATTTACATCCTGAAAAAACTGTCTATGGTCTTCAAGGTCCTTCAGGATTAGAATTTTATTTCTGGACACAAAGTTTTGGACGAATAACGGGGGAAATCTATTGGAAAAACGATACTTCTTTTTTGTACTTTTTCCACACGATTCTCTGGGACTTTCAACCTTGGATTCTCTTTTTAATTCCTGCTCTTTTTTATAAAATCACGCGTTTTCGGCAGTCCACAGAATGGATGAGTCTTGCTGTTTTTATCCTAGGGTTTGCTTCTTTGTCTTTATCGAATTACAAACTTCCCCATTATATTTTTCCGTTATTGCCTTTTTCCTCTATTCTGTTGGCGGATTATCTTCTATCGACTTCTTGGAAAAACAAGGCGATTCTTCGTTTACAAAAACTCCATTTCGCGAGTTTACATCTGTTCTTTTTTCTCCTTGTATGTAGCCTATTTTTCTTTTTTGATGCACCCAATTCTTGGTTTATTTGGTTGGTTGGTATAGGTTGGCTTTTGCTCAGCAGTATTCCTTTTCTATTTCGTTCCTCTTGGCAAAAAACAGTAATATCAGGACTCATTGCGAGTTTGTTCTTCACGTTTTCACTCAGATATTATCTCTATCCAGCTTGGTTTTCGTATCAATCAACGAGCATTCTGGGAAAAGAAATTCACGCGCAAAAATGGCCGGTAGATCGTATTTTTTGTTTCCGTGTACATGGTCATAGCCTTGATTTTTACGCGCAACGAATCATTCCATTTGTTACGCTCTCATCACTTGAAAAAAACACGTATATCTATACGGATGTCGTTGGTAAAAAAGAAATAGAAGCAAATTGGAACGGAAATATAGAGGTAATGCAAACATTCAGCCATTTTCAAGTGAGTAAATTAACTGTTCCATTTTTACGAAAAGATACGAGAGAGCAAACATTGGAAACAAGATACCTACTTCTCATTCAGTAATCCAACCCTACTTTCTACTTCTTGATACACGTATTTTTTCCTCAAATACAATGTATGTGTGTCTTACATTTTACCTAAAACGAACACAAAGAACTTCTAAGATTCATAAAACGGAGTACGCATAGACAAAAGTTTTGAGTGCGAATGGAAGCAAAAAAAGAAAATACGAACCGACTATCTTTTTTAGTACGACTGATTTGTATAAAAATTTTACTTTTTCGTAGTAACAAAACGTGCTTATTATAAGCTATTTATATGTAATTTATAATAAACATAAAAAATCGTTATACAACAAAGTAAAAAAAGGCTGGTTTGGAAGAAAATGTTTGAATCGACGGATACACACATTTGGTAGATAAAGATGTCCCAATTACCCGAAACAACAACTTCATCTACGAGTAGAAAAACAAAACAAAAAACAAAAATGAAACAGACAATTCTTTTGGGGGCAGCAATGCTTTGCCTTCATACATTGGCAAATGCCCAAACCCAAATCAACAAAAAAACAAACAAATCAGATCTCAAAACAGCAGAAAACGCCAGAACTATTGTCATTGACTCTGCGCAATGGAGGAAGGAATACTATGTTGTCAATCGAGATTCAGCTTTTGCGGACCCACGCATCGCTTTGAAGAAACTAGCTGGTGGAAACAAGCGGTTTGTCGAAGGAAAAAGCATTCGCCCAAGACAAGACATGAGCACAATCAAGGAACTTGAAAATGGACAAACGCCTTTCGCTACCATTGTAGGTTGTTCTGATTCACGCGTGCCAAACGAAATGATTTTTGACCAAGGTTTGGGTGATTTATTCATCATTCGTACCGCCGGACAAGTATCGTCGGCTGCTTCTTATGGCAGCATGGAATTTGCCGTTGCAAAATTGAAAACGAAACTCATTGTTGTGCTTGGTCATACAGAATGTGGCGCGGTGGCAGCAGCGGTGCAACGCCCAGAGAATGTTCCAGGGCATATTGTCACACTTATCAATGAAATCAAACCAGCCGTGGCGAAATGTTCTCATTTACCCGGCGACCCGGTGAATAATGCAGTAAGGCAGAATGTCATTGACCAAGTGAATAACCTGCGTGATTTAGACCCAATTTTGCATACAAAATACGTCGATGGCGAAATCCTGATTGTAGGTGCAATCTATGACATCCACACAGGAAAAGTAGAGTTCCTAGAAGAAACGTTGTATAATTTACCTCGTCCAAAAGCAAAAGAAACAAAATGAGACGGTTTAGTTGGCTTCTTTTTCTCTTCTTGATTGCATCGAATACACGGGTTTCAGGGCAAAATAACCGACTAAATCACTCCAACGCAATTGGTTGGTACAATTACTTTGGAACTTTCAAACTAGCCAAAAAATGGGGGCTTCATACAGAGTACCAATGGCGAAGAGAGCAATTCATCACCAATTGGCAGCAAAGTTTGGCACGTGTGGGCGTCAATTATAGACCAAATTCAGGTGTTCTTTTTCGGGTAGGATATGCCTGGATAGAAACTTTTCCGTACGGTGAATTTCCTTTGAATGGTTTAGGACGTGATTTTACGGAACATCGAATTTTCCAGATGGCTCAGTTATCTCACAAGCAAGCTAATGTGCAGCTTTCGCATCGTTTTATGTTGGAACAGCGGTTTGTCGGCAGATATAGCTCTGCCGATGTCACGAAGGAAGATGAATTTCCGCTTTTACATAGAATGCGGTATATGTTCCGGGCAGATATTCCGCTGAGCAAAAGTAATCCTGCGAAATCTCCTTATCTAGCCGTTTATGATGAGGTGATGATAGGTTTCGGGCCGAATGTCAATGCCAATGTTTTTGACCAAAACCGGATTGGTGTTTTAATCGGGAAACCTATCACCAAAGCCGTTCGGCTTGAGGGCGGTTATTTGAACCAAACCGTTCAATTTGGACGGTTAATCAACGGTCAAAATGTGTTTCAATACAATAATGGCTTGATTATCAATATGAATATTCAGGTAAACTGATTGAGATTACGTCAAAATGCCCTAGAAAATCTTCGGAATTTCTAGGGCATTTTGATTGGTAAGTTATTCACATAAAAAGCGGCTTGTTTCTATAAACCAACGAATTTCGAATTTTCTAACTAAACGTATAAAGAAACAAGACTATTAAGTATAAATTATTGATAAACAAATACTTACAAAAAATTAATTAACGTACATCTCGCCACCAACGCGTTGTTTCTACTGGTTTTTGTAAAGAAAGTGGCTGCCCGATACGGGGTGTATAGATAGGTAAATCACCGGCATTTTTCAAGAAAACCTCGACAGATTCATCCCAATCGTGCAAAGCCAATTTGAATTTTCCCCAATGGACGGGAATGACTTTTTCAGCACCTAATTCATGTACGACTTGCGGAATTTCTTCGGGTAAATTGTGGATATTTTTCCAAAACGTATGATATTGGCCGCATTCAATAATAGCCCAATCGAAAGGGCCGTATTGTTGACCAATTTGTTTCATGTGGCTTCCATAACCTGAATCACCGCCGAGGAAAATCCGTTGTTCTGGTGTTTGAAGTACGTACGAAGCCCATAACGTGTTGTTTCTTTTCAGGCTACGACCCGAAAAATGGCGACTTGGAGTGGCAGTCAATGTAAATCCTGAACCGATGGAAACGCTTTCGTGCCAATCCAACTCCGTAATTTTTGTGGAGGGATAGCCCCAATATTCGAGGTGTTCACCTACACCCAAACCCGTAATTACCCGTTTTACTTTGGGTTGTAGCGACTTTACGGTCTCGTAGTCAAGGTGGTCATAGTGATCGTGCGACAGAATAAGTATGTCAATTTCAGGAAAATCCGAAGGAATATACGCATCTGAACCTTTAAAACTAGGAACGCCAAATGAGAACGGCGAAGCGTGTCCACTAAAAACAGGATCCATCAAAATGGTTAATCCATTGATTTTCAACAAGTAAGAAGAGTGCCCAAACCAAATAAACGTAGGTTCTGCGAAATATTGGGTCAAATCAGTTTTTATAGACGGGATAGGTTCGAGTGGAGTTGGTCGTTTGGCGACAGGGAAAATATACTCTTTGAGTAACTTCCAAAACGTATATTCTTCTGAGAAAGTAGGCGTAAAATCTAAATTTTCGAAAACCCCTTCTTTGTATTGAGGAGATGTCGCCATTTTCGCTAATCTTTCTTTTTTTTCGGGGCTTTTTCCGAGTTGGGGTCGTACAATTATATATACGACACCGATACCAACAACAAGTGCAAATCCAATAATTTTGATAAACATGTACGCTATGATTGACGAGCCTTCTGATTTCTTCCTTTTTGCGAGCGAATAAAAAAGCGACCCAAGGGTTAAATATACGCCATAACAAGCGATTATAGGACAAATAGGTTCCCTTGGGGAAATCCGAGAGCCTGGAAGTTAGGTTGTTGGGGGAGTTGATTTGGTAGTTTGGGTTTCGTCTATGTATTCGTTTAGAATGTTGAGGTGTTCACCTTATCTCGAACGTTTCTTCCTATCCTTTGTAAACAAGTCTGCCGTGTATTTTTCATAAAGCCCGAATAGAAACTCCATTCTATTGGCTTCACTGGTAAACGGCTGCGGTCTATAAGCTATATCAACAGCTTTGTCTAGCTCGTTGTGAGCTTTGATTAAAGCAGGTGGCATTGTTAAAGGGTCGTAAAGGTCAGCCAATGAACTATTGGGAAATTGCAGTCTTGCATCTAAAACTTTTTGAGCTGCTGTTTCAATAGCATTTACTTGCTTCTCGTTTGGATTTTCCGGCCAAGGAAAATTATTGTAAACCAGTTCATTCGAGTAACGATAATCACTTTTAATTCGTCCACACATATTTCTAATCCAAACCACATGAATACTTGACATTAGAACTCCGAAATGGTACAAGCCTCCATGTTCAACAAATAAACAACTGTCACTAGCAATTGAATTTTCGTCAAAAAAGTCCATCGGTATATATTTTCTATTTTCAGAAGAATGACGTGGAATCAATACATAATCACTTTTAGGTTGTCTATCTTCTCCAAATAATGTTGGAAATGCAGCAAGTCTTTGTGTTGCTTGTCTGGTACTTCCAGCTCTCAGTTTTCTAACATTTTCAACTCGTTCAAGCACAAGTTTTACTTCTTTTAGGTCAGTTGGGTTTGCATTTTTAAGCCATAAACACCAACGTTTATGTCCATTTAGAAATTCATGCGCAGAAATAAGCGGTTTAAAAAACTTTTCTGAATTTGGTTCTTTGGCTACAAATTCATTTTTTTCTTCGTCTGTAAATAAGAAGTTACCGCCATCATTTGGCATACTTCCAAAAGATATTTCAGGTACATTGCAAATTGGCTTTCTGCGTTTACCAATAAGAATATCTCTCGCATCAACCAAATAGGGATTGATATTTTTTGCCTTTATTTCGTGGGCCTCTCCTTTTATATCCTCGTACTCAAAAATACTTTTGTTTGACGTATCAAAATTGGCAAAACCAATAATTACACAATAAACAACTGCATTTCCTTTCGCCTCATTGCTCCATTTAAAAGTACGATGGGCAAAGTGAATTTTGATTTTGTATTTGTTGAGCATTTGCCCCCAAAGAATACTCGTTTGTTCGCCTTGTACAATGGAATTTGTAGAAACAAATGCAGCCTTAATCTTCGTACCTTGAATGTATTTGGCAGTTTTGATATACCAACCCGTCACGTAATCCAATACGCCAGCTCCTTGAATGCCCTCCAACTCCTTTACTATGGAATCCCTCTGAAACTGACTCATTATTTTAGAACCAATGAACGGAGGATTACCCAAAATAAAATCAAACTTAACTTCATTCTTTACTTTCGGCATACCAACATGCACTGAATACGTTTCTGCTTGTACGTCCACGGTTCCATAGCTTGTTTGTGGCTCATTCACCAAATAAATATTCGTATGCTTAGCGACAATTTGGATTGAATTCACTGGATTCAACAAGGTTTGCCAATCTATCTCCAAAGCGTCTCCATGAATAATATTAGCGGACTTATTGAGCGGTAAACGGACAAAATATTGTCCGAGCTCATTGCTTATAAGCATATTCATTTGGTGGTCAATGAGCCACATAGCAACCTCAGCAATTCGGGCAGGAAATTCCTCGTACTCTATGCCATAAAATTGATCTACATCTATCAAAATAATGCTACTCACGTCTATAACCCGTTGCCCTGAGTTGTACAGAGCCCTCAATACCTCAAATTCAAGCAAACGAAGCTCTCTGTACGTTATAATCAGAAAATTACCACAACCACAGGCAGGGTCTAGAAATCTCAGTGTACCCAGTTTTTTGTGGAAATCAGCGAGTTTATTCTTGTTGTCCCGTACAGATTCAAACTCTTTCCAAAGTTCATCTAAGAAAAGAGGCTTAATCAGCTTTAGTATATTTGTTTCGCTGGTATAATGCGCCCCCAAATTCCTTCGCTCTTTGGGGTTCATTACGCTCTGGAACATAGAGCCGAAAATAGCAGGGGATATTTTACTCCAATCAATGTAAGAGCACTCTAAAAGAGCCTCGCGCATCTTGCTATCAAAACTCGCAATAGGTAGTATTTCCTCAAATAATTTGCCGTTTACATACGGGAAACTAGCAAGCTGTTCATCTAAGTTTGTAAAGCGTTTCTCTTTGGATGTATTCAGCACCTGGAAAAGCTCTTGCAACTTTGCAGCCAAATCACTGCCATCTTTGCGGGTGCGTTGCTCAATGTATTCTTGAAACTGTTGTTTCTCAAATATCGTCGTGTCTTCAGCGAATAAACAAAAAAGCAAGCGTACCAAGTAAACCTCTAAAGGATGCCCAGTATAGCCTATTTCTTCTAGCCTATCGTGAATTTTACCCATAAGCTCCGCTGCCTTGATATTGGCGGGGTCTTGTTCCTTGTACATCTTTTTCTGGTAGCCAAGCAAATACCCAAAATGTTGGACATTGCTTACAAGGTCTTTTAATGTAAACGCAATGATTTTTTCATCTTCCAGGTCATAAAGTCGAAAATTCTCAAAGTCTGAGATAAGAATGTATTTGGGTAATTCATGTTCTTTGAGGCCATGTAAATAGTCTTTGGCTTGTTGATAAGCTTTATCCAAGTTTTTGCCTCGGCTCTTCATTTCGACGAGAATAGTGCCCTTCCAGAGTAAATCAATATATCCATCTCTATCGTCTAGTTTCTTTACTCGATGCTCAAAGGTAGAAACCCGTTTACTTGTTATTCCAAAGACATGGAAGAACTCTACAAGAAAAGGTTTTGCGTCTGCCTCCTCATTGGAAGTATCAGCCCATTCTTTGGAGAATCGTAAGGCGCGGTCTTTTATTTCGTTCCAGCTAAGTATCATTTTTGAATTTAGTTTATCCGTTTGGGTACGATTTGGTGGCTAGTTTCATGTAAGTTCGAAAGATACGGAAAAATGGATGAATGGATAAATTTCAAATTCAATTTCCTTTGGGATATTCCTTTCGTTTTCAATTATTTGTACCATCTCGTCAAGAGCGAATAAGTGGAAGACCGACTGCTTGAAGAAGGCGAATCGAAGTTATACATGTATGGACCAAAAGGTGAAACAACGCAATGCACCAATAAGTCAAGATTGAATAAAATCTGTACAAACGAACACTTATTACGCCAAGCTATTCACTTCCAGCTTCACTAGGGGAAATGAAAAACCAGAATCATTTTCAAAACAACCAAGACTCGTTTTCATGCGAATAAACACGACAAAAAATCCCCGTCTATCGAAAAAAATCTTTAGACGGGGATTTTCACTACTACTGAAAACGTATTTATTGCGGTTGATTTTCTTTGTTATTATTCTCTTTGGATGGAAGAATCTCCACAGCCCGCGTAGTTTGTGTAGGCTGATTCCCTCCTCTTGGGTCAAATTTAGTAGAAATAGTCGGGTTATTTGGACCGTCTTTGATACCTGTATCGTTGAGGGATTTTTCAGCCATGCGAATCAGCGTTCCGATTGACTCATAACTTAATCCTTCTTTAATGGCTTGATGGTAATGTCCAATGGCGCGTTGAAGCATCGCAGCGGTGGCTTCTGGCGTGCGTTGCCGCCAAGCTACCCGATGTAGAACCTCTCCTTGTTCCAAGCTAATCTTCGGAATTTCGCCACGCGTAGGGTCTTCTGGATTAATTTCTACCAATTGAATCAAGTTTTGCTTTGCCAATTCATAGTTTTTTAAAGCACGGTAATCACTGTATTTTTTCTTCAAATACATGGCCCGCGAGCTATTTTTTATCTGTTGTTCTACCAACGGATTTCCAATATGCTCCGGCGATTTTGCCGCTGTTCGATACATAAAAAAAGCATCCCAATACCTTCCCTCTCGGAAATAATCATTGGCCTCTGCTACCAAGTAAGCATCTGATTGTGCCCAACTCGTAAAAGAAAAGTTTGTGATGAAAAGCGCCATCAAAATTAAAATCCTATTTTTACTCATCTTTTATCTACGATTTAGTCTTACTAATACAATTTAATTATGCTAAAGGTTAATTTTATGTATATTTGGTCATTTCTATTGATCCTAAATTTACCCTTTATTATGCGAACAACGCTATTTACCACAGGGATAATCTCCTTGTTTTCACTTGTCATTAACGCACAATCTATTCAAAAATTACCAGAGTACAACCTTAAATCTACCCAAACAGAACAGCATCTCCGTTTTTTAGCGGCTGATGAGCTCATGGGGCGTAAAACAGGCGAGATAGGCAATCAAATTGCTGCAAGATACATTGCGGAACAATTCCGGTTACTGGGTGCTAAACCTGCCGCCAACGGCTCCTTTTTACAACCCGTTGCCCTCGAAACCATCACGCCGCCTGCCTCCGGGTACATCCAAACATTTGAAGGTCGGATGAATATCAACGATGATTTCATTCTGATGTCTGGCGATGGTTTCACCGCAGATAAAGTAGAAATCGTCTATCTACCCTACGCTTGGGTTGACAAAGATACGGACTATAACGATTACAAAGATATTGACGTAAAAGGAAAATTAATTGTCACAAGTGTCGGTTTTCCAGGTGCCAATACACCTCAACAAATGTTCTCTGCCTTGGCTGAAAAATCCAAAATCGCAAAAGAAAAAGGAGCTCTTGCCTTGATTGAAGTATTCAATTCTCCGATGCCGTGGCGAAATATTACATCTTATTTTGGCCGAAAATCAACCAAAATAAAAAGCAATGACACCGCTGAAATCCCGCATATCTGGATTAGTAGTGCCGCCGCAAAATATATCACGAAAGACAAAGTAAGCACGGCTTCTGTTCAAATCGCGACGCGTAAATCAACACCACTAAAAACCGCAAATGTCATCGGCATTTTGGAAGGTACAGACCCTAAACTCAAAGACGAGTACGTGGTACTTTCAGCACATTACGACCACGTTGGCTACGGGGCAACGCAAGGCAAAATTACACCGACGGATAGCATCTTCAATGGGGCACGTGACAATGCATTTGGTACAACCGCTCTCCTTGCTGCTGCCCAAGCATTCTCGCAACAAGCAACCAAACGCTCTATCTTGTTAATCGCCTACACAGGAGAAGAAATTGGATTGCTCGGTAGCCGCTTCTATGCTGAAAACCCCGTCATTCCACTCGAAAAATGTGTCTATAACTTGAATTGTGATGGCGCCGGATACAACGATACTTCTCTATTAACTGTCATTGGATTAAACAGAACATCTGCTAAAAATGACATTGTGTTGGCGGCTCAAGCCTTCGGACTAAAAGCACAAGAAGACACCGCCCCCGAACAAAATCTCTTTGACCGCTCTGACAACGTTAGCCTCGCAGCAAAGGGGATTCCTGCTCCCACCTTCTCCCCCGGATTCACTGCCTTCGATGAGGTAATCAACACCTATTATCACCAAGTTGCTGATAACCCAGATTCTATTGACTTTGGGTATTTACTCAAATATTGCCAAGCATACACGTATGCCGCTCGTTTAATTGCTAATAAACCGCAAGCACCTACTTGGATGCCGGGAGATAAATACCAAAAAGCTTTTGAAAATCTCTTCAAAAAATAAAAACCTTTCCACTGTTATAAAGGATTTCATTCTTTTTTGTGAACAACAAGGAATAGAAAGGTTTGAGGTAGAACCCATTGCGGGTTCACCTCAAACTTCTTTTTTGTCTATTCAAATCGAAACATCTGTTCGAATTGCCTTATTAGACCACCAAAATCCGCCGCTCTACAACGAATTTAAGGATTGGTACCAAAAACAAGCTCCTCTTTTTGTCCTTTGGACGGATTACTGGCAAGCAAAAAAAGAAATCGTTTTCTCCAAAATCCTGCATGAACTCGGCCGCTCCGTTCGTGTCCCCGCTCGTGTTTGTCAGGTTAGACGCATCACCGCCCCAGAGTCCACACAATTTCTGCAAAATCATCACTTGCACCCGGTTCCGAAAGCCCGGA
Source organism: Spirosomataceae bacterium (assembly GCA_046293395.1). GTDB lineage: Bacteria > Bacteroidota > Bacteroidia > Cytophagales > Spirosomataceae > CAYNRA01. The sequence goes on from JBKBOU010000001.1 coordinate 1,396,370, forward strand.
TTCACTACGGTTTGTTTTTGCCACCCGCTTATTTTCGGTTGATTCCCGCTGAACTTCTTGCCCAATTACCCCGCCATTCTTTTACAGAATACGGTCTTTTTTTAGCAGTTTCAACATTTTCCAATGCTAAAAAAATAATGCGTCATCAATGTATTTTTCGGTCGTATGAATGGATTCGCTCTTGCTCACACAAAGGATTTGTCGTAGTGGGTGGCTTGGATAAATTACTAAAGACATTCGAAAAAGACATTCAGCCCGATGATTTAGTGACGTATGCAGACATAGAATGGTCGCCGCAAGAAGGTGCTTTTCAGAAAATAGGATTTGAACCTTACGGACAAATGGCTCCCTGTTTTTATCGTTGGAATGACCAAGAAACCCAAAGAGAAAAAATACAAGATAGCCTTCTTGCTACCGATTCTTTTCCGCTATTCAATTTAGGGAGTACCAAATGGATTCGGTACTATAAATCAATCAAAGAAGATGATGATGAAAGACCTTGAGCCAAACGTACTTGTAGTTTTAGGGCCGACGGCAAGTGGAAAAACCCGTTTGGCCGTTCAGTTGGCGTACCATCTCCAATCGGGGGTAATCAGCGCAGATAGCCGGCAAGTGTATCGACACATGGACATTGGTACGGGCAAAGACTTAAACGAATATATAGTTAATAATCAACAAGTTCCGTATCACTTAATTGATATTTTAGAACCAGGAGAGCAGTACGATGTCGCTCAATTTCAGCGCGATGTGATGCAAATTATTCCGCAATATCCTCCCCCAAATATCCCTGTGCTTTGTGGTGGAACGGGTTTATACATACAAGCTGTTCTGACAAATCATCAATTTACACACATTCCGATTGATGAAGAAAAGAGAGCATTTTGGCAAAAGGCAGGTTTTGAAGCAGCCCAAAAACACTACGAAAATTTAAAACAGATGCTTTATCAAGGAGATACATCTACCTTCAAACGACTTATCCGTGCCATTGAAATCAATGAATATTTACTAGAAAACCCGATGCCGGACGTATCTTCCTACGCGTTTTCGCCTTTTATTATTGGCCTAGATGTGTCCCGTGAAGAGCGGAGAAAACGCATATCTGCCCGTTTAAAAAAGCGCGTGGAACAAGAAGGCATGATACAAGAAGTAGAAGAATTATTGAAAAAGGGAGTATCTGCCGATAAACTTCGTTTTTATGGACTTGAGTACAAGTACATCACGGACTATCTCGAAGGGTACATAACACGAGAAACGATGTTAGCACAATTGGAAGTGGCTATTCATCAATTTGCCAAGCGACAAATGACATTTTTCCGGAGTATGGAGAAAAAAGGAATGAAAATTCATTGGATTGATGCGCAACTCGAAGTGACACAGCAATTGAATGAAATCAAGAAAGCGGGATTTCTCGGTTTGCATTAAAAATAGAGACGACCACCTTAAATGGACGGTATTTACAAACTTTTCATTCAAAACGTGTGTTGAACAAATACGTCTAAACGCTTACAAGATGGATTGATTTGGTATTAAAAACAATTGATTTTACACGCACTTGTATAAACATCTGATTATCAATTTATTAAAAACAAATCAGTAGGAATATACGTAGCAGCTATAAAAAGTTAGCAAAGTAGCGTTCAAATATTTGTTTGGCGAAAGACTAAAATTGTATTATTTTTATTATTTTAGCAGCAGCAATTCCAAATAATTCATCAACAATCATAACTTTAGCAAAATAACCTAACACCCACATGTCTGATAAAGCAAAATTGATACTTGACGGGAAAGAATATGAATTTCCTATCGTGACTGGAACGGAGAACGAGAACGCCATTGATATTGGTAAACTTCGTGCCGCGACAGGTCACATCACAATTGACTCTGGTTTCAAAAACACAGGTTCTACTCAAAGTGCCATTACTTTCTTGGATGGTGAAGAGGGGATTCTTCGTTACAGAGGCTATTCTATTGAAGAGTTGGCAGACAAAGCTGAATTTTTGGAAGTAGCTTATTTATTAATTTACGGTGAATTACCTACACAGGAAGAATACGCCAAATTTAAGTCTGAAATCACGCACCACACGATGGTCAATGAGGACATGCGTAAAATATTTGACGGTTTCCCGGTAAATGCACACCCAATGGGTATCATGTCTTCTTTGGTCAGTGCCATGAGTGGTTTTTACCCCGATTCGTACGATGATAAAAGACCTGACCAAACGGATTTACATATCATCCGCTTGTTGGCGAAATTCCCAACAATCGCTACTTGGTGCTATAAAAAATCGCAAGGCCACCCAATCAATTATCCAAAAAACAACTTAGATTACAGTGCAAACTTCTTACAAATGATGTTTGCATTGCCTGTTGAAGAATACAAAGTAGATCCAGTTGTAAGCTCTGCTATCAATAAATTATTGATTCTGCACGCAGACCACGAACAAAACTGCTCGACATCGACTGTCCGCTTGGTTGGTTCATCAAAAGCAAATATCTACTCGTCCATTTCTGCTGGTATTTCTGCACTTTGGGGGCCACTTCACGGTGGAGCAAACCAAGAGGTGATTGAAATGCTCGAAGAAATCAGACAAGATGGTGGAAACGTTCAGAAATACGTGGACATGGCGAAAGATAAGTCATCGAACTTCCGTCTCTTTGGTTTCGGACACCGTGTCTATAAAAACTTTGACCCGCGTGCCAAAATCATCAAAAAAGCAGCAGACGATGTTCTATCAAAATTGGGCGTAAATGACCCTGTTCTCGACATTGCGCGTGGACTTGAAGAGGCTGCCCTAAAAGATGATTATTTCGTATCTAGAAATCTATATCCAAACGTGGACTTCTACTCAGGTATCATTTACCGCGCACTTGGCATTCCTGTAAATATGTTTACTGTGATGTTTGCCATCGGTCGCCTTCCTGGTTGGATTGCACAATGGAAAGAAATGCGTGAGCAGAACGAGCCAATCGGTCGCCCACGTCAAGTCTATACTGGCGCCGTTTCAAGAGATTTTACTCCGCTTGAAAGTCGTTAATCTTTCTCTCTTTTACAAAAAACGCTCTTCACAAACTGTGGAGAGCGTTTTTTTATGCTTTGAATGATACATTTTAACTCCTCAAAAAATCAAGCGGATTCAAACAAATGGTTTGGTAAAAGGCAACCTCTTTTTGCGCACAAACACCAGGAAAATCTCCCCAATTGCCAAGCATATCTGTCATGACTTGGAAATGTAAATGCGGTGGCCAATCGCCGTTTTCAGGAAAATCTCCTACCCAAGCGATGACATCTCCTCGTTTTATTTGTTTTCCAACGGTTAAATCGGTCAAAGAAGATAGACTCAAATGGCCGTACAAGGTATATAATGTAGGATAAAATGTGGGCAGATGAGGTAGTTTTTCATCAAACGAATGTTCCAAGATAATCGTTGGCCCGTAATCTCCGAAGTGGTCATTGAACTGAAACGAATGAACGACGCCATCAAAGGGTGCGAAAATGGGCGTCAGGGCTTCTACCCAAACATCTGTACCCAAATGTACACTTCGCGCTTCCTCTAAAGCTTGAAAATGGGAACTTCTACGGTAAATAACCCGATTCTCAAAATATCCACCAATGCCTACTTTTTTTCCAATACGGGATAAAGCTGCTTGGAGATGTCCATGAAAAGCAGCAGTATTTGTCAAGTCCACCTCAGACCAATACGGATTCGCTTCGGTAAAATCGAGCGATGCACAAGTTGTCTCGTCTAAAGGAAATGAAAATAAGGGATGTGCAGTCATTTATATTTTTCTTTTCAGTTCAAAATGTTTGCCCAGATAGACGCGCCGCACCATTTCATCCTCGGCGAGTTCCTCGGCAGTTCCTTGTTTCAAGATTTTCCCTTCAAACAAAAGATATGCCCTATCCGTAATCGAAAGCGTCTCGTTTACGTTGTGATCTGTGATTAATATACCAATATTTCGGTGTTTTAATTTAGCGACGATTCCTTGAATTTCCTCCACGGCAATAGGATCCACGCCAGCGAAAGGTTCATCTAGTAGAATAAATTTAGGGTCAACAGCCAAAGCACGCGCGATTTCTGTTCGTCGGCGTTCTCCACCAGATAAGACAATTCCTTTGTTTTTACGTACGTGCGTCAACGAAAACTCTTCCAACAAAGACTCCATTTTTTCTTTTCGCTCTGCCTTTGTCATCTCTTTTTTTGCGATTTCCAGAACACCTAGAATATTATCCTGTACGGATAAATCTCGAAATACGGATGCCTCTTGCGCCAGATAACCGATACCTAATTGGGCACGTTTGTACATGGGGAGTGCTGTAATATCTAGCTCGTCAAGGAGAACACGCCCAGCATTGGGTTTTACCAAGCCAACAGCCATGTAAAAAGAAGTTGTTTTGCCTGCGCCATTAGGGCCGAGTAATCCTACAATTTCACCCTGCCCCACTTGGTAGCTTACATGGTCATTTACAAGGCGTTCGCCGTATTTTTTCACCAAATCTTCTGTCCGTAATATCATTATGTGATGGAATTAGAAAAGTCATCGACTAGATTATCGGACAAAGGTACAAACAAATCGTGGCTCAAGCAGCAAGACAAATCAAAGGATACAAAAAAGGAAAATTTAAAATGACAAAGATGTAGAGATATATGTATTTTAGTATTTTTGGCAATGATTCTTTTTTAATCACTCCAAAAAGTACCTTATTCTATGGTCATTTTAGCAGAAAACAACTCCATTGCCTTGCATTTCCTCAACGAATTGCGAGACCAAGAAATTCAGAAAGACGCCCTCCGTTTTCGCCAGAATTTGGAGCGATTGGGACAAATATTTGCCTATGAAATCTCGAAGCAGCTTTCTTATCATTCTGTACAAGTGGAGAGTCCTTTGGGCAGTAAAAAATCAAGTGAATTGAGCCAACAACCTGTTTTGGTAGCGATTTTACGCGCAGGATTACCTTTACACCAAGGAATGCTTCATTTTTTTGACCGTGCTGAAAACGCCTTTATCGGTGCTTATCGTGGGAAACACGATGCCAAAGATAATTTTGAAATCGAGATGGACTACATCACCTCACCGGATATTCAAGGAAAACCACTTATCATTTGCGACCCTATGCTTGCCACCGGGAAGTCCGTAGAAATGGCATATCATGCCTTGTTAAGATACGGTATTCCTCAAAAAACATTCATCGTCTCTGCCATTGCAAGCGCAAGAGGCTGCCGCTATATTCAAGCCCGAATGCCTGAATGTCGGCTGTGGGTTGGTGATGTTGACGACGAACTGAACAGCAAATCCTATATTGTGCCTGGCTTGGGAGATGCCGGCGACCTCGCTTACGGAGATAAAATATAATATTCATTTACCCTACCTAAACAAAACCAATGAAAGAAAAAACAGACCTTCAACACTTACTCAGTTTACCCGTCATTATTGCTGCCTTAGGCTATTTTGTAGATATTTATGACCTCCAACTTTTTGGAATTGTCCGGATTCCAAGTCTGGAAAGTTTGGGGCTTTCCAAAGAAGAAGTCGATAGTATCGGTGCTGTTATTCTCAACTACCAAATGACTGGATTGCTGCTAGGCGGTATTCTTTGGGGAATTTTGGGAGATAAAAGAGGACGACTTTCCGTACTTTTTGGGTCAATCATTACGTATTCTTTGGCAAATATTTTGTGTGGACTCATCCCACAAATCGAGTTTATGTCGCAAACAGAAGCCTATAAATGGCTACGTTTTATTGCAGGAATTGGCTTAGCTGGCGAGCTGGGAGCCGGTATCACGTTGGTTTCAGAGGCACTACCAACCCGTCTTCGTGCCATCGGCACTTCTTTGGTAGCTGGCGTTGGACTGCTGGGCGCCGTGGTAGGTACGTTTACTGTCCGGTTATCTGGTGACTGGACTATCGCTTATTTTATCGGAGGTGGAATGGGATTTCTATTGCTTTTTCTACGTGTAGGTGTCTTAGAATCAGGCATGTATAAACAAGTAGCCAAACAAGCCACGATACAAAAAGGCAACTTCTTTGCATTTTTTACCCAAAGAGAGCGATTCGTTCGGTATCTCAAATGCATCGGTATTGGTTTACCAACTTGGTATTGCATCGGTATATTGGCATACATGAGCAATCAATTTGGGGAAGCTCTGGGTATTCCAGAAAAAGTAGAGCCCGGCCTAGCTATCATGTGGGCATACATCGGAATTTCAGCGGGCGATTTGGCAAGTGGGCTTATTAGCCATCAACTGGCATCTCGTAAAAAAGCTATTTTAGGAATGATGTCTTTTGCCCTGGTTGGAGTCGTAATTTATTTATTTGCAGGTATAAAATCAGCAAATATGCTGTATGCAATTTGTTGTTGGTTGGGTTTAGGTACAGGTTATTGGGCGATGTTCGTCACGGTTGGCGCAGAACAATTCGGCACCAATTTACGCGCAACGGCAGCTACCACCATACCCAATATGGTGCGTGGCGCGGTGGTTCCGATGAGCCAATTGTTCACGTATCTAAAACTAGGAGCGCTTGGTTTTGCCCCATTAACAGTCATTTTATCTGCGGCAATTGTAGGCGTTATTGCCTTTGGAATTGGGTTCTATTCGACTTGGACAATAGAGGAAAGTCACGGACGAAATCTTGATTTTATCGAGGAATAATACATTTATACAGGTAATTAAATAAAAAAACTACCCAAATTGGGTAGTTTTTGGCCTTCAAGGAAGGCTTCAGCCTAGTTTAGGTAGGTTCTTTATTAGTTAAATATGCGCTCATCAGAAGGACGCCACTTGAATTCTCTACTTGCAAAATAAATAGAAACAAACAGCGCAAAAAGTAAATAGATACGAATCCCCAAGACAAACCAAGTGGTCGTATCACCAAACCAACTCGACATCTGCCAAAGTAAAACAAAACCAAATAATGTATGCATGGCTTGAAAAAATACAGCCCATGGATTTTTATCCATTAATTCCGTATATGCGTAAATTCCTATGAACAGAAAGGCACCATTCGTAAAAATATCAGAAAGTGTATATTGACCAATTCGACTAAAAAAGTGAATCATCAAAGCCAGGGTAAAAAAGAACTGCATCCAACTCCAAGTAATTAATTTGGTTGAACTAGACGGGTTATATTTTACGTACTGATGCGGATTCTCAATTTTAGGAACCGGAAAACGCGCTTCCATGTCGGCAGGTCTCCAACCAGTTGGTTTAAACCAAATAAGCAGTTTGTCTTTCCAAGAACGTGTGTAAATCGCGTCTTTTATTAATAAAAACAAGTGTTGAAAATTTATCTTGAATGGGTTCCATGTACGAACAGGGCGGGTAATCCCGTAAACGGGCGGAATAGCAGGGTCTTCTTCCTTAAATGTTCCGAAGAGTTTATCCCAAATAATAAAGATTTGGCTATGATTTTTATCTAAATATTCAGGGTTAATGGCGTGATGTACACGGTGGTGCGAAGGCGTAACGAGGATTTTCTCAAGAAAACCCATTCGATTGATATAGGTGGTATGGTACCAAAACTGAGCAAACAAATGAATGGGGGCGACAATTGCAATGACTTTCGAGTCTATACCCAAAAGAGCTGCGGGAAGAAGGAAAAAAGTAAATAAATTAACAAAAGAAGAGATACTCTGCCGGAGCGCACACGCTAGATTAAATTCCTCGCTGCTGTGGTGTACAGCGTGTTTATTCCAGAAAAAATTGACTTGATGGCTAAGGCGATGTACCCAATACCCTGCGAAATCCAACGCGACAAACGCAACAAGATATACCCAAACAGTGGACTCAATCCGAACAACTGCCGTGTGCGAAACCAACCAATCGTACGACATAATAGACACGCTTATACCGAGTACATCTTTGATGACGTTGGTGAACCCGGAACTCAGACTTGCAATGGTATCCATCGGTTTGAAAGACTCTTTCCTCCAAAAATAACCGTAGATTTTTTCAATCATAACCAACCCGAAAAAAGCTGGCATGGCCATAATTAGAATACTTGCGTAGGTTTCCATCTTCTTTCTTTTTCTGAAGTATAATTGTAAAAATGCCCAACAAAAGTAGAAAGGTTTTCTATTTATTAAAATAATTTATAGAAAAAATTGACTATTTTAAAGAATACCAATCCATCAAATCACCAAAATTGCTCATAAAATAAAAGCCACGCTACCAAATAGTTTTTGGCAACGCGGCTTTTATCTCGGAATATTTTCTGTTTTTGATGGGATTTAATTGACAAAAAACACATTTTCAAAAGAATATTTTGTCAACTCTTTCCTCAGAATATCTTTCTATTATTTACCCAATAATAGAGTTTTGCGGTTTCCCACCTAGTTTATACGGATAGTCCGTGGTATAATGCAAACCTCGGCTTTCCTTACGTTGCATGGCACACCGGATAACCAAATCTGCGCAAAGAATCAAGTTTCGTACTTCACACAGCTTAACAGATAGCTTCGTTTTTTTATAAAATTCTTCCGTTTCTTCTTTCAAAAGCTGAACCCGTCTGTAAGCTCGCTCAAGTCGGAAATCACTTCGTACAATTCCGACATAATCAGACATCGTTTTTTGAAGCTCCCGCAGGTTGTGTGTCACCAAAACTTCTTCGTTTGACTGCAACGTACCGAACTCATCCCAATCGGGGATATTTTCTTGAAAATAAAGAGATTCTACTTCTTGAAGCGCTTTTTCCGCGATTCGATGCCCAAAAACGGCTGCTTCCAACAAAGAATTAGAAGCGAGTCGATTTGCGCCATGCAAGCCTGTGGAGGTACATTCACCACAAGCATATAACCGTTGAATACTGGAGCGACCAAATTCATCTACCAGAATGCCACCACATAAATAATGTGCAGCAGGCGTAACCGGAATTTGTTCTTTCGTGATATCAATGCCAACGCTTATACATTTTTCATAGATTGTCGGAAAGTGTTCGAGAATATGTTCTTTGGATCGGTGCGTAATATCTAGGAAAACGTGCGGTTCTCCCCATTTTTTCATTTCAGCATCGATGGAACGCGCTACAATATCACGAGGGGCAAGCGAGCCCCGTTCGTCGTAATCATACATAAATTCACGTCCTTTTTTATCGCGTAAAACACCTCCTTCGCCACGTACAGCCTCCGTAATCAAGAAACTAGGATATTCATCCGGATTATACAAAGACGTCGGGTGAAACTGCATCATTTCCATGTCACGTACTTTCCCTTTGGCGCGGTACGTCATGGCAATTCCATCACCAGTTGCAATAACAGGGTTGGTGGTAGAGGAATAAATATGTCCGGCACCACCCGTAGCCATGAGTGTTACTTTGGATAAAATAGTTTCCACTTTTTGCGTGTGTATATTGAGGGCATAGACGCCAAAACACGTAATGTCGTTGGTTTCACGCGTGACTTCAACCCCCAAATGGTGTTGTGTGATGAGTTCTACGGCAAAATAATGCGTGAGGAGCGTGATGTTCGGATTTTGATGCACTTGTTCTAACAGGGCGCGTTCAATTTCTTTTCCGGTTACATCTTTGTAATGAAGAATACGATTTTCGGAATGCCCACCTTCCCGAACGAGATTGTATTCTCCGTCATCTTGGCGGTCAAATTGTGTGCCGTAGGCAATTAACTCCTTGATTCTATCAGGGCCTTCTGTCACGACAATCTCAACGATTTTACGGTCACAGAGACCATCGCCCGCCACCAATGTATCTTGAATATGTTTATCAAAACTATCGGTTTCAGGGTCAAAGACAGCCGCAATGCCTCCTTGTGCGTACTTGGTATTTGTTTCGTCGGCGGTTACTTTTGTTAAAATCAATACATGCCCTTTTTGTGCTGCTTTGAGTGCAAAACTCAAGCCGGCAATTCCAGAACCAATGACCAAAAAATCAGTTTTTTGCATAATGAACGGTGGATTCAAAATAATTAATAAAACCTATATCTAGGATATCCTCACTTATTAAATCAGATAAGTGACTTTCCTGTTTACGACAAAAGATACTTTCAAGAAAGCGACTACAAAAAAGGATACAGAGAAACGAATGCATAGATATGGATTATGCGGTTCTACTTGTGGTATTTTTCAAAGATAAAATTGATTCTGACCTAGCTAAACCGACTTTTTTAAGATAAGTACCATTTTTTTTTCTAACTTCGTTTCCTATTTTTTGTAAAGATGATGTGCACAAATTTACACTTTCTTTCGTGTTCTCAGGAAGTTTTTTCGAGGAGCTCCATCCAAACAAAAAGTAGAAGCAAAAAACAAAGAATTAACTGTTTCATTATCAACAAATAACAAAAAAATCATACTGAAATTACTGATTTTTTTGGGATATAATGACAGAGATTTTTGTACATTAGCATACAACATAACCACGATACATTCTTAATCAGCTGTTAGATTTCTAACAAAACAAACCGTTTATGCCGACAACCGCGATAGAGCAACTAGCCAAGGATAAGCTCAAAGAGATTTTTGGGTTTGATAATTTTAGAGGTAATCAAGAAGTTATCATCAAGAGTGTTCTTGATCGTAAAAACACGTTTGTGATTATGCCCACTGGCGCAGGAAAATCATTGTGCTACCAGCTTCCTGCCATTGTTCAAGAAGGAACTGCCGTTGTGATTTCTCCCTTGATTGCCCTCATGAAAAATCAGGTAGATCAAATGACCGCCTTCGGAATTAACGCGCAGTTCTTAAATTCTACGCTTAATAAATCCGAAATTACGAAGGTAAAAAATGACGTATTGAGTGGCACTTGTAAATTACTTTACATTGCACCAGAATCATTGAACAAGGTCGAAAACCTCGACTTTATGAAAAAGGCAACGATTTCGTTCGTAGCTGTTGATGAAGCGCATTGTATTTCCGAATGGGGACACGATTTCCGGCCTGAATACCGCCGCATTCGGAGTATTATCGAAAGTATCAATCCGGAACTTCCTATTGTAGCCCTCACAGCTACTGCAACACCGAAAGTTCAGCAGGATATTCAACGAAATTTGAACATGGACGACTCTGTTGTCTATAAATCGTCTTTCAATCGCAAAAACTTATACTACGAAATTCGGCCTAAAACCAACGCTAAAAAGCAACTTATCCGGTATGTCGCCAATAATAAAGGTAAGTCTGGAATCATTTATTGCTTGAGCCGAAAAAAGGTAGAGGAAATTGCCGAGCTTCTCAATGTAAACGGCATTAAGGCTCTTCCCTACCATGCAGGACTCGAAAGCGACCAACGCATGAAAAATCAAGATGCCTTCTTGAACGAAGAATGTAGCGTGATTGTCGCTACCATCGCTTTTGGAATGGGCATTGATAAACCGGATGTTCGCTTCGTGATTCACTATGACGCACCCAAGTCATTGGAAGGATATTACCAAGAAACAGGACGCGCAGGACGCGACGGATTGGAAGGAAATTGCTTGATGTTTTACAGCTTTGATGACATCCTGAAACTCGAAAAATTCAATAAAGATAAAAACGTTTCTGAGCGAGATAATGCCAAGGCACTCTTGCTCGAAATGGTCGCTTACTCTAATCTTGGCATCTGCCGCCGCCGTCAATTACTCAGCTATTTTGGCGAGTTCATGGAAAAAGATTGTGGTTTCTGTGACAATTGCCTCAAGCCAACCAAGCGTATCAAAGTGGAAAAACAAGTTACGCTCGCACTTCAAGCTATCTTGCAAACAGGTGAGCGTTTTACGGTTAATCACATTGCAGATGTCCTGACGGCTAGTAAATCCAATGCGTACATTGCCAGTTATCAACATGACCAACTCGATGTATATGGAAAAGGGCTGCAGTATTTCCAAGAGAGAAAGGAAGACGATGACAGTGAAGAGGACGATGAAACGCCCAAAACTCCACAAGCAGATTTAAACATCGACCAGAAAATTACGCTTGCAGACAAATGGGTATCTGTTATTCGTCAGCTGCTTGTTTTTGGGTTTCTGGAAAAAGATATTGAAAACTACGGTGTCGTTTATTTATCTGAAAAAGGAAAAAAATACCTTGATGACCCTTATCCTGTCGAACTTGCCGAAGACCATAACTACGAAAATACGGAAAGTAGCAAAGACGACGAGATACAAAATGCGCCAGTAACATCCGGAAGCGGCGCTTACGACGTGGCATTAATGGAATTACTGAAATCTCTACGTAAAAAAATTGCGAAAGAGAAAAATGTTCCACCTTATGTCGTCTTCCAAGACCCATCTCTTGAAGAAATGGCGACCACGTATCCCACTTCAGCCCAAGATTTGGCACAAATCAATGGCGTCGGAATGGGGAAAGTTCAAAAATTCGGTAAACCCTTCCTCGAGTTGATTACCAAATATGTTGAAGACAACGAAATTGAAACAACACAGGATTTAGTAGTTAAGACAACCGTTAATAAGTCGAAAACCAAAATTTTTATCATCCAACAAATTGATAGAAAAGTAGATTTAGACGAAATCGCAGAGTCAAAATCCATGACTTTGGAAGAATTAATTCAAGAGATTGAACATATTTGTTACTCCGGTACAAAACTCAATTTGAATTATTATATCAACCAAATGATTGACCAAGATAAGCAGGCAGATATTTATGAATATTTCATGCGTGCTGACTCCGATAATATCAAACAAGCGATGGAGGAATTTGCAGATTACGAAGATGACATCACCGAAGAGGAAATCCGGTTGATGCGTATCAAATTCTTATCTGAATTTGCTAATTAATGTCGCCTATTCCTTTCGCACAAACGTCCTTATGTATCGCATGAGGACGTTTTTTTTAGTATATCATGCCCTTCAGTTCTTCCCACACCTGATTGGGGGATATTTGATACAAACAAGCGAAATCACCGCGGTGGCAGCGTGTCTTTCCGTATGTGGAACAAGGGCGACAACCAAGCGAATTATCTTGTACAATTTTGTTTTCAGCCGATGAAAAAGGGGCATATCCCAAACTCGGATGTGTAGCCCCCCAGATGCTTAATGTGGGTACTTGCATCATATTTGCCAAATGTAAATTGGAAGAATCCAAGCAAATCAGTACATCAAACTGCTTAAAATACGCAAACTGAACCTCAAAAGAATGCGATGCCAATGAATGAACGCGCGAAGAACGAGGCAATACATCTTTCCAAAGTACCTCCTCTGCCCTACCGCCCACCAAAAAAAGTGTTGATTCAGGTGCTGACTCTCGTATTTTTTCCATCAATTCAGCGAAATAATGAATAGGCCAATTTTTCCCTTTGTGTTGAGAGAACGGTGCGATGGCTATCCATTTTTCTCCCTCATTTTTTCGGAGAATTGGGTATTCTACGTGTTCAGCAGGTTGAATGAACGTTTTATTCGTATCCAAAGATACCGCGGACAATAAGCCAACCCTCCGCCAGGTGTCTGCATAACGTTCAATCAGTGGAGTGAAGGTTTTTTTTGTCTTCCAAAAACGGCGTGTTGCACCTATTTTTGTCCATTTATCTTTCCGAATCACAGCCGTAGGAATACCATAAATTGCAGCATACCAACGGCAAATCGTCGAACGAATAGACTGGTGTTGGTCAATCACTAAAGAGGGGTGAAGAGATAAAATAGAAGCAGCTAAACGGAGAGTTCCCCAAAATCCTTTGTACGTATCTCTGAAAGAAACCCCTTTGAAATGGAGTCTAGAGTGACCCGTAAAGAAGGACGAAAACCCAGAATTACTTACGACAATAATCTCTAAATCAGGGCTTTCTGATAAAACCTGTAGGAGGCTAGGCAAAAGTAAAATGACATCTCCCATGGCAGAGAAACGGAGAACAACAGCTATTTTTTTTGCGCCATTCTGTGACCTCATTTGCTAGGAACTACATCTGAAAAATCGTTGTACATTTTCATTTGTTTGTACAACTTCATATACTTTTTACCTTGCTGGAGGTCATTCATAAATTCATCATAACTAGCAGCCAAGTCTTTTTCTTGTTCAAGTAAAACAGCCAACTTAGCTTGCAGAACATCCAAAGAAGTCGTTTCCTTTGGAGCGGCTATCAACCTATTGAAATGATAAATTTTAAGCTGAAGAATCGACATTCTATCCAGTAGCCATGCAGGAGTTTCTGAATTAAATGTGGCTTTGGGCTGGCGAACAACAGAACTAAATTGCGTCAAAAAATGAACGTCTATTTCTTCAACGGTATCTGTTCGTTCCTGATTTAGAGTATCGATTTTTCTTTTGATATAAATAAATTCTTGCGCAGGGAGTTCAGGAACCCGTATTTTATCTTCTAAGTCCCATTGAAAACAATCAATCCAATTTTTCAGAACCAACAATTGGCTGAATTTGTCCATTTTGGAAGAGGTAGAAAGAAGTTTTTTCTTGGAAGGATTTGTATGATACAGCGTGATGGTATTTTTAAACAGCTTATTAATTTTACGTGCTTGCATAAGTATTTTGAAATAGAGGGAAAGAAACGTACATGTACAAAGATAGCTTCGATTTTGGTATCGAAGCTATCTTGGAGGAAATTTATACAAAAACGTACAAATTAGGCGGCTACGGGTGTTTCGCCCTCCCATTTAGAGACAATAGCAGCGGCTACGGCATTTCCAGCGACCGAAGTAGCGGAACGTCCCATGTCTAATAGCCAATCGACGGCAAAGAGTAAAATAAGCCCTTCAGCAGGAAGATTAAACATAGACATGGTTCCAGCGATAACGACCAACGAGGCTCTTGGTACGCCGGCAATTCCTTTACTGGTAATCAAAAGCGTGAGCATCATCGTCAATTGTTGCGCAATACTCAGCTCTACCCCATAGGCTTGCGCGATAAAACCTGTCGCGAAAGTCATGTACATCATAGAACCATCCAGATTAAACGAGTAGCCCAAAGGCAATACAAAACTGACGATTTTTTCAGACACACCGTATTTTTTAAGTTGCTCAATTTGAAGTGGCATAGAAGCCTCTGAACTTGCCGTACTGAACGATAAAAACAAAGCATCTTTGACATACGAAAGCAATTTCCAATAGGGAACTTTAGCAACCAAACAAATGGCGGGTAAAATCACGAGAATAAAGAAAGCTAGAGTCGCAAAGAAGCAGATAACAAGGTAAAAATAGCCACCTAAAATGCCTAAACCTTGCGCTGCAATAACCGCAGCAACTGCACCAAACACACCATAAGGAGCAAAACCCATGACATATTCAACAATTTTGAACATGACCTCTGATACAGCATCGAGGGCACGAATCAATATTTTTCCATGCTCTCCAATGGCTGCCGTCCCGATTCCGAAGAAAAGAGAGAAAACAACGATTTGTAAGATTTCATTGGTTGCTAATGCTTCGAAGAAACTTTGGGGAAATAAGTGTGTGATGAAATTTTCAAGTGTCATTTTTTTCACTTCAATACCTGTATCAGCGCCCGACTCAGGAAGAGGGATTTGCATCATTTTGCCAGGTTTCATGATATTTACAGCTACCAAACCTGTTACCAGTGAAACAACCGTAGCAAAGTAAAAATAGCCTAATGTTTTGACACCAATGCGGCCAACTTGCTTAAAATCACCAAGTTTAGCGATACCGACCGTCAAAATAGAGAAGATGAGAGGGCCGACAATCATCTTAATCATGCGTAAGAAAATCTTACTAAGTAAATTCAGGTAAGTACTCCAAGAGGCAAGCGTTTCAGGGTCATTGGCTAGAAATTGGTTCATTCCATAACCAACAGCTATCCCGAGTGCCATCCCGATAAAGATTTTCCAAGTAATGTTCAGTTTCATAATTCAATTAGACTTTGGGGTATTTATTTTGTGTAAGGAAGTTGATTTGTGTAGTTATTGCTTTCGTCTTGGTTTATTAGCGCGAAAGAAAAATCCTTTGTGTTGCAATATAATGTAAAAAAGCGAGGGAAAGGTAGGAATGGAGCGGCTTTTCATTACAAAACTGGACTAAAGTACAAGAATTGTCGATAAGAACATCGACCATTATCCCTCAATTAATCCTATTTCATTAAACTTTTTTGGCTAAAAATATGTAGTAAAGGGCGTACTCACCACTAAGTACACAAATCCACACAACAACAATACACATGAGCGTAGTAAGTGATTTATCTTGGCGTTATGCCGCAAAAAAATTGAATGGAACAGCCGTTCCAGCTGAGACCGTGCAGTACATTTTGGACGCTATTCAGCTTTCTCCTTCGTCTTCTGGGTTACAGCCCTACGAAGTTTTGGTGATTACGAATGCGGAGTTGAAACAGAAAATTCAGCCAATTGCGTACGGTCAAACACAGATTGTAGATGCCTCGCATGTACTGGTTTTCGCTGCTTGGGATAATTATACAGAAGAGCGCGTGAATGAGTTTTTTGAAAGAGCCAATGCGGAACGTGGGTTGCCAAGTTCAGCGACGGATGCGTACAGAACGAATCTTTGGGCAGGTCTGCAAGCCAATTCAGCAGAGGCGAACTTCCAACATGCAGCAAAGCAAGCATACATTGCTTTGGGTATCGCTATGTTGGCAGCAGCCGAACAAAAAGTAGATGCAACACCGATGGAAGGTTTCAAACCTAATGAACTAGACGAATTACTTGGATTGGCTGCTAAAGGGTTGCGCAGTGCTGCTATTCTTACGCTAGGCTATAGAGATGAAGCCAACGATTGGTTAGTAAATCTTAAAAAAGTACGTACGCCAGCAGAAAGGTTGTTCACAAAAATCGATTAATCGAACTCCCTGGTTTAATAAAAAAATCCCCCAGTTTAAGCTGGGGGATTTTTTTATTGGCTCCAATCTGTGGGAACTCTGTCCCAGCGGTGTTTTTTGAGTTGGGCAATCAAATCTGTGGGTAGCCCTTGCCCATCACTAACAGCCGTATTGGCGAGAACATGGTGTTTTTTACGCATTCCTGGAATAATAGTATCTACATCGTCATTCGCTAAAATGAACCGCAAAGCCATTTCAGGCATTGTCATATTCGTTGGAATGAGCGGCCGTAACGCATCTGCATGTTCAACACTCGATAGCAGGTTTTCGGGAACAAAATAGGTAGAACGCCAATCATCAGCAGGAAAAGTCGTGTCTTTGGTCATTGTTCCGGTCAAAGTTCCTTCGTCAAAAGGTACACGTGCAATGGTAGCAATATCTAGCTCACGGCAAAGCGGAAAAAGGGCATCTTCCGGCGCTTGGTCAAAAATATTATAAATGACTTGAACTGCATCAATATGCCCTGTTTTTAAGGTTTCAAGCACATTATTAGGTTCCCAACGGTTAACACTAATCCCAAAGTGCTTGACTTTTCCGTCTTGCTTTAATTGTTCTACTGCGCGTTGCCACTCCTCGTTTTGTGCCCACGCGTCTTCCCAAACATGGAATTGCTGTAAGTCGATGCAATCAACACCCAAATTTTTAAGACTTTTTTCGGTGTATTCGATAATATGACTCGCTGGAAAACATTCGTCCAAGCTAAAATGTGATTTAGATGGCCAAATAAAGTTTTTAGGTGGAATTTTAGTACCGTAGCGAAGTTCTTTTGTAGGAAATTTACGGAGTAATTCACCCAAAATTTCCTCACTTTTCCCGGCTCCGTAACCCCAAGCCGTATCAAAAAATGTACATCCTTGTTCTACTGCTAACGCCAGAGAAGCATTGACCTCCTCGATGTCTGAGCCCGTCCATCCGGCTAATCCCCACATGCCGTAGCCAATCTCGCTCACTTGCCAATCCGTCCGACCAAATCGTCTGTATTTCATTGTATTGGTTATCATTTAATGGTTGAAATAAATCCAAATATAAGCGTTTAATTGATTTTCTAGTCGATTTGAATACCGAAATTAGTTACCAACCCCACCAAATTGGTTCTGTCAAATCGGGCTTTTTTCAATTTATTTGTGAATGGATTCACTTGAAAATTTTGCGCTCTCCGGAAATCAGCCTTCTCTACATTTGTTTGGTCAAAAATAGCTCCCGACAAATTGCTATCCGTGAATTGCACACCAGTTAAGTCGGCTTCACTGAAATCCACTTCTGTTAAATTACACGATTCGAAAACTGTATTTTTGATGTTCATGCCATAAAATAAACTATGTTCTAACCGACATTGGCTGAAACGGAACGATAAACCAAAGGAATGACAAGTCTCAAAATGAAGTCCCATCATTTTACATTTCTCAAAGGTCACATCCTGAAATTGTACTCCTTGCAAGGGCAAATTACTGAGCTGACATTCACGAAAAACACAATCGATAAAACGACAATTTTTGAGTGAAAAGTCCGAAAAATCAATGTGTTCGAACGTACAACTCTCGTACTCAGCCGCTTGAAAAGAAGAAATTTTGGTGAATATTTGGTCAAAAAAAGAATTTTCCATAATTCATTTTTGGTTAATGAGGCAAAGAATCTTTTCGAAGCCAACCCAAGATGCGTTTATCTTGCAATTGCCAACGATTTTGAACAAAAGAATACCGGATGACACGTCTCGTCCGCAGCCCTGTATTTTGTTGAACGATTTCCAATGAATCTTGCCAGATAGTTGAAATAATAGCGACGTGTCCATATTTGTTATCAGATGTAGCATTAAATACAAGTATATCGTATTTCTGTGGTTTCCAATAACTTGGATGTGCAAATTGCCGCAATTGGCGTGCTTGGTTCAGTTGCCCATCCGATAACTCTGTTTCAAAAAAATCAACGGCTTCTCCACTCCCAATCGGAAATGTGTGATGAAGGAAATCATAGTAAAACCGCTTGATGAACTCCACGCATTGGTATTGAAGTCCATACACATACCCATTTGGTGACTTACTGATACCCAGCACGTTGTCTGGAGACCCATTGTAAAATACAGGGATATTTTGAAAAGTATCAAGTGTGTCTCCCACTATGTATTTTTTACCTGCTAGATATATTGCCATTGGTGAAGTAAACTCTTGTTTTCTGAAAGAACGGTATTGGCTAATAGCAACCATTCCGGCAAGGAGCAGGACGCATACACCACCAATGAGATATTCTGAACGGGCTTTCATTTGGTATTTTGTAAACCGCGAACAAGCTCAATGGCACCAAAAACCCCTGCACTATCACCCAATAAAGGCTTCAAAAACTGAGTTTGGACATCTCCTGAATTGAAAATGTATTTTTTCAGTTCCTCTACCCCCTCCGTATAAAGTTCTTCGATTTGTCCGACACCACCGCCTATCACGACGACATCTGGGTCAAGTACGTTGATAATTCCCGAGATGGCACGCCCGAAACTAGCAGTTAAAAATTGAATCGTCTGGGTAGCGAAAGGATCAATTCCCTCTTTGTGGCGGGCGTAAATAGCCGGTAAACGCAAAGAGTTTCCGCTAAGTTCTTCGTATTTTTTTTCGAGTTTAGGTCCAGAAAACACCATTTCATTACAGCCATTTTTACCACAATAACATGGGTCGCCGGCGGGGTCAAAGAGAACATGCCCCCATTCTCCACCAATGCCGTGTTTTCCATGAATCAATTGGCCATTGACAACAATACCGCCACCAACACCCGTGCCAAGAATTACACCAAAGACGACTTGTGCATTGGGTGCATAGGTAGCAACAGCCCCTTGGTGAGTTTCAGCCAAAACAAAGCAATTGGCATCATTGGCTAAGGCAATCGGAATGCCGAGGAGTTCCTCCAAATCTCGGTGCATGGGTTGCCCGTTCATGGCGGTCGTATTGCAGTTTTTCATGGTTTTTGTACGCGGGTCCAAAGTTCCCGGAGTACTAAATCCAACGGCATTGGGCTTAGATTGGAGGGCTTGCGCAACCTCTGAAAGTAACTTTTTAATTTGATTCAATATATGCGTATAGCCAAGGTGGGCTTCAGTGGGTAATCGTTGTTTATAAACGATTTCTTGGTTGGATGCATGAACAACGACACATTCAATTTTAGTGCCGCCGAGGTCAATTCCCCATAGATAATCGGAGGTTTTCGTCATTTTTAGTTCAAAAAATTGGATTGAAATGACAAATATGCCGAAACTTTCTCGTCTCGCCAAACAAGAAGAACGGGAACAGAGAAGCTAGAAATAGGTATTTTTTGAACGGATTTAGTATCTTTGTTTCTCTCATTAACCAGAAAAAACAATGGCAAAACGGGTCGCTTTTTTTCCTGGGTCTTTTGACCCATTCACCAACGGACATGCGGATATTGTGCAACGTGGTTTGAAACTATTCGACGAAATCGTCATTGGGATTGGTACAAATTCAGCGAAAAAAAGATATTTTGACCTTGCCTTCATTGAAAAATCCATTCGTGTTACTTTTCAAGACGAAGCACGTGTCCGGATTGTCTATTACGATAATCTGACGGCACAAGTGGCGACAGAACAAGGAGCACAATTTATTCTGAGAGGATTACGAAATACAACCGATTTTGAATACGAAAACACGATTTCGCAGGTAAATAGAAAGTTAGCCTCTGGGCTTGAAACCGTTTTTCTAATTACCTCACCAGAGTACGCGCCCATTAGTTCTACCATTGTTCGTGAACTGCATAAATATGGGGCAGATATTTCGCCTTATTTGCCTTTTTCAGCTGAAATAATCCCTTAAAGGTCTAGCTTTTGCGTCTCTTGCCAAACAAACTGTATAGAGGAATAGGTATCTTGGAATAACGAAAGTATATCCGCAGCAGCTACCCATTCCACTTTTTCAATGTTTTCATCGAGTTGTGGGGTCATCTTTTTGTCATCAAGAGCTTGCATGGCATACCATTTTGTCTTTTTCAATGTCGGTTTTCCTTTGTAAGTATATGTATGCCAAGTAGTTGTGATTTTACTTTGGAGTGCAGCCAATACACCACATTCTTCTTGTACTTCTCGGACGGCAGCCTGTTTCATTTTTTCACCTTTATCTCGTTTTCCTTTGGGTAAATCCCATTTGCCCAGTCGGTGAATTACAAGAATATCCGTTTCTTTAAACACAACACCTCCCGCTGCATCAATCACTGAAAAATAGCGTTTTAACTCTTTTTTTACTTGTTTTTTTTCTTCTTTTCCGGGAATAATATACGTGAGCTTGGTGAAGTGAATGGGTTGTTCTTTTTTAAAAAACTGGATTAACAAACGGCCAAAAACGTGCGGTGAAACCCCACGAAGGATGATTTCTCCTCTCCATGCTTGTACGTCGGAAAGAGAGGAAATAGCCGCGTGCGTAGAAGTAGAAGCTGTAACTTCATCCGCAGTCTGAATACAAAAGAGAACGTCGTGAATAAATAAATTCATGCAAAATGAAAGATAAATGAATGGCTGCAAAGTTCGGTAAAAAAAGAGGAGGAAATACACACCAAAAAAATTATCTCTTTAAAATAGGATTTCAATTTGTAAAATGGTTTATTTTGCAAATTAAATCATGTGTGCTAATCGTTAAATTAGCCAAAAAATCTGAATGGACATTGTCATAATATTCTTATTAATTATTTTGAACGGGGTTTTTTCGATGTCTGAAATCGCACTCGTTTCATCCCGAAGGACGAAGCTAGAAATTGCCGCTAAAAATGGAGATAAACGGGCAAATGCCGCACTCCAATTATCAAATTCACCCAATCGTTTTCTCTCCACAGTCCAAATCGGCATTACGCTCATCGCCATCTTGACAGGTATTTTCTCCGGCGAACAATTTAACAGCTACGTACAACCTTTCATTGAGCAATTTCCTACGCTCCAGCCTTACGCCAAGACAATTTCTGTCAGTATCATTACTATCATCGTTACGTATCTTTCGTTGGTCTTCGGGGAGTTAGTCCCGAAACGTATCGGAATGGCGATGCCCGAGAAAATTGCGCAGCTCGTTGCCAAACCAATGAACATGTTGTCTAGCATTACCTCTCCCTTCATTTGGCTTTTGAGTATTTCAAGTGATACATTGGTCAAAATCCTAGGAATCCGTGAAAACGATAGCTCCGTGACGGAAGAAGAAATCAAATCGCTTATTCAAGAAGGCGCAACAGGCGGAACAATTGAAGAAATTGAACACGAAATTGTGCAAAACGTATTTCATCTTGGCGACCGGCGTATTACGTCTTTGATGACGAGTAGCAACGAAGTGACCTTCCTGGACATGGACGACGAATTGGAGGAAAACAGGGCGAAAGTCATGGATAAAAGACATTCCATCTATCCTGTTTGTCGGGACGGCATCAATAATATGGTTGGACTACTTTATATTAAAGATGTTTTAGACCTTGGTTTAGATAATGCCCTCGCAAGTCTGGAAAGTCTGGCAAGAGAAGCGCTTTATATTCCTGAAAATAACCATGCCTACCAAGTGCTTGAAAAATTCCAACGCGAAAAAATTCACTTTGGTGTCATTGTAGATGAATACGGAAATGTTCAAGGTGTCGTGACGATGAACGATATTTTAGATGCCCTCGTTGGTGATATTTCTGAAAACAATGAGTTTGAATTTGAAATTACCGCACGCGAAGACGGCAGTTTCTTGATAGATGCCGCGCTTCCGTTTGATGATTTCTTGCAAGAGTTTGAAATCGAAATTCAGAACCGAAAAGAATACAGTGGATTCGATACCATGGGTGGTTTTGCCCTCGAAATCCTTAAAGAAATTCCTGATACAGGCGATAAATTTACGTGGGAAGGCTACGATTTTGAAATCGTCGATATGGATAAAAATAGAATCGATAAAATTTTAATCAAAAAACAAGAATAGGAAGCTCAAAAGGCTTCCTTTTTACAATTTATGACTACTGCTCGCAAAATTGCTACGTATTTACTTGAAACACAGGCGGTTAAACTAAGTCCAGAAAAGCCTTTTCAATGGAGTTCTGGTTGGCTATCTCCTATTTATTGCGATAACCGGATTACCTTATCTGATCCTGCTGCCCGCACATTTATCAAAAAAGCATTGGCAAAAGTGATTCAAAAACAGTTTCCGGAAGCGACTGCCGTAGCCGGCGTTGCCACAGCGGGTATTCCGCAAGGTGCTTTGGTGGCAGATGCGCTCCAGTTGCCATTCGCGTATGTTCGTCCGAAACCCAAAGAACACGGCATGGGAAATCAGATTGAAGGAAGAATTGCTCCAGGTCAGAAAGTAGTAGTTATCGAAGATTTGATTTCCACGGGTGGTAGTTCCCTGAAAAGCGTGGAGGCACTTCGGGCTGCGGGCGTAGAAGTTGTCGGGATGGTTGCCATCTTTACCTACGGATTTCAAATTGCGGATGCTAATTTCGAGAATGCAGGTGTGCCATTGGTGACATTGAGCGAATACAAATACTTAATTGATGAAGCCGTTAAACAAAATTATATTCCTGCAACAACTGTAGATTCCTTGAAAAAGTGGAGGAGAAATCCAGAAAAGTGGGGTAGATAAGTCAAACGCATAAAAAGGAAGGTCTGGTTCAAGAAACGTATAGTATTTATGTTTTTTGAACCAGACTTTTTTTGGTTTCATGTTGTGCCGATGATTGAAATGTTAAATACCCATTTCAATTTGAAAACGGACATACCAAGCCGTTTTTGGTGCTGCGTTGAGGAATTGATACTGGTCGAAATTGATTTCAGACTGAATTTTGAAAGCATGTTCCCAATAATATTTAGTCAGCCCAAGTGTCCATTGTTGTTGTTTAGGTGTGGCTGCACGAATTTCCTCAGTCGGTATTAAGTAACTGTACCGGGCAATAAGTTCGTAATTGGAAGGAAAATGATAACTAGGTTGTAAGTCAAACCCTTGACCAGTATAGACAAAACTAGATTTGCCATCTGCTGTTGGAATCCAGGCAGACTGGCGACCTGTTTGTCTGTTCATGTAAGCAGCTTGCCAAGCAAAACCTTTGTATTTGAGCATCATGTCTGCCAAGAATGATTGAATATTTCGGCGTTCAGCAAGCAACTCACCCAAAACGCCTTGTGATTTTCTTGCTTTGTGATTGTAATGATATGCAGCTGATACGAGTAATTTCGGGTTTGTTTCATAGACCAAATCACCTTCGAAAAAAGTACCATTTGCTGTGAATGCACCTAGCGGAAAGACTTCTATTTTACCTGTGTAGGCAAGTCCGTCATCGGGGCTTTCCGTATAATTTCTACCTTCACCTGTTGTGATGGCTGTTTTTAGCGCGTACGAAAACACATCAGGTTGTTCTTGTTGGAAATAAACTTGAACGCCAAAATCACGGTCAATATTGAACCGCGCATTGTTAATAGTACGGTCAGATAATTGAAGCGCTCCACTTGAATTGATGCGTTGGCGATTTCCAGGAATTTTCGTTTGTCCGAAAACGATATTCCACTGGTCGTTGGGGCGATAGATAAAAGCCGCATCGCGAATGACGTTCAGGTTACTACCCTCTTCAATTGTTCCGACATCTCCGGGGGCGAAAGAAAGCTGAATGACATATAAGAATTGAGGACTTCCGACGAATCCATCAAAACGAAGACGCAGACGTCGGATTTGAGCATCAACGGCATTTTCGCCTGCCGTATTCCGAACAAAACTTGCTCGGTTTTGCATTCGGAAACGAATATTGAATTGAAAAAGACTATCTGGCGAAGTAAGTCCCACACCCTTTCCGAAATTATAGTAAGGAAGAGGGGATAGTTTTACGTCGTTTGTAGGAGCAGTGGATTGCGCCCACCCACCCCAATGGAAAAATGAAAACAAGAGAACTTTCCATTTTATATATTTCGTGGGCATCATCTTTTTGTTACAAAGTTATTGGTTTGCTGTTTAGTTCGCAAACAGACTTTTCCACCTAACTTGTGTGTCTAGCGAGTATGTTTTTATCCCGTTCGAAACTTGTTGAACCTTGTGAAATCATACTCAGAATGTGCCGTTATAAACATCGTTTTCCACCTAAATTGTGTACCTAGTAGTACGTTTTTATCCCGTTAGGGATTAAATCTTGGTAAAAGCCGGATACAAACCCGATTACTCGCCCCATTCGGGACGTAATGTATTTCTTTATACTCGTTTCTCCATCCATATTGTGTGCCTAACGGTACATTTCATCCCGTTATGCCTTACATGTACCTGCTTGGTTTTTCAAAAAAATAGGTAGCTTTGTGTTTTCAATTTAATGTTACAACACATAAAAAAACCCAAACAAAAATGAAAAAAGTAATCATTGCTGCCTTGCTATTGGCGTCTTCTACTGTTTCAATGGCTCAGGGAATCAAGATGCCGGCTCCGAGCCCTACACAGACAATCAAACAAGATTTTGCACTTTCATCTATTGAGGTGGCGTATTCACGTCCTGCTATGAAAGGAAGAGTTATTTTTGGTGATTTGGTTCCTTTCGGTAAAGTATGGAGAACGGGGGCAAATAGTGCAACGAAAGTCACTTTTGGCGAAGACGTGACCATCGGTGGTGTGGCTGTAAAAGCCGGAAGTTATGCTTTGTATTCTATTCCAGATAAAAATGAGTGGGAAATCATCTTGAACAAAGGCACACAAAATTGGGGTTCTTCGGGATATGCGACTTCAGACGATGTTGCCCGTTTTAAAGTAAAAACCAAAGCTTTGGCACAAGCAGTTGAGTCTTTTACGATTCAAATCGCGGATGTCGTATCGAACCAGGCAGCTATCGAAATTATGTGGGAAAAAACGGCGGTGAGCATTCCTGTTGTAGCAGACATTGATACAAAAATCATGGCACAAATAAATACAGCCATGAATGTGGACAGCCGTCCGTACTTCCAAGCTGCTTCGTACTATTTTGAGGCTGGTAAAGATATCAATAAAGCGAAAGAGTGGATTGTAAAAGCGGTAGAAGCACAGCCTAAAGCGTATTGGATAGTATATCTTCAAGCGCGTATTTTAGCAAAAGCTGGAGACAAAGCGGGTGCAAAAGCAGCTTCAACACAGTCAATGAATCTTGCGAAAGAAGCCGGAAACGAAGATTATGTGGCGTTGAATCAAAAATTGATGGCTACGTTGTAATCGTACTCCAAACAAAGAGCCCCCGGTTTAAACCAGGGGCTCTTTGTTTAAAGCAAGGGATTTCGTAAAAAATACAGATTATCAATATTTCGCCGGCGTCCCGAAAGCAGGAAGACTCTTTTTGATAAATTTACGTAAATCTTCATTCGATTTTTGCAAATCCTCGCGACGCAAGTACATCATGTGCCCTGACTTATACCCATCCCACGACATTCTATCTTGGAATTTCCCCGCAGGATCTATCTGCCACATATTATACTTTGCATTGAAATAATCACAAGCACCATCGTAATAACCTGACTGCACCAATACGTGTAGATATGGGTTTTCAGCCATTGCCAAACCAAGACTCACGCCTGTTTTATCGTTTGATCTATCCCACGGATGAACCGGTCCAAACATATTGTACTTCAAATCCGTCTTGAATTTCAGTTCCTCTCTCAAATACATATTGATTGGTGGCGTAAACGAATGCAACCAAGATGTTAGTTCAGCGTTGTAATCAGGTGCTTCACCGGCATCTTTGACATCAATACCAAGATAACGGGAATCAAGACGACCAATGGTAAAACCTTTGTCGCGGAGCAATTCTTTCCAGAATAAATTCAAGGAAATAGATAAATTATTTTGCAAAATAACTTGCTCAGACAGACCAGAATAATAGGCCATTTTGGTTGCAATTGCTTTGCGGTCAGTTGCAGAAAGTGACCCACCTTTAGACAAGGCAGGAAGCAATTCATTGACAGTAAAACTTTCTACTTCAGGTAACATGTCTTCCAATGTTTTTCCTTGCAAAGCAGCCGGAAGTACCTTGTGGTGCCATGCTGTTGCGGCAAAATAAGGCAAACGAAGCGCCGCAGCAGATACTTCATCGCGTTTGATTCCCAAATCTGTTGGGGACACCAAAACGACTCCGTTCAAGTACATCCAATGTGAATTTTGTAGCTCAAGTGCTAGACCTGAAACACGTGTCGTACCGTAACTTTCGCCGATTAGATATTTGGGAGATGCCCAACGGTTCATGCGTGTCACGAAGGTATCCACCCAGTTCGCTAAGTATTTGATGTCTGCATTGATACCAAAAAACATGGATTTGGGTGCATCTTTTTTTACAATCCGTGAAAAACCAGTGTTCACAGGATCTACAAAAACGATGTCAGCTTCATCTAAAATAGAGTACGGGTTGTCTGCCATTCCGTACGGTTGGATAGGATAGCCTTCGTCGTCAATTTTTAAAATTCTTGGACCAGTGTAAGCGATATGCATCCAGACAGACGCCGAACCAGGCCCACCATTGAAAGAGATAATAAGTGGTCTTTCTGCTCTATTTTTTACGTCAGAACGTTCGTAATACGTAAAAAAAACACCCGCCACGACATTCCCTTCTTCGTCCCAAACAGGCATCGTACCCGTTACGGTTTTATAGGGCACTTTTTGTCCTTTGATGGTTACTTCGCCCGTAGAGATTTGCTGCATATCGGGGTTCAAAGAAAGAGGTTGGGCAGAAGTCGTTTCCTTCTTTTTTTCCACTTCCATAATGACCTCTTTCTCAACCACTTTCTGTTGTTTTTGCTGAGCTGTTGCCGTCCAGATTGTACAAGAGGCAGCCAAAAGCAAGAGTACTTTTTTGTTCATAGTTTAGATATTTCAGGTGAATGAATCCAATTTGCAAGATAGCTAATTTTGCTATTTATCTGAATCATTCTCCGTCATTCATCGATTTAACCCACTTATTTACCCATAAAATCGGGATGAATTAGAGACTATACAAAAAAGCTTCCAAACGGAATAAACCAGTTGGAAGCTAGAAAATGAAGGGTATATTTATTTATTGGGTTGTGGGGTGTAGCGAAGATAAGGCTTCACTTCGTCAATTCCTTTGGGGAATTTTTTCATTGCGTCTTCCGTAGAAACAGCGGGAACGACAATCACTTTGTCGCCATCTTGCCAGTCAGCAGGTGTGGCTACACTATAATTGGCAGTCAGTTGTAGGGAATCAATGACGCGTAAAAGTTCGTGAAAATTACGCCCTGTAGAAGCAGGATACGTTAGCGTAAGTTTGACTTTCTTGTCTGGACCAATGATGAATACCGAACGTACAGTTGCTTTTTCCGAGGCATTTGGGTGAATCATATCATACAACGTAGCGACTTTTCTGTCTTCATCTGCGATGATGGGGAAATTCATGGTAACTCCATTGATTTCCTCGATATCGGGTACCCATTTGTTGTGTGAATCTAAATCATCCACTGAAACAGCAATGACTTTTACCCCTTTGGCTTCAAATTCACCTTTTAACAAAGCTGTTTTACCTAATTCTGTGGTACAGACGGGTGTAAAATCAGCGGGATGTGAGAATAACATTCCCCAGCTCTCTCCTAGCCATTCGTGAAAATCAATGGTTCCTTGTGTCGTTTCTGCTGTAAAATTTGGAGCAATATCTCCGAGACGTATGGACATAATTCAATCGTTTTAAATGAAAATACAAATAACCTATTTAATCTACAATTTTTATAGAGAAATGGTTCCTGTTTATTTCTTTCGAGTCTAAAATCATTACTTTTTTAGAAAATTAAGCGGGATAGCTTATTTTTGTAAAAACCACAGGACATCATGATAGAGACCACCCAACTTACCTTTTCATATCCCAACGGAAAAACCTTCCAATTCAGTGATATTTCTTGCCACGAACAAGAAGACCTCCTAATTTTAGGGCAATCGGGTTCTGGTAAAACGACTTTACTCCATCTTTTGGGGTTGTTACATAAACCGCACACAGGGCATATAAAAATTAATGGGACAGACACCCAACTGTTAACGCCTCAAGAATTGGTACAATTCAGGGCTCAGAAAGTGGGGATGATTTTTCAAAAAGCACATTTTGTCCACTCGCTCTCTGTTCTGGATAATCTTTTGGTAGCGAATTATTTCGCCAATCAAAAAGTATCTTTGGAGCGGGCTAACTATCTGGCAGAAGAACTAGCGATTCAAGATTTATTGAAGAAAAAAGTGACTACGCTAAGTGGTGGCGAACAACAACGCGTTTGCATTGCCCGTGCTTTGATGAACGACCCGAAAGTTATTCTTGCAGATGAACCTACCTCTAGTCTTGATGACGATAATTGCGGGCGTGTCATTGAACTTCTCCAAAAACAAGCAAAATCAGCCTCCGCCGCCCTGATTATCGTGACTCACGACCAACGCTTGAAATCTGTGATTGAACAACATATTGAACTTTAACTTACGCAACTGATGATTCTTAAAATATCTTGGAAAAACATCTGGGCCAAACCATCAACAAGTTTTCTCGCTATTCTTTTGATGACTTTTGGTATTTCCATCATTTCTCTTCTCATTCAAGTAGGCACACAACTTGAAGAGAAATTCAATAAAAATAGTAAAGGTATTGATATGGTTGTCGGTGCCAAAGGAAGCCCCTTGCAACTCATCTTGTCCAGTGTTTTTCAAAT
Organism: Spirosomataceae bacterium; assembly: GCA_046293395.1. Lineage (GTDB taxonomy): Bacteria > Bacteroidota > Bacteroidia > Cytophagales > Spirosomataceae > CAYNRA01. The sequence continues at coordinate 1,425,713 of JBKBOU010000001.1, forward strand.
TGACTCCCCAACAGGGAATATCAAATTGGCGGAAGCACAGCAATTGGCAAGCAACCCAATGGTCAAAAAATGGATCCCTTTGGCGATGGGCGATAGTTATTTACAATACCGTATTGTCGGAACTACCCCCGCATATATCAAACATTTTGAGGCTACATTTGGGCAAGGACAAGTTTTCCAGTCGCCTATGGATGTCGTTATTGGTGCACAAGTTGCTGTACAAACGGGTTTAAAAATTGGCGATACCTTTGCTAGTTCGCACGGGCTAGATGGTGAAGGCGAAGCACATGGCGAACATCCATTCAAAGTGACAGGTATTCTAGCACCCAGCAATTCTGTACTTGATAACCTCGTGATTACTTCTTTAGAAAGCGTTTGGGAAGTACACGGCGACCACAGCGAAGCCTCGTCTGAAACACCCAAAGAAATCACTGCCGCATTGATTCAGTTTCGTTCTCCGATGGGTCTCATGACCTTGCCGAGAAATATAAATGCCAATACAACCATGCAAGCTGCCCTACCCGCCATTGAGGTCAATCGTTTGTTCGAACTATTGGGAATTGGAATCACCACGCTGCAATATTTGGCTTGGGCAATCATGTTTATCTCGGGAATTAGTGTGTTTATCACCTTGTATAATTCCTTGAAAGAGCGGAAATACGAGTTGGCCTTGCTACTTTCACTGGGAGCAACCCGCACCAAATTATTTCTTACCTTACTCTTTGAGGGATTGTTTCTTGTAGGGGTCGGCGCACTTCTTGGATTGGTGGTTAGTCGGGTAGGTATTGCCTTTATTTCGGGTTCCATTTCATCCAGTTTACGTATGCAAATTGATAATTGGCAGCTACTTCCTGCTGAAATCACGTTGGTTTTGGCAGCTATATTCCTTGGTATTTTAGCTTCAGCCATTCCTTCGATTGGAATTTATAAACTTGATATTTCCAAAACTCTTGCAGATGATTAATAAATTCAATTTATATTTGATACATAACAACAAACCAACTAATCCATTAAAAATGAATAAGCCCCTTTTTCAATACTTTTTCATCGCACTTTTTGCTTGTATAACAGTTCAATCTATTGCGCAGACGCCCCGAAAAATCACGTGGGATACACTCCGTGATGTTACATTCAAGAAAAAATGGAATGCTAACGAAGGCATGTTTATCCTTGAACCTCAATTTGGAGAGAAAGTAAAAGAACTCAACAGCAAAGAAATTGTCTTAACGGGCTACATGATTCCTGTGGATATTGACGCGAATTATTACGTATTATCGGCGAACCCATTTGCTTCGTGCTTTTTTTGTGGACAAGCGGGTCCTGAATCCGTCGTATCGGTAAAATTTAAGAATCTCTCTAAGCGTTTTAATACGGATGATCGTGTATCCATCAAAGGGAAGTTCCGTTTGAATGCAAGCGATATCAACGATCTGAATTACATCATTGACGCTGCTGAAGTAGCACCTTAATCAAGTGAAAAATGACGAAAAACGTGCCTAAAAAATTACTTTTCCTTTTCTTTTTTTCTTTTGGATTTACAACCGTTACCACTGCCCAGTATCAATCTAACTGGGCAATTGGCTTGCGTGTTGGAGAACCTCTTGGGTTGAATATTCGCAAATACTACGAAGGTGGAGGCAAAGCCTTTGATGTCAACATTGGTACGTATGGATTTCTCTACGGAAAACGGAAAGAGTATTGGAAAGGCCAATACAAGTCTGCTGGACTTATGATTCAAGGAATAAAATCTTGGCATCATACTGTACTAAACAATGAGAATTTTCATGTGTATTACGGTTTTGGTGGTCAGTTAAACCAACGTAATTATTTCCCAGACAGCCGAATTGGACAACGAGACGATAACGAACGCAAACTTTCATTAGGCCCTGCCGTTGTAACCGGTTTTGAAGTCCGCTTGCCCAATAATGATTTGGGGGTATTTGTCGATGCGGGTGGTTATCTAGAACTCATTCCTGCTCCTTTCTTCGCCAATCTTCAAATTAGTGGCGGTATCCGCCTCAACCTCATTCGCTAAAAATTCATGAAAGATTTACTTCCCTTGTTTCGAATTATTGCCTTCTTGGAAGGTTGTTCTTTTCTACTTCTAGGAATTACGATGCCAATCAAATATAAGTTAAACTACCCGATGCCTAATTACATTGTCGGAATGGCACACGGTGTTTTATTCATCACGTATGTCATTTTGTTATTCATCGTGATGCAACAGCGCAGATGGTCTTGGGGCAAAGGTGCATTGGGTTTTCTCGCTTCGTTGATTCCTTTCGGGACTTTTATTGCCGATAAAAAGTTATTCACGAAAGAATGACCTATTCCTACCAAGCTTTTTTGCAATACATTCATTCGGACATTTCTCTTCAATTACCTGCGACGAATGAGCAAACAGAAAAGCAAGCCATAGAAATCAAAGCAGGTGAATTTGACATTTATCCAGGTAAAGCTACCAAAATTTACAGAAAGGGAATCCAAGCCTATTTTTACCAAGGTATATCTTTTTATCAATTGATTTGGCCCGGTGTTGGTGTTTTTCAAATCCAATTTGACGGACAAATTATCTACCAAAAAACAACCGAAGAACTAGCTGTTTTTCGGTTGTTTTTAACAAGTGAAGTACTTGGGATTGCCTTATTTTGTAGAAATTATTTCCTTTTGCATGGCAGTGCAGTCCAAACAAAATCAGGGGCACACGTATTCATTGGAATGCCAGGAGCTGGAAAATCTACGACTGTTGCAGCATTTGCGAAAGCAGGTTTTACGGTACTCACAGACGATTTGATTGCGCTTTCTGTCTCTCCTCACGCACATTCTACTGTTTTACCCGCTTTTCCTGAGATAAAAATATGGGAACAGGCAAGCCAAGGGTTACATATTCCAACAGACCAATTAACGGCGTCGTTTGAAGGAAATAAAAAATACATTTGGCAACAACCGAACGAGTTTTTTCCACGAGAACCTGTCCCGCTTCAATCCATTACAATACTTCGGAGACCACATTCGAGATATAAAAGACTTCTCACATTACTGGAAGCCCCTATCGAATTAGTGAAGTATTTCCCGTTGGCCCATCAATTATTGACAAATGAAGGGCTGGAGAGGCATTTTCAACAAAGTGTTCAAATTGCGCAAACTTGCCCAATTCGCTACATGCCAAGACCTTTGAACTTTCGAGAACTGGAAAAATTTGTTCAGTCGTTTGCTTGAGACGGATAGCGGAATAATTTTCCCATCACTTCGAGATGTGGAGCCGTCAGGAGAGCAATTCCAATGAAAAGTCCGACTAAAACCAAGCTCATTTGGCTACTATAACCACCCCACCAGACGAGTCCTGCAATCCCAAGAAAAGCCATCAAAGAGAAAGGAATTGCTTGAACGGCAAGTTGTCGAAAAGAAATAATTTGGGCTGTTTGTGTTTCTAAAAAACGAGCAATACGGTGAAGGGTTCGAAGGGAATGCCACCAACTAAAATAAACTGTAAAACCAACCAATAAGGGTAATTCCATCACTAAAAAAGTAAGGACGGCAAGACTCATTAAAATATATAAATAACTGACTATCTTATCTTTATAAAAAATAAGTTGAAAAATAAATAGACTTAAAAACAAGATGCCTAGACTATTTTGCAAAAGAGTTTTGGTTGTATTTTCCAATTCCAGAAGAAAGGTATCCCAGCCTGGAGAAGGGAAATAACCTAGGATTTCTGCGGTTTCCTCAACGTGGTTAAGCAACAGAACCGCCAATACGAAAAGTCCATAGGTAGTTGCCATAAACCAATCAAGTATTTTGTTTTTACCCGCGATATATTGCAAATCTGTTTCGCCAAAATGCCATCCAGAAATAACAAAAAACAAGATGAGCCCAACAGTGGGAGAAATCCACCAAACGATTCCATAAAGTGCCATTCGGGTGATATAATTGAGTAAAAAGGTAGTTAATTGAAAACGCTGACCGTTTAATTCAGCGTGTTTTTTCTCTACAAGATGATCCAATGCACCATGCGGAATGCCCGTAAGTAAGATACTTACCACAAAGAGAATATGCCATGTTAGGTCGCTCAAAACAGCCAATTTGAAAAGTACTAGAATGAAAATTCCTGCCAAAAGGATACCAAGTGAAAGTGAAAAATCCGAATACTTTTGTATCAATTGTTTCATAATCTTGCAAGTGCTGTTCGTAGAAATAGGAAAATCGGTAATTTGGAAAAAAGCTGTATTTCTTGCCAAACAGATGTTTTTTGATCTAAAAACTGGAGAATCAAAGGCATTTTTACGCGCTTAAAAAGCTGTTCAAACACCAAAACGGCTTTTTCCTCCCTGTACTGAATAATATGAAGTAAAAGCGAATCATACCAATCAAAGCGTGTACGTTGGATTTCCGGGAGTGGCTTGTTTAAAAGAAGTGCATCTGCGACAAGCCGAACATCTGTTTGAATACGCATAAAAGCATATCCTGTAGCTGGTTTAACGGAGCCTGCTGCCGTACCAATTTGTATTGCCCCGTTGGAACTGTAACGTGAGAAGAGCTGGGTTGTCATCGGAATACATCCTTCCTCTGTTTGTTCAACCGTAAAATTTGTAATGCCTCTCTCCGCTAAATAAGCACGTATAGCTGCTTCATATACATCTATTTTATACGTAAATGCCGAGAAAGAAGTAAACTCAACCAAAGCTGTTTGCGGCGAGAAAGGGAGGACATACATGAAATTCAAACCTGCTGGTTGCGGAACCCGAAAATCCATCAAAGTAGGCGTATTTTCATCAAAGCAAGGGTCATTTGTGCGGATGAAAAACCCTCGAAAATGCTGATTTAGCACAATATCTTGTGTTCGTTTTTTGGATTCCCACAGACTTGAGCAAACGAATTTTGCCGTATATGTATGCGACGGCGTATGTACTTTATTTTGTGTAACCTGCATTACTTTCTCTTGCAAGAAATGTACGTTCGGGAGTGTTTCGATGTAATTTTGATGGAAAGAAAAGAACGCATGACTGGGCAAATAAACGTATTCAAAATCACCCAACGTACGTGTTAATGTACCTGATTGCGTACCAATGTCTAACTTTGTCCATTGTTTTTCAACCAAATCAGGATATGGATTTTGCGTAGCTGTTGTCCAATAACACCAGGATTTCGGGACAGCACCAATCGGCTGATTATCAAGTAAAAGAATGGATTGATTGCCATAAGCAGGGTGATTCACCAACCGATGTAACAACTGCATACTGGCACATCCAGCGCCTACTAGGATAAAATCAAAGTCTGTTTGCATACACGGGGTTCGTCAGAAGATAGAGAGGTATATTCGCGTGAAATCAATGTATTGAATCCTTCACCTCCACTAGAAACCAAAAATAATTGTACTTTGTTAGGATAAAATTGATTTTTATAGTCTTAAAATACAAAAAAGGGAGAGCGAATGCCCTCCCTTTTTCAAAAAATAAAATATTTTAGAAATCAATGCGCTGCATTTCCAGCACCTTGTTTTTTTCTCATTGTAAAGAACAGAATCACAAAAGCGACTGTCAGAGCGACTGGAATAATCGCGATATTAGAAAGTGTAGCTTGTCCAGCAGCTAATTCCATTGCGTCACCAGTTAGCCCAGCAGCAGATGCCTTTGTTTTTTCAGCATCTAACCAACGACCAATCACGGGTTGAAAGATAGATACACCGACCATCCCGACACCACCAATGAGTGACATACCAAGAGCTCCTGTTTTAGGCAAATAAACGGCTACAAATGAAATCATATTTGGCCAGAAATAACATACACCCACAGCGAATAAAACCGCAGCAACGTAAACCATTCCACCTGTTGCTTGGCTCATTAATACCAAAGCAATGGTTGCGATGATAGAAGAACTCAGGAGAACACCTGTGATATTTAGACGGTGAATAAGTCCGCCAGCGAAATAACGACCAACCGCCATCAAACCTGTCACCAAGGCAAGAACCAACAAAGGTTGTGCGCCCGCCGAGCCAAGAATCCGCTCAACCCAGCTTTGTGTACCTAATTCTGTTGTAGCTGTCATAATCATACAAACGAGCATCAACCAATACAAAGGAGAAGTTAAGATCGCTTTTAAGTTATCGGACGTAGAACCTCCGCCTTCAACTCGGTGATTAGGGAAAGTCTGGCCGTAGAACAAGAAGCCATACACAAGTGTCGGAATGAACATAACAGACAATTTGATTTGCCAGCCGAATCCGCTAGAAGTTAATAAAGTAGCAATCAAAGAACCTATGGCAATACCTCCTGGAAACCAAACATGGAACTTGTTCAACATCGTTGCTTTGTCTTTTTCATCGTACATGTTGGCAATCATCGGGTTGTAGGCGGCTTCTACCATACCATTGGCAAAACTGATGAAAAATGTAGAGAAAAATAAGGGTAAAAAGCTAGTAGATAAGATAGAAAACGTAATACCTGCTAGGTGAGAGAAGAACGCAACCCAACCTAGTTTTTTAGGTCCGAGTGTATTGTACAAAGGGCCACCTACGAGCGTGGCGATGGGAAAACCAAAAAGTCCCATGAAGTTAATCCAGCCGAGTTCAGTGTCTGAAAGCTGAAAGTCGCTGGCGAGGTCATTCATAATTCCTGCGCGAATACCGAAAGCAAAAGCTGTTGTAATGAGGGCGAAACAACTAGCCAAAAACAGTCTGTTCTTGTTTACCATAGTGATTAAGTAGGTTTGAAGGGTTTGAATAAAGGTCGTAAAAATACATTTTTTTAATAAGGTGCAAAAACAAATGTATAAATTGTCAGATTGACGCTTTTTATCTAACCGGTAAATTTCACGGTTATTTTGAATTTAATTAACTTGCAACATCTTAAAAACAACTTATTCAACCTAAAAACATACGAACACATGGAAAGAAAAATACGGATGGGAATGATTGGCGGCGGCCGCGGAGCGTTCATTGGAGCTGTTCACCGCGTTGCAGCAGCCATCGATGGAGAAATCGAGCTTGTCTGCGGTGCATTCAGTTCAAATCCGGAAAAATCTATTGCATCCGGCCATGATTTAATGCTTTCACCTGACCGCTGCTACGGGAGTTTTGAAGAAATGATTGAGAAGGAGAAAAACAGACCCGACGGCATGGATGTCGTATCTATCGTGACCCCCAATCACATGCACTTTGCTCCTGCTAAATTGGCTTTGGAAAATGGTTTCGATGTCATTTGTGATAAACCAGTGACTTTCTCCTTGGAAGAAGCCTATATTCTTAAAGAAATCATTCAAAAAACGGGGCGTACCTTCGCGCTTACCCACACTTACACGGGCTATCCTATGGTGAAAGAAGCGCGTGAAATGGTGAAAAACGGCGTTTTGGGCAAAATTCGGAAAGTTATGGTGGAATATCCGCAAGGTTGGCTTTCCCACTTTATCGAAGGTGGCGATAATAAACAAGCCAATTGGCGTACCGACCCCGCCCAATCTGGTCAAGGAGGCGCACTTGGCGATATTGGTACTCATGCCGAAAACCTTGCAGAAACCATCACAGGTTTACATATTACAGAAGTTTGTGCAGATGTTTCTATCATGGTCGAAGGACGTTTGTTGGACGACGATGCCAATGTTTTGATTCGCTTTAATAATGGCGCAAAAGGCGTTCTTTCTTGTAGCCAAATTGCCAATGGTGACGAAAACTGCCTCAATATTCGGGTTTATGGAGAAAATGGCAGCCTAGAATGGCACCAAATGGAACCAAATACATTGATGCACCGTATCCAAAATGATTTTTCTCGGGTTATTCGACCGGGTGTTGGCAAGTTGAGCGAATCAGCAAATGCGCATATTCGGGTTCCGGCAGGGCACCCAGAAGGCTATTTTGAGGCGTTCGCCAATATATACCGAAACTTTGCTAGAACTGTACGTAAAAAAATGAATGGCCAAGAACCTACCGCCATTGATTTGGATTTCCCGACCATCGACGAAGGTATTCGCGGTATGTTATTCGTCGAAAAAGTATTGGAATCCAGTAAATCTGACAAAAAATGGATTAAAATGGGCGAGTAAATTCGTTCGGGAAAGATAAAATTAATCAAGAGATATATACATAAAATAGTAACTTGTAATGAAATAAGAAAATAGCCCTGGTCCGGTCATTGACTTTGTTTCAATTCAACTAAAATAACACGTATGAAAAATGTATTCTCTTTTTTAACAGGCCTTCTTTCTCTTTTTTCGTCCACCGTCTTTGCGCAAGCGATGTTCAATGTTGGTGAAGAAAAACCATACATTGAAAACGGAATCGAGTATTCGTATGCAATTACCAATGCGCGAGATGAAAAAGATTATTCGCGGTATGAAGTCAGTTTATTTGCACGAAACAAGAGCGGTTGTCAGCTTATTTATCTAAGCAGCCACTCTTTTTGATGGCGACCCTGCGGCTGTTGCGCGCTTTGAGTGTATCAATGCCACAGGCAAAAGATTGACCTCAAAAGGTGCTAATTTACGTGCGCGAAGTTTCTCCATTCCTTACCGCCAACCTGTTGTTGGTGCAGACGGAAAAACCACGTACAATACCATTCAAGTACCTGCGGGATTTCTCCTTCGGAACGGAGAGACAATTAGCAACAACATTATTGTAATCACGCCATTGGGTGAAAAACCTTCATTCAAGGTGCGTATTCAGAATTTTTCGGATTTAACACAAGATTAATCATTTATATTCAACTCATTCAAGATGAAGACAATCAAAGGACCAGCTATTTTTTTAGCTCAATTTCTAGGTGACGAAGCGCCATTCAATACACTTGACGGTATCACTGATTACATGGCTAATTTAGGGTATAAAGGTGTGCAAATCCCGACTTGGGACCCGCGCATGATTGACCTAAAATTAGCGGCAGAATCCAAGACGTATTGTGATGAACTTACCGGAAAATTAGCCGATAAAGGTTTACAAATCACCGAGTTATCTACGCATTTGCAAGGGCAATTGGTTGCCTCTCACCCGACGTACAACCAAATGTACGATGCTTTTGCACCCAAAGAAGTACACGGCAACGAGCCCGCACGTCGTGCTTGGGCAATTCAACAATTGACGTATGCTGCACAAGCCTCTGAAAACTTAGGACTAACCAGCCACGTTGGTTTTTCAGGTGCGTTGGCATGGCCATTTTTATATCCTTGGCCACAAAGACCTGCCGGACTTATCGAAACGGCATTTCAAGAATTAGCCAATCGTTGGAGACCCATTTTGGATGTTTTTGATAAACATGGCGTGGATTATTGCTACGAATTGCACCCCGGCGAAGACCTGTACGACGGAACGACCTTCGAGATGTTCCTGGATTATTTAGACGGGCATACCCGCGCGAATATCAACTACGACCCAAGTCATTTTGTATTACAATGCCTTGATTATGTGGAATTTATAGATTTGTATCACGATAGAATCAAAGCATTTCACGTAAAAGATGCAGAATTTAATCCATCCGGTCGCCAAGGTGTATATAGCGGATATGCAGGTTGGGCAAACCGAGCAGGTCGATTTAGATCATTGGGAGATGGACAAGTGGATTTCTCTGCGATTTTCAGTAAATTAGCTCAATATGATTACGACAGTTGGGCTGTTCTTGAGTGGGAATGTTGTATCAAATCCTCTGAGCAGGGTGCTCGAGAAGGCGCTCCATTCATTCAAAGTCACATCATTGAAGTAGCTACGCGCGCATTCGACGATTTTGCAGCAACAGGTGCAGACGAAACCGTGAATAGACAAGCTTTGGGCTTGTAATATTAGTTTTAGCCAAAAACTCCTTGGAATGTAGCGTTTCCAAGGAGTTTTTTCATGCCCCTTTATCCCCAAAACCAATCATAAAACCAAATACTCCAGCTAGAATTGCCAAATGGACAATCAACCAAACCCGTTGCCAAAGTGGCCTTTCACCCCATTTCTGCGCTTGATTGAACGGGTCAAAGACGAGGGCAATACCTAAATTCATACATGTACTACTCCAATCACCACGGATTGCATAATACACACTAAGAGCGACAAAAGCGCCATACAACCATTTGTTAAACGATTTTTCCATTTTGTTCTGTATCTGTATTTACTTGTTCTAATTCATGAATCATAGACGCAATTCTATCTAAATGCTTTCCAAATGCTTTTTTATTCATCCATTTTGCGGAATAATGGCTGAGGGGAGTTAAAATACAAGCCAATACCAACAATGTCGGCCAAAACCAAGCTTCCAACCAAAGGGTAGTCAGTGGTTTTCCTGACCCAGAAACCGCCCCAAACATCATCCCACCTGCTGCACTAATTGGATAGAAAAGCAGACCCATTTTTTCACCTTGCTTGATAAATTGCGTAATCAAACTATATTGTTCCTTCAAAACTTGCAACAGAGACAAAGAAGTGTCCAAACCAATCGTGCGTTGACTTGCCAACAACTGATGCGTACGCCAAATATAAAATCCATTAAATAAAGCTACTACACTGATAATCAAGCGTAAATACAATTCCTCTACGGAATAAATAAGAAATAAATAACCCAAAGAGATGAGATAAACATACACCAAATGCAACCAAAGTGTTCTTCTGAGTTGCTGCAAAGGATGTTTCCCTTTTTTAGGTAAAATGGTGGGCTGAATATCCTCTCTTTCTGGTTCCTGCGACCAAAGTTCTTGTAAATCCATACTTATTTTTTTTGAATCATTTTTGTCACTTGTTCTTTTACTCGATGTAATTTAACTTGGCAGTTATTGAGCGTAATACCCATAAAATCAGCAATTTCCGTATTTGAAAAGCCATCCAAATGCATCGTCAATAGTGTTTTATCTACTTCCGATAAACGGCGAATGGCTTGTATCAAAACTTCGCGTTGGTCTGTGCTAGAAGTTTCCATATCTGCGCTTTTCTCTATTCCATCTATGGACACCCATTTTACTTTTTTCTCCTTCCGTTTGGCTGTCAAAATAGTAAACAGAGCAACTTTATATAGCCATGTACTGAACTTAGCCTCCGCTTTGAAGCGCTCTATACCCGTCCAAGCCTGTACCATAATTTCTTGGTACATGTCTTTTTTCTCTTCTCTGTTATCCAGATAGAGATGCAAGAGATGCGAAATCAGCTTGTTATTTTCTTTAATTAAAGCCAAAAACTCTTTTTCATTCATAACTCCATTGATACCATTCGGGAAAAGCGTATATACTTCAAATTATTGCTGAGTTAGTGTTTATCTGTTCAAAAAAATTACAATGTGTTTGCATTTTTTTAAAAATATACACTTCGCATGGTTTATCTAGGCGAATATTTGGTTTGATGCCCCCTATCCATTTGCTTTGTAGCTGTGTTTCATCCTTTAATTCCAATTTTATGGATTTTTCTTGGTCTGAACCTCTGAAAAATAAGAAAATTCTTTTGGGCGTATGTGGTAGTATTGCCGCCTACAAAGCTGCCCTACTTGTCCGGTTACTCAAACAAGCAGGCGCTGAGGTGCAAGTCATTCTCACCGAATCTGCTTCTCAATTCATTACTCCCCTGACTTTAAGTACGTTATCTCAAAATCCTGTTCTTAGCCGTTATACCAACGAACACGACGGAACTTGGAATAATCACGTGGAATTAGGACTTTGGGCAGACGTTCTTTTGATTGCTCCTGCTACCGCCAATTTCATGGCAAAATGTACGCATGGAATATGTGATGACTTGCTCTCGGCTGTATTCTTATCTGCGCGATGCCCCGTTTTTTTGGCTCCCGCCATGGATTTGGACATGTATAGCCACCCAACATCCCAACGAAATCGCGAACAATTGCGCTTGGATGGTCATTTTATCCTGGAAGCAGAACACGGAGAACTCGCCAGCGGACTCGTCGGGCAAGGTCGATTAGCGGAACCCGAACATATTTTATACGCATTGGAAAAACACTTTCAGACGATTCCTGCGCTCGTTCATAAAAAAGTACTCATCACGGCTGGGCCAACCCAAGAAGCCCTCGACCCCGTTCGATATATCAGCAATTATTCTACTGGAAAAATGGGATATGCACTCGCCGATGCATTTGCTCGGGCAGGTGCAAACGTAACATTGGTTTCTGGCCCCGTTTCATTAAGTCCACCCGCAAACGTGGCATTTTACGGCGTTCGTAGCGCGGAAGAAATGGCTCAAATTTGTCTGGAAAAACAAGTTGACCAAGACGTTCTCGTCTTGACAGCCGCCGTAGCAGACTATCGACCAGCACATGTCGAAACGCAAAAAATAAAGAAAAAAGCGACTGAGCTTTCCTTGGAATTACACAAAACCATCGATATTGCTGCTACCCTTGGTGCAAACAAAAAAGCAGGACAAATTCATATTGGATTTGCACTCGAAACAAACAATGAAGCAGCCCATGCAGAAGAAAAGCTCGAAAAAAAACGCTTTGATGCCATCGTCCTGAACTCCTTGCAAGATTCAGGGGCGGGCTTTCGTTATGATACCAATAAAATCGCTATTTTGTCACGTCCAAACGGATGGACACACTTTTCGCTGAAACCCAAAAAAGAAGTCGCTTGGGATATTCTGCATTATACCATCAACCATTTTTTCGCATGATTTTTTCTCCTCGTCTCTTACACATTCCTGCTTTCTTTCTTCTTTTCTTGTCCTCCATTTCTAGCAGTTGGGCACAGGAATTAAACTGTACCGTGAGTGTCAACTACAATCAAATGACATCCAAACAAGTCACAGACAATGCTGTCTTGGAAGAATTTAAGGTTGCCGTGGCAAATTTCATGAACAACCAACGATGGACAAATGATATTTTCGCCCCGAATGAAAAAATCAAATGTAACCTGATTATCAACATATTACAGTCGCCAAGACAAAATGTATTTGCCGGAAATGCCCAATTACAAATCATTCGGCCGGTGTATGGCTCCATGTACGAAACCGTCGTTTTGCAATACATTGATAGAAATTTCGAGTTTTCATTCGCTCCAGAGGAACGCTTGATGGTGTTCAATGAACAAAGTTTTACCAATAACCTGACATCCATGCTTGCGTATTATTCGCTCATTGCGCTGGCAGTAGATTACGACACATTTTCTAAATTCGGTGGAAATTCCTTGTTACAGCGGGCTTTCAATGTGGTGAATTTAGCGACCGATGCAAGTTCTGGCTGGCAACAACGTGGCGATACGAGAAATCGTTATTGGCTGCTCGAAAACCTTCAAAATCAGCAGCTTGCTTCGTTTCGGGAGGCACTTTATACTTACCATCGTCTTATTTTAGATGATTTCGCCTCCGATATTATTGATAGCCAAGAAAAAGTAATGAAACTGCTTACAGAGATGCGTGAAGTACAACAGAAAAGAGGAAATATCGTTTTGTTTAGTTCTTTTTTTACGGCAAAAGCAGAGGAATTTGTACAAATTTTCTCCGAATCAACGCCCGAAACAAAACAACAAGCGTATAAAGTATTGACCCAACTTGCACCTGATAAAACAGCCGTTTTCCGGACATTAATCAAGTAGAACTATGACCCGATTTTTACCTATCCTTTTTCTTTTGGCACTTGGCAATTGTAAAAAACAAGCCGACAAAACATCGCTACCAAAAACACCAGAAAAGGAAATCGTCCGCCCTCCATCCGCCCCAAAAACTGAGGTTTTGTCACCTATTGAAGAAAAGGTAAAAGAGCAAGGGCTTGTGGATATTCAGACGGTTGATGCGTCGATTTGGGTTGACTTAAAATATGCGTCCACCGATAATTTCTTTGGTGAAGATGTATATGGAACCTTCAAAAAAGCCTATTTACAAAGAGAACCAGCAGAGCAACTCAAAGTCGCGAATGAGCAATTACAAACGCGTTTTCCGGATTATAGGCTGTTGGTGTATGATGCCGTTCGCCCGTTGGCAGTCCAATGGATACTTTGGGAAAAGTTGGATAGCATTCCGCCGAAACTTCGAACAAATTACGTCGCTGACCCAAAAAAAGGGTCTATTCATAATTACGGCTGTGCCGTGGATTTGACGATTATCGACACAAAAAAGCTTCAACCCCTTGATATGGGAACAAAATTTGACTTTTTTGGCTATTTGGCGTATCCAAGAAAAGAAGCCGAGATGCTGGAAAAAGGATTACTCACCAAAGAACAAATCGCGAATCGGCAGTTATTAAGAGACGTCATGCAAGCCGCTGGATACGAAGGAATTACGAGTGAATGGTGGCATTTCAATTATTATCCACGAAAAATGGCGGAGAAAAAATACAAAATCGTGAAGTAAGCAGTTGTTTTTCGCATGGCTTTCCTTGAAAATTGGTAAAATTTTGTGGGGAGTTGTATATTTGTTGCTTATTCAAATTTTGATATTCCGTGATAGAAAAAATCCAACAAGTTCTTCAAGAGATAGAGAGCGCCCCCATCACCAATAAGGCAGAATTGGAGGCTTTTCGGTTGACTTATTTAAGTAAAAAAGGAATTCTAAACGATTTATTCGATGCGTTCAAGCAAGTACCGAACGACCAAAAGCGGGCTGTTGGACAAGCATTAAACACCTTAAAAACGCAAGCGGAAGCACGTTTAAAGGAAAAAACGGAAGAATTTGAAAACCAAATTCAGTCGGCAGGAAGCCAAGGACTTGACCTCACTTTACCAGCCACGCCTAACTCGGTTGGTGCCATGCACCCTTTGACGATTGTTCGCCAACGCATCACAGAGATTTTTGCGCGGATGGGCTTTAATGTAGAAGACGGCCCGGAAATTGAGACGGATTGGTATAATTTCGCAGCGTTGAACTTCCCAGAAAATCACCCTGCAAGAGAAATGCAAGATACGTTTTTTGTTGAGAAAGCAGCTGAACAGAAAGACGACGTACTGTTGCGTACACATACCTCGAATGTTCAAATTCGTTTGATGGGCTATAAAAAGCCACCAATGCGCTCGATTATGATTGGTCGCGTTTACCGCAACGAGGCGATTTCAGCACGGGCACACTGCCAGTTCCACCAAGTAGAGGGATTGTATGTGGATACCAACGTGAGTTTCAAGGACTTAAAAGATACACTTTATCATTTCGCGAAAGAGATGTTTGGCAACGACACCAAGATTCGGTTGCGCCCGAGCTATTTCCCTTTCACGGAGCCAAGTGCGGAGATAGACATTTCTTGTTTTATCTGTAAGGGAGACGGCTGCAATGTCTGCAAGCACAGCGGTTGGGTAGAAATTGCTGGTTCGGGCATGGTGGACCCAAATGTGCTTGAAAACTGCGGTATAGACTCTGAAAAATACACAGGTTTTGCCTTCGGAATGGGCATTGAGCGTATCACGATGTTGAAATACGGCATCAACGATTTGCGCTTATTCTTCGAAAACGACGTCCGGTTCTTAAAGCAATTTGAGGGGGCTTGATGCCTGATTGCTATCCAGATGCGGAATATGTTGTCTTTATGCGCGATTCATTGCGCATAAAGACATGGTTCCTCCCATCAAACACACAAACAAAATACTGTACATACGCGATTCATCGCGTATCGGGATGCGAATGCTTTCATGTAGTATTAATTTGGAACTGGAAGTTACTTGCAATGAATAAGTTAAATGCTATTCTTAACCCATGGATTAAAATAATTAAACTAAATAGACATAAAACGTATTATTAGATATACTAATGATAATCAATACTTTAAAATCATCAAATAGCCAATTTTTTAGATAAATATAGTAAAAGTCATTTCAGAATATTTATCATAATTTTCTAATTCATTTAAATAATTTATACTTCTTACCAATCACTTGAAACAGTCATTGAATCTTTAATTGTAAATACATCAGTATAAAAAACATCTAATATTTTAAGAACTTCTGTTATTCGAGTCCTTACTTGATTCTTTTTTGTAAAGCTAAATTCACCATTATAGGACTCTCTATTTCCCTTAGCTGTAGTGCTAGTCGAACCTATAATTGACTTTGAAATCAAGTCGGTTAAAACACCATCATCAACATAACCTAATTTCGTTAATACTACTCTATATTTCCCATTTTTCACCTCAATAGAAAAGTCAAAAAATTGCTGTACATCTACCAAAACTAGAGGAACCTTCATTGAAGAATAACCATATTTCTGCAAATCAATTGGTCTTTCTATAAATACTCCTTTGATGAATTTATCATCTTGAAATTCAACTGTAAGTATTTTCTTTTCTTTGAAATAAGAGCTTAGTTTGTCTAGGTCAAAATCTTTATTAAGATCAAAAACTTTGACCCACAAAACAGTCCTTTCTTGTTTATCAAATATAAAGTTTCCTATTTCTTCTTTGTCTTGAGAATATACCTTTGTGGCTATCAACAATAATGCGAATAATAAATAATTTGTTTTCATTGGATAATAGATATTAGTTTAAAAACGAACTGACTAGTTAATAAATACTAATCTTGTGAGCACGAATATACTCAAACATGAAAGGATTACGAAGCTAAGTTTATTTTTTAATTTAGAACACGTATGAGATTATATCTTTCGTATTGAAGTTTATTTTCGAACGTCTCAGGTTTCAATTCTTCTCCTAAATCACATACTATTGTACTGGTGAGAGCAAAAGTTTCACTTGTAAATATGTAATAAATTTTTGTTAACCGAATGGAATATTTCCTATTTTTGTCACATTAACAGCTTAATTTACAGACGCGAATATGTTTCAAAAACTACTTTCACCCTTCAAAAGATTACCCCTCGGTTGGTATCGTATTTGGTTGGTTACTCAATTTTTAGTACCATTCATCCTTGGTGTTATTGCTATCGATAGCATTGAATATCCTCGAGCTCTAGAGACTGAATTGGGAATTATACTGTTTTACTTTATAGGATATTTTATGTTTTGCAGATTAATAGTTTTCATTTACGAGGGATTTAAGTCGGGTAAATAAAATTTCACTAACACATATTAATTTCACAGAATTGCCATAACTTCTACAATCACCTATATTTCGCCTCGATGGGGCTTTTTTTGATTTCAATTTCTCCTACGCATGTTTCGAACCAACGAGACTTGCTCAAACGGAGCACATGTGGGTAAATTTTTCAGAATAGCATAAAAAAAGGCTCAAAGAGACGATTTTATTTTTGGCAAACACGTTTTGGGTAAATAAATTTTATCCCACAAAAGGATGGATTGTTGTTTATTCCGATTTCCGTTCTACACATATTTCGCCCCGATGGGGCTTTATTAATTCCGTTTTCTCCTATGCATATTTCGCCTCGATAGAGCTATGGTTTTCGGTAAATCAATCAATTCGTGATTCAACCATGCCCAGGAAACTGATGTAATGAATTTTGGAATCCATTGTTAATGCCTCAATCAATCCATTATTGATACGTGATGAATGTATCTTCGATGAATATTTATGATCCGCGATGAATCTATGATACGCGATGAATCTATGATACGCGATGAATCTATGATACGCGATGAATATTTATGATACGCGATGAATCGCGTATCTACGGGGGGGAATTACAACGCAAATGGTACTTTGTCTACATCTACATTTCCGCCCGTTAAAATTATCCCTATTTTTTTGCCTCGATATGCACGCCCATATTTTAAAAAAGCGGCAAAAGGAACTGCACACGACGGCTCAATCAATATCTTTAAATGCCTGTAAACCAATTCCATAGCTTCGCGTATTTCGTCGTCATCCACCAACCAAATGGCTTTTACATGCTGCCGAATAATCTCCAATGTACGCGCACTGAGGGTCGTCAACAACCCATCTGCAATGGTCGAAATATAAGGTGCTTTTTCCACTTTTCCTGAAGCAAACGAAAGTACAGCATCTGCTGCGCCCGTCGGTTCTCCTGCAATTACCTCCGCTTTGGGCGCCCAATAATGCGCTGCCAAAGCCGTCCCGCTCAACAACCCACCACCGCCAACAGGCGCCATCAATACATCCAAATCAGGGTGTAATGCAAGCAATTCCTTTGCCGAAGTCGCCTGCCCTGCAATCACATCGTAGTTGTCAAACGGATGAACAAAAGTTGCACCTGTCCGCTGTATCACGTCTTCCACGGTTGCTTCACGCGCTTGCAACGTGGGTTCACAAAAAATAATCTCGCCCCCCAACGCTTTCACGCCTTCTACCTTCACTTTGGGCGCGTTTTCTGGCATCACTATATACGCCTTTGTCCCCACTTGCGCCGCCGCCAACGCAATCGCCTGTGCATGATTTCCAGACGAATGCGTCGTAATGCCTTTTGCTTGTGCTTCTTCCGACAAAGAAAGTACTGCGTTCAGCCCTCCCCTAGCCTTGAAAGCACGGATTTTCTGAAAATTCTCGCACTTGAAAACCACAGATGCGCCCGCTAATTCGTCCAGAAAATCGCTCCGAAGAACGGGGGTTTCAACAATAAACGGACGAATCCGGTCATGCGTTTCTTCAATATCTTGCTGTGTTGGAATCCCTTGGATACGCATACGTGTATGTTTAACGTTTCAATTTTTCTACTTCTTTGATGACATCTGCAATGCCTTTCAACGGAATTTTCACCCACGTCGGGCGGTAATTTATCTCGTAACCCAATTCATAAATGGACTTTTCCAAAAGATGGAATTGAAGCAAGTAGTTGATTTCATTGTTATTTCTAAACAGCGAATGACCCGGCCCAAAATAGTTTAAATATTCTTCGAGATAGGTTTCACGAATCAAACGATACCATCTTTCGGCAGCTCTTTCCAGTACTTTTTCGTCAAGTCCTGCTGTTTCTTCGGCATTGAATAACTTGGCAGAAACGGCATAATGATACGAACGAATCATGCCTGCCACGTCTTTTAGCGGCGAATGTTTGATTTTACGTTGCTTGATAGAACTTTCAGGCTCGCCTTCAAAGTCGATAATCGTCAAATCATCTTGACAAACCAGAACTTGTCCGAGGTGAAAATCACCGTGAATACGCGTTCTGTACGACTCAATCGGCCGCGTTAAGATTTGATCTACAAAATCAATGATAATATCTTTGGACTCCATGAATGTCCAAGCCAATTTCTTTGCTTGCTCATCTAGGATCAAATAGTTGTCTGTCAATAAGTTATACCGATTATCTATCAAATCTTCCATTTTTTGATGGATGTAACGTCGGTAAGTTCGGTCAAAAATATCTGCTCTAAAATCCTCCTCTCCTCGAACCGTGAAGAGAGCTTCGTGCATTTGTGCCGTTCGGGTAGCCAAAAGGGTTACTTTATCAAAGACACTTTCCTTAATTTGGAAATTTCCATCTACGAAAGCATATAAAAACTCATTCAGGTAATCTCCCGTCTTCGACCAATCGTCTTTTTCATTCTGAATTACCTCCACCATCATCCCAAAAGTAACATTCGGTTTGTCTGTTCTCGACCAAGTTACAGAACCAGCAAAGCGTGGGATATTGGCAAAATCAGAATTTTGGGTGATGTATTGAACCATTTCTACCTCCGGATTAATCTCGGAAAAGAGCTTTCGGTAGAGTTTGAAAAAATACGTATCGTTAAAAATAAATGCCGTATTGCTCGAGTCTATTTCAGGTAAATACGACGAAACTTCGGAGATTTCTTGATATACTTTGCCTTTCGTAAAATCGAGCGAATACCCATTTTTCTGGCTTTTTTTGTGCTCCTGACCAACCAAAGCCAATAATCCCTCCCGGAAGACAGGGTCAAAGGTGGCATCTACCAAAAAGCCATCGCGGTCATCTAAGTTAGCCACTGAAATCTTCGCATTTTCAGTAATTTCCTCCGTTGCAGCCATGAAAGAAATGGGAAGTAAGTAATTTTCGGGTTCGCCCTCTTGGTATTTGGCTTCAAAAATCAGGAAGAAAAATGTTTTCTCTTTGTACTCCATCCGGACAGCATCTTTGATACGCAGCCCTTCGAGAGTCCGGGCTTTTCCTGCAAACCAACGACACTTTTGGATAAAGTTGGGAAGTAAATTATCTTCTAAAACCGTGTGAACGTACTTATCGCGCTCAAATCCTTCCCATTCGAGGGACAAACTAAAAACTGCAGACATACTCGCTAGATGATAGGTTAAGTGATTGTACCTCCCA
>JBKBOU010000002.1:0-12050 GCA_046293395.1 Spirosomataceae bacterium
TGATAGGAAAAGAAAATAATATGCTTACAGGTGCAAAACTAAAACTCATCTTCCCAGGCACTTCCCAGGCTCGCTGCGATGAGGTCGCGGTGTAATCTTCCCCAAAAATAGCTACGAAAATTGATGTAGTATTTTTAATTTAGGGGTAATGAAAAAGATATTTATATCAATCCAATGGATTTTCGATACATCAGTTTAGGTTTTTAATGACTTGTTCTTTTGAAAACGAAATATAAACAGGTATCCGTTATTCAACCCAATACACATCAACCTGTATCTACATGCGTTTATACGTGCGTTGAAAGCTGTAATGCACACCTAAATTCCACATAAAAAATTGATTTCCTGGAATCGAGGAAGAAATCGTTTGGTTGATAGTGGATTGAATGGATAAACCGCTTTTGGTATGACCCAAAATCGAAGTTACAGCCAAATACTTTCCTTTGTAACCATCTGTTTGTAAAAAGTAAATAGATGGAAACAGCGATAGATGAATTTTGGGCGTAATCTGAATCTGACTAATAGCGCTGGAAAAAAACAGAGCTTCTGTTCGTTGCGGGCCATAATCTGCAAGTCCGTGACCTTGTAAAAACATCGCGCTCACTCCCCATTTTGGTGATATTTGATAAGTAGGAACAACTTCATAGGCGAGAAAACGGAGCATTTCCGTTATTTCTGTATTAGTTCCGTTCTCAAAACGGCGAATCATCGTAAAGGCAGGATGAGCACCTACACGAAGCGTAAGTTTTTGTTTTTCAATCAAACGATACCGAAACCAGAAGATAAAACCTCCTTTGCTGGCATCCGGAACCAAGCGAATATCTGGGTCAAAACTGAACCTATTTTTGGCCCAAGAAAGGTTGATAATAGTTGCTGGGCTGTTCAAAGAGAAGGTAGGAATGATAGAAAATCCATTATTGGTTACACCCACCGTACCTGAAAACCGAACCGGCTGTTCCGTTCTAACTGTATCGGTTTCTGTTTGTCCGAAAGAATTAATTACCTGAAAAACGAGAAAAAGTAGTAAAAAAGGGAAAAGTTTACTGTGCATAGTGCGATAAATTGAATAAATACGAATTGATTTACAAAATTAGTTATTCCCTTTCGCCTGACTTTTAACTAAATTACGGTTCTATTTACCACTTTTCAGTATTTTACGGAAGCCTATTTCTCATTTTCTGAAAATAATCGAGTAAAAATGACGATTTACAAAACATTGGAAGAATATTGTGCTGAATTTCACGAGATACCGAATCATCCGCACATTCATTTTATTGATTTCAATACGTCTCCATTGATTCAAAGGAAAAAATTTCAACTTTCTTTTTATGTCATTGCATTAAAGGAAACTTATTGCGGAGACTTGCAATATGGCAATACGTCGTATGATTATGCGGAGGGAACAATGGTATTTTTGGGACCAAATCAAGTTTTTGGAAGTCACCCAATCGGTGAATGGCATCAGCCTTATGGCAAAGCATTGGTCTTTCATCCTGAATTTATCAAAGGAACTCGTTTGGGGGAACTGATTGAACAATATACTTTTTTTCAATACAAATCCAATGAGGCACTTCATTTGTCGCTGCGCGAGCGCGAAATAATCGGTTCATTTTTCACAAACATTCAAACCGAACTTAGTCTGGAAATAGATCAACACAGCCGAGAATTAATCATTGCGAATATGGAAACACTTTTAAAATATTGTGTTCGCTTTTATGACCGGCAGTTTTTGTCGCGTTCACCTGTTCAGAACAAGATTTTAAATCAATTTGAAGAACTATTCAAGGCGTATTTTATACACGATGAAATGCACCGCTTTGGTTTTCCTACTGTTTCTTATTTTGCTGAAAAACTGCATTTATCACCCAATTATTTTGGTGATTTAGTCAAAAAAGAAACAGGAAAAACGGC
Source organism: Spirosomataceae bacterium (assembly GCA_046293395.1). Lineage (GTDB taxonomy): Bacteria > Bacteroidota > Bacteroidia > Cytophagales > Spirosomataceae > CAYNRA01. The sequence goes on from JBKBOU010000002.1 coordinate 1,912, forward strand.
ACAGGAGCATATTCAAAATCACTTTATTTCATTGGCAAAAGAAAGACTTTTGGTTACGTCCAAAAATATAAATGAGATAGCAGACGAGATGGGTTTCAAGCATCACCAGCATTTTACCCGATTATTTAAGCAAAAAGTGGGTATTTCGCCGCGTGATTTCCGAATACAAAAAATGGCTTAATCGTATTTTTACGACTGAATAAATCCGTAAATGAACCTTTGATTTGAAGAAAAATGGCGTTAAAAGAGATTATTCCAAGAGATAAACCATTAAAAATAACTGGAGTTATCCGTATTGAAGGAGAAGAAGAACGATTTATTGGACCGGGGAGAATTGAATTATTGGAAGGAATTAGGGAGACAGGTTCAATAAGTAAAGCTGCCAAAAAGATGAATATGTCCTATAAAAAAGCGTGGGATATGATTCAATCTATGAATAGACAGACGATAAAACCCATTGTTCTCACCCAAACAGGCGGAGAAAAAGGAGGTGGAACGCGGGTATCACCAGAAGGGATAGAGCTTATTGTGGCTTTCCGAAAATTACAAGCCGAAGTGCAAGCAAGTTGGGATAAGCAGCTTGCTATTTTTTTAAATTCGTAAGTATATTTAGGTAAATTTCCCGTTATTTCATTGACAAATAGTATGTCTAAAAATCGTAAGTTACTGATTAGGTGAAGAGTAACTTAAAACACGCAATGGTAAGTCCGAGTGCTAATAATTTTTTCAATGTTGGCGAATTAAACTTTTGACTACCGAGGTAAGAGCCGGCGAGCCCGCCCAAAATCGTTACGATGATAGCCCAAATCATATTTTCAGGAAGATGAATCGCTCCTTTTTGCCACTGACCGAACAGGCCTGCTAGTGAATTAACGAATATAAATAAAGCTGAGATAGCAGCTGTCTCCTTCAAATTTGCCCATTTGAGTAAAAGCATCAAGGGACTAAGAATAATTCCACCTCCAATACCAATCATACCAGAAATAAGTCCAATTGAACCACCCGACAAGAGACTTCCCCAAAGTGGTGCGGTGCGTTGTTGCTCGCGTGGAGCGTCGATTTGATAGAGAAGACGAGCAATAGAAAATAGAATACTAACGGCTAAGATTTTCTTATATATACTGTCGGAGAGCGTCATGGTTCCACCAAGATAAGCCATGGGAATACTTGCAAGAGCAAAAGGAAGAAAAAGAGATAATCGAAAGAATCCGGCGCGGTAAAATCCAACAAAAGAGAAAAAAGAAACGGCCAAATTCATGACCAAGGCAGCCGATTTCATGGTTTCTGGAGCAATACTAAGCAATGCCATCACCGCCAAATACCCACTTGCTCCTCCGTGCCCTACGGAGGCATAGAGAAAGGCGACACTTGCCAGCAAAAAAAGTAAAAGAAAGAGAGAAGAGGTCATGTGTTAAAAAATATACCGTTATGTATTGGCAAATATAACGGTTTTATTCTTTGTCATGAATAAAAAAAAGCATTGATATATATGTAAGATACAAAAGAAAAAACCATGTGTAATATGTACAAGCTACTAACTGTAAGCACATTGTATAAGAAAAAGGAAGGCGAGTAAATAAATCAGAAGAGCGTTGCATCCATTTATGAGGGAGGTGAGAAAAAAAAATTAGGATTAATTGGGGAAGAATATCTATAAAATTGAGAATAATTTCCAATTTTACCTTTCGAAATTCAGTAGAAAAATTAAAAGAGCAATTAATTCAAAGAAAGGGGTATGATTCAGCAATCCAAACAATCTTTTCCACTCATTACCTACGACAAACTACGGTATGCAGATACAGACAGACAGGGGCATGTAAATAATGCCATTTTTTCTACCTTTTTTGAGACGGGGCGTGTAGAGATGATTTATCATCCTGACTTAGAAACCATCAATACAAATGTTACTTTTGTATTGGCTGCCTTGCACATTCAGTTTCTTCGGGAAATTAAATGGCCAGGAATTATCAAGATTGGGACGGCGGTAACGAAAGTGGGCAATAGTTCGATACAGCTACATCAACAGCTTTTTCAAGATGATGAATGTATGGCTATTGCGGAATCAACGATTGTTCAAGTCGATGCCACAAGCCGCCCGACGGCTATTTCAGAAAAAGCGAAAGAGATTTACAGTCGCTTTGTAATTGAGGATTAAGGGGGACATCTCGTAGTATTCTATTCTTTCTATTCATCACAAAAAACCTCCGTTAAACCAATTTAACTTGGCTCAACGGAGGTTTTTGAATAAAAATTCCAGAAAATTACATATTCATCTTTTTCAACTGAGCTACGGCGAAATCTGCCGCGCGTGCTGTCAATGCCATGTAAGTTAGCGAAGGATTCACACAAGAAGATGAAGTCATTGCTGCACCGTCTGTAACAAAAACGTTTTCTGCGCCCCAAACTTGGTTATTTGCATTTAAGACAGACGTTTTCGGGTCACGTCCCATACGCGCCGTACCCATTTCGTGAATACCAATGCCTGGTGATTTTTCTTTGTCGTGGTAAGTTGTGATATTTTTGAGACCTGCTGCTTCAAGCATTTCAGCGGCATCATTCATCATTGCTTCACGCATTTTCCACTCGTTGTCGCCCCAAGCTGCATCGAATTCGATGATAGGCAATCCCCACTTATCTTTTTTATTCGTGAGCGTCATGCGGTTATTTGGGTCAGGAAGTGTTTCTCCAAAACCCTGAATACCCAATGTCCAAGGTCCTACACCCGTCATGGCATTCTTGAAGTCCGCACCAAATTCCAAATCTGTCTGCGCACCTCTCCCACGTGAGGCTCCACCTTGGTAGCCGAATCCACGCAAGAAATCACGTTTATCAGAACCCCAGTTTGCGAAACGTGGAATATAAATTCCATTCGGACGACGACCAAAGTAGTACATATCTTCAAAACCTTCGTAGGTACCATTTGCCCCAACAGCTAAGTGGTGATCCATGATATTTCTTCCTAATTGGTCAGAAGCATTTCCCAAACCATTTGGATGCGTCTTTGAAATCGACTGCATCATAATCCAAGTAGAATTGATAGAACCTGCATTCAAGAAAATTACTTTTGCAAAATATTCTACTTCTTCTTTTGTATTTTGGTCGATTGCCCGAACACCAGTTGCTTTTTTCGTTTCGTCATCAAAAATGACTTGGTAAACGATTTTATCATTGATTAACGTCAAATTACCTGTTTTACGCGCCGCTGGAAGTGTTGCAGACTGTGTACTGAAGTAGGCACCATACGGGCATCCACGCATACATCTATTTCTAAACTGGCAATTGGCACGACCTAATGCGGTTTGTTCCGGTGTTGGAGCTGTTAAGTGTGCGACACGACCAATTGTAACGTGACGACCAGGAAGTTTCGACTCTACGCTCTTCTTTACCTCGCGTTCTACACAGTTCATTTCCATAGGAGGTTGGAAAATTCCGTCTGGAAGAACGTCGTAGCCATCTTTTGAGGCACTGATTCCGGCAAAACGTTCTACATAATCATACCAAGGAGCCAAATCTTTGTAACGAATTGGCCAGTCAATTCCGACACTTTCTTCTAAGTTTGCCGTAAAGTCACGCTCATTCCAACGGTAACTTTGGCGTCCCCACATCAAAGAGCGACCTCCTGTGTGGTAGCCACGAATCCAGTCGAATCTACGTTTTTCTTCGTAAGGGTGGTCAATATCTTTTTCGAAATGATGTCTATGTTCCTCGTTTGCGGTATAGCCTGTACGTACACCTGCCCAGTATTCTTCTTTGGTTTTCAAGTCAGCACGGCCTCTGTGCGGGAACTCCCACGCTTCTTTCATTGCTGTTTCGTAACCGGAAACGTGCTCGATGTCACGTCCTCTGTCTAGCATTAAAACTTTAAGACCTTTTTCTGTCAGTTCTTTGGCAGCCCAGCCACCTGAAATCCCAGAGCCCACAACGATTGCATCGTATGTATTGAGTTCTTTGGCTTTACCTTGTATGTTCATAAGATTTTTTCGTATTTCATTCGTATCTGTTCCAGAATAGAGGACAGACACGTGGGTCAATGATGGTTGAATAAATTAAATTGCGTATGCTTTTTGTCCTGGTTGCATTTTAATACAACCGTCGTAACGACCTGGAACTGGCACAAAGTCAAGTGCTTCCGTAGCCCCTTTTTCAGACGTAAAATAGCCGAACAGCGTCAATTCTTTCATTAAGCGGAAGAAAGGGACTGGAATTTCTGCCTCATCTTTTTTCTTTGCTTCATCCTTGACGAGCCCAGACTCTGTATCTATTTGCTTTGCTTTTTCTTCGTTAGCAGCAGACTCTTCTTTTGCTTTTTTCGCCATGAGCGTTGTTACTTCCTTCTTTTGTTCAGCAGTCAAAGAGACAAACGAACCACCTATTTTCTTAGACTCTGCCTCTAGGTCTTCAAGCCCTTTCACAAAGTGAGCTTGCTGAACAGAGGAATAGCAATCTTTCAACATGAGTTCAATAAACGGACCCACACCAACTTCTTTAGCACCGGGAGTATCTGTTTTAGGGATAATTACCTCGGCTAACTCAGCTACAATAGCTTGTAAATCAGCAGACAATACGAATGGAGCACCGGATGAGGCACTTGGGCTGCAGCCCTCTAACATGGCGGCAATCGAGGGAGCCGATATGGCACCTCCCATCAAGATGGCCACCCTTTGTAGCGCGTTTCTTCTATTCACGTGACAGAACTTTAAGGGTTAAAATATAATGAACCGGTGAATTTAAAGGGTTATATCAAGGTTTGCAAATTTTTGAGTAGGAATATAATGTATCAAAACGATACAATCCGGAAAAACATCGATATAAATATTTTTTCGTACAAAAATAAACAGAATAGGTAGTTTCCTTTTAACTTTATCTTACTTTTGGGATTACTACTCACAACTCAATACACGATCATGTTGCTGCTTACCTACTTCAAAACCCCATTAAAAATCTGCTTTTTTAGCATTTTCTTCTCGTTACAAGCCTTCTCTACTCCACCGACTAAGTACAAAGGAAGTTTTGACCAATTGGTTCAAACGGCTAAAAAAGAGAATAAAAAGGTCATTTTTGTATTTACTGCCCCTTGGTGTACATCTTGTGCAAAAGTTGACAAGAACATAGAGGAAGTATTTGCCAAAACACCTCAATTTGAAAATGATTATTTGTGGTTTGACGTGGACGTTACCACAGAAGACGGCAAGGCCATTGCACACAAATTTCATGTTTTTGAAATTCCTACTTGTGTCGTTACCCAATCTGATTTGCGACAAATTACAACTTGGAGTATTGGCAAAGGATACCGTTTTATGCAATCATCTCTTTCCGAATTGGCTAATTGGTAAACGAATACATTTCTATTTGTAAAAATGCGGGAATGATTGGTCAATATTTCAATACTTCGCTTTAATTTTGTGCTATGGAACTAAAAAATGATTTATTCCTTCGCGCAGCGCGTGGAGAAAAAGTAGAGCGTGTACCCGTTTGGATGATGCGCCAAGCTGGTAGAATTTTGTCAGAGTACCGCGCCGTCAGACAAAAGGCAGGGAGTTTTATTCAGCTCGCCACTACCCCTGAATTAGCCGCAGAGGTGACAATCCAGCCTGTGGATATTTTAGGTGTCGATGCAGCTATTATTTTTTCTGATATCCTTGTCGTCCCGGAAGCCATGGGTTTACCCTACGAAATGGTGGAGGCAAAAGGGCCGCTCTTCCCGAATGTTATTCGGTCGCAAGCAGACTTGGATAAACTTCGCTTTGCAGAACCAGAAATCCATCTCAAATACGTACTCGATGCCATCGACATCGTCAAAAAAGACCTAAATAATAGGGTTCCTTTGATTGGTTTTGCAGGTGCACCTTTTACTATTTTCTGTTACATGGTTGAAGGACACGGCTCGAAAACGTTTTCAGTTGCAAAAAAAATGTTGTATTCAGACCCTGAACTTGCTCACCAGTTATTACAAAAGATTACAGATTCGACCATCGCGTATCTGAAAGCACAAGCTGCTCATGGAGCAAATCTTTTGCAATTATTTGACTCATGGGCTGGTATTTTATCCCCCGCCCAATACGCGTCGTTCTCTCTTCCTTATATTGCTCAAATTTGTAATGCTATCCAAGAAGTGCCCGTAACTGTTTTTGCTAAAGGGGCTTTCTTTGCTCGAAAAGCAATCGGAGAACTGGATTGCCAAGTAGTTGGGTTGGACTGGAACATGGACATTCAGGAATCGCGCGAACTTATTCCTGCTAAAACATTGCAAGGAAATCTTGACCCTTGTGTACTTTATGCGCCTTTTAAGGAAATTGAGAAAGAAACCAAGAAAATGCTTGCTCAATTTGGTACACAACGCTATATAGCCAACCTCGGACATGGCGTTTATCCTGACACAGACCCCGAAAAAGTGCGTTGTTTTATTGAAACCGTCAAGTCATACGCGTAAAATAAATAACATAAAAAAAGCCGACAGACAAAAATCTGTCGGCTTTTTGTTTAATTTCGTTCGTTTATACGTATATAATTTTGTACATGCTTCTTTAAAGCTCTCTATTTATCATACGTTTGCCCATGAAGCGTCGTTTTTTTAGCGTCATTAATCCTATCCTTATGAGTCGTTTCCTATTTATACTTTGTCTTTTTCCTCTCTATTCTATTGCACAGAAAAAAATCCCACTTGGTTCGGTTGTTAATTCTGAGTTTAACGAGATTCATCCCTTGGTATCGCCAGACGGTCAAACGCTTTATTTCGTTCGGGCAAATCATCCTTCCAACACCTACGGGCGGGACGGTAGCAACGATGTTTGGTTCTCTGAAAAACGGGCTGACAAATGGAGTCTTGCCAAGCGGATGCCTCCAGCAATTAATAAAGACAAATACAACGATATTTTTAGTATTACGCCAGATGGCCAAACAATGCTTATTCGTGGCGTTTATGTCAAAGGCAAAAGACAAAATGAAGTCGGAATTTCTATTTCTACCAAAACAAAAGCGGGGTGGTCACAACCCGATAAGGTCAATATACCTAAATTGGATGTCTTGTGCAAAGGCGCGTATCTTTCCGCTTTTTTATCCAATGATGGCAAAAGTATGCTTCTAGCGTTTTCTGAAAAGAAAAATAGCATAGCAGACGACCTGTATATTTCAACCAAAGATAGACAAGGTGAATGGTCAAAACCAGAATCATTGGGAAGTCAAATCAATACTGATTTTGCAGAAACAACTCCTTTTCTGGCTTCTGATAACCAAACTTTGTATTTTGCCAGCAACCGTCCAGGCGGACAAGGTGGTTTTGATATTTGGGTAAGCAAACGACTAAACCGTACCTGGCAAAAATGGTCAAAACCCATCAATCTTGGCGAAAAAATCAACTCGAAAGAAGATGATATGTATTATTCATTAACTTCTGACGGACAATTTGCTTTCTTGACAACCAAAGACCAATCTATTGGAAAAGGGGATATTGTTTATTTTGAGTTGCAAAACCAAGCAGAAGAAACAGACGATAATCCAATTTTAGCTGGAAAAACAGGCGGTGCGGATAACAATGAAAATCAAACCACTCGCCTTACAAATACAGCTCCTGAGCCTGTCATTATGTACTCTGGCAAAGTGGTAAACCCACAAACAGGCCAGCCCGTCGCTGCACGAATTGTCTATGAAGTACTTTCTGACGACCCCGATGAGCTAGAATCAGGTGTTGCGAATACAAACCCATTAACAGGTGAATATAAAATTGTCCTACCTTATGGTAAAATGTATGCTGTACGGGCAGAGGCAAAAGATTTTATTTCTACTAGCCAGCGCGTTGATTTAACACAAAAAGGAACGTATAAAGAATTGAGTGGTGGAGACATGCGGGTAATCCCGATTTCCATTGGCTCAAGCATAACTTTAAATAATATTTTCTTCGAGTTCGGGAAGGCAACCTTGCAACCTTCTTCTTTCGTGGAGTTAAACCGAATCGTTGAAATCATGCAGGATAACCCAACCTTAGAAGTGGAAATCCAAGGACACACAGACAATGTCGGAACGGCCGCTATAAACAAACGTATTTCACAGGAGCGTGCGGACGCCGTTCGGGCGTATCTGCTCCAAAGAAAGATTGCTGCAACACGTATAAAAAGCAGTGGTTTTGGCTTCGAGCGACCCATCGCAAGTAACGATACGCCGGAAGGACAAGCCCAAAACCGACGTGTTGATTTCGTTATCTTGAAAAAATAAAGTCAACATCAATTAATTAAAAAAGTGGACTTAGTCAGGTAAAAACCCCATTAAGTCCACTTTTATTTTATTAGTACGTAAAATTTATCTACAATTACTAGGATTGTATATCTATTCTTTTCTTACTTTGTACTTAGAAATACAAAGCCTCTAAACTTTGTTTCTATTTAAAAAAAGAAACTTTATTTGTCCATTCCTATTACTTGTAAAATCCCCACGTAAGTAATAGTTAAAAAACATCTTGGGGATACTAAATAATCAAATGAAAATAGCCGTAGTTGGTACCGGATATGTCGGTTTAGTGACAGGTACATGTTTTGCAGAAACAGGCAACGATGTTGTCTGTGTGGATGTGGATGCATCCAAAGTGGAAAAATTGAAAAAAGGCAAGATAACTATTTATGAACCTGGTCTTGATATTCTCTTTGATAGAAATACCAAAGAAGGTCGTTTAAAATTTACAACAGATTTAGCAGAAGGAATTGCAGGTGCTGAGGTTATCTTTCTTGCCCTACCAACCCCTCCAGGCGAAGATGGTTCCGCAGACTTAAAGTACATCTTGGGTGTTGCAGACCATCTAGGTAAAATTATGACGCAATATGCAGTCATTGTTGATAAAAGTACAGTTCCCGTCGGTACATCTGAGAAAGTACACGCCGCAGTAGCTGCAAATGCATCTGTACCGTTTGATGTTGTTTCTAATCCAGAATTTCTGCGTGAAGGTGTTGCCGTGGATGACTTCATGAAACCAGACCGTGTTGTCATCGGTACTGAATCTGACCGCGCCAAGGCAATCATGGAAAGGCTGTATGCACCGCTTGTTCGCCAAGGAAATCCTGTGATTTTCATGGATAAACGTTCAGCAGAAATGACAAAATACGCTGCCAACGCATTCTTAGCAATGAAAATTACGTTCATGAACGAAATTGCTAACCTCTGTGAACGTGCTGGAGCAGACGTGGACAGTGTTCGTAAAGGAATCGGAACGGACTCACGGATTGGCAAGCGTTTTCTGTTTGCCGGTATTGGTTACGGAGGAAGTTGCTTCCCGAAAGACGTGCAAGCCCTCGGAAAAACAGCGAGTGAATACGATTATGACTTTAAAATCCTGAAGTCTGTCATGAGCGTAAACGAGAAACAGAAAACTAAGCTCGTCCCGCAAATGAAAACATATTTCAACAATGATTTAAAAGGAAAAACAATTGCCATGTGGGGATTGGCATTTAAACCACACACAGATGATATTCGTGAGGCACCTGCCCTATACAATATCAAGGCACTTCGCAGAGCGGGTGCGAAAGTCGTTGTCTTTGACCCAGAGGCAATGGATAACATTCGTCAAGTCGTTGGGAAAAAAGTAAAATATGCCAAATCTTTGTACGAAGCAGTAGAGGGAGCAGATGCGCTAATGATTATGACAGAATGGCCTGCTTTCAGAACTCCAGACTTTGACCGTTTGTCGGCATCCCTAAAAAATAAAGTTATTTTTGACGGACGTAATCTATACGAACTTTCAGAAATGGAGAAATTGGGCTACGATTATTTCTCTATCGGACGTAAATCAATTGTTCAATCCCGTTAATTTAAAAACAGTATGAAAAGAGTACTTATCACAGGTGGTGCTGGTTTTTTAGGCTCCCACCTCTGTGACCGATTTATAAAAGAAGGATATCACGTCATTGCCATGGATAACCTGATTACAGGTGACTTACGCAATATCGAGCATTTATTCAAACTTCCTAATTTTGAATTCTATCACCATGACGTGAGTAAATTTATCCATGTTCCTGGTGAATTAGACTATATTTTGCACTTTGCCTCGCCTGCAAGTCCCATTGACTATTTGAAAATTCCTATTCCTACCTTGAAAGTAGGCTCATTGGGTATTCATAACTGTCTAGGACTTGCCCGTGTTAAGAAAGCGCGCGTTT
>JBKBOU010000002.1:12759-216698 GCA_046293395.1 Spirosomataceae bacterium
TTAAAAAACTCCCTGATGGAAAATCCTTCAGGGAGTCGAACCCAAAAATTAAAAAAACAAATTACTCTTTATCGCCCCCATTTGAAGTCTTTGCACCTTCTGTGGCTGGCTTCACAGGAGCTGGTTTATCAAAATCTCCTGCTTTGATAATACTTATTTTAGATGTATCAATGTACTTTCTAAATGTCTCATTGACCTTATTGACATCCAATTCTTTGATTGCTTTTTCAAAAGAAGCATCGAATGCGAGTGTTCTGTCTAAGAACAAATACCCGTTCAGTTTACTTGCTAATTCGTTGTCTTTGGCTCTAGAAACCGTGTACGATTGTAATAAACCATCAACCGCTGCTTTTAGTTCCTCAGCTGTAAATCCTTCGTTGCGAACTTTATCAATTTCCTCTTGGAACGCCTGCTCAAGTCTTGCTGCGTTTTCAGGAGCATAAATTGCATACGTCAAAAACACGCCTTTTTTATCTACAGAACCTGCATTTAACTGGGAACCAACTCCATAGCTAATTCCTTCTTTCTGACGAATACGAACAGCCAATCTTGAATTTAGGAAACCACCGCCCAAAATATAATTCCCTACTACTAACGCTGGATAGTCTGCATCTGTATCTTTAATCGGCAAATTTAAACCTGCCAAGAACATTGCATTGGGCTTATCAGGTGTCTTAATCGCCTCAGTTGTAGGATTTAACTCCTTATACTCAGAAGCAATGCGGACGAATGGAGTTGGACTTTTCCAAGACCCCAATCCCTTCGTTAATAAATCCGTTACGATTTCTTTGTCAAAATCACCTACAACAGAGATAGTACCCGCCGATGCGCCATAGAATTGCTTATGAAATGCTGCGAGTTCCTCGATTTTCACTTTCTCTAGCATCTCTAAACTCTCTTGCAAATCTGGCGTATAACGAACATCTTCCTTTTCGAATGGATTGATGGTACGTTGGAAAGCCACACTTGCCAATGCCATAGGGTCACTCAATTGTGCTTCAATTTGTGCTTTTCTTTCTGCTTTCAGTTTCACAAATTCGGACTCCTCAAACGACGGATTCATCAAAATATCCGTTACAATTTCAATTACTTTCGGTAAATTTTCCTTTGTAGCGGTGATACTTGCCCCAACCGAGTTTTCTGACCCATAGACAAATGCTTGTGCTTTCAATTTATCCAAAGTGTCTTTGATAGCTTGGCGATTTAGTGACTTTGTTCCATACATCAACATCGCACCCGTTAAGTCACTTATCATGGCTTTCCCTCTCAATGATTTCGCATCTCCAATACGCAATGTCATATTTGCCGTCACGATATTTCCACGTGTTGATTTGGGTAAAAGCGCAACTTCCATGCCATTTGGAGTAGAAAACTGAGCAGTACGTCTATCAATGTTCTCTGGAGTAGGATCAAAGACCTCTCCTTCTGCAATGGCAGCTCTTCCTTTGTAGTTTTTCACCAATTCATCTACATTTGGAGCTTCTCCGATTTTTACACGATCTGGCGCTTTGTCAGGCATAAATAAACCAGTCGTTCTGTTAGACGGCTTGAAATAATACGCAGCAACTCGTTGAATATCTTCTTTCGTTACCTTTTCAACGGCATCCCGATACAAGAAAAACGTCCGCCAATCACCTTTGGCTATAAATTCACTCAATCCACGACCAAGAACCTCCGAGTTTCGGGTAATCAACTCGAAACGCTTGGTTAATTGTGATTTTGCCCGGTTAATTTCTTCATCAGTAAAGTCCATTGTCCGAACACCATCCAATGTTTCTAGGAAAATTTTATTGGTTTCATCCAAATTTTGTTCTTTCAATACCTCTACACCAAAATAGGCCAAACCTGGGTCTTTCAAACTAAAAGAGAAACCATATTGCGACGTTGCCTTTTTCGTTTCGACAAGTTTCTTATATAGAATACCTGAAGGTTCGTCAACCAATACATTCACAAGAACATCAAGTGGTGCATAATCTGGATGCGTTCCTGCCGGAATGTGGTACATTGCACCTGCATATTGTACATCACCTACACGACGAAGTACAACAGAACGTTCTCCATCTTGGGTGGGTTCAACAGTATAAGTGGGTTGGAGAATGCGCGTTGGACGTGGAATAGCACCAAAATAATCATTGATCATCTGAAGCGTTTTGGTGGGGTCAAATTTACCTGCTACCAATAAAACGGCATTGTCTGGTTGGTAATACTTTTTGTAAAAAGCTTGCAGATTTTCTATCGGAACACGCTCAATATCTTCTCTTGAACCGATGGTCGAGTTTCCGTAATTATGCCAAATATATCCGGCTGAAATAATCCGCTCCATCAATACACTACCTGGGTCATTTTCACCCATCTCAAACTCATTTCGAACGACAGAAAACTCAGTTTCTAAGTCTTCTTTTTTTATAAATGAGTTAATCATCCGGTCTGCTTCTAAATCAAGCGCCCACTTTAGGTTTTCTTCTGTTGCATTGAACGTCTCGTAGTAATTCGTTCTATCCAACCAAGTTGTTCCATTGGGTCTTGCACCATGCTCTGCTAATTCTTGAGGGATATTCGGGTGTTTGGGTGTACCTTTGAACACCATGTGCTCCAATAAATGGGCCATTCCCGTTTCTCCGTAGCCTTCGTGTCTTGAACCTACCAAGTAGGTAATATTGACAGTTATGGTTTGTTGTGAGTTATCCGGGAAAAGTAAAACTTTCATTCCGTTACCAAGTGTGTACTCCGTAATTCCTTCCACAGATGCACCTTTCTGTGGAGCCGGCAAAGTAGTCATGGCTGTCGTAGCGGCAGCAGCGGTTGGGACCTCCGCTTTCTTACTTCCTTTTTTCTTTCCTTGTGCTTGCGCCTCTAATGCCATGCCACTCACAGACAAAGCAAAAACTGCTGAAAAAACACAAACGCGTTTTAAGTACTTTGTGAACATACCGTTTTTCTTAGTTAGTTTATATGGACATTGGGTTTACTTTTCAACTGAAAAGCAAATCTCCCAACTTTTCGAAAATAAGTAGTTCTCTTCAATACTACTAGCCGAAAATGTTCAGTGGTTAAATTCTTATTTTAAATACATGCCTATTGATATAAAAAAAGGTGTGCTCATCGCACACCTTTCAAATTAGTTTTTCTTCTCTTCTAAAAAGACAAATTCGATAGGAACATCGACTTTCTCCTCCAAAAGTGCGATAGCAAGAACCTCATGTACGAATTGCACATAATGGAATGTGAGTCCTGCTGTATATTCTTCCCCGATTTCTTCCACATCCCGTCTATTTTTTACGCACATGATGATATCTTTGATATTCGCACGCTTGGCTGCCAGGATTTTTTCTTTAATCCCGCCTACAGGCAAAACTTTACCACGCAACGTAATTTCTCCAGTCATTGCGGTATTCGGCTTGATTTTCCGTTGCGTAAAAATAGATGCCATAGACGTCAGCATCGTAATACCAGCTGATGGCCCATCTTTTGGCACAGCTCCTTGAGGAACATGTATGTGTAAATCATACTGTTGGAAAACGCGGTAATCAATGTGCAGCGAATCCGAATGAGATTTTAGGTAAGAAAGTGCTGTCACAGCTGATTCTTTCATGACATCACCCAATTGACCAGAGAGTGTCAGCTGACCTTTCCCTTTACTCAAATTTGACTCAATGAAAAGAATATCCCCACCCACGGGTGTCCAAGCCAAGCCTGTGACAACTCCCGCCATTTCGTTTCCTTCGTATTCGTCTGTATCAAAATACGATTTGCCTAAAATCTCTTCAATATCTTCTTTTTTGATGGTCTTCTTGTACGGTTTATCCATCGCAATGTAGGTCGCCATCTTCCGAACAACAGCTCCGACTTTTTGTTCCAGCGCACGTACGCCAGACTCCCGTGTATAGCCTTCAATAATTGCCCGAATGGCATCAGCCCCTATTTTCAAATCGGTTGTTCTCAAACCGTGTTCCTTGAGTTGCTTTGGCAATAAGTGGCGCTTTGCTATTTCCAGCTTTTCTTCTACGGTATATCCGGAAATTTCAATAATCTCCATTCTATCACGAAGAGCAGGTTGAATGGTATCAAGCGAATTAGCCGTAGCGACGAACAAGACTTTCGACAAATCGAAATCTACATCCAGATAATTATCTTTGAATGCACTATTTTGTTCAGGATCAAGGACTTCCAATAATGCAGAAGAAGGATCTCCACGCATATCACGGGCTACTTTATCTATTTCATCCAATACAAAAACAGGATTAGATGATTTTGATTTATTGATATTTTGAATGATTTTTCCAGGCATTGCACCTATATAGGTTCGTCTATGTCCCCGAATTTCAGACTCATCGTGTACACCACCGAGCGCCATACGCACATATTGACGACCCAACGCTTTGGCGATTGACTTCCCGAGGGATGTTTTTCCAACACCTGGAGGGCCGTACAAACAAAGAATAGGAGCTTTCATGTCATTTCGAAGTTTCAAAATAGCCATGTACTCAATAATCCGTTCTTTGACCTTGCGAAGCCCAAAATGGTCTGCATCCAAGATTTTAGCTGCACGCGCTAAATCGAAATTGTCTTTTGTAAACTCATTCCAAGGTAAGTCAACCAATAATTCAGCATAACTCATGGAAACTGCGTATTCGGGCGCCATGGAATTTGTTCGCAAAATTTTGTTCATTTCTTTGTTGAAATGTTCGTTGATTTCGGGTTTCCATTTCTTTTTTGCCCCTTTCATCCGGAGGCGTTCCACCTCTTGGTCTGGTGTATCTTGTCCTAGTTCTTCTTGCAGTACTTTGATTTGCTGCCGCAGGTAATATTCTCTCTGCTGTTGGTCAATGTCAATGCTTGCTTTACTTTGGATATCCCGTTTGATTTCAAGCACTTGAATCTCCTTCATCATGTGCTCTAATAACTTATGCGCTTGCTCTGTACCGTCAAGCGTTTCAAGTAAAAGCTGCTTTTCTGCTAAGTCAATGGTTAAATTAGACGAAAGAAAATGAATCAAAAAGCTTGGATTTTCAATATTTGAAATAGCTGTTTGCGCATCTCTAGGAAGATCTATATTCAAATTCATGATTTGAGTCGCTGCTTCCTTCAAACTTTGCACCAACGCTTTGATTTCTTTTTTTCGTTGACTCGGAAAAAAGTCTTCTATATAGCTTACTCGGGCAGTGATGTAAGGAATCTCCTTTACAAATTCTTCCACTCGGAAACGTCGTCTTCCCTGCAAAATAATAGTCACGTTGCCATCAGGGAGCACAATCATTTTAAGTATGCTTCCAATCGTACCTATTTTGTATAAATCATCAAAGGATGGTTCATCTTTTGTTTGTCTTACTTGCGAGATAATTCCGATGGTTCGGTCGCCTTTATAGGCTTTTTTGACCAATCGAATGGCTTTTGTACGGGTGACTGTAACAGGAATGACAATACCTGGGAAAAGCACCGTGTTACGTAAAGGTAAAATCGGTAGTTCTTCAGGTAAATTTTGTGTATTTTCCATGACTTCGTCGGGAGATGCAATTTCAATCATCTCCACATTTTCCATACTCCCTCCTAGGGCAGCCAGACTTGATAACATATCTAAATCATTCATCATCCGGTTTGTTGTTTATGGTGTTGGATACTGGGTGCCAGTTTGTCAGTAATTGGATTGTTATATTCAAAAAACTTCGTGGTTAAATCAAACTTCTTATAGGCAAGGTTTGTACCAATTTTACAAAAAATGGACATTTTGACATATTGCCCCTTTTGTCTTTATATGGACATACGCATCGGAACCTGATTTTCATGCAAAAACTGCTTGAGTACAGGAATTTCTACTTCTTTGAAATGAAAAATACTAGCAGCTAATCCGGCATCTGCTTTTCCGTGGGTAAAAACGTCCAAAAAATGGAACTCATTTCCAGCACCGCCTGAAGCAATAATTGGGATATTTGCTTGGCTTGAAATAGCCGCTGTGAGTTCCAAGGCAAATCCTGCTTTTGTGCCATCGCAATCCATGGAAGTCAATAATATTTCTCCTGCGCCTCTTTCTTCAACTTCTTTTGCCCAAGCTAAAGTATGTAAAGCAGTTGGTGTTCGCCCGCCGTGTGTGTGTACAATGTCTGTACAATCTATATTTTTTGTATCAATTGCAACCACAATACATTGACTACCAAACTCTTGTGCTAATTCCGTGATTAATTCAGGTCTTTTTACAGCAGATGAGTTGATTGATATTTTATCAGCGCCGGCATGTAATAAAGCGGATACGTCTTCAATCGAACGGATACCTCCACCAACACAAAACGGGATATTGATTGTACGGGCAACTTTGCTTACGAGTGCCAAAAGGGTACTTCGGCCTTCAATTGTGGCCGTAATATCCAGAAAAACTAGCTCGTCTGCCCCTTGCCTGGCGTATTCAGCCGCCAACTCTACAGCGTCTCCAGCATCCCGTAAATTCACAAAATTTGTACCTTTTACGGTTCGTCCTTCTTTAATATCTAAGCAAGGTATAATTCGTTTTGTTAACATGTAAGAGCTGTTGGATTTTAAACAAAAAAAGTACGGCTAATCTCTGATAAAGTAATTTTACCTTCGTAGATGGCTTTCCCGACGACAACGCCAAAAACGCCCAAATCAGCAAGTTGTTCTAGGTCCGTCAGTGAACTCACGCCTCCACTGGCAATAATTTGGAGTGTTGGACAATGTGCCTGCATATTTCTATACAATTCAAGTGACGGGCCTTGCAACAAACCATCTTTGGCTACATCTGTGCTAATGGTATATCGAACCCCTTTTTTAGTCCATTCTTGCACAAAATCATAAATATTTGTCGTCGTTGCTTCTTCCCAACCACCTACAGCAATTTTTTCATTTTTAGCATCTGCACCAAGAATAATAGCGTCTGCACCGTATATTTCTAACCAATGACGGAATAAGTCAGGATTTTTAACGGCGATGCTGCCGCCAGTTACTTGTTTGGCGCCGGACTCAAATGCAATGCGAATGTCCGTATCTGACTGTACACCTCCACCAAAATCAATATGTAATTTTGTACGTGATGCGATGGTTTCCAGAACATTTGCATTGACAATTTTCTTTGCTTTTGCTCCATCTAAATCAACCAAGTGAAGGCGTGTAAATCCAGCATCTTCAAACATCTTGGCCACTTCGAGTGGGTTTTCATTGTAGGTTTTCTTCTGGGAATAGTCACCTTGGGTTAATCGAACGCAATGCCCATCGATGAGGTCTATGGCTGGGATAACTTGAAACATAAATCGGTTTTTAAAAAAGAAAGGTAAAAAGAAAATTAGCTCAAACGAAGAAAATTTTCAAGAATTTGTTGCCCGATGTTTCCACTAATTTCTGAGTGAAACTGGCAGGCATGAAAATTATCTTTTTGAAGCATAGCCGAATAAGGCAAAACATAATCTGTTTGTGCTACAGTGTAAGGTGATAAAGGCGCGTAAAAGCTATGGTTGTAATACACATAGGGCTCTTCAGGCAAACCTTCACAAAGTACAGATTTCATATTTGAAAGCGAGTTCCAGCCCGTTTGAGGGATTTTGAACCCAGGTTGTGAAGGAAACCGAAGAACGGGCACATCAAAAACGCCAAGGCAAGTGGTATCGCCTTCTTCCGAGTAATTACACAAGAGTTGCATACCAACACATGTTCCTAAAAATGGCTGTTTGAGAGTTGGAATTAGGGTATCCAAACCTGTTTCTCGGAGACTTCGCATAGCAGTACTTGCCTCTCCTACTCCAGGGAATATGATTTTATCGGCAGATTGAATGGTGTGTGGGTCGTCTGATAGCTCGTAAGAAGCGCCGATTCTATCAAGTGCATACATAACAGACATGACGTTGCCTGCATTGTACTTTATAATGACTACGTTTGGCATAGGAGGAATAAATAACTAAAGTTTGAATTGGTATAAAAAAATAAGACCCGACTAAAAACTGTCGGGCCTATTCCTTCGCTAAATTTGCTAGGAAAATTCTTTACACACTTAGCGGTTATTTAATTGTCCCAAAACAACAAGATTGCTCTTGCAATTTGATGCAAGTTAACACCTTTTTTTATTCTACGCAAGTATTTTTAAAATAATTTACTTTGCGTCACTTTTGGTTTCCAATGTATCTGTGGGATACCCGCTTGTAACTTTTCGTTCAAATGGGAAATCCAGAAATCTGCCAGCTCAGGTGCTTGTTCATTATCTCCACAATGAACAAATATAAATACCTTATTTACAGTACGTAACGTCCAATCTTTCAATTTTGTTTCAATCCAATCCAATGTACGTTTGTAGTCTGTGGGATGTAAATCATTTCCTACAAAACGCAGCATACACGTATCGTTCGTCACGGACATGTGCAAAACATCACGGCGACCTGAGACATCAGACAATACCAAACCTACGCACTTTTGCTGCAAAATCTTGCAAACTTCTTCCCACGTCCCTTCTTTCTTAAACCAATCTGGGTGGCGAAATTCAACAGAAATGGAAAAATCACTTGGTAATTTATCCAAATAGCTTTCGAGTATCGACAACCTATTGGGGCCAAACACGGGAGGAAGCTGTAGAAAACAAGTACCTAAATTTGTGCCTAATCCTTGCATACGTTCTATGAATAAACGTGTTTGCTCTTCAGCACCGACCAATTGTAAGTCATGCGAAATTTGCTGCGGAAATTTAGGACAAAACAAAAAGTCTTTTGGAACAGATTCTTTCCAACGTTGCACCGTTTTTTCAGAAGGAATTTGGTAATGCGTTACGTTCAGCTCAATGGTTGAGAATTGTATCGCATATTGCCGTAAAAAATCGCCTTCTTTTGCATCGTACGTATATATTTTCCCCGTCCAAGCGGGCTGATTCCAAATTGGCAGCCCTACATACCACTGGACTGGTTGAGCAATATTCTTTTTTTCGGACAGAAACCTATCTTTCGGTAGGTTAAAATCAACATTATCTACATTGGGTAGCTTTCCAAAGTCCACATTTAACGAGTTGTACTCCGTTTATAAATTCAAAATAGAGGAAAATGTTTTAAAATTCAAAGAAAATAAATCAAACTACGACCAACACCCAAAAAGTGCCTATACCTTCTTTTTTTTCTTATTCAAAGGGACTTTTTGTTCTTCTATTTGAGGGAGAATGTCCTTCTTTTTTATCCCATTTACTGCATAAATAAAACAAGGAAAATCGCCTGTTTCTTCCGAGTAAGCCATCCATAAATTGGCATCAAAGTAAGGAGTAATGTATTCCAGCACTTTTTCTTGTTCAAATGCGTGTTTGTCACCCAGAAATGCAACAAAAATAAAAGTTGGGTTCACTTCCTGAGTCCAAACAAAATACGTTTGATCCAGATGTAAAGGAGAAAGCCATCGTGTTTTTCTTCCTTCAAAACCAACAAAATGCATATCCGCCCAGGTACGGATTTCATTCAAAAGAGCGAACTGCTGTCCGTTTTGTCCCCAAAGAAAAGGTCCATGAGTGACTTTGTCTTCTTCTTTATCATCCTGAATTTGAAAAACATAGAGTTTCGAATACTCTTCGTTTTTTCCACGCATCAGGTGTTTATTTCGGGTTTCAAAACCGAGAGACATATAACTTGGCATATCTGCGAGGAAAATACCGACGAAATAGCGCAAATGATTGGCGTGTGTATAGAAGGAATCAAAGCGGGGGTCATCTTTGTCGGCAGTAATCATGGTGAGACATGGTGCGAACGTTCTTTTTTGCTTTAATTCAATGTATTCAACAAATTTTTGTTTGAAATCAAGGCTAGAAACGGCACTTGCTTGTAAGTCTCCGAGCGTAGTTTCTGCCTCGATAGCTTCTAGGTGATCGAGTTCATCGCCGTAACCCATTTCATTGGGTGGTGCCAAAAAAGTTTCTGCGTAAAAGGCAAAGTAGCTAACTCCCTTTGCTTGAATGAATTTTTTAATGTAACCAAGCGGGTCGTAAAAAGTCGGTACTGGATTGGGTACGCCTGTTGGTCTGGGTTGAACATGCGCCATATCCCCACGCATAAAATCGAGATTGAATTGTTGTTGACATTCAAAATACTTTTGCGAAATATATTCCCAGGCTGCTACATTGGGTCTGTCAAAATCAAGCTCCCAGCTATTTTCTTTGTTGGCAAATAGTTTGTAACGTGTCAGTGGCCCGAAAACACGAGACATGGCTTGTGGTTCATTAAACTCATACGTGTACCAGCGATTACCCAGATGATCCAGCACAAAGTCAGCAGGATTGATGTGCAAACCTCTGTAAGGCGGCGCCATTGTCATGGGCAATGTTTCCAAACCATGATATAGAATTTCTTGCATGAGTTGCATACGTCTGTTGAGTCTGCCTTGTGTGTCATGAACAGCACCGAAAAGAATTTCAAAGCGTTGAGCATCACTCAAAATACGACAAGTAGGGTCAAAGAACAAATTGGACGAAATGGACAACGAAGCACCGTTTGCTGTACCATTTCTTTGTAAAAATTGCCAGATAACGTTTTCAACTTCCTGAGATAGCGCATCGGAAAAATCAACAATTTGTGCTTCTTGGCGGCGAACCCATTCAAAGAAACGGGGATAGACGAGCGTCACTTCAGAAAAACGATCGGTATGCGGAATAACATCCATTCCCACTTTTTTACCCATCAAATGCAGCAGATTAACAACTGCTTTGAGTTGTTTTTCAACGGTATTTAATGCGGGTACGACCGTGGCTAATTCATAATTAAAAAAGGCAGGATTGATATTCCAGCTTACTTTTCCGTAGAGACTCCCTACAACGCCTGGCTCCCAGATAGGCAATAAATGGATGGAATCTTGGCTTTCGGGTAGTGTAAGTGCATATTTGACGACATGAAAAAAAGAGTGAATTGTCCGGACATTCACACCGACCATATTGGTTTGCTTCATCCAATCACCTGACTTTGCGCTGTGCAAAGGCGAGGGTTGGGTAAAATCTGGACGCAAACAATTTTGGACTGCCTCCATCCCAAAACGATTGTGCAATACAGAAAGAACATCAAAGATGGACAATTGAACAGCGACTTCGGGTGGGAGATGTGCTAGAAAAGAAACAGACTTTTTTTGATAGCTTTCTTTTATTTGATAGAAATTATTCCTCCACTCCGTTAATGGAGCGAGTTCATTGGTAGAGTCAAGCATACTTCATTGATTATCATAGGTTAGGACAAAGTTACGAATTGGGCAAATAGCCAAAAAGAAACGGGCGATTTTTAATTCGTTGAATAAAATTAAAAAAAAGTTTGTCTAAAAAAATCCAAACGAGAAGAACTGACGTATCTGTTCATGTCCCTTAAATAAAAAACAAACTTTAGATTATGAAAAAGACAACCATTTTAGCTGCTATCTGCCTATCAATCGGGAGCTTTGCTGCACAAGCACAAACAGTTTTAGTAGGAACTGAGGCAATGTACCCAACGAAAGATATCGTGGACAACGCGGTAAAATCAAAGTCACATACAACGCTTGTAGCGGCGGTTTCAGCGGCAGGGCTTGTAGAAACATTGAAAACGGCTGGCCCATTCACAGTTTTTGCTCCTGTGAATGATGCGTTTGAAAACCTTCCAGCAGGTACTGTTGAGACGCTTTTGAAACCAGAAAATAAAACTACATTGACAAAGGTACTTACCTACCATGTTGTAGCGGGCAAATTTGATTTCGATGCGATTGCTGCTGCTATTAAGAAAGGAAACGGAAAAGCTTCCTTGAAAACAGTAAGCGGTGGAACTTTAGAGGCTATGATGAATGGCTCACACAATATTGTCGTAAAAGACGAGAACGGAAACGTGGCTAACATCACCACGTACGATGTGTATCAAAAAAATGGAGTTATCCATGTTTTAGATAGCGTCGTTTTACCAAAGATGTAATATTGCTTATTCCTTTTGTTAGTTAATTGTCCCTTACACAAAACGGGTGGTTCCTCCAAGAATCACCCGTTTTCCTTTTTGTTATATTTCGTTGCGGTTATTTCGAGTAAAAAAACGAAAAAATTTGTGCAATAGCTGTTGCTACAATCACAGATAAAACAAGGTAACGAAAGATTTTTTCATTTATCTTTTGAAGAATTAATTTACCCAAATAGCTACCTAATAAGCTGATAATCAATAAAAAAGGAAGCAAAATAATAAATTCTCTCAAAAAATAACCGTTCGAAACATAAACGACTGCGCGTGAAAAGTCAACGCCTAAATCAATGAGCGCAGAGGTAGCAATGAATAAATCTTTGGGAAGTTGAAAGGCTGCCAGGGTCATGCCGCGAATTGCGCCTCCTGTACCTGCTATTCCTGCCAAAAAGCCCGAAGCAATGCCGCCCAAATACAAATTTGAATCTGTTTGACGGAGCGTTTTGTTAAAATTTAAAATGAGATGGATTGCCACACCGACCAACGCGATGTTCATTCCAAGCTCAATTTGTTTCGTAGGCAAAAAGGTGGTAAGATAAGCACCTAAAATAACACTGATAACAGCTGGGATACCTAATTTCCAGGCGATTTTCCAGTCGATACCTTTCCGAAAAAGAAAAATCTTGGAAATATTACTAAAGACGTGGAATACGGCAGTGATGCCAAGGACAGACTTAAAATCAAAAAATAAGGCAGCGAGCGGCACAAACAAGATGGACGAGCCGAAGCCAGAAATCGTACCTAGAATTTCTGCCACAAGGGCAAGTGCTAAAAAAAGAGGGTATTTTTCCATGAACCAAAAGGCATTACATTGATTTGTTGCCTGCAAGTTGGTTCATTTTTAAGAAAAATACCATTCATCTTCTTCTTTACGGGCTTAATTCTGCGAAGAGCTACTATCCCATTGGTTGCGAATAGTCATTTTCTCTTCTGCTTTGTAGGTAAAATGCGCATCTTCTTCTGTGGAATCCAGAGAAATATCTGTCTCTAATTTATATGAAAAATCTAGGCTCAGAATACGTTTGGAGGAGATTTCGTAGGTGCAGACTCCAAAATACGTATGTTCTTTGATAAAATCTGTATTTGGGCTCTGGACGGATAGCGTTTCTGTTACCAAACGCCCCCTGAAAAAAACTTTTTTGTGTGTAGCTGTTTGGCTGATTAGCTCAAAATCATGCAAGTACTTACCTCGTCCGTCCACCAAAACGGTATCTGTCCAACGAGTGGCAGACGAATCTTGAAAATAAATGGTGGATAATGCGTGAATTGGGTGAAAAATGGGTTTGTATCCAACAAAAAAAGAAGCCTTGTATCCAGAAGATTCCTTGATACTTGCCTTTTTATCACCTTCCCGAAACATGAGTTTGACTGGTGAGTTTATCTGTTGTAGCATTCCCTCATATATATTCTTTTCTTCTTCGTCTGTTGGGATAGATGCTTCTGTATCAACCCAAAAACTGCGTCCATTTACATCTTCCATGGAATCATACAAAATATGTCTTTGGGCTTTTGTCTTGTTAATTTGTATGTTTTCTATTCCCTTATTTTGGCAATGCTGTATCTCAAAAACTTCGACAGATTTCACGGTATCGGCAGGAAGATCTGGATTCATTCGTACAACAGTAACCGTCTGCATGAGTTGCCCTTTGGATATACCTTTGGGACATTGAGCGGATACAAGAAGCGTAAATACGGAGAAAATAAACGAAAGTGACGTTTTCATAAGATGTAGGAAAATGGGTTTTATGGACTATTTTGGAAATGTGTTAGGGTTGTATATTTTGTAACTCAACGCGCTCATGATAACTTACTTGCGTAACAAAAGGCCTGGAAGGTTCTCCAATTTGTATGGCTTCTTCCGCAGTATAAGTGTAATTCATTTCTCGAATTATCCCCGTTTGCAGATGGTATGTACACGTTCCGGAGTATGAATGTTGGCTAATGGGGGTAAAAGCAGATTTGATTTGTTTCTCTTTTTTGCTTGGCGGACTAAGTTCACCTTTAAAAAAAACAGTTTTGGTAGAATCATTTTTTGAAATTTCCTCGAATGAATTTCTGTACTGACCAACACCAGCAACTTCTACGGTATTTTTCCATCGCTCGGCAGCAACATCCTCAAACTGAATCGTTGACAATATTGGAACTGGATGAAGAATGGGTTGAAAACCAATGAAATAATCCGCTTTAAAAACAGCGGTTTCTTTTATCTCAGCTGTTTTTTCCTGAGGTTTATACGTAACTCGAATCGGAGAATTTAATTGAGAAACATAGTTTTCGTAGATGGATTTTTGGCTTTCTTCTGTCGGGATTGCGCCCCGTGTATCTATTGTAAATTCTTGTGCGGGCGACTCGTCTATCGCATCTATTGCAATAAATTGGCGCATAGATTTTTTGGAGACTGTCAGTTTCTCCGTTGTTTCTTCTTTGCATGACGTAATCTCATACGTTGCGAAAGTACGTTCTTGCTTCTCTTGGCTATTGGGTGACAATGTACGAACCGACTGCATGAGTTTGGAGGCTTCCCCGTTTTTGCATTGCGCTGACGTGCAATAAGATAGAAAAAACAAG
Organism: Spirosomataceae bacterium; assembly: GCA_046293395.1. Classification (GTDB taxonomy): domain Bacteria; phylum Bacteroidota; class Bacteroidia; order Cytophagales; family Spirosomataceae; genus CAYNRA01. The sequence goes on from JBKBOU010000002.1 coordinate 27,246, forward strand.
AGTATGAATTGGCTGATTTTCATTTTTTATTCTATTTTTCTTGCAAATGAAAAAAAAAAAATAGAATTGCAAGTCAAATGAAAGTGTCCAAATAAAAACATGTAATTTTATGAAAACAATTTATCTTACAATTCTACTTCTATGTATCTTTACTTCAAGTACTTACGCAAGAAAATCTAGTTCCAAAACAGTAAATGCAAAGGCAAGTTTCGCAAGATGTGGCGCTTGGCATGATACACTTGGAAGAAACGGTTCTGTAATCGGACGTTGGAGGGACTGCGGTTCTTATTATCAAATTCAAACTTATAATCATAAATAATAAATGAAAACAACTCTAATAACAATCCTCCTGATCATAGCAGCAAGTTCAAATATTGTTGCTAAAAAAGTCAAAAAACAATCAACACAGACGCAAAGTTCTGTCTTTATTTGTTCTCCATTTTGGCATTCCATCCGAAGTAATGGTACAGGTGAAGAAATAGGAAGATGGAGAAAATGTAGCTGGGGAAGAGAAACACAAGTTTATAAATAAATAATTAAATCAACATCCTTCATTTGACACCTTTTTACCGTTTTTTCTTTCTTTTCTTCCTTTCACACGCAACTTTTGCCCAATTGCAAATTAGATTTGAGAAAATCGGCAAGTTGCCTACATTCGAAGGGCATGTTCGCTTATTTGAGAAAGGTTCTAGCCGTGAAATCCATCAATCTTTCACTGAAACGGATTCCCTGCTAACGATACCTCATCTCAAAACTGCCACGTATTTGCTACTCATCGAAACCGACTGTTGCCCGTTACAGACACAAAACGTTGATTTTCCGAGGCAAACAACGGTTACTATTGCGTTGAAAGCCAACGAAATCCAATTGCAAGAAGTGGTCGTCCGAAAAAATCCGTATTTTTCAAAGCAAGGCGACACCCTGATTATTCATCCAGAAGCTGCTGAAACACATGCCGTAGATGCAGCGGAAGAGTTATTTCAGTCTATTCCTGGGCTTCAGAAAGACGAATTGGGTCGATATACCATCTTTGGTAAAACAGTGGACAAAGCTACGGTCAATGGAAAGTCTCTCTTTTCGGGCAATCCAAACCTCATTCTGCAAAATATTCGTCTCGATTTGATTGATAAATTGGAAGTGATTGAACCTAAATCTCGCATACATGCACAAAATGTGACCCTCAATATTCGGTTAAAATCTACGTCAAAAACAACACGATATGGAGATATTACTGCGGGAACGAGTAGGCAAGCTAGACACTTTGGTGGCAAAGCAACCGTTTTGAAAGATACGTTTTTTTCGCAATTACAGGGAGGTTCGTCCAATTTTAACCCAGGGCGGCACAGTAATTCAGCACTTGCTTTTTCTGAGTTCATGCAGTCTAATTTCCAAACAAATTCATTTCAAACCTTATTTACACCCGAAGAAAATACGTTTCGGCTCGAGTCAGACCTTGTGCTTACTTCTTCTAGCTTACCGCCAACTATTGGCAAAAAAAAACAGCAAAATATCCATTCTACGGTATCATATACCAAACCTTCCCTCGAAATTCAAGCGCATTATTTCTTACAAAAAACACAAGAAAAGCAGCAATTAACCCAAAAGTCTTTGTTTTTGGCAGGCGAGAATACGTTTCAAAAAGACGAAATCGAAACTATTTTCACAGACAGAGAAAGTCATTATGTAGCGTTGGATTGGAAGAAGAATTTCCCGAAGAAACTTTATTTCCGCGGCATTCAATCCGTTAAAATTCAGCAAGAACAGTACACGTCTGCCTCTTTAGCTTCTATTTTTTACACGCCCACAAGTCAAGAAAAGATAGAACGCACACTTGCAAAAAAACAAGAAGATGCCAATATACATACCTTTTTGAACATGTATAAATTGTACAAAAATCCGAGTATAAAAACGACTTTTACATTTATGCAAGGTGCGTTTGCCAAGATGTCTGAGGCTAAAAATGAACAAAAAGTTAGTTCGCTTGCTCAACTAAATCTTCAAAATTATGCCTTTCAACGCGCGGAACAACAAGTTCAAGCAGAAATTACCCATGCGCTCCCGCTGACGAATCGGATTTCCTACGAGACCAGTATATTGGGGAAATATCAAGTGCAGACTTTCCTGCGAACAGCAGAAAATTGGGTCATAAATCAAGAAAAACAGTGGGCAAATGCGTTTGTTTGGTTACATCGACGAACTACCCTCGTTGCGTCTTTATATGCAGTCAATCAAACGCGCACCATCACATCTGAACCTGCTGCGACAATGGCGCGTACGTTTGTTGGGCTTCAACATGTCTATCTAACTCAAAAATTTGCGAACCAGTCCAATGTACGACTTCAATACCGAAATACATGGAAAAACCCTTCATTGGAACAACTTTTATCCTTGGAAGACAGCACACAGTTGGCAGAATTAACGACTGGAAATGTTCGTTTGACCAATTTTAGAACACAAACTTGGGCTATTTATTTTACACAACCTATTTTTTCGGATTACCAAATTTCTGTCAATGGAGCCAGAAATTATACCGATTTTGAACCTCTCTTTTCCTATGCATTGAACGAACTTCGGCTAGAAAATACATTTATCAATTCATCGAAACGAACATTTGAAAATAGGGCAAACGTTCAGATTCAGTCTGGTAAGAAAAATACATTTTTTCATTTTCAAGGCGGATTTACGTGGCAAGGAACGCAGAGTTTCACTGTCGATAATTCCGAATTTACACCTGTCCACGTCCAGCAACAGATGTATCATGCTTTGGTGACATTGCAACCGACAAAACAGCTATTTTTCCAGACAAATTATACCGTCACGTACTTTAAAAACGAACGCGAAGCACCCAGTCGCCAGCAAGTTTGGACGTCAACGCTGCGTTTCAAAAAAGCCAACTTCCTTGATTTTCAGCTAGAAGGACTTTACTTGGGTTCGATAAATTGGTCTGAAAAACCACTCATTCAGACACAACTACATGTTTTTCCGTTTCGAACAAAATCTATAAAAGTAGGACTTTTTGCAACCAATTTACTGAACCAGTCGTCCATCCAAGAAATCACCCAATTAGCTAATTTCTTGGTGACTCGCCAATACAATGCACTTCCACGGACAATCCTGCTGCAAGGAATTTACTATTGGCCAACGCCATCGCGCAACTAAAATCAAATTGAAAAAAGTTTTCCGTAGATACATTTTAACAATTGCTTTGTAAATTTGCACAAAAATGAACAAACGATGACACAGCCCAACAATCCGCTACATGGCAAAACTTTATTGATGATATTAAACGAATTGGTCGATTATTACGGTTGGGAACAGCTGGCATTGCGGGTGCGCATCAACTGTTTTCAGAATAATCCAACCATCAAATCTAGCCTGAACTTTTTGCGAAAAACTGATTGGGCACGGAAAAAAGTAGAAAAATTATACATCGACTTGATGGAAGATTTGAAAGAATAAATACCTCTCCCCCACTGCGACGACCAGACCAAACGTTTGCTTATCGGTTATTTGTTTTTCAACCAACGCAAACAAGATTCCATCCAACCTACCCCGCTCGTTGGATTATCCATGCCGTAGCCATGTCCGCCTTCGGCAAAAAAGAAAGCCTCCACCGGTACGCGATGCTTTTGAAGTGCCGCCATAAATAATACCGCATTTTGCACAGAAACTACGTCGTCATTGACGGAATGCGTCAGAAAAGTGGGTGGCGTATATTGGGTAACGTTTAGTTCATTTGAAAACCAACGTTTTTTTTCTTCATTTACCTGAAAAGCGGATGCATCGTCTGCGTTTTTCGGCGTCATGCCTTCTTTCAAATCTCCGATAAGCTTCAATTGCGAACCTTGGTGCGTGATGCCGTCCAGCATACTGATAACGGGATAATTCAGAATCAGGAAGTCGGGGCGAAGAGAAATTTTCTTCGGATTGGGGATTTGCGGAGCATCGTAACGAATAGCGGCAGTTGCAGCCAAATGTCCACCAGCCGAACTACCTAAAATTCCAACTTTCGAAGGATTTATTCCCAGTTTCCCCGCATTTTCTCTGACGTACAAAATGGCTTTTTGCGCGTCTTGGAGAGGTACAATGTCTTTGTTTGTCATAAATTCAGCATCTGGAATGCGACTTTTAAGCACAATTCCTGCGATGCCGTTTGCTTGTAGTTTTTGCGCTATTGCGATGCCTTCGTGGTCGATGGCTAGTCCCCAATATCCTCCACCTGGACAAATAATGACTGCCTGCCCGGTTGCTTTGGCTTTATCTGGCAAAAAAAGCTGCAATGTAGGTGTTACAATACTTTTTACAAACCGTTGGGGCTTCCCTTGATGTGTGTAATAGTCGATTTTCTCGGCATGTCCTGATGTATCTTTGGCGTTCGGAACGCCCTCAGGATATAGTGGAATAGGCATTTGAGCAAAAGAAATACATGTTGTTGCCATGAATATAAGTGACAGAAGCTGGGAACGAAAAGAAAACATAAGCTAAGTAAATTAGATGTTAATGGTTGAATAGATATATCGAAAGTACTTGTTTTTTAAACATCAAACAAATCCATTCACAGCGGAAATACGCCCAAAAGTCACGAATAGAAATAAACTTTTTTGACACGATAGAATGCAGGAAAACGTCTTTTGTTCGATTAATAGGAACTTTATTTATACTAATATATACAATCTAAAAATCCCATTTTAACCGTTTAATAAAATAAATAGAAAAAAGTTGGAATCTTGCATTTCGTGCTTTAGCTTGCCCAAAATTCTCAATTCAACACCCCCATTTGGCATGAGACTAACTTTGACATTTACTCCGCAGAGACCCAACCAAAAGCTTGGTTTTCAATATACTTACCCTTTGGCAGCTTGGATTTACAGTCGTTTGCAAGCGGCTGACGAAGCGTATGCTCATTTTTTACACGAAAGTGGCTATCAGAGTATTTCATCAAGCAAACGTTTCAAGCATTTTACGTTTTCAGGATTACAAATCCCACACAAAGCCAAGCAGATTCAACGGGGAGATACCGTCATTCACCTGACAAAAGAAGCGTGTTTCCTTACCGTTTCCTTCTTTGTTGACAAAGCCGCGCAAGATTTTATCCTGGGTGTATTTGCCAATCAAGCGGTTCGTTTGTACGACCAAACGTTTCAAGCGGACTTCGACATCACATTTGTAGAAGCCCTCCCTACGCCTGATTTAGACGCAAAAAGACTTTATTTTGAAGCGCGTACGCCTTTGGTTATTGCCCGAAAACAAGAAAACGGCAACGACCTATATCTCTCACCCGACCATCCTGACTTTGAAGCATTTTTCGTAAGAAATCTCCTAAGTAAATACGAATCCATTGCACAAAAAGCATTGCCTTTTGATGACGCCAGCGCGATGCAACTGGTTGGGTTTCAGGTAGAAGACTTGTCTCGAATGAAATCCAAGCTGACGACCGTCAAGCAACAAACGGGTAGCCAAACACAAGTTCGAGGGTTTGAGCGATTCGTATTCTCCTTACACGCACCTCAAGATATTGCCGCTGTCGGGTATTGGGGTGGATTTGGCAAGTACTGCGCAGCAGCCGGTATGGGATTCTGTGAACTTTTAAGCTCCTAAAATCATGAATACCTTTCACGATAACAGTCCCAAATACAGACTTTTGGCTATTTTGAAAGACCTTTTGGAACGTCCGTACCACCACACGCGCAAGGCATTGGCACTTCGTTACAATGTGAGTTTGGACACCATCAAAAAGGATTTTAATGAACTTCGGGATGCCGATTTTTTGGTAAAATCGGATGAAAAACACCGCTATGCGCTGATTCCCAATAAGTCGATGGAGTATTTGGAGGAGGTTCTTTTTTTTACAGAAGATGAAAAAGACGTGATTCAGACGGCACTTTCTACGACGTGTGCGTGGCCAGATGTGCGAAAAAGACGGTTGTTGGACAAACTGGAAACCGTGTACGACGTGTCGCGTCTGGGGAGTAGTCTGTTTTCCAAGACGTTTCTGACGAAAGCAAATTTGCTGGAGCAGGCGAAGAAAGAAAAGCGGGCTGTTCGGCTGGTTGGCTATCGTTCTACGAATAGTAACGACGTAACTGACCGAGAGATAGAGCCGTTTTGGGTAGGAACGAAGGAAGACATTTTGCAGGGATACGATACAGAAAAGCAGGATATTCGGCATTTTCGTATTTCGCGGATTGCGCGGGTGGAGCTATTGCCGAGGCATTGGGCACACGAAACGCGGCATTTTGTAACTGCGACCGATCCTTTCCGGATTGTGCAAGACAAACAGGTATTTGTGCATTTGCGGCTGAAAGTCGGTGGATACAACGAGTTGGTAGAACGTTTTCCGTTGACCCAAGCCTATATCCAGCCGTGTGCCCAAGAGGCGGGTGTTTTTGAATTTGAGGGGAAGGTAAATAGCCAATTTTACGGACTAACGAACTTCATTTTGGGCTACCACGAGCATATTTTGGAGATTGTGGAGCCCGAATCGTTGCGGGAGCATATCCGAAGGCACGTTTCCCGAATAAATTTTTAGAAATAGAGGGGGTGGGGAGGATAATGCACCCTGGAGAGATGGATATTTGCAAAAAGAAAAACAGGAAAAAGAAATGATACAGGAAATAATTTTTAGAAAAGTCAATAACTTCTGGATAGACAATGGTATAGTTGGCTTGTTCAAAGTATTAGAAAATATAAGGGAAAATGCTATTTTGGATGAAAGTGAAAACATCATTGAATATGACATTTCACTTTCATCTAATTTTCTAAAAGTAGAACTGTTGAACCCTTCAATTGTTGAGATTGGAGTAGATGAAGTACATCCTAATTTATTGAAAGTATTAAACGAAGCCAAAAATAAAGTAGTTACAAGTTATTTAACAGCAACGAATAATGCAGGGTGGTTATTAAAAGATGGAAAGTTTGATGTTTATAGAAAGAACGATTTTAAAATGCACTTAAAATCATTTTTTACAGGAAAAACGCCTAAAACAGAAGGCGGGGTTTGTATTCCTTTCATCAAAAAGGATGTTGAAGAAATACTTCAAAAAAATAATATTAATTTTTCAAAAGATAAAAACAGTACAATAACACTCGAAAATCGTTTTTTCAAAAAATATAAAAGTAAAAAAGAGGGTGATTTTAAAAACATTGTTGTTCCAAATCTAAAAAAAGAGGATTTTAAAGCAAGTGACAGATTAATGTCGGATGATGAATTTATTTTATTCCTGAACTTTATAGAAGAAAATTCACTGCTGTCAATTGAGGACAATAAACCCACTACACTTACTGGTCGTGGGTTTTTAAATTCTCAACCACAATATGAAATTGGAGCAAACTTCGAAAGTATATTTCTCCAAATAGGCGACAAACCATGCTCTTTTAGTAATGAAAAAGTAAAAGTTGCTGATGTTATTACAGGAATGGATTATCCATTTTCCACGGGGAAAAGTGGAGAAATGAATTTTGCTTCAAACTTAGAAAAGAAACCAAATATTTCAGCAAAATATTCTTATGTCGCTTTGTTTTCTTTTTTTCAGTTACATTATCAATTGCAAGATAAAATAAAAAACTACTTTGTCTTATATGATTCTAACCTAAAAGAACTAAGTAATTTTTACAATTCAATTCAGATAAACTTAGCTAACTTGAAAAATAGTAATTTCTGCAATTTTGAGGTATTTACGTATAATTTGGAACTGGAAGCAGAAACGCTCTTCAATTTTGCTATTTCAGTTTTCAAGCAAACTAAAGGTAAGTTAAACAAAGACGAACGAAAAAAGATATACACTAAAAGTATTTTTACCTTCACAAATGATGGAAATATTTTTAGGGATGTAAAGGAATATACTTCTTTGAGTTCACTATTTGATTTGTTTGATGCTTTTGATGAAACAGATGATGAGAAGTTCAATTTTGACCATTTTTTGAATTTTATTCGATTTTTTACTAAAAAAATGCAAACAAGCAAAGGAGAACAATACGATACTACTTGGAGAAATCGCTTATGTAATGACTTACTCCATTTTAGAAGTATTGCAGAAACAATAGAGTGGTTTTTTGGCGAAGTCAAACTCAAAGAAAAAGAACCAAATAGTATTTTTAATTTAGATAAAATAATTTCAGTTTATAACAATAAAACACAATTGAATATGAAGACAGAAATGGTCGAAATGTGTAAAAGTATTGGAAACAGGATTGGTCGCTATTGTCGAGATGCAAATAATGGAAATGGCGATAAAGGAATTCTTTATTCTATCCGGAATTCAAAAAATAGGATAGAGTTTTTAAATACCTTAGCAGAAAGTCAATTCAAAACAGGAGTATCTTATGGCGAAGACTTCTTTAAAACATTACCAGATTCACCACAGTGGGAAGAATATAAGGCATTGGTTAGCATCTTTGCTATGAATAGCTTTCTGTACAAACCAGAAGCAAAATTAAACTAATTTTTAAACAATTTAAATTCTAATAAAATGTCAGAAAAGAAAGTAAATTGCCTTAATGTGGCATATATCTTTAAAACTTCTTTGGGAAGTATTAACGGAAGTTGGACAGAAGGTAATGTAAGTACTGTCAAAAAAATCACGCTGCCGAATGGTAATCAATTACCTTATGTATCTGGTCAAAGTTTGAAATATCAAATCAGAAAGGCTTGGATTGATATGGGATTGCAAGAAATGTTGTCTGAAGTTAAGCAATCAGAAAAGTCAGCAGGAGTTAATTTTACTGCAGGTGACCCTGAAAAGTACTTGGATGATGATTTATTAGGTTACATGATAACTGCCTCCAAAGGAGGGGATTCTGAAGGAGAGGAAGGGAAGAAATCAAAAGGAGAAAAGGATACAAATCGTCGTAGAACTGCCCCTGTTAGAGTTTCAGCAGCTATTGGTATATTCCCATTTCGAAATGACCGTGATTTGGGTACTAAATCAAAAGAGCAAACTGGTGGTGATTCTGGTGCTGGTGGAAATATTTTTGAAACAGAAATTTATTACAACTATTTCAAAGTCAATTTTTTAATTGAATTGGACAGAATCGGCTCATTCCAAGATTTTGAATTGCATAAAGATGCAAAAGGGAAAACTGCTAATTTAAGTATAGAAGAAAAAAGAAAAAGAGTTTCTCATTTATTAAATTCATTATCACACATTTGGGGCGGTGGTAAACAATCTCGCATTTTGACAGATATGTCGCCTAAGTTTTTAGCAATTACATTTCAAAATTCAAAATCACCAATTTTCTTAGAAACTTTGACAGTTGATGAAAATGAAATTTTGAATACTACTGCAGTTAATGAAGTTTTGTCAGATAATAAAAAGATTATACAACATCAAATCGTTGGCGTTCAATCTGGTATTTTTAAAAACAATGTTTCGATAGAAATAGAAAATGTTGTTACGATTCAAAACGCTTTTGATAATGCGTTGGAATACATCAACACACTCAATTTTTAAGTATGAAATTTCTAAGAATAAGCGTATCTGGAAGTTTTAACTCTTTTCGCCAACCTGACTTTCAGACTTATCATAAAACATTGCCTTTGCCCCCTAAAACAACTGTGGCTGGAATGTTAGGTGCTGCCCTTGGAATTTCTCCGAAAGAAGTCAATGACAAATGGTTGGAAAACAATCGTTTTCAAATGGGAATTGTAGGCAATTCAAAAGGTAAAGCAAGTGATTTATGGCAGATTAGGAAATATGAAAATAAGCAAATATCAGCTTATAATAAGTTTAGAACTGATATTGAGAAAGGTTCAATCAGGGATGATTACGAAGTTATAACACCTTATAAAACGGCGGTTATTGTTCGTGAACTTTTGTTCGCTTGTGATTTTTTAATTTATCTAAATTTTACAGAAAACACTGATTTTCAGTTAATTAAGGCACATTTAGAAAATCCTATTTGGGCTTTATCGCTTGGTCGAGAAGATGAATTGATTAAGATAAAAGATATTAATTTGGTAGAAATTGAGGAAAAAGAAGATGTTTTTCTTCAAAATACAATGATGCCACTTAATGAAAAGAATGAAAAATATGATATTGATTTATCAGGGCGTTCATCTGATGGCAATTTGCTCAACGAAGCACCTAAAATCGTAAAATTGCCAATGGCATTTTCACAAAAAGAAGGTAGTGAGGCAAGGGAAGCCAAAATATTTCAAGATTTTACTTATATCAGTCAATTGCCAATAAAACCAAAAGGGAGTAAGTCTTTTTTTGATGAAGATTTACAAATAGCCTTTCAAGTTTTTTAATAACATGTATTGGAAAAAATATTCTCAAATATTAGCGAAAAGCAAGCCTGAAAAGACATTGCAAGAGCATACTCAAGATTGTTTTGACAAACTTTTGTTGGTGTTTGAATGGAAAAACACACTCATCACAAAAGTTTGTCAGCGATTCAGTTTAGATAAAGACCTTGTATTGAACAGACTTTTTTTGATGGTTGCTTTTCATGATATTGGTAAAGCAAACATTCGTTTTCAAGCCAAAGTAAGAGGAAAAGTATTGGATGGACTAGAGTCTCATCCATTAGCTTCTGTACCATTTATTTATCACTACACTAAAAACAACCCTATTTTTGAGTGTGATGATGATTTGTTTTATCCAGAAACTTTAGCTATTGTGAGTCATCATAATAGACTATATAAAGAGGTTTATGAAGGGTATAAAAATATGGAAGTCAATTATGCAGAAGAGCATTTTTTTGAAACATTTTTTATTTTTATAAATCAACAAGCCAAACGTTTTTCTTTAAAAAACTGGGAAGACCTGGTTTTTGACTCTACTATCTTAGATGAAGAAAAACCGTTTTTCCTTTTCTATGATGATGTTTTCGACCAAGTACCAAATTTTAAACAAATGGATAAAACACGAGATGTTTTCCTATTATTCAAGGCTATTTTGCACTATGCTGATTGGTTAGCTTCATCAGAACATCACGATTACAAGTATGTTCCAAGTGAAAATTTGAGTTCTATTACTACAAAAATGAAGCAAAAAGTGCCTGTTTTTCAAGATTGGCAGAGCTTTCAAAAAAAATCAGCCGAAAGCGAAGGACATATTTTTGTTCAGATTCCAACTGGCCAAGGAAAAACAGAAGCATCAGTATTATGGGCTGTCAATCAAAACAAAAATCAAAAAATCATATTCTTATTACCTACAATGGTGACAACCAATAAGATGTATGACCGAATGAAGCAGTTTTTTGAAAAAGACGAAATTGTTGGTTTGTCGCATGGTACAGCTCAATATGTATTAAAAAACAATAGCGACATTGAAACCGAAGATTTACGGAAGCATTATCTGTACAATCGTACTTTTTTCAAACCTGTTACAGTTGCTACCATAGACCAGTTAATTTATAGTTTTTTCAATTGGGGCTATTGGGTTTTGACTGGTTCGGCGAGTTATAATGCAAAGATTATTATTGACGAAATCCATATTTATGATGCTTATACTTTTGGACTTTTGTTAAAAACAATGGAATGTATTAAACCTTATAATACACAATTTGCTATTATGAGTGCTTCACTGCCTAATATTTTGAAAGAAGAAATTGAAAAAATAATTCCTGAATATACGCTTATTCAAGAACAAAAGTTCAATGAAAAGCAACGGCATATTTTAGAAACCTTTAATGATGATATTGAATTAAAAATCGATGAAATTCTACATGATTACAAAACTGGGAAAAAAGTGCTGGTTGTTTGTAACACCATAAAAAAAGCAAGAGAAATCTTTAATTTGCTGCAAAATGATGTCGTAAATGAACATATAATGCTTTATCACTCACAATTTATACTTCTCGACAAGAAAGATAAAGAGAAAAAATTAGATGAAATCTATGAATTAAGACACGGTTTTATCGCGATTTGCACACAAATTGTAGAAGTGAGTTTAGATATCGATTTTGATGTACTTTTTACAGAAAATGCCCCAATTGATGCAATTATTCAACGTTTAGGACGTGTAAATCGAAAGGGTGAAGTACAAAAAAGACGAAATGATATGGATTACGCAAAAGTAGTTATTTGCAAAGAAAATGATACAAGTCGCAAGTATGTATATAAAGGATTAGATAAAGTTCTTTCTACAACTTTTGAAGAACTCAAGAAATACGAAGTAGAACTCAATGGTAATTTACAAGAGCTACATTATAAGCAAATAGTTGATTTGGTTTACACCAAACAAAATGTTGGTGATGATTTTTTCAAGGAAATCAACGAAGCAAAATTATTAATTGATAAACTTTGGAAACATATAACTAAAAACATTTATACACTTCGAGCTGAACAAAAACAATTGGAAGATATTAGTTCAAGAAAAATAGATTATCTCACAGTAGAATGTGTGTTGCAAAAACATAATATCATCAAGGACTTTAATTCGATGTTAGAGAACAAGCAATTTGATTCAGTCAAAGAATATTCAATCAAAATACCGCTCTACATAACAAAAAAATATAACGCAATAAAATTAAATGAGAATGCTGAGGTATTTCTAATTGACTTAGAATATAATTCTATTGAAGGTATTTCTTACAGTGAAGGTTCTGATTACAATATTATTTAATGATGAACATAAATGCTACCCTAATTAACATACTTCACATTTGCCATAGGGAACTCTGGCTGCACGCCCACGTGATTCGGATGGAGCATACCTCAGATATCGTCTCGGAAGGAAAACTCATCGGGGAAACGACTTACCCCCAACGCGCCCATAAAAACCAAGAACTGGAGATTTCGGCGGATATACCTACGCAAAAAGGAGTCGTTACATGTACAGCAAAAATTGATTTTTATGATGCACTTCGCGGTGTCGTCTATGAAACCAAAAAATCGGCTGCCAAAGAATGGGCGCATGTCGCACAAGTCCAATTCTATTTATATCTCCTCAGAAAAAACGATATCGACGCCAAATACGGACAAATCGAATACCCCAAACTCCGACAAACGGAACGTGTGGAACTCACAGAAGAAGACGAAAAAACGGTTCAAAACTGGATTGAACGAGCCATGGAAATCATCGCGCAGGACGAATGCCCTCCTCTCCTACCCAAATCCAAATGTAGCAAATGTTCCTACTTTGATTTTTGCTGGAGTGGAGAAGAGTAAATTCAATAGACACCCTTATGAAAAAAACATACTATTTATTTAATCCGGGTCGGCTGAGCCGCCAAGACAATACGCTTAAATTTTTGCCCATCGACGAAGACGGAAACGAAGGACAACCGCGCTATTTACCCGTAGAAACGATTGATAATATCTACTGTTTTGGTTCTTTGGATGCCAACTCCGCCATGTATAATTTCTTAGGAAAACATCACATTGCCGTGCATTTCTTTGACTATTACGAGCATTATACGGGTTCGTTTATGCCAAAGGACTATTTGCTGGCGGGCAAAATGCAGGTGGAACAAACCAAATATTATCTATCCAACAAAAAGCGAATTTTGGTTGCTCAGAAATTTGTACTGGGTGGGGCGATGAATATGTTGAAAAACTTGCAATATTACAGCAACCGACAAAAAGAAGTCGGAAAACAGATTTCGGCGATTCAGAATTACATTACAAATATTGAACATGCGTCCCAAATTGATGAATTAATGGGTTTAGAAGGAAACATCAGACAAACCTATTATGCCGCATTTGATGTGATAATCAATGATTTTGAGATGGGAAACCGTACAAAACAACCACCTAATAATGAAGTCAATGCGCTCATATCGTTTGGCAATATGATGTGTTATACGCTGTGTCTCGACCAGATTTATCATACGCAACTCAACCCGACGATCAGCTTTTTACATGAGCCAGGTTACAGGCGGTATTCTTTGGCGTTGGATTTGGCGGAGATATTCAAGCCCATCTTGGTTGACCGCACGATATTTAGTTTGCTCAATAAAAAACAGATACAATCTTCCGATTTCCGACAGGAACTCAATCGATGTGTAATGAAAGATTCGGCAAGAAAGACATTTGCACAAGCATTTGAGGAGAAGATAAAAGAGACGTTTAAGCACCGGAGTTTGGGGAGAAACGTGAGCTACAAGCATTTGGTGAAGTTGGAATGTTACAAACTGAGTAAACATTTGCTTGGGATTGAGGAGTACAAACCGTTTCGGATGAATTGGTAAAAAGGACAACAAAAAGCGAAAAAAGATATGTATATTGTTTTGGTATATGACATCGCGAGTGCGGATGGAGGCGGGAAACGTGTGGGGAAAATGCTCAAGCATTGCCGTAAATATTTGAATTGGATTCAGAACTCCGTTTTTGAGGGAGAGATAACTGAGGTAAAATTGCGGGAGATGTTGGTAACGGCAAAACAGATAATGAATGAAGAGACGGATAGCATTATATTGTTTAAAAGTCGGGACGAACGTTGGTTGGATAAAGAGATTATTGGGGTTGAGCGGATGACGACGGACAATTTTATTTGATGGGGAGGTCGTCGGAGAGAGAAAATACGGAAAAAGTTCTTTGACATTTTGGTTTAAAAAAGAGGAAAATAGCCATAACGTATTGATAATGAGGAGTCGTCGAGAAAGGGGGAAAAACGTAGTAATGGAGATAGACGAGAAAATGGTTTGTTTTTTGGGGATAAAACTGCTTTCTTTGTATGTAGGAGGCACATTTTGTAACGGCTTCCAATCGCACCAATAAGGAATTGAAACTTATCGATTATTCTAAGAATTACATCGCCACGCGGCTTCCAATCGCACCAATAAGGAATTGAAACTCTTTTTCACCTTGTCGAGCGGGACGACCTTCTTCCTTCCAATCGCACCAATAAGGAATTGAAACAACGACTTCGGAACGTCCGAAATACCAAGAATCCGCTCTTCCAATCGCACCAATAAGGAATTGAAACATGTCGATGACGTGGAGGTTACCGCTAATTTCACCCTTCCAATCGCACCAATAAGGAATTGAAACAAAACAGCTTCATTAGCTTACATGGATATTGATAACTTCCAATCGCACCAATAAGGAATTGAAACAAGTAAACTTGCAGGACGGCACGCCTGCACAATTTCTTCCAATCGCACCAATAAGGAATTGAAACACGAACTTAGTCGTTCAGGCGGCAAGCAGGGCTACGGCTTCCAATCGCACCAATAAGGAATTGAAACATGTCGATTACGTGCAGGTTTCCTGATACCTCTCCGCCTTCCAATCGCACCAATAAGGAATTGAAACTTTACTACAACGCAAATCTAAGGAAAAAAGTTTAAACTTCCAATCGCACCAATAAGGAATTGAAACAGACCGCAATTATAAGTATTTCGAGGGGGGTAAGTCTTCCAATCGCACCAATAAGGAATTGAAACGGCGCAACTTTACCGCCTTTCTAGTCGCTTTTTTTCTTCCAATCGCACCAATAAGGAATTGAAACACGTATTTAGGGCGGAATATCCTCAGTATAGTCTTACCTTCCAATCGCACCAATAAGGAATTGAAACTATAAATACTTAGTCAATCCTGCGGAAGAAAATTTGCTTCCAATCGCACCAATAAGGAATTGAAACATCTCCTTCCCAAAACAATTCCAGCACCTATCTTTCTTCCAATCGCACCAATAAGGAATTGAAACAGATATGGACAAGCAAAAGCCAAAAAATACACCCCCTTCCAATCGCACCAATAAGGAATTGAAACAACCATCCTAGAAAAAATACACGACTTTAACGCGTCCCTTCCAATCGCACCAATAAGGAATTGAAACAATACTGCTCTCCTACTTCATTCTTCAGTTGGAAGCTTCCAATCGCACCAATAAGGAATTGAAACATTTCATTCATACAGTAATGCAAAAACTTAGAGAACTTCCAATCGCACCAATAAGGAATTGAAACACTCCTGTTCTGTTAGGCGAACAGTCTGATGTTTTCTTCCAATCGCACCAATAAGGAATTGAAACACTAAAAATGATATATAAATCGCGTCGGGTTTCCCGACTTCCAATCGCACCAATAAGGAATTGAAACTTACCCTGCCGACTATAATATATTCTCACTTGTCCGTACTTCCAATCGCACCAATAAGGAATTGAAACTATTTCTCAACTAATCTATCCAACGCGGCATCAACC
The DNA here is from genome assembly GCA_046293395.1 of Spirosomataceae bacterium. Classification (GTDB taxonomy): domain Bacteria; phylum Bacteroidota; class Bacteroidia; order Cytophagales; family Spirosomataceae; genus CAYNRA01. Next base: position 43,340 of record JBKBOU010000002.1, read on the forward strand.
TCTTCCAATCGCACCAATAAGGAATTGAAACATAAACTCAAGTGTGTTTTTTTGTTTAAGATATTGCTTCCAATCGCACCAATAAGGAATTGAAACAATATTGAATTGTTAGATGAACGGAAAATTGAAGATGCTTCCAATCGCACCAATAAGGAATTGAAACATGTTTGCCGTCACTTCCATTTCGTTAACCGCTGCTCTTCCAATCGCACCAATAAGGAATTGAAACAGAATATTGGCGAAAAGGTAGCTATGCAAGTCGGGCTTCCAATCGCACCAATAAGGAATTGAAACAAACCTACTAATATAGAAATACGTTCTGCATTATATCTTCCAATCGCACCAATAAGGAATTGAAACTCAGCTTCCTCTTCTTTAATGTACGATTTTAGAACGCTTCCAATCGCACCAATAAGGAATTGAAACTCCACTACCGCGACCGCGCAGACGTGACGGTAGATTACCTTCCAATCGCACCAATAAGGAATTGAAACTATTTTCTTCTTCATCCTCAAGGAAATCTACGTACTTCCAATCGCACCAATAAGGAATTGAAACAGACACATACATAAAAGAGGTATGTGAATCTTGCGGCTTCCAATCGCACCAATAAGGAATTGAAACAAAGAACGTGGTTGTAAAGCGGATTGAACCCGAAAGCTTCCAATCGCACCAATAAGGAATTGAAACATGTCGATGACGTGTAAATTACCTGATACCTCACCCTTCTTCCAATCGCACCAATAAGGAATTGAAACTCTTCTGGAGTAATCCAACGCTTTCGGCTTCCTGTTCTTCCAATCGCACCAATAAGGAATTGAAACAATGGTGACAAATGGAGTGATATAGACAGGAGGGACGCTTCCAATCGCACCAATAAGGAATTGAAACAACGCGCGGCGGTTCGTTAGACCCTTCGATATTACCCTTCCAATCGCACCAATAAGGAATTGAAACTTATCGACTCATCAACTCACGAATGGACGACACTTCCTTCCAATCGCACCAATAAGGAATTGAAACTTGTCATCGTTACGCCGTTTTGGCAATAGTCGGGACTTCCAATCGCACCAATAAGGAATTGAAACTCGACGTACAAAAATGCGTTTTTTCCAAGCTGCCGCCTTCCAATCGCACCAATAAGGAATTGAAACATTCGTATTTTTGAGTTGAGGAAAACTCGATTTGGCTTCCAATCGCACCAATAAGGAATTGAAACTGATTAAGTACTTTGACATGGTCACGCCTTTTGTACACTTCCAATCGCACCAATAAGGAATTGAAACGGAATTATCTCAATTAGCTTTAGCATTCGTTTTGACTCTTCCAATCGCACCAATAAGGAATTGAAACACTCCTGTTCTGTTAGGCGAACAGTCTGATGTTTTTCTTCCAATCGCACCAATAAGGAATTGAAACATTTTAGGCAATTTTTTTGCTGATACTTGGGTTACGTCTTCCAATCGCACCAATAAGGAATTGAAACTGCGTACATTTTCGAGCATAAACTTGGCATCAGGACTTCCAATCGCACCAATAAGGAATTGAAACAAGCCAGACATTAAATAACTGCTCATCTTGTTTATCTTCCAATCGCACCAATAAGGAATTGAAACACAATCCCCGATTTTTCGCAAAGCTGAATCGCTTCGCTTCCAATCGCACCAATAAGGAATTGAAACAAACCTTTAAGAATTTGCGCGTTAAGGATTTGGGACTTCCAATCGCACCAATAAGGAATTGAAATTCACATCAATCTCAATCATACTGCCCGCGCTGTTTACTTCCAATCGCACCAATAAGGAATTGAAATCTCAATCGCGGTTTCGATAACGGAATCGAAATAAGCTTCCAATCGCACCAATAAGGAATTGAAATTATTTTTTTTAAGCTGTTGTAATTACAAATTTTGAACCCTTCCAATCGCACCAATAAGGAATTGAAATGAGGGTTGTAATAGAATGTTGTAAATCTCTATTATACTTCCAATCGCACCAATAAGGAATTGAAACGTTTCAAATGGCGGCGAAGAGTATATTCCTAAAAACTTCCAATCGCACCAATAAGGAATTGAAACAAAGTTGGTTTCGGCTACGCTCAACCAACGACATCTTCTATTTCATCAATAAAATAATGCTGAAAATATGTCGGTTTCGACTACGCTCAACTAACAAAAAATTGTAGAAATGTATCGGTTTCGGATTCGCTCAACTAACGAAGAGTTGGAAATATATCAAATAAATGAGTAACAGATACGTATAAAAACAAAAAAGCCTCAGAAAAATCTGAGGCTTTCGCGGTCCGGACGGGGCTCGAACCCGCGACCCCATGCGTGACAGGCATGTATTCTAACCAACTGAACTACCGGACCAAACTTGGAACTTATTGCTTCGTTCCCGAATTGTGAGTGCAAAGGTATGGCAAAAATTAGTACTTGTCAAGCGTTTTGTTAAAAAAAGTACGCTTTTTTCTAACAAAATCCCTAAGTATCTTATAATCAGTAAACAAAAAACGACTGATTCAAAAATATTTTTTCACCACAATTCAAGTTAAAATACGAACTCTAGCTATCCAAACTACTTTTATTCATCAATCGCATGACAAAAAACGTATTTTGTGTAATTTTACAAAAAAGTCCAACGACCACTTGTAACTTTCAATGAATACAACCAAACATTCACTCACTTTTCTACTTGTTTTCATCCTGAGCGTCTATTTATGTTATATTTGGGCGTACGCACTCGATATTCCATGGATGGACGATACTGACTCTTTTATAGACTCGTATCTGATCATCCAAGATTCACCAAGCTGGAAAGCTAAACTAATTGAACTTGCTACTGCCAACAACGAACACCGAATGTTTGTGAGTAAACTAGTTGGTTACTCCCTCGTCCTTTTCACTGAAAAACTCAACTTTAAAACACTTATTCTTCTACACAACGTTCTGTTTTTAGCTCTGCTCTTTGCTATATATCAATTGCGTAAAGAACTTACCACGCTAAAACCTATACATTGGCTTGTATTCCTCCTTTTTCTTCTCACTCCGCAATATCATCTTACTTCCAATTGGTCAATGGGATGGCAGACAATCAGTGTTCTGTTTTTTGGATTTTTAACCATGTTTTACCTCCCTTCCATTAAGAAAGAACATACATACTTGGCATTACTATTTGCATTTATTACTTCTTTTTGTCACGGAAATGGCCCTTTTATCTGGTTCTCCTCCCTATTTCTTCTCTTATTGCAACAAAGATGGAAACTTAGTATCGTCTGGTTCTTTGGTGCAGGAATTACCTTTTACCTCTATTTCCTAAATCATTCCATCGGTAGAAACAACGAAGCATTAGACTATCTTAAAAGCAACTTTACTGATGGATTCAAATTCTTTTTCGTGTTTATAGGAAGCTGCGGTGATTTATTCAGACATCTTCCTACGCAAGAAAGAAGTATTTTTCCCTTTCTTACTGGTATCATTCTTTTCCTACTTTTCCTTTTAGGTGCTTTCTTTTTTATTCGAAAATACAGAGAAAATACACACTCCATAACTCGTAGCCACTGGACATTACTTGGGTTTCTCCTTGTATTGGCTACAAATGGTGTACTTGTCGGTTTTTTAAGAGCATATCTAGGCTTTGAAGCCATCATCGTGAGCAATTACCGTGTCTATTCAGCTTTTATTCTCGCAACGCTCACGCTTTGGCTTGTTAGTTTGCTACCACAAAATACAACCAAATTCATTAGAAAACCTTCGTACTACGCGCTGGCAATGGCAAGTATCTTCTATCTTGCATCTTGGCATGTCTATCTTCCTGAACTGCGCGCACGAAAACAATTCTTACAAGCACACGCCTACAATCAACAATTTAATGGCGTAGGTTTAGGCGCTCTCAATAACTCCCCATTCTACTCCTACCTACAAGAAAAAATCGGTGAGGTAATAAAAAGAGGTGTTTACTCTTACCCTTCTTATTTCCCAACCGATTTACAAATGAGGTTCTTGTCTGCACAACCTGCTCCAGCTATTTCTTGGAACGAAAACGACCGAAAAATTTCATCGGATGTTTCGAACGTGGATGCCTGCTATTTTATTTTTTATTCGGATAAACAACTTTATCTCATTCCAACCAAACAAATCTATCAACCGCGTTTCAGGTTTTTCACCACCCCTACACAAACATATCAAGCTGAATTGTTGCCTACTTTTTTTGCAAAAAATAGGTATCAACTCGGACTACTCATCGAAAAAGACGGACAACAAACGGTACTTGCTAGTCAACAAAAAGTTCACATTGATTTCTAAGTATTTTATTGGACAGAAACCACTTCTGCTTGCTCTAAAATGTAATTGAGTTCTTCAATGTTATCTGCGTTAAGTCGAAATGTACCCCGAATCGTTGCGATTTGGTCGGTTTTAAACTTGATGGGCTTTTTCATTTTCACTTGTATCGCAGATTCTGGCCCTGAGCCTCCACAGAAAAAACAAGAGGCCATTGGCTTTTGTGAAATGATTAATATGTTTTCCTCCACGCTAATTGGAATCATATATCCTTTGATTTCAATCTGCTTGTTTTCAAGTGCTTGTACTTTTTTTCCAAAGGTTGGATACAGAAAATATTCCCCAATTTCTTTGTTCAATTTTGGGTTAAATTTCACATCTGCTAAATCATTCCAAGTGACAGGCAATGCGCTTGCTACCAAAAAATAAAGGCCAAAAATAGTTTGAAATGTCGTCGTCATTCGTAAATAAATTAAAATAAAACATGAATATAACGCAAAAAGGGCATGTCTCGTTTAAAAAACAAAAACATGCCCTTTTTTACATACGCATCAATTAAAGTGCTTTCGACACAATACCTCCTTTGCGGCTGTCCACCTCCACTACGGCTTTGTCTGCTTTTCCTTTCACAATCCAACGCACCTTTACGGCATCCATCCCCGGAATATTGGCAACTTCTACCGTGCTTGGTGTGTATTTTTGCTCTTTGGTCAGGTTAAAATCTTCATTTTCTACAACCATTCCAGCTACAACTTGCGCGTTTTTCAATGTGATATAATCTGGACGTTCAATTTTGTACTTCAAGTCATGCGACGAATGCGTAGGCATGATTTTTTTGTTCATAACTGTCGCTGTTACTTCTGTAAATCCACCTGCCATGGCTTTTTGCTTGATGTCGATGACCTCCAACAACGGCATTTGATCGGCATGTAACAAAGTAAACGCCATATTTCTGTGCGCATCTTCTTGCAACATAAATCCTGGGTGATTCCGAATGTAGTTTTTCTTCGGCCCACCTACTTCGATTTCACCAAACTGCGGGTGTTGTATGGTTTTCCAAGGCACAAAAGCATCTCCAAAAAGTAGGTATTTATCAAACTCATAAAACTCATTGTTTGAAAATCTATTTTCGTTGCTTTTTTGGTTGAATAGCTTGTAAGAGGTCATCAACTCATTACTGAACGTAAAAATCCCTCTATTCAAGGACATCCAATCAATTTCTCCTCCATAAACAGTATATAAATCTTTATGAATGACGAAATAATTGTACCCAGGAATCATTTTTTCACCTAGTTTTCCGATAAAATCATACACGGCTACGTCTTCTCTGGTATAAAATACGTCATCTTCTGCTGCACCCGGGCCACGTAAAAACATCCCTCCGTAATTGTGATAACTTTGTGCACCAGCAATATTTGGATGCGAAACAATGAATTTTTTCACTGCTTTGGTTTCAGGCAATGTACCCGGATAATACAACGCACCGCGCTGAATGTAATCGGGTTGCCAACCCCACGCCCAGTCACGGTTTGGGTCATACGTTCCTGTAACATCCTCATTGACAACGCCGTCTCCGTCGTTATCAATCCCTTCATAACCCAACATCTCATATCCACCTACCTCGTCTTGTTTCGCAGGAATCATGCGCAAAGGGTTTTCAGGATCTACTTTCCAGCGACCTGTTGGAGACTTGCGGCGCATCATGACGATATTGCCATCACCGTCTAAATCATCCATCAAATCTTCGTCGATAAGCCCATCGCCGTCATCATCTAATTTCATACGACCTGTTCTGGATGAGTTGGAATTGTTCGCATTGTGAATAAAATATTCTCTGGAATCTGGGCTAATCGTTGGCGCAATATAAAAAACACGATTTCGGAGCATTTCTTTAATCGACGCAACAGTAAACGCATTTTCTGCTAAATACCAAGCTGTGTACATCGCGATTTCAGAACCTTGTAGCTCGTTGGCATGGATATTTCCATCAATATAAAAACCTGGTTTGCGCTCAACGGGTCCACCTTCTTTGAAATTCGTGACTGTCAAAATCCAAATATCTCTTCCTTCCACAGACTTGCCAATAGACTCTAATTTGACCAAATCTGGGTGCGCTTTGGCTAAATCTTGACAAAAAGCCGTTAATTTAGCGTAATCTGCGTAGCTATTCCACGCCATTTTTACTTTGGGATTTGCAGGAGAGCCAATCGCTCGCATCCCAGTCAAATCATCTGGATGAACTTTAGACGTTTGCTGCGCGGATGTTTCCAATGCCAGCATCGCCAATAAACCTAAAACTATTTTTTTCATTGAATTAATTCGATTCTGTTGATTAATTAATTGATACTTCTACGGTTTGCTCGCCCGCTGTTTGGCAACCTGAGGTAATTTTCACGGAGCCACTTCCCGCAATCAACCAGCTAAATTCTACGGTTTCCCCTGCTTTTAATGCAGCCCCCAATGTCATCTTTTTGCCCGATACCAACGTCTGATTCTTACCTAATTCAATCGTTGTTTTCATTTTTTTCACGAAGCGAACCTTATCTCCAATCGAAGCGTACGTTGGCAATAATCCCTTGTTCACCACTTGAACCGTTACGCGTGTTAATCCCGCCGAAACCACTTCTACTTTTGGTGTAGTCACCTGGATTGTCGGCATGGCAGAAAGCAAATCTGTTAAAAATGCCTGATGTTGCTCCGCCGTTTTTTCCAAATACGAAACAGGTGGATTGAGCAGTGCATACGGTGCGATACCGCCTACTTCTACTTTTTTCCCAGGAAAATCTGGATGTTTTATTTCTTTCCAATCGACAAAAACGTTCGTTAGTTTTTCCGCGTCAGCCCAACGTAAAAAATCAACTTCAGGTTGAACAGGTGTTTTGGCAGCAGCTGCTTTTTTAGCCGTATCCGCCGGAACCCACCAACCGGGTGTTGAAAAGCTGAAACGCCCTGCATGATAATAAGCAGTTTGTGCAAAGTTCCCTTTGGTCATCGGAAGAGCAGGTGCATTTTTATCGGAAACTTGCTTGGTGTACCATTTGGAAACTACCGCATTTACATCTGCATCCGACTCCAGCCAACCCGTAATGATTCGTTTAGATGCTTTTGCTTTATCGAATTTAATGGGTGAGGTCAGATTATTCGCAGGACCAAATGTCAAGGTTGCGAAAATCGAGGGGTGTAAATATAAAAAATCCAGGATAGCTCTTGTTTCAGATTCGGATGCCGTGTAACTACCGGCGCCGTCTTCGAAGATAGGATAATCGAATGTGAAGTTTTTATCGATGTTTACCCCACCAAGACCGTCTTCATTCCATTTGCCGTCTTTGTCGTTGTCCAAACCTTCTGAAAGAACGATGAATTTACCAACTTGCTTTTTCTCTGGGTCTGCGAGAACCATGACTTTTGGATTGTCGGTACTTGGCACAAAAGTTCCGGTTGGGTCTTCGACACGCATGAGCGTAATGAGGCCATCGTTGTTCAAATCTTCAGCGGGGTCTTCGTCAATACGGCCATCGCGGTCATTATCCATGGATGTTGCATTGGTAGAACGAGTTCCTTTTACTTTAGCAGCTACGGCATCGAGGATATCGGGGCTACCAGCTGGAATGACATAAACTGTTTTGGTTTTGAGTAATTCAGCGGCATTGGCAGAGGTCATCCATTTTTCGATGGTCGCTACGGCAAGTTCTACGCCGGCAAGGTGTTCACCGTTGAGACCAGCAAGCACCAAAACAGCCGGTTTAGGAGAAGAGGGGTTTTCGGCGAGTGAAACGACCCAAATGTCTTTTCCGGCAGCACTTTTACCGATGGAAGAGACCTTCATTTTGTCCGGATACTTTGCCGCAAGTCCCGTTAAGCGGGTACTTAGCTGTTCGTAGGTGTTGTAAGTTGCTTGTGCGTGCGCCCACAAGGAGGACGCCAAGAAACCAACCAACAAAACTATTTTTTTCATTGTTTTTTGAGGGTGTTTTATATAGATAAATTAAAAAGACAGCATCTAAGCAGATACCAGCCCAACCATACCCGAAAGCATGATTTGCAAATCTATCAAAATTAATGAATTGTAAAACTGAAAATTGTTAATCGAAAAAGATTGCGACGTAATGCCATAAAGGCTAGATTTGTGTATTGTAGGTTTTTATATCTTTTGGTTAACCGATGAAAAAACACGTATTTATTCTAGTTTCAGGTATTTTATGTACTTTTTGGAGTTGTCAGTCAGACAATGATGCCAAGCAAAATCCTGTTTTGATTGAGGCAAATGAAATACATCAGGAAGCTATTTCTTGGCAGAAAGTAGCACAAAAAAAATTAGATTCCTTGGAAACTGTTGCGTCGGACTCGGTTTCAAAAATGCGTTTGAAGCAATTAAAAATGGAAGTTGAATCGTGGGAAGAAACCCTTTTCGAAGTCCCTGGTTTTGAACATACAGATCATTCTGGGCACAATCATCATGACCACAACGAAGCGCCCCAGGTGACGCCTGAACAAATGTTACTTATTCAGAAAGAGGCGCGGGATACCATCAAAGAGTTGGTTAAGAAAATGTAAGTCAAAAAGGCTACTTATTTGTATATCAGAAAAAAGATAGCACAAATTTAATAGTCGTACATTAAGCGTATAATCACCTGAAAATCAATCGAATCCTGGTAAAATTTCAAGTAAAAATGATACAATCTTACTAGATTCAAGTACTTATCCCAACAGAACATTCTTTTTTGTTGTTGACTAAAGTAGTTTCAAATACATATAGCTGTTTCTTTATTTCAACATAAAACAACGAAGCGTGTCGCACCTTTCTCCTACTGTTTCTGTCCTGATGGCAGTTTATAATACGCCAGTACCTTTGGTTCAGCGGGCAGTATCGTCTGTTCTTCGGCAAGATTTCAAGCATTTTGAATTACTCATCTTAGACGACGGCAGCCACCCGGCTCTGTCTGCGCAGATACAATCTGTCTGTTTGGCGATGGATGACCGCGTACGGTATTTCCGGCACGAAAACCAAGGTCAATCTCTTTCTATTAACCGCGGAGTTGAACTCAGCAAGGGAGCTTACGTTTCCATTATTGACTCAGACGATGAGTACAAGCCCAACCATCTCACTACCTGTTTATCAGCCATGAAAAACGCAGATTTGGTGGCTACTTCTACGGAGACAATTGTTACATCAAACGAAGATTTCTTTGTTCCTGACAGATACGACACTTCGCAGAATATCCATGTGGACGATTGTATTTTGTTTGCTACGCTTTTCGGCAAAAAGGAGGTTTTTGCGTCTATTCCGTTCAAGCAAATGTATGCAGCGGATAGCCATTTTTTTGATGAGGTAGTCGCGGCACATTTCCGAACCAAAAAACTAAATAGCCGGACTTATGTTTACTATCGAAACATTCCTACAAGTACCACTGCCCAACTTAAAAAACAACAAATCACCTTGTAAATGCACACCCAAGAAGCTGTTTTTTCCTGTATTCTGACAGGTGTTTTCGATGTAAATCGGCAGGAAAAATTACCTGAAGACGATTTTTCTAAAGTAGAGGAATGGTATCAATCTTTGGTTGAAAACCAAGTGAGGGGGTATCTTTTCCACAATACGTTTTCGGAAACAACGGTTAAAAAATATCAAAATGACTTTATACAATTTGTTCGAGTGGACTATTCGGGGGAAATCAACCCGAATGCGTATCGGTATATTTTATACGATGCTTTTCTAACAGCTAACCCTTCTTTGTTTTCCGCTTTATTTTTAACAGATGTATCAGATGTTGTGCTGGTTCAAAATCCGTTTCGGTCGGCACTTTTTCAGTCGAATCCGGGGAAATTATTTTGCGGAGATGAACCTACTATTTTGGCAAACGAATGGATGCTTGCCCATGGAGAACATTTGCGAAATCAAGTAACAGATTATGCTGCGTATGAGATTGAGTTTGCGCAAGAAACCTTGTTGAATTGTGGGATTGTTGGTGGTCAATTTCCTGTTATGCAGCAACTTATCTCAAAAATAGCCATCCTCCACAAAAAACATACACCTAGTAACAAGACGCCGTTTACGTTGGATATGGGCGTATTTAATTACGTAGTACGATCGTATTTTTCAGATGATTTGGTTTACGGTGCGCCTGTCAATACGGTTTTCAAGGGATATGAAAACGACCGAACAGACTGTTGGTTTCGGCATAAATAAGCGTGATTTTTTTGATTTCGGACGAATGTCCTGCCATACACAAGAACCCGCGTGAGGGATTGCAGTGGAAATCCTTTTTGTGAGGTACGAACAAAAAGATTGCAACGGAAAGCCCGACCCGTTAGGGACACGCCCAAAAAATAGTTCGTATGTTTCAGGTGAAATTACAGCAAATCCTATTCAATATTTGCTTTATTTATACCTTTCTACGCCAAGATACGGCTTACAATAGATGTAAAATAGAGGATTAAGTAGCAAAAAAAAACCATCCTATCGTGGTTTTGGCTGAAAGGATAGAGAGACCGATTTCATTTTAGTGGAAATATTTTACATTTGCTTGACTATTTTTCACTAAACCCTATCCAATTTATGAAGCAATCTTTGCTTACAATTGCTGCTTTTTGTGCACTGTCTTTGCCCATTTTGGCACAGGATGGAACACTATTGAGGTATCCGGCAGTTCATCCGACGGGCTCGACTGTCGCTTTTTCCTACCAAGGAGACATTTGGACAGTACCAACTACAGGTGGAAAAGCAACGCGCCTGACGATTCACGAAGCGTACGAGAGCAACCCAGTTTTTAGTCCTGATGGGAAACAAATTGCGTTTTCGGGAAGCCGTTACGGCAATAACGACCTATTTGTGATGGATGCAAACGGAGGAACGGTGAAGCGATTAACGTTCCATTCGGGCGCTGATAATATTTCGAGTTGGACTCAAAAAGACCAAATTGTCTTCTCGACGAACAGAGAATTTAGACAAATTGAGCGCCCAGCCGAAGTACACGCTATTTCTCCGAATGGAGGAACAGAAAGACGGATTTTGGATGCTGTCGGGCATGACCCAGTCATCTCCCCAAACGGTCGTTTCATTGCTTTTGTGCGTGGGGACATCAATCCGGTGGCACGTGAAGACTACCGTGGAAGCTCAAACAGAGAGCTTTGGATTTATGATACGCAAAAGAAAACCTACCATACTTTGCCTGCATTTACAACCAACGATATTTTGCCGCAATGGGTGGGTGATTCGCAATTATACTTTTTGAGTAGCGAAGAAGGCGTCTATAATTTGTACAAGTTTACGCTAGATGGCAATGGCAAGACGACCAAAGCACCCGAACAAATTACGAAACTCAAAGACGAGGCAATTCGGGCATACAGCTTAACTGCAGATGGGAAAATGGCTGTTATAGAGAAAGATACACGGCTTTATACCTTGGATGTAGCTTCCGGAAAAATGCAGGCGATTTCAGTGGAAATCAGTGCTGACGACCGCCTAGACCCGTTTGAAACAAAGATATTTACAAATGGTGGATCGGACTTCAATGTTTCTCCGAATGGAAAATTGATGTTATTTGCTGTCCGAGGGGAAATTTTTGTTTCGCAAACAGACAAAGAAAAAAGCCGGAGTGTAAACATCTCCAATCACGCTTTTCGTGACCAAGATGCCATTTGGTTGAATGATTCTACGGCACTTTATACGAGTGACCGAAGCAATGGGAATTTTGATATTTATTTGGTTCGGTCAGCAGATAGCAAGGAACGAAATCTTTACAAAACCTTGAAATTAGAGACAGTTCCAGTGACCAAAACTGCTGAGGATGAGTCAAGTTTGGTTTTATCGCCAGACGGCAAGCAGCTTGCTTATACACGTGGGCGAGGAACACTTGTTGTTGCGGATATTTCGGCGGATGGAAAACTGACAAACGAGAAAATACTAAGTGATTCGTGGAGTGCCGCGCGGGATGTTGTTTGGAGTCCGGATGGCAAGTGGTTGGCGTATTCGATGTCAGATTTGTATTTTAACCAAGAAGTTTTCATTCAGAAAGCGGATAATAGTGGCAAACCTGTGAATGTTTCGATGCATCCACGTCGAGATAGCCAACCGTATTGGAGTGCCGATGGCAGCAAATTGGGCTTTATTTCTGAGCGAAGCGTTGCGCGTACAGGAGATGTCTGGTTTGTTTGGTTGAAGAAAGAAGATTGGGAAAAGGCAACACAAGATTGGCAGGAGACAGAGCCAGAAACAGAGAAAAAACCAGCCAAAGGAAATACAAAGGCAATCGTGATTGATTTGGAAAATATTCACGAGCGGGTTGTCCAAGTAACCAATGCGCCAGGAGATGAAAGCAACCTTCTTATTTCGAAAGACGGTGAAACATTCTATTATGTAACAGCCAACACAAGTACAAAAGGAACGGATTTGTTTAGCATCAAATGGGATGGCACGGGGATGAAAGTATTGACGCGAGGCGGTGCGAATCCTTCGAATGTTACGGCGGATAAAGACATGACGAATTTGTATTTCACAACACGAGGAAGTTTCAACAAATTTGCTATTAAGGCAGCAACACAAGAGGCGATTCCGTACCAAGCGAAAATGAAAATCGATTATGCACTTGAGCGTGAACAAGTATTTGAAGAAGCTTGGAGAACAATTCGGGATGGTTTTTATGACCCTAAATTCCATGGGTATGATTGGAACAAACTAAAAGCAAAATATAAAGCTCGTTCATTGGCGGCATCAACTAGCCAGGATTTCAGAGACATGTTTAACCTCATGTTGGGTGAATTGAATGCCAGCCACATGGGTTTGACAGTGCCAGACAGAGCGGAAACGCAAAGAGAATCGACTGGGCTTTTGGGTGCAGAGCTCGTTCCGCAGGCTTCGGGTATGCTTGTCAAGCATGTTGTGCCAGAAACACCTGCTGATAAAACCGCCAGTAAACTCAAAGAAGGGGATATTATCTTGCAAATCAACGGGCAAAGTGTAACCGGGAATGCCAATTTCTATGAATTATTGAACGGTTTGGCCAATGAGAAAGTGGTGGCACAAGTACAAGGTGCAGACAAACAAACGCGGGAGGTTGTGATTCGATTAACAAACTCCATCTCGGACAATCTATACCAAGAGTGGGTAAACGACCGGAAGAAAATGGTAGATAAACTTTCAGGTGGTCGATTGGGCTATATTCATATTCGTGGTATGAATTTCCCAAGTTTTGAAGTAGTTGAGCGTGAATTTACAGCGGCAGGCTACGGGAAAGACGGCCTTGTCATAGATGTTCGTTACAACGGTGGCGGCTCAACGACAGATTACCTCATGACCATTCTGAACTACAAACAACATGCCTACACCATTCCGAGGGGGGCAGTTAATGATTTGGAAAAAGAGAAAAACAAGTACAAAGAGTATTACCCAATTGGGGAAAGATTGGTTTACGCGGCTTGGACAAAGCCTACCGTAGCACTTTGTAATGAGGGTTCGTATTCCAATGCGGAGATTTTCTCACACGCTTACAAAGGACTTGGCATTGGTAAATTAGTTGGTTTGCCAACAAATGGTTCAGTGATTTCTACAGGCGGAAAAGCACTTATGGATGGGTCGTTTGTTCGTTTACCAGGAAGAGCCTGGTTTACAAAGGGAACAGACATAAACCAAGAATTAGGGCCTGCGATTCCAGATATTATCGTAGAAAACGAGCCAAACTGGATTTCTGCGGGTACAGATAAACAGCTAGAAACGGCAGTTCAAGTTTTGATGAAAGACTTAAAGTAAACGTTCGTTCCTGAAACAGAAAAAGCGGATAAATTGCTTAAAATAAGTAATTTATCCGCTTTTTTGTTAGAAAATAAATGAACGTTATTTCATTTTCAAGTTATCTTTATGAGATTAGTCGAGATAAAAAGCATTCATGTCATTTTTTAAAGATAAAGTAAACAGCTGCCACCAAGAAGAGAAAGCCAATGAGATGGTTCCAGCGAATAGTTTCTGACTTGAAAACGAGCAGCGTAAAAACAAGAAAAACACTCAAAGAAATAACTTCTTGCAAGACTTTTAGCTCCAAAAGTGAAAAAGGTCCGCCATTGGCTTTGAAACCTATTCGATTGGCAGGAACTTGAAAAAAATACTCAAAAAGTGCAATTCCCCAGCTTATCAAGACAACACCCACGAAGCCAACCTGCTGAAACCACTTCCACTCTGCAAACTTTAGGTGGCCATACCAAGCGAGCGTCATGAACACATTTGATAAAATGAGCAATCCGATTGTAACAAGACTTTTCATCGAGGGTTATTCAATTTCACTTTGAAGGAAAGATGCTTCCTCTGTTTTGCTAGATGTTTTTACTTTTTCATGAATGAGGGCAAGTTCCTGTTCTGTTAAATTTCTCCATTGCCCAGTTGCAAGTCCCTTTAATGTAACGTGCATGATACGCGTTCTTTTCAGTTTTTTTACTTCATAGCCCAAAAATTGACACATTCTTCGTATTTGTCTGTTCAAACCTTGGGTAAGAATGATTTTAAACTCAAATTTATCTACTTGTTCGGCATAACAAGGTTGCGTAACTGTGTCTAGAATAGGAACTCCTTTTCTCATTTTTTGAATAAAATCCGCTGTGACAGGCTTATCTACCGTAACAAAATATTCTTTCTCGTGTTGATTACCAGCGCGTAAAATTTTATTAACAATATCCCCGTCATTCGTCAAAAAAATCAAACCTTCGGAGGGTTTATCCAGGCGTCCAATCGGAAAAATTCGCTGTGGATGATTGATATACTGAATAATATTATCCTTTATATCAAGCTCCGTTGTACACGTAATTCCACGTGGTTTGTTGAACGCAATATAGACCCATTGTTCAGTAGCTGGACGGATTAACTGGCCATCCACACAGACAACATCGGTTGGTTTTACCCGTGTACCAAGTGCTGGAACTTGCCCATTGATTGTCACCCGTTGCTCCTCGATGAGCTGGTCTGCCATCCGTCTGGAGCAAAAACCAGTTTCGCTAATGTATTTATTTAGTCTTTTATCTTGATTCTCCATTTCGTCGCTATTTGCCCACAAAAGTAAAACAAAGCGTTCATTTTTAGTTTTTTTTTCCTAATTCTGAATATATTTAAACCTTTATTCAACCATTATTTCCTTTTACAAGAATATGAAATCCATTTTTACCCTACTTATTTTATTGAGTAGCTCACTGAGTTCGCTCCTGCAAGCACAAAAACCAACAGAGAAATTCTACGAATTACGCATTTATCATTGCCTAGATGGTAAATTACCAACGCTGTTGCAGCGGTTTGAAAACCATACAACGAAACTTTTCGAAAAGCATGGCATGGAAAACATAGGCTATTGGTTGCCTACAAAAGCGGACAACAAAACGCTGTACTATGTTTTGGCGTATCCATCACAAGAAGCAAGAGAAAAATCTTGGCAGGCATTCATTCAAGACCCCGTTTGGAAGGAAGTCGCACAAAAATCGGAGGAAAACGGAAAAATCATTGAACGCATTGAATCCATCTATCTAAAAATGGAGCCAAGTCTTTCCAAAAAAATCAGTCAAGCAAAGCAAGGAAATGACCCTGTATTTGAACTTCGTACCTATACGTGTTTACCCAATCAACTTCCGGCTTTGGTTTCGCGGTTCAAAAATCATACACGCGCTTTATTTGAGAAACACGGCATGACTAATATTGCCTACTTTACTACCGTTGAAAAAGACGCTGTACAACCCAAATTAGTGTACTGGGTTGCGCATGAGTCAGCGGAGAGTGCACAAAAATCATGGGACGGATTTCGGCAAGACCCAAAATGGATAGCAGCGCGTGATGCTTCGGAGAAAGGAGGTAAAATTGTTGAAAAAGTAGAATCAGTTTACATGAAGCCTACTGGGTTTTCAGATTTGAATTGATTTTCCTTCGTGATGACACACAAAGCAGTAAAAAATGATATTTATTTGCTGCTTTGTGTGTGTATTTTTTCGATAAATAGCGGTAATTCCATTTCAGCAAACACGATGTAATCATCGAACGTATTAGCAACCCAAGCAGCTTAAAAGCTTTTAAAAAGAAAAGCCAAGGACAGATACATGCTATTGCTTTTTTGACATTTCGGCATAAGGTGCGGAGATACACCGAAGAATTTCTAAATTTGTAGATGAATAAAGTAGAAGGAACACATTCGGCTATGTCAGCGCTTTCTTCATTTAAAGCATAGGAAGCATTTTCTTAATAAAATTCAATATGTTGTCATTACTTGATTGGCTTATAAATCGGTTTGAAGGAAATAGAAAAGCGTTTGCGGTCAGTTTTTTCTTTTTTGGTACACCCGTGATTTATTTTTTACGTGATGGCGTAGGTTTAGCTCCAAATAGCACTGTATTCACAGCAGCCTTTACTTTTGGTAGTTTATTACTAGCCGTACCCTTTCGAAATTCTGGCAGATTTTATTCGTTCAACAAGCCAATTTTTTCTTTTATTATTATTTACTGGATTATAGCCCTCATCTACCTAGCCGTTTATGCGCCAAACCGTGGTTGGTTCACCAATACAACGGTAGAATTTGTTTATTTTCTTGTATTAGTTGTCTGCGCTTACATATTTGCGGCTTCTCCTTCTTCTGATTTCCTGGCAGGACTTTTAACAGCAACACTTTGGATTTGTCTAATCGGCTCAGTAGCCATGGTGATCATCGTTCTAAAAGACCCAACGTATGTATTGGGCAATAGAGCAGCTATTAGTTTTGGGGTTGACAAAGACGGTGTTTCTATCGGGAATCCACACATTTATGGACGCTCCGCATTTGCAGGTTTTGTTGCATCTATATTAGTACGAACGATGAGCAAAAACCCAATTTCAAGACTTTTTTATCTAGGATGCTCCTTTATTTTCCTGTTGGTTATCGTGCTAACACAGTCTTTTCAAACGATTATCGCTCTTCTACTCTTCGGAGTCATTTTTATGTACGTACGTACTACTGCTACAAACGTGTACTTTTTATTGAAATGGATTTTTGGATGGAGAGGCTTTTTAACATTCCTTTTTCTGGCATGTATCGTATATTATTACCTAACCTACACAGATATACTGAATAGAATCAATCATTTTTACATGATTATTGGCTCCCGTTTTGAGAAAGTTTTCAGTTTTTTAAGTTTTGAAGAAATAAACCCTTTTTTAACTCCTGTAAAAGAAATCACCACAGATGCTTCTGCACTCGGACGGGTAGAAACCATTGGAAAAGTAGGGGAAAAAATCATAGAACATATTGAAAACAAAGAATGGTGGTGGTTACTTTTAGGTAATGGCTACCATTCCTTATATGTAGATAGCCCGATGATTCAAACATTCCATGATTTAGGTATCATTGGCTTTTTTTCTTACTTAGGGATGCATATTTACATACTTAAATACGCGCTGTCCGAATACAAAAAATCAGCACATCCAGCACTCTTATTCTTGTGTTTATTTATCATTCACACGTTCGTACAAAATTTTGTTTATGGAATGCCCTACGATTACACCAGATGGTCTTTTTTTATATTCATGGCTAGAATATTAAAAGACTATCGCCCACTGTCTATTCCCCCTGTTGTTCCTTCGCCAAAAGTTTAGCCCGTTTTTTTAATTCATTCGCTTTCGCGACAATTTCAGACGCCATTTCCAAGATAACCTTCCCTTCCTTGGTAACAGAAAAAGGATTGCGTTTGAATATCTCTATATCCAATACGTCTTCCAATACTTTTATTTGCTGGCTCAGTGTAGGTTGTGTAATACAACAATGTTCAGCCGCTTTTGTAAAACTCTTGAACTTCTGTACCGCTAATATATATTCTAATTGTCTAAGTAACATTGCCTTGTTTTTTTACAAATGTACGCACTGAAATGCCTACAATACAAATCGAGATGAAAGATAGCGTGTTTGGTTTACGCGTCATTATTTTTTAATTTTGAAAGAAAAAAGTCATTGTCACATTTTAGAGAAAAAATTCAAGATACGCCCATTTTGCACCTCCTCGCACAAACCGCAGCAAAAAACCAATTTGAAGCGTATATTATTGGTGGATATGTGCGGGATATTTTCCTGAACCGAGAATCAAAAGATATAGATGTCGTCGTTGTAGGAAGTGGCATCGCTTTTGCCGAACAAGTAGCCGCTGCCCTCGGAAATCACTGCAAAGTAGCTGTATTTAAAAGTTTTGGTACTGCACAAATTCGTTATCATGATCTTGAAATTGAGTTTGTCGGTGCTAGGAAAGAATCCTATCGCGCAGAATCCCGCAAACCCATCGTGGAAGATGGTACGCTTAGTGATGACCAAAAAAGACGTGACTTTACCATTAATGCGCTTAGTATTTCTCTTAATCCTGCCAATCTTGGCGAATTAATTGACCCTTTTCAAGGAATCAAAGATTTGGACAATCGACTTATCCGAACCCCTCTTGACCCAGAACTGACGTTTTCAGACGACCCTCTCCGAATGCTTCGTGCCATCCGGTTTGCCTCCCAACTTGGCTTTGACATGGAAACAAGTGCCTTCGAAGCCATCAAGAAAATGAAATCGCGCGTCTCTATTTTAGCACAAGAACGTATCACAGATGAACTAAATAAAATCATCTTGAGCCCTACTCCTTCGTATGGCTTTAAGCTTTTGTTTCAAACGGGCTTGCTTTCGCTTATTTTCCCTGATTTGGTGAAGTTGCATGGCGTTGAAACCATGGACGGCAAAGGGCATAAAGATAATTTTTACCATACTTTGCAAGTACTCGACAATACTGCCGCCAAATCAACCGATTTGTGGCTACGTTGGGCAGCTATTCTACACGACATCGCCAAACCAGCTACCAAAAAATTTCATCCCAAGATAGGTTGGTCTTTTCATGGCCACGAAGAACTCGGAGCAAGGTGGGTAAAGGGCATTTTTAGACGGTTTAAACTACCGCTAGACCAGAAAATGCGCATGGTAGAAAACCTAGTTCGCCTCCACTTACGCCCCATTGCCGTTGCCAAAGAAGGTGTAACAGACGCCGCACTCAGACGTCTGTTGGTGGATGCAGGAGAAGATATTGAGTACCTCATGATTCTCTGCCGCGCAGACATCACATCCAAAGACCCAAATCGCGTTCGGAAATACTTGAAGAATTTCGACAAAGTAGAAGAACTCCTCATAGAACTCGAACAAAAAGATAAATTACGGAACTTCCAACCGGTAGTCACAGGGGAAATGATTATGGAAGTATTTGGACTCAAACCCTCCCGAGAAGTAGGCCAAATCAAACTCAGTATTCGGGAAGCCATGCTAGATGGCATCATCCCAAATGAATTTGACTTAGCCTTTGAATTTATGCTCGAAGAAGGTAGAAAACTCGGTTTTCGGCCCATCAAAGACAAAGAAACTATCCGGGCTACCATTCCACCACCTGAACCAAAAATACCGCCTATTCTTTAATCAATAGGCTCTCCTTTTTGTATAATCCACTGACCAACAGGACATTCCAAACATTTTTTTACCTCACAGAACTGCGTATAGAGTCCAATCATTCCTTGTGACTCGTACGCATCTTTGGGTTTTACATCCAGCTCCCTCCATTTCTGAATAATTGTGTTGTTTTCAGGTGGCAACAAAGACAACAAATGCAGTGCATTGTCCATTATCTCTGGTAAATCGAAATATTGACCATAAAAAAATTGATACGGAACAATCGCATTGATGATGAGTAAATGAATCGAATCTTTCCCCATTCCTTGCTTACTTTTTTTCGCTACCTCCTCCCCAATATGCTGATTTTGCCAATACAAGGATTGTTCAACTGACAACCAATGGATTGCCTCTTCAATGGATTTTATATCCAATGTTTGCGAGGAAATATGAGCCGTTTTTTGAATAAATTGGGCGAACTGTGCCAGCCGAATCGTTGGGAAATTACCAGGCCGTGTGCGTGCAAACTGCCAAGATACAGTCTCCATCTTTCGTTCTGACCATGAAAATTTACGTTGAATGAACGCAAATTCCTCTCGTATTTGCTTGGCATATTCACTTTGTTGCGCTACGCCTATTTCGGGTAATAAACCAGCCATACCAAATAATGTGGCTTCAGTTTGCTTGATATTTCCTCTTTGTTTTTGTAATACAGACAAAGGTACAAGCTCCGTAAGATGTAAGAAAGACAATTTATTAAGTTTAAAACCAAAAGCACCTCCCCACCATCGGTACGCAGTTTCCTCCCAGTTATTTTCGGATATTTGAAAGAGAAGTGCGATTTCTTCCACTTTTTTTTCAAGGCGCAGAATACAAGCGCGGTCAATGGCTTGTTGTTTATAAATATGCTCTACAGAAGACCAATTTCCTTGGCAAGCAATGCGCGTAGGATTTGTCGTTAATGAAATATATCGACCAATTAATTCAGGAGGAGTAATTGATTTAAGTTCAAGTGTCGGAATTGGAATCCCATTTTTATAGGCAATTTCCTTTTTTTGTTCCCAAACAACATGTAAAATGACGGAATCGTAAGCGGGGTCGTTGCTGTGTTGGTGCGCTGCCCAGTCGGACGATGAAAAATGGACTTCTACATGTCCGACCCACTCCAAGTCATCAAGGACTAAATGTGCTTCTAGGAAATCAGGGCCAGCATGTGGATTAGCCCAGCCCGGTCGGATAACCCGAAGAACCTGTCCTTGGGTTGTGATTAGTTCACCCGTGCGCATCTTTTGATACTGCCACACGTAGTGGAGGAAAAATTCATTCATGGCTACTTTTAATTAGTAGCTCAAAATACCAAAGTTTTGTAAATAAATAGCCATTTCCTCTTGAATTTTTTGTGCTTCCTCTGCCGCTTTTTCAGCAAAATCTTTCCCAGACGAAGCGTAGATAATTCCACGTGATGAATTAACCAACAAACCGCACTCCTTCGTCAGCCCATTTTTAGCTACTTCTTCCAAACTTCCACCTTGAGCCCCTACGCCTGGAACCAATAGAAAATGATTTGGAATAATTTTTCGGACAGCTTGCAAACTAGCTGCTTGTGTAGCGCCTACCACATACATCAGGTTGTCTTCACTCCCCCAAGTCTGTGAGATACGGAGTACTTCTTCAAAGAGAAATGTATTATTTTCTGTACGCAAATATTGGAAATCTTGGCTGCCTACATTGGAGGTTAACCCCAACAAAATCACCCATTTATCATCAAATTGTAAAAACGGTTCCACAGAATCTCGCCCCATATACGGTGCGACAGTCACGGAGTCAAACGAAAGACCAGATGCTTTTTTATCAAAAAATGCTTTGGCGTATAAACTAGACGTATTTCCAATATCTCCGCGTTTGGCATCTGCAATGGTAAAGCAATTGGCTGGAATATACGCCAAGGTTTTTTGGAGAGCTTCCCACCCTTTGACACCCCACGCCTCAAAAAAAGCAATATTGGGTTTATAAGCAACAGCATAGGGAGCTGTTGCGTCAATGATTTCCTTTACAAACGAAAAAATCGGATCCTGTTCTTGTGCAAGATGCGAAGGAATTTTATCCATATCAGGGTCTAAACCAACGCATAAAAATGATTTTTTTTGTCTAATTTGCTCCAAAAGCTGTGCGCGTGTCATACAGAGGGTTTTGTATATTTTGTCAAAAAAACGTCCGAAGATACTGCCTTTCGTATTTATTTTTCAAAACTTTGAAACAATTGTTTTATTTTTACGCATTAATCAAAGACTATTACAACGAAAGTATGGAATTTCGACCCACACATATTGAAGGCGTTATTGAAATCATTCCACGTGTTTTTGGCGACGAGCGAGGCTACTTTTTTGAATCTTACCAACGGGAATTATTCGTAGCCAATGGCATCACAGAAGAATTTGTCCAGGATAATCAGTCGTATTCGACGAAAGGAGTTTTGCGAGGTCTGCATCTTCAACACGCACCGTATGCGCAAGGCAAGCTTGTCCGTGTAATTGCCGGAAAGGTGTTGGATGTAGCCGTGGATGTACGCCCAAATTCACCTACGCTCGGGCAGTATGTGGCTGTGGAACTAACCACAGAAAAACACAATATGCTCTACATTCCACCTGGACTTGCTCATGGATTTCTTACATTAGAGGATGCCATATTTTCGTATAAATGCACGAATCTTTACCACAAAGCCAGTGAAGATGGCGTTCGTTGGGATGATGCTACTATTGGTATAAATTGGGGCATTGCCAATCCGTTGGTCTCTGATAAAGATAAAATTCTACCTCGTTTTGATGAGTTCATGGAAGCGTTATCCAAGAGATAAATGGTAATAGGGAAGCTATTTGTCAAAATCCAAACGATTCCAATCATTTGATAAAACAATTCACCTTCTTTCAACTCCACAAACACAAAAACCGTATTCTTGAAAAATGAATACGGTTTTTGTGTTTACTATCCTTTTATGGGCGTTCATTTCTCTTTTCAGACAAAACAGTACACGACATAGAGCTTAAAAGTGTCTATTTTATAGAACGAAACGATTCATATATTTTCCCGTATCTTTGTAAAAATAATATTATGTGTCATAGATGAAGTTCGAGGAATACAGAATTAGTGGAGAAATCAAGCAAAACTTAGCTGATTTGGGTTTTAAACGCCCCACAGACATCCAATTCAAGTGCATTACACCCATCTTAAAAGGAGAAGATGTATTGGCAATTGCCCAAACTGGCACAGGTAAAACCGCTGCATTTGTGATTCCCCTCCTGCATAAAGTACACCAAGCAAAAAAAACAGGTCGCCCCAAAGGAATCCAAGCGCTCGTCATGGCACCAACCCGGGAACTTGCTCTGCAAATCACAGATGTATTCCATAAAATTGGAAAAAATACACGCATCAAAACGCTCTGTCTTTTTGGCGGTGTGGAGCAAGACCCGCAAATCAGGCAACTCGTGAATGGCGTGGATATTTTGGTCTCTACCCCCGGCAGAATGTTCGACCTCATCCATCAAGGATATGTCGTACTCGATTATATGGAAACCCTCGTTCTTGACGAAGCCGACCACATGCTCGCTCTTGGGTTTATTCGCGATATTGAAGATGTCCTCCGCCATTTACCCAACCGCCGACAAACATTGTTTTTCTCTGCAACTATCGACGACCAAATAAAAAAACTAGCGTATAATATCGTTCGAAATGCCATCCGGATTCAAATAGCTCCCGATGACCGTGTCAATAAAAATATTCATCATACGGTCGCATTCATTGAAATGGACGACAAACGTTTCTTTCTCGAACGAGTCATTAATGAAAACCCCACAAGCAAAATCATCGTGTTTGTCCGAACAAAAGTGCGTGCGGAACGTGTCAAGGCTGCCATGCAACGCGTGGGCATCAAAGGAGAAACCTTACACGGGGATAAAGAACAACAAGAGAGATTGCTGGTACTCAAGCAGTTCCGAGAAAATACATGCCCCTTGCTTATTGCCACAGATATTACAGCACGTGGCATTGATATTCCGGAAGTGGACTTTGTCATTAATTATGACTTGCCCGACGAACCCGAAAACTACGTGCACCGTGTAGGACGAACAGGCCGAGGTGTTGCCAAAGGAAAAGCTGTTTCTTTTTGTAGTTCAGAAGAAAAAATGCTTCTTGGAGAAATAGAAAAATATCTACAAAAACCCATCGAAGTACTAGACATTGACCCCAATGCGTACGAAGAAACCATCGTATTCTCAGAAGACCCAACACAGGTATATGATTGGAAATCGCTCGTAAAAGAGGCAGAAAAAAATCAACCCATCAAGAAAAAAAAGAAGAAAAAGTAACCAATTTATCAAACCTAACTAGAAAAACATGCGAAAAAGTAGTGGACTTTTAGCTGCCCTTCTCCTTGCGCAGGTGGCTATTGCACAAAATCCTACGCCGAAAAACGATGTCAGGAATCCAGCAGGGAATTACAAAGAAGTTTCGTTCTCTACAAATGAAGGTACTTGGATGAGCCTCGATGTATCTCCTGATGGGCAAACGATTGTATTCGATTTATTGGGAGATATTTATAGTTTACCTATAACCGGAGGAAAAGCTAAACTACTCCGTGGCGGGCATTCTTTGGAAGTTCAGCCCCGTTTTAGTCCGGATGGCTCCCGCATTTTATTTACTTCGGATGCTGGCGGAGGCGATAACATTTGGGTAATGAATGCCGATGGTTCCGAGCCCAAACAGATAACAAAAGAAGACTTTCGGTTGGTAAATAATGCGGCTTGGACACCCGACGGGCAGTACATTGTTACCCGTAAACATTATACGGGCACGCGCTCTCTTGGTGCAGGAGAAATTTGGATGTATCACCACACGGGCGGAAGTGGATTGCAGCTAACCAAGCGAAAAAACGACCAGCAGGATGTCAACGAACCCATTGTTTCACCCGACGGCCGTCATGTATATTATAGCGAAGATATGTATCCTGGTGGGTATTTTCAATATAACAAAGACCCCAATAATCAGATATTTGTCATCAAAAAATTAGATAGACAAACAGGTGATATAGAGACAGTTACAGGTGGTGCTGGAGGGGCATTTCGGCCGCAAATCTCACGAGATGGCAAAAAATTGGCTTTCGTTCGCCGTGTCCGAACACAAACAGTTCTTTATATAAAAGACGTGACCACGGGAGAAGAATGGCCCGTTTATGACCAATTATCCAAAGACCAACAAGAAGCATGGACGATTTTCGGAATTTATCCAGGGTTTGCCTGGACACCCACCAACGATGCCCTTGTTATTTGGTCAAAAGGGAACATTCATCGCATAGATATTGCCAAACCCAATCAATCCACACTCATTCCTTTTGAAGCAGCCGTTTCTCAACGTGTATATGAATCTGTTCGATTTGCACAAAAAGTTCATACCGACGAGTTTGAACCCAATATTATCCGAGATGCCGTAACTTCTCCAGATGGAAAAACACTTGTATTTACTGCCATCGGACAATTATGGAAAAAACAACTACCTGATGGTCAACCCATTGCACTGACAGAAGGCCCTTCTTTCTCTTCAGAACCAAACTTCACGGCAGACGGCAAAACGCTTTTTTATGTTACCTGGACAGACAAAGAAACAGGTGCAATCTATTCTTTAAACCTCGATAATCCAGCACAAAAAACACGTATTACAACTGCAAAAGGAATTTACAGATACCCCCATGTCTCCAAAGACGGCACAAAAATCGTTTACCAAAAAGAAGGAGATGACGGCGTTCTTGGCTATTCCTACACAGTAAAACCCGGAATTTATTGGATGGATTTGCAAACAAAAGAAGAATATTTTGTTCAGCAAAAAGGAGAAAAACCTCGTTTCAATGCCAGTGGAACGCGTATATTCTTCCAAACAGGGGGTGATTTATTTGGCGATTTATCCAAAACATTTGGAAGTGTAAACCTGGATGGTCAACGAGAAGAAACCTATCTAAAAAGCAAATATGCCGCTCAGTTTACAGTTTCTCCGGACGAGCAAATGATTGCATTTGTTGATTTACACAAGGTGTATGTCGGTCAATTACCTAAAACTGGGCGTGCCGTGGACATTAGCGCAGACACCAAGGCTTTTCCGGTAAAACAAATTGCCAAAGATGCAGGAAGTAATTTGCATTGGTCGCAGGATAACACAAAAGTCACCTATACATTGGGCAACCAATTATTCACGATTGATGTAAAACAACGCTTTGAGCAAGCAGATTCTACGTTCAACCCGACCCCTATTTCAATTGGACTAAAAGTAAAATCGGATAAACCTCAAGGGCGCATTGCCTTTACAAATGCGACTATCATCACGATGAAAGGAGATGAAGTTCTCACGGGTGCAAATATTCTGATTGATGGAAATCAAATTGCTGCTCTCGGAAAAGGCATTAAAATCCCGGAAGGTACACAAATTATTGATGCAAAGGGAAAGACAATCATGCCTGGACTTATTGACGCGCACGCACACGGAAATCACTTCAGACACGGAATTACACCCCAAAAACATTGGCCGTATTTTACGAATTTAGCGTATGGAGTAACAACAATGCACGACCCTTCGGCACATTCAGAGACGGTTTTCACTCAAAGTGAATTAATTAAAGCGGGGAAAATGATTGGGCCGCGTGTATTCTCGACGGGTACTATTTTATACGGTGCCGATGGTGATTTTAAAGCAGTGGTAAATTCACTAGAAGACGCTCGGTCGGCGCTTAGAAGAACCAAAGCGATGGGAGCGTTTTCTGTAAAAAGTTATAATCAACCGCGTAGAGAGCAACGGCAATGGATAGTACAAGCAGCTAGAGAATTAGAAATGATGGTTGTTCCTGAAGGAGGTTCCTTCTTTATGCACAATTACAGCATGATTCTCGATGGACATACCACGATAGAACACAACATTCCGGTAGCTCCTTTATATAAGGATGTGCAGACAATCTGGAAAAATGCCAAAACAGCTTACACGCCTACTTTGATTGTCAATTACGGAGGAGTATCGGGTGAATATTATTGGTACCAACATACGAATGTATGGGAAAAAGAAAGATTACTTCGTTTTACGCCGCGTTCCATTATTGATAGTCGCTCCAGACACCGCACAATGTTACCAGAAGAGGAATATGAAAACGGGCATATCCAAACAGCCAAATCGGCTAAACTTTTGAACGACCAGGGCGTGCTTGTCAATATTGGCGCACATGGACAAATACAAGGAATTGGCGCACATTGGGAAATTTGGATGATGGCACAAGGTGGAATGTCGCCGCATCAAGCCCTAAAAACAGCCACCATAAACCCTGCCAAGTCGCTCGGATTTGACCAATACATTGGTTCGCTAGAAGTGGGTAAATTAGCTGACTTACTTGTTTTGGATAAGAACCCATTGCTGGATATTAAAAATACAGAAAGTATCAAATATACCATGATAAACGGACATTTGTACGAAGCTGAAACCATGAATGAAATAGGTAATTCAACACAAAAAAGAGAACCATTTTATTGGGAAAATACCCGCTTTGCCCCGTTTTTCAAATGGCATGATGCCACACAGAATCAACAAAACGGAAGTTGTATTTGTGGGTTCGGGACAAATGTCCAACCATAAAAAATCACTTTTAAAAATCGGTTCATTTGTACTAAATGAACCGATTTTTTCTTTTTGTAAAGAACAAAAACCACTCGATTACAAAGGGATAACTGACATTTAATCCATGTTTCTTTTGAAAAAAGAGTGAATCCGTGTAGTTTTGCGTAAAACAGAAAAATCACTATTCAAGTATCTGTTTTCTACCCAAAATTGGTTTTATGAAAATAACATTGGCAGTAGTTATGCCTGCTTATAATGAGCAAGATTGCATAGAAGACGTAGTAAAACAGTGGACGAACTTCTTAGACGTACATTTCCCAAATGAAGGTAAGTTGATTGTCATCAACGATGGTTCAAAAGATAAAACAGGAGAAATTCTTGACTCTTTAGCCCCTTCAAATCCTACCTTGCTTGCCATTACTCAAAAAAACGGTGGACACGGAAACGCCGCTGTCAATGGATACAAAAAAGCAGTTGAATTACAAGCTGAATACGTTTTCCAAACAGATTCTGATGATCAATTCGTAGCTGAAGACCTACTCAAACTTTGGGATAAAAGAAACGAGTCACAATTCATTCTTGGCTACCGTGAACAACGTTTTGACGCTCCATTCCGCTTATTTGTTACTCAAGTGCTTCGTTGGAGCCTGTTTTTCATTTATGGCACGTATATTAAAGATAGTAATATCCCATTCCGATTAATCAAAGGAAGTTTCTTGGCAAGGCTTCTTCGCCAATTGCCAAGCCCAGTTCCGTTTGCGCCTAATATATTCTTGGCGGTGATGGCAAAGAAAGCAGGTGAAAACCTATTCGATTTACCCATCACACACAAAAGTAGAATGACAGGAGAGGTTTCTATCCAGAAAATGAAACTCCTCAAAGTATGTTGGCAGAGTTTCAAAGAAATTTCTGTTTTCCGGTTGGAACTTAACCAAAAAATCAGGTCTCTTTGAGTTACACATTGCAGACATCTGACCTCATTTGTTTGGATAAGTAAGTAAAAAATTAATTAGTCCATTACCCCTCTTCATGAAAAAAAAATATGTAATTATTGGCTCTGGCCCTACAGGACTTGGAGCGGCTTATCGGCTCAAAGAATTAGGTGAAACAGACTTTATCGTTCTTGAAAAAGAAGCGTATATTGGTGGATTAGCCACCAGTTTTGTAGATGAAAACAAATTTACGTGGGATATTGGTGGACACGTTCAATTTTCACATTATGCGTATTTCGACCAGCTCATGGTCAAAGCATTAGGTGCTGATGGTTGGCTTAGCCACCAAAGAGAAAGTTGGGTATGGATGCACGACCGTTTCGTTCCGTATCCATTCCAAAATAACATCAAATATCTGCCCAAAGAAGTGATGTGGAAATGCTTAAACGGCCTCATTGAACAGTACAAAAAAGTGACCAATGAAAAGCCTAAGAATTTCAGAGAATGGATTGATGCCACCTTTGGAAAAGGTATTGCCGATGTCTTCATGGTTCCTTACAACTTCAAAGTATGGGCGTTTCCGGCAGAAGAAATGGCATACAATTGGATTGGTGAACGCGTCGCAATTACGGATTTACAACGCGTCACTGAAAATATTTTGTTTGATAAAGAAGATTTTTCTTGGGGACCCAATAATACGTTTCAATTTCCGAAACAAGGAGGAACAGGTGCTATCTGGAAAGCCGTTGGCGAGCTAATTGGCGAAGAGTACTTCAAATTGGCAAGTGCTGTTCAGGAGGTTATTCCGGAAGAGAAGAAAGTAGTTTTAGCAACAGGCGAAGTCATTGAATACGAACACCTTCTTTCTACAATGCCCGTGGACTTATTCACGCAACGCGTAAAAGGGCTTGCCCCAGAAATCGTTGAGACAGCCCAAGGATTAAAGCATTCATCTACGAATATTGTAGGTATCGGGCTTAAAGGAAAACCCAAAGAAGACCTAGCAACGAAATGTTGGATGTATTTTCCTGAAAGCAATAGTCCGTACTACCGAATTACCGTTTTCTCCAATTACAGCCCCAATAACGTACCGGATATTAACGAATATTGGTCATTAATGACAGAAACGAGTGAGTCAACGGCAAAGCCCGTTAACCGAGAAACATTGATTGAAGAGACCATTGAGGCACTTTTAGAGGATAAACTAATTGAGTCAAGAGAGCAAATTGTTTCCAAATTTATCTTCTCAACAGATTACGGCTACCCGACACCATCCGTTGATAGAGACGAACGCTTGAAAAAAGTATTACCCGCGCTTGAGAAACATTCCATCTATTCAAGAGGACGATTTGGAGCTTGGAAATACGAAGTTTCTAACCAAGACCACTCCATGATGCAAGGAGTAGAATGGGCAAACCGCATGGTGCATTCAATACCTGAATTAACGCTGTTCTTCCCAGAAACGGCTAATGCCAATTGGGGCAAATAAACAACTTCTAAAAGTCTGACGAAAGAACGTCTTTGTCTAAAAAACAAAGGCGTTCTTTTTTATTTGGCAGATATGAGGAAGCATAACTGCCATTCTGTCATAATTAAAATTCATTTCTTCCGCTTGGCATATCAATTGTACAAGGTCATATCAAACGATTAAATGTACTAAACGAATAAAGATAATCATGGGAAAAATCATAGGTATCGACTTAGGAACAACCAACTCCTGCGTGGCAGTAATGGAGGGAAATGAACCTGTTGTTATTGCCAACAGTGAAGGTGCGCGTACGACCCCATCTATTGTTGCTTTTCTAGATAATGGAGAAAAAAAAGTAGGTGCACCAGCCAAGCGCCAAGCAATTACGAACCCTAAAAATACAATTCAGTCTGTGAAGCGTTTTATGGGTAAACGTTACAACGAAGTTGCTGAAGAACTAAAAACAGTCGCTTACGACGTAGAACAAGGACCAAATAATACACCTAGAGTACGTATTGGGGATAGACAATATACGCCACAAGAAATTTCGGCTTTCATTCTTCAAAAAATGAAACAAACGGCGGAAGATTACTTAGGAACAACCGTAACTGAAGCGGTTATCACAGTTCCTGCGTATTTCAATGATGCAGAACGCCAAGCAACCAAAGAGGCAGGTCTAATTGCTGGTTTGGATGTCAAAAGAATTATCAACGAACCGACAGCTGCTGCATTAGCTTACGGACTAGACAAACAAGGAAAAGATGTAACCGTTGCTGTATTTGACCTTGGTGGTGGTACTTTTGACGTATCTATCCTAGATTTAGGAGATGGCGTTTTTGAGGTAAAAAGTACAGACGGTGATACGCACCTTGGTGGCGATGACTTTGACCAAGTAATCATCAATTGGTTGGCAGAAGAGTTTAAGAAAGACGAAGGAATTGACCTACGCAACGATGCGATGGCATTGCAACGTCTAAAAGAAGCCGCAGAACGTGCCAAAGTTGAGTTATCTAGTTCGACACAGACGGAAATCAACTTGCCGTATATCTTCCCGGTAGATGGTATTCCAAAACACTTGGTTCGTACATTAACGCGCGCAAAATTTGAACAATTAGCGGATTCTCTTCTCAGAAGAATGATGGAGCCTTGCAAAAGAGCCCTCCAAAATGCAGGAATTCCGGTTAGCAAAATCGACGAAGTAATCTTGGTTGGTGGCTCAACGCGTATTCCTCGTGTGCAAGAAGAAGTAGAAAAATTCTTCGGTAGAAAACCATCTAAAAACGTTAATCCAGATGAAGCAGTAGCCATTGGAGCGGCTGTTCAAGGGGGAGTTTTGACAGGTGAGGTAAAAGATATTCTTCTTTTAGACGTCATTCCACTTTCATTGGGTATTGAAACCCTTGGTGGCGTGTTTACCAAAATGATTGAAGCAAATACGACTATCCCAACAAACAAAGTAGAAACATTCTCGACTGCTGCTGATAACCAGCCGTCTGTGGAACTACATGTTTTGCAAGGAGAACGCCCAATGGCAGCTCAAAACCGTACGCTCGGTCGTTTCCACCTAGACGGTATTCCACCAGCACCAAGAGGTATTCCGCAGGTCGAAGTAACGTTTGACGTAGATGCGAACGGTATCTTGAATGTAACAGCAAAAGACAAAGGAACCGGAAAAGAGCAAAAAATTCGTATTGAAGCTTCGAGTGGTTTATCTGATGCTGATATTCAAAGAATGCGTGATGAAGCGAAAGCGAATGAAGAAGCAGACCGTCTAGAAAGAGAAAAAGTTGAAAAAGTCAATGCAGCAGATGCCATGATTTTCTCGACTGAAAAACAGCTCAAAGAATACGGTGAGAAGCTTTCAGACGCAAATAAAACAGCGATTGAAACGGCTCTAACTGAACTCCGCGCTGCGCATGGCACAAGAGATGTTGCTGCGATTGATGCTGCAATGGAGAAAATAAATACAGCATGGCAAGCTGCTTCACAAGAGATTTATGCCGCTGACCAAGCAGCTGGTGCTACTCCAAATCCGGGTACAAACAACACAGACGAAGGAGTTACGGATGTAAATTACGAAGAAGTAAAATAATGTTCAGAAGGTCAAAATTCACCAAAAGGGGTACATTTATATGTATCCCTTTTTTTATTTTCTTTTTTTAACTCCGAAAATGAATAGAATACTATTTTTGTAGATGAAAACTATAACCATTTGAAACATAACTAACATAAAGCCATGCTACATAAGTTTAATAACCGATACAGAATAGAATCAGCTCGATTGAAAGGCTGGGATTATGGATGTAATGGTACGTATTTTATTACAATCTGTACAAAAAATAGAAACCATTATTTTGGAGAAATCAAAATTAAAGCACACGCCTTCGATGAAAGTGACATAGGCACGCCTCCCTTACATTTTATATCAAATACCAATTCATTGGAAAAAAAATACGATGAACTAACACCTCACCAAGACCAAATAAGTCAGATACCGATGTCTATTCTTAACCCGATAGGTGCTATTGCCTATGAGATGTGGTTAGCCATTCCGACCTATTTCCCATTTATTGAACTAGGATGTTTCGTCATCATGCCCAATCATGTTCATGGAATTTTGATTATCAATGACAAAAACGGAGAGACGCGAAATGACAAAAATGGAGAGACGCGAAATGATAAAAACGGAGAGACGCGAAATGACAAAAACGGAGAGACGCGAAATGACAAAAACGGAGAGACGCGAAATGACAAAAATGGAGAGACGCGATTAATCGCGTCTCTACCGAATACCGAAATCAAACAAAAAAAGGGTGGTTTTGCCGGCGATAAAAACCCAATGTTTCATTCAAATATTTCACGTGTTATTCGATGGTATAAAGGCCGCTGTTCATTTGAAATCAGAAAACTGAATGAAAATTTCGGTTGGCAAAGCCGTTTTTATGACCATATCATACGCACCCCCAGAGCATTTGAAAATATCCAAAATTATATCGAAAATAATCCAGCAAAATGGGCAGAAGATTGTTTTAATAAAATTGATTAATGTGGCGACGCAATGAATCGCGTCGCTACATTAATCGGATGTAAACATGCAATCTATCTTTTGCAGATACGCGAAATCTTTTGCAGATACGCGAAATCTTTTGCAGATACGCGATGAATCGCGTATCTACCAATTAAATACGTTAAATTCCTTCTCGACTACTTCAGCCGCAGGCACAAAAACGGATGTATCAAATAGATTTACTTCAATGTCTTTGTCAGACAAATTCGCAATAGAAACTCCATTACTTGAAATCGAAATTTTTACTAATTGACCTCTAAAACCCACTCGGAACGAGTAGCTCGTCCATTCTTTTGGTAAAACAGGCTTAAACGAAACCTTATCTTCTTTGACGCGCATACCGCCAAACCCTTTCACAACGGACATCCACGTTCCTGCCATCGACGTAATATGCAGACCATCTTCTGTATCATTATTGAAGTCATCCAGGTCAAGTCGGGCTGTACGTAAATACATTTCGTACGCTTTTTCTTCTTTCCCTAACATCGTCGCCAAAATCACATGTACACAGGGCGACAAAGAAGATTCATGCACGGTCATCGGTTCGTAAAAATCAAAATTTCTACGTAAATCTTCTACGTCAAAGTCGTTTTCAAAGAAATACATCCCTTGCAAAACATCCGCTTGTTTGATAAAACAAGAGCGTAAAATTCTATCCCACGACCATTTTTGGTTGATTGGTCGGTGTTCTGTGATGGCATCTACCGGGAGAAGTTCTTTATCTAAGAAACCATCTTGTTGTAAATAGACTTGTCTTTCTGGGTCATACGGGAAATACATGTTTTCTATGATGTGCTTCCATTTTGCTGTTTCCTCACTTTCATTGAAGGCATTTTCGGTGCAAATCTCCTCGTATCTTGGTGCATCTTGTTTCACTTTTTCAATCGCTTCGAGCGTATATTTCAAGGTCCAAACGGCGATGTAATTCGTGTACCAGTTATTATTTACGTTGTTTTCGTATTCATTTGGCCCTGTCACCCCAAGCATGACATATTTTTCCTTACTCGCAGACCAATTCACGCGCTGTGCCCAAAAACGCGAAATTCCCATCAAGACATCTAACCCAAACTCTGCCAAATAGGATTCATCCCCGGTATAGGTAATGTAGTCATAAATCGCATAAGCAATCGCGCCATTTCGGTGAATTTCCTCAAATGTGATTTCCCACTCGTTGTGGCACTCCTCTCCGTTCATTGTCACCATTGGGTAGAGTGCTGCCCCATTAGAAAAGCCTAAAAGCTTCGCATTTTCTATGGCTTTTTTCAGATGGTTATGTCTGTAAACCAGCAAATTACGAGCTACATCCTGATCCGCAGTGGCTAGATAAAAAGGCAAGCAATACGCCTCCGTATCCCAATACGTGACGCCGCCGTACTTTTCGCCTGTAAACCCTTTCGGTCCGATATTTAGACGTGCATCACTGCCTGTATAAGTCTGTTGCAAATGGAATATATTGAAACGAATGCCTTGTTGCGCTGCATTGTCACCCTCAATGACGATGTCATTATTTTGCCATTTTTTGTCCCAAGCTTGCACATGTTCCGCTAGTAATTGGTCAAATCCAAGACGTACCAGCAATTCTATCGACGATTTAGCCCGATTCATTAACTCTTTTTTCGGGTGATTTTCAGACGATAAGTTTACTGCAAATTTTTCGATAACTAATGTATCTCCCTCATTTACAGATACTTTTGTCTCAGAAGCAACGTATTTTTCTTTTTTAATTGGCAATGTATTTAATGCCAAGAAAGTCTCATTTTTCTTTACTTGGAAATACATTCCAGTACATACTTGAAACGTCGGTACAGTCTCCCAGATAGATTGTTTGGTCTGAAGTGTCAAATAGGCTTCAGCGTGTGCCGTTTCTTTTTCCACTTCTTCCCAAAATTTCTCCCCATGATTGGAGTCTCTATTGGAAATATCACCATCCAGAAAACTTTCAATCTGAATTTCACCAGAAAAATTCACTGCTTTTACTGTATATCGAATTGCACCCGCTTCATCAAGTGAAAGGCTACAAAAACGGCTACTTATGATTTCAACGGTTTTTCCATTTGGTAAAGTCACCAAGCAATGCCTTTCCAGAACGCCTCTTTTCATGTCTAATGAACGTTTGAACGAATGAATTTCTGCCGTTGCTAAGTCCAGACGTGTACCATCCACATGAATATCTAAGCCAATCCAATTGCAGGCATTGATAACTTTAGCAAAGTAATTTGGATAACCGTTTTTCCACCAACCTACGCGTGTTTTATCAGGAAACCAAACACCTGCTACATAATTTCCTTGCAATGAGTGTCCAGAATAATACTCTTCAAAATTTCCTCTTTGCCCCATTCGTCCATTTCCTAGACTCATCAAGCTTTCTGTAACTTCATTATGGGCAGCATGAAAACCCTCTTCGATAACACACCAAGGGTCAATAGTTATGTAATTTTTCATTTTTCGTCGTATTGTATAGTTAAAGTATTACTGTGCTAAAACTGTAAATAATTCGTCTGTTGTAAAGCCTGAAAAAGAAGGAATCAAGACATCGGCGATAGCTAGAACGTCCGGGTCGCCAATCCCAACGGTAATCATATTGGCAGCTTTGGCGGCTTGAAGTCCGGCAAATGCGTCTTCAAATACGATGCAAGAAGTTGCCTCCACACCCAACGCCTCCGCGCCTTTTAAGAATACCTCAGGGTCTGGTTTACTATTTTTTACCGAATTTCCATCAATAATGGCATCGAATTGCGAGAGCATCCCGATTTTATCTAAGATTTTCACTGCGTTTTTACTTGCCGAGCCCAAAGCACACCCGATTCCTTTTGCCTTAAAATCCGCAAAAAAGGCAGAAACTCCCGGCAAAACGTCTGCTGGTGTCATGGATTCAACCAACTCCAAATAAAGCGTATTTTTCCAAGTTGCGTAATAATCGAACTGTTCTTGAGTTAGACTTACCTCCCCGTGAGCAAGGATAGCCTTGAGTGAATCTACACGGCTGATTCCTTTCAATGTTTCGTTAAATTCTTCATCAATATCGAAGCCAAGTTTATTGGCTAGTTGTTTCCACGCCTGATAATGGTAAACGGCGGTGTCCACAATGACCCCATCTAGGTCAAAAAGAAAAGCATTTATTTTCATTAATTCTGTATTTCTAAAAGTAAAAATCCTGTTGATTCAACCGTAATTCCCTCTAAATCAACTAATTCACCTGTAAGTAAATTTTTCGCTTTATTCGCTCCTTTTAGGACTTCTTGGAATCGACTCATTGAAATTTGTTGCGATTGTGTATTCGTATTCGAGATAACCATCACGCGCTGTTTATCTGTATATCTAAAATACACATATACTCCCTCTTGGAAAGGCGCAAATTGCTTGAATTTTCCTTGCGTAATTGCCTCAGAATTTTTACGAATAGTCGCTAATTTTTTTACAAAATCATACGTTTCTTGCTCCAGTGGAGTACGATCAGAGGCATTGAATTTATTTTGTGCATCTGATTTCCAACCACCTACAAAATCCTTACGAACCTCCGCATCTGACGGATTTTTGAAGTTCTTTACAGCCAATTCTGTTCCATAATAGATTTGAGGAATCCCACGGAGAGTCATGAGCCAAGTGAGTCCCATTTTGTACTTCGCGTGATTTTCGCCAATCACGGATAGAAAACGGTCTTCGTCGTGGTTATCTAAATAGGTGACTAATAATTCTGGATTTTGATATAGATAATCTTGCGCCAATGTTCCATAAATTCGGTTTACCCCATCATGCCAACCATAAGCCTGATTTAATCCTGTTTTTATAGCTACAAATAACTGGTAATCAATAGTTGACTGCAAATTACAAGCAAAAGGCAGCTTCAAATTATTGCGTACAAACGCAGCTTGATTAGCGACAGGGGTCGCGATAGATTCACCGAATAAAAGAAGAGTTGGGTATTCTGCAAGCAAGGCATCATTGCAACGATTCATGAAATCCATGTCATTATACATGTACGTATCAATTCGCCATGCATCTATTCCAAAGTATTCAACAGTCCAGAGAGCATGTTGAATCAAGAAATTGGCAACAAATGGATTTTTTTGGTTCAAATCTGGTAGAAAAGACATGAACCAGCCATTTGTCATCACTTTTCTATCGTATTCAGATGCATTTGGGTCTAGGATAGCCGGTTCCTTAAAAGACGTTTGGGTAAACGTATCCCATTGATTCAACCAATCTTTCATCGGTAAATCTTTCAAAATCCAGTGATTGATACCCACATGATTATATACGGCATCTTGGATTACCTTCAGACCTTTTTTATGCGCTTCGTCAATTAGGTTTTTATAGGCTTTATTGCCGCCTAAACGTTTATCCACTTGGTAATGATCCGTAAAACCATAGCCGTGGTAGGCACTGCGCATCGTACCATTTTCATTGGTTTGGGCTTGGTCGTTCTCAATAACGGGGTTTAGCCAGAGAGCTGTCACGCCTAAATCTGAGAAATAATCGAGATGTTGTTGAACGCCCTGCAAGTCTCCTCCATGTCTAGCAAATGGGTTATTTCTATCGACGGCTGGGTCAGCCATTTCCGGAAACGCATCGTTGGATTCATCTCCATTGGCGAAGCGATCAGGCATGAGCAAATAGATAAAATCAGCGGGCGAAAGACCTTTGGGTTGATACGAAGAGCGCGGGAGCAAATCAAAGGATTGCTGTACGGAACCTTCCTCCGTTTGTGCACGGAGTGTAAGTTGTCCAGGCTTAGTTTTTGGGTCAATGAGTAAATCGACAAAAACATAATTTGGGTTCTCCACTTTATGTACTTTTTTAAGTTTCACGCCCTTGTAAGCATCCAAGGTAACAGAATGCTTCGCGATGTTTTTACCATGTACAAGGAGTTGAACTTCCGGATTTTTCATCCCTACCCACCAATTTGTGGGGTTAATTCTCAAAGAAGAGATGGACTGAGCGTAGCTGTATCCACACACAAAGATTTGTACTATTACAAGGAATAGTACGGTTTTTCTTAATTTCATTCGGTTTCAAAGTATTGTTCGACAGAACAAAATAAAGCAATTAGTGAGTTTTTTCATAAAAAAAACATTTTTACCTTTGAAATTCACGCGAAACTTTAACCTTAAAATGAAACGCTTATTGTTGCATCTTGCCCTTATGAGTATCTTATCTACAACGTATGCCCAAGTGGCTAATCAACCCAAAGACGACAAATTAGTTATCTATCAAATTTTTACTCGATTATTCGGAAATACAAATTCAACCAATGCTTTCAACGGCACATTGGCGCAAAATGGCACAGGTAAACTGAATGATATTACGCTGAGAAGTTTACAAGCCTTGAAAGAATTTGGTATTTCACATGTATGGTACACGGGTGTTATTGAACACGCAACAATGACAGATTATTCCTCTTTTGGTATCAAAAA
Source organism: Spirosomataceae bacterium (assembly GCA_046293395.1). GTDB lineage: Bacteria > Bacteroidota > Bacteroidia > Cytophagales > Spirosomataceae > CAYNRA01. The sequence continues at coordinate 81,527 of JBKBOU010000002.1, forward strand.
AGACCATCCAAGTGTTGTAAAAGGAATTGCTGGCTCACCGTATTCTATCAAAGATTACTACGATATCAATCCGGATTTAGCCGTTGATGTACCCAACAGATTGCAAGAGTTTGACGCACTTGTTGCACGCACACATCAAGAAGGGTTAAAAGTCATTATTGATTTTGTACCAAACCATGTAGCGCGTTCGTACTATTCGGATAAAAAGCCAGACGGTATCGAAGATTTTGGTGAAAAAGACGATAAAAATGTTTTTTTTGACCCCAATAACAACTTTTATTATTTGCCCAATACGGTATTTGAAGTACCCAAAGAAGTAAATCCACCTGTCTCATTTACAGAGAGTTATGTAGAATATCCGGCAAAAGCGACAGGCAACGATGTCTTCTCAGCAACGCCTAGCATCAACGATTGGTACGAAGCCATCAAATTGAATTATGGGGTACATTATGGAGAAAATCAACGGAGATACCTCAAAAATATTCCAGATACATGGCATAAGATGCACCATATTCTTCGCTATTGGGCGGCAAAAAACGTCGATGGTTTTCGTTGTGATATGGCTGAAATGGTACCTGTAGAATTTTGGTCTTGGGTAATTCCAAAAATTAAATCAGAGTTTCCGGATGTCATTTTTATCGCAGAAATTTACAATCCAGCTGCCTATCGTACCTATTTGTTTGAAGGAAAATTTGACTATTTGTACGACAAAGTAGGGCTTTATGATGCTCTCAGACGGCTTATGGAAGGTGGTGGACATGCGGCAGACATTACCCGTGTATGGCAACAAGAATCTGGTGATTTCGGCAATCGAATGCTTCGGTTCTTGGAAAACCACGATGAACAACGCATTGCTTCGCGCTTTTTTGCAAAAGATGCCCAAATGGGTATTCCTGCTATGTTCCTTTCAGCTACTTTACACAGCGGCCCGCTTATGTACTACTTTGGGCAGGAACTGGGTGTAAACCCTACGCAAGCAGAAGGTTTTCAAGGAGATGACGGCCGAACAACTATTTTTGATTATTGGGGTGTACCCGAGATTCAGGCATGGAATAATAACGGCAAATTCAACGACGAAAAATTAACAAAAGAGCAAAAAGAACTCCGCCAAGCGTATTCGGAAATCAATGAATTTATAAAAAACAATTCGGCCGTCCGAAATGGACATTTCCATGATTTACAATACTTAAATCACCACGGTTTATCTCCTAATTACAACGAGCAAAAAATCTATAGTTATTTGCGTTACAATGACGAGCAACAATTACTCATCGTTGTTAATTTTGATTTGAAACAGACCTACAAAACAGCTATAAAACTACCCAAAGGCGTATTGAAGGAAACCTCTGAAACGGCTACGATTACGCTGGGCGAACAGAAAAAAGGGCGAAACAAACGGGCATGGAGTTCCTTGTACGAGACAGGATTACCCGTTGAGTGTCCTCCCAATTCATACCAAGTCTTTCTATTAAAATAACCCTTACCTACCAATAATTAACCAATTAAATCCTATGGCATCCAGTACAACACCGTTAAACAGCGGAAATTCTTCACAAAAACCAGCCTTGTCTTTTTGGGATATATGGAACATGAGCTTCGGCTTTTTGGGCATACAAATGGGCTTTGCCTTACAAAATGCGAATGCAAGTCGCATTCTTCAAACATTTGGTGCAGACGTCGAACACTTGTCTTGGTTTTGGCTTGTCGCCCCAATCACGGGCATGATTGTCCAACCCATTATTGGACATTACAGTGACCAAACTTGGACAAAAATGGGAAGACGACGACCTTATTTTTTAACAGGCGCACTCCTTGCAGCCGTTGGGCTTGTGCTCATGCCTAATGCAGGAATCTTTGTGCATTTACTTCCTACCCTATGGATTGGCGCTGGATTTCTGATGATTATGGATGCATCTTTCAACATTGCCATGGAACCATTCAGAGCATTGGTTGCAGATAAACTGAACTCCGACCAACGAACACTCGGATTTTCTATTCAAACGGTTCTCATCGGTATTGGTGCTGTGGTGGGTTCTTGGCTTCCGTATATTTTAGCGGAGTGGTTCGGTGTAACGAAAGTCGCGTTGGCGGGCGAAGTACCTTTCAATTTGATACTCTCTTTTGTTATTGGCGCATTACTATTGGTTGGTACAATTGTCTGGACAATTGCCAAAACAACCGAATACAGTCCGGAGCAACAAGCCATTTATAATGGAGAAAGCACTGTACACGAAAAGGCAAAATTCAGTGCTATTTTTGTTGATATTAAAAACATGCCTAAAGCGATGAAACAGCTCGGTTTGGTTCAGTTTTTCTCTTGGTTTGGGCTTTTTTCCATGTGGGTATTCTCAACGCCTGCTATTGCACAACATATTTATCAATTACCTATCGGCGACAGTTCATCTGAAACCTATAATGATGCAGCCAATTGGGTAGGTGTCATATTTGGGGTTTATAATTTGGTTTCAGCCATTTATGCCTTCTTTTTACCCGCTATCGCGTATCGATTTGGACGTAAAAAAACCCATGCGTTTTCGTTAATTGCAGGTGGAATCGGGCTCATTTCCATTTATTTTATGCCATCTCCCGAGTGGCTCTTACTGTCTATGATTGGCGTTGGAATTGCATGGGCAAGTATTCTAGCCATGCCTTATGCCATCTTGGCGGGGTCAATTCCTCACCAAAAAATGGGAATTTACATGGGTATTTTTAACTTTTTCATCACTTTACCACAGATTACCAACGGAATAGTCGGAGGTCTAATCGTAAAAAACCTGTTTCAAAATCAAGCTATTTTAGCCCTAGTAATGGGTGGCGTTTGTTTACTTTTGGCAGCAATATCCGTTTTAAACGTGGAAGATAAAGACGATGTCGTTTTGGCATAAAATACCCTTTTTGTCATCGATAAATACAAAATACATATCCATGCAACCTCCTACTTGGTCTATTGTAGGAGGTTGTTTCATTAAAAATGAGGAAATTAGAACATACACACTCATTACATATATTTTTAATCAATGGAAACTAGCAAATCTGTCAAATTCGCTACGCATGTTATTTTATGGATATGCTACACTTTTCTACCCGTTATTTACACGATACAAAAGATATCCAATGATCCTGGCTTTGCTTCACAGTCCACATTTAATAATCCCTACTTTTGGGCGTTTGTTTCTGCCTCTTCTGTATCTTTGTTCTACATAAATTCGGAGATACTCATCCCGAATTATTTCAAGAAGAAAAAAAACTTACAATACTTTGGCATTCTGTCAGTCATTATCGGCTTGTTCATCATTGTTCGGGTGATTATGCGGATTAACATTACGGGGAGTTCAAGTCTTACTTATTATTTCTACTTTAATGCCCTACTTCCTTATTTGCTTATCTTTTCTTTGAGTACATCGTATCGTTTTTTTACGGATTACCAAAAAGAGCAGGAACTCATTCGCTCCAAAGAAAACGAGCGATTGCGGTCTGAACTTTCTTTTCTTCGCTCACAAATTTCTCCCCATTTTATGTTCAACTTAATGAACAGCATGGTGTCTTTGGCAAGGAAAAAATCGGACATATTAGAACCCTCTTTGATAAAAATGTCTGAGCTGCTTCGTTATATGCTTTACGAAAAAGACGATTCAAAAATAGCTGTTGAGAAAGAAATTCAATATCTTGACAACTATATTGCGCTGCAACAGCTTAGATTTGGAAAAAAAATTGCCATTCAATTTGATCATTCTGCGTGCCAAGACAATCATCTTATTGAACCCATGTTGTTGATTCCGTTCGTCGAAAACGCTTTCAAACACGGTACTGGCTTGGTAAAAGAACCGTTTATTGAAATCATGCTCAGTTCTCAGCCGTGTTGCTTGTATTTTAAGGTTGTTAACAAAGTGACCACAGAAACCGTTGACGCCAAGGATTCTAGCTCAGGAATAGGACTTGCCAATGTTCGAAGAAGACTGGACTTACTTTATCCGAATGCATATACTTTGGATACACGCACAGAAAAAGACATATATATATCTGAATTACACTTAAATTTTGAAAAATAAATGACATTGAATTGCATCGCAGTAGATGACGAAGAGCTCGCGCTCGAACTCCTAGAAGACAACATCAAACAAGTCCCTTTTTTACGGCTCGTAGGAAAGTGCAGCAATGCATTTGAGGCGCTAGAAATTTTACAAACAGAAAAAGTTGACCTTATTTTTATGGATATTCAGATGCCAGGCTTAACGGGCATTCAGTTCCTAAAAAGCCTTAGCAACAGTCCGTTGGTGATTTTCATTACGGCTTACGAACAATATGCACTGGATGGTTTTGAATTAGATGTTGTTGATTATTTGCTAAAACCTGTTTCGTTTGAGCGTTTTTTAAAGGCAGCAAACAAGGCATTGGATAAGTACAGTGTGGCTCAACTTGCGTCCCAAGCTCCAAACAACGAATACTTTTTTGTAAACTCTGAATATTCTCTGGTCAAGGTGAAATACGACGATATTACCTATATCGAAGGACTGAAAGATTATATCAAAATATATCTGAAAGCAACCACTCGGCCTGTCATTACCCGGATGACCATGAAAAGTATCGAAGAGAAGCTAATTCCATATAATTTCATGCGGGTACACAAATCGTTTATTATTTCGTTAGATAAAATAGTTTCTATCAGAAACCTAAAAGTGATGATAGAAAATGCGACTATTCCTATCAGTGAACAAAATATTGATGACCTCTTAACAAGAATTGGAAGTAAATAATTTTGTATTCTATCTATACGAAAAAGGAAGTGACAATCGTTAATAGACTTATTCATAGTACATTATTTGACCACTTAATAAATTCAATTTGTACTATTTTGGTAATTAAGGCAAAATCATTACCTTTGCATTAGAAATAGAAAGAAAAGTCTTTCAATAGACTTACAAAATATATTTGGCTTTTGCCAATCTTGGCTGACAACCCCGAGAGAAGATTTCACCATCTTTTTTTCAAATGTTAAAATGTAAGAAGTGTGTATTCATTTCGGTTGTCGTTTGTTCTTTGTTTTTTGTTTTCAGTGTGAAAGCAGCCTCTTTTGAAAAGTACGCCCCCAAATTACTTCGTTTTGAAGGAAAGGGCTACGGGATTCATAAAGCTGTTTGGGGCGAAAAAGACTTTAGCAAGTCTCAAGCTTTGCAGATTCTCCGTCGAGAGTATTGGGATAAATACCACGGAAATGCATTCAAGCACCAAGAAGTGGCCGAAGTCCTCATTGACCACCTGATTAACGCAGGGCCTGGTAAAGAAAATGAGCATATAAAGGCGTTCGAAGCAATTATTGGAGTACCACAAAACGGTATTCTTTCTTTAAAAGATATTGAAAGAGCCAACTCCTTTTATTTTGCCGAACAAGTCGTAAATCCATACGTAAAATATAGAATTTACTACTATCACACCCGAAAGAAGTCAGCAGAATACCCTGGATGGGTGACACGCGCTGCCTCTTTCTTCATCAAAAATACGAACTTACATACAAGTATTTCTGATGTTTCCCTTCCCGCTGACATCGAAAAACGGTTTAGATACGTCGATTTCAATAGTGTTTACGCTGCCAATCGATAATTCTAAATCTGTGTCTTACAGAATACCTCAAAGCGAGCTCCTTCTCCAAGGGCTCGCTTTTTTTCTTTTTGGAAATAAGATTTTATTCTTTTTTTTTCTCTTTCATTGAAATTGCCCAATTTTGTAGCCTATTACAACCCGTACACCTTCATCAAACAATGCAAAATAGTGAACTAGATAGAATTATCGAAAACATGGATACCGTATTCAGAGGCGATGCTTGGCATGGCCCATCCGTCATGGAAATCCTGAATAGCCTTCCCCCCCATGCTGTCACACAGAAAAATGGGACCTCCAAACACACCATCGCAGAACTTGTCTTTCACTTAAAAGCATGGCGTATTTTCGTGTTTCAAAAATTACAAAATAATATCCACTTCTCTCTGCAAACAGAAACGGATAACTGGGGAAACCCCACGGAAGTATCTGAAGAAAATTGGCCTAATCTCGTAAAAGACTTAAAAGAAGCCCACTCAAACCTCCTCCAAGAGCTTGAGAAATTTGACGATGCGCTCCTCAGCCAACGCGTAGCAGGCGAACACTACGATTTTTACACGTTACTCCACGGCATCATCCAACACGATACCTACCATCTAGGCATGATTTGGGTGCTTTGGGACTAATTTTTCTCATTCCTTCACCTCTTTTCTTTTTTCCAAAAAGAAAAAATACCGATGGAAACTTGACCTATTCTTTTGAAATACCAAGGAAATCCGCTTACTTGTAAATATTTCTAATCAAGAAAGCCATGAAAAAAATACAAAATTACTTGAAAGAAGCATTTTCTTTCACTCAAAATGAGGCACGCGGTGCGCTCGTTCTTCTACTCGTACTCATTGTTTTTATTCTTTTAATGAACCTAAGCGATGCTTTTTTTACCGGTAATCCACCCGAAATAACAATCGAACACATACAAAGATTAGAAGAAACCACGGAGGTACTCAAACGCACTGAAAGCAAGGCTTATTCAAACTATAACTACACGAAAGAAGCACGTAAAAAATTCCCCTTTGACCCCAATACAGCCTCCGTCCCTACCCTCATTTCTTTGGGATTTCCCTCTTATTTAGCGGAACGAATAGACAAATACAGAAACAAGGGAGGGAAATTTAAAAAAGTAGAAGACCTCCAAAAAATCTATGGACTTACACCCAAATTATGGAGAGAGATTGCCCCCTTTGTCCAACTTTCATCTCCCGCTTCCAGCCAAAAATATCCAGAAAAACAAGAATTTACCCAAATACAATCCGCACAGCCAACATTTACACCTTTTGAAACTAATAAAGTAGGCACCGAACGAACCACCAACACCAAATCAAAATCTATCCGCTTTGATTTAAACGCCGCCGACACAACGCAACTTAAACTCTTACCTGGAATCGGAAGTGGATATGCCAAAAGAATTATTGCTTACCGAGATAAACTGGGTGGCTTCCTGGAAGTTGAGCAAGTCTCCGAAACCTATCAATTGAGCGAATTAGCCATTCAAAGTATCTCAGAACAATGTTTTGTACAAAAAGAAGTCCGAAAAATCGCACTCAATAAAGTAGATAAAATTACACATCCTTACCTGACATACGCACAAGCAAATTCCTTGGTTTCGTATCGAAAACAACATGGCTCTTACAAAAATGAACAAGATTTACGCGCAATCAAAACACTAGATGAAAATACTATTCAGCGGATTCTCCCTTATTTATCTTTCGATTAAATCAAAAAAGACTGTATCGTCTAGATTGTATTTTTTGGGTGATTGTAAATAAAAAGACATCTTTTCTTCTGATACAAAAACCTGAATTTCATAGTGATTTCCTCTGAAAGTACACGCCTGAACAATTCCTTCAAAATGTCCACCTTGTGGTGATAATACAAACATTTCTGACCGAAGAAAGGTCGATTTCAATTGGTATTTTGCTTGAAAATCAGGGGAAACAAGACTATACATACCCGTTAAACCGGCTACATATTCGTTGGTAGGAAAATGATAAAGATGTTCCGGCGGAGCTGTTTGAACGAGATAGCCATTTTGAAGAACAGAAATTTCACTTGCCCATGCAAAAGCATCTGTGACATCGTGCGTAACGAAAATACAAACGATTTTTTCCTCCTCTACAAATGTCCGCAGTGTATTCTGTAAATGGCGTTTGTTCAGAGGGTCAAGGTGACTGAACGGCTCATCGAGTAAGAGTACATCAGGCGTGTCTGCCATTGCTTTCACGATGGTGGCACGTTGTTGCTCACCACCTGATACTTCGCGGGGCAAACGATGGCTAATATCCTGCAAACCAGACAATTCCAACAATATTTCTGTACGCTCTTTTTGGTATTCTTTTTGAAAATAACGAAGCTCATACGCGATATTTTCACGAATGGAAATATTGGGAAACAGCCCGTCTTGTTGACGAACCAACTTAATTTCTGGGTGTCCGGGAACCAGTTTTTCAGCAGGTGGTTTGATACGTTCTTCACGTAAAAAAAGAGAACCCGTCGATGGATTTTCCAGCCCAGCAAGTAAATGTAGCAACGTGGACTTTCCGGCGCCGCTTTCCCCTACAATCGCCCAAACAGAAGCCGGAACCAAGGTTTTTGTTATAGGTTGAACCAAATGAACACCAGATAAGTGAAAAGACAATTGATTTATTTGAAACACGATAAAAATAGATTTAGCAAAACCCTACGTTTTGAATAAAATAAAATGGGAAATTCATTTGGTTCTCATGCAATAAGACGAAAATGAACTTGAATCCTACAAAATTATGTAGATTTGAGAGAAATTATGGAGAAACACGGACAAATGCTCGAACAGTATAAGCAACAAACCAAGTGTTTGGTTGCACTAGATTCCATCATTTTTGGATTTGATGGAGAAAAAATCCAATGCTTACTTGTAAAAAGAGGAATACAAACGGAACAAGAAAGCTGGTCGTTGATGGGTGGATGGTTACGCCCTGATGAAAGTTTAGATGAAGCAGCCAACCGAATTGTGTTTGAATTAACAGGGTTAAACCAAGTCTTCTTAGAACAACTTTATAGCTTTGGTAGCCCTTACCGAGACCCGATTGAAAGGACTGTTGCAGTCACCTATTATGCGCTCATCAATGTTCACGCATACGAAGAGGAAAAAAATAAAGAATACGAAGCAAAATGGTTTGAACTTACAAACCTCCCATCCTTACTATTTGACCATCAGCAGTTTATCCAAACAGCTATCCAGACACTTCGCCAAAAAGCAGCATTTTATCCAGTGGGCTTCGAACTACTTCCTGAGAAGTTTACCTTACCGCAATTGCAAGCACTTTACGAAGCAATTTACATGACGACTTTTGACAAGCGTAACTTCAGTAGAAAAATCCTTTCATTAGATATACTCGAAAAACTAGACGAAAAGCAACGGGGGTTTTCCAAAAAGGGAGCCTTTCTGTACCGTGTTAAGGAGGCATCAAAAAAAGAATCCGCCAACGATTTCCACTCCATAGTGTCGAACGTTGACGGATTATTCAAACAAAAGATTGTTATTTCTTGATAACCACGATACTCATTTTGTCTTTAAACACACTTCCTGCATCTGCATCAATTCGCTCGTTTTCAATACCTGCTGCAAGTAAGGCTCTTTTCAAGGCAAAACCTCTTTTCTTTGCCAATTTTGGTTCAGATTTCGTTTTTCCGAAACCTTCGCACTTTACTTGGAGTGTCGGATTATTTTTTAAAGTTTCAACAAGCGAAGCAATTGCTTCTTTGCTTTCTGGGCTTGGTTCTACCTCACTCTTACTCGCAAAAGTTATTTCAGGAAGGGCAAATCTTTTTCCGGCTGGTTGCGTCGCGTCTTTCGCATAACTTGTAAAAGCTGGATAGAGATCCACTTTTTGTACGGCTGCCTCCTCTGCTGCATTTGGCACGGGTACTTCTGGTGTCATCATGCTATCAATTTGAGCAGGCGTAATTGCCTGTTCATCAGCTACTTCCACAACTTCTTCGAACGAATCTTCAACCGTGGAAATCGTTTGTTGCGTTTGGTACCAATAGACACCAGCAGCTACCAAGACCGCCACAATACCCAATCCTAGAATTGTTTGAATAGACACACCTCCAGAATTTGACGAAGTTGGAGTATCTGCGCTTGTCGTGTAAGAGGTGGAGACTTGAGGTGCTTCTTCTTTTTTCAGTTTTTTTGGCTGAGTAGAAGCATATTTGTAATTCAATAAATCTTGTAACCCAAGAGCAGGAACCATTTTATCCAATAACCCTACGGGTGCAGTAGCAATGAGCGGCTCATGATGTGTTTGCAAGAAATAAACCAAATCAGAAGCATCCATTTTTTCTTCCGCTACGATTTGTGCCAATGAGTCCACTAAAGAAGTAGTTACAATGCCAATATAAACCGTAGAACACACTTTATTTGCACCTGCGTACGAGCCAATTGTACTAATCAATGGACTTTTAAAAGCTGGAAAAACCTGACTAATTAGTTTATTTCCCTTCTCAATAACAACATCTAACCGATTCTTATCTGCTAAAATCGCGTCAAAGGTATCTATGAATGGCTTATCTTGCGCCCCCCCAACTACTTGAGAATACAGCAGATTTGCCCCCATATTACTGTTACTTCTACGTATCAGGCCAGCGATGAGCGTATAATACATCCCTTTGATGGCTTTATCCACATCTCCAGCTTCAGATCCAACAATTTTTTTAATGGTTTCGAGTCTATTTTCTGTGAAAATAGCGTCATAGTCGTTAAACAGTTTCATACCTTATATTATCTCTTTATTCATTACGATTATGCAAAATAACACAAAAAGAAGAACGCAAACACGTATATTATTAAATTATATATTAAAATACGAGCAACTAAATAAACGATTTTAAATTATTTCTAAGCGACCACTCCCCATTTTAAGGAGACTAGGTTTCTTTTTCCTGCCATTGAACAACCCAAAAAATCAGCTACTTTTGATTCTATTTATTCGTTTTGTGGAAGGTAAACTACTTTTTTTATGCGATTACGTACCGAAATAGAACACGCACCATCTGATTGGAAAATAGAACAAACCAATCAAATTATGACACTCGGTTCTTGTTTTTCTGATCATATCGGACAACTTTTCCTGGATGATAAACTTCCTTGTGTCGTTAATCCATTCGGAACCATCTATAATCCTGTTTCCATTGCAACCAATTTGTGTACAGCAATCAAATCAGAAAATATTGATAATCAATTATTTATAGAAAAAGAAACGATTTGGCATCATTTTGATTTTCATTCTACCTTCTGGAGTACGTCACAAAAAGACTTATGGAAAGAAATTCAGTTGACGAACCAACATGTGAGAGAAACTTTACAAAAAACGCATATTTTGATTTTGACTTGGGGCACAGCCTTCGTCTATCGCCAGAAAAAAACACAAAAAATCGTTTCCAATTGTCATAAAATTCCTTCGTCAGAATTTGAGAAAATCCTTTTAACCAAAGAAGAAATCCTAGCTTCTTTCACTTTACTTTACACGACGTTGAAAGAGGTAAATCCGACACTTCGAATCATACTAACAATTAGTCCTGTCCGACATACGAAGGATACATTAACTCTTAATTCCTTGAGTAAAAGCCTACTTCGCGTGGTTTGTCATGAATTGCAAGAAACTTATCCAACTGTTTATTATTTTCCGGCTTTTGAAATCATGCAAGATGACTTGCGTGATTACCGATTTTATGAAGAAGACCTAATTCACCCGAACAAACAAGCTATTGAGTACATATATACTCAATTTCGAACGACCTATTTCTCTGAAAACCTACTAAAGTTACAAGCAGATTGGCAAAAAATCAAAGCTAGTTTACAGCACCGTCCTTTTTATCCAGGCACACGAAGTCATCTCCTTTTCTTGGAAAATTTGGCTAGAAAATTAGTAAAAATTAGTTCACAATTACCTGTCGAAAACGAAATAAACGAAGTAAAAGAACAAATAGAAACCATGAAGCAAAAATTGGATTAAACTAATTTTTCCATTTACTTGTTGACAAACGTAAGAACTCACCCAAATAATAATAAATCAACTAGATACGCATGGGAGAATTAACCATCACGAAAGAGAAAGTACTTTTAGCGCTCGGAACAGTACAAGAACCTGATTTGAAGAAAGATTTGGTCACTTTGAATATGATCAAGGACATCGAGGTAGGTGTCAATCAAGTTTCTTTTACCGTAGTTCTAACGACACCCGCTTGCCCGCTCAAGGAAAAAATAAAGAATGATTGTACGCAAGCCATACATGCACAGCTAAGTGCTGACATTGAAGTTTCTATCAAAATGACCGCAGATGTTACGTCTGTTCGCGATCAATCACCGACTTTACCGGGGGTCAAAAACATCATTGCGATTTCGTCTGGAAAAGGAGGAGTTGGAAAATCTACCGTGACTGTCAATCTTGCCATGGCCTTAAAGGCAGCGGGTGCAAAAGTAGGGATTATCGACGCAGACATTTCAGGGCCGTCTATTCCGGTTATGTTTGGAGGAGAAGATTTACAGCCGTTAATTACTCAAAAAGACGGTAAAAATATGATTTCGCCTATTCTTCAGTACGGAATTAAAATGATTTCTATCGGCTTTTTAACTCCAGCAGAAAGTGCTGTTGTATGGAGAGGCCCGATGGCGAGCCAAGCATTGCGTCAATTTTTTGGTGATGTGGACTGGGGAGAATTGGATTATCTTTTGATTGATCTACCGCCTGGAACGAGTGATATTCATTTAACTTTGGTGCAAACGGTTCCGGTAACTGGAGCAATTGTAGTAACGACTCCTCAAAAAGTAGCGTTGGCAGATGCGATGAAAGGCATGGCGATGTTCAAGCAACCTCAAATCAATGTACCTGTTTTAGGAGTGATTGAAAACATGGCTTACTTTACACCTGCGGAACTTCCAGACAATAAATACTATATTTTTGGTCAAGGTGGCGGGCAGCAATTGGCGGATAAATACGAAGTTCCTCTATTGGGGCAAATCCCGTTGGTTCAAGGTATTCGGGAAGGTGGCGACTCAGGAAGACCTATTATGATGGAAAGTGCAAGTCCGACAACAACGGCGTTCAGCCAAGCAGCCTCTGCTTTAGCTCAACAAGTAGCAATTCGGAATGCGCAATCGCCCAAAACCAATCGTGTGGTGGTTCAATAAGACTAAAAAGAAACGATTGAGTAACTAATTCAGTCTGATAGTAGTCAAATTGCCGATAGATATGTATTTTTACATTCTGAAAATGAAAAACCATGCAAGAAATCACAAAACGCATTGAAGCTGCTTTAGATACAGTGAGACCTTATTTAGAAGCTGACGGAGGGAACGTCAAGATTGTCGAACTAACAGAGGATATGGTAGTTAAGCTCGAATTAATTGGTTCATGTAGCTCCTGCCCGATGTCTGCCATGACTTTCAAAGCAGGCTTAGAAGAGGCGATTTTAAAGGCTGTCCCTGAAATCACTAAGGTAATTGCCCTCAATTTGACAAGTACAAAATAAACAAGTTGACCAAGTAAGTACCAAGCTGAAAAACGCAATATATTCAAAAAAGTCGCTAGTAGATAGCGACTTTTTTGTTAATTTGTCTTGTGCTTTCACCATTACCGCATTTATTTACCTACGTTTTATGACACAAAAACTGAAAATTGGCTTATTTTTTGGGGGCATCTCAAGAGAAAGAGAGCAATCTTTTCGATGGGTAAAGTCTATACTTCACCATCTGGACTTAGAGCTTTTTGAACCCGTTCTTTTATTTGTTGATAGCTTAGGAAATTGCATTCATGTAGAAAAAAATATCTTAGAAGAAGAATCCATTCGACGATTCTACCCCTCTCGAAACCTAAATCGGGGCTTTCGTGTCTATATTGAGCATTTGGGAGAACTCAATGAGACACAGCTTTACAAACTTATTTACAAAATTGGAAAGCAAGTAAAGTGGGAGCAACTCGCAACCCAAATTGATTTTGCACTTCTTGCATTGCAAGGCTCAAATAAAGAGTCAGGGCAGATACAAGGCATTTTAGATTGGTTCCATATTCCTTATTCTGGGCCTTCCCAACTCGGTGCTTCGATACAAGCAGACCGAGGCTTTCTACAAAATATGCTGCAATCGATTACCCATTCACAGAAAAAATACCAGACTTTGACGTATTCAGAATGGGAATCAGCCGACAAAGCGAAAATCTTTCAGGATATTATCAACCAAATTGGTTTTCCGTTTATCATTAGTCCAAACTCGCAAGGATTTGATAAAAACCACCTCATCATCAAGAAAAGAAGTCTTGAGGAGTTTGTTCGGGCTGTTCAAAAATGTTTCCAAGAAGTAACTATTTACCAAAAAGAGTGGAAAAAAGCCAGTACAAAGCAACGCAAAACAGCTATCGAGCGACTCTTAGACTTAGAACAAGGCATTGGGCTACCAGCACTAACGCCAAACCAAGAAGTCATTGAACATCCCGCAGATTTAGCAAATTATCTAAACGAATATTTTAAAAACCCTGCTTATGAATCTATAACTATTCGCTCCTATAAACTTGAAAATCAATTATTTATAGAAAGTTTCACGATTGGACAAGAGTTCATTTGTGCTGTCATGAGTGATACGAATGAAAAAGTAATTGCATTGCCGCCCATCGAAATTTCTACAGATTTAGATGCCAATTTGTCCATTGAAGCACCGCTCCTTCTCGCCTCTGACGAAACCATTCAGCAAATACGAGGAATGGCAACGACTTTATTCCAAAAAACACATCAAGACTTTCTCGCGTTTTTCAGAGGATTTGTTACCCCAGATAAGCGAATTGTTTTTCAGGAAGTATATGTGCAACCTTTGCTCACACATCTTTCCGTGACAAAGAAAATACTATCGCTTTTTGGGTTCACGCCGCAAGATTTATTTACCGCACAAATTAGGTATGGAACACTTTCTAAGAAAAAAAATGGAGGACCACTACCGATTTATAATCAGCTAATTACGCGAATGGAGGAATCTATCCGAGCAAATAAGAATAAAAAAAGAGCGAAGATAGGCGTACTTTTTGAAGAAAACACCGCCCAATACATACAAGCATCGCGTTGGTTTGAGCGAATCTTGAGAAAAGAAGAAGAAGGCGTTGAACCTGTCGCCATTTGCTTGGCTGCCAACGGACTGATGTTCCAAATTCCGAGTCAATGGATGAATTTTGATTCATTTGAGGAATTAGCCTATATTTTGAGCAAGAAAAACGCGCCAGAGATTGAGGATTTAAAAATTCAATTACTATCCATTCTTCATTCTGTGAGCCAATCCATGGATTTAGACATCACCAAATGGGAAGAGCAAAATATTATTGACGAGCTTCAGGCAGTCTATTATGTAAAAGAAGACCGTTTGATTACTTTGTAAGAAATGAAAAAACAGAAATTTTATGTCGTTTGGCAAGGACGATCTACGGGCATTTTTAGTACCTGGGAATCCTGCAAAGAACAAGTTGAAAACGTAGAAGGGGCTCAATATAAGTCATTTGAATCACGCGAAGAAGCCGAAAAAGCGTTGGAAGACGGTTTTTATAAGACGATTGCCAAAAAGAAAAAACGAGAAGCGGGTGCGCAGAATCAAACAATCGCGTATCCAACACAGCACGCCTTGGTTGTGGATGCTGCCTGGAACACCAAAACAGGCGATATGGAATACCAAGGTAGGCATCTCCAATCCGGACAATTGCTATTCAAAAAAGGGCCTTTTCACGATGCGACCAATAATATTGGTGAATTTCTTGCCATTGTTCACGCATTGGCATTGGCACAAAAAGGAAATCTTGGCAATATTCCTATTTATTCTGATTCATTAACGGCTATCAGCTGGGTAAAAAGGAAAAAAGCAAATACAAAATTAGTGGCAACAGACAGAAATAAAGACGTTTTTGAGTTGATACAACGCGCAGAAAATTGGCTGAATAGCCAAACATTCGCGAATCCGGTTCTCAAATGGGTAACAGAACAATGGGGTGAAAATCCAGCAGACTTTGGACGAAAATAATGGCAAAGCGACAAAAAAAATCCTTTTTTCAATTCAAAAAATTCACGGTACATCAAGATAGAACAGCCATGAAGGTTTGTACAGATGCCTGCGTTTTGGGAGCCATCAGTGAATTTACAGACCCAACGTACCTTCTCGATATTGGTACAGGTACAGGATTATTGTCGTTGATGGTCGCGCAGAAGTATCCAGAAAGCAAGATAAAAAGTATCGAATTAGAACCAGAGGCAGCGAACCAAGCGAAAGAAAACGCAAAAAGAAGCCCATTCGCACATCAAATTGAGGTAGAAAACACATCATTTCAATCCTTCATAGAAAACAAGGAAAACCAATTTACGGGAGTCATTTGCAACCCTCCTTTTTACGTAAATGACTTACAATCAACGAATAATAAAAAAAATGTGGCTCATCACCAGACGACACTCCGGTTTGAGGAACTTGCATTTGGCATTCAAAAAATACTTAAACCAGGCGGAGTAAGTTGGATTTTGCTTCCACCCGTTGAAATGGAGAAGCTTTCAAGTATCTTTGCGGAGCGTTTCTTTTTCAGGACGCGCTCAATCACCTTATCACATCAAGTAGATATGCCTGTGATTCGGGAGATAAGCTGTTTTGAGCGGCGAGAAAAAGAAGTTCCTTTCCAAACAGAAGCTATTTCCATTTTTCATCGAGATGGCACATATACATCACGATTTGTAGAAGCTTTGAAAGAATATTATCTAATTTTTTAGACATTTGTATTTGAACGCCTTATTTACACTTAATCAGGACGTTTGAAAAAAGAAAATGAGCATGGAGAATATAGAAATCAGTGTATTAATTCCTTTGTACAATGAGGCGGAGTCGCTTCCGGAACTACACGATTGGATTGTAAAAGTAATGCAAGAGCATCGGTTTAGCTACGAAATCCTTTTCGTAGATGACGGAAGTACAGACGCCTCGTGGTCTGTTATTTGTGATTTAAAGGCAAGAAACCCACAGGTTCGCGGTTTCCGTTTTTTGCGAAATAACGGCAAAACTGCTGCCCTACAAACAGGTTTTAACTGTAGTAGAGGAGGCGTAGTCATTACAATGGACGCAGATTTACAAGACAGCCCAGAGGAAATCCCGGATTTATTCCGGATGATAACCCAAGAAGGTTTTGATGTTGTTTCAGGTTGGAAAAAGAAGCGATACGATCCACTCAGTAAAACACTACCTACCAAGTTGTTCAATGCCGTTACGCGTAAAATTTCAGGTGTTCACTTACACGATTTTAATTGTGGCTTGAAGGCGTACAAATCAAAAGTAGTCAAAAACATTTTAATTTATGGCGAAATGCACCGGTACATTCCTGTCATAGCGAAATGGAATGGATTTGGTAAGATTGGAGAAAAAATTGTGCAACACCAAGCAAGAAAATACGGCTCAACTAAATTTGGTTTTGACCGTTTTATCAACGGATTTTTGGATTTACTTTCCATTACTTTTTTACACAAATTTGGACGAAGACCCATGCACTTTTTTGGAACATTGGGAATAGCCTCCTTTTTCTTTGGTACATTGGCCACGATTACTCTTTTGTTTGTCAAGTTGTATAATATTTGGACAAATCAAGCGTACCGAGATGTGACGAGTAATCCCCTCTTTTTTTTAGCTCTTTTAGCTATTGTTGTTGGTGTTCAACTCTTCTTAGCTGGCTTTATTGGCGAATTATCCGTGAAGCATTCCATTACAAAAGACGAGTATGTAGTCGGTGAAGAAGTATAAAATCTTCTTTTAATTGATAGATGAAATGACCGTTTACTAAAAATAAACGGTCATTTTTTTTATATTTCTTGAAAAATCAAGTTAAGTTTCAGAAATTGCAGGAAGTCTCAAAACATACAAATTAACATGCAAAAAGTCTGCTTAACACGCCTATTTATCTTATTCACCTTTTTTCCATTTGTTCATACGTTTGCAGGAGAGAGGACTCCGTTTTCAAGTCAGTCCCTTCAAGGCACATGGGTTATCACGAAACTTGAGAGTAAAATCGTTCTTGATGGCGAAGAAAGTACACAAGAATATTTTAAAAACGGGAACAATCACTCAAAACTTACTTTCATGCCAAACGGACAGTTTGAAGCCATCGAAATGAGAGCGCCTCAACAGAACGGAAAATTAGAAACCTCTTCTTTCTCAGGCGTTTATTCCTTAGAAGAAAAGACGGGAAAAATTAGTTTACAATTCAAAGACCCTTCGGACAGCCAAGTAATTCATCTATTTTTTAAAGTCCAAGCAACTGCTGAAGGTATTGCATTACTGGTGGACAAAGAAGAATTGTTTCAGTCAATGGACTATATTTCTGCCAAAGACAGCTTCATGCAAACATTCAATGAACTATTCAAGCAATCTGTGCAGAGCTATTCAACGCACTATATTTTGCGTAAATCTTATCAGTAAAACCCTACTTATACCAATCTTTCCATAGCTGGTCTAACCGACTAGCTATTTCTTTTTCACGGGAATTGTCTGCGGGCGCGTAAATGTTCGTCCCTTTCAACTCGTCAGGCATAAAATTCTGTTTGGCAAAATTTCCTTTGAAACCGTGGCTGTACAAATAACCGTCTCCGTATCCTAAATCTTTCATTAGTTTGGTTGGTGCATTTCTAAGAGCCAATGGAACCGGCAAATCACTTGTCTCTTTCGCCAGTGCGATTGCCTTATCAACAGCCAAATAAGTAGAGTTTGACTTTGGCGAACTAGCCAAATACACAATTGCTTCCGCCAAAATTAGGCGACTTTCAGGCTTTCCAATCATTTTTACAGCATCAAAGCAATTTTTAGCTAAAATCAAGGCCGTTGGATTCGCTAAACCAATGTCTTCAGCTGCCAAAATTAGTAACCTACGTGCGATAAAAGTATCTTCTTCGCCACCGTTCCACATTCTACCAAACCAATACAGCGCTGCGTGTGGGTCTGAACCTCGAACAGATTTAATAAATGCGGAAATGATGTCATAATGCTGCTCCCCAGATTTGTCGTATTTCACCGCATTTTTTTGAACAATTTCTTCAACGAGCGCATCGGAAATCGTGATTATCTGCTCTGACCATTGGGACATCGCCACGATTTCCAATAAATTTAGCAACTTTCTTGCATCACCACCTGACAAACGGAGCAAAGCAGCTGCACTTTCTACTTGAAATTCTTTCGTTTTAAGAAATACATCCGTCCTAATGGCACGATGCAGCAATCCTTCCAATTCTGTTATTTCGAGTGGTTCTAGCACATAAATTTGACATCTGGAGAGCAAAGCGGCATTGATTTCAAAAGAAGGATTCTCTGTTGTTGCGCCAATGAGTGTGATTTGTCCTTTTTCGACAGCCAATAAAAGCGAATCCTGTTGAGACTTAGAAAAACGATGGATTTCATCGATGAAGAGAACGGGAGGGAACAATCCATCCGCTTTTTGAATGACCTCCCTCAACTCTTTTACACCAGCACTGATGGCACTCAAGGCGACAAAAGGCCGTTTGAGTGCTTGTGCAATCAATAAAGCAAGGGACGTTTTGCCGACGCCCGGGGGTCCCCAGAGAATCAAAGACCGAATCATTTTATTCTCGATGGCACGCCTCAGCGGTTTTTCTGGGGACAGAATAGCTTTTTGACCAATAAAATCTGCGAGAGAAAGAGGTCTCATTCGCTCAGAAAGTGGTTCATTTATGGAGTAAATCGCATCAGACATAGGAATAAAAAAGGAAAGACACGTGCATTTCGTGTATAAAAAAGCATTTCATCACCAATTATTGCAGAATATCCCCTATTTTGGAAAATGGGTGTATCAAAAATTCAAATATAATGTAAATTTGTGTACTAAATTGTTACAATAAGTGACGGACTGAAAAGTCAACAGCTCGTAACAATAGAGGTTTTGAGTTAGATAAACAAAATAGTCCAGGGATTTTCCTTGGACTATTTTTCTTTTAAGTACAAAAATCTATAATTTTTTATTGAAAAAATTGGATTAATCGTGAAATAATTTTAATTTCAGAATTGAACAGTACCTTTTCTTGACCTACTTCTTGGTATTGTATCATTTCTTTCACCCTATTAATTCCAAATTCTATGACGACAGTTCAACAACTCCTAAGCAAAAAAAAGGAACAACACGAAGTATTTTCCGTTGAGCCCACAACACTTGTTATTGACGCACTCCAGCTGATGGCTGATAAGAACATCGGAGTTGTTGTTGTGCTTGAACAGGGTAATCTTGTAGGTATTTTTTCAGAACGTGATTACGCAAGAAAAGGGGTTATTCAAGGTCGTCAGGCAGCTACAACGCGCATACTGGATGTCATGACCTCCTCTGTTTTTACAGTTACACCCGATAAAACCATACGAGATTGTATGAGCTTGATGAGCAGTCATAAATTTCGTCATTTACCTGTTATGCAAGGTGAAAAAGTCGTCGGTGTATTAAGTATCAGTGATATCGTCACACAGATTATATCAGAACAAACAGAGCATATTCAGTACCTTGAAAGTTATATTTCTGGAACTTAAACAACTGTTTGACTGCATTTTTTCCGTTTTTGAAGACTCGTTTTCAGTCGAAAAAGGTTTATTTTGAGTTGTGAAGGTATAATTTTAAAGCCTCATCTGGGAAAAAAATCATTCCTTTTTATTTGTAAAATTTCACGTAAACAGCTTCCAAAACTTTTGACTGCTTGTATGTGAGTTCAAAAAATATCAATATCTTGCAAAAAGATAGCGGGTTGCGTTTGTGTGCCCGCTATTAACCAAAAACAAGTTAACCTATGGCAAAAAAGAAAACAGTTGCACCTGAAGACACGCAACCTGTTGCATCAACTCCCGTTTTCCAGGCAGTTGAACCCTACACACTATTTACTGATTTTGACATTCACTTATTCCAATCAGGAAAACATTACAAGTTGTACGAAAAAATGGGCTCTCATGTGGTTCAAAACCAAGGAGTTACAGGTACATATTTCGCAGTTTGGGCACCGAATGCTGCCTCCGTACACGTCATCGGAAATTTCAATGGTTGGAATGACGAATCGCATGGTTTATATCCAAGATGGGATGGCTCTGGTATTTGGGAAGGTTGGATTCAACAAATTGGAAATGGCGAGGTCTATAAATATTCCATTGTTACGAATAATGGAGGAGGAAAATTAGAAAAAGGAGACCCGTATGCGCTTCGCTGGGAAATCCCTCCACAAACCGCTTCTATTATTTGGGATACTTGGTACGAATGGGATGACCAAGATTGGATGAAGAAAAGAGGAAGTAAAAATGCATTGACTTCACCGATTTCTGTGTATGAAATCCATCTTGGTTCTTGGAAGAGAGACCCTTCTAATCCAGAAAGACGCCTCACCTACCGTGAAATTGCAGATACATTGGTTCCTTACGTAAAAGAAATCGGCTTTACGCATGTTGAGTTTATGCCTGTCATGCAGCACCCGTATGAACCTTCTTGGGGCTACCAAATTACAGGATATTTTGCTGCCTCAAGCCAGTTTGGAACTCCGCAAGACTTCATGTATTTGGTTGAACAATTGCATAAAAATGACATTGGTGTACTTTTAGACTGGGTTCCATCGCATTATCCAGGTGATGCACATGGTATTTACCGTTTTGATGGCACAGCCTTGTACGAACACGAAGACCCAAGAGAAGGCTATCATCCTGACTGGAAAAGCTATATTTTCAACTATGGTCGCTATGAAGTTCGCTCGTTTTTAATTAGCAATGCATTGTTTTGGCTAGATAGATTCCATGCAGACGGGCTACGTGTTGATGCTGTTGCTTCAATGTTGTATCGAGATTATTCCCGTAATGCAGGAGAATGGATTCCGAATGTATTTGGTGGACGAGAAAACCTGGAAGTCATCTCTTTGTTCAAAGAATTAAACGAAATTATTTACAAGGAATTTCCTGATACACAGACTATTGCGGAAGAATCAACGGCTTTCCCTGGGGTTTCAAGACCTGTTTATACAGGCGGTTTGGGCTTTGGAATGAAATGGATGATGGGCTGGATGAACGATACGCTTCGGTATTTTGCCAAAGACCCCATGTACAGAAAATGGCACCAAGATGACTTGACATTCAGTACAGTTTATGCGTTTTCAGAAAATTTCATGCTCCCTTTGTCTCATGACGAAGTGGTGTATGGCAAAGGTTCCCTTCTAACCAAGATGCCGGGAGATGATTGGCGTAAATTTGCCAATTTACGCTTGCTATTCTCGTATATGTTTACCCATCCAGGGTCAAAACTCGTATTTATGGGAGGTGAATTTGGACAACGCGAAGAGTGGAATTTCCAAAATAGCTTGGATTGGCATTTGTTAGACCAAGAATCTCACAAAGGAATGGCGCGATTGATGCAAGGTTTGAACCAATTGTATAAATCTGAACCTGCACTTTTTGATAAACAGTTCAGTCACGAAGGTTTTGAGTGGATTGATACCACAGACAGAGAAAACAGTGTTGTTTATTATAGCAGAAAAGGATTCCAGGAAGCAGATAATTTATACATTATCTTGAATTTAACGCCTGTTCCACACTATAATTACCGAGTAGGTGTAGCAGAAGAAGGTGTTTACACAGAGGTATTCAATTCAGATTCGTCTGAATACTGGGGAAGCGGTGTAGTGAACCAGAATAAAAAATCGGAGACACTGCCTTGGCACGGAAAATCGTATTCAATGGAAATATCGCTACCACCACTTGGAGCGGCTATTTTCAAGCTGAAGAAATAAGCAGAAAACAAAAAAGCTATCTGAAAACAGATAGCTTTTTTTATGATTCACGGAGAATCCTTATTTTACTTTATCAACAATCGCTTTGAAAGCTTCAGGATGATTTAGAGCTAAATCAGCTAAAACTTTTCTGTTTAGTTCGATTCCAGACTTGGCTAATTTATCCATGAAAACAGAATAAGACAAGCCGTTCATTCTAGTTGCTGCGTTGATACGAACAATCCAGAGTCTGCGGAAACTTCTTTTCTTTTGTTTACGACCGATGTACGCGTAAACGAGACCTTTTTCAACTGCATTTTTGGCAACAGTCCATACGTTTTTACGACGACCGAAATACCCTTTCGCTAGTTTAAGAATTTTTTTTCTTCTTGCTTTTGAAGCAACGTGATTGACACTACGTGGCATAATTTTGTACGTTTTTTGACTACGGCGGGCTAATTGCCTCTTTTATGGCCGATTGTCGGGTGAAACAAGGGAACCTTACGCGAAATTACGCGTGGATTAAAGCTTTGATTCTACTTTCATCTTGTGGACTTACTAAAGTCGAAGATGCAAGTACTCTCTTACGCTTTGTTGACTTTTTAGTCAAAATGTGGCTGTGGAATGCGTGTTTACGCTTGATTTTTCCGGTGCCTGTTAGTTTGAAGCGTTTTTTCGCTCCTGAGTTTGTCTTTTGCTTTGGCATCGTACTAAACAGGTTTAAAATGTATGAAAAAGTAAATAGGATGCAAATTTCGCAAATTTTTATAACATATCCTATATCTCACTTCTTATTTTCATTTTATTCCATTTGTAACCCAACTACCTTCATCATCCACAAGAAAAAGACCTATTTTCGTTTCATCTCCTTGGTCATCAATCATCTAGCATTCCTTTGGGAATTATGGCTACTTTCTCTTTCATTTTCCTTGTTATCCTTCTAATTTTGCAGTTCATTCCTTTCGTCAATCTATGCCTTTCCCTACTTCTTATGCAATTTTCACATTTACATAATCACACCCAATTTTCGCTACTTGACGGGGCTTCCAACATAGATAAGTTGTTCAAGAAAGCGCAAAAAGACCAAATGCCTGCCATGGCAATTACCGACCACGGCAATATGTTTGGCGTTTTTGATTTCGTAGCGAAGGCAAATAAATACAATATTAAACCCATTATTGGTTGTGAATTTTACGTCGTAGAAGACCACTATAAGAAGCAATTCTCGAAAGAACAAAAAGACAAAAGGTACCACCAGCTTCTCCTCGCCAAAAATCCAGAAGGCTATAAAAATCTTGTAAAACTATGCTCCTTGGGCTTTACAGAAGGTTTGTACGGTAAATATCCGCGTATTACGAAGGAATTAATTGACCAATACAAGGACAATTTAATTGCAACGACTTGCTGTTTGGGAGCCATTATCCCTCAGACAATTCTGAAAGAAGGCGAAGAAGCAGGAGAAAAAGAACTTAAATGGTGGCTAGATAGATTTGGCGAAGATTATTACGTAGAATTACAGCGACACGAAATTCCCGAGCAAATTACGGTCAATAAGGTGCTTGAGAAATATGCAAAAAAGCACAACCTGAAAATCATTGCATCGAACGACAGCCATTATGTAGATCAAGAAGATTGGGTAGCACATGATATTTTATTGTGTGTCAATACCAATGAAAAACTTTCGACGCCTACCTCAAAAGAATTCAACGACGATGATTCTTCATCCAAACGCAATTCCCGGTTCGCTTTTTTTAATGACCAGTTTTTCTTCAAGACAACGGCACAAATGACGGAGTTATTCTCAGACATGCCCGAAGCCATCGATAACACCAATGAAATTGTCAGTAAAATTGAGCCCGTTCAACTCAAAAGAGATATTTTATTACCCAACTTTCCTCTCCCAGAGGAATTTAAAATCCATGCTGATAACGACTTAAATCAATGGGAATATCTCCAACATTTGACGTACGAAGGTGCGCGAAAAAGATACGGAGAAATCACAGATGACATTAAAGAACGAATTGATTTTGAGCTATTTACAGTAAAGACAATGGGTTTTGCTGGATATTTCCTGATCGTCATGGATTTCATCCTGGCTGGCAAAAACATGGGAGTTATGGTTGGGCCTGGGCGAGGTTCAGCAGCGGGCTCTGTGGTTGCGTATTGCATTGGCATTACCAATATTGACCCCATCAAGTACAATTTACTTTTTGAGCGTTTCTTGAACCCAGACAGAAAGTCAATGCCCGATATTGATACGGATTTTGATGATGAAGGAAGACAAAAAGTCATTGACTATGTAGTAGATAAGTATGGTAAAAATCAGGTTGCACACATCATCACCTACGGTACGATGGCGACCAAATCATCCATCAAAGATGTAGCGCGAGTAATGGAATTGCCTCTGGCGGATGCCAACTACATTGCCAAACTCGTACCTGATAAACCCTCCTACGGAATGGATTTTGAAAAACTTATCCATTACCCATTAAGTGGACCTAAAAGCTTGACAGAAAAGGGATTATCTCCGGATGAAATTGAAAATGTCAAGAAAATCAGGGAAATGTACGACAGCCCTGAGTTGGTTGGAAAAGTACTAAAACAAGCTGAAAAACTAGAAGGTACCGTACGAAATACAGGTATTCACGCGGCAGGAATTATCATTGCACCCAAAGATTTGACCGAGATTGTTCCCGTCAGTACATCGAAAGATGTTCATTTATTAATTACCCAATACGAAGGGAAAATCATCGAAGATGCGGGTGTTATTAAGATGGACTTTTTGGGACTTCGGAACCTTTCCATCTTGAAAGATTGCCTCCGGATGATCAAAGAAAACCACGGTATTGGGATTGAAATTGATGAAATCCCTTTAGACGACGAAAAAACCTATCAGTTGTTTCAACGAGGAGAAACAAATGCCGTTTTTCAGTTTGAATCGGATGGTATGAAGAAGTATATGCGGGATCTCAAACCAGATAGATTTGATGATTTAATTGCCATGAACGCCTTGTACAGACCGGGGCCGTTGGCATACATCCCAAACTTCATTAACAGAAAACACGGCCGCGAAGCAATCACGTATGACCTCCCTGAGATGGAGGAATATTTGGCAGAAACATACGGAATTACTGTGTATCAAGAGCAGGTCATGTTGCTGTCCCAGAAATTAGCCAATTTCACCAAAGGCGATGCCGATACCCTCCGAAAAGCGATGGGTAAAAAGCAAAAAGAAGTGTTGGACAAAATGAAATCCAAGTTTCTCTCTGGCGCCGCCGCCAACGGGCATGAAGCAAGTATCTGTGAGAAAATTTGGACAGACTGGGAAGCATTCGCACAGTATGCATTCAATAAATCTCACTCCACTTGTTATGCTTTTGTGGCGTATCAAACGGCTTATTTGAAGGCGCATTACCCATCTGAATACATGGCAGCCGTCTTAACGACACAGTTAGGAAACATTGAAAAAATTACTTTTTTCATGGAGGAGTGCCAATCGTTGGGGCTCGATGTACTAGGACCAGACGTAAACGAGTCACAGAGGCAATTCAGTGTAAATAAACGAGGACAACTTCGGTTTGGATTAGGGGGAATCAAAGGCTCTGGAGATGCCGCGGTTGCTGCTATCATTGAAGAACGGACAAAAAACGGCCCTTTCAAGGATATTTTTGATTTCATTACGCGCGTAAACTTACGAACGGTCAATAAGAAAACCTTAGAGTCTATTGCGTATGCAGGTGGTTTTGACTGTTTCGGTATTCATAGAGCTGCTTATTTTGATACTGAAGACGGAAGTCCATTCATTGAAAAACTCATCCGATATGCCAATAAACACCATGAAAATCAGGCAGCTGGACAAAATTCTTTATTTGGGATGTTGGGGGATGCAGGTGGATTTAGTATCTCGCAACCTAAAATTCCGGTAGTTGAACCTTGGGGAGACATTCAGAAATTAAATTACGAGAAAGAAGTTGTTGGCTTTTATATTTCAGGACATCCGTTGGACCAATTTACGTTAGAAATGCGTTTTTGCAAACCGTTGGACCAAGTATTAACGAAAGAAAACGTAGGTCGAGAAATTTCCATAGGCGGGGTTATCTCGTCGGTACAAACAAGACAATCGAAGAATGGGAATCCATTTGGGATTATCAAAGTAGAAGATTATTCATCTTCGATGGAGCTAGCCTTATTTGGGAAAGATTATTTGCAGTTTGCGCCCATGCTTGGGCAAGGGTTGTTTGTATATATCCGGGGGAAAGTTCAAAATAAATGGAATCGGGAGGATGAATTCGAGTTCAAACCTTTGGAGGTTGATTTATTGAGTGAAATTCGCAAAAAGAAATTCAAAGAAGTCCGGCTGAAATTACCTATCGAGCATATCTTAGTATCGACCGTTACTGAAATCAAGCGAATTGCCTTGGCATATCCGGGAGAATTAGACTTTAAAATTCATTTGATACACGAGGCTGAAAAATCGGACGTTCAACTACTTTCAAGACGGCTAAAAGTTTCTGGGCAGAACGAAATGTACAAAGAACTGAAGGCACTGCTCGGAGAAGAATGCATAGAAGTTGTGTAGATGGAACTAAAAGATAGACTCAAAAGTTAGATAAGTAATATTTACAAATCATCTTTTTACACATGGCAAATAAAGCAATTATTGCGAACGACAGCAATTTCGCAGAGTTAATTAACTCAGACAAACCCGTATTGGTAGATTTTTGGGCAGAATGGTGTGGACCTTGTAAAATGATTGGACCAGTTGTCGAAGAAATCGCTGGTGAATACGAAGGAAAAGCAGTTATTGCAAAGATGGATGTGGACGCAAACTCAAGCACACCTATGCAATTTGGAATCCGTTCGATTCCTACTTTGATGATTTTCAAGAACGGTGAATTGGTTGATAAAGTAGTTGGTGCAGTACCAAAACATATACTTACACAGAAATTAGAAGCAGCCATGTAATAAAAGGCGGCTTTGCTTTTCTTCACAAATGCTTCATTGCTTTCATGAGCAATGAAGCATTTGTGTTTTAAATCAGACACAAATAAGAAGAAATGAACACAAACGGACGTATCTTTTTATTCATAAAATTTTTAAAAATAAGGGTAGTTGGTATATTTGACTTCGAAAAAAATATTTAAAACCCTTTCTTATGTCAAGTTCAACCAAACCTGTCAATCAGACTGCCCTTTTTACCTTAGTTACCGTATGGTTCTTTTGGGGCTTTGTAGCGGCGTCAAACGGTATATTAATTCCTTTGTTTAAGGAAAAATTCAATCTACAACAATGGCAATCTCAACTCGTAGATTTTGCTTTTTACATTGCCTACACAGTCGGTTCTATTTTGTATTTTCTTATTTCAGCCTTTATAAAGAATGATATTTTAAATAAAATTGGATACAAAAACGGAATTGTTTACGGGCTTGTTATTTCTGCATTAGGTACATTAATCTTCATTCCGGCTGCCAATACGGGTTCATTTTATATGTTATTGACAGGTCTGTTCATTGTTGGTCTGGGCTTTTCTCTCCAGCAAACGGCTACACAACCTTTTATGATTGCCTTGGGCGACCCTTCAACAGGTGCGCAACGTATCAACTTAGGCGGTGCTATGAATAATTTTGGTGCGACCATAGGGCCCGTACTTGTCAGTGCAGCAATTTTTGGTGCGTTTACAGAAAATGCAGCGGCCAATGCAACGATTGACTCCGTGAAAGTCCCTTATTTGATATTAGGCCTCCTATTTATTGCCATTGCCTGGTTTTTCAAGATGTCAAAACTTCCTACAATTACCAATAATGAGGAAGTAGAAATCGGAATTGGTGCTTTAAAGTACCCACAATTGGTTTTGGGTATGTTAGGTATTTTTATGTATGTAGGTGTTGAGGTAACCATCGGCTCTAATTTGGGTGAATTATTAAGCCAGACACAACAATTGGATTCCTCGCAGATTTCACCTTTTATTTCTCTCTTTTGGGGCAGTATGATGATGGGCCGTTGGACAGCCTCCATCCCGAATTTCAATGTTTCCAAAACAACAAAAATGCTCTTAACGGTGGTTTTACCCTATTTAGCTTTTGGTGTAGTTTTAGGTGTCAATGCTGTTAGTGGTAGCGATATTTCTAATTTATACCCATACGCTTTCTGTATTCTTTTCCTTATTGCTGCTTTCTTTATTTCTCAAGACAAACCAGTGAGAACGCTTATCGTATTCTCTTCCTTTGGACTTACATCTATCCTAATTGGCTTATTAACAAGTGGTTATGTTTCACTATTTGCATTTACAAGTGGTGGCTTATTCTGCTCAGTACTTTGGCCATCTATTTTCTCTTTGGGAACAGCAGGATTAGGCAAATATACCAATCAAGGTTCCGCCTTCTTAATCATGATGATTATCGGGGGTGCAGTGGTACCGGTTGTACAAGGATATGTAGCCGATAAAATCGGGATACAGCCCTCTTATGTTGTTGCCATTGTTTGTTTTGCTTATCTTGTGTTCTTTGGCGTTCGTGTGCAATCTGTTTTAAGAAAACAAAATATCGACTTTGATGCAGATGTAACAACAAAAGCAGGACACTAAGCTAGTTATACATCAAACTTTAAAACGCCCAGATTTTTGCTAATTAAATGCAAGAATCTGGACGTTTTTCATAAAAACAACCTTTAAAACAAAAATACGCTCGGAAATAAATCAAAAATCATTTGCAATTTAGAGAAGAAACATTTACATTTATTAGATACAACGTGTATTACCTTTACCTTTACCGTCACATGAAACTAAATGAAAAAAAATGTAAAACTTGCGGAGACAAGTTTGAAGGAAGATCAGATAAAAAATTCTGTTCTACCCATTGCAGAAACGTATTCAACAATCAACGGAAGAACGATTACTTTCGAGGAGTTGATTTTATCACCAAACGTCTCATTCAGAACCGCCAAATCTTAATTACACTCAGTAAACAGAGGAAAATCCAGTTCACTAAATTTGATTTACTCCATTTAGGTTTTGATTTTAGGTATTTTACAGACACACTTCCGCTCAACAATGGGTCTATCATTTACTACGTACACGATTATTTGTACCAAGTATATTCAGATTTACAAATTATGATTATTCCGTTAGAGCACCCAACGAGACGAACTTTTAAAACTGAGATTATGTTTTATTGACATATTTTTACATCATTTTTAAACACTAGAAAGACATGGTTACCATATCAGAACCTGCGAAATATAAAATTATTGAACTCAAAGAAAAAGAAGGGAAAACAGAAAACCACGGGATTCGCGTGGCAGTTGAGGGCGGTGGTTGTTCAGGATTGATGTACGACCTTCAGTTTGATGCCGAAGAAAAACCCAATGACCATGTTTTTGAAGACAAAGGAATTAAAATATTCGTTGATAAAAAAAGTCTTCTTTACCTTCTCGGAACAGAACTAGATTTTTCAGATGGATTAAATGGCAAGGGTTTCCAATTCAAAAATCCAAATGCCTCCAGAACATGTGGTTGTGGCGAGAGTTTTGCAGTTTAAAGTTCGTTTTTTAAAAAATAATTGTATTTTTGGGGATATTCTATCCCCTTTTTTTATGAGTAAATTACGTAGAACAACTGGAGCTAAAGCCATGCTTTTTGGCGTTTGTGGTGGTATTGCCTCATTTTTTGACATCGACAGAACACTCGTCCGTATTTTATGGGTCATTGCTACTATCTTCGGATTCGGCTCCCCTATCTTGATTTACCTCATTCTCGTGTTGGTCATTCCAAAAGAAAATAACACGACAATCCATCTTTGATTTTCCATTCGTCTCAACTATTTTCATTCAAACTATATGGCACAAGTAGTCATCTTCGGCACTGAATTAGTCGCTGAACTAGCTCATTATTACCTTCTTAACGATTCTCCACACACAGTTGTGGCATTCACGGTAAATAAAGAATATATCAAAGAATCCACTTTTTGTGGTTTACCCGTTGTTCCGTTTGAAGAAATTACCACATTGTATCCTCCCACCGAATTTCAGTTTTTTGTCCCTTTGAGTGAACGCAAGATGAATGCTATTCGCGCGAAAGTATATGGAGAGGTAAAAGAATTAGGCTATACATTTATCTCGTACATTAGTTCTAAAGCAACTGTTTTAACTGACCAAATTGGAGAAAATTGTTTTATTTTAGAAGACAATACCATTCAACCATTCGTTAAAATCGGGAATGACGTGGTGCTTTGGAGTGGGAATCACATTGGACATCACAGCACTATCCACGACCATGTTTATTTTACCTCTCATGTTGTACTCTCAGGTAGATGTGAAGTAGGTGCTTACTCATTTTTTGGCGTAAATGCCACTATACGCGATGGTTGTAAGATTGGCGAAGGTACCTTGGTAGCAATGGGGGCAAATATTACACGTCCAAAGACAGATGAATGGAGTATTTGGAAGGGAAATCCGGCGGTCAAATCTGAGGTTTCGAGTAAAAATATCAACCTTTGAAACATGAAAGAGGCTGTCTCAAAAAAGACAGCCTCTTTTTATGAAGGAAGTATATGATTCTTTTTAATTCTCTCTATTTCAGATTGAACATCTTGAATCAGACCCGTCAATTTACCAAGTGATATTGGCGGTGCAGGCAACTGAGCAGAGAAGTAGCCTTTGACTTCCCATATTTCTAAAATATCTTGGCTTGGCATTTCTCTTGTCGGCACATTCTCAAGGTCTGAGGACATGAGTAAACTCCCTTTTGTTTTTAATTGACTAAAAACACGTCTAAAAATCACACCATACGGTTTTGTTACAAGTACATACGTTCTACCATCTATAATTTGGTATAAATCAGTGAGACGACTACAAATAACTTGTGCCCCGACGACCGTAAAATCTTCTACTTGTTCAAAACACCGGTAATTTCCTTGAGATAAACCTGGGAAATAAAATTGAGGTAATTGATTTGTGAACTGTATATCATTCCAACGTACAAGATAAGAGTCGAGCATTGTCTTAGACACAAAAGAGACCGTAGCAAAAGCGACAGAACTGGGAGGCGATGGTGTATGTGTAACAGGTCGTGGTTGTGATGGAATTGGCTCTCTTTTTTCTTCAAAAACGGGAGGAATGTGTTCAACGGGAGCGACAACCCTTTCCTCTCTAAATACAGATGGAGAAGGTTGTGGAATGACGGGAACTTGTGAGACCCGTGTTTGATAATCTTCTAGAATATCAGACATTTTACGAGCTGGAGGTGCAACAACAGGTTGCTCAAACCCAATTGTAATATCGGGCGTAGTTCGCATTCTACGAATATCTTGTTTGATTAGAGCATCCACACTTACACCAAACGAAGTAGCAATGAGCTTTAATTTATCAAGAGGTGGATTTGCACGCGCCTCCTCATAAGCACCTAATAAAGAACGTTTTATGCCAATTCTATTCGAAAACTGTTCTTGCGTAAGTCTATTCAGATTACGTAAATATTTGATATTTTCACTTACAATAGACATATCGACATGAGTTAAAATCGTTTAAATCAAACAAGATAAGAACAATCAATCATCGATTGTCTCAATGACTAAGTTATGGTTTGTATAAATACAAATATCTGCGGCGATATGCAGACTTTCCTGAACCATTTCTTGTGCGGACAAATGAGTTGCGTGTTTTTTCAACGCAATGGCAGCGGATTGAGCAAACATACTTCCTGAGCCAATAGACGCAACTTGTTGATCAGGCTCCAAGACATCTCCTGTTCCAGAAATAACAAGAAGTTCCGTGTTATTGGCAACAATCAACATGGCTTCTAACTTGCGAAGGTACCTGTCCATGCGCCAATCTTTGGCAAGCTCAATGGCAGCACGTTTCATATTTCCTCCACAAGCTTGGAGCTTTTCTTCAAATTTTTCAATGAGCGTAAAGGCATCGGCTGTTGAGCCTGCAAATCCAGCAAGAACTTTTCCTCCTGCTAATTTACGTACTTTTCGTACATTCGACTTGGCGACTGTATTTCCCATGGTTGCTTGGCCGTCTGCACCAAGAGCTACTTTTCCGTTGTGGATGATACCGAGTACAGTTGTTGCGTGTATTTTTTCCATAAGTATAAATATAAAAGCCCCTCGAATAAAATCCAAGGGGCTGAAAGGAAAATGAGTTGATTAAACCAATAAAGTATAAGGTTCTTCCAAAAGTTGCTTCAAAGTGACCAAGAACGCAGCTCCAGTAGCACCATCTACAACACGGTGGTCACAAGTTAGTGTAACTTTCATGATATTGGTGGCATAAAACTGCCCGTTTTTCACGGCAACCGTTTCTTTGATTCCACCTACGGAAAGAATACAAGATTCGTTTTTCGGATTGTTAATAATGGATGTAAAGGATTCAATTCCAAACATTCCTAAATTACTTACTGTAAACGTATTTCCTTCCCAATCTTTAGGTTGTAATTGACCATTTTTAGCTTTCCCGCCCAAATCCTTCGTTGTAGCAGCAAGTGTGGACAACGAAAGTGTGTTGGCAAAACGAATGACAGGAACGACAAGACCTTCATTGATAGCAACAGCCATCCCGATATGTACGTGTTGATTTCTCTTGATATGATTATCTCTCCAAGATGAGTTAACGTTTGGATGTTTTGTCAATGCAACTCCACACGCTTTCAAAACCATATCATTAAACGAAATTTTGACAGGTGAAGCTTGATTCATGATTGTACGTGCTTCCATTGCTTTATCCATACAAATCTCCATGGTCAATTGGAAATCAACAGCACTTGACTGAGATTCTGCTAAGCTTCGCGCAATTGCTTTTCTCATTTGTGTCAAGCTAATTTCTTCAAAACTTTCTGTTCCGAAGGCAGCTTGAGGTGTAGTTGTTGCCTGCTGTATAGCCAGTACTTTCGCCACAGGCACGTAGTTATCAATATCCGATTTGATGATACGTCCACCTTCACCAGAACCCTTGACATCCGCCATATTAATTCCTTTTTCCTCGGCTAACTTTTTAGCTAAAGGAGAGGCAAGAATACGACCGTTGGAAGTTGCACTTGTATCTGCTACTTGTGCGGCCTCTATTTTTTGGGGTTGAGTTTCTACTTTTGGACTTGGCGTACTTTGTTCAACGACAGGTTGAGCTAGTACTTTGGTATCAGCGGAGTCAGCTGCTAAGAGACGATTAAAGTCCGCTCCTTTTTCTCCAATGACAGCGATAATTGCATTTACAGGAACGGCTTTACCAGCCTCAGCACCGATGTACAAGAGAGTTCCTTCATCGTATGCTTCGAGTTCCATTGTAGCTTTGTCTGTTTCGATTTCAGCCAATAAATCACCTGATTTCACGGTATCTCCAACTTGTTTGAGCCAAGTATGAATAACGCCTTCCGTCATGGTATCACTTAGAAGTGGCATCCGAACGATGGCGGCATTGATATCAGACGTATCTATTTTCTCAGTAGTTGGCTTATTTTCAACAACCTGAGCGGTCGTCTCAACACTTGGAGTAGTTGCAGCGGCAGTAGAACCTCCCAATAGATGGGCGTAATCTTCACCATCTTTGCCAATAACCGCAATGATAGCATCAATAGGAACAGCTTGCCCTTTTTCTACACCGATGTAAAGAATAGTACCTTCCTCGTACGATTCCATATCCATAGTTGCTTTGTCTGTTTCGACCTCAGCCAAAATATCGCCTGATTTTACTTTATCGCCAACTTTTACGTTCCAAGCTGCAATGACACCTTCTTCCATTGTATCACTCATCTTGGGCATTCTGATTACTTCTGCCATGTTTTATTTCTGTCTTTATGTAAGTGCTTAGAATTAAATCTTTCCGCCAAATTTAATGGTTTATGTTCAAATATACTTAGAAAAAACTATCAATTTATTTTCAAAACAGCCATAAATGCTTCTTGTGGGACTTCTACAGAGCCAATTTGACGCATTCTTTTCTTTCCTTTCTTTTGTTTTTCAAGTAACTTCCTTTTTCTCGAGATATCACCACCGTAACATTTCGCGGTTACGTCTTTTCGCAGCGCACGTACAGTTTCTCTAGCGATGACTTTTGCACCAATAGCAGCTTGAATAGCAATTTCAAACTGTTGTCTTGGTAAAAGTTCCTTGAGTTTTTCACACAATTTTTTTCCCCACTCATAGGCTTTATCCCGGTGTACAATCGCTGAAAGCGCATCTACGGGCTCGCTATTGAGTAAAATATCCAATTTAACCAAGCTGGACTCTCTATATCCAGAAAGGCTGTAATCAAGGGACGCATATCCTCTCGAAATGGTTTTCAGTTTATCAAAGAAGTCAAAAACGACTTCAGCTAGAGGTAAATCAAACGAAAGTTCTACACGATTGGACGTCAAATAGACCTGATTTTTAATCAGACCACGTTTATCCATACAAAGAGATATAATTGGTCCGACGTATTCAGCAGCTGTAATGATTTGCGCGTTAATGAACGGTTCTTCCACCCAACTTACAAGATTTGGATCTGGCATTTCGGATGGAGCTGAGACAGGGATTACGTTATTTTTCTTATCAATTACGTTAAACTTCACGGACGGTACAGTTGTAATAACTGTCATATCAAATTCACGTTCGAGGCGTTCCTGCACGATTTCCATGTGAAGCATCCCTAGAAAACCACAACGGAAACCAAAGCCCAGAGCTGCCGAGGTTTCTGGCTCCCAGACCAATGCAGCGTCGTTTAATTGAAGCTTTTCCATTGCTTCCCTCAAATCTTCAAATTCGGTCGTATCAACGGGATAAATACCGGCGAAAACCATTGGTTTTACTTCTTCAAATCCCTTGATAGCGGAGGTTGCCGGGCGAGAAGTATGCGTAATCGTATCTCCAACTTTTACTTCTTTTGCAACCTTAATTCCAGATATAAGATACCCAACATCACCACATTCAAGGACATCTTTTGGTTTTTTCTGAAGACCTAAATTACCAATTTCGTCCGCTTCATACTCTTTTCCGGTAGCCATAAACTTGACTTTATCTCCTTTTCGAATACGACCATTTTTAACTCTGAATATTACCTCAATTCCTCTATACGAATTAAAAACCGAGTCAAAAATTAGTCCTTGAAAAGCACCATCTGGATCTCCTTGCGGTGCAGGAACACGTTCAACGATGGCATGAAGAATATCAGTAATGCCTATTCCTTCCTTTGCAGAAGCAGGAATAATGAGGTCAGGGTCAATACCAATTAAATCAACGATTTGATCTTTTACTTCTTCTGGCCTAGCACCCGGGAGGTCAATTTTATTCATTACGGGTATAATTTCGAGACCATGGTCTAATGCAAGAAACAGATTACTGATTGTCTGGGCCTCAATTCCTTGGGCTGCATCTACAATCAATAGTGCTCCTTCGCAAGCTGCGATAGAGCGAGAAACTTCATAGCTAAAATCAACGTGACCAGGGGTATCAATTAAATTGAGTGTATATTCTTCTCCTTGGTACGTATATTTCATTTGTATGGCGTGACTTTTGATAGTAATTCCACGTTCCCTTTCCAAATCCATATCATCAAGAAGCTGTGCTTGCATTTCTCTCTGAGAAGTTGTACCAGTAAATTCTAAGAGTCTGTCTGCCAAGGTACTCTTCCCGTGATCTATATGTGCTATGATGCAAAAGTTTCTAATATTCTTCACTCTATCAATGATTGGGTATAACAAATATTTTTTCTAAAAATCTAGTGTATAATTCTAATGTTTCACAAAAGTAGTACAAAACAAGCATTTAAGCAGTAAATTATTTACGCTTCGTTACAGATTGACCAAGCCGAATACATGTCTTTTCAAATAGGTAAAAAGAGAGGGTGCTAGATACAAGAATAAAAATAAATAGGGTCGTCCAAAAGTAAGAATAGGATAAATTTGTTTTTTCAAAATAAGTAGCCCAAATCCAGAAACAGATGGGATGCAGAAGATAAACAGAGTAGCTAATCTCACCTAACCAATGAAGGAAAAAATGAACCCAATTATTCGTTATGACTTTCAAATTAGCTAATATAAAGACAAAAAGAGTACAGACTAGCATAAATAGCACTCTGATCCAGCCCGTCACCAAATTAATTTGATTCCCGGAAGCGGGTAATAAACAGAAAATAAGCGATAAAGACAGGAGAATAAAGATTCCGGTAATGCGTGCCTGACGAACGGAGAAAGTCTGAGAAAATACCCCCAAATAGAACGCAAAAATTTGTACAAACGGGGTAATGTATATTCCCCATTGGTTAGATAAATGTTTTGTAATCGTAAGTTGAAAAAAGGTCTGATATAGAAATCCCAAAAGCAAAAAAACACCAATTAGATAAAAAATACGTCTCGCGTTCGTACGAAACCATATGAATAAAGGAAAAAATAGATAAAAAAAGAGCTCATTTCCGATAGACCATGCACCTGTTGCGATGTATTGGTCCCATGAAAACAGCCCAAATAAACCAGTTAAGTTCAGTAGAATTTTCGATAATGAGTGATTAGTATGAATAAAAAAAAGTGTGAATAGTGTTGAAAACCAGAGAAGAGGATAAATCCGAAAGAACCTTTTAATAAAAAATAGTTTCCATTGATTCACTTTCTGAAAATCTACTTTCTGATATACAAAAGCAAGTGTATATCCACTTAGAAGATAAAAAATGGTAACACCAAAAATTCCTATTCTTGCTAAAATTGAGCTTGCATCGAGTGGCTCATGAATTTTCCAAATACTTATGTGATACAAACAAATTCCTACAGCGGCGAGTCCCCGGAGGTAATCAAGTTGAGGTAATCTTGCAGGCTTCATGTAAGGGTATTAAAGTGAGATAATCATAAAAAAACGGTACTGAGAGACTTCAGTACCGTTTTTTTATGATTATGAATCTTAGATGCGTAGTTAATTAGTTTTTAACAACTTTGCTACTCATTTTCACACCATCTCCTGAAACAGAAATTGTGTAAACACCTTCGCGTAAAGAGGTCAAATCTAAGTTAACACCATCTTGAGCTCTGAATTTTTGTGATCTTACCACTCTATTCGATTGGTCAACCACATTAACTAGAACAGTTCCTTTCGCATTAGTATTAGACATATCTATAGTTACAGAACTTACAGTTGGATTGGGGAATACAACAAATCCAGATGTTGCCGCTGTAGCAGAAATTGTCACAGAATTTGAAGGAGTAGATGCACCAATTGGGTTGACAGCTTTCACTCTGTACGTATAGCTTGTACCAGCAACTGCTGTTAAATCGACATAAGAAGTTACATTTCTTTCAACACTACCAATTACAGAAAATGTAGAGCTTCCAGTTGATCTTTCTATTTCAAATTTTTCTTCAGCAAAAGAGTCATCTAGCCATGATAAAGCAGGCTTTCCATTTGAAAGTGTTGCTTTAAGGCTGTAAGGTGCATTGGGAGCAGTTGTGTATGCGACATTTACAGAAATCGTATCAGATGTAGCAGAATTACCAAACTCGTTTTGAGTAAATACAACATATCTGTATGTTATTCCTTGTTGCACTGGTGTATGAGTAAGAGCTTGTGTGTTAGGAGCTAACTTGATAGGGAAAGGCTGCTTACCTGGTTCCAAAACGTGGACTAGAATAGCAGACTCGTTACTTGCGTTATCTTTCCAAGTAAGATTGACAACTGCATCCCCAAGTGCATCCTTTGAAGAAGTACCAGCGAGAAGCGTAGGAGCAGCAGGTATTCCTAATGTTGTTTCCGTTACGAATGCCGTTCTTGCCTCACCAACTTCATTTGCAGAATTGATACGGAAGAGATAAGCAGTTTTAGCAGCTAAACCCGTAACAAGTGTGTTCGTAGCCTTTGTATCAAGAGATAAGGTTCTTACAAAACTAACATCACTAGCTCTGAAAACCTCAACTATTAGTCCGAAGCGTGTGTTTGTAAAAAACTTCAAATCCTCGACTCCAAGAGTCCAAGAGAGGCTGATAGAAGAGTCAGAAATAGCTTGAGCTCTAAGATTTGTTGCTGGATTTGGAGCTACACGTTGCTTTGTACGTAGTTCAACAACATCTGAAAAATCTCCAGGGCCACCTAGGTTAAGTGCTCTAGCTCTGATAAAGTATCTTTTACCTGGGCTCAAGCTTCTAACTATTGCCGCAGGGCCAGCTGATGCCGGAATAGTTACAGTTGACCATCTTGGAGCGCTGTCTTCTTTGTATTCGAATTGGTAATTTGTATATCCTCTACCCGAAAAATTTGAGTTAAATGGCACCCAATACGCATAAAAATAGTCTAAACCAATTTCTTCAGGTACCACTCTAGCTACTTTGCCTGGAACTGTAATCAGACGAATAGATTGAGAAGTTTCAGAAATACCATCAAAATTTTCTGCGGCTACACGGAAATAAACATCGCTATTTTCAGGTAATCCACCATAAACGAAGCTTGTAGTTGAACCTGTTGAAGAAGGAGCGAAAACTGGGGGAACCGTTAAGAAATTTACACCATCATATGAAAGATATACTTGAAAACGATTTTCATTATCCGAGTTGTCATTCCAATTTAAAGTGATTCTTCCAGAGGTTTGAGTAGCACTCAAGTTAGAGGGAGCCACAGGAATTGATAAAGTCCTCGTTGAAATAATTCGTGAATAGGCACCTTCTTCAGCCACAGCTGGAGGTGTAGGAACTGTACCAACTGCCTTTACTCTAAAATAAAGAAGCGTGTTTTTGGTAAGACCATTAACAATATACTCTGGACCAGCAGAAGCGGGTACACTTACTTTCTCCCAGGTACCCGTAGTGTCTCGAGTCCATTCTACAGTGTATGTAGAAGCGGCTGTAACTGGGTTCCAAAATAGACGTACAGTAGTATTCGTTTTTGAACCAACACTAAGGTTCGTAACTTGTGGTATTGTTGCAGCTGAAGCAAACAAGTTCGTACTCCAAACCATCAAAATACCGAATAACAACAATAAAGAAAAATGTTTTTTCATAGCGCGAACTATTTAGATTTAGTATTAAAATAACGCATAATAACTTACCGTAAATATATACGAAAAAATATTCTCAAAAAACCTCTTAGACGTTATCAAATGGATAAAATTATTTTACGGTGTATTTTTTACTTTTTACCTTTTGCACTAGTTGCATAACCTCTTTCATCTCTTTTGTATCATGCACCCTAAATAAACCAACATTTCTATCCATTAAAAAACTGTGTAAAATAGAAGTCCCATTTAATGCCTCTCCAACGTCTATCTTTAAAAATCTCCAAATCATTGACTTTCTTGAAATCCCAACCAAAAGCGGCAAATCCAATGAATAAAAAGAGTCTAAATGATGTAACAGCTCATAATTCTGTTCCAAATTTTTAGCAAAACCAAACCCAGGATCTACACATATATCTCTAACTCCCAACTTGTTTAATTCTTTTACCTTCTGATGCAAATCAGATAATATATCAAATAGTAAATGTTCATACTTATCTAAGCTTGTCATTGTTTGTGGTGTCCCCCGCATGTGCATCAATATATATGGCACTCCCAGAGTAGCTACTGTCTCAAACATTTTGGCATCTAAATTACCGCCAGAGACATCATTGATCATATCAGCACCTGCTTCAACCGCAGCATTGGCTACTTCTGAACGAAACGTATCAACTGAAATCCAAACTTGTCTCCAATGTTCAACTCTTTTTATTTCTTTGATGATTGGTAAAATACGTCCTATTTCCTCATCAATACTCACCTCTGAGGCACCTGGTCTTGTGGAATATCCACCAATATCCAAGATATCCGCCCCTTGGTCAATAAGTCGTTGAACGTAGCCCATCTTATCCATACTCCTATCTGAAACCCGACTTCCGGAATAAAAAGAATCGGGTGTCATATTTACTATTGCCATTATTTTCGGGCTTGACAAATCCAGTAATCTACCCCTTGAAATCAGCGTTTTTTTCATACTTTTGTGACCTTATTAACGAGTTAAATCCTACAACCAAATGGAAAAAACCATTGAAGAATATAAATCTATTATAGTTATTTGTAAAAATCTTTTTGTCAATAAAAACAAAGACTACGGCACCTCTTGGCGGATTTTAAGATTACCGAGTATTACCGACCAAATTTATATCAAAGCACAGAGAATACGCACGCTTCAAACAAATGGTTTCCATAAAATTGATGAAGGAGAGATTCCTGAGTTTATTGGCATTATAAATTATTGCTTGATGGCTTTAATCCTTTCAAATACAAATTCGCCCCTCCAAGAAGATACGCCCGTTGATGTACTTACGGAACTTTATGATAAACAAGTGGAGGAGGTCATGCACCTTTTGTTTAATAAAAACCACGACTATGGCGAGGCTTGGCGTGAAATGCGCGTCAGTTCTATGACTGATATTATCCTCATGAAACTACTCAGAATTAAACAAATCGAAGATAATCAAGGTCTTACTCTGGTTTCAGAGGGAGTTCGTTCCGGCTATCAAGATATGGTTAATTACGCTGTTTTTTGTCTCATTAAACTTGGCCAAGCCACTATTTCCTAATCATTTTTAAATTATGCTTAAAATTGCACATATTGCTAGAATCCTCGTAGGAATTGAATTTATTTTCTCCGGTTTTGTAAAGGTAGTTGATCCATACGGCACTGGACTGAAACTTCAAGAATACTTTGAAGTTTTTGCCACAGATTTACCCCTTCTATCTCCTATTTTTACACTATTAGCTCACCAAGCTCAACTACTCTCTCTCCTGTTTTGTGCCTCTGAATTAATACTAGGTGTCGCTCTTTTATTTTCTTTTCAAATGAAAAAAACGGCTTGGATTGTCCTTGCCTTTATGTCTTTTTTCACTTTTTTGACTTTTTATTCTGCCTTCTACAACAAAGTCACAGATTGTGGTTGTTTTGGCGATTTTCTCAAACTTAAACCTTGGAACTCTTTTTACAAAGACGTTATTTCAATCGCTGTCATTTCTATTTTCTTTGTTTTCAGAGACAAATTCAAAACTCCTACAACAGCACACTATTTTGTTCTATTCAGTGCGATTCTTAGTTTTGGAATAGGTATTTATGCATTGAATTACCTCCCTCCACTTGACTTCCTTGCGTACGCAAAAGGTAATTCCATTCCAAAATTAATGGAACCAACCGGAATAAAACCAGACATTGTATATATTTTTAAAGATAAAGCAAAGAATCAAAAAATTGAATCTAGAGAATATTTAATGGATTCAAACTTCGAGTATATTGAATCATATACCACAAATGAAGAGGCAATTACGCCCAAAATAACGGACTATAGCCTCAGCGATACACTCGGAAACGATTGGACAAGTACCAGCTTCGAAGGAAATAAAATCCTAATAACAGTAAAAAAAGTAGAAAAAGTTGATAAAAATACATGGATTAATATCCAAAATTTTTGGAATCAAATGAGTAAATCACCCGCTTTTCAGATTGTATTTGTCACTTCGGATGTACCTTCCTTTTTAGCGCAACAACTGCAAAAAAGAAACATGCAAGCACCTATTTATACAATTGACGAGAAGGTGTTAAAAACGATGGCTCGTTTGAATCTTGTCATTTATTACCTACACGAAGGCACTGTTGTAGAAAAATGGGGCTATCGCTCAATCCCAAAAGAAATAACTACAACTCCCTAAGTTACTCATAATCAAATACATGGAAAAAAATATCTTTATGATTGGCATGCCTTCCTCAGGTAAAAGTACCCTCGGAAAGCAAATCGCTAAATTATTGACATACGAATTTATCGATCTCGATCAAAAAATTGAACTTCTTGAAGGAAAAAAAATTGCCGATATTTTTTCTTTGAATGGAGAGGAATATTTCCGTAAAGTTGAAGCGGAACAACTCCGTAAAATCCCTATTAACTCCAAAACTATCGTGGCAACGGGTGGTGGAACGCCTTGTTTTCATGAAGGCATCAAATATATAAAAGAAACAGGATGGAGTATTTTTCTAGATGTACCACCTACTTTATTAGCCAAGCGGATGGGACAATCGAAGAGGGGAGTTCGCCCACTTCTAGATGTAAGTGATGAAGAGTTATTAACGCGCTTAGAAACTACTTATAATGAACGCATTCCTATTTATCGCCAAGCAGATATTACAGTGGAAGGCAACACAGATGCCGACGCAATTGTCTGGATTCTTGAAGCAGAATTAGCAAAACGAAGATAGTTATCTTCGTTTTGCTAATTCTTTCTTTTAAAAGAAAATCCCTCCTGAGATGAGAAAACGACTGAAACTCACACGATTTTCCACTGAACCGTAATCTGTTGGCGTCTGTAACTCGTACGGTGTATAGTTTCTGTTTATACTCCCAAACAATCCTGCGAAATCTAGGAAAAAATTAGACTTCCGAATCCCAGCACCTAATGTAATATTGGTCTGATTTTGCGTATTTGCCAAATCATTCTTAACAGGATTTGCTAAATACTGAATACCGCCTCTAATTCGACCTATCCCCAAACGTATTTCAGAACCAACTTGTATGTTGATAACATCTTGGTATCTATCCATTATTTCTCTATTCTGCAATTCGGTCCATCTTGTATCATCTGGGTCTTGAACTTTCATTTTATTGTAGCCTACATAACCCAAAGATGCCGTAACTAGCCCAACTTTCTTCGGTAAAAAGAGTGTTGCACCTGCATTCCCTCGGAGCGGAAGATTAACCTGGTATGTAAAATCATTCGGTACCGTTTCAATGGTCGAGAAAGTAGTCGTTATAAGTCCTGGAATAGGGTCAATTGTCACACCTGACTGGTACGTTTCATTTACACGCATGGACGTTGGAGTTGTAAAATCTGCTCCAATTTGTATGGATTGATTTAGTTTATAAATGGCTCCCAATGTCAGATTCACCCCTCCACCCGATGCTTGAAGTTCATCAAAGAAACCAATTTCATTCATTAAATTACCATTCGGGAATTGTTCTATGTGGTCTGAAAACTGCACATAATTCAAGCGTAAAATACCCAATGAACCACCTAAGTACAACGCGTCGTCAAAATTAACGCCGTAAGAAAAATTTGTTTGTGAAAGTCCGCCACTTTCCCGAACCCTCCCTTGTTGCTCCACGGGCGTACTGAGTTCAGAGGAAACATATACATTATCCGTACCGAAAGGATCAATCAGAAAAGCTTGGTAATACATGGAACTTGCCGTTTCTGCTAACCCCGTTTGTGCATCAAATTCACTTTCTAATATAGCCGTACTTACGTTTTCAGCGGTCACTTTTTCAGCAAAAAAGTCAGTAATTGAACTCCTTTGATTACTACCTTGGTACCTGAAGTCAGATGAAAAATCGATTAATCGATTATAACCAATGGCAAAGGAAGACCTTTTCTTACGTGTTCCTACTCCTTGTTGATTAAAAACAATACCTACTTGGTTTATTTTTG
This sequence comes from Spirosomataceae bacterium, assembly GCA_046293395.1. Taxonomy (GTDB): domain Bacteria; phylum Bacteroidota; class Bacteroidia; order Cytophagales; family Spirosomataceae; genus CAYNRA01. Next base: position 125,264 of record JBKBOU010000002.1, read on the forward strand.
TACTTGATGCTTGTTGTTCCGCCGTTTCACCTAAATAAACAGCATTCGAACTGGTTGATTGAATGGAAGGCGTCAATACAAATTCTGACCGATTATAAAAGCCAAGCCCTGCTGGATTGTTAAAGGCAGCAGAAATATCGCCACCTAAGGATGTACTGTTCCCTCCCATTCCTTGAATTCTAGCGGAGCCTGTTGTCTGGAATACAGAGTAACGAAGTGCATCTTGCCCATAAAAGTGACCATTCAAATTTAATTGAGCAAAAGATATTCCTGAAATATGAATTATAAAGATGAATACGCTTAATCGGAAAATTTTCATAGGAACTTTAATTTTTCAATGATGAATACTTTAAAAATAATACCTCGCCAATGGTCATATTAGCGAGGTATATTTATACTTTTTTACTTACAAAATAGAAGCGTGTCAATGAATGATTTACTTATCTTGGGCCTCTACTTCCACCACCAGACGAAGAGCCACCACTACTTCCTCTTGAACTTCCCATACTGCTACTTGAAGGGCTATAGCTTCTTGAAGCTGGAGCTGAATACGACCTGCTAGATGATGAAGAGCTAGATGGTGAGTACGAACGGGAAGGTGAATACCCTGATGATGAGCTAGTTGAACTCGAACTCGGGGTGCTGTACGTAGAACGAGCGGGTCTTGCATAATCAAACGAACGTGCGGATGCAGAGCGAGCTGGTTGACTGTATGTTGATGTTGTGCTACGCGTTCTGTTGAAAGAATCACCGCCTGCTGTCGATGAAGTTGCACTCCGTGAATAAGAGGAACGAGAGGCTGTGTTTTCATTTGTACGAGCCACAGCAGCGCGATTAGAGGAATGGTTTGCGTTTACGTAACTACCATTTCCTCTCGCCGCTCTTTCAGCCATGTAGCCTGTACTGGAAACTCTATTTGCCTGAGCAACACTTGTTCTTGAGGGGGGCGTATTAGCTGAAACACGCGCAGATGAACGTGTATTCGCTTGGTATCTGTCGTTGTAGTTATCAGTTGCCCTTCCACCTGTTCTTGCGCCGTAGGTACGGCTAGCAATACGTGATTTATCTGAACCAATATAATTATTGGTTATAATGATAGGTCTATTTACACCACCCCAACCGAATCCATTTCTGTAACCAAAAGAATTAAATCCGAATGGACTAAATCCAAAACCGTAATCCCAAGGGGACATCATCCAAGGATTTCCGAATCCAGGGCCGAAAAATGGATCATAAAATCCACCGAAGCCCGTACTAAAACCTGCATACAACCCAAAGTTAGAAAATCTATTCAAACGATTGAAATTGTTGAAACCAAAAGGAGAAAAGCCATGAAAGCCAAACGGAGAGAATGGGTCAAAGGAGTTAAAACCAGCACCAAACCAAGGATTGTAAGAAAAACGATTGAAAGGAGAATTCCAACCCATTGGTTGCGCCCAAGCGTAATCATTCCAACCTTCTCTGTACCCTTGTGAATAGCCTGAAGAATAGCCTGGGTCTGCCGTTACGCTTCGTCTGAACTGGGTTGAATTAACATAATCTTCTGGAAAATATACATCCGAGATGGGCTCTTCAGAAAAATCACTGGCGCGGTCAAAGTCAGCTGAATACTCAGGCTCTTGTATGACAGTGTTTTGCGGTGGAGTTGTGTAATAATTCTTATTAATGACCACAACACTTGCTGATGTTCCATACATATCATCAAAATCACCTTGTCTTGGCACTTGATTAGTACAACCAATAAAGCCCAAAACACCCAACAAACTCACATATTTTACGAATGGTAACTTTTTCATATTGAAGGGATTTTATACATGTGAAATACTTCTTGTTGTTATTTAGACACAATTTGCTACAAAAAGGTTGGTAAAGAAATACAAAGGTTGAATGAATCAAGTCTTCGAAAATTATAATTTCCTCACTTAAAAACGTATCTTTGCGGCGGTTAATTGTCAAATAATTGCCTAAAAATAATTAAAATAATCATATTTTCAAAGGATTAACAACACTTTAACAGTTTATCATGGCAAAGGGACTGACGAAACGTTCAGAGAATTATTCGGAATGGTACAATGAATTAGTAAAGAAAGCGGACTTAGCGGAGAACTCGGCGGTAAGAGGCTGTATGGTCATTAAACCCTATGGTTATTCTATTTGGGAGAAAATGCAACGTGCGCTAGATGATATGTTCAAAGAAACGGGACATTCCAACGCCTATTTCCCCTTGTTTATTCCAAAATCCTACCTTTCAAAAGAAGCTTCACACGTAGAAGGATTTGCGAAAGAATGTGCTGTCGTGACACATTATAGACTTAAAAATGACCCCGTAACTGGTGGAGTTATTGTGGATCCGGAAGCAAAACTAGAGGAAGAACTCATCGTCCGCCCTACTTCTGAAACCGTAATTTGGAGTACATATAAAAATTGGGTACAATCGTACCGTGACTTACCCATTTTAATCAACCAATGGGCAAATGTCGTTCGCTGGGAAATGCGTACGCGTATCTTCTTGCGAACAGCGGAGTTTCTATGGCAAGAAGGACACACAGCCCATGCGACAAGAGAAGAAGCGGAAGCGGAAACCAAACAAATGCTTGAGGTATATGCAACTTTTGCAGAAGAATGGATGTCCCTACCTGTTATCAAAGGAGCAAAATCACCCAATGAACGCTTTGCAGGGGCAGAAGATACCCTTTGTATTGAAGCCATGATGCAAGACGGTAAGGCATTACAAGCAGGGACTTCTCACTTTCTAGGTCAAAATTTTGCCAAAGCTTTTGATGTGAAATTTCAAGATAAAGCAGGAAATTTAGACTATGTTTGGGGAACTTCTTGGGGGGTAAGCACCCGACTAATGGGGGCGCTCATCATGGCGCATTCCGATGATTTGGGACTTGTGCTACCTCCTAAACTCGCTCCTATCCAAGTTGTCATTGTTCCTATCTACAAAGGAGAAGAACAACTGAACGTGATTCGCGAAAAAATAGACCCAATTCTCAAATCATTGAAGAAAAAAGGAATTTCAGTTAAATTTGATGATGACGACCAAACTAGACCGGGTTGGAAATTCGCAGAATACGAATTAAAGGGGGTTCCCGTTCGTCTTGCAGTTGGAATGCGTGACTTAGAAAATGGAACCGTAGAAGTAGCGCGCCGCGACGATTTGTCCAAATCCACTCAGCCGCTCGAAGGCATCAGTGAATACATTGAAGCACTTTTAGACGATATCCAAAAAGCGATTTACAACAAAGCATTGGCTTTCCGGACAGAAAATACTGTAAAAATAGACTCTTGGGAAGACTTCCTAGAGACCATTGAACAAGGTAAATTTATACTTGCACATTGGGACGGGACGCCAGAAACCGAAGAGAAAATCAAGGAACTCACCAAAGCTACGATTCGTTGTATTCCTTTTGATTCTCCAGAAGAAGCAGGCGTTTGTGTATTTACAGGCGCTCCTTCGTCCAAAAGAGTCATCTTTGCACGTTCTTATTAAGTATTCATTTTTACAGAGAAATCTGTTATTTTTCATACAAACAATTATATTACTATGGTAAAGGTAGGTGACACTGTTCGAGTACACTACAAAGGCACTTTGAACGACGGTACGTTATTTGATTCATCGGAAGGCCGTGAACCACTTGAGTTCCAAGCAGGTAGCGGAATGGTCATTAAAGGCTTTGATGACGGTGTAATGGGAATGGTAATTGGCGACAAAAAAACCATCCACATCCCAGTAGAAGAGGCCTACGGTGACTTAAATCCAGACATGGTTTTTGATTTCAATAGATCTGAAATTCCAGCTGAAATCCCGTTGGTTGTAGGTGATACTTTGAACATGCACAACGGACAACAAACGGTTCCTGTTATCATCAGAGAGGTAACTGAAACTACTGTTAAACTAGATGCGAATCATCCATTAGCAGGACAACCTTTAAACTTTGACTTGGAATTAGTTGAGATTATTGAAGGTTAATTTGGCAAATAATGCACAAAAAAAGGGTTGACAAATATTCATTGTCAATCCTTTTTTTATTGTCCCAGAAGAAAAATAGCGGGTATTTTGTGAAAATGGATTTGTTTTTTTTGCCATTGAGCGATGGTTCCAGTCCAAATGAACTCGTCCTCCCCAGTCAAATCGTAACCGATACACAACCGCATTGTGGGCGGAACTACCCTACAAATCGTTTCTAACATAGCATGATTTCTGTAGGGGGTTTCAATCCAAATTTGTGTTTCATTTTTAGATTGAACATTCGAAATTAGACTTTTCATTTTTTTGACCAAAGCGTTTGAGTCGATGGGCAAATAACCGTGAAAAGTGAACGATTGTCCATTAAAACCAGAACCCATAAGTCCCAAAAGAATTGAAGAAGGACCAACTGATGGAACTACCTTCCACCCCAATATATGAGCCCACTTTACGACAACAGAACCTGGATCTGCAATTCCAGGGCAGCCAGCTTCAGACAAAACACCTACGTTTCCAGCTAATTTTGCTAACTGATTTTTGGTATCTAGTTCTGGGGTGTCTTTCGTTAATTCAATAAACTGAACCTCTGAGATAACTATACCCACTTTTAAACTCGACAAAAACCTTCGCGCCGTTCGTACGTTTTCAACAAAAAAAACGGGAATTTGACGGATAAGACCCACTACTTGTGGAGGCAATACTTTTTCTGTACTCCCCTCTGACAGAACCGTCGGTAATAAATACAAATGATTTGCCATTAAGATAACGCAAATGAGTGAATACTTTGAACAAACTCTTTGGGTTTCTGTGCGTGAACCCAATGGTTTGCGCCTTCTATGGTTACAAAAGAAGCCCCAGGAAAAATCTGTAAGATAGATGCGTGGTCACTGGGTTGAATGTAAGAAGAATCGCCACCTGCCATAAAAAGAACAGGCACATCAACCACTTTTGGGTTCATCAACTCGCCTCCTATTTGGTAAATTTCTCGTGCAAGAACAGGTACATTAATACGCCAATCAAAACCACCCTCTGGTGTACGATAGATATTTTTCAGAATGAATTGGCGCTCATCAAAACTAGAAACATACTTTTCAAAAATCAATTCGGCTTCTTTACGAGAAGCTATCTTATTCATATCAATCGCAAGAAGACCTTGAATAATATGGTCGTGGTGAACGGGATAAAACTTAGGAGCGATATCAACAATAATTAATTTTTCAAAATTCGTGTACTTCATTGCATAATTCATCACGACTTTCCCGCCCATGGAATGACCAACCAAAATGGGTTTTTCTATTTGATGTTCAACAAGGAATTGTTCTAAATCATCTGCCATTACATCGTAATTAAACACATCACTTCTTGGCGATTGCCCGTGATTTCTCGCATCCAACAAATATACACAGAAACCTACATCTGCTAATAATCGACTTACAGAAACCAGATTATCAGACGAACCAAAAACTCCGTGAAGCATCACAAGCGGCTTACCTTCGCCCACCTTTCGAAAAAAAAGAGAATCCATAAAGTTTGAAACATTACGCGTAAAAAAAGCCAATATACGCACAAATACGCCATTTATCCTGATTTGTTTGCTTGAAATGAAATAATTGACTCTATTTGAGGTTTCTTTCAGAAAAACCCTCTTACAAAATGAACTGGCTGACTCAATTACTCACATTCAAGAAGCGTACAACCCCTAAGGAATCAATTCCAGAAAACCTCTCTCCACAACTCAATCTAGGAGCACAAACGGAGGTGGAAGAAAACCTCATTGAAAAAAATAAACTGGAAAACCAGTCCTTTGAAAATCCGATACTAAATTATGCGGAACTTGTTCCCAACCCTGATTGGATGGACGAGGAAGCAATCCGTGACGAGGGAGTTATTTATGGTTTAACGCAAACCCCTCCAGAGTCTAAGCGCGAGGCAATAAGAGCGCACTTTGCGAGGCTCTCAGCTCCTTTCCAAGCTAAATTTGAAGATTTAGCGCAAGAAATTCATGGAATTGACAACCAAATAGCGGAAGTAGAGAAACGAATCAGCCATTTCATTTCTGAAAAAAATGAATTAATGGAAACTCCGACCATTGACCATCATTTTTTGCGTATTGCGGCGGGTTTGATATTCTCTGTTGGGATGTCGTTTGGTAACTTTTTTTTGATAGACGAATCCATCAAAAATACATATCCAGTGAATCACGTATTGATTTCCATTGGTGTGTTTTTAGCAGGAATGTTTAGTTTATTTCAGACTAAATCTGTGCTACACGATACGCAAAAGTCGGTTAGTTTTCGAAATCTTTTGGAAGAAATAGGGCTACCTTTTTCGGCTTCCTTCTTTGTATTTGTACAAGTTTACTCCGTTTTACCACTCCTCGAATCCGTTGCACTGTTTTTACTCTCCTTTTTTCTTTTTTTGTTTACAGGCAAATTGTTGCTAGGCCAATTGAGTATTATCCGAAAAGAATGGGATAGCTGGCAACAAAACAGGACTATTCAAAGAAAGTTGCGAAAAATCCAATCAGAAGAAAAGGAAATTATACAAGCAAGTAGAGAAGAAATTACAGAACTTCAATCAAAAAGAAAAATTCTTTCTGATAAACAAAGTGAAGAACAACAAAAGCTGGAGGCGTTGCGTCAGCAAATGGAAAGCCTCCTTCAACTATTCCAAAGCGAATACGATTTAGCTACAACCTTTTTAAGCAAAAAAGACGGAACAAATTCCTCATTATCAAGATATTAATCTATTTCATTTACCTATATGGCAGAGCAACAAAATGATTCAGACTTTCAGTATGGCATACACAATGGCTTGGAAAGAATCGATAAAGACAACTACGAGGTATATATTAGCAGCGCTGAATCCTCGGAAATTATCGAGAAAAAATTAACGCGAAAATACGCGCAACTAGAGGAATTAGACGAAAAAATAAGGAATTATGCGGTACAGTTGCAACATTATTTTTCTGAAAAGACGAATGCTGGAGCTCAAGAAGAAGTTCAAAAAGTAGTACAAAAGCAAGTAAGTGATGAGTTAGACAAACTGATAAACAAGCAACAAAAAATAGAAGCTAAAAAGGAATACTTGTATTCTAAACACTCTCTTTTTGCTGCCTTACTTTATGTAATCGGCGGATTTATCTTTTTAGCCGGAGATTTAATCATTTCACACGAAATCGTTGCGTATGCATTGAATATCAAAGGTACTTTTGAAGCTTGGTCATTTGCTGTTGGGCTTGCGATGATTTCTATATTGCTAAAACCTGCGTACGAACAACTCATTGAACGCCCCTATTTACATTCAAAACAAACATCATCACGCGTTTTGTACGCGGTTTTTCATGGTTTACTGGTCGTTTTTGCCGTTTCTACGCTGACTATCTTAGGCTGGTTTAGATACGAAGCCTACAAAACAGACCAACTTCGTTTGAATATCACAAAAGAAATTCGACGAATACAACGGGATATTGATGTTTTGGAGCCCACTGATTTACTACTAAAAAATCAACTTGAAAAACAAGTAGAAAACTTAATTACACAAGCGAACAACCTGACAGTCAATCTTGTAAATAACGATTGGGCATTATTATCTTTCGTACTAAGTGGTGTTTTATTTGCTTTGGCTGGTGCTGTTTGTTTGGGTATCGGTTTATCGGCACTGCATTACTATTGGTTCAAGTGGCTGCAAGCCAACCGTTCACAACGAAAACTCAACAAACAAACAATCCCGTTGAAAGAACAAATAATTGAGGTTGAAAAACAAATTAATGCGCTACAAGCTATCCAAAAACAGTTGGCATTTACGCTAGAAACAACCCCTAGTGAAGAGGATTTGAAGAAAAACAGAGACGAAGTTTTGGAAGAAATAAACGAACTCGAAGGAAAATATTTACGAGCAAAAGAAAATACCCGCATCAGTTTATATACGGATGGCTACCAAAAAGGCCAGACAATTCGAAATAATATGACGACGGAGGAATGGAAAACCCACCAAAAAGGAGAACGACTAGAAGAACAATCGGTGAATGACGTGACGAAAAGTTACAAAAAAGCAGGTGCGAGACCCTATATTGCACTTCGAAAAGAAATAAATTCCTCATTTAACAAAAATTAATTTTCATGGATAACCTCCTCGTAGTCAAAATAGGTGGCAATATCATAGATAATCCTTTACTTCTTGACCAATTTCTCACGGATTTTGCGCAAATTCCCTCCCCTAAAATTCTCGTTCATGGAGGGGGAAAACTGGCAACGAAAATGGCTAGCCAACTGGATATTCCAACCCAAATGGTGGAGGGTCGCCGGATTACAGACACTGCGATGCTTGATGTAGTAACAATGGTGTATGGCGGACTTATAAACAAGAAAATAGTCGCCGGATTACAAAAAAGAGGTTGCAATGCGTTGGGTTTGACCGGAGCGGATGCCCAAACGATTACAGCTATAAAAAGACCTGTTAAAACCATTGATTACGGTTTCGTAGGGGATATTATTGAGGTAAATACGCCCATTATTTACCAATTTTTGCGCATGGGTATAACCCCGATTTTTGCCCCTTTGACAGCCGATAAAGACGGTAATATGCTCAACACAAATGCAGATACACAAGCCTCCGCCCTTGCTACTGCATTGAGCAAAGAACTACCAACCTCTCTCTACTATTCGTTCGAAAAAGCGGGTGTTCTTCAAGATGCACAAGATGACACTTCTGTCATCGAACAAATTACTCCAGAATTATACATAGAACTGAAGGAAAGAAAGGTAATTACGGATGGCATGATTCCCAAGTTAGACAACGCATTCTCGGCCATTCAAAAAGGGGTAAAACATGTCTGGATTGGGCAAGCAAGTTCACTTCTTTCTTTCCTAAACGGACAGAAAACAGGAACACTTCTTTCTATTTAACGAACATCTTACATGGAAAACCCCTACTTGAACGATACGATTGCCTTACTTAAACGCCTAATCACCATTCCTTCATTTAGTAAAGAAGAGGATAAAACGGCGGACCTACTTGTATCTTTTTTCACTCAAAAAGGAGTAAAAACACATCGTCATTTGAATAATGTTTGGGTTAAAAACAATTATTATTCAGAAAACAAACCGACACTTCTATTAAACTCCCATCACGATACAGTAAAACCAAATACGTCTTATCAACGAGACCCTTTTGAGGCAGTGATAGAGGACGGAAAACTGTTCGGATTGGGAAGTAATGACGCAGGAGGCGCACTTATCTGTTTATTGTTCAGCTTTTTACACTTTTACGAACGACAAGATTTGCCTTACAATATCATTTTTGCAGCAACCGCTGAAGAAGAAATATCGGGTAAAAACGGTATCGAGGCATTACTTCCACATCTTGGTAAAATAGACTTTGGGATAGTCGGTGAACCTACGGAGATGAACATAGCATTAGCAGAAAAAGGCTTATTGGTACTTGATTGCAAGGCGAAAGGAAAGTCGGGTCATGCTGCAAGGTCTTCAGAGGGTATCAATGCAATTTACGAGGCGCTGAAAGATATTCAGTGGTTTCAAACGTATCAGTTTCCGAAAGTATCTGAACAATTAGGCCCCATTCACATGAATGTTACGATGATTCAAGCAGGGACACAGCACAATGTCATTCCAGATGAATGCCATTTTACAGTTGATATTCGAGCAACAGACGCCTATACATTGGAAGAGACACTTCAGATAATTCGCGAACATATTCATTCAGAAGTCATCCCTCGTTCTGTCCGATTACGACCTTCAGGTATATCGCCAACACACCCGTTGGTTTTAGCGGCACAAGGCCGGTCACACAGTTTATTTGGCTCACCCACGCTATCAGACCAAGCGCTTCTACCGTTTGAAACAATTAAAATGGGGCCTGGAAAATCAGAGAGATCACATTCAGCAGATGAATTTATTTTTATTGATGATTTGAATGAAGGGCTTAATGGATACATTTTTCACCTGGAAAACCTACTCAAATGTATTTAATTTGGCTAAAATACACTAAAAAGTAAGCAATACAGATTTAGGCATAATTTTTGTTGATTTGGAAGAAGACAAAAATGTCCTACGTATTTATGAACATCTTACAAGAATTGCACGACAAGCTCAATGCGTCTGTTATTGGGAACATATCATCTATCGCAAATGAAACTTCACAAGATACAAGCAAAGCATTAGAACAGCTAAGTGCCTTATTTCTTGGTGTTTTGACACACGAACCCATTACGAGCCAGCAGGTAGAAAAAATTCAAACTGTCCTAGATGAAGGTGGGCACACAGGAGATTTGCTTGATAATTTATCCTTTCTTTTAGGCGACAAACAACGTGCCTCCATTCTTGTCTCTATTGGTACGAATATTTTTAATCACTTTTATACAGGTGATTTTGACACATTGACAGAAAAAATTTCTATCGTCTTGGGTGTAAAAAAATCGGGTATTCAAACCTTATTAGGACTTACGCCACCACTCGTTTTGGCGAGTTTAGGACGAATTATTCGTCGGGAGAAAATGGGTTCAGCAGACATAAAAAATCTACTCGTTGAGCAACAGAGTGTTATAAAAGAGTGGCTTTCTCCCTATTTGGTACCACAATTGAGCCAGTCTGGATTTAGAGAAACATCAACCGTTTCATTTCAAAGCAATATCCAACCAGAACCAATTTCTGTTTCGACTAATAAACCCACCGGAATCGAAGAAAAAGTTGACGGCGGGAAGCGAAAAAAAGTAACCAAAAAACCTACGCTTTTCCAAACATTTTTACCTTGGGGCTTGCTTCTGTTCGTCTTAGGTGGGTCTATTTTCTACATGAGACATCTTAGAAATTCGGTGAAAGAAGTTAAAAAATCTGAAACAGAAAACCCACTTCCTTTGCTAGACGACAACTCAAATCTTTCTTTTTTAGACTCTAATAATGCAGCCGAACAACCTGTTATTGAGGAAAAGAAACAAGAAGTAGTTACAAATGTCACACCACCAAAAGCGGAAGAAATTACACCTAAAACAGCCCCTAAAGTTGAAAGTGTGCCTGTAGAAAAAACAAAACAATCCACTAAAACAACCAAAAATACAACCACTACTGCGCATTCGGGTATTTTCAAAAATACGTTTTCGAGTAATTCTGCCGAAATAAAAAATGACCAAGTTATCTCTGATTTTTTCAAGAAATGGCAATCCAACACAAATCAAATCATTGATATTCAATACATTAAAAACTCAACTCGACTATTTGAAGATCAATCTTATGCGGTTAGAGAAGCCCTTTACCGCTTGGGTGTCCCCTTGAAGCAAATAAAAGTAACAGAAAAAAATACGTTGGGAGGCGAGAAAATAAAAGTTGTTATCCAGTAAGAAATTTACTTTTTATTCTGCGTAAACACTCTTTTCATGAGTAAGAAATCAGCGTACTAGTATATCCAAAGTCAATGTTTACTTGTACATTTGTTTTACAAACTATTCATTTCTTACTTTGGAACATCTGTACCACCCAGCTACGCACGCAATTCATGGAGGAAATCAAGATGACTCAACGGGTGCAGTTATCTCTCCTATCAACCTCTCAACTACTTTTCAACGCGCCAATGATGGCACTTTCCTAGAAGGGAGAGACATTTATACTCGGGCCTCAAACCCTAACAGACGTCAAGTAGAGACAAAATTAGCTCATCTTGAGAAAGGCAAAGATGCCATCGCATTTGCTTCCGGCCAAGCAGCTACTTTTTCTATCTTTCATAGTTTAGGACAAGGCAAACATATCCTCATCCCAAATGATATTTACTACAATACGCGCTTACTTTTAACCGAAGTTTACGCGCATTGGAATGTCCGTTTTAGTGTATGCGATATGACGAACATCGAAGAAGTAAAGGCGGCTATTCAGCCTGACACCGCACTTATATGGATAGAAACTCCTTCTAATCCACAACTAAAAGTCACTGATATTCAAGCAATTACCTCTTTAGTTCAAGATACAAATATACTTGTAGCATGTGATAATACGTGGGCAACGCCTTATTGTATCAATCCATTTGATTTAGGGGCTCACTTAGTGATGCACTCCACGACAAAATTTTTAGGTGGGCATTCTGATATTTTAGGTGGTGTTGTGATTACATCGGAAAAAACACCTGAAAACATTGCCTCAAAAATTCGTCAATTTCAAATCATTGGTGGTGGTGTTCCAAGCCCATTTGATTGCTGGCTACTCAATAGAAGTCTTTCTACATTTTACGCTCGAATGCCCATTCACTGCGGCAATGCCTTACGACTTGCTCATTTTTTTGAGCAACATCCGAACGTAGAAAAAGTAAACTATCCTGGCTTACCAAGCCACGAGAGCTTCCGCATAAGCCAGAGACAAATGCAAGGTAAATTTGGAGGAATGCTGTCTATTTTAGTCAAAGGAGACGCAGAAACGGCACTTGCTGTAGCTAGTCATCTGCATATCGTGAAACATGCAACAAGTTTGGGTGGAGTTGAGAGCCTCATTGAACACCGCCAAAGTGTTGAGGGAATCCATTCTGTAAGTCCACCAAATTTACTGCGCATATCGGTTGGCATAGAAAACTGTGATGATTTGATACACGATTTTGAACAGTCATTCGATACAGTTTATCAAAAAAATACGTAATTTTCACATTTCGACTAAAATACGTCGTTGCTAATTATAAACATTTCATTTTGACTTTATTTAACTGAATGAACAAAATCACCCTAACAACCTGTCTTGCGGTTTTTTCCATGACCGTTGCTGCACAACAGCTAAAAACAAAACCCAACTGGTATAATCTTGATTACGCACAAGATGGAGTACATGGCATGAGCGTTGAAAAAGCGTACGAAGAATTATTAAAGAATAGAAAATCAAAAACGGTTGTCGTAGCGGTAATTGATTCAGGTATTGATATTCTTCACGAAGACTTAGCCGAAGTTATCTGGAAAAATCCACGTGAAATACCCAATAATGGCATCGATGATGACAAAAATGGTTTTATTGATGATATGCACGGATGGGATTTTATTGGTTCTGCGGACGGTCGAGACATCAACCAAGAGCAGTTAGAATCTACGAGACTTTTGGTTATGTACCAAAAGAAATTCGGGGAAAATCCGTCCAAAAGAACAATCAAAAAATACAAAACAGAATATACGCTTCTTAAATCACTAGAGAAAGAAATCAAGGAAAAGAAAGAAGAAGCTATGAAGTTTCTTCCAATGTACCAAGACCTTTACAATAACTTTGTGAACGCATCCCTGACGTTGAGTCAAAAATTAGGAACAAAAGACCTAACTACAGAACTAGTTGAGGGGATGAATGACGAAGAAATAGACAGAGAAGTACGCCAAGCAAAACAGTTTTGGTTGCGTTTAGCGAGCATGGGAGCTACAGAAGCCGATCTTCGTGACGGGGTAAAGTACTTCGAAGAACAAGTAAATTATGCGTATAACTTTGATTTTTCTCCACGTGAAATCATAGGCGACAACCCTTCAAAACTTGAGTATGGTGGTTACGGGAATAAAGAGGTAACAGGACCAGATGCCATGCACGGGACGCACGTCGCGGGGATTATCGGTGCCAAACGAAACAACGACAAAGGTGTGAATGGTGTCGCTGATAATGTACAAATTATGGTGATTCGTTGTGTGCCCAATGGGGATGAGCGCGATAAAGACGTGGCAAATGCTATTCGGTATGCTGCTGACAACGGGGCTTCTATCATCAATATGAGCTTTGGAAAACGGTTTTCACCTGAGAAAAACTGGGTAGATGAAGCAGTAAAATATGCCGAATCTAAAGGAGTTTTATTCATTGCAGCTGCCGGAAATGACAATACGGATATTGATAAAGTTGTACATTACCCAACAAAAAAGTACGCTGATAAAGGTGAAGCCGCCCAATGGATTACAGTAGGAGCGTTAAATTTTGAAGAAGGAGCACAAATGCCAGCTGAATTTAGCAACTACGGAAAACAAGGTGTTGATGTATTTGCCCCCGGTGTGGCTATTTATTCAACGGTACCTGGTTCAAAATACGAAGAAAAACAAGGTACAAGCATGGCAGCTCCAGCAGTAACGGGTGTTGCAGCTTTGTTAAAATCTTATTTTCCTGAGCTTTCAAGCAAAGAAATAAAGTCTATTATTCTCAATTCTGTGACAAAATTGGCTGGTACTCAAGTAAACAAACCAGGTACAACACAAACAGTTGATTTTGGTCAGTTATCCGTAACAGGGGGAGTTGTAAATGCCTACAATGCAGTAAAAATGGCAATAGAAAAAGGTAAATAACCTTTTCGTAGTAAAAAAGAGTAGGTAATTGTAACATATTACCTACTCTTTTTTTATTGAATCAATCCAACCTTTCCTACAAAATAGCCTATCATTACACGTCATTTTCTAGTAACTTTGTCTTTTAATGCCAAACAAAATGCCCCATTTAATTCTCTTTGATTCTCCTGAAATCCATCTTTCTTTGCGCCCAATTACGCTCACGAGACCCGTCTCTGAAATCCGGATTGGTATTCAAACGATACGAGAAAAATGGACTTATTTCTTTCCAGAATTAACTCTATCTCTCCTGACTGAACCGTACCTTACTGCTAAATATCCGATAAAAGTAGATGATACGACAGAAAAACTCTATGTTTCCAGTGCGGTTTGTCCGACAGCTGAACTGGTAGAGGAAATCAAAAATCTTGGATTCGATGAAGGTTTATACGCTAAAAATCACCTCATTGCCTATCGAAGCAATAAATCAATAGCAAACTACGGTGAAGTCCCTCCTTTTTCTCATTCGATACAATCATCCAGCTCTGACATAACGGTTATTACCTCCTTGCCTCATCTTTTTCTACACAATGGAACCGAAATAACACGTGACTTTTCACTTATTACAAAAGGAAGAAACTCACAACCGATTACGGATTTACATACCAAAATATATAACGAACAGAATATATTTGTAGAGGAAGGTGCTGATATCAAAGCGGCTATTTTGAACGCAGAAAAAGGGCCTATTTATATTGGCAGAAATGCGGTCATTCAAGAAGGTAGTATTTTAATTGGTCCAATTTGTGTTCACGATGACTCCATGATTGCTTGGGGAAGTAAAATTCGTCCGAATACTACACTTGGGCCTGTTTGTCGTGTGGGAGGAGAAGTTGGAAATTCGATTTTCTTAGGTTATTCAAATAAAGCACACGATGGATTTTTAGGTAATTCTGTCATCGGCGAATGGTGTAATTTGGGGGCTAATACAACTAATTCCAACTTAAAAAACGACTACAAAGAAGTTGGATTATAC
Organism: Spirosomataceae bacterium; assembly: GCA_046293395.1. GTDB lineage: Bacteria > Bacteroidota > Bacteroidia > Cytophagales > Spirosomataceae > CAYNRA01. The sequence continues at coordinate 140,540 of JBKBOU010000002.1, forward strand.
CATTATGGAGCAAAAGATATTGTTCCTTCTGGTGAACTTTTCTGTGGGACTTTTATGGGAGACTATACCAAAGCAGGTATTATGACAATGTTCAATACCGGAACGGTCATTGGCGTTTCTTCTAATATTTATGGAGGTGGTTTTCAAGATAAATTTGTTCCCTCGTTCACTTGGGGAGGTAAAACAGATGGCTACGTCCCCTATCGTTTTGATAAAGCCATAGAAGTAATTCAAGCAACAATGGCTAGACGCTCTAAAGAGCTTTCACTCCTTGACATAAACATTTTGACACATATTCACCAAAACAATTGGTAAAAAATGCTTTTCAAAGAAATACCTGGTCTTCCTGCATTAAAACAGACGTTGATTCATTCCGTTTCTATGAATCATATTGCGCATGCGCAGCTATTTGTAGGGCATACAGGTGGAGTCAGTTTAGCCATGGCTTTGGCGTTTGCCACCTATCTAAATTGTACAGATAAACAAGAGGATGATGCATGTGGAAAATGCCCTTCTTGTTTGAAAATGAATAAACTAGCACACCCCGATGTCATGTATATTTTCCCGACTGCCGGTGGGAAAAAGGTATTATCCGAAAATCTAATGAAAGAATGGCGTGAATTTGTTCAGCATTCGCCTTTTTCTTCTCTAAGCGACTGGTTAACGTACGCCCAACTCAAGCAAGGAAATATTCCAGTAGAAGAAGCAAGACAATTGGTGCAGAAATTAGCCTTAAAAGCGTATGAAGGAGACTATAAAATTGTTATTATTTGGTCTGCTGAATCACTGCACATAACAACCTCCAATGCACTTCTAAAACTATTGGAAGAACCACCTTCGCAAACTATTTTTTTACTTATCACGACACAAAGAGATAAAATTTTACCTACCATTACTTCCCGAACACAAACCGTCAGTGTTCCTGAATTATCTGATAACGACATCCAAGAATATTTAATACATACGCTTCATGTCCCCGACTTTGTGGCGCAAGAAATCACATTCCTTGCCGACAGGAATCTACAAAAAGCTATTCAACTCATTGATAATGAACCTGATGACACGCATACTTTCTTTGTAGAATGGATGCGCTATTGTTTTGGTCAAGCCTTAGAAAAACTCGTGCCAATGGCTGAGCTATTCGATGCGAAGACCAAAGAACAACAAAAAACGATTCTCGATTACAGCTTGAATATGTACAGAGAACTACTCATTTGGGTAGCTGTTGGAGAAGATTTATCTCGTCTTCAAGGAGATACACGCGCGTTTATTGATAAGTTTTCGAAGGCAATCCGGACAGAATCGCTGGAACAAGTAACTGAAATTTTGAACGAGGCTTATTTTCATTTGGAACGAAATGTACGTGCAAAAATCATTTTCTTAGATATTTCGTGGAAAATCAGTCAACTCATTCGAAAATAAAAAAGGGCTTTGTTAATTTCTCAACAAAGCCCTTTTTTATATATGCGTACGCTTAACCAACACTTCCCTCAAGAGAAATTTCGAGAAGCTTTTGTGCTTCTACGGCAAACTCCATAGGTAGTTGCTTCAAAACTTCTTTGGCGTATCCATTTACAATCAGAGCGACAGCCTCTTCGGTAGGAATACCTCTTTGGTTGCAATAAAATAATTGATCTTCACCAATTTTCGAAGTCGTGGCTTCGTGTTCAACAGAGGCAGACGAATTATTTACCTCAATATAAGGGAATGTATGCGCTCCACATCTGTCCCCAAGCAACATCGAGTCACATTGTGAGAAGTTACGGGCGTTGTCAGCTCTTTTTGAGATTTCTACAAGACCTCTGTACGAATTTTGGCTACGACCCGCTGAAATTCCCTTAGAGACAATTCTACTTTTGGTATTTTTACCCAAATGAATCATTTTCGTACCTGTATCCGCTTGTTGGTAGTTATTTGTTACTGCAACAGAGTAGAACTCACCAATAGAATAATCCCCTTTCAAGACGACCGACGGATATTTCCAGGTGATAGCCGAACCCGTTTCAACTTGCGTCCAAGATATTTTTGAACGATCACCGAAGCATAATCCACGTTTAGTCACGAAATTATAAACGCCTCCTTTTCCTTCTTTGTTTCCAGGATACCAGTTTTGAACCGTTGAGTATTTCACCTCTGCGTTCTCATGCGCAAAAATTTCAACAACAGCGGCATGTAACTGATTTTCATCTCTTTGTGGAGCGGTACAGCCTTCTAAGTAGCTAACATACGAACCTTCATCAGCCACAATTAACGTACGTTCAAACTGGCCAGTCCCGGCAGCATTGATACGGAAATACGTAGATAACTCCATTGGGCAACGTACTCCTTTTGGAATATAACAGAAAGAACCGTCTGAGAATACAGCGGAATTTAACGCAGAATAAAAATTATCCTTTACGGGTACAACAGAACCGATGTATTTTTTGACTAATTCAGGATGGTCTTGGATTGCTTCTGACATAGAGCAGAAAATAATCCCTAATTCACCTAATTTGGCACGAAATGTTGTAGCAACAGAGACGGAGTCAATCACTGCATCAACGGCAACACCTGAGAGAATTTCTTGTTCTTTCAGTGAAATTCCAAGACGCTCAAAAGTACGGCGCAACTCAGGATCAATTTCATCAAGGCTGGCTATTGTTTTCTTTTGCTTAGGAGCAGAATAATATTTAATAGCCTGAAAATCAACAGGTTCATAATTGACATTAGGCCATTTAGGCTCTGTCATTTTTTCCCAAACGCGGTAAGCCTGCAAGCGCCACTCGAGCATCCATTCTGGTTCGTTTTTCTTTGCAGAGATAAACCGGACGATGTCTTCACTTAATCCTGGAGGAGCCTCATCTGCTTCAATATCTGTATAAAAGCCGTATTTGTAATCTGACGATGTTAATTCTTCTAACAGTTCTAAATCTTTGCTCATTTAAAAATAATAGTTAGTTAATTTAGTTGATGAACATAATAAAAACGCTTTATGTTCGCTTTCGCGCTACAAATAATCAGTTATTTACCTTTTCAAAAGTAATATCAGCCGTTACTGTTTCGCCTTGGAACTGGACGACCGTTGTGCCACTGAAAGTGGTTTCGGTCAATTCTGTAATTGTAAAAGATGGATTATCGATAGTAATGCTTAAAAAGGTGAACTTATCAATAGACAATATATTCGTTACATCATTATATACCCAATTTCCTGTATAAATAAGTTCGGGATCTGTGGGAGCACATTTTGACCCACCTTCTGATAAATCAAACTTACCATTTGTATAGAGTTCCAATAGATTATCCAAAACACACGGGTTTTGTGCACTTACAACGTCAATTTCAGCTCCATCTACTTTTGCAATTCCTCGGACGACCCTCCATTGAACAGAGGTATCTCCTGCCAACAATTCTTGCTCTGTTTTCTCGGGCTCATTTAGCTCACAACCCCAAAATAAAAACTGTGATACGAACAATGCAACCAAAACAACTCCTTTTCTCATTCTTCTTTACTTTTTAATATATGATAAATATGGGATGCCACTTCATTTGAAGCGCCCTTTTCTCCTAATTCTGAACGTAATTTTTGGTATTCAGATTGCTGAAACGACCTTTTCTCTTCGTTATTTATGAGTTCATTTAGCTCTTTTACTACGTTTTTCGGCGTAAAACGGAACTGAATCAACTCGGGCACTGCTTTTTTTTGCAGTAAAATATTAACCAAAGATATCCACTCAAGACGCAAAACAAGACGCGCCAACAAATAAGTTAAGAAATCTGTTTTATAGACGACCACTTGAGGAACATTAAACCACGCCGTTTCCAATGTTGCTGTCCCAGATGTAACTACGGCAAAACTTGCTTGGCTTAAAAGTGTATATGTTTCCTGAAAACAAATCTTCACTTCTTTGTACTCTTGCAAAAACCTTTCGTAAAATTGCCTTTCTATCATAGAAACACCTGCTACAATAAACTGATAGTCAGGCATATACTTTGTTACTTCTAACATAACTGGCAAACTTCTCTCTACTTCTTGCAGACGACTACCTGGCAAAAGTGCGATAATTTTTTTCTCAGTAGTCTTTTCAGTACTCGAAGGATTTTCTGTTATCGGACAAAAAGAAGAAAGCGCGTCTATCAGTGGATTTCCAACATAAGTCACCTTTTCATAGCCTAATTTTTGAAAAAACGCTACTTCGAACGGGAAGATGACGAAAAGATGGGTGACACTTTTTTTAATAATATCGACTCTTTTGGCATTCCAAGCCCAAAGTTTAGGCGCGATAAAATAAAAAACAGGAATATTTCTCTTTTTTGCCCAAGTAGATAGACGTAGATTAAAACCACTAAAATCGACAAGAATAAGTACATCAGGCTTATAATCAAGTATTTGACGATGGCAATCACGTACTTTATTTATCCAAAAAAATGGATTTTGAATGATTTTTAGCCAGCCCATTTGTGCTGTAACAGCCGTATCGACAAAAGTAAGCACGCCTGCGTTTCGCATGTTTGGACCACCCCATCCACAGAAATCGCTCCCGTTATCCATCTTTTTAAGTGCATTTACAAGATTGGCTCCGTGTACATCTCCTGATAACTCGCCTGCTACCACAAAATACCTCATTCTTGATGTAATTCGCCCATGTATTCTACAAAATGATTCGCGGTTTCAACCAATTTTAATTTATACAATTGAACACCATATTGTTCAGCCAGAACGGGCTGTAAAATACCCCAAATAGCTAAAATGAAGTTTTCTGTACTTGGCAAAACACCTGCAAGAAAAGGAACGTCCGTATTTAGGAACTTATGATCAACTTTATCAATAATCTCTTGTTTCGTTATCTGGCTGAGGGTTTTAAGATCCATTACAAAGCCAGTTTCCGGATTTACGTGACCGCCGACTGTCACAAACAACTCCCAATTGTGTCCATGAAGTTGAGAACAAGGGCCAAATATTTCAAAATTCTTCTCTACGCTCCAATCTGAACGGTAAAGCCGGTGTGCTGCATTAAAAGTCTCCCGACGTGTAATGTATAACATGAATAGGTTTTTTATTTTTTTGCAAAATTACCATCATTGATACACATTAACAAATTATCATAAATTATGAACTAAATTACTGATAATGAAATGCTTGACCTTAATTTATTATTAGAAAAATTCAATTTATACTTGATTTTATTCAGTTTAATTTACGTCAATTCATTTAATTTTGTGCAAACACCACACAATGATACTTTTACACGGGATAAACGGAAATCTAGGTAAGGCTCTTTTGGCGCATTTACTTGAGCAAAAATCAACAGAGATTGTAGTGATTCAGCCTGATGACGCACAGGTTCCGACTCATTACCCAAAGAACATTCTTCTTATATCTGCGCCGCAGACTATCCAATGGATTCGTGAAAATGGAGATAATTTGGAAGCTTGTATCCTCCTGGATGACTCAAAAGAGCATTTTTTGAATCAATTTTCTACATTTTACCTATCTTTTTTTAAACAAATTTGGCGGCAATGTATTGAGTTTGACATTCCTTTTATCTACTCATCAACGTACGAAACGTATGGAGAGGAAGGACAAATTTGTGAAGACAGTGAACTCACGTTATCTGATTTACGCCCAACTTCTCCATTAGGTCAATGCAAACACACGTTAGACCAATGGGTAGTGAACCAAGCCAAAAAACCCTACTTCTGGGCTTCGCTTAAATTAGCCGAACAATATATGCTTGCTGAAGTTCCTCTTTTTGAAGAACTCCAGCAAGCACAAAACGATACTTTCGTACCGATGGTATCTGTTCAAGATACGGTTTCAATTCTCTTTTATTTACTCCGTTATCGTAGAAATTCAGGTATCTACCATGTGACCTCTAACCAATGGTTGCCTTTATCATTTGTGAAGAAAATAGCTGGTGTGGACCAAAGTACCTCCCTACTTGGCTTACCTAAAAAGTGTACAATTAAGACAAGCAAACTCAGGAATATTGGTTATTCGATGCCTTTCCACGAAATTCCGGTCAGAAAATCGTCCACTGTACTCCAAGCGTAGCCCAACGGCCAGGCTGCAAGACAAACCCGTGTTCTTGATAGATTTGGTTGAGTACATTGGTAATATCTGCAAACAGACGCGTATTTTTACGCATGTATTGCATCCGAATATCTACCAAATGAACATCTTCGTAGGGAATCGGGGCTGAAGCGGCATTCCATTGATAGCTACCCATTCTATCTTTCCATGTAAACCAAGCTGAGACTGTCCATTTCGGCAAAATCTGTGAAGTTAGCCCCAAAGAAGCTTTGTTTCGGAGGAAATTCAACGTATAAAACGATTGAAAACCATCTTCTTTTCTATCTGCAAAAATATACGCATAATTCATTTGAACAACTGGAAGCCACTTACTATCGCTGGACAGAACTTCCGTTAATTTCCAAGTTGCAGCCATTTCAAAACCACCCAAATTGATGTCATCAATGTTTTCCATGGTTGGTACAGGTAGCTCAGGACGTTTCACCTTATCAATGGCATTGGTTGTTTTTTTATAGAAAACTGAGGTAATTAGCGAAAACTGCGGTGTATTCCATTTTGCTCCAATTTCCATGCTTGTTGCTGCTTCTGGTTTTAGAAGCGGGTCCGCTTTGACTGTCGAGGTATTCAAGTATAATTCTGTAAAAGTGGGCAAACGCAACGACCGATTGACAGACGAGTAGATATTTAATCGCTCATTCCACCTATAAGAAATATCTATGCCTGGGTAAAACGCATTCTCGAATTGTGAATTTACATTAAACAAGGTGCCACCAACAACCGTCCATTTGTCCCACGTTTTCAGGTGTTCCAAGAAAAAAGAATAATTATCACGTTGCAAACCTTTGGAGTAAACTTGTTGGAAATGACCAGGTACGGGTATCGGTTCACGCGCTTCACCGAGCCGATTACTCAAAACAGATTCTACACGGTAAGCGGCTCCGATAGTCGTTACGCCCGCGTTCCATCTCCATTTCCCTTTCCAATCCAATTCACTTACTTCCGTTTCGTGGTAATTAACGGCTGAAGGATTGGTAAAGCGATATGCGTCAAAATCATACATATCCGTATGCGTTCTTTGCATAAAACTGAGTTGAGATTGAAAAGCGGGAGTCACGTCCCAAACCCATTTTCCGGTAAAATAACGGGAAGCCACTTCTTCGTACTGGCGATTGAACATAGGGTGATAAAAATTGGCAGCCTCAAACTTATTTCCCATCGCACCACCCTGTAAAGTAAACCGATGATTTTGCGTAAAAAGCGTTGTTTGTGCAAATGCAGACCATTTATCGAACGCAGTATTTGGCATATAACCATCTTGTGTAATGCCTTCTAGTGCAAAAAGTGACGTTTGATTTTGCGTTTGTAAATGACCTGTACCCTGTAATTGGCGCAATCCGTACTGCCCAGCAACCGCTTGCACTTGCAAAGAGGTAGGTTGTTCTTTTTTCGTGATGATGTGAATTACACCTGAGAAAGCACTTGGCCCAAAAACCCGTGACGCACCTCCTTGCAGCACCTCAATTCGTTCAATACTTGAAAACGGAACGGGTAGATTGAGAGAATGATGCCCAGTCTGCGGATCATTCATTTTGATACCATCTACTAAAATCAGTGTTTGGTCGTAATGTCCACCGCGAATACTAATATCTGCTTGCCCACCCAAAGGAGAGCGAGAACGAACATCGACATTCAACGCATATTGGAGGATTCCGTCCAACGATTTTACGGGTGCTTCTTGTATCTGTTTGGCGGTAATCACCGTAACATTTCGCCCCGTTTTTTTCAAATCAACGCCTTGTAAATTTGCTGTCACAGAGACTTCAGATAAATCCAGGGCGAGGCTATCTGCCTGACAAAAAGCCGAAAAAGAATTGGCAAATAAACTACATGCCAAAAGATAATATATGATTTTCATTTTAATAAAGACGAAGAAAACGTTTCAATTTATTTTCAATAAAGTACCTAACAACTTATTAATCAATTCATTGAGACAAACTCTTCTCCTTTATTTGTGGATAAAAAGCGGCGGGAGGCTTCTTGGTAATCTATTTTACCAGAAGGCAGTTTAGGTATTTCTTCTACCCATTTTAGGAAGGAAGGACATTTTGATTTAGGTAGTTTTTGGTGTAAAAATACTTGCAGTTCTCTGGCAAATTGGGGTGCGTAAGAAAAAGGAGAAGATGTGGAAAAAAATAAAATTAGTTTTGAAATTCCTTTGACTTTGTGTTCCAAAACGAGCACATCTTGAACATCCGTGAACGATTTTGCAACAGATTCAATTTCTTGCGCAAAAATATTTACCCCCCTCCGATTGAAAACACGACCTCCTCTTCCTAAAACCAGCAACTTCCCGTCTTCCCACTCGCCTATATCACCGACAGTTGCCTTTTTTCCACGGTAAGCAGGTGACACGAACGGACTTGATACGGCTATTTCTTGTTCTATTATTTCTATTTCTACTTGTGGAAATGGCTGACCGACCGAAAAAGGATTTACCAATAATTCCTTGTTTTGATGGTAAGAGATATGCCCAAGCTCTGCCGCGCCATAATATTCTGTCACCAGAGCGTTTTCAAAGCATGTGAGCAGAGATTGAGCCAAAGAAATAGAAAGTTTTTCTCCGGCTGTTACGACCGAATGAACCCCCGCAAAATTTGCTTTTTGTTGAACGATAAGGTGTAGATGAGAGGGTACAAAGAATAGAGACGTAATTTTCTCATTTTCAATACATTCTCCCCATTTTTTAGCTTTCGATAATTCGACAAAAGTGACCGACCCACCTGTCCAAAGCATGTGCAAAGCAGCATTGGCATTGGCAGAATAACTGAGCGCATCCAACACCATTAAATGGTCATTTTCTGAGATTCCAAAGACGGCACTTTGGTAGGGAAACGCCGAAAACCAAGCTTGGTAATCTTTCCAAATTAATTTAGGCACCCCCGAACTGCCGCTCGAAAGCACACCTAGAAAAATCGTTTTGGAGTCCAATTTGGGGAAATTCAGTTCTGTTTCAATCGATGAAACGGGCACCTCAACTTCCGGATATTCTGAGCAAAATGCACAATCTGCATGTGATTTTAGGAAGGCGAAATAATCATTTTGTACCTCTTTTGGTGCAAGAATACCCACTTTGCCTAAAGCCATCAGAGCCACCCAGTCAATGCAATTTTGGATAGGAGAAACGTGATTTACTACCCAGTGAACGGCATGTTGAGTTTGGAACCAACGCGCTTTTTTCAGGATAGAAGCATGTAATGTCTTATAATCCACCGATTCATTTCGCCAAGAAAGCGCTTTTTTCGTGGGATTAGTCTGAGCAAAAGATTCTATTTTTTCTAAAAGCATAACCTATTTGTAATACCGAAGTAAGACGGCGGCTCCTAAACCACCAGCCGCAGACATGGCAAAAACTCCCCATTTACCACAAGTAACCTGCAAGGCTTGGGTCAAATGGAGTACGCCAATAGCACCTGAGGCACCAAAAGGATGCCCGTACGCCAAGTTGCCGCCAAAAATATTTATTTTCTTCGGATTCACCTGATATTTTTTTTGGAACGCCAAAGGTTTCAAAGCAAATGACTCGTTGATTTCCCAGCAATCAATATCTGAAACCGTTAGGTCATTTTCCATCAATAGTTTTTCTACTGCCTCCAGAAAGGCAATCGGTGCGCGGGCGGGTTCAACGGCTACATACCGAACTGCCACGACCTCACAAATATCTTTAACTGAAGCTAGGTTTTCCTCCGAAACTGACTTGAGTACCAGCACACATGCACCGTCTTGTTTATGTGCTGTATTGGTTGCATTTATAGTCTGTAATTGCCTCGAAACAAGTGATTTCCATTTTTCATACGACCGATGAGACGGCAAAGTCTCATCGAAATACACACCATTCACAGGGAAAACACAGTTCTTTAGCTGCTCATTTTCAAGCGATTGTATTGCTTTTTGATGAGATTGATAGGCCCAGTCGGACATTTCTTGCGGAGTAATACTCAACTCTTCTGCCAACTTAGCTGCGGCATCGAGGAGAGAGACATGCAAAGCTGGTGGGGCAAACTGAGCGATTTCATACTGTGGAATAGAAGCGTCGTAACGGGGGTCATTTTTTTGGTAATTTCGGAATGGGGCGAGGCTATTGCTCTCCATTCCACCGACAAAAACGCAGGAACTTTGCCCGGCAATAATTTGTGCCATGCCTATTTGTAGTGCTTTCACAGCGCCCGCACATTGACCGTCGAGAGTGGTTGCAAGAACTTGTACGGGTAAATCGGCTTTGAGGGCTACGTAACGCGCCATGTTTCCACCAGTTCCGAGTGAAGTCGCCAGAAGAAGGTCGTCAGGCGAGTGAAAACGCGCCAATTCTTGAACGAGTGGCGCCGTAAACTCTTCGGGAATTGTTTTTTTCCAGATTCCTCCTTTTTTTCCGATAGGAGACCGGAGTCCTTTTTGAATAAAAATGCGTGTTTTTTTCATTTGAAATTGTCAAAAAAAAAACAGCCAACAAAGCTGGCTGCCTTTCAAACCTATCATTTATTCAACCACTCTTCCTCCATAAAGGAGAGAAGAGATAACCTAAAGTTCTTTATCTATAACAAATAAATTGCTTTCAACAAGAATTAAACTCAAAAATACAATTCCATTTTGAAAATTCCAAGTGTCAAGCATAGATAGGTTCTATTTTTAAGAATAATTGATTAGTTTTGTTGGTTTACAACAGACAAATTCACACAGATGACACCGAAAGAACTTGGCTTTTTTTTTCCAGCAGAATGGCATACACACCGAGCAACTTGGTTGACATTTCCGAAAAATGAAGCAACTTGGGAAGACCGATTCGAGCGTATTTATCCCGCCTATTTTGAATTTATCAAGACATTGAGCTTATCTGAAAGAGTGGCCATCAATGCGCATAACGAAGAATTGATTCAGAAAATTAATGAATTAATGGTTCGATTTGACGTAAATACCGATAAAATAGATTTATATGCTTTTCCTACGAATGATTCTTGGTGTCGTGACCACGGCCCTGCCTTTTTAGTCAAGGAAAACTCCTCTGATCGAATGATTGTAAATTGGACATACAATGCGTGGGGGGGCAAATATCCACCTTACGACTCCGACAACAATTTGCCCGTTCGTATTGCAGAAACACTTGGTTTAGAGTTTGTTACACCCCATATTGTCATGGAAGGCGGAAGTGTTGAGTTCAATGGAGCAGGTGCGCTGATGACCTCCAAAGTATGTTTATTAAACCCGAACAGAAATCCGCATTTATCGCAAGCAGAGATAGAAAACTCGTTACGAAATTATTACGGTGTTGAACAAATCCTATGGGTTTCGGAGGGAATTGTTGGAGACGATACAGATGGGCATATTGACGATACCACTCGTTTTATCAATGCAAATACAGTCATTACGGTTACGGAGAAAAATCGTCTGGATGCCAATTTTGAGCCATTGAAACAAAACTTGGAAGACCTCAAGCGTTTGAAACTTCTGAACGGAGAATCACTCAATATCATTGAACTGCCTATGCCTGAGCCTGTTATTGACCAAGGCGAGCGACTTCCGGCATCGTATGCTAATTTTTATATTTCAAATGCACATGTCATTGTTCCCACTTACCGTTGCCAGCAGGACGACATCGCACTTGGTATTATCGAAAGCTGTTTTCCTGACCGGAAAGTCGTAGGAATAGACTCCACAGAAATCATTTGGGGTTTGGGTAGTTTTCACTGTTTGTCACAACAAGAGCCCGTAGCTTCTGTTGCACAAGTATAATAAATTGGCTATTTTTGGGTTAATTCTTTGAAAAATACAAGTATCGGCATAACTGTTTGATAAAATCCGTACTGTTATTTATGCCTGATTTTACCAAATAACAGTACCTTTAAATTACTTCCGAATTACACCATTCTTATTTGTTTTTAACAGATAGCAATGCAAAATATGTCGTTTATGTTATTAAAAAAAATAGGTATTTCTGCTTTTTTTCCTCTACTTATCGTCTCCTGTCAATCTCTTCGACTTCAAAAACCAACCCCTATTGATATCAGCGGTACAGATTTAGTACCTGTTGCAGAAGCACCCGCCCCTAAAATACCCGTTTTAACATTTGGCGAAAACCCTGTTTATGCAGAAGAACTAGCCCCGTTTTTACAAGCGAGAATGGCGAGTGACAGTATATCGTTGGATACAGTATTTCAAGAATTTACACGGATATACAGGTATTATTTGGAAGCTGAAGCGCGTGGTCTGACGAAAGACTTAAGCGTAAAAGAAGAACTAGACGCGTATGGCGTTTACTTGGCAGAATCCATTTGGGAAGATCAGGAGGAACTTCAGCGCATGACGAAAGAAACATTTCAGAGATTTCGAGAGGAGGTACAAGTAGCTCATATTTTGATAAAAACGCCTATTTCGTCACTCCCTGGCAGCAAAGAAGATGTACAAAGTAAAACGAAGGCAGAGGCAATTCGTGCAAGAATCATAAACAAAGAGCTTTCGTTTGAAGAAGCGGCTCGATTGTATTCAGATGACGCTAGAACAAAGGCAAGTAAAGGGGAATTAGGTTGGTTTGGGCCTTTGCAATTGGTTTATAATTTGGAAAATGAGGCATATCGTTTGCCGATTGGGGGATTGTCCAAACCCATTCGAACGTCCAACGGCTATCATCTTCTTTTACTTCAAAACAAACGTCCATACAGCGGAAACGTTACCGTTCGTCACTTATTGAAAAGCCAAACAGCAGATGCTGATGAACAAAGTAAGCAAGCTACTTTTGCTTTCCTGGATTCACTAAAAAAAGAAATCCAATCAGGGAAAATCACCTTTACCTCCGCAGTAGAAGCTCATTCAGATGATTTCAAGAGTAAACCAAACGGAGGTTTATTGCCTTCTTTCGGAATTGGGTCAAGATACGAAGGACGTTTTGAAGAAGCTGCTTTTCGGTTAAACAAAACCAATGAAATTGCAGGCCCAATTGAGACACAAAGCGGCTATCATTTAATTCAATTGGTTGATAAACAGACATTAGACTCTACAGAAGCACTCCAACTCCTCATTGAGGACAAAATTAAAACAGATTCACGCGGGGAACATCTTTTAGAAATTTCTAAAAATAAGGCAAAACAAGCCATCGATTGGCAAAGCAATACACGTATGTTGGATTCCTTATTCATGTACATACCTCCGACGATTCTTCAGAAGAAATGGCAAGTCGATTGGCCAACCAAACTACAAGAAGATAATTTATTCACGCACAACTACGGGAAAGTAACATTTGAGGCATTGAGTGATTATCTATTTGAACAACAAAGCATTGAGCCGGTTTCGAATGGAATAACCGCCACCCATTATGCGCGAAAAATAGCTACTGATTTTGAGACACAAGAACTCAAGAAAGCCTACACCAATTACTTACTCAAAGTAGATACAACCTTTGCAAGCCAACTCAAATTACACAAAATCGAGTTAATGAGTAAGCTCATTTTGAATGAAGAAGTCATTGAACGTTCCGTATCTGATACATTAGGACAGCGCCAACTATTTGAAAAAAACAAGCAAAATTATGTACTTGCCAACCGGATGGAGGGCATCGTTATGGTGTCTGACAGCAGTAAATTTTTAGACATTGCCACTGAGTTGTTGGGAGAAGAAAAACCCTACCCTTTGCGTCGAGGCATTCTTCCTTTTTACTTCCGGAAAAACCAAGCAGACCTGAATGAGGATGGGCAACGAAAACTTCTAGCACTCATCGGCATCATGGCGAATAACCCGCGTTATATTGTAGAAATTGGTGGGCATTCGGACATAAACGAGGCAGACAGTATCTCCTACCAAAGGCTTCGTTCTGTCGTTGGCTACCTAACTGCGAATGGCTTAGATATTACGCGCATATTGGAAGTTGATTACGGAAAAACAAGACCCATCGAACGTTTTGACTGGCAAAAAAACCAGCGTGTCACGTTTCAATTTTTCAGCAATAGCCGAGAAGACGTTGTTAAGATAATTGAAAACAAATACGGGGAAGTAATCGCGATAAAAGAAGGAGTTTTCTCAACGACTGATTCCTTTGTTGCCAAGAATATTCCGTATGCACTTGGAACCTATAATTTTGCGCTTGAGGGCAAGCAGTTTCGGGTTGTTGTAGATAAATTACTACCTGCACGTTTAAAAACCCTCCGGGAAGTCCGTGGGCAAGTAATAAATTTATATAGAAAACAGTTACAAGATGAATTTGACCGTACATTAGCAGAGAAATACCCGTTGAAAACCACGGGAGACTCCATAGAAGAACTTTTTAACATTATCCAGAAATAACCTAGTATATGAAACCCTTGTTTCTCTTTTTTATATGCCTTTTTCCTTTTTTAAGCGAGGCACAAAAGACCCAAAATGTAGATAAAATCGTTGCCAAGATTGATAGCTACTTCATTCTCAAATCGGAGGTAGAAGACCTTCAAGTAAAATCGAAGCAGCAGAACCAGCCCATCAGTCGTTGCCAAGCTTTGGAATCATTAGCCGTACAAAAATTACTTGTCGCCAAAGCCGAGATAGACTCAGTACTTGTTGAAGATGCACAGGTAAGCGACCAATTAGATGCTCGAATGAATGAGATGGTTCGGATGTATGGATCAGAAAAAAATATCGTAGAACAGTTCGGAAAATCGTTGGAAACACTCAAGGCAGAAGTTCGGGAGCAAGTTCGGGAACGATTGACTGCCAACAAAATGCAGCAGACGATTACCCAAGACACCAAAATTACTCCGAACGAAGTACGTAAATTCTTCAGTAAATTCCCAAAGGATAGTATTCCAATTTTACCTGCTGAGGTAGAACTGCAACACCTTGTCCGGTTTGGTAAAATCACTCGCGCTCAAGAAGATGAGCTCATTTCTCGCTTAAAAAGCTACAAAGAGCAAGTAGAAAAAGGCGCAAAATTTGAAGATTTAGCTTCGGAGTTTTCAGAAGATGTAGGCTCTCGTCAATTCGGTGGCGACTTAGGTTTTGCAAAGCGCGGAGTCATGACTCCACCTTTTGAGGCAGCTGCGATGAAATTAAAACCCAATGAAATGTCTGACATCGTAAAATCAGAATTTGGGTATCACTTGATTCAAACATTGGAAATTCGTGGACAAGAATACCGAGCACGGCATATTCTACTTCGTCCAGACTATAATCGCTTAGATTTAACAGACGCAAAAGCATTTTTAGACTCAATCCGGACGGTCATCATAAAAGATAGCCTCCGATTCGACCAAGAGGTACGAAAACACACGGAAGATGAGTCCACTCAATACTCAGGAGGAACGCTCACAGATTACCAAACGGGTTCAAGTAAACTTGCCCTTGATCTTTCTATGGAGCCCAATCTTTATTTTACTGTAGAACCCATGAAAGAAGGAGACATCACAGAACCAGTAAGTTACAGAAGTCCAGACGGAAGAACGGGTATGCGAATCATTTACATGAAGAAAAAATATCCTGCTCACCGAGCCAATCTACAACAAGATTTTGAAAAAATAAGTGAGTTTGCTCTTTCCGATAAAAGTGGGCAAATTATTGAGAAATGGTTCAAAGATGCCATTGCTGAAGTTTACATAAAGATAGACCCAGAGTACGAGAGTTGTAATTTATTTTCTACTTCCAACTAATTTTACTTGTCCCATCGTATGAATACTTATCCAAATGATGTTGCTGCTGCTGATGCCTTCAAGCAGAAATATGAAGAAATATCGCAAGAAATTAGCCAGACAATTGTGGGTCAAGAAGAGACTGTTCGTCTTTTGTTAACCTCCATTTTTTGCCAGGGTCATTGTTTGCTTGTTGGAGTTCCGGGTTTGGCAAAAACCCTCCTCGTTCAAACGATGGCGGGTGTCTTGGATTTGAGCTTTAATCGGATTCAGTTTACACCTGATTTGATGCCTTCGGATATTATTGGTGCTGAAACCTTGGATAAAGAAAGAAATATTAAGTTTATCAAAGGGCCTATTTTTGCACATATTATTTTGGCTGATGAGATTAACCGAACGCCGCCCAAAACTCAGTCGGCTCTGCTGGAGTCCATGCAAGAATACCATGTAACTGTGGCGGGAGTTCGTTATCCGATTGCTCCACCATTCTTTGTTCTTGCTACGCAAAATCCAATCGAACAAGAAGGAACATACCCTTTACCAGAGGCACAGCTAGACCGATTTATGTTCATGGTTTCCTTGGATTATCCTACGTTTGAGCAAGAACTATCCATTGTAAAAAATACAACATCCGTCAAAAAAATAACGCTGAAACGAATCATTAATGCAGAAGAAATACGCTATTTCCAGCAGTTGGTTCGCCGAGTTCCGATTGCTGATAATGTATTGGAGTATGCTGTAAAGCTTGTACATAAGACTCGCCCAAACAGAGAGGGAGCTACTGAGATTACAAACCAATATTTGGATTGGGGAGCTGGCCCGCGTGCTTCTCAAAATTTAGTACTTGCTGCCAAATGCCACGCCTTGATAAATGGCAAGTACTCACCGGATATCGCAGACATTCAAGCTGTCGCAGAAGCTGTTTTGAGACACCGAATTATCCGGAATTTTAGAGCTGAGGCAGAAGGACAAACCGTTGAGAAAATTATCGCACAACTGCTTTAACCCATTGAGCCACTTCTAAGGCACGAGAACCATCCCCGTGAATGCAGATTGTTTCTGCCTTTAGGAGGATGGTTTTTTTGTCGATTGTTTGGATAGGCAAACCTTGAACCAAGCGCGTAATCTGGTCTTTCACACGTATTTCGTCTGTTAAAACAGAGCCCTCCAGACTTCTATCAGCCAAAAAACCTTCTTTTGTATAAGCCCTATCGGCAAAAACTTCCGACTTGGTTTTCAATCCTTCTTCTTTGGCTTTATTTATGAGTTTACTCCCAGATAGACCGTATAAAAACAATTGGGCATCATGCGCCTTTATCGCCGACACAATAGCAGATGCCACGTTCTCATCTTCTGCCGCTTGATTATACAAAGCACCATGAGGTTTTACGTGATGTAACTTCCCTCCTTTTGCTCGAATAAGCGCATCCAATGCCCCAATTTGATACAAAACAAGTGCGTATATTTCAGCAGGATTCAACTGCATTTTTCGACGACCAAAACCTTGTAAATCTGGAAAACTAGGATGCGCTCCCATATTTACACCATATTTTTGGCAAAGCGAAACTGTTTCTACCATCGTAGAAAAATCTCCAGCATGAAAACCACAAGCGATGTTTGCGGAAGTTATAAAAGGCATAATCGTAGCATCATTACCCATTTTCCAGATACCGAAAGACTCCCCTAAATCACAATTAATATCCATGATGAAAAGAAAATTGGGTTCAAATAGTCCGTTTGAGATAAGTAGAATAATCGGGTAAAATGATTTCGTATTCCTGCTGCATCAAAGGAGAAGTCAAGAGGAAATCGGCGGAGGAACGGTCGCTAGCCATCATGATATTCCAGGTTACACCTAAACGAAGAAGCGCCTTTATGTCTGGGTCATGGGGTTGCGCAGCCATAGGGTCCCAAAAGAAAATCAACATATCAATCTCGCCTTGCGCAATCAAGGCACCAATTTGCTGGTCGCCTCCCATGGGGCCACTGAGTAACTTCGTCACGGGAACGTCAAGCACGTCCTCTAAAAGTCTTCCGGTTGTTCCCGTTCCAAAAAGTTGGTGTTTAGTCAAAGTTGATTTGTTGTACTTTGCCCATTCCATCAATTCCTTCTTTTTGTTATCGTGTGCCACCAAGGCGATTCTTTTTCGTTTAGGTACAATTCGTACAGACATAAGGTATAAAATAATAGTTGCTTTTTTTCAAAGATAATAAACAAGTTTGACTCAAACCATTTGCCTTGCCAAATCGTTTCCCAATTGAGTAGAATGAACGAAAGCGTTCATTTTCATGTGGTCATCACACTAACTGTAAATACTACGACACTATGTCTTTCAATCATTCACATTTATCTATCCAGACACTTGGCGAATTACGCGCGGCGAACTACCAATCAAAATCCATTAAGGAAGAACTTCGAGATAACTTATTGGAAAAACTTCGGAACAAAGAGCACGTTTTTGAAGGTATCTGGGGATACGAAGATACCGTTATTCCTGATATGGAACGTGCTATTTTGTCTATGCACCACATCAATTTATTGGGACTTAGAGGACAGGCAAAAACACGTATAGCCCGACAAATGGTGGAACTTCTTGACGAATACATTCCCATCGTTTCAGGCTCTGAACTAAACGATGATCCTTTGAAACCGCTCTCTCGCTATGCACACGATGTTATTGCCGAAAAAGGAGACAATACACCTATTACTTGGCTACATCGGTCTGAAAGATACAATGAAAAACTTGCTACACCCGATGTTTCCATTTCTGACCTTATCGGTGACGTTGACCCTATCAAAGCAGCTACCTTAAAATTACCTTATTCAGACGAACGTGTTATTCACTTTGGGCTCATCCCGAGGTCGCATAGATGTATTTTTGTTATCAATGAATTACCTGATTTGCAAGCTAGAATACAGGTTTCTCTTTTTAATATCTTGCAAGAAGGAGATATTCAAATCAGAGGATTTAAGCTCCGCCTTCCGTTGGATATTCAATTTGTCTTCACGGCAAATCCAGAGGATTATACCAACAGAGGAAGCATCGTGACGCCATTGAAAGACAGAATTGACTCTCAAATTGTGACGCATTATCCAAAATCAATCGAAATTGGGCGTAAAATTACACAACAAGAAGCCATCGTAAAAAAGGGGCAGTCGTCTATTGTCGTTCATAGTATTTTAAAAGATTTAATTGAACAAATAGCCATTGAAGCGCGTAACAGTGAGTATGTCGATGCTAAATCAGGAGTTTCTGCTCGTATGACGATTGCCGCTTACGAGAATATATTGAGTACAGCCGAGCGAAGAAGTCTTTTGAACGACGAAACCACGGTTACAGCGCGTGTATCCGATATTTATGGCGCGATTCCAGCCATAAACGGAAAGATTGAACTTGTTTATGAAGGAGAAGTAGAAGGACCAGTCTATGTCGCACAAAGATTGATTGGAAATGCACTGAGAGCAGAATTTCTAAAATATTTCCCTGATCCTGAAAAAGCAAAGAAACGCAAAAATGGGAAAAATCCGTTTACACAAATTACTTCTTGGTTTGGGGAAGGGAATGAAATTGATTTACTCAACGATTTAACCGAAACAGAATACCGTGCGCGACTAAAGACAATTGACGGTCTTTCAGAGCTTGTAGAAGCCCAATATCCTGATTTAACTGACGAACAAACTTACTTTTTCATGGAATTTGCGCTACATGGTTTGGCAGAATTTTCATTGATTAGTAAACAATCGTTGGACAAAGGGATTCAGTTCAAAGACCTTTTGGACAGTATGTTTGACCCGAATAAAATGGATTTCGACGAGGAATAAAAGACAAAGCCGTGAATGTGGAAATTTCCAAGCATTCACGGCTTTTCCATATCTAAAAAACAGATAATTACAAGGCTGAAGAGCTCAAACTTGCTCCTAAGTATTCTCTGTTTAATCTTGCGATGTTTTCCAAAGAAATTCCTTTCGGACATTCAGCTGCGCAAGCACCCGTATTTGTACATGAACCAAAACCTTCTGCATCCATTTGAGCGACCATCTTCAAAGCACGGTCATCTCTTTCTGGCTGACCTTGCGGTAGAAGAGAAAGTTGAGAAACTTTAGCAGAAACGAACAACATAGCCGAGGCATTTTTACAAGCCGAAACACAAGCACCGCAACCGATACAAGCAGCTGCCATAAATGCTTTATCTGCGTCTTCTTTCGGAATTGGCAAGGCGTTTCCGTCTTGTGCGTTACCTGTATTTACAGATATAAATCCACCAGAAGCAATGATTCTATCAAATGCAGAGCGATCGACTACCAAGTCTTTCACAACAGGAAAAGCAGTAGCTCTCCAAGGTTCAACGACAATCGTATCCCCATCTTTGAAACTTCTCATGTGGAGTTGGCACGTAGTTACGCCTTCCAATGGGCCATGCGGGCGGCCATTGATGTGCATCGAACACATACCGCAAATACCTTCACGGCAGTCATGGTCGAATGCAATAGGTTCTTTGTTTTCATCGATTAAACGCTCATTCAGAACGTCAAACATTTCAAGAAACGACATATCTTCTGAGATTCCAGGTACGTCGTATGTTTCTAATTTACCTTTGACGTTTTTATTTTTTTGACGCCAAACTTTCAATTTTATTTCCATAATAATGGTATGATTTAAGTCTAGTTAATTTTCTAAAAAAATATACTTTTATTGTACTAATTTGCTAAACAGCTGTTTTAAACTAGATAGTTTTTTGTTCGAATATTCTCCCCAAAAACAACCTCATTTCTACTAGTCAATTTTTGATAAAACATACGTGCATTTCAAGTAAGATTATTCTATCTACATTCATGCAAACATCGTAAAAATGACAAAATTGTACGACGCGTAGGTAGAAGAACTTTACACCAAATGAAGATTGGGTAAAATAACCAGAAAAACAGTTTATAAGATGGTGCTAAGGAGTAAAACCAATTATTTTTGGTTGACTAGCCACACCTCTTTTATACAATAAAAAAAGTTTCTGTGGGAAATCCCACAGAAACCAAAATACCAACTTATTTATAACTTCTTTGTGCGATTTTGATGTTATCATACACCAAAGGCTCTTTGTTCAGCGCCCAATCACCATCTCCTTTGAGTTCCCAAGCAGAAACAAACATGAAATTTTCGTCATCACGAAGTGCTTCACCGTCTTCCGTTTGGTATTCTTCACGGAAGTGACCACCACATGACTCATTTCTAGTGAGTGCATCAAGGCACATCAACTCACCTAATTCAAGGAAATCAGCGACACGGCCTGCTTTGTCGAGCTCTGGATTGTATTCGTCCATATCTCCAAGGATACGCACATCCGACCAGAACTCTTCACGAAGCGCACGGATTTCAGCAATTGCTTCTTTCAAGCCTTCTTCGTTTCTAGCCATTCCACATTTATCCCACATAATAAGACCTAGTCTTTTGTGGAATGATTCTGGAGATTGTTTTCCTTTGATAGAAACCAACTTATTGATACGCTCACGCACCTGATTTTCTGTTTCTTCGAATGCCGGGTGGTCTGTTGAGATAGCTCCCACACGGATTTCGCTTGCTAGATACGCACCAATTGTATAAGGGATAACGAAATAACCATCTGCTAAACCTTGCATCAATGCAGAAGCACCCAAACGGTTTGCTCCGTGGTCAGAGAAGTTGGCTTCGCCCAAGGCATAAAGGCCAGGGACAGTGGTCATTAAGTTATAATCTACCCAAAGTCCACCCATTGTATAGTGAACGGCTGGATAAATTCGCATAGGAACTTCGTATGGGTCTTCGCCAGTGATTTGCTTGTACATATCAAACAAATTACCGTATTTTTCTTTGACGACCGCTTTACCAAGCGTTGTAATTGTTTCTTTGCTTGGATTATCTAAGTTATTTTTCGTTGCTTCAGCACGTCCGTAGCGTTCAATTGCAGAAGCATAATCTAGGTAAACGGCCATTTTAGAAGAACCTACGCCATAACCAGCATCGCAACGCTCTTTTGCTGCGCGTGAAGCGATGTCGCGTGGTACTAAGTTACCAAACGCAGGGTAACGGCGTTCTAGGTAGTAATCTCTCTCTTCTTCCGGAATTTCGTTGGCTGCTCTATCGTCTCCTTTTTTCTTTGGAACCCAGATTCGTCCATCGTTACGAAGAGACTCAGACATCAAAGTCAATTTGGATTGATGGTCTCCCGATACAGGGATACATGTAGGGTGGATTTGTGTAAAGCAAGGATTCGCGAAGTATGCACCTCTTTTGTGTGCTTTCCAAGCCGCTGTCACGTTACTACCCATTGCATTGGTAGAAAGATAGAAGACGTTTCCGTACCCGCCCGTACAAAGAAGTACGGCATGACCGAAATGGCGTTCCAACTCACCCGTAACCAAGTTTTTAGCAATAATACCACGTGCTTTTCCATCAATCATCACGACATCAAGCATTTCGTGGCGGGCATACATTTTTACTTTCCCCATACCTACTTGGCGTTCCAACGCAGAGTAAGCACCTAAGAGTAATTGCTGACCTGTTTGTCCGGCAGCATAAAAAGTACGTTGCACTTGTACACCACCAAAAGAACGGTTTGACAACATTCCGCCGTATTCACGTGCGAAGGGAACACCTTGCGCCACACATTGGTCGATGATATTCGCTGATACTTCGGCTAATCTATGTACGTTTGCTTCACGTGAGCGGTAATCGCCCCCTTTGATTGTATCGTAAAATAATCTATACGTAGAGTCTCCATCATTCTGGTAGTTCTTTGCAGCATTGATACCCCCTTGTGCAGCAATTGAGTGCGCACGGCGAGGAGAATCTTGAAAACAAAATGCTTTTACTTTGTAACCAAGCTCAGCCAAAGTTGCTGCAGCGGAAGCACCAGCTAAACCCGTTCCAACAACGATAACTTCAAGGTTACGTTTGTTTGCAGGATTGACAAGCGGCACGGTCGAGCGGTACTTTGTCCATTTGTCAGACAAGACGCCCTCTGGAATTTTGGCATCCAATGTTTTTATTCCTTCTGCCATAATATATGTTTAATTTATAAAGATTAATTGTTAATTACTTAATAAAGAAATAAATAGGCATTGCTGCAAAACCAATTGGAATCAAGATAGCAAAAACCCATAAACCTATCGCCTTGATGAATGGAGAGTATTTCGGATGGTTAATTCCCAATGTTTGGAAGGCACTCTGGAAACCATGTACTAGGTGATAAGATAACACAAGCATTGAAACAACATAAAAAATTACTAAGAAAGGATTCTCAAACGACTCCGCTACCTCGTAATACAAGTCTTTGATAATAATTCTGCGCGTTCCGGCTGCTTCGTCTGTATATTCAATCTGTTTTACAGTCTGCGTGTATTCTTCCGGCATGGACTGCTGGCTGATTAGTTCGCCTGTTTTTACGTTTTCTACATATTCTTTGTATGGAACATGCCCAAATTTGTAGTCAAACCAGAAATCACCCATGTGGACAGCAATGTAAACCAATAAAATTGTACCCAAAACAGCCATGTTGCGGCTTGCCCAAGAGGAAGAATTTTTGACGTAAGCATAGCGTTGCGGACGTGCCTTGCGGTTCTGAACTTCAAGATAAATTCCCCAAAAAGCATGGAATAAAATCATGGCATATAAACCATACGAAACCGTTTTGATAAGAGGATTTGTGGTCATCAGGACAGCATACTTATTGAATGCAAAGCCCCCGTCAGACTTAAATACTTGAAGATTACCAGCCATGTGGACAATCAGGAACGTGCAAAGAAAAATCCCCGTTAAGGACATGAGTACTTTCTTTCCAATCGAACTACTTAATGTTTTTGTTACCCAAGACATACTTGTTTCTATTTGTAAAATTGAGTGTTTGTAATTAACTATTAGAATAATAATACTTAGAATAGTACAAATTATTCTGAAACCAAAAGTAAATCACAAACCGTTTAGAACCAATATAATTTATTTTTTTTTCGTGGATTAATTAAAAAATAACTCTCTTTTCATTCATTCAATCAAGTTATGTTCTGCTACGTACGCTTTGATACAGATGTTAGAAAATTGATATATTTTGATTTCTAACAGTCTGTTTATTTTTTTTGTTTACGAAGTTATTCATTCTATTCTGTATCAATGAATTTTCACTTTTTTTAGAAAAAAGCCCTTATATTCGTTTCTATTCATAGAAAAATGGGTTAAAATAGGTATTCGATGCATGAATCCTACCATTTCATACGTTCAAATTCCAAGACACTCTACATCGACTTGTACCCTATATGCGATTCAAACATCTCTCATTCAAACGGCTTTTCTTACTTATATTTCTAAGTTTAGCAGCCTTTCAGTCTTCTTTTGCTACCCATTTGCGTGCCGGTGAAATTACAGCCAGGCGCGTTTCTGCTACTTCTCTGACGTACCGAGTAACGCTCACTACCTACACCGACCAGATCAATGGTTTGCAAGCAAATGAAGCACAAAACAATGTTACCTTTTATTTTGGTCTGTCTTCTAATCAAAATATTTCGTACGAAGTGAGCAGAAAACGACGCGTGCTCATCAATAGCTCGACAATGCTCAATGTCTATGATACACTTTTTACATTTCCTGCTGCCGGTCGCTATACTATCTCCTGTGGTATCCCCAACCGAAATGCCAATACAATCAATCTTCCTCAACCCTCCGACCAGATTAGCTTTTTTGTTGAATCGACTATTTTTATTAATTCTTCGATTGGCTTAAATAGTACACCTGTTCTCCTAAATGTTCCCATTGACTCCGCCGCTGTTGGGGCGCGTTACATTCATAATCCTGGCGCATTTGATGTCGATGGAGATAGCTTATCCTACCGGCTCACTATCCCGAAACGTGACTTAAACATTGCCTCTGGCGTAGGTGAATTTATTGCTGGCTACAATGACCCTTCCACTTTGGGTGCTACACCTATCTTAAATGAAGCAGAAAATGGCCCCGCTACTTTTCGAATAAACCCAAGAACAGGTGATTTAATTTGGGATGCCCCCCGAAGGCCGGGTCAATATAACGTCGCATTTATTGTCGAAGAATGGCGAAAAGGACTAGATGGTACATTTATCCGTATTGGCGAGATTGTCCGTGATATGCAAATTATTGTTGTAGAGACAGATAATCGAAGGCCCCAAATTACGGTTCCGGAAGAAATCTGTATCGAAGCAGGTGAAACGCTGCGCTTTGATGTCCGAGCTGAAGACCCAAATCAAGGGCAAAATATCCGAATCACTACGTCGGGGGGCGTATATAATAGAGACCAAGACGGTCAACCTATCTCGCTTATCCCGCCCAAGGCAGCCGTTTTTATTGGTGGAAATACGACTGGGCCAAGCCCACAAACAGCTTCCTTCGAATGGGAAACCAATTGCCTTCATGTACGTGAACAAGCCTACGACGTGATTTTTAAAGTAGAAGATTTCCCCGGGCGTTTCAATACACAATTAACAGATTCTAAATCAGTTAAAATAAAAGTTCTTCCACCTAGAGTTCGTGGATTAGCTGGTGTTTCTATCGAAGATGGCGTACGATTAAGCTGGAGACCTTATCCTGAATGTTCCGCAGAGACGCAACTCATCGTTTATCGAAAGGAAAGTTGCAGCGGTCTAAACCCAGGCGAATGTACAACCGGTATGCCAAGCGCATGGGGCTATACCGCCATCGCGACAATCTCCTCAAAAGATACGACCTTCTTAGACCCAACTGCGCTGCGAGGTATCACATACAGCTACCGAATTATCGGCAAATTAGCTATTTCTCCCTTCGATTTCATGGAAAGTGCCCCTTCAACTGAAGCTTGTGTCGGTAGTACTCTTCCCGAAAACCTACCCATCATGACGCAAGTTACGGTCGATAAAACAGATGCAAACGAAGGACAAATTACCGTCAAATGGGCACGTCCTATCGGATTAAATCCCAGAGACTTTGCGCCGCCTTATACCTATCGTTTGCTTAGAGCAACGGGCGTTGAAGGAACTGCCTTCACAGAAATTGCATCTATCCCGACAACATTGGGTACATTGAACAACGATACTACA
Source organism: Spirosomataceae bacterium (assembly GCA_046293395.1). GTDB lineage: Bacteria > Bacteroidota > Bacteroidia > Cytophagales > Spirosomataceae > CAYNRA01. Next base: position 166,254 of record JBKBOU010000002.1, read on the forward strand.
TTCGTTGACACAAAATTAAATACGCTACAAAATGGATATCGTTACAAAATTGCCTTTTATTTTGCTGATAATCAACTACTTGGAGAAACACCGCCAGCGAGTTCTGTGCGTCTGAGTGCATTAGCGAACAACCAGCAAGTTCGTTTGTCATGGCTTGCCAACGTACCTTGGTCTAACGAAAACCAAATTCATCGCGTTTATCGCGCGTCGCTCGCCGAACCAACTCAGTTCAATCTCATTGCCGAAGTTCCCGTAACGGCTGTCAATACATTCACGTATTTGGATACAGGAAAAGATAACTTCTTGGCGGATGGCGACCAAAGTATCGTCCTTCAGAACGAACAATCGTATTGCTATTATGTCCAAACATCGGGCATGTACCCGCAAATGCAAGCGCTCGGTTTGCTACTGAATAATTCACAACAAATTTGTGCAACACCTCTGGACGACTCCCCACCTTGTGCACCTATTTTGACCATCCCAGCCATAGATTGCGAACAAGTTGACACTGAATCTTATTGTGACCCTGCCTTTTTCACTAATACATTGCGTTGGACAAATCCTGCCTCCACGGCTTCCGGACAGAATTGCAGACAAGATATTGTTCGCTACAATGTCTATTACAGCCGCTTTGAAAACGGCGAGTTTGCACAAATTGGCTCCGTAACAGCTACTTCCGGCGTAAATACATTCCGACATGTACGAAATAACCGCGTTGGCTTTGCAGGTTGTTATTACATCACAGCCGTCAATAGTTTGGGAGTAGAAGGAACAGCGAGTAATGCCATTTGCTTGGATAATTGCCCGAATATTTCGTTCCCGAACGTATTTTCACCCAATGGAGATGGCATAAACGATACTTTCTCGCCCTTGCGTTGCCCAGCATTTATTCAATCCATTTCGATAGAAGTTTTCAATAGAAACGGAGGAAAAGTGTATGAAAGTACAGGCGAATCTTTGGCTTGGGACGGCAGGACTGTCGATGGACGAGAGCTGCCTTCGGGTTCATATTATTATTCGATACGAGTTATTTTTGAAAGGCTTTCTGAGAATGTAGAGCCGCTAACATTCAAAGGATGGATTGAACTTGTCAAATAACAATCGGTTCAATTCCTACAAAGAAGCACCTATTTAGTCATTCTGAATAGGTGCTTCTTTGTGTTATCTATTCGTCAATTCTATCTGAAATCAAACCTCATTGACATAAAAACAGGCAAATAGTCGTACCTTTGTGTTTTTTCGAATAGACGGTTAATCCTATCCTTTATGTTTTCTGCAAAGTATAAAAAAGAAATTCAACTTACAGTTCACTTGGCTATTCCTATCATTATTGCGCAACTTGGTGTTGTCTTGATGGGCGTCGCAGACAATATCATGGTTGGGCGAATATTGGGTAAAACAGCACTTGGCGTGTCTGGATTAGCTAATTCCATTGCTTTTATGATTGGCTCCATTGCCGTTGGTGGCATGGCGGCAGTTGCACCGTTGGTCTCCAAAGCCAATGCAGAAAACAATCCTGAACGCATTCACAGTCTTTTCCGTGCACTTCTCTGGGTAGCCGTTGGATTTTCTATTTTATTGACGGGTATTAGTCTTTTGGCAGCACAAAATTTTCATCTTTTTGGTCAACCTGAAAATATCAATCAGCTTGCTGGACCTTTCTTAACGATTATTTCTTTGTCAAACATCCCTCTCTTTTTGTTTGTCGCTGCCAAGCAACTTTCAGACGGGCTTGGCTTTACCAAAGTAGCGATGGTCATTACGATTTTGGGATTAGGAACCAACGTTGTGCTAAATTATCTATTCATGGATGGTGCGGGAATCATGGAGTCTATGGGTGTTTTGGGCGCTGCTTATGCCACTTTATTGACACGTATTGTCATGATGTTCGCCATGCTTTGGTACGTTCGATACCACAAACGATTTGCATACTATTTCCAACCTGCTTATTTTCAGGCAAGTATCAAAGATTTGGTTCGTTATTTATTCAAATTGAGTATTCCGGGTGGTTTTCAATTTTTCTTCGAAATTGCTGCTTTTGCCATTGCCGTTATTATGATGGGATGGATTGGCGAGAACGAACTAGCCGCCCATCAAGTAGCCATTAACATTGCTTCTACCTTCTATATGATGGCTTCTGGAATTGCCTTTGCCGGTGGGATTCGCGTGGGTGATGGGCGCGGATTAAAAAGCATCGACCACATCCGAACGTCCGGAAATGTTGCTGTTGGCTTGGTGACTGCCTTCATGACTTTGACCATGCTTTCCATGATATTTTTTGATAAACAGTTCATCAGTCTGTATCTCAATGACCAAGAAGTTACCCAAATTGCCACAAAACTATTGTTCATCGCAGCTGTTTTTCAACTCTCCGACGGCCTGCAAGTGGTTGCTTTAGGAAACCTTCGTGGACTTTCAGATATTACCATCCCGACTGTCATTACATTTGTTGCCTATTGGGTTATCGCCTTACCAATGGGATATATTCTTGCCTTTCCGCTTCATTTTGGGGCAGCTGGTGTTTGGTACGGACTTTTGGCGGGCCTTACAGCCTCCGCTATTTTATTACTTCTACGCTTTTATCAACTTATTCGAAAGGGAGTACGGGAAGAAGCCGCCTAATCCAACTATCTATTTTGCTTTAACACAATCAAAATAACCAAACGAATAGAAACTACTTTTCCCTGCGGAGAATCGAAAACTTACCTCGTTTTATTGATTTTACCTCCTTTCTCTTCCAATCAAAAAAGCCGAGTTCTTCTATTTACAGAGAACTCGGCTTTTTTATCTGAAATTGACAGGAAAAATAGCTAAAAAAACAGATGAGAAGATAATTTTATCATTCGAAAATCACTTATAAATTATTCATTTTCAATTGTTTCACTGCATAATCCGCAGCTCTAGCCGTAAGTGCCATATAGGTTAAAGACGGATTTTGGGTAGAGGTAGAAGTCATGCAAGCCCCGTCTGTCACAAATACGTTTTTACATGCATGTAACTGATTCCATTCGTTTAGAAGAGACGTTGCGGGATCTTTACCCATTCGTACACCGCCCATCTCGTGAATATCCAAACCTGGTGCTTGCTTACTATCATTTGTCCGGATATTCGTAAATCCAGCCATCGTAAACATTTCTGTCATTTGCTCAAGGTAATCTTTAACCATTTTTTCATCGTTGTCATCATACGAGATGGAAACCTTCAGCTGCGGGATTCCGAATGGGTCTTTCGAGGAAGAATCTAAGCTAACATAATTTGTTTCTTTGGGAATCGTCTCACCCATCATGTGCGAACCTACCTGCCAATTCCCGTACGATGGATTCAAAAGTTGTTCTTTTAAAGAAGCACCCACCCCATCTTGGTTTGTATGCACCATCCGAGATGCACCAAAACCTGCTGCATAGCCTCTCAGAAAATCTGTCTCTTGCTTATATACATTTCTGAACCGTGGAATATACCCACTATTTGGGCGACGACCTTCTGTTTTTTGGTCTAAAAATCCTTCATATTCACCAGAAACACGCGCACGATAATTATGGAAAGCGACAAATTTTCCTAAATATCCATTGTCATTTCCTAATCCATTGGGGAAACGAGAAGAAATGGAATTGAGCAAAATTAAATTTGTATTCAAAGCTGCTGCATTCACAAAAATAATTTTGGCGTAATACTCGGTCATTTCTTTGGTGTGCACATCTACGACACGTACGCCCGTTGCTTTTTGCTTTTTCTCATCAAAAATAAGGGAATGTACCACTGAATCAGGACGCAAAGTCATTTTACCCGTTTTAGCAGCCCACGGAATCGTCGAAGCATTTGAGCTAAAATAGCCTCCGTACGGACAACCGCGCTCGCAGATAGTTCGGTGTTGGCATTGTGCCCGCCCTTGGTCGTAATGTATCTGCTGAGGTGTCGTAAGGTGTGCAGCCCGCCCAATAATTACATGCCGATTTTGGTAATTTTTGGCTACTTTTTCAGAGAAATATTTTTCAACGCACGATAATTCATGGGGCGCTAAAAACTCACCATCTGGTAAAATATCCAAGCCATCTTTGTTTCCAGAAATACCTGCGAACTTTTCTACATAGCTGTACCAAGGTGCCAAATCATCGTAAGAAATTGGCCATTCTACGGCAAAACCATCGCGGGCAGGGCCTTCAAAATCATATTTACTCCAACGTTGCGTTTGCCTTGCCCACATCAGAGACTTTCCGCCAACTTGGTAGCCACGAATCCAGTCGAAAGGCTTTTCTTGTACGTACGGATGTTCCTTGTCTTTTACAAAAAAATGGGTCGTTCCTTCGTAAAAAGCATAGCATTTCGAAATAATTGGATTCTCTTTCTTGACTTCCGGCGATAATTTTCCTCTGTGCGGAAATTCCCAAGGCATTGTATTTGTCGTTGGGTAGTCCGTAATGTGTTTCACATCACGACCCCGCTCCAAGACAAGCGTTTTTAAACCCTTTTCTGTCAACTCTTTCGCTGCCCAACCTCCGCTAATTCCAGAGCCAATTACGATGGCATCGAAGGTTCTTTTTTTGATGGAATCTATTGATAAATAAGTCATTATGTGTAGAATAAAGATAGGTTAATTTTGATTAATCGGTACGCATCCCAAATAACGTGCTGGTGCAAATTCAAATTTGGTATGTTCAGTCATGACATATTCCGAACTCATATATCCTTGAATAATCAAGCTTTTCATGAGTCGGAAACCCGTCCGAATCTCTTTTTCTTCTTGTTGCTCGATGGCTTCCAAGACCAATTCTCGCTGGCGAACAGACAATTGCCCTACTTCTTTGCCAAACATCAAAAAACCGACTTGCGTCACACGGTCTAAAAGTGCTTTGGCTGTCGCTTGATCGGTGGTTTCGTAGCAATCTTGTAACATTGTTTCTACAAATAAAGGTACTCCTATCTCCTTAGCTCCTGGGGTATCTGTCTGTGGAATAAAAGTATCCACTACTATTTCCAATGTATTTGTTTCTGTGACAGATAAAAATTTGGAGGATTGCGGAAGGCGTTCCGGCGACCAAGATGTAGCCCAAGCAGGCAAGCTCACCAAAGCCCCTGCCGTAACAGTAAGGCGCTGTATCAGCTGACGACGATTCATACGGTTGAATAAATTAGGTACGGTTGTTTTAAAATTCAAATATACTAAAAATAGTACTTTTTCTTTTTTTAATTGGACAAATTGACCCCATTTAGATACATAATGTCTCTTTTAACATGTACACCATAGAAATCAGAACTTTTAGCCACTGAAAATTCGGTACATTTGTGAAATTTAATTCAGATTAACAGTAAAAAAGCATGAGGTCAATCACAGTATATTGTGGGGCAAACAAGGGTTTTCATCCCGCGTACGAAGAAGCTGCCAAAGAATTGGGTACATACTTAGCTGAAAATGGCTATACGATGATTTTTGGAGGTGGAAGTGTCGGTTTAATGGGCGTAACGGCAACAGCTGCACTTGCAGCGGGAGGCAAAGTCATTGGCGTTATCCCTCATTTTTTAGATGCCATGGAAGTAGGTCACAAAGAATTGACAGAAATGCACCTCGTGGACACCATGCACACCCGCAAAGCAAAAATGGAGGAATTGTCCGATGCTTTTATCACTATGCCCGGCGGATACGGAAGTATGGACGAAATTTTCGAAATATTGACTTGGGCACAACTAGGTTTACATAAAAAACCCGTTGGCATTTTAAATATTCGTGGTTATTACGACTTGCTAATCAAGCAGTTAGACCACATGGTGGAGGAAGGATTTTTGAGAAAAGAAAACAGAGAACTCATTGTTGTTGGAGACGATATCCCTTCGCTTTTTGAAGCGATGCACCACTACGAACCAGACGTACGTAAAAAATGGCTCGATAATTCAGGCATTTAATCTATAAAACGGGTTGCCTTCCTCTTGTCATATTTCAAATAATTCCCTGCTAGGAAAGAAGAACAACTTCTAAAAAAGAGGGCTCTGTATTACAATACAAAGCCCCTTTTTTTATTTCCGGACAGCCTTTAAGCTCAAATCAAGACTTTTCACCGAGTGGGTTAAATAACCCATCGACACATAATCTACGCCACACAGTGCATATTCCCGTACATTTTCTGGTGTAATGCCACCGGAAGCCTCCACCGGGAATCGTCCCGCAATCAATGTAAGGGCTTTCCGAATATCTGTGAAAGAAAAATTATCGAGCATAATCCGGACGACACCACCCAACTCGAGAACTTCGGCTAACTCTGTCAGATTTCGTACTTCTATCTCAATAGCTAACTCTTTGTTTTTTTCCTTCAAGTACGCCTGAGCCGCCTCCAGCGCTTGGCGAATACCACCTGCATAATCCACGTGGTTATCTTTGATGAGTATCATGTCGTACAGTCCAAACCGGTGATTGACACCTCCACCGATTTTCACTGCCCACTTTTCAATCAAGCGAAAATTTGGCGTCGTTTTGCGTGTATCTAAAACTTGGCAAGACGTTCCTTGAAGTGCATCCACGATTTTACGGGTGACAGTCGCGATTCCGCTCATGCGTTGCATACAATTTAGTACCAAACGCTCGGCAGTTAAAATGGATTGATCTTTTCCGGAAACATACAGCACAATATCGCCCACTTTCATTTCTTGCCCATCTTGCATGAGAACCTCCACTTGGAGTGTGGAATCGACTTCCTCAAAAATATAAGTGGCAAGTTCTACACCGGCTAAAATTCCGTCCTCTTTGACCAATAAATGGGCTTTTCCGTACGCATCTGCTGGAACTGTAGCTAATGAAGTGTGGTCGCCGTCTCCGATGTCCTCCTGAAGTGCCGCTTGTATGAATGTCTTAATTGCTTCTTTCGTTACTAACATATCTTTGCTTCTCGTGTTGATTAAAAAATGGGAATACGAAGGTAAAAATGTTTCGCTAAAGTTCGCTTCTCCCGTTTGAATTACCGAATTTTGAACCTTCCTTTTATCAATCTGTTTATACATTTACATCTAAAACGGAAAGATTGACTTAATTGCGTATCTATGAAAATATCTCTTTGGGCGTTCGTCGCCACTTTTATTCTGTTCGTTGGTTGTTCTAAAAATACACCACTCGATTTGCAAGGATTTGATACTGTTACCTTTGAAAAAGACCGAGGAGGCTGCTTAAATCAAAGACAAAACCTCATTGAAGAACTAAAAAAACGTGAAAATCTCATTTTGGGTGCAAGTCAAAACCAAATTGCTGAAGCCCTTGGACGCTACGATTATCAAATTTTGGACGAACGAAATCAAAAAATCTATGTTTATTTTTTAGAAAAAGGTCCACATTGTGAATTCATCCAAAATCCATCACAAGCGCAAACCCTTGCTTTGCATTTTAATGCGATTAGTTTGGTAAAAAAAGTAACGTATCAACGCGGTAATCCTTGATGCTTGAATGTATAATAAACCACAAGCAATAAACCCGTCGCATACATGGCATGAAAGGGAATCATTCCTACAAAACCAAGTGAAATATCTGCCAGGACAGCAAAGATATAATACAACCCAAGTCCCGCTTCCAGATAGGTAATCAGCGGGACTTTTTTTGTGAGATAACTATTTGATTTCCAAGATGCTGATACTTCAGATACATTAAACTTCGGCGTTCGAACAAAAGGTGTTTTTCTCCCTGTATATCCCTCCAAAACAGCCAAAGCATTGTGCAATGAAAGCCCCATCATGAATGTGAGAAAGGATAAAAATAACCGAAGAAATCGCCCAAAGGATTGTTTTTGTTCGGAATAAGCAAGCCAATAAAAGAAACCTAGGATTACCCAACTTATTTGAAAAAACGCCGTCCATTTGGCATAAGTAGCCCAATCAGGATGCTGTGAAATCACCCAAGCGGCGGGCAGACTGAGTAATCCAGAAAAAAATACACCTACAAAAATGGAGGAATTGAGCAAATGAAAGAACCCGTGCAAACGGGTGGACATAGAAAGCCCTTTTGCCTGAAAAACCCGTTTCGTGTTTTTGACCAAACATTCTGCGCCTCCTTTCATCCAGCGGTACTGTTGGGACTTAATTGCCTCCATAGAAACTGGTAATTCGGCGGGTGAAGCAACATCGCGGAGATATACAAATTCCCATCCTTTTACTTGGGCGCGGTAGCTCAAATCGAGGTCTTCTGTGAGCGTATCGGCCTCCCATCCTCCTGCATCTTCGATGGTTTTTATACGCCAAACACCCGCTGTTCCATTGAAATTAATGAAGTGGTTTTGTGCATTTCTGCCTACTTGTTCGATGGTAAAATGAGCGTCTAGACCAAAGCCCTGGAGTTCGGTCAAGAGAGAGAAAGAAGCATTTAGATGCGCCCACCGTGTTTGCACAACGCCCACTTCTTTCCGGTAAAAATGGGGTATTGTTTTCTGTAAAAAAGCGGGGTCTGGTAAGAAATCGGCATCAAAAATGGCGACAAATTCGGCATCCGTTTGGGTAAGTCCGAAGGCAAGTGCCCCTGCTTTAAAGCCCCGTCTGTCTGGGCGACGAATATGTTTGACAATAGATTTGATAGCCTCCGGCAACGTATTCACGGCGTTTTGTACCAGTTCAGTTGTTTCGTCGGTAGAATCGTCTAAAACCTGAATTTCCAGCTTATCGAGCGGATATTCTAATTGGGCAACCTGCTTGATGAGGCGTTCTATGACGTATTTTTCGTTGTAAATCGGTAATTGTACAACCACTTTTGGCAAGACAGACGGCACTTCGGGGTGACTTATTTCCTTCTTTCTAGCTGCCAAATAATGAATGACAAGAACAAGCTGAACGACACCATACGACAAAATAAGAAGTACGGGCAAAAGATACAAAACCAAAACAACACTGTGCATACTTGCTTTCAACCTAGTTTAATGAAGCACAAAATTAGAATAATATATGTATTTCACTTCTTCTTTCCTGCACATTGCCGTAGTTCGGTGACAGTTGATTACTTCATTTCACAATGTATGAAACGCGTTTTACCAATTCTAAGCACCAGCAAGACGAAATAATTCAGGGTGATACCAGCTTTGTTTATGTGTATTTGACCTAATTTCTTGGGTAAATACGCATTTTATCTCTTTTTCTTATATATTTGCAACTTTATTGCATTAGATTTGTTTACTACATCAGACAGGCATTATTTCTTGTCGATTTGGCAAAGTAAGCAACTATTCATTCGTCATCCACAAGATACACATTCGTTTCAGCTCATGTTCAAATACGAGATTTTCAAAAACCAATCCGATTTACTCGGGATAATCAGTGCCTCCCTTTGCGTCGTACATTGTTTAGCTACGCCTTTCATTCTACTTTTATTCACACAACTACACTGGTGGCATGATTTGTCCTTTATCTTTTTGGTTATCAGCGGTATAGCTGTTTATTTGAGCACGCGCACGAGTCATCACAAAACGTGGAAGACCGTCATTTGGGCGAGTTTTTCTTTGTTAACTGTTGCTGTTTTCATGGAAGAGTCTATCGAATGGATGCACGAAGTGAGTTATGTTGCAAGTGCTGGTTTGGTGATTGGTCATTATTTCAATCAAAGACATACCATTCATTGTCAGCACGATTGATACGAAATACACGTTATTTTTGAAAGCCGGACAAATGTCCGGCTTTTTTTATGTTTTTTTCCTCAAAATCAAGCAATTAGAGTTTTGTAGTGATTGAAATTGGGGAAGAAATTAGAAGAAAAGCAAGGGAAAAATGTACCTTTACACGAAATTGGGAAACTAACTATGGCAAAATCATTAAATAAAAACCTACATAAAGCGAAGTCCGGTAAAAACGATGAGTTTTATACACAACTCACGGATATTGAAAAAGAACTACGCCACTACAAAGAGCATTTTAAAGGGAAAACCGTTTTTTGCAACTGTGATGACCCAAGAGTCAGCAATTTCTTTCACTACTTTTCGCATAAATTTCAAGATTTAGGACTTAAACGCCTGATAACCACCTGTTACAAAAACCAAGAAAGGGATTTATTCAGTGACCACAAATCTGAAAGCGCCATTTGGCTCGAATACAATGGCGACAAAAACGGGGACAGAGTACCAAACCCAGAAGAAATTGGCATACATACACTAAAAGGCGATGGCGACTTTAGAAGCAAAGAAAGTATCGAACTTCTAAAACAAGCAGACATCGTTGTTACCAATCCCCCTTTCTCACTATTCCGTGAATACGTCGCTCAACTCATTGAATACGACAAAAAATTCCTGATTATTGGCAACCAAAATAACCTGACTTACAAGGAAATATTCAACTTGGTTAAGGAAAATAAAATTTGGACAGGTGTTGATAATGGTGGAACAAAATGGTTTAAAGTTCCTGATCATTACGAGATTGAAACGGAAACAAGAATCAAAACTGAAAACGGTCAAAAGTATTTCAGTATGGGAAGTATTTATTGGTTTACCAATTTAGATAACAGAAAAAGACACGAAGACATTATCCTATACAAAACCTATTACGGGAATGAAAGTGAATACCCAAAATATGATAATTACGATGCTATTAATGTGAACAAAGTGTCCGACATTCCTATGGATTACAAAGGAGGAATGGGCGTACCCATCACATTTATTGATAAATACAATCCTGACCAATTTCAAATTATTGGAATTGACAGAGTTTTAATTGAAGAGCTAACAGGAAAAGTAAGCCGTTTCAGAATTGATGAAAAAGAAATATATGCCCGAATAATCATCAAAAACCGCAGATTATAAAAATCGAACCTAAAGAAATAAAAATAAGCCCTACCATACAAAAAAACAATAAAACCAGCTCCATGGGAGCGAACTGTTTGTAGAAATAAAAAAGAAAAACCAACGCAGCTCCGTAGGAGCGAAATGTATAAAAATAACACAACAAACGATGCCAAATACCTATACTCAAATATTCATTCAAATTGTATTTACTGTAAAAGGAAGGCAAAACCTAATACAAAAAAAACACCGTGAAGAACTACAAAAATATATTACTGGAATCGTAACCCATAGAGAACAAAAACTACTTTCCATATTTGTCATGCCCGACCACATTCATTTACTAATTGCACTAAAACCCACCTTATCGCTTTCTGATTTGGTGCGAGATATAAAAGCAGGTTCTTCTAAGTTTATGAATGATAATAAATGGGTAATAGGAAAGTTTAATTGGCAGGAAGGATACGGAGCATTTTCATATTCAAAAAGCCAAATTGATAGAGTGGTAAAATACATATTAAATCAAGAAGAACATCATAAAACAAAAACATTTAAAGAAGAATACATTGATTTTTTAAATAAATTTGAAATTGAATATGATGAAAAATATTTATTTCAATGGATAGAATAGGTCGCTCCTACGGAGCTAAACGTAACAATTTATGGGTGCTACAAACAGTTCGCCCCTATGGGGCTAAACGGAATTAAGAAAAACACAAATATGAAAATTGAACGGAAAGAAATAAAGATAAACGAATGAAAAATATAGATAAACAAAGCTTAGAAAATGCGTATAGATTATTTGAAAGTGGCGATATTTCTAAAATAGAAATCGGCACCACCAAAGGCTTGCAAGATATACACATCTATTTGTTTGCTGGTTTGTATGAATTTGCCGGCAAAATTCGTACACAAAATATATCCAAAGGGGGATTTAGATTTGCCAATGCGTTGTATTTAAAGGAAGCTTTGGCAAAAATAGAACTTTTACCTCAGTCCAATTTTGACGAAATTATTGTCAAATATATAGAAATGAATATTGCACATCCTTTTATGGAGGGTAATGGAAGAAGTACCAGAATATGGTTAGATATGCTTTTGAAATCAGCGATAAAAAATGTGGTCAATTGGCAAAAAGTAGATAAAATACGTTACATGCAAGCTATGGAACGAAGCCCCATAAACGATTTAGAGCTAAAAACACTCCTTTTTCAAAATCTTACCAGTGACGTGGACAACCGGGAGATTATATTCAAAGGAATCGAGCAATCTTATTTTTATGAAGGCTACAAAAAAGAAGATATATGAAAATTGAACTGAAAGAAATAAAGATACGCGAGGTCGCAAATGGCTATTTCAACGATAACGAAGAAGGAGTTGTTGGCTTTGGTGGCAAGCTAAACATCCGCCCAAAATACCAACGTGAATTTGTTTACAAAGATAAACAGCGTGATTCTGTCATTGAAACCATTCAAAAGAACTTCCCGCTCAATGTCATGTATTGGGTAAAAAACGAGGACGACACGTACGAAGTTCTGGACGGACAACAAAGAACCATCAGTATTTGTGAATATGTTTCGGGCAGTTTTTCTTTACATTCCATGTATTTCAATAACCTAACAGATGTAGAACAATACCAAATTCTGGAGTATAAATTGATGGTTTACTTCTGTGAAGGCAACGACAAAGAGAAATTAGATTGGTTTAAGACCATCAACATAGCAGGCGAAAAACTCACGGCTCAAGAATTACGAAATGCTATTTATACGGGAACTTGGCTGACAGAAGCTAAAAAGTATTTCAGTAAAACGGGCTGCCCTGCTTACCATATCGGTAGCGATTATTTGACGGGTTCACCTATTCGACAAGATTATTTAGAAACGGTGCTCGGTTGGATAAGCAAAGACAATATTGAGCAATATATGGCGCAAAATCAACACAAGCCCAATGCAAGTGAATTATGGCTTTACTACACCAGTTTGATAAACTGGATAAAGGTGGTTTTTCCTAAATATCGAAAAGAAATGAAAGGCATCCAATATGGTTTCTTATACAATACCTATAAAGACCAAAATTTTGATGCTAAAAAATTAGAAGAAGAAATAACGCATTTAATGCACGATGAAGACGTTACGAAAAAATCAGGTATTTATGAATACGTTTTGACGCGGAATGAGAAGTATTTAAACATCAGAACATTTACAGACAAACAAAAACGGGAAGCTTTTGAACGACAAAAGGGAATTTGTGTAAAATGTGGTGTTGAATTTGAAATCAATGAAATGGAAGCAGACCACATAACTCCCTGGCATGAAGGAGGAAAAACGATTGCAGAAAATTGCCAAATGCTGTGTAAACATGACAATCGAATAAAGAGTGGAAAATGAGAACAAACATAAAAGATACCAAACAACCATGCTCCCCATTAAGCAGGATGAACTACTTTTCAATAAACTCCATCTCTCCTTTTCTTTTTCAAATATAGAAATTCCTTTTTTCTTGCAGACATTCCCTTTTTTCCTATCTTGGTAATCAACTCATTTTTCATCTTTTCCCCATTTCTATCAATGAAAACCATCTTAACCACTGGCTTAGTATTCTTCGGTCTTTTCCTCTCTCACTGCTCGTTCGGACAAACGCAATCCGAGCTAAACCAAGATGCGTACAATGACTATCTACGTGCAGACAAACAGCTCAATTCTGTCTATACTGCCGTTTTAAAAAAATATAAATCTGACCTCGTATTTATCAAAAACCTCCGCGAAGCACAACGCATCTGGATTCAGTTTCGTGATGCTGAAATGCGCGCAAAATATCCTGAACGTCCCGCTGGGGAGTACGGCAGTGTACAACCCATGTGTTGGCATATTTACTTACAAGAATTAACAGAAGAACGAACTGCAAAACTCAAAATATGGCTTTCAGGAACAGAAGAAGACGATGTTTGCGCAGGTTCCGTTCAAGTAAACTAATCTACCTAAAACGCTAATAAACAGGGAAGTCAAGTATCTCATTTTCAGACAAATGAGATACTTGACTTATTTTTTCTTTAACTTCTGGATTAATTTAAGTAAGCTTTCCCTATTTTTTGCTTCATGGTAAAACTTGGGCAATCGTTCCAAAAGTGTAAAATGAGTTCGTTCATTGCTTTGTCGCTGTTTAGCAGCGATGTATTTCTCTAAATAGCTCAAATGCGCATCATTCAATGCCCAAAAGACATCATCTCTGAAAGTAGCAAAATACCACAACTTGGCTTGAAAATAAATATGGGCTGAAACCTGCATTGGGACACGTTTTCCAAAAAACCCAATAGAGGTACTCACCGTTTTAAAAAAACCACAACATTGACAAACCAACTTTGCTTTCGCATGTGCATAGTCCACGGTTGCCCATGCTTTTCGTTGACAACTTGGGCAATGTACAGCAACCTTTTGGTTAAAATCGGTCAATCTTAGATTTTGATCTTGAAATCGAGAAGTTTCTTTTTCCATAATCCAACACATTTTGAATACTACAAGATTTTTGTCCTTCAGATTAATTCGTAAATTTCAATAAATCGAGATAAAAAGATAGAATTTACCGAAAAAATAGTTCTTTGCGACGTTATTTTTGAGATACATTTAGGAGAAATTTATTTTTCCTTCAATTCATCTTTAGTTTCTCTACCTACCTTGTAAGGTGAAGCTTACATTAGCAAATCGCACCCCACCTTCAAGAAAAAATGACCCTTCATCCAATAAAACCCATTTACGTAGGCATAGATTTAGGTACAGCCAACACGATTATCATTGATAAAGAGCGTGTTAGACTGCAAGAACCTTCCATTGTTGCCTTTCGTTCCTCAGATACCTCACTTGTTGCTGTTGGTCAACAAGCCCTGGCAATGCACGAAAAAACACCTGCTTTTTTTAAAACTATCAAACCTTTAAAAGATGGTGTTATCGCAGATTTTTCGTCTGCTCAACAAATGCTTCGTGGATTTGTCGAAAAAACAACACTTACAAAGCATCGTTTCGGAAAAAAAATCTTTCTTATTTGCATTCCCTTCGATACCACAGAAGTAGAAAAGCGCGCCGTGCATGATTCTGCACAGGGAGCTGGTGCAGATGAGGTTTGGTTAATTTTTGAACCTATCGCAGCTGCTATTGGTATTGGGCTAGACATTTTTAAGCCGCAAGGTCAGATGTTGATAGACATTGGCGGTGGAACAACCGAGGTGGCTATTTTGTCTATGGCTGCTGTGGTTCGAAATCAATCGCTCCGATTGGGTGGAAATACCTTTGACAAAGAGATTGTAGAAGGAGTTCGGCGACAATTTAATTTACTCATCAGTGAGCGAATGGCTGAGCGTGTCAAAAAAGAAGTGGGTTCAGCGGTACATCATTTGGATGGGAATATTTCCAAAAAAATGCAGCTAACAGGAAGAGATTTGGCGAACGGATTACCCCGCGCCATCGAGATTTCACACTGCGAAGTCGCTACGTATCTTGACCGCTCACTCGCACAAATTGAACGAAGTATCGTTAAAACATTGGAGCAATGCCCGCCCGAACTTTCCGGTGATATCTTTCAAACAGGCATTACCCTCACGGGAGGTGGTGCGTTGCTTCATGGAATGGTACAAAGAATACAGCAAAAAGTACAAATACCTGTTCGTATCACGCCAGAACCACTACTTTCGGTGATGCGGGGAATCCATCATACCTTGCAACTTTTACCACAAATTCCGCCTTATATTTTTAAATAATTGCAACAATATGCTACGACTACTTTTAATTGAAGACGAGCCCAAAACCGTGCAATCGCTAAAGAGTAGCTTGGAAACCAATGGTTTTGAGGTGGATATTGCCTATGACGGCGATATTGGCTCCATGTTGGCACGTAAAAACCCCTACGATGTCATTATTTCAGATATTATTTTGCCATATAAAAATGGATATGAAATCGTAAAGGAAATCCGGGAATCTGGCTCTTCTACACCAGTTATCCTTCTTACCGCCCTCAGTTCTCTTGACGAAAAACTAAAGGGTTTTGATGTCGGAGCCGATGACTACCTCATCAAACCATTTGAACTCAAGGAACTCATTGCCCGAATCCGGGTGGCTACAAGACGGACAAATTCCTTGCACATTGCTTTCAAAAAATTGCAATTTGATGACCTTGAAATGAACCTTGACACGAAGACCGTCACGCGTGGAGATCAAGCAATCCCCCTGACAGCCAGGGAGTTTGGGCTGCTCGAATGTTTACTTAAAAACCAAGGAAGGGTGCTTTCCAAAGAAGAATTATTGGATAAAGTTTGGCAAATGGACGCTGATGTCACCACAAATGTAGTGGAGGTTTTCATGAATTTACTCCGCCGAAAAATAGACAAAGATTTCCCCAATAAGCTCATCTATACCATTTATGGAATGGGCTATGTTTTAAAGAAAAATCCGTAAGTATGTGGCAGACTAAATTCCCTCTTTTTTCCCTCCTTTTTATTTTACTAGCTAGTGGTTTGGGGGCTTGGTTATGGACTTCCTTTGCACTTTTCTTTTACCTCCTTTTTTGCGCAGTACCTCCGTTTTTTATCTTTTATTATTTCCAACAAAAAGAACAAAGAAACAGGGACGAAATGGTCGATACGATTGCTTCCATTTATCCTAAAAATGTGGAAAAAAGACTTTCAACGGATGAATCTGACTCCCATAAAAACATTAAAATAGCCATCAACGACTTACTAGACAGAATCGAGGGGGCGTTCCAATTGCAACAAACTTTTATTTCTAATTTTTCGCATGAGCTTAAAAATCCCCTCATGAAGATGGTTTCTCAACTCGAAATGGCAATCCTGAAAGAACGTGACCACGCTGAATATCAACGCATTATACGTTCTGTATTGGATGACTTGAAAGAACTAGGTCATCTATCAGATACATTACTAGAACTTGCCAAAGTAGGCAATAACCAAACAGAATTTATACCCGCCTCCCTGCGCATCGACGAATTACTTTTTGATGCGCGTGAATATTTACTGACAGGCTCCCGTGACTGCCGGATTCGCATTGATTTTGCAGCAGATGCCCTCACAGAAGAGGACTTGACCGTGCTCGGAAATGCCCATTTATTGCGAACCGCATTTGTAAATTTAATGGAAAACGGGTGTAAATTTTCGTACGATGGCGTTGTCCATGTACGTTGTGGCAGAGAAGAAAATTTCGTTGTTGTTTCTATTAAAAACAAAGGATTTGGGATTAAACCCTCAGATATTCCCCATTTGTACGACCCGTTTTTTCGGGCAGAAAATACGACTTCCTACAAAGGATATGGCATTGGACTTCCGCTGGTGCATCGGATTATTCGGCATCATAAGGGAGATATTCGGGTTTTTTCTGTGGAAAATGAAGAGACAGACTTTCAAATTGTATTACCGATGCCTTAATCACAAAAAAAACATATTTATTTATTGCTTATTTATATTTCATTCAGTTCTCCTTCAGTCTTGTTCGGTAGATTCGTAGCATAAATACGGCAAATCTTATGAAATATCCAACGCAAGAAGCAAGCAAAGATTTATTGCACTATACCAATTTCCTCCTTTTCTTAGCTACCATCGGGCAAACAGCTTGGCTTTTATTGACAGACCAACCTATGGACGAAGTTTCTTGGACATGGGCAGCTACTGCGATTGCTTGGTTTTTGAGTGCTTTCGTTTTTAGCTGTAAATACAGAAATATCTATCCAAATCGGTCTTTATTAACTATCCAAATACTCACACTGATTGGCTTTTATCTCGCAGCAACGCACCAACAAAGAGCTACTTGGTTGTTTCTTGGTCTTTTCTTAGCCGTGATTTTATTGCTTGTCATTATCACGGATTAAAAAAAAGCACTTAAAAAAGACCCTAAGACCTCGTTTAAGTGCTTTTATCTGACTGAAAGTCAAAAATGAGATTCAAATCAATGAATTAATGTATGTGCGGCTTGTGTAAAATTACGGGCGAATTGTTCTCCGAACTCAAAATACAAGTCAGGTTCAATCAATTCAATTTCCATTAAATAGAAATCACCTTGCATGAAAACACCATCTACACGCGCATACAAAAGTGATTCAGGAAATTGCGCAAGCACTGCCTCTGCTGCCTCCAAATGTGCCAAAGAAGGAAGGAAAGGCGCATATTGACCACCGTATTGGCGCTGTACCCGAAAATCTCCTGCTTTGGGTAGTTTCTTGATGGCGTGTGATAATTTCTTGTTGAAATAAATGAGTGAATACTCTCCATCCGACATAATCTCAGGCAAAAAAGGTTGAATGAGTTGATCTGTTTCTCCGACCAACGTAGCCCAGTCTTTTTCATTGATTTCGGCGATATTCAACCGATGCGTCTCGTACGAACCCGCAGAAATTGCAGGTTTTACAACGATTTCAGTCCACCCTTTTTCTTTTAACTGTTCCCAAGAAACTGCTGTTTCTCCTTTTGGTGAAAACAACGTAGGGATAATCGGAACACCTTGTTGCTCAAACGATTGCAGATAAAATTTATGGGCATTTCGACGAATAGTATCTACGGAATTCCACAGTGGAATACCCCAATTTTCAATTCTAGTGAGCCAAGCTTGAAAAGCATCTGCTTTCACGAAATAGTCCCATGTATTTCGGATAATGAGGGCATCAAAGCGTGACCAGTTCACGTCAGGATTATCCCAAATAACAGGTTCGGCGTCTATTCCTAGTTCACTAAAAAAAGGAATAATTTGTTGGTCAGCTTCAATCAGTTGAGGCAGGCGTTCACACGTGACTAGACCTATTTTTTTCATTTATACTTTCTTCGCATTAAAAAATTCCAACTATTCCATTATCTCGCCACAATATTCCAGCACCCCTTTACCCGTCAGTTGAGTTGGAGAAATACGTAGATTTTGTGATTTTTTCCGTGCATTCACCCCATTAAAAGGGGTAGGCAGCCAAAGGCCATACGAAATTACATGTCGAACCCGCGTGCGTTGGTCAAAAGTGAACGAATTTTCATAATTAATAAAATAATCCATAAAATTTGAACTGATGAAAATCCGTCCATCAGAACATCTTTCCCTGCGATACCCAAATTGATTGATATTCGTTTGATACTTTCCTCTATCATATTCAAACGTATCTGGGCAATAATCTGAGTCATCTCGGCACTCGTTCAAATTCGAACCATTGCCATTAAACACGTGTCTGAGTCCAAGATTATGCCCTAATTCGTGTGCGAGAACGCCGACATCTTTGGCATATCTTTCCATTAGGTAAGTACCAAAAGCAAAGTTAGGTTGTGTTCCTTTTGGAGCAAAGCCACCCACGCCCACCAAGGGGTTCGTATTCGCCATAACGGGGTAATACGCAAAACCAGCAATACCACTCAGAGTGCCTTGTTTCACCCAAACATTTATCACGGTATTGGGGTCCCAAAAGTCTTGACCTGCGTTGGCAATAAATTCATCCTGGTTCCAGCTCGATGAACTCTTGTTTATAGGATGTACACCGCGAACAGCCAAAGGATTTCCTTGGTTGTCTTTGTCGTAAGGATAAAATTCTACGAAAACTTCCACCCCACTTGGATCACGGACATCAGCAGTATTAATCCGGTACGTATCTTTGTACGCTTTATTAACTTCAGAAAAGAGCTTTGTCACTTCTTCATTTGTATAACTTACTCCAAATGAGTGAATTATAACAGGAATACGTACAGTAGGGAAAACTTCTGGTTCTGGGATATTCAAGCGTACTTCCTTACTGACGAGACCTTCAGGTAAGCGAATATCAAAAACATGCACGCCAGGAACAGCCGTTTTATACGGTTTTGTGTGGTCAAAAGGTTGTCCATTATCATAAACACGAGCTTGAGAAGAGAGCGGGATTTCACGATCTTGAAGATCAAAAGAACGAGGTTTAAACAGAATTTCTGACTTATTATTTGCACGAATCACACTTCCGACTAGTTCGAAATCGAGTTGTAGTTTTTGTGTAATTTCTTTGACCTGAATCACCAAATCAGTTGATTTAATGTCCCTAAATCTTGCCTCAATTTGAAAACTCCCTGGTTTTGTTAGCTGCCACGCACCACTTGATAAAATTACTTCTTCTTTTGTATTTACATTTACGGCGACCAAACTGATGGGAATGTCTAGCGTTTGTCCATCATAAGTAGCCACAGCCGTAAAAACCAAGATAGAATTATCGTTAAAATAGGTATTTTTTGGTGTTGTATTCGTCACTTTTAAACTAATCTTATTGACGTCAAACAACTGAACAGAAGCATCGTTCGAGGTTAATTTGCCAAAACTAGCTTGAATTTTTTTGATGCCATCCGACGTAAATTCAAGAGTTGGTCCTTCTATTTCTTGGGCGTTTGCTGTCCAGTTCATGAGTGGCAAAAAGTCATACGAAATCACTTTTTTATCTTTATCAAACGCGCGAATACTTGGCTTGATAGTCACTTTTTCACCTGTTTTAAAAAAAACACGGTTTTCTGGTAAAGAAAGTTCGAGTCGTTTTACAAGGCCAAAACCCAAAAATTGGGCAGCAGGTTCTGGTGTTTCCTCTTGAATACAGCCTTGAAATAAGAATCCGAGAAGTAAAGTATAGGTAATGAGTTTTTTCATTTTCTGTCAATAATTAAAGGGAGATAGCTACGCTAATGGACTTATTTGTTCTGTTGGCATCTGTTTCAAGCGAACGCAGCCCATAATCCAGGCGTACCTCAAAAAGTGGTCTTTTTTTCACATACAAACCCGTTGCAACGACCAAACCGAAATCATTGGGTTGGTCTCGGTACACGCTTTCCGCAAAATCTGTAAAACGTGTGAGGGAAGGGACGTCAGCAGTAACAGAAACCCCCAACATACGCGCAGCATACCCCCCAAAAGCAAGATATGGTGTCTTATTTTTAATGGAAACGGGCTTGTAGATAAACGGTAACGCCGTAAGTTGTGCATACTGAAGACGAGTGACGGTTTCAAAGTTCAAACTTCTATCAACAAAAGCCTCACGCGCCCCTCTTAGGGCATAACCTAACTCAAGGCGTGAACCCACCTTTTTTTTCGAAAGTACATCCCAGGCAAGCCCTGCTTGTAATCCCAAAGGTGCATTGGTAGGCAACAAAAGTGTATTTCGAGTTGTGTTGAAGGCAGACCAACTAGCCGCGAATCGAAATCCGATATATGGTTTTGATACTTTTCCCTTCTCCTTATTGACGGGTTTAACCTCTGCGCTATCCGCATCTGCTTGGCAATACGCCGTGTTTTGATAGGTGACGAATAGGAAAAACAAAAGATATTTTTTCATAAATACAAAGATGAGTAATGAATTAGACAGTATGCCATTTTGTGAAATAAATGCCTAATTTACACAAGAAACTAGATTTGGACTTTTAAATGGAGGAATATTTCTTAAGTATTGTTAATTTTGTTTCATGCAATACAAAGATTTCGATTGGCTAAAATCCGTTTTTCAGACAGCTCACTGGCTAAGTTTAGATGTTGTATTGGGTGCAATTTCCCTTCATCTTGCGTTTTCAAAACTACCTTTGGGTTCACCAGCCGTTTGGACTACCCAAACCAGCTTACTTGCCTTATCTGTTTGGGCTATCTATCTACTAGACAGGCTATTAGATAACAGGAAACCAGAAGAAAATCAAACAAAAAGGCATATATTCCACCTTAGATATCAATTCAATTTATCTTTACTTTTCTTACTCATTGTCAGTATTTGCCTTTTTTTGGTGTTCACTTTACCTGCACAGATTTTGTATTTCGGAATATGTATGTTGCTAAGTGTCGCCGTTTACTTCGGACTCGTTCATGCGTATATTACCCATAAGAAAAGTCTTTTTTGGGTCAAAACCATTGGTATTTCTGTGATTTATCCATTTGCTGTTGTAGGAAGTATCTTCGTACAACAAAGTTCTATCAATCTGAGCAGTTGGTTGGCAGCCCTTTTTGTTGGCTTTATCAGTTTTCAAAATCTCCTCTTATTTGCTTATTTTGAGAACGAGCAAGCGAGTGGGTTCGGAAAAATAATTCGTTACATCACTTTTCTACTTGTTTTCACTTGGATTTTTCTGTTTTACGGCGCACAAACCTATCCTAGCTTTCTGACAGGTATTCTGGCAGGCATTTCTGTCATCTATAGTTTACTTCCTGTTTTTTACAAACAACTCATAAAAAATGAAAACTACCGATGGATTATCGATAGTTTATTGATTACAAGTATATTATCTCTTATTTTTTGAACTTTTAGGCGTCTTTTTCGTCGATGTATCCTCTTTTTGTTCGTTCATTTTTCGCACACCCCGTCGATACACATAAAAAAGGAAACCAGCGACGGCATACATTAAAAAGAAGTAACTGTCTTTCAATGCTACACCTTTGTAAAAAAATTGATCGACCCACATGATTAGAAAAGCCAAACTACCAAAAAGCAACAAAGTCTCTGTAATTTTTAATTTTTGCATACGAATAACCAAATTATTTTTTTTACTATTCTATTTTAAAACCCCCATATACTACTCAAAACAGAAAAGAGATGTTTTTTTACGGAAGCCCTTATCTTTTTTTTAATGTGCCAATAATCGGAAAACGACCAAAAACCTGAGCTGTATGAGGCGCGTCTTTC
The DNA here is from genome assembly GCA_046293395.1 of Spirosomataceae bacterium. Lineage (GTDB taxonomy): Bacteria > Bacteroidota > Bacteroidia > Cytophagales > Spirosomataceae > CAYNRA01. The sequence continues at coordinate 188,609 of JBKBOU010000002.1, forward strand.
AATTCTTCTGTTAAATCTTGCCCCGCCCAATGTTCGTAATGCTTTCCGTTTTTCCAAAGTCTTGACCCACCGACATCGTAAATTTTCCCCTCGTACGCCACCCAAATTTCTTCTTTATCTTGCCCATTTCGGAGAGCCAATTGTTGGATTGTGTATTCTTTCATTTCATCTTCTCGTTTTGCCTTCCTACTTTTTCATCTTGCAGAAAATATAAAAAGCAACAATTTGATTTCAATTTGCGTTTGTTTATGCAGCAGTAATTCATTTATTTTACATACGCCAATTGTTCCATTATCTGACAATCTGCTTGCAAAACAAGGTTAGAATTTTACAAATATAGATTATCTTACACACGAAATGAAACACAAATCCGTCTTACTCCTGCTTGCTTTCACGATTTTTGTGGGCCTTTCCGGCTGCGAAAGAATCCCGCCGCTCAGCGAACGCATCGCCAAAACGTGGCGGGCAGGCATTGTACTCTGGAGTGGAACAACCGTTTATTCGCGCGGCGGTACAAGTAATTCAACCGCAGGATACACCAATTACAGTTTACAACTCACCACCGCTGGAAGTGTCATTTTACGTGAATTTACCGGAGAAACCTTCAATGGGCAATGGGAACTTGTAGGTGAATCAACACTTGTCCTAAAAAATTTATCTCCCGCACCAACAGGAACAAACGGAACCCTAGAATACAAAATTGATAGCATTTCTGATACTGAACTTAAACTATCATCTACCACTGCGTATGCAAAAACAGGCGATAAAACCGTCACACTGAACTTACAAGTTGTGCAGTAAAACATATACACTTTCAAATGTATTTTAAAAGCCGAGCCACTCATTTACTGAGTAGCGCGGCTTTTTTTATCCCATCATTCGCACCAAAACGATTGATTTTTCTTCGCCTTTGCCCTCTTTTTTTTCGTATTCTCTTTCACAATAAGCCAAGTTCAAACAGAAAAATGAAAGTTTGTGGACGGACTTTTTTTTACAAAGTCATTTCCGCGTAAATTTGTCTATTATGAAAAGAACAGAACTTAGTGAATTAGGCGAATTTGGATTAATTAACCGAATTAATCAACACGTAAAAATATACCACCCAGATACAATCAAGGGTATCGGTGACGACGCGGCTGTGCTTGCAAAAACAGAGGATATTTTCACCCTCGTTTCCTCTGATATGCTGATTGAAGGCATTCATTTTGACTTGACTTATTTCCCACTCAAGCATCTTGGGTATAAAGCGGTTGCTGTCAATGTTTCCGACATAGCAGCCATGAACGGTTTACCCAAACAAATGACTATCAGTTTGGGGGTAAGCAATCGATTTCCGGTAGAAGCCATCGACGAACTCTACGAAGGCATCCGATTGGCGTGCGAAAACTACCATATCGACCTCGTAGGTGGAGATACAACAGCCACCCGCTCCGGATTGACGCTCGCTGTCACGCTTATTGGCGAAGTAAAAAAAGAGAGCATTACCTATCGCTCTGGCGCAAAACCCAATGATATTGTCTGTGTAAGTGGGGATTTGGGAGCTGCTTACATGGGTTTGCAAATACTGGAACGAGAAAAGCAGGTTTTTAAAGCCAATCCTGAAATGCAACCTGACTTAGAAACGCATGCCTATCTTATCGGGAAGCAACTCAAACCCGATGGCAGAACAGATATTATCCACGAATTACTGGAAAAAGGCATTGTTCCTACCTCTATGATTGACATTTCGGACGGTCTTGCCGCCGAAGTCCTCCACCTTTGCCATGCCTCTGAAGTAGGTATTGCCATTTTTGAGGAAAATTTACCGATTGAAAACGCGACCATGCTTGCTGCAACCGAGTTCAAGCTCAATCCTATCACGGTGGCGCTTCATGGCGGGGAAGAATACGAGTTATTGATGACGATTCGGCAAGAAGATTACGAAAAGCTAAAAACCATCACTGAGCTTACACCTATTGGATTTGTGAATGATAGCAAAACAGCTACACTCGTTTTAAATTCGGGAGATCATGCAGCTATTCAGGCACCGGGCTGGCAGGCAATTCAACCCGCTTAATTTTAGAAGTAAAATGAAAAAAACAACTCTTTTTCTTACTTTTCTACTTGTCTTAGATGGATTTCTAGGTTTCTCACAAACCAAAAGCATCAAACAAACCTTTGCCCCCGACAGCCGCGTGGCGCTCTTTGATGTCACGTTTGACGGACAATTGGCAAAAGGAATTACAACCAGCGCGGCAGCGAAAACCGCTTTTTTGGACTCATTGAAACAAAGCAATACCCGCTTTCAAGATGCTATTCGGGTGCTTCCTGATGAGGTAATTGGAGAGAAAAAGAGAGGGATTGTCCATATTTCTGTCGCAAATATTCGGTCAAAACCACAAGAATCTGCGGAACTAGCCTCCCAAGCTTTGCTCGGAATGGAAGTCCTCATCTTGGATAAAGAAAGAGGATGGCTACTTGTACAAACGCCCGACCGCTACATTGGTTGGACAGACGAACTGGGCATTACGCGCCTAACTGAAGATGAATACAAGCGTTATCAGCAAAAAGAAAAGTTTTTATTTGAACAAGGTTATGGATTTGCCTATACAGAACCAACAAATAAGTCGCTGCCTGTCAGTGATTTAACTTGGGGGAATATACTTGAAAGTACAGGAATCCAGAAAAAAGGATTTCGACAAGTCCGTTTTCCCGACGGTCGTGTTGCTTGGGCAGAAAGCACATCTTTACAGAAACATACGGGCTGGCAGCCACGTGCAAAACCCGATGCAGCGGAATTAGAAAAACAAGCCAAGCAAATGATGGGAATCCCGTATTTATGGGGTGGAACATCTTGGAAAGGTGTTGATTGTAGTGGATTTACCCGAATGATTTATCTGTCTCAAGGTATTTTATTACCGCGTGATGCCTCTCAGCAAGTAACTGAAGGTCAATTAATTGCGACAAAAGTTACTGAGTTTTCTAAATTAGAAAAAGGGGATTTATTATTTTTTGGACGAATTACTCCGGAGGGTCAAGAAAAAGTAACCCATGTTGGGATGTGGCTGGGGGATAATCAGTTTATTCATTCGTCCGGACTGGTACGTATAGCGAGTATGGATGCCAATTCTCCGGTATATGATGCGTTTAATAAAAATCGTTTTTTGCGCGCGAAACGAATTCTACCCATGCCTTGATTCATTTGTCGTAGAAAATAACCCTTTATCACAATAAGTCGCTCAAATTTTGTATTTAACAGGCTAAAAACTAGCTTTACTTTTTTAAGAAAAATTCCTAAAAACAAAAAACGACTATGAAAAAAGGATTCATTTTAGCCATGTTATTGTGCGTAGGTATCTCATCTATCGCTCAAAATAAGGTAACAGAGGGGCGCGTTGTCTATGCTGCGGAATGGCAAGCCGGCGAAGGTATGCCTGCTGAAATGGCAGAGGCATTTCCGAAAGAATTAACGACGTATTTCAAAGGAAATAAATCGTACTCAGGCATGAGTATGGATATGATGGGGCAAAAAATCCAGATGAATGTCATCACAGAAAACGCACCAATGAAAATGGTCATGTTAATGGATATGATGGGGCAAAAAATTGGAATTACATCTGATGAGTCGGACATGGCTAAATTACAAGAAGACATGCAAGTAAAGTACGAATATCTAGATTTCAAGAAAGAAATTGCCGGGTATTCTTGCCAGAAAGTGATTGTAAGTATTGGTTCAACGGGGCAATCGATGGAGATGTATGTAACGGAAGACCTGGTCTTGCCTATATCGCAATATACAGCTACCTTGAAAGGATTGAAAGGGACACCCTTGGAATTTACACAAGTACAAAATGGTATGACAGTCCGGATGGTTGTGAAGCAAATTATTGCAGAACCGGTTCAAGACTCCCTGTTTGTATTGCCTAGTGGGTATAATATGATGACTATGAAAGAAGCAGCTGCAATGGGATTACAGAATTAAGTATCGCATAGATTTTTCTTTTTTCTTCCAAATAGCAAGGTTTAATGCCTTGCTATTTTTATTTTAGTTGTATGAAGCAAACGTATCACGTACCCAGTTGGGAGCTTTGGCTTCGCAAGAAATGGCGAAACATAGAGCAACATCCTTTCAGTCAAGGTATTATACGCCGTATTCCTCCAGAGTTACGCAACCGTATTCCGTTTCAAAGTATTCCGTTGTGGATAGCCTCCATCTTGACGGGGCTTGTGGCGGTCGGCTATGAACATGCTTTTGAACTATTTGAGGGGTTAGCAAAAGAATTGTATCGTCTCAATCCGTATCTACTTTTTCTAACAGCACCACTTTGTTTTGCATTATCTCGCTGGATTATCGGGGCGTTTGCACCACATGCCAAAGGCAGTGGGATTCCCCAACTTATGGCCGCAGTTGAAGCCGCAGATACGCCCAAAAAACATTGGGTCGATTTTTTATTAAATTTACCCGTTTTAGGTGCTAAAATACTAAGTAGCCTTGTGCTTTTATTAGGTGGAGGAGCTATTGGGCGGGAAGGACCAACCTTGCAAATTGCGGGTTCTATATTCCAACTTACCTACCGTTTTATTCCGTCACATTGGCACCGTGTTTCTCAGAAAATCATGTTGATTACTGGAGGAGCTTCTGGACTTGCGGCTGCTTTTAATACGCCACTTGGAGGGATTGTCTATGTCGTAGAAGAACTCACCAAATCCCATATTGGGCAATTCCGAACGGCTGTTTTTAGTGCCGTTATTATTGCCGGTATGACGGCACAACTCTTTCTGGGTTCGTATCTTTATTTGGGATTTCCGAGAATCAAACCGCTGCCATTGGAGATGATTGGTTGGGTAGTACTAATAGCCAGTATTGGTGGATTGTTGGGAGCTTACTTTACACGTCTGATTTTGGCATTTCAACGCTGGTTATCCCCATTCTTTCTTTCTTACAAACAATGGATTACCACATTCATCCTAGGGCTTTTATTCGCTACATTGGTCTATTTTGTTGGAGAACAAGCTATGGGAACAGGAAAATCATTGATTAACACCATTTTATTCCAAGCACAAATAGAAACAAAGTGGTATCTTTTCCCTGCTCGGTTTGTAGCGAGTATGTTATCTTTTCTGACAGGCGGCGCGGGTGGAATTTTTGCGACTTCACTTTCCTCTGGAGCAGCTTTGGGAGATATATTGAATAAAATTTTTCAAATTGCGCCTGAACACCATAATCTCATGGTACTTCTAGCAATGATTGGTTTTTTGACGGGCGTTACTCGTACTCCTTTTACCTCCGCTATTTTGGTTTTGGAAATGACAGACAGACATTCTGCTATTTTTTATTTCCTTCTGGCAGGTATGCTTGCAAATATTGCGGCAAGTTTTGTCTTAAAGAGGTCGTTTTACGAAATTCAAAAAGACCTTTTATTTAGTCAGTTTCGATTAAACGAAGAGAAAATAGCTACCGAAAACAAGAAAAGCCAATAACGTCCTATTCGTTTGCCAAGATGAATTCTATTGATGGCGTTACTGCTATTGAAGCAAATCAGTGACCTATTTTAATCTCTTTTGTTCTTAGAAACCATCAACTATGACCATCATCATGTTTTAAACAAACCATACTCATCAAAATCCCTGGAGTGGTCATGTAGTTTTACAGCATCAAAAAATAGTTGGATTCCTCTTCATTAAAATCAATTATGATGCACAAGTTTAAACCACAAAGAAGCCACGATGCCACGACCACAGGGGGCGTGATGGAGGGTTTTTATTACGACAATACCATCGTAAAGGCATTTATGATTGCCACCGTTGCCTTTGGTGTTATCGGAATGTTGGCGGGGCTAACAGCAGCTATACAGCTCGTTTGGCCAATTGCAAACTTCAATCTTCCCTACACAACTTTCGGGCGCGTACGTCCTTTACACACCAACGCCATCATCTTTGCCTTCGTCGGGAACGGGATGTTTACGGGTATTTATTACTCCACACAGCGATTATTAAAAACGCCTATGTACAGCAAGGCACTCAGCTGGATTCACTTTTGGGGGTGGCAACTCATCATTCTAGCTGCTGCAATTACGCTTCCATTGGGTTTTACAACCTCCAAAGAATATGCTGAACTAGAATGGCCGATTGATATTGCCATTACGGTTATTTGGTTAGTATTTACCATTAATCTCATCGGAACCATTATCAAACGCCGGGAGAGACACATGTATGTAGCGATATGGTTTTACATTGCCACAGCTGTTACCATTGCGCTACTACACGTCGTTAACTCGTTGGCTGTTCCAGCAAGTGCCTTCAAAAGCTATCCTGTTTTTGCCGGTGTGCAAGATGCGCTCGTTCAATGGTGGTACGGGCACAATGCCGTTGCCTTTTTCTTGACGACTCCTATTTTGGGTTTAATGTATTACTTTTTACCGAAAGCTGCGAACAGACCTGTATATTCATATAAACTTTCGATTATTCACTTTTGGTCTTTGATATTCATTTATATTTGGGCAGGCCCACACCATTTACTTTACTCTTCGCTTCCAGATTGGGCACAAAGTTTAGGTACCGTTTTCTCCATTATGCTTCTTGCACCCTCTTGGGGAGGTATGTTAAACGGTCTTCTTACCCTTCGTGGTGCATGGGATCGCGTACGTGAAAATCCAGTACTCAAGTTCTTTGTTGTTGCCGTAACTGCCTACGGGATGTCCACGTTTGAGGGGCCTATGTTATCGCTTAAAAACGTAAATGCCATCTCGCACTTCACAGACTGGACGATTGCACACGTTCATATTGGTGGTTTAGGTTGGAATGGTTTCATGACGTTCGGGATGATTTACTGGCTCGTTCCTAGAATGTGGCGAACGGAACTCCACTCCCAAAAATTAGCTAATGCCCATTTCTGGATTGGTACGCTGGGAATCGTCTTTTATGCACTCCCTCTTTATTGGGCTGGATTTACACAAAGTTTGATGTGGAAAGAATTTACACAAGATGGATTTCTTGCTTATCCAAACTTTTTAGAAACAGTTACACAAATTCTACCGATGTACGTCCTTCGGGTAGTAGGTGGTTCTTTGTATATCATCGGCGTATTCGTGATGATTTACAACGTTGCTAAAACAGTAAGCAAAGGTTCTTTCTTGACCCAAGAATACGACGAAGCACCTGCACTAAACCACAACGTGCGCATCACGGGTGGGCATTGGCACTCCGTTCTGGAACGTAAACCTGTACTTTTTACAGTACTTTCTTTTGTTGCTGTGCTTATTGGTGGTGTCATCGAATTTATGCCAACTTGGCTCATTGAGTCCAACGTACCTACCATCGCCTCTGTTCAACCTTATACACCTTTGGAAATTGAAGGACGAGATATTTATATCCGTGAAGGGTGTAATACATGTCACTCTCAGATGATTCGTCCGTTCCGTTCTGAAACTGAACGCTACGGAGAGTACTCCAAAGCCGGGGAATTTGTCTATGACCATCCGTTCTTATGGGGCTCAAAAAGAACAGGGCCGGATTTACACCGCGTGGGTGCAAAATATCCTGATAGTTGGCATTTCAACCACATGTTAGAACCTTCTTCTATGTCTCCGGGCTCTATCATGCCTCCATATCCATGGCTTTTGGATGATACGTACAATCCTGAAGACATCAAAAGCAAAATTACTGCGCTTCGTACCGTTGGGGTTCCGTATCCAGATAACTACGAGGAAACCGCTGTTGCAGATATGAAAGCACAGGCTGATTACATTGTCAAGAGTCTAAAAGATGCCAAAATCACGACAGAAGCAGACAAAGAAATTGTAGCGTTAATCGCTTACCTTCAACGTCTTGGCACAGATATTAAAGCACAATAACGACAGACAAATATGATCAAAAATCTTTTAGGGGGAATAGATGGTGTTGCCATCTACCCCATCATCTCACTCAGTATTTTCTTCTTCTTTTTCGTTGCGCTAGCTGTTTTTGTTTGGAAAGCCGACAAAGGATACATTCACCACATGGAGGAACTTCCGTTAGGTGAAGAAGAATCGAGACACGCTTAAATCTTGTATAAACACATTAAATGAATTAACGATGAATTTTCAACTGACAACGGGCGAGGAACTCTTGATGGTTCTATTGTTGGGGTTGCTCTTGATATTTGCAGTCATTGTATTGATTGTAGTTGCCTCTATTTTTACCCAAATTAGACGTATTCAGTCTGAACTTGATGGCAATGTCACGCTTGCTCCTTCCGAGCCTTTCTGGAAAAAATGGTTTGACAATGCCGTTCCAACCGAGCAAGAAGAAGCCATCTTATTAGACCACAATTACGACGGAATCCGTGAGCTAGATAACCACCTTCCGCCTTGGTGGTTGGGTTTATTTTATTCGTCTGTCGTTTTTGGTATCTTATACGTACTTAATTACCACGTATGGCAATGGAGTCCGCTTCAATCCTTAGAATACGAGGAAGAAATGGCAGCAGCCAAAATTGAAATCGAAGCATTTCAGGCAAAACAAGCGGATGGTATCAATGAGCAAAATGTAGAACTTCTTACGGATGCCGCAGCCATCGCGAAAGGCAAAGAGATTTTCAATAGCAACTGTACAGCTTGCCACGGTGCTGCCTTGGAAGGCGGGGTTGGTCCCAACTTAACAGACGTCTATTGGTTACATGGTGGAGACATTAAATCTGTTTTTAAAGTTGTCAAATACGGTGTTCCAGAAAAAGGGATGATTGCCTGGCAGGCTACGTTGAAGCCCAACGATATCCAAGCAGTTGCTAGTTATATCCTGTCTATGCAAGGGACGAATCCTGCCAATGCCAAAGAACCACAAGGTCAAGAGTTCAAAGCAACAACTGACGCACCTGAAACTGCCTCCCTGTAGTTTCACAAATACACATTTTTTATGAGTTACATTGATGAATATTTAGAAGATACCGAAGCATACCGTGACTCGATAGCCACTGTTGATAAAGAGGGAAAACGCATTTGGCTGTATCCATTACCTCCAAAAGGCCCTTTTCATAACAAAAGAATGCTGGCCACACTTGTTTTTTTGTTTGTATTTTTCGCTGGCCCTTGGATTAAAATCCAGGGTCAGCCTTTGTTGATGATCAATCTCTTCGAACGAAAATTCGTCATCTTCGGTCAATTATTCCTTCCTCAAGATTTTATCCTCTTTGGAATCGGGATGATTACCTTCGTCATTTTCATTGCTTTGTTCACCGTTATTTATGGGCGTATCTGGTGTGGATGGCTTTGCCCACAAACGGTTTTTATGGAAATGATTTTCAGACCCATCGAACAAGCCCTCGAAGGAAGTGGACGCCAACAAAAGAAATTCGATGAAAGCCCGTGGACAGCTGAAAAAGTGATTCGCAAATCAATCAAACACCTGATTTTTATCCTCTTCTCTCTACTCATTGCCCACGTAACCATGGCTTACCTCATTGGTATTGAGGAAGTAATTCAATTAATCCAAACTTCTCCGTTTGAAAACCCCAAAGGTTTCGCGGCTTTGCTTGCATTTACGGCCCTATTTTATTTTGTCTTTGCTAGACTTCGTGAACAAGTCTGCATCGCGATTTGTCCGTACGGTCGTTTGCAAGGAGTCCTTGTTAATCCAGATACATTGACAGTCATTTACGACGATGTACGGGGTGAACCAAGAGGAAAATACACAAAAAATGCACCTGTAGCCGAAGGACACGGCGATTGCGTGGACTGCAAACTCTGTGTCCAAGTGTGCCCTACGGGTATTGACATCCGCAATGGTATTCAGCTGGAATGCGTCAATTGTACCGCTTGTATAGATGCGTGCGATACCGTCATGGAAAAAATTGACAAACCGAAAGGACTGATTCGCTACGGCTCCGTCAAAACTGTTCAAGAAAAATTACCTTTCAAGTTTACAGGCAGAGCAAAAGCATATTCGCTGATTTTACTTGCACTCATCGGACTTGAAGCCTATCTCCTCTGGAGCCGTTCACCCGTAGAAACGACTCTTTTGCGTGTTCCCGGACAATTGTATCAGGAAACAGGTAAAGGCACGTTGACCAATCTGTACCAAGTGCAAATGGTGAATAAAACGCACGAAGATAAATGGATTACATTGCAATTGGAGGAACCCAAAGGGATTTTACGTACCGTAGATGGAAAAACCAAATTCCTCATTCCGAGTGCAGGCAGGGCAGATGTTGTCTTCTTCATCGAGATTCCAGAAAAAGACATCAAAACACGAAAAACTCCGATTCAGGTTTCTATCAAAGAAAATGAAACGCTTTTAGAAACCCACAAATCGAATTTTGTGGGCCCTATTTAAACCTAAAATAGGAGGGAAAATTCCTATTTTCTCTCCTATTTTTTTACATATATGTACAGTTAAATAAATACAATCATGGAAAAGAAAAAAAGTACGTTTTCATTTGGCACAGGCATTGCGCTTGCCTATACTTCCTTTGTCGTATTCATGCTTTATATGGTGTATCGCTCTGTTACTCAGAAAGATATTTTTTTAGTGACCGAATCGTATTACGAAGAAGAGCTAAAATACCAAGATAAAATTGACCAAATGACATTGGCAAACCAACTTTCTTCCAAAGCTACATTGGTGGTAGAAGGAAACGAAATGCTGCTGACTTTCCCAAAAGAAAGTGTGGGGACATCAGGTGAAATTGCTTTTTACCGCCCATCAAATCCTGCTTTTGATTTCAAATTGCCCCTGGCTATTTCAGATACCGCGTTGGTGGTGTCAGCTCCTAAGACCATGCAAAAAGGACTTTGGGAAGCGCATATTTCTTGGGTAAAAGAGGGGAAAACCTATCTCGAACGCATCAAGTTCCAACGGTAAATAACAGCACCATGTACGGACTAGCTTTTGTGATGGGACTTGTCGGTTCTCTTCATTGTGTCGTGATGTGTGGGCCATTGGTTGAACTTTTCTCCGGAAAAAATCAATCCAAATGGCTTCTCAAACGTCTCCTCTACCATTTGGGGCGATTGGCGATGTATGCTTTTTTAGGTATGTTGATTGGTTTTTTTGGCGAAATTATCGGCCTATTTGTCTCGCAAAAATACATAACCATTTCCATTGGCATTCTCCTTATAATCAGTGTATTATTACCTACATTTGGTCAAAACTTATCTATTTATCAATATATAAACGGACAAACGCAACCCCTCCGCAAATGGATAATTCAGCACCAACAGGCACAGCCGCTACTGAGCCAAATAGGATTCGGACTGTTGAACGGGCTTCTCCCCTGCGGGCTTGTCTATGCCGCACTGGCGAGTGCTACCCAATTGACCTTTACCTGGGAAAGTGGGCTTTATATGGTATTTTTTGGGCTAGGTACGATACCCTTGCTTGTGGGCGGAAGTTATTTTTGGCAACGCATTCGGCAATTTATCCAGACTTATATTCCCCAAATTTTACCTTTCACGTACGCGCTTGTCGGAGTTTGGATGATTTGGCGCGGTCTGGAAGTTGAAATAAAGATAGATACATCGGGCAAAAGCCAAGTCATTACGGTTTGCCACGCACCGAGGGGAGATTAGGACTCAACCCCCATCGGTAAGGGAAATTGGCGGCGTGTTTGGTTCAGCAAAAACTTTTTCTGAGCCTCAAAACTAGCCGGATGTACCAAGGAATATAAATGATTCCATTCGTCGTACCTGCTTTTTTGTGCCTGTTTAAAACTTTCTGGATTGATTTTTTTTGAAATGAGAAATTCTTTAAATGACATCGTTTTACTACGTGATTAATTAAACAAATAAGGTATCGTCTGCTTTTGTCTGGACGGTCTCAAAGAAATGTGCATGAAAATTTACTAAGAAAACTTCTTTTACTCCCCGTGTAACACCAGTATAAACCCAACGAACAAAATCATCATCTACTTGATTATCAGGTAAATATCCTTGATCAATGAATACCGCATCCCATTGCCCACCTTGTGACTTATGGCAAGTTAGAGCATATGCAAATTTCACCTGAAGCGCATTCAAATACTTGTCTTTTCGCACTAATTCAGCACGCTCTTTCTTGGATTTTGCCCAAAAATAATCTTTTAAGACACTTTCATACAGTTGTTTGTTTTCTTCTTGACTCAGCGTGGGCGTGGAAGAATACAAGGTATCTAAAATAATGTACGAGTCAAAAGGAGGTTCTGCGGGGTAATCTGTGAGCTGCAAACTCAATTCCACAAACCGAAAGCCGTGCATTTCTTCTTCTCTTCCAATGCGTTTGACTTCTACAAATTCGCCGTTGGCAATAAAACCAGCCTGTGAAGATTCATCCAGAATGGTGTAATTATTCCGAACAACCATCAACAAATCACCGACTTCAAGCTCGTTTTCTGCTTGGTAAATTTGTTGCCGTATGTATTTATTATATTGTACGGCATTTTTGTTGGAACGAGTAATGATAATCGTGTTTTCACGCCCGTGTTTTTCATACGCGTACCGGATTCCGTCCTCCATGCGTTCGCCTGTCATTCGAAAAACATCTGGATAACCTTTTGTAAAAAACTGAACTTTCGGTTTTTCTAATCCCAATTGATTTCGGAGGAGGGTTGCATTGGCCAAAATACCCGACTCTTTTTTCTGTCTCGTCACCTCCGTCAAGGTATGTTCTGCGACTTCTGCGTGATAAAATTGCGTGAGATGATCGGTGTCTAAAGCAGGACTATGAGACATACCGACGGGCGGAAGCTGCGCGGTGTCGCCAATAAGCAATAGTTTATTACCTGGATTTTCGAAAACAAAATCTAGTAAATCATGTAAAACACTGTTTCTTCCAAACTCGCGGGCGTCAGAAATCATGGAGGCTTCATCTACGATAAAAAGCGTGCCTTCGTGGTAATTTTTTTGTCGCTCAAATACTAAATTTCCGGTGTAGGCATCTTCGACTTGCTTGTAGATTTTTTTATGAATCGTGACGGCATTTCGTTTGGAATAGAGAGACATCACCTTTGCAGCGCGGCCGGTTGGCGCCATCAAAATGGATTTCCAGCCAAATTTGGGAAGTGACTGAATGAGCGCAGACAAAAAAGTGGTCTTTCCGGTTCCTGCATATCCCCGAAGAATAAAAATGTGCCGAAAAACCGACTCATCTTCGAGGTAAGTATCCATCAATTTGAATAATTTAGCTTGCCCAAAAGTGGGTCTAAACTTAAATTTTTTCAGTAATAATTCGGAAATTTGATTTTCTTCTTCTTTCATTTGGATTATCAGATAAGAGCGCGTACTTCTACTTTATACGTAAATGTACGCCATTCATTCGTGGCTATTCAACTATTTACTTCGTTTTGCGTACATCCAAACGTTTGGTTGAATAAGCGAAAAGCACACTAAAAAAAATAAAATGCAAGATAGACTAAAAAATAATGTGCGCGTCCGAGCCTGTGGTATTTTGATTGAAAACGACCGGATTTTGTTGGTTGGTCATCGAGGATTGGTTTCAGAAAGTACATTTTGGAGCCCTCCTGGTGGAGGTATTGATGGAGGAGAATCCGCATACGAAACCGTTGCACGCGAAATGCAAGAAGAGACAGGTATCGTCGTGGCAGTCCGTGAACTATTTACCTATTCTGAGTTCATTCAACCCCCTTTACATGCGCTTGAATTATTCTTCTGGACGGAACAACGAGCTGGACAAATAAAACTCGGAAGAGACCCTGAACTCCCCGACACCCACCAACTTCTTACAGATGTTTCTTGGAAAACCTGGAGCGAGATTTCGCAATTACCCAAGGCTCAAAAACATCCCATTTTGGAAAAAATCGAAATTTACCTCAAACAAAAAACCTAAACACGCACAAGAAACGCCTATTTATTGCGTCTTTTTTATAATTTTACAAGATACAACTTTGCATTCCTAGTCACATTGACCATTAAGACTTTATACTATTTGTGGAAAATACCGAAAAAAACATATCTCCAAGCTATATTATCAAAGATGACCGTTTTGATACAACGCTCATTTCTGAATACCATTTATGCATTGAAATAAAAAGTGACCATTTCCGGTTCGCGGTTTTTAGTGAGCCTACCCAAACGTTTATGTGGCTCGAAGACTACCAAACTACACTACTTTGGGGCCAAGATAAGTTTACCCATTTTATCAAAGAAATCATCAAAGACCACGCATTTTTAGGGGCAAACTATTGGCGAAGCATTCATATTATCACCCATGCAAGTGCCTTTACGATGATACCGGATGAACTGTTTGAGCCCAAAGACTTGGTAAAATACATTACTTTCGTGACAGGCAAAGTTCCCTCGCCAATGGAGCAAATCCTAGATTATTCTTACACGACATTCCGAGCGCATACGGTATTTTCTGTGGAAAACAACCTAACATCCTGGATAAAAAATACATACCAAGCCCGTCCAATTACGCCCATTCACCTTTCTTCCATTTGGATAGAAGGTGTTCTTCGGCAGGATAATCCGGATGGTTTTCATATTTATTTTGAAGGAGATGCTGCTATTCTTCTGTTTATCAAAGAAGGAAAAGTGACGTATTGTAACCGATTTACCTACCGCACCACAGATGACCTCGTGTATTATGTCTTGTTTGTGATGCACGTATTGGGCATTAACCCTGACGAAAAGGTCTTGTTTTATGGTGAGATTACCACATTCGCAGACAATTACATCTTACTCGCGAAGTCTCTGCCCACGATTCAATTTGCCTCCTCTCCTACCAACATAAAATTTAGTCAATATTTTTACGAGATTCCGGAACACCGCTATTTCGCTCTGTTTTCTTTGAAATACCTTATCTATTAATCCTTTATGAAGAAACCTCTACTTATTTTCGCTCTACTTTTCTGTATTTCTTTGGTTACAAATGCCCAATTACTGCATACCTCCACACAAGAATTTACGCGCGATGACAGCCTTCGAGGAAGCATCACACCCGAACGTGCTTGGTGGGATTTAACCTATTACGAGTTACGCCTCCAAGTACAGCCAGAAAATAAGTTCTTCAAAGGAAGTACAACGGTTCATTATCAAGTACTTACAGAAAACCAGCGGATGCAAATTGACCTTCAACCTCCGCTTTCTATCACCAAAGTAATCGAAGATGGTAAAGAGATTTCGTTCACAAAGGATGGCGCTAATGCCTATATCATCCAATTAGAGAAAAAACAACAAAAAGGGCAAAAAGGGCATATTGTTGTTTTCTACGAAGGCCACCCACGTGAGGCCAAACGTGCGCCTTGGGACGGGGGCGTTTCTTGGAAAAAAGACAAAGATGGGAATGATTTTATCGCTACTTCTTGTCAAGGATTGGGTGCGAGTGTTTGGTGGCCATGCAAAGACCACATGTACGATGAACCCGACAGTATGCGGATTCAAGTAACAGTACCCGCTCATTTGATGAACGTCTCCAACGGCAGACTCCGTAAAGTGGAACTTAACCCAGCATCACAAACCCGAACCTATGATTGGTTCGTTAGCAATCCCATCAATAACTACGGCGTAAATATTAATATTGGTAATTTTGTGCGCTTTTCTGAGACTTTTTCGGGCGAGAAAGGAAAACTAGACATGGATTATTTTGTTCTCCCTTACAACTTGGAAAAAGCCAAAATTCATTTCTTGGACGCACCCAAAATGATGAAAGCCTTTGAGCATTGGTTCGGGGCATATCCATTTTATGAAGACGGATTTAAACTCGTGGAAGTCCCCTATTTGGGCATGGAACACCAAAGTTCTGTGACCTACGGAAACCAATACATGAAAGGATATCTGGGGCGTGATTTATCCGGAACTGGGCATGGGCTTAACTTCGACTTTATCATCATTCACGAATCTGGACATGAATGGTTCGCCAATAATATTACCTACAAGGATATTGCAGACATGTGGATTCACGAAAGTTTCACCAATTATTCCGAAAACTTATTCCTCGAATTTTACCAAGGAAAACAAGTAGGTGCTGAATATGTCATCGGGACACGCAAAAATATCCTAAACGCTAGTCCAATTATTGGCGTGTACGGGGTTAATAAAGAAGGCTCTGGAGACATGTATTACAAAGGCGGCAATATGTTGCATACCATTCGTCAAATTATTCAAGATGATGACAAATGGCGACAGATTCTGCGCGGTTTAAACAAAGATTTCTATCATCAAGTCGTTACGACAGAAATGGTAGAAAACTACCTCATCGAAAAATCAGGGATGGCACTTCAAAAAGTATTTGACCAATATCTCCGCCAAACGGCTATCCCGACACTCGAATGGAAAGTCACGAAAAATACTATTTCTTACCGTTGGACTACGTGTGTCGATGGTTTCAATATGCCCCTTGATGTTCTCTTAGATAGTAAAAAAACACGCCTTTATCCAACAACACAGTGGCAAAAGACACCAGGCTCTCTGCTACAAACCAGCAAGGATTTTTATGTACTAGAGAAGAAAACAAACTAATTTACTGTTCTTACTACCTACTTAAACTAAATGAAAAACGTTTACAAACTGCTCTTTTTGGCAGGGATGTTTGTATTTTCGTTGGAGGTAACAGCCCAATCAAAAATACGCATCTACGGAACTGTCAGCCACAACGAAACCAAATTGCCTATCCAAGGCGTATCCGTCACGGTAACACAAACGGGGTATGGCAATACCACAGACGAGAACGGAAGATTCGAACTCTTTGTCCCTGTCGGCACGTATCTGATAGAAATCACACACGCCTCTTTTTTTAAAAAATTTCTCACTATTCAAGCCAAAGAAGATGCAGAGTTTACCGTCTTTCTGGACGAAAAAGTAAACGAACTCGAAGAAGTTCGTATCAGCGCGAGTAGCTCCGAGCAAAATGTACGACGACTTGGTACAGGTGTTACGACCATCAATGCAAAGACATTGCGCAAATTACCTTCCTTGCTTGGTGAAGTTGACATTATCAAGAGTTTGTTTACGCTACCAGGCGTAACGAGTGTCGGGGAAGGTGCTTCCGGATTCAATGTGCGAGGCGGGAATATCGACCAAAACCTCATTCTACTTGATGACGCACCGATTTTCAACTCCTCCCATTTGATGGGCTTCTTCTCTGTATTTAATCCAGATACATTTCGCGATTTTAATTTTTACCGAGGAGGGATTCCCGCTCAATATGGCGGACGAATTTCTTCTGTTTTAACCGTTAATCTAAAAGATGCCAATGCCGATAAGCTAAAGGTCAACGGAGGTGTCGGGACCATTTCGAGCCGTTTACTGCTTGAAACGCCCATCATCAAAGATAAACTTGGGTTTTACATCGCAGGACGCGTTTCTTACATTGTCCAATTACTCCAGGTCGTAAAAGTCCCGCGTTTAACAGGAAGCCGTGCTGCCTTTTACGACATTACGAGTAAATTAGACTTCAAACCAACCACCAAAGACCGGATTTCCTTCTCTGTTTTTCATGGAGACGATACCTTCCAATTGGCCAAAGATACCGTGGCAGCTATTGATGAAAATGGAGATGCACTCTACCGTTGGAATACCACCAATGCGACCGCTGGTTGGTCGCATTATTTTGGCCCAAAACTTTCTCTCCGGACATCCGGCGTGTGGTCTCAGTATAATGCCAAAATTCAGAACGATGATTCGACAACCGCATATCGCCTCGATTACAATATCCAATACAGAAGCGCCAAATCTGTTTTGTTGTTTAATCCATCCGAGAAACACGAAATAGAACTGGGTTTGCAATGGAATGACTACCAAATTCAGCCCGGTTCTTTGCTACCTACATTGCCTACATCCAATAAAAATCCACTCTTTTTACCCAAAGAACGAGGTTCCGAGTTGGCGGCGTTTCTCAGTGAAAAATGCAAGATAAATGAAAAAATAGAATTGGGTGCTGGACTTCGTGCGGTTCAATACCGAGCAATCGGGGCGAGTACCGTTTACCAATACGAAAGCGGACAGCCGCGTTCTGAACTTACCCGAACAGATTCCCTTGTCTTTGGTGAGGGGCAAACTGTACAATCCTACGGAAGTGTAGAACCCCGATTTGCACTCAATATCACTTTGTCTCCTACGGCGAGTATCAAAGCGAGTGTAAACCGAATGGCACAGTTTATTCAGTTATTGTCCGGCACAACAGCCGCTTTACCAACCGACCGTTGGAAATTGAGTGACGCTTACATAAAACCTCAAATCGCCAATCAATACGCGATGGGTTATTTCAAAAACTTCACGGAAAAGAACATAGAAACCTCCGTAGAAGTATTTTACAAACAGTTATTCAATGTCGTTGAATACAAAGATGGCGAAGTCTTGATTCTCAATCCGTTCCCAGAAACGGCTATACTGCAAGGGAATGGCTATGCGTATGGCGCTGAGTTTTATGTCAAAAAGAGTTTGGGTGTCCTGACTGGTTGGTTGAGTTATACGTATTCGCAGTCACGTATTCAGGTGAAAGGAGAAACGCCAGAGGAGACAATCAATAATGGTGATTTTTTTGCGCCCATCTTCAATCGGCCACATAGTTTCAATGCCATTGGTTCGTATCAAATCAGTAAAAAAGTAGCTTTTTCGAGCAATGTAAACTTCAGTTCTGGACGCGCCATCACCTATCCTGCTTCAAAATTCTATTTTGCGGGAGCTAGTTTACCGTATTACAATAGCCGAAATCAAGGACAAATTCCGAACTATGTACGTCTTGATTTATCCATGAATATCGACACACATCCTTATAAAACATCGGGTTACAAAGGTTCTTGGAATATCTCCCTCTACAATGTTTTGGCAAGAAGAAATGCCTATTCCGTATTTTTTAGAGCTAAAAATCCATTCAATCAATTCTATTCACGTGTGGATATTTACAAACTTTCTGTGATTGGCACTATTATTCCGTCTGTTACCTACAACTTTTCCTTCTGACAATGAAATTCAAGCTAAAAATCAGTTTCCTTTTCCTCCTTTTCACGCAATTTGCTTGTGTTGATTTGTATGACCCAAATTTGACGAGCGACACCCGCCGTTTGGTTGTTGAGGCTACCTTAACAACTGCCTTGGAGTATCAAATGGTGTATTTAACCTACGATGCCGGTTATAATTCGACGGAAAACGTCTTCAAAAACTTAGTCAGACGTGCCAAAATAAAAATCACGGACGACAAAGGGAATGAATATCCGTTTATTGATGAAATTGCCCCATCGAATCAAATTAAAACGGCGGAGGGCTATAATTATCGTTCCTTACAGAAGTTCAAAGCGGAAGTCGGTCGCTCGTACCAATTGCATATCGAGACATTGGAAGGAAAAAAATACAAATCAGCACCCGAAAAAGTCATTCCAGCACCGCCCATTGGCAAAGCGTATGCAGAGTTTCAAGCGTTGTTTCCTCCTGCAAATTTCAAGGGTCAGTTTCACATTTTCGTTGATAGCCAAGACCCTGCAGACACGCCCAATTTTTACAAATGGGATTCCTATCATATCAAACAAATCAATTATTGCCGTGAATGGTATATTTATGGTTCGGGTGGTTCCGTTACACAATCGTTTGTGGACAAATGTTGCGAACCTTGTTTTGAAAAAGTAGTGTGTGAAGATTGTTATGAATTAGCGAATGACCGATTAATCAATGGGCAAATGATTCGAAAAAAACAAATTACATCCATTCCTTTTGACAACACGACGCCCTACTATCTCGTAATTCGACAACACAGTTTAAGCCCGCAAGCTTACCAATTTTGGAGTAGTATTAAGCAACAATCCAAAAATTCAGGTGGATTATTTGATGCCACTCCCAAGTCTATCCGTGGGAATTTATACAGTGAAACCGACGCAAAAGAAGAGGTTTTAGGGAACTTTACGGTTTCGGATGTGCAGGAACTCATCTATATTGTTGATAGAAACAGAGCTACTCCCAAACCGATTTTGGTAGAAGAATACAGTAATTTCAACAAAACGACACAATGTTACCCGTGCGAGGAATCATACAAACGAACGAAGACATTCCCGACAGGTTGGCAATTCTAGTTGTATATATTCGCAAAAAAATCCCCCAATGAGCTGCTCATTGGGGGATTTTTTATGGGCATACATCTATATTACAAACCTTCCGCAGTTACTTCTTTTACTTCCGGAATCATGGTTGTTAGGAGACGTTCAATCCCGTTTTTCAATGTAATCGTAGAAGACGGGCAACCGCTGCACGAACCCTGTAAATGAACAGTTACCAGACCAGAGGCTTCATCAAAAGAAGCAAAATTGATAGCACCACCATCTGACTCCACTGCCGGACGAACATATTGATCCAAAGTCGCTTTGATTTTAGCTACTACAGGCGTATCGTTTGCATCAACAATGACAGAAGTCGTATCAATGGTTTTTTGTGCGAATACGGGATGACCTTCATCGAAGTGAATTTTAAGGAATTTTTTCACATCGACCAACACTTCCTCCCACATGGTTTCCTCTTCTTTGGTAATAGTAATGAAGTTGGAAGCGATAAAAACACGTTGTACAAACGGGAATTGAAACAAGTCAGCAGCTAACGGAGACGCTTTTTTCTCGTCTTGCGTATCTGCCTTAGAGGCGTAGTCAAAAGAGAGGCCGTCGGGTGCTAGTTCAAAATTGAGGACGAACTTCATCGAATTAGGATTCGGGCTGAGTTCGGTGTATATCATAACGGGGCGTTTCAACATGATTTTTGTGTTATAGGTACGATTAGTCAACAAAAAGAGGTTCAAAATAGTTTTTGGGCAAAAAAAAACCTGCTTTAAAGCAGGTTTTTTTTTACAAACGTTGCGTTCTTATTAAGCTTCAGCTGGTAAAACATGAACGAAAGATTTGCCGTCACGTCCTTTTTTGAAAGTAACAACACCATTTGACAAAGCAAAAAGTGTGTGATCCTTACCAAGACCTACGTTTAAACCTGGGTTATGTTTTGTTCCACGTTGACGAACAATGATGTTTCCTGCGATTGCAGACTGGCCACCATATAGTTTAACGCCAAGACGCTTACTTTCTGACTCACGACCGTTTTTCGAACTACCAACACCTTTCTTGTGTGCCATGATTTCTACTAATTTTTAAATGTCTGAAAATAAAATTTTGAGAGGTTCGCTTTACTTAACAAATTAAGCAATGATATCATCAATCATGATTTTAGTCAACGATTGACGGTGACCATTCATTTTTTGATAACTTTTACGACGTTTCTTTTTGAAAACGATTACTTTTTCACCTTTTAGGTGCTCAAGAATAGTTACTTTCACAGAAGCTCCAGCTACTGTTGGCGCACCTACTTGAATGGCGCCATTATTGTCAACAAGGAGTACCTTGTCGAATACAAGTTCAGCGTTCGCTTCGCCAGCTAACCGATTGGTATAGATGAAGCGACCCTTTTCTACTTTAAATTGCTGACCTGCGATCTCTACGATTGCGTACATGTGAATGAACTTTAAGTAATTACTAAATTAGCTTGCAAAATTACTTGTTTTATTTGTCTTTTGAAAACTTTCCTTTGTTTTTTCTGATTTCTAAAGAAACAATTTGCGTATCTTTCATCTATCATCTCTTTTTATCTCATGGAAATCACAACTCCCGCCATTCTTTTTTCTACTGTTTCTCTCCTCTTACTTGCTTTTACCAACCGCTATCTCGCCATGGCAAACCTCATTCGTGGGCTACACAAGAAATACCAAGAGGAAGGTTCGCAAGATTCCCGACTTATTCCTCAAATTAAATTATTACTCCTTCGTCTGCGACTCATTCGCAATATGCAGATAATCAGCGTTTTAAGTCTTTTATTTAGTGCTATTTCTATTCTATTTTTATTTATTCAATACCAAGAAACAGCCAAATGGCTTTTTGGTTCTGCCATCGTTCTTCAAATTGTAGCACTTCTCCTTTCTGTATTTGAAATTACGCTTTCCAACCAAGCGATTAAAATCGAATTGAGCGATATGGACGATGTTTTATGATGTAGAAAATCCTTTGACAAGACTATATTGTGCGGCAATGTACGTACTCATGACCGCAATACCTGAACCCGCAAAAGGCGCTATAAACTTGTTCCAGGCGAGAAATGAATCTGAAAGTATGAACAAAATTCCTCCCAGAGCAAGCCAAAATCGCTTGCTTTCAGCTCCTTTTTGTCCAATAGCCAAAATACCCATATTTGTAATCACAAAAAGATAAGCAAAAACCGGAATGCGCAAAGCGACGTCCAGATGAACGCCCAACCAATACGCCATACCTGTCCCGAACAAAATCAAAAGAATACTACCGAGTGGATGTATCTTTTTGGACGGAAATAAAAGCCGGATATACAACAAATGCCCTAGCAAGAAGGCGACCAAGCCGCCCAAGAAATACGTAGGAAAAAGTAAAATGGTATCTCCCAACCAACAGAAAAACAAAGCCCAAAGTAGTATTTTTCGGGAGGGTAGTTTCGCCAGCGAATGCCAAAACAGAAAAACCAGAGCCGGAAGTAGCAACACCTTTGTTCCTTTTCCTACTTGTTCAATATTCAAGCTCAAGGCGAGCAAATGTAGTGAAACCAATGAAAAAAATAGTCCGTTTCGTAGTTTTGTAATTTCCATCCGAAATACTCAATTTTTCGTATTTTGGGCGAATGCGTCCACAAACTCTTTTACTTCTTTCCAGCTTCGAACACGGGTATATCCTTGCAATTTCTGGTTATGTATTGCATTGAATAGCAAAGGTTTACCTGTAAATGTTTTTAGGTTTTTTTCGTGATCATCAATCAAAATATCAGCAGTGATGATGCTTTTATCTCCGCAAAAAACGATATTACGCCAAGAAATATACGGAAAATGGCGACCAAGCCAAGCCTGCTTTTCTGTCAGCGAGTTGGGAAATTCCATAGCTGCCGACACGATGAATACTTCGTGATGGGCGTGTAAATAAGCCATCACTTCTTGTACGCCCTCCATTAAAGCTAAATCAGCAAAGAAACCAGGTTCAAAAAATTTCTCCCGAATTGCCTCGTATTCCTCCTCTTTGATTAACTCTTGAAAACCCAATCCATCAAAATCACTTTCCGACCAATTACTACCGAAAAGTTCTTGGTGCAATTGAATCGTTTTCTGACTTGTGTTCGCCATCACATCGTCCATGTCGATGGCTATGCGTAATTTTCTCATCTTTCTACGTATATTTTTTTGGAGTAAATGCGTTCGTCTTGGTTAATGAGCACGAAATAAATCCCTTCGGGTAAGTCCGTTAAGTCAAAATCATGCATAGTTGATTGATGAACAGCCTCTTGCAACACTTTTCCAGCCAGGTTTTGAAGCTGAAAATAGGTTTCTATCCCTGGTTGTACCTTCACATATACTTTGTCGTCGGGTTCGTTATGATAAATGATGACGTCTTGCCTGCTCATTCGTTTTTTTTCGAAATATACTCAATCTTCGTTTATCTCACAGAATTAGGCAAAAAAATAGCGGTTTTCCCACCTTGGAAAACCGCTACAAATGACTGATTTTATGTTTACGGACTTGTTGTCGTAACCCGTTGAATTGTGATGGGTACACAAATGGGCACACAATCCTCTCCTCCTACTTGTGTTGTTACTTGGTTAGACAATGCCGGCGTTGTATCTCCTCCTCCACGCACTGCAACACGGTTTAGATACGTTCCAGCCGTTTGTGGAACAACCCGAATAACAATATTTGAGATACCATTGGCAGCAATAGTTTGCGGAGTCGTACACGTCACTACAGAGCTTGCCACTGTACAAGTCCAGCCATTTCCGACCGCAGAAACGAACTGCAAACCCGTTTGAAGCGTATCATTTACCGTAATTGTTCCACTCGAAGCACCCAAACCTTGGTTTCGGATACTTACGGTATAATCATACGGTTGCCCCGTTTGCCCGGTAGTCGGTCCTTGTTTGGTGGCAAACAAGTCCGGTTGACAAACGGCAAATCCGACAGGTTCCGTTAAATCAAAACAAGCTCCTGAAATAGTTGCTAAATTTCCACCAACTGTCAGTCCCGTTACGCCCGTTGCATCAAAACTGATACCATACACATTATAGACACCATTGGATTGCGTGGGGAAACTACCCGTTGTATTTATAGCCAAAATTCGTCCGGCACCATCCGTTAAAATAAACTGATTGACCTGACCAACGACCGTTGACTGGCTCGTCGCAGCTACTTGTATGTCAGCGCCTGTACTGTTACAACCACAAACTTGAATGAGTTCAGCCGGTGTTTTGAAGCAACTATCTACCGCAGCTAAAGTTCCACCAACCAAAAGTGAAGGCGTTTGAGCAACCGGATACGTCACACCAACCAATTGATATTGCCCAGCAACAGGGGCATTGATTTCTAATGTATTTGGAGCTGAAACCGCGACAATCGTTCCGTTCGTACTTGCCAAAACAAGCTTGCTTTCAATTCCTTGACCCACCGAACTACCTGATAATGTATATCGAATGACCTGATTTTCTGTAAAATTACAGACTTGCGCTACAGTCGGCACGCTCGACAAAAGTCCTAAAATAGCTAGGAACGCACCCCATTTTTTCTGTATATATCTCATACTTTTCAATTTTTGTCTATCCGTTATAAACCAGACAAATGCTTAGTTATTGGAAACTACACGCGTCAAAACGCCTGCATTTACGGTACAAACAGGTGGAGCCGCTTGGACATTGGTAGAAGTGATATTTGATGCAATTTCTGTTGTATCTCCACCGCCAACGACTGCTGCTTGGTTTGTAAGTGCCCCCGTTGAAGCCGCACGGACAGTCACGGGCAAAGGCAAACTTCCGTTCACAGGGATTACAGCTGATGTCGTACAAGTTACTACAGTCTGCCCATTTGCGATAGGTGTGGCGAATGGATTGGGTGCTGTACCTGGTGCAACGAATGCGCTGGTTGTACAAGTCCAAACAGAGGAAGTCGTAGCAACAAAAGTAAGACCCGAAGCGAGCGGGTCACGGACAGTAATCACGCCCGATGTAGCAGCAGTCCCATTATTTGTGACTACGAGATTGTAATCAAAATTTTGATTGATTTGAACTGATGCAGGAGCAGATTTAGCGATGACAAGATTGGCGACATTCGGATTACACGCAGCAACTGTTCCAAAATTACCAATGTAGGCTTCAGTTGTTGCTGAATTAACCCCAAACAAATAGATGGAATTGGGTGCATTTACTTGTGCGGTAACAGGGTCAGAAGAATTTTCGAACAGTCTCAAGTCTCCTAAACAAGTACCAGAACGTGTAAATGTGAACAATGGAATTTCTACATTGGCAGGAATACCCGCGCCATTCACGCTTACGTCTGGGTTATTATCCAAAGCAAAAAAGATGTATTCTAAGTTTGGATTTGTGGGATGATTTGCACGCTGAACAGCCCGCCAAGCAGGTGTACTACTAGTTGCAGAAACCGGAATTTGGTTTGTCAGGTTGGAAATCAAAGGAGCGTTTGTTGTTCCTACAGTTCCGGCTGTTCCGGCTGGTGCAACGATAGTTACTTGGTTGCTGGCAATTCGAGATTGCGAGCCAGATGCAGGAAAAGCTTGCGTTGACCGCATAGAAACACGGTAAGAACCTACTGCCAAAGTCTCAATTTTATAGCTAAACTGCGCAAAAGAGGCTGAAGAGGTAAGCCCTAGAAAGCAAATTTGAAGAAGGTAAATGCCTAATTTTTTCATTTAGAGTTGAATTAAAAATACATTAGTAAGAAAGAAATACGCATTATTTTGTGACGAATAAACGCATGGCTTCTGCTTCTGCGGAGCCATTGCGAACCAAACGCACGAGATACATTCCTTCTTTTAATTTTTTCACGTTCAATGGGAAATCATATACACCAAAAGCCGTTGGAAGTTCGTGTTTCTCAATCACAAGACTTGTTCCTACTTGTACGACTTCGAGCAGTAACTTATCCGTCGCATTTCGGAAATTATTCTGAAAACGAATTTTAGCAACACTTGAAGCAGGATTCGGGAAGATGGACTCAATGGAAAGCATTTTTGTAAATACTTCTGCCAGTGTTGGTTCCGCGCCCAAAACATTTCCAGCGTACGCATTGGCGATACCGCGTTCAAAACCTAGAATATTGATTTGATTTCCTAGATTTATTTTCGTTTCCATTGCTTTTTTGACCATCGGGTCGTTATCCGAAATGAGTGTCAATCCATCTGAGTTATTTCCTGCATTTTTAAAGCGAAACAATACGGTTGGTTTCTCTTTCTCAAAAACATACTCTTTTACTCCCATTGACTCCAACCCGAATGAGTAGTACGTAAAACCTGGAGAAGCCGGATGATTATCCACGACGCTGTTCAATGTCCAACGGGCAGACGAAACCCCTCCCTCAATTTCCTTTACATCAAAGTCTGCTCCTGTCTTTACACGTACTGTTACCTGCGCTGTTGCTACCATATTTTGAGGAAAATCGTAACTTTTCTCAGACACAGCAACTACTTCAAATACCGATTGACCTTCTTTTGCCACCAAATTGAATTTAACTTGTGCAAACGACTGAATGGAAACCAAAACAGCCGAGGCGAGTAAAAGAGATGTTCTCATAATGTAATCTGTTTTTGGCAGCAACTTCCATTACGGAAGTTGCTGATAAATGATAAAGTTATTTAATAAACTGAGGTTTTCAGGGTGCGTCAATACCTCACTAAACAAGAAGTTGACTTCATTACCTGAACCCTGATACACGGTTCTTCCATCCATATTTACATCTGATCTTTCATACCCGATTGACATGAAATTATTCAGTAAGGACGTATTACTTGGGTCTGATAGCACGCGGGAGAAAACTGGATTTACATCATTTGCTGTTCCTTGGAAAATCACGCGCCCATCTCTGGTTGTATTTCCTGCCCACATGGCTGTCAAAGTTGTTGAAACCTCAATTTGTGGGAAGGCACTGGCAAAATCACCGGATAAACGGAAAGTTGGCGTTGAAATCGTCGTAAAATCAACTCGTAATGCCGTGGTCGATAATGCCATCGGATTTTGTGTCATAACGCCCAAATGGTTTCTATGGCGGACTGCCACAAAATAGTCTCCTGCACTGATTCCTGGAATTGCGACGGTTGTTACGCCATCTGTTTCTACAATATCGCCATCTCTTTGTAGCAATGCCGCTTTTCGAGCAACAAGCACGGAAGGATTTGCCCGGTCACGTAATTCAACTACTACCCAATCTACAATCGCATTAGCACCTGTTACAGTTAAAACGGTAGGCGTTACTGTCTCGTTACCCATATAATTGATGTCCGAATAAGCAGGTAAACTGTATGGCTGCGTCAGTGGAATGCGGTTTGCTACGCGCAAATCATCTGTCATTAGTCCTGTAGCTACATTATATGCACCATATAAAAATACACGTGCATTCACTCGAACTACCTGGTCTCCTACCACGGTTGTCACAGTATTCGACGACCTAGCATTGGCAAAGTTGACGGCAACGGGGTCGTTTCCACCAAATACCGAAGCCGTATTTGTATATGTTTTCGATACGAATGAATTGACAGTCAGGGTTATCGTGGATGTTCCGTTTACAGCAATCGGAGTGGTTGTCGTACAAGTCACTACTTGACCTGAACCGAAGCAACTCCAACCCGAAGTACTCGAAGAAGTAATAAAATTCAAATCTTCTGCTAATACGTCTGTTACAGTAATAATGCCTGAGGTTGCCGCACCACCTACATTGGTTACTTGCAGCGTATAGTCAAAATTCAACCCTACGTTTGCCGATGTCGGTGCTAATTTTTGAATTGTCAACGATGGAGCAGCTAAAATACTAGCTGTCACTTGTGCTGTTGAGCAATTAGTTGGGTCTGTTAGTGAACAAATCTGATACGTAAATGTATCTGTGCCTGTTGCATTCGCATTCGGTCTATACGTGATTGTGCCGTCCGCATTTACCACAACTGTTCCTTGTGTTGGCTGAACTGTAATGGTTGGCCCATTCACATCCGCGCGTTGCACTGGATTCCCATTCAATCTATCGTTCGTTAATACAGGAATGACAATATCTAATCCAGCAGTCACTGTGGCTAAATCTGGATTCGCGACCAAAACATTCGCAATGGGTGCATCTGCAATGCTCATCGTTACCTGCGCTGTTGCACAATTCGTCGGTTCGCTTGCCAAACATATTTGATATGTAA
>JBKBOU010000002.1:217136-627214 GCA_046293395.1 Spirosomataceae bacterium
CGTTCAATCTATCGTTGGCTAAAATCGCAATGGGCGCACTCAAACCAGCAGTTACGTTGGCAGCGTCGTTCGCAGCCGTCAAAACATTCGCAATCGGTGCATCTGCAATGCTCATCGTTACCTGCGCTGTTGCACAATTCGTCGGTTCGCTTGCCAAACATATTTGATATGTAAATGTATCTGTGCCTGTTGCATTCGCATTCGCCGTATAAGTCAATGTACCATCTGCATTTACCACAACTGTCCCTTTGGTCGGCTGAACTGTAATCGTAGGTGCGTTGATGTCCGCGCGTTGCACTGGATTCCCATTCAATCTATCGTTGGCTAAAATCGCAATGGGCGCACTCAAACCAGCAGTTACGTTGGCAGCGTCGTTCGCAGCCGTCAAAACATTCGCAATCGGTGCATCTGCAATACTCATCGTTACCTGCGCTGTTGCACAATTCGTCGGTTCGCTTGCCAAACATATTTGATATGTAAATGTATCTGTGCCTGTTGCATTCGCATTCGCCGTATAAGTCAATGTACCATCAGCATTCACCACAACTGTTCCTTTGGTCGGCTGAACTGTAATCGTAGGTGCGTTGATGTCCGCGCGTTGCACCGGATTCCCATTCAATCTATCGTTGGCTAAAATCGCAATGGGCGAACTTAAACCAGCAGTTACGTTGGCTAAATCTGGATTCGCGACCAAAACATTCGCAATCGGCGCATCTGCAATGCTCATCGTTACCTGCGCTGTTGCACAATTCGTCGGTTCGCTTGCCAAACATATTTGCTATGTAAATGTATCTGTTCCTGTTGCATTCGCATTCGCCGTATAAGTCAATGTACCATCTGCATTTACGACAACTGTTCCTTTGGTCGGCTGAACCGTGATAGTAGGTGCGTTGATGTCCGCGCGTTGCACCGGATTCCCATTCAATCTATCGTTGGCTAAAATCGCAATGGGCGCACTTAAACCCGCTGTTACGTTGGCAGCGTCGTTCGCAGCAGTCAAAACATTCGCAATGGGTGCATCTGCAATGCTCATCGTTACTTGCGCTGTTGCACAATTCGTCGGTTCGCTTGCCAAACATATTTGATATATAAATGTATCTGTTCCTGTTGCATTCGCATTCGCCGTATAAGTCAATGTACCATCTGCATTTACCACAACTGTTCCTTGTGTTGGCTGAACTGTAATCGTAGGTGCGTTGATGTCCGCGCGTTGCACCGGATTCCCATTCAATCTATCGTTGGCTAAAATCGCAATGGGCGCACTTAAACCCGCAGTTACGTTGGCAGCGTCGTTCGCAGCAGTCAAAACATTCGCAATCGGTGCATCTGCAATGCTCATCGTTACTTGCGCTGTTGCACAATTCGTCGGTTCGCTTGCCAAACATATTTGATACGTAAATGTATCTGTGCCTGTTGCATTCGCATTCGCCGTATAAGTCAATGTACCATCTGCATTTACTACAACTGTTCCTTTGGTCGGCTGAACCGTGATAGTAGGTGCGTTGATGTCCGCGCGTTGCACCGGATTCCCATTCAATCTATCGTTGGCTAAAATCGCAATGGGCGCACTTAAACCCGCAGTTACGTTGGCAGCGTCGTTGGTTGCTGTGAGTAGATTCAAGAATTGACAGACATGGATAGCGAGTGGGTCAGAGATGGCGAAACAGTTTCCTGTTACGTTCGTAATGGATTGACCAACAGACGCATTTGTAATTCCTTCAGATGTCAAATAATTGATATTAAAAACAAGATATACACCCGCTGTTTGAGCGGAGAAAGAAGGAGAAAGACTGGTTTGAACGATAACACCAGCGAAATCAGTGAGGGCATATAAGTTTGTATAAGCCGGATCTGTATTTCCGCCAGCTGCATTGAAGGAAATGCTTTGTGTTTGCGAAAAGTCACATACTTCGTTAAGCGAACAAACACTAATGGCGAGTGGTGCCGATATATCGAGACAGTCGCCGGTAACTTGGGAGATTTTTCCACCCACTTGATTACCCGTAACTGTAGAAGTAGTTTCGTAATTAATTGTATATATGATATATACACCGGCAGGTTTACCTGTGAACGAAGGAGAAGAAGCTACTTCAAGAATAGTACCGAGGTCGTTCGTCAGGAGGTATTGATTTACATAATTGGCAGCGGTATTTCCACCGGTTGCTTGGAATGTAATCGGGGTATTTGGTTGAAAATCACACTGAGCGGATGCTTTTGGGACAAAGCCAACCAAGAGAGTAAGTAAGACAAACGAGAAGAGGCCAAGTGATGCAAACTGCCGTTTTGCAAGACGAGGTTGGAGAATCGTTTGAATATATGTAAAACTATTTTTCATATTTCACCTAATTACAGTGAGGGGAAAGCCTGTTTTTTCAAACGCGACTTATTAATTTTTTGAAAGGACTTGTGCCTGTGGCGCACATACAACGGGCGTAGTTGTATCACAAGGAGCATTCATTGTATATGTTGTGGTAAAGTGATTTGTACCCAAACCGCCTGTAAAACCACGAACAGAATAATAAGAGCCAATATTCAGTGTACCACCTGCTGCTGTTTGATTTGCAGAGGGTAGGAACGACAAGTCGCCTGTACATGTACCTGAGACAGTGAAGTTGAAGAGCTCAATTTCTTGATTTGCTACATACGCCAAGTTGAAATTTCCTGACGGGCCAAAAACGAAGAAATCTGTATTTGCAGGTGCTCCAGAAGCGATATCACCGTTATTTCGAGCGGCTGTTATGAGACTCCAAGTAGTTGCTGTGCCTACTGTTACTACGTCTGTTGGTAATAAATTTCCACCTGTACTACTAATAATCGTGATTTGCGAACTACCGTCTGTCAGGGTGGCATTCACACCAGTTGGGTCGGCAGAAGGCGTAAGATATACGTGGTAACGTCCATCAGCTGGTAAAAAGCGGAGAGACAACCCAATCTGTGCTTGCGAAAACTGGGAAGTAAGGAGAAGGAGAAGAGCACCTAAAAAAGTGACCTTTTGGAATAGATTTGAACGTGTCATCTTATCTATGATTTAGAGATTTTGCTCATGAAAATTAATTTGGAGATCTCATTCTCAGAGACCTCCAAATTAGCTAAAAAGCTTATGGTAAACGTTGTTGAACGATGAAGTTCGATACAGCCGTTGTGTTTCCTGGATGTCCAAGAACTACATTCAGGTTGTACGTATTATCTGCATTGATACCTTGTGCAATGGTTCTACCGTCAAGATTTACATCTGTTAAGGCATATCCTTGCAAGATAAATGTCGCTAACGCATTCGGATTTCCTGCTGCTGTAGTTACCGCGTTTGTAATCGTCGAACGGTCGCTGTTTGCACCAGCTGCAATCACTGAAGCATCCCCGTTTGCATTACCAGCCCACATATAATTTACACCACCAATCACCGCAGCAGGATTCGTACCGAATAATGTGCTCGTTGTTAAATTTACAGCTTGATTGATGTGATTAAGCGTGGTTGTTGCAGCATTTGCAATTCCTAAATGGTTTCTATGACGAACCCCTACAATGTAGTTTCCTGCTTCTACGGCAATCTGCAACGGAGAGATACCGTCTATATCTACGATATCCCCGTCTCTTTGGATTAGACCAGCTTGTCTTGTAATCACTGTTGTTGGAGTTACAGCATCACGAAGTTCCACCAAAACCCAGTCAACAATGGCATTTGCACCAGTTACAGCAAAAACGGTAGCAGGGTCAGCGATTGGGCCTGTTACATTTACACTGGTAAACCCAAGTGCTGTATAAGGTTGAGTTGTCGGGATGATATTATTTGTACGAAGTACATCACGCATCAAACCATCACCGATTAAAGTATATGGTTGCGTGAGAAGTGTACTAGCACCTTGCAAGAATGCCTTTGGTGTCAAGGCAACAGTAGGACAGCCACTGATTGGGAAACCAGCGATAAGTGGACAGTTATCGTTGTGGTTTGGCACACCGTCACCATCGATATCACAAAGAGCAACCATGTTGTAAGTAGCAGAGAAATGACTTGTTCCTAAACCACCAGCATAACCTGCCACAGAGTAATACGAACCAATATTCAATGTTCCACCTTCGGCAGTTTGTGAGCCACTTGGTAAAATATTGTATGCAGCATCTGCACCCGCACAATCTCCTGTGATAGAGAAGTTAAATAATTCGACTTCAGTCCCGGAAGTGTATGTAATCGAAGAAAAATCACCACCTGGAGAGAAAACGAAAAAGTCTGTTGCTGCTGGAGCCCCCGAAGCAAGATCACCTTGGTTTCTCGTGGTAGTCACCAAACTCCAAGCTGCCGTTGGATTCACAGAAGTAATGTTCGAGATAGCTGTATTACCCGTTCCCGCCGTGATTGTAATCTGCGAACTACCATCTGTCAAGAACGCATTTGTTCCTGTTGGTGTAGCCGTCGGACGTAGATAAACGTGGTATTTATTGTCTGATTCTAAGTATCTCAAAGATAACTCAATCTGACCAAATGAGGGCATCAAACTCGTTAAAGAGAACACGAAGGCAGTTAGCCAAACGTAAGAAAAACGGGACAAGTAAGTAAACTTCATAACAATTAAAAGGAGGTTTATTAAAAAAAATAGAATGAAAAAATTGATTTAAGGTCTTTGACTCATAATACTGAAATTATTCCCTTGCCCATCGTTATCTGGCGCGTTCACGACAGCGTTCAGAATATAGGTATTGTCTGCGGCAAACCCTTGCGCGATAGTTCGTCCATCCATATTTACATCGGTTGAATTATACCCAATCAAAATGAATGTGTTTGACATCCGGATATTCGCAGCAGCGGAAAGAACGCGGGAGGAAACAATATCTCGGTTATTTCCATTTCCTTGTGCCATGACCGAGCCGTTTGCACCAGCAGAACCAGCACGAAGGAATCTTCTGCCATCAATCGTTATGGTTGGATTGATACCGAATAATTGCGTGTTCACGTTCGTAAAGTCGATGGTCAATGGAGTACCATCAAAACTTTGTGGCTGAGCAGCGAAAATGCTCAAATGATTTCTGTGGTGAATCCCGATTCGATACGTTCCTGGAAGTACAGAAACAGCCAATGGACTTACACCGTCTAGGTCAACAATATCTCCATCTCTTTGCACAAATGCCGCTTGTTGTACGACCACTTGGTTATTTGGTCTTCTAAATTCAACCAAAACCCAGTCAACAATGGCATTCGTACCTGTAACATCAAATACGGTTGGACTGACAGTTCCCGAAACTCGTACATTTGTAAACCCAAGTGCCGTGTAAGGTTCTGTCAAAGGCAGTTGACCCAATCGTCTCAAGTCATCGCGCATAAGTCTGTCTGCATTTATTGTAAATGGTGCATTTGGCAGTGAACCAGCTCATTGCAGGAGAACCTTGAAGCTAATTACTTCATCTGGACAACCCGAAGGTGCATTCCCTGGAACAAGCACACACACGTCTTCTTGGTTGAGTACGCCATCAGTATCACAATCTGCTGCATTCCAAGCAGCACTTGGTGCAACAGTCTGGCTAGCAGGCAAGAAGCTACAGAAATTCAGGGCATTTGTTTGGTCTGTAAGTACTTCCGTACCGTCCAAGACACCGTCGCCGTCTGTATCTGGATTAGTTGGATTGGTTAATGCCACAGCTTCAGCACCGTCGTTCAATCCGTCATTATCTGTATCAGCTACCAATGGGTTGGATAGATTTGCATTGGGGTTCGCTGGCGTAGT
Source organism: Spirosomataceae bacterium (assembly GCA_046293395.1). Classification (GTDB taxonomy): domain Bacteria; phylum Bacteroidota; class Bacteroidia; order Cytophagales; family Spirosomataceae; genus CAYNRA01. The sequence continues at coordinate 222,851 of JBKBOU010000002.1, forward strand.
AGGACTATCAATACCTGTTAATTCTTCTCCATTTGTTAGCCCATCGGTATCACAATCGAGCAATCTCCAAGCAGCCGTCGTGTTAGCGAAAATCTGGTTTGCAGGATTATAACTACATGGGTCATTTGGTAAAGTTCCGTCTGTGTTTTCTTGCGCATCGTTCACTCCATCTCCGTCTGTATCGCATTGATTCAATGTTACATTTGGTGTAATGGCAAGACGTGTCGTACTTTCACAACCGTTTTCAACGCGTGCTGCATAATAGGTTGTACCGTTCACAAGTAAAGTCGTATTGGGCAAGAGATTTCCCCCAGTTGGCGCATCATACCAAACAATATTTGACTCATTTAAGCCAATATTTGCCAATGTACTTCCATTATTCGAACAAAATTGGGGAGTAGTATTTAGCGTTGTCGGTGCTGCTGGCGTCGGATTAACCGTGATAGTAATAGCCGTTCTAGCTGACTCCTCCGTACAACCTACTTTACGGGCTGCAACAAAGAAGGTTGTTGTGGCTGTCAAAGGTCCTGCTGAAACCCCCGTACCTGCTGGGGTAATTACGAGCGGTGTTGTTGCAGAGAGAGAACTGTACCAAAGTAGTTCATTTCCTGCGTTTGTTGTAGCTGTCAAGACTGTTGATTGACCCGAGCAAATGGTTGTAACAGCCGTTGTATTGACTGGAGCAGCCGGTGCGCGAAATACCTCAAACAACGAGAGACCTTGTGCTACATTCACACCTAAAAGAGAAGTGACGCGTACAGAAATCTGATCAAAAGGTTGACCTGGTGCAAAAGGAATGTTCACTACTTGACTCGATTGCAGCAAGCCCAATAAATCTAAACTTAATAAAGAACCAGCTGGAGCAGTCGCCACGACAGTTCCTTGATTCGAGGCAATAAGTTCAATGTTATCAAGCAAACCTACATTAACCAAAGAGCTATTTACACCCAGACGTACAATAGCTACATCAGTCGCTTGCGAAGAACCTTCAAAAATAATGTTTTGCTGCAAAGAGGCTGCAACAGACAAAACGCCCAAATTTATGTTTGAAGCCGTATTCAAGTTCCCATCAATGGCATTGCCAGGATTAGAAACTCCACCACCTAAGTTTAAAATATCTAAGTTAATCCCAGAACCATCAAAGGAAGTAAATGTAGGCGAACCACAGTTGGCCGCTGCGGGTACAGTATAAGCACCAAAAACATCTAACGTTTTGACCGTACCCAATAGAAGAGCTCCACCAGGAATATTTGTCAAACGAATCCGGTTGTAAGATGAAGTTGGTTTTACAGCAAAGTAGAAGTTCCCCGCGGCATCTTGCACAACTCGGAGGTTGGGTCCGGCAAAATTAGCAGCGTTGTCTGTTTGTCCAGACAAAACGGTTGTTGTTCCATTTCTTGCCTCTACCCGAATGACTTGCTCGCCACCCAAGACTACATTGAGTACACTTCCTAATAAATTTCCTAAGCTTCCACCCAAAAGTGCATTGAACAAGCTTCCGTCTGCTGCAATTTTTACAAAAGAAGTTGTGTTGGCAGGCAAAGTGGAAGGAAACTGAATTTCCAATTGTCCTGAGTAAGCACCTAAACCAAGTGCCAAGCCTGAATAGGCTTCAACACTAGCGGATGTTCCTAAATTGCCATCAATTGCACGGCTCGCATTGGCCGTATTGGATGAAGAAACAATAGTCGATGCAAAAACTCTTGTTTGTGCCTTTGCAAAACTGATTGTAATAAAGAAAAAAAGGAGAAAGCTGAAATATCCTACTATTTTTTTCTTTCGGGACGTAGTAAATAATGTATGCATAAAACGAGTATGGTTGGGAACAATCCTTCTTAATTGTTTTAAAAGGTAAAGTTTAACTGTACAAATATTTACAATAACTATACCAAAAAAACAAATAACTGCTACAAATGTAAAATTAATTAACCAAATATATATACGAAAAAAAAGAGAAATAAGATTTTACCCTATTTCTCTTTTGATTATCAATACATTAAACAATTAAGGAAGTTGCTCTGATAGAATGAAATTCATAAGTGCAGAAACATTAACAGGAGAGTTTAAGATGAGATTTAGGATATACGTATTATCTGAACCAACCCCTTGCGCAATAGCAGAGCCGTTCATGTTGGCATCCGCATTTTCATATCCTGCGAGGATAAATGTGGTCACTCCTCCTGTATTCGCAGCCTCACCTAAAATTCGTGCGACAACAAACGTTCGATCACTTGAAGGGCCTTGAGCAATGATAGAGCCGTCCGAATTTGTATTTCCAGCCATCAAAGCAAATCTACCTCCCAAAGAAACTTGTGCATTCGTTCCGAACGTCGCTAAAAGTCCTGTGGTGAAGTCAAGTGTTGTAGCTACTTCATTGAGCGATACAACCCCAGCAGCCATCACCCCCGTATGATTTCTGTGACGAATAGAGACAAAATAATTACCCGCCGCTACTGGAATCGCCAACGGATTTACCCCATCTATGTCAACAATATCTCCATCTCTTTGAATTAATCCCGCCCTTCTTGCCACTACCGTAGCAGCGTTAGTAGCACTACGAAGCTCAACCAAAACCCAGTCAACAATGGCATTTGTGCCTGTACTATTAAAAGCCGTTGTTACTGTGCCTCCGCTTGTCACCCCACTAAAACCCAAAGCAGTATATGGCTCATTGGTAGGTAAGACACCTAAAACTCGCAAATCATCACGCATTAAATTATCTACATTGCTGGTCGATGGATTTGTTGCTGTAGAAAGTGCTCCTTGCAAGAAAGCTTTCGCGGCAACCAATACGGCAGGACAACCATTTGGGGCAAGACCAGGCACCAACGGACAGGCATCCACGCCATCCAAAATACCGTCACCGTCTGTATCACAAATTGCAGTAGAAACAACGGGGGTAACAGCGAGACGAGTGACACTTTCACAACCCGTTGTTGTATTTAGTTGTGCAGCATAATAAGTTACACCATTGACTAACAGCGTTGAACTAGGCAAAGCCGTCCCGCCTGCTGCAGATGCATACCAAACAATGGAAGTTTCGTTCAATGAGATAGAAGCCAATGTTGGATTTGTCGTGCTACAAAACGAGGGGGTCGCATTAGAAGTAGTTGGTGCTACTGGCGCAGGTGTAACGTTTACGGTAATACCAATTCTCTCCGACTCTTCTGTACAACCAATCGTACGGGCTGCCACATAAAAAGTAGTTGTAGCACTCAAAACCCCAGTTGTGAATCCAGCACCTGAGGCGGTGATGGCGACAGGCGTACCTCCAATTGGTGAAGTGTACCAAAGCAGTTCATTACCTGTTTCGGTCGTGGCAGTTAATGTTGTCGTTAGCCCTTCACAGATGGTCAAATTTCCTGCTAATGTCGTATTTGTGGGTGGCGCCGGAATGCGTGTTACTTCAAAGAGGTTTACTGTTTGCGCTACGGTGGCATCCACAAGAGAGCTAAGACGAACAACCACTTGGTCTATCGGTGCTCCGGGGGAAATAGGAATATCCACCACTTGATTGGCTTGTAAAAGTGCCAAAAGATCAAGGTCTAATAAGCTGCTCGCAGCTGCAGACGTAACAACAGCACCATTATTTAAGGTGATAATTTCAATATTATTCAATAAACCAAGATTTAACAACGCCGAAGTAACGCCTAAACGAACAACAATCTGGTCCGTTGCTTTGGAAGCGGCTTCAAAAAATACGTTTTGTTGTATTGTTGCGCCAACGCCCGCCAAACCTAAGCTAATGCTCGAGGCAGTTAAGGTATCTCCGTCAATGGAGTTGGGTGCATTTACTACGCCAGCACCGCCAGCTCCTAATAAATCAAGTGTCAGACCGGTTCCATCAAATGATGTAAAAGAGGGAGAACCACAGTTATCTGGTGCTGTAGCAGTAAAAGCATCAAATACACGCAAGTCTTTGAATGTACCCAATAAAAGCGCTGCGCCTGGATTATTCACCAAGCGAATCCGGTTGTAGGAAGCCGTTGGGGTAATAGCAAAGTAAAAATTACCCGCAGCATCTTGCACTACTTTAAAAACATTTCCGGCAAAGTCTGCAGGGTCATTGGTTTGTGCGGCTGCTACAACGGTAGTACCGTTTCGTGCTTCCACTTCGATAACCTGCTCACCGCCGATAACCAAGTTCAGTACATCAGCAAGTAAACCACCCAAACTTCCGCCGAGAAGTGCATTAAAAAGGTCAGAATCTGTTTCTACTTTTACGTAGGAAGTCGTATTGGCTGGCAAGGTAGTCGGGAACTGCAATTCCAATGTTCCACTGTATGCGCCCAGACCTAATGCCAAGCCGGAGTATGCTTCTACCCGCGCAAAAGTAGCTAAGTCAGCATCGATGGCATTAGCGGAATTAAAAACGTTTGCTTCGGCAGTCACAGACGTTGTAAATTGCCGTGTAGCTTGTGCGGATACATGGAAAGCCTCAAAAAGAAGAAAAAAACTTAGAACGATGGAAGTCCATTTTTGAGACCGCAAACTGCGATAAAACGGGTACATTTTTCCCATAATGGTCATTTGTTTATAAGCAGACAATTAAATTCAGATTGAAAATGAAGTCAATATTCATTGATTCTTAGTCATCTACAAATTAAATATACGAATAGTTACAAAAAATATACCATTTAGTACATTACTAATTTATTTTTTTTACCGCATTTTCTTCTTTTTCAATCACTTACAAATGGTTATAACCTAAAAAAGTCGCACTAGAATATTCTAGCGCGACTTTTTTTGATAAGGATAAATAAAAAATTAAGCCGATTTAAGCGCTTCTGCACCACCGACAATCTCAAGGATTTCTTTGGTAATAGCAGCTTGGCGTGAGCGGTTGTATTCAATTTTCAAATCTCTCAATAAATCTCCAGCGTTTTCTGTTGCTTTGTCCATCGCAGTCATACGTGCACCGTGCTCGGAGGCATTCGATTCAAGTACAGCTTTGAAAAGGTGCATTTTAATTGCTTTTGGAAGTAATTCCAACACGATTTCCTCTTCTGAAGGTTCAAATATATAATCAACAGAAGCCGTTTTTGCAGCGGAGTCATCAGCTTTTTCGACAACAGGTAACATTTGCTCTGTCCGAATAATCTGAGTAGCAACGTTTTTAAATTCGTTAAAAACAAGCATTACTTCGTCAAATTCACCAGCTGCGAATAGAGCCATAACAGATTCAGCTGCTTCGCGGGCTGTTGCAAAACTTAGGCGAAGGAAAATATCAGAAAACTGCGTATGTACTTTGTATCCTCTGCGTTGGAAAGCCTCGCTTGCTTTTTTTCCAAGTGGAAAAATCTCTACTTTTCCGGCAGCCTGTTGCGCTGCGTATTTTTCAGCGATGAGCGCGTTAGCCGCTTTGATGACGTTTGTATTGAACGCACCACAAAGACCTCTATCAGACGTTACGACAACGAGTAGCACTTTTTCTACTGGCCGAACCGTAGTATATGGACTTTGCGCACCCACTTCTGTATTAGCAGACACCGTCGAGATAAGCTCATTCAACTTATTTGCATACGGACGCATTTGAAGAATGGCATCTTGCGCACGACGCAACTTCGCAGCCGCAACCATTTTCATGGCTTTGGTGATTTGCATCGTAGAATTGACGGAAACGATTCTATTTCGTACTTCTTTTAATGAAGGCATTTTTCAATAAAATTAAATACGAAGCAAACGGTTTTCGTTTGCTTCGTATGTCATTGAATTAAGCGTATTTTTGGGCTAATTCTTTACCCGTTTTTTTGATGTAATCTGTGATTTCATCGTCTAATTTCCCTTTTGCAAGAGCGGCAACGTACTCAGGTTTTGTTGCTTTCAAAAGAGCTAAGAATTCTGCTTCGTATTCTTTTACTTTTTCGACAGGCACTTTATCCATGATACCGTTGATTGAACCATAGATAATCGCAACTTGCTCACCTACAGCTTGTGGCTGATATTGACCTTGCTTCAGGATTTCTTGGTTTCTACGACCTCTTTCGATAACCAATTTCGTAGCGGCATCTAAGTCAGAACCGAACTTCGCGAAGGCCTCCAATTCACGGAACTGCGCTTGGTCGAGCTTCAGTGTACCTGCTACTTTCTTCATGGATTTCACCTGTGCGTTACCACCCACACGCGATACCGAAATACCTACGTTGATTGCTGGACGGATACCCGCATTAAACAAGTTAGATTCCAAGAAAATCTGGCCATCTGTAATCGAGATTACGTTTGTTGGGATATAAGCAGAAACGTCACCCGCTTGTGTTTCAATAATCGGAAGGGCAGTTAATGAGCCACCACCTTTCACCTTTCCTTTCAAGGAAGGCGGGAGGTCATTCATTTCCTGCGCGATTGCATCTGATTGGTTGATTTTAGCGGCACGCTCCAATAAGCGGCTGTGTAAGTAGAAAACGTCTCCTGGATACGCTTCACGTCCGGGTGGGCGACGAAGAAGGAGAGATACTTCACGGTAAGCAACTGCTTGTTTCGATAAGTCATCATAAACAACCAATGCCGGACGACCTGTATCCCGGAAATACTCACCAATGGCTGCACCTGTAAATGGAGCAAAAAACTGCATAGGTGATGGATCTGCTGCACCTGCTGCAACGATGACTGTGTAATCCATTGCACCGTAACGGCGAAGAGTTTGCTCAACTGCTTTAATTGTAGATGCTTTTTGACCACATGCTACATAAATACAGAAAACAGGTTCTCCTTTATCGTAAAACTCTTTTTGATTAATGATTGTGTCAATACAAACAGCTGTTTTACCTGTTTGACGGTCACCAATAACTAATTCCCGTTGTCCACGACCTACTGGAATCATCGCATCAATCGCTTTGATACCTGTTTGCAATGGTTCAGTTACAGGCTGACGGTAGATAACACCGGGTGCTTTTCTTTCCAAAGGCATCTCAAATGTTTCCCCTTCAATCGGGCCTAAGCCATCAATTGGCTCAGCTAACGTATTGACTACGCGACCAACGATGCCTTCACCTACTTTTACAGAAGCGATTTCACCTGTACGTTTTACTGTAGCTCCCTCTTTGATACCTTTCGAGTCACCTAAAAGTACGGCGCCTACATTGTCTTCTTCCAAGTTAAGCGCAAGTGCTTTGAGACCATTCTCAAATGCTAACAACTCACCCGCTTGTACTTTAGATAATCCGTAGATACGTGCCACACCGTCACCGATTTGCAGTACGGTACCAACTTCTTCTAGTTCGGCTTCGGTTTTTGCTCCTGCTAATTGCTCACGCAATATGGCCGATACTTCGTCTGGTCTTACTGATGCCATAATATGTTATTGATGAACTTAAAAATTAAATTACAATTTGTAAACTCTTATCAAGTATTGAAATAGTTACTATTTGAACACTTTTTCGGGTGCAAAATTAAAACAGAAATTTCACAATTCCGATATAATACACAAATAATCTATAAATACTTTGCACTTTTTGGGGAAATCATCCTGCCAGTTTTTCAATTGTATTTAATTCTATACCTCATAGAATCTATCTATGTACTAGACTAATTTCAAAGAATATCCGTTGCAAGGGGTTATCTTTGGCATTTCAAACTGTGCATCTGTGCGCTATTTACACAAAAATCTTTGTTATAAATCACACCTATTGCCTCATGAATAGTGAACTTCTTATTTCCAATCTTACCAATCCAACACTCCTTTTTTTTCTTCTCGGGATATTGGCAACCTATTTAAAAAGTGATTTGCAAATCCCGGCTTCTTCTAGTAAATTCATCTCGCTTTACTTGCTTTTTGCCATTGGTTTCAAAGGTGGGCAGGAATTAGCCCACAGTCCGTTTAACCAAGAAATCATTTTCAGTATTTTCTTTGGGATGCTCCTCGCCTCCCTCATTCCCTTTTATACCTTTTTTCTTCTCAAGCGAAAAATGACAATGAGTGATGCCGGAGCGGTTGCTGCTACCTACGGTTCGGTTTCTGCTGTTACGTTTGTTTCCGCTGTCTCTTTCCTAGAAATTCAACAAGTAGAATTTGGTGGCCACATGGTCGCTGTCATGGCATTTATGGAAGCGCCAGCTATTGTGGTTGGTGTAGTTCTCATGCGCATTTTTGATAAAGAAGAAAAACAAACGGAATCTCTCGCCTCTGTTTTCAAACACTCTATCACCAATGGTTCTGTCTTTTTGATTCTCGGAAGTTTATGCATTGGTATCATCGCAGACTCAAAACAAGCGGAAGGTATTAAGCCCTTCACATCCGATATATTCAAAGGGTTTTTAGCGATTTTTCTATTGGAAATGGGGATGGTCACTGCACGAAGATTCGCTGCCTTTCGCCAATATGGACTTTTCTTAACTTTATTTGCACTTCTAGCCCCTGCCATCAATGGTTGTTTAGCCGCTTTTGCAAGCCACTGGGTGACAGACGACATCGGAAACCGTTTCATCTTTGCCATTCTTGCGGCTTCTGCTTCCTATATTGCCGTGCCCGCTGCCATGCAACTGGCAGCTCCCAAAGCAGACCCTGGTTTGTACATTCCGATGGCATTAGGGCTTACTTTCCCTTTCAATATTACCATCGGAATGCCCCTCTATTTTGCCATTGTTTCACTTACATAAGCATAAAAGTTGTCTGAATTTATCTCAGTACAATTGAAATGAATCAATTCTACTTCTAGATTTGATTACAAATAGCTTTTTAACTTGCGCGCTCTTTTCGGAGTGAACTAGGCATCCGAACTAACCGCCAAATCAACATACCAAGCACCCGCAGACCAGATAAATTCGGGTCGGTTGCTTGGTTTTTAGCTATTTTCTCTAATTGAATCCGAAACCAGACTGTGTCCAGCATACCCATTTTATCAATAAAACCAATACCTGTTTTTACAGGTTTGATTTCTTCTTTGGGATTTTCTCCGCGCAACAATCGTTGACCAACCAAAGGCTCAATACAAGCTAGTCTGCCCATTCCTACCACATCGACAGCACCAGAGGCAACCGCTTCATTCATGCCGGCATATGTCCTGAACCCTCCCGTGAGCATCAGTGGAACAGAAATTGTTTTTCGTGCGTTTTCAGCAAAATCTAGAAAATAAGCTTCTCTTTCTCGGGTAGATTTTTTCATTTCACCTCCGCCCATCATAGCTGGAGATTCATACGTTCCTCCTGAGATTTCGATTAAATCGATTCCTGCTTTTTCCAGGGAAATCATCGTATCCAAAGATTCTTCCTTCGTAAACCCACCTTTTTGAAAATCCGCTGAGTTTAATTTGATACCAATCGGAAAATCTGACCCTACTTCTTTGCGCATGGCATCGTAGATAGCTAGAACAAACCGGCGGCGATTTTCGGGACTTCCCCCCCACTCGTCTGTTCGTTGGTTGTGATGTGGAGAAAGGAACTGGCTAACCAAATATCCGTGTGCCCCATGAATTTGTACGCCGCTGAAACCCGCTTTTTTAACAAACCCAGCAGCATGTCCGAACGCACGTACGATTTCTCTAATTTCCGAATCGTCCAAAGCACGTGGAGTGGCAAAAAAACGCTGCATAGATGGATGAAACGGAATAGCTGACGGTGCAACGGTTTCCTTATTTAACCCTTTTGGGGCTTGTTTGCCCGGATGATTGAGCTGTACCCAACAGGCAGTTCCGTGCTGGGTGGCGGCTTTTGCCCATGCTTCAAAGGCGGGTAAAGTACTTGCCTCATCTATGACCACATTACCGGGCTCGCCCAGCGCCCGTTTGTCCACCATCACATTGCCTGTTATACACAAACCCAAACCAGAAGTCGCCCATGTACCGTACAATACCGGTAAATCGGGTTTGGGTTGGCCAAAAGAATCGCCCATGGCTTCACTCATCGCCGATTTAGCCAACCGATTTTTTACGGTACTTCCGTTTTTTAAGAAAAGCGGAGTAGATAAATGCAAACTTATTTTTTCCAATGAATTTTATGTTTAAATGAATGAGGTAATCTTATAAATTATTCAAAATAAGAGATAACAAAACGATGGATAGAAGTAAGGTGTTCACAAATAAAAAACGAATAAAACGACTTTATGACCTTTAAAAAGAATTAAAATACAAAAAATAGCATAAATCAACCACTTACTAAAAATGAACGTTTAGTCGGTTTAAGAAGAAAATTCTTTTGCTTAGTTTTGATAAATTTTAATATAGTCCCGTAGAAAAAACAAAAGTTTAGAAGTCCCAAAATGAAAAAATTACTCCTCTTAGCACTCATCAGCCAACTGAGTGCCTGCATATTGGTAGAGCCTGAATCAGAAATTACACCAGAGGTTGACGACCCTACCAAAAAGGGACTTTCAACAGCAAAGGTCTATGAATTTACGGTTGATTTATCTACAAGACTTCCATTTTGGCGTCCACCATTCACAAAGGATTCCTTGGATGCCGTTTTTGTATTCATTGACCGCGGAAGCTCTCTTTCCCCGCTGCCTTTCAGGGGCAGTGCCAAAACAGTAGATACCCAGAAATACAACCAATTGGACATCAATGCGGATATTTGGGAGGATTTTATTTATCTAGAAAATACAACCGCACTCCCGGCGCAATCCAACTACAAATTTCGGGTTGTGGTCATTCGGGCAACAGAAATTGTTGGCAAAACACCCCAGACCATGCGCAAAGATGAATTTGATTTGGAATACCTAGAAAAGTAAATACAAAAAGGGTAAATTTTATACATATAAGTGATAAAATTTACCCTTTTCTTTGTCCTTACTCTTCGCTGTCTGTTACCAAATAAATCGCTCCATTCATCACTACGTCGGTTAATATTGCCGGTGAGATAACCTCGGCAAATTTCCCGTTTGTTTCCCCTATCTTAACTGGAACTTGCTTGAATACAACCCTATTTTGTTCCTTGTACTTTACCCAAACGTAGGTCTCTCCTTGATCTGTCGTTTGAATAGCCGTAGAAGGAAGCGTATTTACCTGCTTCCTCTTTGTTTTTATTTCCACTTGTAAACGTTGATTCAACGGTATTTCTGTGGCAGAATTAACTCGAACAAAAACATCTACCGTCTGATCACGTTCGTCTGTTGTTGCACCAATTTGTTCAATAACCCCAACCCAGGCGGGATACGAAGGAAAACCAACCTTTTGCCCCAACTGGACTTGTTGTGCATCTTCCTGATGTAATTTACAAATGACCCGTTTTTGTGCCGTTTGCGCAAGTTGGAACAGCGGTTCTCTCTCAATAACTTTTCCTCCTACTTGAACAAAAACCTGCACGAGCCTCCCTGAAATCGGAGAACGAACGGGCAACTTCCGAACTATTTGCCCACTTTGCAGCTCTTTTTCACTTAATCCAATTGCCATTAATTGAGATTGAAGGGAAGACAAACGTACGCGGTTCATCTCGTACATTTCCTCTACTTCTTGCCGAACCTTTTGTGACGTTGCATCGGCTGACGCTAATTTAGCTTGCCGCTCTTTTTCTGCAAAGGCTCTTTTTTGTTGGATACGAACAATTTGAAACTCTTCTTGCAGACGTATCGCCTCTAAACTGTATATTTCAGCTAATTTTTCTCCTTTTACTACCGTATTACCTGATAGTAATCCACTTTTTAACCATGAAATAGTACCCGAAATCGGAAACGAAATGGCCTGACTCTTGTCTGGATCGACACTGACCTGGCCTGTCGCTTGGGTAACTTTCTCGAAAGAAGACGCAACTAAATTGGTTAAATCTATCGGTAGATTTTCAACCTGTTTCGCTGTAAATTCGACTTGCTTTTTATCGATTTTTATACTTTTTTCCTCTTCAACGACTTCCTCTTTTGAGCCACATCCAGGCAAAAGCATTGATAAAATAAGGATACATACTAGGAATGAATACCGGTTATTATTTTTCATTGTGTTTCTTGTCTTGTAAATACATAAAATAAGCCAATTGAATACGATACGTGCGCAGTGCCTCCGAATAAACCTGTTGGGTTGCAAAATACTGTTGTTGATACGTATTCCATTTGAAAAAATCCTGTTCTCCTACCTGAAATTGAAGCAGGGACGTTGCTTGCAAATCAGCAAGAGCAGGAAGAATTTCATTTTCTAATGTCTTGATTCGCTCGTAAGTGGTTGTCCATTCTTTGTATAGACTAGCCCATTCGTTCGCTTGCAAAACAGCCAATTCACTCAGTTGTAACTCTGCTTTTTCTTTTTCTACTTGTGCCATTTGTATTTTTGCCTTCTGAGGTTTCTTATCCATCGGTATAGAAATACCACCCAATCCGACCCACTGATTGATATTTCCTTGCATACTTTGATTCATAAGACCTAAAGTAAAGTCTGGCGAAAGACGTTTTTTTTCAAATGCTAACTTAGAGGCAAGTTGATTTACCTCCGCTTGTATCCATTCTTTCGCGGGATGGCTTGCTAGTCCAGCATCTTGAAAATAAACGGTTGGAGAGATAATCGAATCTTGTGTAGAAAATGTCAATGCAGGAAGAGACGAGTCACCCAGTACATTTTTCAATTGGCTTTCATATCGTGCATACATTTCGTGTATTTCACTTTTCATCAACTGATTTTTACCAAGTGCCACCGATGATTCCGAGACATCCAGCCGACTCGTCGCACCCGTTTGATACATGACCTCTGCCATTTTTTTCACTTGAAGCAGTAAGCTATCCTGTTTTTGAATAAACCGGAGCATCCGATACGTATGCGCCAAATTAAAATACGTTTCACTTAACCGAAATACCAAATCCTTCTTTTCCCACTTTTTTTGCATTTCCGCAGTGAGGACACCGGCTTCCAAATATGCTTTTTTAGCGCGGTAAACAGCGGGATTTTCGAAGGTTTGTTGTACACCAACCACATAATCAAGTACAAACGGATTTTGAATATTTCCGAGTTGTGTTTCGAATTGAAGTTTGGGTTTTTCAAATGCTGTTGCAACAGAGGCACGCTCCATTTCAATTCTTTTGTCAGCACGTTTCAACGCATAGTTATTTTTTTCAGCGGCTGTTATCAAAAGATAGACATCGGTACTTTGCGCTTTTAACTCTTGCATCAACAAAATACATAAACTACTGATTAGTAGAGATTTCATTTTATTATTTCTCATTTCTTGAGGCAATTAGTTCGTAAAGAATAGGAAGAATCAGGAGGGTTAATAACGTAGCAGAGATTAATCCACCGATAACCACCGTGGCAAGTGGTTTTTGTACTTCTGCTCCAGCGGATGTAGAAATAGCCATGGGTAAAAATCCCAAAGAAGCGACGGTAGCAGTTATCAAAACGGGACGAAAACGAACCCGAATTCCTTCCAATACACGTGCCCGGAGAGTTAATCCGTTTTCTTTTTCCAAATCATTCAAATAAGATAAGAGAACGATACCATTCAAAACGGCAATGCCAAATAAAGCAATGTAGCCAATGCCTGCTGAGATACTGAAGGGCATTCCACGCAACCAAAGTGCGAAAGTCCCGCCAATTGTTGCCAACGGAATGGAAGAGAAAATTAAGAGTGATTGCGTGAATGACTGAAAGTTCAGGTAAAGCATTAAGAAGATCAATGTGAGGGCAATCGGAACAGCAATAATTAATCTATCTTTGGCAGCTTGTAGGTTTTCAAAAGCCCCCCCGTAAGCGTAGTAATAGCCTGTTGGCAAAGGAACTGCTTTTTCAAGTGTTGTTTTAACTTCATCTACCAGACTTTCAACGTCTCGTCCTGCTACACCAACACCAATATTTATCCGTCTATTCGTTCCTTCTCTTGACACCTGTGCTGGTCCTTTGACACGTTCAATCGTCGCTAATTCCGCTAGCTTAATTTGTTGACCACTCGGCAAAGGAACCCAAATATTTTGAATATTCATCTCATTTTTTCTGAAGCCCTCTTCTAATCGAACCACTACGTCAAACCGTTTTTGGTCTTCAAAGATGATACCCACCGTTTCTCCAGCAAAGGCTGTTTTCAGTGTCTGATTGATGGATTCTACTTGAAGCCCATATCTTGCTAAGGCTTCTCTATTGTATTTTACCCGAATTTGTGGAAGCCCCGTTACACGCTCTACTTTACTACTTGAGACCCCCTGAATACCTCGAATATTTTTTTCAACTTCGCCAGCTAAATTTGCCAATGTATCCAAATTCTCACCAAAAATCTTGATAACCAATTCTGATTTTGAACCCGCAATCATCTCATTGAAACGCATTTGAATCGGTTGGGTGAACTCAATGCTTGTACCTGGCACTTCTTCTTCTAAGAGGACACGCATTTTTTCGATCAATTCCTCCTTCGAATCAGCCGAGGTCCAAGCGTCGCGTGGCTTCATATTCATCATTAAATCAGACATTTCCGGAGGCATAGGATCTGTAGGAATTTCAGACGCGCCAATTCGACCTACGATTTGTTTTATTTCGGGAAAATGAGTCAATAAAACTTTTTGAGCGCGTAAAGTTGCGTCAATGGTTGTTTGTAACGAGGCCCCCGCTGGTGTCTGGAAATCAATGGCTAAATCGCCTTCATCCAATGTAGGAATGAACTCACCACCCAGCGTCTGGAATAAAGCAAGACTACCCAAGAATAGTGAAAAAGCAATGCCTATAAATAGTTTTTTTGCCTCTAATCCGCGACGTAACAGAGGCTCATACCACGCATGTAACGCATGAACTAATTTTTCTGAAAACGCCAGTTGATGCTGTCCCTCTCCTTTCAAGAAAAGTGTACTGACAACGGGAATGTATGTGATAGATAAAAACAAGGAAACAACCAACGCAATACTTACCGTTTGCGCCATCGGTCGGAACATTTTCCCTTCAATACCCGTGAGTGATAATATCGGCAAATAGACCAAAAGTATGATAATTCCACCGAAAACGGCGGCTGAAATTACCTTTTGTGCTGAATCACGAACCAGCACGTTCATCCGTGTAGTCGTCACTTTATTTTTATTTGTAGGTGCGTGCAACTGAAACAAAACCGCTTCTACCACAATGACGGAGCCATCAACCAATAACCCAAAATCTATCGCTCCTAAACTCATTAAATTGGCAGATATACCTGCCACTCGCATGATTGCAAACGTAATTAACATGGTAATCGGGATGACTGAAGCTACCAAAAGCCCTGCACGCATACTGCCGAGCAAAACCACCAAAACGAGTACGACAATCAAACCGCCCTCTGCCAAATTTGTCGCTACGGTACGGATAGAGTTATTGATCAACTTTGTTCTATCTATGAATGGATTGATGTGAATCCCTTTTGGCAAAGTCTTTTCTATCAAGGCTATACGTTCTTTTACACCTCGGATAGTCGCTTCTGAGTCTGCTCCTTTCAGCATGAGAACGATTCCACCTACGGTTTCTCCTTGTCCGTTTTTGGTCATAGCACCAAACCGATTTGCCGATCCGAACTGCACAACAGCAACATCTTTCACCAAAATCGGAACACCTTCTTGCCGTATTACTACATTTTCTAAGTCAGTAAGACTTTCGAGAGCGCCTTCTCCCCGAATAAAAAAAGCCTGATTCGCTTGTTCAATGTAACTAGCTCCAATATTTGCATTGCTATTTTGGACGGCATTCACGAAGGTTTCCAGACTAATTCCGTAGCGTTGTAATTTATCCAATTGAACGGCTATCTCGTATTGCTTTACGAAGCCACCAAAACTACTCACTTCTACAACTCCCTCAATACCAGTCAATTGTCTTTTTATTTGCCAATCTTGTAACGTACGAAGTGTGGTCAAATCATATTTTTCACGATACGCTGCGTCAATTTCTAATGTATATTGAAAAATCTCACCCAATCCCGTTGTCATGGGTGCAAGTGTGGGCGTTCCAAAACCTTGTGGAATATCCTTCTCCACGATTTTCAGCTGCTCAGCCACTACTTGTCTTGCTTGATAAGCGGGAACTTCTTCTTTAAAAATCAGTGTGATAACAGACAATCCTTGCCGAGAAATGGAGCGGATTTGCTCCACACCTGATATATTTGCTAACTGCAATTCTATCGGTGCTGTCACATACTTTTCGACCTCTTGTGTGGCCAATGTAGGCGACTGCGTGATTAAAACGACTTGATTATTGGTAATATCCGGAACGGCATCAATGGGTAAATTGCGGAGTGAAAAACTCCCCCATAGAACCAAACCAATAATCGTTATGAGGACAATAAATTTACTTTTTAGGACAAATTCCAACCCTGTTTGTAACATAATTAAACCAATTAAATCATAAAAGAATAGACTCCGAAAAAGTGCTTTTCCGGCAGCCATAGAAATAGATTTCTTGTTGGATTAATAGCGGGGAGGAGTGAATAAATCGAGGGAAAAAGCAAATAAGTAGGTTGCATCATACAACATGATTGCCTTCGTCGTATTACCGATAATTTCTACAAATTTGGGTACACAGAGCACTTCCTTAGTGTGGATGATGCTAAAAAAAGAAGAGGCATTATGAACAGATGGGAGCTTGCTGTGGGAATGTTCTGTTTGATGATTCGACTCAGCAGCATAGTGCATCCAGATAAAATCAGAAAGAGAAAGTGGATTCATTTCTATTTTCTGGTGTAGCTTGTAATGATTATACAATTCTCCCAACCTCAGAGATTCAGAGAATCCAGCGGTGTTTGGCAAGATGCTTTCGAGGCCAAACAAGATGAACATGCTGTAAAGTACAATCTTTTTCATAGATGCAAACTCAAAGGTAAGCACAAATAAAAACAGTACGTCTGCTTGTTGCTATTTTCTCCATTTTTCATCCCAATTTATATCTAGTCTATATTCAGATGAGGTAAAAATGAATGGAAAGTAAGATTTTAAAACAGAGGTGAAAGACTCGCTGAGATATGCATTTATTTCCTTATTTTTCTTTTCAAACAACAAAAAAAAGGTAGTAACTTGCCAGTCAATCTAACTTTAAAACTATGTCAAAAAAACTGTACTTAGTCCGCCACGCGACAGCCGAAGAAGGAGGCGCCATGTTTCGTGACATGGACAGAGAATTAATCTCAAAAGGGATTATGGAAGCAGCTCGTATGGGCAAGCAACTCAAAGATTCTGGTGTTACCGCGGATTGCATCGTCTCGAGTCCAGCTTCCAGAGCTTTTGAAACTGCTAAAATCATAGCTGAACAGCTCCGATTTGACGTAGAAGCTATCTCTACCAATGAAAACCTGTATGGTGGTGGGCCAAGAGGATACTTGAGTACGCTAAATGGCGTTTCGAGTTCTGTTCAATCTGTGCTGATTGTAGGCCACAACCCGGACATCACTTTTTTTGGTGAGTATCTTACAAAACATGCGTTAGGTTTCTCTATGGAAACCGCCTCAGTCATTGCTATTTCTATTCCAGATGATTTGCAATGGGCTGAAATTTCCGAAAATACGTGCACATTCGTTGCTTACGAGTCACTCTCTGCAACGAACACCCTATAACATTCATCAAACCATTTTACATGTTTTGATGTTCAGAAGGCGTATTTGTTCGGAAAACAAATGCGCCTTTTTATTCTACAAAAAAATTACACAATGGAAACCAATAAAAACCGCACAATATTCAAGGTTATATTTGTCCTTTTTTTAGCGCTTGTATTGTTCTTTTTATATGACATGAGCCGCCAAACTACTGCTCCTTGGAATAAGAAAAAGCAATTAGAACGCGCCTTCTAATTACGTGCAAGTTCCACATAAACAGCAAAGTGATCGGAGGCGAATCGCCCCTTCCATGTGTGTGAAAATGCAGCGTGTTTCTTCACTTTCCAGGTTGGTGTAACCAAAATATGGTCAATGGCATTATCTGAAATTTCTGCTTGCTGAAACCCCGTAAACGTACCATTTGGACCAAAATGTGGTGTCTCAGAGATTG
Organism: Spirosomataceae bacterium; assembly: GCA_046293395.1. Classification (GTDB taxonomy): domain Bacteria; phylum Bacteroidota; class Bacteroidia; order Cytophagales; family Spirosomataceae; genus CAYNRA01. Next base: position 240,672 of record JBKBOU010000002.1, read on the forward strand.
CTTTTGTATCTATTAAATGGACTTCTTCTTCTGTTTCCTTCGTTAGTATGACCATTGGTTCTTGCGTTATTTCCGCATTGAAATCTCCCATCACAATTGCTGGATTTTTACCTGCCAATTCCTGCACTTTTTGTTTTAATAAGTGCGCACTTTCCCGTCTCGCCACTACGCCTTGGTGGTCAAAATGCGTATTAAAAACATAAAATTTTTTCTTTGTTTGTTTCTCTTGGCAGTACGCCCAAGTTACGACCCGATTGTGCTTGGCATCCCAACCAAAACCTGGTTTTTCAGGGGTTTCGCTCAACCAAAATGTACCAGACTTTAAAATGTTTATTCTTTGTTTGTCGTACAAAATACACGAAAATTCTCCTTTTTGGTCGCCATCGTCTCGTCCTTTTCCTACAAATTCGTACGAGGGTAATTGTGCCTGTATATCCTTGATTTGCCCGATGAAGGCTTCTTGAAGTCCACAAAGCGCAACTTCATGAAATGCAATAGTACTTGCCACGTATTCTTTTCGATTTTGCCACTGATTCATCCCGTCACTTGTGGTTTCCAAACGAATATTGAACGTCATGACACGCAACTTTTCCTGCGCCGATATGGGAAGAAAACTGCTCATAAAGCAGATTGAAACGATGAATAGACTTTTTTTCATAAAAATGGAGTGAATTTGTCAAAAATACCTAGTTCTTGACAAATTCACCCCGTTCTCAAAAAATAAATTAAACCCTATTTCACTGATTTCTCCAATTTTTAGCAAAAACAGCTAAATCTGGCATTAATTCTATCAGAATTTTTTGTGCTGCAATGGCAATGACCGTACCTGGACCAAACACACCTTTTACGCCTGCATCGTACAAATATTGGTAATCTTTTGGTGGAATAACCCCACCTGCAATCACGATAATGTCCTCACGCCCAAGCTCCTTGAGTTCCTGAATCAATTGCGGAACCAAAGTTTTGTGCCCCGCTGCCAAGCTAGAAGCACCTACAATATGGACATCATTCTCTGCGGCTTGACGTGCTGTTTCTTCGGGCGTTTGGAAAAGCGGGCCAATATCCACGTCAAATCCTACATCTGCAAAACTCGTTGCGATTACTTTAGCGCCTCTGTCGTGGCCGTCTTGTCCCATTTTCGCCACCATAATCCGAGGTCTTCGTCCTTCTTGGCGTGCAAATTCATCTGCCAATGCTTTAGCCAATTGGAAGTTTTCATCGTCTGATACTTCAGCTTGGTAAATACCTGATATAGAACGAATTATTGCTTGGTGTCTGCCAAAAGTCACTTCCAACGCATCTGAAATTTCGCCTAAAGTTGCGCGAACACGGGCTGCTTGCACAGCTAATTCCAATAAATTTGCACCATTGGTTGTGCCTGCTGTCAAGGCTTCCAAGGCTGCTTTAACGGCAAACTCATCTCTGGTTGCCTTGATGGCAGCTAGACGTTCCATCTGCTTGATACGCACTTCTTGGTTATCTACTTCCAATAATTCAATCGGCGTTTCTTCTGTAGTTTGGTACTTATTTACTCCTACGATTACATCTCTTCCGGCATCAATTCGAGCTTGTTTTCTAGCTGCGGCTTCTTCGATTCTCATTTTCGGGACACCTGCTTCAATCGCCTTCGTCATTCCTCCTAGTTCCTCTACTTCTTCGATAAGCGCCCATGCTTTTTCCATCAACTCTTTCGTCAGGTATTCCACATAGTACGACCCACCCCACGGATCTACGACGCGACAAATTTCTGTTTCGTGTTGAAGATATAATTGGGTATTTCGAGCGATACGAGCTGAAAAATCCGTTGGAAGAGCGATGGCTTCATCCAATGAGTTGGTGTGCAAAGATTGCGTATGCCCCAACGCCGCTGCCATGGCTTCAATACAAGTTCGGGCTACGTTATTGAATGGGTCTTGCTCTGTAAGCGACCAACCGGATGTCTGAGAATGTGTCCGGAGTGCGAGTGATTTCTCATCTTTGGGATGGAATTGATTCACAATTTTTGCCCATAAAACACGCGCTGCACGCATCTTGGCAATTTCCATGAAGTGGTTCATTCCAATTCCCCAAAAGAAGGAAAGCCGCGGAGCAAATGCATCGACTTCCATACCCGCCGCAATGCCTGTCCGGAGGTACTCAAGCCCATCGGCAAGCGTGTAGGCGAGCTCAATGTGAGCGGGTGCACCGGCTTCGTGCATGTGGTAGCCAGAAATGGAAATAGAATTAAATTTAGGCATATTTCGGGACGTATATTCGAAAATATCGCCAATAATACGCATCGATGGAGCAGGCGGATAAATGTAGGTATTCCGAACCATAAACTCCTTTAAAATATCATTTTGGATAGTACCCGTCAACTTTTGGGAAGGTACACCTTGTTCTTCTCCTGCGACAATAAAAAAAGCCATAATGGGCAAAACCGCTCCATTCATGGTCATGGACACAGACATTTGATCCAACGGGATTTGGTCAAATAAAATTTTCATATCTTCCACTGTATCAATAGCTACGCCTGCTTTCCCGACGTCACCTACTACCCGTGGGTGGTCTGAGTCATAGCCTCGATGCGTGGCTAAGTCAAAAGCAACGGAAAGCCCTTTTTGTCCTGCGGCTAAATTACGTCTGTAAAAAGCGTTGGATTCTTCGGCAGTAGAAAATCCAGCGTATTGCCGAATTGTCCAAGGGCGTTTTACATACATAGTACTGTAAGGACCTCGAAGAAAAGGGGCAATACCAGCAGTAAAACCAAGATGTTTCGCATCTGCTAGGTCATCTTTGGTAAAAGTAGGCTTGATTGCAATCCCCTCCGCTGTTCGTATAGACGACCTAGATTGGACTGTCTCATTGGTCTTTTCTTCATACACCTGACCAAATAAAGGAATAGAAGCAAAATCCGGTTTCATAATCAAATGATTGCTTGTTGATGAAAAGATAAAGTTACAACACAACGCGTAAAGTAGCTATTTGTCTTATTCGTCAGAATAGATAAAAATGAACAGTATGTATAGAATTTAGCGAGTTTACCTTCATTTTCGTTCATTCCAGAAAAATATATGGCTCTTTTATCTCTACTAATTTACCTAAATTGTGTCAGAGGTGCAGTTTTCATTCTTACCAAAAAGTAGCTTAGCTTATTGTAAGGACGTGATAATCCAAAGAGTTTGTTCTTCATGTTCAGTAAGTTGTATTTTGATATATGCTTTTTACGCATCAAAATACCTATTTTTTATTTCAGAGTTTATTTTACCACTGATGACACTCAACATACTTACACTGTCAAATTGGTATTCTTTTCTAGTATTTTCGAATCAATCCGGTCGATGTTCTGAATGAGGGATTTGGAATTTTCCTGCAAATAATATTGAATAGTCTCTCTTCTCTTGTCTCACAACCCATTCATCGCACAAACGTATTTTCGACTATTTTTCCCATATCTTTTTTCAGAACTGAAAATTTGGGCAAGTGCAGGCGTGCCATAAACGAGTAGAAAGTCATAGATAAAACGCACAGGTTAAACGGATTCCAGAAGGATTTTCTAATTAGGCGATGCTCTGCATTTAGTTGTTTTCTGGAGAGATGAATTGGCGGTAAAAATACGATAAATCGAGAGGAAAAAAATATTTTAATACCGTATAATTTCCAAAAATATACCACAACCCCATCCATCATCGAACGCCGTACGCACGAACGCGATTCGCCCCAACCATTGAAAAAAATCCGCAAACGTTTCTCTTTTTTCGGGAGGCTGTTCTATCTTGTACTTTATTCTCCATCTATCTATAAACCTACCCAAAATTATGCGCCTTCTTTCCGCTCTTTTTTGCTTGGTTTTTCCGTTTTTCGTTCACGCCCAATCTTCCGGAAAAACCATCGAACAATTCACCCAAGGGATGAAAGCCCAACCTGGCTTCGTCTCGCTTTATTACGACGCCTCCTCTGGCAAAATCTATGGGGAAGTCTCCCAACTTAACCAAGAAATCCTGTACTATACAAGTCTCGCCCGCGGAATTGGCTCCAACGACATCGGACTAGACAGAGGCAAACTCGGCACGGAACACGTCGTTAAATTTGAGAAAATGGGACAAAAACTCTTCCTCTCTGAGCCCAATTATGCCTATCGAGCGATTTCAAACGACCCTCTCGAGAAAAAAGCAGTAGAAGAATCTTTTGCCAAATCGGTTCATTTTGCCTTCGATATCGTCGCACAGTCCAAGACTGCTTTTCTGATTGACCTCACTCCTTTCGTTCTCCGCGATGCCGTACAAGCTATCGAAAGTATCTCCGAAACCAACCAAGGAAGCTTCAAAATTGAACCCAGCCGATGTGCTGTTTTTGAGGAAATGACCAAAAGTTTCCCAAAAAATACAGAAATCGAAACCATCATCACGCTTTCTGGAACAAAACCTGGCAGATACCTCCAAGCCGTTGTTCCAACGCCAAGCGTGGTAACGATGCACCAACATCACTCATTTGTTGAACTTCCCGACGCAGGTTTCAAACCCCGCGAATTTGACCCACGCATTGGGTATAACGGCATCGAATTTTACGATTACTCGTCTCCTATTCACGAACCGATTGTAAAAAAATACATTTCCAGACACCGATTAGAGAAAAAAGACCCGACCGCCACACTTAGTGAGCCCGTCGAACCCATCGTGTATTACCTCGACCCCGGCACACCCGAACCTATCCGTTCAGCTCTTTTTGAAGGAGCCACCTGGTGGAACCAAGCTTTTGAGTACGCAGGCTATAGGAATGCGTTTCAAGTAAAAATGCTTCCTCCAGACGCCGACCCCATGGATATTCGGTACAATCTCATCCAATGGGTGCATCGAAGTACCCGCGGCTGGTCGTACGGCGCAAGCATCATTGACCCCCGAACGGGCGAAATCCTCAAAGGAAAAGTAACGTTGGGCTCTCTCCGCGTCCGCCAAGATTTCCTGATTGCACAAGGGCTCGTAGGTAATTTCTCAACAGCCGATACCTCGCTGTCTGAAATGTATCAAATGTCTTTGGACCGCCTCAAGCAACTTTCAGCACACGAAATTGGTCATACACTCGGTCTGCCGCACAATTATATTTCCAGTACAAAAGACCGCGCGTCTGTCATGGATTATCCGCATCCGTACGTCGAGATGAAAAACGGAAAGATAAGTCTAAAAAATGCCTATACATTGCAAATCGGGGAATACGATAAAATGTCTATTCTTTGGGGCTACCAAGATTTTCCGAAAGGGGTGAACGAAAAAGCCGAATTGGAGAAAATAGTACAAAGAACATTAGCCCAAAAATTGGTCTTTTTAACCGACCAAGATGCCCGTCCAGAAGGTTCTGTACACCCGCAAACCCATTTGTGGGATAACGGCGCAGATGCTGTCGAGGAACTTCAACGTTTGATGAATATACGCAAAACCGTTTTGTCGCAGTTTGATGCACGAAAAATTACAGCCGGCACCCCGCTTGCTCTTCTTGAAGAGGTATTTGTGCCGATGTATTTGTTCCATCGCTACCAAACGGAAGCCGCTTCCAAGGTTATTGGCGGTGCAGATTACCGATTTGCGCTCAAAAATGACGGGCAACCTGTCTATGTTCCGGTAAATGCCAAAACACAACGAAATGCGTTGGATGTATTGCTCACGACCTTAGAACCTGATTTTTTGGCTGTTCCTGCTCAGTTATTGCCTTTGTTGCCCCCACGCCCGTATCGCTATAATCCGAACCAAAAAGAAGTATTTAAGCGGACAACCGGACTAAGTTTTGACCCACTTTCTCCCGCTGAAGCTGCGGCTAGTTTAACTATTCGCTTGCTTTTGAACCCAGAAAGAGCAGCAAGACTCGCTACCCAATCTGTCTATGACGCTTCGCTTCCGTCTCTCTCGGAAGTCATGGGGAAAATCACGGATAAGATTTGGAACGATAAAAAACAACTTGAAAAAACGGATTATAGCGGACAAATTGCCCGTTTGGTTGCCATGCTGCATGTGCAACAATTGATGCAACTAACCCAAAATAAGCAAACAAGTTTTGATGTTCGGGCTGTTGCCTACCAAGAACTCAAAAAAATTCAAGTTGCGCAAACAAATCAATCCATCGGAAATGGGTTCTCTCAACTGGTTCAACTGAAAATCAGTCAATTTGAGCAAAATCCAGAGGCAAGTATTGCCGAAATGCCCAAAGCAGCACCCGATGGCCAACCGATTGACCCTGGGTACGATTGGTTAGCAGGTACCTGTATTACACAAGAATAACTATTTTTTATTAACAAGACGTTTGAGTTCTTCTCGAAGGCTCGAACGTCTTTTTCTTTTTTTTATGGCACTCGAAATTGAACGAAAATTTTTGGTTAATGCCCTACTTTGGGCAAAAACCGAACACCCGGAAGGGACATTTTACCGACAAGGTTATTTACACAGCGACGTAGAAAAAACCGTACGCGTCCGGATAGCTGGCGAAACTGCCTTTCTGACCATCAAAGGCAAGACAGTCGGGGCGAGTCGTGCAGAATTTGAATACGAAATTCCAGTTGAAGATGCCACTGAGCTTCTCGATACATTGGCAAATGCAGAACTCAGTAAAATTCGGTATGTAATGGAATACCGAGGGAAAATATGGGAAATAGATGAATTTAAAGGTGACAATGCGCCGTTACTTCTAGCAGAAATTGAACTACAGTCGGAAGACGAAACAGTAGAACTACCGCCGTGGGTAGCTGAGGAAGTAACCGACGACGAACGTTTTTTCAATGCCTATTTGGCAAAAAAACCGTTTGGTTCGTGGTGAAATTGCTTTTTATTCTACCCAAAATAAAAAGCATACCTACGATTCCGGTTGGTATGCTTTTTTATTTTGGGTGACTTGATTTACAACTCTACCGCTTGAAAACCGATTTTCTGTAATTCCTCGGTCATTTTTGCTGCATCAAAATCAGCATCAGCTTCAATAGTTAATACCTTATCCGGATTTGCCGTATCGACTTTCCAGGAATCAATGGCATCTATTTGATTGAGAACCGGCGTTACTTTTTGTACACAACTGCCACAATTGATTGTCGTCTTGAACTGAACTTGTTTCATATATTAATCTATTTTTTTCCATTTTAATCGAACACTATTTAACACCACCGACACAGAACTAAATGCCATGGCTGCCCCCGCAATCATGGGATTTATAGTAATGCCAGGAACCAAACCTGCGGCAATCGGAATCCCGACAATATTGTAAATGAATGCCCAAAATAAGTTTTCCCGAACGGTCTGCACGGTCTGTTTTGCAATCTGATGCGCCCGCGCAATACCGCGTAAATCTTGCCCAAGTAACGTGACTTGTGCTACCTCCTTTGCAACATCTGCCCCATGACTCATGGCAATACTTACATCTGCTTCTGCCATGGCTTCAGTATCATTAATGCCGTCACCAATCATCGCTACACACGCACCCTCTTCTTGTAACTTATTTACAAACAAGCGTTTATCTTGTGGTAATTGTTGCGCATGAACAACTGAAATTCCGACTTGACTTGCAATCCGTTGGGCACTTTCTGGTCTATCTCCCGTCAATAAATAAACGGCTGCCCCTTTGCTTTTCCAAAAATCAACCGAGGCTTTTGCAGACGCTTTCAATTCATCTGCCAACACCCAAATACCTAAAACTACCGAATCATTGGCAAAATAAACCCAGGTAGTTCCGTCATTTGGTAAGTTTATATCAGAAGGAATAGAAATCCCTTCTTTCTCTATAAGACGCTGATTACCAACCAAATATTTATCACCATTTATCCATCCTTCTGTTCCAAAACCAATGAGTTGCTCCGTTTTTTCTACTTCCAGATACGGAATATCTCCTATGAATTGCTCAATACCTTTGGCCAATGGATGCGTTGAATGACGCTCAATACTTTTTAAAATCTGACTCGCCTTTAGCTGTTCATCGACATCAATAAACCATTGCTGAGCAACCACAGCGGGTTTTCCGACAGTCAAAGTACCTGTTTTATCATAGATAACGGCAGTCACTTGTGTAAAAGTTTCCAAAACTTCTGCGTCTTTCAGCAAGACGTGCCAACGAGCAGCTTTGCCCATTCCGACAATCAAGGCGGTTGGTGTAGCGAGTCCAAGGGCGCATGGACAAGCAATGACAAGAACCGTAATTGCATGAATCAATCCATCGGAAAGCCCGTTTTCTCCACCCCAAATGGCCCATCCAACAAAAGTAAGCAGTGCAATCACCAGAACAATCGGCACAAAAATAGCCGCTACTTTATCTACCATTTTCTGAATCGGGGCTTTACTACCTTGGGCGTCGCGTACACGATCTATCAATTGGGCAAGTACGGTGTCTTTTCCTGTTTCTGTTACCGTAATTCGAAGTGTTCCTTGTTGATTTAGCGTACCCGAAAAAACCCGATTTCCCTTATTTTTCAAGACGGGTTCTGCCTCACCAGATAGCAAAGATTCATCCACATACGACTCCCCTTTTCTGACACGACCGTCAACAGGAATCCGCTCCCCTGCCAGCACGTCCACCCAATCACCCACCAGAACCTCTGCCAATGGAATTTCTTGGAGTTCTCCGTTACGAACGACCCGCGCCGTTGTTGCTTCCAAAGACATGAGCTGCTGAATAGCCTCTCCGGTCGATGCCTTTGCCTTTTCTTCCAGATATTTACCGATTAATAAGAAAACAATGACCATACCAGCGGACTCAAAATACAAGTGTTGCGCCCAACCCGTCATCCAATTGACGAGACTGTAGAAATAAGCAATGCCCGTACTCAAGGCCACGAGCGTATCCATGTTTACCCGTCTGATTCGTGCATTTGTATAAGCATTCCAGAAAAAAGAGCGACCAAAATAAAAAAGAATGGGCGTGGTGGTTAGAAACAAAACCCAATGCGCCCACGGGTTGTGCATTTCCCACATGCCAAAATACATGAGCGGCAAAGCTAGTAGAACAGCCCCCCATGTATTTTTTCCAATTTTATCTATTTTTTTAGCGTGCTGTTCATTGCGAGAAATGTCTTTTTCGGTGTCAGTGTGCAATAGATAGCCCGTTTTACGTACAGATTTTTCAATTTGTGCTAATTCAAGGGAAGAATCAACGATGGTGAATTGAACTGTTTCAGAGGCATAATTCACACGAACATCCGCAAGTCCTTCTTGCTTGGCGAGGGTTGTTTCCAGATGCACAGCACACGCCGCACAGCTCATTCCTTCCACTGTAAGCCTGAATTTTTCCATAATCTGTTCATTTTTTAACAAAATTACCTGAAATACACCGCCAACCATTATAAATTTGGCGGCTATCTGTTACATAATTTGATAAAAACAAATAAGTACAATACCCAAAAGCAACTTAACATACTTATAATCAAATATTTGTATCAATTCAGTTATTTTTCATTCCGTTACAAAGGAATGCTAGAAGACTTTTTTAGGCCTCATTTATTTCTTTTTAATAGATTGTATCTATGGATTTTGGACAAAAACTGACGAAGAAAATTGCTGAAAATGCCAAAAAGACCTTTCAGAAATAGGCAAATACGAACATAATTTTGTTTTTATCAAAAAAAACATGTAAATTAATGTAACAACAAAATAAAAATTCAAATTAAGTAAATATAACCATCTTTTATTTTGTATCAATTCATAGAAGCATTCAAAAAAAATATTTTTTCAGTTATTCGATTTTGACTTTTTGAAGAAAAAGAGAATAATTTTCAAAATCGCCCTAATTGACGTATTAAAATGAATAAAAATAGAGCTAAAAATGAGAAATAAGTGAATTTTGCGTGAAAATAGAAGACATTTTTGTACTATTCCCATATTTTATTTCATGAAACTAATGAATTACTTTTGTTGTAGTAATAGCAAGCAGAGAGGCACAGAGCTACACAAAACTGCTCTATTTGAAAATCAAAACATATACAATTATGCAAAAGCAACAATATTTAACACCGAATTTATATACAACAAACAACGCATCAGAAATCATTGATTACTTAGTAGATCATCAAATGATGCCAGCGAACTTAGACGTAAACCACGTTGTTTCTGCATTTGACGGAGATAACTTCACGCTGGTTTTGTTCGTAAAGTCAGAAGCAGAACAAAAATTCATGCTTTTCCGCTTCGAGAACTTTGCTATTTGCAAGGCAGAAATGATGAAACTATCTAACGTGTTCAATTCAATCATCGCGAGTGAGGCAGATACGCACACGTACAAAAAAGCGAAACGTATTTTAGACGAAACCGTTTACATGTTACCAACGTATCGGGCGATGTATGGCTACAAAGTAGATGAAAACCTGCTGTTTGACTCAAGTAGCCAAGCCGTTTATATTTAACTCATAAACAAACAAGTAGAGATGAAAAAGAAAGTGATTGGATTAGTTTTAGGGGGCTTTTTCTTCTTGATGGGAACAACACACGCACAAAGCGATACGGGTTTGAATCCCAACAATTACAAGCATAAAAACAAAGCCTTGGCATCTGCTGGTAAGAAAACCACAGTAAATGCAACCCAAAAAGAGGTTTTAGCTTCGAAAAATTACAAGAAGCACCAAAATAAGTCGAACATGAATATTGTCACAACAGACGCGGTTCAATCGACGGATGCACGGATTCGGAAAGCGAATTACAAAAGTTCGTTCAATTAATCTGAACTAAAAAAAGAGCCTTACGGCTCTTTTTTTAGTTACGTACCTCCTGCAACATACCCAAAACCAGCTGCGAGGAATTACTAGCGGCAGGTCCCACAAACTGAGAAAAATTGAGTTGCGCCTGATTATTCGCATTATCACTACAACTCCGTAAAACAATAAATGGAAGTCCAATCGAGCGACAAACATGCCCCACGGCTGCTCCTTCCATTTCTGTTGCTATTGCACCAAACTCCGTAAAAATCCATCTTGCTTTTTCTGTATTACTCACAAATAAATCACTGGTTCCGATTATCCCCGTAAATACCATTGGTTTTCTACCAGCCACCGCTTTAAACACGACCTTATTGGCTGCCTTTTGGGCTAACTCAAGTAAATATTTGTCTGCCGGAATCGCGAGTTCCGTAAAATTACCGCCCGCTATTTTCCGAAAAGGCCAAACCGTAAAATACCCTGAAGAATCAATACGTCCTAAATCATACTGCAAAACAGCCTCTCCAATAACCATATCGCCCGGCAGTGCCTCAGGATGCAATCCACCAGCGACTCCAGTAAAAATCAACCCCTTTAAATCAAAATTTTGTGTAAGAACTGCGGTACTGTACGCTGCATTCACTTTACCGACACCCACTTTACAAATTACGACGGGCACACCAACCAATTCGCCCGTAAAAAAATCAATTCCTCCTTTTTGACTCTTTTCCTTTTTTTGCAGATTTTCGACTAATAAATTAATTTCTTGATCCAATGCACCCATAATGGCATACCGTTGCCCATAGGAAGTGACAGAAAAGTACAAGAATAGAAGAACCGAATACCTTATTTTTTTTATTGCCATAAGAAATAGATAGATAAAAGTGTGAGGATATATAAAATGAGAGGAACTTCGCTGCGTTTTCCTGCGAACACTTTAAGTAGTGTCCAACTAATAAATCCGAAGGAAATTCCGATGGATAAACTATACGTAAAAGGCATGAGAACAAGTGTTAGAAAGCAAGGGATAGCTATTTCTTGGTTTCGCCAGTCGATTTCACGTAGCGGAGCAAGCATATACGAACCTACCAAAACGAGTGCAATAGAACTAGCAATGCTTGGAATAATGGATAGCAACGGCGACAAAAACATGAAAGGTAAAAATAAAAAAGCCGCCGTTATCGCTGTTTTACCTGTTCTACCGCCTGCCTCAATACCAACAGCCGACTCAATGAAGGCAGTTCCTGAACTACTTCCTACCAAACCTGCGAAGATGGTTGCCAAAGAATCTGTCATGAGTGATTTTCGCATATTTTGAGGCGAGCCGTCTATATCTTTGAGTCCAGACGCTTCTGAAAGTCCTACAAAAGTGGAGATGCCGTCGAATAAAATCGTAAATGTAAATACAAATAATACAGGTAAGTAAGCAAAGTGAAGTGAACCAAGAAGGTCGGCTTTAAATAAAAGTGAGAAATCTGGTGCAGCCCAAATTCCGGTATAATTTACGAGAGAAGATACTCCAAAATTTACAGCGGACGCATCGCCCCACCAACGGCCAATCGGCCAAGCGAGGGCAGTTGTACCTACAATTCCGTAAATCAAAGCACCGGGAATACGACGTAACGAAAGAACAGCAGTCAATAGTAATCCACCAAGAAAAGTCAGAATGATTGGGTCTTTGAAGGATGCCATACTTACTAACGTAGCTGGATTATCTACGATAAAGTGGGCATTTTGAAAACCAATGAAACAGATAAACAACCCAATTCCGGCAGAAACTGCATGTCTCAACTCGGTAGGAATAGCTGCAATGATTTTTTCTCTTGTTTTGAAAAGCGAAAGCAACAAAAAGAGAACCCCAGACCAAAAGACAGTTCCCAAAGCTTGTTCGTAAGACAAACCGTACATTTGTACGGCTGTAAACGCAAAAAAGGCGTTGATACCCATTCCTGGAGCAACAATAATGGGATTTTTCGCATACAAGCCCATCGTAAGACTACCAAAAAAAGAGACGAGCACGGTGGATGTCAATACCGCAGAAAAAGGCATACCCGTAGTGGATAGAATTGCGGGGTTGACCACAATGATATAAAATGCTGCTAAAAAAGTGCTGATTCCGGCGAGGACTTCTGTTCGGAGAGAGGTGGTTGGTTGTTTCATTTTGCTTAAAAGGTAGCAATTTACATGAAACGGAGGGTTCAGACAAACAGAAAAGGGAAGATTTGCATAAAACAAAAAATCCCAACTTTGCAGTTGGGATTTTAAGAGCCTCCTATCGGGATCGAACCAATGACCTACTGATTACAAGTCAGTTGCTCTACCAGCTGAGCTAAGGAGGCGTCGTTGTTTTAACGTGATGCAAAATTAGTATTTTGAAATATATCACGCAAGTTTTGAATGAAAAAAATTAACAAAAAAAATAAATTATTTTTCAGTTAGTTCATTTTCAATGGGTTACGGATTTACTTTTATGGGTTTGCCAAATCCGTAACCCATCCAATTTACGAGGCTGAAACGATGAGTTTCAATTTTTCCTCCAATTGTGCTAACTCTTTTTCAGCCGCTTCGATTTTTTTATCGTATTCTGCTTTCAATTTATCCGCTCCTTTGGATGGCCCAAAGAACTCGATATTATTTCTCCAGAGTGCTACATCGTCTTCAATGCCTTTGATTTTCTTTCTCAAATCATTTTCTTGTTTAGCAAACGACTTATTCCCTCCTTTCCCAGAGGTTTTCAAGACAACTTCTACTTCATTTTGGAGCATCAGTTTGTCTTTTTCAGCACCTTCAATATTGGAAGCTGACTTTACGTAACTGTTGATAGCATCGATAAACTCAGTCTGAATGCGCTGCATATCTTTTCTAGGTACGAACCCAATCGAGTTATACCGTTTCTTAAAGTCTGCGAGTTGCGCCATATCCATGGATTCAGTGGCGATACTTGCTTTTATTTCGCCAATCAAAGCCTCTTTTGAGGCTAGATTCTCTGCATATTCTTTATCGACTTCACTCGATGCGGCACGCTTTAAGTCAAAAAACGCGTCACATGCTTTTTTGAAGCGATTATAAATGCTGTCCTTCTGTTTTTCAGGAACGTGCCCAATAGTTCTCCATGTTTTTTGAAGCTCCACAACCTTGTTTGTATTGTCGGCAGAGACGTCTTCTGCTTCCAGAAGTGCTTCTACTTGCTCACACAAATACGTTTTTGCTTTTAGGTTTTCGATGCGTTCTGCCTCCAAAGCATGGAAGAAGTCACCTTTATTTTTGAAGAAAGTCTTGAGTAATTTCCAAAACTCCTTGCTAACTGTTTTTCCTTTTTCTTTATCAACAGAGCCTTTGATGGCATTCCATTGTTCTTGGATTTCTAGAACCTCTTTTGTTTTCGCATTCCACTCGTTGATACTTTGGCTAGAAAATGCCACATATCCACGAATGTTTTCGAGTAATCTTTGCTTAGCCTCCAAAATCTCGTCTTGGAGTTTGTTGTTTTCAGCCAACTGATTTCTACGTTTTGCGTAGATAATGTCGAAAGCAGCTTTCAAACGAGCCCAGAGTTGTTCTTGCTCTTCTCTCGGTGCTGGCCCGATTTGCTTGTATTCTGTTTGCAAATCATTCGCCAATTTAAACGCGCCAGGTGCAAGCGAGTCAGAGGCTTCTGCTTCTTTTGCGATGGCTTCAATACGCTCAACCAATTCTTTTTTACCTTCTAAGTTCTTCTTGCGATCCAAATCTTTCAATTCGTTTTGGATATTACGAATACTGAAATAACGATCGACCAACGCATTGTATGCTTGCCACAAAGAGCCATTATGCGGAGAACTCACGTTGCCCGCAAGTTTCCATGCTTCTTGCAATTGCTTAAAGGCAGCCCATGTTTCCTTAGAACCTCCTTGTTCTTCTTTATCAACAATTTCACGCAATTCTTGCAAGAGACGTGTTTTTGTTTCAAAGTTGTTTTCTTTCAACCGTTCCATTTTCTGGTAATGGCTGGTACGTGCTTCCCGAATCTGAACGAGTAGGGATTCAAAACGAACAGAATAATTGTCGTTTTTGAACTCGAAGCCTTCTTCACTACCGTTTTCAGCGATATAAGCCTTCAAAGCATCTGTTTTTTCTTGTACTTTCATCTCATCAAAAACAGGTCGCATTTCTTTCAAAACGTTGTCTATGTTCTTAATATCTGCGTTTGAAACCTGCGGATTTTGAATGGATTCAAGAAGTTTTTCAGCCAAATCAACAAAGTCTTTTTTGTCCAAAGAGGCGAAATCGACTCCTTTTCCAACAAAGTCAAGCTCTTGTTGTTCAGTTTCGGCTAATTCAGGAGTGGATTCAGTATCAACCGTTGTTGGTACGGCATTGGTTTCCTCATTGCCAATGTTGCTGTCTGTCGTTGCGTTGTGTTGCTCTGCCATTTTATACGATAATGTAAACGTTGAAAGAAATTAGTCTGTTCAGCTTGCAAAATTATATATTTATACGCAAATTTGACCAAAAAGGACTAATTTATGCCAAATGAAATAAATATCGCTGATTTGAGACAGACATATACTCGGAACGAGCTGTTAGAAAAAAATGTTTCAAAAAATCCGTTCGAGACTTTTCATGTATGGTTTGAAGAGGCTGTAAAATCGGGCATTTTAGAACCAAATGCGATGGTTTTATCAACGATTGAACACCAAATGCCTTCCTCACGGGTAGTGCTTCTCAAGGCTTTGGACGCTACTGGTTTTGTGTTTTACACAAATTATGAGAGCCACAAAGGGCAACAATTGGTTCAAAATCCCTTTGCTAGTTTAACCTTTTTTTGGGACAAACTGGAGCGCCAAGTTCGGGTTCAAGGTAGTGTCGAATTTGTTTCGGCTGATGAATCGGACGCGTACTTTCAATCAAGACCACGAGGTAGCCAACTAGGTGCTTGGGTTTCTGCACAAAGTACTGAAATCCCGGATAGAACGACTTTGGAAGAACGTTTGAAAGAGCTTGAATTACAATATGCGGACGAAACGATTCCCATCCCGCGGCCACCTCACTGGGGTGGAATACGCATCCTTCCGCTGAAAATTGAGTTTTGGCAAGGTCGTCCCAATCGGCTACATGACCGTCTGTTGTATCAAAAGACGGAAAACAATTGGCAGATTACACGTCTAAGCCCCTGATAGGATAAAATTGTAATTTTTTGCTAATTTTCAACCAACATACTGTTTTTGATTGTATTTTTGTCATGTTGCAAACCAAAACTAATTTATCATGTACGATTATCAATTTCCAACGTGGTTGCCTGTCGCTTTCTTTGTTACTCTACTCATTTTGGCTTTTTTAACAGGCAAATGGCTGGTAAAAAAAGAAAGAAATTATAAAGGATTTTGATTCATACGCTCGCGTATAAATCTTACCATATCCCCTCTTCCAAGTGTAACACGCGTGCACTTGGAATTTTTTTTTGGATGACTTTCGCCAGTATTCCTGACCTCATCCCGTTTGAGCAAGCTACTACAATCACCTTGTAATGAGACAATTGAGTTATGTAATTTCCTAATTCATGCGCAGGCACATTGAGCCCACCCCAATTGAAATCGGCAAATTCATGCCTTTCCCGAACATCAACTAAGCAAAAAGAAGGACGTTTCTCTTCTAATTTCACCAAAAGCTCTTCTCTCGAAATAACCTCAATTTCATTCATTATCTGTCTATTTACAGTAGATTTGTATAGTCAAGAAGTGATTATTTTTCGTGATAAAATGCACGATTCAACTTTTTCTCTACGAATTTATGGACTGGATTAGCTTACAAAAAGGGTTTAAACATTATTTGCAGCTGGAATTATCTCTCTCGCCACATTCCATTGAAGCCTACGAGCAGGATGTTTCCAAATTATACCAATTTAGTGAAACCCTACCAAACACGCCCTCTCCAAGCCAACTCACCACAGACGATTTACTCGTTTTTCTGGGATTTCTAAATGAACTCGGACTTGCAGCCACCAGCCAAGCCCGAATTATCTCTGGCATAAAAGCTTTCTTCACTTTTTTACAGCTCGAGAACATCATTCAACATGACCCAACAACCCTATTGGAATCGCCTAAACTTGGTAGAAAATTACCCGATACACTCAGTTTCGAAGAAATCGAACAAATGCTTACTTCCATTGATCTCTCCACCCAGGAAGGCGCAAGGAATCGCGCTATTCTTGAAGTTTTGTACAGTTGTGGGCTTCGCGTTAGTGAATTAACCTCTCTGCGTTTGAGCGATTGCTTCTTCGATATTGGATTCATACGCGTGACAGGTAAAGGCAATAAAATGCGCATGATTCCAATTGGAAAAGATGCCATTAAATTTACATTACTCTATGTAGAACACATTCGAAACTGGCAAGAAATCCAGGAAGGACACGAAGATTTCTTGTTTCTCAATCGGCGTGGAAAACAATTAACACGTGTAATGATATTCTTGATAATCAAGGATATAGCATATAAATGTGGTATTACAAAAACAATTTCTCCGCATACTTTTCGACATAGTTTTGCCACCCATTTGATAGAAGGAGGAGCTGACTTACGCGCCATTCAGGAGATGTTAGGCCATCAATCCATCACAACAACTGAAATTTATACACACCTAGATCGTGCCTATTTACAAGAAACGCTTCGGCAATTTCATCCGCGAAGTCAAGCATCAAGCGAATAATTCAGAACTCAAATAACGGTCGCCTCGGTCGCAAACGATAAAAACGATGACACCAGAATCGAGTGTTTTCGCTAATTCGATGGCAGCATGAGCCGCGCCACCGCTGCTCATTCCTCCAAAAATAGCTTCTTCTTTAGCCAATCTTCGTGCCATCTGCGTCGCTTGTTCAGCAGATACATCCATGACTTTATCAACACGTGAAGCATCGAAAATAGCGGGCAGATAGGCTTCAGGCCATCTTCTAATACCTGGAATAGAAGAACCGTCTGTGGGTTGACAACCTACAATTTGGACAGATTCACTTTGTTCTTTCAAAAACATAGAAGTTCCCATGATTGTCCCGGTGGTTCCCATTGAACTCACAAAATGGGTTACTTTTTGGTTTGTATCGCGCCAAATTTCAGGACCGGTTGTTCGGTAATGTGCTAAATAATTATCTTCGTTCGCAAATTGATTCAACAAAAAAGCCTCTCCTTTTGCCGCTTTTTCTTCGGCATAATCGCGGCAAACTTCAATGGATTGAAGCAAGGTTACTTTTGCCCCAAATGCCTCCATGGTTAGGGTTCTTTCGCGAGTGGAGTTTTCGGGCATAACCAATTCAATGGATAAATCGTACAATCGTGCCATCATAGCGAGTGCGATTCCTGTGTTTCCACTTGTGGCTTCGATTAAATTTCCACCTGGTTGGACGTCACCTCTTTTCAGTGCGCCTTGAATCATAGACAAAGCCGCACGATCTTTGACACTTCCGCCGGGGTTATGCCCTTCTAACTTCCCAAAAATTTGCACATTTGGGTTTGGATTCAACTTTTTGAGTTCGACTAGCGGAGTATTTCCGACTAAATCAGCGATGCTTGCCATATTCGATTTTACTTATTCGTTCATTTTTTCAATTACTTTAATCTCGGGTTTATGATATACACGTGAACCCGGCGGGACACTTTTTGTCAGCCAAACATTTCCTCCGATGATACTTCCTTCCCCTACCACTGTTTCGCCGCCAAGAATCGTTGCCCCAGAGTAGATAACTACGTGATTTTCAACGGTTGGATGTCGTTTTTGATTTGCCAATGACTTATCCACGCTCAGAGCGCCCAAAGTTACTCCCTGATAGATTTTCACGTGTGCCCCGATGTGTGTCGTTTCGCCAATGACAACACCTGTTCCGTGGTCGATGAAGAAATACTCTCCGATGGTTGCGCCAGGGTGAATATCAATTCCGGTTCTTGAGTGGGCGTATTCTGTCAGAATCCGGGGAATTAATTGTATGTTTTGCTCGAATAGCAAATGTGCTAAACGAAAGAAAGAAATGGCATAAAAGCCTGGATAGGCACGAATAATTTCAAAGGCACTTTGTGCGGCGGGGTCGCCTGCAAGCATAGCGGCGACGTCTGTGTTCAGAATACGGTACAATTCGTGTAAACCTGCCATGACATTTTGTGCTTTTTGGTCGATATTACAATCTTTGCAACTATCTGTGGCATGAAGAATCGCTTTCAAGTCATCTTCTAACCGGACAATCTCCTTTTCGATTTCCGTGACATGCTGAAACAGCCCTTTGGTTTGTTCGGGGTAAAGTAACCGAATCACGCGGTGCGCCCAAGCTGCAATTTCTTTTGTGGGCGGTACGGCTTCCGTTTGCTGATGTTTGACAAAGAGATGATGCAGGAAATCAGCACTTTGATGGATTTGAGACGGTTCAGACATACTTTTTCAATCTTTTTGGGATAAACAGCGAATGACAGGAAGAGGTTTCTTTCTGAATGACTTAAAACAAAAATGGGAAAAATCACTTTTTCCCATTTTTGTATTTATCTATTGACAACAAACCGTTTGGTTTTAGTTCCTTCGTCTGATTTAATCTGGACGACGTAGCTACCGGAAGGGAGGAAATCAATTCGCATTTGATGTACGAAACTTTTCTCATCGCTCCATTTGGTATCTTGACTCATTTTTCGTCCCATTTGGTCAAAAATCGTTGTTTCTACTTGTTGTTTATGCGAAACGGGTAATTGAATAGAAAGAAAATCACTGGATGGATTCGGGAAAATCTGCACTTTTGAAACGGAGACGGGTTCGGTTGCTGTCGGCTTAGGAAGTGAGGATTGAACGCGTAAGTTATCAATTGACCAACCCCAACCTTTCACGAATTGGTCAGAATAAAGCCGAAACCGGATTAACACCTCTTGACCTCGTGCAAAGTCATTTGTTCCTGTGAGCAAAATCGTACGAGGCTTATAGAGAGACGGATTGGGTCTGCCTTGTGAAAAAGGGGCATCTCCAGGCCCAAAGTTAGCAAATTCTGTTCTCCAGACACTTTCGGCTCCACTATCATACCCATCTGCAAATGGAACCCAAGAAGCACCTCCATCTCGTGACCCCTCAACGACTACAAAGTCCCAGAACTCATCACTACCAAAACTTGCACCCGCTTCCGCAGGTTCTACGAGCACAATTTCATCAAAGGTAATTACCGCGGAGTCTGCTTCCGAGCGTAATTCAATCGGATACCGAAGAAGTGCAATTTGGTTCGCTTCAAATGCATTATTCACTCGTTTTGTTACAGGATCCAAAGAGCCAAGCCCATTCGGATAGCCCCCTTTTGTATAAAGTGAGCCATTTAATAAGCCAGGCGCTGTTCCAATAGTAAAACCAAGCATAGCGAAATCGTCGTCATCGCGGTTAAAATCGCTGACGTACGACGTTCGTACATCTCCTTTCAAATCTG
The DNA here is from genome assembly GCA_046293395.1 of Spirosomataceae bacterium. GTDB lineage: Bacteria > Bacteroidota > Bacteroidia > Cytophagales > Spirosomataceae > CAYNRA01. Next base: position 260,714 of record JBKBOU010000002.1, read on the forward strand.
TAGCTAAAACTTCAAAAAAGGTAGGTGTTGGAACCGACTCTAACTGCGGCTGTGTATATGTGGTTGGATATACTGCCGAATTGCCTGATTTATCTCTTGCAACAACCTGATAACGAACACGATCCCCTGATTTCAAAGCAGGAATTGCTCCTTCTGATAAATAGGCGAATCTGTCTGCACTACCTTGTGAGAACGAAATATTATCTGTGGTTACGTCGTATTTTTTTAGGGTGATAGCTGGTCTAGCTTCTCCATTCAATTCGTAATTTACTTGTACACTTTCTACACCGTTTTCAAAATCGTCGATTGCATTAACGAGAAAATCAAGTGAAATTCCGGCAGGGACGATATCTGGTGCAAAATGAGTGATATCCGGAGGGGTTTGGTCGGGCACACCTACTTCAAAACTCCAAATGAAATCAGGGGCAGACGGTGGACTTGTTACGCGCTTTTTGAAGTTGTCCTCTGCAACCAAATAATAACGAACAACAGCCTGCGGACTAGGTACGGGAATGGTTGCCTTAAAAGTTGAACCTGATACTCGTTGAAGGGGTAATTCCTTGGCATTCGCAAAAGTTGTCTCATTAATTGTATAAAAAACTTTGGCAGAGCCCTCCACAAACGTCGTATCAGACAATAAATTTGCGACAATGTCAACGGAAGGAACAGACGGGAAATTTCCGAGTGGATTGTGAACAATAGAACTACTCGCCCATCCCATATCTTTGAACATATTAATTACGATAGGGCCAGGATTAAAATTCACTTCCCGGATGCTCGCCGTAGAAGTCATCAAAGAATTGACATTTCCTGAGCCGTACGTGCCATCGTCTAAATGAGAAATACTGGAACCACTTGAATAAGGAGCAGGAGCGTATAATTTGGGAATGATATTGTTGTTGTTTTCAGTGGCTAAAGACGAGTTAAAAAACAAATTATTACTCGTCAATTGGTCTCTTAATTGAGTAGAGGGATTTTTGAAAAGCGTCGTATCTATCAAAGATTGTCCTTGGCCGTTTTCTATAAAACGATCAAATGCAAAGGGCGTGGAGGTTCCGAATCCGTATTGACCATTTCCGAGAGATACCTCCATGGAACTGATAAACCCAAGCCCATGGCAAAGTTCATGGAGGACAACCGAAGTGAGGTCGAATTGTCCTTGTGCTGGATTTGCGTTTGTACCGGTAAACCAATTTTGTTCACTACTAAAGCGGCAAATGATGTCGTATTCGTTGGGTGAATTTAATTCTTGACCCGCTAGTTTCTCGGCGAGAGCGATGGGAAACCAAGTAAATGCTTTGGGAGTTCCGGGGAAATTTCTGTTAAAATCTCCAGATGTAGCCGAACCGAGTACATTCGGGCCGAGCGGTTGCCAAAGAGCAAGGACGCGAATTGGGACGGGCGAGACGAGCAGCTGTTCCCAAATATCGACGGCACGTTGGAAAGCGGCGCGTGCATTGTTCGGAAAATCCACGTATTCGACAATAAAATTAGATTTTTTTGTAGCAGCAACACGCCCGTTTCTATTTTGTGACAGTGCTTCTTCCACACCAGCGGGCATAGGAACAAAGGTATTCACATCTTTAAAATCGGCAGGACAAACGACGGGAATCCCTTTTTTTGTCTCCATCTTGGAGGGGAAAGCCAGTTGAGCAGAAGCCGTAGTAGCTATCAATACCGTTGAAAAGAAAAGAAATAATTTTTTTTTCATAATGATAAGGGATAATCAGGGCACAATTTGAAAAATATGTACTTGATACGTGACCTATTTACGTAAAAGTATGCGCATGGATTTTTGTCACGATTGTACGTTTTACTTTAAACACATTTTAGGATGAACAGTTACGAATACGATTAAAATTTACGAAGTTTCCATATTCCCTATTTTACAGAAAGATATTCGGAACAATAGTTTACGTAAATTTGTAAAAACTATTCATAATTACGCAATAAATCGCTCAATTGTATGGCCACGCCTGAAGAAATTTTAGAAAAAACATGGGGATACACCCAATTTCGGCCTTTACAAAAAGACATCATAGACTCTGTGCTTGCGGGAAATGACACGCTTGCACTTTTGCCGACAGGTGGAGGAAAATCCATTTGTTTCCAAGTTCCTGCACTTGCTTTGGAGGGCGTTTGCTTGGTTATCACACCGCTCATCGCCCTGATGAAAGACCAAGTAGAACAATTGAAACGGAGAAATGTACTTGCTTCCGCCATTTATGCAGGCTTATCGCCAACAGAAGTAGATTATACGTTGGATAATTGTATATACGGACAAACAAAATTTTTGTATTTATCACCCGAAAGACTACAAAGTGAACTGGTTAAAGTTCGGGCACAGAAAATGAAAATTGGTCTTTTGGTTATAGACGAAGCCCATTGTATTTCGCAATGGGGTCATGATTTCCGACCACCGTATTTGCAAATTCATGCCTTTCGCGCGGCTATTTGCCCTGAAACACCCATTATTGCAGTGACAGCCACAGCTACCCACGAAGTTCGGGCAGATATTATTCACTATTTGGCTATGCGTGAACCACGGATATTTGTTCAAAGTTTTTCACGAGAAAATCTTGTATATTCCGCTATTGAGGTTGCCAATAAGGAAAAAAAACTTCTTGAAATTTTACAGAAAGTACCGGGCTCAGCCATTGTTTACACCAAAAGTCGAAAAAGAACTGTCGAAGTAGCCCAATTTCTAAAAAAATACCAAATTTCTTCGGAGCATTATCATGCGGGTTTACCCACAAGCGAGCGATTTGCCAAGCAACAAAGATGGATAGTCGGGGAAACACGTGTCATCGTTTCGACCAATGCTTTTGGTATGGGAATTGACAAACCAGATGTTCGTGTGGTTGTACACATGGATTTTGCAGATACCTTGGAAAGCTATTACCAAGAATCTGGCAGAGCAGGTAGAGACCAGCAAAAAGCTTTTGCCGTTTGTCTTTTTCAACAACCAGACATAGAAATGGCACTCCGAACCATGGAAAAAAGATACCCCGAAATCCAACTAATCAAGCACACGTATCAATGTTTGTGTAATTACTACAAATTGGCACTCGGCAGCGTTTCTTTGGAAAGTTTTGACTTCGATTTACAAGATTTTTGTGGTATTTACGGATTAAATCCGACGGACACACACTATGTATTGAAGGTACTTCAAGACCAAAATATCCTTACGTTGAGTGATGCGTATTACAGTCCATCGAAACTAAGTTTGCTCGTTACCCCAGCTGAACTATATGATTTACAGGTACGATCGCCCAAATTAGAGAAATTCACGAAAGTACTTTTGCGTATGTATGGAGGAGAATTAATGGGAAATTATGTCCGGATTTCAGAGTCAGCAATTGCAGGAACATACTTTGCACAACCCAAAGAGATTGAGCAAATTCTTACTCATTTGCAGGAAATGGGTGTAGCTGATTATCAAAAACAAAAAAGTAAACCACAGCTTACCTTTCTGACAAGCCGGCAGGATGCACAAAATTTGGCATTAGATATTCCTTTATTCCAACAAAAAAAACAGCTTGATTTTCAAAAACTTACGCATGTTATCCAATATTTGGAGACGACAGAAACGTGTAGAATGCTGTACTTACAAAGATATTTTGACGAGGTAACAGATAAAACCTGTGGAAAATGTGATAATTGCCGCAGGCAGGTGGCTCAAAAATGGGAGATAGAGAAACGTGAGCAGTTCAAACAGAGTATCTTAGACTTACTTCCTTGTTCTATGGACGAAATCTTGCAGTCCTCGCTTTTTCAGGACAAAGAAAAACTAAAAATCATTTTGAAAGAGTTAATAGAAAAAGAGGAAGTCCGCTTTACACAGCTAGGATTTCTCCAAAAGAACTAGAATACATTGAAAAAACAGTAAATTTGTACAAGAATCTCAAATCATATATGCAAGAAAATCAAGTAGATAGAGAAACCCAAAAGGAAATCCTTAGAGGACAGATTGTTCAATATGAAACGGCAATCCAGAAACAAGTAGCTGATTATAAGACAACTGGAAAACATCTTTTGTATATCTCAGGAGCTCTTGCAGCGATTTATCTTGTATTAAACAGTATTCCAGAAGACAAGGAAGCCCCTGTTTCTAGTAAACAAAAAACAGCTTCAAAAGACGGAGTAATTTTATCAGTCGTCAAAGGATTAGCGACATCCTTTCTACTCGCCCTTGCGAAGAAAAAGTTGCAAGAGATACTCGAAAACAAACTGATTGATGACAAAAAATAAAGCAATATACCAGCAGCTTGTACGTCTCAGACAGGAAAAAAAGAAAGGAATTGCCGTATTAATTGACCCAGATACAATACAAAAAGACTCTTTTTCGCTCCTCGTTGCGGCATGTCAGAAACACGAAGTTGACTTCATCTTCGTTGGAGGCAGCTTGCTCATTGAAGACCAAACAAACTGGATTTTAGACCAATTCAAAGGCAAAATTCCTACTGTTATTTTTCCAAGTACCAGTATGCACCTTCATTACCAAGCAGATGCCTTTCTACTTTTATCGCTGCTATCGGGTAGAAATCCGGACTACCTCATCGGTCAGCATGTGCTTGCAGCTCCTTTCTTGAAAGCATCTGGAATGGAAATCCTTTCGACGAGTTATTTACTCATTGATTCAGGCACTCCTACCACTGCAACCTATATCAGCAATACAACCCCATTGCCCGCAAATAAACCTTCTATCGCAGCGAGTACCGCTTTGGCTGGAGAAATGTTGGGGCATTCCCTCTTATTTCTCGACGCAGGAAGTGGCGCACATCAACCCGTACCTTCGGCGATTATTCGAGCTGTTCACGAACAAACCGCCTTACCTTTGCTCGTTGGTGGAGGCATAGACACAGCTCTAAAAGCTTTTGATGCCTACCAAGCAGGCGCCGACTTACTTGTCGTCGGAAATGCCATTGAAAAAAATAGGGATTTCTTGCCCACCCTTGCTGAAGTAAAACATAAGTACAACCAACAGCGCCTTTTCGCTTCGTTATGATTCATCCCTCAAAAAAGGTATTTACAACTTATATTGGAGTCGGGACAAACCAAGGACTTCGCCTTCAACAAATGGAACATGCCTACCAATTGATTGAACAAAAAATAGGAAAAATAACGCGTACTTCTTCTGTCTATGAAACAGAAGCTTGGGGTTTGACTGAACAAAATGCGTTTTTGAATACCGTCATTGAGGTACAAACGACCCACTATCCGTTCCAGCTATTGCATGAATTATTGGCAATCGAAGAGGAAATGGGAAGAGAAAGAACCGTAAAATGGGGACCAAGAGTGATTGATTTGGATATTATTGCTTTTGAAAATTGGCAAATTCATTCTCCAGAATTGACTATCCCGCATGTTTTCATGGAAAAACGCAAATTTGTTCTTGTTCCTTTCCTCGAAATAGCGCCAAAATGGCACCATCCAAATACGAAAAAAAGCCTAGAAGAGTTAATAAATCAAACACCTGATACAGGTCTGATTAGTCAACTACAACCTACCAACCAAGTATGATTTCCTCAACATCTGTGCTTTATGCCTTATTTCTTTCTTTTTTAAACCCCGTATCAATAAATTTACAAACCATTGATGCGTGTACAATTCGCATTTCAGGATTTGAAACAGACAAAGGAAAGGCATTTGTAAAAATCTTGGATGTGCATAACAAAGCACTTAAAACGTATATTTTGCCGATTACAGACGGGCAAGTCTTGTGTAAAATAGACGTTACGGGACAAAATAAAGTTGCTGTTCAAGTATTTCATGACATTAATAACAACAAGAAATTAGATAAAAATCTTTTTGGTGCACCAGCAGAGCCATGGGGAATTTCAGGAGAAACACGTCCAAGTTTTCGTGCACCGACGTTAGCAGAAATGTTAGTCAGTGTACAAAAGGATATTCAAATTACCGTAAAATAAGTTGAATATCCTTTCTATCCCTATCTTATACAGCAACAGGAGCTTTGATAGCAGGGTGTGGATTGTAGTCGAGTAAGGTAAAATCTTCGTACGTAAAGTCAAAAATAGACGTCACATCCGGATTTAAAATCATTTTTGGGAGTGGTCTAAGTTCCCGTGAGAGTTGGGTATTCACTTGCTCAAAATGATTGCTATAGATGTGCGTATCTCCCCCTGTCCAGATAAATTCGTGGGCGGTCAAACCACAAACTTGAGCTACCATCATTGTTAAAAGCGCATACGAAGCAATATTGAATGGAACACCGAGGAATACATCGGCACTGCGTTGATATAACTGACAGCTAAGTTTGCCATCTACCACATAAAACTGAAAAAGAGCATGGCACGGCAGCAAAGCCATCTCGTTTAACTCGCCAACATTCCAGGCAGATACCAAAATTCGGCGTGAATCTGGGGAAGTTTTGATTTGTTTTATTACTTCGCTTATTTGGTCAATTTCTTTGCCGTCTGGCGTTCCCCACGAGCGCCATTGTTTACCGTAAACAGGCCCTAGATTGCCGTTTTCATCCGCCCATTCGTCCCAAATAGAAACATTATTTTCTTTGAGATACTGGATATTGGTTTCGCCTTTTAAAAACCAGAGAAGTTCATGAATAATAGACTTTACATGTACTTTCTTGGTCGTAACCAACGGAAACCCTTCCTCTAAGTTAAAGCGCATTTGGTAGCCAAAGATACTTTTTGTACCTGTGCCAGTTCGGTCTGTTTTGACAGCTCCTTTCTCGATAATATCACGGAGCAACTGATGGTATTGTTGCATATAGATTAGTGCGTTGGGCGAATGGCGAAAGAATGCGTAATTTGGGCAGATGACTGGAACTGTGCCGTAGCAGAACAGTATTTTTCCATAGACATTTGGATGGCTTTTTCGACTTTTTGCGTGTCTAAGTCGCCTGTCAAGATAAAATGAATGTGCATTGATGTAAAAGGAGACATTTCAGTACCTTCTATCTTTTGGCGTTCCCCAGACACTTCAATTTGAATATCTTCGAGAACTTGGCGCTGTTTTTTGAGGATAAGAAGGACATCAATTGCCGAACAACCGCCGAGCCCCATCAAAAGCATTTCCATGGGTCGCGCACCTGCATTAGCTCCTCCAATCTCCGGATTTGCATCGATGTGATTTGGAATACCTGAAACGCCCATTGCCTCAAAATGGAAAGCGTCATCTACTCTTTTTAATGTGACTTTCATTTATCCGTTCTTTTGGTTTACTATTCAATTTTTGCCGCTAAGTTACGACAAGAATCAAGTATAAACTACCTTCTCGCATTTAATTCAATCCAAAGAAGATAAAACCTAAAAATACCATTTTTTTCATTTTTTACTAAAAATAACCTCATTATGAAACACATTTTCTCAATAAATAGAAAAATATAATTGTATTATTCCAATATTTAAAGGTACTAATTTTAGTACTTAATCCATATTTTATTTGGATATTTCAAAATTATCAAAAAAATGTATTGAATATTTGACTTTTAACAAACTATTATATTACATTTGTGTCAATAAACGAAAAGATTATTATGAGAAACGACATTGACAAAGAGACTTACAAGTGGTTATTCAATATCATCCTTTTTTTTGGAATCCTTCTAGTAGGAATTAATGGATGGCTTCAGCTTACACAAACTGACTTTTCGGTAAAGACCGTTAAATTCGCGAGTTCCATGCTTTTCCTTTTGATTGGCGTAGGTATTTGGATTCGGGCAGAATACCTTAAAGTTTACAGAAGAGATATGTACGTATCTCGTAAATTCCCGATGTGGGCTTCTGCTATTGTAGCTGTATTTGCCGCATTTTGGCGTTTGTTTTAATTAGACCAATCTGAGTTCGACTCGCATACAAAAAGAAAGAGCTTCTAGGAATCCTAGAAGCTCTTTCTTTTTGTCAATAAAACCAACGAACTGTACTATTTCTTCCAAGGTGTCGCAGGAATTTTCTGTTTTGTTAAACGTTCAATTGCCTGCCAATCCACTTTTTCTTCAGGGCTACAAAACGTAATCGCGACACCTTCGTTTCCTGCACGTCCACCCCTTCCTATTCGGTGTACATAGGTTTCTGAGATATTGGGAACCTCAAAATTTATTACATATTTCAATTCATCTATATCAATCCCGCGTGAAGCAATATCTGTTGCAACAAGTACCCGAATTGACCCATTTCTGAAATTCTCCAATGCCTTCTGACGGGCATTTTGTGACTTATTTCCGTGAATTGCCTCCGCTTTAACAGCTTGTTTTATCAAAAACTTGACAACGCGGTCTGCCCCGTGTTTCGTACGCGTAAAAATCAAGACAGGATTAATTTCTTTGTCGTCTAAGACGTGCATGAGCAAGGTTTGTTTCTCTGCCTGCGTACAGAAATACAACTTTTGCTGAATGGTTTCTGCCGTAGATGACACAGGAGTTACCTCTACCCGCGCAGGATTTGTGAGTAATGTGTTCGCCAATTTAACGATAGCAGGTGGCATTGTAGCCGAGAAAAACAGCGTTTGTCTTTTGGCGGGCAACAATTGTATCAACCGTTTTACATCATGGATAAACCCCATATCCAACATTCTGTCGGCTTCGTCAAGTACAAACAATTGCAATTGACCAAGTTTAACATAACCTTGGTGGTATAAGTCCAATAAACGACCGGGCGTGGCCACAAGAATATCCGTTCTTCCTTTCAAGCTGGCGATTTGCTTGTGGGCTTTTACTCCCCCAAAAACCACTGTTGTCTGAATGGGTGTATTACGGCCGTACGCTTTAAAACTATCTCCAATTTGGATGGCAAGTTCACGAGTTGGCGTAACAATGAGCGCACGAATACCCTTTTGTTTTTCGGATTCGAGCAACTTATGTAAAATGGGTAAAGCAAAGGCTGCCGTTTTTCCGGTTCCAGTTTGGGCACAACCCAACAAATCTTTTCCTTGTAAAACAATGGGAATTGCTTGCGCTTGAATGGGAGTTGGCGTAGTATAGCCTTCCTGTTGGAGGGCATGAAGAAGCGGCTCAGCAAGAGCCAGTGAGTCAAATGTCATAAATAAAACCTTACAAAATAGATTGGTCGATTGACCGATGAGCCTGCAAGGTACGGAAAAAAACAGCAGAAATCAGGCTTCTACGAGTAAATCCCAATATTCCTCATCGTCTGTTTCATGGATATACTCTTCTTCGTTCTCAAAGGGGATTTCGTCTTGTTCTTCCATTTGGCGCTCTTCTAAAAAGCCCGCCTGAGCTAAACGTAAATCCGAGTATAATTTGGAGTAAGTAGCTATCATATAAAAACGCCTTATTTTTTCTCAAAAGTACGATTTGAGAAAAAACAAGGCGTTACGGCAATGTTAAATTAGAATAAACTATATCTCACGTTGGCAGAGAAACTTCTACCTGGCAACAAACGTTGGAAAAACTGATCTTGCGCTTGGAATGATTTGAACACCATTTCGTTCGCATCATTTAAAATATTATCTATTTTAAGACCAACAGACCATTTTTTTGTTTTTCCTACGGTCATGTTTGAATTAAAGTTTAAACTATGAAACGGTACAGAATAAATATCCGGACGATCTACGATACCAACAAACTGCAAAGTTGGTCCTTGTACGTTGTAGAAAACACCCGCTTCTAACCCATTCCATTTGCTGGCATTATTGGTAGATTTATACGAAATTCCTGCATTGATGATATAGGGTGACTGACCCGCCATATCTCTGTAACTTCCAATCTGGAACCCTTCGCGGGCATTCAATACACGAGAATCAAATTCGGTTTGGCTTAGCTCAATGCGTGAACGTGTGTATGTGAGATTCGTAGAAAAAGCAAAGTTCTTCAACCTTGGAGAGATTACGTTCAAACCTTTACGAAGCTCAAACTCCAAACCAAGCACTTGTCCATTTCCTACGTTTCTTGGCTGAAATGCGCCTACTTGAGTTGCAAACTGAATCATCTCGATAGGATTAACGAATGACTTATAGAAGGCGCTTACCGAAATCATTTGTTCGTTTTCTTGGAATGATTCCCAACGAATATCAAAGTTATTGATAGAGGTACTTCTCAAATTTCCGTCCCAATATTCAATACCTGCTACATCGTTCGCATCTCTAAATAAACCACCGATGAATGTTCTACCCGTGATTGGGTCATAGATTTCTGCATACGAAAGCTCTTTCAATGAAGGTCTAGCGATGGTTTTTCCATACGTTAAACGCACATTTTGGTTATCTGTCAAGCTGTAAATCAAATTAACGGACGGGAATAAATCAATATCATTCAAGACAACCTCATTATTTAATACATTGATACCAAGTTGGTCTTGTCCTGTGTAACGTTGTGTATAGCTTTCCAAACGAGCGCCAAGAATTGCTTTCAAACTTGTAAATGGATTAGATTCCAAGGAAGCATATCCCGCTACTGTGTTTGTGGAAGCGTCAAACTGGTTCGGGTTGGTAGGTAAGAAAGGAGTTTCGAAGGTTGTTCCTTGACCGATATTTCCATTTCTAGGCCAAAGATTGTCTTCACGAAGGATTTCATTCGGGTCTCCTGTTAATGGAACGTTACGTAAATTAAGCGCGAAGTTACGAATGATGTAATTTCTATCTTTATATGTTTGTGCTGCACCGAATTTCAGTTTATTCGTTGAACCATTTCTATCAAATTCTTTGGTTAAATGAACCTGACTTGCTAGATTGTATTCCGACAAATTTCTCCAAATACGCTCCGGAAAACCAGCTTCTGTACCAATGAATAAGTTTGAACCTCTGATTTCATATCGTGTAAAGCGAACATCCGGATCATCCATAGAAGAGAACGTTGGAGATACTTTCCATTGCAATTTCCAATTGGATAAATCAAATACATGTTCACCTGAGAGCAAAATATTCGACAAAGAACGTTGGCTATATTCTAAGTTATGTTGAAAACCATTGAAGACTGCTCCGAGGTCATTGTTCAAATAATCGAAGATACCCGCTTTGGATTCACCATTTTGAAGGTGAAGGAGGTTCAATTTATACTTTGAGTTGGATGTTTTGATAGCCAAACCACCTAGTCCACTCAAGAAAACAGAATTTACACCGTAATTTCCTTTTTGGAGCTCTCTTACTTCTAGTTCCGTAATTTGTTTATCTCCATTCATTCCATATCTACCAAACTCTGCACCTTGGTAAAATTCTGTCGTATTTTTATACGAGATAGATGCATTATAGCCGAGTGTAAATTTCTTTAGTTTGACTTGATTTCCCAAGGTAAAACCGAAACTAGCATCCATGTTACTTCTTTGTTGCATAGCTGCGAGATTTTTGGAAAATCCACCCAAAATAGAACGGTAACGTAAACCCGCTTCGCTAGATGGACGACCGATAATCTCAGCAAACTGAGGAATATTGGTTGTAGCAGGAATGGCACGCGTTCCGTCGTCAAAACCTAGAAAATCCGTTTTACCTCCTTCATAAGTTAAGTAATTTGGATTGAAGTGAAAATCTGGGTTATAATTTGCGCTGAATGAGACACTTCCAACCTTTTCATTCGGAAATTCTTTGGTAGCAATATCAATGACGCCACCTGTAAAGTCAGCGGGAAGTTCAGCACTGAAAGATTTATAGACGATGATATTATCCACCACATTTGTCGGGAAAATATCCATTTGCAATGTATTTCTATCTGGGTCTAAGCCAGGAATATCCATTCCGTTTAGGGTAGTTTTTGTATATCTATCTCCCAATCCACGAACAAATACGTATTTACCACCTGCGATAGAAACCCCAGGAACGCGTTTCATGGAAGAGGCAGCATCTGAATCTCCAATTTTCTTAAAATTAGCTGAAGAGATACCGTCCATGAGTGCTGGTGATTTTCTTTTGAGTGTCATCAAAGCAGATTCAGAATTTTTGATGAGTTCTGCGGTTACGACTACTTCTGCAAGCATGGTTTCGGATTCTTTGAGACGAATATTATCAAAAAGTGTAGTTTCACCTGCTTTGACATTAATTTGTTTTAGAATAATCGTTTCATACGAAACATAGGAAATTTTCACGTCGTAAACACCTGGATTGAGAGAAAGGCTGAATGAGCCGTCAAGGTCTGTACTAGCTCCTGTCGTAGAAGCGCCTGTTACAGATACAGTTACGCCGATGAGCGTCTCTCCTGTTTTATTATCTAAAATCGTACCGCGTAGTGTTCCTTTGTTTGACTGAGCGTAAAGAGAAGTTGTAAAAAGAATGAGAAGAAATGTGAAAATGTTTTTCATACAAAATATGGTGTAATTTGTAAATGCTTAAAACTCACAAGCTTTCACTTGTGAGTTTTAAGTAAGAAAGTAAAATTAGAATCCTGTTAATGCTCCGTTTGCAGAAGCGAATGTCCAACCATTGAAAGCAGCAACCGTAGCACCTGTTGTACGTGCAGTCACAGCTTTGGCATGTACGTTTGTTCCGTTTCTGAATACATCTGTCAATGTAGTACCAGCTGCCAATGTAACTTCAAGGTTATTGAATTTCAAGCTACCGTTTGCGAAAGTCACATCTGAACCTGTTGAGAGAGAGAGGTCACCTCTACCACCTGAAGTTGCTGGGCTTGGGAAGTTGAAGAAGTAAATATTTTCAAAAGTACCTCTTGCACTCGCTCTGAAATCACCTAGTTCAGCTACGGTAGAACCTTTTACTGAACCGTTTTTCACGGTGTGACCTGCAAGAAGAGCCCCTTCTGGTCCGTCGATTTCTAGTGCGTGATCAGTTTCACCACAGATAACGATGAAGTTATCAAGCGTTCCTGACCAAGCCTGGTCTGTGTCAAGTGCATCGTCACCGGCATTCCAAACAAGTGCATTTTTTACACTTACTGTACCACCGAACCACTCGATACCGTCATCTTGGTTAGCAACAACTTCAATGTTTTCAATAACAGTACCTGAACCAACTCCACCAAGCGTTAGACCGTTGATTTCGTTTCCTTCACCGATATTTGCACCTCCATGGCGGATAGATACATATTTGATAACACCCGAGTTATCTGCTGCGTTTGTACCTCCATAAAGACCATTTTGGTCAGATGCTGGAATACCTTCAATTTGAACAGACTCAGACACAGCTGATACAGGTGCGTTTCCGAGTACGATTAATCCACCCCAAAGACCACTTAAAGTAGGCTCCAAATTCGGTGATTTGATTTCGCCTGGTTTGATTTCATCAGCAACAGACGTAAAGATAATTGGCTTTTCAGCTGTACCTTCGGCGTTGATTTTAGCACCACGGGCGATAATCAAGGCAGTAGCATTTGCACCAGTTCCCGCTTGACCTTTCACGACAACACCTGGCTCGATGGTCAAGGTATTTCCTGATGTTACCGTCACGCGAGAAGCTAAAATGTATGTATTACCTGATTTCCAAGTAGTATTAGTCGTAATATTTGACGAGATAACGAACTCTTTTTGCTCAGCTGCAACTGTAATGACAGCCGTAGAGTTAGATGCTCTCCCTTCTGCATCTGTAACAGTTAATGTAACTGCACCAGCGCCAACCGTTGTACCAGCTGTGTATGACACCACGACTGTTCCGCTTGTTGAACCTACTGTTCCAGATGTTTTAATAGTTGCAGTACCATTGGTTGCAGCTACACTTGCCGACTGAAAGCCCGCCTCCGCTGTAAATGGGAAAGAGATATCAATAGAAGAACCTGTTACAGTCGAAGCAGCTTCTGGCTGAGTAACCGCTGGAATGTTGAATACGACTTCTTCCTCGCAAGAACTTAGCGTGAGTGTTGCCACCGCAGCTGCTAGTACAGAAATGTGTCTAAAATTGAATTTCATAAAAGATAAAATTTGTGAAGTAATGTTTATTTTCTTCTTGAATTAAAACAACGTCACAAAAGTAGAGCGCCAATGTTACCCTATTGTTACGTCACAATTATCAAAACGTCATCTAGGATTAAAATAAGAATAAAACAAAGTGAATAGATTAGTTAATCTTGGCTTAATGATTTGATAATAGTCAACTGCTACATTGCATGTTTTAAGAGGAGTTCCCTTTTAAAGAAGAAATCGAATCAATTCAGCTTGATTCATATTGGTGTAATTACAAAGATCAGGGTTATGCCCTGATTCTTTGTTTATAGTCCATCGCTCTTCCTAATTTCTTAAAATTATCTTCATAATTAGTTCATAATCAATTCATTATTTTGTAATAAAAAAATGAATACATTACTAGGTACAATTCGTGAGTGGAAGAATTACTTCCTTTTTTTGTTTTCTATTGCCGTGTATTATCTCCTTTTCTAATTCTCTCTTTATTTCAAAAAGATTCGTTCCGGTATCGCAATACGAAAAGAGAGGCTACCAAAATGGGTAGCCTCTCTTTCATTTTTATATTTGTATTAAAAGAAGTTTTACGCAATCAACCAACGGAGGAAGATAAAGAGAACCGCTGATAAGAGAATCGATACAGGAAGCGTAAGTACCCAAGCGATAGCGATATTTCGGATAGTTCCAGCTTGGAGGTTTTTCACTCCTTTACTCGCTACCATCGTACCGGCGATACCCGAAGATAGCGTATGAGTTGTACTTACAGGTAAACCAAACCCAGATGCTAAACCGATGGTTGCCGCGGCAACTAACTCAGCAGAAGCACCTTGCGCATACGTCAAGTGAGATTTACCGATTTTCTCACCGACAGTCACCACGATTCGCTTCCAACCAATCATTGTTCCTAGTCCTAGCGAAAGTGAAATCATCAGAATAACCCAGAAAGGTGCGTAGTCTGTGTAGGCACGAATGCCTTTTTCTTCTTCCGTAGCTAATTTTTTTAGTGTTTTTTTATCTGCGTCACTCAATTCGATTAGCTCATTGTCCACAATTTTCTTGACATTACTACTAATCAAGAGGACATCTTTGCGTAGCTCCAAATTATCTTTGTCGCTGAATTTCGCTTTACCTGACAAAAGTTTAAGTTCAGCTACTTTTTCTCTCGTGGTTACAATTCGGTTAATATCAGCTTGCGACAAATTTGTGGTATCAATTTTATTCGTAATTTCTTCAATAATAGCCATGCTCGGTTTTAATTGTCCTAAATCGCTATTCGGATTAATCGAAAAATACGAAGGTAGAATGCCGATTAGAATAAGCATCATCAAACCGATTCCTTTTTGTCCGTCATTTCTACCATGGAAGAAACTCACGAGCGTACACGTGATAATCAGTGACCAACGAATCCAGACAGGTGGTTTTTGGTTTTTCTTTGGCTCAGAAGTGATTTGCTGACGAATTTCTTTGGAAACAGAATTACGAATCACAAACATGAGTATTACCGCCATTGTAAAACCAATCAATGGGGCTAAAAATAAGCCTGTAAAGACGCTTTTTGCTTTATCCCAGTTAATAGCTGCTACGCCCATTGTGTTGTCAGGAAGTAACGCATAGCCCAAACCAACACCCAAAATTGCACCAATAAGCGTGTGTGAGCTGGAAGATGGAAGACCGAAGTACCAAGTTCCGAAATTCCAGATGATGGCGCTCAAAAGCAAGGCCAAAACCATGGCAATACTTTGATATACGTTTTGGTCAATAAGCAGTTCAACGGGGAGTAAATTAACGATACTCAGCCCGACCCCTACTCCACCGGTAATTACTCCGACGAAGTTCATGATACCAGACCAAACGACTGCTTGTGTTGGTTTCAAGGAATTGGTGTAAATAACAGTCGCTACGGCGTTTGCTGTGTCGTGAAAACCGTTGATAAACTCAAACGCACAAGCCGCGACGATGGCTATGGTGAGAAGTATAAAAATGTCAAGTTCTAGTCCAAACATAAGAATTGAATTAAGTGAATTTCAGTGATTTCATATTGGTGGTGCAAATTTGTACTTATTTTAGTTAAGCCCCAACCCCAAAGAGGTTATCTTGTATTATCAAATAATTAAATTTTCAGAAAACGGGTATTAATCTTTGTTCTTGATAGCCAATTGCCCGCACGCTGCATCAATATCTTTGCCACGGCTACGGCGTACATTTACGATGACGCCACGACTTTCCAGAAATCCGGCGAAGTTTTCAATCGCTTTTGGGTCAGCGTTGACATATTTCGCCTCAGCAATCGGATTGTATTCGATGATATTTACTTTGGAGGGGACTTTTTTGGTAAATTCCCAAAGTTCTCTTGCATCACTGATTTGGTCGTTGAAACCATGGAAAACGATGTATTCCAACGTAATTCGATTTTGAGTTTTGGCGTAAAAATAAGCCAATGCTTCCGCTAAATTTGCCAAACTATTGCTTTCATTAATCGGCATAATTTGGTTTCGTTTTTCATCGTTCGCAGCATGAAGAGAAAGCGCCAGATTGAATTTCACCTCGTCATCGGCTAATTTTTTAATCATTTTAGCAATACCCGCCGTAGAAAGTGTAATTCTACGAGGAGACCAATTGAGTCCTTCGGGTGAAGTAATGTACTGAATTGACTGCAAGACGTTGGTATAATTCAACAAAGGTTCGCCCATTCCCATATAGACGATGTTCGTCAAGGGTGCTTGGTAATGTTCTTCCGCTTGCTTTTTGATTAAGACCACTTGGTCGTAAATCTCAGCCGCATCTAAGTTACGCTCTCTGTTCATATAACCTGTTGCACAAAATTTACACGTCAACGAACAACCCACTTGTGAAGACACGCAGGCGGTCATTCGGTCATCTGCTGGAATAAGGACACCTTCTACTAGATGTCCGTCATGCAAACGAAAACCCGATTTGATAGTTCTGTCGTTACTAATTTGACTTGATGAAACTTGAACGGGATAAATGGCAAAGTTATCTTCTAAAAATTCCCGTGTTTTGACCGACAAATTGGTCATTTCTTGAAATGATACTGCCGATTTCTGCCAAAGCCATTCCCATATCTGTTTTGCTCGAAATGCTTTTTCGCCAGAATCCACTAAAAACTGCTTAATCTCTTGGAAACTAGCCTCTCGTATATCTTTTTTACTCTTTTTCAATTCCCTATTTTTTTACAAAATTCCGAAATATATCGCATACCAACAAAGAAATCAACGGATATAGCGGGAAATGGCCCGTGCTTCATTTTATAAAATATCATTATTCACAAAAACCATTGTCTCTTACCAAGAGTTACGTATATTTCTGTGCATTCACGAAAAGGAAGCAGAAATGAGCAATCCGTTTACTATTAATGTCCTATTTACATGAGATACGTGGGTATAGCATTCCTTTTTTTATTTGTTCTTACAACAGAGAGTTCAGGACAAAAGAAAACAGCTGAACCCGTTCCTTTTGGGTATCATTTTACGTCCAAGAAGCAGAAAGTCGCACATATTCCTTTCGAAATTCATTCCAATTTACTCGTCATAAAAATCACCATCGACCAATCAGATACGTTGCGTTTTATCCTCGATACAGGTGTAAGTTCGACTATTATCACTGACCCTGAAGTGGCACAAAAGATTGGTTATAAGTATGTTCGGACGGTTGCGATTACCGGTGCCGGTGAAGGCGAACCACTCATGGCTCAGGTTTCAATTGGGCATACGCTTCGGCTCGGTGACGTGCAGGCATTCCAACAAAATTTGGTCGTTCTCAACGAAGATATTTTGCATCTTTCTGACTTCATGGGCATCCCGATTCATGGAATTTTTGGGTATGATTTATTCAATACATTTGTCGTAACAATTGATTATGAGAACAAAGAACTCTTTTTACGTTCAAATGAATCGTTTTCGCCACGACCAAGAAGGTATGGTACGTCTTATCCAATGACTGTCACGCAAAGCAAACCCTACATTGAGTCTATGTCTATTTCTGTCAAGGATTCTACTACAAAACCAGTTCGTTTGGTGATTGATACAGGTGCTGGCCACGCACTTTTATTAAATCAAGAAAGTGAAAATGGAACATTGCCCTTGCCTTCTAAAGTCATTCGGGCAAACTTAGGTCGAGGATTAAACGGAGATATAAGTGGACATGTGGGGCGGGTACAGACTGTTAAAATCGGCTCGTTGAAATTACACAATGTACTGGCTTCTTTTCCGGACGAAGCCTCTTTCGGTACTAAATTTCTTGCTCAAGAACAAAGCAGGCAGGGAAGCGTAGGCGGAGAATTTCTACGAAGATTCCGTGTGACATTTGATTACCGTGGGGGGCGATTATTTCTTAAACCCAATAAACCAAGAGTGCGAGAACCGTTTGAACATGATATGAGCGGACTGGAAATAAGAGGAAAAAATAAAGACCTAAGTCAAGTTTATATACAAAAAGTAGTGGAATCGTCTCCTGCTGATGAAGCAGGTCTGCAACCTGGTGACGAATTAGTATTCATTAATAATCAACGAGTTACAGACCTGACACTCAGCGAAATATACAAATTATTATCTAGTAAAGAAGGACGAGAAATTGAGTTATTCGTACGTCGAAACGAAGAAGTTATCTTCGCCTATTTTCGACTTAAACGATTTATCTAGTTACCATTTTACGCCAATACTTATTCCTCCTGTTACTTGAACACCGTCATTTTGAATTGCTCGGTCGATGGTAGAACTTATACCGTTGTAGTATGTGTATTGTCCTGCATTCCCTCCCGATTGTTCTTGCGAAATCACGTTTGTATTTAATAGTCGAAGACCTGCACCAATGGAAAAATCCAAGTACAAATATTGAAACATCGTAAATTGAAGACCAATATTTACACTCGGTGTGACACCTACATACGAAATTTTGCCAAAATTGGTCACTTTCATTGGCTCAAAAGAACCAGACCCAGAGTTATTCCCTCTTGAATAATCAAAGAAACTCTTGTCGAAATCATTCACAGAGTAATCCATCTTGAGAGTTGGAGCCCAATAAACGCCCAAGCTACCGTAATTATCCAACCAAGTTCCTTTTTCTAAACGAGTAAATGCGGGTACATACATACGTCTTTCTATTTGCCCCGTTAATCCAGTCCATTTACTAAAATTATCAATAGACTCATTTATCCCTCCAATTATTGCGCTACTATTCATCGCTTCATTACTGTATCTAATTCCTAACATGACATTGGTACTTCGCGTCTTGTCTTTGTTGAACATCTCCGTACCAAAAGCCATCGAACTTGTCGCTAATGGGAGAGGATATAACTTCAGAAGGACTAATTTTTCTGGCTCTTTTTCTTGGGCAAATGTGTGTGAAAATTGACCTAGAAGTAGGCAAACACCCAAAAGTGTTGTGGTAATTTTGTGTATCTTTGTTCTCATTATTTTGTTATTTATATTCAAATGTAAGTATAACTTTTAATAATTTGTTTTCTTTCGCTATTCTTTTCGCATCTACTCAAAAAACATTCCACGTATAAGACCCATTTATCCAGACAAATGAAATCAAATAAAATCTTTTTGCTGCTCGTATTCTTAGGTATCAGTTATTTTTTATACCAAAAAGAAAGTCCAAACGCAACGAATCCATCGTCCACAGAAACCATTGGCGAAAACCCATACAAAGCGACAAAATCCAGGATTGACTCCAAAGTAGAAGAAGCTGAAAGTTTACTGGAAAAAGGGAAACAAACCTTGGAGGCAGTTAATGAGGTTAAAAAAGCGGTAGAAAACACCAAATCTGCGTTCAATGGTGGAAAAGCAAAATCGGGAATTGTTCCAAGTGAAGATTTTTTTCCTCCCGTCCTCAAAAACGAAGAATTGGTTATCAAAGCAAATTATGCCTTGAGTTACAATGAAAAACACGAACAAGCCGTTTGGGTTGCCTATTTCCTCCGCAAAGAACACGTCGTTGGCCAAGCAAGCCGTGACGGAAGTTCGTTTATCCCAGACCCAGCCGTTTCTACCCAAACAGCCGTTACGTCTGATTACGCGCGAAGTGGCTTTGACCGCGGACACTTGGTTCCCGCCGCTGATTTTAAATGCTGCCAAGATTTAATGGACGAAACATTCTACATGAGCAATATTAGCCCACAAGCACCTGAATTTAACCGCGAAATTTGGGAACAACTCGAATCACAAGTAAGGCAATGGGTGCGCCGCGACAAAGAGCTGCTCGTCATAACGGGCTCCGTAATTGGTGAAAGACCTAAAAAAATTGGAAATAAAACCAAAATATCCGTCCCGACTCACTTTTATAAAATTTTGGTTTACCAACCCAACCAACTTGCATCTGCCCGAATGATTGCCTTTTTACTACCGAACAAGGCAAGTTCTACTAAAAAATTAAGTGTCTATGCCAAAAGTGTGAAGGAATTAGAGGCATTTACAGGGAAAGATTTCTTTTCAAATATGCCCAAAAATTGGCAGTATAAACTGGAAAAACAAAATAATTGGATTGACTGGGCTAATTAAGTACACAAACTATGCAATCCTCATCTATTGATTATTTACACGTCTTGCTGCAATCGCTCAGAGAGAATTTCTCTTTGGGCGACGATGCGAAGAAAAACCTACTTGCGTTTTTTCAAGACTCCAAAGAAAAACACCTCCTTTCTGAACAATTAGTCACTTTATTGAAAGACCGAAAATTAGTGGCACTTCTGAGCGAGGTAGGTATAGACGACCAAAAAGGATTTTTTAGTGAAATGAGTACCCGACTCGTTTATAAGTTCCTTCCACCAATTTTCTCTGATGCCGAGTTTACCAAGATTATTCAACTTTACTTCCATAAAAAAGACGACTTTAAGTGGCTTCAAGCCATTTCTCAAGATGAATTAGCTGCTTTTTTCCTTTCTCTGCCCACCGAACTATTTTTAACCGTTCAAAAACACGTAGAAAAAGAGTTTGTCAATACGATTTATGTTTTGGCACATAAAATAGCCTCCATCGGTATTGAACAAGAGGTAATTGCTAAATTACCGCACTTAGATGACTTAGAATCGCCCTTTTTAGGTTTAAGTAGAGAAGTAACCATGTATGTGGAACGTAAATTAACGGCTTCCGATAAAGATACCACCACTGACTTTGGGCAGATTAAAATCATGGTTTCGCAATGTAAATCACAGATAAATTTGCTGTATAAACACAAGGACAAGTTCGGGATTTCCCTAAAAATGACGGTGTTAATACGTAGATTGGAGAAATACTTATCCCGTTTACTTCAACTTCTTTCTTGGCTTGAGGCAAAAACACCGGAGACTAGAGCGATTTTGACATCCAAAATCCTTCAAGAAATTGTTTATACTCAGAATACAAAGTACAGTCTGCGGAGATACGTAGCCGATACTTTGCAGTTTCTGTCTTTCAAAGTAGTAGAAAATACCTCCAAAACGGGTGAAAACTACATCGCCTCTTCTAAAAAAGAATACTGGAAATTATTTAGAAAAGCCTTGGGCGGTGGTATCGTTGTAGCTGTTCTATGCGGGATAAAAACAACGATATATTACCAACATTTCCCTATTTTTTGGGAAGCCCTTTTTTATAGTTTAAACTATTCGATTGGCTTCATTCTCATTCACTTATTGCGGTTTACATTGGCTACTAAGCAGCCCGCCATGACCGCCTCCACCATTGCAGCGACGTTAAGCAATGGAGGGAAAAACCCGAGTTGGCTTAGTAATTCAACACGTTTGCTGACCAACTTAACCCGAAGCCAATTTATCTCTCTTTTAGGCAATGCGCTCATCGCTTTTCCGATTGCCTACGGACTTTCTTGGCTCAACTTTTGGATTACCGGTTATCACATTGCAAGCCCTCAGAAAGCCTATAAAATGATTCAAGAATTGCACCTATTGGATAGTTTAGCCCTACTTCACGCAGGGATTGCTGGTATTTATTTGATGATTTCTGGATTGATTTCTGGGTATTACGAGAACAAATGGATTTATAGCTCCATGCAAGATAGAATTTCTCAAAATACGTATTTAAAAGCGATTCTGAAACAAGAAAAACTAACACACTATGCGGCATTCCTGACCAGAAACATCGGA
Source organism: Spirosomataceae bacterium (assembly GCA_046293395.1). Taxonomy (GTDB): domain Bacteria; phylum Bacteroidota; class Bacteroidia; order Cytophagales; family Spirosomataceae; genus CAYNRA01. Next base: position 282,587 of record JBKBOU010000002.1, read on the forward strand.
AGTTTAACAGGCAATTTCTTCTTGGGGGTTTTTCTTGGCACTACCGCAGCTGTTGGATTTACGCTGGGTTTACCGATTGATATTCGGCACATTACCTTCGCATCAGGCAACTTTGGACTTGCCGCTGCCAGACTTGGTGAAACCTTGCCCCTCGCTATCATCGTTCATTCTTTGGTCGGGGTGGCGGTGATTGGGCTCATCAACGTTATCGTCAGTTTTGGTTTATCCATTGTCATTGCACTTAGTTCGCGCGGAACAAATTGGCAGGAAATCAAACAGCTAAGTAAAAGTGTATTTCTCCATTTTTTCCAAAACAGCCTCAGCTTTGTTTATCCTGTTCAAGATAAATCCAAGAAAAAATGAAGTCTGTGCTGCCCTTCATTCCTGCAATAAAATATACTTTCTTGACACCGTATTACGATGTAATTATCCAGTTGGTGGTTCCTGAAAAGAAAATTCGAAGGTTTGTAGCAAATCTAGTTTTTGATAAAAAAGAAGGGAAATTACTTGATGTAGGTGCAGGAACAGGAACACAACTAGCTTATATTCAAGAAATTAACCCTTCTCTTAGATTGTATGGATGGGATGTAGATAAACAAATTATGGAGATTGCCGAACAAAAAATCGGTCATTTTGCCCATTTGATATGTTCGCCTCCACCGTTGATTCCGTTTCCAGACAATTACTTCGATACAGTCTTGAGTACGTGGGTATTTCATCATTTGTCAAACGAGCAAAAGAAAAATCTTTTTACGGAAATTCACCGTGTTCTTAAACCTGAAGGACAATTCCTGTTCGGAGATTGGGGAAAGCCCAAAACTATTTGGCTGCGAATGGCGTTTGGGCTAGTGCAATTGTTGGATAATTTTGAGACCATGCGCGCGCATGAAAAAGGAGAAATTCCTGAATTTATCACACAAGCTGGATTTGACAATCGACAAGAAAGAGCTCATTTCCCCACGCTGATGGGCTCATTTTATATTATTACGGCAAATAAGCTAACTTAAACTGTCTCGTTTTCATGGAATTACAACTCACCTCTTCGTACAAACCAACGGGAGACCAACCACAAGCTATTTCTCAACTGACTGAGGGCATTCTTCGGGGCGATCGTGCCCAAGTACTGCTTGGTGTAACCGGCTCAGGAAAAACATTTACGGTGGCAAACGTCATACAGAATGTCAATAAACCCACCTTGATTCTTAGTCATAACAAAACACTTGCAGCTCAATTATACGGAGAATTTAAGCAGTTTTTTCCAGAAAATGCAGTAGAATACTTCATTTCCTATTACGACTATTACCAGCCCGAAGCGTTCATTGCCACCACAAATACCTATATCGAAAAGGATTTGATGATAAACCAAGAAATTGACAAATTGCGTTTATCCACGGTTTCGTCGCTCATGTCAGGTCGGCGTGATATTGTTGTCATTGCGTCTGTTTCATGTATTTATGGTGCTGGAAATCCGCAAGAGTTCAAGCAAAGTATCATTCATATCAAACTTGGCGATATGATTAGTAGAAATCAACTCTTGTTTCAGTTTGTAGAAATTCTCTATTCACGGACAGAAGCGGAATTTTCACGGGGGACTTTTCGTGTAAAAGGGGATACCGTTGATATTTATCCGAGTTACGCTGATTTTGCCTACCGAATTGTATTTTTTGGTGAAGAAGTAGAAAGTCTATCCCGCATTGACCCCATCAGTGGAAAGAAAATCAGTACTGAAAAAATGGTTGTTCTTTTTCCGGCTAATTTATTCGTGACAGGCAAAGAAGTCATGTTTGAAGCCATGAAGGAAATTCAAGACGAGATGATGGCGCGTGTCAAGTATTTTGAGAGTGAAGGTCGGCTTTTGGAAGCACAACGAATACAAGAAAGAACAGAATTTGATTTGGAAATGATGCGTGAGCTAGGATATTGCTCAGGAATCGAAAACTATTCTCGCTTTTTTGATAAACGAAAACCTGGGGAGCGTCCTTTCTGTTTGCTTGACTATTTTCCGGATGATTTCCTTCTGGTAGTCGATGAAAGCCATGCGTCTATTCCACAAATTCGTGCCATGTGGGGGGGCGACCGTTCTCGAAAAGAAGCGCTGGTTGACTATGGTTTCCGGCTGCCTTCCGCAATGGATAATCGGCCGTTGACATTCAACGAGTTTGAACAATTAACACCTCAAACTATTTTTGTCAGTGCCACGCCAGCAGATTATGAACTACGACGAACCGAGGGAATTGTGGTCGAACAGATTATTCGTCCAACGGGTTTACTTGACCCAAAAATTGATGTACGCCCAAGTCTCAATCAAATTGATGATTTACTAGAGGAAATCCATCTGCGCGTCCAACGCCAAGAGCGGGTTTTGATTACAACCTTGACCAAGAGAATGGCCGAAGAATTGAGCAAATATTTAGAAAAAGTAGGGATTAAGGGAAGATATATTCATTCGGAGGTCAAAACAATGGATCGTGTGGAGATACTTCGTGAATTGCGTTTGGGAGTTTTTGATGTATTGGTTGGTGTCAATTTACTCCGTGAAGGCCTTGATTTACCAGAGGTTTCATTGGTAGCGATTATGGATGCCGACAAAGAAGGTTTTTTACGTGATATTCGTTCCTTGATTCAAACGATTGGTCGCGCTGCACGTAACCAGAATGGACAAGTCATCATGTATGCGGATAAAATAACAGGTTCTATGCGGCAAGCGATTGACGAAACAAACCGCCGCAGAAGTATCCAGGAAGCATATAATACGGCAAATGGCATCACGCCAACTACTATTTTGAAAAGCCGCGAAGCGATTATGGAACAGACGTCGGTTGCTGACTTCAAAGCCTCTACTAAAATGTATTTGGAGCCTGAAGGTGCTGCCTTGGCTGCAGACCCAATTATTGCATATATGAATGCTTCGCAATTGGAAAAACTTATGAAAGAGACTCAGCGAAAAATGGAAACTGCCGCCAAGGAATTGGATTTCTTGCAAGCAGCCCGTTTGCGAGACGAGATAAAACAAATAGAAGCTCGACTAGAGAAGGTACAGAATTAATAAAAAAAACCTGTCTTTGCAAAGACAGGTTTTTTTGTTAATCCAAAAAGAAGATACCGAAATTATTTCTTGGTAGCTGCCATGTCTGGATTCAAAAGATCGTAGAATTGGTTCAAACGTGGCATCAAGATGATACGTGTTCTACGGTTTTGCTGACGACCTTCTTTCGTATCGTTCGGTGCCAATGCGTTAAACTCTCCGCGACCAGCTGCGATTAGTTTATTTGGATCTACACCAAAATCTTTTTGAAGAATACGAACAACAGATGTTGCTCTTTTCACGCTTAAATCCCAGTTGTCAACCAATACATCGTTTGCATACGAAACATTGTCTGTGTATCCTTCGATCATTACATCAAGATCTGGACGAGACTGGATAATTTGCGCAATTTTACCTAATACAGCTTTTGCTTTAGGGGTTACTTTGTAGCTACCAGAGCTGAATACCATTCTATCGGAAAGGTTAACCATCACGACAGTTCTGTCAACAGTGATTTCTACGTCTTGGTCAGCAATTCCTTCTGCCAAAACACCTTTCAAATTAACCGCCAAAGCTAGGTTGATTGAATCAGCTTTTGATTTTGCTGCTTGAAGAAGCGCAATGTATTGATCTTTTTGCTCCAATTGCGCAAGCGTACGATCAATATTTTTGTTAGCCGTTTGCGAGAGAATTGTCAAGTTACCTACTTGTTCCATTTGAGTATCTCTCAATTTTCTCAAATCAGAAACTTGTGATCTCAAATCAGCGATTTGTTCGTCACGAAGTTCGATAGTTGACTGGTTTGTTTTTGTTAAGCTTTCTTTTTCTTGCTCACAAGCAACCAACTTATTTTTAAACTCATTGATCATGTTGCCTCTTTTTTCGAGGTCGGCGTTTGCTACTTCTAGTTGTTGCTGTAAATCAACGTACTTTTTCTTAGCCACGCAAGACGACATAGCAATACTCACCATGGCGCCCAAAGCAAGCATTTGGGTTAGCTTCATAAATAATAGATTTTAAATTGGTTCAAAATTTCTTCCAGCGCAAAAATAATGCAATATTTCAAATTATCATATTTTGGGCTGTTTATCTCTACCAAAACCAAGTATTTTACGATATGAAAGGTTTGCTTTCTTTTATTTTACCTAGATTAATTGCTGTTTAATAGGGGTTTTTGCAATAAATTCTTCACTTTTTCGAGCGGAAGCGCCTCCACTTTACCTTGATGACCTTCTGTTGTCTGTGCATAAAAAAGGGAGTTTAAAATGGCCTCCTCAGTTGCTTCAATGACGGCTAAAAAAAGAGGAGAAACAGCCTCATTTGTCAATTCAGTCGCTACTTGTAGCCTGTTTACGTTGCTATTTTTAATACGTAATTCCTGCGCCGTAGAAAAAGCAATGACGTAATCACCCGAGCCATTGGAGGCGATTCCACCTGTTTTTGCCAAGCCCAACAAGGCTCTACTTGCCAAGCGTTCGAGGTTGCGGGCGGTCAAAGGTGCATCTGTCGCCACAACAATCATACAAGACCCATCTGTTGGGTCATTTAATTTATCGCTCAAGTAATATTTCTCCAATTCTTTCCCAATATTTCTTCCGGCGACATGTAAAACACCTCCAAAATTAGTTTGAACCAATACACCCACCTGGTAACCGCCCAAAGAAGCAGGTAACTGGCGGGAAGACGTACCGATACCGCCTTTCCAACCAAAACAGACAGTTCCTGTTCCAGCTCCCACATTTCCCTGCAACACCTCTCCTGTTTCTGCTGTTCGTATCGCAGCCAAAACATCTGAAATTTGGACGGATTGACTTCGAATATCATTCAAAAAACCATCGTTTGTCTCACCAACGACTGGATTTACAGAACGAACTTCCTTATTTTCGGGGCGGCTCAATGTATATTCTATCAAAGCCTGGGAGGCGACGGGAACAGAAAGCGTATTTGTCAGGATGATGGGCGTTTCTAGGTTTCCTAATTCTTTGATTTGAGTATAGCCTGCTAGTTTCCCAAATCCATTACCGATGAATACAGCAGCCGGGACTTTTTCCTGAAAAATAGAACCATCATGCGGGATGATTGCCGTTACGCCCGTTTGTACGCGCGTCGCTTTTTGAATGGTCGAATGACCTACTTTTACACCCGGTACATCGGTGATGGCATTCCATTTACCCGTAGGAAGTACACCTATTTCGAGTCCCCAACGGGTACGTGGCCCACCAAATTCCGGCTTTTGTGCGTGTAATATGGTTAAAGAAGAAAAATATAGAAAGGTCGAAAGAAAGATGTTTTTCATAATTGATTAGCCAGTTTACGCCACGTTTAAAAACAAAGATATTTCATCATTCCAAGAATATTAACTGGTAACAAACGAAAATCCAGAAAATCACTTGCTACGCACATAAAAAAAGCGACTCATGGGCATGAGTCGCTTTTTTGTCTTCAAATAAGGAGAGAAATTACAGAACAACTACTCCGTTTTCATCAGATGAAATTCCACTCGGAACGAATTTATCTGCTTCCTCGTCATTTAACCAAGTAGAATCATCTATCACATATCTAAATTGAACTTCCTGATTGATAGGCAATTCAATGGTTGTTTTGAACTCACCTGTTTTTTGTTTTTTCAACAAGGTTGCAGTCGCATCCCATTCGTTGAACTCACCTACAACTGCAATTTTTTTTGCTCCATCTACTAACTCCGCAGGTACTGCAAAAGTTACTTTACACAATGGTTTCGATTTTAAGAATTGCTTCTTGATAGCCATAAAACATTTATTTAGTTTACGCTACAAAGTAAGATATTTTACCAAGTAAATCAATGACTATCAGGGAGTTATGTTCAAAAATTCTTCAAATAATACAATTAATCGTACAAATAAATATATTATGCTTGTTTGAGTTCCTCAACGCTGATGAATCAATCGCGCTGCATCCTTCGCAAAATAGGTCAAAATAATTTTTGCTCCAGCCCGACGGATGCTCAACAACATTTCCATCATGGCTTTATCTTCATCTAGCCAACCGTTTTGTGCTGCTGCTTTAATCATCGCATATTCTCCTGAAACATTGTAGGCGGCAATCGGTAACGGAAACGCGGTATGTAGCTGATGGATAATATCCAAATAGCTCAAAGCAGGCTTGACCATCAAAATATCTGCTCCTTCTGCCATGTCTAATTCCCCTTCTATCAGGGCTTCCCGACTGTTTGCAGGGTTCATTTGATACGTTTTTTTATCCCCAAATTTAGGTGCAGACTCCAGCGCATCGCGGAAAGGGCCATAAAACGCACTCGCATATTTCGCCGTATAAGACATAATGGAAACATGACTGAAACCCTCGTCGTCCAGCAATTCCCGAATATACCCAACCCGACCGTCCATCATATCCGACGGCCCAATGATATCTGCTCCCGCACGTGCTTGAGCCAACGCCATTTTACCTAAAACATGCAAAGTTTCATCATTGACAATCTCGCCATTCCGAACAATTCCATCGTGTCCATCACTTGAATAAGGATCCATCGCGACATCCGTCATCAAGGCTAGTTCTGGAAATTTCGCCTTTACTTCTGCCAAAGCACGCAAATAAAACGTATCAGGATGGTAACTTTCTGTCGCCAATCCATCTTTTTTAGACTCTGGATAGTTAGGAAATAAACAAATGGAACGAATTCCGAGGTCAACGACTTCCTGTAATTCTTCGAGAAGCGTATCGATAGAATAGCGATGAATACCCGGCATAGAGGCTATCGGTTGACAAACTCCCTGCCCTTCCTGAATGAACATCGGATAAATAAAGTCATTTACTTGTAGCTGGTTTTCAGCTACCAAAGAACGTACAGCTTCTGATTTTCTATTTCTACGTGGACGACGTTGGTTCATCTGAGATTAAAATTTTAACGGATCTAAATATTTAAAATGACCATTTAAAGCAATCATTTTCTTTGCTCTTTCAATTTTATGCAGCATTTCGACGGCTTCTCGCAAATGATTGGCAATGAACGCAAGCCGATGGTTTTCTGTGCTCATCTGCAATAATAAAAATTCCTCTGCCAACGAAAAACCAATTTTATGCCCTAATTGGAAACTCAAAGGATACATTTCAAAATCTTTGAAATCAAGTTCCGTATCTGTCAATTGTTGAAATTGGTCGAACAATTCCAGCACACTTTCTGTATTTGGTGCCAATGTATCGGCTATTTGGTACGAATTGATAGGCTGAACCTCCGCCCCTGCATATAATTTTGTGGGCATTGGGTTTTCCAGATGCAAAACTTTGAACAAACTATCCCCTTTTGTTTGAATATCCATTTCACCCGTAGGATACGTGTTTGTCAGCGAAGTAATGAACATACGCGTCCCGACAGACATCAATTTACCATCGATGAACGGAACAATTCCGAAGGGTATTTTTTCTGCTATACATTCTTTCACGAGTTGCCGGTAGCGAGGCTCGAAAATATGTAGGTTAACAGGTTCCGACGGAAAAGCAACAAGGCTAAGGGGAAATAAAGGCAGCATAGTTCAGGTATTTCTGTAGTCAATTAATGCGTATTATTTTCTTCTTTTTCCTTTTTACAGCTTCGGAGTTTCCGGTTTTTCAATGGTCAAGCCCATCGTCATGATACCTGCAAGTGGGTCTTGGCGCATATATTGTTCTATTTTAATCGTGTAATTTCCAGGAGCTGGAAAACGAAAATTCTGAAGCGAGGTAGCCTTAATTTGATGGTCGAAAATATCGCCCAGTCCTTTGCCAAAAGGCTTGCCAGTTTTGGGGTCAAAAAGCGTTATTTCTTCCATTTTCGCACGTATCACACGCCCAGAGCTATCAAGCAAGGTATATTTAATGAATAGATTGTAATACGCATAATCTACGTCATTCCGGACGATGTAATAGTAATTCAGCGGTTCTTCGGGGCGTTCCACTTTGAACGTAAACGTAGGAATATCCCGAACGCGCCAACCTAGTTCGGGGAAATCTTTTTTGCCCTTATAGACGCCATCGACTTCACAACTCATCAGAAACGAGCAGATAAAAAAAGATGTAAAAAAGAAAGAAACAGACTTGATTAAAGCGTTTTTCATATACGAAATGTCAACTTAACTTGGTGATGAATCGTTTCTGTTCTCCGAACCAGGCTTTTGATTTCCTCTGTTCGGTTGATTGGGACGTCTTCTTTTCTGTTTTGCTTTATTGAAAGGCGCAGCAGGTTTTGTACCCTCTCCTTTTGTATCAGAAGCTGGCAAAGGGGGAGTCGGAGTTCCTTTTTTTACTTCTTTCTTGGCAATGGGTGGATTTGGTTTTACGGGTGAAGGTGTTGGCTGAACAGGAGGCTGTTTAACGCTAGGTGCTGTTTTAGCAAAAGGTGGCTTATTTTTCTTGCCAGATTTCCCTCTTGCTGCCAATTTTTTATCCAAACGAGAAAGTTCATCGTTCATCAACTGCTTTTCCGTCACTACAGGCGCATGTTGGTTCAAGTCTTCCAATGATTGCGGTTTTTCCCCTTTTTTGTTCAGCTCGATAATTTCAACTACTTGCTGGCAAGGAATAGGGTACCAGTTGGAATCATTATTATAACTGAACCACATAATTCGGCGGAAAATATCTGTTTTTTGCAGATGAGCCAATCCTTTTTGTGTAGCCAAAGGTCTATCGACATTCGGAATATCTGCAAGTGCATCTACATACGTTTCTAACTCGTAGTTGAGACAACATTTCAAGCGTCCACATTGCCCAGAAAGTTTTGCTGGATTAAGCGATAAATTCTGATACCTCGCCGCTGAAGTCGGGATTGCCTTGAAGTCCGTCAACCACGTACTGCAACACAATTCACGCCCACACGAACCAATACCACCCAAACGAGAGGCTTCTTGGCGGAGGCTGATTTGCTTCATTTCAACGCGAATTTTAAATTCACCCGCCAATAATTTGATTAATTCACGAAAATCAACGCGATCCTCCGCTGAATAATAAAAAGTTGCTTTTGAATTATCCGACTGATACTCTACATCGGAAAGTTTCATTTGCAGACTCAACGACCGGATAATGTCACGCGCGCGGTACATCGTCGGTAAATCCCGATTGATTGCCTGCTCGTGCTTTTCCATATCTCGCTCATTTGCTACCCGCAAAATTTTGGGTAATTCACTCGTATCTGCAATATTTTTCTTAATCATTTGAAGCCTTACAAGCTCTCCTTGCAAAGAAACACTGCCAATATGATAGCCTGATGCCATTTCACATACTACAAAATCACCTGTATAAATATCTAAATGTTCTGCATTGCGTACATATTCTTTGCGACCGCCCTTGAACTTCACCTCCACGACATCGTAGCGCAAATGCGAAGGAACATCCATATTGGAAAGCCAGTCAAACGAATTTAATTTATTGCAGCCACTCGTTCCACACGAGCCATTATTATTACATCCACCAACGGATTTATGATTTGATTCTTGATTTTTATCGCCAATTCGGATACTTCCGCACCCGCCCGACGAACATTGTCCACATCCCATACCTATTCACTTGTTTTATATGGAGTTAAAGCTCCATTAAATCTTTTCCAATGTCCTTTCTAAAATACTTTCCATTAAATGTAACGGAATCCGCTGTTTTTTGTGATTTCTCAACAGCTTTTGCTAACGTTTCGCCCAGGGCGGTGCAAGCCAATACACGACCACCATTCGTACATATTCGTCCGTCTTCTTGTAAAATAGTACCCGCATGAAAAACCAGTACTTTTTCCTCTTCTGAATGAACGAATGAAATCTCATCTCCTTTTTGGTACTCTTCTGGATACCCTCCGGCAACAACAACCGTTGTTACAGCTGTATCTGGATTGACTGTTAAGGTAATTTTATCCAATTCTCCTTTGGCAGCAGCCTCCAAAATGGTCAATAAATCTGTTTCAATGCGGGGCAATACGACCTCCGTTTCGGGGTCTCCCATGCGCACATTGTATTCAATAACTTGTGGTTCTCCATCTGTGTTCATTAGACCGATGAAGATAAAACCGACGTAGTGAATCCCTTCTTCTTGTAAGCCTTTCAAGGTGGGTAAAACCACTCTTTCTTCTACTTTATCAATAAATTCTTTTCCTGCAAAAGGCACTGGAGAAACAGCTCCCATCCCGCCAGTATTTAATCCTGTGTCGCCCTCTCCTATGCGTTTGTAATCCTTGGCTTCTGGAAGAATGCAGTAATTTTTCCCATCTGTCAAGACAAAAACCGAAAGCTCGATGCCTGTTAAAAACTGCTCAATCAACACTTTTTCACTGGCTTGCCCGAATTTTTTATCGAGCAACATTTCTGTCAATTGCGCTTTTGCTTCGTCACGACTTTCTGTGATAATCACCCCTTTGCCGGCTGCCAAACCATCTGCTTTCAATACATACGGCCCAACATACGTATCCAAATAATTTAAACCAGCCTCCAACGTGGAAGCCGTAAATGTAGCGGATGCAGCCGTAGGAATACCATATTTGACCATAAAATCCTTCGAAAAATCCTTACTACCTTCCAAACGTGCGCCCGCTGCGTCTGGCCCCACGATTAAAATATTCTGAAGCGCAGGTCTTGATTTAAAATAATCTACTATTCCTTTCACCAAAGGTTCTTCGGGTCCAACTACTACTAAATCAATAGAATGTGTAAGTACAGCAGCCTCAATAGCAGGAAAATCTGATACAGAAATGGGCAAATTAGTAGCAATTGAAGCCGTTCCTGCATTACCAGGGGCTACAAAAAGTGAGTTGCAACGCGGTGAAGAAGCAATTTTCCAAGCAAATGTATGTTCACGGCCTCCTGAGCCAATAATTAAGATATTCATTCCAATAAAGATTCAATGTTCATTCAAAAAAGGTGTATTTGGAGATTTAACCAACTGAAAACAGATGTTCCAAAAGTGTAAATAACCCATTTCACCATTTTACAAAGGTCGGGAAGAATTTCTTAAAATGAAAATCAATGTTTCTACCTCTATTAATAGCAATAAATGCACGGCGATTTGCTTTCTTTTTCGTCTATTTCGTGTATTTTTGATAAATGCCTGAAAACAAATCATTCTTAGACCATGAAATACAAACAAATCGCTTTATGGCTATTCGTCTCTTTTTGCTCTACCCAGCCAATCTTCTGTCAAAGCAATCTAGACACCTCTCTCCCTCCGATTATCTTGGAAATCAGACAAAATGGAATTTACTATATTACCGGGCAGACGCTTCAAAATGCAGGTTGGGATGTAACAAATTTGAAGAAAAACCACCTTCGTCTTTTCTTGCATGACAAAGAAATCCCGCTCCGGATTTCAAATGAAAGTGCTGAGTTGTCTTTGACAGACACACTTGTCTTTTACGGAAAACAAAACAACGGTGTGTTGGATTCTGTACTTTATGCCTCTCACCAACGCGCCAATCCGTTTGTATCAGTCTTTAAAGAAGCGAATTATTACTATTTAACCCATTCACTGCAAGAGATAGGAAAGCGTATTCCCCTCATTTTACCAGAAATCCATACGTCATCTTCTGCCATTGCCATTCAAAAAGAAATTTTCGTTTTTGATGAATCCTACTCGACCAACGCGACAAACGGGCTTGTGCCTATTTTACAACAAAGTATTTGGGAAGAAGGAGAAGGTTGGAGTGGATTGCCCCGAAGTGCAGATACAACCAATCAAGGGCTATTTCAACTGACGAAGCTACCACAAGACTCGGTACAAGTCTGGATTCGCCTGGCAGGTCGCTCTCGAGTTTGGCATTCGTTGCGTGTAGAAATTGCTCATTTCTCCCAAGATATACGCATACCGCCTTTTGGCTGGAAGGATATTTTGTTCAAATTCCCTGCACAGATTATCACCGAAAAACACATTCCTTGGAAGATAACAAGCCTGCAAAAACAACCTTTGGACTGGTTTTCTTTTTCATTTGTTCAAATTCAATACCCGTATTCTTTATCTAAATTTTATCCTACTTTTTCCAACGAACTCGTTCATTTACCTGCCCGTACCGCCTATTTATTCTCCCTAGAACCCAACACAAATTTATGGGATATTAGCGATATGGATTCTCCAAAAATAATTGATTATCAATCAGTTAATACACTTATTTCTTTCAAATCTGGGGATAAAAATTCATCTACGCTTTTTCATACAACTTCATACCTATCTCCGACTTCAATTCGCCGAGCCGAAAGAATAGATTCACCCAAATCAGGGACAAATTTTGTCATCATCACCTCAAAACATTTGCAAGAAAAAGTACGTGAATACGCTGCTTACAGAGCAACAGCCCAAGGCGGAAATTACACGCCATTTGTCATGACAACCGAACAAATTCGAGATGCTTTTGGCTACGGAGAAACAACGCCTTGGATGATTCAGAAAGTATTGCACGCATTTGGTCCTAAATTAGCGCAAAATACACATGTATTTCTGATAGGACGTGGCATGAGTTTTCCTGGAAAAATCACAACTTCGCGACAAGAAAATCTGGTTCCTACCTTCGGCTATCCTGCCTCTGATATTCTCTTAACAACTGGTTTTAATCAAATAATTGATTCTTTACCAGTTTATCCGATTGGACGACTACCTTGCATGGATGAAGAGGAAGTAGCTATATATCTCAAAAAAGTGCAAGAATATGAACAACAAAATCAACCCTATCTTCTTCAAAAAAAAGTACTTCATTTAAGCGGAGGTAGAGGAACGGCTGAAAGAGAACAATTGAAAAAAATACTTCAAAATGTGGCTGAAAAAACCAAAGGAGGTAGCTTGTCACCTATTTTTTGGACGAAAAACAAATCCACAAACGAAGAAATAGAAAAAGTAATGATTCAAAAAGAACTTCAAGAAGGAGTTGGAATGGTTACGTTTTTAGGACACGGTGCCTCTTCTTATTTGGATTTTGACATTGGTTTTGCGTCAAATCCCAGCAATCAAATGGAGAATAAAGGAAAATATCCTCTTTTATTTTTCAATGGGTGTGGTGTCGGAAATATCTTTAATCGGCGAGAAACCCTGACCACCGACTGGCTTTTGGCGGAAGATAAAGGTGCGATTGCTGTACTTGCCCATTCCTTTTGGAGTTTTTTGGGGCCAACAGAAATGTATCTCCAAACTTTATACGATGTACTATTTAATCAAGAAACAGACCGAGATGTCAGTATTGGACAAATCCAGTTAGACGTATATAAAAAATGGCAAGAACGCGCAAAAACAGATGCGTATCTGCGTGCCAATTGCCAACAAATCATTCTACAAGGTGATCCCGCACTCATTTTATTCCGGAAAACACAACCAGACTTGTCCATAGACAAACATTCTATCTATATTCAATCAACAAAATTAAGTAAAACCATCGCTGAAAATGACTCTGTATTTGTCGTTATTCCCATTCAAAATCGAGGGAAATACAGTCATGGCATGAAATATCGCGTGGAAATAACCAGCCATGGCAATCAAAAAGAAAATTACATACAAGACTTTCCCCTTTTTCCTTACCAAGATACATTGGTAGTACCTATTTCCACCCAAAATCAGCCTTATCGGTTATCTATTGCTATCAATCCCGATAAAAACATACCAGAATTTACCCAAGAAAACAATACAGCAACCTTACAACTCCCTGATTTTCAGAACTATGGAAAATCCAACACCTATCCAGAGGCATTTTACAAAGATACAACGCCTCCTCTCCTTTATTTTTCTACGACCGCAAAAATGCTTCAGCCAACAGATACATTGCACACAAAATCTTTCCTGTATCTTGAATTAATAGACAACGAACCACTGGATACAGCCAACGCAACAAACATTCTACAAGTCTTTTACCGAACTTGTCCGACGTGTGAAACGCACCTTTTGCCTTTTGATCAACTTCAGCAAAACACATCACGAAGTATCTCATTTCGCTATTCCCTTCGTACATTTTCACCAGGTGACTATGAATTTTGGGCTCAGGGGAAAGACCAAAAGGGCAATTTGTCCAACTTTCTTCAAAATTCGTTTTACCTGAAAGAAGACATATCGACCTCCTTCCATGTCAATCCCAGTCCGTTCAATAGTTACTTACGGGCTACATGGGAAGTCGAAACAGCGGATACAAATGGTTTGCTTGAAATCATAAATATGCAAGGGAAAATCACGTACTCAAACCAAATTGATTTAGCTAAAAAAGAATACATTATCAATACAAAAAACTGGTATTCAGGAAGTTATATAATCTCACTTAAGTGGAAAAACAAAGACGGTGAATGGCAGAGAAAGCAATTAGTCATTCAATGTATTCCCTAATCGTATGCGGGATACGGTTCGTTCGTAGCCATTTGTAACGATGCCCAAGCCGATACATTCAGGTGAATCTTCACAATATTGGAGGCTCACTTGGTATTTTTGCAAAAGACCAACAGACGGTGCATACCATTCGATGTGTTTTTGAAGATGAATAAGGGAAGAATCTGCTTGATAAGTGATTTCTGTGGCAAAAGGAATGACTTTTTCTTGCCATTTTTTCTCGATGAGCAGCGAAGAAACCTGAGCAAAAGCACTTGTCTGTTCGGCATTTCCGGCGTACATCTGCCATGATTTGGAAGTATAGATAGGAAATTGGAGTTTTGTTTGCCATTGATTTCTCTCCAGTACGACAAAAGAAGCAAGGGTTTGCTTGACGAGCGAAATTGAGTCCAATCTCCAAGCGGTTGTCAAGCTAGACGCTGAATAATATTCAACTATAAATACTTGATTATCAAATCTTAATGAATCTTTCAAGAAAACCATTTTCAAATAAAATCGTCTGTTTTGTGAGGATTCGGAGGAACTGAATTTTCGCTCATTCACCTCAAAGAATTGTGTCATTCCGTCGGAAATTGGGATAGAAGACCAAGAAAGAGGAGCTTTCATCCGTTCTTTTTCACAAGCCGTGCAACAGACAATTAGGAGGAAGACGGAAATATTTCTAACCAAAGCAAGAAGTACGTTATTTTGAAGCATTGTTCAATTTGTTTCATGGATACTTTTTTATTATGTAGAATTTCTTGTTTTGTATTTTGCCAATTTATCCACTCTTTTTGTGAAATAAAGTCATTCTCCCGAGCAGTTATTTCTCTTTTTTCAGGAAACGCTTGCAGTAAATTTCGAAGAGAATGGAGTAAATATGTGGTAAATGTAGCCTTAGAGGTTCTTTGTCTAATTATTTCGGGCAAAATATCCTTCATTGCTTCGCGCAATAATCCTCTACGTGCACCGAGAGCAAAGTTTCGTTCACTCGTAAAACAGAGTGCCCATTCGAATAAATTAAAATCTTGAAAAGGAAAGACAACTTTTGTTCCATACGACCGTCCGAGAACATAAAGTAGTTCGTTTGCAGTGATAGTAATCTGTGAAAAATGACTTTCCCAATGCTTTTTTTGCTCCGGATTCAGTCCATCAGGCGTTTGTAACCTCTTTATTTTCGCAGAGACCAGCACATCTCTTTTTCTGGGTACTTGCATGAACTGCTTCACAATGCTTTTTAGATAAGACGCAGGTAAAACCCCCTTTAGAAAACAATTTATTTGTTTGGTAAGAAAAAAAAGAATTCCTTTTTCTCGCCAAACAGTGGCAGCTTTTATCCAAGCAGCTTGGTAATGAGAAGAGCGAAAATGAGGCGAGGTTCTCCATTGGTACAAGGCTTGAAAGTTTGGTTTTTCCCAAATAGCTGAGCTGTAAAATTCATTCGTTCCAATGATAGAATCACCGCCATGTCCGGAGAAAAAAAGCGAAATAGCCTTCTCTTTTACAACCTCAAAAAGTGGAATGTGAAGTGCCGATGGCGCTGCCATTGTATCAGGCTGTCCCATCAAAAACAGCGTATGTTGAACATCGGAATGAGTTGCCGACGACACACGTATTTTATCTACATGAAGGTCAGAAAAATACGCCTCCATTGCTTGAATATACAAAGATTCATCTGCCTCTTTTCCATCCATTACGGCATACAAAGCCCGAATATTTTTATGTTTGTTGAGCAAAACAGAAACAATAGACGAAGAATCCAGCCCACCACTTAGATTAGCCGCTATGCCGTTATTTATTTCTGCAAATCGAGAGACAGAAACGGCAAAATAATCTCTCACTTCTTGAATAATCACATCTGGATGATGGTTTTCATATCTCGGAATCCAAGCTTTTAAGTAATGTTCAAGCGTAAATTCCCCTTTTGAATCAATAATAAGGCAATGTTGAGGTAAAATTCGTTCAATTTCAGCATATACCGTTTGGTTATGTACCAATTTAGCAGAAGAAAAAGGTTGGAGGTATTCTTGTACAAAATCCGGGTTGATTGTCAGGGAAAAAGGGAATAAATCAATCAATTCTTTGAAAATATCTGTAACATAAAAATACCCCTTTAATACGTAAAAAAACAAAGGGCAAGTGGCAAACTCATCCACCTTTACCCAATATTTTTTTTGCTTTTTATCCCAGAGAACAAAACTATAAGATGGTCCAAAATGCAAGTTCTCCCAAGTGTTGAGAGAATCCAATTTCGACTGAATTTCTTCCTCGGTGAATACCCAAGCCGACGTGTACCAAAGCGTGACTTTTTTATCTGAAAAGCAGTGCCAAAATAATGTATTACCACTGCAAGTTGGCGGACTGTCTGGATGAAAAGTAAGCACCATGGTTTAAATTTCTTCGTCATTGTACGAGGTGCCAAAATCAATCGTCGAGCCTGTTTTAGCTGTAATTTTAGCGACAGTCCCTTTTCTAGTAACGAGCGGTTTTACGTATTTTTTTTTCGTAGGTTTGTTTACTTCTTTCACGGCAATCGAACTTATTTAATTTGCTTTGTAAAGGATTTCATGGGTAATTTCTCCATTTTTTGATTGGAGTTGAAGGTAATATTTCCCTTCAGGAAGATGTTTAATCGAAATTTGAGTCAGTGATTTTGTCCAAGATTCATGCATAACAATTTGTCCGTTTTGATTTAAAACTTGGGCGGTTACAAATCTATTTTCGGCTAAGGTAATGGAGTTTTGAGCTGGATTTGGATAAAATGGCACTTCATCCAAGGGGATATAATTTCGATTAACCGTTCGTAACGTAGAAAACGTCACTTCATTCGTCCAATCTACTGCTTTTAACCGATAATAGGTTATTTCTTTGTTTGGCAGAACGTCAACAAAAGAATACACAGCACCTCCCCCACCTTGGCCTTTCGGATTTTCCGTATGAATGGATGTAAAATCTTTTGCATTGGTACTTTTTTCAACGGCAAAATACTGAACATTGTCTTCCTCGGCTGTTTCCCATTGCAGAAGAACTTCGGCGCGGTCACTTTTTTGCTGTGCAGTAAAAAAACGCCATTTTACAGGGAGTGGCGATGTCCCTGTCAGGCTCAATTGGTTTTTCAAGTGAAACGTACCAAGACCGCCTGTTGCTCCCCACGCATAAATTTTAAATAGAATGGGGTGTACTGTTTGGATGCTCAGGTTTAATTGAAAATTTTGCGTAGTTCCTGACAAAGTACCCGTTTCCAACTGTGTTTCTACGCCGTTGGTCAAAGAAGTAACCAAATAGTTAGTAGGACCAGTAGAAGAACGTTCAACAGTAAAAGAAAGGCCGCCTAATTCTAAGCCATAGTTGGGAGCAGGTGCTACTGAAAACGTCAGATATTTGGTTGTATCGAGTTGAGGAGCAACCCAAGATCTGGAAGCAAAAAAGTTGACTTTATCACTAGCCGTTATACCAGAGCTTCGCCTCAAAGGAAAAGCAGTGCTGTTTAAATCAGTGTCTGTACTGGATTGCGTGGTCTCATTTCCTAGATTTCCTGCGAACGAATAAATGGCTACTTGTGCATAACTGGGTACAGCACAAAAAAGTAGTAAATAGAGTACGTGTTTTTTCATAGTTTTCTTGATTAATGGCTTGAATGAATACCAGAACGGAGATTTCGATTCGGCAAACAAGGTATGAGAAATATTTAAAAAACAGCTTAAAATAAGTACTTAAATTCGTTTAGCACGGATAATTTTGCTGTCAAGGGATAGCGACTTATACTTTTTAAAAAATTTGTATATTTGTTCAAAACAAACAAATCATCTAAATTCAACCTAAAACATGCCTACATCACCCCTTCGCGTATTGGTCGTTGGCTGTGGCAATATGGGGGCTTCCCATGCTACGGCTTATCATCATCATCCCTCGTTTGAAATCTGTGGACTTGTATCTCCTGGCTCAAGTAAAGAGCGTTTAAATGCTAAATTAGGCGACATTTACCCTCTTTACGATGCCTATACAGCGGCTTTGGCAGAGACAAAGCCAGATGCTGTCTGTATTTCTACCTACCCAGACACCCACGAAGACTACGCACTGCAAGCCATTGCTGCGGGCTGTCATGTATTCATCGAAAAACCTCTAGCAGATACAGTAGCAGGGGCAGAACGCGTGATGGAAGCCGCTTTGAAGGCTGGAAAAAAAGTAGTAGTCGGATATATTTTACGACATCATCCGTCTTGGGCTAAATTTGTAGAACTCGCTCAGACCCTTGGAAAACCGCTCGTCATGCGGATGAACTTGAACCAGCAAAGCCATGGCGTGATGTGGGATGTCCACAGAAACCTCATGAGAAGCTTGAGCCCAATTGTCGATTGTGGTGTACATTACATAGATATTATGTGTCTGATGACGCGTGCAAAACCCGTTCAAGTAACTGCCATTGGCGCACGACTTACGGAGGATATTCCTGCCGGTAACTACAATTATGGACAATTACAAATCCGTTTTGACGATGGCTCTGTGGGTTGGTACGAAGCCGCCTGGGGGCCGATGGTCAGTGAAACTGCCTTTTTCATTAAGGATGTGATGGGTCCCAAAGGATGTGTATCAATTGTTGCTAAAGAAGCCGGGGCAAGTGGGAAGTCAGACGATGTTGATTCGCATACCAAAACGGAGTCGCTCAAATACCATCATGCTGATATTGACGCATACAATAACTTTACAAAAGATGATGTTTGGTATAATTTATCGGATGAACCCAACCACCAAGAATTGTGCAACAGAGAGCAAGCCTATTTCTACCAAGCTATCACAGAAAACCTAGATTTGACAGACCACTTGACCGACGCCGTCAATAGCCTTCGCATCGCATTTGCCTGCGACGAGTCTGTACGAACAGGCCAAGTGGTACATTTGTAAATCTCTGTTTGTCCTACCCAAGGCCAGAAATTATTCGGTAAATCCTTAGAGTAAATGTAAAGAAAGAACGAACTTTGTTCATCATCTTTTTTTATTGAAATACATGGAATGAATTGGAGTAAGTCACTTTCTACCATAGAATACTTGTTTATCTTCTTATTTCTGGCCTTGTACATCTGGTACTTCCTTCGTGTTCGTCTTGTTTCCAAGAAATTAGGCACAACGGCACGCTCCATTATTATCAAGGCTTTCCTACGGAGTGGAGCTTTTTCTCTGCTACTCATCGCATTGCTTGGGCCGAGTTTTGGGCTATCTGAAGTGGAGGCACGCGCAACGAGTAAAGATATTTTGATTGCCGTAGATCTTTCCAATTCGATGAATGCAAACGACATCGCTCCTACTCGTCTTGAACGGACAAAAATGGCGCTCATTCAATTGGTCGAGGAACTTCAGGGAAACCGGATTGGTCTCCTAATTTTTGGTAAAGAAGCCGTGTTGCGAACTCCCCTCACGTACGATACTTATACCCTCAAATCGCACATTCAGCAATTAGCCACTTGGCAAGTAAAAGAACAAGGCTCAGACTTGGTAAAACCGCTCCTTTTGGCACAAAGTAAGTTTGCTGAACTTCCCGGTAAGTCCTATTCACCCCGCATCTTGCTTACATTTACAGACGGAGAACACTTTGGCGACCCTTATTCCAGTCCTTTGCGCTTTTTTAAAAAGAATGGAATACATACCTATTTTATTGGCGTAGGTACACCAGAAGGGGGAAACATCAAGATGGCAGGACAAGTCAAACAAGACTCTAGCGGAAATCCTGTGCTGACGAAACGAAACGACCTTCTTCTTCGCGAAATGAGCAAATATACCCATGCATCCCTCCATTTCCTCTCATCGGATGCGCCTGGCGAGACGGTTTTCCAGCTCACAGAGTCCATTCAAAAAATACAATCTGATGCAGTAGATTTGCGTAAAATACTGACTGCCAACGACAAATATTACTACTTCTTACTCCTTGGTCTTATCTTGTTGAGCTTAGATATCATCATTACTATTCAAAATGTTAAGCTATAATGATTGAAATCGTCTTTTTCTATCTCTTCTTTTTGATTCAGAACTTTTCTTCTATTTCTTCTATTGAACAACGGAACCGACTAAAAAACGTCATAGAAAACGCTGTTAAAGAGAATAAACCGCAAGATGTTGTACGTGCTTACGCAGCATATATTTCTATTAGCACCATTGTAGAACCCGAGATACGTATGATTGCTGCTGACGCCTACTTTCAACTTGGTGATTTTGACCAAGCAGATAGACTCCTTTCCAAGCTCAGTAAAATCAAAGAACCTGCTACTCGCTCCCGCATTTTAACACAACAAAGTCTCTTGTTAGTAGCACAAGGAGATACCTCTGGCGCTATCCAACAACTCGTCTTTGCTATTCAAGAAAATCCGGCAAATGACATCGCCCGTTTCAATTATGAATTATTGAAAAAATTATATAATCCATCTGCACCACCTCCTCCCATGGAGACACCCGAAACGGCGCAAAATACGCCCCAAAGTGTAGAACAATCTCCAGAAAAAGAGGCAGAACTTGCCTCAAATACGCCATCTAGGATAAGTCGAGAAACCGCATTACAGATATTGGAAAATCTCAAAGCCAATGAAAGACAAGGATTCGCACCTAAAAAAATGACAATTTCCTCCGAGAAAACAGAAAATGATTGGTAATTTTACCACTCATTCTAAACAGAGCAGCTCAATCTCTTTAAATTTTTTATTCATGCACGTTATTCAAGGAACTCATTTCACATTTGAAGGACAAACTGGTTTTTATCAAGGAAAAGTTAGAGATGTTTATCATTTCGGAGAGCAATTGGTAATGGTCGCCACTGACCGTATCTCGGCGTTTGACGTGATTTTACCCAGACCCATCCCGTACAAAGGGCAAGTACTGAACCAAATAGCAGCTAAATTCCTGAAAGCTACCTCTGATATAGTTCCCAATTGGCTAGAGGCAGTTCCAGATCCGAATGTCTCTGTTGGACTTCACTGCACGACTTTTCCTGTAGAAATGGTTGTTCGAGGCTATTTAGCTGGACATGCTTGGCGTGAATACAAAGCAGGAAAAAGAGCTGTTTGTGGAGTTTCTCTACCCGATGGGCTTCAAGAAAATGACAAGCTCCCTTCACCAATCATTACTCCAACCACGAAAGCACACGAAGGCCACGACCTTGATATTTCCAGAGAAGAAATCCTTGCACAGGGCATCGTCCAAGAAAATGACTATGTTCAACTTGAGAAATTTTCGCTCGCTCTCTTCGAAAGAGGCACTCAAATGGCTGCTGAACAAGGACTTATCCTTGTAGATACAAAATACGAATTTGGTCAAAAAGAAGGGCAAATTTACCTTATCGATGAAGTACACACGCCTGACTCTTCCCGTTATTTTTACGCAGATACCTACCAAGAATGTCAAGAAAATAAATTACCACAAAGGCAACTTTCCAAAGAATTTGTGAGAGAATGGTTAATTGAGAACGGTTTTCAAGGAAAAGAAGGACAACATGTGCCTGAAATGACTGACGAAAAAGTGATGGAAATCAGCACTCGTTACATTGAATTATACGAAAAAGTAACAGGTGAAACGTTTTTTCCCGCCAACCAAGAGGCAATTCTTGCCCGTGTAGAAAATAATATCCGTACGTTCATGTCTCATTTTAAGCGTTAATTTCATCTATGTCGTCAGAATTTCTCAAAAGTAACCGCTTAGCCAACCTCAGCTATGCTATTCGTGGCCCTGTCTTTGAAAAAGCACAACAATTGGAAGCACTCGGCCAAAAAATTATCAACTTAAATATTGGTAATCCTGCTCCTTTTGGTTTTGATGTACCCGATGAAATTGTGCAAGATATGATTCTCAATCTTCGCAATGCTCAAGGTTACTCGCACCATTTAGGTATTTTTTCTGCCCGAAAAGCCATCATGCACTATACACAACAAATTGGTATTCGGGACGTCACAATAGAAGATATTTTTGTCGGAAACGGCGTAAGTGAACTCATCGTCATGACGATGCAAGCACTTCTCAATGACGGAGACGAAATCCTCATCCCTTCTCCAGATTATCCGTTATGGACAACCGCAGTTGCTCTTTCTGGCGGAAAACCCGTTCATTACATCTGTGACGAACAAGCCGATTGGAACCCAGATTTGGCGGATATGGAAAGTAAAATTTCGTCCAAAACAAAAGCTATTGTACTTATCAATCCCAATAATCCGACAGGAGCCGTCTATGAAAAAGCTGTTCTTGAACAAATTGTGGAACTAGCTGCTAAATACAACTTAATTGTTTTTTCAGATGAAATTTACGATAAAATTCTATACGACGGGCATAAACATATTCCAATTGCTACCTTGAGTGATGACGTATTTTTCATGACATTCGGCGGTTTGTCTAAGAACTACCGCGCAGCAGGTTTTCGCGGTGGATGGGTGATTCCGAGTGGAGCAAAACACAAAGCAAAATCTTTCTTAGAAGGGCTTACTCTTTTGGCAAGTATGCGTCTTTGTGCCAATGTTCCAACGCAATATGCGATTCAGACCGCACTAGGTGGCTACCAAAGTATCCAAGATTTAGTAGCACCGGAAGGCAGACTCACAAGACAACGCGACCTCATCTACGACAAATTAACGGCTATTCCAGGTATTACCTGTGTAAAACCCAAAGGCGCTTTGTATGTATTTCCTAAAATTGACTTGACAAAGTTCTCTTTCCAAGATGATGAACAATTTGTGTTTGATTTACTCACAGAACACAAAGTGCTGGTCGTGTCAGGTACGGGTTTCAATTACCCAGACGGCGCACACTTCCGGATTGTTTTCTTGCCCAATACAGATACACTCCAACTTGCCTCCAACCGAATTGAACAGTTTTTAGAGCAAACTAGAAAATAAGAAAAAAGACGAAGTGGCTGCTTCGTCTTT
This sequence comes from Spirosomataceae bacterium, assembly GCA_046293395.1. Classification (GTDB taxonomy): domain Bacteria; phylum Bacteroidota; class Bacteroidia; order Cytophagales; family Spirosomataceae; genus CAYNRA01. Next base: position 305,777 of record JBKBOU010000002.1, read on the forward strand.
TTTATTTATGCTTCATTATTTATCACTCAAACCCAACTCGCAACAAAGTTCCTTCTTTGATTAAATTGTCTTTGAGACCATTCCACTCCTGAATTTGTTCTACGGTTACTTTATACATAACAGACAACCGAAACAAAGTTTCTCCTTTCTTTACACGGTGCATCAACACGATTTTCGGTTCTGGTTCTGCTTTCGGTTTTGTCTTTTTCAAAGGTCTATCGTTCCAGCCATCGTCTTCCGTTTTTGGTGCAGGATTGGGTTCAACTTCCTCTTCTAGCACTTCCTCTTCCTCACTAACTGGCTCAGGAACAGGCATATCTGTATCAATCGGCACTAAAATAACAGGTTCGTGCCTTGCTCTTTCTGGGTCTTGCATATAAACGGATTCCTCGGGTAAGCTGACAATTTCTACGGACTTATCCTTCGGACGTTTTCCTTGCAACCAAAGTACCAAACCGGGTTCAACGGCAAATTCATTCGTAAGAAAATTATACTCCACCAGTTTTTTCAACTTAACTCCATATTTCTGCGCTACAAGCCACAGATTTTCCGACGACTGCAAAATATGGAATGGCTTTGGCCCTTTCTCTTCCTTGGCCTCCAAATAATATATGTCACCAACAACCGGAATTCGGTCTCCTACAACATCATTGTATAATTTTATATCTTTTACAGAAATACCTCCTCGATACGCCAAATCCACGAAACTATCGTGAAGCTCTGCCCGAATCCCTTTTTTCCCATTAATCGAGAAAAAGCCATTTCCTACCGCTTTCTTCGGTGTTTGAATTCCCTGTATTTTAGGATAATTGAACGATGAACCACCACTTGAGGGCGCATGAATAAACGCTATAAAATTTTTCGTTTCAAAATATCGATCCACCGAAATCGGAATCAATAAAGGATATTCTTTGCCTGTTTTTTCGGGCTGAAGCAACCAAAAATTGTATTCTTCTACTTGAGCTTCTGCAATGCTTAACTCTTGGGCAATTTGACTTTTTTCTTTTCCTCGCCCATACGGATATTCAAATATAATTACTTGATTATCAGGCTTGAATTTCTGCAATAGTTCTTCAAAAACAAGTTTATAAGCAAAGAATTTATACAATGCGTAATACTTGGGTTCGTCTAATAAAATGGTATCTTTTTCTCCCCAATTCACCAAATTAGGTTCACTTTCCAACACGGACTTATCAGCCAAATGTGACCATAAAACTGCGCCTGGATTCTTATATAATATTCGTTGTCTTTGTAGCGAAGCAACAGCAGCCTTTGTAGCAAGTAGAATATGTTTACGCCCGTCCACAGATTCGTCCATTTGTAGTAAAACTTCGCGTGCACGTTCTTGCGTAAAACACCAATAGACGTGCGGTGGCAAAAGGCGTGCCTGCGTTAAAGTGGCTTGCCAAATGGGATAATTAACTAGATAACGAAAATCTTGTGGCAAAGAAGAGCGTGAAAAGTCATCGCGAATAGTAGGAAAAAGACGGCTTAATTCTTCTAAAATTAACTTTTTTTGGTCTTCATTTTTACTCCAAAGTGCATATTCCCGCTGGAGCATGTAACGACCATAGGTACCAAACTGAAACGTACTATTTGCAATCGTTAATTGCTCAGGCGCAGTCCACGAAACACTTTTTTCTTGTGCATCTACTTTTGTATTTCCAGTGAAAATTGCGAGTAATACGCCGAAAAAAAAGAGTTTGTAGTTCATTTTGCACATAAGTTGATGAGAAAAATCAATGAAAAAGGCTTCTTCGAATGAACGAAGAAGCCTACAATAGTACAAAAAAATTATTTTTTACGCCATTTTTTATACTGATTTATCAAACCATTGGTTGACGAATCGTGCGACTGGACAGCATCAGGCGTTTGTAATTCAGGATAAATTTTGTTAGCCAATTGTTTCCCTAATTCTACGCCCCATTGGTCAAAACTAAAGACATTCCAGATAACACCTTGCACAAATATTTTATGTTCGTACATCGCAATCAAAGCGCCTAGGGTTTTAGGCGTTAATTTTTTAACCAAGATAGAGTTGGTTGGTCTATTCCCCTCAAATACCTTGAAGGGAGTTAAGAAAGCAATTTCTTCCTCGGATTTTCCAGCGGCTTTGAACTCTGCCACTACTTCCTCTTCCGTTTTTCCGTTCATCAACGCCTCTGTTTGCGCAAAGAAGTTCGAGAGAAGCATGGGTAAATGTTCGCCAATGGGATTATGGCTGTTCGCATGAGCGATAAAATCAGCGGGAATCAATTTTGTTCCTTGGTGGATTAATTGATAAAACGCATGTTGGCCATTTGTACCTGGTTCACCCCAAATAATTGGTCCTGTTTGATACGTTATTTTCGAACCGTCACGAGCCACAGATTTGCCATTTGACTCCATGTCTCCTTGTTGGAAATACGCAGCGAAACGGTGCATATATTGGTCGTAAGGCAAAATAGCATGTGATTCTGCACCAAAGAAATTATTGTACCAAATGCCTAATAAGGCAAGAATAACAGGTAAATTTTTATCAAAAGAAGCTGTTCTGAAATGTTCGTCCATTTCGTGCGCTCCTTTTAGCAATGCCTCAAAGTTATCAAATCCGATAGAACAAGCGATAGAAAGTCCAATGGCAGACCACAACGAATAACGTCCACCGACCCAATCCCAAAAACCAAACATATTGGCGGTATCAATCCCGAATGCAGCAACTGCTTTTTCATTGGTCGAGATGGCTACAAAATGTTTTTTTACAAATGCTTCGTCCACCGCTTTGCTCAAAAACCAATTACGTGCAGAGAGTGCATTCGCCATTGTTTCTTGCGTGGTGAAAGTCTTGGAAGCAATCATGAAAAGTGTAGTTTCTGGAGAGACTTTCTTCAATGTCTCTGCAATGTGTGTTCCATCGACATTGGAAACATAATGGACAGCAATACCTTTCTTAGCATACGGTTTCAATGCTTCTGTGACCATCACCGGCCCCAAGTCAGAACCACCGATTCCGATATTTACAATATCTGTCATTTTTTTACCTGTATAACCTCTCCATTCACCGGAAATCACTTGTGTAGAGAAGATTTTCATTTTTTCTAACACAGCCTGAACGTCTGGCATCACGTCTTTGCCATCGACGAAAACAGGGCGATTCGAAAAATTCCGAAGAGCGGTATGCAATACTGCCCGATTTTCTGTGGCGTTGATTGCTTCGCCGGTAAACATTTGCTCGATAGCATCCTGTAAACCACATTCATCTGCCAAATTTCGAAGAAAACTCATTGTTCGACCGGTGATTCTATTTTTGGAATAGTCCAATAAAATAGCGTCGAACTTCACAGAAAAGCGCTTAAATCGGTTTGCATCCTCTTCGAAGAGTTCGCGCATAGATTTTTTGGCGATGGTTTTCTGGTGTTTCTGCAATGTTTTGTAGGCAGCAGTTTGGTCAAAGGCAATGGTTTTCAACATACGTGTAGAATGGGTTAATGAATTTTCAGGCGTAAAATTAAAGAAATCTACAAACGACGCGATGAAAACGTGCGGTTATTCCTTCTCTTCAACACAAAAAATACACAAAACCTTGAAAAATGAAAAAATTACTTTGAATAATTTTATTTAATTGGTTCGATGAATCACACTTGAGGCAGACTGTGCTTTGGGATAAACCGTTAAGTCTGCGATAGTTACGTGGTCAGGAACTTCCAAAACATACTTGATTACGTCTGCGATGTCTTCCGCCTGCAAGGCATTATAGCCAGCATAAACGGTGGCTGCTCGTTCTTCATCTCCTTTAAAACGTACTTTCGAAAAAGCCGTTTCAACCGCACCAGGCGCAATATTCGTCACTTTGATTCCATGAACAGTCAAATCTAAACGCATTCCTTCACTAATTGCCTCCACTGCTTTTTTGGAAGCACAATAAACGGCTCCATTCGCATACGTTTGTTTGCCAGCCACAGAACTCAAGTTGATAATGTGACCGGTTTTCCGTTCCACCATTTGCGGGACAAGCAACCGAGAAACATACAATAAGCCTTGTACGTTCCCGTCAATCATCGCGTCCCAATCTGCTAAACTTCCTTCGTGAAAAGCCGACAATCCGTGTGCATTTCCTGCGCTATTGACCAAAACATCTACGTTTTTCCAGTTACCTTCCAAGGTATCTAAACTTGTCTGTACTTCCTCCGCAGAACGCACATCAAAAATGAGTGTTTTTACTTCTGTCATTTTTGAAAATTCTGTTTCAAGCTCCTGGAGTTTGCCTCCATTTCTACCTGTAAGAATCAACTGATATTTTCCTGTTTCGGCTAATATACGAGCCGTTGCTTCGCCAATTCCGGACGTTGCGCCGGTGATAAGTGCAATTCTTTTTTGTGTCATTTTGTATAAAAATAGAGATGTTTCTTGCTAGAATCTCAAATAAACAAAGAATGTTCGAGGAACAAAGACAATCTTCTATTTTTTCCAGTTCAATTGGTCAAATCGTAGGGCAATTCGCTTTCCTTCTTGCAAACCTAGCTCGTTGTCTAAACGGGTATGAATCCCGCCATAGAAACGAGAATCGGCAGCTTCCATGGCTGTTTGCCAGAAAGAAGTAAATCTACGCGAACGAAAATCAACGTTGCGCTTACTATCACGCGGGCGACCTTCCCAAGTTGTGTCTAAGAATGTATAATTTTCACCAAAAATACTTGCTAAAACCGTTGCTGCTGTGGCAGACTGCGTGGCATGTCCGGACGTAAATCCGGGGAACGGAGGTGAAGGCCAAAAAGGAGCCCAATTTGGGTCAATGGTTTTCCGGACATAGGTATAAGGCCGTTCATTCATAAAACGATACTTGACTTTCCAACACGCCACAAAGGCATCTGAAACAGCTAAACTCACTTTGGCGAACACAAAAGCGGCATCTGACAAAGAAAGGGACGTTCCTTCTTTTTGAATAACAAGCGAAGCAAGTGACTGAGAATGCCCTGCAGGAGTAAAAGTTTCGCTGGGGTCATCTGCCCACCAAACAGCAATTTCTTTTTCTTCTTGCGTAAGACGTTTATTTTTTTCGTACACCTCTGCATACATTCGAAAAAAATCAGAAGATTGATTGTAAGAAGGTGCATATAAAATCGGAAATGGAAATGTCTGATTATCCGGATGAAATGTCCGATTCTCTCCCCAAGACGGCAAAAGTGGAATAGCTTGCTTGTTTTCAGTCGGTTCCCAAAGTCCGACTCCTTTTGGTGCTTGGAACGAAGCGGGAAAGTTCATCCGAAAACCTTCGTGTCCTCCATCCATTTTTGCATAAGTGAAAATAGCATTTGCCAGCATACTACCTGCCTCTTTGGAGTCCTGTACAATGGTTTCAGTCAATCCATCCACTTTGTATTTTTCGTTTAATTTTGATTCTAGGGCAGATATTTTAGCATTTGAAAGGGCGGATACTACGAAAAACTGGCGGCAAGCGACAGCCTGAGCAGCGTTAATGAGTGTAGGCCAATGGTATATTTTGCCTTTTTCTAATGCAGGTAAATCAGAAAATTCTTGAAGTTGACCCACCAGACTTTTGTATTTTTTTGAACTCAATGCTGTACTTTCATATAAGACTAAAGTACAATAACCCAACGCTCGGGCAGTAACGGGTGGAGTAAAAGCGGGCGATTCTTTGGCGAGTGTTCGTTGCAATTGAGTCCACTCCAAAGCGATTTCAGATGAAATTTCGTCTGAAGAAAAGAACTCGTTGTTGGGTAAAATATTTTCTGATTGTTCGCATCCTATGAATAGAAATGCAAAGCAAAAAGAAAGAAAAACGAAGCGAATTTTGTAAATAGGGACAACCATAAAAATAGGTAAATGGTCAATTAGTTTAGTTGTACCAAATAATGTGCCATTTACCTAAAAGATATTCCAACAAGAAGCGATTATTCTTTTTTAAAGAACGGATATTTCAGTTGTCCCCAAAGAGTTTTGGGAAATTGGGCTAATTCAGGGAAGCCAAGTTTGATATGACTTTCACTTTTCGGGAATACGGCTGTACCAAAAAGGTAATCCCAAATACTGAGGGAAATGCCGTAATTTATTCCGTTCGGATGAGTTTCAGGGAGTTCTTCTGCATGATGCCAGAGGTGCATTTGCGGTGTGTTGAAGACATACTTTAGAGGCCCAATCGGGAGATAAATATTGGCATGATTGAAATGCCCAATGGCAATAGTGAATAAATGTAGCCAGAAAAAATCTGTGAGTCCAAAGCCAATCATGGCAAGCGGGAGATATTCAAAGAAGCGATAAATAACCGTTTCCATCCAATGATAGCGTAAATGGGCGGCGAAACCCATTTCTTCAACGCTGTGGTGCACCTTATGAAATTCCCACATCCAGGGATATTTGTGAAGAAGGCGGTGGACATTCCATTGGATAAAGTCACGTACGATGAACATCAACAAAAATTGCCCCCAGATAGGCCAAGAGGCGACATTTAGCGCAACAAGGTTCGTGACCCCAAACAAGCTGAGGAAATCGTTGAATAACTCTACACCTACATTTGAGATGGCGTTATATCCAATCAATGCGAACAAAAAGAAATTAAAGAACATATAAAAGGTATCTACGAAAAAATCTTGGCGGAAAATCGCCTGTTCTTTTCTCCACGGAAAAAGTATTTCCAAGACCCACACAAAAAGCGAGATGGCAATTAACCAGTAAAAGTAATTATGCCAAGATGGGCTGGTTATTTCGTTCCAGAGATACCCCCCGTATCCTGCAAATCCGTTCCAAAATATATCTATGTATTTCATACTAAGTGAATAAATGCTGTTTGATACAAAAATAGAAATCAGAATAACAATAATCTGTGACTATAGGCACAAATACGTTTTGTTTGGAAGAAATGTTCTTGATGCGATGAGGAAAATACGAGGAACTGGAGCGAAGAAGCAAACCAAGAGTTTGAGCTACTTTAGCTGATGTATATAAAAAAAGACAAATTTGATCAAGAAATTTAAAAAAATGAATTGAAGCTGAGATGATTGCAAGATTAAAAAAAACTTTATTCCACTCATCTTTTCACCATAAAATTTATGAGAAAAACATCCCTTCACGCCAAATTTTAACCCATAAAAAAGGGGAAAAAACCTATTGGTCTTTCCCCTTCTTTGACTGTAAGTATGAATTGTTTATGCCAAAGCAGCTACGCCTGGCAAAACTTTCCCTTCCATGTATTCGAGCAATGCACCACCGCCTGTTGAGACGTATGAAACGCGGTCGCCCATGCCTGCATTATTGATAGCAGAGGCAGAATCACCGCCACCGATAAGCGAGAATGCGTTATTCTCTTCTGTTGCTTTCACAACGGCATTGGCAATTGCATTTGTACCCGTTGCGAAGTTTTCGAACTCAAAAACACCCATTGGGCCATTCCAAAGAATTGTTTTTGATTTAGCCACGACTTCTTCGAATAATTTCACAGACTCTGGGCCAATGTCAAGACCTTCCCAACCTGCGGGAATATGTCCTGTCGGAACGATTTGGCGGTTGGCATTATTACTAAAATCATCGGCACATACATTGTCAAGAGGCATGATGATATTTACCCCTTTTTCTTTCGCTTTTGCAAGAATCTCAAGGGCGAGTTCTTGTTTATCGGCTTCCAACAAAGAGTTACCAATTTCGCCACCGAGCGCTTTGGTAAACGTATAAGTCATACCCCCGCCAATGATTAAATTATCAACCGTTTCAAGGAGACGTTCAATAATCATAATTTTATCTGAAATTTTAGCACCTCCCATGATAGCTGTAAACGGTCTTTCTGCTTTTTCGAGGACACGTTGTGCGTTTTCGATTTCTGCTTGCATGACATATCCACAAACGCGGTCTGCGAAGAATTGACCGATGATAGCGGTAGAAGCATGTGCACGGTGAGCTGTTCCAAAGGCATCGTTCACCCAAACATTACCCAGACGAGCAAGTTTTTCGGCAAATTCTGTATTTCCTTTTTCTTCTTCTTTGTAGAATCGGAGGTTTTCAAGGAGGAGAACCTCACCTGGTTTCAAATCTTGAGCAAGAGCGACAGCCTCGTCACCGATACAATCGTTCGCGAATTTCACTTGTACGCCAAGCACAAGAGAAAGGGGAGTCACGAGATGTTTGAGGGAATACTTTTCGGTCGGGCCATCCTTTGGTCTTCCGAGGTGCGACATCAAGATACAAGCACCGCCATCATTCAATATTTTTTGAATGGTGGGGATAGTCGCTTTGATGCGCGTATCATCCGTAATTTCGAATCGCTCGTTCAACGGAACATTGAAGTCAACACGAACAAGGGCTTTTTTACCTTGGAAGTCAAAAGAGTCAAGTGTATTCATGAATCTCTAATAAAAGTGGTTAATAGAATAAAACGAACAAAATTTTGAGGGGGAGGAAGCGCGCGGGGTTGCATATATTGAGAATAATTGAACTTCCGCAAGAGGGAACATCTCTCAAAATTAGGTAACAAATATAAGATTTTAAATGAGTTAAAAAGGGGGGAAATGGGGATAAATATTCATGCGGGAGTGTATTATCCAAGTAAAAGGCTATTTTAGATTAAAATAATACCAATCTAAATAAGTGCAATCGGCTTCTTGCGCGAGATACCTCTTATTTTCAAAGTAAAGAAACACAAACTTAGAACAAGTCTTTGGTAATCAAATGATTTACCGTATCTTTGCACCTCTTTTGAGTTCTGTATTCAAGAGAGAGATTAATTTATTCGTCAAAATTTTTATTTACCATGTTTAAAAACCAGTACGAAACAGTGTTCATTTTAACTCCCGTTTTATCTGATGCCCAGATGAAGGACGCTGTTGAGAAATTCAAAAAAGTGCTGACTGATAATGGTGCTGAGCTATTGAACGAAGAGTCTTGGGGCCTTCGTAAATTGGCATATCCCATCCAGCATAAAACCACGGGCTACTATCAGTTATTTGAATTTACGGCTCCAGGTGAGCTAGTTCAAACACTCGAAACCGAGTACAAGCGTGACGAGCGCATCATGCGCTTCTTAACTACTAAATTGGACAAATACGGTGCTGAGTACGCTGAGCGTCGTCGTAAAGGACAAATTGGTAAAAAAAGAGAAGCTACTGAAGCTAAATAATTTCAAACACCTCAAAATTAGGTTAAATTATGTCACTTGTTAATGAACCCGTTGAGCGTAAAGATCAAGCTCGCAAAAAATACTGCCGCTTCAAAAAAGCCGGTATCAAATACATTGATTACAAAGACCCTAACTTCTTATTGAAGTTTGTCAATGAGCAAGGAAAAATCCTTCCTCGTCGTCTTTCTGGAAACAGCTTAAAGTTCCAGAGAAAAGTTTCTACAGCTATCAAACGTGCTCGTCACTTAGCTTTGATGCCGTACGTAGCGGATGGTTTGAAATAAGAAAGCGAATTTGTAATTCAAAAAAAGATTTAATTCAATGGAAATCATATTAAAAACTGATATCGTAGGCTTAGGCTACAAAAACGATATTTTGGATGTGAAGCCAGGCTATGGTCGCAATTACTTGATTCCTCAAGGATATGCGATTCTTGCGACTCCTTCCAACAAAAAAATCCTTGCTGAGAACCTCAAGCAAGCTGCTCACAAAGCAGATAAAATCAAGAAAGATGCAGAAGATTTAGCAGCTGCTATCGGCGATACTGTTATCACAATCACAATGAAAACGGGTGAAAGTGGACGTATCTTCGGGCGTGTAACGAATACACAAGTAGCAGACGTGCTTTTGTCAAGAGGTATCAATGTTGACCGTAAGAAAATTGCTATCGAGGATATCAAAGTGGTTGGCGAATACAAAGCACTTATCGACTTGCACAAAGAAGTGAAGCACGAAGTCACTGTTGCTGTCGTTTCTGAGGTTGTAGTTGTTTAAGTAACTCGTCTTCTATCATAAAAAAAGGAAAATCGTACGATTTTCCTTTTTTTATGAAGTAACCCTTACTTCAATTTTGAAATCCATGTTGCAATCTTCAGCGCCTCAGCTTTAGGCACATTGGCCATCGCAGCCATCGGAGGATAACCAGGCCAATTAGATGGCTTCGGCTTGTAGATTAACTCTACTATTTGCTCCGCACTGTACTTCTTTTTTTGCATTATCTCTTTGTAAGAAGGACCAACTAACTTTTTGTCAACATTGTGACAAGCTAAACATGTATTTTTCTGTAATAACTTTTGTACATCTGGTGGAATCACCGTCTGAGCAGATGCACCCAAACTAGCGGCAACCAACATGCCTACGACAACGAGTAACTTCTTCATTGAGATTTATTTAATGGTTATGTGACTGGTTGAACCAAGCGCCTTCTTTGAAACGATAGCTCAAAACAAAAATACAACTATTCACACTTTTATTTTGTTAAAAACCTGTTAATTGTATTTATTTTTATTTTGATATGTCTCAACTATCAACAAAATTTATACAAATCAACTCATTTTAGTTCTCTTTAAAGCATCCTATTTATCGGCTTATGTACCAGGCTACAAATTCATATTTTTTCACCAAACATATTGCATTCCTATGCTAAGAGTACTTCTCTTCGTATCCTTTTCTTTCCTTTTCTTTCCTTCAAACGCCCAAAAAAAATGGAAAGAAAGACTAAATCCTGACTCTCTCGTAAACGGACACGTCAACCTGATTCCCATTCCTATTTTTCAAACGACTCCCGAAACAGGTATTCGTATCGGTTTATCTATGGACTACTTTTTTAATGCAAGCGGAAACGACACCAGTACAACTACGAGGGATTCCTACGCTTGGGCACAAGTAAGCTATAGTACCAAACGACAATTACTCTTCGAACCTGCTTGGCAAATTTACACAAACAAAGAAACTTGGTATCTGAAGGGCAAAACAGGCTATACTAATTTCTCTGAAAAAGTGTGGAACCTTGGCCCAAACCTACTTCCTTACGACCAATACAGCGACTTATTTTATAAAAGAACGTATTTCCAAGGTATATTTGCCAAACGAGTTGGTAAACTATTCGTTGGTCCACAAATTAAATACAGCAATACCTATCAATTAACAGACTCCCCAACGGAGTCTCTCCAACCCTACTTATTGCCTACTACCGCGTCAGGAATCGGATTGACTGTCATTTTAGACAAAAGAAACAATGCTTTTAGCCCATTCGAAGGTCATTATATTGAAATGTCATCTGTGCATTACAGACCAGATTTGGGGAGCACCTCTCGTTTTGATGAACTCCTATTCGATGCTAGATACTATGTTACTTTTCAACAAAAACACACATTTGCATTTCAAACCTTCTACAATGGAATGAATGGAGATGTTCCTTTTCGAGAAATCCCACGCCTCGGCGGCTCGAATCTTCTGAGGGGATTAACGGAAGGTCGCCAGCGGGACGTACAGTTTGCAGCCGCACAAACAGAATATCGTTATACAATTAATCGTTTCTTCAAAGCAGCCGCGTTTCTTTCTCTAGGAGCTGTAGCTCCCACAATTGCCCAATTCAAATGGAATCAAGTACAACAAACAGCAGGAGTTGGATTACGGATTTTGGTCAATGAGAAAAAACAACTCTATTCTAGGTTCGATATGGCTATCTCTAAAACAGATCCCATCGCTTTTTACTTCAAATTAATGGATGCTTTTTAAGAAAAAAGGGTTGCTAATTTTAATTAGCAACCCTTTTTTAATACCAATACGCGATAAATCAGAAGAATTTAGCTCTGTTATCTTTGATGTTTGCGTTTTCTCTAATCAACATATTGGCTAAGTAAGTTCCTGTATAACCACCTACTTTTTGAAGTACTTGTTCTTTATATGCTGAGTAATCTGCAATTGCTGGAGCAGGTGTGTAAGCTGTAACTTCTGCAACAAATACGCCATTATCTCCTACAAATGGCTTTGAGCGCTTTCCTGCTTTTTGACCAAAGAATTTACCAATTGCAGTCGCATCTAGGCCCGCACTATTCAACATTCCATTTGCAAAATTGATGTCTGTCACCGCTTCCACTAGAGCGCCAGCACCGTAAGAAGCAGCCATTTCCTGCAACGTTCCACTTGCTTTACCTAGTTTTTCTAAGATCATTTTCCCTTTTTGCTCGTTTCTTACACGCGCACTTAGCTCCGTTCTGAAGTCATCAATAGTGGGATTATCTTTATCTGAAGCCTCTTTTACCGCAGCAATTACAAAACTATCACCGATTTCAAAGACGCGGTCAGAGACATCTCCTACCTTCACGTCTTCACCAAATGACCAAGAAATGATTTCTCTCGCATTTTGCAATGTATTCAACGTTGTTGCTGTTGCTGGGAGGCGTTCTGCTGTTAACAAAACAACTCCTGTTTCTTTTTGAACCAATTCTTTGAACGAAGCAATATCTTTGGCAGAAGAGCGAATCGTCTCTGCTTTTTGATACAATTCATTTCTAGTCGCTTCACTCGCATCCAATACCTTAGCAATAGTCGCTAATTTATAAACTGTATTTGATTTTGCTTCAGTCACTTTTACAACATGGTACCCAAAATCAGTTTCGACTACAGACGGTAAAAGTCCTTCACCAGAAAAACCAAAAATCGCGTTTTCGAATGGCTTAACCATAGCTCCGTTATTCTTGAAATAACCTAAGTCACCGCCTGTTTGCGCAGTTCCATCTTGTCCATTCATTCTTGCAAGTGTCGCAAAATCAACACCTTGTTTAGCTTGAGCTAATACCTCATTTGCTTTTCTTTTCGCTTCTGCACGTACGGAGTCAGGTGAATCTTTGCTTGCTCCGATTAAAATATGACTTGCACGAACTGTATAAAGCGAATCTTTGCTTGTTCCTAAATATTTATGAATGCTGTACGTATTTCCTTCTTTGAATGGTCCGATAGTCGCACCAACAATTGTCTGAGAAACAGCTGCTTTCAATTCTGCACTTACTTCTCCCGCTGGTCTTTCAAGTGCGAAACGAACATCCGAATTTTGAACAGCATATTCTTGCGGGTCTGTAGCTGCTGCTAAACCTTTAGCAAGCTCACGAATATCATTATTCAAGAACGAGCTATCTTCTTTCGTTGGAGCAATTTGGAATACAACATAATCCAAACTACGGCTATCGTATCCTTTGAACTCGTCTTTATGCTTATTGAAATAATCTGACAATTGGCTGTCTGTTACTTTGATAGTCGAGTCTAAAACGCTGTAAAAAGGAACAAAAAGATAATTTGCACTGAGTTTTTCGTTTTGAGCTACATATTCGTTTTTCGCTTCGATGCTCGTCACATGAATAGACTTGCCTAACAAATTCTCGAATTTTTCACGGAGTCTAACCTGAATAAGTTGTTCTTTGAAGCTATCCCAAGCTGCTTTTTGTTCAGCTGGTAACTGATTATTTGCAATTGCATTGATGAATTGCATGTGTTGATTTCTGTCGTATTGGCCAGTTTGTGGATTTGTAAACTGCTGACGTACATAAGGATGCAAGTTTTTGGTACCTTGAATCATCTCACGAAGTTCATCAGCTGTTACTTTAAGGCCCATTTTTTCAAATTCTTCGGCATAAGCGACATTAAAGATAAACTGTTCCCAGACTTGTTCACGAATTTGCTGAATTTCTTGTTCAGTTGCAGCTCGTTGAGCTTGCGCTTCGTAAGTAGCACGCGCTTTTTCAAATTCGGCCATAAATTGCTGATAATCAATATCTTTCCCAGCTATTTCTCCAATGGTATTTGTATCACCACCGAAAAGGCTACCTCCTCCTTGAGCACCTGAAAAAATATCACCACCCACAATGAATAGTAATAATGCAACTGCAATCACTGCGACTGCGATGCCTGAACGTTCCCTGATTTTGTTAATTAATGCCATTGCTGTTTAGTAAGAATCATTAGTTTCGTTTTATACAATATGTAATTTGATTTAAAATAAAATCAAAAACGAACCGCAAAAATAAAGAGATTCCAATTCATTATCAAAGTTTTCCAATTTTGATTCAAAAGAATTATCTTTTATTGGGCTCTAATTCGTGTTTCGGGCTCTATTTTACCGTTTCGAATGAATAGTTACGCGTACTGATTCACACGTAATAAACCTTTTGAAACATTATCACGTTGATAGGTTATTATTTTAAGGACGTTAACATTTCAGAAAGAACGATGAATTGGGAATTCAGAGCACCAACCCGAACTCAAATGGATTATGCCAGCTTGAGGCAGCTTGTCAGAAAAGGGGAAGGTGCGCAACTTGAATTTAAACTTAAAAACAACCATCCAGAAAAAATATTACGCGAGTTAGTTGCTTTTGCAAATACAAACGGAGGGATTTTACTCCTCGGTGTGAGTGATGACAAAGAAATAAAAGGCTTAAAGTTTGGAGAAGAAGATGACTTTATTCTCCAAAAATTCATTCATTCGCATATAAGTCCTCCTCTTTCTTATGAAAACGAGCGTTTTATTCTTCCTGACGAGCGTGAAGTCCTCATTTATCACATTCCATCGAGTAGTTCAAAACCTCATTTTGTGACTTTCGGTGAACCCGAACCTACCAAAAAAGCCTATATAAGAGTAAAAGACCGGTCAATTCAGGCAAGTAAAGAAGTTAAAAATATATTGAAGGGTAAGAGCAAAAGTTTAAATATCAAATTTAACTACGGTCCAAAGGAACAAATTCTTATGTCGCTGCTCGAAAAAAATGGCTTTACCACGTTGGAAGCGTTCAAAAATGCGGCGGCAATTCCTAAAAAAATAGCCTCTGACACCCTAGTTCGCTTGGTTTTAGCAAACCTTTTGTCTATTGAACCCTCGGAGTCAGAGGATATTTATAAAATGGTGAAAATTTAACCCGCACTCCCAACAATTACTTCAAACAAGGATTCTTTTGTCAGATATTTACAAGCAATTTCTTGGATATCCAATGATGTAACCCTCTGAATATTAGACAAATACTCATGATAATAGTGATCGGGGAGCTGATTAAAAAGTATTGTCTTGTGTTTGTCTGCAATATCAAAAGCTGTATTTAGAGAACCAATAAAAGAACCAATCATGTAATTTTTGACGGTTTCTAGTTCCTCTTCACTCATCAACACTTCTTGCATTTTCTGAATTTCTAAATAGATTTCCTCCATGACTACTTGGATTAAATCTACCTTTACGTCTGCCCCAAGCACCCAATAACCAAAGGACTCGCTCGGAACTAAACTAGAAGAAATACCGTAGGTCAAACCTTTTTCTTCTCGAATGTTTTTCATTAATCGGCTTCCGAAGTAACCTCCAAGCGCCGTATTCATCACCAAAAAAGGGAAATAATCAGGATTTTTACGATTAAATAACGGGCGACCCACACGAATACTTGCCTGCATTGCACCTTCTTTCGGAACAACAATCGAGTTTCTATCTTGACTAAACGCTGAAAACGGGGAAATTAACCCAGTATAGGTATTGTCCACTCTCCAAGCACCTATGCTACGTGAAAACTCGTCTAACTGGACATCTGAGAACTTTCCAGCAAGACATATTTGAAATGCCCGCACTTTGATATTTTCATGATAGAATTGGACACAATCTTGTTGCGCTATCTGTGTCACATCTTCCTCTGATGACACCCTTCCGAGCGGTGAAGAGGCGCCAAAAAGAACTTTCCGGAAAGTCTGACTTGCTACAAGAGATGTTTTTTCAGCATTTAAACGAATGTTTTGAACCGTATTTCTTTTTTGTATTTCAATTTCTTCTTCCGGAAAGACAGCGCAAGTAAGAACTTCTTCCAAAATAGGTAAAACAGCATTTAACATCCTACTTAAAACAAAAATTGTGATAGATAGGCGGTCTGAAGTGCTCGTTACCTCATGAAATGCACCCAAGCTTTCTAGTCTGTCTAGCAGTGTTTTAGATGTACTTTTTTGTGTACCTGCAAAGAGAGTTTTGGCTACGATGCCGATTACCTCTGTTTTTTCGGTGACATGAATCGGAAATATCAGTTCAAGACGGGCAATTTCCTGCGTACCCGTATTCACAACCAGACAAGGAAGCTGATTGGCTAATTTGATTTCGTCGGCTGGCGGGAGATGAAAAGAAGCAAATGCTTGCTTGATGGGCGGATTAAGTCTAAAATTAGGAATCATATAGGCAAAGATAGATGAGGAAAGGGCGAAAACAAAAAAGTCTTACTAGTAAACCAGTAAGACTTTTTTGAGATAAGATAGACTAGCTATCTTTTGCTAATTAGTTAGCAGCAGCAGTATCAGCAGCAGCTGAATCAACTACAGTTGTGTCAGCTACAACTTCTTCAGCTACTGTTGAATCTACAGCGATTTCTTCTGTAGCTTCTTCAGTTGAAGCAGATGAACATGCAGCGAAAGATGCCATAGAAGCAACTAATAATAAAGCAAATACTTTTTTCATTTCTTTAGTAATTTTATGTGTTACAAATACGATACAAATTTAAGCTTATTTTAAGTTGAGTACCAAACTTTTCTTAATTTTTTTTTAAGAAAACCAAAAAATACTGATAAACATTCAACAAATTATAAAAATAATTTAATTTCTTGCTGATTTTATCTTATCATACAATCCTGTACTACGAAACGTTAAGAATTGATGACCAAAAAAGTTTACGGTAAAACTGCAACACATTGCCACAGCATGAGAGAACTTTTCACGGATTACCAAAGAGAAAGACTGTAAAAGCGGATTGGCTACATAATCTAGCACAAGCGTAGTGACGATAATCTGTACCAAAAAACCTATTGTAGAAATGAGTAAAAACTTAATTGACTCTCTTCTGGTAGAGCCAGATTCTTTTGCAGAGAAAGCATAATTCTTTGCGGGAATAAAAGAAATAACCGTGGCTGTAAGATAAGCAGCACCAACACTGGAATGAAGAGCCGCTCTATCCGTCATTCCCAAGTAAAGAAACAGAACTTTATAGGGAATTTGTGTAATAAAGTTAGTTGCTGCTCCCATCAAAGCCGTGATGAAGAAGGAAATAAAGCTTCTAAGCTGTTTATTTTTAATCTTTTTAATTATTTTTATCACGAAAGGAATCTACTTATTTGGGATTAACGAGCTGTAAATTTTCTTTTTGGAAAATACAAATGTAAAAAATATCTAAAAGTCATAAAAAAAAACTTGGAGTGAAAGGACTCCAAGTTTCAAAGTCAGAAAATTGATCTCAATAAATCGGGAGCTAAGCCAAACAAAATCGTTCCTATCAAACAAATAACGAGAACAACTTTAAATCTTAGCGATACCTCTATTTCTTCCTCTGTATCTGTTTTTTTCAAGAATGCTGCTCTAATTGGCTTGAAGTAATAATAAATACTCACAGCAGACATACAGATTGCTACAATTAATAACCACCAGTACCCTCTACTTGCTGCGTCGTTAAAGACCATAAATTTACCCCAGAAACCTGCAGTCAATGGGATTCCACTTAAAGATAACATAGAAATAGCCAGAACAAATGCAAGGAAGCCGTTCTTTTTGGCTAATCCGTTCAAAACACTGATATTTTCGTCGGGTCTTCCATTGACCAATCTATCTCTCGAAACCACCATTAACACGGCAAATGCTGTTATTGTAGCTAATACGTATGCAACTGAATAAAACGCGATAGAAACAATACTTTCTTCCTGTAAGCCTACCAACGCGAGCATCATATAACCTGCATGAGAAATACTAGAATAAGCGAGCATTCTTTTAAAATTTACCTGATATACAGCAATAAAATTACCGATAACCATAGTCAATGTAGTCATCACCAAAACCATAGGCAGCCAGAAATCATACGCTGAACCAAATGACAAAGCGAGAACCTTGTAAATAGCTGCAAAACCGGCTGTTTTTACAATGGTTGACATAAAAGCTGTATAAATGGTTGGTGCTCCTTCATATACATCAGGCGTCCAAAAATGAAATGGTGCTGCGGACACTTTGAAGAACATCCCGATTAACATAAATACAATACCAACTGAAAAATAGACTGGAAGAACATTTCCTTGCTGTTGTACAACCGGAATTGCGTCCATGATATCAAAAGTCCCAATTCCTCCGTAGTACATAGCCATACCGAAAAGAAGGATACCCGTTGCAAAAGAACCCATCAAAAGATACTTAACGGCAGCTTCATTTCCTCGAATGTTTCGTTTGTCACTACCTGTCAAGACATAAATGGAAACTGAAAGAATTTCGATACCTACAAAAAGCATGATAAGGTTTTTGAACGAGACCATGATAATTGCGCCTACAAGTGCAAATTGAAGTAGGGCGAGGTATTCAGCTGGTTGAGCTACATCATCGTGTAGATAGTCATCTGAAAGTAATGAAACCAAAATCGTGGCTACAATGAGGATGGAGCTAAATATAATTGACTGATTATCAATCAATAACATTTCACTAAAATAAGTACCTGGTGCATTCCAATCTATAAATGACACAAACAAACCTATGAAAAGGAAGAAGACAGTTGCTGGCAAAAGTACTTTTCTTGACGGGGAAAACCCGAGGAATAGTGTGATTAGACCAGTAATCGATAAAGCAACAATGGGATACATATTCAATATTTATCGTTAATACTAGCGATATTTCTATCCAGCTAGTAGAGTGATTTTCAAAATAATTTTATTTGATAATACCTGCTACTATTTGAATAACGGCAGGTTCTGACAATTGAAGAAGTAGGTTTGGTATAACACCAGTCAGAATAACTAAGAATGCGATAGGGAAGAGAACAAACGTTTCTGTTCCTGCTACATCGTTGAAATTTTCTGTCTGCGGAGATAAAGCACCAAACATAGATTTTTGCATCAATCTGAGCATATACACAGCACCAAAAATGATGGTCAGTCCAGCGATTCCACCAAGCCAATAGTGCGAATCGAAAACACTTTTGAGAAGAACGAACTCACCAACAAAACCATTGGTTAGAGGCAATGCGACGCTTCCGAGAAGGATAATCATGAAATAGATGCTTAAAGCAGGCGTTTTTTGCGTAATTCCACCCAAAGCACTCAGCGAGTACGTGCCTGTCCGCTCAAAAATCACTTGGATAACAAAGAATAAACCAATGGCATTGACACCGTGTGCGAACATTTGGAAAATCGCACCTTGTAGCCCCTCTTGCGTACCTGTAAGAACTCCAGCTGCCATGAGTCCCATGTGTGCAAAAGAAGAATAAGCAATTAATCTTTTCATATTATCTTGTTGGACGGCAATAATTGACCCATAAACAAGACCCGCGATGGAGAGAATCATCCAAGAAAAACCAAATTGGTCAACTGCCGCAGGGAAGAAAGGAACGGCAATACGAATTAGACCATAAACACCCATTTTGGATAAAAGACCCGATAGTAACATCGTGGCAGGAGTGGGAGATTCCGTGTAAGCATCTGGCTGCCAAGTATGTAACGGGAAAAGAGGCATTTTGATCGCGAATGCAATCATAAAAGCACTGAAGAGGAAACCTTGTTCTGTACTACTTAAATTTTGTGCAAAAGTTACCAAGGTTGTCATATCGGAAGATTTCCCTACTACGAACAGATAAACAATGGCAACGAGCATGAACAAACTACCAAAAATAGTATATACGAACATTTTGAAAGTAACACGGTTTGCATTTTCTCCGCCCCACGCCGCTGCGATAAAGTAAACAGGGATAAGTGCCGCCTCAAAGAAAAAGTAGAATAAGAATAAATCTTGTGCTGCAAAAACACCAATTAAGGCTGCCTCCGCAAGTAGAATTAATCCCACTAAACGTTGCGGATTTGTGTAATTTGACTTTGAAGTAGATAAAATAATGAGAGGAGTTAAAAGCGAAGTCAATAAGATAAGTACAAACGAAATACCATCGACAGCTAAATGAAAAGAAATAGCAAGACTTTCAATCCAATTTACCTGGAACGAGGTCATCGAAGCATCTCCTAAATTTGTATATAACAAAACTGAACCGATAAAAACAACCAAAGAAGAGGCCAGTGCTATGTTTTTCGACAAAGAAGCAGAAGCAGACTCTTTCGTAGAAAGTAGCCAAGCGCCACTTAGTATCGGAATGAGTAGAAGGATGAGCGTTAACATATTTTAATTTCTCTTGATTTTAAATTGACAATAAATTGAAGTGTTTAGCCATCGATTTATTTACCTAGTTCTACCAATCTTTGTACTAAATCGGGTGCAAAACTAACGGCAAATACCACGACAATACCAACCACCATCGCAAAGACATAAACCCCGGTTGCACCTGTCTGAATTCTACGGATGTACCCGCTGAGTAAAACAGTCAGGGCTCCTATCCCATTTACTAGACCATCGATGAGCTTTGTGTCTATTACTTTGGCAAAAAAACCAGATAAGAACAGAGACGATTTTACGAAAATTGTGTCATACGCTTCATCTATGTAATACTTTTGATAGACTACTTGTGCAAGTCCTGCCATTTCAGCGTCCTCTTTTGGCACGTTATTACCCTTTCCGAACTTCACGTATGCAAACAAGATAGCTACGAGGGCAACAGCTACTGATACACCCATTAGAATCCACTCTGTTGAATGACTCAAATGAACCTCACCAAACGCGGGATTCACTGTTTTTGAACCTACGAAGATAGGCTCTAAGAAAGTAGCAAGTGCGTGTGGAAGATGAAATACAACCGGAAGACCTATCAAACCACCAAGCATAGCCAATACCGATAACACAACAAGGGGCAAAGTCATTGAACTTGGCGACTCATGTAAATGGCTTTCCTGCTCCTTTGAACCACGGAAAGAGCCAAAGAAAGTTACAAAGAACAGACGGAACATGTAAAAAGCAGTCATGAATGAGCCAAGAAGCGCTAAGCCCCACATCCATTTATTATGCTCGAATGTATGTGCTAGAATTTCGTCTTTCGAGAAAAAGCCAGAGAACGGAGGAATACCCGATATGGCTATCGTTCCAAGTAAAAAAGTAATCGCCGTAATTTTTATTTTTCCGAACAAGCCACCCATTTTACGAATATCTTGTTCGTCGCTCATTGCGTGGATTACGCTACCTGCGCCCAAGAATAACAATGCCTTGAAAAACGCGTGAGTAATTACATGAAATAAGCCCGAAGAATACGCCATCACGCCTAAGCCGATGAACATATAGCCTAATTGACTAACCGTAGAGTATGCCAATACTTTCTTAATATCGTTCTGATAAATACCAATTGTTGCACCCAATAATGCTGTTGCAACGCCAATCCAAGCGATGAACTCGAGCGTATCAGGGGATAATGTGTAAAGTACATTTGAACGAATAATCATGTAGATACCTGAAGTCACCATGGTTGCGGCATGAATCAATGCAGAAACGGGCGTTGGTCCCGCCATGGCATCTGGAAGCCACGTGTAAAGCGGTATTTGCGCAGACTTACCCATAGCTCCTATAAATAAGAAGAAGGTAATCATCATCAAAGTTGGGTTGCCCATCGTATAACTCTCAGCTTGCTTGAATACCTCAACGTACTCAACAGTACCAAATTCTTGGAAAATAAGGAAGATACCAATCAGGAAACCCAAATCTCCTACTCTGTTCATTATAAATGCTTTACGTGCAGCATCGCCGTAATTTGCATTTTTATTCCAAAAACCAATGAGCAAATACGAGCACAAGCCGACCCCTTCCCAGCCGATGAACATAATCACGAAGTTAGAGCCCATTACGAGCAATAACATGGAAAATAAAAAGAGGTTAAGGAAGGCGAAAAACTTACCGTAGCCTTCATCGTGCGACATATATCCCATGGAATAAACGTGAATCAGCGTTCCTACGCCGGTAATCACGAATAACATGATAATAGATAATTGGTCTAATTGGAATGAGAAAGGAATATTCATTTCTCCGATAGTAATCCAATCTAATAAAGGGACGATAATCGGAGAGCCGTCTGCGGGAAGTTGCGAATAGGCAAAATACGTAAAAACAAAAGAGAGAAAGGCGGCTCCAATCCCGACGGGAGCAACAAGGGAACGAGGGATTTTACGAAAACCTAGTCCATTAATTAAAAAGCCAACCAATGGAAACAAAGGGATAAGGGCAAGTAATGACATAGCGTGTGTTAAGATTTTGATAAATAGGACGAACAATAAGTGCTGAGAAATGAAGGAATCAACCTCTTATTTTATCCAATAAACTTACATCAATGGAGCGGATATTCCGGTAAATCATCACGATAATAGCGAGACCTACCGCGACTTCAGCCGCTGCCACAGCCATAATAAAGAATACAAAAATTTGACCAGCCGGATCAGACCTGTATGCCGAGAACGCTACAAGGAGCAAATTCACCGCATTGAGCATAAGCTCGATGGACATGAATATAATGAGGGCATTGCGGCGTATTAAAACACCTACAATTCCAATTACAAATAAAATACTGGCTAGTAATACGTAGTTTGTCAGAGGTATTAACTTGATTACTTCTGGTATTTCGCTTTGAAACATCGCAAGGTTGTTAAGGTATGGAAAATTTTAGGCAAAATTAAGCATAAATCAATATGCTTCTTTTTTTTTTCAACTTTTGTTATTTGTCAGTCATCATTTTGAGACGAACTTCGGTTAATTTACGCTTTGTATCCAGCGGAAAATCACCGTTCATCATCCATTCATAGTATTGTGGTTCCTTTTTTAATACGTCCACCACGCGCTTTCCTGCATTTTTACCAAAGTTAAACACAACTTCTCCTTGTGCATTTAATGCCATTCGTTGTGCAAAATCAACCATGTTAGACGAGGTAAGTTCATGTAAGGCGTTCACATCATTTTTGACGGGAATATATTCTGTCCCTTGTTTATCTTTGATGGTCACTCCTTGGTATTTATCTACTTGAGCGCACAAAACTTCAAGAGTAGCCAGCGTGTCGGCTTCAGCACCATGCGCACCAACTAGCTCTTTATTGCAATAAAAACGGTAGGCGGCTGTCAAGGTTCTTGGCTCCATTAAATGGAAGATTCGCTGTGCATCAACGAATTTTCTATTTTTTAGGTCGAATAAGTCAGAATCAACCCGTAGAAATTCTTCGACGAGCATCGGAACATCAAACCGATTAGAGTTGAACCCTGCCAAGTCACATCCTTCTAAAAATTGTGCTAATGAACGCGCTAATTGCTTGAATGTCGGCTCATCTTTCACATCTTCATCATAAATTCCGTGAATTAAACTCGATTCTATCGGAATCGGCATTCCTGGATTGATGCGCTTGGTTTTTACTTCTACGCTTCCATCTATATTTGCCTTGGCGACGCATATTTCTACAATTCTATCCTTGGCTACATTTATTCCTGTTGTTTCTAAATCAATGACTGCCAGCGGTTTTTTCAACTTCAACGAGTGCATTTGCATATTTTTCTCATTTTATGACATAGGTACGTCTATTTTGTTCGCAAAAGTACAAAAAAATACGTGGCTAGACACGTCTATTTCACTTTCTCCTTGCTTTTCAGTTCTACCTAAAACAAGGTTTGTATTCCGTTTGCTATCTTATCCTCAAAGTCCAATAATGCTTTTTTTCTAGGTAATCCACCGGAATACCCAATCATCTCTCCGTTTTTTCCAATGACTCGATGGCAAGGAACAAATAAAAGTAACGGATTTTTACCATTTGCCGCTGCTGCCGCCCGAATCACCAACGGGTTTCCTAATTCACGCGCAATGGCTGCATAGCTTGTACGCACACCAAACGGAATTTGTCCAATTACTTCCCAAACTCGTCGCTGAAAATCCGTTCCCACACTATCCAATGGTACAGTAAATTGTCTCAATTCGCCTAAAAAATACCTTTCCAGTTCTTTTTTTGCTCTATCAATCAACGAATTTTCACACGCATTCAAATGGGCTACATGGGCATCTTCTATAAATCGGCAAGAGGTTAATCCTACAGCAGATGCTTTAAGTTCAAGCAAGCCCATCGGCGATAAAAAATACCCTTTATTTTCTTCCATTATTTCGTTGTTTTCCTCTTTCACTTTCATGTACAAAAGATAATTTCCCGCAAAGTGTCAGTAATTTCAGTAAAAATCACAGAAATTTGACAAAAAAAGATTTCTATTCTCTTATGACCCTATCCGAAATTTTCTCGCTTTTTCAGCCAGCCAATGGTGTATCCATCGACTCCCGCCATGTTCCCCAAGGTGCTCTTTTTTTTGCTATCAAAGGAGAACGATTTGACGGCAACCAATTCGTTGAACAAGCGCTTGCCAATGGGGCAGCTTTTGCTATCCTAGACGACCCAACAAGGGTAATCAACGAGTCGTGTATTTTGGTTGAAGACACCCTTCTTACTCTCCAGCAACTTGCTCGTATGTATAGAGACACGTTCGCTATCCCAGTCATTGGCCTTACGGGCTCCAACGGAAAAACGACCAATAAAGAGCTTTTAACCGCCGTTTTAGCTCGAAAATTCAAGGTTCATGCTACTGCAGGAAATCTCAATAACCACCTTGGCGTTCCACTCACGCTTTTAGCCATGCCACAAGATACAGAAATTGCGGTGATTGAAATGGGCGCAAACCATCAACAAGAAATCGCCAATCTTTGTACCATTTGTGCTCCAACACATGGCTTTATCACCAATATTGGCAAAGCACATTTGGAAGGTTTCGGAGGAATGGAAGGCGTGCAAAAAGGGAAAGGCGAGTTATTCGATTTTCTCAAAAATACCCAAGGAAATGCCTTCATCAATTCAGATTTGCTGACAATCTCAAACATGGCGGAAGAGCGCCACCTTGCCAAGGTCATCATGTACAACAAACAGTCCTGCCCGCTTCAATTACTTGAACACAACCCGTTTATCCGTTTTCAATTAGAAAATACGGTTTATACTTCACCAATCGGAGGGAGTTACAATTTTGACAATATGCTGACGGCCTTTACAATCGGCACATATTTTGGAGTTTCTGCAACGCAAGCAGCCCAGGCATTGGCAGCATATCAACCTAAAAATCACCGTTCTCAAATCATCGAACGAGGTACAAACTCGATTCTAATGGATGCGTACAACGCCAACCCGTCGTCGATGCAAGCTGCTATTTCCCATTTTTTACAAATAGAAACACCGAAAAAGAAAGCACTAATTCTTGGGGATATGTTTGAACTTGGAGAGGATAGTGCTCATGAACACGCAGAAATAGGACGCCACCTAAAAAACGCAGATGTTGAATGGATTGCCTTGTACGGTGAAAACATGCACTATGCACTTCCGTATTTACCCAAAGCCTATTATTTCACAGATAAGTTTTCTCTCCATAACTGGCTCATTGACAAAAATTTAGACAATTATTTCATTCTTGTCAAAGGGTCAAGAGGTGTTGGCTTAGAAAGTATCTTATCTGTTTTACCTACGAGCGAAAGATAAATATTCTGTATTGTTGACTCATTTATGTGAAGAATCTACTCAAAATGCAACCAATCCAATAAATTATCTATTTTAAAGTCAGTTCATAGATAATTTATTGGAATTACTTGCTTATTTCAGAACAAATGAATTAATTTTGTGCATCATTTTAGATAAAATCATATTTCACTAATGGCAGAGAAAAAAACATACGTACCGTATAAAGTAAAAGATATTGCATTGGCAGATTGGGGGCGCAAAGAAATTCGTCTTGCAGAAGCAGAAATGCCTGGTTTGATGGAAATCAGAAAAGAATACGGGCCTTCGCAACCCTTAAAAGGTGCGCGCATTGCAGGTTGTTTACACATGACTATCCAAACTGCAGTTCTAATCGAAACCCTTGTTGCCCTTGGTGCGGAAGTTACTTGGTCTTCGTGTAATATTTTCTCAACGCAAGATCATGCAGCCGCTGCTATTGCTGCTGCGGGTATTCAGGTATATGCTTGGAAAGGTCAAACAGCAGAAGAGTTTGACTGGTGCATCGAGCAAACTCTTTTCTTTGGAGAAGAGCAACAACCACTCAACATGATTCTTGATGACGGTGGTGACTTGACAAACATGGTTTTTGACGTATATCCTGAACTCATTTCAGGTATCAAAGGCTTGTCTGAAGAAACCACAACAGGTGTACATAGATTGTACGAAAGAATGAAAAATGGTACGCTTCACTTGCCTGCTATCAACGTAAATGACTCTGTTACAAAATCTAAATTTGACAATAAATACGGTTGCCGTGAGTCATTGGTAGATGCCATTCGCCGTGCAACAGACTTAATGCTCGCCGGAAAAGTAGCTGTTGTTGCTGGGTACGGTGATGTAGGTAAAGGTTCTGCCGACTCCCTCAGAGGGGCAGGTTGTAGAGTATTAGTCACTGAAATCGATCCTATTTGTGCACTTCAAGCTGCCATGGACGGGTACGAAGTCGTAACCATGGACGAGGCTGTTACGCGTGCGCAAATTTTTGTTACTGCCACCGGAAACCTCCGCATTATCCGTGACCGCCACTTCAAGGCGAT
Organism: Spirosomataceae bacterium; assembly: GCA_046293395.1. GTDB lineage: Bacteria > Bacteroidota > Bacteroidia > Cytophagales > Spirosomataceae > CAYNRA01. The sequence continues at coordinate 332,152 of JBKBOU010000002.1, forward strand.
GCGTGACAAAGCCATCGTTTGTAACATTGGTCACTTCGATAACGAAATCGACATGGAATGGTTGAACAAAAATTACGGACACACCAAGTCGGTCATCAAACCACAAGTGGATATGTACACGCTTGATGATAAGGAGATTATCGTTTTGGCTGAAGGTCGCTTAGTAAATCTTGGTTGTGCCATGGGACACCCTTCTTTCGTGATGTCTTGTTCTTTCTCTAACCAAACATTGGCACAAATCGAGCTTTGGAACAATACAGAGAAATACGAGAAAAAAGTATATGTATTGCCTAAACAATTGGATGAAAAAGTAGCTGCTTTCCATTTAGCTCACGTAGGTGCTAAATTAGACCGTCTTGATAACGAGCAAGCAGAATATATCGGCGTAACCGTTGAAGGGCCATTCAAACCTGAGATGTATCGCTATTGATTTTTTAGTGTTCGCAAATACACCAAGCCTCTTCACAATCCTGTGGAGGGGCTTTTTTTGTTTTTGTATTCTTTTTTAAGCTATTCTGAGGATTAAGTAAAACTGACAAATTCCTGCTCGGCTTGACCCACTAAAAAGGACTTCAAATCCTTACTACACTCTTCAATATGCAGCGTGGTATCTTTTCTTTAGCGTTGATTCATACTATCAACTGCCTTCAAATTAGCAAAAGATTATAGTAGGAGTTTACATCTTGGGCTGAAATTTATTTTAAAAATAGTCAAGCTTACCCGTTAGATTTTTATGTTCAGTTCAAGTTTTCCACCAAAACCAAGTTCTACAATTCTTTGGAGTGTTGAAATTCGAGCTTCTTTTATATTATTTTCTATTTTAGAGATATAAGATTTGGTTGTCCCCACTTTTTCAGCAAGTTGTTCCTGTGTCATTCCCATTTCAATACGAGTATCATGAATAAGCGTACCAATTTTGAAGGTTCTATATCCCTCTTCTAGTTCCTCACGCTCCTTTGTCCCACGTTTACCATAATTTTTCTCTTTAAATTCTTCAAGAGTCATCAGTTTTTTATCTTTCAGTTTCATACTCCGCTTTTATTTTAAGTACCATTTCAATTTCGCTTTTAGGTGTCTTTTGTGACTTCTTTTGAAAACCATTTAGGAGGATAACTAACTTTCCATGATCAAAAAAACAAAAAATCCTGTAAATATCATTTCCAGATTGAACTCTAATTTCATAAAGTCCATCCGTGTTTTCGATATGTTTGAGATACGTTTCAGGAATCCTTTCCAAGTCTTCGAGTAAATCAAAAGTCCAAATAATTGTCGCCTTTGCTTTCTTATTTTGTTTACTAAAAAAGTCTTGAAAATAATTTTTGTAAAACGTTATTTTTCTATATTTCTGATTTGTATCCACAGTGTGGATTTACACTAGTTTCTCTAAAGTGAAACCAAAAATGATTTATTAATCAGTAAATTTCAAGAATAATTGAAGCAATATCTTGTATCCTTTCGTTGGCAACACGTACATACTGTAACTATTTCTAGGGATGTTTATCCAATTCTCATAATCCATTTGTATCCTCCGTTCCATTTCACGTAGATGAAATCAAAATTATTTATATAAAAGGAAATGTTTTATACCAATGGGGCAAAGTAGAAGTAAACCTATTCACCTGAATTTCATTCTGAATCTATTTAATTCATTCAAAAAATAGTAAACTTGTCAACATTTCCTATTTCCAATCAATTTTCCAACTCATGTACACCATTTCTACGGCACAATCCGATGCAGATTTACATGCAATCCTCGCGCTACAAAAGAAAAATTTACGCCAATATATCTCCGCAGAACAAGCCGCAAGTCAAGGCTTTTTAACGGCTGAATATTCGTTTGACTACCTCCAATTAATGCACCAACACAGCGCACACATCGTTGCAAAAGACGGGGAAAATGTGGTTGGTTACTGCCTTGCACTCGTACCTGAATTACTCAAAGACCAACCTGTTTTTGAAAGCTATCTAGCTACCTATCAGCAAGTAAGTTGGAAAGAAAAACCATTGAATGAATATGCTGCTGTGCTTGTCGGACAGCTTTGTGTGGCGCAAGAGGCACGAGGCAAAGGACTTGTTGAGGCGCTTTATCAGGGCTTTAAAAAAGAACATCAACAGAAATACGAACTATTATTGTCAGATGTTTCTACAAAAAACCCACGCTCCATGCGGGCACATGAACGCGTGGGATTTATTCCAATTCATACTTTTGACGATGCTTTTACCCAAGAATCTTGGACAATCCTCGTGTGGGAATGGTCCGATTAATGAATAATATAGAATGCAAAGTGAAGAGGCTCAAAAGTTTTCTTCACTTTCTCCAAAAATTGCGCATCGTTTTTATAAAAACTGAGGAAATTCTCTACCCGCTCTTGCAAAGAGCCATTCGGGAAAAGTTTATCTTGTACCCCCAATAATTGCTGAATAGCCGTCTCGTGGTTTCTTTCTTCTGCTTTTTTAATCCGCTTTTCAAGATTAGATAGCGCGTGCATTATTTTTGCTTGTTCAGCCTCTACCACTGCTTTTAAGGTTGTATCAACGCCTGCTGCTTGGCGACCAATGCGTTGCATAACATCTCCTATTTCATCCATTTCAAAAGCTAAACTCAACGATTTTTCAGAAATTCGCTCGACATATCGTTTTTTGAGCGTAACTGCATCATCAAAAAATTCATCGATACCCACTTGCAACTTATCTATTTTTTTCTGGTTTGCTGCCGTTACAACCAATGCAAAATTCCGAGGCAATAAAATCGGAAAAGTGATGTCATAATGGTCAAAAACACCTTTCAATTGCAACCAATAAGGTACTTCAGACGGGCCACCGATGTAGGCGAGATTCGGTAAAATCATTTCCTGATACAAAGGTCTTAGCACCACATTAGGACTAAATCGCTCCGGATTTTTCTCGTATTCTGCACGAATTTCATCGGCTGTAAACACAATATCTGTGTCTTTCACTGTCCAATTTTCACCCTCCTTGATAAAACGGGCGCGTAAACCGTCTTTCAAATAAAAGAAATTGATGTCTCGCGCATGAATTTGCGCTTTGTAGCCCAAATCCTCCAATTGCGTTGTGCGCTCGTGCACCAACTGGCTAGCAGTTTGGTGGAGTAAATCTTCTTCAATGACGGGTAGAAAAAGGCGTTTTAAATCTGTGTCATCTGCGTCTAAACAAACCAACCCGTCTGCACCAAAAAGTGTGTGCATGTAAGTACGTACTGCCGCTGCAAGCGTATTATTTTCAAGATATGCTTGCTCGAAAAGAGGAAACGAATCAGGAAGTTGGGCTAATACTGTACTCAATTCGTTGGGATTCATTCTACCTACGGCTCCCGTTTGGGTGGTTTCCCAAGTGTATTTTTTTCCAAACAGGTAAAAACTAGCGATTTCTTCAAAATCATGATCTTCTGAAGCCATCCAATAAACAGGTACAAAGTGGTAATCAGGAAATGCTTTTTTAAGTTCTTTTGCCAAATTAAGGGTTGTAATGATTTTATAAATCACATACAAAGGTCCTGTAAAAATATTGAGCTGATGCCCCGTTGTTACGGTAAATGTTTTTGTATCCAATAAAATATCCAAAGCAGGTGGGTTTTCAATTCCCTGATATTGCTTTTTGAGAACATCGACAAGCACTTGTCGGTTAGAAGTAGGAAAATTATTCTTTGCTTGAATGGCTTCTTTAAAACCATCTAAAGTAGGTGAGAAAGAATAAAAAGGTTTAATTTGCTCTTTTTCAGCGAGATAATCCAAAAGAAGTGCGGGAAAAGAGCCCGTATTTTCCAAGGATAAAGTAGTTTTGGTGATTTCCACTTCTAATTTATTTATGCGTTCTGTCAATTTTTATCTAAAGACTTCACGACGAACCCAGAGGTAGATGTCGCGACATACAAAACAATGAAACGCCAATTAGGGTTTCAAAAACAATAAATTCAGAAATAAAACAAACATGGAACAACCCGTCATTCAGGAGATAGAGGATGGCACGCATACGTTATATAGTCCTCATTTCAAGCAGTATTATCATTCCCTTTTTGGGGCAAAGCAAGAGTCAAACAGGGTCTTTTTGGAAGTAGGTTTACTGGAGGCATTTCATCGGTTCTCAGAGATTCATTTATTAGAGATTGGTTTAGGAACGGGTCTCAACGCGTTACTTTCTTGGGAATTAGCTCAGCACGAAGCACGCAGCATCACCTACGAAGGCCTGGAGGCATTTCCATTAAAAAAGGAAATGGTGGAGAAGATTAATTTAGGTTTAGAACCGCATCAGCAACAAAAATTAATTCATTTACACGACCTTTCATGGGATGAGAAACATATAGTTGACACTTCGTTTTCATTGACCAAAATAAACCAAAAAATAGAAGAATTTATTCCATTAAAGCCGTACAATTTAGTTTATTATGATGCATTTGCGCCAGAATCACAACCTGAAATGTGGACAGAAAGCATATTTCAAAAGCTAAACGAGTGGATGGTACAGGGAGGATTTTTAACCACGTATTGTTCAAAAGGATACGTAAAAAGAAATTTAAAAGCGGCTGGTTTTGACGTAGAAAAACATGCAGGCCCCAAAAGAAAGCGAGAAATGATACGGGCTATTAAATTATGAAGCGTAGGGCGAATAAATCACCCTACGCTCCGTAACTTAATATTCGTCCTCGTTGAAAAAGAAATCGTCCTTCGTCGGATAATCAGGCCAGATTTCCTCAATGTTTTCATAAGGTTGACCGTCATCCTCTAGCTCGGACAAGTTCTCCATCACTTCGTTCGGAGCACCAGAGCGAATAGAATAATCAATTAGCTCATCCTTGGTAGCTGGCCAAGGGGCATCCTCTAAATACGAAACTAATTCAAGTGTCCAATACATAGTCTCACTCAGTTTGTGGTTCAAAAAATTGGCTGCAAAAGTATAAAATTTCAGACAATAAAACGAATTTTATATTAAAAAGTATTTTTTCTTTCTTTTTTTTACCAGTAAATTCCTAATCTATTCATTATTAATTACTTACATGACACCCTCAAATCAACCCATTGTAGAAATATGTTGTTACTCTGTTCTCTCTTGCCAACGTGCCGAGCAAGCGGGCGCACACCGAATTGAACTTTGTGCTGGTTTATCAGATGGGGGCATTACACCTTCTTTGGGTCTCATAGAACAAGCAAAAGAGGCTGTTTCTATCCCCCTATTTATCATGATTCGACCTAGAGGTGGCGATTTTCTTTACTCAGATTCGGAACTCAAAACAATGATTTCTGATATTCATTGGGCAAGAAAAATGGGCGCGGATGGACTAGTTTTTGGTTGCCTGACTCCCCATGGGAAATTAGATGAAATAAGAAATAAACAATTATTGGATGCTGCAAACGGCTTGCCTGTCACCCTTCATCGTGCTTTCGACATGTGTGAAAATCCGTTTATCGCTCTTGAAACAGCTACTCAACTGGGGTTCAACCGTATTTTAACATCTGGGCAACAACGTACAGCAGAGCTTGGTTTGGAGCTACTGCAACAGCTCACCGAAAGAGCGGACTCCAACATACAAATCATGGCGGGCAGCGGGGTTTCTGCCCAAAATATACCTTTATTTTTACAAGCAGGCATGCGAGAGTTTCATCTCTCAGCTCAAAAAATAGAAAAGGAAGGCATGTTGTTTAAACAAAACAATGTTTCAATGGCAACGACAAACCGAGCGGACGAATACGCGCGGTACGAAGCAAATTATGACTTGATAAAGGCGGCAGTAAGAGCCGCTATTATTCAAAAATAATATTCAATGTAACTGTTCGGGAGCGTAGTTTTCCGATGGAACCAAGTGGAGATGAAGCGCCTGTCGTGCCTTCTACCAAGTTGGTAAGTCCTTGAGAGAAAAGAAGTTCTGGTGTAAATTTAAAAAATCGTTGAAAGAACTCAAGCCCTACACCGTAATCTAAGGAAACGTCTCTTTTTTTAATTAAAAACACATTAGAACCATTGGCTCTACCGGATAAATTAACCGCGTTGGTTTCAGCTGCAAAGCGCAATCCACTGACAACGTACGTTCTAAAATTTCCTCTTCTTTGAGACTTGTACTTGAGCAAGAAAGGCACTTCAATCCATGCTTTATCAGCATTTACGAGCTTTTCTGGCTCTTGCGAATTATTACTTATAACCTCCATTTGCCGGTTATAAATAGCAACCGTCGGCAAAATTCGGTAGTCAAAACTATCATTTATGCGAACATTCATGACAGCACTCATTTTAAAACCAAAGGTATTGGGTGAATGAATGGCATAAAAATCTGTATTTCCAGGCAGTAAAAAAAACTCATTATACCGAACCGTATAATGAGTTTGAGCTACGCCAATTAAATAGCCAAACCGTACCTTTTTCAAGTCATAATCTGCTTGGTGTCTTACTTTCCCAATTTGTGCCTTACTTATTGAGGTAATCAGAACAAAAAGAACAAGGAAAGGGATTACTTTTTTCCCACGTAAATAGAGCAAATTCCAAAGGTGAGCGGTATGCATATCGTTTCTTTAAATCCAGCTTTCGTAAATATTGACAAGAACTCGTCGCCGTCTGGAAATGCTTTTACAGATTCGGGTAAATAGCTGTAAGCTGCATTGTCTTTTGAGACTAGCTTCCCAATAAATGGCAAGATGGTGTTTGAATAAAAAGTATATAGTTGTTTAAAAGGAAATTTTCTCGGATTTGAGAACTCAACGACCACACAAGTACCTCCTACTTTGGTAACTCTTTGCATGTCTGTCAATCCTTTTAAAAGATTTTCAAAGTTACGAACCCCAAATGAAACGATAACGGCGTCAAATGTATTGTCATCGAAAAGCAATTTTTCCGAATCCCCCATTCGGAGTTCAATTTTTTTATCGAGACCCAGTTTTTTCATTTTTTCTACGCCAAACTGCAACATCCCTTTGGAGATATCAACGCCAATTACTTTTTCAGGATTTAACTGACGAACAGCCTCAATAGCCAAATCACCCGTTCCTGTGGCAATATCTAAGATGAGTTGTGGTTTTTCTTTTTTTAAGAGAGAAATGGCTTTTTTCCGCCAATAAATATCAATTCCTCCACTTAAAACCCGATTGAGCAAGTCATATTTGGGTGAAATATTATCAAACATTTCAGCTACTTGCTCGCGTTTGCCTGTATTTTTTTCTTTGTATGGAACGACTGCCATTGGTATTTATTAGATAAATGCCTTTTCAGAAAGGCGTGAATACTTTTTGTTTCAACAAGCTGTCAAGGTGTTTGGTTTAGATTACTTTTTCGAGTAATCCTTTGCAAATATGTTTAGCGATAGCAGGTCCTTCGTAGATAAAACCAGAATAAACTTGAATTAAATCTGCTCCTGCTTCTAGTTTTTCGAGTGCGTCTTCGGCAGTGTAAATTCCACCAACACCAATAATAGCGAATTGCTTTTGCCCTTTCTCTGCCAAATACCGAATTACCTCTGTGGAACGAGTTTTCAGTGGTTTTCCACTTAGCCCACCCATTCCAATTTTCTGTATTTCCTCATCCGGTGTTTTCAATCCCGAACGTGCAATCGTTGTATTGGTAGCTATAACACCCGCAATTTTGGTTTTAACGGCAATATCAATGATATCATCGAGCTGAGAATCCGTCAAGTCTGGTGCTATTTTAAGAAGAATTGGCTTCGGCGTAGGCTTCTGGGCGTTTTCTTGCATCAACCTTTTCAAAAGGTAAATGAGCGGTTCTTTTTCTTGCAACTCCCGAAGCCCTGGCGTATTTGGGGAGGAAACATTCACGACAAAATAATCTACGACTTCGTATAAATCATGGAAGGCTTGCAAGTAGTCTAGTACAGCATCCATGTTTTCTGTTAGCTTATTTTTACCGATATTTCCACCGATAATAAGGGAAGAATTTCTCTTAGAAAGTGCCTGAGCCGCTTTTACCGAACCTTCGTTATTAAAGCCCATTCGATTAATAACCGCCTCATCTGGTTTCAACCGAAATAAGCGGGGCTTATCGTTCCCTAATTGTGGTTTGGGCGTCACCGTTCCGATTTCAACAAACCCAAAACCCAGCGTTTCCAGCTCATCTGTCCAGATTCCGTTCTTATCAAAACCAGCTGCAAGCCCAACAGGATTGGGAAAGGTAATCCCAAAAACGGTTCTTTCTAGTCGTTTATCTCGCACAGAAAACAAAGAGCGCAAAACGAAAGGTACTCCAGGAATACAGTATGCGAGGGTTAGCGCATCCATTGCTCTGTAATGAATTGTTTCAGGGTCGTATTTAGAAAGGACAGGAAAAATATATTTTTTATAGAAGCTCATTGAACTTGGGGATGGAAACTACAGCATTCATACACGAAGACGAACAAGTAGTTATCTAATTAATTGATAGAAAAATACATACGCGTCCGCAAAAGTAAAGAAACATTAGCGACTCTCAAAAAATCAGGTGTTCTAGTGTGGTTTTAGCCCAAAAAAGTCTAATTTTATCTCCAATTCATCGTATATCCTCTCTCAAAAAAACAAGATTTATTTTAAATTTCAGATAGAAAAGCAACCGTCATCCTGTTTTTTCATCGAATCGTTAAAGCGAACAAAACAAGTATGAAAATAAATGGATTTATCATTCCATAATACTGCCGTAAAATGAAGTTCATGTATTTTTCCGATTTTTGCGACGTATTAATCTTACCAAAAAATGTTAAAAAAAGTAACGCTTCTTCTTTTTCTTGCCCTTCCTACTTGGGCACAATTCAACCCAAATGCGAAACAAACAAAAATTGCATTTGGCTCTTGTGGACACCAAGACAACCCCCTTCCTATTTTTGATGTCGTTGTAAAACATCAACCGGATTTATTTATCTTTTTGGGAGATAATATTTATGGTGATACAGACGACATGAAGGTCCTCAAGGACAAATATGAAAAACTAAATAGCAAACCGACTTTTCAAAATTTGAAGAAAAGCACCCCAATTATTGCTACTTGGGATGACCACGACTTTGGAAGAAATGATGCAGGAAGGCATTATCCATTTAAAGCGGAATCAAAACAAATTTTTCTTGATTTCTTCAATGAACCCGCACAATCGCCAAGACGCCACCAACACGAAGGGATTTACACCTCTTATATGCACGAAATCAATGGCAAAAAACTCCAAATCATTTTACTAGATAACCGTACTTTCCGAGACGACATTCCAAAGTTCAGAGAAGATGTTATTACAGACAAACGCTATTTTTATAAGTTAGATTACCTCCCGCATACGTCCAAAGATTCTACGTTTTTGGGTGAGGCACAATGGAAATGGCTAGAGGGCGAATTGAGTAAACCCGCTGATATTCGATTAATCGGTTCGGGTTCTCAATTTAGTATCGAGTTCAACGGCTATGAAGCTTGGGCTAATTTCCCACATGAGCAACAACGTTTTCTTGATTTAATCAAAAAAACAAAGGCTAATGGCGTCCTTTTTCTTTCTGGAGATGTTCATTATGCAGAAATATCCAAACTCCAGACAGATGGTTTATACCCAATTTATGATGTAACAAGCAGCGGTTTATCCTCAAAATGGCATTTTGCTACACCCAATAAAAATAGAATTGAAGGCCCCGTTATGGAAAATCATTTCGGATTACTTACCCTCGATTGGACAAAGAAAGACCCGACAATTCAAATGGAGATTTGGGATGTTTCAAACAATCAACGCCTTGAATATACCATTCCGCTCAGTACCATACAATTCTGATGATTTCTCTCGCCATTTTTAGAAATGGCGAGAGAAATACTACCCGATAACTCTCTTTATAATCCCGAAGCACATAAAAGTAAAAAAGCTTCAGTGGGGTTAGCTATCGGCAAAAAAGAGTTGATTCCTTTCTCCGACATCGAAATAGAAAAAATCTGCCATTTTAACCTGTTTTTAATTCATAACCAATAAGTTACACGACAATATGACAGAAAATACTTCTTTGCATATCATTTGCAGAGGAATGTATATCACCAAAAAATGTCATCCAGATGAATCCTAATCAATATACGCTAAAAGCGCAGGATGTGATACAGCAAGCGGTTCAAATCGCACAAGCAAATCAACAACAAGTAGTAGAAACCGGGCATTTATTGAAAGCTCTTTTAGAAGAAGACTCGCATACAACGCAGTATATTTTTACGAAAGTAGGAACGCCAATTCAAGCAGTCAAACAAAAATTAGAGACCATTTTAGGTACTTATCCAAAAGTACTTGGTGGGCAACCCACTTTGAGTAATGACTTATCAGCAGCATTGCAAGCAGCTGTTCAACAAATGACCCATTTTGGCGACCAATTTGTTTCGGTTGAATTACTGTACGCAGGCATTCTGTCCGGAAAAGACCAAACCGCGCAGTTACTAAAGAGTGCAGGATTTACGCTTGCGAACATCACACAAATCATCCAAGAACTTAGAGGAAAAAATAACCCCGTGAAAGATCAAAATGCAGAAAATACGTATCAAGCGTTGGCTAGATACGGAAAAAATTTGAATGAACTTGCCCAAAAAGGCAAAATTGACCCTGTGATTGGTCGAGATGAGGAAGTCCGCAGAGTACTCCAAATACTCTCACGAAGAACAAAAAATAATCCAATACTTTTGGGTGAACCGGGTGTTGGTAAAACCGCAATTGTCGAAGGTTTAGCCCAACGAATTGTACAAGGAGACGTTCCTGAGAACCTCAAAACAAAGACCATCGTATCTTTGGACATGGGACTTTTGATTGCCGGAGCAAAGTACAAAGGAGAGTTTGAAGAACGCTTAAAGTCTGTTATTAAGGAAGTTACAGAAGCAGACGGTGAAATCATTCTATTCATCGACGAAATTCATACGTTAATTGGCGCAGGTGCGGGCGGAGAAGGAGCTATGGACGCTGCGAATCTACTCAAGCCTGCCTTGGCACGTGGCGAACTACATGCGATTGGAGCAACAACCTTGAAAGAATACCAAAAGTATATTGAAAAAGACAAAGCCCTTGAACGCCGTTTTCAAGCCATATTCGTGGATGAACCAGATGTTGCAGATGCCATTTCTATTCTTCGTGGCATCAAAGAAAAATACGAAGTTCACCACGGAGTTCGTATTCAAGATGATGCGGTGATTGCAGCAGTAGAACTATCAAACAGATATATTTCTGATCGTTTTCTACCAGATAAAGCCATCGATTTGATGGATGAAGCCGCTTCTAAGTTGCGCTTAGAAATGGACTCCATGCCAGAGGAAATGGACGAATTGCGCCGTCGTATTATGCAACTCGAAATCGAACGGGAAGCCATTCGGAGAGAAAATGACAAAGACAAAGAAGCTACACTCTCCAAAGAATTGGCAGAATTAAACCAGCATTTTACCACTTTAAAAGCGCAATGGGACAATGAAAAGGGCGTAGTCGATAGCATTCGTACGCTCAAAGAAGACCTAGAAAAATACCGCCTAGAAGCAGAACAAGCGGAAAGAACAGGAGAATATGGGAAAGTGGCGGAAATTCGGTACGGGAAAATTCCAGAAGTAGAGCAAAAACTCAAGGAACTTTCTGGTCAATCGGCAGAGACTCCACAAGACGAAAGTCGCCTTATCAATGAGGAAGTTACGGCGGAAGATATTGCCGAGGTCGTTGCCAAATGGACGGGGATTCCGGTTGCCAAAATGCTCCAAAGTGAACGTGAGAAACTGCTTTATTTAGAAACGGAATTACACAAACGAGTGGCAGGACAAGAAGAAGCCATTGAATTGGTAGCAGATGCCGTTCGCCGCAGCCGTGCAGGGATGCAAGACCCGAAAAAACCAATCGGTAGTTTTCTTTTCTTAGGTAGTACAGGCGTGGGGAAAACCGAGCTTGCCAAAACACTTGCAAACTATTTGTTCAACGACGACAATGCGATGGTTAGAATCGACATGAGCGAATACCAAGAACGCCACAGTGTTAGCCGTCTCGTAGGTGCGCCTCCAGGCTATGTAGGATACGATGAAGGCGGACAATTGACCGAGGCCGTAAGAAGAAAACCATATAGTGTCATTCTACTCGATGAAATTGAAAAAGCGCATCCAGATGTTTGGAATATCCTTTTGCAAGTACTAGATGATGGCCGATTAACCGATAATAAAGGTAGAATTGCCAACTTCAAAAATACCCTTATCATCATGACTTCTAACATCGGTAGTTCCTTTATTCAAGAAAAATACATGGAAGCAAAAGGAGATGACAAAGCATGGCATTTGTATTATAAAGAAGAGGCAAAATCCGCTATCATGGATTTACTCAAAACATCCGTTCGCCCCGAATTTTTGAACCGAATTGACGAAATCGTACTGTTTGATCCACTCGGTAAGCAACACATTCGTCAGATTGTCGAAATCCAATTTGAACAAATCAAAAACCGTTTGGCTGAACAAGGGATTGTCTTGGAAGCCTCGCCAGAGGTATTAGATAGTTTAGGAAACGAAGGTTTCGACCCTATTTTTGGTGCTAGACCGCTCAAAAGAGTATTGCAGAGACGTGTTTTAAACGAACTTTCAAAACAAATCCTAGCGAATAAAATCACGAAAGATGCAGTCATTATGATTGAAAAAGGGACAAACGAACACGAATTAGTTTTCCAAAACTTGGCTACTGAAATTCAATTGTAAATTCTCTTCAAAAACCACAAAGGGCTGGCATTCTCATTGAATACCAGCCCTTTCTTGTAAAAAACACTGTTTTATTTTACCTTTAATCGCAAACCTTCTAAACCAACAATAACAACAGAATCTCCTATATTTTTAGGCTCTGTACCTTCATTGATAGCTATCCACTCTGTTCCACGGTAAAAAACACGACCTTCTTGTTTTTGCTGCATGGGTGTCATTACCTTGGCTATTTCTCCGATATTCTCCACATATTCCTTCGGTTTTTTGTGCAACATCGCACTAATTTGCCGACGAAATAAGAGCAAAGAAATGGCTGAAATCAAGAGAAAGGACACGATTTCAGTTTCCCACGAAGACGTCATTCCCGTGTAACTTAGCAATGCAACACTTATCCCACCAATCCCGAAAAAAAAGGCAAAAAAGGAAGGAGCCAGAATTTCAAGTATAAGAAATCCAACACCCACCATTGTCCAAATTTCTGCATGTGTAAATTCCATATTTTTTCTTTTCTAACGTATTATTTACTTCCTGAATTTCCTCCAGACTGCTGCTTCACGACGCTCATCGCAGTTGCCACCAATGACGATACGTCTGTTAAATTAGCAGGAATAATCATCGTATTGGTCTCTTTTGCTAGGTTTCCAAATTGTCCGATGTATTGTTCTGCAATTTTAAACTGAACAGCTTCCATTCCACCTTGATCTTGAATTGAAGACGCTACCAATCGAATACTTTCCGCTGTTGCCTCCGCTACCGCACGAATCGCCGAAGCCTCCCCAACCGCTTGATTGATTTGTTGCAATTTGAGTGCCTCCGACTCCAAGACTACTCGCTCTTTTTGCCCCTCCGCAATATTAATCACAGATTGCTTACGCCCTTCTGACTCCAAGATAACCGCTCTTTTTTCTCTTTCGGCTTGCATTTGTTTTTCCATCGCCATCAAGACTGTTTGTGGTGGCGTAATATTTTTTATTTCGTAACGCAAAACTTTTACGCCCCAACCAATCGCGGCTTCGTCAATGGCAGCTACAACCGCCATATTTATCGCCATTCGCTCTACAAACGTTTTGTCCAAATCAATCTTTCCGATTTCACTCCGCATCGTCGTTTGTGCTAACTGCGTTACGGCAAAAACGAAATCATTGATACCATACGACGCCTGTTTTGGGTCAACTACTTGCAAGAAAATCACGCCATCTACACGTACTTGCACGTTGTCACGCGTAATACATATTTGCTCATGTATATCGTACGCCTGCTCCTTTAAGCTGTGTTTGTATGCCACCCGATCCAAAAAAGGTATCACAAAATTTATTCCCGGTTGCAACGAGGCATGAAATTTACCCAAACGTTCTACAATGTATGCGCGTTGTTGTGGTACTACTTTTATAGACATGAATACCACCAAAAAGGTCAAAACTGCTAATGAAATGATTCCTACCATGATTATTTGTAAATTAAGATGTTTTCGATTTGTTTGTTTCTCAATTTAATCATTCTTCTGTTTTTGGCTCCATCTATCCGTAATTTCGGCGCTATAAAAGGATGAATGGCATACTCCTTGTATTTACTCCCTCTGTTTTCCACTCAATTCTCTATTTTTTATCGTACTTTTGCCAAGATTTTAATACATCCAGAATTTAGCCTAATCAAGGCGCCATTTTATGCAAAATAAGAATAATTCTCGTCCCAATTCTGACCGCAAGGACTCAGGGGACAGAAGAGAAAGCAAGCCTTTTTCTTCCAATTCGTCAAGAGGTGCACGTCGTGACGACGCAAGACCAACTTCAAATTCCTCATCCAGAAGCTCCGCCTATCCAAGAGCTAATTCCAATTCTAGAGACGAAAGACCAGCAAGAAGATTCGACGACGCGAAACCGAGCTTCAACCGCGACGATAGAAAACCATTCGGAAATAGAGACGAAAGACCAGCAAGAAGATTCGACGACGCGAAACCGAGCTTCAACCGCGACGATAGAAAACCATTCGGAAATAGAGACGAAAGACCAGCAAGAAGATTCGACGACACGAAACCGAGCTTCAACCGCGACGATAGAAAACCATTCGGAAATAGAGACGAAAGACCAGCAAGAAGATTCGACGACGCAAAGCCGAGCTTCAACCACGACGATAGAAAACCGTTCGGAAATAGAGACGAAAGACCAGCAAGAAGATTCGACGACGCAAAGCCGAGTTTCAACCGCGACGATAGAAAACCGTTCGGAAATAGAGACGAAAGACCAGCAAGAAGATTCGACGACGCAAAGCCGAGCTTCAACCGCGACGATAGAAAACCGTTCGGAAATAGAGACGAAAGACCACGGAAATTAAGTGGCGAAGAGCGTGACAAGAACAGAGATCGTCGTCCAGACAGCCGATTGCCGCAATACAAACCAGACGAAGTGCCCAAAGCCTTTGGAAAAGGTGGACGAAAGGCGGATGATGATGCAAAACCACGCGTTCGGATTCAAAACGAAGAGAAGAAAATTGACCACAGTCGCCGTGTAGATACAGGCGGAAAACCTTTTTATGAAGAGGATAAAATAATCAAATCATTGCCCGGAAGGATTCTGGACAAAGTTCGTCAGGAAGAAAAAGAAGACGATGGACTCATCCGTTTGAACCGTTATATTTCCAATGCAGGCTTATGCTCACGCCGTGAAGCCGATGAACTCATCGCGAGCGGGCAGATAAGTGTCAACGGAAAAGTCATTACGGAACTTGGTTTCAAAGTACAACCTACAGATAATGTTTCGTACGGGAGAAAAGTATTGAACAAAGAGAAAATGGTTTATTTATTATTGAATAAACCCAAAGATTTCATCACGACAACAGAAGACCCCAAAGACAGACACACAGTCATGGATTTGGTCGGAAATGCATGTAAAGAACGTATTTATCCAGTTGGGCGACTCGATAGAAATACAACGGGCTTGTTGTTACTGACCAATGACGGTGAATTGGCTGAAAAACTCTCTCATCCAGCAAATAACATCAAGAAAATTTACCAAGCAGAATTGGACAAACCCATCACTTCAGAGCATTTTGAGATGATTCAGGCAGGTTTGGAGTTAGAAGACGGCTTCATTAAACCAGATAATTTAGGGATTGTCACGCCAGATGCATTTGTGGTAGGCATTGAAATTCACTCAGGAAAGAACAGAATTGTACGCCGTATTTTTGAACATCTGGGCTATGAAGTAACCAAGTTGGATAGAACAACGTATGCGGGGCTAACCAAAAAGGATTTACCCAGAGGCAAATGGCGTTTCTTAACAGAAAAAGAAGTGATTCGATTGAAATACATGCTTTAAACAAAACAAAAGAGTGCACGTAGAACGGCACTCTTTTGTTTTTACTTTCATTTGGTTGTGAAACGCTGGTTGGAAAGTATCTATTCATTTTGGACAAAAAAGACTCCTATGGACGGCGCACAGAAGTCATTTTTTATTAATTGGCAACCAGCAGGCTTTCAATACCCGCTTGGAGAGTCGCAATATCTTTTTTGTTGTGAACAATAAAAAGGTCTTTTTTTCCTTCTTTTTGTTCAATAATGATACGCTTCCCTTTTCCTTTCGTGACGCACTTCACATTTTCTAACGCGATGGTAGCTTGGTGTGATTGGAAATTTACAGGAAAGCCATGCGAGTTGAAGTACATTTTTTTATCGGTTAAAACGACCCAACCCATTGCATTTGTGAACAATTTGCCAAACTTCGCTTGGTGTGCAGAACTATACGTTCCAAGTATCTGCTCGCTCTCTCTATTTGGTTCTACACGATTTTGTGCAAAAGAAAACGAGATGATGAACATACATCCCATCAAAAAACTCCATTTTTTATTCATTTTCGTACGCATTTAGGTGATGACAACATGTATTAACAACTAGGACAAAGTTGCTGAGCTAATTGATAGCCACTTGCAGCACCGACAACAATTCCACCAAAAGCACATGCAGCGACACCATAACCAGTAAAAGAACAATAGGTCGCCCCAACTGCTGCTGCTACTGCTGCATTTCCAACCATAAAGGCACTAAAACACCAAAATCTTTTCCAGCAAAATTGGGTTCTCCCATTGGAACTACCCATGAGATTTACAGTAAAGTTATAAATTGAATCATACTCGTTGTAAATAGTACTTATGGCAATCTTCTCTTCATTTGTAAAGTCTCCCTCACTAACAATTCTGTTGTACTTACCAATTATGGACTTTGCAGTAGATTTAGCTTCGTTTTTATCTAATGAACTATCCATATTTGCTAATTCAGACTCCATATTCTTGATTAGTTGATTGTAACTATCTGAACTATTCTGTCTTAACTTTCTAAAATCAGTTGTTTCAAAAGCATACACTCCATTTTTCTTTAGGTGTTTCTTATAACTTTCCAATGCAAGACTGATTGCATCATCATTAGCACCAGAACGTTCGTTCATGCTGTTTAAAATCAACTCAAAATTCTCAAACTCTCCATTCAAATTATTTGAAAATACTAAATTTTCAAATTCACTAGCAACACTACTTTCCTTTAATTCATTTTCATTACAACTCGAAAAAGCTAGAATAAACATAAAAAAGGCTGTCAACAGGCTTGTTCTTTTTTTCATTGTTTTAACGTTTATTAATTTATAGGAGGACACGGTAATCACAGCATTATTTTAGCCGTCATTTTCAAATGCTACAATTGGCAACAAATGTACTATTTACTTTTGCATAAACAAATAAATAGACTTTTTTTTGTGATTGACTTATCTATTTCTTAGCAAATACGCCTAAAAATCAAGAAAAATGAGTAACTTACACACATAATACTGGATTTTGCCTAGATGAGAGATATTTCTTTTTTAATCTTTCTCAACCATTCGCCTTTTTTCATTCAATCTGGAAATGAAAAATTCCTTTTCTCGCTTCATCTCCTACATAAATACCTATTAATCAATAATTTACAAATAAACATCTACGTCACATGTCTGAAGATAAAAATACACGCCTTCGAAACGAATGGCAGGAAGTTCAAGAAAAATTAGCCCATTGGCAAATGAAAGCCAAAGAGTTGCTCAGTGAAGAAAACAGAGAAAAACTCCAGGCAGAAGCAGCACAAAAATCATCCGAATGGAAAAACGAACTGACCATCCAGCTTGCCGAGGTCCAAAAAGAACTGCAACATTGGAAAACAAAAGCTGCTGCACTTTTAGAAGAAAACAAGCTAGAGGATTTCCTCGATAAAGCGGAAGATAAACTCGAAGACTTGCAAGAAGATGCTGAATTAGCTGTCGAGAAACTCAAACTGAAAGCACACGAACTAAGCAACGAAGCTGAAAATCTTGTGGAACAAGTAAAAGCAAAACTGAGGTCGTTTTTGGATTAATTTGTTATCACTTACTTTCTAGCCCAATCAGTAAGAAAAATTGTAGAAAAATATGGATTCTTCTTTCTTCCATAACCAGTACATCCTTGAAAATCAGCGCGTTTTACTGCGCCCTTTGGAAGAGACAGATATTCATCACCTCCTTCCATTTGCGCTGCACGAACCAGAGATTTGGCAGTTTTCACTTTTGCAGGCAGTCGGAGAAGAAGGACTTCGTGCGTACGTATTGGATGCCATAACCCAGCGAGAAAATCAAAAAGAATATCCATTCATCGTTTACGACAAACAGACGCAGCGGTACGTCGGGTCCACACGTTTTTACGATATTCAATTTGCGCAAAAAAATACCCAACTTGGTTATACGTGGTACGGCAAAGAAGCGCAAGGAACGGGACTCAACCAAGCAGCGAAGCAATTGCTGCTGTCTTTTGCATTTGAAAAAATGGATATGCAACGCGTGGAGTTCCGAGCGGATGCCCGCAATAAACGCAGCATCGCCGCATTGAAAAAAATAGGTTGCACCCTCGAAGGAACCCTCCGAAGCAACGGAATTTGTTCGGACGGAACGAGACGAGATAGCATCGTATGCAGTATTTTACGTAACGAATGGGAAGAAATTCAGGTCAATTTTCCAAAATAATAACGATGTAAAACGCCTGATTTTCAATTGAAAATCAGGCGTTTATATTGAAGTTTTGAGTTAGATAATTAAAATAACCGCGTACGCATTTGCCGTTCCATTTCTTGTACCATCGGAAGTAAAACATGGTCTTCTATCAAGGCGTGTTTTCTTAGTTCTAGTTCAAAAAGCTGTACTTGATTCAAAAAAACGCGGAACATCAAGGGCAAATCAGCCCCTTCTGTATATTCCAGAAGAATATGAGCTACTTCTTTCAGTTCATCCTCAATGGAATGATGCTTTTCTTCAAATGTCGGGATGGGAGACAACGCTAAAATAGCCTGTATTTCCTCTGGCGAACGGTCATTGTTTTCCCAAGCTTGACTTAGCTGCCAAACGTACGGAAAAAACCCTTTTTCTTCCATCTGAATATGCTCCATCAAATCTTGCTTGTACTTATTAAAGAAGATAGCCAAGGCAGATAAGTTCTTTTTTTCTGTACCATCGCAGCGATGGAAAATATGCCAAAGTGACTGCTCAATCTCTGGCAGCTTTTTTTGCATGTAATATTTGTGCGTAGATTGTAGATACGTGAGTATTTGCGCAATCGAAAACTTCTTTAAACTTTCGTGCGAAAACGATTCATCGTCTCCGTACATCTCCAATAATAATTCGAGTAAGTCAGGGTCTAAAACATTGGGTTTAGAATCCTGTACAACATACGGCTCCAAGAGACGCTCCTTCACTGTTTTAGTGAGTTCCTCTGCGCTTGTCCAATCTGTAAAATGAGTCGCTTGCATACCTTTTTCGATGTAACTGTTGTTTGTCAAGCAAAAGACGCAAAAACCCCTCGTCCTTTTTATGACTATCCTCATAATTGAAGAAATTTATTTGGACTTATTCTAAATAGTAAATACATTTGTGTTGTCATACCTGTTAATGTACCATCCGATGAACCACGTAACCCAACTAGCCTGCACTCCTTTTGGCGAAATCACTCAAAACGACGTAACGAACTGCATTGATGTAATTTTCGGTGATGTACACGTTCATTTTAAAATCCATAACTTCTTGAATTTTAAGGATTTGGTGGATAAGGTAGATATTCACGCCATGATATTTAATCTAACTGATGCATTTGATTACGAATTTATCTCCGCTCCAAATGCAAATAAGACGCTCAAATTAACCCTCTGCGAACTATTGCATTTACGTGAATTATTGGCTCAAGCCTCCTTCAGTCTTTACGTATATCAGACTTTATTTGCTATTTTAGGTGATTTTTTAGTGACAGACAACGGATTCACCGCCCATAAATTAGACTAACTCTAAATATTGCTTATATCTATAGAGAAACGAACAAATATAGATGATAGACTGTTAGATTTGCATACGAACAGAATAAGTAAATCCTAAAAGTCTCAGATATATATGAAAAATCTAGTGAGAATGCGCACTTCTTTAAAACCAGAAGTTGAATCAATTTTAAACGAGCAAGTAAGAATTGAAGCAGAGGCTTCCAATAAATATCTGGCTATTGCCTCTTGGTGTGAAAGAAACGGGTTCTTGAACAGTGCCAACTATTTCTACACGCAGTCAGCGGAAGAAAGAAGCCACATGATGAAGTTCTTCAAATTTGTTATCAATATGGGAGGAACAGCGGTTACACCCGAAGTTTCTTTCCCGAAACAAGAGTACTCTTCTCTCAAAGAATGTTTTGAAACAGCGCTTTCGAGTGAGATTTTCGTAACTTCTGCTATCAATAAAATTGTTGCTGCCAGCCGTGAAGCGAATGATTATGCAACAGAGCAATTGGCTTTGTGGTTTGTAAAAGAACAAATCGAAGAAGAATTTGTAGCACGCAGAGCATTGGAAGTAATTGACTTAATGGAGGGCGACTCGATGTACACAGTAGATCAAGAATTAGGTAATGTACGAGCTGCCGCAGCTGGAATTAGCTTTGATGCTGCCGAAGGCGAATAAAATAGAGAACGAATAAAGCAAGAGATAGGAGGGCAATTGCCTTCCTATTTTTTTACAGACAAATATAATTTGGAAATTAATACAACAAAAGCAAGTAATCTTTGAACTATTTATAGAATATTTGGCAAATAGTGTTCGTAAGATTGGTAATTGGCTAAAAACTCTCTAAATTTGCATTGTTCTAGTCGAACAGTCCGTTCGAGACTCTGCAAATGGCAAACTGTCTTAAAAGCAAGACACTTTTATTTCTACTTTTCCCTTCAGAGCAGGCAACGGATTTCTCCGTGATGTTCACGTAAGGGCGTATCGCAACCGCCTCATTATTATTTTCTTTTTATTGATATTAGGACGATAGCGAAACGTCCTAGAATGAACTACTATGCAAACAGTTAAGTTTTCTGAACTCCCTGTATCCGATTACATCTTAGAGGCAATCCATGAAATGGGCTTTGAAGATGCTACACCTATTCAAGCAGCTGCTATTCCAATTGTCATGACGGGCCAAGACGTAATTGGTCAGGCACAAACAGGTACTGGTAAAACAGCCGCATTTGGTATCCCTGCCATTGAGAAAGTGGACGTTGAGGATAGAAATACACAAGTGCTCATCATGTGTCCAACACGTGAACTAGCTCTTCAAGTAAAAGAACAAATCTACAAATTAGCTAAATTCAAAAAAGGACTTCTTGTCGCTGCTATCTACGGTGGTGAGTCGTATGAGAAGCAATTCCAGAACTTGAAAAAAGGCTCTCAAATTGTCGTGGGTACGCCAGGTCGTATCATGGATCACATTGACCGCAAAACATTGAAGTTAGAAAATCTCAAAATGCTCGTTTTGGACGAAGCCGATGAGATGCTAAATATGGGTTTCCGGGAAGATATTGAGAAAATTTTGACATTTGCGCCTGAAGAACGCCAAACGGTATTGTTCTCAGCTACGATGTCTAAAGAAATCCTTTCTATCACCAAGAAATTCCAGAAAAATCCTGAAATCGTTAAGGTAACGCGCAATGAAATTACCAACGTAAACATTGAGCAGTTCTACTATTCTGTTCGCAAAGAAGCGAAAACAGAGGTAATGTGCCGTTTAATTGACGTTCATGCTTTAAAATTGATGCTTGTTTTCTGTAATACCAAATCTAAAGTAGATGAAGTTGTAGATGAACTACAAGCAAGAGGTTACTCGGCAGAGGCTATTCACGGTGACTTACGCCAGGCGGCAAGAAACCAAGTAATGAATAAATTCAGAACAGGGAATTGCTCTATTCTTGTAGCAACTGACGTTGCAGCACGTGGGATTGATGTGTCGGGTGTTGACGCTGTTTTCAACTACGATTTACCGATGGACTTAGAGTATTACGTACACAGAATTGGTCGTACGGGCCGTGCAGGTAAATTAGGAAAAGCGTTTGCCTTGGTTTCCGGCCGTGACCGTTCTAAACTTCGTGACCTAGAGCGTTATACTAAATCGCCGATACCTCAGGGGAAAATCCCAACTTTCCAAGATTTACAAGACGTACGTCAACAAAGATTCATTGATCAAATCAAAGAAAACATTTCTGAGGAAGGAAACGAGGCGTATGAATTAATCGTTGACCAACTAAAAACAGAAGGTTTTTATACACACAATATTTTATCTGCTTTGATTCGTATGCAATTAGGCACAGCAAGCAGACCAATGATGTCAGACGCTGATTTGTCAGACGAACGCAGAGGAGATAGAGGAAGTGACCGTCGCTCACCGATGGGTGGTCGCCCAGAAAGAGGAGGCCGTTTTGGCGAGAGAGAAAGTCGTTTTGGTGGTAGAGAGCGTTCGGAGCGTTCTTCTTCAGAGCCAAGAGGCCGTCGTTCAAACGGAAATGGCGCTGCTGGCTCAGGAGAGCCAGGTATGGTTCGTCTTTTCTTGAATTTAGGTCGCAAAGATTCTGTATCACCTAACCATATTGTAGGTGCGATTGCTTCCGAAACGAAAATCCCTGGTAAATTAATTGGACAAATCGACATGTACGATAAGTTCAGCTTTGTAGAAGTACCTGAAAGAGACGTTGAAAAAGTAATCCGTGGAATGAAAGGTAAGACAATCAATTCACGCGAAGCAAGCTTGGAAGTTGCCAAGTAATCTACGTGACATGAACATATAAATAGGCTCTTTACATTTCTGTAAAGAGCCTATTTATTTTAGAATATTCTGCTAAATCTATATTTTAGACGTCTGGGCACGTAAGTAAAAATCAACCAATACAAGTGCAGACATGGCATCTACAATAGGAACAGCACGCGGCAATACACATGGATCATGCCGACCTTTCCCCGAAACAACCACAGACTCTCCAGCTTCATTTACACTTTCTTGGTCAATCATAATCGTAGCGACGGGTTTGAAAGCAACTTGAAAATAAATATCTTCTCCGTTGGAAATGCCGCCTTGTACCCCACCTGACAGATTGGTTCGTGTTCTGACTTTCCCCTGTTCGTCTGTATAAAAAGCATCGTTGTGCTCAGAACCGAGAAGGGTAATCCCCTCAAAACCACTCCCGTACGAGAAGCCCTTCACTGCATTGATACTTAGCATGGCTTTGCCAAGTTCAGCATGTAATTTATCGAAAACAGGTTCTCCCCAACCAGCCGGAACGCCTTTGATTACACCCGTAATGATACCACCAATAGAGTCCCCTTGTTTTCTAATCTTATCAATATATGTAAACATTTCTTCTGCTTTCTCCGGGTCTGGACAACGAACTGCATTCGATTCGATTTGAGATAAATCGAGCGCTTGATAGGGTTTTTCAAGTCGAATGGCACCGACTTGGGATACGTAGCTAAAGACCTCAACTCCCTTAGAGCGAAGAATCAATTGGGCCACTGCTCCGGCAGCCACACGAGCGGCGGTTTCTCGTGCCGAACTACGCCCACCACCTCTGTAGTCACGGATTCCGTATTTTTCTTGATAGGTATAATCTGCGTGCGAAGGTCTGAATTTATCAGCAATGTGCCCATAATCTTTGGAGCGTTGGTCTTCGTTAAAAATAACAAGCGCGATGGGCGTACCTGTTGTTTTTCCGTCAAAGACACCAGAAAGTACTTCAAACGTATCATTTTCTTTCCGTTGTGTAGTAATTCTTGATTGACCTGGCTTTCGTCTAAGAAGCTCTTGTTGAATGAATAATTCATCGAAAACCACACCTGCTGGGCAGCCATCTATGACAACGCCGACGGCCTTTCCGTGTGATTCGCCAAAGGTCGAGATTTTAAATATTTTTCCGTACGTACTACTCATAAAATTTTAATCGGTATAAAAGAGGAAGATTATTTATTATTTTTCGTGTAAAAAAGCAAACCTGTGGCAATCAACATGCAAATGAGTAGCCCGTTGGCAAGTTGCAAGAAAATTGACCGCCGATCCAAGAAAGTATCCGGTGTTTCTATATCACCCAAACCATCAAATATATCTGTACTTCTTGTTTTCAAACTCGTTAGTCCAGTAGAATCGCCTACTACTTGTAGATTAATTTTAGATTTGAGGGTATCGTATTTTTGAGTTTGAGAATTGAAATAATAGAAACGAATGTAATCACCGAGAGAAATCACTCCGAGTTCTTTGGGTGTCATTTGAAATGCATATTCTTTTTTACTTCTTGGGAAAGAAGGTGGTGTGGACTTTGCAGCGTTTTCGCTGTAAAAATCAAATTTTTCATTCTTATTTGGGAGAATGGGTGCTCCGAGTGTCAGATTGCCAACCCCTTCTATTTCAACGATGTAACGAAACGGTTTCCCGATTTCGACAGGATTTTTCTGAATTAACTCTGAAAGCTGAAATACACCTACCACTACTTTCCCTTTCAAAGGATGCTCCGGCAAATCTTTTACCTCAACGACTTGAGGTACACTACTAAGCTGAAAAGCAGAAAATATTCGCTCATTTTTAAGTTTTCTTTGTGGTGAAAAAGAAATACGAGGAAAAGAAATGCGCTTCGAATTGAGTGGATAATACCAAGACAAAAACAACTGATATTTTGTAAATTTACTTCCTTGGATTTGTGTAGGTTCTCCTTTAATATCGGTAATAATGATTCTATTTTCAAGGCAATCCAGAGGTTTGACTTTTTGCGCAATTGCCTCTACTTGTTCAGCTATATTTTTAGGAAATTCCCAATCTGTCTGACTGATTTCTGGCACAAAAAAACTAATATCCACCAAAACACCTTCTCCAACGAAAATTTCTTTTTTTGAAACAGACATACTCAGAAAGGCACTCTTTGTTTGTTCCTTTGTAAGTTCTGGAACACGCTGAAACGACAACCTATCTAGCGGAGAAGAGATAATTTGAACTTCTTTACTTTCTACCGAGAAAGTTTGCTTATCAATGACAACCTGAAAACCGGACAGTTTGTATTTTCCTTCTTTTTGAGGCAAATAGATTTGACGAACCACATCCACGTAAAAAATCTTTCCGTTTTCAACAGAGCGGCTATGACTTATTTTTTGAATCCCTTTCGTGAATCCTTCAAAATTGGGGAAACTGGAGATAATTCCATTGAATTGGCTTGATGGGCTTTTTATCGTCACGGAATACACCATTTCTTCTTTCAAACTTAAAGGAGATTTGGGAGCGTCCACAGAAATTTGCCTGTCTTGGGCAGTGGCGACGAGTGCAGAAAACCCAAGCAGAAAAAATAGGATAAGTCGATGTATTGGAAGCGAAGTCATTACACAAATTTACACAACAAAATCTCAAAAAAAGTGAATCGTCTCCCAATTTGTCACAAGAACCTTCAAAACATTCCAAATAAGATAAATGAATCAAGTAAGAAATAAGCCGTGTATCGTTCCTTTCCACTATTTATAAAGCCGTTTATCCATTTGTGGCAAATTGCATTCAATAATCTTTTTAAACTTGCTTGTGTAAACAATAAAGACATATTTCGTCTATGAAAAAGCATCTATTTTTACTTTGTGGTTTTGTTAGCTTCTCTTTAACAAGTCTAGCCCAAAGTGCCACAAGTAGTGGTTCAGGAGAGGTGATTCCTACGCATGTTCTGACACTGCAAGAAAGTATTGACTACGGAATCAAGAATAATTTACAGCTAAAACAAGCAGAATTAGCTGTCAAAACGAGCGACAACACCTACGCTCAATCCAAATGGTTAAAGTATCCGAGTGTGAACGGAGGAACAAATTTAAGTACTTTCACAGGTCGGAACGTAGATCCTTTTTCGAATAGCATTGTCACGACGGCAATCGGAACGAATAATTACGGTGTAAATGCGTCTGTACCTATCTTTAACGGTTTTGAAATTCAAAATACCATTGCAAGAAACGCCCTTGACTTAGAGGCAAATCGTTTGGATTATGAAGCAGTTAAAAACTCCATTTCCTTACAAATCATTGTCTCTTATCTTGGTATTTTATCAGCTGAAGATCAAATAGAAGTTGCTGAAAAGCAGCTAGAAGTGACTCGTCTGCAATTTGAACGTACCAATAAATTGGTACAAGCTGGAAGTGTGCCGATGGTGAATCTTTACGACTTAGAAGCACAGTTAGCGAATGATGAATTACAGGTCGTTAATGCGCAAAATGCCTTGGAAAATGCCAAATTAACGCTCAAACAAGCATTGAATATGCCTGCAAGCGAAACATTAAAAGTGGTTCGGGTGGACGTTCCGAATCCAGCCATTCAACCTTATCCACAGACGGCACAAGAAATTTACGAACGAGCTATTGGTTACTTACCCGAAGTAAAAGCCGCTGCTACTCGCATTGAATTGGCGAATAAAACGATTGAAATTGCCCGTGCCGCGTCACTACCGCGTATTTCATTGAATACAGGTTGGGGTACGACCTATTCTACCGCAGCCAAAAGTGTGATTCCTGGCGAAGAGACATTTCAACAAGTGCCTGTTTCCGCCACGTTTGAAGGCCAAACAGTACCTTTTATCTTGAATCTTCCACAACAGAATTTTACGCGTGAAAACATTCCTTATTTCAGACAGGTGAATAATAACCAAAATGTCAATTTGAGTTTATCTGTACAAATTCCAATTTTTAATGGATATGCGAGCAAATACCAAGTGCAGGGAGCTCAAATTCAGAAAGCGCGGGCAAGTATTCAAGCTGAAAGCACACAATTAACGATTAGACAAAATATTGACCAAGCGTATATTAATATGTTGAATGCGTCACGCAGATACATGGCTACAAAGACGCAGGTAGATGCTTTACAGAAGTCATTTGAGGTAGCAACCTCGCGTTTCGAAGCTGGAGCATCGAATTTAGTAGATTACAATCTCTCAAAAACAAACCTAGACCGTGCGTTAGTGAACTTGATTCAATCTAAATATGACTTTGTATTTCGGTTAAAAATCCTTGATTTCTATCAAAATAAGCCATTGGTTTTCTAATTGGCACGCTTATTTCATATTCCTATTTTCCTTATTATCTCTTCAAAATGAATAAAAAATCGAACAAATTGTGGTATATCTTGGGTGGCTCGGTAGTCGCTTTGGGTATTTTTCTTGTAGTTGCCAAACAAGTAGGTTGGATTGGAAAAGAAAAACCAACTGAAGTTGAATTTGCAAAAGTTTCAGTAGGAAACCTGACAGAGGTTGTGTCGGCTTCGGGTAAGATACAACCCGAATTAGAGGTTAAAATTACGCCTGACGTGCCTGGAGAAATCATTGGTTTGTATGTAAAAGAAGGCGATTCTGTTAAAAAAGGACAGTTATTAGTCAAAATCCAACCTGAAAATTACGTCTCTATTGTAGAGCGCTTCAAAGCAGGAGTTAACCAAGCGAAAGCATCTGCTGAACAAGCGAAGGCTTCCATTTCTAGAGCTGAGTCACAATATCTAAGACAAAAAATGGAGTTTGACCGCCAAAAACGTTTGTTTGACGATAAAGTAATTTCTAAATCTGACTTTGAGACGGCTGAAACCAACTTAAAAATTGCAAAACAAGATTTAGACGCAGCAAAATCCAATTATGAAGCGGCAAAATTTGGAATTTCAAGTGCCGATGCCTCCTTAAAAGATGCCTTGGAAAACTTGCGTAAAACAAATATTTATGCACCTATCAACGGAATTGTTTCCAAGTTAGCTGTTGAATTAGGAGAAAGAGTAGTTGGAACATCGCAAATGGCGGGAACGGAAATCCTTCGTATCGCCAATTTAAACAATATGGAAGTGAAGGTAAATGTAAGTGAGAACGACATTGTTCGAATTTCAGTTGGTGACACCGCCCTGATTGAAGTAGATGCATATACTTATACAGACAAGAAATTCAAGGGAATTGTCACAGAAATTGCGAATACGGCTAATGGCGCAGGGAGTTCTACGGTTGCGGCGGCGAGTTCTGTAGATGCTGTGACGGAGTTTGAGGTGAGTATCCGTATTTTACCTTCTTCGTATTCAGATATAGTGGATGCAAAGGCAGGCAAAAAATATCCGTTTAAACCCGGAATGACAGCCACTGTAGATATTGTTACAAATACGCGTTCAGGCGTTCTTACAGTACCAATCGCTGCGGTGACTACTAGAGGTGGCGAGAAAAAAAGTGAGGATACAGATACGAAAACACCAGAAACAGACGTTGAAAAAACAAGCAATGGCAAAAAAGAGAAACCAAAAGAGATTATTTTTGTACATAAAAACGGAAAAGTCGTTGCAAAAGAGATAAAAACGGGAATTACAGATACGTCCGCCGGCACAATTGAAGTAATTAGCGGGTTATCTAAGGGTGAAGAGATAGTTGTTGGTCCTTTCTTGGAAGTATCGAAAAATTTGAAAGATGGGGATGCTGTCGCTACAAAGAAAGAAGAAAAGGAAAAAACAAAAGAGTAAATAATATCGTGTTACAAAGATAGTTTAAGAATAACAGTTTAGTTTAGGTATGTAGATAATGGGTGGCTAGTTAGCTGCCCTTTATTTTTTTGTATATTTGCCGTTCTATGCTTCACATATCGTTGCACGCACGATGAGAAATGCATTCATACGAATCAACAAATACACATGAATATTGCCGTTTTAGGAGGGGGAAGCTGGGCAACTGCCCTCGTGAAAATCTTGAGTGAAGGAGATGTAAAAATCAAATGGTGGCTTCGAAAATCAAACGATGTGGAGCATATTAAAAAATACCATCATAACCCTCATTACCTGAGTAATGTCAAAATACTCCCCTCAAAAGTCAAACCTTATACATCTATAAAAGAGGCTATAAAAAATACCGATTGGGTAATTATTGCTGTTCCAGCTGCTTTTGTAGAAGATGCCTTGCACCCTTTGGCTCCCAAAATGCTAGCAGGAAAAAAGATTGTTTCAGCGGTGAAGGGCATGATTCCAAGTTCCAACCAACTGATTACCGATTGGGTTGAAAAGCGCTTTGACATTCCACAGTCTGACATGTGTTGCATTGCTGGCCCGTGTCATGCGGAAGAGGTAGCTTTGGAAAAACAATCGTATCTAACAATTGCATCTCCTAGTTTAGAAACCGCGCAATCATTTGCCGATTTGCTGCATTGTCGCTACGTACATACCTCTGTTTTAACCGATCTTGTTGGTGTTGAATATGCCGCAGTCATGAAAAATATTGTCGCAATTGCCTGTGGAATTACCCATGGAATGGGCGCTGGAGATAACTTTCAGGCTGTTATGGTTTCTAATGCAATGGTTGAGATAAAAAAATTCGTCAGTGCTATCTACCCAGCGGAGCGCGATATGGCATCTTCTGCGTATTTAGGGGACTTGTTGGTCACGGCTTATTCCCAATTTAGCCGAAACCGAACTTTTGGAAATATGATAGGACGCGGTTATTTGGTAAAAACCGCCCAAGTTGAAATGAAGATGATTGCAGAAGGGTATTTTGCCGTGCAATGTATTTATGAAATAAATAAAAAATGGCAAGTCGAAATGCCTATTACTGAATTTGCCTACAAAATTCTCTATACCAATCAATCTTTGGAACAAAGTTTTGCTGTGCTCAAATCAAAACTACGCTAGGATACAAAAAAGGGCTAATTCTCTCAAACTAGCCCTTTTTTAGGTATTTCTATATTAGTGATTCACTCCACCTGGGCCATGTACATGTCCGTGGTCTAATTCTTCGGTTGTGGCCGCTCGTACACCGATAATCTTGCCGTCAAAGTGCATTTCTTTTCCTGCCAATGGGTGGTTGAAATCAACGATTACATACTCCTCTCCTATATCTGCAATTCTACCTGTAATTGGTTCATTTTCTTCGTTATTAAAAGGAACGAAATTACCGATTTGTAAAATATCCTCCGCCAATTCTCCATCAACCATAAATATTTCTTTCGGAAGATTCACGATGGCTTCTAAGTCAACATCCCCGTATCCATCTTGGGATTCTATCGTAAAATGAAACGAATCCCCAGACTTTAACCCGCGTAGTTTTTCTTCAAAAACAGGAGGTAAACCACTCATTCCATGAATAAAAACCATGGGATCGTCTTCGCCGACAACCTCCACAATCTCCATTTCGTCTTGATTATCTTCCTCTGCATCTATATAAAGTTCGTATGTCAACGATACGACGGTGTTTTCAGCGATTTCCATCTGTTTGCTCTTATTTAATTGATTAATTTTGCAAACCTACAAATTATTTTTTTTACTTTATTCAACCGAATGAAATACCTCCTCCCCTTTCTATTCCTCGGATTAGGATTTGCGCCCGCGTGGGCTCAGAAGAAAAATAGCACATATAATTATTTTATCAAACGCGCAACTTCTGCTATCAAAGTAGATGGAAAACTCGATGAACAAGCGTGGAAAGATGCCTCTGTGGCAACCAATTTCTGGCAAATTCAGCCCATGGACACTTCACGAGCAAATGTAAATACCGAAGTGATGCTTTGTTACGATGATAAAAATATCTATGTCACTTTCATTAATTACAACCGAAAAGAAGGAGGTAAATATGTCGTTGAATCCATGCGACGTGACTTTAACTTTGGTAGAAATGACAACGATTTGCTTTTCATTGACACATTTGAAGACCAAACCAATGGTTTTTCGTTTGGCTCCAATGCCATGGGTGGGCAATGGGACGGTTTGATGGCGAACGGAGGTTCTATCAATTTAAGTTGGGACAATAAATGGCAGTCTGAGGTAACTTACGACGAAGAGAAATGGATTTGGGAAGCAGCAATTCCTTTCAAAACATTGCGCTACAAAGAAGGGGTACAGACGTGGGGTATAAATTTTAGCCGATTGGACTTAAAAACAAATGAAAAATCTGGCTGGGCACCCGTTCCTCGCCAATTTCCATCTGCAAGTTTGGCTTATACAGGGAATTTAATTTGGGACGTTCCTCCACCGAAACCAGGTTCAAATGTATCTATCATCCCGTTTGTAACTGCCAACCAACAACGGAATTTTGCGAATCAAACTCCAGGCACGCGTGATTTTGACTTTGGAGTGGATGCGAAAGTCGGATTGACGTCTGCTCTCAA
This sequence comes from Spirosomataceae bacterium, assembly GCA_046293395.1. Taxonomy (GTDB): domain Bacteria; phylum Bacteroidota; class Bacteroidia; order Cytophagales; family Spirosomataceae; genus CAYNRA01. The sequence continues at coordinate 363,215 of JBKBOU010000002.1, forward strand.
TCTGGATGTAACTGTAAATCCTGACTTTTCACAAGTTGAAGTAGATGTACAACAAACTAATTTAGACCGCTTCGAATTGTTCTTCCCGGAAAGAAGGCAATTTTTCTTGGAAAACGGAGATATTTTCAATGACTTTGGATTCAGTAATCTCCGACCCTTCTTTTCACGTAGAATTGGCTTAAACTCCCCCATTAAATACGGTGGGCGAATCAGTGGGAAATTAAACCCCAATGTACGAATTGGTGTTTTACACATGCAAACAGGGGAAGACGAAAAACAGACTCCAGGCTCGCATTATTCTGTCGTTTCCTTGCAAAGAAAGGTTTTCAAACGCTCGTTTATTTCGGGTATTTTTGCCAACCGCCAAACAGCTGGAACCAATGAAAACCCCGTTCCAAGCACTTCATTGGCTGACTTTAACCGTACTCTTGGGCTAGAATACAATCTAGCATCGTCTGATAATATCTGGACAGGCAAAGCCATGTATCTCAAAACATTCTCACCTTTGTCTATCTCATCGTCCTCTATTTTAGCTGGGCAACTCAGATATTCTGCCCGCCAATGGAACTACGGTGTAAAAATTGAGCAAGTTGGAGGTGGTGTACAAGCAAATGAAATGGGATTTGTAAGACGAAGAGATTATGCGTACATAAGTCCTGAAGTGGGCTACCAATTTTTTCCAAAATCTGACTTTATCGTCAGTCATGGCCCCCGTATTCGCTTGAATTATTATTTTGATAAAGAAGTAACCCAACAAATTGAGAATGAAAAAGTATTCATTTACTCGCTAAGTTTCTTGGACCGAAGTGAGCTATTTATGTGGGTAGCAACGGATTACGTAAAATTATTAGCTCCTTTTGACCCAACTAATTTTACAGGACAACGAATTGAAGCAGGAACTGAACACAGCTGGTCTGCCGTTGGTGGAAATTTTACATCTAAACCAAAAAGTTTATTCACCTACTCATTATCAAGCCGTTATGGAGGATATTATGGAAATGGGGACAGATTAAATATCAATGGACAATTGGGTTATCGTTTGCAACCTTACGCCGCAATCTCGCTGAACGCTGATTTTAACCAAATTAAATTCGGGGAAGATGCACGTCTTCCGGAATTACTGAAAAATTCTCAATACAACCTCTTGTTGGTTGGCTCTCGGACAGACATCACCTTGAGTAATAAATTATTCTTCACGAATTTCGTTCAGTTCAATAATCAAACAAACAATGTGAATCTGAACACGCGTTTGCAGTGGAGATACAGCCCAGCATCTGACCTTTTCTTGGTTTATACAGATAATTATCTAGCAGATACTTGGCAAGTTAGAAACCGCCAATTGGTACTTAAATTTACTTATTGGTGGAATTTATAACCGCGAAGCAACAGGTAAAACAGCGAAATCATATCCTTTGGCTTGGGCTTCTTCAATCAGCGCGGGAAGCATGATTTGGAGTTTAGGCCATGCTTGTTCGCTATCATGAAATACAAAAATAGCACCCGGTTGTATTCCTTTTCTCATTTCTTTTAAACAACGTTCAACCGAAAAAGACGCCTCATAATCTTGTGTCAGCATAGACCACAAGACAAGTGAATGCGTCTTTTTCAATTGAATGAATTGTCTGAAAGTCATTTTTCCGAACGGTGGCCGAAAAAGAAACGTATTTTCATGCAAGATTTCCTTCAAAATAGCATCGGTTTGTTCTACTTCTGCGCAATATTCTTGTGTTGAGACACGCCAACCATTAACATGCGTAAAGGTATGATTCCCAATTAAATGACCTTTTTTTTGAATAGAAAGAAGTTCGTTTTTATTTCGGATTGCATTTTCTCCTATCACAAAAAAGCTTGCTTTCGTTGTATATTTTTCTAGAATGGCAAGAATGAACGGTGTAGAAACAGGATTTGGGCCATCGTCGAAAGTCAGATAAAGGCAAGGCTTTTTTGTTTTAATTTTCCAATATATCGACGGGAAAAACAGAGAAGCCAAAGGAGTATATACATGAAAATAGAATGATTTGAGTAACTTCATTTTACGACATTGAACGGTCTTTCCAAATATATGAAGATTTTTTTTGAGCGATGATTCCAAAGAAAAGAACATAAAAAGGATAAATTACCTGAACCAAAGGAATAAATGGAATTGCTCTTTTTTTCTTCAAAAATTGCAAGATAAATGTGAGGAAAATCCCTTCAAAAATCCATCTACTGCCTAAAAGAAAACTTCCAATCCCCCAAAAACCATGTAGTAATCCATTGATTACTAAATATATAGAAGAAACATTTACCCAAAATATAAAAATAGCCAATACGGTTGGAAGAATAGATTGGTACTGTTTCCATTTGCTTGCCCAGCGCTTTCTTTGGTGATAAAAAGAAGCCCAGTTCTGGTGAGCGGCTGTCTCGACGATGGCATCTTGATTTTTGATAAAAAAGAAATTTTCAGGAAAATGAGCTGCCATTTTATGGAGTAGAAATTCATCATCCCCAGAGGCAATTTCTTCGTTTCCTTGGTAGCCATTCACGGCATGAAAAGCCTCTTTTGTATAGGATAAATTTGCTCCCGAACACATATTTGGTTTTTTTACGGCAATCGCGCAAGCACCGGAACCAATCAAACTTGCAAATTCAACGACTTGCATCCAAGTATTTATTTTAGTAGCCAAAGGAGACAAATTAGGAGAGGAAAAAGTAACCGGCCCTGCAACAAATACAGCCTTTGTTTGAGCGTAGAACCGAGCGTAAGCTTCTACCCAGCGAGGTCCGATGCGGCAATCTCCGTCTGTCGTCAAAATAATTGTACCCTCTGCTGCGGCTACACCTTGTGTAATTGCCTGTTTTTTAGGGGAATACCGTGAGAACGGAGTAGGAATGGGCTGAATAATCCGAAGTGGAAATCGAGCTTGGGGAAAGAAAGAACGAACAAGTGAAGCCGTTTCGTCAGTTGAGTAATCATCTAAGACAATGACCTCAAACTGGCTTGGTGAAAGAGATTGTTCATTCAAATCTTCCAATAATAGACGTATTGTTGCCGCTTCATTCCGGACAGGAATTAGCACAGTTATTTTTTCTTGAAAAAGATAGCTATCTGTTTTTTTGATGGAGTTATCCATTGATAACCAGATAATTAGTGCATAAATCAAGAAAAAAACGTAGAGAATAAGAGGAATAAAAACAAGAACTAGCTCCATGATTTTCTTTGTTGGTACAACCATAAAACTCCACCAATGACAACAGGAAGGAGGATATTGAGAACCCAAACGAGCCAAACACAGATGGTAACTAAGAGCCAATCTACGCCTAAAAATCCGAAAAGATACACAGCGGCTACTTGTCTGCTTCCCAAATCACCCCAAATATTTACCCAAGAACCGATTGTCTTCACCAAAAAAATACACTGAATGACAGGGATTGAGACTAGCAGTGGAAGCGAAATACCACAAAAATGAAGACACCAAACAAATTGGATTGTAAAAAGAAAACTACGTAGAATGGTAAGTAGTGTGAGCGAACTACGTCGAGCAATTGACAGCGACTCAATAGCTTCGAGCCAAGAAAGAAAAGACGGAAGCGAAGGCAAAAAATGGACAATCAGAAGTAAAAACCAACAGAAACTTACGAAGAAAAGCCAGTCAGCAATGTAATTCAATGCGGGGTTATCCATCCATTCTGCGACAAAAAAAGAAGCCAGCAACGCTGCGCCAAACGTAACTAAATTTTGTAACGAGCTTGCATACAGATTAATAGCGACGATTTTCTGTTTCACGTCATGGGGCCATCCTAAACTTCTACCTAGAAAATCGCCGATATTTCCGGGAGATATGGCACCAAAAAAGGAACCTTTTAAAACCTGTTGGCTTGCTGACTTCACTGAAATTCGTTGAATAGGCTCCACGGCGATTTTCCATTTAACAATTTCAAGCCACCAGTTTGTCAAGCTCAATATGAACCCACCGAGTAGCCAAATAGACCATTCAAACCACGAATATTTGCTTAGGAACGTCTGAAGAATCGTAAAATCCACTTGCTGTTGGTCAATGAAGCGATACAAAAGGAAGAGAATCAGACAGAGTATTCCTATCTTTGTGACGGATACAGCATATTTAAAAAACGGGGCAATTCTAAGACTTTTAATCATTCATTTTGGATAAGAATACAACAAAGATAGGTGAAAAAATCATTTTAGGGGTAGATCCGGGCACACGTGTTATGGGTTATGGACTTATTGCGGTGCAAGGAAACAACCTAACACTCTTGCAATATGGGGTTCTTCGGTTAGAAAAATTAAGTTCTCATGAATTAAAACTCAAGCGGATTTTTGAGCGGATTACACAATTAATCGAAGAATATTTACCCGATGAAATGGCTATTGAAGCTCCATTTTACGGAGAAAACGTCCAATCTATGCTTAAATTAGGACGCGCCCAAGGTGTTGCTATGGCAGCCGCTCTCGCAAGAGAAGTATCTATCGTCGAGTATTTGCCCAAAAAAGTAAAACAGTCTGTAACAGGCAACGGGAATGCCTCCAAAGAACAAGTAGCTTATATGTTGGAACATCTATTCAAACAAAAATTAGAACGTGAATTTTACGATGCGACAGATGCCGTCGGTGTGGCTGTTTGCCATTATATGCACGGCAAAACCAAGGCATTGACTGGTAATAATTCAAAGAATAAAGGATGGGCTGCTTTTGTTTCTGAAAACCCAGAAAGGCTCAAATAGACCTTTTTATCCGTTTATGAAAGCAATTTACCCCAATAAATAGCATCTTTTATCCGTTCATAGAATTGGGCGACGGCATTTCGCCTTTCAAATAGAATCTTAAAACCGTTCATATAATCGGGCGAAAATCATTTGCCCCAACGTACATTATCCATGCGTCGTTTTGCAACTATTTCTTTATTTCTTGCTGTAAGTAGTCTTCTTAGCCTTCTTTTTATTGCTTCTACCCCGCCTGAAAATACATATCGAACGCTCCGCCAAGATAGTTTTCAAGCGGGCGAAAAGTACCATTATAAGATTAAGCTTAGTTTTATTCCTGTAGGAGAGGCTGACGTTTCTGTACATCCATCCATTTTTACATTGAACAACAGACCCTGTTACCGTGTCAATGTTTTAGGCCGCACGACGGGGATTTCCGATTATTTCAAGGTTCGGAATACCTATCGGTCTTTCGTTGATACGGCTGCCATTCTCCCACATCGTTTTGTATTTAGTGCGCGCGAGAGAGAATACAAAAAAGACCAAGTATTGGATTTTGACCACAAACGTCACCAAGTCATTAGTACAGAAAAAGAAGAAGAAAAAACGTTCCAAGTGCCTACGAACGTGCATGACCTCATTTCGGGCTATTATTATTTACGCACGTTGGATTACAAAAAATTGGCGAACGGGCAGATTATCTCATCACCTGTATTTTTTGATGGAGAATTATACAATATGCGTGTAAAATATGCAGGAAAAGGAGAAGTAAAAACCCGATTTGGGCGAATAAAAGTCATTAAATTAACCCCTATTTTACCTCCAAATAAGCTATTTGATGGAGAAAATGGAATTCGAGTTTGGGTTTCGGATGATAAAAATCGGGTGCCTGTAAAATTAGAAGTTGATTTTAAAATAGGTGGTGCAAGTATGGAATTGGATAATTACAGTGGCAACAAACATGCTTTTAACTGGATTTAACCGAGTGTTTTTGGTCTAAAATACTGTTTTTCACTGTCCAAGTAATTCGTTCAGAGAAGGGTGTGACACGTTCGTTACATCCTTTTTTTTGGCAGATTTGGCAAGATAACGGCAAACATCCATCTGTATGAATAAATAATTCTACCTCTTTGCCAAACCGAGCCGTCACGAGGTCATTGAAAGCCTCTAATTCATCGTGTGCCTCCCGAACGGTAAAGTACCAAGGCAAAGTCACGTGGCAATCAATGTGTAGATTACTTCCGTATTTAATAATGCGGAGATTGTGCAAATCAATCCAATTTTCTTTTCTATTTTTCTCCAACATATCCACCAATTCACCCAAAAGAGTCGTGTCGGCTTCATCCATGATACCTGCCACAGAGTCCCGAAGGATTTTATAGCCCGTATAGATAATCATCAGCCCAAAACCCATGGCAACCGCACTATCAATCCATTGCAAATCCGTCAGCAATAAAAGAATCAAACCAAACATGATACCGAATGTAGAATACGTATCAGTTTGAAGGTGTTTTCCACTTGCTATCAACGCCAATGAATTGGATTTTTCCCCTTGCTGAATTGCCAATTTACCCAAAATAAAATTGGCTGCTGCTGTTCCTCCAATCAATAAAAGACCAATATCCAACTGATGAACTGGGCTCGGATTTTGCCATTTGAGAATGGATTCGTACATGATAATCACGCCTGCAATGGAAATCAATGAACCCTCAACGGCTGCTGATAAAAACTCTACTTTTCCGTGCCCATACGGGTGATTTGTGTCTTGAGGTTGCGCAGAAAGATACAAACTATACAAACCTACAAAGCCACTGATAACATTGATGGTACTTTCTAGCGCGTCTGTCAGGATAGCAACAGAGGAAGTCATATACCAGGCTATCAACTTGACTATAAACAAGATAGACCCAATAATGACAATTATTTTCTGAAATCTGTAATTCTGTTGCGCTGCGTTCATGGGGCAAAACTACAAACTATTGGGCGTTAATCCATGTAGCGACGCGGGTATTCCATTCGGCTTGTTGCTCGGTTCGTTGCCCGTGTGCGGTCTCTGCATCATATTGTTTCTGTAATTCGTTCATCTTTTGATACGAAGACAAGTAGGCACGCTGAATGGCACTGCTCCAATCATCTGGCGAGGAATACGCGGGCAATGCGCGAACCGTTTCCTTGAATAACTGCAAACAATAATGGGCAATTCTGAAATGGGTTTCTTCGTGTGCCAGGCTATATGCATTTCGTGTAGATACCTTGACCCAAGACATGCCCCGAACCATGTAGGATTTCCCTTTAATGGTAATGAATAGCGTGTAATCTTCGATTTTCATTTGCATATCAAAAGCTAGGCTGACGAAGATTTCAGCTCCAAATGAACTGGTGAACTTGGGAACAGCTTTGAAGTCTTCCCACGTGATTTTTTTTACTGGAAAATAAAGTGTATCTGTGTCTTGTATAGCTTCATCTGACAAGAAAACAACCCTTGTATTGCGGATAAATGCTTCCGATTTACCGGCGTTCAGCGCTAACCAATCGTCCCGATACGAACGTATTTTTTCTGGAATTTTAGGATAAAATTTTTCAAAAAAGGTTGAAAAATACATACCCAATGAACGTTCGTATTTTAGCGTATGATTTCCTGTAAAGACAGAAAGTGTGTCACCCTCTTCTGTGATTTTCAACCAAGTATAACGCCAATAAACAGTCCCGCTGACCCTATCTTTTTTTTCGAACTCAGACAAAGAAAAATCATCTAGGCGAAGTAAGAGAGGTTCCCCTTTGCCAGATTCATTGGCTTTCAGATAACCCAAGATATACTCCCCGATTTTTCGTTGTGCTTGATTATTGAGAACCCCTTTGGGTCGGATAGCCGCTGCCTTACCTTTCACATGTTGAGTGTAACAAACAGGCGTTTGTTGCGCGAATATTCCCGAAGAGAAAAGAATAAAAAAAAGAAAAGCAAAACGAAAAGGCATACTAATCAATGATTTAGGGATAGATAGGGTGTTCCGATTGTGTAAAACAACCCATTAGATTTAGTAAAAAAACGTATCTTTGAAACCAAGGTGTATATTTCTATTCAATGAAACAGCTCAATCTACCTCAAGTCATCATCGAATTTCTCAAAAAAATAGGAAAAGACAACGTTTTGTTGGGCTCCATCGTTTATTTTTCTCTCTGTGGATTATCAACTTCAGCACAAGAAACCCAATGGGCGAGTAAAGTGGAAGAGGTATCTTCGGAGAAAGTTAATTTTCAATTTCCTACGCACAATAAAGCGATTCAAATTTTGGGGAGGCCAAATAGCGTGCCACCCAAAAATAGTCAAATTGGTTTAGCTTGGATGCCCAACGGAGCCAATTTTGAAAAAGATTTCATCCGTGTGGGTTTTGCAAAGCCCATGTATGTTCAGCAAATTATTATTGCTGAAAACTACAATCCAGGAGCTGTTTCTCACATTTATTTATACGATACACAAGGAGTAGAACATCTTGTACACACCAATACCTTGCCTGCGCCAAAAACAGGAAGATTATGGCACGTGAAAATCCCACAAACAGATTATTTGGTTAAATCTGCCAAGATAATTGTGTCACACGCAACCGTAAAAGGCTATAAACAAATTGATGCCATCGCTATTTGCGACCATCAAGAACAACTCGCACAGATTATCCATTTGGTGAAAGAATTTCCGACAAATATCAAAAAAGAGAATTTGGGGAAGAATGTTAACTCCAAGTTTGGGGAAGTCGCCCCCATCATTTCACCAGATGGGAAAACACTTTTTTTCACACGGATTAATCATCCGGAAAACATAGAAAATCCGGCAAAACAAGACATTTGGAGTGCCAAGCAAGTCAAGGATAATGAATGGCTTTTGGCAGAAAACGTCGGAAAACCCGTCAATACAGGTGATGACAATGCCGCTGCCGCGATTTCAGCGGACGGAAAAACCTTGTATGTATTAAATGTCTATAAACCAGACGGTTCGCTTGAACTTGGGCTATCTAAAACACATAAACAGCGCCTGACCTGGACATTTCCAGAAAAAGTAGAAATTGAAGATTATTACAGCGAATCCAATTATACAGAATTTGCTTTTTCGCCCAATGGGCATTTTTTACTTTTGGCACTCAAGCGAAAAGAGGGACATGGCGCAAAGGATTTGTACGTTTCACGCCTAAAACGTGACGGGACTTTCAGCGCACCCATTCATTTGGGAAATAAGGTCAATACCGCCATGGACGAGGGCTCGCCTTTTTTGGCGGCAGATAACCGAACGCTCTTTTTTACATCCGACGGACATGCGGGTTATGGCAGTGGTGATATTTTTTTAACACGACGATTGGATGAAACGTGGGCAAATTGGAGTGAACCTGAAAATCTAGGTCCCGCTATCAACACTCCTCGTTGGGACGGTTACTTCACGATTCCAGCCTCCGGAGATTTTGCGTACATGAGCTCAGAAGAAGAGTCTTTCGGCAAAGAAGACATTTTTCGAATTCGATTATTCGACAGTATCAAGCCAGATCCCGTTGTCTTGATGCATGGGTCTGTTTTTCGAGCGGGGACATTTGATAAAATTCCTGCAACGGTACGTGTCGTTCCTTTATCTGATACTACCTCTCTTTCTTATCAAGCCAAATTCGACCCAGAAACTGGTGATTATAAACTCATTATGCCTGTTGGCAAATCGTACAGGTTGGTGGTAGAAGCAGATGGGTATCATACCAAAAGTGAATTATTTGATACAGAGGAAGACAAAACATACCGCGATGTAGCCCGAAATTTTCAGCTGAATCCATTGCAAATTGACCAAAAAATCATTCTCGAAAGCGTTTATTTTCACCAAAGTGAATATGTACTCAAGGAGGAATCTTTTGCTGAATTAAACCGCATTATTAACCTTCTTCAGAACAATCCGACAATGGAAATTCTTTTGGAGGGGCATACAGATAACCAAGGAGATATGCTTCTCAATACGAAACTTGCTAAAAATCGGGTTGAGGCTGTAAAAACGTATATTTGTGAGAAAGGAGAGATTACAGCTACCCGAGTTCACATCAAATCTTGGGGGCCTGCACGCCCTATTTATAGCAATGCCTCTGAAGAAAGCAGAAAGAAAAACAGACGTGTAGAGTTTTCCATTGTAAAAATGTGAGTAAATTTGAATCTTACAACTGAACGTATCTTTCAAAATAGCCCCAATTTGTTCCTTTTTATGACCAAACGCTTCTTTTTCATCTGCCTCCTTCTCATCTTAGCTGCCCTCCCTCGTGTGTGGAATCTAGGGAAATACAGCCTTTTTGTAGATGAAAAATATACGTTACTCAATGCGCAAGGCATCTGTGTTGGGGGTAGTAACCAACCAGAATTACAAACAACAGGCTATTTTACAAATCAAGATGTTTGGAAAACACGTTCTGCCAAGGATTATTTTGAAGCCGTTGCCCGCTCTGACTTTGGTACGCACATCGTCTATAACTACCTCCTCCACGCCTGGACAATCCCGTTCGGCTATTCAGATGCTGCCATGCGTTCGCTCAGTGTTTTACTGGGTTTGGTAGCCATTTTTCTTGTTTATTATTTGGTAAACAACTTTCTGAAAAATACCTATATCGCCTATTTCGCTGCATTTCTAGTCGCTTTTGACCCACTTATGGTCACGCTTAATCGCATTGCACGCTCCTATTCGCTTTCTTTTGTTTTACTACTTCTTGCGACACTCATTTTTTTGAAAATCACTGAAAAAGAACAAATAGACAAACGCAAAATTGGCTTAATTGCACTCTATACGCTGCTCGTTACACTGTCTATCCTCAACCATTATCTGAATTTCTTGCTCCCACTCGTTCATGGTATTTTGTTCCTAAGTATGAACAGAAATCCAAAAGAATGGGGACTTATGGCAGTGGCAGCTGCTACAGTTTCCGGAGTTTTACTTTGGTGGATTCAAGCAGGCGGCGGACAATATTCCTTGAAATTCCTAGCAGATAAGAACGCCTTGCATTACCAGTTATCTCAACTTCCTCCAGAGAAAAACCCAATGCGTGGAACTGCAGACCCAAGCACGTTTCAACATGTTTTCAGTAAAGCAACCGGTTTATTTTTTGATTTATCCATCATTGGAAATCATCTATTTGAATTTCTGAAAGGAGTAAAGAATGTATTCATTAGCTTCTCCATCGGACTCATTTTAACCTTTTTTGCACTTCAGAAGCTCCAATTTTCCAAGTTTATTCATCTTTCCTTTTTCGTCGGAACTTTACTACTGGGAAGCTTTTTCTTTATCGGCCCTTTTTATAAACTGTTTTTTTCTAGCACCTTTTTTCTTTTTCTACTTCTTGCCGTACAAACATTTTATCAGAGGTATCAACAGGGCACACAGACCTCAAAATACTTTTTGGCAATTGTAGCTTTGTCTGTGTTACTCCCTTGGTTATATATTATTTTCGATGCCTTCAAAAGCGGACACACAACCGCGTTGTCGCAGCGTTACATCGGTTTTTCATCGCCTTTTATGGCCATATTTATCTCATTTGCCTATCTAAAATACAGACATAATCCCAAATGGATACAGTTGATAGGAATTAGTTTACTACTTTATCAAGGCATACAAACTTACCGAGATATTCAATCCATTGTTTTAGATACATCCCCGAAATACACTTTTTTCAGTGAACCACGTATCCCGAATCCGTACATGCAAATCGCAGAACAGGTAAATAATCTATATGAGACAGGCGATACCTTGCTAATTCCAAACAGAAATGACGGTTTATACGCTGGATTTATCTCGGAAGATGCCCTTAAAATTGAGGATGCACAGTATGTGAATATGTATCTATCCAAAAATAAAACCATTATTCAACGAATTAACCTCACCGAACCTGACTTATTTATACTGAAGAAATCCGATGGAAATCAACAGATTTTATTTGATTTCGAGGGGAGAAAATACCGCTATTAATCATGTCTGGAATAAAAAAAATACGCATTGTCACACCGCTATTCAACGATTGGGAAGCTCTGAATCTTCTTCTTGCCCGAACAGCGGATATTTTTAAAGACCTGCCGTTTCAACTACATTTCATTGTAGTCAATGACCGTTCGTCTATTTCTACACCCCGTTTGGTGGTTCCGTCAGGGATAAAAGTAGAAATCATTCATCTGATTCGAAATATTGGGCATCAACGCGCGATTGCCGTCGGACTTTCACATCTAGCACAATCCTCAAATTATGACTACGCCGTTGTCATGGACTCTGACGGGGAGGATAAGCCGGAGGATATTCTGTCATTAATTGAAAAAGCGAAGTCTGAAGGCGAAAAAATCATCTTTGCCGAGCGTCAAAAAAGGTCAGAAAGCTTTTCATTTAAAGCATTTTATCTGGTGTATAAACTCATTTTTAAAATACTGACAGGACGAGTTATTTCCTTCGGAAACTTCAGCCTCATCCCCCAATCTATGGTAAAAAGAATCGCTTTTTTGTCAGAAATTTGGAATAATTATCCAGGAGGAGTTATTCGTTCAAGACTGCCTTTTTCGTCTGTTCCGATCAATCGCGGTACACGCTTAGCGGGGGAATCACGCATGAACTTCGTCTCACTTATTTTACATGGGATGAGTACGATTTCTGTCTTTCTTGATACGACTGCCGTTCGTATTTTACTGTTTGTCAGTATCATGATTAGCTGCTCTTTTATTGGCTCTATCGTTGTTCTTTACCTCAAATTTATTGCGATGGCGGCAACGCCAGGCTGGGCTTCTTCCTTGATTTTAGCCTTTTTCATCATCTTTTTACAAGGCTTTTTCATTTCCTTGTTTATTCTTTTCATGGTTCTGAATACCCGAACCAACAATAATTTCATCCCGTTAAAAGGATATGAAATGTTTATTGAACACATTGAATACCTCAACTCATGAAAAAACAGCTCTACCTCTATTTACCGTATATCTGGTATAGTTTAGCCCTTTTTCCTCTTCTTTCACTTGGTATTTTTTTTGAAAAATACGCCATCAATGTCCCTCATTGGGATGACCACGCCCTCAAGGCATTTGTCCTATTTTGGGAAGAATCAAACTCTATTTGGCAAAATCTTGAAAAACTTTTCAGCCAACACAACGAGCATAGAATCGTCTTTACACGGTTAATCACTTTCTTTATCTATATTTTCAAGGGAACTATCGACTACAAATCCATGATGATTGTAGGGAACCTTACCTTACTCGGCACGTATTTCGTCTGGTATAAATCAACGATGGGATTATCCGAAATTCGACCTATCCTCCTCGCCGTGGGTTCTCTCCTCTTATTCACTTTTGGGCTTTACGAAAATTTTTACTGGGGAATGGCTTCTCTCCAAAACTTTGGCGTTATCTTTTTTGCTTTTCTTTCGTTTTTCCTATTCTCCTTCCAAAAAGTCAGTCCGTCAACAAAGAAACCTACGCAAGACATTTACTTTATTCTCGCACTTTTCTTTGCGTTTTCAGCTGTATTTACAAGCGGGAATGGTCTTATTGTGCCCGTTATCGGACTACTCATTTTGCTTTTTCAACAAAGGTTCAGACATCTCGCCATCGCTGCGGGCATTGCCTTTGTTATTTTCTTCTTTTATTGGCTCACTTTTGAAAGCCGCACCGACCTAAACCAGTCTATTCCAGACAAATCACTGCGCGATATTCTCTACCGCACGCTGCTTCTTTCAGGTTCTCTGACAGATACCTTGGAGATATTTCCCCAAATCCGGAATGGCATAAGTATTCTCGTTGGCGCAATTGCCTTGCTCATAGCAGTATTTTTCTGTTTGCGACTCCCCTACCAAGCACTTCTACAAAAATACAAACCCATTCCACCGGCTTACCTTCTACTTGCTGCCATGGCGTTGTTCGTCATGGGTACAATCCTCGGAACCGTTCTCGCCCGATTTGCTTATGACAGTTCCATCTTATTTACCAGCAAATACAAGATATATTCGAATCTACTCGTACTTATTTCTGGGACAATGCTGCTTCATCTTTTGCCCATACAATTCCGTGAAAAAACAGCTTTTACGCTTGTTGCATTGGCGGTTCTTACGTACGTCAATAGTTACATCGCCGACAAACGTTTTCATCTTTATACATACCAAGACCGCATGGTTGAGCTAGGGAATTTATCCCGCGATAAAAATGCGACAACTATTTCTCCTCTTCTGCAACGCATTTATAAACGTCCAAATTTATGGATTAATCAACGGCTTCATTTCGGGAATGCCCCTGTTTATTCCCAATGGATTGATTCTGTGCAAATTAACCCTGAAACTGTTCAATATTTTGAGTTTGGGGATAGCCTGTATGATACGCCTGAAGGGCAATTTGACGCTGCCTTTTTAGTACTCCGCTCCGACAGTATCCTTCGCCTTTTCCCGATGTATCGCGCCGTTCACCCCAACCCTGTGAAGCGTATTTTCTCGCATTGGTCGAGCTCACTTTCTGCGGAAGTCAGTCGAGTCAATTTCCCGTCTGGCATTTACGAAGCCTATGTTTTGTTAAAAGATGGGCACGAAGAAAAACTGCTCAATACACAAAAAACCATCCGGATTATGGGTATTCGCAAACCCGAAGAATACGCCACCAAAAACTGGTAAATACACATGTCATTATCTTATATAAAGCCCCTAGATGGGATTCGTTTTCTTGCCGTTACACTTGTTTTACTTGACCACTGGTCGGGGGATAAAATGGGATTTCCTGCTGGGTATTTAGGTGTTTGTCTTTTTTTTGTTTTGAGCGGATTTCTTATCACGCGCATTTTACTTCAGGCAAAACACAAAGATGACCAAAAAGGTGTTTCTCATACGGCATCCATCAAACGCTTTTTTATTCGTCGAACGATTCGCATTTTTCCGCTTTACTACGTCACTCTTTTGTTTCTCTACGTAGCGGATGTTCCGCCGATTCGTGAAAAAATCCTGTGGCTTATTTCCTACTCTGCCAATATATATATGGCTTTGAACGCCACTTGGCTGGGTAGCTCAGACCACCTTTGGTCTTTGGCTGTAGAAGAACAATTTTATCTCTTTTTCCCGTTCTTAATTTTCTTTTTACCATTCACACGACTTTCGCGGCTTTTTCCCGTCCTAATTGCCTTTTCTGTTGCGTTACGTGCCTACTTTTTTTACACAAATGCTTCCTGGATTGTCCCGTATGTGCTTGTTTTTACCTGCCTAGATGCCTTCGGATTGGGCGCTTGGCTTGCTTGGTTGCAATGGACAAAAAACCAGCAAGCTGAAAAAATCTTTTCTTCCGTTTATACGCTTCTGATTAGTTTACTCGCCTACGTCGGCTTGCTAATTTTTGAAAAATACAGCCAGCTAGAACCACATAATGAACTGATTGTCATCTGGTTACGTCTTTTTGAATCCATTTTATCTGTGAGCTTGATAGGCTATGTTTCTTGGGGAATACCTAAAAAATCAACTTCTTTCGCCTCTATTTTAGAGAAGTTTTTGCTATTTCCTTTGTTCGTTTACATTGGTAAAGTAAGTTATGGAATTTATATTTTCCACAATTTCGTTTACAATACATACCATACACCCGCGAGCCACCCAACAGCGCGGCTTCTTGGGCATATTCATCAAGTTCTGCCGTGGTTTCAGTCGTCTTGGCTCTTTTCTTTTGTCTTATTTTATGCCATTACGCTGCTTTTAGCAAGTGTTTCTTGGTATTTATTCGAAAAACCAATCAACCGTTGGAAAGATAGATTTACCTACGAATAAACGCGGTCTTTCCATTCTACTTTTGTCGGTAAAAGCAAATTGACTCCTTGTAAAAACCAACCAATACAGAGATAAAACGGAAATAAAAAGACAAAAGGCAAATATCCCCAAAGACGTAATAAGCTAATTTCTACACTTGTTAGAAACGTATGAAAAAGAAAATAGCCAAGCATAAATTGACTCGTTTCCTTGGGAAAAAAGAATCCACAAATCAATAAAATCGGGAAAAGTAAAATCTGAAGACTTGCTGGAATCAATAGGAGGGTTTTTGTTGACAAAGCCCCTTGAAGCCAACGTTTTCTCTGTTTGAAAAAATGAGTAGGTGGCTGTGTAAATGCTAAAATATCCTGATGAAACAAATGGGCAAACGCAAATCCTTTGGTAACAATGGCTCTGTATAACGCGTAATCCTCTACAATAGAAAAACCAATTTGGGTATAACCACCGGCAGCCTCCCAGGCTTTTCGGGTCACAGCCATATTGTTTCCCATGCCTGTACTCGGGATTTGTACGCGCCCCAACACGTGCATCACAGATAAAACAGACAGCCATTCCAAGCCTTGTAATGCACTAAAAATAGATGTACTTTTCACGACCGACATGCCTACCACCACACCTATTTCCGGTTTTTTAAATCCAGCCAACATGCCTTTCACCCATTGGTTAGGTAACTGCATGTCAGCATCCGTAAAGAAGAAATAGTCGCCAGTAGCTTTCTGGGCTAGAAACTCCAAAATTCGGGCTTTCCCTTGCAAAGGAGAAGATTCCTTTTCATCGATTCGTACATAAAAAAAAGCAGGTTTATCTTCTATAAATGGAAGAATAACCTGCTCCATACCGTCCGTTGAATGATCATCTCCTATCCAGATTTCAAGTTTTTCGGTGGGATACTCCAAGGAAGCAAGCGAATGTAGAACGTCCAAAATAAATGATTTTTCATTTCTTGCTGCCAACAAAATACTTACTTTCGGGAGAGAATCGGGCGTAATTTTCATTCTTTATTCCCTTCAAAATCCAACATATATTTTTGTTGTGAGCGGTAAATGAAGGCAAGAATTGTACTTCCAATCAATGAAAAAACACCTTGAGCAATAGCTAAAATACCGCTAAATGCAACAAACGGAGCCAAAACACTGATACCGAGTCCGGCAAGGTAAAACCAAAAACCTTTGCCATTCAGCCCCCACATCATGGCAGCGCCCGCAATACAAAGCAAGGAAGTCAGCATAGCGGAAATAGTCATGGTTTTTACGGCGGAAACCGTCCATTGAGACTCAAACGAATCCATGATTGCCGTAAAACTTTCCTCTTGCTCCGAGTCCAAATCCTGATTTTGTTCCTCTATCACATCGCGTACTTGCTCAAAAATAAGCAAGCCTTGCTCTACCTGTGCTTCCGGATTAGAAAATTGTTCAAACGAGGTAAAAAGCTGAAAACCGCTGTTTATAAAGGTCAAAACGCATAAAATCGTCAAGGTAATCGGGCGCATACGTTGGTATAATTTAGAAAGTAAATGTGATTATTTGTTTGATCAAAATATCTTTAAATTCAAAAGGAAAAGATATTCGTTGGCAAAGTTACATCTCGCATTCGTAGGAACAAAAAGATAGTTTGCATTATCTCTTCCCCCAAAATAGCTACGATAATTGATGAACTTTTTCATCATCGCTGGTACTTCCAGCGGCATTGAACGGGCAATAGCCGAAGTTTTATTGGAAAACGAACACACTGTTTTTTCGCCATCTCGTACGTCATCTCCTAAATTAGACATCTTTGCGGAACGCCTGCAACACATTTCTACGGATATGACAGAAACTGAAAAATCAACCCAAATCAAAGGAATTATTTGAGGTAAAATTAGGTGAATAATAGATTAATTATTGTAGCTAAGTAAGGGAAGAGTAAAGTTATTTCCATAATTCTTCGTCTAACCAGTTTTTAGGGAAGCCCATTTCATTTGTCTGTGCCAATGGACAGGTTTTCATTAATTCCTTAAGTCGCTCACTAAATGTTAAACCTGGACTTATTTGTTTTAAAACATACTCTATACAAGATAATGTTGCATAAAGCTTGTTTGTATATATTGATTTGTTTTTCAAGAAAGTATGGGTCGGGTGAGTAGGAAGTTTAATTTGTATAAGTCGTCTATTCCAAACTCGTCCGTGATGAGCACAAATGTTTCTTAATGTGCTAAAGCAAAGAATCCAATTCTCAATAACTGAAACATCTTTAAGACCAAAATGAGAGATAACAGCTAATTTTTCAGGACTCTTTTTCAAGTTTTGAAAAATCTTTGACAATAAACCTATACTACTTACTTCTAAGCTCATCCAACTTGGTGGTTCTGTCGGATTAGTGTATTTGTTTTTGTAATGGTCAATAAATGTTTCGTTACTTCTATCTATTTCTTTTTGTAAACTACTTAAATGGTTAGCAAATCTCATTGGGTCTCTATAGAGTTCAGGCTTAAGTTGCCAATGACTTCCGTGAGTTAATGCAAAATGATAGATGATTTGAGTTCTTAGTGCGATTTCAATTTTTTCAATAGCATCAAATATCAACAGACGGAGCTTCCTGTCAAATACGTAAAGTTCTATGATTTGCTCAAATGTAACATCAACATTAAATGGTTGGTCGTCTTGGGAATTGTCTTGAAAAGGGTATGTGTAAGCTCTTAATCGGTAATAACTAATATTGGAGAGATAATTTTGAGCATTTATATCGTTGTCAAACTTTAGCCCACGATCCTTTAATCTTTCTACTTGTTCAGATATTGTGATGGGTAACTTATTGTATTTCATAGGATTGTTGAATTCAAGTTAACCCTATAAAAATCGAAAACCAGCCCGGGTGCGCTGTTCAATTGGGAAGCGTGGCTGGTATTATTAACCGTAAACATACGGCATATTTTTGTAATTGCAATAGTCGTTTCCAAATTTATCTATTTGTTTATTATCATTAGTTTTGTCAATCAGTCTTTTATTCGTGTTTTTAAAGAGAATGAAATTTTGTTTTTAGACTTTCCTTCTCTTAAGTTGTACGGTCGTCCTACCATTGGCTATAACGGTCTCGGCTATGCGAAGGACGGGATTTTAACCACTGAACTTTCTTAGAAGAGCCGCCTTTCAATTTCCTGATTTCCTGTCAACAAAGCACCGAAACCCAGCTTGTGGGAAGCTGATATTAGCAACAGAGGTTCTCGTTAGTATTTTTTAATCAACAAAGTATATTTCACTGTCGAGTCCGGTTTATAGACTGGCATTGGAAAATATCCCTCGGGCTTTAGACACGGCATGTTATCAATGCTTTGTGGCGTTTTAACAATTTTATTCAGATTTTGTCCAAAACTTACATTTTTATCTGTCAATTCAAGGGGAAGAAATCTTTTGTTTCTTATTGCGGAAAACCAGTTGCTCCTAAAAGTATTGTTTTTCAATCACCACTATTTAGAAATATCTATTTCATATTTATTCTTTTTTTAATTCTCTGATACAAATAAAAACCATTCTTAGACTGTCTGCATTGTCAAAATTCGTTAACAACTCAAGGCCCTGTGAGAAACCAACTGAATTTTGCTTTATCTGTTCAACAGTTTCAACAATAGTTTTTACGTTATTTATTGAGTCCTTGGTTTCTTTGGTTGTTATTACCATATCCAACGTAATTGTGGCGCCATTCAAAAAAGTACTTGCTTGTGACTGTGCCTTAACTTGTGCCACACGATTCATAGTGGATTCGCTTGTGTATTTAGCTTTTTCCAGACTGATAACAGAAACTAAATACTGATGATCGTAATCGTCCATTATTTTAACACCCTCAAAAGGGGTTGCGGTGTACATCCTTTTGATAAAATTACTTAAAGCGATTTTGTCGTCATCGAATGATTGGGCTTGGGAACTTGTGAACAAGAACAAAATCAAAAAAGAGGTAATGATTATTTTTAAATTGACTTTTTCCATTTTGGATACTTTTGTTTTATTTCTTCTTTTATTTTCCTCTCAATATCATTTGGATTTTGTTTAGGCCACTCTGAGATAAACCAATATATCTTTATCCCATAGACAAACTTGTTTTCCACGTACCAAGTCCATAATTTAGCTCGTGTAATGTCTTTCTTTTTCTCAAATTCCGGATGGTTTGATGGTATAGAAGTTGTTGCCACCAGCCTTTTAGGTAATTGGTGATAATTAAGCGTTGGATTACCTTTATTATCTGTAACGCCTGCTTTACCATAATAAAGTAAATCTTGATCTTCACCTTTTTTGTTCAGAGAATAAACTAGATATACCCCAGGTCTAAATGGGATATTTGATTCATATATAGCTTCAGCATAATTTTTCCCATTCTTTAATATTACGAAACCTTTGGTTGGTAGTTGTTCAAGAAATTTAAAATCATTCAATTTCATAGACCTTGTTTTTTTATTTAATACAATTACAATAGAACTGCACTGATGAGTTATAATAGATAGAGTAACTCAAAATAGGTAATATCAATTTTGTCTTTTTCGGTTGACTTTATATTGGGATATTTTTTTTAAATCATCAAGATTTCTAACATCATTAAACTCATAAATGGCAACGACTTGACCAACTAATTTTAATATCTCTGCAAATGAAATTTCATTTTTCGCTCCAACTACACCTTCTGGAAATACCCGAATGGCATCTCCCCTATTTATTAGATAAAATAAATCCTTGTCATAGATACATGGATAACATCCATCAATATAATTTGGCCCCCTTCTTCCTAAATTCCTGTAATTAAACTCCAACATAAGATAGTTTTGTACACGCTGTTGGATTTCTTGTTCACGCTGTTGGATTTCTTCTTCCTTAAAAGTATACCAATTTCTTTCGCGTGTTTTAAATTTACTTAAAGAGAATACCTCAATACCATTGCGTACTTCAAAGTTTTGGATTCCATAAACTAAGTGTGCAAAAATCTCATTCAAAAGCTTTAACGATTCTTCATTCCTAAAGTGCAGTATTTGTGGCTTTTTATCATTTATTTGAAAAGCAAATGTAGATTTGCGTAATTTCATATAGTTTTTTACCTCTTCCTTTGGCATTGCTAGTTCTATTATAGTTTTTTGAAAAAGCAATGCCCAGTTTTTTAAATTTGTATTTGCTCGACATGATATTTTTATTGGAATATTATAAAGCAAATTAGATGATTTGCTTAGTGTAGGATTAAAAACTTTAATTTCATAATCAAATGATGATGCTGAAAATCTCATTAAAGTTTGTTTCAAGTTATTTAAACAGGTTATTTCATTTTTAGCAGACAATTCTTGATTTTGAATGTTTAATGCAAAGAGACCGCCTTTAAACTCAACAGCAACACCTTTACTCTCAACGAACGATATTAATTTTGTAACTGAAACAGTTGCTTTTAATGAAGCAGCAAAACCTCCATTAGGGGTTTGTACTTCGGAAATTATTTCAAACTTCTGAATATTTCCATTGGCTACTGATACAATTTCATCTTTTACTAAATTATCATTCAATATTTCGGTCTTTGATGATATGAAAGTACCAAAGGCCTGTTCAATGGCACTTCTTAAAGCATTTTGTTTAGCTTCATCTTGCGTTTTGCCTTGCCCACTTACTACAAGGGTTACAGTTTTATCATCTTGTGCATAAGCATTGATACTTAGTGCAAGGGACATAAGTAAAATTAATCGCTTCATTCTTTATTTGATTAAAAGTTTAAATTTGTTTTTGGCTTCTTCCGCGGTTTTACTTGAAATTTTGTTTTGGGAAGAAAAGGTATCAATTACGTTACACCAATAATCATAGCTACATGTTTTGGTGTTGCTTGGTTTTTTCTTCGTGAGATTTAAAGCAAACTTTGCTTTAGCAGCAATGCAAGGTGAAATTTGGGTTTTTGTTCCTTTAAAATAGTCCATAATTACCTCCAGTAAATGTTATTATATGTAATAGTTTTAGGTTGATTTTTGGCATATTCCACAGCCACATCCCGATAAGCAGTTACACAAATTTTATCTAGCTCATAATTTCGTTGAGATTGATTTTCTCGATAAGTATCATCTCGTTTTGACTTTTCTTCGGCTATTCTAACTTGTTCTTTCTGAGCCGCAATTTTATCAGCATACTGTTTCATTTTAAATTCCCAACGAGCTTTTTCATCTGCTTTGAGTTTAGCATCAATTGATTTAATAAATGTATCTACCTCTTTTTGACAAGTTGCCATGGGGTTTATTGTGCTTAAAATATCTCCCGACCTTTCTGCTCCTTCTGGTGTTTGACTAGCTGACCAAGTAACTTTTGCTTCATTTAATTTTACTCTGCAGTCTGCATCAATTTTCATTTGGTAAATATGGGTAAGAGTATCTAAGCAATTAAAATAGCAATCTTTACAAACATCAGGTACAAGTGATAGCTGGTAAATTGCTTCATCATACTTTTCTTGCTTTACCAATGTTTGGGCATCTTTGATAATGAAATCACAGTTGGTGCTGTAATAATTAATGATTTTTGTTTTACCCTCTTCTAAAAAAGCTATCACTTCTTTATTTTTGGGGTTAATGGTTTTAAATGCTTCTATAAATGCTTTGTTTTCATTTATACCAACTCCTTTCAAACTTAATGTTGCATTTGAAAAAATTGTATTAGTAACAGCATCGCCAACAAAAATCGTAATTTCAATATTTTGAGCAATCATTTGCGGAGGACCTGCAATAATATCTTTTGTACCAATATTTACATTTGCAGTTATAATAAATCTCGGGTTAGACTGGCTACCTCCCATTCCATTATGACTTGTAATTTGATTTAGCTTGGTTAAGAGCAAGTTTTTTGCTTCTGTTGGTATTGCTATGTTATCAGGCAAATAAGTATTTAAAACAATTCTTCCAAAGTCATCCAATTTCACTTGTGCATTACTTGTAATTGCGGCAATAGTTAAAATGAGTACTGCTATAAAATTTTTCATATTTTTTATTTTTCACCCAAAACAAGGATTGCTTCTCCTAATCCACGGGTCATTAGTTTAACTTCAAAATTAAATGGGGCTGCCTTTAAATACTTTTGTAAGGACTTTGCAAATTGGCGTGCATCAATGGCATTGTTGTTAGCATCGTACAATGGTATTCGCACTTGGTCGAATCGAATAATATTTTCAGTTGCATCACTCATGTTAAATCTTTCTTTTACGGTGTTTTTTTGTAGCCATTCATTTACATAATCCGTTATTTCGTTTCCATCAATCTCAGTTTCCATGTTGTTTTCCCAGCTGTTCCATTTTTTTACTGTCAAAAGTATTTCTCTTCCATTATTAAACATATCATCAAAATGAGATTGTAGTTGAACAGCAAAAGGATCAATGTTTGCTAAAATTGCATTTTGTAGTAATACTGGAACAATATCGGTATTATTTGGAGTGCCATTTCCAGTTGAAGATGCAATACGCTTGCTAGTGTATGTATCAAAGGCTTCTAATACAAAAGATATAACTTTTCCATTATCGGTTTTTGTTACTTTCCACCAAATTTGAATAACAATATCAGCTTTGGCTTTATTCTTTAATTTATCTAAAGGGCTCTCGGAAATGGAATAACCACTCGCAGTGCTTATTGTCATATTATCTTCAGCATTGCGTGCTTCAATTGCTTTCAATTCCTGCTCTGCATCTTTTAGTGGGAAGCCCCTGTCAATCATTAAAGAGCCGATTTTACTGATAACCTGACCTAACTCTGTATCCTCTTGAAAAGCTTGTTTGTAATTCGGAACTTTTTGTTTGGTGCCTTGATTATCAAACTCGGTCATAAAATAACGCTGCGCGCACCAGTTGTCACTGGGTAAAATCATTAAGGTTGGCTTTTTAGCTTGTGCAAATAGTGTATTTATTGAAACTAGCAGACCAAAAGCTATTACTATAAAGTGTAATTTTTTCATTTTAGAATCCATTAGTAAGTGATTTGATTATTTTTTGTTCTTCTAGGTATTTTCGAAGTTCGTTTTTTGAAATAGATACTTGGTATACTTTCCATTTTTTAAATCCTAAGTTAGCTGGCAATGTGCTTTCAGTTGCAGAACTTCTGGTAAACATTGACCACTTACCTTTCTTAGCGAAGAGCCGCCTTTCAATTTCCTGATTTCCTGTCAACAAGGTACCGAGACCCGGCTTGCGGGAAGCTGATATTAGCAACAGAGGTTCTCGTTAGTATTTTTTAATCAACAAAGTATATTTCGCTGTCGAGTCCGGTTTATAGACTGGCATTGGAAAATATCCCTCGGGCTTTAGACACGGCATGTTATCAAATGTTTGTGGCGTTTTAACAATTTTATTCAGATTTTGTCCAAAACTTACATTTTTATCTGTCAATTTAAGGGGAAGAAATCTTTTGTCTTTTAAAGGATTATTGAACATTTTTTTACTGTTCATAGAATCAGAAAGACTCAAAGACTTTGTCCCATTATTCAATGAAAGTGACTTAAAAGTAGTGTCAATTTGAAATCGATTATTTTGAAGTTGACTATCAAATTGTGAAAATGTCGGAAGATTATATCCGATTATCAAAATTGTCAATAAAAATATCTTTCTCATACTCATTTATTTTACTTGTGTGTCTGTCAAAATTACCTTTGTTGCTATAACGGTCTCGGCTATGCGTAGTTGCGGGATTTAGCACTTAACTTTGCAAGTACACACCAAACTGAAAATTCGCGCGGATTTTCAGAAGTAGGCGAGAACAAGCAATTACTTATAGCATTGTTGTAAGTAGTTTTTATTCCTTAAACTCACGAATCCAATCATTTGCAAATTTAATGAAGTCGCCTATAGGCATTTCCTCAATTTCGTCTTCAGTTTGTTCAAATGCCATAAAGGAGTTTAATTATTTAGCTAGAGACACTCGTTCTTCAATTTCTCCAGTTTTTTTTATGAATTATAACTTCTCCTTCAATTTTGTCAGCTGTCTCTCTTGCAAATTCGATAGCACCAACTTTTGTGGTAAACACTCTTGTCGCTCTAGTATTTCCATCAGCAACTACAATCCACTTTTGACCATCGCCAGTTATCACGTGGTATTTGCGTGAATTAACTGATACGGCTACTCTTATGCCAAGTTTTTTGTATATATTCTTTTCTTTGACATAACTCAAATATACAATTTTGTTTAAAACAAAGCTCTTTGTTAGTGGTATTTTTTAAAATTACTTACAATACTTCGCGGTTTGGCGAAGGCGGCGATTTCGGAGACGAAAAACTTTCAACCAAGCACAAACTTTGATAGAATCGGACCCTCACAAACCACTGAACCCTAACTGTTTTAGATTGTGTGTTGGCTATAGTGCTTTTTTATCAAGCTTTGGAAGTCCAACTTTTTTCAACATTTCATTCGCTTTTTCTAATTTCTTAGGAAAAAGAACTTTATCGTTAAAAAAGTCCAGTGACTTATCTACCAACACAACGGATTTCTTTTTTGTATGAATGTCTTTTAATCCCATTGTTAATTATCTTTAAGTTTTACAAGAAATGCTTCATATTCAACATCTTTCCGAAATTCCTCCCAGCCATTTTCAAGCTCTCCATAAATTTCGAAATCCTCTTTAATCTCATCGAGATATTTTGTAATCCCCATTCGATATAATCGAGTCCTGGATTTTGTGCTTCCAGTTGCATATACCATTGCTTCTTTGTGCTTATCAATGAATGCATATAAAGTTGCAACAACTGTAGCCAATACTTTCTCGCTGTCTCCATTGTTTGAAATGACAATATCATCAATTTCTCCAGTCTCAATGTTTTTGTCTCCAAAGCCCAAATTATACAAGTCTTTATAATTGGTCGAGGTATATTGCACAATCTTAGGAATTTTTCCTTTTGGTCCAACACTAACAAACTCAAAAACCTCAAGCTGCTCTCCCGATTTTAACTCGTACTTATCAAGCTTCATTTTCAATCATTATCTTTTACAAAAATCGGAAATTAATCACAAACTTTTAATTTTTGCAGTGTCTTTTTCAGCATTATAGCCAACGGTTCGCGGTTTGGCGAAGGTGGGTCTTTTACCACAAAACTGTCAATACACCACAAAAGTTGATGCGAGGTAGAATGTTCAATTAACTACTGAACCCGCTTTTTTGCAAAACTGCTGTTATGCCTTCGCCCTTCTTTTCTGTCAATTAATTGTCCAATTTTTGTCGCTTAATTTTTCATAGCCACGTAGTTTGATAAACTTTGTAAACTCAGCATTGTCAGTCGCAGGAAATTCAACTTGTATTTCTTCTGTTAGTTTCTTCAAAACCTTGTCGCCAATTGAATTTGCAAACTTTCCTCGTAATGCTCTTTCATACCAAGTTAAAAGGTCGGTTTCAGTTACAATGCTTTGAATTTTAGATTTCCAACCGATTTGATTTAAAACTGAAACAATTATTTTCTGTTCAGTGTCTTTACAAACGATTACTATTCTGTCTGCCGAAACAGAAGAAACAATATTTTCGGCAAGTTCTTCTGTCAAGGATAAATGTTTGATTTGAATAGCAAGTCCGAAATTTGCCCACATATCAAGTCCTCTGTCGGCTGCATTTGTAACACCAACACGATTAATTCTTGCTTTAAGTTTAATGCTTGTCTGTTTGGTTGAGAGTTGAATTACTCGGTTTGCAAAGTCTTCAAACTCTTTCAAAATATCTGATTTTGCTGGGTTTAAACTTACTTCAACTGAAACTTCTAATGCTTCGACTAATGCCGAAAACAAAGAGTAAACAACAATTTCATAAATTTTATCAATGCTTCTTCTTAGACCTGGTTCCCTCCAAAACATTGCAAGAAATTCATTCAGATTGAAGTTACTTTTATCGTGAGTTAGGCAGTAATCTAAGCCTGTTGACATTTGGGAAAATCGTTGAGCAAATTTTTGGTAAATGTATGCTTCTACAATTCCGTTTTTACTTCTATTTTCTTTTCCAAGCTCTGCTAATACCATTGGTGGGATTGCGTTATCATTGAAAATATCATCTTGATAACGTGCAGAAGAAGTAGAAGTCCGTCCTAAAAATTTGATACAAATAATGTCTCTCCATTTCTTTGAAATAGTGCGATAAGAGGATAAATCAGAAAGATTAATGTCTTTTTCTGTTCTATCACGGTGCAATATTTCTGCTACTTGAATTGGCTTGTAAAGGTGAACCCTTGCTTTGTCAATAACTTTATCCAATGATTGCTTTGCGTCATTTATACTCATTTGTGGGTTCTAATAATGTTAATTGAATTGTTTCCTTAATCGCTTCCTTTTGATTTTTCATTGCGTTCATCATTTCACCTGCGATTGCTTCAATGACTGGTACGGAAACTGAATTACCTGCTACTTTTCGTGCCTGTGAATAAGGAATATTTATTTTAAAAGTATCTGGAAAACCTTGTAGTCTTAACATTTCTCTATCTGTTAATCTTCTTTCTCCATTTACTACAAGGTAGTTGTAACTTCCACCTGCACGTAAAGCACAAGAATAAGGTAATGCTGAAATATTTCCTCCAATGTTTTCGTGCCATATAGACGGAAAGGGCGGAACGCCCTTTACCGCATTCTTTCTTTTTTCTCTTAGTTGGTCTGAAAGAAAATAACTCTGAGGAATTTCATCGTCTTTTTGTAAAACTTCTGTCAATGGTTTGTAACAGCCAAGTGGTCTAGGGAACTTAAAATAAATTGGGTCTCTGAAACCGACAATATAAATTCTCTCTCTCTTTTGTGGAACTCCAAAGTCAAGCGAATTAAAAACTTTGTGATAAACCGTATATCCAAGTCCTTTAAGTTTTTCTAAAATAACAGCAAAGGTTTGTCCATTGTCGTGTGTTGTAAGCCTTTTTACATTTTCAAGTAAAAAGGCTTGTGGTTTTTTCGCTTCTAAAATTGCTTCTATATTGAAAAATAAAGTTCCCCTTGTGTCCGCAAAGCCAAGTCCTTTACCTGCAATGCTAAAAGGTTGGCAAGGAAATCCTGCTAATAAAATGTCGTGGTCGGGAATGTCGTGAGGTGCAATTTCGTTAATGTCACCAAACGGTCTGTCGCCAAAATTTGCCTCATACATATCTTGAGCTGCTTTGTCCCACTCGGAAGAAAAGACTGTCTCACAGCCGTGAGCCTCAAAACCAAGTCGGATACCTCCAATACCTGCAAAAAGGTCTATTGTTTTATATTTTTTTGCCATTAAAATAAGTCTTTTTTATTAAGCACAAATTTAGTCAAAATAGGTGCTTTATTTTTCATTTATGTCTGTTAGTTGTTAACTATCATTGTTAGCACAGTCGTCTTTTAGGGTGAGGCCTAACGTTTGGCAGCTACCCGAAGGGCGGGACTTTTACCACAAAACTTGATTTGAAAAACTGATGTTTGATTAACCACAAACTGTCTTTGGAACACGAAACCCCGCCTTTTGGGTAGCTGCTGTTAGCTGCTGGCATTTTGTCCTGTGTCATTTCAGTTGTTTGTAGTAAAATGAATTTCAAGTAAAAATTTCAAAGTGTTTTCGGCTTTACTTTTTATCGTCACTAAATGATTAGGAGAAAAAACGGGATCTATGTCGTGTGTTCCTTTTTGAAAAATATCAATGAATGCAATTGTTGCATCAACGTCTTTTTTTACAAAAGTATTGAATGGGTCGTTATTGATATTTCGGCAAATAAAGAGTAGTCGTGCTTTTCTTGTTGGTCTTCCTTGGTGATAATGATTTGGGTCAGTTGTCCATTTTTTAATAGCATCGTCTGGAGCCAAAATGTGAAATAGATGCGTATATAATTCCCTAATTGATGTTGAGAAATGTCTAACTCTGTCGGAGTTGTTTGAGTTATATGCTTCAATTGCACCCTTCCACATCTTATAAAGTCTTTCATCAATTTTTGGTAGATGACTACTCAACATAATTTCATTTTCATACTGAATTTCATTTTTTAAAAGCTCTTCTTCGGGAGTAATATCTTCTTCTACAGAAATTGCTTCAAGCAAATTTGCAGTTGAAAAATATTCAATTGGTGCAATCCTTGATATTGAAGGATTTATTTGTGTATAAGACAGAGGATTGTTCTCAAATGATTTTAAAAGAGCTGAATAGCTGTCCGTAAGTCCAATAAAGGATGATGTTAAATAACCTTTTGGCTCTGTAGATAAGGTTATTCTGCTTCCCAAATTTTCTGTTGTTATTGCATACAAGGATTTTTCAGCGAACAAAGAAAACTCTGTTGCCTTAACAATGCTTGACTGAATTGATAACGCAGATAAATTTTGAGTGCCGATAATTGTCGCTAAGTTTTTACTTGTGTCTACAAGATTTAGTGAAGAATAAGCAGATGTTGAAAGAATTGAAGATTTTGCAATGTTCGTTTCATACCAGGGTTGGTAATTTGTTGCAACAGAGGCAGCAAGTCCAGACATAACTGATGGAGCTGTTAAACCAGAAATTGCTAAAGTTGCTTGTCTTGATAAATCCATCAAAGGTGAAACGGCAGATAAGTGGTCAACCTTTGGCAAAAAAGATTGTATGGTGCTAAAAGCAGAAAGATGACTTTGAACTCCTGTCACTGCTGTCAAAATGCTTGGTTGATATGCAGGGCTTGTCAAAAAGTTAATCTGATTTGTCACAGCATTTAACTTGCCTGATTGAGCAGTTATATAATCAATAGCGTTCAGATAATTTTTTGGTTGCGCAGTTGTCGCCAAGTCAATGGCACTAATTGTCAACGGATCGTTTGTCTGAACTTTTGTAGTCAATAAGTCAGCAGTAGTATTATTGATTTTAATTTTATATTTTTCTTCGTTATCCATTTTATATTTTTTGAATTCTGTCTATGATGTTGGGTTCGTTATGCTTGCAGGCAGCGGTTCTCAGCTATACGCAGGCAGGGCTTGTAACCACTGAACTACCTACGAAGAACTTGAACTACAAATATACCATTTAACTGTCCTACGAAGCACGAAACCCCTGCTTGCGTATAGGTGATGTTATGTCTTCGCCATTTATTACTTTGTCTCAAGTTTGATTATTTTTTCTATTAAAATTTCAAGTTGTTTTTTCCCTTCACTTTCTGAAGTGAGGTCAATGCGTTTTGCCGTTTCACGTGCAATCAAATTTTTCGAACTACTTCCAAGCTGTTCCGTTACTGTTTTCTCCACATCAGAATAATCTGGAAAAGAAGCACGCATTGTTGTTTCAAAGTCATTTCCAAATACACAATACTTGTCGGAAATAGCCCAATTGTTTACTCCAATTATTTCTTCTAATTCGTTGTCGGCAATGCCAATTGCCTTTAATGCGTCTTTTCTTTTTACTCCCTTTGCATCATCTTGTTTTCCATCATTGTCAAAACAAACTAATGTTGGGATTTTATAAAGTGTAAATAATCTCCACCATTTAGCAAGACTGCCCTTACCACCAACTCCTAAAATTTCAACACCATATTCTGTAGGGTCAAAGCCAAGTCTTTCGAAATAAACAGGCAAAGCCAATTCTTCTGTCAGTCCTTCAACAAGAATAATTTTGTTTGCGAAAAATCCTGATAATATGTGTGAAGTTGAATTGTTGGCATAAAATGGAATTATTGTATCTTCTTTTGTTTTGTCGGCATTAGAACCTGTTTTAAGACAAAATTCGCAAAGAGATTTAGCATCATTGCTTACGTTGTAAGTTGTCTCTTCATCTTTGCGAACTAAATTGATTCCTTCAAGATAGTTTAAATCAATGAAATAAGGACTATGTGTAGTTACTACAATTTGCAAGCCGTCTTCAGCCATTTGAAACATTTTTTTTGCTAACCATTTTTGTGCCAATGGGTGCAGGTGTGATTCTGGTTCATCAAGAATAAAAATAAGTCCTTGTCCTAAAAAAGATTTTGCGTATGCGTGGGCAAAAGAAAGAGCAAGTATTTGCTGTTGACCTGTTCCCAATTCTTCAAATGCTCTTATTTGTCCATTTTCGGTTGGATGAACACGTAAAGTCTTGAAATAATTACTTGGGTCGTATGCAGAGAAGTCAAAAGCCAAAGCGTGAGTCATATTTGAAATAAATGAGTCTGCAATAGTTGACATATTTGTGTTGAACGTTTTGAATTCATCAACTTCTAAAAATGTATTTTTTATATTTTCAAAGAATCCTTTTAATATCTCAACTCGCTTTTCGTCTTCGACAAGTTTGTCATGAAAAGCTTTTGTCACTTTGGAAAGTAAAGTATATTTTGATGAGTAGCTTAATTGAAAATTGAGATTCTGTTCAGAATTAACCACAACACATAAAAGTTCATCTCTAAGTTCTCCTTTTACATACTGGTTTTCAGCTCCATCAACTGATTGAATACCAACAAAGTCATTGTCTTTCCCTTTGTGGGAACGAAATTTAAATCCACTACAAGCACTTTTATTCCCAAAATTATACGATAATATTCCAACCAAACCTGAAACATTTGCTTCAATAATTACTTGGTTTTTGGTATCACGATTATAATGATCGTAATCATCAAGCTTCTTGAACTTTGGGTGAAACTCGCCAAACATAAGTTCAATCGCACGGATAATATTTGATTTACCTGAGTTGTTTTCACCGATCAATATTACTGGTTTGTTGTCAGGAAAATTGATTACAATTTGTTCGCAAATAGAACGATATCCTTCTATTGTTATTTGTGTCAGTCTTGGCATTATGTTTTTAACTTGTGTCTTTTTTTATGGTGAGGCATAACGAATCAATAAACACCATAATTTCACCTAATGGCGTCTATTTCGTACGTAGATGAGATAATCAATTTTGGGAACCATCTCGAATGCACAACCAAAAATACACAATATATCCAATTGTCCAAATAATCCAACAGGTTTTTTAATTGGTTAAATCCCTTGGTTATGTGCGTGTATATTTCGTTCGTTTTCGAGCTCTATTGTTTCTCTGTACTCTACCCAAAATAAGGGCGTTCATTTTTTTTCAATTCAAATAAGTGGCTTGCATTTTGTCTTTGTTCTGTCTTTTATCTGACCTAGCTCCATTTTATCATTTCTTTATAGAGTATTTCATCATCGCTGGTACTTCCAACAGCATTGAACGGGCAGAACACACTGTTTTTTCACTATCTCGTACGTCATCCCCCAAATTAGACATCTTTGCGGAACGCCTGCAACACATTTCTACTGATTTGACAGAAACTGAAAATCAACCCAAATCAAAGGAATTATTTGAGGTAAAATTGGAGGAATAAATGACGCGCTTGTCGCTAGATAAAATCCAGGAACAGGAAATAATAAATATAGCTTAACGATTCATTTTTCTTGCTTATAGATAAGTCAAAAAAGCCCATTTTTTCCTCGTATCAAGATACGATTCATCGGTCTGGTACGCGTAGGCTTCTTGTTCAAAACAAATGGAACGATACGCTTTCGCAGCGGAGCGAGTCCAAAAAAGACGGAGGAGAAATTCTGTCGAATACCAAATATAAAATAAGAAAATACCCAATTCGATTTGTTGATGAAGATGAATTTGTTCGTGTCGAATGAGTTGAGTAGATGGATTTTTACGACGAACCAAAATGAAAGGCCAAAGAGCAATACCCGCAATATATTTGGGAAGAGGAACAACAAAAATGCGCATAAAAAAAGCCCGAACCAAATTGATTCGGGCGAATAAAATTACAAAATATTAAAAGAAGCCGTCACTTGCCAACCTTGTGCGCGTTGGCTGAATTTAGGCTCATTGGGTAAGTTTAAGACAGATATTTCAGACAAACTTCCTTGTCGGCGAACATCTAATTGTATTCCCAACACTTTTACACCAACACCAAATTGATACCCAAAAGTAGAATTTGCAAAAGTCTCATCCGGATTGGAAGTATAGTTTTTCAATGCTTCTTTGAAACTATCACCCTCTGAAACCTTCAAGGAAGCAACAGGTCCACCAACGACGTGCAGGAATTTCAGTGGTTTAAAACCCAAAAGTATGGGTACGTCAATGTCATTATACTTGACTTGAAATGCCGTATTATCTACAATAATTTCTCCTCCCTTGCTCGCCAAAACGACCTCCGGTTGCAAGTAGAATTTTTTTCCAAATCTTGCATACACACCACCCACGAAACCCGTTCTCGTGTTGTAACTTGCCTCAATGTTGTCTTTCAAAGAACCGGCATCCGTGATGATGGCAGAGGTATTGACCCCTCCTTTAATTCCCAAATCAAATTGGGCGAATGTGGCTGTTGTGATACCTAAGCCGAGTAAAACTGTGCTGAGAAGCTTTTTCATAATCATCATAATACAAACAATTTTAGTAAATCAAGTAACGGCAAAATAACGTAACTTGCTTCACTTTACATACACACCAACTCATTTTTTATCTGATGGCCAAGATTAAATCAGCGTATTTTTGCCAAAGTTGTGGCTATAATTCACCCAAATGGCTCGGAAAATGTCCTTCTTGCGGAGAGTGGAACACACTCGTAGAAGAATTATTGGCAAAAACAGAGCCTGAAAAAGGCAATTGGCGTTTTGGTCAAACAGCAGCGCGGCAGGCATCTAAACCCAAAAGTCTAAAGGATATTACCACCCAAGAAAAATACAGAATTATCACGGATGACCACGAATTAAATCGTGTTTTAGGAGGTGGAATTGTGCCCGGCTCTTTGGTTTTGATGGGAGGTGAACCCGGTATCGGAAAGTCCACGTTGATGCTCCAAATTGCCTTGAGTTTGCAAGATTACCAAGTTTTGTATGTGTCTGGCGAAGAAAGTGAACAGCAAATCAAGATGCGTGCTGAGCGCCTAGCTGTCCAGAATGACCGCTGTTACATCTTGACAGAAACTTCTACGGAGCATATTTTCAAACAAATTGAACAAATAGAACCAGATATTGTCATCATTGACTCCATCCAAACGTTGGTTTCTCCCCATATTGAGTCTGGTGCTGGAAGCGTTTCCCAGGTCAAAGAATGTACAGCGGAATTAATGAAATTTGCAAAAGAATCAGATATTCCTGTCATCATGATTGGACATATTACCAAAGATGGTTCTATTGCTGGGCCGAAAATTCTAGAACACATGGTCGATACTGTTTTACAGTTTGAAGGAGACCGCCACATGACGTACCGGATTTTGCGCACCACAAAAAATAGATTCGGAAGTACTTCAGAACTAGGCATTTACGAAATGCAAGGAAGTGGACTTCGGCAAGTGAGTAATCCATCTGAAATTCTCATTGCACAACGAGAAGACGCGCTTAGTGGTATCGGAATTGCTGCTATGATGGAAGGCAACCGCCCATTAATGATTGAAATACAGACGCTTGTCAGTTTAGCAAATTATGGTACTCCGCAGCGAAGTTCCACTGGTTTTGAT
This sequence comes from Spirosomataceae bacterium, assembly GCA_046293395.1. Classification (GTDB taxonomy): domain Bacteria; phylum Bacteroidota; class Bacteroidia; order Cytophagales; family Spirosomataceae; genus CAYNRA01. The sequence continues at coordinate 397,003 of JBKBOU010000002.1, forward strand.
TTACGAAGATTGCAAATGATTTTAGCCGTTCTTGAAAAACGCGGGGGATTTCGGCTTGGTACGCAAGATGTTTTCCTGAATATTACCGGCGGTTTGAAAGTCGAAGACCCCGCCATTGACTTAGCCATTTGTGCGTCTATTGCCTCCTCATACGAAGACATTCCGATTTCACAACGTGTCTGTTTTGCTGGTGAAGTTGGTTTGGGAGGAGAAATCAGGGCGGTGAACAGAATTGAACAGCGAATCTCAGAGGCAGAAAAGCTTGGTTTTGAAAAAATTTATATTTCAAAATTTAACCTAAAAGGAACAACAACCGATCAATTTAAAATCAAGGTGATACAAGCCGGTAAGTTGGAAGATGTATTTCAACATCTTTTTTCATAAAGCTATTTTTTGGAATTTAAGGAATGATTTGGTAACTTGAAATCAACCCCTCAAGTTAACCTGTATGAAGAAAAATGTAATCTTTCCTATCCTATGGACTCTCGTACTTCCCTTTTTTGTTTTTTCTTGTCAAAAAAGTGGCCAAATTCGTCCGAAAGCCATCATTCCAGAAATCACGCATTTCATTGAACACACTGATACGCGCCTGCATTTTGTTTCTTTGGGAGACCCGTACGCGCCTCCTATCTTGTTTATTCATGGTGCGCCAGGAAATTGGAAAGCCTACAATACACTCTTGCAAGACAGCGTACTTCGGTCACGGTTTCATATTATTTCTGTGGACAGATTAGGCTACGGTAAGTCACGGAAACGCAAACAAAAAGTGGTTACATCTATTGTACAACAAGCCGATGCGATTGTCGAAGCGCTGCATGTAAATTTATCAGGAGAGAAAGCCTTGATTATTGGACGGTCGTATGGTGCAGCTATTGCAGCAGAAATTGGGATACGTTATGCTGAAAAGACAAAAAATATCTTCCTGATTTCGCCTGTCATTGACCCCGACAAAGAAAAGTACTTCTGGTTTGCTTATGCGGCAAAACATTGGTTTGTTCGCCAATTTTTATCCCTTGATTTAATTGCTGCAACAGACGAAAAATTTGCACACGAACGCGAGTTACGCAAAATCCAAGAGGATTGGAATAAATTACGTGTCCCGACAACGGTGTTTATGGGTGGACAGGACTGGATTGCCGACTTAGGAAATTTCCAATTTGCCAAAAAGAAACTTCAAAAAGAAAACAGCAAGTTTATCTATATCCCTGACGCTGGGCACATGATTGCGGAGACACATCCACAAATTGTTCTATCTGAAATCCTTGACACCTTTCCTATTACCCCTTAATTTTAGCTTTTTTGGTCAACAAAAATAGAATCAATTTACTTATTCATGACTTTTTTATCCACACAACAACTGATTGACATCGCCATTTGGCTCTTTGCTTTACCTGCCGGTTGGCTGTTAGGCAAAACATTAAAATCACTCATTTTACCTCGCCTTAGACGGGCTTCCGAACGAACAACCAACGAATTAGACGACTTAATTGTCTCTCTTCTCGAAAAAACCATCATTCCTATTTGTTGGATTGGCGGTGTCGTGACTGCCTACCAGACAAGCCACTTACACGACGCTTACCGCGTTGAAATTAAAGAAGCAATTAGTATTTTCTCCATTCTTATCCTCACTTGGGTTTCCGCACAATTAGTCACAGCCATCGCTAATTTTCAGATTCATCGACTTGGAAAAGATGTAGCCAAGAGCTCTATTTTTACCAAAATATTGAAAGTAATTGTCTATATCTTGGGCATTATGGGCTGCTTACAAGTGCTAGGAATATCTATTGCACCCATGCTGACCGCGCTCGGTGTCGGAGGTTTGGCTGTTGCCTTGGCGCTGCAAGACACACTTTCGAATTTATTCGCAGGGATTCAGCTCATCGCGGGTCGTAAAATCAAACCCGGAGATTACGTTCAGTTGGCTACAGGAGAAGAGGGGCATGTAGAAGACATATCTTGGCGAAATACCATAATACGCGCGTTATCTAACCATTTAATCATAGTTCCTAATTCTAAAATATCGAGTAGTATTGTCCGGAATTTTATTCTACCAGACAGTCAAATTGCAGTTTCTATTGATGTTGGGGTCGCTTACACCAGTGACTTAGACCACGTTGAACGCGTATGTATCGACGTAGGACGAGAAATCATGTTGCATACCGAAGGCGGTGTAAAAGACCATGAACCGCTTGTTCGTTTTAAACTATTCGGGGAGTCCAGTATTACTGTTCGAACCATTTTACGAGCAGAAGAATTTACAGGACAATTTTTGATTCAAAGTGAATTTATTCGGAAACTACATAAGAGATTTCAACAGGAAAATATCGAAATTCCCTTTCCTATCCGTACGCTCCATATCAAAAATGACCCTTCTTAAAAGCAGTATTTGTACTGCTTTTTTTGTTTTTTAGCCATTTTTAAGAAAAATTAGCCAAAAAACAGTACGAAAAAAACCGAAACTACCGTTTCAAACGTATGTTTTAACATATCCCAAAACAATTCATCTACAATTAACAGAAAAAGAACATGAAGAAATGGTCGCTTTTCGCTGTGCTACTCGCCGCATTATCGTTTACACAACTCTTCACAAGTTGCCAAACGGAGTCCACAGAACCTACTCCTGAAATCCCCGAAGTTGATTTTTTATTGCTTTCTGGTGGCAACAAAATTGACCGCTATGCAGCACAAAACCTAATGGCTCCCGTGCGTAGTATCACGGTTTCGGGGCTAGGAATGGGAGAACAATTGCTTGCTATAGATTTTCGCCCAGCAACAGGGCAATTGTATGGCGTTAGCTCTGGAAGTCGTTTATACGCCATCAATCAAAATACGGGAGTTGCTACGGCGCTCGGAACCGCGCCATTTAGTCCTGCTATTGATGGAAATGTCGTCGGTTTTGATTTTAATCCAACCGTGGACAGAATACGTTTGGTGACGGCAAATGGGCAAAATTTACGTTTACACCCAGAATTAGGAACAGTTGTTGCCACAGATGGGGCTGTGAATGGAGTCATGAATGCGCGAATTTCTGGTGCTGCTTACACAGAAAATTTTGCAGGAACAACCACAACAGCTCTTTATAATATTGACCCACAAACAGACCAATTGTACAAACAAGACCCTCCAAATGATGGTACGCAAGTGGTCGTTGGAAGTCTTGGCGTTGACCTAACCGGAGACGGTGGATTTGATATTTCTCCTGAAAATATCGCGCTTGCTTTTTACGGAAATACATTGTACCAAATTGATTTCATGACAGGAAAAGCCACGGCATTAGGAGTTATCAACGGTGTAGCAGGTGTCACAGGATTAGCCATTCCGACAAATCCTGTTGCGTATGCAGTAACTGCTACCAACGACTTACTTATTTTTAATCCAGAAAATCCAGCACCGATTACAAAACCAATCACAGGTTTACCTACAGGACAAAGCTTAGTTGGGATTGATTTCCGACCAGCAACTGGCCAACTTTTTGGCATCGGAAAAAACAGTTCATTATATACAATTAATACGGCAAATGGAGCAGCTACAGCCGTCGGAAGTAATCCACTTGGTGCATTATTGACGGGCGAGTTTTTCGGTTTTGATTTTAACCCAACCGTGGACCGCATCCGTGTAGTTTCTGATTCTCGCATTAATTTACGACTCAACCCTACAAACGGAACATTAGCTGCTTTGGATGGTGGATTGAATCCGGGCACACCGATGATTAGCGGTGCCGCTTACACCAATAATTTCCCTGGTGCGACAACAACCGTTTTATACGATATTGATGCCATCGCTGGCAAATTATACAAACAAGATCCACCCAATAACGGCGGTCTTGTGGAAGTCGGCAATTTAGGCGTAACAGCTACATCCAATAATGGCTTTGATATTGGGGGCACAAGCGACAAAGCATGGGCACTTCTAAAAGTGAATAACGCGACTAGACTCTACCAAATTAATTTGATGACGGGCGCGGCTACGCAAGCAAATGCTTATACATTTATGCCTGATATTCAAGGGTTTGCGGTTGGTTTAGGGTTCTAAATCGTTCTCAGCCCGTTTCAAAAAAAACCTTGCTTTCTCTTGCATTCAGCAAAAAGAAAGCAAGGTTTTTTGCTATATAAAAAAATCAAAGTACGCCTTTTGTACTTGGAAGGTTGTTTAATTCACTTATTTCGCGCTTGACTGCCATTTTGATAGCTTTTGCCCAAGCTTTAAAAATAGCCTCAATTTTATGGTGTTCATTGTCACCTGTACATTGAATATTCAGATTACATTTAGAGGTATCGGAGAAAGACTTGAAGAAATGGAGGAACATTTCCGTTGGCATTTCACCGATTTTTTCTCTTTTAAAAGAGGCATCCCAAACGAGCCAGGGGCGACCTGAGAAATCAATGGCGACTTGAGCGAGCGCTTCGTCCATGGGCAAAAGGAATCCGTATCGGCTAATTCCTTTTTTATCTCCAAGTGCCATCAGATAGGCTTCCCCGAGTGCAAGTGCCGTATCTTCGATGGTGTGATGTTCATCAATGTGTAAATCTCCTTCAACCTGGATGGTTAGGTCTGCGCCAGAATGTTTAGCGAGTTGGTCAAGCATGTGGTCAAAAAAACCGATACCCGTTGAAATCGTACTTTTTCCGGTTCCATCAAGATTCAAATCAATGCGAATACTGGTTTCCTTTGTCACGCGGTGAACACTTGCCTTTCTATCTGGGAGACGTAGAAAGGTATAGATAGCTGCCCAGTCGTCTGTGACGAGTGCGAGCGCATCTTTTTGTTCAGGTGTTAATGTTGTTGGCTCTTCTTTCCCGATAAAAATCGCTTTTGTGCCAAGATTTACGGCAAGTTGAATATCTGTGACGCGGTCTCCGAGTACAAAGGAATTGGCTAAATCGTGTTGACCTTCCATGTACTCTGTCAATAATCCAGTTCGAGGCTTACGAGTTGGGGCGTTTTCGTGTTCAAACGAGCGATCGATGCATACTTTGGAGAAGGAAATATTTTCAGCTTGCAAAATATCCATCATTTTTTGGTGTGTGGGCCAGAAGGTTTCTTCAGGGAAAGACGCTGTACCGAGGCCGTCTTGATTTGTAACCATGACAAGCTCAAAATCTGTTTCTTCAGAGATTTTTCTCAAGTTAGAAATTGCTCCTGGTAAAAAAGCCAGTTTTTCTAGGGAATCAACTTGGAAATCGACGGGTGGTTCGACAATGATGGTTCCATCTCTATCAATAAATAATACCTTTTGCATGAAATCGTAATTTGGGGTTCAAAAGAAAAACAGCATAAAACAAACTGCAAATAAATAAAAAAAGCCGCGATTGCGGCTAGTCGGGGTGACTGGATTCGAACCAGCGGCCACACGCCCCCCAGACGTGTACTCTAACCGGGCTGAGCTACACCCCGAAATTCGGACGCAAAAATAGCATTTTCCTTTGTGAATAGCCAAAAACAAGTCACTTTTTGTGTAATTTCTATTTTTCTACATTTTTTAAAAAAATAAGTAACTCATAATCAGTTATTTATATTAAAAATTCTAATATATACTATTTTTATACCAAATAGTTTAATCCAAAAGTAAATGCCTTTCGTATATGTGTTTGTTGTCGCCCAAAACGACAATCAAACCTTTAAATAATCATTATTAATTGTTTCTTTTTATGAAAAAAGTAATCCTCTCCTTCGCTGTTGTTTTAACAAGCATCTCTTTTTCACAGGCTCAATTGCTAAGAACATCTATCAATAGTTTAGGTGCACAAGTAGGAAACCAAGTTGGTGTTGTGGCTACAGGCACACAAGCAACAGTTGGCTCTGGTTCTACTTTGTTGAATGCTTCCGTAAATAACTTAGGTGCACAAGTTGGCAACCTTTTGGGTGCAACTGCTACTGGAACAAACGCTACAGTAGGTGGCTCAAGCCTTTTAAATGCAACGGTAAATAATTTAGGTTTACAAGTTGGGAACCTCGTAGGTGGTACAACTACAGGTACTGGTACTACGGTAGGTGGTTCAAATATCTTGAACACAACAGTAAATAACCTCGGTGCGACAGTCGGTAATCTTCTAGGTGGAAGAGTCACAGGTACTGGTACTACAGTAGGTGGTTCAAACATCTTGAACACAACAGTAAATGGTCTTTCTGCTCAAGTCGGTAATCTTCTAGGCGGTACAGCTACAGGAACTGGCGCTACGGTAGGTGGTTCAAATATCTTGAATGCAACAGTAAACGGTCTTTCTGCTCAAGTAGGTAACTTGTTGGGTGCTACTGCAATCGGAACAGGTGCTACGGTTGGTGGCTCTAATGTTGCAAACGTATCTGTACCTGTTCTAGGTGCGCAAGTTGGTAACTTATTGGGTGCTGTAGCAGTAGGCACTGGTGCGACAGTTGGTGGTAGCTCCATTGCAAATGTTTCGCTTCCAGTTTTGGTAACAAACGGTTTAGTAAACAGTGCAACTACTGGTACAAACGTAACAGTCGGTGGTACAAATGGCTTGTTGAATACTTCTGTTAACAGCCTAAACGCACAAGTAGGTAATCTTCTAGGTGCGCAAGTAAACGGATTAAACGTGCGCGTTGGTAACTAATTTTTCCCTCTCGATTTTTCTTAGCCGCTCTGTTTTCAGAGCGGCTTTTTTTATGAAAAAAACACTTTTGGACTAATTTTTGTAAATTTTCGTATAATACATCACACTATTCACACAAAATGAAAAAATGTTCCATTTTCATTCTCTTCTTCGCTCTTATTTTACCCGAAATCAGTTCCGGACAACAACTCTTGTCTCTCTCTGATTGTATCAAAGCAGGAAAACGAAATAGCCTGACGTACCAACAAACAACCGCCGATAGACAATTGGAACGTGCTAAATTAGAGTTTGCACAAAAAGATGTTTTACCTACCATTGAAGCGTTTGCAAGCCCTACCCTTTCTTTAGGTCGCTCCATTGACCCAACCACCAATCAGTTCGCATCAAGAGGTTTTGTCAATAATGTACTTGGGCTCTCGTTCAGCCAAATATTATATGCCGGTGGACGAAAAAACACGACCATCCAACAACAATCCGTACAAGAAAAAATAGCTGGACTGCAAATAGAAAAAGTTGAAAATCAACTCATTGTACAAATAATCCAAAGTTATTTTCAAATTTTGCTCACCAAAGCGGTTATCAAACAAACGGAAAAACAGCTGGCTTTTATCTTAGAAAATAGAACTCAATCTTCTCCATCAGACCTATTATATCTTCAATATCAAGCGCAAGCTGCCAATAGCGAGCTTGCTCTTACACAAGCCAAAAATGAGCTACGTATCCAAAAAATCACGCTTGGTAATCTTATTGGTGCACCCGACCCAGAGTTTTTTGATATTCAAGATTTAACCAACGAACAACTCAATAAACCCATTCAAACTCAAATAGACCCTCGTATTTTTCAACAATATTACGCGTGGCATCCGGACTATAAAATCTCGCAAATGCGGCAAAAAAACCAAAGTTTGCAACGGGATGCAATCGTAGCTAGCCGGCTTCCTACCGTCAGTTTTAGTGCCGGTTTTACTCTTCCTTATTCCAGTTTGTATCAACAAATCGAAAGTAGCCAGCTTGCCCGAGTTGACACGATACCCGTTTTTTTTAGAGGCGCTATCCAACCTGCTTTGAATCCTGTTTTTGACTTTACGTACCGAACAATCCCAATGCTTTCGCAATGGAGTCAACTGGCGAATGCCTACATTGGATTTCAAATTCGTATTCCAATTATGTCGGGTAATTCACACAAACTCCAGCTGAAACAATCTCAACACGATATTTTGGTGACGCAACTTCAGGCACAACAAGTAAAAAATGACTTAATGAAAGAGTCCATTCTTGCGCAATCAAATAGGCAAGCCGCTCTTTCTCAATATATTGCAACAAAATCTACATTTGACGTTTGGCAGGCTTATTACCAAAATGCGCTCACCAGCTACCAGAATAAACAACTGTCCGCCAAAGATTTCCAAGATATTATCCAAAATTATCTACAAACAGAACTTGCAGTTGTCAAAGCGCAATACGAGTATTTTTTATGGCAAGAACTCATGCCTTATTACGAAACGGGGCGATTTAACTACCGCTAAATCGCCCCGTTGGCATCTCTCAAACTCGTATTTTATTTCTTCATTGCCTTGTATATTTCGTCTCCAATGGCTGTACGAATATTCAAAGAGCTGATTTTTCCGTTGTCTCTCGTTGGATACACGCGATTACTCAAGAAAACATACACCAATTGCGACGCGGGATCAACCCAGGTAAATGTTCCTGTGAAACCAGAGTGCCCGTAGCTTTCCGGTGAAGCCATCCGCGGCCCATTTGCCACATTTGGATTAAAATCTAACTTATCAAAAGCAATCGCGCGCCGATTTTTCTCTTCCGGAAACTGGTATTTTGTTGCCTCTACCACTACATCTGACGCAATAAAACGCTGTCCACCATATTCTCCTTTTTGCAAATACATTTGCATTAATTTCATCAAATCATTGGCATTTCCGAACAAACCCGCGTGTCCAGAAATTCCAGCTAATAATCCTGCCCCTTCGTCATGCACACGCCCGTGAATCAAGGTTTTTCGAAATAGCGTATCCACTTCCGTAGGTACAATTCGGTCTAGTGAATACCATTTTCTTGGATTATACGTCAAAGTCGTTGCCCCAATTGCTCGGTATGTTTTTTTCAGGTAATCTTCCCATTTCTCACCTGTTATATTCTGTATTATTTCTGGATAGAGATAATAGTGCAAGTCACTATATACATAGCCTTGCGTTGGTTTTACAGGAGATTCTTTGATTTGATTCAAGATAAATTCCCGATAGGTACGCCGTAACCAAAGGGAATCTGTTACCTCCACCGCATATTCCTCCGTTTGAACAGGCGAAAATATACCCGGTTTCCATGCAATTGTTTCTGGATGTAGCGCATCTAGCCATATTTTCTTATCCTTACGCATAGATTCTTTGTAATCAATAAGGTATGTTTTTTTCTTACCTATTAATTTTTGAAAAAATGTCCGTTTCATCTCATTTTTCACCCATCTTTCTTCGGCAATATACGAACCCAAAGAGGCATTTCTGAGCGTTGCGACAGTATCAATGCAATCCATCCAAAACGGAATCCATGCTTTCAAACCCGACCGATGCGTCAACATATCTCGGAACGTCAAATTTTCTTTATTACTTCCTTTAAATGCGGGATAATACGCTCCGAGTGTCGCATCCAACGAAAACTTATTCTCGGACATCAGCTGCATCACCGCCAACGCCGACGTACTTATTTTGGTCACTGAAGCTAAATCGTATAAATCACTGACTTGCACTTTGCCCCGCTGCACGCTTGCTTGGCTAGTCATCACAGGCATTGCGCCGCCTTTTTTTCCACCATCCATGACATCTGCTTTCGTTCCCGTTTCGAATTTTGTATCTGTCATTGTCCCATTTTCTCCTTTGCTTTGGGCTAATTTTTCCGCTTCAAATGTATGATAACCCACTGCTTTTTGGTAAATAACTCGCCCTTCTTTAGCGATTTGCATGACAGCCCCCGGATACGCTTTTTCCATTAATCCTAACTGAAGAACAGAGTCCACTCCAGCGCGTAATTTTGCGCCGTCTATGCCTACCATTTCAGGAATCCCGTAAGCCAAGCGCCCCAACGCCGCCGTTTGCTCACCCATTCCATAAACAAAATGCGCGTCAACGGTAACGGGCAATTTCCCTGATAACGGAATCGCTCCAAAAATTCCCTGTACAGCAGCATCTTCCATATAGTTTGTCAACTGGCTTGTTAAAACCACCGTTTTCATCTCGCGTAAAACAGGAATTTTACCCAATGCGTACGGATTTCCCAGTACAACCACAACCGCATTCGGGTGAATCTCGTGGAGTTGACGGAGAATACGCTCGTGCTTTTCAGTCACTCCATAATTTCCGTAAGGACGAATACTGGACAAATGTACGGCAATCATCAATTGAGAAACCGCTTTCATTTGCACAAGCAATGAATCTGTAAGTTGGTCTGTTATTTTAGTGGAAACGAGCCATTGCGTCGTCTCAACATAGTCATTCATTCGTTTTGCAAATACTGTAGCCGAAGACGAAGCATCCAAGGAAACCAATCCAAACGATTGATTCAAGGTTTGAATAGGTAAAATAGACGCATTATTTTGCACAACCGTCACCGTTTTTTCAGCCAATAACCGATTCACCAAATCCGATTCGGTTGTATTAAGGTCATCAATTAGACCTTTCGTTTCGATGGGTTGGTACTTATCCAGACCCACCCAAGATTTCGCTTGTAAGATTTTACGAACGCGTTCGTTCAGTATTTTTTCAGAAAGTTGTCCGTTTTTGATAGCCGTTTTAATCGCTTCAACCGCTGTGGGAACGTCTTCAAAAGTTTCCAGAATATCATTCCCCGCTAAAATGGCTTTCACCAATGCCTCACCGTTCGGGAAATACTTGACAGCTCCCTGCATATCCATGGCATCCGTGAAAACGAGCCCTTCGAATTTCATGTCTTTGCGCAGTAAATCCGTCACAATTTTAGACGAAAGCGTAGAAGCCAAATTAGGGGTATTGTCTAATTGAGGAATGCTCAAGTGCGCCGTCATAATCCCTGAAATTCCCGCGTCAATCAATTGTTGAAAAGGATATAATTCAATTTCTTTCAATCTTTTTTTATCGTGACTAATGACAGGTAAATCGTAGTGAGAGTCCACGCCCGTGTCGCCGTGACCAGGAAAATGCTTGGCAGTTGTCAGAAGCCGTTCGGACTCCATGCCCTTCATATATGCCAATGCTTTTTTCATGACATCCTCGCGATTTTCACCAAAAGAGCGAAAATTAATGACAGGATTTGCCGGATTATTGTTGACATCCACAACGGGAGCATAATTGACATGTACGCCCATCCGTTTGCTTTGTTTGGCGACTTCTTGCCCCATTCGGTACAATATATCTTCATTTCCTTGCATAGCACCTAATGCCATTTGATACGGAAACCGAACCGTCGAGTCCAGACGCATGGCAAGTCCCCACTCCAAATCCATCCCGATTAGTAACGGAACTTTAGACAAAGCCTGCAATTCATTGACAATCTGCGCTTGGCGTGTAGGTTGACCCGCAAAGAACACAAATCCGCCTATTTGGTATTTTTCTACCCATTCTTTTAGTTTTTCAGGTTGATACCCTTTACCAGACGTATTGCCACGCGGCATGAGTAGTTGACCAATTTTTTGTTCCAATGTTAAAGAAGCGAGTGTATTTTCTACCCAATCTTTGTTGTGATTGGTTAAGAATAAAGGTTTTTGCTGCGCTAAAAGTGGGCTTGTGAAGAAGAGAAAAAGCCAAAAGAAGCGGACTTGTTTCATAGTGAATCGATATTTCGTGGTTGAACTTTGTTTCAAATATACTGCTTTCGCCCCTAAATTCTGCTTGCTGCGGTAGGTAAACGAAAAAAGGAAACCAATTTCAGTGATTTCCTTTTTTCATCATTATATGGATGAATATATTACATAAAGCCCATTTTCCCCATTTGGTAGTCGCGCATAGCCTCCAATATTTCAGTTGTAGTATTCATTACAAAAGGGCCTTGTTGCACGATTGGTTCTCCGATAGCCTCGCCAGAACAAAGAATAAAGCGGGTTTCTCCCTTGGCTTCTATTTCAATTTCTTCGCCTTCGGGTGCAAATTCTACGAGCTGGTGGTCATAGACAAATTTACCATTAATCAATACTTCCCCTTTCAGAATATACAGTAGAATAGTTCTGTTTGCTGGAATTTGAAAAGACTCTTTGCCTCCTTTTTGCGCGTGAACATTCAGAATTTGTAGGTTCGTAAGTGAGACAGCTGGGCCTTTTTCGCCTCGACGTTCACCTGCAATGAGTTGTGTTTCCACCAAGCCATCTTCTGAAATTTGCACCAAAATTTCTTCTTTTTGGAAGCCCTGATACGTAGCGGGAGTCATTTTTAAGCGTGCTGGTAAATTCATCCAAAGCTGGAGAATCTCCATGTCTCCACCTTTTTCACGCATTTCATAAGGAATGTTTTCAGAATGGACAATGCCTCTGCCGGCAGTCATCCATTGAACTCCACCTGGATGAATAATACTCTTAAACCCTTGGCTATCTGCATGTTCCACACTTCCTGCGTAGATAAATGTCAAGGTTTCAAATCCTCTGTGTGGGTGCGGCCCAAACGGGAGTCCTCGGTTGTAGGGTTCAAAATAATGCGGCCCGTGGTGATGAACCAATAAGAAAGGATCGAGGCTTTCCTTGGTTTCATTTGGGAGAGGTTGGTACATTTGGTGCTCTCCCATTTCGTGGCGTGAAGCGCTGAGGAGCTTGGTGACTTTACGTAACATCTATTTACTTATGTATTTTATAATGCAACACAAAAAGAATCAATTGAGTGCCATAGGAACCTCCATGAGCAGGATTTCCGTTTCCGACTGTGCGGTTAGGTCAAACGACGTCGCCTCCGTAATTCCCAAGCCATCTCTTGCAGCGAGCGTTTCGTCGGCAATGGTTACATTCCCCGATAATACAAAAGCATATACGCCATTATTCGGCAAATGCAGCGCATAGTTAGCGGATTTTCCGGCTTCAAGGCGAATCAATGAAAACCACGCATCTTGGTTCATTTTCACGCCGTCATCTGGAGTTCCAATAGGTGAAACGACCGTTTGAAAGGCGTTTTGGCGGCCGGCTACATCAAACGCTTTTTGGTCGTACCGAGGTTGGATGTTTTTTAGTTTCGGAAAAACCCAAATTTGAAGAAATTTGACTTGCTCGTGGGAATTTTTGTTTTTCTCGGAGTGGTAAATACCTGTTCCGGCGGACATGATTTGGACTTCGCCTTGGGTAATTACGGTTTTATTACCCATGCTATCTTGGTGTTCTAAATCACCTGAAAGCGGAATGGAGACAATTTCCATGTTGTCATGCGGATGTTTGCCAAAGCCCATTCCACCCGAAACCGTATCGTCATTCAAGACCCGCAACGCGCCAAAGTGCATACGCGTTGGTTCGTAATAACTGGCAAAGCTGAACGTATGAAAACTCGATAACCACCCGTGTGAAGCATATCCTCTGGACGATGACGTATGAAGTATTTTATTCATTTTTATATAATTATGTATTTAATGTATAAACACACATATAAGAGAAATGGTTTCAACAATTAAAAATGTACATATATGAATTATTTATATACGTAAAGTGCAAAGTACTGTAAATCAACCAACTAATTATAAGAAATAAAGATAAAAAAGTGCCAAAAAATCATTTTCATTTATATACAACAGAAGAATTAATTTGTACTTTTGTTTTCCGAAAAGTACAACCAAAACGAATCTTGCCTATGTCCCACACTTACATTCCTTTTTTGAAAAAGCAAGTTATTTTCCTATTCTAATTCCTCTTTTCTAAGGATTATATCTTCTTCTTGCTTTTTCCTCCCCTCTTTCTGGACTGTCTGAACTCATTTTCTATTGATAGAATCTGAGGACTTGGTATGCTTACAAACGTAGGAAAGCATACTCACTAAGCCGTGCATCTTGATTTTAAGCCAACACACTTACTACTGAAAAAGTGATTCGATTTTATACATTCCTATTTATATTCACGTGCTACCTCACACATGCCGTTGCCCAGCAATTTCCGTTTAAGAATTACACCATTCGAGACGGTCTTGCGGGTATGCAAGTCATGACTTTGGCAGAAGATAAAAAAGGGTTTTTGTGGGTGACAACCAAATTAGGCATCTCTCGTTTTGATGGCCAAAAGTTTACTCATTTTCCGAAATCTTCTTTAAAAAGCATTCCGGATCCTCAGCTTTGTAGCGGATTTATAGATACCGAAGAAGGCATCTATTTTACGAGCGGGCGTGCATTGGTGCTTTTCAACGGACAAAAATTTATTCCGATTCCTCTTCCCAAAGGAATTGTTTGTAAATTATGGGCAAAGCCTCAACGCAGGGCAAACGGTGAGATTCTTGTCTTTACTGAAAATAATGATGCTCAACAAAGCATCTATGCCTGGAATTATGCGAAAAAAAAATGGACAAAACTGATTTTTCCTACAAATGATTCAACCGACGTATTTCACCCCATTTATTACCATGCCACCACCAACGAATGGTTCGGCTATTTCTATAATACGACTCGCAGAGTAGCCACTTCTGGTTTTATTGGACTTAAAAATGGGAAATTCACAGAAGTGTCTTCAGCAAAAAAGGAAACTTATTTCGAGTCAATTATCATTTCTGAAGAAGAAATTTGTGTTCGTATTCTCGAAAAAGACAAGCGCGAACGACTTTTGCTTAAAATTGGCGATAAACCGTGGATACAGTGGTTAACAAAGAAAAACGATTCTGATTCTTTTTCTGTCAATCAAGTAATTGACCGAGACCTGCTATTTAAAGATGGTGGAAATGTCTATTTATTAGAGGCGAAAAGCGCGAATCCTCAGCTTGTTGCAAGTAAACTTTCAGAGATAAATAATTATATCCGCGCCGGGAAAACAGATGCGTTTTGGGTTGCGACGGAAAAAGGATTGCTTTTTATTCCGAATACAGGTTTTCGGTATTTCCCAGAAGAGCAAGTACCAAGCCCTTGGATGGTCGTTCAGGGAGCAGATAAATCTTTTTGGTTTGGAAATTTCGGGAATGACCTTCAAAGATTTGATGGCAAGAATGTAACCAAAGAAACAAGACATTTGTCTCTTGTAGGAAAAGGGAATCCACCCGTTCGACCTTCAGACCTCAAGCATTTCTATTACCGTGGATTTACCGACCAGTACGGCAAAACATGGTTTCCGGAGGGAGGGCGTGTGTTTGTATATGATGCTCAAAAGAAGCAATTCGAGTTGATTAATCAATTTCCGGCGTACTGTTTACTCAATGACTCTGCGCAGAATATTGTACTTCAAGGTTCTCATCAGCAAGTACTTGTCATTGAAAACTCGCCTCCTTATGCTACTTTTTCATTGAAAGCAGGTAAAGATTTGATTGACTTCGGAAACTTCATGAACCTATTTATGGATAGCAAACAGCGCTACTGGATTGGCGGTTGGGCTGGCATGAATCGCTTTGATTCGATAGAGGCATTGCGTGCAAAAAAATCAAAAGAATATAGCCTTCGAAAAGGAAATTCTCCTTTTTCTTCCTTTATCACGATGTACGAAGATGCCAATAAACGGATTTGGATTGGCGCTATTGAGGGGTTATTTTATTACGATGAGCGCAATGATTCGTTCGTTTCAGTCCAAGACCCGCGACTTGAAGGCGTAATCACGTTGCTTACTCGCTTTGATGAAAACTCTTTTTTAATTGGTATAAACGAGGGTTTATTTCTCTTCAATGCAAGGGAATATCAAAGAACGGGCAAAGTTTCGCTGACCACCTACAATTTCCACAACGGATTTTTGGGGCTTGAACCTGGGCAATTGGGAGATTACCACGACCAAGAAGGCAAAATATGGATTACCTCTGGCAGTGTTTTGAGTTACCTTGACCCAAAGAAGTTGAAGCGAAGCAAATTCCCATTAAAGCCTTATATTCAATCTATCAATGAAGAATTTATACTTCATTCTGTATTCAAAACAGTTGTTCCAAAGAAATCAAACCAAGTATTTTTAGAAGTTGGAGCGACGGGAATGAATCGACCGTTTTCGACGGAGTTCAGTTATTTTATTGAAGGGATTTCAGAGCAATGGTCGCCGTGGCAAACGTCTAACCAACTCTATTTGGGCATATTGCCGAATGGCAACCATCTTGTGAAGGTGAGAACAAAAGGAGAAAACGACGAACACGAAAATCCATCGAATTGGGCAAAAATAACCATCTCTGTGGAAGCCTATTTTTGGAAATCTCCAAACTTATTCAAATATGCTACATTTCTACTTATCCTACTTGGTATCCTTGCTTTTTTCTCGCTAAAACGTTGGCAAGAAATCCAACGGAAATTATTGGAAAAAGAGCGGCAAATGTCTCAACTACGTTTGACTTTACAGCAGACACAAATTACCCCTCATTTCATCTCAAATGCCTTAACAAGATTAGAAAATAGACTTTTAGGCGGAGATTGGGAGCAAGTGGGCAAACCTTTTCTTGAGAAACTCAAAATTCTCATTCGCAAAACATTGGAACTATCTGTTCAGGTTTCTGAAAATCAACAACCTGAAATTCCCTTAGCGAAGGAGCTAGATTATTTGGAAAAATACTTGGATTTTGAGAAAGACCAATTCAGTACAAAGCAAGGTTTTACTTATCGTATCGAGACAGGAAACTTGGATATACACGCGCTAGCGATTCCCCCTTTATTGGTACAAAATTATGTGGAGAATGCCGTAATTCATGGAGTAAGACGAGGCGAATTATCTTATCCAGGCGAGATTATCATTCAGTTTTACAAAGAAAATGACACACTCCATTGCTTAATTGAAGACAACGGAAACAGTTCAGAGGAAGCATTACATACGACGGCGGGAAATGAGCAGAATCCACACATTTCACTTGGAAATCAGCTTGTTACGGCACGTATTTTCAATTTAAACCAACAAGGTTACGAAATTAATGTAGAAAAGAAAGAGAAGAAACCAAACGGTACGATTATCCATTTAACCATACAAAAATAATGAGTTTACGTGTTATCCTAGTTGAAGACAATACAGACTTTGTGGAACAGCTCCGAAGAGAAATCGCCCAATTGTTTCCGTGTCAATTTAAAATTGTTGGAACAGCGGGTACGATAAAAGAGGCGTACGCATTGATTTCTACGACACCCGCAGATGTAGTATTATTTGACATAGAGTTGCCCGACGGAAATGGGCTTACTCTGGTAGAAAGACTGGTCAAAGAAAAAAAACATACGTTTCAGTTCTTTTTCATCAGTTCATTTGATGTGAAAGAAAATCTCAAAAAATCAATGAGGCTAAAGAGTGCTTATTTTGTTTCTAAACCGCTTCAAAATGATGAGTTAAAGGAGGCGCTTGCGATTGTCATTGAGAACAAAAATAAAAACGAACTCATTGAATTACTCCGCCATTCTTTCTCGGATAGAGATTATCCGGGAACCACGATTTCTATTGAAACGGTCAGAAATAAACTACTTCTCATACCCATCTGTGACATTGTTTATGTGAAAGCGGATAGCTTAGGAAGAACACACTTTTACTTACAAGATGGGCAACAACTAACGAGTATAAAAAGGCTCAAGCACTATTCTAAACTATGGGAAGATGATGTTCAGTTTATCCTGGTTAGCAGGACACAATACGTTAATATTCATTATATAAAAGAGATAGACAAAGCAACGAAGCAGATTATACTCAAGAACGAGGAGCGTATTCAGATGTCTAGAAGACCTCTTCCTAAATTGGCGGAAGTTACTCATATTTTTTCACTTACAAGAACAGAGTTCCTTTCCCAAATTCAAAAATTACTTCAACCCTTTGAGATGAAAAAGGAGTAACCTGAGCTATTTGGAAGAGTACAATTGTCCTTGTACATGTACCGAAAACACGCTTTGCACGTATAATCTTACATTGCTTACTCCTTTTGATTGAAGAGATTAGGGAGTGTAGGAGTTACAATTCCAATATCGTGAAACTTACCTTATTTGTAAGTTTGACATTAGTTACTTAGTGTATTCATTATCGTGGTTATTTTGGGGGGAAGAATACATGTGTACCCTTCCCCAAAATAGCTACAATAATTAATCTATTATTCACCCAATTTTACCTCAAATAATTCCTTCGATTTGAGATAAATGTAGCCCACAACGCCCAAAGTAGCTATCCCACCAAAGAAGACTGAATTGACCGTCCCGAATAATTTTGCAGCCACGCCAGATTCTAGCGCACCCAACTCATTAGAACAACTAACAAAAATGCCATTCACAGAGCTTACTCGTCCTCGCAAGTGGTCTGGTGGTAGAATTTGTAAAATAGTCGAGCGGATAACAACACTCACACCATCGAAAATCCCTGTAAATGTGAGTGCAACCAAGGAAAGGTAAAAGTTCGTTGACAAAGAAAAAAAGAGGGTGGCAATTCCAAAACCCGTGACTGCCAAAAGCATATTTCGCCAGGCATGTCGAACCGGCGGGAAGTAAGCCGTTGCCAACATACTCACGACTGCTCCTACGCTTGGTGCTGCGCGAAGAAAACCGAGACCTTCTGGGCCTACATGCAGAATATCTTTGGCAAAAACAGGTAAAATAGCAATGACTCCCCCAAAAAGTACAGAAAACATATCGAGTATAATCGAATAAAGCATGATTTTATTAGAAGATACAAACACAAAACCTTCCTTGAGACTCCCCCAAAAATCGGTCACTTTTTGTGGCTCAATTTTTCTTTTTTTGATAAAATTAGACAAGAAAAGGACGAAGAGCAGTAACCCCAAAACCACATAAAGGGTGGCTTGTAAACCAAGATACGCATATAGAAATCCTGCCATACCAGGGCCGACAATCACGCCTGTTTGCCAAACTTGCGTACTCCAAGACGCCGAATTACTATAATGTTCTGACCGAACAAGAAAAGGTTTTAAAGACGACCACGCAGGGTTGTAAAACCCTCTCGCTGCACCAAATAAAAATACAGATATATAAATAGCAAGTGGTTGATTATCAATAGACAAGCTCCATTTATGTCCATTATCCGTAGCAAAAATTAACAAGACTGTACAAATAGAAACGACGACGAAACACCATTGGGCGATGGTTCTTTTGTCGTAATTATCTGCTAAATGTCCCCCAAAAAGTGCCAAAGAAATGTAGGGAATTGCCTCAAAAAGTCCGACGAGCCCAAGTGATAGTGGGTCGCCCGTGATTTCGTAAAGGTAGTAGCTGATGGCAACTTCTTGGATGAGCACAGCAATTGTAAAGAAAAACTGCGTGGTAATGAATGCCCGAAACTCAGGATAACGCAAGGCTGCGTACGGGTCTTTTGTTTTAAAGTCTGACAATGCCATTAGCGTCTGGAAAGTTTAGCCATGTAAAATCCATCAAAACCATCTTTTGCTGGTGAGGTTCTTTTCTCTTCAATTAATTGAAAATCCGTATTCTTTTCTAAGAATTTCTGTACTTGTAATTCGCTTTCAGAGGGTAAAATACTGCACGTAGCATAGACAAGTTGTCCGTCGGGCTTGAGCATCGACACGTATTGTTGTACTATTTCTGCTTGAGTTTCTTTGATTTGCTCAATAAACGCTTCGTTCATTTTCCATTTGGTATCTGGGTTTCTACGTAAAACCCCCAATCCAGAACAGGGAACATCAAGCAAAAGCCGATCTGCTGAGTTTTGCAACCTTTTGATGGTTTTGGGTTCGATGAGTCGGGTTTCAATGGAAGAAATTTGCTGTCTTTTGGCGCGTTTTTTCAATTCCATCAGTTTCCATTCCTCGATGTCCATGGAAATGACTTTTCCTTTATTTTTCATTTGGGTAGCGATATGCAGGCTTTTTCCGCCAGCACCAGCGCAAGCATCGATGACCCGCATTCCGGGTTGTACATCCAAAAATTCACTGATTAGTTGACTTCCAGCATCTTGCACTTCGAAAAGTCCATTTTGAAAAGCGGAAGTTCGAAAAATATTACTCCGTTTTTTCAAACGAAGTGCATCCATGACACCTGCTACTTGCTCGGTTTCTATGCCTTCATCTGCCAATAATTTTTGCAATTGAGGAAGCGATGTAAGAAGTGTATTCACGCGAATGAACACGTCGGCGGGCTGGTTCATGGCTTTTAGTTCTGCGTCCCAAGCGTCTCCAAGTTCTTCTTCTCCGAGGCGGTCTAGCCAATCTGGGATGGACTCACGAACTTTGCGAATTATCTGGGCTTCTTCGAATTTTCTACGGACGTTTTCGGCTGAAATAGATGAATAGCCTGCCAAAACTGAAGGTGAATAGCCTTTTATGAGTAGCCAAGCAATAACAATATCCCACCATTGTTGCTCTGTATGCACTTTGGGAAGCTCCGTACAAAATTTGAGTAATCGGAACCATCGGACAATCTCGTAAGTATTTTCAGCAATGAACGCACGGTCACGCGCACCCCATTTTTTGTTGGCTTTAAGCGTAAGTTCAATGACTTTGTCCGCTTGTTTTCGGTCGTTAAATATTGGCTGAAGTGCCCGATGTAAAGCCAACATCAAGGGCTGGTGAATTTTTTGCATGAAATAATCAACAGTAAATGAAAGACAAAGTTACATCGCTTCTCGCTTTTTTTACTCATCTCGAAGAATATATGGGACGAATCACGGCTGGAGATACCTTAAAATGAACCATTTATTTCACGAATCAATGACAGGACTTTTAAATTACAGATTTTCGAGTACTTTTGTTACAAGGTCTATCTATAATATAGGATAACTATCTATCCCATAGAAACCTAAAATAAACGTGATTAACAAACGACTCAAATGATTTCCAAAAAAGCGAAATATGCCTTAAAAGCACTCACTTTTCTCTCCGAAAATTATGAAAAAGGGAATAAACCCGTGTTGATTTCTGAAATTGCTGAAAAAGAAACCATTCCAAAAAAGTTTTTGGAAGCCATTTTACTGGAACTTCGACACAATAGTATTTTGCACAGCCAAAAAGGAAAAGGTGGCGGGTATATGTTGCGCACAGCACCAGACCAAGTATCTATTGCCAAAATTATTCGAGCCATCGACGGCCCTATTGCGCCCATGCTGTGTGTTTCTCTCCACTTTTATGGAAAATGCGACGATTGCCAAGATGAAGAAACATGTAAAATCAGACCAATTATGGAGAAAGTACGCGATGCAAATCTCGCCGTATATGAAAACATGACCCTGAAAGACATGATTACGGAGTCTTGACGATTTTTTTTCGGAAAACTAACCAAAACGCATACCTATTTTGTTAACTAGGTACACATCATAACAAACACAACAAATGAATCACTTTTTTGAAAGCGTTCACCCCTTTGATGGCCGTACTCTTGAAAGATACGCCGTGGACACTTCCCAACAGTTAGAAGGTAAAATACAAACAAGTGAAACTGTTTTTCAAGATTGGAAAAAGAAAATTTGGGTAGATAAAATACAGATATTCAATACATTAGCTGATTTATTAACAGTAAATCAAGAAAAATTAGCCCAATTAATTACCCTAGAAATGGGTAAAACGATACGTGAATCTCGCGCAGAAGTTGCTAAATGTGTGCAAATGATTCGGTATTATGCACTACATGCCGAAGAAGTTTTGCAGGCAACACATGTGCAGACACAGGCGTTTGCGAGCCACATTAATTACGCACCGTTGGGAGTTATTTTTGCCATTATGCCTTGGAATTTCCCACTTTGGCAGGCACTTCGTTTTGCTGTTCCGACAATGTTGGCGGGGAATACCGTACTCTTAAAACCGGCACCGAATGTTTGTGGAAGTGCATTGGCTCTGCAAGATTTGATGAATGAGGCAGGATTAGATGGGGTGTATCAAACAATTTTAATTGATATTCCGGCGATTGAGTCCGTAATTGCACATTCGGCTGTACGTGGTGTGACACTGACAGGAAGCAATCGAGCGGGTGCTTCGGTGGCTGCATTGGCAGGAAAATACGTCAAAAAATCTGTATTGGAATTGGGTGGAAGCGACCCATTTGTGGTATTTAAGGATGCCAATATTGCTGTGGCGGCACAAGCAGCCGTAACATCTCGTTTTCAAAACGCCGGGCAAACATGTATTGCAGCCAAAAGATGGATTATTGCCGAGGAAATCAAAGATGCTTTTTTGGAAGAGGTACTTCGCAAGGTAAAAGGAGTTCGATTGGGAAATCCATTGGACGAACAAACGACGATGGGGCCCTTGGCAAGACCAGATTTAGCTGCCAATTTATCACGGCAGTGGCATGAAAGCAAGTTGAGTGGAGCGATTGAATTACTTGGTGGAGAGGCGCGTTTTTGCCAGTTTGAACCCGTGATTTTGGAAGTCAAAGAGCCTTCGAATATAGCATTTCAGGAAGAGTTTTTTGGACCGATAGCCACCGTAATCTCTTTTAAGACAGAGAAAGAAGGGGTTTCATTGGCAAACAATACCCAATTTGGGTTAGGAGCTTCTATTTGGACGACAGATTTGGAGAAGGCCAAAACCATTGCACCGACATTAGAAGCCGGTGTTGTGGCTGTAAATCAATTGGTAAAGTCTGATGTACATTTGCCTTTTGGTGGAGTGAAACAGTCGGGATATGGGCGTGAATTGGGCGTGTATGGCCTTCGTGAATTTACCAATGTGCAGTCCGTTTGGATGGAGCAAAACTAATTTTCATTTGTTTCTAATTTTAAGAAAAGCTTCAACAAGAATATATTTGATTCAGTAGAGGCAAGATTACGAGGACTACAAAGGCGATAAAAGGATAAAAATCAATGGGAAAGACCACCGTTTTATTGTGTAATCTTTCCCATTGGTATTAAATTTCCGGTCAATAAATGCGCAGAATTTGGGTTGATTTTTCTTATGTAAGCTCAATTTCGTTGCAGAAAGCTGTTTTATTCATTATTGTAGCTATTTTGGGAAGATTCCAGACATAAACTATCTTTTATTTTTTAATCCCAAGTAATCAACAAATTCGTTTACCATCGATACGTAAATTGACAACCCATTTGGTAGTTTCTTTCTGGGGCAGGGTTGTAAAAACGTCCACCAAAAGCATTGGTATCATTGCCCAAACTATATTGTTGGTTCAAAGCGTTATCAACACCTACAAAAGCATTTACCCGAAAATTAGTTCGTTCGTATTTCCAACCAACTCTTCCCCAAACCAATGTATATGCAGAAGCAAATACACTATTTGCGTCATTTAGTGGAATTTCATCCACAAAATTCACCGTTGACGTCAAATAAAATCCTTGTTTTGTTTCTGCATCAAAACCAATGAAAGCCGTCTGTTTCGGTACACTAGGCAAGAAATTTCCGGCAAAGTCTGTCCCGCCAAGTAAGTATTCTTGGTAGCGAAAATCCATTCGTTGGTAATATCCATTTGCTTGAACATTTTTCCAAAAAGTAGCTTTTTTCAAGGGCAACTGGTAGTTGAATGTCAGCTCAGCTCCTATTTGTTTGGACGTCCCCGCATTCGTAAAAAACTCGTTTCCATCTACATTCACACGCCGGACAATCATATCATTCAAATGAAATTGATACAAACTTACTTCCCACAAAAATGTCTTTTGCCAAAGACTTCCTTTTGTTCCAAATTCATACGAAACGCCTCTTTCTGAACGAAGGGAGGTGAGTGGTGAATCTCCGCGATACCCTGCAATTAACTCCGCGACTGTCGGGATAGACAAGCCACGACTTACGGATACATACACGCTTTGTGCTTCCCCAATTTTACGTAAAACAGCTCCTCTTGGAAGTACAGGCGTACCCGGTGCAGCATTTAGTTGAGGGAGAGTTCCTACAGATGAACGCCGAAAAAATTGATACGATTGGTAATTTATACTCGTACCTAAAGTGGTTACCCAATCTCCTTTTTCCCATTCAATTTGACCAAATCCGCTTGCTTGTCGTGCATATATTTCGTCTTCCGTTTGGCGTTTCCCAATTTCGCCCCGTTGGTTGTCATAGACATCGGAAGTAGTATAAGTTTGGAGTGCTTCAAGCCCAAAAACTAGCGCTATATTTCCCCGATTATCCGTATTTTTTTTAAACTGATTAGATGACCGCACACCCAACGATTGTTCATCCCGAATTTCGTAATTTGTTATAAATGGATTGCGTAAACGGCTTTGCGAGGAGAAGAAAGAAGTGGTATTTTCCCATGCGTTGTTCCAACGGTAAGTTTGTGCGAGACCAATCATCCATTGGTTTTGTTCGATGCGTGCTTTCTGTTCGGCACTTCCTGGCAGAGTGGCTGTAGCAGGACGCGCAGCTCTCCGATTGGCAGCCATTTGGGCGGCCGTCAAACCGCCTGGTGTTTGGTATGCAATATCCCCAACCAATAGCAGCGATTGAATAGTTCGGGCAGGTGAAACATAGAAACTTCCTTGCCATTGTGCCGAATTTCGTTTCAAATTTGTATGGTCACGGTAGCCATCCGCTTCTACTTGAGCGAGACTCAAACTGGCGTTCATTTTGTCTGTTGCAACGGCATATCCTGTACTGAAATGACGCAAACCGTAACTTCCCAGCATGACTTGACTCCGGATTTCTTGCGTATTTTCCTGAGAACCAACAGATTTCCCACGGGCAGACAGCAACACTACGCCTCCTGTACCTGCACCGTACAAACTACCCGCCGGACCTTTGATGATTTCAATGCCGCCAATATTTGACAAGTCAACCAAATTCAGGTAAGTGCCACCAGACGCGTCTGTTAGTGCAATTCCTTCCCAATAGACTTTCACATTGCGCACACCAAAGGGCGAGCGAATGGAACTTCCTCGAATAGACAAGCGAAAACTTCCTGGAGAGCGTTCTTCCATTCGTACACCGGCGACGGTATTGAGAAGAGGAAGAAGTGAAGGTTGTTCCATTTTTTCGATGGATTTTAGGGGAATAACGGCAATAGGCGCAGCCAATTCTCGGGCGGGTCTGTCCGTCGCGTATCCATTTACGACAGCTTCTTGGAGCGTCTGAAGCGTGTCAGACGAAGAAAAAAAAGACAAGGAACAAAAGAAAGTAGCGAGTAAGTGCATAGATGATTGGGTTCGGACTTAGATAACAAAAGTAACCAAAGGGAGGTGCGAAAAGTTAAGAAATCGACCTAAATCGACTATTTTCGTATCAATGGAGGAGATTTTGTTTATTTGCATTCGTCCGAGAAAATAGTGTAAAAATACGTTTCATCTATTTTCGATTTTGAAAGAGCGTCGGATTGGTCAAATTGAATAAAAAAGAGACAAAACCGCGAGACACACATTATCTTTGTTGTATGAATTATTTGTCAGCAGAAGCAATCGGTCGAAATTTGGGTGAGCGTTGGTTATTTCAAAACCTCACTTTTGGTATATTACAAGGCGAGAAAGTCGCACTTATTGGCTCTAACGGAACGGGGAAATCCTCGATGTTAGATATTTTAGCGGGAAAAATTCCACCGGATGGCGGGGTCGTCAGTCTCCGAAAAGATATTCGTGTTGGCTATTTAGAGCAAAATCCTGTTTTCCAAGAAAGTAAAACGATTTTGGAGACGATTTTCTATGCAGAAAACAGCATTACACGCGCTATTAAAAATTACGAAAAAGCCATTGAAACAAACAACCAAGATTTGTTAGCAGAATGTATCGAGATTTTAGATAGCCAAAATGGATGGGACTACGAGGCGAAAGTCAAGCAAATCCTTGGGAAATTAGGCATATTAGATACGGATAAGTTAATCAGCGAATTATCTGGTGGGCAAAAAAAGAGAGTAGCGCTTGCCCGCGTATTAATCGAAAACCCAGATTTTTTAATTTTAGATGAACCGACCAACCACCTAGATTTAGAATCTATCGAGTGGCTTGAAGGGCATTTATCTTCCTCGAATACAACACTTTTACTCGTAACCCACGATAGATATTTCTTGGATAAAGTGTGTAATCGTATTTTAGAATTAGCTAATAATCAAATCTACAAATACACAGGTAGTTACGCGTATTTCTTGGAGAAAAAAGCAGAAAGACAAGAAATGGAAGCTGCTACCCAAGAAAAATTAAAGAATCAGCTATCAAAAGAGCTTGAATGGATGCGCCGCCAGCCCAAAGCGCGGACAACCAAAGCACAATACCGAATAGATGCTTTTCATGATTTAAAGGAAAAGGCGACGGGCTTCAAGAAGGAAGATAAGCTCGAATTGAACATGCGAAGCGAGCGAATGGGTAAGAAAATCATCGAAATTCAGCATGTTTCAAAAGCGTTCAATGGGCAAGACTTTATCAAGGAGTTCAGTTATACCTTCAAAAGAGGCGACCGGATTGGTATTGTAGGTAAAAATGGGATGGGGAAATCTACCCTTTTACAAATGATTACTGACCAATTAAAACCAGACAGCGGCAAAGTCGTCAAAGGGGAAACCATAAAAATTGGATATTACCGCCAAGATGGGTTGGATTTTAAAGAAGACCAAAAAGTGATTGAGGCCGTTCGTGAAATTGCGGAATTTGTCAAACTTGGGGATGGACGAGAATTAACGGTTTCTGCCTTTCTGACACTCTTTTTGTTTCCACCCAAAATGCAATACAATTACATTCACAAGTTAAGTGGTGGAGAAAAACGCCGCCTACAACTCTTGAAAGTCCTCGTCCAGAGTCCTAATTTCTTGATTTTAGATGAGCCAACCAACGACCTTGATATAGATACACTGAACGTCCTGGAAGAATTTTTAACTTCCTTTGATGGTTGCCTTTTGGTCGTTTCGCACGATAGATATTTTATGGACAGGCTTATTGACCATATTTTTGCATTCGAAGGCAATGGTAAAATAAAGGATTTCCCAGGGAATTATACAGAATACAGACTTTGGAGTGAAGAACAAGTTCTTTTGAACACGCCTTCATCAACAAAAACTGTCACTCCAGCACCTACCCCAGTTGTAGCCCCTCCCACTGCTCCGAAAAAGAAACTTTCGTTCAAGGAACAACGCGAATTTGAACAACTGGAGCAAGACATAGCTAAAATTCAAGCA
The DNA here is from genome assembly GCA_046293395.1 of Spirosomataceae bacterium. Taxonomy (GTDB): domain Bacteria; phylum Bacteroidota; class Bacteroidia; order Cytophagales; family Spirosomataceae; genus CAYNRA01. The sequence goes on from JBKBOU010000002.1 coordinate 423,639, forward strand.
CAATTAACAGCGCTGCACGACAAAATCAGCCAAGAGACAGACTATGCTGAAATTACGGCATTGGGCAAAAAAGTACAGACACTGGAGGAAGAATTGGAAGAAAAAGAATTTCGTTGGCTGGAATTAGCTGAAATTGCGGGCTAAAAAAAACGTTTATGAAGTAATTTCACTGTACATTTAGCAAAGATTTTTTAAACATGGAACAATTCATCGACTTTCTTCAATACATTCTTGACTCCGAGGAAATCATTCAGCGAGGTGGTTTAATCGCAATTTTACTGATTGTTTACATTGAGAACGGCTTATTTTTCGGATTCTTCTTGCCCGGAGATTACCTTCTGTTTCTTTCTGGTGTTTTCTGCTCCACGAATATATTGGTTGTACCCATTACAGGATTAATTGCAGGAATTTTCCTCGCAGCTGTATTGGGCGCATTAACAGGTTATGTCAGTGGGCGTTTCTTCGGTGATCGCATTTCTCAACGAAAGGACTCGTTGTTTTTCAAGCAAAAACATATTCATAATACACGCGAGTATTTTAACAAGTACGGAAGTCAAACACTAATCATCGCCCGTTTTTTACCGATTGTACGCACCTTCGCCCCGATTATTGCAGGTTTGGTCAATATGCGTTTTTCTTTATTTATGACTTATAACATCCTAGGTGGCGCTATTTGGGCGATTGTTTTGGTCGGAGGAGGCTATTTTTTAGGAGTCCAATTTCCTTGGATAGTAAACTACGTGCATTACATCATTATTTTCTTCCTCGTCATCACAACGTTTACCGTTATCAAAGGCTATATTAACGCCAAAAAAGAAATGGATAAGACAACTTCTTGAGTAATTTTAAAGATGGAAAACAAGGAAACACAGACATTTATTAGTCAAAAATGGCTTATTATTCTTTTTTTAGGTGTTCATTTATTCCAAATTTACCAAATAAGCTATTCGTTATCATCCCATTACCTACAAGGGAAATCACTTTATTTGGATAAAAATTTGGTGGTAAGTTGGTGTATTTTCCTTGTTTTCACTGTCCTTTTCTTTCGTCTAAAATTAACGACCCAATTTGTAGGTTCATACGTCGTGATACGTTATTGGCCTTTTCTTTGGCGTCCGTTACAAATTTCAAAAGAGGATATAAAACAGATTGAAATTCGGACGTACAAGCCACTTTTGGAATTTGGTGGTTGGGGATATAGAATTGGCTGGAACGGATTTACAGCGTATTCAACGCATGGAAAAACAGGCGTTTTTATTGAGTATAAGCAAGGAAAAAAGGTGATGATTGGTACCCAAAAGCCCGATATTTGGGAGAAATGGGTAGAAAAAAATCAACTTGGAAAATAAATTTGCTGTAATTCTTTCCCATCAAAAACAGCATAACTTTTTAGTTTCACCCAATCACCAAGATTAATGTAGCGGCTAGCCTGATTTATGTCTAAGTCCAAGCACAAATGCCTGTGTCCGAAAATATAAAAATCGTGATGCTGCTTTTTCTCCATTTCTTGACAAAAAGCATAGAGTATTTCTTTGTCTTTGCCTTCAAAATGATAAACATCGTCTTTGATAATATGTGAGCGCCAGCTGTGGTTCGCCCACGCATAGCCCAAACGCAAAGCAAGGTTCGGGTGGAGAATCCGGCCGAAAAGAAAACGAGCAATGGAACTTTCAAAAAGTACTTTTAAACCCTTGTAAAGATAATCTCCAGGGCCAAGCCCATCTCCATGACCTATGAAAAAAGACGTATTGTAAAAGACAAATGATTGAGGTTCACGAAGAACCGTAGCGCCAATTTCCTTTTGGAAATAATCATCAAGCCACATGTCATGATTTCCTCCAAAAATGACAATCTCGATGCCACTGTCAGCAAGTTCGGCTAATTTACCTAAAAAACGAGTATATCCCTTGGGAACGACCTGTTTAAACTCAAACCAAAAGTCGAATAAATCCCCTACAAGGAAAATTTTTTCAGCATCTTTTCGCACCATTTCTAACCATTGCACAACCAGTAATTCACGGGTTCTACTTTCCGACTCATTCGGCGCTCCCAAATGAATATCAGAAATAAAGTATATTTTTTTATTAGCTAATGGAGATTCTTTCATGCAACTAGGATATACAAGCACCAATGTAGAATATACAAATTTAGGAATATTTAAAGGTTATAAACAGATTAAACGTGTTTTTTCGCAAACTGATAGATTTTTTTTCAATAGACGTATCTTTACTTTATATTTACGACCGTAACACAATACCCCTTATTTGATTATGTCAACTGCCAAACGCGTACTTATCGCCGAGGATAGCTCGGTTATCCAAAATTTAGCAAAGAAGATTCTTGAGTTCCAAAATTTTGAAATCACTGCGGTAAAAAATGGTGAGCAGGTCATTCAGTTATTACAAAAAGAAACTTTTGACATCATCTTGCTGGACATCAACATGCCAGTTATGGATGGTATGGAATGTGTGAAGGAAATTCGAGGACTCGCAGATGCCAGCAAAGCCAAGATTCCTGTAGTCGCTATTACGGGCAATGCACGAAATTACTCTGAAACTGAATTTAAAGAAGCAGGTTTTCAAGATGTTTTAATGAAGCCTCTTAATTTTGATAAACTGGTTTTGGTTGTAAAAGAACTTACCGAATAAAAACAAGGGGTGTATTCCCCTTGTTTCATAGATATGATGCAGATTACTTTTTTAGGGACGGGCACTTCTGGAGGCGTACCCGTGCTCACTTGCCAATGCCCCGTTTGCCAATCTTTGGATTTCCGAGATAAAAGACTCAGGACGTCGCTGCTCATCCGATACCAAAATCACCAAATTGTCATTGATACCGGCCCAGATTTTAGGCAACAAGCCCTTTCTGCTCGCTTAAATCGTCTCGATGCTGTTGTATTTACGCACGAACACAAAGACCATACAGCAGGACTAGACGACGTTCGCCCGTTCAATTACTTTTTTGGGAATCAAAATATGCCCATTTACGCACGGAAACAAGTTATTGAACAGCTTAAGCGAGAATACGCCTACGCTTTCGCCGATGAAAAATACCCAGGAATTCCGCTCTTAGAACCTATCGAAATTACAGATACCCCCTTCGAAATTGGACCAATTTCAATGATTCCTATCGAAGTCATGCACCATAAATTACCCGTTTATGGCTTTAGGATTCAGGATTTTACCTATATAACGGACGCGAACTTCATTAGCAAAGAATCCTTAGATAAAATCAAAGGGACGAAAATTCTCGTGCTCAATGCTCTTCAAATTCAACCACATATCTCACACTTTACGCTTCAAGAAGCCATCGATATAGCCCTAGAAATTGGTGCTGAACAAACCTACTTTACGCACATCAGCCACAAACTAGGTTCACATGCCGACATTCAAAAAACACTTCCTGACTCCATTTTTCTTGCCCACGACGGCTTGTCGCTTACGGTGTAATCAAATACGAAAATTTAAAATGATTGCTCAGAAAACCCTCTCTCAGATAAAAACGGTGGGCATCTACGCGCGAACGATTGGACGAAAGTTCAATCTGATAAACCCCTAACTCTTTTGCTACTTCCTTTGCGTGCGCAAGCAAGGTTCTCCCAATTCCTTTGCCCCGAAACTGCGTTTGAACAACCAATTCTTGTATTTCCATGATGCGGGCAACATGGTGTAAATGCCACTCCATACGCAAACTCATGTAGCCTATTACTTGCTCGTTTTCAAAATAACCTACCCGAAAAAAGCCTTCAATTTGACCTTGCAGAGCAAAAATAGCCTGAAACTTTTCAGTATCTAACGTACTGTTTTGGAGCTCACAAATAAGCGCATATACTTGTTTTTCATGAATAGGTTCAATCGCTTTAATCATTTGAAAACCGGTTATTCAGTTACACAATTTTCTTTGCGGCGTGTATCCATGATGAATTGTATCTTCCATCCTTCCTTCATACGCACCAATAAAAATACGTTTACGCCACAGTGAGAGAATGAATTATTGACATAAAAAGAATAAGGAGTCCAGGCAGAAGCCATTTCGCCGTCTATTTTGATGGTATATGAATGAATACGCTCATCGAGTTGTAAACCAGGTTTTTTTGTTCCAATATTTTTAATAAAACCCTGAAAATCAGCCTCTTTTACTTGTGTATTTTTTGTTTCTGAAGGAGAAACAATGCTATGTAATTGAGTGGTTGGGAGCGTTACTGCTTTGATTTTCGTGGAATCGTTGTCATACATTCCTTGAAAAAAAATCCGAATGGTATTTTCTACCTCTTTTTCCGCACTTTCTTGTGCGTGAAGTGATAACGTGAAAACACAAATTGCCAAAAGTGAGTACCCTATTTTTTTCATTTATTTGAATTGATTAATACATAAAAAAAGCTATCCAAAGAATTGGATAGCTTATCGAACTAAAAGTCGGAAAGAAATAGAATTAAAGCAACCCTTTTCTTCGAAGAATTGATTCAAACATCTTCAAATCATGTTCCGTATTAAAAACGTTCAGCGGGAAGTGCAAAAACTGGGCTTTATTTACAATCAATAAGATGGCGTTGTCTATCTTTTCGGCGGCTGTGATGGTATCCCATTTAATCATTCCACCCTCTTTTTGGTTTATTTTTACAAGAATCTGACGGCTGTCAATTTCATAAGCAAATTTATCAAACATCTGTTTATTTTGCTCCATTTCAGCGGCAGCATAAAATTGTGCATACCAAAAAAGTACGTATCCACCTGCTCCGAGAATAGCCACAACAGGAATCCACCAATTTTTGTACACACCTGTAAAATGGAGAATTAAGCCCAATAAAAAAATGGCTGCTGGAATAAGAAGCCAATACCAAGTAGCCTTGATTTGTTTCTTGAATGATAAGTTAATGTACACTTTTTTATCAAGTGCAAACTTTTTAGTTTTTACAATCATTAGTCAATAATTTAGAATATCTTATGATTCGTTGACGAGGCAACCAATACGAATCGCAAAAATAGAAAAATTACCTCATTTACGGGTTACAAAATGTAATTTAAAGAACTGCTTCCCCATTCTTTTTTGGATGCTGTGTAAGATAACCAAAAAGTGAGGGGAGAATCGCGAAAGTCATTTATATTTGTTTTTCAATTTATCAATCTTTTGAAGAAAATCGTGGAAAACAGAACAAAGATGCAACTACTTGATACCAACCAAACTTTTCAGAAAATACGGAGGATGGCGTATCAGATTTACGAAAATAATTTTGAAGAACCCACCCTCATTCTAGCAGGGATTCAAGGAGAAGGCTACACAATGGCGGAATATCTAGTCAAAGAATTACAAGCTATTTCTTCGATAGAAGTCATCATTGCGAAAGTAAGTTTTGATAAGTCGGCGATTGTGCAGCCAGATATTCTAATCGAAAGTGACGTAGATACGTTTAAAAATAAACCAGTTGTTTTGATAGACGATGTTTTAAATACAGGAAAAACGTTGGCTTATTGTCTTCGTCCGTTCATGACAATACCATTAAAGCGTTTGCAAGTCGCTGTATTAGTGGACAGAAATCACCCGAAATTCCCTATTTCTGCGGATTACATCGGTTATAGTTTATCTACGACCTTGAGTGAGCATATTGAGGTGCGTTTGAGTAATACCGAAGACAAAGGCGTTTATCTTTATTAATCCCATTCAAACAAAACTGTATGCTGAGTTGGTCTGATTTTGAGAAAGTCGATATGCGTGTAGGCACAATTATTGAGGCAAGAGCCTTTCCTGAGGCAAAGAAACCTGCCTATCAGCTCACCATAGATTTTGGTGAATTGGGGTTAAAACAGTCATCTGCTCAAATTACGAAGCGGTATTCATTAACACAGCTTGTCGGGATGCAAGTTATTGCAGTTATGAATTTCCCACCCAAAAAAATCGCCCATTTTAGAAGTGAATGTTTGGTTATGGGAGCTGTGGGAGAAGATGGGGACGTCGTTTTGCTTCAACCAAACCAAACGACGCCCAACGGTTGGCGCGTTGCTTAATTCACTTCTGGAAGCGCAAAAGCCAGGTAGGTATTTCCTTTGGGAGTCCCTAGTTTGCCTCCACCACAAGCAATGACGACATATTGTTTTCCGTTCACTGCATACGTTGCGGGTGTAGCGAATGCGGCGGCTGGAAGCTTGTATGACCACAAGAGTTTCCCTGTTTTCTGATGAAAAGCCCGAAAATAGCCATCTTTTGTAGCAGCAATTAGTAAAATTCCTCCTTTTGTCACGAGCGGCCCACCGTAATTTTCTGTTCCTGTTGTATAAATTCCTTTCTGGGCTAATGTAGGTTCATGCCCCAGCGGAATCTTCCAAAGATATTGACCCGTATTTAAGTCAATGGCTTGAAGCGTACCCCAAGGTGGAGAAATAGCCGAAAGACCGTTTGCATCTAAAAATTTATTATAACCCGTACTTTTATAAGGAATACGGCTTTTGCTACCCTTCGTAGATACCGCTTCTACTTTTTCATCTCCATACAAGAAAGCAATAACTGCCTGCTTTTCTTCAGCGCTTACAGTAGGAAAACCGGGCATCATTCCTTTTCCTTTACTGATTAATTCCAAGACTTCGCTTTTCTGTTTTTTTGCTGCGATATTTTGCAAATTAGGGTAAATACCGAGCGATTTTCCCTGTCTTTTTTCACCATGACATGCTGAGCAATAGGTTTGATACACGCGTTCGCCATTTGACAAACTAGCTAATTCCTCCTCTTTTGGTGTATTTTTCATGGTGAGAACCCAAGCCATTTCATTGCTATTCAAGTACATAATTCCGTTGGGATCAACGGCAGCACCACCCCATTCTGCTCCACCGTCAAAACCCGGAAGAATCAATGTTCCTTGTTGTGAAGGCGGGTCAAACCATCCTTTGTTGTAGGAGTCGAATGCTTTTTTTAATTCTTTTTGGTTTGGTGCGTACGGACTAATGTCTTTATTTGTGAGTGTATAGGCTTGCCTTGCAAATGGCAAAGGCAATGTAGGGCGTGGTTGTGTTGGCCACGTTTTTTCTCCAGGCAATGCTGTTGATGTTTTGACACGAATCTCTTCAACAGGAAAAAGAGGCGTTCCAGTCAAACGATTGAAGAGAAAAATATACCCATGTTTTGTTACTTGTGCAACGGCCTCTACGATTTTTCCTTTGTGTCGGACAGTCACAAGGTTAGGCGGTGCAGGTAAATCTCGATCCCAAATATCATGATGAACCGTTTGATAATGCCAAATTCGTTTACCTGTTCGGGCATCTAGGGCGAGCAAAGAATTTGAAAAAAGATTTTCTCCTTCCCTATTTCCACCATAGAAATCATACGCAGCTGAACCCGTGGGGACATATACAATGCCTTTTTTTTCATCGAGAGCCATACCTGCCCAATTATTCGCTCCACCTATTTCTTCATTTTTATATGCATCCTTCGGAAAAGTTTCGTACCCTAGTTCGCCTGGGTGTGGAATAGTATGAAAAGACCAAACCAATTTTCCGGTTAGCACATCAAAGGCACGAATATCACCCGGTGCGGCATCCTCCCCTTCAGAGAGCCGGACGGGCATGATAATTAAATTTTCAAATACGGTTCCCGGTGTAGTTGAAATAATAAATTTTTCTTGTGCATTTGTTGGGAGGCCCGTATGTAAATCTACTCGACCGTTATCACCAAATGAAGAGATTTTCTTTCCAGTTTTTGCATCTATTGCATACAAATAAGAGCCGATTGCGTGTAAGATTCGTTCTTCAACGCCATTTGTCCAATAGGCAACGCCCCTACTTGCATGAAGAGCAGACAGATAGCGGTCGCCAAAAGTCCATTTTTCTTTGCCTGATGCAGCATCCAACGCGATGAGCTGAGCCGTTGGTGAAACGGCATACAATATCCCTTTTATAATTAGTGGATTTGTTTGCATTTGACCAGAGTCTGGGGTAGAAAAAGACCAAACTGGCTTCAGTAAAGAGACATTTGAAGTATCAATTTGAGCTAAATCAGAATAATGATTTCTATCATTTCCGCCCAAATAGCTTGGCCAGTCGTTGTTGGAAGGAGAAGCGAGCCGCGAGGAAGAAGCCGCACATAGGAATACAAGAGAGACGGGGATGAGAAAGCGTATTTTTTTCACGAGATAACTTGGTTGAATAAGTTTAAAAATACGATTTCGTCCGTAAAAAAGGAAATAGTTTGTTGGAAAACGAGATATAGACAAAAAAAGCGGCGACCTCAGACGAGGTCGCCGCTTTCAAATGATTTTGATTCGCCTTAAGCTTTCGCTTTGCTTTCAGAGATAGCGATGTTATACACCACTAAACCGAAACCGATTTTGTTGATTGCATCGGCGATGTTATAAAAGAGGTTCATGTCTTTTGGCTCAAAGATGCCGCTTAACCAACCGCCAGGCATTGCCATGTAACCGATTGGATAAATTGCCCATCCTACTAAAACGAACCATGCAAGTGCACGGATACCTTTTTGTACAGAAGCGTTCGTGCTGCTCGCTGCTAATTGGTGAGCCTCACCGAACCAAGCTGAATAAAGGATGTACACGTAACCAAGAGTTGAAATTACACCCCAAGTTACTGAGTGGCTTGTTGAACCATCCGTGAAACCTTCTCCGATGTAACCAGCTACAAGCATTACTACAGAAGCTAAGATAAGTTTCCACATAAATGCTGGTTTTGCACCTGCTGGTCTCAACAATAAGAAAAATTCCAAACACATCAACGGAACAGTCAAGGTCCAGTCAATGTAACGAAGAGCTGTTGGCGTTTCACCTGTTCCTGCATAATAATCACGCATGTAGTAGTAGTGAACCGCTGCAATGAACGTAATTAAACCTGAAACAAGTAGAGATGTTTTCCACTTTCCTTCTACTTGGCTTCTTTCGAAGAAGAAGAAGATTGAGGCTGCCATCATTGACATATAGCCTGTGAAAAATGTGAACACAACCGGATCGTCCACCGGGATGTTCATGACGTCTAGGATTAAGTGATTGTACATGTGTTTGTTTAATTTTTAGATTCTTTTATTAAACAAGAAAAGGCAGTGAAGGTTTAAAAATTTTATTTTTTTTACATTTTATTATACTTTATCAATAAATATACCTTTAAAATTTACAAAAATACGTATGTCCTATAAAACCAAGTTAAACACACATACAGTCCTTTTAAATGCACTTATTAGGCGGTAAAAATCGAAAATACACATGCTTGCGGCTATGCTTTTCTTTCTTTGAAAAATACAAGAAAAAAAAATAAAAAAATTTGTTAAAAATAAAGCAATCACATGCGAAGGTCATAATCTAGCCATGTACGAAGGATAAATTTGTATAAATTTCTATTTTTGATTCAACTTGAGTAATTTTGCGCGCGTCTATGTGTGATAGACTTTATTCTTAACCCACGAAATATAATTACTAAGCCGAGATATGAGAGAGATTCAATTCAGAGAAGCCATTCGTGAAGCGATGTCAGAAGAAATGCGTCGTGATGAAAATGTGTTTCTAATGGGCGAAGAAGTCGCCGAGTACAACGGTGCTTACAAAGCAAGCCAAGGAATGCTTGATGAGTTTGGCCCAAAACGTGTCATCGATACGCCTATTGCTGAACTTGGCTTTGCCGGTATTGGTGTAGGTGCTGCCATCAATGGTACACGCCCGATTATCGAGTTTATGACTTTCAACTTTTCTTTGGTTGCCATTGACCAAGTAATCAACAGTGCTGCTAAAATCATGGCTATGTCTGCGGGACAATATACTTGCCCGATTGTATTTCGTGGCCCTACCGGTAATGCAGGACAATTAGGTGCGCAGCACTCACAAAACTTTGAAAACTGGTTTGCCAATACGCCTGGCCTCAAAGTGGTTGTACCTTCAAACCCATACGATGCCAAAGGACTTTTGAAAGCCTCCATTAGAGATAATGACCCCGTTATTTTTATGGAATCTGAGGTAATGTACGGAGATAAGGGTGAAGTACCTGAAAGCGAATACTTGGTACCCATCGGACAAGCAAAAATCGTTCAAGCAGGTACAGATGTTACGCTTGTTACTTTTGGCAAAATGCTCTCGCGTGTTGTTATGCCTGCTGTTGAAGCACTTCAAAAAGAAGGAATCAGTGTTGAAGTCATTGATTTACGCACCGTTCGCCCAATTGACTACGCAACAGTTGTGGCATCTGTTAAGAAAACAAACCGTTGCGTTGTTGTTGAAGAAGCTTGGCCATTAGCAGCTATTTCTTCAGAAATCACGTACCACTTGCAAAGAAATGCATTCGATTATTTAGACGCACCTGTTATTCGTGTGAATAGCATGGACATTCCACTTCACTACGCGCCTACTTTGATTGAAGCAACGCTTCCAAATGTAGAACGCACGATAAAGGCGGTCAAAGAAGTATTATATAAAAAGTAAGAAGGTTTTCTCTTTTTACACAAAAAGGCTTCCCTTGTGGAAGCCTTTTTGTATTTATACACTTTATGTATCTTGTCATTTCTTATAAACAACACCATCTTTCATAACGAATGTTGTCTTCATCAGAACCTCCGGGTTTGTCAACGGATTACCCGTTACAGCAATAATATCGGCTAGTTTCCCTTTTTCAATCGTGCCGAGTTGGTCCGTCATACCGAGAATTTCTGCGTTACCAATCGTCGCAATCTTGAGACATTCCGTCATTGGCATTCCTACTTCACTCATATACATAAACTCTTTGGCGTTGTATCCGTGTGGGAAAACACCCGCGTCTGTTCCAAACGCGATTTTTACTCCAGCTTTGTACGCCCGCTCAAAAGCTTTCTGAATAAGTGCCCCCGTTTCAATAGCTTTAGGGACAATCAATGGATGATAATATCCTTTAATTTTCGCTGAATCTGCCACTGTTTTGCCTGCGATAATAGTAGGCACTAAATAAGCCCCTTTTTCTTTGAATAAAGCGATGGCTTCATCATCTAAGAACGAACCGTGTTCAATCGTTGTGACACCTGCTCTCAAAGCTCTTTTCATTCCTTCCGCACCGTGTGCATGTGCTGCTACATGATAACCATAATCTTTGGCTGTCTGAATAACGCCATCCAATTCACTATCTGTAAATTGAGGGCCTTTGCCGTTCTTCGCGATACTCAAAACCCCGCCTGTAGCTGTAATTTTGATACAGTCAACACCATCTTGGTACCTTTGTCTCACTGCTTTTCTGGCTTCATCTGCACTGTTTACAACACCATCATCCGTACCTTCTGGAAACTGAATATCCGCACGCCAACCGTTTGTCGGATCTCCATGCCCACCTGTGGTCGCAATCGTTTTCCCCGATGTAAAAATACGCGGCCCTGCAACTGTTCCTTTGTTAATGGCATTTCTGAGGGAAATATTCACGCCTGAGCCTCCCAAATCACGAACCGTTGTAAAACCTGCCAGGAGCGTAGTCATTCCATTTTTTTGAGCTTCAAAGGCAATATCAGAGGCTGTCATAGACATGCGCTTGATGTATTGGTCTTTGCTGGTTTCACTTTCTAGGTGAACGTGCATATCAATCAAACCGGGTAAAACCGTTTGCGAGGACAAGTCAATTTCTTTGTCTGAACCCGTTGCTTTTGTAAAACCATTTTCAACGGCAAGAATTCGATTTTTTTCGACAACAATCGTCTGTTTTGTTGTCATTTTTCCTGTGCGTGTATCTAAAATTGACCCGCAGTGAATCAATGTTTTCTGTGCCCAAACTGAACTTGAGCAGAGTAAGAATACGTAAAGAATTTTCTTCATCGTGTTTGCATTTGTTTAGGTAATTGAGAATAAATAAAAATCTAAATGAGAAGACAATATAGATGAAAACTATGATTTGTACAGACATTTAAGGAAAAAGTATTTCCATTTTAAAAACAAAAGCTCTTCCCTTGGTAAAAGAGAAGAGCTGGGCAGTAGCTTCGGAAATCGTATTATTCTTTATCGAATGCCAAGTTTTTATAATCCAAAATAGATTGTTCGATGACCTCGTGCGCACCTTCCACGCCGTATTCGTAGGCGATTGCACACTGTTGTGGCTCTCCTGGGAGATTTTTATACGTCAAGAAATAGTGTTTTACTCTTTCCATGACTGCCTCAGGCAACTCGCTGATGTCCTTGAACTGACCATAAAGTTGGTCTCCAACCAAAACAGCAATGATTTTATCGTCTGCCTCTCCTTTGTCTAGGAAACAAAAACCACCAATCGGGCGCGCTTTCAACAAAATATCGCCATGTGGAATATTATGACTAGACAAAACACAGATATCGATTGGGTCGCCGTCCCCACATTCTACGTTTTCGACACCATGTGCGCGCGCATATTCAGCGATTCCATCTCCACAATATGTTTGCGGAATAAAACCATAGAGAGCAGGAACAATGTTCGAATACTTTTGAGGGCGGTCAATGGTTAAATAGCCAGACTCCTTATCAATTTCGTATTTGATGGTATCGGAGGGTACAATTTCAATGAAAGTTGTAACAATTTCGGGGGCATTTTCACCAATGGGGATACCATGCCAAGGATGTGCCTTGTGTGTTGGCTTCATTTTAACGGTTTTCGGTTTGATTATTTTGATGCGAATATACTTGAAAATCAGGTCGAGCCCTATCGAAAAACACTTATTTTTTGGTAAATATATAGAGTTTGATAAACCTTTTTGTCTAAAATTTAATTTAATGCTTTGCTAATTCGTCGGTTTTACGCGTAATTAGCACTACTTTTTGTTGTAGAACCCTATCCATCCATTTGTATATCTTTTTAATTATTCACATAGAAAGAGATTATTCCTATGAGTCAGAGTAAACCAAAAGTCATCAAAGATTTCGAAAAATTTGATGAATCTATGCAAGAGCAAATCAAGCTTTCTTATCCGAACGGATTCGTTGACCATCTCATTCGTTTTACGAATAAAGATGGGAAAATCGTTAGTGCCCTTCCTTTTGAGACCGATGACAAATATTATCTCATTCGGATGACAGCAACAGAAGCCAAAGATATTATCCGAGATGACACGGATTACGATACGGATGGCAACTTAAAAGATGACATCAAAGACGAATACGAAGACAAGTACGCGGACTTAGATTATATGCAAGTGGGCGGTAACAAGCCTTCACGCGATGATGACGACGGTTTTGACGATTAATTTTGTTAATTTCTTGTTAATCAATCAAAAAATTTAACACAATTACACACAAAAAGACGTTCGTAGTCTAATCAATCATCATTCATCTACCATGCGCGCAATTCATTTAAAGTTCTTTGTCTTTTTCTTCGCTCTAGCTACTACCTCTTTTGCTCAACAAAAAAAAGAGGGAATTATTTTCGAAAATAGTAACTGGAAGTCAATCCTAGAAAAAGCAAAAAAGCAAAAAAAATTGGTTTTCCTAGATGCTTACACAACTTGGTGTGGCCCTTGTAAAGCCATGCAAGCCCGGGTTTTCCCTGACCAAAAATTAGGTGAATTTTACAATACTCATTTTGTCAATGCTAAAATTGATATGGAGCAAGGAGACGGACTGAAACTTGCTAACAAATATCCGATTCAAGGTTATCCAACACTTTTGTTCATTGACCCCGTCACAGAAAAGGTAGTCAACCAAGCATTGGGCTACCGGAGCATCGAACAGTTGATGAAGCTCGGCCAACAAGTCGCTTCAAAAACAAAATAATCTGTTCTTTATGCCAAACGCTGCTTACTGGACAGAAAGATACCGTACAAATAAAATAGGCTGGGATATAGGCGGAATTTCGCCTGCATTCCAGCTTTTTTTTGATTCTATTCAAGATAAAAACGCTTCTATCTTAATTCCAGGCTGCGGAAATGCCCACGAAGCTCGTTATTTACTCCAAAAAGGATTTAAAAATTGTACGCTCGTTGACATCTCCCCTCTCCTCGTAGAAAATCTCCGCGAAGACCTCCAAGAACCCATTGAAAAAGGTTTTTGTCAACTTATCTGCACTGACTTTTTCTCTCTCGAGGGTACTTACGATTTCATCTTCGAACAAACTTTCTTTTGTGCCTTAGACCCTTCTTTACGCCCTGCTTATTGCCAAAAAATGGCTAAACTCCTCTCTCCTAACGGACACTTGGTTGGGCTACTTTTCAATCGTGCCTTTCTAGGAGGTCCTCCTTTTGGAGGAACAAAAGAAGAATATCTCCGCCTTTTTTCAGACGTATTCGTCATTCATAAAATGGAAGACTGCACGCACTCCATTCCGGCGCGTGCTGGTACAGAACTTTGGTTTGACGTAACGCCTATTCCCTAAATATTCTCTTCCTTTCTACACATTGATTTTCCTTTTAGTCTATCTATACATTGATAGATTTTTTGTATATTTGGTCAAATGCAATTTGTCTCTCCTTTCAAAAGGAATGACCTTACATCACTATTTGTTAGCCTATGCCCTACTCAAAAATCCTAGCTATTTTTGCGCATCCTTTGTTGGAGCGCTCTGTAGTAAACAAGCAATTACTTGCCGCTTACGAGCCCGAACACATTGAGTTAGTCGATTTATACGAACAATATCCTCATTTTTTATTGCCCATTGCGTATGAGAAAGAACTCTTGGAAGCGCACAATATCATCATTTTACATCACCCACTATATTGGTACAGCTGCCCGCCATTATTGAAACAATGGATGGACGTAGTCTGGGAGGTCGGTTGGGCGTATGGCCCCGGCGGAAATGCACTGAAAGGAAAGAAGATCATTCAAATCGTCACCACTGGCGGTAGTAAACACGCCTACAGCTACGAAGGCTCGAATACAGGTACAATTCGAACTTACTTAAAACCATTTGAACAAGCTGCCAAAGTTTGTCAAATGACTTATTTACCTCCATTCGTTATTCATGGTACACACCGGTTATCCCGACAAGAAATCCAACAATATAAATTAGACTTGGATCAATTAATACGACGGCTGCGCGACGATGATTTTATTCACCAAACATTTGAATCTGATTCCATCATTAACGACTACCTTTATTTATGACTAGCTCCCTACTTGTTCAGTCACTTATTTTCTTGGGAGCTGCTATTTTTGTAGTTCCCATCGCCAAAAAATTCGGATTAAGTTCGATTATCGGTTACTTACTCGCCGGCATCGTGATTGGGCCATTTGGTTTTCAACTCACAGGTGATAACGGCCAGGATATTATGCACGCGGCAGAGTTTGGCGTTGTCATGATGCTTTTTTTGATTGGATTAGAGCTAGACCCGAAGTCATTTTGGGAAATGCGAACTGCCATTTTAGGTCTTGGAGGCAGCCAAGTTTTTATTACAGGTTTATTCTTATTTGGTTTTCTATCTATTTTTGAATGGCAAATTGGTACGGCTTTCGCACTTTCAGCAGCGTTTACAATGTCTTCTACAGCCATTGTTCTACAAACATTGAAAGAGAAAAATCTAGCGAAAACTGTAGCCGGAGAAGCCTCTTTTTCCGTGCTTTTGTTTCAGGATATTGCCGTTATTCCGTTGTTAGCGCTTTTACCTCTTTTAGCGCAAACGCAAAGCGCAGATTCAGCCATTTCTCCTTCTCTTTTCACAAATCAGCCGGCTTGGTTGCAAGCGATTGGGTTTAGTACCGCCATTGGTCTCATCCTCTTGTTGGGGAAGTACGTCGTTGTTCCTTTTTTGCGTTTCGTTTCCAAAGCAGGGCTTCGTGAGTTGCTGTCTGCTTCCTCTCTTTTTTTAGTTATTGGTGTTTCTGCACTTATGCAGGCAGTCGGGCTATCTCCTGCACTTGGTGCATTTATGGCGGGCGTTGTTTTGGCGAATAGTGAATTTCGACACGAACTTGAAAGCAATATCGAGCCTTTCAAAGGCTTATTGCTTGGTCTTTTCTTCGTGTCTGTCGGCGCAACCATTGACTTCCAGGAGATTGTTCAAGACCCCGTTGAAATTTTTTTACTCGCTGTAGGAATTTTGACGATTAAATTTACTGTCTTATTCCTCATCGGAAAAGTATTCCGGATGGGGTACGACCAAAATAGGCTTTTTTCATTTGGATTAAGTCAAGTCGGTGAATTTGGGTTTGTTATTTTGTCTTTTGCGAATCAATTGGGTATCATTGAAAATACGATAAATGCCAAGATGATGGCAGTAGTAGCTATTACGATGATGACAACTCCTTTTCTTCTTCTCATCAATGAAAAGTGGATTGAGCCTTATTTTGGTACAAAAAGAGCTATTCCAGACGAACGAGAACCCGATGAAGTAGATGATTTCCAACCCATTATTATCGCCGGTTTTGGTCACTTTGGTAGTACGGTCGGTCGTTTACTTCGCGCAAACGGTATCGAGGCAACCATTTTGGATAATAATTCAGACCGTGTGGAATTGCTGCGTAAAATGGGTTTTAAAGTCTTTTTTGGAGATGCCACGCGTCTTGACATCTTGGAGTCTGCTGGATTAGCCGACGCGCATCTCGTCATTGCGGCGATAGATTCTCCGGATGCCAATAAAAAAATGATTGAGACGATTCGGGATAAATATCCGGACAAAAAAATTCTTGCCCGTTCTCGGAACCGATTTGATGCCTACGAATTAATTGATGTCGGTGTCAAAAATATTTACCGAGAAAGTTTGTACAGTGCCGTCCAAATGGGAGTTGACGCGCTTGTTGCCGTTGGTTTTCGGCGTTATACAGCCACAAGACAAGGCCAAAAATTCATTGACTTCGACGAACGTTCTCTACACAGATTGGCTTCCAAAAGGTTTGATATGAATGATTATGTCATCCACATGAAAGACGAACTCGAATGGCAAGAACAATTATTCCAAAATGATACCACGCAACAGCTGGAATTATTGGACAAAAGTTGGGATGGCGGCTACATCAAAGAAAATTTACAACAAGAGCAAAAAGGAAATCAAACACCAACCTAACAACCATGTATTTCCTCTATTCTGGATTTCTCTATTGTATGTACTTCTTGGTTATTCTGGCTGCTTTTTGGAACGACAAGGCAAGATGTTGGCTACAAGGACAAAGAGATACCCAAAAATTTATTCATCAATTTGCTAATCAAGTACCTGAAACCTCGCCCCTTTACTGGTTTCACTGCGCCTCTTTGGGTGAATTTGAACAAGCACGCCCTCTACTTGAAGAAATAAAAAAAAGGAATCCTGCTATCCGGATTTTACTCACTTTTTTTTCTCCTTCCGGGTACGAAATCCAAAAAAAGTACCCTTTGGCAACTTATGTTCTATATCTCCCTTTGGATACGCCTTTGTTCTTACTTCCTTTCATCCGTGTGTTTAAACCTACCGTTCTTTTCCTTGCCAAATACGATTTTTGGCCAAATTTGATTTCCCTTTTGTACAAAAGAGAGGTTCCAATCTTTGCGTTTTCGACGGTTTTCAGACCTTCTCAAATATATTTTAAATGGTATGGCAGCTTCTTTCGAAATACATTGAAAAAGATCACTTTTTTATTCACTCAAGAAAAAAAATCAGTTGACGTATTAATCCAAAATGGAATTACGAATACTGCATTTGCTGGAGATACACGCATGGATCGCGTCGTTCAAATTGCATCAAACCCACGGGCTTTTCCCAACTTAACCAAAGAAACTGCTCGTTTTTTTGTCGCTGGAAGCATCTGGGAGAAGGACTTTCAGCTCATTAAACCCTTAATACAGCAATTTCCTACACTTCATTTTATTTTAGTCCCACATGAAATACACGAGGAACAAATACAAAGATGGGCGCACGAATTAAGCTCTTTTTCTGCAACCAGATGGTCTGATTGGTCGATGAAAAAAGACACTCCTCTACCCAAAATTTTACTCGTTGATACGATTGGAATTCTTTCCTCCCTCTATGCTACGGCTACTTTTGCCTACATTGGTGGAGCTTGGAACAAAGGGCTTCATAATACACTGGAAGCCGCTGTATATGGTATTCCTCTATTTTTTGGGGCTAAAAAATACACTTCCTTTCCAGAAGCAAACGATTTAATTTCCTTGGGTGCAGCATTTCCTGTCCGTGATTCTGCGCAGCTAAACCATCACTTGGTTCAACTTTTAGACTCCGAAGAGAAATACGAACAAACTGTCATCACTGCGCGAAACTATGTACATCAAAAGGCAGGTGCAACGGCTGTCATTTTAAAAAAAATCGAAGAAATAGCCTAGATTCCCTAATTTCCTTTTTAATTCGCAAAAGAAATTGTAATCTAAAAACCTATGGATATTGCGGTGATTGGTTCGGGGCATGTTGCTTGGCATCTCGCCCACGCATTCGAAGAAAAGGGATATTCGGTTGTCTCTGTTTACAGCCGCCAACTGGAGAAAGCGGAAGATTTGGCAGAAACTCTGTATGCTTGCAGCCCAACAGACTCACTGGATTTTAGCCTCTCAGCGGCAGAATTTTTCATTTTAGCAGTTTCGGATGATGCCATTGAAGAGGTTTGTCGAAAAATCCACTTGCCAGAAGGAGCTATTCTAGCACATACATCAGGGGCGAAACCCATACAAATACTTGAGGAAATCATTGATAATGAACGATTTCTACCCATAGATTACGGTGTATTTTATCCGTTGATGACATTTACGAAAGGGAAAAAAGTATCATTTTCTACTATCCCCATTTGCATTGAAGCAAGTGATGAAGATACGGAAGATATTTTGGTTAAACTGGCGAGCGAACTGTCGAATGAAGTTCATCTGATTTCATCAGAGCAACGGCGTGTTTTACACGTATCCGCTGTTTTTGCATGTAATTTCACCAATCATTTATGGGCATTGACAAAAGCCATTGTGGAGTCAGAGGATTTACCTTTTGAGATTTTGAAGCCGTTGATTCAAGAAACGGCAAAAAAAGCCATGAAGGCACCTCATCCGGCAGATGTACAGACAGGGCCGGCGATTCGGCACGACCAACAAACTATTCTAAACCATTTGGCTTATTTATCCGAAGACGACGATTTATTGAAGGTTTACCAATTACTTACGGAAAGTATTCAGGATTGGCACCAATAGGTTGATACAGAAAAGAAGCTATTTTGGGCGGAGTTCGTCCCAAAATAGCTTCTTATATTTTTTCTAAAATTACTTTATATTTTTAAAAAAAGTGGGTGCAGTTCCGTATAAGGGCGTTTTTCCGTCCCATTTTTCGATGAATTGTTGTTGAATCAATAAAGGGGTTAATGATTGTTGTCTCAATTCATTTGCGCGTTTTTCAGCTTCTGCTTGTACAAGCATTTTCTTGGCTTGCGCCTCAACCAATCTCAACTCATTTTCAACTTTCATGGCTTCTTGCACAGCTTTATTTTTTGCATTGACCGCATCCACAATTGTCTGAGGGTACTGAAGTCCACTTGTGAGTTGTTCTAATTTGAAACCTTCTTTTTCCAATACATCCGAAAGTGTCTTTTGAACGTCACTTTCAAATTTCTCCCGATTACTTACGATTTCATCTGTACTGTATTTATTCATTTGTAAGCGAAAAGCATCTTTCACATAATTCAAAATCGTAGTTTCACTAACTTCTTGAAGCGTTTTGCGGTACTTTTTGTAAATCCTTGGTGAGTTACCAGGCGCAATATTAAAAGATAGTGTAGGATCTACTGAAAAGCTACTTCCATCTTTTGCATTTACTCCAAAAGCATCGTAATCAATCGTTTGTACGAATGTAGCATACTGTTCTACATTTTCTGTCCATGGATTATACCAAACCCGACCCGTGACGAGCGAGACATCTTGTACTCCTTTATCTGTCCCGTATTGTTTGATAAGAATCCCTTCGTGTCCAGCATCTATTCTCGTACAGCCTGCAAAAGTCATGGCTAAAAATCCGAATAAAAGGCACTTTGTTTTCATCTTGTTGTTTGTTTAAATTGTTTTTGAATCGTTTTTATGAGGTAATAATTTGAAAGAATGCCTAGACAGAGTAAACCAAAGCCAGCCAAAACTGATAAGTCAGACGGTTGGCGAATGAGTTCTACAATCCAGTTAAATAGCTGAATTTCTGCTAAGAGGATGATGGGAGCGAGGAATAAAATAATTTTTTTAGTCATTGTTTGCTCGAGTTTATCTTGCTTCAAAAACGATTCCTTGAAACATTCTTGTGTATGCTCGTATAGGTATTTCAACGAAACGACGTTTCATTAAGTCGTTGCTTTCTCCCAATTTACGTTTTCATTTTTTTCTTTTTTGCGGCGGGGAACAAGACATTATTTAAGATGAGTCGGTATCCAGCAGAGTTTGGATGCAAGTTCAAGTCAGTAGGTTCTTCGTTTACAAAATGTTGATAATCTTCTGGGTCATGGCCGCCGTAGAACGTCCAAAAGCCTTTTCCAGCCGTTCCATGCAAATATCTTGCTTCTTTGAGTGCCTTCGATTCTGCCAAAACAATGACTTCCGGTTTAATTGTATTTTTACGAAAGGCGGTCGTCTGCCCCATAAATCCTTTGATTAAATTTGCGTGATTTTGCGTCAACATCGTCGGAATTGGGTCATACTTAGCAGAAAATTCAAACAGGGTAAAATAATCGTTATTTTCTTCGACGAATCGTTCCTCAGGGGTGTTATCAATGGTAGAAAATTCAACTTGGTAAGGATCTTTGACGAGCGAAAAATTCGTGAAAGCAAACGTCTGGTCAAAATCCAGTTTTTTATCAGCGGCAGGATCCATTCCATCGCCATCGTAGGGAGTTTCGACAATATCAATACCATTTGCAGCCAACGCTATATCAAATGTATCCGTTGCATTACACATAGCAAACATATAGCCGCCACCCAGTACAAAACCTTGAATTTTTTTTGCAACGGCAAGTTTCAATTCTGAAATCTTGGTTAATCCAAATTTTCGTGCAGTTACTTCCGCTGTTACTTTTTGTTCTTGAAACCAATTCGTACCTCTCATGCGGAGAAATTTACCGAACTGACCCGTGAAATCCTCGTGATGCAAGTGAAGCCAGTCGTATTCAGGTAATTTATCGGATAAAACTTCGTCATCGAAAATTTTATCGTAGGGAATTTCCGCATACGTTAATGCCAATGTAACTGCGTCGTCCCAAGGTTGAGCAAAAGTAGGTGTATAAACAGCGATTTTAGGTGATTTTTGTAATTTTACAGCATCAGAATTGGTATTTGGGCTGGTCACTTCTTGCAGAATTTGGGCAGCAGTTGCCTCAGAGATAAGTTCGTAACTAACCCCTCGAATGATGCATTCATTGATAAAAACTTGAGATGCAGGGAACATAAAACTACCGCCCCGATAATTGAGAAGCCAGTCGATTTCGACGCCATGCTTATCTAAAATCCAGAAAGCAATACCGTACGATTTCAGATGGTTGGTTTGTGCATTATCCATAGGAATAAGCAACTGATTAGCTTTAGAAACCTTGGTAAGAGCCAGAAAAATGATAAACGGCAAGATGTACCATTTCATTGGCTTGTGAAAACTTCGCTTCATGATGAACTTTGTAACCGAGTTGATGGATAGCATAAATAGGTATCAAATGACAATTATTTGAACGAATATACAGAGAAAACGACTCGAATACGGATTAATTTTCAAATTATTCTGTACAAATTCTGAAACTTCAAGGCACATTTAGTATATGAATATCAAAGAAAACATGAGCGAAGGGATTCGCTCCATCAAGAGCAACATGCTTCGTACTGTACTTACCGCAGCCATTATTGCCTTCGGAATTACGGCGCTGGTCGGTATTCTAACTACGATTGATGGAATGCAGGCATCTGTAAATAGTAGTTTTGCAGATTTAGGAGCCAATACATTTGATATAAAAGTGGAGCAGCGACGCGGCAGACGCAGCGGTGTAGCAACCAAACAACAGCCTCCTATTTCCTACCGTCAGGCAACTGATTTCAAAGACCTTTTTACCCAAAAAGTAAGTGGAATTGTCAGTATTTCCGCACAAGTAGCTGGCTCAGCACAAGTCAAATATGCCTCTAAAAAGACAAATCCCAATACGCGAGTTGTCGGAATTGACGAAAGTTTTTTGGGTATAAAGGGATATGTATTACAAAGTGGGCGCTCCATCAACGAACGAGACATCCAAAGTTCTGCGCGCGTAGTTATTTTGGGTTCTGAAGTAGTAAAATTACTTTTTGCCAATGAGTCTCCAATTAACAAAGATATTTCTATCCTGAATGACCGTTACCGTGTTATTGGTGTGCTGGAATCGAAGGGTAGTTTGTCGGGTGGTGGAGATGACCGCGTGGCATTGGTTCCTTTGAGTTCTGGCAGACAGTTGGCAGCCAATTCAACATTAACTTTCGATATTACTGCTTCTGCGGCAAGTACAAGTGGTTTAGATTATTTGATGGCAGAAGCTTCTTCTCTGATGAGGCAAGTACGAAAAGATCCTATCGGAATGGATGATTCCTTCGTTATGGAACGGGCAGATGCTTTGGCAAAAGATTTTGAGGACATTACGGGGTATTTACGCATTGGTGGTTTTGGAATCAGTTTTATTACGCTTTTAGGTGCTTCTATTGCCCTCATGAATATTATGATGGTATCAGTGACAGAACGTACGCGTGAGATTGGAATACGAAAAGCACTGGGAGCCTCTCCAGGAAAAATCCGCTTTCAATTTTTAATGGAAGCCATCGTAATTTGTTTGCTTGGTGGGCTTGCTGGGATTATTTTAGGGCTTTCAGTGGGTAATTTGGTATCTTCCTTGATTAGTAGCTCAGGAAGTTTTGTGGTTCCATGGGGATGGATTTCACTCGGATTGATTATTTCTGTTTCTGTTGGGGTAATTTCAGGTTATTATCCTGCCTACAAGGCATCTAAGCTAGATCCTATTGAGTCACTTCGCTACGAATAATTCATTTATTTACTTTCTTCCAAATAAAAAAAACGTTCTTGTATCAAGAACGTTTTTTTGTTTTCAGCTCATTTATCAAACACGTTTGCTGATATTATCGTGCATTTGCACAAGCGTTGTTTTTAGGTCATATTTCCAATCCCAATCAGGATAATGGGCTTTGAACTTAGATAAATCAGAAATATACCAAATGTGGTCGCCAATGCGATTGGTTTCTGAATAGCTATAGTTCATCTTATTTCCGGTGATTTCTTCACAAAGTGTGATACCTTCTAGCATCGAACAATTAGAGAATCTCCCTCCACCTGCATTATAAACCTCTCCTGCTTTCGGGTTTTGATAGAAATGCCAGAACATGTTTACCAAGTCCCACGAGTGAATATTGTCACGAACTTGTTTTCCTTTATAGCCAAAAATGGTGTAGTGACTTTTTGTGATGGCGCATTTCATTAAATAGGCTAAAAACCCATGTAATTGAGCACCTGAGTGATTGGGACCTGTCAAGCATCCTCCACGGAAAACACCGGTTTTCATTCCAAAATAGCGGCCATATTCTTGCACCAAGACATCAGCTGCGACTTTAGATGCACCAAAGAGAGAGTGTTTGGTATGGTCAATGCTCATTTCTTCGTCAATACCATTTGTAAAGAAAGCGTGATTTTCGTCGATTTCCCAACGAGATTCTTGCTCAACGAGCGGCAAGAAGTTCGGATTATCCCCATATACCTTATTTGTAGAAGTAAAGATAAACACGGCTTCAGGGCAATATTTACGGGTCATTTCAAGCATAACCAGTGTACCGTTTGCATTGACGGTAAAATCCATGAAGGGTTCTCTAGCTGCCCAGTCGTGGCTTGGTTGTGCTGCGGTATGAACAACTAATTTTATATCCTGACCGTATTCGGCAAAGATGGCTCCAATGGCTTCTTCCGAGCGAATATCTGCGGAATAGTGCTTATAATTTGGAAAAGCCTCTTGGATACGGTTGCGATTCCAGTCTGTAGATGCTTCAGCGCCAAAGAAGTATTGGCGTAAATCATTATCGATACCGATGATTAAATCAAACTTTTCAGATAAAAAAGCAACGGATTCACTTCCAATTAAACCAGCAGACCCAGTTACAAGAGCAATAGTCATAAATGATACTAAGATTTAGTTGAGAATATGGATTAATCAAAAAAGTGAAACCTTCTTTCCGACTTTGAAAAGAAGATTTCACTTTTAGTCAAACTGGTTTGCATCAAGCACCCTCCGTAATAGCGCCGTTGTCACCAAATAATTTTTCACGGAGTTGATTGGCTTTGTTTTCCAATTCTGGTTTTTCCGTGTAAACATTTTTCAACTGTTTCGCAGAAGAATCAGGATGAACGCCATACACCCACTCGTCGCCCTCACGAACGTCGTCTTGTTTGATGGTATTGTTCTTCTGGTAGCTACAAGAAGCTAGAGAAACGGAGAATATCGCGAATAATAAAAGAATATTTTTTTTCATGTCCGACTAATGGTCTGTAAATTTGCACAAATTTAAGTTTGCGAAACCAATTCGCCAAAATTTATTGTACTTAATTATGACAAACGATGTCGTTATTGTTGGAGGTGGGATTGTTGGCTTAGCCACAGCTTACCAATTAATTGAAAAAAATCCGCGTCTTCGGATTACCGTAGTAGAGAAAGAAGACCGCGTAGCAGCCCATCAAACGGGCCATAACAGTGGAGTCATTCACTCGGGATTGTATTACAAACCGGGGAGTTTAAAAGCAACGAACTGTATCAATGGCTACCATCAATTGATTCAATTTTGTGAAACACACGAGATTCCTTATGAGCTTTGTGGTAAAATTGTTGTCGCTACACGAGAAAATCAATTACCGATTTTGGAAGGGCTCCACGAAAGAGGTATTCAAAATAAGTTAGACGGAATCCGCAAGATTAACGTACAACAAATGCGCGAAATTGAACCGCATGTAGCTGGGCTAGCCGGGCTTTGGGTTCCTCAAACGGGTATTATTGACTACACCGTAGTCTGCCAAAAACTAGAACAACTTATCCTAGAGAAAGGCGCAAGAATCTATTTTAATGAAAAAGTAACGTCTGTTTCCCATGTACAAGGGCGCTCTACGGTTGTAACAACAAAAGGAAGCCACGAAACGAAACTGATTATCAATTGCGCAGGATTGTACTCAGACAAAGTAGCCCAATTGACCGAGAATGAAGAAATCAACCTCCGTATCACTCCGTTTAGAGGAGAATATTACGAGCTCGTTCCAGAGAAACACCATCTCGTACGTAATCTCATTTATCCAGTTCCAGACCCTAATTTTCCTTTCTTGGGCGTACATTTTACGCGGATGATTCAAGGGGGGGTCGAAGCAGGGCCAAATGCGGTGATGGCATTCGGGCGAGAGGCTTATACAAAAACGCAAATTAATTGGAAAGAATTGGGCGAGACATTGGCTTGGCCTGGTTTCCGGAAAGTCGCTTTGAAATATTGGCAAACGGGTCTTGGTGAATTTTACCGCTCTTTTTCCAAAGCTGCATTTACAAAAGCATTGCAGGAACTTATCCCAGAAATCAAGGAGGAAGACCTCAAGCCAGGTGGTGCAGGCGTACGCGCACAAGCTTGTGACAAAACAGGTGGTTTACTTGACGATTTTGCCATTCTGGAAAACCAACAAGCCATTAATATTTGTAATGCGCCTTCGCCAGCTGCTACTTCTTCTTTATCCATAGGAGCAACCGTCAGCGATTTGGCTCTAAAACGGTTTTAATACCAGATTGAGCGCGGTTATTTATCAAAAAACGTATCTTTGCATTTCTCTAGTATTTTAGTAGAGAAATGCAAAAGTTCCAAAAAGTAAAAAACACCCGATGACAAGTTTCTGTTATCCGTTCAATAGATTGAGTCATTTACACTGTTTCACCCAATAGCCCCGTGCTTTTTGATAACATGGTTACGTACCACGCGATAGTATATTCACTTCTTTTTTACCTAGCTGGATTTTGTGTGTTGTTTCTTGTTCGCACAAAATGGGACGAATCTCTGATAGGGCTCGTGTCTTCCTTCTTGAGTATCATCGGTTTTTTATTTACCCTCGATAGTATTTATCGCTATGAAGAGCCAGTTCATATCGCCTGGAATTGGTTTACTATTGGAGAACTTCCTTTCCTTATTGAACTAATAATCAATCCATTAACTCTACTTTTACTTTTCCTTGTCCAATTAATTGGCACCTTAGTACAACTCTATTCTATCCACTACATGCGCGGAGACCGAGGTTTTGGTCGCTATTTCGCCTACTTAAACCTCTTCCTCTTTGCCATGACTGGCATTGTCATTTCTGGCAACTTATTTCAAGTTTTCTTTTTTTGGGAATTAGTCGGTGCCGCCTCCTACTTATTGATTGGTTTTTGGTACGAAAGAAAAGCCGCCACCCAAGCTGCTTTGAAAGCATTTCTGATGAACAGACTAGGCGATGTCCTTTTCTTATTTGGCATTTTTTATCTATTACACGTCATCGGGACAACCTCTTTACTGGATTTAGAAAGTAAAATAGTTTCCTTAAACCCAGATACAGTATCTTGGATAGGCGTTTTATTTTTATTGGGAATAGTAGGAAAATCAGCGCAATTTCCGCTGCAAGTATGGCTGCCTGATGCAATGGAAGGCCCAACTCCCGCATCTGCCCTCATTCATGCCGCTACCATGGTAGTTGCCGGGTTATTTATCCTTGCTCGACTAGACTTCCTTCTGACTGATTTCAACCAATTTGCTTTCATTGGAATTGGCTTATTTACAGCCTTTTTAGCCGCTTTGTCCGCCACCGCACAATTTGATGTTAAGAAAGTATTAGCCTACTCAACTATCTCCCAATTAGGGCTTATGCTTGTTGGAATCGGGGTGGGCGCTACTTCGGCATCATTACTTCACCTCACAACACACGCCTTTTTCAAAGCTGGACTTTTCTTAGCGGCAGGCAATATCATTCATTTTTTTCATCATCAGGACATGCGTAAGATGGGGGGAATTATCCACTCACATCCGTATTTATTTTTTGCTTTTGGGGTTTGCTCCGCTTCTCTCGCGGGTTTTCCTCTGTTAAGTGGCTTTATTTCAAAAGATACGCTTCTTCTAGCCACCGTACATTGGGCAGAAAAGCAAGCAAATCCATCTGCCTGGCTTGTTCCTGCTTTGTTCTTAGTCATTTCTGCCATTACAGCTTTCTATGTAACACGTCAGGTTTATCTTATCTTCTTGAACAGAAAAAACAGCAGTCTGCGCTCAGACCTTAGTTATCTTTTCACGACAGCTTCCCAACAAATAAAAGAACGTGTAGATATTCTTGTAGCTGCCAATGATGAAGAGGCAGAAATACCTAGTAATCAATCATTAAAAACTCACATTCAACAGATTACACAAAAAGATATTGCTATTACACTGTTGGTTCTGTGTTCTTTTTTCTTCTTTTTTTCCATGAATCCATTGGATGGAGAGGCGAGTTGGTTTTTCCAGATTTTTCCGCTCTCTCTACCTCACCTCACCCCTCTTCCTTATATTGCAGCGACTCTTACGTTGCTCAGTACATTGTTTGCTTATGAGTGGACAAAAAGTAGATATGGCCAAAATAGACCCTATCCTGAGCCACCGACTTTTTGGCAGCAACTTCGTTTTCGTCATTTCTTTTTGGATTATTTATACGGAAAATTCGTCACTTTTCTCATCATTTATCTACCAACCCGTCTGGACGATGACGAAGATTTACACGTAACGACCACATTAACAGGGCTTTCCTATCTTTCAAAAAAAACCGATGAGAACGGGATAGAATATCTGATTAAACAATTGATAAATAGCTTCTTACGAATTAGTGACTACCTAGCAAAACTAGAATATTATGTGATTGATGGGGCTATTCGCTCTTTGTACAAGGGAATTGGCTGGGTGGGTAAACGTACCAAACAAATCCAAGGTGGCGCTGTGCAATTATACGTTGGAGCGATGATATTATTTATACTTATCCTCATTCTCATCTTATTTATTAGTGGATAATTTTTCTATCCTTTGGAGATTTAAAAACGATTCCTCTTTTTTATCATACGATTTTATCTTTTATGAACAGTTATTTACTCTCTAGTCTGATATTTTTACCTTTGGTAGTCGGATTCATCCTCCTTTTTCTACCCGAAGTCTATAAAAAAACCTTCCAATGGATTACCCTGATTACCTCATTGGTCAATCTACTGACTGTATTTACGCTGTATGTAAATTTTGATACGACACAAACGACCTATCAATTTGTTGAAGACATCCCTTGGATTTCCCTCGAATTATCTCAAAATCAACGCATTAACATTCGGTACGTATTGGGTATTGACGGAATAAGCCTTCCCATGATTTTATTGGCTGCTGCTGTGCTTGTCATTGGTGCAATTTCCTCTTTTTCAATCACGCACAAAGAACGGATGTACCTATCTCTTTACCTATTCCTTTCCAGCGCCATTATGGGTTGTTTTGTTGCGCTTGATTTCTTCTTATTTTTCTTATTTTTTGAGTTTATGTTACTTCCCATGTATTTTCTAATTGCCATGTGGGGAGGAGAAAACCGTTCGTACGCTTCCATAAAGTTTTTTATTTATACTTTAATTGGTTCCATTTTCATTCTAGTCGCTGTCATCATATTAGGTATGTCCGTTTATGATACCACCTATTTGATTCCTGACCAACTTAGCACAGTAGTTCATTCCTTTGATTTTAGACTATTAGCGAATGTAAAAAATATTTTACCGGACTCACTCTTAGCACCCAATAATACAACAGAGATATTGGGATTATCCGGCAGACATTTTGTCTTCCTGTTGCTATTTCTTGGTTTTGGTATCAAATTACCAATGGTTCCACTTCATACTTGGTTGCCTGACGCACACGTAGAAGCCCCAACTCCAGTGTCGGTTGTTTTAGCGGGTATTTTACTGAAAGTAGGAGGCTATGGACTACTCAGAACTGGGTACGTTTTCTTACCCGACGCAGCAAAAGATTTCTCAACAGTTGTCGCCGCTTTTGGGGTTATTTCTATCCTTTACGGTGCTTTGAACGCATTGGCGCAAACAGACTTGAAGAAACTCGTTGCCTATTCCTCTGTTTCACACATGGGTTTTGTATTCTTGGGCTTTGCTGCGGGCAACAGTGAGGGAATCGCAGGAGCGGTATATCAAATGTTTAGCCACGGGATTTTATCCTCGATGCTCTTTCTAGTAGCAGGCGTACTTTACGACAGAACGCACGACCGACAAATTGCCAATTACAGTGGGCTTGCCACTAAAATGCCCATTTATACATTTTTGACAGCCATCGCTTTCTTTGGGTCACTGGGTCTTCCCTTATTTTCTGGTTTCATTGGTGAGTTTTTTACCCTTTTTGGGGCATTCCACAGTCCGTCTCTTTCTATCGTTTGGCCAGCTGCTGCCGCATTGGGCATTGTACTCGGCGCAGCTTATTTACTCTGGACATTGCAACGTATGTTCATGGGTACATGGGCAATACACGCCTCACTCCCTCAAGAACTACCCGATGTACAACTCCGAGAAAAAATAATGCTCATTTCTCTTGCCATTGCAGCAGTTGTATTTGGCGTATTCCCTTCTATCCTCTTTGATATCACAGAATCTACTGTAAGTCAAATTGTTAACTTATTCTAAAATTAATAAATGAAAAGTAAATTAACCCAAATTCTTGATTTCTTTCCGTATATCGGACTTGAGATTGGTCTTTTCATTGCAGCTCTTGGCTTTTTGCTCGCCCTCGTTTTTTCGCCCTCACTCACTGAAAAACAATTCAGACCTACTCTTCTTCTCGCGCTCGTAGGTCTATTACTCATTATTCTTTTCACATCCTTTGTATGTACAAAAGTGTTTTTTGGAAGTACAAACTCGCCCATTTATCTGTATCAAGAACTTTTTATTCTATCCAAAAAGTCTATCCTATACAAACAAGCCATTCTACTAGGCGCTATCCTACTTGTCTTGCATCTTTGGAGCATGAAGTATAGCCTTCCAACAGAGTTTTTTGTCCTTTTTCTTGCTGCCCTTGCCTCTCTTTTTTTCTTGGTCATGGCAAATCATTGGTTGGCTTTGTACGTTAGCCTCGAATTTGTCTCTATTTGCTCTTATCTTCTTGTTGCGCTCTTCCGACAAAAAGTTCACGCAGAAGCAGGCATTAAATACTTGCTCGTTGGAGCGATAAGTTCAGCGATTATGCTCTATGGCATTTCATTTCTTTACGGACTTACAGGGCAAGTGGACTTCGCTTCCTTGCAAACCCTCTTTCGTTCAAATGATGCAACATGGACACACCAAGTCGCTCTTTTTCTTGCCTTAGCAGGTCTGTTCTTTAAACTTTCGGCAGCACCATTCCATACTTATACACCAGACGTTTACGAAGCAGCTCCCGCGCCCGTTGCTTCTTTTTTAGCGATTCTTCCTAAAATAGCTTCGTTGCTTGCGTTGCAACAAATCTTGGTTCACCTAGAAGGCGCCTTCCTCGTTGCACTCACTGTTTTAATCCTTTTGTCTTGGATTATTGGAAACTTTTCCGCCCTTTGGCAAACAAACACCAAAAGAATGCTTGGCTATTCGGCTATCGCGCAGTCTGGGTTTATCCTTGTTGCCCTAACAACCTCCAACAGCCCAAATGCAGAGCGAGCCATAGAAGTCTATGTCTTTACCTATATGTTTATTTCTATCAATGCATTTTTGCTTATTGATTTGCTTGCCAGAACTAAAAATTCGTTCGCGCTAGACACACTCAAGGGAACAGCTGCAACCAATAAAATACTTGGTGTTTCAGCCGTGCTTATCGCCATCGCTCTTGTTGGTTTACCGCCCACAATAGGTTTTACAGGAAAGCTCTTGGTTTTTTCAAGTATCTGGGAGGAATACAACCTGACCACACAAAAAATACATTTAATTTTACTTATTTTCGGACTTTTAAACGCCGCAATTTCCTTATTCTACTACATAAAAATTCCGTATTTTATGATAGTTTCAGAAGGACAAGAGACCAATAAGGATATATCTTCTCGCTTTTTGGTGGCTGAATGGTACTGCTTTTCTTTGTCAATTTTTCTGGTTTATCTCTTCTTTTTCCCAAAAATTCTGTTCGATTGGTTGTTATTTTTTACGTAAAAACCAATTGCTTTTCTTGTTACATCGATACAATTATCTGATTTATCTTTTTTCTATGTCAATCAACGGCTCTTTACTAACCTTTTCGAGCCTAAAATTGTCATATACTCACACATTCGTTGGAAAAATCCCGAAATGAATCTTACAAATTTTATGAATTGCACAGTTAAATCAGTAGCCCTTAGCCTATTTCTACTTTTCTCCATTTCTTCTTTTACCTTGGCACAAACCGTTGAGTTGAAAGGAGCCATCGTGGACTCTGCCACCAACCAACCCGTCGAATTCGCCGCCGTAGGATTGTGGCTAAACAACAAACCCATTGACGGAGGATTGACGGATTTGCAAGGCCAATTTTCTTTCAAAAATGTATCAAAAACAGCTACCTACAAATTGGTTATCTCGTATATTGGATACAAACCCATGACCGTCTCTAATTTGAAATACACAGGCAATGCACCCGTCTGGAATGTGGGAAACATCAAATTAACAGGGGAAGCACAGATGCTTCAAGAAGTGACCGTTACGGGGCAAGCCGCGCTCATTGAAGAACGAATTGACAAAATGGTTTACAACGCAGACAAAGATTTAACAAACCGAGGAGGCAGTGCTGAGGACGTTCTTCGCAAAGTCCCCATGCTTTCTGTGGACTTAGACGGCAACGTCAGTTTACGCGGAAGTGCCAATGTTCGGGTTTTAATTGACGGAAAGCCCTCTTCTATTTTTGCAGCAAGTATCGCAGATGCACTCCAACAAATTCCTTCAGACCAAATTAAAAGCGTAGAAGTCATTACGTCGCCAGGTGCAAAATACGATGCGGAAGGTACGGCGGGTATTATCAATATCATCACAAAGAAAAACCGACTTTCTGGCGTAACCGGTTTTGTTTCTATGGGAGTTGGCTATTTGGGTTCTTTCGGAAACGGGAACTTGAACCTCCGCGATAAAAAGTGGGGAATTTCACTGAACGGAGGCGGCCGTTTCTCTTACAACGTTCGGAACGACGGATTTACAGCGCGAGAAAGCCGTGTCGGCGATTTACCTACCTACTTATTACAATTGGACGACAACCGTTCCACGCGTAATAATGGCAATTACCAGGGAACATTCGATTATGACTTCAACGAAAAGAATAATTTCTCTATCGGATTCAGAATTAACCAAGGTGGAAATTCATCCATTGGTTCACAAACTACCGAATTGCAGGACGCAAACAGAGTTATCGTCAATCAATTTGTTCGAGATGTGGATCAAACCAGACAAAATTTAACCTACAATTTTGATGTAACTTATACCAAAAAATACGATAAACCCGACCAAGAACTTAGCGTTCTTGGGCAAATCAGCAGAAACAACCGAAACGAAAACTTCGATGCGCTGCGGAATGGTCAACCTTTTGAAATGAGCCGAAATAGCGGCTTAGACCAAGAAATCACACTGCAAGTTGATTATGTTCAACCTTGGAACAAAAACCGTTTGGATATTGGTGGAAAAGCCATTCTTCGTGATGTTACAAGTGATGGGACTTTCTCTATTTATAATTCTACCACGCAAACCTTTGTGCCGAATCCTGCTCGTGCCAATTTCTTAGATTACAACCAAGATGTCCTTGCACTCTATTCGTCACTCACATTTGCATTTCCCAACAAATGGGGCTTACAAGCCGGCGGACGTTTGGAAAGAACCATTATCGGTGCAGATTTCAAGGACGTAAGCAATGCAGATATTCCTGATTACACAAGCTTTCTCCCAAGTGTAAACGTTTCAAAAGCACTCGGAAAAAGCCATAAGTTTCGACTAAGCTACGCACAACGTATCGAACGACCTTCCATTCGTTTCTTGAATCCGTTCGTGAATTTATCCAATCCAACAGATATTTCTTTCGGAAATCCTGTATTAGCGCCAGAGCTAGTTGATCAATTTGAACTAAATTACAGTACTTTTTACAAAGCAAATTCCATTACGCTTTCCCTATTTAATAGGTCAACAGATAATAGCATTACGTCTGTAAGAAGCATAGAACGTGTTGGTAATCAAGACATTACACAGACAACTTTTGACAATATTGGTATCAACAGAAGTACGGGCGTCAATGTTTCAACCTCTTTACAACCTACCAAGAATTTCAGATTGGGTGCCGGCGTAAATGCCTTTTATGTCTATCTGGACAACCGTCTGATTTCAAATGAAGGATGGAATTACAACTACAACGCCAATGCTTCTTATACATTTGGTGGCGGTTGGGCTGCACAATTTTTCGGATTTTACCGGACACCAAGTATTGAATTGCAGGGACTTCAAGGTGCCTTTAATTTCCATACACTTTCGTTCAAAAAAGACGTAAAGAACAAGAAAGGAAGCTTTGGTTTGGGGTTAGAAAACCCTTTTGCAAAGGCGATTGTCATCAAATCTAACTTTGCGGATGCAACGAATCCGAACTTTTCATTCACACAAGAAAACGTACGAAATATTTACAGACGAGCTATCCGCGTGGACTTCCAGTACAGATTTGGCAAAATGGATGCAACAGGAAACACGGGGCTTTTCAAGAAAAGAAAAAGTATTCAAAACGATGATTTAAAGTCTGGTGGTGACGGTGGCGAAGAAGGCGGTGCACCAGGAGGCCGCAGAGGATAAACAAAAAGAGGCGCAAGTTTACTAACTGCGCCTCTTTTTTTAGATAAAATCTACCCGTAACACAAACGACTCCAATCCGTTCTCTCGAAAAAAAGACTGCCAGAAAACCTGTTGGTTTGACAGATGGTCTGTTGGTGACTTGACCTCCACAAAAAACAATTTCTCTTCGTTTCGAACCATTAAATCAGGAAATCCACGCCCATTTTCCACATGATTTTCCGCCATTTTCAGCCAAATAGTTTTCAGCGTTTGTAATGGAATTTGTGCGACAGCCAGACGGCACATTTCCCAAATAGCCTCACTCCAGATGACAAACGGGTTCTCTATCCCGTTTTTACGTTGAAATACATTTGCCATTTCTTGAATCACCAAAGCTGGTTCTTGCAATGCCTCCAAACGCAATTGAATTTTATCTTTTCTTTTTTGATAAAAATCGGGTAGGTGAAAATCCGACGGTCGTCTTTGGAATGGATGGTGAAAAGCGACCAGCGTTTTGTCAAAGATAATATCCCAAAAAACAAGGCCGAAAAGAGCGCGCCACAAGTGATTTTCTGCAAACACAGCTTTGTATCCTTCCGATTCATAATAGTGCGCAACACCCATTTCAACATTTCCTTTAAACTCCTTTGAAATAGTGATTTGAGGAGAATCCTTCAAGACTTGCGTTTTAAGAATCAGTCGTTTTTTATCTCGTTTGATGATTCGGTCATTGGCAAAAATGAGTTCTTCTTCGTGCGTGGGTTGCGCTTTGATTTCCTCACAAAGTGCCAGAGCGGCATCCCATTCTTTTTGTTTTTCTAATATTCGGACGCGGCGTTCACGGGCAGGTGGCTGCTTGGTTTTTTCAAATAGAAGCAAGGCTAAATCCAAGGCTTTTTTCTTTTCAAGATACAGTGCGACTTTCAAAATCAAACGTTCCATTGAGCGAGCGGCAAGCTCTTCAAGTTGGTGAAAAGAAGACTCCCAAACAGCTGATATCCAATCAAATAATACCTCCGAAGCTGTATTTTCATGGATTAATTGATGAAAAATCTCAAATTGATCCGATACAAACCATTTATCCTCTGCTTCCTTTCTAGTAGAAAACCGAGCGACTAACTCATCTTGTTTATACGATTGGTACGATAAAATACCCAAGTCACGTAGCACAAATTCAGTCATATCCATAGACCGATTGCCGAAAAACAAAAACTTCAAGAAGGCAATTTCAGGCTGAAAACTCACGCGAATGATGGATGTATAAGCAGAAATAGCCTCCATTATATCGTTTTCTGGATATTCTGCCAAGAGAGTTTGTATGTATTCCTCTTTGCGAAGAGCGGCTTTTCCCTTGAGTTTAAACACTTTTTTTAGTTCCTCTTTAGCCAAAATCCGCAAGACGAGCGGCGTTTCAACCAATTCATAATTTGTATTTGTATCCGTGATAAATCCGTGTTTTTCGAGCTCCACGAGGCAACTAGGAATCGAAGGGATTTCTTGGTATTCCAGAGAATCTACCCGAAAATACAATCCTCTCCGGTTCGAAAGGCGAACAAACAAACACTGCGCTTCCTCTGTCAGGCAATAAAATTTACGTAGGAAACGCCATTCGTTTGTATGCAAAATACTTTTATACTTATCCTGCACAAAGGAAAGCAAATAGCAAAAATTGGTATGATAATAAGTTGGGGGTAGCACGTCATTTTCCATGTGTCAAATATAATGGATTTTGCGAAACATCATAAATACATAAATCTCTGTTAATAAGAACTTTATATTAGATAGGCAAATTTGTATTCCATTAAACCACAATATATCTTGGAAAAACAGCATTTTGTCAAGACAATCGTATTGTCAGATATACATTTGGGAAGCTCCGGCTCAAAGGCAAAAGAGGTCACTGCTTTTTTAAAACAACATCGATGCGAAAAACTCATTCTTAATGGCGATATTATTGATGGGTGGCAATTAAAAAAGTACGGTTCTTGGCATAAAAAACATACGGCTTTTTTCCGGACGATTTTAAAAATGATGGACAAGCACGACACGAAAGTCATTTATATTCGTGGAAACCACGATGATTTTCTAGATAACGTGCTTCCGCTGGTCATTGGCAAAAACTTTCAGATTCGTCGCGACTATATTCTTACATCAGGGAATAAACGCTTTTTTGTCACCCACGGCGACATATTTGATTCAATTACGTCAAATATGGCTTGGTTGGCTCATTTGGGTGACATTGGCTATACATTTCTACTTTGGTTGAACAAAAAATACAATCATTACCGTACGTGGCGAGGCTTGCCTTATTATTCGTTATCCCAATCTATCAAGCAGAAAGTCAAGATGGCGGTTAATTATGTTTCCGATTTTGAAGAAAAGTTAACCGAATTTGCGGCAACGCGCGGGTGTGATGGGGTAATTTGTGGCCATATTCACCAACCAGCAATTCGCCAGATAAACGGACTAACCTACATGAACTCAGGAGATTGGGTAGAAACGATGTCTGCTTTGATGGAAGACCAAGACGGAAATTGGAGCTTGGTATATTTTCATTTAGAAGAGGTTATCAAACCAGACGTAGAGTCGGAAGAGCAGAAGACAACACCACAAACAACTACTGAACCCAGCCGCCGGTGGGCTGCTTCTCTCTAAAAATACGATTATGCGGTTTTTATTTGTTATTCAAGGAGAAGGGCGCGGGCACCAGACCCAAGCAATTGCATTGGCTCAGCTACTGCAAAAAGAAGGTCACGAGATAAAAGCTCTGGTTGGCGTACCTGATGGCGAGACACTTCCAACTCTTTTGGCGCAAGAAAGTTCTTTTCCGTGCCAAACGTTCAAGAGTCCAAATCTTGTCTATGACCAAAAAACCAATGCGCTATCTATTCGTAAAACAATTTTCTCAAACGTACGTGCTTTCCCTGTTTATCTACAATCCATTCAAAAAATAGAGGCAATTGTTCAATCCTTTTCACCCGATTCAATCATCAATTTTTACGACGTTCTCATCGGTATTCATCAATTCATTTACAAAAGAAAACACATTCCTTTCCTGTGTATTGGGCATCAGTATCTGTTACTACATGAAGATTTCCCCCATCCAAAAACGAAAAAATGGGCTAATTTTCTTCTTTCTACACATACCCGACTTACGTGTTTTCGGGCAGATAAACTTCTTGGACTTAGCCTAAAACCCTACCCAAAAAGTAAAAAAGTACACCATTTCGTGAGTGTTCCTCCGTTGATTCGCTCGGCAGTACTCCAATTAAAGCCCACGCACAGAAAACCACCTTTCTTACTTGTATATCTCACCCAATTAGTTGATATAGAGCCAATTGTAAACTTACATTTAATTGAAAGTAAATTTGAAATTCACCTTTTTGTTGGTAAAAACCTACGCGACCAACTTGAAAAACGAACACTGCCTTTTGGCATTTATTTGCACGACATCCATCCTTTGCATTTTCTTGAAAAGATGAGCCAATGTGCCGGTTTGGTCACAACGGCTGGTTTTGAGTCCATTGCGGAAGCCATGTACCTTCAAAAGTCTGTTTTGGCAATTCCTATTGCAGGACATTACGAACAAATGTGCAATGCAATAGATGCGGAACAGTCTGGAGCGGGTTTACATCTGGAAAAAGCAGATATTTCGA
The DNA here is from genome assembly GCA_046293395.1 of Spirosomataceae bacterium. Lineage (GTDB taxonomy): Bacteria > Bacteroidota > Bacteroidia > Cytophagales > Spirosomataceae > CAYNRA01. The sequence continues at coordinate 460,890 of JBKBOU010000002.1, forward strand.
GTTTCTTGACCTATCTATCTACCCAAAAACCATCTCCGGATTTTTACCAAACATGGGTAAAAAAGAGCCAAGAAATCATGCTACACGAACTAATTACCGCACAAAATAATACCCAAGTTTTTCCTAAAGAACTCGTTGGTTATCAGAGATAAATGCTATTAAAATTACTTTTTTTGCGTTTTTTACTTTAAAAAATCCAAAAATAAGTAGATTTGTATGGATAAATAAAAGGACTGCCTTTTCCTTTTATGAAACGAAACACTTCGCATACAAATCACTCTATGAACAAGTCAGCAATAACACACGATACCAATTTAACGACCAAGCAAAAAGCCCTTCGGTTAAATTTAGATAAGAACATTTACGGTTCTTTTGCCGAGATTGGTGCGGGCCAAGATGTGGCATCTATCTTTTTCAAGGCAGGAGGTGCATCCGGTACGGTCGCCAAAACAATTTCTGCGTATGACATGACTTTTTCAGATGCTATTTACGGCACAGTAGAAAGTGGCAGATATGTTTGCGAAGAGCGGCTCATGTCTATGCTCGACCATGAATACAATTTATTAATAGAGCGTTTGGACGAAAAACGAGGCATAAATACGCAGTTTTTTTCTTTCGCTAATACGGTTGTTGCCTTAAATTATCACAAGACAAACGAGGCACACGGTTGGGTTGGTATGCGGTTTCAGCTTGAGCCTATGGGTGAGTTTCACGATGTCGTCATCCATATTCAAATGCTTGATAATGACAATCTTTTGCAACAACAAGCCTTGGGAATTGTTGGTGTAAACTTAATTTATGGTTGTTTTTATTATTATAAAAATCCCGAAATTTTGCTCAAATCTTTGATGGATAATCTATCAAAAGACAGAATCCAGATAGACATGATTCGGTTTGAAGGACCTGCATTTGCACAAGTAGATAGCCGGATAATGAGCTTGCATCTGGTCAAATATGGCTTTTCGAATATTGCTCTATTTGGCCCGGATGGAAAAAACTTACAACCTTCTGACTCCCTTTATAAACGACATATTTTGGTTCTTCGCGGGCGTTTCCGTCCGGTTATTAATGTTCATTTGGATATGTTGGAGAACGGGCATCGGCAGTTTTTGCAAGAGCCCGATGTGGACCAAAACCGGGTGATTGTTGTATCTGAATTAACATTGCAGTCGTTAAAAGAAGAGGGAGACGGAGAAGTCATCGATGAAAAAGACTTCCTTGACCGCGTTGATATTCTGTGTTCTTTGGGGCAAACCGTGATGATAACCAATTACCACGAATACTATAAGTTGGTTGCATATCTTTCTAAAATTACGAAGCTTAAAATTGGACTAATCATCGGGTATCCTAATTTGGAGTATATCTTTGAAAACGAACATTATGTCGATTTACCAGGTGGAATCTTGGAATCCTTCGCAACTTTGTTCAGCAGAAAGGTTAAATTGTTTGTTTATCCGACGCTCAGAAACCAGACCATCCTGAATTGCATGAAATTCACTCCACCTATGCACTTGATGGACTTATTCCGTTATCTGACGGCAAACAATAAAATTGAAGACATCTATCATTATAATAAAGAAAACCTGAACGTACATACCGATAACATGCTCGACTTAATCAAACGGGGAGAAACAGGTTGGGAAAAACACGTTCCTAACGAAGTAACTCAAATGATTAAAGACCGTTGCTTATTCGGTTTCCCGTGCGTTGTATTGCCTGACTCAAATAACGTATCTACAAATGAAGTTTAATTTTTTGCTTGTTTTTTTTCTCATTTTTTCATTTTCTAGCTATTCTCAAGTAGCAATCTCCATTCAAGACCCTTCGCAATTAACCCATTTGAAGGAAGGGCAAGAAATTGCCGTACAGCTAAAAGTAGCGGGAAACCACCAAACGGCTCCCTTTCGTTTTGAGATTATCCAAGGTAAACAAGTCGGAATGTCCATCGATTCCACCGGATTATTTACCTGGACTCCTCCGTTTTCAGCCGTTGATAGAATCGAGCAAAAACGCATTTTTCAACTATTAATTGAGGCCAAGTCTGACTCCGGCGAAGTCGTCTCGCGCAATTTAGACCTGGCGGTTTCACATGCCAACAGGCCACCCGTCATTTCTGAACTCAAACCATTTTACATCAAGTACAATACCAATAACACGTACAGCATTGACCTAAATCTAGTCTATGACCCTGATAATGACCCGATTGTGACTATCCCATCTTTGGCGTCCTTACCGGAGGGCGTCAAAATTACCTCACAAGGGGAAGTCACGTGGTCACCGTCTGTAACGCAATTCAATGGGCTAAAAAAGAAAGAAATCAGCATTGATTTTTATGTGGAAGACCAACCAGCTAAAACACAAAGCAAAGGGTCTATCCGATTAGTGGCTACTCAACTCGATTTACCACCCGTAGTAACAACTGTTCCCAAGACAGACGCGTACAAAATTAGGGAAAACGAGACACTCAGTATTCGGTTTTATTTGTCAGACCCAAATGGAGACGATGACATTGATACTTTTGACTTTCTTTCAAATAATCCGGATGTACCCAAGCAAGCACTGATACAAAATACGCCCAACCAATACGAATTTGTTTGGCAGCCGGGGTATGATTTTGTAAAAGACCCTCGAGACTCAAGTTCTTTTTATGTTGATTTTTTCGTCTTGGATAAAACACAAAATCGGGAAGTTCAACGAATAAAAATCAATGTTTTGAATACCGTGAACGAGGTAGAAACAGATAATAAATTATATGATTTATACAGAGCTACCCTAGTGAGAGGTTGGGAATTAAACGAACAGTTGAAAGAAAAAGAAGATGAACTTAAAAAGGCATATAATCGGGCAAAAAAAGGAAAGAAAAATCGCTCTGTCATCAATGCATCGCTTGGTGCAACGACGGGGCTTTCCTCCATTATTGCGAAAAATGATATAAATACACAGCGTGCGATTTCTACGGTTGGAGGAACGACGGTACTCACTATCGGAACCTTAGAAGCCACAGAAGTCATTGGGCGGTCTATGAAAGATTTGGTAGATCGGCTCAATTATGTCATTGAAAAGAAAAATGAAATTCAGACCAAAGGAGATATATTTGCACGTGACTTTTCCTTGAAATCAACGCGTAGAAACAATGAATTTCTACGTAAAATCGATGATTACATGAACGCCATGAACCTCAAAGGGCTGGTAGCGTTGGAGTTGGACTCGTCATGGGAAGCAAAAAGAAAACCTACAGACGACAACATCAAGCGTGTATTCAAAGATTTTAATCCGAACAAATAGGAAAAAAAGCAAAACAAAACTTGACTTGCATTCTATAAATCGTTACATTTAATCATGGAAGTAGTCAATACTACACCACAGTTAAATGTTTTTGACAACTTAAACAGAAGTATGTTATGAAGATTCAGATGAATGCAGTCCACTTTACCGCAGACAACAGTTTACTCGAATTTATCCAACGAAAATTAGATAAAATTGAGACCTTTTACGGTAAAATTATCAGTGGAGAAGTCTTTCTGAGGTTAGACAAAGGAGACAAGGTCAATACACATACGAAATACATAGAAGTGAAACTGAATGTCCCCGGAAATACGTTATTTGTCAGTGAAAAAGGAAGTACATTTGAAGAAGCCACCGATATTGCAGTAGAAGTATTGAGTAGAAAAATAAAACAATTCAAAGAAAAAAAGCAAGTCGTTTCTCGTGCACGGCCAGAAGTAACACCGCTTTCCGCACCGGATGATGAAATGGACATAGATTAAACCAATCACTTAGTTTATATACAAAGGAGGAAGCCCAAAAAGCTTCCTCTTTTCCTTTTCAATCTATCTATTTTTTTTGGGCGTTGTCACCATAAAATCTTTGAGGTAATAGGGCTCAAAAGAAGCCAAATTCTCAAAATCTTGGTTTGTCCATTTTTCCAATGCCAATTCCCCCATCATCGCTGCCGTTGGCGCAGGAATTGTATCGAGAAAAAACACATTATCTGCATTTGTCCAAAGTGATTTGCATTTTTCAGCCCCATCACCAAAAACCAACAAGGGCTTCGTATTTCTTTCTTGTACAAAAGAGGTTTCCTCTAAAATAACTGCCTCAATTTCACGTATTTTTCGTCTGTTTTGTGCGTCGAATATCCCACAATATACCTCCATTCTTCGGGCATCTATCATCGGACAAAGAAACCAATCTCCTTGCTTTTCGACGGGCAAACCGGCTTGTGCCGCAACTGCCATTGCCGATAGGCTATCAACCGCAATAAGTGGTTTATCCAAAGCAAAACAAAAACCTTTTGCAGTAGAAACAGCTATTCGTAGCCCCGTATAAGAACCAGGTCCTTTGCCTACGGCTATCGCATCTAGTTCTTCCCAACGCAAATCACTCAGTTGAATAGCCTGTTCTGCCAGTAAAGTTAGTTTGGACGAAGATGTTTTTTCGTTTTTTAATTCCAACGAAGCAACTAATTTACCCGCGTCAAAAACTGCCGCCGAACAACCTTTTGTTGATGCATCCAACACTAAAATCTTACTCATTTATCCGTAAAGTTATTTTTTCACACGCAATAGTTCTGCGTATTTACTTGAATTTTGAAGAATAGAAACAGCTGTTTGTACCTCTACATCTTTCTCAAAAGCGATGAATTTAGCCGTATTTTGGTAGTGATACCTGCCGATAATCTCCATTGACAATACATCCCTGATTTCTTCCTTGTATTTCTTTAAATCCTGCTGTTTATCTTGCCGTATTTTCTGTTCTATCGCCTTTATTTCTCCATTCACGGTCTCTTTCAAAGGGCTTTCTTCTAAGGTTTTCTTCAATGAAAGCAGTTGTTTTTCTAGGGGAGTCACGTACGAAAAATTCTGCATGACGAGCCATTCCACAAATGAATTATATGTTTCATCCGTAATGAAAAATCCTTTTCCTGGAATAGTTGTTGTACCGTTTTCATGGTAATATCGGGTTGCAAAGTCAAAAATTTTGCGCTGTTTCAGTAATTCGTTCGTTACCACAGAAAACGATTTAGCTGCCGTGACAACATCCGGCTGCACTCCACCTCCATCGTAAACAATTCGTCCTGCTTGAGTCGTAAAACTACGCCGAAGCGAGTCAGCAATTTTCCCGACACTTCCATCTTCTTTTCGATTCGAGTAATCCACCGCTTGAATACACCGCCCGCTGGGTGTATAATACTTGGCTGTTGTTACCTTCAATTTCGCATTGAACGACAAATCTTTCGTTATTTGAACCAACCCTTTTCCAAACGATTGCTGCCCAATAACTACCGCCCGATCATAATCTTGGAGTGTCCCGCTCACAATCTCAGAGGCAGAGGCACTTCCGCTATTGATTAAAACAGCCACCGGAATTTCCGTATCCAACGGGTTATTCATGGCTTTATAGACTTTGTTCCATTCCGGCAAGCGGCCACGTGTTTCAACAATTGTTTGCCCTTTGGGTAAGAAAAAATTACAAATATCAATCGACATATTGAGCAGCCCACCCGGATTATTTCGTAAGTCGAGTATTACTTTTTTCATTCCCGCAGCTTTTAATTCCTCAAAAGCATCCTTGATTTCAGATGCAGCTGTGGGTGAAAAATCCGTTAATTGAATGTATCCTACTTCCTCATTAACCATCCCATAATGGGGTACATTCGGTGTTTTCACAATTCCACGAGCAACATCAAGAAAAATTGGTTTGGCAGCACCGTAGCGTTTCAACGTCAGACGGACGTTTGTACCTGTTTGCCCTTTTAATAAACGACTGACTTCCAACTCATTACGATTTGTGACAGAAATTTTTCCGATAGCCAAGACCTCATCTCCTATCTTGATTCCTGCTACATCAGCGGGTGAGTCTTTATAGACAGTTGTCACAAAAAATGATCCCTTAAAAGGTGTTAATGTAGCACCAATTCCGTTGAATTTCCCCGTTGACATGGTGCGTACTTCTTCAATATCATCTTCTGGGTAGAAGTTCGTATAAGGATCTAATTGGGCTAACATGGCTTCAATTCCGACCCGAATCATTTTTGCGGGATTTAGCTCATCTACGTACAATGTATTTACTTCTTTATAAAGCGTGGCAAAAATATCGAGATTTTTGGCAAGCTCGAAGTACTTGTCCTCGACATTATACGCAGCCATTCCTACACTTGCAAGCAAAGAGCAACCGAGCACATATTTTTTGTATTTCTTCATAAATGGGTTCATTCTGTCAATAAGAAATTCAGTTAGGTTGATAGACAATTGACGTATATTTGTCCTAATTAAACCAAAAATACGATGAAATTGATAGATTGGCCACTTTGGGTCAAAGTTTTGCTCATGATTTTGCTTTCTGGCTTACAAGTTTACATCATTCATATAGCCTCCATTATTTACATTGCTCAGTTTTTCATGATTGGTATTAGCTTTTTTGGGGGTATGTGGGAACCCCAAAAAGGCTATTGGCTAGCCATTGGACAAACGTTTATACTCTTGACGGGACATTGGGTTTATTTAAAAGCGGGATGGACTATTCCGTATCCTGATATTGCAGAATTTGGCACATATATCTCATTCTTTAGTACCTTCGTCGGTTCATTTTTGGGGGCTTTTATTCGTAAGATATAGTTTTTTAGCCATTTTTTTCATGCCTTTGAGGCATTCATCATACGTAGTAATTTCTTTTCCGACATAGATACAAGCTAGGTCATAGAACTGGTCAGTGGGAAATTCGTGCTTTGTCAGGCGGTAGGCTTCTTTTAATCTCCGTTTAATCAAATTACGGTCAACTGCTTTTTTAAAATTTCGTTTAGCGACAGAAAACAAGACTCGGTTTGCCGTTTCATCGTTTGCAGCATAAACGACTTTCACGGGGTAAGCCATGAGCGTAAAATTTCCCGTAGCCTTTCTATCAAACAAACGATTGATTGTTTTTTGGCTACAAAGTCTTTCTTGTTTGGTAAATGTAAATCGTCGATTATTTGTCATAAATAAAAAGGAAAGCCACCTTTTTGGGGTGGCTTACGTATTTTTGCGATGTATGAATACCAATGTCAATAGAACTGGTGTCCGTTAGAATCACTTGTGTGTCTTTTCGTCAGAGACCGACAATTTGTGACGACCTCTTGCACGACGAGCCTTCAATACACGGCGTCCACCTGGAGTTGAGCTACGCTCACGGAATCCATGCTTGTTACGACGCTTTCTATTGGATGGTTGGAATGTACGTTTCATTATTATTGATTATTTTAGTGCCTTAATTGAAATTCGGACTGCAAAAATATTTATTTATTCTGATATATCAAAACCAACTCTTCGATGAGATATACTTTTTTTTCACAAAACCCTACTAATCATTTCATTGACATTCGGGCAGAACTCTTTGAAAACGCTCAGGAATACCTAGAAGTACAGCTACCTGCTTGGCGACCAGGGAGATACGAACTTCAAAATTTTGCCAAGAATTTACGTGAATTTCATGCGTTTTCAGCTGATGGCGAGCGTCTTCCATGTAAAAAAATAAAAAAAGACCGCTGGAGAATACAAACATTTGGACAGCCAATTATCCGTTTTGAATACAGCTACTACGCCCAGGAAATCAATGCAGGAAGTTCCTTTTTAGATGCTGAAATTTGTTACGTAAACCCTGTGAATTGCTGTATTTATGTGGAAGGACGCCAAAATGAACCGTGTGAAGTCATCTTGGCAGCAAAATCAAACGAACAACTCGCCTGTGGACTGACGCAAAAAAGAACCGGAGATACCATTCAACTTTTTGCAGATGATTTCGCACATCTGGCAGACAGCCCTTGGATTTTGAGCAGCACACTTCAAAAACGTAGCTATTCCGTTCAAAATACAGAATTTCATGTTTGGTTTGAGGGAAATTTTCATCCCAATTGGGAAAAATTACTCCCCGATTTTCAAAAATTCACAGAAGAACAAATACGTATTTTTGGTGAATTTCCAGAGAAAGACTTTCATTTTATCACCTGGATAACGCCCTTTCCTTACTACCACGGTGTAGAACACAGAAACAGTACAATGATGGTTTTAGGTCCGGACTCACAAAGTTTTGACCAACATTATTGGGATTTGCTAGGGCTCAGTTCTCATGAATTATTTCATGCCTGGAATATTTGCAAAATAAGACCCAAAGAACTTTTACCTTATGATTTTACACAAGAAAACTATTTTGAGACCTGTTTTATCGTAGAAGGTGTCACGACGTATTACGGGGATTATCTTCTTTGGAAATCCGGAGTTATGACAGACGAACAATACAAAAAGGAACTAGAAACCTGTTATAGACGCCATTTTGAAACAGCTAAAAACGCACGTCAATCCTTACGCGAATCGTCTTTTGATTTATGGCTTGATGGCTATCAAAAAGGGATTCCTGATCGCAAAGTGTCTGTTTATTTCAAAGGAGCTATTGCAGCACAAATTCTTGATTATCAAATTCGTCAAAAAACAACTAATGTAAATTCATTAGACGATGTTATGCGGAAAATGTGGGTTCAATTCGGAAAAAAACAAGTAGGTTATACGTATCAAGATTACAAAAACCTCGTTTGCACGTTTCTTGGAGAAGAAGCAACAGAGGCGTATTTTTCTTTGTGTATTGATGGCATAGAGGATATTTGGGAAGAGACCAAACAAATGCTATTGACAGAAAGAAATTGGGTTTTACAGGAAACCAACGCAATCGTCACGTTGACTTGATAAAATGGCAGCAAATAACAATTAAAATTTGAAACTACCGAACCAAAGCAGATTTATTTGGGAAATGCTGCCTTTTTTTTTATTATCTTTGCGAACATTTTAAGCTTGCTCTACTCTTAGCAAGCCAAACGAAAAAAACACTGATATGCGTAAACTAAGAATTTTGTACGTTGCCAATGAAATTGACCCGTTCTTGGAAGTTTCAAATATTGCTACTTTTGTCCGGAAACTTCCTCAAGAAATGCAAGAGAGAGGCATGGAAATCAGAATTCTCATTCCAAGGTTTGGTATTATCAACGAACGTAAAAATAGACTTCACGAGGTTGTTCGTCTTTCAGGGATAAACATTACTGTCGGAGAAGAAGAAAAACCATTGATTATCAAGGTTGCTTCTATTCCTTCCGCAAAGCTTCAGGTATATTTTTTAGATAACGAAGACTATTTCCAACGCAAGTCTGTTTTTACAGATAAGAAAGGAGCGCTTCATGAAGACAATGACGAAAGAGCTATTTTCTTTTGTAAAGGGGCGCTGGAAACAGTAAAAAAACTAGGTTGGTCTCCCGACATCGTGCATTGCACAGACTGGATGACAGCACTGATTCCTCTTTATTTGAAGACAACCTATAAAAACGACCCTATCTTCAAGGATACAAAAAGTGTTTTCTCGGTTTACAATAATTTACTAGATCAAAAGTTTACAGAAGACATACTTCCCAAAGCAAAAATGCTCGATATTAGTGACGAGATGCTTGAGAACCTAAAGTCAGCAGATTACCTTGGTTTTATAAAAATCGCTTGTGAGTATGCAGATGTTGTCATCAAGGCAAATAATGATATTTCAACTGATTTATCGGACGCTTTGAACACAGGCACAGGTAGAAAAATAGATGCACTCATTGAAGATGAGAATTTCGCAGATACCTTCTTTAATCTATACAACGAACTCGCTGTTTAACTCTTTTTTATGCAAAAAGCAACAAATCAAGCGCGGATAGTAGCACTTAGCCTACTCTCCGCGTTATTTTTCGGGTGTGAAGACCCACAAGACATCCGTTTTGACTTAGGTATTGGCGGCCAGCTTACGACGAACTTCAGCGACTCAACGCGCATTGAACGCTCTACCATGCAACTTGACTCCGTCATCACCTCAAACGTTCCTGAAATTATGTTTGGTGGCTATAATGACCCTCTTTTTGGACAAGTAAATGCAGAAGCATACGTTCAACCCAATCTTATCAAAGATGCAACAGATCTGACAGGCGTGAAATTTGTTCCGTTTGACCTGCCAACAACAAGTACACTCGACTCCGCATATATCATCTTGAACTACAATGGTTATTTCCAAGGTGATTCTTTACAACCTATGACCGTCGATATATTCCAGACACAACAACCTATTCTTGCTGGACTAAAATATACGAACGACAGTCAAATTCAGACAACGACCTCCGAGCCTCTAGCCACCTTGAACTTCCGATACCGTAGTATCTCGAACGCCAAAGGAGACACGCTTTTTGCCATTAGTGCCAAACTTCCACAGGTTGTACTTGACCAACTTGCTGCCTTGCGTGGGAAACCTGAAGCTTCTGATGCCGCCTTGTTTGCACGTGCCCTTCCCGGCTTTGTCCTGAAACCACGTACAAACCGCGTAGCTTACGCATTTAGAGTTGGAACAGATGCGACATCAAGTAGTTTGCGTTTGTTTTATAGATTAGGTACCGAGACAACTGTACGAGCTTATACATTCCCTTTTACATCTGGTAGATTCACGAAGTTTACCGCCAACAGAAATGGTTCACGCATAGCAGCCGTCACGCAGCCTAATCAACTTGTCCCGGCAAGCCAAACAGGAAATCTTACCTACATGCAAGCAGGTACTGGCGTTGCCACTGTCTTTGACTTTAAAAATATATCTCATATTATCAGTCTGCCAGAAGTAGCTATCAATAAAGCTGACTTTATCATTCAGGTTGATTCAAACCTCATCGAGCCGAGGTTGCCTGCTCCACCGGTTGTGGTGTTGGCGGAATTAGATGACAACAATAAAATCATAAAAACAAGTACATTCGAACCTGTTCTCGTTCCGATTAATGCCAATTCACCCAATGCTGGGCAAGGAAGTTTATTTTTATCCACGACAAAAACATACGCATTTAACGTGACGAGCTATCTTCAAAGGCTGGCTTCGGAAGGAAAGAAAACGGTGCGGTTAGCCTTAGTACCAGGCGGTTTTATATCTACTTCTTCTACACAGTCTATTATCAATCACAGCAATGTACGGAGAGCAGCTATTAAAAGTGCAAAATTGAATGTATTCTATACGTATTCGAAATAACGAAATAAATCGACCACAAAATAAAAAAAGGGTGCTTCTATCGTACCCTTTTTTTATTTTTTCGCTTTAATAAGTACATTTGAAGCTGAAAAAGAGTCAAATCTTTTTCTAAAATATTTTAAAAAATACATTCTCTCAAAATCTTGGGAAAGTGCTATTTGAACTATTTTTTTCACTATCAAACTAGACGAAATACCATGTGTGGAATTGTAGCCTATATTGGACACCGAGATGCGGCTCCTCTAATTGTAAAAGGATTGAAACGGCTTGAATATCGTGGATACGACAGCGCGGGAGTTGCCTTATTACCAACAAGCGGATTACAAGTTTTTAAGAAAAAAGGGAAAGTTTCAGCCTTGGAAGCCGAATTGGATGGCAAAGATTGCCGCTCAACGATTGGTATTGGGCATACCCGATGGGCTACACACGGCGAGCCAAATGATATTAATGCACACCCACACGTTGCCAAGGGCGACCAGCTTTCCATTATCCACAATGGAATTATCGAAAACTATGCTACGCTTAAACAAGCATTACTGAACAAAGGATATACTTTCAAGAGTCAAACGGATACAGAAGTCTTGGTTAATTTTATTCAAGACGTCAAAAAAGAAAATAATTGTACGACAGAAGAAGCAGTCCGATTGGCACTTCAAAAAGTGGTAGGTGCTTATGCAATTGTTGTCATGGATGCTGAACAACCCAATCAGCTCATTGCCGCACGCAAAGGAAGCCCATTGGTAATTGGCGTAGGGGAAAAAGAATACTTTTTTGCATCGGATGCCACGCCTATCATTGAATATACAAAGAACATGATTTATCTCAATGACTTCGAAATCGCTGTTGTAAATAACAACGAACTGACGATTCGAAACCTAGAAAACGAGGAAAAGAGTGCCTTTATTCAAACCGTTGAACTAGAACTTGAAGCCATAGAGAAAGGAGGATATGACCACTTTATGCTCAAAGAGATTTTTGAACAGCCGAAATCTATTGCAGATTGTATGCGCGGCCGTGTCAATGCAGACGACGCGCTCATCCAGTTGGGTGGACTACGCGATTATCTCGGTAAATTAGCCAAAGCAAAACGCATTGTTTTTGTAGCTTGTGGCACTTCATGGCACGCTGGACTCGTTGGCGAATACTTATTTGAAGAGTTAGCACGCATCAATGTGGAAGTAGAATACGCTTCTGAGTTCCGTTATCGCAATCCAATTATCAAGGAAGGAGATTTCGTTATTGCTATTTCTCAGTCTGGAGAAACGGCTGATACGCTTGCTGCCTTGGAGTTAGCTAAGAGCAGAGGTGCCATCATTCTAGGCGTTTGCAATGTAGTTGGCTCGTCTATTTCTCGTCTAACAGACGCTGGTGTTTACACACATGCTGGACCTGAAATCGGGGTGGCTAGTACGAAAGCATTCACAGCACAAGTAACGGTATTGACACTTATAGCCATCGCAACAGCCCATAAAAAAGGAACAATTGGCGAAGACACATTCCGTCGTTTGTTGATTGAACTCGAAACTATCCCGCAGAAAGTTGAACAAATAGTAACACAAGCTGATCATATCAAAGATATTTCTAAGCTATTCACTTTTGCTTCCAACTTTATTTTCTTAGGACGTGGATTGAATTTCCCTGTTGCGTTGGAAGGTGCTTTAAAATTGAAAGAAATATCTTACATTCATGCAGAAGGGTATCCAGCAGCTGAAATGAAACATGGCCCCATTGCTTTGATTGACGAAGATATGCCCGTTGTATTTATTGCAACAAAAGATGGTTCGTACGAAAAAGTTGTATCGAACATTCAAGAAGTAAAAGCTCGGAAAGGTCGAGTGATTGCCATTGTATCAGAGGGAGACGAAGAAGTTAAGAAAATGGTTGACTTCACGATAGAAGTACCCAATACACATGAAATTTTGACTCCACTTTTGAGCGTCATTCCATTGCAGTTATTGTCTTATTACATTGCAGTGCTACGTGGTAGAAACGTAGATCAGCCACGTAATCTAGCGAAATCTGTGACGGTAGAATAAGAAACGAATACATAAAAAAAGGTCGCTTTTTATCAAAGCGACCTTTTTTTGTAGGGATAAACGATTATTTCAGTTCCGTAGCAAGCACCATTCGAATTTTAAGCCTTGCTCCCATGGACATAACCTCGACCAAGTCTTGGATAGTGAGTGACTGCTCTGCACGAAGCACAACGGTTGGTTCTTCCATCGCGGCAGTTGCTTCTTGAAGTCTCTGCTCTAATTCAGGGAGAGGAATGGGTGTTTTGTCAATAAAATATTCTCTTTCAGCTGTAATAGAAAGGGTGACAGGCTGTTTACTGACGTCGTGGGTCGAGCTATCCGATTTAGGTAAAAGTAACTTAATGACATTCGGACTTCCTAGCGTTGATACAATTAAGAAAAACAAAAGCAAGAAGAACATGATGTCGTTCAAGGAGGCGGTTTGAACTTCAGCCTCAAAACGTCTTTGTCTTTTTAACTTCATTTGGCGGGTTCGTTAAGGGTATCTAAAAAGTCCATGACAGTTGCTTGAAGATGAATACCGAATTTATCGATCATCATATTGATGCTGTGATATGCAGCATACGCGATTAACCCAACAACAAGCCCAGAAAAACTAGCAATCATTTTCTCATACAAGCCATTTGAAATCGTCTCGATAGAGAAATTACCTGTAACAGAAATCTCGTAGAAGATACGAATAATACCAGAAATCGTACCGACAAAGCCAAGCGTAGGCGCTACCCCAGCGATGAGCCCAAGATAACCCATGTTTTTCTCCATTTTGGAAACCTCTAAATTCGCCTGAATCTCCATGGCACTTTCAATATCTTTTACCGGACGACCGATGCGTGTGATGCCTTTTTCTAAAATTCGAGCAATGGGTAAATTCGTACTTTTACAAAGGGTAACTGCCGTACGTAAATCACTACGAAGAATATTGTCTTTCAAAGAACGAAGAAAACCATAGTCAATATTGGAGGCTGCCTTGATGAAAAGATAGCGTTCAAGTATCAAATAAAAAGTAGCTAACAATAAGAAAAGAATGGGATAAACCACAATTCCACCTTTGAGTAATAACTCGAAATAATTGATACTCAAAGTAGTATCCGCCGTTGCCACAGATAGGCTATCTGTGGTCTGCAAAAGGATTAGGTGTAGCATGTAAAATATATTGATTGATTGTTTGAACTAACTAAATAGCAAGACAGATTATTTCGCAATTTAAGTAAAAACTACTGTTTGTAAAGAATACGACGAACAAATTGGACGAAACACTTCTACTTACCTCTTATTTGAGTTCCGAAGCTATGATTTTAAATTCGACGCGTCGGTTTTTTTGTCTATTTTCTTCTGTATCATTCGACACCAAAGGCTCTGTATCTCCTTTCCCAACAAATTTGAGTCTTTTCCCGGCAATGCCCTTGGAAATCAAGTATTCACGTACACGAAAAGCTCTGTCAAGTGATAATTTTTTATTCAATGTTGCATCTCCAATCGTATCTGTATGTCCTTCAATTTGAATTTCAATAGATGGATTTTCCTTCAGATAATTCACCAATTTATCTAATTGCTCAAAAGAGGAAGGGAGAATTTCAGATTGGCCAGTAGCAAAAAATACTTGATCTAAGACAAAGAATTTCTCTCCTGAACCCAATGTTCCGTCGTTTTTACTGAAAAGAGGGACTTCACCTTGGTTCTCTTGCGACTCAACTTTACCAAGTGGTTGAATATACAATTGCAAGGGCTTTTCGGCAGTATTTTCACGAATTTGGGTAGCTAACTCAAAAGGCATATAGCCGTCTGCCTCTACTTGTAAAATTATTTTGGGAACATTCACCAAGAACTCAAACGAACCTGTGGCTGAGGTTTGCACAGAATCAACTCTTTTTTGGGCAGTTGCGTCGATGTAAACGACTCTTCCTCTCACGGGTTTATTTGTCTCTATATCCACTAATTTACCTACTAAAGGAAGTGGGGCAATGGCATTACTTTTTGTCGAAGAAACTTCGCCTTCAGCCGGATTAATCATCTGAACACCGTAGAAATTCCAGTAAGAAAAACCGTCTTCTGCATCGTCCTCCGACTCAATTAAATCTATCTTTTCAATTCCTTTCGGTACTCTTTCAAATATAACTTTGAATGTAACTATCTCGCCAGCAGTAACTTCTTTGCGTTCAGGTGCTTTCGGAATACCATTGACGCGTAGGAATTTTAGTTTTTTTCCGTTGTCCGCACGTAAAAAAGCAGTAGGTTGGAAACTTATAGAACTACCTCCTTTTTCTAAACTTTGCAGCAATTGTGTGATGTAATTGTCCCTGAAACCTCTTGGAAGAGCATCTAATTGGCTTTTTAAATCCGGATTTTGCTCCAGCAATTCTTTGAGTTGATTTTTAGGATTTTTCGCTTTGAACTCAAGCGATACAATCGTTTCTTGGTCGGTAAGTTCAATCGATGTGATTTTTGTTTCCTGCGACGTTCTTTTTTCTACCAACGGGTTGTTCGTCACTTGGGCAAAAGACGTAAAATAAGACAAAAAGAGAATAAAAGTAAGACGTTTACACATGTTTAAGTCTAATTTGGTTCGCCCAAAAAAACGACTTGCTTTTCAAAAAAGTGCCTAAAAAATAAATTTTATCCATTATTCTTACCGACCATCTTCTCAAAATCGTGGAAACTTCCCATCAAAACAAGGATATCTGAGGCATCTAGGATGTGATTGGGATTAATTTCTTTATCGACGCGCGCATGTTTTGTTGTTTTTCCGATGAGATTAACGCGGCGTTCAAAATGCTTTAATGCGATTAGTTTGAGATTATATTTTTGCTGGAAATTAAGTTCTCCGATGGGCGTTCCGAGGTATCTTTCGGGCACTTCTACCTCCAAGATAGAGCAATCTTCAGAAATATCGAATGACTCGATAACCCCACGAACTTCCAGTTGTTTTGCAAAGAGCTCGGCGGCTAATTTTTCTGGATTAAAGATGGTTTCCAACCCAATGGCTTCGAGTACTTTTTCGTGTAAGTCATTGATAGAGCGGCCAATAATTCGCTTGGCTTGCTTTTGTTTGAGCATCGCAGTTGTAATGATGGAAGCACCGACATCCTCACCAATAGCCACGACAACTACATCCGTTTCTTTGATGGGCAAAGAAGTAAAGGACTTTTCTTTGGATGTATCGAGGCAAATTGTGTGCGTAATTTTGTCTTTGTAGAGTTCGACAATTTCCATTCGGCTATCAACGCCAAAGACTTCGTGGCCTGTGGCTGTCAAACGCATAGCGAGGGTTGACCCAAAATTACCAAGACCGATAACGATGTATTTCATACGAGAAAAATTAAACGATTAATACAGATTCTTGTGGATATTTATAATGCGAACAATCTACTTTTTTGAATAGACCGAGAAGGAACGTAAACATACCGATTCGCCCCAAAAACATCGTAATAATCAAGACGACTTTACTCGGTGTGCTGAGTTCAGGGGTGAGATTCATGGATAGACCCACCGTACTGTAGGCGGAGAAACATTCGAAGGCGATTTTTGTCAGGCTTTGGTGTGGCTCAAAAATACTGATGAAAAAAACAGCGAGACCGATAATCATCAAGGAAAGAAAAATAACGGCAAAAGCGCGTTGAATGGAATTTGCCGTGATTTCACGTTTGAAAACCTCCACACGATTTTTTCCTTTTGCCAATGCGAAGACATTCAAGAAAGCAATGGTAAAAGTAGTCGTTTTAATCCCTCCACCTGTTGAACTCGGAGAGGCGCCAATCCACATGAGTAAAAGATAAAGGAGGACAGTTCCTTGCATGAGTTCACCGACATCAATGGTATTAAAACCGGCTGTACGGGGTGTCACGGAGCCAAAAACGGCTTGCGTGACTTTTCCAAAAGTTGTGGTATGAATCGCGAGAACATTGTTTTTTTCTGTGATAAAATAGACGACACTACCCAAAAAAATGAGTACAAAAGTAGTCGTTAAAACCAATTTTGAATGTACGTTGGTATAGCGTGCCGAAGCAGAGAAGCGTTCTTTTTTTATTTTACTTAGGAGAAATCTCAAGAATAATTTCGCGCCGTTGTATAAGTCAATAACTACTGGGAACCCAATTCCGCCGAACACGATTAGGGCGACGATAATCCATTGGAGCGAATAATTAAACCGAATTTCTTCATGGAAAAGCCCATTGGAAACGGTAGAAAAGCCTGCATTACAGAACGCAGAGATAGAGTGAAAGACAGAGAAAAAAAGTGTGTCTGAACCGGCAACAGTTGCTTTATCTAGGAAGAGGATGAATATCAGAAATGCACCAAAAAATTCAGCTAA
The DNA here is from genome assembly GCA_046293395.1 of Spirosomataceae bacterium. Classification (GTDB taxonomy): domain Bacteria; phylum Bacteroidota; class Bacteroidia; order Cytophagales; family Spirosomataceae; genus CAYNRA01. Next base: position 478,284 of record JBKBOU010000002.1, read on the forward strand.
GATGGTAAAAACCAAAATTTTCAACAGGGTTCTAAAGAGAGAACTCCGGTCATTCGTTTCAAGAATATCACTGAGTATCAAGTGATTATGGAATGACATTCCTCCACGGAAAAGATAAGCGAAGAAATTAGTGAATGTCATCAAACCTAATCCACCAATTTGTATCAGTACCAAGATGGTTCCCTGCCCGATGGTTGTAAACTTCGAAGATACGTCCACGGTTGAGAGTCCTGTAATACAAACGGCACTTGTTGCGGTAAAAAGGGCGTCGATGAAGGAAAGATTCCCGTTTGTAGCTCCGGGTATCAGCAAAAGGGCTGTTCCGAGAAAAATAGTCATGCTGAAACTAAACGTCAGTAAAATAGATGGATTAAGGAGCGAATTTTTGAGCATTTCTCCTTGTCTCATCAATTTTACACCGAAGATAAGAGACAACAAAATGTACAGAAACCATTCACTTTGCAAGATAAAAACAGACGGCTTCGCAAAATGAAAAGCAGCGAGAAGAAGGGCAAAAAGGAGGTCTGATAAATCTCTTTGAATTTGGCTATTGTGCGCTTTCGGCCTCAAATAGGGAATAATCCACTTGATAAAATAGAGGGGAATCAGAAAGCGTGGGATTTGCCGGAGAATATTGTTGACGATGTCATGGATAAATAACTCTTTGGGAAAACTTATTTGATAAATCACCAGACAGAATCCAAAAAACAAAGACAAGAATAAAATTCTTTCTATTCGTTTGCGAACGAACAACGCTTGATCGTATAATACGTGTTGATTGTCGAGAGATGTCACAATGAGAGATTCATTTTTAGAAAAAACTATCTTCCTTTCTAGTAGTCAGTTAACAAAATAGTGAAACAAATGTACTAAAAAACCCATCAATAGAAATCAATAAATCAGTAAAATCGCTCTGGCTCGTATAATTCAAGTCCAATAGACGTCTTTTTGCCCTCGATTAATTCAGTGACAAGTAACCCAGTAGCGGGAGCGAGACTCAAGCCCATCATGGCATGACCACTTGCAATTAGGACGTTTTTTAACGTTTTTAATCTTCCTACATAAGGCAAACCATCGGGCGCACAAGGACGTAAACCGTGCCAAATCTCCTCTTTTTCAGGCATTGAAACGGGGTAATTTCGGTAGTATTTGGGAATAGATTGAATGATTCCTTTCACACGGCGCATGTCTATTACATTAGGTGCGCCTCCGATTTCCATCGTTCCTCCAAACCGAATCGTATCTTCGCCCATGGGTGTCACGGCTACACGCGCCTCCAGTAAAATAGAGGGTATTTGTATTCTTTGTGCTTCTTTTTGGTTCAAACTTACACTGTATCCTTTGCCAGCTTGCAAAGGCATGAAGAAATTCATTTTTTTCGCCAATGTACTCGACCACGCCCCACCGGCAACCACCACTTCTTGTACCGAGTGCAGCCTGGATTCTTCGCCATTTCGTAACATCAGCGAACTGATTTCTTGGTTGTTCACTACTACCTCTTCTACTTGTGTAGCATATATGAACATAACATCCTGCTTTTCTAAAAAACTACGGAGCTGTTTTACCAATTTATTTGGGGACAAATGCGCATCTCCGGCATAAAATATACCACCGAGTGCGTCCACCCCCGCGGTGGGTTCTAGCTTTTGTATTTCAGATTCTCCAACGACCTCTGCTTTAATACCTATCTGGTTGGCAATTTCTGCCACTTTTGCTTCTTCTTCCCATGTCTCGTGCGATTTGCAGAGCATCAATAATCCTTTTTCTTCATAATTAAACGAGAAAGCGTTTTCTTGGGCTACATCATGGTATAGTTGCTTGCTGAGTAACCCAAAATCGCGCAAGGCAGGAATCGCCTCGTTTACTTTTTTTTGCGTTGCTGACTTATAGAATTGGTATCCCCACCGAACTAAGTCCCAATTTAATCTGGGCTTTACATAGAAAGGGCTTTCCGCATCAAACATCCATTTGATTCCCTTTTCTAACATACCAGGAGCTGCTAACGGAATAAAGTGACTAGGGACGACCATCCCCGCATTGCCGTGCGAACAACCATCTACGCCATCTGACTGGTCGATTATTTCTACTTTATATCCTGCCTTTACTAGATAATAAGCGGAGAAAAGTCCAATGATTCCTCCACCAATTATCGTTATTTTCCGCTCTTTTTTCATTGAATTATACTACTTGAAACCCAAATGCGTACGGGTCGTCTTCTGAGTCAATTGTTATCTTATTTTCACCATAGATTCTTGCCCAACCTTCTATACTCGGAATAATAGCGGGCTTGCCTCCTACCGTAGTTTCGCCTTCAATTCTACCCGTGAATTTGCTACCGATGATACTTTCATGAATAAATTCGTCGCCAGGCTTTAGCATTCCTTTGGCAGCCCATTGCGCCATTCTTGCTGACGTACCCGTCCCGCAAGGGGATCTATCAATGGCTTTATCCCCGTAAAAAACGGCATTTCTTGCCGTAGAAGTAGCATCCAAAACAGCTCCCGTCCATTCGATATGACTTAATCCTTGAATAGAGCTATCATCTGGATGAACAAAGGTGTATTTTTCGTTCATTTGTTTTCGAATAATACGTGACCAAGCAATGAGTTGGTCTGCGCGAAAATGTTCTAAACCAGGAAAATTGGGTTGAACATCAATGATGGCATAATAATTTCCTCCATACGCTACGTCAACGACTAAATCACCCAAATCAGGACAGGTGATAGACAAACCTTCCGCTGCTAAAAAAGAGGGAACATTCGTTAATTTAACAGAAGTAACTTTCCCTTTTTCATTCTGTTGGTAATCAATTAAAACCAAGCCTGCGGGGGCTTCCATGCGTACTTTTCCTATGACTTTGGGAGAAATCAGCCCTTTTTCGATGGCAATTGTAATAGTTCCAATTGTTCCGTGGCCACACATGGGTAAACAGCCACTTGTTTCAATGAATAGTACGCCCACATCGTTTTGTGGGTCACAGGGAGGATACAAAATACTTCCTGACATCATATCGTGCCCGCGTGGTTCAAACATCAATCCCTTCCGAATCCAATCGAAATCTTGTAGAAAATGTTGGCGTTTTTCAGACATAGTGCGACCTTCAAGCTGAGGACCACCTGTTTGCACCAAACGCACAGGATTTCCGCACGTATGTGCATCAATACACGTAAATGTTTCTTTCATATTTTAGACGAATAGGCAAAATTAATACCCATATTTTGACAAATCCGGACGTGTTTTAATTGCCTCTTCAATAATGGTGAGTACGTTTTGTCTTTCTTCACCAATAAGAGGCAAACGAGGTTCACGAACGAACTCAGAGCCCAAGCCTGTTGCAGCTTCTGCAAGTTTGATATTTTGGACAAATTTTGTTGATACGTCCAAATGAAGAAGCGGAAAAAACCAACGATAAATTTCGCGTGCTTCCTCTATACGTCCTGCTTTGGCTAACTCATAAATCACGACAGTTTCTCTTGGGAACGCATCGACAAGCCCTGCAACCCAACCATCCGCCCCCATGATGAGACTTTCCAAGGCGAGGTCATCTACCCCACTAAGAATTTTGAAGCGTTCGCCAAACGTATTGATGATGTCTGTCATGTACCGAATATCTCCCGTTGATTCCTTCATCGCTTCAAAATGTGGATTTGCTGCCAGTTCTTGGAACATCGGAATAGAGATAAACGTCTTGTAAGCAAGCGGATTATTATACGCCATGACGGGCAAATCTGTTGCATCCGCTACTTTGTGTAAATAGTGTAAGGTTTCTCTGGTATCAGACGGGTACCGCATCGGCGGCAAAAGCATGAAACCATCTGCGCCTAGTTCTTCACAATCTTTGGCAAACGCGACCGCCTCCCGCGTGATACATTCGGCAATACACATAATGACAGGCGCTCTTTCTCCTACAGTATTTTTAGCGGTTTCGAGAAGAAGGTATTTTTCATCCGTCGTCAATGTACCATTTTCACCGAGAGAGCCACAGAGAACAATGCCGTGTACACCTGCGTCGAGTTGGGCATCTATATTTGAGATAAATAAGTCTAAATCGAGACTTTCATCTTCGTAAAAATTAGTGGTAACAGCAGGATAGACGCCTGTCCAGTTTGGTTTCATAGATTTCGTTTAGTTAGGATATACTTCAAACAAACTTAGGAGTTCTTGGGCAAAGAAAAAAGAACCAAGAAAGCAAAATAAGAGTTTTCGATGTAACTTCGTTTATTCGAGCCCATTGGGCTAGTTCATTCACCCAAAAATATACCAATGAAATACCGTTTTCTCCCGCTTATTGCTCTTTTGGGATACAGCTGTTCCCCCAAGCCAGTTGACTTACTCGTTCACAATGCACGTGTTTATACAGTGGATGCACGCTTTTCGAAAAGTGAAGCTTTTGCTGTTCAGAACGGAAAATTCGTCGCGATTGGCTCAACGAAAAAAATCACACGTAGATACGAAGCAAACCAAACAATTGACGCGCAGGGCAAAGCCGTTTATCCTGGTTTTTTTGACCCACACGCCCACTTTGTCGGATTAGGTCAAATGCTAAGCCAGTGCAATTTGGTCGAAACCAAATCACCGGAAGAACTTGTCGAACGCTTACAGAAATTTGCTCAAGAACATCCAGAAGCAGATTGGATTATTGGTAGAGGCTGGGATCAAAACGATTGGGAAATACAAACATTCCCTACAAAGGAATTACTTGATGCGGCATTTCCGACCAAACCAGTCGCCTTGACACGTATTGACGGCCACGCACTTTTTGTGAACTCGAAAGCATTACAATTAGCTAAAATTACGTCAGGCAGTCGTGTCGATGGTGGTGACGTACTTTTGCAAAACGGGCAACCGACAGGCATTTTGATTGATAACGCCATGGGACTTGTGCGGCGGGTAATCCCTAGACCAGAGGAAGAAGAAAAACGAAAAATGCTCCAAGCAGCAGAGGCTGTTTGTCTTGAAAACGGACTAACGACAGTTTCAGATGCGGGTTTAAATCGGGATGATATTGAACTAATCGAAAAAATGCACAGCGAGGGTTCTCTCAAAATCCGAGATTATGTCATGGTTTCTTTGGGCATTGCCAACCTCGATTATTATTTAAAAAGAGGAATTATCAAAACAGATCGCTTGCATGTGGGCTCGGTAAAACTCTATGCGGATGGCGCACTTGGCTCACGAGGTGCTAGTTTACTCGCGCCTTACTCGGACGCACCAGACCAAAAAGGCTTCTTACTTTTAAGTCCAAAGGAACTGGAAAGAAATTTAACAGACATATATAACTCTGACTACCAAGCAAATACACATTGTATCGGTGATTCTGCCAACCGGTTAATTTTGGATATTTATGGTAAATTATTGAAAGGGAAAAACGAAAGACGTTGGCGTATTGAACACGCACAAGTTGTACATCCAGCAGATAGGGCGAAGTTCGGGAAATATTCAGTGATTCCTTCTATTCAAGCCACCCACGCGACCTCGGATATGTATTGGGCGGAGGCACGATTGGGGAAAGAGCGAGAAAAGGGTGCTTACGCTTTCCAAGAATTATTACAGCAAAACGGATATTTGACCAACGGCTCTGATTTTCCAGTAGAATATGTCAATCCACTGTATGGATTTCATGCGGCGGTTGCGCGCCAAGATGCAGCTAATTATCCTGAGGGCGGTTATCAAATAGAAAACGCACTCACGCGAGAGCAGGCATTAAAAGCCATGACGATTTGGGCCGCCTATTCCAACTTTGAAGAGAAAGAACGAGGTAGTATCGAACTAGGTAAACAAGCGGATTTCGTTATCACAGACCAAGACATCATGGAAATTCCCCTGTCTAAAATCCGTCAAGTCTTGGTTTTACAGACAGCTATTGGAGGTGAAATTTTGTTCAAGAGATAAAATAATGCTTCATTTTTGATTAATCCACTCACTCATTTTTGACATGTATGAAAAAAAATCTGTTTCTATTTCTGCTACTTTCTTTTGCAAGCCAAGCGCAAGAAAGCCCGATTGAACGCTTAAAAAAACACATCGAATACCTCGCCTCTGACGAACTAGCGGGAAGAGGTGCAGGAACAGACGGAGAAAAAAAAGCAGCCCTGTACCTTGTTCAATATTATGAAAAATTAGGACTTACCCCACTCGCTGCCCATCCGGATTACTTCCAGACTTTTACGGCTAAAAAAGGACTTCATCCTTTCGAAACCACTGTTTCTACACAAAATGTGATGGCTTTTTTAGATAACCAAGCAACAAATACAGTCGTTATTGGCGCACATTACGACCACTTGGGTACAGACGGACAAGGTGCTTCATTAGCAGGCAAAGCCATTAATTCCATTCATAACGGCGCAGACGACAACGCTTCTGGGACGGCAGGCGTGCTGGAACTCGCCCATTATTTGACAAAGAACGATATAAAAGAAAAATACAATTATCTTTTTGTGCATTTTGCAGCAGAGGAACTTGGGCTCGTAGGCTCAAAACAATTCACCCAAAATCCACCAATTCCTCTTTCTTCCATTCATTATATGTTTAATATGGACATGATTGGCCGCTACACCGCGGATAAGGGGTTGACCGTTGGAGGCGTTGGTACATCTCCGTATTGGGGATATGCCGTACCAGAATCTATAAAGAAAACGAGTCTTCGCATTCAAGTCGATTCAACAGGAATGGGGCCTTCAGACCATGCTTCTTTTTATTTGCAGAACATTCCCGTTCTTTCTTTTTTTACGGGCGTACACGCAGATTACCACAAACCAAGCGACGATGCCGATAAAATCAATTATGTAGGTCAAGAACAAGTCCTTGGGTTTATCAAAGAGATTATTTCACGGATGGAAAAAGTTGACAAAGCGCCTTTTACAGCCACCGCAGTCCCTCAAATGATGTCGGCACAAAGCTCATTTAAAGTAACAATGGGCGTTATTCCCGATTATTCGTATGCCAAAAAGGGACTTCGGCTCGACGGAGTTACCGAAGGCCGACCAGCTGCTAAAGCAGGAATCAAAACAAACGATGTTTTGATTCAGTTGGGAGGTAAAACCATTGCTGATATTCAAGATTATATGGAAGCATTGGGACAATTTGAGAAGGGACAAACTGTAAAAGCCATTGTTTTGCGTAATGGAAAACCCGTTGAATTGTCTGTTACTTTTTAAATTTATTTTTAGTTTTCACAGATGATAGAAAAACCCAAAACCCTCATTTTAGGGGCAACCACCAACCCAAATCGCTACGCCTATTTGGCAGCGGAAGCCCTCCACAAAAAATCTTTTCCCTTTGTGCTGGTTGGCATTAAAGAAGGAAATGTATTTGAGCAACCCATTCAGGCATCTATTCCTGAAAACGAAGAAATTGATACCGTGACGCTGTATGTGGGAGCTAAAAATCAAGAAGATTGGCAAGAAAAAATAAAGAAATTAAAGCCAAGAAGAGTGATTTTTAACCCAGGAGCTGAAAATCCTCCATTCGCCCACGAATTAGAACAAGCAGGTACCGAAGTACTCGAAGCATGTACTTTGGTGATGTTGAGTACAAACCAATATTAAATTTATAAAATAGTATCTTTGCCTATTCATTGGCTAAAAAAATGACATGTTATACCCCAAAAATATCGAACAAAAACTAGGATTTGATAAAATTCGAGAATGGTTAAGCGAAGCTTGTATCAGCCCATTAGGAAAGAATTTCGTCCAGAAAATCCGGTTCAGTGACGATTACGCACTCGTAAAAAAATTACAAAATCAGGCAGCTGAATTTAAGCTCTTACTGCAAGTAGAGCCGAGTTTCCCTAGCCAAAATTATTTAGATGTTCGGGATTCTTTGGACTTAGCGGCAGTTCCTGGCACGTATTTATCCGAAGAGCATTTTTATGATTTAAAAGTCTCTCTTTTGACGATTCAACAAATCGTACATTTTTTTCAAAATAAGGAAGAACACCAATATCCTACTTTACAAGAACTCACAAAACAGTCACTCCCTGACCAAACTGAAAACGGGAAAGCCATTGAGTGGAAGCACATTACGAGTAAAATTGACCAAATTATTGACGAACGCGGAAAAGTACGAGACAACGCATCGCCGGAGTTATTGGATATCCGGAGGCGTTTGGCAGCCGAACAAAATAATGTTCGAAAAACACTCGAACGAATCTTCCGAACTGCTAGAAATAGTGGCTGGATTGGAGACGATATGTCGCTCACAATCCGGAATGGACGCATGGTCATTCCGGTTTTATCTGAACACAAACGCAAGCTCAAAGGGTTTGTCCATGATGAATCTTCTACCGGACAAATGGCATTCATTGAGCCCGCCGATGTATTGGAAGCCAATAATGAAATTCGGGATTTGGAAATTCGGGAACGACGAGAAATCATCAAGATTTTAGAAAATCTAACGACATTCATCCGTCCGTTTATCCCCGCCTTACGAAGAGCCTATTTTTACCTTGGATTAATTGATTTCATTCGCGCAAAAGCAAAATTAGCTTTGCAATTAGATGCCACGTCACCGCTTTTGGTTGATGAACGTGTGCTGGATTGGACAAACGCCCGGCATCCTGTTTTGGTACTTACTTTACAAAAACAACAAAAAACAGTTGTTCCGCTGCAAGTAACACTCAATCCCGAAAATCGGATATTGGTTGTTTCTGGCCCCAACGCCGGAGGAAAGTCCGTGATGCTAAAAACCATCGGACTGATTCAATACATGGTTCAATGTGGTTTGCTCGTTCCGGTTTCTCCAGATTCCAAAATAGGTATTTTTAAAAATATTTTCATCGATATTGGTGACGAACAAAGCATTGAAAACGATTTGAGTACATACAGTTCGCATTTGACGAACATGCGTCATTTCGTTCAGTTTAGTAATAAATTTTCGTTGTTTTTAATTGATGAGTTCGGGACAGGAACTGAGCCTACCCTTGGTGGAGCTATTGCAGAAGCCATTTTGGAACAATTGGTTAAATCAAAGGCATTGGGGGTTGTCAATACACATTATACGAATTTAAAGATTTTTGCAGACAAAACACCAGGAACTATCAACGGCGCCATGAAATTTGACGCCGAACATCTGGAGCCCATGTACCAATTAGAAATGGGAAAACCCGGAAGCTCATTTGCTCTTGAGGTAGCTCAAAAAATCGGACTTCCGGCGAATATCCTTGTCAACGCACAAAAAAAATTAGGGACACAACAAATTGATTTTGAGAAACTTATCAAAGAATTAGAAATTGAGAAGAAAGTTTTTCAAGAAAAAAATCACCAGTTTACGCAGCAAAACACGCAATTAAAAGAAACCCTTGCTCAATATACGGGGCTGAAAGATTTTCTGGAGTCTGAGAAGAAAAAAATCCTCAATGAAGCCAAAGAAAAAGCCAAAGATTTGCTGAAAGAGACAAACCGAAAAATAGAAAACACGATTCGGGAAATCCGGGAACAAAAAGCAGAGAAAGAAGCAACGAAAATTCTTCGAGATGAGCTTTCTCAATTTGAAGAAGCCGCACTTCAAAAAGAGTTTATAGAAGTTTCAGCAACAACGGCGGCAAAGGAAAAAACAGAGGTTGAAGAATGGATTTTAGACGGAACGACCATACAGACAGGCAGTTATGTCCGTATTCTTGGGCAGGAAGCTATCGGAGAGGTACTCGGTATTCGTGGCAAAGATGCAGAAGTCGCGATTGGTTCTTTGAAAACGAATATTAAATTAAACCGATTGGAAAAAGTCAGTCGAAAGGTTTTCAAAGAAGCGACAAAAACAGCTACAAAAGCCAGAGCAGGTGGAATTGATATGATAGAAAAATCACAAAATTTCAGTTTCAATTTGGACATTCGTGGGAAACGCGGCGAAGAAGCCGTTGTAGAGGTCGATAACGTCATGAACGATGCCATTCTTCTTGGTTTTCCTGAAATTAGAATCGTGCATGGCAAAGGAGACGGAATCCTCCGCAATGTTGTTCGCTTACATCTAAAAACGTACAAACAAGTAAAGACAATACGGGACGAACACGCCGATCGGGGTGGACAAGGTGTAACGATTGTCGAGATGAAATAAAAGAGTTTTGTTCCGCTTCTCTCTACAAATTTCCTTTTCTATCTCCGTCGAAGTGAAATAGGGACGAGCGGTAGCGGCAGTAGAAAAAGTCAGGTTTCCCTTTATCAAAACCCCATCGGGACGAAAAATGTCGTGCTGATGGGGTTTTATTTTATGCGTTAATCCAATGAGAAAGAACATAGCGTATTTTTAGTGGACTTTGTCCGCGATTGCTTCAGCAACTTGGCGACCACTTTTCATGGCTGCATTGAGCGACGGATACAAAAGGTAATCTCCACATCGCCAAGTAGTTTCGTTTACTTGGAACGGCGCTTCTTGGCTACCAGCCGGAAAGAAAGAAAGAGATTTACGTACGTTGTACGACTTCAAATACGTCCAATCATGTACTTGTTCACCCAACAAAGGGAGTAATTCATTCTTTATCGACGCTTCGAGGTTTTCAGAAAAAGTGGTTGTCACCGAGATAAGCGATTTTCCTTCTGGCGCATAATTAGGCTGAATATCGCTTGGCACACACCAGTGGCGGACAATTCCGTTTGGTCGCGCCAACAAAGACAGCATCGGCTTTTGTGTAGATGGGGAAACATCTGCCGAAAAATAACTACAGATAGTATCCAAATACGTGCGCGAAGTAGGTGTATCCAAAAGAGTATCAGCAAAATCTGCCTCCGTAGCGACCACGATATGGTCAGGCGTAATTTGCGTTCCATCTTGTAAAAAAACCGTTTTTTCTTCTATTTTTTCGACCTTCGTTTGCAGACGAATCGCCTCTTTAGGCAACTGAGCTGCCAAATAATGAGGGACAGCGCCGATTCCCTGGGCGGGTAGAACGGCTTTCCCTTCAAAGAATTGTTTAAAGACAAATTGAAAGAAACGGCTCGATGTTTTGAGGTCAAATTCCAGAAAAACTCCGCCGAAGAAAGGCTTAAAGAACAAATCAATGAACTTTTCGGAGAAGCCGTATTGGCGTAAAAACGTCAGCGTATCGGTTCCTTTGTAGCGGAGTAAATCTTTTTCTTTGAAAGAAGCGACCTTCCGAATTAATTGATAGACTTTTACTTTGTCTGTTAGCGAACCGATGGACGAAAAAAGCATTGAAAAAATAGATGCGGGATTTTCAAACGGATTATCCATTTGAAGTATTTTTTCATCGGCATAAATAGTTGCACCCGAGCGGAACGGTTTCGTACGAATTGCCTGTAAGTCAATGACCTGTTTTAATTCGGGATAATTAGAAAGAAGCACTTGAAACCCCCTGTCGAGCAAAAAACCTTGGAAAGAATCCGTTTTGACCCTACCACCAACTTGCGAGTCAGCTTCTATAATTTGAAACGAAATTCCTTTTTTTTGAAGATAAAAAGCGCACGTTAAGCCAGAGATTCCGGCACCGACAATAACCACAGTTGGCTGTTTCATACAATTAGAATTAGGTGTGTTTTAAAAAACGAAAACCGTATTTCATGCACAAAGTTAGGGCAGATACCCGTAAAATGTTTTGAAAATTAAATTATTAAACAGTATTTTGCCTTGTAAATACTATCTTAGCTCAATATCTTGGCGAGTTTATCGCGCAAAGACCAAACAAACGGAAGAAACAAACTGTAACCTATGTTATATCACATAAAAGAAGAAGGCGAGTTCAAATATATTGACGAAGGCGAAGGACAAGTAATGCTTGTATTACATGGGCTTTTTGGTGCATTGAGTAATTTTGATGACGTCATTAATGGCTTTAGAGACCGCTGCCGAGTAGTCATTCCGGTAATGCCCATTTACGATATGCCCATGCGTCAAGCAAGTTTAGAGGGTTTATTGGCTTTTATTGAGCGTTTTTTGGCATTTAAAGGGCTCGATAATGTACTTGTTCTTGGCAACTCACTAGGTGGGCACGTTGGGTTACTTTACACATTAGCACATCCTGAAAATGTCAAAGCATTGGTATTAACGGGCAGTTCTGGTTTATTCGAAAACACGATGGGCGGTTCATTCCCGAAAAGAGGAAGCTACGACTACATCAAAGAACGTGTAGAATATACCTTTTATAAGCCAGAAACGGCAACGAAAGAACTGATTGACGAGGTATTCGACATTACATCGAGTATCCCGAAATGTATGAATATTGTTCAGATTGCCAAGTCTGCGCAGAGACACAACATGGCGAAGGATATTCAGTCCATTACAGCACCAACTTGCTTAATTTGGGGATTAAATGATACAATTACCCCTCCGCACGTAGGACACGAGTTTAATAGACTTATCCCGAACTCTGAACTTCATTTTATAGATCACTGTTGCCATGCACCGATGATGGAACAACCTGAGCGATTCAATGAGATTCTAGGTGGATTTTTGGATAAATTAGCCATATTCGCTCCGGGAGCAATCACGGTTTAGGCAAAATAACCTTTCAAATGAGTACAAATATGCTTGCTATCGATTTAATCAACGTAGATATTCCCCTACTAAAACCAACAGATACGGTAGGCCAAGCATTGGTTTGGATGCAAGATAACCGTCTTGAGCAGTTAATTCTTGCTGATGAACACAGCTATTTGGGCATTATTGACGAAAATACCTTGCTCAATTATGACGATGAATGCACGCTTGAGCACGTTCCGTCTTTATTTCCACAAGTTCAAATTCAAAGCCATCAACATATTTACGAAATAGCCAATGTATTGAGCTTACATGAAGAGGCAAAAATAATTGGTGTAGTAGAGAACGACCAATTAATTGGTTGCATTACCGCAGAAAGCATATTTCGGCACTTTGCGCTACTTCTTGGGGCGCAGGAACAAGGAGCTATTTTAGAGATAGCCATCAAAGAGAGAGATTATTCCTTGTCAGAAATTACACGGCTCATAGAAAGCAACCAAGTGAAAGTCCTCAGTGCGTATCTTTCAGGGTCGATGTACACATTAGAAAAACCGTTGACACTCTTCGTAAAATTAAACCAAACAGACATTGGTGCTACCGTTGCCACCTTGGAACGCTTCGGGTACATGGTTCAGTCGGCGTATGCAAATGAACCCGTAGAGAGCGTAGATCAACAACGATTTGACTTACTGATGAAATATTTAAACATGTAAATCCCTAAATTACACGCATTTCTAATACATTTGCTATTTAATCAAGGGTATCGAGACCAATGAATATTGCAGTACACGGGAGGGAGTTCAGTTCAGATGTAAAAGAATACGTTCAACAAATATTCGATGAACTTGCGTTTCATCAAGTGACTTATCAGCTTTCTCATTCCTTCTCCCGAATTCTCAAAGAAGCGGGAATCCTTTTTGAAGACACACATATCTATCATTCTACAGAAAGCATTTTCGCTGCAGATTTAGTACTTAGTATTGGTGGAGATGGAACAGTTTTAGAGACCATTGCCCATGTTGGAAACCGAGAGATACCCGTTTTAGGAATTAATTTCGGGCGTTTGGGTTTTTTAGCCTCCGTTCCTACGCATGAAATCAAACGTGCCATTGAAAAAGTAGTACGAAGACAATATGTCTTAGATGCCCGGACGATGTTACAGGCGACCACACCGATTGGCTTGTTTCAAGGGCAGGTTAATTTTGCCTTGAACGAAATTGCCTTATCCAAGACAGATACGTCGTCTATGATTATTGTACACACCTACATAAACAATCAGTTTTTAAACTCTTATTGGGCTGATGGATTGATGGTTGCCACAGCGACAGGCTCAACAGGATATTCGTTGAGCTGCGGGGGACCGTTGGTCATGCCCCATTCTGCTAACTTTATCATCACTCCCATTTGTCCGCACAATTTGTTTGTACGCCCGATGATTGTATCAGACGATAGTGTCATCGCTCTAAAAGTTGAAAGTAGAAGTAATAATTTTTTAGTTTCAATGGACTCAAGAGCACGCGTGACAGGCGACGTAGATACGTTCATTACAATTAAAAAAGAATCCTTTAAAGCCCATCTGATTACACTGGAAGGAGATGAATTTTTGATAACACTCCGACAAAAACTAGGTTGGGGCAAGGACATCCGGAATAAAACACCACTAACAAGCCTACCATCTTGAAAAACAATATTCATTTGACACAAATCGTTCTACATGCATTGCTTTTCATTTTAGGTTCAAACCTCTGACTCTATCTTTCTCAACATTAGATAACGCACCTTTACAAATCGCATTTAATTATTCATAATCTATGCACACATTTCACATAAGAACCTTCCTCTCTCTTTTTACTGTACTTGCCTTCTCATTCCAAAACCTATATGGGCAGGGATTTTTCAGTCCGCAAAATGCATCCAATGAATATTCTTCGTTTGGAATTGGTGGAGGTTCTACCCATTACATTGGTGATTTGACACCTATCAGATACGTTTATTATACACCTTACACCAATGTTCGCTGGAACGGGCAGCTCAATTATACCCGGTATGTCACGCCTCAGTTAGGATTTAGAACAGCTTTTACTTGGGCAAGAATAGCGGGAGATGATTTCACATACGGGCAGCGAAATACAGGTGGAATGGCTAGCTCTCTCATTCGAAATTTACATTTTAGAAATGACATCAAGGAATTTACAATACAAGCTATTATTAATCTACGTCCGCAATACAACAAAGGCATAACAGGACGTGCTACTTGGATGCCTTACTTAGCTACCGGAATTGGGTTTATCGCGCACAATCCGCAGGCAAGAGGGCTCGTGGACTCCTTACAAACACCCACAAGTTGGCAGAACTTACGTTCACTCTCTACAGAAGGGCAGAATTTACCAGGACTCAATACGCCAACTTATTCGCTTGTACAACTCGTTGCCCCACTTAGTTTCGGAATCCGATACAAAGCAACCGATAACCTAGATATTGCTTTTGAGGCCGGACTCCGAATTTCTACAACAGATCACCTAGATGATGTTTCGGGAAGACCCTTCGTTGATCCAGCTATTTTAGAAGCAAACAGGGGGTTGTTAGCGAAAAATGTAGCCTACCGCTCTACAGAACAATTCCATGCTCTTTCCGGTCAGGATAGAACAGGTATCGTCTTGGCAGCCACTGGTGCAAGTAACTTAGCTAGTCTTGAAAACGTGTACGGATTCCAGGCGGGAAGTATAAGAGGAAGCAATGCCCGTTTTTATCATAAAATAGACATGTATTTGGTTACACAATTGACTTTAAGTTACGTCATTGGCCACAGCATTAAATGTCCACCTGTTCTCTAATCTTTTTTTTATGCGTTATTTCCTTCTAGTATTCTTCGTTGGTATGTACAGTGCGCAAGCTCAAGAGATTGAACTTGGAGCAGGAGCGGCACTTGTTCAGTACAAAGGAGACTTAAACCCCACGTACAGCCCTTTTCGCTCGAGACCCGGAGTTAGCTTTTTTGCACGATATAACACAGAGAAGGGAATTAACTTTCGCTTATCTGGAATAGCAGGACAAATTGCTGCAAATACAGATAATGTCCGAAACTCTTTTATAAATCAGCTGAATAAAAATTTCAAACAAACTTTTTACGAATTTTCTACCTTAGCTGAATACAATTTTTTAGACTTTAGAACAAAACGTAGTCGGTTCACCACTGACTGGACTCCATTCCTTTTTACCGGAGTAAATCTATATGCATTAAGCCAATTAAATAATACCAAATTTTCTTTTCCACTTGGATTTGGTATCAAAAAGGAGCTTACAACCTACCTGAACTTTTCGGCAGAATTTGGAACACGTTTTACCAGCGTGGACGATGCCATAGACGGGTTTGGCTATCCAAGAATTGACCCCTACCTGTCTCCAACCAGTACTTTTGACCCCACTGACCACTTTAGTAGAAATATTCGTCGTCTCTCCTACCCATCCACATTACAAATGGATAAATACTTTATTTTTCAAGTTTCCGTGAGTTATTTGTTCCAACGCGTGTACTGCCCGAAGTAACGAGTTATCAATTTATTTTAAATAGAGCAGTTTTTTTCTAAATTTGCATGTTACTTTAATTTTTAATGGTGGTCAATTCTGGCGGACAGCACAATCAACGTGAAAGAACAAATAGATAGAAATAGCCTTCCCAAACATATTGCAATCATTATGGATGGAAATGGCAGATGGGCAAAAAAACAAGGTGCCATGCGTATTTTCGGGCATCACCACGGTATCAAGGCGGTGCGTGAAACGGTTGAAGCCTGTGCAGAAATCGGTGTAAAATACCTCACTCTCTATACTTTCTCCACAGAAAATTGGAACCGCCCTCGCCTCGAAGTAGAAGGTATTATGCAACTTCTCATCAAGACAATCCGGGATGAAATCCCTAGATTGAACGAGAACAATGTCCGCTTGAAATCAATTGGCGACTTGAATAGCCTTCCAGAGCGTGCCCGGAAAGAACTGCTTGAAGCCATTCAGCTAACCCAAAATAACACGGGATTAATCCTCACATTGGCACTTAGCTACAGCGGAAAATGGGATATTTTGCAGGCAGTTCAAAAAATAGCTCAACAAGTGAACTTAGGAAAACTAGAAGTTTCTGATATTGACGAAAAGCTTTTTGGTAGCCATCTAGCTACAGAACAAGCCCCTGACGTGGATTTATTGATACGCACAGGCGGAGACCATCGCATAAGTAATTACCTTTTATGGCAATCCGCTTATGCCGAACTATTATTTATGGATGATATTTTCTGGCCTGAATTTAGAAAAAATCATCTTTTCGAGGCTGTGCATACCTTTCAACAACGTGAACGCCGTTTTGGCAAAACGAGTGAACAAATAGGGGAATAACAAAGGTGTCTATGTATTTACAAACAATTTTACTCCAGCTATCTCAAGAAATCCTTTCTTATCGTTCTTAATTCTGATAGCTTAATTAACACATTATGCGGACTAGTTACTTTCTTAAAAGTTTTCTCTTTTTATCTCTTCTCTTTGTATCGGTTGCGCAAGCCCAATTCAAAATTGGCGTTGGTCGAACAAATAGCTCTTCTGAGTTTAAAATAGATTATGCCAATCCAAAAGAATTTACCATCGGAGGAATCACAGTAAGTGGTGTCAAGTTTTTAGACCCCAATACGCTCATTTCCGTTTCAGGTTTAAATGTCAATGACCGTATCTTTATCCCCGGCGAACGAATTAGTACCGCTGTCAGACGTTTGATGGACCAAGGAATTATTGAAGATATTTCAATAGATATTACCAAAATTGAAGGGGAAAAAGTATTTCTGGATATCAATCTCCGCGAAAGACCAAGGCTCAATAGAACAGTCATCAACGGCATTCGAAAGTCTGAACAAGAAACTGTCTCTGAAAAAATCAAAACAAACAAAGGGAAAGTAATTACAGACGCATTGGTAAAAAACATACAACTTACCGTAAAAAGACACTTTATAGAGAAAGGTTTTTTGAATGCAACAGTACAAGTACAGCAAGTAAATGATACCATTCGTGCGAATAATGCTGCATTAATTATCACCGTTGACAAGAAAAAGAAAGTAAAAATTGAAGAAATTCAAGTCCGTGGCGTAGAAGAAATGCCCACTTGGAAGGTTCTTTCTAAAATGAAAGGGACGAAAGTCATGGCGCCCATGCGTATTTTTACTCCCTCAAAATACATCCCTAAGAAATTCAACGAAGACAAAGGGAAACTCGTTGAGTGGTTTAATAAAAGAGGCTACCGAAATGCCCAAATTACCTCTGATTCCATCGTGGCTCTCCCAAGTGGTAACATCCGGCTTGTTCTCGATGTAACCGAAGGCTCTCGCTTTTATTACAGAAATATTACCTGGACGGGCAACTACCTTCACAGTGCAGATACCCTCGCACTCATATTAGGAATCAAAAAAGGAGATTTATACAATCCTGAAGAACTCAACAAGAAAATCAATGGTATTCCGCAAGGTGACGTAAGTTCTTACTATATGGATGACGGCTACCTTTACTTTAACTGTACGCCTGTAGAAGTTGCTATCGAAGGCGATTCGATTGACGTTGAAATGCGTATCATGGAAGGAAAACAAGCAACCATCAACCGAATTATCTTGAATGGGAATACCAAAACTTCTGACCACGTGGTGTATCGTGAAATTCTCACTCGCCCAGGTCAAAAGTTCAGAAAAACAGACTTAATCGAAACAACCCAAATGTTATCCAAATTAGGCTATTTTGACCCTCAAACAATTGAGCCTAAACCTGTTCCACAAGCAAACGGTACTGTTGATATTGAGTATAAAGTAGATGAAAAATCAAGCGATAATATTGAACTCTCCGGTGGTTGGGGTGGTATTCAAGGTTTTGTAGGTACATTTGGTGTCGTATTTAATAATTTTGCCATTCGCAATATCGCCAAACTGAAAGAGTATAAACCATTGCCCAAAGGAGATGGACAACGCTTCTCCTTGCGTTTACAAGCCAATGGTGGTTTCCAATCGTACTCCTTATCTTTTACCGAACCTTGGCTCGGTGGAAAAAAACCAAACTCGTTTTCAGTGAGTATTTTCCGCTCTGTACAAGATTATGGAAGAATACAAGACAGACTTGAGCGATTGTACGGAAATACAGGCGCTGGTTTCAATCCACTTCTTGGTGGCGGATTTGGACTTGGTGGTGGACTTGGAGGTATTGGCGGTGGATTCGCCGGCTATTTCAAAAATACAGGTGCATCTGTAACATACGGAAAACGCCTCAATTGGCCGGACAGAAACTTTAGTTTTAGCACTACCTTGTCTTATCAATATTACGATGTAGAGAATAGTTTCTTGATTCGTAATTTCCAAAATGGCCAAGCAAACGATATTTCCCTGACAGCCAATGTATCTCGATACAGTTTGGATAACCCAACATTCAGCCGTTCTGGGTCATCTATTTCACTTTCAGCGACGTTCAATCCTCCCTACTCCTTGATTACAGGTAAAATACCGACGAATCAATTCAGATTTTTGGAAGGACATAAATGGATGTTTGATGCAGATTGGTACGCACCAGTTGTGGGTAAACTTGTTTTCCATGCCAAAGCAAATCTTGGCTTTTTGGGTAGATATAATCCAGATATGGACTTTAGTCCGTTCGGACGTTTCGTTCTTGGTGGCGCAGGTTTAGGTATGCAAATGGCATTCAACGTTGGTGCAGAGCTCATCGGACTGAGAGGCTATGAGGAAGGAGTTGTCAAAGAATCTACGTATTTAGAACAAATCAGTGGTTCTACCAACCAATCCGCTGGTATTTCTCGTTCTGGTGGTATTGCGTATTCTAAGTATGCCGCTGAGTTCCGTTACCCTGTTTCTTTGAATCCACAAGCGACTATTTTCGTCCTAACTTTTGTTGAGGCTGGAAATAGCTGGGGAAGTTACAAAGACTTTAATCCGTTCAAATTGAGAAGAACAGCTGGCGTAGGTGCACGTATCTTCATGGCTGCTTTCGGTTTGTTAGGACTTGATTATGGATACGGTTTTGACCCAATACCTGGACTACCGAACAAGGGATTAAAGAATTTTACATTTAGTATTGGTCAACAAATCAGATAATTTCAGATGTTAATGTATGTTAACTCTGTACGGACGATAATAAAACAACGTTTTTCTGACATGTTACCGTAACCTATTTCCGTATGAAAAAGATTTTAATTGTATTATTTTTCCTTGCGTCTTCTGCTACTTTTGCGCAAAAGTTCGGGTATATTGACTCCGAGTATATCACAAGCAAAATGCCTTCGTACCAAAATACGTTGGAGCAAATGAACCAACAGTCTGAAAAGTGGGTGAAGGAAATACAAGAAAAATACAATTTGCTCGAACAAAAACAACGTAAATACAAACAAGAAGAAGTTTTATTAACAGATGATTTACGTAAAACGAGATTAAAGGAATTAGAGGACTTAGAAAATGAAATCCGGGTTCAAAACAATGAGATTTTTGGAATGAACGGCAAATTATTTCAGAAAAAAAAGGAATTAATGAAACCCATTCTCGATGAAATCTACCTTGCTTGCCAAAAAGTTGCAAGACAAAGACAATTAATGTTTATTTTTGACAAAGCTTCAGATATTAGCATAATTTACTCCGACCCACGGCACGATTATACAGATTTCGTATTAGAAGCGCTAGGAATAAACAAAAAGACAACAACCGATTCAAAATAATTCACGATTTTAATTTTTAACAACTATTCTTACAATGAAAATCAAACTATTCGTCGCTTTAGTAGCACTTTCTTTCATCTCTGTTCTTCCTTCTTTCGGGCAAACATCTATCAAAATTGGATATACCAACATCGACTATATCTTAACCAACTTACCAGATGCTACTGAAATCCAAACGAAGCTTCAGACAGAAAAAGGACAGTACGACAAAGTAATCCAAGAAAAAGTAGCTGAGTTACAAAAAGTATATGAAGATTATCAGAAAAATGCAGGTTCAATGTCTCCTTTGATTCGTGCAGACAAAGAGAAATTCATGACAAACAAACAAGGTGAAATTCAAGAGTTTCAACAAAATGCAGAAGTAGCTATTCAAAGAAAACAACAAGAACTTTTGTCACCGGTATTGGATAAAATTCAAAAAGCTGTAGATGACGTAGCGAAAGAAAATGGATACACATACGTTTTCAATTCTGACGCAGGCCCACAAACAGCTCCTATCGTTTTGGTTGCTCCAGACTCGGACAACATCACAGATTTAGTGTTTAAAAAGTTAGGTGTGACTCCTCCAAGTGCGGCAGCGGCAACAACTCCTGCAGCAGCACCAATCAAGAAATAATTTTTTTCTTGAAAAGAAGAAACCCTTTAAAACGGAGACTTTGTAGATACAAGGTCTCCGTTTTTATTTGTATCTCTATTTACATAAAAAAGCCTTTGAAGATGTGGTCTTCAAAGGCTTTTTTTATACATCTATTTCACTATCAGGCAATTTGATTCTCCAATGCTTTTTGTCTTTCTACTCGTTGGGCTACCAAGATACTCAATTCGAAGAGTACATAAAGTGGAATCGCTACAAGAACTTGGCTAATCATATCCGGAGACGGCGTGATAACCGCAGCAACAATCAAAATAACAACCACTGCATGGCGACGATACGTTCGTAAAAATAAAGGAGTTACGATACCCACTTTTGCCAAAACAAAAATGGCAATCGGTAACTGGAACGCAATTCCACAAGCGAGCGTAAGTGTAGCTAAAACAGAAATATACGACTGAATATCAAATTGATTTTCAATACTTGGATCTATTTGAAAATTAACCAAAAAGTTAATGGCAAAAGGAGCTACAATATAATAGCCAAACGACACACCGATAAAAAAGAGAGAAGTAACATAAAAAACAGCACCCCGCGCTGCTTTCTTTTCAGTTACCTTCAGTCCAGGCTTGATAAACCGCCAAACTTCCCAAAAAACATACGGAAAAGCGAACAGCAAACCGATTATGGCAGAATACGTAAGAGCCATCATAAACTGTCCGGAAACTTCACGACTCATGAGTTTAAAGTTCAACTTATCTACGCAAAGACTTTCAATACCTGAGAGCGCACCTAGTTTGCAAAGCATTTGATACGTCCAAAAATCTGGTCTGGATGGTGCTAAGATAATTTTATTGAATACTTCTCCTTTAAATATCCACGCAATAATCATGAAAACGAGAATAGCAGCTACAGAACGTATCAAATGCCACCTTAACTCTTCTAAATGCTCGATGAATGTCATCTCTTTTTCTCCACTGCCATCCGGCTCGTCCTCGTAGTCAATGTAAGGGGTTTGATCTAATGCCATAAATAAGTCGTATCGATGATAATTTTATTCCTGACAACAAAAATACAAAAACTGACGTGAATCATGCTCATCAATTGATGAACTATCCATATCTGTGGCTAAAAACAGCACAGATTTACAAACTAGTTGAAAACCGACAGGCGTTATTCCCTAAATTACATTAACTTCGTTTTTTTTAAACCATACTTTTTCATGCAATCGGCAAAAAATAACCCAACCTCTCAAACCTATTTTCTTCTTCATTTTATTGTTTTAATTCTAAGTTTTACCGCTATTCTTGGTAAACTCATTGAAACATCAGCTTTGAGCGTTGTCTTTTTCCGGACGTTTTTTGCGACGTTGGGTCTTGGTCTTATTCTCTATTTATCAGCTGATTTTAAGAAAAAATACAAGAGAAAAGGAATTTGGAAACTGATAGGGGTTGGTGCCATCATTGGCATTCATTGGATTTGTTTCTTTGGGTCAGCGAAAGTCTCCACGGTTTCTGTGAGTCTAGTTATTTTCTCAACGACCTCTTTTTTTACAAGTATTTTGGAACCGCTCATCCGAAAACAGGCGATAAATCCGATGGAAATATTTCTAGGAATTGGGGTAACAATGGGCGTTTACCTCATTTTTACCTTTGAAAGCCAATATACTGCCGGTATAGTCATCGGAATTATTGGTGCATTGCTTGCAGCTGTATTCTCGATTCTTAATGCCCAATTAACCAATGAATTTCCGCTGAAGGTACTTACTTTCTATGAATTATTGGGCGCCTTTCTAGTCACACTCGTACTCATCCCGATTATCTATCTAACGAACCCCAACGGCTTGGTTCATTTTATCCCGACATCTACCGATTTAATTTGGGTTTTGGTCCTTGGACTCGTTTGTACTGTCGGGCCTTACTTAGGGATGGCATATTTATTACGTAAAATATCCGCTTTCACCTTGAATTTAAGCGTGAATATGGAACCTGTTTACGGAATTATCTTGGCTTTTCTTATTTTCGGAGAAAGTGAGAAAATGACATCTGGCTTTTATTGGGGAAGCCTTTGTATTTTATTGACTTTATTGATACATCCGCTGTGGAACAGATACCAAAAAAATAAGAGCCAATCGTGAGAATGGCTCTTATTTTTTTGGACACGAATTATTTCGTTCCGTAACGCTTTCTGAACTTATCTACACGTCCGGCAGTATCTACTAGGATATTTTTACCTGTATAGAAAGGATGTGACTCAGAGCTAACCTCAAGTTTGTAAACAGGGTATTCTACCCCATCTTCCCAAACGATTTTCTCTCCTTTTGTATCCACGCATGAACGCGTTTTGAATTTAAAATCTGATGTTAAATCCCAGAAAATGATTTCTCTGTAATTTGGATGAATGTCCTTTTTCATTATTTATTTCTGTATTATTCTACGCTTACTTTACGCTATTCGGGCTGCAAATTTAAGTAGATATTTCTATTAATCAAATCGTTACCAAAAAAACTTACTCAATTTATCTCTTCTATCGCTCAAGGCTCCATTTGTTTTAGTGCGTCGAGCAACTCTTCCACTTGTTCTACAGAGACAGCCGGGAAACTAGCAATCCGAATTTGTCTTTCCTTTTTTGCCCCATAACCCGCGCCAATAATTCGTTTTTGTTGTTTCATTCTATCAATCAAAATGGCAGAGTCAATGACCGTATCTGCCACCGCGACTGTCACAGAGCGGTGTTCTTCCTTCGCTACGGAAGGGTTCATTAACGCACTGTCTTCCAGGTGATTGTATATCATTTTTGCTTTTAAATGCGCTTCCTTTCGAAGAACATCTATCCCAATTTTATTCATATCTTCTGCAATCTTACCCAATAAATAAATGAGTAAAACATTGGGCGTTGCCGGAGTCTGGTAACTCTTGGACTGTTTCCAGAGTGTGGGTAAATCATGGTGTGCCCCAATGGAAATTCCTTCCTTTTGTTTCATTTGTTGCGCTTTTTCCAAACATGCCTCATTGGCAATCCAGACACCTAGGCCGGCAGGTAAACCAAACGCCTTTTGGACAGAAAAAAACGCGGTATCTATGAGTTGCATGTCTAAATCAGGAATGGGTGCAGAAGAAACCATATCCACGGCTATCAGTTTTTTTCCGTGACTTCTTTTTAATCGGTGAATATCTGCTTCTCTCATTTGGACACCCGCAGAAGTTTCGTTCTGTGTTACACAGATAACTTCCACAAAATCAGGAATTTCTGGTTCATTATAAGCAAATCCTTCTCCCATTGGTTTGCGTAATTCATGCGGAAATTTACCTAGGGCTTGGGCATATTGATAGAACTTCTCTGAAAAAGAACCATTGACAAGATGAAAGCTTTCTAGCTCAACAAGATTTAACAGGATTCTTTCCCAAACCTCTGAAGCCGACCCCGTAAACATAATCGCGGACTCTGTCGGAATACCCATCAAAGTACGCAACTGCTCGTCTGTATGCTGGTATATTTTTTTAAATGCACTACTTCTGTGCGAAATAGAGCCCAATTGCTCATCTAGGGCAGTTCGTAAATGCATCTCAAAAGTCGGGAACAAAGCAGCTGGACCGGCGGTATAGAATGTGTTGAGAGAAGACATACAATTCAGAAAAAATGGTGTGATAGAGTTTCCAAATTTACACAATGTCTTGTGAATCATTCCTTTGAGATTTCAATTACACCAAATAATACAACAAAAAATATTAATAATATAATTCTAATTTATTTTGTAAAAAAAATAGGCCGATGTACCATCCAAATACGTATAATTAAAGTTATTTCGTGGTTGGAATACAGACAAAACTACTTTATACAAAACTGTTTATGAAAAAATCTTCTATCACAAAAATGCCTGCTTTTTTTGACAGGTACATTCATCTTGTAGATGATGTCGATTTGTTAGAGGCTCTCCGCATGTACCACCCGACTTCCGTTTTTGCTGACCTAGACAAACTTAACGCATTGAATCAAAACGTGTATTTACCAGGAAAATGGACGGTTCGGACTATTTTGCAGCACCTCATTGATACTGAACGAATCATGAATTACCGCGCGCTCCGTTTTGCTCGCAAAGACACAACTCTTTTGCCTGGATTTGATGAGGATTTCTTTGCGAAGAATAGTGCCGCCGAAGAACGTTCGATAGAAGAACTCCTCCAGGAATACGCGCTCGTTCGAGAATCTACATTGGCTTTATTTGGGAGTTTCACGGATACGATGCTCAAACAAAAGGGAGAAACTTTTGTCGGTTCTATTACGGTATTGGCTGTTGGGTTTATGATTGTCGGGCATGGACTTCACCACCGTAAAGTCCTGAATGAAAGATACTTACCTTTATTAGAAGAAGAAATATAATGTATTTTTTAGGAGTCTTTTAGGATATAAAAGGCTCCTAAAATCCACGCACTACCGTAAAATAAACTCGCCCTTCTCCTTCCCGATTGACAGAGTAATTAAATCGCCCAATGGTATTGTAAAATGTAATAATATCTAACCCAACTCCTCCTCCGTACAGCCATTTATTCCCTAAACTTGTATTGCTATTTTGTGGGACGGTATTCCGTACATAGCCCGCATCTGCATAAAAAGTGGCATAACTCGCAATAGGTAACGTATTAAATTGCTTGATTTTAATCAACTTGCTTAGGTCAAAAACTTTGTCAAATAGTTTGTATTTAAAATTCGTCTTACCCAAGAAAAACGTCTGTCCATCAATGACATTCAGTTCGTACCCACGCACTAAATTCGCCGAAAACCCAAGACCAACCGTTTGAACATACGGCTGAAGATCTGGAAATGAATGCCTGAAACGCACACTGCCATCAAAGAACCATCTTTTGGAAAGTGGAATATACTCAACAATACCCGCCTGAATGGACGCAAGCGATGGATTAGGCAAGTCCAAAATATGTTGGTACGTAATTTGGGCAAAAAGTACATCTCCTTTCAAAGCATATTGTTTGTTGTCTCGTCTGTCCAACCGATAGTCGTACGACAACGTAAAAGCGCGTTGCCTCGTCGCACTATTCAAGAAATAATTGGGATTCAAAAGCGCAATTGTATCCGCGACTTGTATATCTGTATAGCCTGTGTAGAGTGAATGGAAGTGGTACAAATTAGCTCGGTAATTATACCGAACAAACGCGCCTGTTCGCTGCCTCACCCGTTCTTCCGCGCGGATAAAGTCTAGTTTATCCTCCCAAGTACGGTAAGGCAAAGAACGTTGTGTAGAGAAGAAAACACCCCCTTGAATACCTAAACGTTGCTTTTTGTCAATGTAAGGACGCCCATACGTCAACTCATAATATGGAATAAAGCCGCCATAAAGCCGAAGTTGCATTTTATCGTTATTACCCGTCAGATTATCATGATGCGTATTAAGACCATAGGTAGTTCTCCGCAAATCGCGCCCACGTTCATACCACCATTCACTGAAATTCCGGTCGGCGAGATAAAAAATAGGAAGAGAGAAAAAATAGAGTTTTTCTTTCACTTCCAAAATGACTTTTACTCGATTTGGGCTATCGGGTAAAGAAACAGTTTGCGCAGTAACTGTCAAAAACAAATCAAGATTGAATAAATTTTGGCGTGAGCGCTCAACCTCCGCAGCAAACCTTGTTTGAGGAATGGAATCGCCTGCGAAAAACGTCATTTCTCTGAGTAAAATACGTTCTTTTGTTCGTGCATTTCCAAGAAATTCGATGCTATCGACATACACCCAGCTAGCTTCAGATTGCGCCTTGACGCCCGAAAAAACAAGAAGAAAAAGAAAAGTTAAAATGCTGCTGCGCATAAGTTACGTGTATGGATTAAATATTGAGATGCCAAATATACGGCGAAGTAGAGGGAATTGACCGAGCTATTCCAAAGAAAAAACAACTAGAATAGTCATTTATTTCAATTTTTTATTTGTTTTGTCAAATATTTTAAAATAACCTATAGATGAAAAAACCAAAACTAAGTTTTACCCAAATCATTAACATGAATTTTGGGTTCTTTGGCTTGCAGTACAGCTTCGGGCTTCAGCAAGCGAATATGAGCCCAATTTACTCGTATTTAGGTGCCGAAGAAAGCAGCCTACCTCTTCTCTGGATGGCGGGACCCATGACCGGATTATTAGTTCAGCCCATCATCGGCGCTGTTAGTGACAAAACCATTACACGTTGGGGACGCCGAACACCTTATTTTTTAATTGGTGCTATTTTATGTAGTCTTTGCTTATTCATCATGCCGTACAGCAGCTCTGTCTGGATGGCAGCAAGTGTTCTCTGGATTTTAGATGCCGCCAATAATATCACACAAGAACCCTATCGTGCCTTTGTAAGCGATAAACTGGATGAATCACAGCACTCACAAGGTTTTTTATCTCAAAGTGCATTTACAGGTTTAGGACAGACACTTTCCTATCTAACACCCACATTGCTTATCTTTTTTGGGGTTAGTCAGGTAGCTAAAAACGACAGTGGCATACCCATCACTACATTTATCGCCTTCATGATTGGCGCGGTAGTTTCGATTGGTTCTATTTTATGGACATTGCGCACCACAAAGGAAATCCCCCTCACAGAAGAAGAAATAGCAGAAATAAAAGAAAGCCCAGCTGGGGTCAAATCAACGATTACAGAAATTGCACAAGCCATTCGGGAAATGCCAAGCACCATGAAACGGATGATACCCATGATGCTTTTTAGCTGGTACGCCATGTTCATCTATTGGCAGTACATTACCCTTTGTTTGTCTAAAACATTGCATAATACCGTTGACCCAACTACCACGGGTTTTCGGTCATCTGAACTACTAACAGGGCAAATTGGTGCTTTTTACAATTTTATGGCCTTTGTTTCTGCCTTCGGACTGGCTACGTTAGCAAATAAATACGGCCCTAAATACATCCACATGATTTGCTTGTTTTTAGCAGGAGTTGGCTTACTTTCTATTCCATTCATCCAAACAGAAAATGTATTATTTATTCCTATGATTGGCATGGGTTTATCGTGGGCAAGTATGATGGGAAATCCATACATTATGCTCGCAGGAAGTATTCCGGCAAATAGAACGGGTGTTTACATGGGGATTTTTAATATGTTTATCGTGATTCCTATGCTCCTCGAAACCTTTACTATTTCTTTATATTATAAATCTCTGCTTGGAGGCAACCCGCAGAATGCAATCCGTTTGGCGGGCTTCTTGCTTTGTTTAGCTGCGATTTCCGTCTTGTTCATTCCTTACAAAAAAGGGAAAGAAAAGGTCATTATTCCGGCGGGAGGTGGTCATTAAATAGGTATGGTTTGTAGAGAAAAAGAGATAGATTGTCATAGTTGGTTTATTTTACTATTTTTGCGCATTCTTTTTAGTTAAAAAGACATGTATATTAACAGTAGAAACCAATGAATTACGAACTATCTCTAGTTCCAAACCGTACGTTAAAGCCTCGCCAAGCCGGACTTACGATGGTTATGGACAAAGGGTCTAGTGTCCGCGAGGTTGAGGACACCCTGTCTATTGCAGCAGATTATATCGATATTGTTAAATTAGGTTGGGCTACCTCTTTTGTGACACCCAATGTAGAAAATAAAATCAAAGTATATCAAGACGCTGGTATTCCCGTTTATTTTGGGGGTACTTTGTTTGAAGCCTTCGTGGTTCGTAACCAATTTGAAGACTACCTGCGCATTCTTGATAAATTCAATCTTGAACACGCTGAAGTCTCTGACGGCTCTATTACGCTTCCGTCTGAAGAAAAATGCAAGTATATTCGCCGTTTGGCGGAAAGAGGCAAAGTTCTCTCTGAAGTAGGTTCAAAAGATGCTGAAAAGATTTTTGCGCCCTACAAATGGATTGAAATGATGCGTGCAGAGCTAGATGCAGGTGCTTGGAAGGTCATCGGAGAAGCGCGAGAAGGTGGAAACATCGGTCTTTACAGAAGTAGTGGAGAAGTTCGCCAAGGTCTAGTAGATGAAATTATCAATGCTATTCCTGCGGAAAAAATCATTTGGGAAGCTCCTCAAAAATCGCAACAAGTCTATTTTGTCAAATTAGTAGGTTCAAATGTCAATTTAGGAAATATCGCAATGAACGAGATTATTCCGTTAGAGACTATTCGTTTGGGATTACGTGGAGATACTTTCGCGACATTCTTACCCGAAGACATCAAAAAAGAATATAAACTAGGAAAATATTACCAAGACGACCGTATTCGTCAAGACGATTAATCCTACAAATACCAAAGCATCTCCACCCTATACAGTGTGTGAGATGCTTTTTTCATAAAAATATTCCCTACAAATCATGGAAATTATTCATTTCTTATTGTCCTTTTTGAAGGACCCGCTCACTGTCTTAGAAGGCTTCTTAGCCGAATACGATACCCTTACGTATGCCATTCTCTTCCTCATCATCTTTGTTGAAACAGGCTTCATTATCATGCCTCTTTTGCCCGGTGATTCACTCCTCTTTGCCGTTGGTCTTCTCGCCTCCACAACCGGAAAATTAGACATTGCTCTCGTTATTCCTTTGCTTGTTGTAGCTGCCTTGCTCGGAGATAACGTCAACTATTTCGTAGGCAAACGTTTCAGTAATTTTGTAAAATCCCGCGAAAAAATTCTCTTCTTAAAAAGAGATTACATCACACAGACGGAAGCATTTTATGAAAAACATGGCGGAAAAGCAGTTATTTTAGCCCGTTTTATGCCAATTATTCGGACAATCGCCCCATTTGTAGCTGGTGCTGGAAGTATGAAATATCCAAGATATATCTTTAATTGTGTTGCTGGCGCGATTCTCTGGGTGACAAGCATCAGCCTTTTGGGTTATTTTTTAGGTAGCAACGAATGGGTGAAAGTCAACTTCGAGAAAGTCGTTCTTGGCATTGTATTTGTCTCTATTGCCCCCATGATTATTGGTATCATCAAAGCAAAATTCGTAAAATCAAACGCGTAACGTATGCGAACTTTCGGACTTATCGGATTTCCCTTAACGCACTCCTTCTCAAAGAAATATTTCTCTGAAAAATTTACCGAATTAGGCATCGCCAATTCACATGCGTATGATTTGTTTGAATGCACGGATGCTTCTTTTTTTCTGGAATTATTTCAAAAAAACGCACATCTTGTTGGACTAAACGTTACCATCCCGCACAAATTAGCCGTTATTCCTTATTTGGATGAATTAGATGCCTCAGCAGAGAAAGTAGGAGCTGTCAATGTCATTAAACGTCTTTCTTCTGGAAAGCTAAAAGGCTATAATTCAGATTATTACGGATTTAGAAAGTCACTTCTTGAAACCTTGAATGGTAGAGATACAACCCAACTCAAAGCATTGGTTCTCGGATACGGCGGCGCTGCAAAAGCGGTAGTGGCAGCTTTAGAAAATATCGGAATTGAATATAAAGTCGTGTCGAGAAATCCAGATGAAAATCAAATTGCCTATCCAGAAACAGACAATCTTTTAGACGCATATCAGCTACTTATCCATTGTTCCCCGTTAGGAACCTATCCGAATACAGAGGCGAGTCCAGCGATTGATTACGATAAAATAACAAGCAAACACATTCTCATGGACTTGGTGTATAACCCGCCTTTGACACAGTTTTTAGAGCGTGGGCAAACCAAAGGAGCTACCATCCAAAATGGATACCAAATGCTTGTTTATCAAGCTGAAAAAGCCTGGGAAATTTGGCAAGACAATCAATAAACAAGTAAATAAAACGAAATTATGAAATACAAGAAACACATTTTCATTTGTACAAACGACAAACCAGCACCCAAAAAAAGCTGTGGAAGTGAGCACGGAATGGCGTTAGTGAATGCCTTCAAAGAAAAATTGACAGAAAGAAACTTACAAATAGATATTCGCGCACAACGCGCTGGCTGTTTGGACGTTTGTGGATTTGGTCCAAGTTTGGTTGTCTATCCAGAAGGTATTTTCTACGGAAAAGTCTCGTTAGAGGATGTAGAAGAAATTGTAGAAAGCCACTTAGTAAACGATATTCCCGTTGAGCGCCTGCGCCTATCTTTCAATAAATGAGAAAAAAGTTTTCAAAAATCAAACATCTTTTCTTTGATTTAGACCATACATTGTGGGACTTCGAGGCGAATGCACGCATTTGCCTCGAAGAAATATACCACACACATCAACTTGCCGAATTGGGTGTACCAAACCATGAATTATTTGCTGATACGTTCTCCGAAGTAAATCAAACTTTTTGGTATTTACTTGATACAAAGCAAATTACACACGAAACCCTTCGTAGAGAACGCTTTCGGTCAACACTTTCAGACCTTGGTTTCAGTATTGAATACCCGCTAAGTGAAGCAATGAACGCCCAGTTTCTTGAGTTACTACCTGAGCAAACAAGTTTGATGCCCCACGCCGTTGATACATTAGAAATGCTTTCTAAAAAGTATCAATTGCACATTATTTCCAACGGATATGAACACATTCAACGGAAAAAACTAGAGAAAAGCGGGTTACTTCCCTACTTCAAAGCCATTGTTACAAACGATGTAGCCAATGCACACAAACCTAGTCCGGCTATTTTTTCGTTCGCCTTGCAAATGACAGGTTCTTCGCATCAACAATCTGTAATGATTGGCGATAACTGGACTGCCGACATCCAGGGTGCTATCCAATCCAATATCTTTGCTGTTCATTTTGACCCAACGCAAAAAGGTAAAGTGACCAGCGAATATGCCGTCATTAATTCATTACATCATTTACCATCACTTCTTGACTCGTAAACTATGCACTATTACGAAATTTCTCTTCAAGTATCGCCTGACTATTCCGAAATTCTGGTAGCCGAACTCGCTGAAATCGGGTATGATTCTTTCATTGAAACACCTGACGGCCTTGAAGCGTACATCACTGACGAACTTTTTGAGGAAATGGAAGTGAAACAACTGCTTGAAAAATACGCAGATGTAGGACAAATCACGTATTCTATCCAAAAAATTGAAAAGAAAAACTGGAACGAGGAATGGGAAAAAAGTTTTTCTCCGATAGAGGTCGATGGAAAAATCTATGTTCGTGCTACTTTTCATCCTGAAGCACCCGCTCATTTTGCCCACGAAATCATCATTACCCCAAAAATGTCTTTCGGGACGGGGCATCACGAAACGACTTCACAAGTACTTGGTCTTCAATTAGATATACCACACGAAAATAAAAAAGTACTTGATGTCGGTACAGGCACAGGCATTCTTGCTATTCTTGCCGCCAAACTGGGTGCAACAGAAATTCATTCTTTTGATATTGATGAATGGTCGGTTGAAAATACCAAAGAAAATATTGAGTTGAATAGCACACGCCAAATCACAGTGGAATTAGGGACAATCCAAGACCAAAATGTAAAACCATACGATATTGTCTTGGCAAACATCAACCGAAATATATTATTGGCTGAAATCCCTGTTTATGTTCAGTTTATGGAACCCAACGCCTACCTGATTGTCAGTGGTTTTTATGTGCAAGATGTCGAAGATATTACCCAAAAAGCAGCAGAAGTAGGCTTGAAAATTATCACGCAAACAAGTAAGAATAATTGGTCAGCCATCGTTTTTCAAAGGTAAAAGCACCATTCTGACAATTTGATTCAGACAAAACTGCTCATTTTTGTGCTTTTTATCTGTAAATTACGATATGAAGAACAATTTTATGAGACATAAAAAAAAACGTACTTTCTTTCTTTCTCTGGTACTAACAACTGTGATTAGCCTTTTCAATTTAACAGAAAAGGCTAATGCCCAGTCATTTAAACTAAAAAGCACACCCGAAACTTTTGTAGAAGAAATCAGAAATCTGACGACTTCACCCAAACAAGAACCTACCCTTTTCTTTGTTCAGTTTGATTCAACGTGGAACCAATTGGGTAAAAAACACCAATCGGTTTTTCACCAAGCTGCTCTTCAAATGGGATTGAAAAACTATCCG
The DNA here is from genome assembly GCA_046293395.1 of Spirosomataceae bacterium. Classification (GTDB taxonomy): domain Bacteria; phylum Bacteroidota; class Bacteroidia; order Cytophagales; family Spirosomataceae; genus CAYNRA01. The sequence continues at coordinate 510,992 of JBKBOU010000002.1, forward strand.
CTGAACAGCCTTATCCAAGCAATGGAATTTGTTTTATTGACACACAGCGACTCCACTTGGACGAATGTTTCCAAAGATGCCTTTTTTGAAGGATTGGGTAGATTAGTCGATAAATACGACAGCAAAGCAACGCAAAAAGCCATTGATCATCTCCTTCAATTTACCAAAACGCGATTACTTTTTCAGTCTAATTTCAATAAATTATACGCTACAAGTAAAACATTCACTCTCGAATTTGAGAAAAACCCAAAACGATATTACACAACCCAAGAAAGCCAAACTGTTGATTTAGAGTCACTTGACTTACTTGACGACGGATGGGACACGCCAGAGAGCAGCTGGAAAGGTAGAGAATCTCTTTCTAAAATTGACCTGCGAAAAAAGAACATTGAAACACCACTTATTTCCGGCTGGATTCTTCATTTCCCAGAAGCCAATCTTTCTTTTGTTTCCAAAACAGACTCCATCGTTGTCGAACAAACCGCTTGTTCTTTCGTTCCAACAACCTCACAAGTAGTAGGCCAAGCGGGTAAATTACGCTGGACAAGTGCCGGTTTTCCTACTGCTGTTTCCTCTTGGAAAAGCGCCTACTTCTTTTTTGCCTATCAAACAAGATTAGTTGTTGAAGATACAGAACTGGTTTTTGAAGATATACTCAAGAAACCGATTTTGGGCGTTTCAGAAGTTCGAATTATCGCACGAAACCCACAAACAGTGCCAAGTTATCCTCGGTTTAAGTCCTATGATGGCAATGCAGATATTCAATTCATAGAAAATAATATTCGATACAAAGGAGGTATCTCACTCGTCGGGCCACGCATTCGCTCCTCCTCGCTTTACGATGGACTCACGGAAATCCAGCTCATCAAAGAAAATAAGACCGTTTTCAAAGTTAAATCAAAGGATTTTGAACTTACAGATAGCTTAATTACCTCTCCACAAGTAGCTTTTACAGGATTTATAAAAACGGATTCTGTTTTCCATCCGGCTGTTCGGTTCCAATATCACCAACAAAACGAGCAAGTTCAACTGAATGTACCCCAAAATAGTGGCTATCGTATTGCTCCTTTCGTTGATACGTTTCACAAAATGTACATCACGTCTGATGCCGCCAAATGGGACATAAAAAAAGAGGCAATGAACTTCTATATCGTTTCTGGCAAAGATATAAAACCCACTATTTTTGAATCCTTTGATTTTTATTCTCCCCAAAGAATCATTGATTTAAGCACTTTGGCGGGTTTTAATCCACTTCTCGTAGCCAATAATCTGGTCAGAAAATCTAGAAAAAATGAATTTTCGATAGATGATTTAGCTAATGCTATTGGTAAAAAACCGGAGCAAATCAAGGGTGGTGTGTCTTTTGCAACGCACCAAGGACTTTTTCTCTACGATTTAGAAAAAGAAAACTACAAAATTACTCCCAAAGGCATTCATTATCTTCTTTCCTACGCAGGGCAAAAAGATTACGACGATCTAATCATTCCCTCTATTTATAACGGCTCAGATTCGACAGGTCACGGGGTCATTGATTTCAAGTCAGCAGGTTTAACCATTAACGGAACCAAAGAATTTAGGTTAAGTGACTCGCTTGGTATCATCCTTTACCCTACAAATCAGGCGATGGAAATCAAGAGAAGTGGGACATATACTTTTGATGGACACATAAAAGTCAAGAATTATTCCTTTTATGGAAAGAAGTTCAAGATAGATTACGACCAATTTACGGTCGAGCTACAAGAAATTGATTCTATCATTTTTACTCCAAAAGAACTCTACAGACAAGCTAAAAAAGTGTATGTTGGCGGAAATATCCGATATCCTTCGAGTGGTATTTTGTATCTCAACGACCCGAAAAATAAATCTGGAAAACTTTATTTACCTGAATACCCCAAATTAAGCATACCACAAGGTACAACTGTTTATTTTGATACACGGCGACCACAAAATGCGCGGTTTAACCAAAACGTACGCTTTGAAGTGCCCCGAATCCAGGCTGATAGTATGCACGTGAAAGACTTAACCTGGATGGGAACTTTCCATTCAGACGGCATCTTCCAACCTATTCAAGATACGTTGCGTATCATGCCTGACCTTTCTGTTGGTTTCCGGCATATTCCTCCAGCAACCGGACTGCCTGTTTACGGCTCTTCTTCTTCCTTTATTTTTTACGAACCCCTACAACTTGATGCCAGTGGGCTGCATGCACAAGGAGAGTTTGTGCATCTTTCCGGAAATTATATCCTAAATAATGCTGATTTTAAAATCGAAGGGTTGCAATCCTCTGGTCGGACAGGTATTATCAAAGAGGCAAATCTACAAAATACGTATTTTCCAGAGGTTTTACTCAAGGAATTTACACTCCAATGGAAACCCAAGGCCGACTCTCTCCTCATTGCTACGAAAACAGACCTTGCTTTTTACCAAGGAAGTACCACATTTAGTGGTCAGCTTATCGTAAGAAAATCGGGGATGTTCGGACAAGGAAAGCTCGCTAGAATAGACTCTGAGGCGAAATCACAGGAAATTAAGTTCAATAAGCAAGGATTTTTAGCCGATAAATCCCAATTTCTCATCAAGAGTTCAACAAGTACAGACAAACCCGTTTTACTCGGCTATTTGGTTGATATAAATTTTGATGTATCCAAGCAAATAGTCCAAATGGAAGGGCAATCGCAGGAGAATTTTACTTCATCAGAGAATAATTCGCGTCTTGAATTTCCCTATTCGGCGTATCAAACGAATATAAAAAGAGCTGTTTGGAATATCAACGAGAAAAAAATCGAATTAAATGGCCCAGTAGAGGAGACTTTTTTCATGGCAACGAACCCAAGGAAAGAAAATCTCTCATTTTCTGGAAATCAAGCTAAATACGATTTAGCTAAAATGGAACTAGAGATACGAGGGGTTCCGTCTATTGTCACAGCAGATGTCCGTGTAATTCCTGCTGATAACCAGGTAATTATCAAAAAAGAAGCCGATATGGCGACATTAAAAAATGCAATAGTTTTGGCTGATACCCTGAACCAATTTCATACATTAACAAAAGCAAACATTGATATTTTCTCAAAAAGTAAATTCACGGGTGATGCTTCTTATCAATTCATTAGCAGCAGTTTAGACACATTTAATATCAAGATGGGTAATTTTAGTCAGAAGGAATTACTTCTTTCGACGAATGGGCGCTCAGCATCTACGCCAACAAGTTATACCACGATTGCAAGTGCTACCGTTCGCGAACGAGACAGTCTTTATTTGTCTCCCAAGATGTTGTACAGAGGCGATATTATCATGACAGCCAACCAGCAAAATTTAACGTTCGATGGATTTGTGATACCCCTTTTAAAAAAATACCCCAAACTTGGTCGATACTGGATAAAATATGCGGGGAATCGGTCTGAAACCGTCCGAATTAACGTAGATGAATCACTCCGAACCACAGAATCCAACCTGGTTGTCGGCTTACATTTCAAATCTGGAGCAAGTACCAATCTTCTTTATCCTACATTTTTACAACCTAAAGTGGTGGAAGAAGACCATGATTTATTTGCTGTACAGGGCATATTAAGTAGAAATGAACCCGAACAAACTTACGATATAGAGACAAAGCAAATGGATTTATACCAAAATCGGGTCTATCAACTTCACGAAGAAAAAGGGGAGATTTCATTTGAAGGCAGAATTAATCTGCTGAGTGGACTAGACAAACAGTATGCGGAATCTGCTGCAAATGGGGTATATCAACTCGATTCATCGAGTCTGCAAATGAATGTTTTCACGAGTTTATTGTTTGCACTTCCACCAGCGGCATTTGATTATATGGCCAAAGACATCATTGCACATAACCTTGAATTGGGCAGTACTGAAAGCGCCATTGTGCCGAGTGATTCTAGTTTTCTCACCCTATTATCTCACCTGATTGGTGCCAAAAGTACGTCCGAGTATGCTACTAAATCAGCGCGGCAACATGTTCCATTGTACAAACATTTGGGGCGATTTGCACCGACTATTACCCTCAGCGACTTGACATTAAAATGGATGACAAAGAACAATTCGTTCATTAATCAAGGGCTTTTAGGTATTTCAAATATAGGTGAGAATGATATAAATGCCCAAGTTCCTGGCTATTTTGAAGTAATCAAAAATCCAGTTATTGGAGATGAGCTTTACTTATTCATTGAGCTTACGCCTGATAAATGGTATTATCTTGGTTATAAAGACGGCGAGCCAGGTGTTGTTTCTTCTGATAACCAGTTCAACCAACTTATTAAGGCACGAGACAAAGGAAGTAAAAAAGGCCAAGTGATACCGGTTGATATGTCGGAGGCAGTGGTTTTCAGAAAGCGTTTTCAGCAAACCTATTTAGGGATTGCACCGAGTGCGCCGCAGAAGAAGGCACCGATTAAAAAGAAAGTTCCTGTAGCGGAGAAGAAGGATGGATTTTAATTTAAAAAGCCGGCAGATGACTCTGCCGGCTTTTTAAGTTTACATGTTTTGCACAAATTAAGCTAACTCAATTTCGTCGCCTAGACCATTCAAGAAGTGAAACTCTGTGATGCCGATGGATGAATCTTTGGTAAGTTTTATCCATGTTTTATACGTAAAGAACCACTTCATTTGCCGTGTAAAAATCCCTTCCCTGTAATAGGCATACAAGAATGGGTGCAAGATGATGCTTATTCCACGTTCATTTTGCTTGGTTACAATATAGTCAAGATTATTTTCAATCAAGTCAGTAATGGCAATACTCGCCTGAATAGTCCCTGTACCGCCACAAGTTGGGCAAGTTTCACGGGTTGAAATATTTGTTTCTGGGCGAACGCGTTGGCGTGTAATTTGTGAAAGCCCGAATTTGGAAATAGGGAGAATCGTATATTTTGAACGGTCTCCGCGCATTTCCTCTTTGAGAACGTCATGAATAACCCGTTTGTGTTCCGGTTTTTTCATGTCGATAAAGTCAATGACAACAATACCGCCCATATCTCGTAGCCTTAATTGGCGGGCGATTTCTTTGGCGGCTTCGCTATTGACATTGAGCGCTGTAGTTTCTTGATCATCCTCTTGCGTTGACTTATTACCGCTGTTCACATCAATAACATGAAGTGCCTCGGTGTGTTCTATGATAAGATACCCACCGCCTGGAAGACTAACGGAACGTCCGAAGAGCGATTTGATTTGTTTTTCGATACCATAATGCTCAAAGAGCTTTGTTTTAGTACCATGAAGTTTGAGAATTTTTTCTCTGGTGGGTGCTATCTTGAGGAGATAGTTGCGGATATTTTCGTAGGAGTCTTTGTCGTCAACAACAACATTATCAAAGTCATCGTTGAGCATATCTCGAAGAATTGACGCGGCGCGATCCATTTCTGTCACGATACGATCTCTAGGTTTGGCTTTTTTAAGCATTTCCATACCTAGTTCCCATTTCTCGACACAGCTTTCTAAATCTCTTTGCAACTCCTCAACTTCTCTGTTTTCAGCTACTGTACGAACGATTACACCAAAATTTTGGGGCTTAACGGACGACAGAAGCTTGTGTAAACGTTGCCGTTCTTGTTTGCTCGTAATTTTCTTCGAAATATTTACGGCATTGCTGAACGGAACAAGTACCACGTAACGCCCTGCGATTGAAATATCACACGAAAGCCGTGGTCCTTTGGAAGAGATGGGCTCTTTCACTACCTGAACTAAAATAGGCTGATTCTTAGACAGAACGTCTGTGATTTTGCCTAATTTATCAATTTGAGGTAGATTCTGGAATCCTTTGAGGCGGAGATTAATCGAACGTTTTGCGATAACGTCCTTTGTAAAACTGTTTAATGAATTGATATTGGGGCTTAAATCGTGGTAATGAAGAAAGGCGTCTTTCTCATACCCAATATCTATGAAGGCGGCGTTCAATCCGGAGACTACTTTTTTGACTGTTCCGAGATAAATATCCCCCACCTGAAACTGGTGCTCAGTTTCATCGAAATGGTATTCAACTAATCGTTTATCTTGCAATAAAGCGATGCGATCCCCTTTCTGTGTGGTGCTGATAAATAATTCGTTGCTCAAATGAGAGTCAGAATTGAGAAGGTGAATAATTAATTTACTTTTGGACTGAAACAAAAATTAGGCGTGCTAACAAACGATTTGAAAAGCACACCTAATTTTGCGTATTTCATTTTGAAGGCAAGGAACGGCGAAGCGATTCCGACGTCTAGAAGCAGATTATTTCTTCTTGTGACGGTTCTTTCTAAGACGTTTTTTCCTTTTGTGCGTGGACATTTTATGTCCTTTTCTTTTCTTTCCGCAAGGCATAGCTGTAAGAAAATCCCTCTCCCTAGGGGGGAAATAATTAAGTGTTAAACAAAAGAATTATATAAAACTCCCCTTTAGGGAACGGGGAAATTTTTTTCTAGATTGCAAAGATAGCAATTACTTGAGACTTTGCAAAGTATTTAAAACCTCATCTCGAAGTGTTTTTTCCAAATCTTTGTGGGCAAGCAACTCCTCTAGCAATACCTTGGCTTGTGCTTTTTCCTTCAGTTCTATCAAACTATACGCCAACCCAACTTGTGCATTGTGGTTATTTGGATTAATTCGTAAAACTGCCCGAAAACGATCTGCTGCTTTGTCAAATTGGTTCGATTGCATCGAAAGTACACCAAGATTCATCAACGCTGGCTCAAAATTAGGCTCAATTTCTAAGACCTGACGCAATGTTGTGATGGCCTGCATCGGTGAGTCCGAAACTACGTAGGTCATCGCTAGATTTGTTTTAGCTTGCAAAGCTGTGGGCTTCAATGCCAATACTTTCCCGTAGCAAAACTGTACTTTTTTCGCCAACGAAGCTATATTCTCATTTTTTAATGCAAGACCAAATGCTTGGAAATACGTATCACCCGCCAATTCCCAGTCGCCCACTTGGTTCGTAGTAGCAGCTATTTGCTCAAAATAATAGGCAGCACTATCAAAAGCCATCCCTTGCAAATAAACCTGACCAATTGTACGTAACGTTTCACTTTGTTTTGCCCCTTTGGCATTTTTCAATTCTCCTTGCAACACAGCCAATTGGCTTCTTTGTTCCTTGGTTAATTGTGCCATTGTATGCGTTTCTCCATCGCCCTCAGCGGTAGTACTTTCCTCTGTTGAAGAAGGCGATTCCGTTGTTTTCTTCGCTTCGTCTTTGACAACAAATTTGGGCCGTGTATATAAAAAGGCTGTAAGGGCAATGCCGATAACTCCAAGAAGAGCAGCTTGTTTCTTCATTCTTAATTTCGCTTAAATAAATTACTTTCTTTGAACAGACACCCTATCAACAAGACTTCTGTACAGAAAGTGCCTTTGCTAAAACAACAATGGCCGCCCGAAAGCAGCCATCGTATCCATTATTTCACATTCGATTTGATTTGCTCCGAAAACTCTTTCGCTGGTTTGAAGCTTGGAACATAATGCTCCGGAACTGTTACCGTTGTTTTCTGAGAAATGTTACGGGCTTTCTTTGCCGCCCTTTTCTTGTTTACAAAACTTCCGAAACCTCTTACATAAAGAGCATCTCCCGAAGCCAATGTGTCTTTAACTGTTGTGAAGAATGTTTCCAAGGTCGCTGAAACATGTCCTTTGTCAATACCTGTTTTTTCAGCAATAATTGCGATAGCTTCTGCCTTTGTCACTCTATTTTTATGTTTTAATTGATAAGAAAACTACGCCTATATACAGGCAACTCCTCCAAAAGGCTTTAATTTTGGGATTGCAAAGATACACTCACTCTGCCCTACTTTACAAGTACACACCTAATTATTTTTTTATAACAAATTAATAATTAGCTAGTTACACATCAATATACATATTTTATGTTAACTTTTACAGATTCTCACTACTTTTTTTTTCAAAAATCTCTCCTTGCTTGGTACCACCAAAACAAACGAGACCTCCCCTGGCGTACAACACAAAACCCTTACTTTATTTGGCTATCTGAAGTTATCCTCCAACAAACACGCGTCAAACAAGGACTTCCTTATTATCAACGATTTATAGAAGAGTTTCCAACCATTCAGGCTTTAGCGGAAGCAGAAACGGAGCAAGTTTTACGTGCCTGGCAAGGATTGGGCTACTACTCCAGAGCGCGAAATATGCACCAAACCGCCCGTATTATCTGGTATGAATATCACGGACAATTTCCACCAACCTACGCACAGCTTCTCACACTCAAGGGAATAGGGCCTTATACTGCCGCAGCCATCGCTGCCTTTGCATTTCACGAACCCGTCGCCGCCGTTGATGGGAATGTTTTTCGGGTTTTAGCACGTATTTTTGGTATTGACACCGACATTCAATCTACGCGCGCTAGAAAAGAATTTTCCGAAATAGCAAACCTGCTCTTACCCGAAAGTCATGCCGCAGACTTTAACCAAGCCATGATGGAATTTGGTGCAACGCAGTGCGTACCGCAGAATCCTGTCTGCCTATTTTGCCCCGCACAATCCATTTGTTATGCTTTTCAAAACCAAGCACAAGCGAATTTTCCTGTCAAAGAAAAGAAAACAAAAGTACGTCCCCGTTATTTTCACTACTGGATTATTCAATCTCCAGTAAAAAAAATCATCCTGAAAAAAAGAGCAGAAAAAGACATTTGGCAAGATTTGTACGAATTTCCACTCGTAGAAACCAATGCGTTTTCAGAGGAACCGCACTTCCCGGATTGGATACAACCTGATACAACTGTACAAAAAGGATTAACCGTAACACACCTTCTTTCGCATCAAAAGCTATTCATCACTTTTTGGCACATCCAAACTCCTAATGAAAACCCCGCGCACGATTGGTACACAGAAACCGAGATTGAAGCACTCCCCAAACCCATTGTCATTGAGCAAGCTTGGAAGCAATTCGTCCGGAACTTTTAGAAAATCAGCAACGTGTTTTGGCAAAATAAAATAAATTTCTATATTTGATTTGTCTTAGTTTTTCACATTTCATTTTTAAAATTAACACATTTTATGGCCAGTTTAAACAAAGTTATTCTCATCGGAAATTTAGGCTCAGACCCAGAAATCCGCTCGCTTCCAAGTGGTGCAAAAGTTGCTAGTTTTTCTATCGCAACGTCTGAATCTTACACAGATAAAGCAACAGGAGCAAAACAAACCATTACAGAATGGCATCGCCTTGAATTATGGGATGGACTCGCAGGTATTGCGGAAAAGTACATCAAAAAAGGAGATTCTATCTATGTTGAAGGACGAATTCGTACAGATAAATGGACGGATAACAACAACGTTGAAAAAACAACGACGAAAATCCGCGTTACTGAATTAAAAATGTTAGGCGGTGGCAGACAACCCGGAGCAGAATCCTCTGCGCCCAGAGCAGTCCCTGAAATGAGTGACCACTCTGCCCCTGATATGAGCGACGACTTACCATTTTAATCATGTTATCGCAACAAAAAAAACCTCGACAAGTCGAGGTTTTTTTTGTTTGTTCAATCTGAACGAATATCATTTCCAGGCAACTCAATTTTTCATCAAATCTTCAATTTCATGTACTTGTTTTGGAATATATTCTCCCAAAACAACAGCTTTATCTGACTCGATGACCACGTTGTCTTCGATACGAATCCCGCCAAAATCCAAATACGTTTCGAGTGCAGCATAATCAATATTATCCATAAAACGTTTGTCTTCTTTCCACTTCTGAATCAACTCTGGAATAAAATAAATACCTGGTTCTACAGTTAATACATTACCGATTTCAAGCTTTTTAGCTAACCGAAGCGACTTCAATCCAAGCTGAGTACTTCGTTGAATATCAGGTGTATAGCCAACATATTGTTCTCCAAGGTCTTCCATGTCATGCACATCCAGCCCGATCATGTGACCCAGCCCGTGTGGCATAAACAGACCTCCTAGCCCTTCTTGTACCAGCGTTTCAATATCGCCGCGAACCAAGCCCAAATTCGTCAAACCTTGCAATAAAATTCGGTTGGCTTCCAGGTGCATATCTTTGTAAAATACACCTGCGCGGAGTTGCTCAATAACACGCATTTCCATTTGCAGGACAATCTCGTACATTTCTTTTTGCTTAGTTGTAAAAACACCATCCACAGGCATCGTTCGGGTAATATCACCGGCATATCCCATCTGATTTTCAGCCCCAGAGTCATTGAGCGCCAACCGACCTGACGGCATCACATTTCCGTGAGCGTGGTTGTGTAGCGTCTGTCCATTGATCGAAAAAATAGCAGGATACGCCAATTCCGCTTGGTTTTCAGCAGCAACCGAGAGCAATTGCGCGACCATTTCGTACTCAAATTTACCTGGACGAATCGCGCGCATGACCGCCTGGTGCATTTTTCCTGAAATGGTCACGGCATCCGCCATTTGTTCCAATTCTTCTTTTGTTTTAACAGAGCGCAAAGCAACAACAGCTTGAATCAAATTTACAGATGCGCCTTCTTTTACTTTCTTCGGGTGAATTTGCAGTAATTCGCTTATTTCTAACAAGTTATCGTGTCTATACGGAGGCAAATAATGAACGGATTGGCTGGCACGTATATCTTTTTCAAAGGCAGAAAGCGGCTTCACGCGGTCAATTCCAACTTTCTCAGCCAAGGTGGCAAGGCTTGGTTGAGGCCCCATCCAGATAATATCATCTAGGATAAAATCATTCCCGTAAAGGGTTGTTACGCCTGTTTCAAAATCAATGGAAGCGCGTAGATGAGGTAAGTTAATGCCAAAAAAGTACAAGAAATGACTGTCTTGCCGGAACCGATAGGTATTATCGGTATAGTTCATGGGCGCTTCTTGGTTTCCCCAAAAGAAGCCGCAGCCCGTCAATCCTTGTTCACAAATTAATTGACGTCTTTGCTTGTAGGTTTCAGCCGAAAAAAGTTTCATAATGTCGTTGCTTAGTGTATAAAACAAAAATAGTGGATACACATCAAACATGTATATCCACTTAAAAAAAAGGAGGATGTGGCGTTTATTTTACACCGTATTCCAATTTCATCGTAATATTTGCGGTTTTTCGTTTGGCACTTGTATTGAATGCGCCTCCCCACGAATATTCTTCCGAAGAATTTTGGGCGACAATCTGGAAAATTCCCATTTGGGCTTTTTTCAAACTTCCTAAGCCCGCCCCCGCTTCTTCTGCAATGGTTTCAGCCCGATTTTGGGCATCTTTTGTGGCTTGAGCGACCATTTCAACTTTGAGTTCAGCCAATTTTGTATAATAATATTCTGGCATATTTGAGTAAAACTCGACACCCAGATTAATCATTTCACTGACTTGGCGGGAAATTTCTTCGATTTTATTAACCTCTTTTGATTCAATTTGAACGGTTTGCGTCAGAGTATAACCTGTAAAAACGGTCGTTGTTCTTTGGGTGTTGGGGTCAAAGTCAGACGAAAAATCACGGTTAATTTGAACCGCACTGAAGACCAAGTCGGTTGCTTTGATTCCTTTTTTGACGAGATAATCTGTCACGACGGCTCTATCTTTGTCTAGGGAGGCATACGCTTCTTTCAAATCGTAGCTTTTTTTACTGAAACTACCTGACCAGACAATCAAGTCAGACTCGAAGTCTTTTGTACCAAGACCTGTGACAGAAATCGTATGTTGAAATTGATTTCTGTGCAGCACAGTGTACGCTAGAATACTGGCTACGATTAATAGCGTGGCGACCCAAATGAGTTGGGGAGTGAGTTTGTGATTGGTCATACTTTAGTAGAGGATAGATTGGGGAAATAAATATCGAGATAGACGAATTGCTAATTTAAGTAATCCTTTGAACATGTTGAACATTATTTTGATGAGGGTGAATCATCGGTAGTTATTTTAGTAGAAGAGTACACTTCCTAATTGCGCTATACCAATAACTTACAGCTTTTACAATGGCAAAATAATGGTACCAAAGCAGATAATTTTCCTTCATTTAAAGCTGTAGTTATTGCACAACATAAATAATATAGAGGAAAAAGGCAGTCATTACTTCACAGAGCAGTTTTTTAAGTTTTCAAAACGACATTATCCAAACAATCCGTATCTTGCACTATCTAAAAAAAGGAATACTTATGGAACTCAAACAAGAAATAGTACAAATTGTAAACAAGTTACCCAACGAAGTTTTAGGAGAACTTTTGCTATACCTTCGCCAAGTAGAAAAAACGACAACAGAGAAGATGCGTCTTTCTCTAAACTTGAATACAATTTTGACAGAAGACCGAGAATTACTTAAAAAATTGGCTAAATGATAGATTATCAAGAAGTTCTTGAAATTCATCAAGTTTTGATACGTCAGTTTGGCGGTTCGCAAGGTGTAAGAGATGAAAACAGCCTAAAATAGGCACTTGAACGACCTTTTAGTGGCTTTGGGCAAACTGAGTTTTATCCAAAACCCGAAGAGAAAGCAGGTGCAATTTTAGAAAGTATAGTCAAAAATCATCCTTTTATAGACGGCAACAAAAGAACGGGTTATGTCCTGATGCGTTTAGTTATGATGAACTTCGGCAAAGATATACGAGCAACACAAGATGAAAAATACGACTTTGTCATGGCAATTGCATCAGGACAACTTGATTTTCAAGAAGTTGTAACTTGGATAAAGCAACGAACTACAAACAAATAAAAATACCCACATACAAACGACCTAAATGTTACCAAAACCCAACAGCGTACCCTTGAGGTTATGAGTTGCCAATCGGTTACTTGGTAGCAAGCGTAATTACACGTATTTTCAGCTACAACAATTAACACACAAGACAAAACGAGTTACGTATTTTTAAAAGAATATTTTGAACCGATAACAACTAATTAGTCATGAAAAAATCATTGTTCACCCTATTTCTTTTCATTTTTTTGTTCTCTTGCGAGAAAGACAATGACTACCTAATAAATTTTACCATTAAAAACTCCTCCAGTAAAATATTTAATGGAAAAATTGAACCGATAGTGTATTTGAGTCAAAAGCCAATATCTGAAAAAAAGATTGTTAACCTGGAGCCTGGAGAAGAATTGGCATTAAATTTCGACCCAAAAGAAATCATAGGCTTGGAGGGGAGTTATTACATCACATTATCTGACCCAACAGGTGAAATGTTAAGAAAAGAATTTGGTGGGTTTGATGGATATGACCTCTATCGAGGTAACTATAATATAGTCATTGGCGATGCTGAAATTCTAATCAAATAATTCATCGACAAATAAAAAGTCTTACCAATCTGACGTCTTGGTGAGACTTTTTTAAGCTCAAATAACAAACATCGCCCAAAACAGAATCTACCCAAAGCCAGCTATCATCTTCTCTTTGTCCATCATACGAAAATAATACCTTTTTATTGAGAAGAGCGCACAGATACTTTTGGAGAAGAATAAATTAACACATAAAAAAGAGTATAAATACCAGATAAAGAACCACTCCATAAAATTTTCAGACGAAACAGAAGTTTAGTTGGAATTAACAAAAATAGTAGATACATTCGTTTGTTTTTCAGAAGAAAACGAACAAATATGCTTTACTATTTACCTCCCAAACGAATAAGAAAGTGTAAACATAGAAAGCATTTGGAGCTAAAAAAGTTGGGAAATCATTTCTCATTCTATTGCGTGCAGTCTGTACATTGTACGATGAATTGGGGAAATCTTGGTTTCATTTAAGTTAAATACAAAATACACTCACTGAATAATTCAATTAAAAATAGTAAAAGTACAAAACAATACTATTATTTTTGCGTGTATTTATGAGTTAGCGGTCAGGCTAAAGAGACAGCGTAAACATCAAATGCAACTGATGACAAAATGAATATATTTAGAAAAAACAACAAATGGTTACGACATAGAACGATTACTCATTTGAAGGAAAATCATAAAGGAATATGCGAACCAAGACATAAGTCAATAGTTAGACAATTCAAAAACTTTACCACTGAAAGTAATCAATGGTGGTTTGTTTTTTTATCTGTTTTGGCAATATTTTTAATTAGCCCGCTAGTTAATTTTTGTTTTCTTAACTTTCTTGAGATTGACCACCAAACTGCAATTTATATTGTTGACCAACGAACAACTAACATAGCTGCTATTGTTAGTATCACTCTAGTTGTTGTCGGATTTATACTGAATAATCTTGCCGTAAAGTCCCCATTGGTGTATGGACTACTTTTTAAGAAGTCATTGCTTTACCCAATAATATATTTGACTTTATCTGTCATAGGGATTTTCATAACAATCTCTACTCTAAGGGATACTCTTCCAGCATTTATTTTCACGAGATTTGTTTTGGCGGGTACATATTTTGCGATTTTGATTTTATTTCTAATTGGTATGTTATTTAGAAAAGTATTGTTGTTTTCCAATGAAAAGGAAATTGAAAAAATGCTTGATGAAGAATTGATGATTGAAGCAAAACAGAACTTGAAACAGATTTTAATACATAGACATAGCGAAGATATTTTTGTTTCAACGATGAAAGAAAATGGTGCAAAAGAATATGATTGGAGTCATTCGTGGGGAAGTATTAACACAATAGTTGAAGTTGAAGAAACAGCTAAAAATAAGAAGGAACGGAAAGAAAATTTATTGTATGATGTGAATTTAAAATCTCTTACAAATTTTATAAAAAACAAAAAAACTAATGAAGATGTACTTTATCAAAAATTAAGTTTAGACAAAATTGTTACTGACACAGATAATTTTATTTGGATTCAAAATATAGCAAACACAAAAAAAGAAAAAACCAAACTGCAAAGCAGCTTGGTTTTGAATGCTAAATCTAAAAAGCAAAAGGACAATAACGCTATGCGTAAATTTTATGATGATAAATTTGAGCGATTAAGTGAACAAGATAATCATCGCAGTATGGAACAGATTTTAGAATCTTATCTCAAATTATATGAACTTCAAATGCAGAATCAATAATGAGATTATTTGGTGATAATTCAGATATAACAGATGGCATAGACTCAAGTGTTTGGAGGGCTATTGATAAGGCTATTAGTAAAAACAGTGTAGAATCCTTTCGTGTCCTTAAAACATTTGTTAGGCACGTATTACAAATTAGTATTCGCAACAATTCGCTAAAACACTTTCAAAAATATATATACTTTCCTGCAATTTATTACAGCATTTCATACGAAAAAGCTAAACGCAATTCAAGTCTTTCAGAAATACATAAATTTTGTTCAGAAGAGGCTGCAAGACATTTAAAAGAAATAATTTGGTTTGACATTAATTTCACATTTAGAAATAAGAATAATGCTAAAGTAAATGCTAACCTATTTTACTATTGGGCATTTCAAGGTTTTAGCAGATTACTCTATTTTATTGTTAAAAACGGAGATATAAATCAATTTCGTTTTGCACTAAATGAATTTGAACAGATTTCCGAAGAAAATGACAATCAACAATATCAACTGAAATGGGAGATTAGAGATTTAATAAGACAAAACTTAAATGGTCAAAATGATGAAACTATTACAGCAAAGAAAGAAGAATTAAAGGTTTTGAAACAGTTTAATAACTACAAACGTCATGTTCTTGTAGGTATTAAATATTGGATATTTTTTCTTTACCAAGTTGGCAAAATAGACGAAAATATCGTTTTGCAATTTCTTCAACGTATTCAAATACCATATACGGATTCTGACGACTTGTTAAGTGATATTCTTTATTTTAGAGGTAATGCTGTATCGTTTTCTTATATGGGTTGGAGTGAATGGGATTATGTAGAAAGGGAATCAGGAAAAGTTTATTCCCCGCCACAACCACATCAATGGATGACTTCAGGATTTTTCGCAGACCAAATTAGAGAGAAAAGATTTTTTATAAATGTCAGCGAATTGGATTCTGAAGACATATCCCAAGCAAGATTTTTGTTTGATGATTTAAAACAGAACGCAAAATATTTTGAAGATAACTTTGAAAAATGGAAGAATATTCTTTCAGTTGAAAATATTGAAAGCTACAGAGCCAAGTCTGCTGAAATCTTAAAAGACTTTGCTTTGGTAAAAAGAAAAAGTGTTACAGACACCGATAGAGACATAGCACTTGCATCATTATATCAACCTCACATTGAAAATTTCAAAACAATGATTGGAAATGCTTGGAAATCTCAAGCAAGAATACACAGAACATTTAAGTATTTCGGTAACACTCTTAATGTAAATGACCAAGATATAAAACTTAAACAAATCGGACAAAGTACATTCTTTGAAAAGGCAAAAATGATGTTTACAGAAGAAAATCATCAGCCTATTTATGGTGTGGACAGAATGGGTGGAGAAATCGGACGCTGGGAAGACAATTATTTCCTCAGTGTTATTCGTCAAGAAGACCACCATCGAATCAGTGCCAAAAATATTTTAGAGGCATTAAATAAGTCCATTTATGAATTAAAGAATAAAGAAAAAATTCCAAGCTTTATTCTCATTTCTTCTAAATACTCATATAGAGATGAAAAGTTTTTAAAAAGCGAATTGTTTAAATCAAAACTAAATAATCCAATGACTGAAAATGACTTGGAAAGTTTTTGTATTGGTACATTTGACGGAATCCCAGTTTATACTTCTTTCAGTGAAGCTTTAAACAACTTTATTTTGGTTTGCAATTTTGATGAAGCATTTCAACAACTTTTCAAGACCAATGAGAGTTGGTTTGAAAACGAGCTAACTGTTGATGTCAAATTGGTAACAGATGAAATTGCACAAAAGAAATTAGAAGAGAATCGTGCAAAATGGACAACACTTGAAGAAGGTACTACTCTGTCAGACGCAGAAGCTTTACTGCTAATAAAAACATCAATTATTATTGACATTTGGACAACTGTAGATTATAAAATAATAGATAAAGATGCTTACATACTTGGTTATATAAAAACAGAGAATGAAGAATAGAAAAGCCCGAACCGCTAACAGGCGTTTGGCTCAATGGCGGGTGAAGTGGTTAATTGAACATTCTACCTCGCATCAGCTTTTGTGGTGTATTGACAGTTTAGTGCTCCGAAATCCGCCACTGCGCCAAGCACCAAAACGTTATGTGCCATTCTAAAAGACCGTGCTACAACAAATGACTGTGAACAAAAACAGACAACTTTCAATAGAACGACCTGTTATATTGACTAAATTTGAAACGAATTTTAATTGAATTTGAATATGGAAATATTAGGAAACGAACAACATAAAATTATTCACGGAGACGCTTTGGAAGCATTAAAAACACTTCCTGACAACTCTGTGGACTTAATTTTTGCCGACCCACCCTACAACATTGGCAAAAACTTCAACGGACACATTGAAAAATGGAAAACTGAAGAAGCCTACCTTGAATGGTGCTACGAGTGGCTTGACTTGTGCATACAAAAACTTAAACCCAACGGCAGTTTTTATGTAATGACAGCAACACAGTTTATGCCGTTTTTCGACATTTATCTTCGCAAAAAGTTAGACATACTTTCCCGACTTGTTTGGTATTACGACAGTTCAGGTGTTCAAGCTAAAAAATACTACGGTTCGATGTATGAGCCAATCTTGTTTTGCGTAAAAGACAAAAACAACTACACTTTTAACACGAATGACATTTTAGTAGAAGCCAAAACAGGAGCAAAACGTAAACTTATTGACTATCGCAAAGCAGTTCCAACAGTTTACAGTTCAGAGAAAGTTCCTGGCAATGTTTGGGAGTTTGCAAGGGTTCGTTATCGTATGGATGAATACGAAAATCACCCGACACAAAAACCAATCGCTTTACTCGAAAGAATTATCAAAGCAAGTTCAAACGAAGGAGATTTAGTTATAGACCCATTCTCGGGAACATTTACTACTTGCTTCGTTGCAAAAGAACTTGGCAGAAATTCCATTGGTATAGAACTTCAAGACGAGTATGTAAAAATCGGTTTGCGGAGATTACAGTTAGCCAATGAGTTTAAAGGCGAAAAATTAGAAAAGGAAATCCGCACCTTTGAAACACAAAAGATTGCAAACATTAATCAACAAACATTATTTGAACCTAATGGAACATATATTCACGCAAAACATTAAACAAGTTTTACAAAGTCACTTCGGAGATTTAGCTGAAGACGTATTCAATAATAGCTATTTGATTCGCTACATAAATTTAAAAACTAGGTCGGCAAATAAAGGGTCAAAATCAAGGGGGAGTTTTCACCCTCTTGCAGTTTTATACGTTCTTATTGAAGATTACATTTTAAAAGGATTCGATACAAATGACAGTTATAAAGATTATGACGGGGCGACTTTCACAGTAATAAAATCTAGAGCTACCGAATTGCCATTTTGCAAGAAAATTCAAAACCACTCTTTCAACAATAGAGTAAACTCAGAATTTGAGAAGTTTTTTAAGGAAGAAATTGAATCCATTCCAGTTATTAGAAATCTTGAGACAAAAAAATATTGGATTAATGAGAATTTACTTCGAGTAAAAGAAAAGAATATCGCAAAAGCGGTAATTGAGATAATCAACTCTTATTTTGCGGCAAAGCAAGAAGCTTTTATGGGTTTTATTAAAGCTTGTGAAGAACTTCAAAAGTTTGAAGAAGATAAAACTAAGAACATTGAAGATTTCATTATTGGTTTATTAGCCCCGAATGTTGATGCAAGACTATTTGAAATCGTGAGCTATTCGATTTTAAAATTCCATTATCACGACCAAAACATTATTTGGGGATTTGATATGGAAAATTTGACAACTGAATCTTTACAGTTATATAAAACAGGCAGAACAAATGCAAATGATGGTGGAATTGATTTTGTAATGAAGCCATTAGGTAGATTTTTTCAAGTCACTGAAACAATTGACTTTAAAAAGTATTTCCTTGACATTGACAAAATTCAAAAATACCCGATTTCATTTGTAATCAAATCAGAAGAAAGCACAGAAGATTTGCTTCAAAAAATAAGAGACAACGCGAACAAAACTTACTCAATAAAATCTATTGTCGAGAAATATATGAGTTGCATTGAAGAAGTAATCAATATACAAGTTTTACGTGAGAGATTTAATATCGCAAATCAACAAGGGTATCTAAAACCTATTCTTGACGAAATAATTTTACAAAGTAAGGTTGAATTTAATTATGACGATTCGGACACAGAAGATGACGAAGAATAGAAGAACGGCACATAACAGCGGTTTGGCGTAATGGCGGGTTCAGTGCTTCGTATGACAGTTTTGTGGTAGGTTCAAGTGCTGTTCTTCGATTGAACTTTTGTGCTAAAAATCCGCCACTACGCCAAGCCGCAAAACGTTGGCGGTAATAATAAACGACAGACAGCAAACAGATAAAAAATAATAAACAATGAACTTAGACGCAATTTGTTACAAGAACACACCAATAAAACGAGTAATCATTAAGATTGACTTTTTAGGACGTGTGGCAGAATTAAATGACAGCCTTCCAATTCCAATTGTGGACGTAATTAAAAAATCCTTCCCAATTGCAGAAGCAAAAGAAGTAATTGCCAGAGAGCTTCAGATTTCAAATGAAAAAGTGACCGAAAACAATAAGAACGTAAGAGAATGGCACTTTCATACAGAAGAAAGGAATGCTTCTCTAATTATCAAAGAAGACTTTTTCGCAATTCAGATTAACAATTACATTTCATTTGAAAAAATCAATGTTGTCTTAAAAGAAATTAAGGACATTTTCTTTTCTCATTATACATCCTTAGCAACAAGACGTATTGGACTGAGATATATTAATGAGATAAACCTGAACGAGAAAAATCCATTAAACTGGAAAAAATATATAAACCCAAAGTTGATTTCCATCTTTGAAGCGACACCGAACCCGGATAACATTATTAGAGCATTTCATAATCTTGAATTAAAATATGATGATATTGCTTTAAAGTTTCAGTATGGTGTTCACAATCCTGACTATCCTGCAATTATTAAAAAGAAGTCATTTATTTTAGACTTAGACGCATCATTTTCAGGAATTCTTAAGCAACACGAGATTGACGATTACCTGATTAAACAACATTCTGTAATTCAAAAGCAATTTGAGTTTTCAATAACAGACAATTTGAGAAAACATTTCGGATTAAACATTCCTAACAATGAATGAAGAAACAAATGATGTTTTTTCAGAGGAATATAACTCATCTGAAAAAACAGAAACAACGACATCTAATTTTATAGAAGTAAGTGAAATTGAAACTACAAAAGTTTCAGAAACAACGGTCTATACTCTTTTGAAACCAAAGAGAATAATAATAAATGCTGTAATTAAGAATGATTAAGGTAGATAAAAATAAACTAGCAGACAGAGTATGTCAAGGCGACATAATTACAAATGTTGAGTTTGTAGAATACGCTATTGAAAAGTCAGGTCAGATAGAAATTTCAAAAATTATTTTCCCTTATGTTTATGTTTTAACACAGGACTGCGATTTGGAACAAGAACATTCAAATAGAATAAATATAAACGCACAAAACCAAGACAAGCATTTAATTTCAGTAATTGTTGCACCCCTGTATAATTTAGAACAGGTTTATGACGGTGTTCACTTAGAAGATATTGGACTAAAAATGCAAACAATAACAAGGAAAATGGACAAGTCAGAAAATAGAGTATTGAGACAAAACAACAATCCGAGATACCACTACTTAGAATTTCCTGACGATATTTCAATTCCTAATTCTGTTATAGACTTTAAACACTACTTTACCGTCAATAACAACTTGTTGCTTGAAAGAAAAAAGGATTGTTTTGCTTGTAAGGTTAGCGAATTATATAGAGAACATATTTCTCATAGATTTTCATTCTTTTTATCACGAATTGGACTACCTTGAAATGAAAAGAATTACTACCGCCAACAGGCGTTTGGCACAATGGCGGGTGACGTGGTTAATTGAACATTCTACCTCGCATCAACTTTTGTGGTGTATTGACAGTTTTGTGCTCCGAAATCCGCCACTGCGCCAAGCTGCGAGCTGTTATCGGCTATTATGACAGAGACATTCCATAAACGACAACTACTTTTTAAAGTTGAACGAGAGTAATTTTTACCTTCATTTTTAAAACGAGAGTAATTTTTTAGTATTTTTACCCTTGTATTAACGACAAGAGTAAAACTTACATCCGACTATAATGGAAAAATTTGACCGAAAAGTTCCGTATAACGACCTGCCATTGCTGCCACCAAAAGCTGACATAGAAACTAAACAAATACTTCGAAAAACTATTTCGGCAGGACGAGCATTGGCTCAACTTAATGGGACTTTACTCAATTTACCCAACCCTACTCTGTTTTTAGACACAATTTATTTACAAGAAGCAAAAGCGAGCTCAGAAGTAGAAAACATTATTACTACAAACGATGAACTCTACAAATCATTAGTTGCTGACAGAAAAATAGAGAACTCTGCTACAAAAGAAGTTTTAAGCTACAAGGAAGCACTTTGGTTAGGCTTAGATGAATTGAAAACAAAACCATTTATAACAACCAATCTTTGCGTCAAAATTGTTCAGTGCATAAAACAAAATAACGCTTCAATACGGAATACACTGGGAACTACATTGAGCAACACACAAGGAGAAGTTATTTACACCCCACCAAGTGGTGAACAGATTATACGTGAGAAACTAGCCAATTTAGAAAAGTTCATAAACGAAAATGAAACAAGTTCTGGTGAGCCTAGCCGAACCATAGACCCATTAATCAAAATGGCAATACTGCACTATCAATTTGAAGCGATACATCCATTCTCTGACGGTAATGGAAGAACAGGAAGAATTTTGTTGTTATTGTATCTAAAACTATCAGGCTTATTGGACACACCAGCAATCTACTTGAGTGAATACATCATTAAAAATAAAATTGATTATTATAGGTGCTTACGAGATGTAACCGAAAAAAACGAATGGGAAGATTACATCTTGTATATGTTGGATATGATTGAAGAAACTGCAAATAAAGGATTAAAGAGACTAAATAAAATCACAGTGGCTATGGAAGAAACTGCAAACGAAATCAAAAAGAAGTTACCAAAAGTTTATTCTAAAGATCTGATTGAGATTTTATTTCGTTTACCCTACACCAAACGTCAACACCTAATAGACGAAAATATTGGAAACTTAAAGACAGTCGGAAATTATTTAATCGCGTTAGAAAAAAACGGCTTTTTGCAATCAGAAAAATTGGGAAAAGAGAAACTATACTTGAACCAAAAACTATTAAAAATATTGGAGGACAAAGGATAACAGCCGATAACATATAAGGCTTAAACGCGTGTAGCGAAGCGGAACAGCGATATACCCCTGTGTTGAACGAAGCTTCGGGGGCTATGGGGTTTCAATTCACATCGTTGGTATTTGGGACGTATATTTTACAGTAGATTTTAGTTTTTCCTGACCCTTTCGAGTTGAAAAATCTTTTTTTGATGTGTTTTCAGTACTTGAATGTAGCCCGTATTTTGCGTTTTTTTGGACTACGCCGCTGAGAAACCAGACAACTTGTTTAACCGAAAATGTGCGCATAAACCTGAAATTTAATTTGAGCTACATGTTACAAATTCGTATATTTATTTACGCAAATCGCTTTAAAAAGGGCTGCCGAAGGTCTGGTTCAACAGCAGTTTGGCAAAATGGCGGGTGACGTGCTTCTATGACAACGAAGTGCTAAATTCAAGTTTTGTGCATCTAATGAAGTTTAGTGCTGAAAAAATCCGCCTTCGGCAAGCCCGAAAACATTGATCAGAACTTTAAATCCAATAAAAATAAGAATTAAAAAAATCAACAATGCTTATCTTAATTGACTATGCGAGAACCTATTGTAATCGGTAATAAGAGTTATAAATATAAAAAAGATGCTTTAGCTTACTACCAAAACATTTTAAATTCCTACAACTTCGGTGAATCTGTTAGTGATGAACATTTAGACGACTTGATAGCTCTTTTGGACTACGATTTTTCTTTTTATAACAAAGAAATTCCTAATCAAACAGAAATTATAGAAACAGCTAATAACGAAGCAACACTGACAAATGAAGAGGAAAACGATGAGGTTTTTATTGAAGATATTCGAATTGCGAAAGTTCAATATGACTCAAAGTGTTTTGAAATTGTTTATACTGACTTTACCACTTGCTACATTTCGTACATATTGATACTGAGCAGACCTAAACCAGACCCTTCAAGAGATTTTAATAGGGCATGTAGAAATGCAATTCAAAATGACATGAGATTGGTAAAGCTTAAATACTTTCAACTTAACTCCAAAAAAGGGTTAGTTAGATGTCAAGAGACAGGTGAGCTCCATAAATGGGTTGATTTAGTTGTAGACCATCGCCAACCTAATACATTTTCAATGATAGTAGAAAGATTTAAAGAGCTCAAACAAATTGATGTCAACAAGATTGAGTATGACTTTGACGAGGGTAATAAAATACTTTTTAAAGACCAATCATTAATGCAAGACTTTGTAAACTATCATAAAGAAAAAGCTAATTTACGAATTGTTAAAAAACAAAATAATTTAAGTAGGTCTGGTATGGCAAGGGTCAAACAATCAGTAAATGACTTGAAAATTGACTAAAACTGCCTTAAACACATAAACCCAAAACGCATTTACGAAACCCCAGAGCAGTAGATTTTCTATACGGTTGGTTGATTGGGGATATTTTACAGCAGATTTTGTTTTTCTAGCCATTTAGACTCTCTAACTCTTTATTTGGTCTATTTTCAGGACTTTCGCCTAGCCCGTATTTTGCTTTTTTGGGGAGTACACCATAGGATTCCCCGTTCGCTTTCCAGGCGAGAAAAATCGGGTTAAGGTTAAGATTTTAGGTCTAAAAAATACCTAAATTAGGAGGTTCATTCGTTGCAAAATAGAGAATCGTACGCATCATTCCTGTTTGGAATGTAATTAACATAAGGAAATTATACAAACAGTAACGAAAAATGACCCCAATAGAGTAAATGATGGAAAATTTTGATGAATATTTAAGACAAGGGGAGCCCAACAAAGCAGAGAAAGCAAAAGTATGGAAAACGGCTATCGGCTTGCAACAAGTGGACGGACTAAAACCCTCTAATTATCTCATTGAAACCGCTAAGCAAAATATTGAAGGGGATATTACCATTGACGAAGTAAAAAAACGCATTGAAAGTTACTACCAACAACATCCAACCAAAACAGACGAAGACAGAACGGAAGAAGCGGATAAGGTTTCTGCCCGAATTGCTGAAATGTTGAGTGAACAAGCCTTTACATTTTCACCAGTAGAGTATTTGACCATTCATTACAGATTATTCAAAGGTATTTACAAGTTCGCAGGAAAAATTCGTGATTACAATGTCACAAAAAAAGAATGGGTGTTAGATGGCGAAACTGTTCTTTATGCAAATGCGGACAGTTTAAGAGCAACCTTAGAATACGACTTTGAACAAGAGAAAAAATTTAGCTACAAAGGGCTAAGCGAACAAGAAATTATTGAGCATATAGCTCACTTTATTTCAAACTTGTGGCAAATACACATTTTTGGCGAAGGCAATACGCGAACAACCGCAGTATTCTTAATCAAGTATTTGCGAAAATTAGGATTTAAAAATGTTAATAACGACTTGTTTGCCAATCACTCTTGGTTTTTTAGAAATGCGCTGGTAAGAGCAAACTACGAAGACTTGTCAAGAGGCATTTACAGAACAGAAAGATTCCTAATCCATTTTCTTTTAAACTTACTGCTTAAAGGAAATTTTTTTCTCAAAAACCGTGAAATTCATATTCTTGCTGACACTGTAAATGATACTGTAAAACCACAAATTGACACTGTAAATGAAACTGTATTTTCATTGATTAAGCAAGACAACAAAATAACAGCGAAAGAAATAAATGAACGTCTGAAAATAAGTTTAAGCACTGTAAAACGAAAAATAAAAGAACTTAGAGATAACGGTAAAATAGAACGAATTGGCAGTGACAAAACAGGATATTGGAAAGTAATTGAATAGATATAAAAAGCATTAATAAAAAATATATAAAACACATAACCCCAAAACGCATTTACAAAACCCCAGCGCAGTGCATTTCCAATCAATCGGTTACTTGGTAGCAAGTGTAATTACAAGTATTTCAGCAATAACAATTAACGCACAAGCTAAAACGAGTTACGTATTTTCAAGAGAATATTCTGAACCAATAATAACTAATCAATCATGAAAAAAACATTTTTCTCCCTATTTCTTTTCGCTTTTTTGTTCTCTTGCGAGAAAGAAAATGACTACCTAATAAATTTTACCATCAAAAACTCCTCTAGTAGAATAATTAATGGAAAAATTGAAGCTATTACCTATTTGAATCAAAAACAAATATTTTTAGCACCCTTTACTGACCTTAAAAATGGGGACGAATTAGTAGTTCAATTAAAGCCACAAGTACTGGTAAATAATGAAGGTATATACTATGTTACAATTACAGATGAGGAAGGCGTAATTACGAAAAAAGGATTCGGTGCTTTCGATGGCTACGACTTTTTAGGTAGAAAGTATAACATAGTCATTGGCGATGCTGAAATTCTAATCAAATAATGCATCGACAAATAAAAAGTCTTACCAATTTGACGTCTTGGTAAGACTTTTTTAAGCTCAAATAACAAACATCGCCCAAAACCAGCTATCATCTTCTCTTTGTCCATCATACGAAAATTATACTTATTTACAGAGAAGAGTGCAAGCCCTAATTATTCCTTATTCGGGCTCACCACATGGATACTACGCGCAATCCATAAACTGAGAAGTAACATAGCCATCGCAAAATAACCAACCCATTCGTAGTTTTCAATGAATCCGTCGGTGCGTTGTGTGATGATACTCCCGCCTATCAAAGTCGCAATGGCTTGCGCAAATAGTTGCAATGACGAGTTGATAGCCATAAATCCACCTCTTTGTTGTGGATTAACCACTTGCGAAACCAAGGCTTGCACAGGAACCAATCGACCATTCGAAAAAATAAAAAAGAGACCCGAAATAGTTAAAATAACATACAAAGGGGCAGGCTCAAGATTTGTTATCAGGAATATCGGTAACATAGAAAGCAGTGCAAAAAGGGTAAAAATGGGCAACTTTCCTTTTTTATCTGCCCATTTTCCTACAAGTGGCGAAGAAAAAATCGTGAGTAATCCGCCGACCAAATAAATGAGATAAATATCACTTTGTTTGTACCCGATGTTCGAAACCAAAGAAGGAGAAATATAAGGGATGATGCTAAAATGTCCCAACATAATGACTGTTGTCAAGCCCAAAGCACGTCTTTGATTGGGCGTTTTGGCTATGCTGATTAACACGGCGAAGGGATTTCCTCCCTTTACAGACGTTGATAAATGCGCATTCACAGCTGGGACGAAGCGATAAATAAAAAAGGAAACAAGGACTCCCAGCGCTGCGACGGTAAAAAATGGGGCGTGCCAACCAAAAAGATTCGCCAGATAAAGTCCTCCAGGAACGCCAACCACGGAAGCAAGCGAAAAGGCGGTCATAATTACGCCCATGGCGGAGGCACGTCGCTCATAGCCAAATGTATCCGCTATAATTGATAAAACCTGTGAGCCAATCATTCCGCCAAAAAGCCCAGCGATAAGCCGAGCACCAAAGAGAATTTCATACGTTGGGGCAAGAGCGCAGGCCAATGTCCCTCCTACAAAACCAATGTAAGCAGCCAACAATAGCTTCTTTCTGTCGAATTTATCCGCAAAAAAGGAAAGAGCAAATCCGGAAACTGCCGCCGACAACCCATACGCAGACACGACATAGCCGAACTGTTTGGGTGAGATGCCAAAAATCTGCATCAGTTGGGGTCCCAGTGGCATGAGAATCATAAAATCCACAATATGAGTAAAATTAACACATGCCAAAACCAATAATAAAATACGCTCTTTTGTTTGCATACAAAGTTATTCAGCCAATAGTTTTTCCATTAAACCATAAAAATCACTAACAAATTTATCGTAATATTTACCCGTTCCTGGCCCTGAAAAACCCGTGTGAATTTCCCGAACTTTTCCTTTTTTATCCAAGATAAGTAAGGTCGGAAAACTAAGAATCTTGGAAAGCATCGGCAACGAACGAGCGGCTACTTCTTTGTCGTTAGTCCCGGCAAGTAAGATTTCGTATTCGATACCAAAACGCTCTTTCATCCGGTCAAGTTTGGGGTACGCAAAGGTGGGGTCTGTACTTTTTTCATACGCCAAACCGATTATTTCCACTCCTTTGTCTTTGTTTTTTTGATAATAAGGAGCTAGAAAACGACTTTCATCCATGCAATTGGGACACCAAGAACCCATAATTTGTACCAAAACGACTTTCCCTTTGTACCGTTCATCTTGAAGACGTATCAACTCGTTTTTGGTATTTTTAAAGGCAAAATCAATGGTTTCAAAACCAGGTTTGAGGTAGGTTAAGGTTGTTGGGTCGGGCAAAGAGGCCGCCGGATTTTTGACGGCTTCCCATTTTTCAGTATAAGAAAAAGCAGCGCAAAACACGCCGCCTTCCAGCTTTTCGTCGTTTATTTTAGCTTTGAACAAGAACACATGATTGCCGTCAAAACACGAAAGTTTCAAACTATCCCCAACGATATCACCAGCAAGAAAACGGTAATCCCCGGTGGTTGTCAAGAATGTTCCTGTCACTTGGCTACCCGATTGCTCAAAAATACCAACGGAAGGATAACTGCCCGTTTCTGTCGTAAATTTCACCTCCCAAGTACCACTAATATTTGTATTGGAAACGTCTTTTTTCTCATTTTCAAAACGATGGTATTGATTTTTTTGGGCTAAAAAAGGAACTGTTCGCAGGGCTAAATTAGACGCTTTGCGATTGAATCTCCCTTTCATGGATGAACCTGAAAGATGCGCAATAATCTCTGCATCAAATATTTCCATTGGAATATGTAATGAATCATTTTTGAAAAAAGGTGTATCCAAACCCAATTTTTCTTTTCCATTAATGGCATACGCTTGTGACTTTCCGTTCTCCATTTCAAGGGAAAGATGGAACGGCAACATACCCGCCACAGTCGGGAGTTCCGCGCGCCAAAAGCCCGCAGCATCCGTCATATTTGCTTGCGAAAAACTTAGGTGTATAGTAAAAAACAACCCTATACACGTCATAAAAAGAGAAGAAATAGTCTTTTTCATTAGTCAATGTAGGAATAATAAGTGAGGTGGAGAGGCAGACAAAACGTAAAACAGACACGACTTCTAAGAAAGATACGGTTTGTAGCCATTGGATAATCCACGAAAATTAGGCAAAATGATTACCTTTGTAAAGCAATTACATACAAAAAAGTTCACACATTTAATTCGTAGATTCATTTGGAAACCAACGATTACAGCTATCATCATCCGGTTATGTTACAAGAATGTTTGGAAGGATTGGCCATCCGACCAGACGGAATCTACGTGGATGTCACGTTTGGTGGCGGTGGACATTCGCGCGCGATTCTTGAAAAATTGACTACAGGCAAACTTTATTCTTTTGATCAAGACGCTGATGCACGCGCTGAAAGCAAGAAGATTTCAGACCCGAATTTTACATTCATTCAAGCAAATTTTAGATATATCAAGCAATATTTGCGTGTGTATGGGGTAAAAAAAGCAGATGGTATTTTGGCAGATTTGGGAATATCTTCTCATCAAATCGATACGGCTGATAGAGGGTTCTCGACGCGTTTTGATGCCACCTTAGACATGCGCATGAACCAGCAAGGAAACCTGACAGCCAAGGAGTTGATTGCTACTTCTTCCGTGGAAGAATTACACCGGATTTTAGGTATGTATGGGGAAATTAAAAATGCGAAATCAGCTGCACAAGCCATTGTCATGGCGCGGTCAAGCCAACCCATTGAGACCATTCAGGACTTAAAAAACGTTTTACAAAGTATTGCGCCGCGTGGCAAGGAGTTCAAATATTTTGCACAGATTTTTCAGGCACTTCGTATCGTCGTAAACGAAGAAATGGCTGTTTTAGAGGAGTTTTTACAACAAGTTCCAGATGTATTGACACCCAAAGGCAGACTTGTTGTGATGTCGTATCATTCGTTGGAAGACAGACCAGTCAAAAACTTTATCCGGAGTGGTAAGTTTAGCGGCGAGGTAGAGAAGGACTTTTTTGGAAATGAAATCAAGCCGATGGTAGCTGTAAATAGAAAACCAATAGAGGCTACACCTGAGGAAATCCAACAAAATCCGCGCGCGCGAAGTGCTAAATTACGCATCGCTACTCTATACAATGCAGATTAACTTGGAAGGTTCATTCTTATCGATTATTTATCCAACAAAAACGATTCAATTGGTATGACAAATGCACGAAGAAACACAAGGGTTGCACCTCAATCGAAAGGAAAACTTCCTCGATTTCGTATTGCACAGCGGATTTCAGAGACTATTTCAAACCGAATTAATCTAGGTGAAGAGCTTCCTGTCAGTCAATTATTTAAAATTGGCTGGACTGTTTTTTTGATTATCATCTATATTTTTTTTCAACACAATTACGATAGTTTAATCCGGAAAATAGTAAATGCGCGTACCAATATGGAGGAAATGCGTGCCTCCTACGTAACACACCAAGCGAAGTTCATGTATGCCAGCAAGCAATCTGAGGTAACACGAAAACTGAACGACGAAGCAATCGACAAAAACCTTGTTCCACCGACTAAACTAGAAGTGCGTCCTTAAAATTTGATTTTCTGTCTCTTATGCCAAATTCACAACCTCAACGCCCGATTCGTGACGAATTGGTAAAAAAATCAAAAAACACATTTGTTCTTTTTCTTGTCATCGCCGTTTGTGCTGTTGCACAGATGGTTCGTTTACAGACAGTTAAGAAAAAAGAAGTCATCAATCGAACAGCTGGTCGAATCTTTGAAACCAAAGCGATTCCTGCTACTCGCGGAAATATTCTAGCGCGTGACGGCCGGAGTTTACTGGCTACTTCTATTCCTAGATACCGCGTTGCCCTCGATCCTACCGTGGCAAGCAAAGAGTATTTCGATGACCATATCAAAGAACTTTCCATCCAATTAGCTACTTATTTCAAAGACAAAACATCCAAAGAATATGAAACGCTAATTCGCGAAAAACGGAAAGAAAAAAACAGTTACGTACGGCTTGGCGACCGCGACATTGACCACGAAGAGAGAGATAGTATTCAAACTTTTGCCTTCTTTAGAGACGATAGACTCAAAGCAGGCGGAATCTTCGAGAAAAAAGAAGAGCGTATTTTACCTTTTGTAGATATGGCATCCCGGACGGTCGGTCGGCTAGATAGAAAAACCAATACACGTGGAGAATACGGCATAGAATATAGTTTTAACCAATATTTAGCAGGAAAAGAAGGAAAAGGAGTCTTTCAAAAAATCACAGGGGGGGTTTGGAAACCCGTGGACCCAACCCAAGATACCAAGCCTATTTCTGGCCTAGACGTCGTTAGTACGATAGATGTGAATTTCCAAGATATTGTAGAAACGGCTTTGCGGAAACAAGTTATTCAGAAAAATGCCAAGTATGGCTCAGCGATATTAATGGAAATTGAAACGGGAGAAATTCGGGCGATTTCTAATTTAAGCCGACGTGGAACGGAGGGCAATTACCGTTACTTGGAAGATGAAAATTATGCAATTAGAGGCGGAACAGACCCTGGTTCAACGTTCAAGGTGGCGACCATGGCTGCTTTACTCGAAAAAGCGCCGCTGAATCCAAATGACTTTGCCGCAGAATGTACGGGTCAAATCCGACATTATGGACTTGATTTCAAATGTTCGCACAAACACGGGCGGCAGACGGTTCAGCAAGTCATCGAAAACTCCTGCAATATTGGTATTTACAGACTCGTCCAAAAACATTTTGGCTTTTCTCGAGCGGATGATTACGTCGCCTACCTCAATCAATTTAGATTAGACCAACCCCTTGGTTTTCAGTTGAAAGGAGAATCTGAGCCCATTATCAAAAATAAGCGCAGCGAGTCCTTCAGTCATACGACTATACCGTGGATGTCTATTGGTTATGAAACACGGCTTAGCCCATTGCAAATGCTTACTTTTTACAATGCCATCGCAAACAAAGGGCATTGGGTACAGCCTATCTTGGTGAAGGAAATCCGGGATGTAAATGAGGTAATCCAACGATTTGAACCGAATAAAATACCCAAACCGATTGTTTCAGAACGTACCGCCCAATTATTAACCCAAATGATGATTGGCGTTGTTGAAAACGGGACAGCGGCTGGCATAAAAGAAGGATATTGCCGAGTAGGAGGAAAAACGGGTACTTCGCAAAAAAGAATAAATCGTGGCTACCGCGAAGGGCTTTACTATACGGCGTTCATCGGTTTTTTCCCGGCAGATAATCCAAAATACAGTTGCGCCATTATTATTGATGAACCGATGGGAAGCAATATCTATGCTGCAGATGTCTGCGCACCGGTTTTTCGGGATATTGCAGACCGCATGTATGCCATAGATATTGCTTTGCATACGCCCAAAAATAAGATAAAAGAGAAGCCAAAAGTAAGCAAACACTTATTGCAATCAGGCAATCTCGTTGGGCATAGTTCAGACTTCCGAACCCTAGCGGAAGAGTTAGATGTTGCTGTTGATGCACCGCTTGAAACAGGCATAATTCGTTCAAAAATACAGGCAGGAAAAGTCGATTGGGTTCCACTTGAGCTTACCAATGACTTACCGAATCTAATCGGGATGACGCTCCGAGACGCTACGCCTGTTTTAGAAAGTAAAAACTATTTCGTTACATTTGATGGTATTGGACGAGTTGTATCGTACCAGAAAATTGGAAACAGACGTGTGCATTTGCAATTAAAACCTTAAACCATTCTCACCCGTACAGAGTTACGTAGCAAGACTTTTCAACTATTTATGACGATTCAAGAGTGTATTGATACCATCGCTGAACAAACACAGCAAACCACGTACGGAGAAAGCCCGCGCGAATTATACGAACCTATCGAGTATTTGATGTCTTTGGGCGGGAAACGGCTTCGTCCTGCGTTTACCCTTATCTCGGCTTATTTATTTACCGACGACTGGAAAGCTCACGTACGACCAGCATTAGCCGTCGAGGTTTTCCATAATTTTACGTTAATGCACGATGATATCATGGACGCAGCTCCGTTAAGACGAGGGAAACCAACTGTGCATGAAAAATGGAATGCAAATACAGCTATTCTCTCTGGTGATGTCATGCTTGTAGCAGCTTACGAACTGCTCACGGAGGTCAATGATGCGTGTTTCAAACAAGTCATCAAACGATTTAATCGGACAGCCGCGGAAGTCTGTGAAGGACAACAACTCGATATGAATTTTGCCTTTTTAGAGACGGTTTCAGAGGACGAATACATAGAAATGATTCGGTTGAAAACCTCTGTTCTCGTTGGTTTTGCCATGGAACTTGGTGGACTAATTGCTTGTGCTCCAGCAGAAATCATCGAAAAACTATATGAAATTGGAGTAAATATTGGTCTTGGTTTTCAGTTAAAAGATGATGTCCTCGACGTATATGGTGATCCCGAAAAATTTGGAAAGCAAGTCGGCGGCGATATCATTGAGAACAAAAAAACGTGGTTGATGCTCCGCGCACAACAGCTCGCCAAAGGAACTCCCGAAGAAGAAGAACTCGCATATTGGCTCACACAAACAGCACCTTCGAAATCCGCACAGAAAGTAGAAGCTGTTACCCAATTATTTACGAGATTAGGTATCAAAGAACTAGCACTCACGAAAGTAGCTGCGTATTTTGATTATGCGTTCCAATTGATTGAACAGCTCCCTGTTGAAGAAAATAGAAAAAAACCATTGAAAGATTTAGCTTCCTTGTTGTTGCAACGGGAAAGTTAACTTTTCAAATATCCCTCATTTATCTATGTCTATCCATATTTTGCTCATTATTGCCATCGTAGCTACCAGTCTGTTTGCCTTTCGAGATGCTACGCTGAAATACAAGCTCATTCATAGCCCCGGTATTGCACACAGAAACCAAGAATATTGGCGGCTGCTTACCTCTGGGTTTATCCACGCAGACTACCTCCATTTGTTCTTCAATATGTGGGCGCTCTACCTCTTTGGTGAAACCGTCGAAAGCTATTTTCTCATGCAATTTGGCGCACAAGGAAGTGGATTTTTCCTCTTACTCTTTGTTTCGGGTGTCATTATTGCCAATCTGCCGGACTTTTTTTCAAGACGTAACCAATTCAATTATTTCTCTCTAGGAGCATCTGGCGGCGTTTCATCCATTGTTTTTGCCAGTATCATCATTAGTCCGTTGACTAAACTCATTATTTTCCCGATTCCTATTCCAATGCCTGCCTGGATTTTTGCTATTCTCTACACTGCTTATTCTATTTACATGGAAAAAAGACAAATGGATAACATCAATCATCTCGCCCATTTATGGGGAGGTTTGTGGGGAGTTGTATTTATGCTTTTACTACAACCGAGTAGTTTACGGACTTTTATCGAGCAAATTTTATACTCTTTTTAATACCACACATGGAAGATTCAAACGGTAAATTAGAGCGAATCATTGAGGCGCGAATGAAACTCAAGGCGCGTTTCGAGAAAAAAATGGAAGCCACTCCTTCCCTCTCAGACCCTCGGCCACTCGGAAAAGGTGTCACCAATCGCCACGGAATGCCACAAGTACCTGTTGGTCAAACGATTACAGACAAATGGCCCGTCCTAGATTTAGGCTATCACCCAGATGTTCAACTTGATAGATGGCGTTTATACATTGACGGCGAGGTAGAGAATCCAGTCATCTTAACTTGGGACGACTTCATGTCTCTCCCTCAATCAGAGGATACCAGTGATTTTCATTGCGTGACAACTTGGTCAAAACTTGATATGCCTTGGAAAGGGGTTCGTTTACTAGATTTGGCGGCACTTGTACAACCCAAAGAAACAGCCACGCATTTGCTGTGCCATGGGTACGACACTTATACAACCAATGTTTCGCTTGAAGAAGCGCTGAAACCAGATGTTTTGCTTGCGCATACTGTTTATAATGAACCCCTTGCGAAAGAACATGGTGGACCCGTTCGGATGATTACACCACAATTATATGCATGGAAAGGCGCCAAATGGATTAAAAGACTTCAGTTTTTACCTCAAAATAAACTCGGATTCTGGGAAGAAAGAGGCTATTCCAATACGGCGTATCCGTGGAGAAACGATAGATATTCGTAAAAAAAGCAGTCTGAATTTAGACTGCTTTTTTCTTATTTAGGTGCTTCGTTGACCAATATTTTTCGTAAAAGTCCAGGTAGGAATCGTTTTAAATAAATACCTAAAACTTCCGTTCCACCCATATATACTTCTGGTTTTTCTTGTTCGAAGGCGCGAATAATTCGTGCGGCACATGCTTCAACGGGCATTCCCTTCGCTTGATTTTCATCCATTTTTCCGTGTGCTGTTCCATCTGGTGAAAGCGCATTTTTGGAAATTTCTGTGCGAATATAGCCCGGACAAATTAGCGTAATGGACAAACCATCTTTGGCTACTTCAGCCCGAAGTGCGTCTAAAAATCCGTGTAAAGCATGTTTGGAAGCACTATATCCTGACCGTTTCGCTGAACCCAATTTGCCAGAAACACTGCTCGTAGCTGCAATTAATCCCGACTTTTGTGCTTGCATATACGGCAAAACGGCTTTTGTGAGCGCAACTACACCGTAAAAATTGACTTCCATCAAGCGTTTATATACAGACAAATCTGTTTCTACCACACCCCCACGTTGCGAAATCCCCGCATTATTATACAAAACGTCGATTCGACCAAAATGACGAATAACATGTTCTACCAATGCCGGAAAATCGTCCGGTTTTTCGACATCCATCGGAACAACTAAAACATCGTTATCGGGTAAGTTCAAAGACCGTTTTACGCGTTCTAGTTCTTCCAAGCGACGTGCGGAAAGTACCAATTTAGCTCCTTTTTTTGCAGCCAACTGGGCTGTCGCTTCACCAATGCCGGCAGATGCGCCCGTAATCCAAACTACTTTATCTGTTAAATTCATTTTTAATTAATCGTTTGAACAAAAATAAGGGAATAAATGGGTCTTTAAGACTTTATTTCCTGACATAATTCGACCAAAACCCCATTTGCACTTTTCGGATGAACGAAACAAACCAGTTTATTATCTGCTCCTTTTTTCGGCGTTTCATTCAATAAAATAAAGCCTTCGCCGCGTAGTCGCTCCATCTCGGCTCCAATATCTTCTACCTCAAAGGCGATGTGATGAATCCCTTCTCCTTTTTTCTCGATGTATTTGGCGATGGCGCTTTCGGGTGTGGTCGCTTCGAGCAATTCTATTTTTGTGGCATTCACTTGAAAAAAAGACGTCGAAACACCTTCTGAAGGTACTTCCTCCAATTTATAGGGAGCGACGCCCAACAGAGCGGTATAGAGAGTATTGGCAGCCGATAAATCACGAACGGCAATGCCAATGTGTTCTACATTTACGAACATAAATTGTATTATTTTAAGATGAATGCGCTAGTTTTTGCCCTAATTTGTGCAACATATCAAGCCCAAGTTCCAGCTGCTTTATTTCGATAAATTCATTCGCTCTGTGCGCTTGCGCGATGTCTCCAGGCCCACAAATAATGGCTTGTAAACCAGCCTCCGCAAACTGACCTGCCTCTGCTGCATACGAGACAGTTCCCAGCTCTTGAATGGGACTAATCGACCGAATGAATGATACAATCTCTTGATCTTCAGGCGTATCTAACGGTGGAACAGGCGGATGATGTTCGGTCGTTACAATGCGTGCATCGGCAAAACGAAGTGTCAATTCCGCCTCTCGCTGCGCACAATAGGCTTGAAAATCAGCCAAAATATCGGTTAATTTATCGGAAGGAATCGTACGTACATCCCACTGGAAAGTACACACGTCTGAGATAACATTGGGGGCAATCCCGCCACGAAAAACACCGACATGAAGCGACGAGTGCGGCGGTGTAAACCGATTATCCAAATGACCCGAATTGACTAATTCGTGCATTTTATTCTCTATCCAAACAACCAATTTAGCTGCTTCGTGGATGGCGCTGACTTCTTGCCGAATCCGGCTGCTATGCCCTGCTGACCCATAAACAGTGGTTTCTAAAACGCAGATACCTTTCTGTCCGACCATTGGCTGCATGACTGTCGGCTCGCCAATCCAGGCAAAAGCAGGCTTTTCTTCGTAAAAATCAAGCAAAGCTTTCACCAATTCTGGTGCCGACAAACAGCCTACTTCTTCGTCATAAGAAAAAGCAAAATAGATGGGTTTTTCGAGATGTAGCGATTTAAAATACGGAACATTCGCTAGGCAAGAAGCTACAAACCCTTTCATATCTGCGGAGCCTCTTGCATACAATTTATCCTCAATTTGAGTTAAGACGAAAGGTTCCGTTTTCCAGTCTTGCCCTTCAACAGGAACGACATCCATGTGTCCAGATAAGATAATTCCACCATCTACGGCGGGACCGATACGGGCAAAAAGAGATGCTTTTGAACCGTCTTGATTGGGTACTAATTGATATGCGACTTCGTGTGAGTCCAAGTATTCTTGAATATACTGTAAAATAGACAAATTACTCTCTCCGCCAAGAACGGGAAAAGACACCAAATCTGCCAGAATTTCGACGGTACGTTGATAGATTGATTGCATGAAAAAATGGTATAATAAGAAGATATTCAAATATAAAGATGATTCCTTCATTTCGAATACCTTTTGAGATTTAATTTCTTGTAATTGTGAATGGAGATGCACTCTTTCTTATACTTTCCCAAAATAGCTACATTAATTATCGTAGCTATTTTGGGGGAAGATTACATATTTATATAATAACTTACCCCCCTACCAAACAACAAAAAAGGATAGAAAGTCGCCCTTCTATCCTTTTTTTGTTTTTACGTATAGCTCTCTTAAAACTCCACCACAAAACCAATCGTTGGGGTTACTTGTGGGTCGTTGTTAGACAAAATAAGCGGAATGGCATTTGCCCCATTGCTCGCCAACGGAAGTCCGTCTGTCGTGGCAAATCCCGAATTGTCCGCATTCCGTGCAAATGTATATTGAGGCAACGCAGGATTCGACTGCACAAACGCATTCTGAACATCTATGAATACATCCAATGTCCATTTGTTGTAATTCCACTTTTTATCCAAACGGAAATCAAAACGACGGAATGCCGGCAATCGCTCTGTATTCAACCGATTGAAATCCAACGTCCCAACACCCAATAAGAAATAATTCTGTTGCGATGCCGCCAAATCAAATGGCGTATATGGTGCGCCTCCTTGGTACAACCACTTCAAGCCCATTTCCCAACCACGCTTGAACTTACGCCCAAGTTGAGCCGAAATCAAATGTCTCGAATCCCACGAAGAAGGCTTCAAAACTCCGTCTATGCCTGAAAACTGGCTATTGAACCATGTATAAGACACAACCCCAAATATATTTTTCGCTAATTTTTGTTGGAAGAAAAACTCCAATCCATACGACTGCCCTTCACCTACGGACACCGTTTTTTCGTTCCCAATTGCACCAAAATCACCTCCTTGGTTCGCCAACGAAATGCCTGTAAGTGCTGAAACCGGATAATCGTTGTACTTTTTATAGAAACCCTCCACCGTTACCCGCGTTTGTGGACGTGGAATAAACTCCAACCCAGAAACCAAATGATCGGACTGCAAATAGTTGTTATCTCTATTCACGAAAGCATCGCCTCCGGCAGCCACATCTGGAGCTTGGTAGCCCAACACTGTATAAATTGGCGTTTTGAAATACCGACCCGCTGACGCATTGATTCTCCACTTAGGCGCTACCTGATAACTAGCTGATAATCTTGGACTTAACGTTTCAATTGGGTTGTTCCCAGTGGTTGTGAAACTGTTCATGTCTGTGCGTAAACCTGCCGAAAGACTCAATCTATCGTCCAAAAATTTACGCGCAATTTGGCCATACGCACCGTATTTGAAAAACTGAATATCTGTATCAAAACGAAGGGTAATTCCTGGAATTATCGCCCCATTGGGTAACTCTCTATCCCGAGATAAAATAGACAAAAAGTCATTATTGTATTTTACGTATTGTGCCACAAACCCGTAGCTATACTCCCAAGGGCCAAGGTATTTTTGTACATTAATCCGTAATTTATTCTCTATTTCTTGTGAATTACTGCCCAAAACACGGCGCGATTCCTCTTGTACACCGTCTTCAAAACGATCTAGGCGGTTATCAAACATATTCCGGCTGAGGGAAATATCCATGAAACCGTTGTTTAACAAACGTTTCAACGAGACCCCAACCGTGTAATTCCATTGGTTGATGAGCGGATTTGAACGTAAAATATACTCTTTTTCAGGCGATGATTCTTTGGGCACGCCAAATGAAAAATCATCAATTGCTCCTACTCCAATAGCCGTTAATGTTGTTTTTTTATTGATTTTATGCGTCACTTTGTACTGAAAATCCCAATAATTCGGACGAATCGGGAGGTCAATCGCTGAAAACAATAATTGCAGATACGAACGTCTCACAGAACCCAGGAAGGTCGTATTTTTACCCAAAGGTCCTTCCAAGGTAGTAGCTAATTCTGTCGCACTCAATCGAATATTCCCTTGCACACGCTCCGAGTTTCCTTCTCGTTGCTTGAACTGCAAAACAGAAGAAAGGGCGTTGTCATACCGCGCATTGAAACTACTGGAAGACAAAGTGGCGTCCTCAATAAACGATA
Source organism: Spirosomataceae bacterium (assembly GCA_046293395.1). Lineage (GTDB taxonomy): Bacteria > Bacteroidota > Bacteroidia > Cytophagales > Spirosomataceae > CAYNRA01. Next base: position 549,709 of record JBKBOU010000002.1, read on the forward strand.
CGTTCAAAATACCCGTTGGGCCACCCGAACTCCCCTGCGTCGCAAAGTGATTGATGACAGGAATTTCAATGCCATCCAGATAAAAAACGTTTTCATTCGGTCCGCCCCCACGGATAATCAAGTCATTCCGGAAACCACCCACAGACCCCGCAGTGCCACCCACGCCAGGTAGAACAGATAAAACACGGGAAATATCGAAGTTCCCACCTGGGTTATTCTTGATTTCTTCTACGGATAATTTCTGAATGGAGTTGGGCGATTCAGTACTCGCCACAGAAACCGACCGATTGACGACCACTTTTACCTCATCTAGCAGGGTCGATTCTTCCTGTAATTGGAAATTCACTTGGTTGGCATTTCCAGAAGTCACCACAATATTGTATTGAACAAACGGAGCATACCCGACGTAAGATGCTGTTAGGTTATAACTTCCGGTCGGAATATTGTTGATTTTATAACGACCATCAATGTCTGTTTGCGCACCTAAATTTAGCCCAGCTATCTGGATTGTAACACCGATGAGCGGTTCTTGCGACTTTTTATCAAGGACAATACCTTGAATTTGCCCTGTGCGAACCGTTTGCGCAGAAAGAGAAGTCCATTGAATGAACCACAAAAAGATACCTATACACGATAGGATTTGTCCAATTTTACGTTGCATGAAGTGAATGGTTTAGAAGTTTTCCATTGATATAACCTATTAGAAACCTCCTACAGCAACGATGGTTTTAGAAAAAAGAAAATTAACCCCAACTTTCGTTTAAATCTTCTTTTTGATTTGATGAATGGTCAAAATTCTTGATAGCTTGCCGAATGAAAAGTCGCTCATAATGTCGATTTCTCCTCCCCTTTTTCGCATCTGCCCGCTTTTCATTCCGTTTATCAATAACGATTTCAGAAAGCCTGTTTAAGTCCGCTAATTCCTGAAAATCTTTGGGTGAATTTCTTTTTGGCATAAGTAACGACGAATTTCATTTGCCCAAAGTAACTTTGTGAGTTAAATTCTTGTTTGAAAATAATCGACATTCATCCTCGCTAGTTTCTATTTTTATGAATAACCAACAAAACATTCACAACAAGCCGTCTATCATCCGATTGCCTTTGGTGATTGGCGTGAGTATTTCGCTTGGCTTGTACTTAGGCGCGACTTTTTTCGGCAAGTCAGACGAGACAGCAACCCTGATTGGCCCCAAAAATGCCTCTCTGCTAAAAGAAATTCTACAACATATTGATGAAAGCTACGTCGATCCTGTAGATACAGATACACTTCTCGACTACGGCATTACGAAAATGCTTGAAAAATTAGACCCACATACATCGTATATCCCTGTAGAAGAAGCCGAGGCCGTGCGTTCTCAATTACAAAGTGGTTTTGATGGAATTGGAGTTGAATTTAATGTTTTCAATGATTCCGTTTTTGTTGTAACTCCGTTAGCAGGAGGCCCTTCTGAAGCTGCAGGAATCCGGAGTGGAGATATTATTCTCTCCGCTGACGGTCAATCTCTGACAGGTAAAAAAGCAGCAACCGCAGATGTGTATAAAGTCCTCCGAGGCCCTAAAAACTCCAAAGTTACTTTGCAAATCAAACGACGTGGATATGCCAAACCTTTGCCTTTCACTATTGTCCGCGATAAAATTCCAACATTTTCCATTGATGCCGCTTACCTCATGGAAGATAAAAAAACGGGATTTATTCGGGTGAATCGGTTTGCAGAAACGACCTACGACGAATTTAAAAAACATACCGAAACGCTCCTAAAATCAGGGATGAAACAGCTCATCCTAGACTTGCGTGGCAACCCCGGCGGCTATATGGATCGTGCAACTGATATGCTGGACGAATTTATCGAGGGCGACGGCTTACTTCTTTACACAGAGGGACAAGACAGACGAAATAACCAACGTGTTTTTGCTGGTAAAAAAGGTCTTTTGGAAAAAACACCCGTTGTCGTGCTCATCGACGAAGGAAGTGCCTCTGCTTCCGAAATTGTATCAGGAACATTGCAAGATTATGACCGTGCCTGGATTGTAGGCCGCAGGACATTCGGAAAAGGACTCGTACAGGCGCCTATTCCACTGAGCAACGGCGCAGAACTCCGTCTTACGATTTCCAGATATTATATTCCAAGTAAAAGAAGTATTCAAAAACCGTTTGTATCCGGAGATGTAGAAGGCTACCAAGCAGAGAGATATACGCGAAATACACAAAAACAAGATTCGACACAAGTCAAAACTGTCTATAAAACACTTGGTGGACGTCCTGTTTTTGGTGGGGGTGGAATTACACCCGACGTCATCGTTCCGGCAGATACCAGCTTCTTGACCGTCGGACTTATTGATTTATTTAATCAAAATATCTTGCAAGAATTTACCCTTGAATACACTGCGGCAAATCAAAAAGAGTGGCAAGCCAAAGGATTTGCAGCTTTTCAGAAATCATTTTTTGTGAATGACAACCAAGTCGAAGCTATTTTTCAAATGGCAAAAAGAGCGGGTGTTGTCATTGATAAAAAAGCCATTCAGCCTTCCATTCCGTACATAAAAACACAAGTGAAAGCGCTTATCGCACGTACTATTTGGCAGTCAAGAAATGCGGATGGCTTAAATAATGCGTACTATCAAATTGTTCAGGAACGCGACAGAGAAATCAAAGCAGCTTTGGGACAGATGAGTAAGGCGGCTCAGTTCGCACAATAAAAAACAAAAAAGGCTAGTTTTTACTAGCCTTTTTACTTGATAATCAACTAATTAAAAAAAGAAAGTATGAAATGGGTTTATTTATGTATGGCTATTTTCGCGGAAGTCATAGGAACATCCGCTCTCCGTTTTTCTGAGGGATTCACCAAACCGATTCCCTCCTTGCTTGTCGTGATTGGGTACGGCATTGCTTTTTATTGCCTTTCCTTAACACTCAAAGAAATGTCTGTTGGTATTGCTTACGCTGTCTGGTCTGGGGTCGGCACGGTACTTATCGCTCTATCGGGATACCTGTTTTTCAAACAAAATCTGGACACACCCGCCCTTCTTGGACTTATCTTGATTATTGCCGGGGTTCTCGTCATTAATCTATTCTCAAAAACAGTTTCTAATCATTGAAAAAATCTCGTTTCCCCTTATTTCAAAAGATAGGAAACGAGACTTTTTATTCATGTACCGTATCCAACTGGGCTAAAAATTGAACTGCTTTTTCAATAAAAGTCTCGTTCATTTCATGTACTTCCACGCCTTTGCCAAGCGACTGCAACAACGTAATTGTCAACGCGCCTCCCAAATGTTCTTGAAATTCCCTCAATCCTGAAATTAATGTATCTACCTGTAAATCAGCATGATACAATTGAAATCCAAGTGATTTTAAGACCTGATATACACGTTCAAAATCGGCTAGTGACAACCAACCCAACAAATGGGAATAATACGTATCGAGGGCAATGCCTATGGCTACGGCTTCTCCATGCTTGACCGTGTAGTTTGTCAAATGTTCCAATTTATGTGCAGCCCAATGTCCAAAATCCAAAGGCCGCGCAGAGCCTCTTTCGAACGGGTCGCCTGATGCGATGTGGTTGAGATGAAGTTGTGCACAGCGAATGATTTGTTCTTGCATCACAGCTGAATTTCTAGCACAAATAGCTTGTGCATTTATTTCCAGCCATTCAAAAAACGCTTTGTCTTTTATCAACGCTACTTTTACAGCCTCCGCAACACCCGAACGCCAATCTCTGTCGCCCAACGTAGTGAGAAAGGTAAAATCATTGAAAACCGCAGACGGAGGCGAAAATGTACCTAAATAGTTCTTTTTTCCATAAAAATTGACACTGTTCTTCACGCCTACCCCTGAATCATTCTGGGATAATACGGTCGTCGGGATACGAATATGACGTACGCCTCGGTGTGAAATCGCGCACGCGTAGCCCACCATATCCAAAAGCGCACCTCCACCGATTGCTGCTACGTAGGAATGTCTGTCTATGCCGTGTTGATGAATAACTGCTAACATTTTTTCTAAATAAACTGGCTCATTTTTCACTGCTTCACCACTCGGAATCACCACCAATTCACGCACCATTTGTACGTCTTGCAACGCAGCCATGTAGTCTGTAATCCCGCGGTACAAATAATCATGCGCATTCAGAACCTCTTCGTCCAAGACAAAAAGAAGTTTTTGAGTATGCCCGTTTACGCGATTTTCTTGTAAAAATGTAGCCAAATGTGGGTTTTCAAGGTCGAATAATCGTTCTGTAAAACAGACTTGGTAGCGGTAATTCACCGTGAAATTTTGGGTAAGTATCGTCATATTTGAAGTAACGTTGTGTGCGGATAGTTGAATAATTACCTACTTCGGAAAAATGTTTAGGTTACGGCAAACATACGAGCTAACCGCATGGAAAGAGGTAGAAGAAATGTGACACAACTAGCTAATATCCAGTCACCTGATAAGCTAATCCAAGAAGCATTCATCATGATTAATCCTAGAACGCCTGCTTTTACTGCCAACCCAATGTTTTTTCCAATCGGTTCTTGGTACGCTTTGTACAACGGCGGGAAGATAAGATAGGCATGAAATCCGACGAACACGGCGGTCGTCAGAAGTTGTCCTTTCTCAAAAGACAAAACCAATTGGGTTCCTTGAATCACAAGATAGGTCAAGCCCGCCAAAAGCATCGTCTTGGACTTTCCGCCATGTACTTCGCCCCGACTTATCAGCGTGATAGCGGCAATATACAAAACAGGAAAAACCATTAGCCAGCTGACTTCCAGCCAATTAGGTAAAATAGACATCCCCAACATGAGATTTCCGCCACGGCACAATCCCATATTCAAAGGACCGAACCAACTTTGGTGTTTGCCCCAACTGTCGTAAATCATGGCACAAACAGCAATTCCGATGGCTAGATACATGCTTGTTAGTCCGACGATTCGGCTGGCGACAATCCCGACAACAAATAAAATGACCGCAAAACGAAAGGCGTCTGCCAAAGAGATGCGTTTACTTGGGATGGGGCGTTCTGGTCGCTCTTTTGCGTCGAGGTCGGCATCACAAACATCGTTATAGACGATTCCTCCCCCATAAAGCCCCATGGTTGCCACCAATAAAGCGACGAGCGCAATTGGAGAAACAGCAGCGCCTGTTCCTGTAAAAAGTACCCAACCAGCCAAAGAAGCACCTGCAAGGACATCTGTAAAGGCAGTCACGACATTAGCTGGGCGAAGCAATTGAAGATAAGTTCGTACCATTAGCGAATCAGTAAATCATTTTTATTTATTCTTGGTTGTTGTCCACCACGTAAAATGGTATTTCCGTTGAACGTCTGCGATTGGTCAATGGAACTTGGATTTTCGAAATCTTCCAAGTGAATTTGACCACTTTGTGCAAACGCATCAATGGCGTTTTGGTACGTCACTTTGCGAATATCCTCCTCCGAAATCCCTTTTATTTTCATTAAGGCAGCTGTTTTCGGTACAGCTAATGGGTCGCTAATGCCCCAATCAGCGGCAGAATTGACCATAATTCGATCAGAACCGTACTGTTTGACAATCTCGACCATCCGTTCGTTCCCCATTTTGGTAAACGGATAAATAGTAAAAGCGGCATAAAAACCTTGGTCTAGGACTTGTTTGACGGTTTCCTCGTTGTTGTGGTCAATGATGACCATTTCTGGGGCGATGCCGTGTTCGAGGGCGATTGCCATGCTTTTTTCAGTTCCTTGTTTTTTATTTCGGTGCGGCGTATGTACCTGCACGGGCAAGCCTGCTTCTTTGGCGAGTTCAAGTTGGGCGCGGTAATATTTTTCTTCGGCGGCGGTTTGGTCGTCGAAACCAATTTCACCCACGCCTACCACTCCTTCTTTATATAAATAGAGTGGAAGAATTTCCAGGACTTGCTCGGCGAGTGCTTCGTTATTGGCTTCGCGGGAGTTGAGTCCAATCGTACAATAATGTTTGATACCAAATTGGGAAGACCGAAAACGCTCCCATCCGATTAAACTATTGAAATAATCTTGAAAAGTAGAAAGTCCGGTTCTGGGTTGTCCTAACCAAAAAGCGGGCTCAATGATGGCAGCAACACCGGCATCTGCCAGCGCCTGGTAGTCGTCGGTAGTACGGGAAGTCATGTGAATATGCGGGTCAAAAAAACGCATTCCTTCTATGTACGTCCGGTAATCTTGTTGCACAACCGAGGCCGTTTGTTCTTCTTCTTGAGAGCCTTCAAAGTGAGAAGGATGTCCTGTGGTATTGTCGTGTAGTGAACACATAATCAGTTGATTAATTTATACTAATGTAAACCAAGTGGTTGAAAAATCAGGGGATTTTTGTTGCAGAAAAAGCGCGGCGCGTTGGTCTTGTACATCATCAGAGGCTGCCAAGCGTGAAATCATTTGGGGTTCTTCTGGGAAAGACATATCTGCCACGAGACACCACGCAAATGCGGGTATTCTTCTACCGGCTGCCCATCTTTCTTGGGCTAACAGACAAATATCGTGTGCCAATGTTGGATTTTTTCGTTCGAGTAATCCATGAATTTCAGCGAGGGGTTGGTCGTTGAAAATGGCTTTCAGGACGAGCTGATTCCATGCCAACTCAGAGAAATGAGAAGCCGGGTAAGGGTTTCCGAGTGCCATTGCGGCAAAAACATGCGTTACATTTGACCGGATGGCGTCTGTTGCACGCAAAAGCCATTCCGTTGGATGGGAGAGATAGGGCAAACTACTGTACAAGGCTACCGCTTCTTGCAGTTCGGCGGTATCAAACAACGTATGTATTTTTTGGGTAGCGGCAGCCGCATCTAGTTGCAAGACACAATAGATACGCACGAGGCGGTCGAGCGTCCAGCGTTGTGCTTTTGCTTGCGTTGCCATGTATTTAGGCAGATAACTGAAAGTCAAGGGTTTGCGTTGGATTTTACGAGGAGTCATGACAAAGGCTCTTTCAAGCGGGATGTCGGTGAGCGTACCAAACCATGCCAGCTCATCGGGGTTGAGTTGTGCTGAGATGGCGCCACGAAGCTCCTCCAGTAGGTCGTTCATGTTTGAAAAGGTGTAGTGGTTGAATAAGAGCAAAACTACAAAAATAAGAGAGGAATGGTAAGGAATTGGGAGAAATTCGCTTCATCTGTGGATGAAAGACACAATTACGCAATAAAATCTTGCGTGAGGGATTGCAGTGGAAATCCTTTTTGTGAGGTACGAACAAAAAGATTGCAACGAAAAGCCCGACCCGCTAGGGGCACGCCCAAAAAAGGAAAAAATGTTTTCGCTTTCTCGTAAAATTTTGAGGAAATGTATGAAAAAAGCCGCAGCTAATCTAACTGCGGCTTTCTATAACCCACTCAACCCTATATAACATATTGTGAATCTACACGATGTATCTTTTTATTTCTTCCACAAAGATAGACTGTCGCACGCACGTTTTATGTGACATTGGTTACAGTGGTTTGTATTTTTTGAAAAAAATTATACGTCACAAATCAGCACACATTTTTTGAGAGAGGCCAACATACCCGCTTTGTCTTTGGGAGTTGGGATAAACTCTTGACCAATATATCCTTTGAAGCCACTTGCGACAATTGCTTTGACAATGGCGGGATAATAAATTTCCTGCGAATCATCAATTTCGCGTCGCCCAGGCATACCGCCCGTATGGTAATGACTGATGTATTTTCCGTATCTCTGTACATTCCGGATGTGGTCGCCGTGCATACTTTGCAGGTGATAAATATCGTATAACAGCTTGAAATACGGCGAGTTAACCATTTCACAAAGTGCTGCCCCCCACTCAATATGGTCTGCCATGTAATCTGGGTGGCTGTCGCGGGAGCTCAATAATTCCATCGTCAACATGACGTCGTACTTTTCGCAGGTGGGGATTAATCTTCGAATGACCGTTGCGCAGTGCATCATCCCGACCAAATCACTCATGCCGTTTCGGTTTCCTGGAAAGCAAATCAGGTTTTTTACCCCAAATGCTGCTGCTTGCGGAATCAATTTTTCATAAAAGGCAACAAGCGTATCGTGATTCTTCGGATTATTGAAGAAATTGTGCAAACCCATGCCTTCCGGCCAAGTTCCCCAACCCATGGCGCTCGTCATGCCGTATTTTTTGAGAATTTCCCATTCCGCGGGCCCCGTTAACTCAATCGACATCACGCCCATTTCTTTGCAAGCTTGGCAAAGTTCTTCAAACGGAATACTCTGAAAACACCAACGCGAAACAGAGTGCTTGATATTATTTTTTAGTCCATTAGTCGTTGAACTATCTGGTAATGAACCAATTGCGTTGGCTTGATAACCAACCATCGAGGAAGCGGCTACCGTCCCGATTGTTTGTAAAACTTGCCGCCGTGTTTGCTCTTTCATTTGTATTTTTAAGGTAGTAGGTTGAATACATCTGTTTACTCTTCTATGCAAATTATCTTATTTTCTTGTAAGAATCAAAAGGAACTTATCAAGATGACTCCGGATATTGTGTCGTTACATCAGCTCCAAGGTTAACAAATCCTTTTCACCAGCGTAGTATTTATCCAAAACTTGCTGAAAAATAGCGTCGGGTTGTGTGTCTATCTCTGCAAATAAGGTCATGCACGATTTTACTTTCATGTCATCTGGTGTTCCCATCACAGCATAAATAGTTACTTCTTCAAGTGCTAAAAGTGCCTGTGTGATTTCGCGCAGTCTTGTACCAAGTACGGCATCTTCCAAGAACAATTTGGCTTCGTTTACATCTTTCAAAGCATAAAACTGCGCAGTTTCACTTCGTCCTAAACCAGCAATTTGCGGAAAGATATACCAAATCCAATGGTTTTGTTTTCTACCTGCCTGAATCTCAGCTAGGGCAATCGCGTACTTGGTTTCTTGGGCTAGGTAAAATCGAATCAATGAGTTCATTGTATTTTTTTTAAGTAAAAGTCAAATGTAAGAAAAATTAGTAGGTGATATTCTTTCGCCAATTCTCCACACACAATTACTTTACTAGTAGAATATTACCATTTTTCTATTGCACAATTCTAATATATGTAGGTCTGTTAAAAGTAAACAAACTATCTTTGGAGTGTATTGGCATTTCACAGAGTTAAGTACATTTTTACCGAAGTGGCTTCGATGTATTTCATTTAATCGGAAATACAACACGTTCGTCTTTGTTCATTCAAATAAACCCTACACTTTCCATTTGTATTTTAACTTGGCTTCTTTTCATAACCAGTAGAAGCCACTAATATCGTATATATGTCCAAAGTTTTCTCTCTTTTTGATTTATCTCAACCTGTCAACTACAAAACAGAAATCTTGTCCGGCCTAACGGTTGCTTTGGCCTTAGTGCCTGAAGCCATTGCCTTTGCTATGATTGTCGGTTTTTCGCCTTTAACAGGACTTTATGCTGCCTTCGTGATGGGTTTTGTGACCTCCATTTTAGGTGGTCGTCCAGGTATGATTTCAGGAGCAACGGGCGCTGTTGCTGTCGTATTTGTTGGCCTCATTCTCGAGCTAAAAGCTAAATTTCCGGGTATCGAAACCGCTGACCTTATGCCGTATGTATTTGCGACTGTTATTCTAGCGGGGCTCTTCCAAATTTTATTCGGCGTACTCCGTTTGGGCAAATTCATTCGACTTGTTCCACATCCTGTCATGTTTGGCTTTGTAAACGGGCTTGCCATCATTATTTTCATGGCTCAGTTTCCTAATTTTTATCAAAAAGGAACAACTGATTTACTCCCCTCCACGCAATTAATCACTATGGCAGGGCTTGTGTTGCTTACCATGTTTATCATGTGGACACTTCCTAAATTTACGAAAGCAGTTCCTTCCTCATTAGTGGCTATACTTGCTGTATCTGCGCTAGTAATTGGCTTCGGAATAGACACAACCACCGTTGCAGATACACTTTTACCCGGTGAGACCATCAAGGGGACATTTCCACCATTTAGCTTACCTAGCATTCCTTTCAATCTAGAAAGTGTACTGCTTATTCTGCCGTATGCCGCTATCGTAGCGGGTGTTGGTTTGATAGAAAGTCTTTTAACCTTGAATCTGATAGATGAAATCACAGAATCTCATGGACGCTCAAACAAGGAATGTGTCGCACAAGGTCTCGCCAATATTGGTTCTGGTTTATTGTCGGGGATGGGCGGATGCGCCATGACTGGTCAAAGTTTAATTAATATTTCAGCAGGAGCACGCGCACGTTTGTCAGGCATTGTCGCTTCTGTAATGCTCTTGGTATTTATCGTTTTTGGCTCAAGTCTCATCGAAAAACTTCCTATGGCAGCCCTTACTGGATTGATGTTCATGGTGGCTATTGGTACGTTTGAATGGGCAAGTTTGAAAACGTTTCGGAAAATGCCCTGGTCCGATGTCATTGTTATGGTTTTGGTTACACTCATCACGGCTATCACACACAATTTAGCCATTGCAGTACTTTTGGGTGTTATTTTGGCAGCACTAGCCTACGCATGGGAAAATGCCAAACGCATTCGTGCACGTAAATTTGTAGATGATAAAGGAACCAAGCATTATGAAATTTACGGCCCTCTCTTTTTTGGTTCTGTCAAAGCGTTCACAGAGAAATTCGATATTTTACACGACCCAGATACCATCATTATTGACTTTCAAGAAAGCCGAATCGCCGATATGTCTGCCATTGAGGCTGTCAATGTCCTGACTCATAGGTATGCCAAACAAGGAAAAACCGTTCATTTAAAGCACCTCAGTGCAGATAGTCGAAAGTTATTGAAAAATGCAGAGGCAATCATTGATGTCAATATCGTTGAGGATCCTTCTTACCGTGTGATGATTGACAGAATCTAACCAAAGAATAATTCCTATTCGTTGCCTCTCATAAAAGTGGAAACGAACGAAAAATAAAAGCCGAGTAACCCATTTTTAAGGGAATTACTCGGCTTTTTTAGATTTCCTTTTTACTCGTCAAATTCTCAGGTATTTTGCAAAGAAAAATACTTTGCCCAACTGGACTCACCAGCTTTTTGAGGCCAATTGGCTAGTTCTTTCTTAAATCCAATGTTCTGTACATAAACCCGCGTATTTTCAGTAATTTCTCCTGCTGCAACCTGCTTTTTTATCTGAAATTGCGAAACTGAAAACAATATACCTGCTTCGTTTTCACATAAAATAGAGCGGTCAAAGAAATCAACGGTAAAACGTGCACTCAATTCTTTCATCCATCTAGTAGAGGCGTCAATCGAGCAACCTGATGCCGCCTGAAAAGACTCGTCTGCTGCAATGAGTATGATTTGATTTTTGATGACAGAAAACGAGGCTTTCAATGGCGCTCCATGTGCACCCCAAGCATCTATTTGCGTTGTCAAAAAAGTTTGTATTTCGTCCAACTCCTCCGCTTGCAGTGGTCGATTTGCTTGGTATATCCAAATGCGGGATGTATCAGGTAGTGTATCAAAAGGTATAAACATAGGAGTAATTGTTCAATGGAATCTGTCTAAATGGAACAGTCTGCACGTTAAAAAAGTTTTTGTTCCAGTTATTGTACTTACTTGTATTGAATTTTTCGTACATGTTTCACGTTTTAGACTAAAAAAGCATGGTTAAAACAGGCATTCGTCTTCTTATTTTACTCCTTTTATTCATCGGGTCTTTTTTTCTTTTCGACCTCACCAAGAGCGCCATCGAACGCTATTTTGGAAATTCTGTAGAAACCACCCAACAATTGGTCATCACAGAAATTACACAAATGGGGAAGTTGGAGTTGGTGAAATATTCTTTCAAAGATATTGTAGAACAGAAAATCAGTCGTGACTTTCTTCCAGACCCCAAGGCGTTGCTCATCGTTCATGGGGAAGCTATTGGGTGCATCGACTTAACAAAAATTGAGGCGAAGCATGTTTCTATTGAGGCAGACACGCTGTATATACAACTTCCTGAACCTGAAGTTTGTACATTCAAAATTGACCATCAAAAGTCACATATTTACCAAACAGAATATGCCTTTATGAACGAGAAACTGCTCTTAGACGAAGCCTATCGCCGAGCAGAAAAACAAATTTATGATTCGGCTATTACCTCGGGTATCCTACCGCAAACCAAAGAAAGTGCAAAGAAAATTCTTCTCCCTTTTTTAGAAACGGTCAGTGGGAAAAAAGTCATTTTCAAATAAATCAGCAACTAACTTCTTTTTCTTTGCACACGGCTTCGTTTTCATGGATTCAAGAAACAAAGCAAAGGTATTTATGGTTATAAGCGCGTTGTTCCACCATTTATTTTGATTATTTTTATTTATCCAATGAAGAAGTTACTTACCACTTTCGCCGTTACCTTCGCGTTCGCACAAGCCTCATTTGCGCAACAAACCTGCTGCCAAACTGTCTTTGCTAGCAATGACGGCAACATGGCTGTATTTGCAGAAGAAGAAGATTTCAGAAACATGCACCCAAGTCCCGTTCCCTACGTTCATGTGAGCGAAGTAGGAGGAAAAATGATTGATTTTTCAACTCCAGACGGTCAAAAAGCCAATGCTTACTTTGTACCTTCTAAAAAGAAATCAGACAAATGGTTATTCGTTTACCAAGAATGGTGGGGCTTAAATGACCAAATAAAACGCCAAGCGGATGTCTTTTACACAGATTTGGGTGAAAACGTGAATGTTTTGGCGCTTGATATGTACGACGGCAAACTGGCGACAAACCCAAGCGATGCGGGCAAATACATGCAGTCTGCCAAAGAAGAAAGATTGGAAGCAATCATGCAAGGAGGCATTGCATTTGCGGGTAAAAAAGCAAAAATTGCAAGCGTAGGCTGGTGTTTCGGCGGCGGATTGTCACTTAAATCAGCAATTTTGGGCGGCAAGCAAACCGTTGGTAGTGTCATGTATTACGGAATGCCTGTCAAAGATGTTGAAAAACTAAAGACACTTCAAACAGATGTTTTAGGCTTGTTTGCTACGGAGCAATGGATTTCGAAAGAAATTATCGAAGAATTTGCCGCAAACATGGATAAAGCAGGGAAAAAGTTAACCTACAAAATTTTTGCTGCTGACCACGCATTTGCGAATCCTTCCAATCCGAAATTTGACAAAGAAGCGACAGAGGAAGCGTACGGCATGGCCATTGCGTATCTCAAGAATAAGCTACTATAATCCACACAATACATACTTCGATAGAGAGTCCAACTGGGCTCTCTATTTTCATTTTACACCCTTCTAAACACACTATAATCTATTCAGATGGACAACCGTAAGTCACTTAGGCCAATTATCTCAACAGAACCGAGTGAATCTGCCGCAGAGAAATTTCAGAACGATGTACTTCGTCCGATTTTAAAGTTACAACACTCCGTACTTATTCAGCTTTTTTCACAAAATATGCCTCCGTTTAAGTCTAAAGAATGGACAGAACAGAAGCGACAAATCACCGAGAAAATACAGAAAGACCCTTATTTATCTGCTTTACTATCCGGTGTCATTCTTGGCATGATGACCCCCGAAGAGGTCATAGAATATGGAGAGAATACCAAAGAATATGCGCGGCGGTTAAAATCCATGCTTCTGCAACGTATCTTATCACATTATCAACCACTTAAAGACCTGCCAATTTGACCGTTCTTCCCTATAATGAGAAATGATGCATTATTCTTGTTTATAAAACGCTGTAAATAAGTAAATTTGCAACCTTAGAAACTATTTCCAAGTCAATTGTACACAGAACACTCGACGAATTCTATAAATTACGGATAAATAATGCTTAATTTTCTTACAAAAAGTATTACCAAAGTATTTGGTACGAAATCAGAAAAGGACGTCAAAGAGTTGAGCCAATATGTTCGCTCTACCAACGAAGCCTTTGCCCAACTTTCTCGCTTATCGCATGATGAATTCAGAGCTAAAACAGCTGATTTACAAGCTTATATACAATCTCAACTTGCTGATATTGACGCTGAAATCGCGTCGCTTACACAATCTGTAAATGCTTCGTCTGCGTTTTCAGTGGATGAAAAGGAAGTCGTCTTCAAAAAAGTAGATGACTTGAAAGCCAAGAGAAATGAAAAGCTAGAAGGGGTACTCCTTGAGATTCTACCACAAGCCTTCGCGATTGTAAAAGAAACTGCGCGTAGATTCAAAGAAAATGATACAATTGAAGTAACCGCTACTCATCTGGACAGACAGTTGGCGGTGCGCAAAGGTCATATTGCTATCGAAGGTGACAAAGCAATCTGGAAAAACGAATGGGTCGCAGCCGGAAATATCATCAAATGGGATATGTTGCATTATGACGTGCAAATCATTGGTGGAGCCGCTTTGCATACCGGAAAAATTGCTGAAATGGCAACTGGTGAAGGAAAAACCCTCGTGGCTACTTTCCCTGCTTTCTTAAATGCACTGGCTGGCAAAGGCGTACACATTGTCACTGTCAACGATTACTTAGCACGCCGTGACTCCGAGTGGATGGGGCCTATTTTTGAGTTCAATGGCATTACCTGTGACTGTATCGATAAATATCCTGCGAACTCACCACAACGAAGAGCTGCGTATTTATCGGGAATTACATACGGTACAAACAATGAATTTGGTTTCGATTACCTCCGCGACAACATGGTCAATGACCCCTCTGAACTTGTACAAAGAGAACATCATTACGCCATGATTGATGAGGTCGATTCTGTTTTAATTGACGATGCCCGTACTCCGTTGATTATTTCTGGACCAATGGCTAAAAAGGGAGACGAAGAACTCTATAACTCGCTGAAACCACGCGTTGCCAACATCGTTGAAGTGCAAAAAACGCTTGTCAATGGCTATTTGAACGAAGCCAAAAAACTCATCGCCGCTGGAAATAAAAAAGAAGGAGGCTTGGCTTTATTCAGAGCCTACAAAGGATTGCCCAAAAGTAAACCGCTCATCAAGTACTTGTCTGAGACAGGTATCAAAAAAATATTACAAGAGACAGAAGCTATCTACATCGCTGAAAACAACAAGCTCATGCCAGAAGCGGAAGCACCTTTGTATTTCACGATTGAAGAAAAGAATAACTCCATCGAATTAACCGATAAAGGAATTGACTTCCTGACTGGTCAAGATGAAGACAAACATTTCTTCGTCATGCCTGACTTGGCAATTGACATGAATGCCATTGAAAAAATGGACATTACGGAGCAGGAGAAAATCATTAAAAAAGATGAACTCATCCGTGATTATTCGACCAAAGCGGAACGTATTCATGCCGTAAACCAACTCCTGAAAGCCTACACTGTATTTGAAAAAGACGTGGAATACGTCATCATGGACGGTAAGGTAAAAATCGTAGATGAACAAACGGGGCGTATCATGGATGGCCGTCGGTGGTCAGATGGACTTCATCAAGCGGTTGAGGCAAAAGAAAACGTAAAAGTGGAGGATTCTACCCAAACGTATGCCACGGTTACGCTTCAAAACTACTTCCGGATGTACCACAAATTAGGCGGTATGACGGGTACAGCAGAAACAGAAGCCGGTGAGTTCTGGAAAATCTATAAGCTGGATGTCGTGACGATTCCAACAAACAGACCAGCTGTTCGGGAAGACCATCAAGATAAAGTTTACAAGACAGTTCGGGAGAAATACAATGCCGTTGCCGATGAAATCGTAGAAATGGTTAAGATTGGCCGTCCGGTTCTTGTAGGTACAACATCCGTAGAAAACTCGGAGCTTATCAGCCGAATGTTGACACTTCGGAAGATTCCACACCAAGTATTGAATGCCAAGCAACACGCCCGTGAGGCCGATATTGTTGCGGAAGCAGGTAAGCCCGGAACAGTGACGATTGCAACCAATATGGCAGGTCGTGGAACAGATATTAAGCTGACTGCTGAGTCAAAAATGGCGGGTGGTTTAGCGATTATCGGTACAGAAAGACATGAATCTCGCCGCGTGGATCGCCAGTTGCGTGGTCGTGCAGGTCGCCAAGGAGACCCAGGTTCATCGCAGTTCTTCGTCAGTTTGGAAGACAATTTGATGCGTTTGTTTGGCTCAGACCGCATTGCGAAAGTCATGGATAAAATGGGTATGGAAGAGGGAGAAGTAATCCAACACTCGATGATTACGAGCTCCATTGAACGCGCCCAACGCAAAGTGGAAGAAAATAACTTTGGCATTCGGAAAAGACTCATCGAATACGATGACGTCATGAATGTACAACGAGAAACCATCTACAAAAGACGTAGAAATGCCTTGTTTGGAGAACGTCTTTCGCTAGATATTGCCAATATCCTATATGATACATGTGCGTCTATCGTCGAAAATACAGCGGGTAATTTTGATGAATTTGAGCTGAGATGTTTGCAAAAATTTGGTTTCCAGCCAACTATCACGCGAGAAGAATTTGCGAAGAAACCCAAAGACTTAGCCAATCAAGTCTATCAACAAGCGGAAGCGCATTACAATGCGAAGAACAATGCGGTTGCCCAAAATATCATTCCGGTACTCAAACAAGTAGCCGAAGACAGACAGGCGCTTGTCAATGAGCCATTTATGGCAATCATCGGAGATGGAACACAAAATATTGCGGTTTTCTGTGACATCCAAAAAACAGTTGAAACGGCAGGTAAAGAATTGGTCATTGAGATGGAAAAAAGCATTTCATTGACTGTCATTGACCAAGAGTGGAAAGAGCATTTACGCGATATGGACGACTTGAAACAGTCGGTACAAAATGCTTCGTACGAACAAAAAGACCCACTTTTGATTTATAAATTTGAAGCTGTGGAGCTTTTCCAGAACTTCCTTACAAAAGTGAATGCACAAACAGTTGAGTTTTTAATGAAAGCGGGGGTGGTCGAATTGCGTTTCCAACAAATGGCTCCTCCGAAAGTAGAAACTCCTAAGTTATCTACAAATAAAGCGGAAGAAACGGCGAAAGCAACGATGTTAACGCCTGCCAAGTCGCAGAAAGTAGCGAATAGAAACGACCGTGTTAGTGTTCAGTACAGCGACGGAACAGTGAAACGCGATGTAAAATACAAAAACGTGGAAGACGACGTATTGGCAGGAAAAGCCGTCATCGTGGACTAATACATCGTTTTAACACAAAAAAAGCCGAATGAGTCTGTTCTCATTCGGCTTTTTTTGTGTGCTGACTTTCTTATTTTCCGATTTTCAAGACTCCTTTGCCTTTCCACTTGAGTTCTTCTAAATGACCCATCTGGTGTTTCGCAGTATCGATGAAATGAATGTGAATAAAACTACCTTTGTGCGTAAAAACACCTTCGTGGTTTCGAGAGTAAAAGCCAATTAATTCACCCGATGTATTTTCGACGCTGTACTGTTTTTTCGCCAAATCATGTAATTCATGGGAATGCTCTTTCACAGTGGGATCTTTTGAAATGATATGATAACCCACCAAGTCAAAGTCTGCTTTTATAATGAATACAAATGGATTTTCGAGGCTTTTCCCGGCGGAGATAGCTTGTTTTTCAATCCACTTTTGTAAGTTTTCTTCTGACGAGATGGCTGCTTTGACTTTTTTCTCGTGCCACCCAGTCACGTGTGTAAATACACCAAATGGGGCTAAAACCGGTTCATCTGTCTCTTTTACAGTGATTGCGCACGTAGGGGAAACCGTTGAAACAAAGATTTTACCATCAATAACCGTTACTTCGCCACCCAATAAATGCAAAGGGCTCAAGCCATATAAACCAGTTTTTGCTAATGTATCCCAACGAAGATGCGCAGACAAATCTGTTCCCATCATTACAGAACGCATCGAACCTGCCGTATGAACCGTTTGCGCAGAAGCGATAGAGGATAGCCCTATCCATATACTCAGAAGAAAAATAGCTACTTTCATTAAGTTTAGAATTTTAGGTAAAAATACGTACCTTTGTGGTCGGTTACAAAATAGAGTTCAGGATAAATCAATTTTGGACGTATGAGAACCAACAAATCTACAAGCAAAAAAGCTTTGAAAAAACGACTGACAACAATAGCTTCCTTACTGTCAGTGGCTTTTGAAAGGTATTTTTGGTTTGAATTGTTGTTTTTTTAGTATTTTTATTGATACTAATCAAAATACTCATTACCTTTGCAGCCCGAATATAGTAGAAAGAATTAGCATCCATAATAGTAAATAGAAATGGCAAAGAAAGGAAATCGTGTTCAAGTAATCCTTGAATGTACTGAGCATAAAACAAGTGGTCAGCCAGGTATGTCTCGTTATATTACGACAAAAAACCGGAAGAATACGACAGCTCGTTTGGAATTGAAAAAGTATAACCCAATCCTTAGAAAGGTAACGGTTCACAAAGAAATTAAGTAATTTCGTTTCTCCTTCTCGGAATAATAGAACGAAATATTTTCTCACATTAAAAAACATAGACAGACATGGCAAAGAAAGTAGTCGCAACTCTACGTGATAAAACAGCCGCGAAAAGCTTCGCGAAAGTAATCAAAGCCGTTAGATCTCCTAAGACAGGTGCTTACACCTTCAAAGAAGAAATGGTTTCTGTAGAACAATTGCAAGAAGCATTGAAAGCGTAATTTACCTTTCACACCAAAAAAGCCTCTGACTTCCTCAGAGGCTTTTTTTATGATACATCGACCAATGAAACAAGCCCTTCGTTTTTCTCTTTCTATCCAAGTATCACCCGAAGACCTCGATGAACTGCAACACGTGAATAATACCGTGTATCTTCGGTATATCCAAGAAGCAGCCATCGCTCATTGGTACCAAGCCGCACCCGTAGAAATCGTGGAGGCATACCGTTGGGTTGTTCGAAAACACGAAATCACGTATTTTAAACCCGCATTTGCCCACGAAAATCTACAAATAACCACTTGGATTGATGCCTTTCAGGGCGTTACGTCCGTCAGACATTATACCATTCATAGAAATGACGACCTTCTTGTAGAAGCAACCACTACCTGGATTTCACTAGACGCCACTTCCCTCCGACCCAAACGAATCCTAACCGATTTGACTCCGTTTTTCTTTCTCGGCTAAGGCAAATGCGTGGGTTTTTCATCAAAAATACATGCCCAAATATGTGCATATACATCTGTTGCTCTTTGAAAATCAGGCGCGATGGAACGGGTAGAAAACAACAAAGGATGGTATTCTTCGCTCACTTCCGACGAACCATGTGACCCACGAATCAAGGAATCATCCAATGGAATAACATCCATCAAATACCGAAAACCTAGCTTTTTTCGGGCTAATTTATATGCAGCTCGGAGCTTAATCAATGGGTTCGCCGGATTCATAAACATCTCTACTGGGTCATATCCAGGTTTGCGGTGAATATCGACAATACGGGCAAAATCAGGTGCTTTTTTGTCGTCTAACCAATAATAATACGAAAACCAGCTCGTCGGTGTCGCCATTAATACCAAATCACCCGAGCGTTCATGTGCCAAACCCATCGCTTTTTGTTCCTCTTTATCCAGTACTTTGGCAACCTGCTTTTTCGATGCGAAAATGTTTTTCAAAGCTATCAAATCTGTTCCTTCTTTGGCATAAATATGCGCAATTTGGTGGTCGGCAACAGCAAAAGCCTTCGAAGCACCAGCATCTAGCAATTCCTTCCCATTTTCCTCACGAATTTGGATATATCCGTTTTCACGTAAAATTCGATTAACTGCCAACGCCTCATGAACCGGAGAAATACCGTATTCAGACAACAAAACAATTTCTGCATCTTGCTTTTCATAATACTGATACAATTGTTTGACAACCGCATCAATCTCCCCTAACTCTTTCGAAATCAACGACTTATCTGGGCCGAATTTTTGCAGACAATAATCCAAATGAGGCAAATAAATCAGAGTAAGCGTTGGATTATGTCTTTTATCCACCTCCATAGAGGCATCGGCAATCCATTGTGTTGATTTGATATTGGCTTGCGGCCCCCAAAAGTTAAACAGAGGAAATGTACCTAATTTTTGTTGTAATTCGTCGCGCAGCGCAGCAGGTTGCGTATAACAATCGGGCATTTTAACACCATCCGCATGATATTGCGGACGAGGCGTTACCGAAAAATCAACGCTAGAATACATATTATACCACCAAAACAGGTTGGCGACAGTAAAATTTGGATTTTTTTTACGTGCAGCTTCCCAAATTTTTTCAGCTTCTACCAAAGGATTTGCCTGTTTCCAAAACTTAATTTCGCAGTCTTTTTTATCGTACCAACCATTTCCGACAATTCCGTGGTCAGAAGGCAGTCGCCCAGTTAAATAACAACTTTGCGCCGTAGTCGTGACGGCAGGAAAAACAGGAGGTATTTGGCGCGTGTGCAAGTTTTGCCATTTGGACAACAAAAAGGGAGTTTCTTCGCCAAGGCAACTTTTGCTCAAGCCAACAATATCGATGACAACCGTTTTTTTCATTTTACTTTTCATTTAATTGCGTCAATAGCCAATCCAGTTCGCGTTGGATAGATGTAGCCAGTGGTTTTTGTGCATCTTTTGGGAGAACGCCCCAAGTATATGTCTCAATTTCAAGTAGTTGTGTGAACGGCTTTTTTTTATGTTGTGCCAATGTTTCCAGAATCGTTGCTTGTGTCGAACCAAGACAACCGTAAGATTCCAAAAAAATCGGTACATGAAAATGAATACGCCATTCGGTATGTTTTTGAGGGGCAAAGTCAGCAAATGCCCAATCGAGGTCACGGTATTTATTAAGTGTTCCGTCGGGACGTTTTGCAACCACTTGGTGTAAATACGTCGGTTCATTGAATTGAGCCAATGCATCTTTTTTTTCGCGGATATCACCCGTTTCCCAATCCACGGATAAAGCGGAACTAACCTGGATTTTCCCTGTTCGTATGCCTAGATTTTCTGCCCGTTTAATCAGCACTTCGGGTTGCTCAAACCCAACAGCGACATGGCAAACATCGAAACAAAGTTGAATGTGTTTTCGGATACTTTCTTCAGCGGCACTCCCCCACTTTTTTATTCCAACCGGAAGCAGATAAGCGGAATACCAATCTAGGAAATCAGCTACTGTTTCAAGCAATCCGTCGGGTTCGGGTTCAATATCAATATGTATGGATTTCCCCGTTTTTTGTTCCAATTCTTGAAGAAAAATGACCATAGAAAGGATATTTTCTGTGGCTTGCTGGAAAGCCTGTTCCTTTTCTTGGGTTGATTTCCACCAAAATTTATACGATAAAGGTGATGTAGAAATTCCTCCACTCAACTCATCGTCAGGCAGCATTTGTGCGAGTACCAAAGCAAGATTCTGCGAATAAACAACGCGTTCTTGCGATGTCCAATCGGGTGCATGAACCAAGTCTTTCACCACGCTTCCATGAAAACTTCCGTACGGAAAACCGTTCATGGTTGTTACGTTAATTTGGTTTTGGAGAAGCCATTTTTTCCAGTCAGTTTGTGCTTCTTCGGAGTTTTTTAAGAAGTCGGCGGCTCTTTCAGCGAGTCGAAGACCAAGATTAAACGGCTTTTGTGGAAAAAAAGAGGCGATTTTCGGAACGACGGCATAGAGTTCTTGCGCGTGGTCGTGCCAAATTTCACCTGGGTGGATATTGGAGCAATAGGTTATTTGTCCAAAAGGAGTTTGCATAAAGAAAATAGCGTGTGGTTGAATAAAACAAATATAAAGGAATTGTCTGAAATTACTCTTTTTCGAGCTGGATAGCGCATCTTTGGTTTTAAATTTGCAACACTATTGCATTTGCATTAAATTTAGCTTGACAGAAACACGTCCAAATGGTATCTTCGTAGGTTACAGCATAATTGAAATACGGGTTTGTGCTTTCAAGTAGCTTCTTACCGTATTCAGATACCATTACACACTATGAAAGTCTCTCCGTTGCAACCATTTCAAATGGTTTATGCTTTGTTCGAACATCAGTATTTGGGTCATATTTTTGAATCTTTCGTGATTCAAGTAAATACGCGAGGGCAACTGACGTATCAATACCAGAACGTATCTCATAAAAATATTGACGAATTTGCAGCAAATATCGACAAAGATGACATCAAGTTAGTACACTGGATGGATGAAATGCAACAAGAAGCGGTAGCCAAGAAATTCAATAAAAAGAAATTAAAAATCGTTGATTTTTTTCTCAAAACATACGACAAAGACAAGGGGGATAAACAATTACAAGCTGAAATTGACACCTACATGGAACACTGTAGGTCATTGATTTTGCCGAAATTAATGAATAAAAGACTGTTCATCATGGGTAAAGATGGCAACCCCATTTGGCAACCGATTGAAGTATCTCCTAAAATTGCACAAGTCTATTTTCATTTTGACCGGCAAGAAGAACAAACCTTGTATTATCCCAATATTTTAGCGGACGGCGAGCGGGTCAAGTTCCAGTTCAAAAAATCGCGTGTAATTTGCGAAGAGCCCGCCTTTTTGCTCGTGGACACCACTCTTTACCGTTTTAAACCCCACACAGACGGAAAAAAGATAAAGCCTTTTTTAGAGAGAAACAACATTGTTATTTCACGTAAAATAGAAGAAAAATATTTTAAAAATTTTGTCGCGCCGCTCATCGGTCAATTTAAAGTCTATGCCAAAGGAATTGGTTTTACTATTCAGACGGAAGAATTGCCCGTTCGTGTTCAACTTGTCTTAACAGAAAACCGACATCAGCTCCTCGAATTAGCCATGGGAAACGCAACGGAAGAACAAGAATTTTCTACTTCCATTTCTTTGGAATTACAATTTGTTTACGGGGAGCGCGTCTTTCCTTTTCAGAATTTCACGTCACACGCTTTTGTTGAAGCCATTCAAGAAAACGAAGCGTGGACATTCCTAAAAATACCTAGAAACACGTCAGAAGAAAAGCGAATTGTGCAGGATATTGCCCAACTTGGCTTGCCTTTGGATAAAGGTGCGGTAACAAAAAACGTGAATGATGCCTTTACTTGGCTACAAAAACATGCTCTGTATTTGGAAGAACTGGGCGTACAAATTATTCAAAGAGAGACTTCAGGAAAAAATTATTTCTTGGGTCATGCGGCAATTCGGGTAGAAATTGAAGAAAAAAACGATTGGTTCGACATCAAGACGAAAATCCGGTTTGGTGAATTTGAGATTGCGTTTGTACAATTACGGAAAATCATGAAAGCCGGAAGGCGCGAATTTTTACTTCCCAATGGGCAAGTAGCTGTCATTCCCGAAATTTGGTTTACGCAGTACGAAGAACTGTTTTCCTTGAGTGAAGAAGAAGACGGACAAGTACGTTTGAACAAATACCATCTTGTACTGGTCCAAGATTTGGCACTTGAAGGACTTGCTCACACCGTATTGTACAGAAAGTTGAATACACTTCAACAATTTGAAGAAATCGCACCTACTCCGTTGCCCTCCGAATTTGTTGGGACACTCCGCCCCTATCAAAAAGCGGGGTACGATTGGTTGCATTTCTTGCATCAATACCAAATGGGCGGCTGCCTGGCGGATGACATGGGATTGGGAAAAACAGTAATGACCTTAGCTTTTCTTCAATCCATTCATAAGCAACAAGATAAAGCGCCCTCTTTGCTTATTATGCCTACTTCGTTGATTTATAATTGGCAAAAAGAGGCAGAAAGGTTTGCTCCGAATTTACGTGTTTATGTACATGCAGGGACGAATCGAGTGAAAGATACGAGCCCATTTGAAGGAAAAGATTTGGTCTTTATGTCGTATGGTGTCTTGCGATTAGACATTGATTTTATTAAGAAATTTCGGTTTACGTATATCATTTTAGATGAATCACAAGCCATCAAAAACCCTGCTTCGACTATCTCGATGGCGGTTCGCGAACTTAGTAGTTACAATCGGCTTATTTTAACGGGAACTCCTTTGGAGAACAGTACGATGGATTTGTGGAGTCAAATTAGTTTTATTAATCCGGGATTGTTGGGAACACAAACCTTTTTTAAGACCCATTATCAACTACCAATTGAGAAAAAACAAGACGAAGAAATGACCAAACGGTTGTTCCGAAAAATAAAGCCGTTTATGCTTCGTCGCCATAAATCACAAGTAGCTACGGAACTTCCAGAAAAAATAGAAAGTATTCACTATTCGACCATGACGGACGAGCAAGAAAAAGAATACGAAGAAACGAAATCACATTACCGAAACCTCATTTTGGAGCATATCGAGAAAAAAGGAATGCAAAAATCGCAAATGATTGTTTTGGAAGGACTTACCAAATTGAGGCAATTAGCCAATGACCCACGTCTCATTGATCCGACCTACGAAGGAAGTTCTGGAAAGCGCCAAGATGTTATTCATAAATTGACAAGTATTTTAAAGAGAAAACATAAAATATTGATATTCAGCCAATTCGTCAAACATTTGCAATTAATTAAAGGATATTTGGAGACTGAAGGCATTCCTTTTTGTTACTTAGATGGCGCTACAACCAACCGACAAGCAGAAGTAGAGCGGTTTCAGACAGATGAAAACGTCTTGGTTTTTCTCATTTCGTTGAAAGCTGGAGGAGTTGGACTGAATCTAACCGCCGCAGAATATGTCTTTTTGCTCGATCCGTGGTGGAATCCAGCCATTGAAGCCCAAGCCATAGACAGAGCCCACCGGATTGGACAAACGAACACCGTTTTTACGTATAAATTCATTACGAAAAATACCGTAGAAGAGAAGATTATCTTACTTCAACAAGCGAAGCGACGCCTATTCGATGAACTCATCACGACGGAAGAAACGTTTGTAAAAGCATTGACGACACAAGATATGCTCGCCTTATTGGACTAACGAATTATTCATCAATACCCCACCACGAACCTAAGAAATTCGTATTTTTGCGTTTTCTTGCAGGGAAATCCTGCGTATTCCGTGTGTGTGCAACGAATTTACTCAACAGAATCTGCCAAAAACCAAATGGAAATTTCAAAAACATACAATCCGAAAGAGATTGAGGAAAAGTGGTATCAATATTGGATAGAAAACAAGTTTTTTCAGTCCAAACCAAATCCAGAAAAGGAACCTTACAGCATTGTGATTCCACCACCAAACGTGACGGGCGTTTTGCACATGGGGCACATGCTCAATAATACCATCCAAGATGTGCTAATTCGGAAAGCACGAATGGAAGGAAAAGAGGCGTGTTGGGTACCAGGAACAGACCATGCCTCCATCGCGACAGAAGCCAAAGTAGTGGCGATGTTGAAAGAAAAAGGCATCAATAAGGCAGATTTAAGCCGCGAGGAGTTCTTGACATATTGCTGGGAATGGACAGAAAAATACGGTGGAATTATCCTCCAACAACTTCGTAAATTAGGGGCTTCCTGCGATTGGGATCGTACTCGGTTTACGATGGAGGAAAATTTATACGATGCAGTCATTGATGTTTTCATCGATTTACACGCCAAAGGAGATATTTACCGCGGCCACCGGATGGTTAATTGGGACCCACAAGCCAAAACGACCGTATCAGACGAAGAAGTAATTGCCAAAGAAATCCAACAGAAATTGGTCTATATCAAGTACTCGTTGGTGTCAGATTCCAATCAGTTTGTGACGATAGCAACCGTTCGTCCTGAAACAATTATGGCGGATGCAGCCATTTGCGTAAATCCAGAAGACCCTCGTTATCAACATCTTATCGGACAAAAAGCAAGTATCCCCTTGATTGGAAAACAAATTCCGATTATTGCCGATGAGTACGTCACGATGGATTTTGGAACAGGCTGCTTGAAAGTTACGCCTGCACACGACCCCAATGATTTTGCTTTGGGTGAAAAGCATGGACTTGAAGTCGTTGATATTTTAACAGAAGAGGGAAAATTAAACGAACGTGCCCAAATTTTAATAGGTGAAGACCGTTTTGTAGCACGGAAAAAAATCATCAAGCTACTCGAAGAGGCAGGACACATCGAAAAACTAGAGGAATATAAGTCGAATGTAGGCACATCTGAGCGGACTGGTGCGGTGATTGAACCACGTGTTTCTTTGCAGTGGTTTTTAAAAATGAAGAGATTATCGGAGCCGGCGTTGACGAACGTCATGAACGATACAATTCAGTTAATTCCACCTAAATTCAAAAATACGTACAGCCATTGGATGGAAAATGTACGCGATTGGTGCATCAGTCGCCAACTTTGGTGGGGACATCGGATTCCGGCGTTTTATTTGAAAGATGGTACGTGCATTGTTGCCAAAACCAAGCAAGAAGCACTCGCGATTGCCCGTGAAAAATACCAATTATTTGCGTTGAGCGAACTAGATTTAACCCAAGACGAAGACGTTTTGGATACGTGGTTCAGCTCTTGGCTCTGGCCAATCTCAGTTTTTGACGGATTTAAAAATCCTGATAATGAAGATATTAACTATTATTACCCAACCAATGACTTGGTGACAGCCCCCGAAATTTTGTTTTTCTGGGTGGCGCGGATGATTATTGCGGGGTATGAATACAAGGGGCAATATCCATTTAAAAATGTGTATTTGACGGGGATTGTTCGGGACAAACAAGGACGTAAGATGTCCAAATCACTAGGAAATTCACCTGACCCGATTGATTTAATAGAAAAATACGGGGCAGATGGCGTGCGTACAGGTATGTTATTTAGTTCACCTGCGGGAAATGATTTACCTTTTGATGAGAAACTTTGTGAGCAAGGCAGGAATTTCTCTAACAAGATTTGGAATGCCTTCCGGTTGGTGAAAGGCTGGGAAGTTGCCGATACCGCAGCACCCGTAGGAAACCAAACAGCGGTGAGATGGTTCCGTGCCAAAGCATCGTCTGTTATCCTAGAAGTGGCGGAACATTACGACAAGTTCCGTATGTCTGATGCCTTGTTGGCTACCTATAATTTAATTTGGAACGACTTCTGTTCTCAGTATCTGGAGATGGTTAAACCGGCGTACATACAAGGACAAGCGCAACCGATTGACAAAGAAACATACGAGGCGACGATTGCGTTTTTCGATGAATTAATGCGTTTGGTTCATCCTTGGACGCCGTTTATTTCGGAAGAGATTTGGCAACAATTGGCAGAACGCCCGGCACAATCAAGTATTTGTTTAGCCCCATTCCCGGTAGCTAGAGAGGTGGACAACGCGATTTTACAAGATATAGATGTTGTCACAGAACTTGTTTCTTGGGTAAGAAATACCCGAAATGCGAAGCAACTTTCGCCAAAAGAGGCGCTACCTTTGGTGATTAAAACAAGCCAAGAGACGCGTTATTCACACTTGCTTGATTTGATTCAGAAACTGGCAAATACAGCAAGTATCCAATTCGCTGACCAAATTTCGGGCGTTAGTTTGGTGATTAAAGCAGACGAATTTGGTTTAGATTTGGGAGATAATTTGGATGTAGAGACCGAAAAAGAAAATCTCCAAAAAGAGTTGGATTATACCATTGGATTCCAAAAATCTGTTCTTGCCAAACTTTCCAATGAACGATTTGTACAAAATGCGAAGCCGGGTGTAGTACAAAGGGAGAAAGATAAATTAGCCGATGCAGAGTCTAAAATAGCCGCTTTGCAAGAAGCATTGAGTAAGCTGAAATAAAAAGGAAAGTCTGGTTTTGCATTATCTAATCAAAAAATAATTCCTTTTCATTTATACGATGAAGCTCAGATTACTTTTCAAAAAAATGCCTTGTAGTATATCTACAAGGCATTTTTTGTTTTATTCAGGCAATTATCTGAATAGACCGATTTTCAAACCAACGTGTCCCGTTAGACCTGACATATCTGTTTCGTCCAGATTTCGATAGTTCATTTGTCCGACGAACCTATACCCAGCCCCTGCATTGAAGCGGACATTTTTAAGCAGATTGACTTCCAGTAGTAAACTAGGTTCTAGTTGCAAGAAATTTGCTTCGCCCAAACGAGCCAATCCGAAGTCATTGTCCATTTCAACTTCACTATAACCAGCATAAACGGGGAAAGTCAAGTGAATTATTTTTTTGGATAACAGCGTATATTCGACAAAACCTCCGGCAGACCAATAATCCATGTAAATACCTGGAATCGTTTCTGATTGGGGAATAATTTCGTTGAGTGAAACTTGGTAATAGCCTCCTAGCGCAAATTTATCTTTTACTTGGACACCACTGCGCAGGCTAAAAAGTGCGGCGGTGCTTTCATCAAACGTTGTCATACCAATACTTGGGGCAACAAAAAAGCCGATGTCTTTGCTTGCTATTTTAGCACCTTTCCCGAAGAGAGTCGCGGCTTCTGTTTTTTGTTGTGCAAATACGTCATTTTGACATGTGAATATAGAAATGCAAAGGATACTCAAAAATGTACTTTTTTTCATTTTAATTTTCGTTTAGATTATTTTGGTGGACTAGCTTTTTCCTACAACAATAGATAATCTAACAAGTAATTTTGAAGTGACTTGTTCCATTCCTATGAATCAGCTTTTTAATTCACGATTTTTAAGGCTGTTTTTTCTTTCAGAAATATCTTTGTTTGTTGAATTTACTAGACATTGCTTATAATTAGTCTAATTAACGATAGATAAAGAAACTATTGTACAAGGTGATAAAATAAGTTTTGGATAAAGAAAAAGCCCTTGCAAATCTTCGTATTGCAAGGGCAGATTCTGCTTTTGAGCACAATTTTGAGGAATATAAAAACTACATTTTCGTGTAATAATTCCAAGCCATTTCGGCTATTTCGGCAATAATTCGTTCGTTGGCATCAAAATCTTCACGACTTTCCGTAACAAAAACGCTGATATACAATGGTTCACCGTTGGGTAAGAAAATAATGCCGATATTATTTACAGCGGCTGTAATACCCGTTTGTTTATTTTGTCCGGACCAGCCTGTTTTGTGTGCCACTGTTGTTCCTGCGGGCAAGAGACCTTTGAGTCTTTTGGCGCCAGTGGATGTATTTTTTAGGACATTCCAGATAAATTGGTGGCTTTCGGGGGATAAATAGGCATTTTTATTTTCGTAGAATGCTTTTAGAATCTTGTTTGCTTCGAGCGGTGTAGTCCAATTTTGGAATTGGCTATTCCAGTCGCTCTGCATGGTTTCCTCGTTAATTTTGATGGAAATATTTTTGAAACCTTTTTCGTGGAAATATTTTTCGACAGAAGACGGCCCACCGAGTAGTTTTAGGAGCATATCACAGCCCACATTATCGCTCATAGAAACCGTATATTCAAGAATTTGGGCGATGGTAAGCGTTGTGCCATTGGGGTATGTATCGCGGATGGGGCTGTAAATATCAGGCGTTAATAAATCTTCTTTTTTAATTTCGATGGGTTGATTGAGCTGAAAATTTCCTTTGTCTATCTCCGCCATCATGAACAATCCGATGGGACATTTGAAAACGCTTTGCATGGGAAAGTGCCGTTTACCATTCACGGAGATTTTTTCATTTTTATACTGAATAGCCACACCGACAACCGCCTTTTTGGAAGCTAATCTGTCTTCGATTTGTTGTTTCAGCAGCTGACTTGATTTTTGACTGAATGCGGGTGAACAGCACCATACGAGCAAGAAAAAGACAAACGAAGAGCGCATGAGAAGAGGAAAAGTTTGATGGAAGAAAAGGATAGAGAACAAATATAGCGGAAACAGTTGATTTCGAGAAGGGGGGAGATTATTTCTCAAATCATCTCTTTAATCAAAGAAATCTAAAGAAAGACAGACACGGACGCATCCTATAAAAAAGTTTGGTGAGATACATACGAATGAGTAGATTTGAAAAGAAGACTATTCTCCCAACAAGCCAAATGAAAATAGTCATCTAAATAATGACTTTAAAGTAGATATGAGCACAAAATTTTTTACCAACGAAGAACAAAATACTCTTTTAAAGAAAATAGAAGGTATTTTCAAACACAAAAATATCTACTTTTTGGATGCTTTGGTGGGCTACTTTCGGGCATCGGGGTATTTTCAAATCCGTGAATTTATTGAATGTGCACAGGAGATAAGAATACTTGTCGGTATCAATATAGATTCGTTAATTTATGAAGCGAACCAGCAAGGAATTTTATACGATGGTGATGCAGAGAAAGCACAGGAGGCTTTTTTTCAAGAAATTAAAAAGAATATTCAGAGGGCGGAATATAGCAAAACAGTGGAAGATGGGATGATTCAATTCATTAAAGACATTATCACGGGTAAAGTAAAAATCAAGATTCATCCAAAACAGAATATCCATGCAAAAATTTATATTTTCAGAGAGCAAGAAAAACACGACCATGGTTATGGCTCTGTTATTACTGGTTCAAGTAACTTAACAGACGCAGGTCTTTCTAAAAATTTTGAGTTTAATGTTGAACTGAGAGATAATTCAGACATTGACTTTGCGGCACAGACTTTCAATAGACTTTGGGAAGAAGCTATTCCAGTAGATATACAAAATATTCAAAAACTTGACAAAGACACCTATCTAAACGAAGACTATACACCTTACGAAGTGTATCTAAAATTTTTGATTGAATATTTTGGCAAGAGTATTGAGTTTGATCCCAATTCAATTTCTGATTTGCCCAAGGGCTTCAAAAGGCTCTCTTACCAGGTAGATGCTGTAAACGACGGGTTCGCGAAATTAATGAAACATAATGGATTTTTCTTAGCTGATGTTGTTGGATTAGGAAAAACGATTGTTTCTACCCTTATTGCTAAAAAATATTTTTATGCGAATGGTTTTCCTGAGCACCGCTCTAGAACCTTGATTATTGTACCACCTGCATTGAAGGAAAACTGGGTTGAGACAATTGAAAAGTTCAACCTAGATAATGTAAAAATTATAACCAACGGTAGCTTGCATAAAATCAAAGATGCGACGATATATGATTTAATCATTGTAGATGAAGCTCATAAATTTCGTTCGGATACGGCCGAGATGTACAATGAATTACAAAAGATTTGTAAAACACCAACAAGACGAGTCACAACAGATGGCAAGGCAATCCCTAAGCGTGTACTCCTTGTATCTGCTACTCCCTTGAATAACAAACCAGAGGATATTGCTAACCAAGTTTATCTTTTCCAAAACAGCAAGGATTCAACACTTGAAATAGGGAATTTACAGCACTTTTTCAGAAACGAGATAATTGATCCTTATAAAAAATTAAAGGACGAACCTGATATTGCTAAAGTTCAAGCTGGTGTAAAAAAGATTTACGAAAAAGTTAGAACCAAAGTTATTGAACCGCTTATTGTTCGTAGAACAAGAACAGACTTGAAGGCGCACGATTTGTACTCAAAAGATTTAGAAAAGCAAGGCATCAAATTTCCAAAAGTAGGAAAGCCAAATAAAATATTATATCTTCTTGAACCATATCTTGAGGAGTTATATGACAAGACTATTCACGTTTTAAGTCATCCTACGCAGGGATTGAAATACAACCGCCACCGAGCTATCGGTTACTTAAAACCGCATAAAAAAAGTAAATACAAACAAGCGGATATGATTTCGGCTCAATTAGCAGAAATCATGAAAATACTATTAGTGAAGAGACTAGATAGTAGTTTCTACGCATTTAAACAATCGCTTTTTCGATTCACAAAAGCCACCGAAGCAATGGTGACAATGTTTGAGAATGGTAGAATTTTCATTGCGCCAAAACTACCTGTCTCAGAAATGATTAACGAAGGAAGAGAAGAAGAGTTAATGGATTTGGTTTTAGAAAAATCTATTGAAGACCCAACCATTGATATTTGTGAACCTGACGATTTTGAGTTTGACTTCCTGTCTGGCCTTCAACGTGATTTAAGATTACTCAAAGAACTTTCTGCTGCGTGGGAAAAAGTACATGAAGACCCAAAATTAGAAGTCTTTATCCAATATTTAAAAAATACTCTTTTAAGCAAAGCTATTAATCCAGAGTCTAAATTGGTAGTATTCTCAGAAAGTATAGAAACGACCGAGTATCTAGAGAAAGAACTTCCTAAACATATAAAAGCAAGTATTCTTTCTGTTGATAGTAAATCTCGCAAAAACAAAATGCCTGCGGTTCGTAAAAACTTTGATGCCAACTTACCGAAAACGGAACAAGAAAATACATATAGCATCCTACTTACGACAGAAGTACTCGCAGAGGGTATCAACTTGCACCGTTCCAATGTCATTGTAAATTATGACACCCCTTGGAACTCCACTCGCCTAATGCAACGAATTGGGCGTGTAAATAGGATTGGTTCAACAGCAAACGAAGTTCACGTGTATAACTTCTATCCCACTGCAAAAGTCAATAATGATATTGAACTAGAGAAAAAAGCCATTATGAAACTCCAATCTTTTCATGCTGCACTGGGTGAAGATAGTCAAATTTATTCGCCAGATGAAGAAACTGAAACTTTCGGACTTTTCGATAAGGAATTAGAAGACGAAAAAGACGAAAAATTGGCCTATCTCATGATGATTCGTGACATCAAGGAAAAAACACCTGATGTGTTCAAGCACGTTAAAAATATGCCTTTACGCGCTAGAGTAGGAAGACAAAAAAGTAATCTTGCGCAAAGTACAATTTGTTATATAAAAGATAGCAAAAGAGATACTTTCATTCTAGTAAGAGAGAATAATGAAACAGAAGAACTTACTTTCTTAGAAACAGTAAAAATTTTTGAGGCGAATGTCTTAGAAAAAGCGATTCCGTTACACTCAAAACACCATGAGCAAGTTCAGGCAGCTGTCTCCTTGTTCTCTAATTTATTAGAAAAAGAAAAGGCAAAAGATAAAAAAGCGGACGAATATATTGGGCCAAATGAGAAAAAAGCCAATGCGTATTTAGATGCTTTACTCAATATGGGGTTAGCGAATGAGGAAGAACATGCTCTAATCATCCATGCGAAGGAAGCTTTGCGTCAAGGACGTTTTCAAAATCTACAGCGAGAAATCAATACGTTTCAAAAGAATTTGAAAAAATCTCCTCTGAAACCTGCCATTATCTTAGAAAAAATCATTGCTATATTGAAAAGCTACCCCTTGAATGAAAAACTAGAACAGGACTTCGAGAAAACTTCCTCAACGACTAAATCCTTACAACCCGAAATTATTATCTCAGAAAGTTTTAGCCAATGAATCAAAACAGCAAAGAGCATCAAAATAGAGAATGGAAAGAGTCATGGCATACAGACTATTTCAAGTGGATTTGTGGATTTGCTAATGCGCAAGGAGGCACTCTATACGTCGGAATCGATGACAGAGGCAATACAAAACATTTAGTTCATGCAAAAAAAAATTTAGAGGACTTACCCAATCAGATAAGAGATCTCTTGGGTTTGATAGTAGATGTAAATTTGCACACTGCAAATGGGCATGATTACTTGGAAATTACCATTGAACCCTACCCTTTTCCGATCAGCTTACGAGGTAAATACTATTACAGATCGGGCAGCACACTGCAAGAATTGAAAGGTGCTGCTTTGTCTAAATTTCTCTTGCAACGCCAAGGTAAAAAATGGGATGGTGTGCCTGTTCCTAATGTTATAACGGATGACTTGAAAAACGACACCTTTGACTTTTTCCGGAAGAAAGCGACTAAAAGCAAACGATTAGAATCTGAAGATTTAGGCGGAACTAATCAAGAATTAGTGGAAAGCCTGCAGTTGTATTTGGAAGATGAAAAAATGCTCAAAAGAGCAGCCATTCTGCTTTTTCATCCAAAACCTGAAAAGTACGTAACAGGAGCGTTCATCAAAATTGGTTACTTTGAAAATGAAGCGGATTTGATGTATCAAGATGAAGCTCACGGTAATTTGTTTGAGCAGATTGAAAAAACAATGGATTTGCTCTTTACAAAATATATCAAAGCAATCATAAGCTATGAGGAAATTTCTAGGGTAGAGACCTATGAGTACCCAAAAGAAGCTATCCGAGAAGCTTTGTTGAACGCCGTAGCTCACAAAGATTATTCGGGCGGGGCTCCTATTCAGATCAAAGTTTTTAAAGACCGAATAATGATTTGGAATGATGGGCAATTACCTGATAATTGGACGATAACAAATTTGTTAAAGAAACACGCTTCTAAGCCCTATAATCCCGACATAGCCAACACGCTTTTCAGAAGTGGCTATATTGAATCTTGGGGAAGAGGTATTGAGAAAATGGTAAATTACTGCTTGGAAGCTGGCATTCCCGCACCCAATTACTCTTTTGAAGGTTCAGATTTTCTAGTTGAGTTTAAAAAGGATATTTATCACAAAGATTTTTTAATCGAATTAGGTTTGAATGAAA
This sequence comes from Spirosomataceae bacterium, assembly GCA_046293395.1. GTDB lineage: Bacteria > Bacteroidota > Bacteroidia > Cytophagales > Spirosomataceae > CAYNRA01. Next base: position 583,780 of record JBKBOU010000002.1, read on the forward strand.
GGCAGATACGTGCCGTACTTTTTGTGAAAGAAAAAGGAAAAATTACGAACAAAGAGTATCAGAAATTAACGCATACAATAGAAAGAACCGCACGAAGAGATTTGGTCAAACTTATCGAATTAAAAATATTTGTAAAAAAAGGCGAATTGAAAGGTAGCTATTACGAAATGCAATGATGTGTCCGATATGTCCGATAAATGTCCGATAAAAGAAAACGAAATGAAAAACAGTACTCCTAAATTCAAGTAACATGAAAGAAAAAGACCTAAAACATAAACTACAACAAACATTTAACTTCTCCATTTGGAAGGAGATTTTGCCTTTATTTTTCAAAAAAATTGACTATTTCAGTCATCCTGAAAGCTTTTTTTCTGAAAATGATAAAGTTATTGAGGGTAAACAAATTGGTACGGTAAAACTGGATGATGGCAAGCAATTAGCCATTTTCACGGTGGAAGTGGCTGACAGCATCAGCATTGTTCGTAACCGACAAGGCTTGCGTGACATTGCTGCCAAACACATTGACCAAAATATCATTCATGGTGCGTTGGCTTTTTTCTACAATGAAAAACAAGCAGATTACCGCTTTTCTTTCATTGCCAAAGAAGCAAGCTTAAACCTAGAAACAGGCGAACTGATAAAAGGAGAAACGAAGCCCAAACGCTATACCTATTTGCTCGGTTCAAATGAAGCTTGCACTACTCCTGCCAAACGAATGCTCGTCTTGGCAGAAAAAAAAGAACAAGTAAACATCAAGGAACTGAAAGACGTGTTTTCGGTAGAAGCCCTAAACAAAGACTTCTTCAAAACCTACAAAGCACACTACGAGAAATTTACCAAGTATCTGGCGGATGAAACTAATCCCTTCAGAGCCAAACTCATTGACTCCGAAAAGGAAACCAATGATAAAGCAGAAAAACCTATTCGTGATTTCGTCAAAAAACTCTTGGGACGTATTGTCTTCCTGCAATTTCTGGAGAAAAAGGGATGGATGGGCTGTGATGCCAACACACAAGACTGGACGGATGGAAACCCCCGTTTTATGTATCAACTTTTTGAAGATTTCGGCCAACCCGAAAAATTCCATAGCCAATGCCTGACCAAACTATTTTTTGAAACGCTGAACACCAAAAGACCAAACGATACTTTTGAAGTAGATGGATTAAATGGCAAACTCAATGGCTCTCGTGTACCTTATCTAAACGGTGGTTTATTCGAACCCGAAAAAAACAAAATCACTTTAGAGATTGACTTCCCTGCCGACTACTTCAAAGAACTCTTGGATTTCTTTGACCAATACAATTTTACCATTGATGAAAACAGCCCCGACGACCACGAAGTAGGCATTGACCCCGAAATGTTGGGGCATATTTTTGAAAACCTACTGGAAGACAACCGAGACAAAGGAGCATTTTATACGCCTAAAGAAATTGTGCAGTATATGTGCAAGGAAAGTTTGATTCAGTACCTTTTAAATTCCCCTCCTTTGGAGGGGTGGCTGAAAGCCGGGGTGGTAAATAGATCTTCAACAAACTATTTCAATTTACCCTACAACCCTGCACTAAAACAACGTGCTAAAGAATTAAGACAAGCTGGCAACCTTTCGGAAGTGTTGTTTTGGAATCAAGTAAAAAATAAACAATTCAAAGGGTATGACTTTGACCGTCAAAAAATTGTGGGGAATTACATAGTTGACTTTTTCTGTACCAATTGCAATGTGGTAGTCGAAATTGATGGTAGTAGCCACGATGACAAACAGGACTATGACGCAGAACGAGATGCCTATTTGCAGAGTTTAGGATTGACTGTTATTCATATTCCTGTAATTGATGTGATGAAAAATATGGATAGTGTGATGAAAATGCTGGAAAACCACCCAGCATTATCAGATGCATCTTTGGCAAATAAAAACCACCCCGCCCTAAAGGGCACCCCTCCAAAGGAGGGGAATTGGGAAAACGCCATTGAACAGTTCATTCGCTTTCACACTGTTTCGCCAGTATTGGCTCAGAAAGAAAATGCCGTTTTGCTCAATAAAAAACTAGACGATATCAAAGTGTGTGACCCTGCCATTGGCTCAGGTGCGTTCCCGATTGGGATGTTGCAAGAGATTTTTGAAGCCAAACGCTTAATTTATCCATATCTAAAAACCAATAAAGACTTTAAACCAGCCGAAGTAAAAAAGAACATCATCCAAAACTCCATTTATGGAGTTGATTTGGAAAAAGGAGCGGTGGACATTGCCCAACTCCGTTTTTGGCTTTCTTTGGTTGTAGATGAATTAACCCCTCACCCCTTGCCTAACTTAGACTACAAAATCATGCAGGGAAATAGTTTGTTGGAAAGCTTTGAAGGGATTGACCTAGGAAAAGTCACCTTGTTTGAAGAACCAATTGTGCGTATCGTTGAACCCACTCTTTTTGAGGAGCCAAAAGCAGATTATGATTTTTCGAAAGAGGATAAAACCAATATCAAAGAATTGATTTCTGATTATTTTAAGGTAGAGGACAAACAAAAGAAAACCAGTATTCACAAACATATTGACAATATCGTCATTGACCACCTGGATAAATCGTTGGAGTTTTTTGAAAACAAACTGCTTATTGAAATAGCTACCTATCAAAAACAATTAGAAAGTAAAACATTACACTTGAACCAAGCTCAAAAAGACCATTACCTTCAGAAAAGCAAAGAAGTAAAGGAAATAGAAAAACGACAAACGCAACTACAAAGCAAAATGGCTGCAAGAAAGCGTTTGTTAGAATTTGAAAACACAGACGAACGCCCCTATTTCTTGTGGCATCTGTATTTTATGGATGTATTTGACCCCTCGACAGACTCAAAGACCAGCACTGAGCGAAGTCAAAATGGTGGTTTTGATGTGATAATTGGGAATCCTCCTTACATACAATTACAAAAAATGGGCAAGGAAACGGACATCCTGCAAGAAGCAGGTTTTGAAACCTTTGCCCGTACCGGTGATATCTATTGCTTGTTTTATGAAAAGGGTTTTGATTTGCTGAAAAAAGGCGGAATATTGACTTACATCACTTCCAATAAATGGATGCGTGGTGGATATGGTAAATCATTGCGAAACTATTTTACGAAAGTAAACACACAGAAAATCCTGAATCTCGGCCCAGGTATTTTTCATAGTGCAACGGTGGACACAAATATTTATGTAGGCAAAAAAGAGCCATTTAAGAACCAAGTAAGAGGTATTTCTATTGAAAACCGATTTGCTATTTCAATTCTGAAAGAGGATGCCCTTATCCCAATGCAGGATGTAAATGAAGATGCTTGGGTAGTGCTAGATGAAGCCGATTTAAAAATTAGTAAATCATTTGAAAAACACGGTAAACCACTAAAAGATTGGAATTTAGAAATATACCGTGGTGTTCTAACAGGTTTCAATGAAGCCTTCATCATTGACCAAGCCAAACGAGACGAGTTGGTAGCTGAAGACCCCAAAGCGGATGAAATAATCAGACCAATTTTAAAGGGAAGGGAGATTGAAAGGTATTATGCAGAATGGAGTAAGGATTTTATAATATCGACTTTCCCTGCTAAAAACCTAAATATAGAATCATATCCGAGTATAAAAAAATACCTAGAGAGTTTTCAACCAAAACTTAATCAATCTGGAGAAGAATTCATAAACACGAATGGCGAAGTTGAAAAAACTAGGAAGAAAACGGTGAATAAATGGTTTGAAACTCAAGACCCAATATCTTTTCAAGAAGAATTCAAAAAAGAGAAAGTCATTTGGAAGCGAATTGGTTCAATAATGCGATTTGCTTATTCCGATGAAGAAATGTATTGTTTGGATAGCACTTGTATAGCTACAGGAGAGAAAATCAAGTACCTAACAGCCGTTCTCAATTCAAAAGCAGGATTGTATCAGCTATTCAAAACATCACCACAAACTGGTACGGGTGACCAAATTATCAGCGTACAAGCATTAGAACCTCTCTTAGTGCATTATCCTTCCAATGAAGTGGAGAGCAAATTTAATCTACTCGTGGACTATATTTTATTCATTAAGAAGTCCAAAGAATCACTTTTTCAATTTGTAAGCAATGATTCTCTAAGCCAAATGTTTGAGGATGTGGTCAATATGATGGTGTATGAACTTTATTTTGCCGAAGAGATGAAAGCCAAAGAACTCGATGTATTGCAGTTTGTAACCGAGAAGGCGTTTCCAGACATTACACAAGCAGAGGACAAAAAAGCCCTCATCCAAAAAGTATATTACGAATTGCAACAAACAGACAACCCTATCCAAAACCGAATTTTGATGGCAAGCAGCCGCAGTGAAACCATTGCGAGAATACATGCAGCAACAAGTTAGAGATGACTAGTAAAACGAAATTAATCAAAGAAAATGCCAACGCCACAATCCAAGTTTGGGGGCAACATAAATATGACCAAGCGCACAAAAAAACGACCTACTAACCAGTGGACGAAGAAGAATACCGAACGAATAATTGTTGTTTTGAAAAAGTGTATTCAGTCATTATTCAAATCTAAAATAACAAAAAATGCTGTTAGTGTAAATCTCTAACAGCATTTTCAAGCTACTTTTCGTATTTATATTCCCGTGTAATTTGAAGTAATTCCTGTTTCACCTCTTCCGAAACGGCAAGCGTTTAGATGAACGCATGAATGGTAGATTGCGTGATGGCTTCGTTTTTCGGGTAAATTCCTTCAAAGCCTCGTATGGTTTTGGATAGCCTCCGCAACAACAGTCTAGTTTACAGCCAAATCTTGCTGAATTGCCCCTGCATTCAATTCCAACTTACCCATTCCTTTTTTCAAAGATTTTAAAGCAATGAGGACATGCCCAAATTGCGGAGAACGGTCGAGTCTATAAAATCTCCTTGAAACCTATTCTAAACAACTTCCCTACTATATTATCACAAATATTTGCCAAATTTGTACTCACTATTTTGTTGCAAATGACTTCCACAGACTCCTTGATTACCTACTTTGACGAAGACGAAATAAAACACATTGACCTTCCCAAGCGGTTTACGTTTCCTTTTTATTACGAACCTCACCCACTGACGCGCCTGGCTGTTGAGCAACTGCAAGATTATTTGACACACTCCGCGCCTGAAGGCCATAATTTCGGCCTCTCCAATGACCAAAACGGACTGGTTATCGGTAAAATGTTTGGGGTTCTGGTTATCAAAGATACACACGGAAAAATCGGGTATCTTTCTGCCTTTTCCGGGAAACTAGCAGGCAGCAATCTGCATCCAAAATTTGTTCCTCCCGTTTTTGACTTATTGGTAGAAAACAATTTTTTCCTACAAGAAGAAGAAGTACTCAATGCAATAAATAGAGAAATCCAAACAAAAGAACAAAATCCTGCCATACATTCATTAACAGCTGATTTACAACAAATTACAGAAAAATACGAACAAGATTTACTTGAATTAAAGCACAAAATAAGTCATAATAAAATTGTTCGAAGACAACGACGAGCGAAAGAAAAGGAGGAGCTTTCCGCAGATGCCTACGAACAACTGTGCATTGATTTAGGCAAAGAAAGCGTTACTGATAAGCGAAAATTAGCGCACTTTATCCAAGAATGGGAAGCTAGAATAGAGCAAATCAAGAAACCTTTGGATATACTTTTGTCCGAAATTCAAGCACTCAAACAGTTGAGAAAAGAAAAATCATCTGCTTTGCAAACAGCTATTTTTGAACGATATACTTTCCTCAATCGGGCGGGAAAAGAAAAGAGTTTGGGTGCGATTTTCCAAGAAACGATTTATCAAAAACCACCGGCAGGCGCAGGAGAATGTGCGACACCCAAGTTACTTCAATATGCTTTTTTGAAAGGATACGAACCTTTGGCTATGGCGGAATTTTGGTGGGGCGCTCCGCCAAAGTCTGAAATACGTTTGCATAAAAACTATTATCCTGCTTGTACGGGTAAGTGCAAACCTATTTTACAGCACATGCTTGACGGTATTTTGCTCGATGAAAACCCTTTTCAAGCGCAACAAAACACGGCGATAAAACTAACTATTTTGTACGAAGATGCTGGTTTTATCGTGGTTTACAAGCCCGCAGAGCTTTTGTCTGTGCCTGGATTGGTTTCTGAAGACTCCGTTTACAGTCGTTTGCAAAAAGAATTTGGGATAGCAGAACCACTAATTATCCATCGGCTTGATATGCCGACTTCTGGGGTGATGGTCGTTGCCAAAACCAAACAAGCGCACAAGCATATTCAAAAACAATTCTTAAACCGAACCGTAGAGAAACGCTATACAGCGCTTTTATCCAAACGCATAGATGAAGAAGAAGGAGAAATTACCTTGCCTTTGCGTGGGGATTTCGATGATAGACCGAGGCAATTGGTTTGTTTTGAACACGGGAAACCCGCTCATACCCGTTGGAAAGTCGTGGAAAAAGGGGCACATACAACGCGGGTTCATTTTTGGCCTTTGACGGGGCGCACGCATCAATTGCGTATGCACGCTGCGCATCCACTTGGTTTACATGCCCCAATTGTGGGCGATGATTTGTATGGAAAACCAGCCAATCGTCTGCATTTGCACGCTGCTTTTCTGGCAATTACTCACCCTTTTACAAAAGAAAGAATGGTTTTCGAGATTCCAGACCCTTTCTGATGCATTGCAAAAATCAATATCTATTGAACGAATTTTAATCATACAATTTACTTATAATCAATACATTAAGTAAATATATTTATCTATAAAAAAAGTCCCAAATCATACAAAATAATTTGGGACTTTGCGCAGTTTTGACCGAGTGATTATTTTACTTGATAGACGCGTACATAGTCTATTTCCATTGTAGAAGAAACGAAAGCCGGGTCAATAGCGCCTCCGAATCCTCCACCCATCGCGACATTCAGAATGATGAACTGAGGTGCATCAAATGGCCAAGTAGATGGCGTTTTTGCAGATGGTTTGTATGTGTAAGTAGGCTGATTATCAATCATGAAGACAATCGACTCCTTCGTCCATTCCATCGAATAAATGTGAAATTCATCGGATACTCCTTCTACTGTTCTCTTCGATGTATTTTGGGTATTACCAAAACTAGAAGGTGTATGAATTGAATTATGCACCATATCTTGCTGATTTCCAACGTGTTCCATAATATCTATTTCGCCACAAGCAGGCCAACCTACTGTAGGAATATTATTTCCTAGCATCCAGATAGCAGGCCAGGTTCCTTTCCCTGTTGGGAGTTTTGCCCGAACCTCCACTCTTCCATACGTGAAGCTAAATTTATCTTGCGTTTTCATCCGTGTCGATGTGTAAGCCGCGCCGGAAAATGCCTCTTTTCTGGCTGTAATTCGGAGAATGCCATCAGATATGGAGACGTTGGTTGGCCTGTTGGTATAGAACTGTGATTCGTTATTTCCCCAACCGTTTGAGCCCGTACCGATGTCATAATTCCATTTGGAAACATCAGGTGATACACCCGAATTAAATTCATCGGCCCAAACGAGTGCGTAGTTTGGTTCGACTTTCAACATAATTTCTTTGGATGCGCTGGCTGAAAGTCCGCTTTCAGAGTAAGCAAAAGCCGTGATTGTATATTGGCGAGTTCCTCTTTCTAAGAAAGTATAGGTTGCCTCACCCGTTCTGTTTTCGATGACCTCGCCTGTTCCAAATCGGAAACTGTAGCGGACAGCGTCTTTCGCAGTTAATTTACATGTTATTTCCCCGCTTCCGTCACCTGTGGGATTTTCGGGGGTTGCTCCTTTGGGGATTACCTCCAACACGAGATTTGAGGGTGCGACACGAACAATTTCGTCTTCTGGGTCAATGCCGTTGGTTGCTTTACACGCGCACAAAAGCACGAACAAAGATATACCTGAAAAAAGGGTTGCAATTGGTCTCATTGGTAAATTATGTAAAAGAATACAGTAGAAACGTTGCTGCCTCTACTGTATTCTTGTTTAGATAAATAGATAAATGAACAAATCTTGTTTTATTGACTCAAAAATAACACAAAACAAAGATTTAATTGACTAAAAAATAGAAATTAGATGGCGATTAATGTAATAAACCACGATCTACCCAAACTATCGACTGTTTTCAAAACCATTGAATTGGCATTTCTCGATAGAATCTGGAACGAACTTGTTCCTACATAGAAGCCCATGAAGCCTTTGTTGGTAAGCGTGATGGTTTCTACTCCGCCGGGCGCACTCAATGACCAATTTGCATTGTAGTTGGCTAACGGGAAATTTTCAAAGTCGTTGTCTGCTTCAGTAGCAACAGCTGAGTTGAAGTCAGCCAAATATTTCTGTTTCCCGAGTACATTTCCATTGGTTGTATGAGAAAAAGTACCGTCAGAAACAAACGTATAAACATCGTCATACATACCAGTTCCTGCCTTTTCATTCGGGTTTGCTGCGTACCAAATAGGACTTGTTGCATCCCCAGGGCCAACACCAAAATGTCCACCGATTTCAGCATGAACACGCCATTGTCTTTGCGAGTCATTGGTCAACATTCTCAATAAATCAGCGGGTGGTTGGTAACTTGCAAAAACTTCGACTTGCTTTTGTGAAACCGTCATAGCCCCTGCGCGACCAATTGCGATGACCTGCAAGGTATAAAAGTGCGTACCTGTTTTTCCGAAAACATAGGTTTTTGTTCCAGAAGGGACGATTGACTCTTCTCCGTTGTAGATAAATTTGTAGCTGATGGCATTTTCTGCTTTTGCACTAACGACCACTTTTCCGGAACCATCGCCTAAGGGAGAGGTTGCGGTAGCACCTACAATCTCAACATTCACTTGTAAATTGGTGGGAGCAGTCAGCTCGCCAAATTCATACGTATCTGGTAAGCAACTGGTGAGCAAACTTACGAACGTGAGTAATACAAATTGATATACGGTTTTCATTGGTAACAGATTAATTTTTAATTTCATCAAAATAATACGCAGAGCCATCTCCAGACACGCCAAAGTCATAGAAAACGACGATTCTCACATAATTGGCGGCGGGTGCTTTACTGAAATCGAACGTAAGTTTTTCCCAAGCAGCACTTTTTGTATTGACTACATCCACTTCGTGCGTAATACTGGCATCCTTATTTTCTAACTTCATTTTTATCACACGACCTGCTTTGGGTGCCCATGAGTTCATGGTGATTTTCGGAGAAGCGGCTAAAGTAATGGGTTGTGCCAATTCAAAGAACGTTCCAGCCCAAACCTCAGAACCTGTTGACTTTGTCAATTTGGCTACTTTTTCGGTTGTATTTTCTCCTGACTTATCTGGATTGGCAAGCACGACTGTTTCCGCGATATTTCCGAATGAAACAAAAGCGGGTGCATTTCCTTCAAAATTCTGTAAAACAGTGACAGTACCTACGGGCGGATTGCGGTAGAAGTAAATATTATCGACGAAGATGGTACCAAAACCGGCTGGAGCAAATGGAGAACCCACCAATTTAATTTGGAAAATATCTGCCATCGAGAGACCCTGAGCCGTGAAATCTTTCAACGGAATATCGATGCTATTCCATTCGTTTGCTTTTAGATTACGTAGTACTAATTTTTCGCCTGTTGCTTGACTAATCGGGAAAATCTCGAGGGCTGTAAGGTCAGTTGTCCACACATCTAGGTGAAGAAACTCCATATTTGCAGCATTAATCACGCGGTTGAAATCGATTCCTTGGTAATTTAGATTTCCGTATTGAATCATCTCTTCATTCCCAATTTTATACGTTCCGAACGTAGTAGATTGGCCCCAATTTGGGTAATAATTTACGTTGGCAATTGTGTTGTAATGTTGGCTGTAAATGGAGATAACATCGCTTGCATTTCTTGCTACGGCGATAGGTGCAGGTGCATCTGGTAATGTACGCCCAGTCACCGTGACGACTTCGCTGTACGAGGTTGTGGCTGCGCCTCCACTTTTTGCCGTAACTTTGATGGTGTACGTACCGTCATTTACGTAAGTATGTGCAATTGTTGAACCAATGGTAGCCACTTGAGGTAACGCAGTTGGGTCGTCTCCGAAGAGTACTTCAAAAGAAGTAGCAAAGTCCGCTTTTGCTGTTACGAATACCGTTTTGGTTTGTACAGGGTCTTTTTGAATCGATACGACAAGATTTTCGGGTGCACGGAAAGATACTTTCAAGTTTTGAGTTGATTCAGTGCTCAAGCCCGTCATACCTATTGCTTTGATACGAACATTGTATTCTCCTTCTTTATATACATGCGCCCAACTTTGTCCTGGTTTTACTACTTGAGATGTAGCAGAACCATCGCCTGGCAAAACCTCAAAATTAGCGACACCCTCACCGATTGGCGTAATCGTTACACGTCCGGTATTGTCTTGTGTGATGTCAAAAATGGCTGACACATTTGAAGGTGCCTCCGCTGCATCAAGGAATGCAAGCGGATTTCCCTCTTCCTCGCAGCTTACCAAGGTAGTAGATGCCACGAATAGTCCAAAAAATATTTTTCTGATAGACTGTATCATATACGATTCGTTCTAAATTAAGTGGATGAATTTGAATTAATACCCTGGGTTTTGCGTGATTTGAGAAATATCAATTTCTTGTTGAGGAATCGGGAATACCTCGTGTTTGCCTGTCACAAAACCATTGATTTGGCTTGCTGCTTTTTTGGTACGCACCAAGTCAAAAAAGCGGTGACCTTCCATGGCTAGTTCGAGGTGTCTTTCTGCCCAAATTAATTCTGTAAGTGCCGAACCCGTTGCTGTTACAGGTTGTGCTGCATTACCCAACGCACGGCGACGCACTTGGTTGAGGTATTGTTGTGCTTTTGCGTCACTCAAACCACCTCTATTTTGTGCTTCTGCTGCCATCAAAAGTACATCTGCATAGCGAATTGCGCGGTAGTTTGTACCGTAATTCAATTCAATTTGTGCGCCACTTTGTCCGGCTCTCGGCATGTATTTTTGGTTGAAATAGCCCGTGTGTTTGTAGCCTTCTGCATACGTTGCACCCGTTTGTTGCGCGTATGCTTTGATGTCCAGAATAGTCGTTGCCTTTCTTTGATCACCCGCTTCGTAGCTATCCACTAATTTCTGTGTTGGCACATTGAAACTCCAACCAGAAGCGTATTTTGGGCCATTAAACGCGCGAATACCGTTGTGGATAATACCGAAATTTCCTTCCGTTCCTTGTGGCGTAAAACCCCAATCATACCAGTTTGATTTGTTCGTATATTGTATTTCAAATACCGATTCTGGCCCATTTTCTCCTTCTTCTTCAAACAATTGACCAAAATCATTCACTAAACTATACACCCCAATAACTTCTTCCAACGTATTGGCAGCTTGTGTGAATTTATCTTGATACAAATATACTTTACCCAACAGCGCTTTGGCAGCAAAGCGAGTAACACGTCCTTTTTGCGACTGATTTCCAGGTAATTTGGCAATGGCTTCTTGCAAATCTTTTTCGATTTGGGCATATACTTCTGCTTTGGCAGTTCGCGTCATTTTTCCAGAATCAGAAGCGGTTAAACGTCTATCTGTGAACAACGGCACATCTCCGAAAAACTTAACCAACTCAAAATAATAGTATGCACGCAAGAAATGTACTTCACCGTATAGAGCTTCTTGTGAAGAGAACGCCAGCTTTCCTTTGTTCTCCATGAGGTAATTTGTGCGGTTTACCCCTTCGTATAGCCATCTCCAGATAGCGGTTAGATTGTCGTTATTGGGGTCGTGGGTCATATCATCAATTTGTTGAAGACCAATCACGTCTGTGGCACTTTCGCCCCCGCTCAAGGAGTTATCTGAGGCAATATCACCAATAAGTACATTCAAATAAAGCCATTGGAGCGGGTCATACGCACCAACAACTGCTGCTTCATAATCTTGTGGCGACTGAAAATACGCGTCTGCCACGATTTCAAAATTTTCTTTGGGGTCGTACTTCACGTAATCTGCGCAGCTTGTGGCAAACAGAAAAGTAGAAGCTAAGACGGAAAATGGAAGTATTTTTTTCATTTCTTTGAATCGAATTATTAATACAATTAACTTAATACCAACTACTTACCAATTAAAAATTCAATTGTAAGCCACCCATCCAAACACGTGGTTGTGGATAATTCCCTCTGTCAACTCCCGTATCAAGTACACCGGAAGAAATCTCTGGGTCGTAACCACTGTATTTGGTAAAAGTAAACGCATTCTTCACTTGTGCATACACGCGGAGGTTATTTGCATTTTTCCCGATAGGCAATGTATAACCTACTTGAATATTCTTGATTTTCACGAATGTGCCGTCTTCCACGTATCTATCTGAAGGGCGACGGTTGTTATTGCTGTCAATAAAAGTAGCTCTAGGTTCGTCGTTGCTCGTGCCTTCACCTGTCCAACGTGTCAATGATTTAGCAAAACGATTGGTAAAGTTTAGATTACGTTCGTACGCCCGGTAAATGTCGCCACCAACAGACGCATACGTAAATGCACTGAAATCAAGATTTTTGTACGAGAAACCAAGGTTCCAACCCAAAGTAAAATCTGGGAATGGGTCTCCGATTTGCGTTCTGTCTGCATCGTTGATAATACCATCTTGATTGATATCTACGAAACGAATGTCTCCTGGTTGCGCCCCATTTTGAACGGCATGTGCTTCAATTTCTGCTTGATTTTGGAACAATCCGTCTGTTTTATAGCCAAAGAAATAGCCCGGAGAGAATCCTTCTTCAAAACGGGTTAAGTTCGTGAACGGAATACCATAGCCACTTCCCCAAATAAATTTATCGCCATTATTGATACGTTCTACTAAGTTTGTTGCAGCAGTGAAGTTCAACGACGTAGTAAATCCAAGTTTTTCACCGATTGTATCTGAATAGCCAACGGCGATATCAAATCCTTTGGTAGATGTTTTTCCGATATTCGCTGCCGGATAAACGGGCGTACCCAAATAAAGAGACAAAGTTGGATTGAAGAGCAAATCATCTACAGATTTGACGAAATAATCGGCTGTTACCGATAATTTCCGGTTGAAGAAACGTGCATCAAAACCAATATTCATCTGGATTTGGTTTTCCCAAGTTACACTCTCATTTGGAATCGAGAAGAGGGAAGAACCACTTACGATGTTCCCGTCAAATGTATAGCGAGGGAAAGTAGAAATGCGAGAGAACTGTGGACTGATGTTGTCATTACCGACAGTTCCGATGCTACCTCTGATTTTCAGATATTCCACAAAATTTGGTTTGAAGAACGATTCATTGGACAAAATCCATCCCGCAGAAGCAGAAGGGAAGAACCCGAACTTATTGTTTGCACCAAAACTCGTTGAGCCGTCCACACGACCTGTAAAAGAGAACAAATACTTATTCTTAAATTCGTAATTCAAACGCGTGAAATACGACAGATTTCTTTTCACATACTGGAAAGAACCCGAAGTTTGTGATTCTGGGTCGCCGGTTGCTGCGCTTACATCTGCGTAATCCCAAGAATTGAACGGGATGCCCTCTGCATTTGCTGTTACGTTATCACCGGTATTGCGGCTGATGGCTGTACCAAATACGGTTTCAAAAGAATGGTTTTCATTGATTTTAAAATCGTAGTTTGCAAATAATTCGTAGTTGAGTGTCAAGTAATTTGTTCTGGATTCAGATACTCGGTTGCGCGTAGAAGTGATTTCACCGAGTGGACTGACGGAAACAATCGGGCTCAAGTCCGGGTTGGCATTGGTTCTGTTGTGTCCAATTCCGTAAAAAGTGAAAGGAGAGAAATTCTTTCCATACACATCTACATAAATATAGCCTAGACGAGAGGTTACTTTCAGATTTTTTAATACGTCATATTGGAACTCCATTTTCCCGAATAGTTTATTCGTAGAACCCGTATTGTACGTATCGTTTATTTGTGCTAATGGATTGATGATTTCCTGTGTAATTGTTCTACTGATGCCGAAATTTCCATTCGCGTCACGCGGGGCAACGGTAGGATCAAAGTTTAACGCATTTGAGAGAACGCTTCCGATGTTGTTTTCCGACAAATTGCTGTTTTTGATGCCTGCGTAACTTGTATTTAATAACAACTTCAATTTATTCGTGATGGAATTAGTGAAGTTTGCTGTAAAGTTTGTTCGATTAAAATACGACTTATCGCCACCGCCCACAATTCCTTGTTGCGCCAAATAACCACCAGACAAAAAGAACGAAGAAGTAGCATTTCCTCCAGAAATGGTCAAGTTGTTAGAGGAAATAGGTGCTTGCGTGAACACCTCTCTTTGCCAGTCTGTTCCTTCGCCTAAATTAGCCAAAGACGGGAAAACCAAATTCCCGCCCGCAGCTACACTTGCTTCGTTCAAGATGGCAGCATATTCTGTGGCGTTGAGAACCTCAATGGTTCTTTGTACTTCTTGCACACCATAATACGAATCGTAGCTGAACTTCGTTTTGCCATCACGCGTACCCGATTTTGTTTTCACGACAATCACCCCATTGCCACCACTGACACCATAAATTGCTGTTGTTGCTGCATCTTTTAGAACGTGCATGGACTCAATATCGTTGGTATTCAGTGCATTCAAGTCTTGCAATGTTTGAGGAACACCGTCAATGACAACCAACGGATTTGTACCTGTATAAGAAGGAATACCACGTATCAAGACGGTTGGAGTAGAACCAGGAGAACCATTGGCAATGACATTTACCCCAGAGGCTTGCCCTTGCAATGCTTCTTCAGCACGAACGGGGCGAAGTTTTTCAATCGTCTTATTATTGACAGACGAGATAGCCCCTGAAACGCTTGTTACTTTCTGTGAGCCATATCCCACGACTACGACTTCCTCCAAAACTTGCGCGTCTTCTTCCAAACGGACAGAAATCTCGGTTTGATTGCCGACTGTCACTTCCTTGGTTGTATATCCTACAAAAGAAAATACCAAACGATCTGTCGCTTTAACAGACGGAAGAGAGAAAATCCCTTTGGCGTCTGTGACGGCTCCAGAGGTGCTCCCTTTTAAAGTAACAGAAACGCCTGGAAGCGGGTCTCCAGCTTTGTCTTTCACATTGCCCGTTAGCGGAATGCTTTGCCCGTGAACACCCCAAGCAGTGAATAAGAGAAGAAAAAGGAAAATTCGTTGTTTCATGTAATGATTCCTAGATTTGATATAACAATTCATTTACTATAACAAATGTAGAATCGTTTTTGGGGCAAAAAAAAGAATACGACCTATACAAAAAACATACAAGGAAGGAGAATCAGATGTTGTAGTCAATTTGAATATAAAATCTATTATATAGAAGCTATTTCATAAAAAAATACATCTATTTGTATTTAATCATATCATCTATTTCTTCGTTCTGTTGTGGTAATGTTGTGGTAAAAAAGGCACTAAAGTGACAAGATATAATCAACTAAACTCTTTTCATGCGGCAAGTCCATTTTCTTACGGATACGGTAGCGTTTAATTTCTACACTTCGGACGGAGATATTGAGGAGAGGTGCAATTTCCTTTGACGACAAATTCAATCGTAAATAGGCGCAGAAACGCAAATCGTTGGGCGTTAATTCGGGATGTGTTGATTTCAATTTACGCAAGAAATCTTTGTCTGCATGGTTAAACGCTTCTTCTAAAAATTCCCAGTCTTTGGTATCATTTAGGTTTTCATCGATGACACGAATTACCTTATCTGTTCCTTTCTGATTGGCAAGTTGGGTCAACTCACGTTTAATTTCGTGAAGAATTTCATTTTTCTTAATGATGCTCATCGTAGAGAGCGTCAGCTCTCGATTCTTACTTTCAATTTCACTTACTAACTGCAAATTTTGAAGTTGCATGACCTTTTGCTCAGACTCTAATTGCTTTCTTTCAAATTCTCTTTTGTTCTTTTCTAGCTCCTTGTTTTGTTGTTGGATATAATATTTTCTACTCAAGCGGTTGACCATAAAAAGCAGTGCTAGACCGACGATTCCATAGAAAATTTTAGCCCAACTCGTTGCATACCATGGGTGTGCGATAGTGAATGTATATGTTGCTATGTTTTCAGAAAATTGATTATTTTGTTTTGCGCGAACCGAGAAGACGTACTCTCCGGGTGGTAAATTGTCGAAGTTCACTTCAGATTGGGCAGACCATTCTGTCCAATTATCGTAAAATCCTTGCAACTTATAACTGTATAAAGCAGCTTCAAACTTGGAAAAAGAAGGAACATAAAACTGAAAAGCCACTTGCCGTTCGTCTGCTAAAAAAGAACCATATTCTGCTTTGTTCACCCATGCTTTTGGGCTAGTTCTATTTCCTTTTGTGATGGATTGCAGGAACACAGAAAATGGTTTTTCAGTCTTTTGGGAGGTTTCCGCGACGATATAACCGTCTGTTGTACCGATGAGTAACGATGAATTTCCGAGAGGCAACACACTTTCAAACCCCGCAATATCACTTCGAACACGTACAGGAAGGGCAATTTTCCGAAATGTAAGCCCTTTTTGAAAGGAGTTTGGAGAAATCGAAACAATGTTTTGCTCTGTAAAACCCCAAAGTTTATCCGAACGTACATCTTGAATTAATTTCCCGGAACGAAAAACATCACCCTCTAAAATCCCTTTTGTAAACGCATTGTTCAAGACAAATCCCTTTTGGTTCTCGTACTGAAAAATTCCCTTTTCAGAGAAATAATACACGTTATTTTGATAAGTCGTTAAACCCGATTTTAAACCAATAGGGGCTGATTTTATCAATTCCAAAGAACGAACAGCCAGACCCTCTTTGGCTACTTTCACCTTGAATACGCCTTTGTATTCGTGATTAACAACCAATTCCTGCTCATTAATCCATTCAAAATAACGGCAAGAAATAGGAGGTAAACCTGCCAACGTATGGTGAAATTTCCAACGTCCGTTCTCTTTGTGTAAGACCGATAAACCCGTATAATTTCCTTGTAAAATCCAGTCATTTTTGCCTTTGAAACCCTTTAAATCCCACGTTCCTGCTTGGCTCGAAATGAGTTCAGCTTGGTTATTTTGAATAATAAACGTGCCTGAATTATGTCCACAAAAAAGCGTATTATCCATGATTTTCAAGCACCAAACTTGCCCATTTGTACCTGGAATCAGACGAAAGTCATCTGTACTATTCTTCTTTTTACAGAACAAACCTTGGTTAGAACCAATGTACAAAAAACCATCCTTCTCTTCAGCTGCATACACCGTTCCGATACGCCCACGCAAATCATGATAAACCCGAAAAGGAGCATTCAAATTCACAATCGAAAGTCCATTATCCGAGCCAAGCCAAATATTCTTATCCGTGTCTTCAAACAACGATAAAATCGTATTATTTGCCAAGCCATTAGACTGATTCAAAGACATAATTCGTTGACCATTCGTATTGAAATGTAAAATCCCATTGGATATTGTTCCAACAATCATCTCTCCATTTTCTAATTGAATCGCACTATATATGCTCGTATTTTGCAAATCCAAAGAAGAACTCGCAGCCCAAGAGACGAGTTCATTGTTTTTCCCAATCCAAATTCCTGCTTGTTGCGTGACATACAGATAATCGCCTTGTGCCGAACGCATCATTTCAACGACCACCTCTTTGGTCAAGAGGGGAGAACGCATAAAAAGAACCGATTTCCCCTCCGTTAACTTAAATATTCCTTTTCCGAGTACTTGAAAAAAAACTTCTTGCCCAACAGTGAACACCTTCGTAATACTGGCATTTGCTGAAATGACCTTTATTTTTTCTGTCGTTTCATCATAGATATACAAGCGATTCAAAGACTGAAAAACGACAGATTTGCCTTGTGTAATGATGCGCCAAAATTGTTCGTCTTCGACAAGACGAATCTTGTGCTTTTGCGTCAGTGAGGTGTAAACCAATTGTCCTGAAGCAGATTCTTTCCAGTAGCCAAATTCTTTGTAACAACCCGTGTAAATACGGTCATTGACAGCCTTTACAGAGCGTATAATGGTCTGATTTACAGAGGGAAACAACTCCCAATGCTCTCCGTTATAGCGCAAAAGACCTGCATTATTTGCAATATAAATCCGTTTATCTTTTCCTTGCGAGATTGCCCAATTCTGATTTTCAGCCCCGTATTCTTTAGGCGAAAAAGTTACAATTGGGGGTAATTCTTGTGCATATATTGGAAGATTGGCGAATAAAATGAAGGAGAAAAAAAGGAGAAAGTTTCGGGACGATGGCAACAAATGAAAAGATAGATTCATAGGGATTCAGGTAAAATCAGCTACTAAAAATCAAGGAATAAATGGAGCTACTGCCTTTCGGTACGCCGAAGGGCTACACTTTTTTACACGCTTAAATGTCAGACTGAAATAAGGTAAACTATTAAAACCAACCAAGAAAGCGGTTTCAGACACACTTTTCCCTTGTGTCAGAAAAACACAAGCCTGATTGATGCGATATTCATTCAAAAAATCCGTAAAATTTTGTTGAAAATTACGTTTGAAATAATGACAAAACGCAGCCAACGACAAATGTGTTATTTCTGCAACATCACTCGTTTGAATTTGTTCGGAAAAATGAGCTGCCACAAAGTCTAAAATAGCTGTGGTTCTCTGAAAATCCTTGTTAGACGAAGCCAAGACTTCCTTTTCATTGAGGAGTTCAAAATCCGAAGAATGCGCGAGATAATCTAGGATTTCGAGTAAAATAAGTAAACGGGCAAGTCCTTTTTTTTCTGCCAATTTAGGGAAAAATGGAGCACAAACTTTTCGTGCATTTCCATTAAAACGAATACCACAAGCTGCTTTTTTCAACATAAATTGGATGGCATTCATTTCGGGGAGAGAGCCAAAAATACCGTCAGACAGCATTTCTTTTCGGAACTGCACCACCCATTCTTCGTGGACAGATTGAGAGCCATAGCCAAAACCCGCATGTGGGAGATTGTCGCCGATAAGGATAAAATCACCGTCTTCGTATTGGCTAAGATGATTCCCTACATAGCTACGCCCGTTGCCATTCGGGACAAACACCAACTCTATTTCTGGGTGGTAATGATAATCCCAGGTGAAAGAATCCGCGTGTACATTTTGATACAGAACACGGAAACTGGAATCTTCGTCGGGTAAAATTTTTTCAAAACGAATCGACATATTGACTAATTAGAACAATAGAGTATAAATATAGCACAAAACAGTATAATTAAATAGACTTATTCTTTGTTTAATTTGCAATTAAGAAAGTTACTTACATTCTATTTACCTATGATGAATACGCGCATTGGGCGCTTCGCGCCCAATGCTTTTTTCCATCTCTCCCCTTTACTTATGAAAAACTGGTCTATCAAATTCGCCCTGTATCTCAATTACTTTGTCTTTGCCATTCTTCTGAACAGCGTCGGTATCGTTATACTGAAAGCACAAAAGAACTACCTCGTCGATGAGGTTCAAGCCAGTACCTTGGAGCTTTTCAAAGATATGCCCATTGCTTTGGTATCTTTTGCCATCGCATCCTTTTTGCCGCGCATTGGTTATAAAAAAGCCATGCTTATTGGCCTTTCACTCGTTGTATTTGCCTGTTTAGGCATGTTTATAGGTAATTCGTTTCTGACAGCTAAACTTCTTTTCGCAGGGGTTGGGATTGCCTTCGCGCTCATCAAAGTATCTGTTTACTCATCTATTGGGTTGCTGACGACCTCCCCCAAAGAACACAACAGTTTGATGAGTTCCATTGAAGGTTTTTTTATGGTAGGCATAGCCGTTGCTTATTTTCTTTTTCCTGCCTTCAACTCCGCCGACCCCAACGGGTGGCTTCGCGTATATATTTTACTCGCCGCACTTGCAGCCGCTTCTTTTTTCTTTCTCTGGTTTACCCCTTTTTCTGAAAACCATGACATTGATACCGAGCAGTCTATTTGGGAAGACATGAATCAAATGAAAATACTGCTGGGTAAATTGCTTGTCTTGGTTTTTGTAGCTAGTTCATTTCTGTTCGTGATGGTCGAACAAGGTATCATGACTTGGCTTCCGACTTTTAACAACCGAATCCTTCAATTGAACGAAGACCTCGGCATCATGATGGCAAGTATTTTAGCCATTTCTTTAGCTGCCGGACGGCTTATCGCTGGTTTCCTGACCAAATTCATATCTTGGTTTTGGATTATCACAGTTTGTATCGGAATCGCCATGTCAATGGTTCTTTTTTTATTACCACAAACACTACAACTGACTGTTGGTGAGGTAAATACATTAGCAGACATTCCATTTATTGGTTATACGTTCCCGCTGATTGGTCTTTTTATTGCACCCATTTATCCGCTCCTAAACTCCGTCGTATTGAGTGCAACACCGAAAAAATTACATAGCCCTATGACAGGTCTCATCGTTATTTTCTCAGCACTTGGCGGAACGTTAGGTTCCCGAATTATCGGCTGGCTTTTTAAAACACAAGGAGGCGAAAATGCCTTCTACTTTACATTAATACCCATGGCATTGCTACTTGTTGCCTTGGTTCTCCTACAAAAACTAACAAAAAAACCTTTTTAATTCTACATGTTATCTACTTTCCCTCAGACACTTCTCGACTTCCCAGACCTTTTTCATGCTATTCAAATGGCTGAAGTATTCGAAGATTCCAAGACTGCTACAGATTGCTCTCCCAAACGCGAACTGCCTGCTATTTATACTGATTTTCAGCAATTAACGGATTTCGACAAAATAACTTTGCAGGAATTTGTTCATGAAAATTTTGAACTTCCAACGACCGATTTACCGATTTTTGAAACCCAAAAAAAAGAGCAGCCTCTGGCGCATATTCATCAATTATGGGATTATTTGACACGTGAAATCAAAAATCCATTGGCGGGTTCAACGTATCTGCCTCTTCCTTACCCGTTTGTTGTACCCGGCGGCCGATTTCAAGAAATCTATTATTGGGATAGTTTTTTTACACTTCTAGGGCTCAAAGAAGCAGGAAAATGGGAATTAATCGAACAAATGATAGCCAATTTTGCGCATTTGATACGTACGTATGGGTTTATACCCAATGGCAACCGAACCTATTTTTTGAGTCGGTCGCAACCGCCTTTTTTCAGTTGTATGCTTGATTTACTTCCCAAAGCAAAACAAGGAAACTATCTGACAGAATTGGAAAAGGAATACGACTTTTGGATGAACACAACAACTAAAAGGACAACGAAAGACGTTGAGCGCGTCGTTGAAGTCGAACCAACCAAGTTTTTGAACAGATATTGGGATAATTCACCTACACCTCGCCCAGAGTCTTACCGAGAGGATCTTGAACTAGCAGCCCAAAATCCGGGACGAACAGCAGCAGACATCTATTTGAATCTACGAGCTGCTTGTGAGTCAGGCTGGGATTTTAGTAGCCGCTGGTTAGCAGACGGCATTTCCTTAGGCAGCATAGAGACGACACATATTATACCTGTCGATCTCAACTGTTTACTATATAAATTGGAATGTAAATTAGCTTCGATGTATGCGGAGATTTCATCCGAAAAAAAAGCATACTACACAGAAAAAGCAGCCCAAAGAGCGCGCCTCATTCATACGTATTTCTGGGACGAACAAGAAGGATTTTTCTTTGATTACCATTGGATAAATGGAGAGATAACCAAAAAAATCACATTGGCTGGACTGTTTCCGTTGTGGGCAGGATTGGCGACAGAAACACAAGCAGCAAGATGTGCGGAGCGCGTACAAAAAGAACTTTTGGTACAAGGGGGTGTCCGAACAACCACGTGTGCAAGCGGGCAACAATGGGATGCACCGAATGGGTGGGCTCCGTTGCAATGGGTGGCAGTTGAGGCATTTCGTACGTCAGGATATACGGAGTTAAGTAACGAAATTAAACAAAGATGGATGGATTGGAATACGCGTATTTTTAAGGAAACGGGTAAGTTTACAGAGAAATACAATATAGAAAGTAGAGATATAGAGACAGGAGGCGGAGAATATCCTAACCAAGATGGTTTTGGCTGGACAAATGGCGTATATTCTTGTTTATTAGCAAGTTACAAATAAAAATACAACTAAATAAAAGATGACCTTTGGGTTAATAAGTCGTCTTATTAAAAAATAGTACCACTAATTCGTATATAAATAGTGCATATTTGTACATGAATAAAGACATTTGCAATACAAAAAGTGTGTCTCCCTGATTTAATAAAAACAAAGGACGCATAATCTAACTCAAATACCCAAATACAGCAAAATTGCTCCTGCATCATAATTTGTACAATTAACCAAAACAAATTACGTATGGAGCTACACTCTACTACTAAAAGGCAAAGTCTTGCCTTGTACCGAAAGCTAAAATGGCTTTTGGTCTGCCTAACTTTTTTACCCTTGCTTGCGCAGGCACAAATCGAAGTAAGCGTACCGTTTACAGAAGGATTTCTCGCGACACAAGGAAGTAACCCTCAACAAGCTAACTCAATCAAAACTCACCCTACCTTAGGTATCGCGCGTTCCTTTTTTGTTCAATCGACAGCAAGTGGACAGTTTGAAGAAGTTGCCATACAGGGAAATGACATCTATGGTGCTGCACGATTACAGTTTACGAATGGTTCATTCATAGAAATACCAGGAACGATTACTTGGCGAAATAATGGAGGCACGACAGTTCTTTTTGGCTTTATTCCAAGTTCTACAGTAAATACGTCTTTTACTTATGGAGCAGGCACTACATATAATATCATCGGTGGTAAAGCTGAAGGTAATACCAATATTGGTATGAAATTAATCGGACAAACCCTAACCCTAACTGATGGAGAAAGTATAAGTGGAAATGCAGCTACTTCTGGATTATTGGAGGCATTGAATCGATATCTCACCACCACAAACGGACTAAAACCATCAGGTCCAGTTACAGCCACTAGCCAAACAACCGCAAGTACAACCCCTACCTTAACGGGAACTGTTACACTAAGAACAGGTGAAAGTTTACAAGTCCTTATAGATGGTCATACCTATACTACAGCAAATGGTCTTTCGGTAAATACCACGAATAATACTTGGAGTCTTCCTATTTCTACCTATCCATTGACGCTCGGTTCCACCTATGAAGTAACTGCCGTAATCACAAATGCGGACGGATATGTACTCAGCGGTAAAGGAACCGTCAATGTTGTAGCAGCAACAGCCGGTACTCTTTCAGGAACGCAAGAAATTTGTCTGCCGGGTACATCCCAATTCACCACAAACGGTACTACAGGCGGTTCTTGGTCATCCAATAATACATCTGTCGCTACGGTTAATGCTTCAACAGGTCTCGTCACGGGCGTTGCTCCTGGCACGGCTACCATTACTTATACCGTCGGTAGTTCAACCGCCACAAGAACCGTCACAGTCACTTTCCCCCCAAATCTCGGCTCCATCTCAGGTACACAAGCCATTTGTGTCGCAGGTACTACTCAATTCAATGTAAGTTCTTCCTCCCTGGCATCCGTAGAAAATCCAGCTCTCGCAGCCATCGCGGTTAGCCCTTGGACGTCTTCCAATACAGCCGTCGCTACGGTTTCTGCTACTGGTCTTGTTACAGGCATTGCTCCTGGTACGGCTACCATTACATATACCCTCGCTGGCACTGGTGGATGTCCAGACGCAACTGCCACAAGAACCGTCACCGTCACAGCTGCACCAACGGCGGGTACTATCGCTGGAACTACTTCTACCACCATTAGTGGTACTACCACACTCTCCATCTCTGGTAACAGTGCAACAGGTACTTGGACTTCCTCCAATACAGCCGTCGCTACTATCAACTCCACAACTGGAGAAGTTACAGGCGTTGCAGCAGGGACAACTACCATCACATACACCGTCGCAGGAACAGGTGGTTGTGCAAATGCTACCACTACCGCAAATGTAACCGTAACCGCAGCAGCAACAGCCGGTACTCTTTCAGGAACGCAAGAAATTTGTCTGCCGGGTACATCCCAATTCACCACAAACGGTACTACAGGCGGTTCTTGGTCATCCAATAATACATCTGTCGCTACGGTTAATGCTTCAACAGGTCTCGTCACGGGCGTTGCTCCTGGCACAGCTACCATTACTTATACCGTCGGTAGTTCAACCGCCACAAGAACCGTCACAGTCACTTTTCCCCCAAATCTCGGCTCCATCTCAGGTACACAAGCCATTTGTGTCGCAGGTACTACTCAATTCAATGTAAGTTCTTCCTCCCTGGCATCCGTAGAAAATCCAGCTCTCGCAGCCATCGCGGTTAGCCCTTGGACGTCTTCCAATACAGCCGTCGCTACGGTTTCTGCTACTGGTCTTGTTACAGGCATTGCTCCTGGTACGGCTACCATTACATATACCCTCGCTGGTACTGGTGGATGTCCAGACGCAACTGCCACAAGAACCGTCACCGTCACAGCTGCACCAACGGCGGGTACTATCGCTGGAACTACTTCTACCACCATTAATGGTACTACCACACTCTCCATCTCTGGTAACAGTGCAACAGGTACTTGGACTTCCTCCAATACAGCCGTCGCTACTATCAACTCCACAACTGGAGAAGTCACAGGCGTTGCAGCAGGGACAACTACCATCACATACACCGTCGCAGGAACAGGTGGTTGTGCAAATGCTACCACTACCGCAAATGTCAGTGTTGGGATTCCCGACTCTGATGGGGATGGCGTAACAGATGACCGTGATAGCTGTTCAAATACGCCAACAGGTGAAACGGTTGATGCAAATGGATGTTCCGCATCGCAAAAAGATACCGATTCTGATAATGTTAAGGACAATATAGATCTTTGTCCGAATACACCAGTAGGTGAAGCCGTTGACGCAAACGGATGTGCTGAATCACAAAAAGACAATGACGGCGATGGAGTAACAAATGCACAAGAAACCACAGATGGTACAAATCCGAATGATCCTTGTGATTTTCTTGCAACAAGTCAAATTCTTGCTAATGTAACCAGTGTATGGGGAACATTAGACTGTGACGGAGACGGAAACCCGAATAACTCTGACCCCAACCCTACCGTTCCAAAAGTTATCGATGAACTTGAAACAGCACAAGTAGGTATTCCATATACGTTCAACCTCATTAGAAATGATGACTTTTTACCTGGACCAAACCTTCGTGTCGTCCGTACAGGTGGAACTGCTGCTGGGCCATACACGCTCAATGAAAATACAGGAGAAATTACATATACGCCACTTTTAAGCGAAGCAGGAAGATCCGTGACTATCATTTATACCGTCACCTATTTACCAAGCCCGCCACCAAGTAGCTCCTTTGGAATAGCCGCATTTATGGCTTTCGCCCCAGCTGCTACCTCCGGTTCTGGTACTGCAACTATTATCGTACCTACTTCCGGTGACAATGATAGAGACGGCGTATTCAACGAAATCGACGAATGCCCTAGTACTCCAGCAGGAATGCCTGTCGATGCGCTTGGTTGTGCTTTCTGTGAAAAAGACTCCAATAATGACGGAACGCCAGACTGTGCAAGTTACGATGACGATAATGATGGAATCAATAACTTCTTAGAAGGTCTATTTGACCAAGATGGCGATGGTATCCCGAACTATCTCGATACGGACTCAGACGGAGATAGTATTCCTGACAAAGTTGAGACCTTCAACGATGCCGATAAAGATGGTATCCCGAACTTCCTTGATATTGACTCTGATGGCGATGGTATCGCAGATATTTCAGAAAAAGACCACGACAGAGACAACGATGGAATACCAAACTTCCTAGACTTAGACTCCGACGGTGACTCTATCCCTGATTCCATCGAAACCGTAGAAGATTTTGACAAAGATGGGCTCGCCAACTTCTTGGACTTTGACTCAGATAATGATAGTATCCCAGATAGTATCGAAAAAACAAACGATCCTGACAAAGACGGTATGCCGAATTATCTCGACATCGATTCAGACGGAGATAAGATTGCCGATATTTCGGAAAAAGACCACGATAGAGACAACGACGGAATACCAAACTTTCTTGATCTGGACTCCGACGGAGACGGCATTCTTGACGAAGGTGAAACAGTGGAAGATTTTGATAAAGATGGTATTGCCAATTTCTTAGACTTCGACTCAGATAATGATGGTATTCTTGACATCATTGAAACGGCTGCTGATTTCGACAAAGACCGCGCTCCAAATTTCCTTGACTTGGATTCCGACAACGACGGTATCTTGGACATCGTTGAAAAAAACGAAGATTTCGATAAAGACGGCGCTCCGAACTTCCTTGATCTCGATTCTGACAACGATGGTATCTTGGATAACATCGAGAAAAACGAAGATTTCGACAAAGACGGCGCTCCGAACTTCCTCGACCTTGATTCCGATAACGACGGTCTCTTGGATAGCATCGAGAAAAACGAAGATTTCGACAAAGACGGCGCTCCAAACTTCCTTGACCTTGATTCCGATAACGACGGTCTCTTGGATAACATCGAGAAAAACGAAGATTTCGACAAAGACGGCGCTCCGAACTTCCTTGACCTAGATTCCGACAACGACGGTATCTTGGATAACATCGAGAAAAACGAAGATTTCGACAAAGACGGTGCTCCGAACTTCCTTGACCTTGATTCCGACAACGACGGTATCTTGGATAACATCGAGAAAAACGAAGACTTCGACAAAGACGGCGCTCCGAACTTCCTTGACCTGGATTCCGACAACGATGGTATCTTGGATAACATCGAGAAAAACGAAGACTTCGACAAAGACGGCGCTCCGAACTTCCTTGACTTGGATTCTGACAACGACTCTATCACAGATAGCATCGAGAAAAACGAAGACTTCGACAAAGACGGCGCTCCGAACTTCCTTGACTTGGATTCAGACAACGACTCTATCCCAGATAGCATCGAGAAAAACGAAGATTTCGATACTGACGGTGCTCCGAACTTCCTTGACCTGGATTCCGATGGAGATAAAATCCCGGATAATTACGAAGCAGGAAGTAATGGTGCAAATCCAGTAGATACAGACAACGATGGCAACGCAGATTTCTTAGACTTAGATTCAGACAGCGATTCAATTCCTGACTCGATTGAAGCAGGAGCCAATGGGGCGAATCCTGTTGATACAGATAACGATAGAACGCCGGACTTCCGAGACCTTGATTCGGATGACGACAGCCATTCAGATATCGATGAAGCAGGACTAGATGGTACAAATCCGTGGGATACTGATAACGATGGGATTTTCAACTTCAGAGATATTGATGCAGACAATGATGGCATCATTGACAAATTCGAAGATGATTTAGACTATGGAAATATACCGGATTGCAATAACAATGGAATCCCGAACATCATAGACCCAGAGGAATGCAACACGTTTGTACCAGAGGCTATCACACCAAATGGCGACGGATTGAACGATTACCTCATTATTCCAGGTATCAAACGATTCGAGAATAATCAAATCCGTGTTTACAACAGATGGGGTGTGCTTGTATTCGAACAGAAAAACTACCAAAATCAATGGCAAGGGGAGTGTAACCAACCAGGTGTCTTTATCGAATCTGATAGACTCTTACCAGATGCAACTTACTACTACATCATTGATTTTAACGGAGAAAGAAAAGCAGCACTAGGTTCTGTTTACCTCAACCGTATCAGTAATTTCTAATCATTTAGCACGCTTTAAAAATGATCCAATATTCAATGAAAAAATATTTCTTCGCGCTGAGCCTCCTACTTTTAGTAGGGCTCAGCCATCAATCAAACGCACAAGTAGAGTCGATGAATAGTCTCTACAGAATGAGCCCGGGAATGCTATTCCCTGCGCTCTCAGGTGCAGATTCTGTCTCTTCTTTTACAGGATTTACCAGACAGCAATGGTTTGGGTTTAAGGGTGCACCAACTACCTATGGCGCGCATTTCTCTGGTAAAATCCAAGAGAAAATGGGGGTTGGGGTCATTGCTATGCACGACCAAGCTGGGCCGGTCAAAAACATGCTCATTGGTGCAGATTACAGTTATCGCCTCAAATTTTCCGATAAAGTATCTGTCTTGGGTGGGATTCGGATTTCCATGGTAAATCACACCATCGCTTTCAGTGACTTAAATGTCATTCATGAAAATGACCCGAATCTACAACAAAACTATACCACCGGAATGCAGCTCAACGGGGGTTGGAGTGCAGCACTTCTAGCTGGAAACTTCTTCCTAGCCGTTTCTGAACCACGTGTCAGAAGATTTGATTTCCAAGACACAGGAAATGCCACAAATTTCATTGATGCGGCTAACTACTACGCCATGACGGGGTACAATTTCCAAACAAGTTCACTAGATATTGAACCTAGCGTACTTGTTAGACTAGCAGAAAACGTACCCGTCAGCACAGATTTTAACTTGATGCTCCGCTACAAAAAAACCTTGGATTTAGCAATGACTTACCGCTCTAAGTCAAGCTATGGCATAAGAGCAGGCATCCTCACAGCACAAAAACTATATCTAACTTACCTCTATGAAGTACCCGCCACGATGGGGGTGCGAGCTGGTTATCAGTCACATGAACTCGCTGTTAAGTATTTAATCAGCAAGTAATGGTTCTAATAATCAACAAAAAAGGGGCTTCTTTCTCAAGAAGTCCCTTTTTGTTTTCAATGTATATCGGATTTATTCTTTGACATTTTCTTTTAAAAAAACACTGGGGCTTACACCAGTCACTTCTTTGAAAGACTTAAAAAAAACAGATTTCGAATGAAATCCAGACTTTTGCCCAATCGCTTCCATCGTTACCCGTTTGGCTTCATCTGAATGCAAAAGCCGTATGGCATGTTCTACACGCGCTTTGGTGCGGTATTCGGTGAAAGTCATCTCAAATTCGTTTTTCAAACAAGCTGAGATTTGGTGTTGAGGCACATTTAAAGCAACCGTTACATCCAACGCATTGAACTCCGGATTCAGATACGGTTTTTGTTGTTCAAAATAGGTTCGAATTTTCTCTTTTAATAAACTATCATACGAAATAGTTGACTCCTGATGCACCGTATTCTTTTGCGTGATGGTGACTTCCTCCAAACCAGTAAAATTTCGTTTCCGTTGAATGATATGTTCGTACGGATAAATGAATAAACAAATCAAACCAAGGGTAATTTCAATAAGACCGATGCTCGTAGCAAATGTTCTTTCTGTAACTCCCAATAAGACATTATCATGAAAGAGAAGGAACGCAAAAAAAGCAAAAACACCAATTTGAATCACTATTAATACAATCGTAAATAAAAGCCAATTATAAATATATTTGCTTAGCTTATTTCGATTTTGAACGATATAATACGTGGTATAACCTACATATCCGATATATGAAATCAAACGGGCTAGATGAAGAAAGCCCATTGAAAATAGGTCATTTACCTTCACTTGCAAGATATACCCATCAAGGGAGTAAATCTTTTCTACCAATTCTTTTTTTTCTTCAAAAGGAATGAAAAAATAAGAGAAAATACCTAAAAAATGAATAATTGCCGGAAGAAAATGCAGGAAATCCGCTCGTTTGAACGGTCGGTTATCTCCAATAACATATTGACTATACCAAAGTAAAATGGGACCTATTAAAAAGTAAACAGGAGCAAAATGATTGAATAAAATCGCCCCAAAGAAAACAGATAGATGTAAAAAAAGTACCTGATAGGAAATCATGTATAGACTAAAAATAATACAGAGAAGTCCCAATAAATACTCTTTACTTCCGTCCAAAAATGAACGGATAATGATTAGTAAGGCTAGGATAAAAAGAAGTATAGCGGCGTAAAGAAGCATAATTGTAAAAACACGTCATTAGGTTTTGCTTTGGAATATCGAGGAATAGAGACAACTTATCTACGCCTAAAATTAAAACAAAAAAACAGTTTTTATTTCATCAAACAATTTGGTTTGAAAAATAAATTTCAACTGGATTTCTATTTTGGGTTAACTTTCCTCGCTAAGTCAAGTTCAAGATACTATTTTTTTGATTCTGTCAAGTATCAAATCTGCATGAATGCGTGAATTTTCAATAAACAAACGATGCGTTTCCATACCTCCACAAACAACGCCTGCCAAAAATACATTGGGTAAATTTGTTTCCATGGTTTGTTCATCAAATGTTGGTTTTTTTAGCGCGTCTTCCGCAAATTGAATGCCCATTTTTTCTAAAAAAGAAAGATTGGGTTGGTAGCCCGTCAAGGCAACCACCCAATCATTGGCTACTTCTACTTCTCCATTTTGGGTTGCAATCACAACCGATTGCTCTTTTATTTCTTTGATTTGTGCTGAATAAAAAGCACGGATACTCCCCTCTTCAATTCTATTCACAATATCTGGTCTTGCCCAATATTTGACGCGTTCCCCGATTTTATCTCCCTTGATGACCATCGTAACGTCAGCGCCTTTTCGCCACGTTTCCAAAGCGGCATCCACTGCCGAGTTATTTGCCCCCACAACCACCACTTTTTGAAGTGCATAAAAGTGCGGGTCTTTGTAATAATGTGAAACTTTGGGTAACGACTCTCCAGGTACATTCATCAAAACGGGGAGGTCGTAAAATCCAGTCGCGACCACAATAAATTTTGTTTCATACACGCATTTTGACGTCACAACTTGGTATATATCTCCTTCTTTGGGCACAACTTGAACGACCTCTTCAAACAGTTTAATCTGTATATTTTTACTGACAACCACCCGTCGATAGTATTCCAAGGCTTCTTGCCGCGTCGGCTTAGGATTGACAGAAATAAAAGGAACGCCTCCGATTTCTAATCGCTCAGATGTACTAAAAAAAGTCATATTGGAAGGGTAATTATAGATGGAATTTACCAAACATCCTTTCTCCAAAATGACATAACTCAGACCAGCTTCTTGAGCTGCCAGTCCACAAGCTAAACCGATAGGGCCACCACCCACAATAATCAAATCAAAATTAATCATGCTTTCATCCACTGTTTTAATAGCAACACAAGGCGTAAAAACTTCATTCCCACAGCGAGTAAATAGCGGATAACTTTCTCAAAAAACCAACCTTACCCGCAAAGTATTCTAGCCAGATGGCAAAAATTGGAAAAAACTACCTAAATTTGGTCATGATTACACTTCTAAATCACAACGATTTCACAAGATAATCACCTATTGAACATAACTATTGAACCCGTTGTTCTTAAAAAACAGCTTACAAATTACATACAAAATAAGGAATGGAAGGATTAATTATGGCAGGTCAACTATTATTGGGGTTGACTATCTTGGTCGGTTTACATGAATTTGGCCACTTCATCACAGCAAGAATGTTTGGAATTCGCGTAAATAAATTTTACATCTTCTTCGACTTTCTGTTCCCCATGCCCAATGTCCTCAACTTTGCACTCTGGAAAACCAAAAAGGGAGACACAGAATACGGCCTTGGCTGGTTTCCAATGGGCGGCTACGTGGATATTGAAGGAATGATTGACGAGACAAAAGATGCTTCCCAACTCGCATCTGAGCCGCAACCTTACGAGTTTAGAGCAAAACCAGCTTGGCAACGCCTTATCGTTATGCTTGGCGGAATTATCATCAATGTTATCACAGGTGTCGCTATTTTTTGGGCACTTACTTACCAAACGGGCTATACATTCATTTCGAAAAATGAAGTAAATAAACTAGGAATTGTCGCCTACCCGCTTGCAGAAGAAATGGGACTCAAAACGGGTGATAAAATCGTAGATATTTCCGGAAACGACTTCACAGACTTCAACGATATTCGCTCTTCTGAAGTCATGCTAGGCGAAAATAATTACTACACGGTACTTCGTGGAACAGAAAAAATAGAGGTTCCTATTCCAAATGACCTTGTAAATAGTATTTCGGAGGATGACTACGACGGAAAATTCATCGAGCCTATTCAAACATTTGAAATCGCAGCCATTGCACCGGATTCTCCCGCAGAACAAGTTGGGCTTAAAGAGAGTGATAAAATCATCGCGCTCAACGGCAATAAAATTCAGTTTTACCACGAATTTGTGCAACTAGCCAACCAAAACGCAAGTAAAAAAGTACAACTCGACATTCTGCGCGGGGCAGATACGCTCCAACTTGCGCCTACGCTTACAGAAGAGGGGAAATTAGGCTTCAATGCGTCGTTCAACCTCGCATTTGAACATATTGATTACACACTCGGTCAAGCTTTTGCGGAAGGTTCAAACCGTGCTTTTGGTGTAATTACGGACAATATCAAAGGTTTTAAGAAGATTTTCAGTGGGGAAGTATCTGCCGGAAAAGCCATGAGTGGCCCTATCGGAATTGCCCGCAAAATGTACGGTGGAGTTTGGGATTGGAGTCGATTCTGGATGATTACAGGTATTTTATCCATGGCACTCGCTTTCATGAACCTACTCCCGATTCCAGCCCTCGATGGTGGTCATGCCGTTTTGCTCATCTATGAAATGGTTTCTGGTAAAAAACCTTCCGAAAAATTCATGGAACGTACGCAACAAGCAGGTACTTTTATCTTATTAGCTTTGTTAATTTTAATCATGTTCAATGATGCCATCAAAGCAATTTTCTGATTTTAAATCCATTCATTTTCTCTTTATTAGTCTTCTTTTATTCTCTTTTACCTCACTCCATTCAGGGGTAAAAGAGAATAAGCATGACTTCCATACTTCGTTGTCTGAACTTAGCTACAACCCCAAAACGGGGTCCATAGAAGCGACTATCCGCGTTTTTACCGATGACCTTGAAACCGCCTTGACGGAGTTTAACCAAGGAAAAAAAATACATGTAGAAGCGTCAAATAAACAAGCAGATGCCATCATCGCTCGGTATTTAGAAAAAAATTGGGGTCTTCTCACGCCACAAAAGACCAAAAAGAAGATGGAATACATTGGCCGCGAGCCAGAACTAGACGCCACGTGGCTCTACATTGAAATCCCTGATGCGAACCAAACCAAAGGCTATACCTTTGTCAATACGCTGCTTACCGAACTCTTTGACGACCAAACGAATCTCGTCAATATCCTCTATCCGGCAGGAAAAAAAACCATCTTGATGAATGCAAAAGTGAAATCTGCCCCTTATCCTTTCTAAAATCTGTTATTTGACTTTAAATCATTATTTTTGACTGTTCAATACAAAATAATATATCAGTCATGAAACCAGATGCTTCGTTCCTCGTTTACCTCAAAAATATCTTATTCATAGATATTGAAACCGTCTCCGCACACGAAAATCTCCACGAATTATCGCCCAAAATGCAAGAATTATGGGAAACAAAAGCCACGCGATTCAATAAAGATTCGGAGAAAACAACAGCCCAATTATACCAAGAAAAAGCCAATTTATATGCCGAGTTCGGACGTATCGTATCCATCGGAATCAGTGCCTTTTTTTGGGAGGAAGAAAATCAACGATTGTGCTTAAAATCAACTGTTTTGCAAGAAGAAACAAATGAAGGCACACTTTTAGAGCAATTTATTCAGATTTTACAACGACATAAAGCGGGCAATCAACTCCTTTTGTGTGCCCATAACGGGAAAGAATTTGACTATCCTTACCTATGCCGCCGAATGCTCTTACTCGGCTTGGCGATTCCACCTATCCTGCGTATTCATGGAAAAAAACCATGGGAAATCAGCTTGCTTGACACCATGGATGTATGGAAATTTGGAGACTACCGCTATTATACTTCTTTGGAATTACTCATGACTATTTTCGGGATTCAGAGCAGCAAAGAGGAAATAGCCGGGAAAGACATTGGCCGCGTATATTACCAAGAGAAAGATACCCAAAAAATAGCTCGTTATTGCGAGAAAGATGCCATTGCATTGGCACAACTGTATCTTCGTATGAATGGATACGACCCCATACCTGAAGAACACATTAACCCAACGAATTAATTTTTACACATCAAATCAACCTAGTAACACATGCAAAATAACCGAATTTTACTGGTAAAAAGACCACTTGGTGCTATCTCAACAGACTGTTGGCAATTGGAAGAAAACGTACCAGTATCCCCTCTTCAAGAAGGCGAAATTTTAGTAGAAACACATTATTTATCCATCGATCCTGCCATGCGAGGTTGGATGAACGAAGGCAAAAGTTATATCAAACCTGTCGCTTTAGGAGACACCATGCGGGCGTTGGGTGTCGGAAAAGTCATTGCCTCCACGGCAGACGCTTTTCCGGTCGGTTCGTACATAAGTGGTTCTTTGGGCGTGCAAGAACTAGCTATTCTACCTGCCAAAGAAGCCGTTTCTGTCAATCCTTCTTTTTTACCTTTGCCCGTTTATTTGGGCACATTGGGTATGTCGGGCATGACTGCTTATTTCGGGATGTTGGACACTGGGCAACCCAAAGCAGGTGAAACCGTCGTTGTTTCAGGCGCGGCAGGAGCTGTTGGAAGTGTTGCCGGACAAATTGCCAAGCTGAAAGGTTGTCGGGTTGTCGGTATTGCCGGCGGAGAAGAGAAGTGCGCGTACGTGAAAAATCAACTTGGTTTTGATGATTGCATCGACTACAAAGCGGGGGCACTTCGCAAACGTCTCGCTGCTGCTTGCCCTGAGGGTGTAGATGTATTTTTTGATAATGTAGGTGGCGAAATTCTGGACACGGTGCTCACGCTCATCAATAAAAAAGCTCGTATCGTTATCTGCGGAGCCATTTCTCAGTACAATACGTCACGTCCTGAAGGCCCGAAAAACTACCTTTCGTTGCTCGTCAACCGAGCAAAAATGGAAGGCATTGTTGTCTTTGATAATGCTGCTAACTATGGAAGTGCCGCCAAAGAAATGGCAGGATGGATTCAAGAAGGGAAGCTAAACGCACAATATCACGTTGAGAAAGGCGGTATTCGGGCTTTTCACGATACATTACAAAAACTATTTGAAGGCGCAAATACCGGCAAAATGGTCTTGCAAGTGAAGGAATAGGAAACAAATTGGGGGCAGTCTATTGCCCCCAATTTGTTTTGATAGTAGAATCAAAATAGCCACGTATGAATTATCGGGGCAAATGGCTCAGAGAAATCCACATTAGTGAAATAGCTGCTTGATTTATTGCCCAAGGCTTGATCAAATAAACCGTTTGGACGATTATGGGCTATTCACTAGAAGATTTTCAAAAAAGCAGGAAATAAGCCATTTTTAAACAACAGACAACAAACAATTTGACCTAAATAATTTGTAAATTTGGAGAGTATTAAAGATTAAAAAATGTTCAATACGATAGAAATAGACAGAAGCAATCTGACAATAATGGGAGTTAAATTTTCGGACTTAAAAACCTTAGAAAGCACCGCAAATGCCTTGGGGAGTAATATGTTTGAAGGATTTAAACCGACACCAAAAGGTATTGAAATCATAAGAGACTATGTGACAGGGAAAATATCTTTAGCAGAATTCGTAGCGTTTGCCAAACAAAGAGCCTATGTCTAATTCCTACAAATACATAGACCCTGACTTTACATACACAGACCTAAATACAGGACTTTTAAGGAACTTACAAGACATTACAGACCCAGATGTATTGCTCTTTGTTGAGAGTGGTGCAGTAACAAAATGGCTTCAAGAACTTTTCGAAAATCCCCATAAAAATCAAAAGTATTGACAGCCTTTTTGAAATTCACAGACATTTATTTCAAGACATTTACGTTTGGGCAGGAAAGAAACGGACGGTTGAAATAAGCAAAGATGGCAAACAGTTCTTCCCTACTTCACATTTTGACAACGCATTCAGATACATTGACCAATTAATTGCTGAGTTCAAGAAAATTCCGAAAGACGACCAAAAACGCTTAGCTGGGAAATTGGCAGAAATTTTGGATAATGTCAACTATTTACACCCATTCAGAGAAGGAAACGGACGAACACAAAGAGAGTTTTTACGACTATTGGCTTTAGAAAAAGGCTTGAAACTAAATCTCAATCCACCAGACAGCAAAAGTGTTTACGAACACTATATGAAAGGTACAATTGAAAGTGATATACAGACTTTAAGACAATTGATTTTTGAACTAATTGACACAAGTAACTAATAGAAACACATCTACAAACACATTTGCTATGGATAAAATCACATCCTATCTATACCAAAATAGTCTAAAATTAGACTAATATTCTCATTGGAATAATGTACGTTTGTTTGTCGGATAAAAACCCAATGGGCAGAAAATCCGTTGCGTTTTATTGGATTCGAACACCTTGTTATTTACATATCGTTTAGCTTTCCATTCACTCCCAAAAACAACATGACTACATTAGAAATCAACGCACAAACCATCGGTTTTCCATCCTTAGACGTTTTGAGAGACGTCCATTTAACTTGGAATCAAAGTAGCAATGTATTGATTATCGGGGCAAATGGCTCAGGGAAATCCACATTATTGAAATATCTGCTTGATTTATTGCCCAAGCAAGCAGGTGATGTCATTTACCAAGGTGTATCTGTATTTTCCAAGCAAAAAGAATCAGTCCTAGCTGAATTTGGGGTGTTTTTCCCAGAGTACCGCGTGTATGATTTTTTAACCGTTCGAGAAAATCTAGAAATATTCGCACACTACCAAGGCGTAGAAAATAGCAATATCACCCAAAAATTACTAGACTTTCATTTATTGGATGTCGCCGATATCAAGGCAAAATACATTTCGCTAGGAAACTATAAAAAAGTCTGTCTTGCCGTTTCTCTGTTGGGAAATCCCAAATTAATTGTTTTAGATGAACCCTTTTTAGGCGTAGATAAGGCGTCTATCCAAATTATTCTTACCACGCTTGAACGTATGCGTCTTGAAAACGATGCCCTCGTCTTATTGACAACCCACGAACTCGAACCCGTCGCTGACTGGTTCACAGAACTTGTGCATATTAAAGATAAAAGCATTTACAGGAGACTGACAAAAGACGAACTTCAAGAACGCTTTGGAACGCTATCGAACTTTCAAAAAGAAGAATATGCTTAGTCTGTACCTTGAATTTCAGAAGGTGGTAAAAAATAAGCTAATTTGGCTGGCTGCGCTTCTTTTGCTCCTTATCTCTGTGCTTGTGTTGTGGAATTTTCATAGAACCATGTATGATATATACCCGCTTGCTACCGTCAACCGTGCCATCAAACCAAGTTTTTCAGTGTTTTATGTCTCCTATCTCGTTCGACTAAATCTGCTTCTCTTACTCATTTTATCGGCAGTTCTTCAAGTAATTGAACACACAACGGAAACAAAAACACACCGAACTTTGTGGATAAATCGTTCGCAAGAAAGACAAAATACCAGCAAAAGAAATGGGGTATATTTTATTCTCGGTCTGTTGTTCGTTGCTCTTTTTATACTTATTACGTTCTCATTCTCGTATTTTCACACGTTACATACCTCCTTTCGTTTTCCTACATTACCTTTCGTTTGTCTTTGTATGCTCAGCTATTGGGTTGCGTATAGTAGTCAGCTAGTAGTAGCAACCCTACCTTTTTTACGACAGTTCTGGATGGCAGGTTTGATACATTTGGGTCTCTATTGGATACAAGTACATCCATTAAGTTGGATACAGGCAGATGACTTTATAACTCTCGATTTCCCCAAATTGAGTATCATACTTTTCTGTTCCGTTGTTTTCTATGGTATTTACTTAAAAAAAATAGTAAAATGAGTCTATCAAATCTTCTCTCCCTTGAATGGAATAAATTCAGGAAATTGCGTTTGCTTTTCTATTCTTTCTGTTTGTTTGCTGGCTACTTTATCTTTTTGCTTGTTTTTGGAACAATCAACAAATCTACACAAGAGTTTCATGCGACTTTGGCAGTCGGAATGCTCAAAATTTCTGTTTACTTCACGCAACTTTTTGTTTTACCTTGTTACCTCTATTTTTTGTATCTGTTTTACCAAACAGAAATAGAGGTCTCTAATTTTGACAGATACAAACTCCAAAAATTTCCTTATGTATCTGTTTTTTTCTTGAAAGTCGTTCTCGGTTTTACCGTATCAATCGTTTGCACATTTTTAACTGTATTTCTGTTGTTTTTTAGTCAACGGCTAGATATTCATTTACCAATTTCTACCTTGTTCGACCATCTGATTCCCCTTTTGTTGGGTCAAATCATTCAGATATTATTCGCGTTTAGTCTTTTTCAATTCATGAAATCGAATTACGTTGTACTCCTTTTTTTGTTTCTTTTCTCACTTTTATCCAGCTTTGACTTGCCGTATAATCTTTTCTACTTTGTATCCAAGGCAATCAATGTACAGACATTTCAGGGCGAAATATATTCTTTTGTTCCTTATATGAAAGTGGGTACTTCTGGTCTTTTTCTTGTGGTTTTAAGTCTTCTTTTGGTTGCATTCAAAACGAAACGTGTATGATTCGGCTTTTCAGAAAAAACCTCCATTTGTTCTTCCTGTTTCTCTCATTCGAAATTCTGGCATTAGTCATTCACTATGCTTTGGGAGATTCCTCTTACCTGATTATCAATCTAGTATTGAAATTTACCCCTTTCCTACTTTACTTGATAGCCACTAAAATTTCTTTTTCTCCAACAAATAGAAATGGAA
Organism: Spirosomataceae bacterium; assembly: GCA_046293395.1. Lineage (GTDB taxonomy): Bacteria > Bacteroidota > Bacteroidia > Cytophagales > Spirosomataceae > CAYNRA01. The sequence continues at coordinate 622,208 of JBKBOU010000002.1, forward strand.
AGCCATGGACGATTTTTGCGTACAGTTCGTTTGTAGTTTTTTGTGTATTTATATGCCTATTTTTCTTCAAATTATTTCTATTTGATACCGTAGATCCTGCGTACAAAGAAGCCCAAATAGATGCTTTGTATCAAAAAGAAATAGAAAATATGAAAGAGTTAGAACAGCGTAAAAACGTAGAGATGGACTATTCAAAAGAAGAAATTCGAGATCGATACGAGGCAAGATTTTCTGCCCAAGGCTTGATCAAACAAACCGTTTGGACGATTATTGGCTATTCATTTTTATCTATTTTAATTGTCTTTGTTATCCTTGAAAAACACAATTTGCCACAGCGGGAAAAATAGCCTAGGTTGCTGTATTTTAAGTATATTTGAACGATTAAATTGTCATGTCAAACGTTACCACCCATGATTCAAACAGACCCTGCCCAACTCGCTACTTTCCTGCATCTCGCCATAGAAGAGACTAATTTATCACTCGAAGAGCATAATTGGCTCTGGCAAAACGTACAGTACGAGAAAATACCATTTAAAAAATCTGTTTGGTACAGAAAACCTGGTTCAAAATGGATTGCTTACATTGCCAAAGGATTAGTGAAAAAATGTGTCATCCAAGAAAAAACAGGGGAAGAAGTAATTCTGGATTTCTACGAAGAAAATCAATTTGTCCTACATCTTGAAGATACCTCTCCAAACGAATCTATTTATTACACCACACTTGAGCCGACCGAAATCCTCCTCTGGCAGATTGACTATTTTCATGAAATGAAAGATAAAACGCCACGTGCAGCACAATGGCTGCTGGAGAGAACACAAGAGTATGCTGCCAGACAAGAAAAAAGAATTCAAATTCTCTTGTTACCCACCCAAGAACGCTACCTTCATTTTCATACAAATTCACCAAAATTGGTGTCCAAATTAAGTGTCCGTGATACCATTGCCTACCTTGGTGTTAGCCGAGCCCTCTTCTTTAGACTCAGACAATTGCACGCAAAAAACCTCAAAAAAGAAGAATAAAGTCTAAAAATGGACTATTTTTTCATTTCGTAGTATGTATGTTTGTCGTTCATTTAAACACCTCCCAAACATGAAAAAACTTATCTACCTCCTGTTCATTACCAGTGCAGTTTTCGCCCAAAATACCAAACAACTGACCTACCAATACACAGACCATAATGATTTCGTATGTGAAAGTCACCTATTCCTGAAAGGCAAAGAATCCCTCTATATTATCAAAGACCCTCGGACGGAGTTAAATAATCAATCCACGTCAGGTTTGCATTACAAATTGTACAATGACAAATGGTCACGGATTTTCTATAAAAGTGAGAAACTAAACATTACGCGTGTTCCTTTGTACGGAAGAGAAATGGTTTACAACAGCGATAAACTAGTTCAGTCTGTTAAACTGACAGGCAAAACCAAGAAAATAGCTGGATATACTTGTCAAGAAGCACTGGTGAGTAAAGGAGGTAGAAAATACGCAGTCTGGTACACAACCGATGTGGCGCTCGTAGCAAGTCCCTTGAATTTATCTGCCGTACCAGGGCTTGTGGTCGAACTAAGAGATACCGGTTCGGAGAACTTCAAAATTACTCTTCAGAAAATCAGCAATACCGCAGACTTAAAAGAATTTGAAAAATATAAAAAATACATTCTCGAGAAGCCCATCAAGAGTTATGTCACTTATGAAAAAGATTTGATTTCTCAGATGTCCAACATTAAAAAAGAGAACTACGCTGCATTAGCTAAATTTAATGCTTCTGTTGAATACGCTGCTGACCAAAGTTATTTTACTGTTCACGTAGTAGATATTCCAGAGAAATTAGTACCTGCTCTTCAAAAAATAACCAAATGAGGATGGCACTTTTTGTGTGGGTAGTCTGGATAAGTACTACCCACACTACTTGGGGCCAACGGGCAACAGGAAGCATCAAAAATACAGCTGGAGAAGGCATTTCTGCATATATCGAGCTCAAAAATTCTCGCAATGGCTCGACAATAGATTTTTTTCAGTCTGAGAACAACGGTACTTTTGACTTTACACTTACCCCAAACCCAACACAAAAAACGGTTTATTTGCTCTTCCGAGCAATGGGCTATACTACGTTTCAAGATAGTTTGGTTTTAGATGGTTTACCTTTGAAAAACTTCCAAGTGACGCTCCAAACAGAAAGCATCGAACTAGCAGAAGTGGTAGTGGCGGTCGAACGAAAAGTCGTGGTAAAAAACGATACAACCGTGTATAATGCCAAAAGTTTCTTGAAAGGTAACGAACGCAAGGTCGAAGATCTACTCCGGAATATCCCTGGTATTGTGGTGGAAGAAAATGGAAAAATCCAGTATTATGGAAAAATCGTTGAGTCTGTTCAATTAAACGGCGACGACTTATTTGGTTCCAAATACAGCATTGGTACTCGGAATATCCCAGTAGATTTGGTTGAAAAGGTAGAGGCAATAACGAATTTCAATAAAAATCCAGTTCTGCAAGGGCTCGTCAATTCTGAAACGGTATCCCTGAATCTTCAGTTCAAAAAGATGAACCTCAAACTTTTGGCAGATGGCAATGTGGGTCTTGGTACACAAGTCTTTGACCAACTCAGAAGAGACGTGGGTCTCAATCTCCTCAGCTTATTCGACAACTTCAAAGCATTTAGTACCTTAACAACCAATAATATTGGAACAACCTACGGTGGCTCTGATTACTTCTATACACCCGGAGAGAACCTAGAGGAAAACCCATTGGAACGTATAGGGCAAGCGGAACAACTTATTCAGAATGATTTTAGTACAGAGAACTTCCATGTGCGAAGTGAACGAATCAATGATGAATATACTGCTAGTCAAAATGCCTTGTTTAAATTATCCGAAAAGTTGACATTGAAATCCGGAATTTCGTATCTACGAGACAACTGGATGAAAGAGTTTTATAGCAGACAAGATTTTTTGACAGAGAATATATTCTTTGACGACGTCACGCTGTCCAATAAATCTTTCAGAGATTTATCAGCTAATTTCAAAGCAACTTATCTCCGAAATAAGAAAACCCTTTGGGTTGGAGAACTTGACTTACTCAATGAAAACCGAGTGAATGACTTACAAAGTACGCTCAACCAAACAAGTCAACTAACCAACCAACTGAGGACTTCCAACCAATTATGGAAAGGACAATTGGAATTTACCAAACGCCTCAATGAAAAAAACGGATTGGTCTTTAAAGGTATTTCTACGGTAAACACGTTACCACAGCAACTTACTTTTGTATCCGAAGATGCTATTTCGTCGCAATTACCCAGCAGGCAGAGTGTCGATTTAACGCGACGTCAACAGGAATTTAGGGCTACCTATCTCAAAAAAATGCCCATTGGAACTATGGGGCTTGCGACGGGTTTGCGAAACATGCAAGATGCTTTATCTAGTCAAATGATTTTAGGTCAAGGAAAGGAAGAAAACGACCTTACTTCTTCCCATTTCTCCTATTTCATGGTAGCAAATACATCTGTGAAAGTACAAAAATTAACAACTTCAGGAGGCGTTATCATCGAAAAATACAAGCAATCGTTAAACAATCAATTGGTTTCTGATACTAACGAATCCATCAATCGTTGGTTTATTTTACCTAAACTCGCACTTCGTTTTGATCCCAAACCCATGCACAAAATTACGGCGGAAGTAAAAGCGAACAATACACCCATCTACTCTTCTTCGCTTTTCAGTCGGCCAATATTTCAAGGTAATCGGTTGGCGTTGCAAAATATTCCTTCGTTATTAGTGCAAGAAACCAAGGAGGTGAGTTCCTATTATCAATTCCAAGATTTATTCCTTTTGCTTACCGCAAAGGCTGGACTTTCATATCGTCGGAACACCAATGTTTCTGTAAATCGTTTGGCTGTAAATGAAAACTATTCTATAACATTAGCAACAAGAGAACCGCTAACGACTGAAAATGTGATGGCGAATATATATCTCGAAAAATTCCTTACTACTTTGAAAATTTCCGTCAAATATGCTGGGTCAGCTGGATATTTCAATTATTTTAATTATTTGTTGGAGCAACCCACTCTACGCGAAAATACTTCAACCTATTTGAATCACAATTTATTTTTAAGAACCAGTTTTGATCTATCTTTTGTCATCCAAAATAATTTTTCGATGACTTCAAATACATTTCAAAGCGATGGAATAAAACAGGGAGAAACATTGCGTACCCTATCTAATAAAGCAGAATTACTTATTTTACCTTCTAAATCCTGGAATATATCAAACTCATTATCAAGCATTTACCCAAACATGGACAAACAAGAAGTATATCACTTCTGGAATGCGGAAGTAACATACAAATTCAAACCCAAAAGTAAATTGATGGATGTTCGTGTGATTGGCAGTAATTTATTGAATACTTCTTTGTATAAGACGTTTGAAAATTCAGACTTTGTTGTTTCTCAGTTTAGCTCCAACTTAGCAGGGCGATACGTTATGCTTTCTACCAGCTTCCGGCTTTAAACAACAAATTAGCAACAAGGAGAAGATTATCGTTTATCTGTTTACGATAAAATGGAACAAATTACAAATGAAAGGATAAAAAAACCAATTAACCATGAAAAAATACAAAGGAAAATATCGAATTGAATCGCATAGATTAAAGGGTTGGGATTATTCTAGTAATGCCATGTATTTTATCACCCTCGTAACACAAAATAGGGAATGCAATCTAGGATATATTTTAAATAATGAAATGATTTTGTCTGATTTTGGAAAGATTATCGAAACCGAATGGTTGAAATCATTTGAAATCAGAAATGAATTGTTTTTGGATGAATATATAATTATGCCCAATCATTTACACGCCATTGTTATAATTGACAATAATACGGATAATGATGGAACCAACGTGGAAACGAACGTGGTAGAGACGCACGTGGAAACGAACGTGGAAACGAACGTGGAAACGAACGTGGAAACGAACGTGGAAACGAACGTGGAAACGAACGTGGAAACGAACGTG
>JBKBOU010000002.1:627313-967634 GCA_046293395.1 Spirosomataceae bacterium
GGTAGAGACGCACGGCCGTGCGTCTCTACCATCGCCATCGCCATCACCATCGTCGCCATCATCATCGCCATCGTCACCATTGCATCGTATGCCAAAATCCATTTCATCATTTGTGGGTGGTTTTAAATCGGCAATTAATTCAAAAATTGATGATTACATTGATAAACACCAATTGCCAATACCCAAATACAATCGAAATAACCATTTTTTTCAACCCAATTATCACGACCACATCATACGAAACAACAGATCGTATGAAATGATAAAAAACTACATCATTAACAATCCCAAAAAGTGGACTGATGACTCATTCAATGGAAAGACGAACGGCCGTGCGTCTCAATCTGAACAACATAAGGAGAAAAGATTAGATTGACGTTGAACTGGAGTAGTTTGGTAAAATCATAAAGGGAAACATCTCACCAAAAGCAAACTCATTATGCTATAAGGACAAGATTTTTCTGTTTTATAAACCAACTAACTTAGAAAACCCAATTTTTCTGGCAAATGAAAACATATAAGCAGATTTACTCAGTTTTAAAGAAATAATAAAGCGAGAGGAATTGCCAAAGTAAAAAATGAACATAACAATAGACAGAGAAGAACAACTACGAATACCAATATTGGACGAGGCTTTGAGGGCTGTGGGTTTCAACCAGAACAAAACCTTTTTTTGAGATAAATTTTAGCGAGTTTTCCAGCTTCCGGCTTCAAACGATAAATCGGCGACAATGAGTAGGTTGTCGCCGATTATTTTTATGTACTTTTCATTAAAACGGCAAATCGTCGTCTCCACCTAAATCAGCAGGAAAAGTAGGCTCTTCAAAAGTTGTTTTGGGTGCTACAGCGTTCTCAGCACCAGCTTCTAGCTGGTCAATTCTCCACGCTTTTACATCTGTGTACCAACGGCCGTTGTATTCGCGACTTTCTACGTCGAAAAATACATTTACCTGATTTCCGACGGTAATTTTATCTGCTTCAATTTTATCACCCCAAACAGCGATACATATTTTCTTTGGATACTGAGCATCCGTTTCTAAGACAAAATCTTGCTTTTTCCAAGGTCCATTTTTCCCCTCTCCCGTCTGTAAAGGAAGTACTTGAACGATTTTTCCTGCAATTTCCATGCGTTTCTATTTTATTTAACGATAATTTTACAAAATTACCAATTTTTGAGACATGTCACGTTACGAATGGATAAAACTCCTTTCCTCGTATCAAATTTCTGAGCCGTCTTCTCCGCATGTTGGTCTTTTTCCAATGACCAGAACCCACGTTTCCAGGCTTTACCAAAGGCAAGATTTCTGCTTGTTTGGGAGCGCCTCCATTGCCTATATTTTACTCGATTTGTTTCCTTACCTCACACACGAAGAACAAATCTTAGTCACAGAAATACATCAAAATATTCGCGCAATCTATCCAGCTTATCAAAATGCACTCGGTCGAAAAACCTATAATTTTTGGCAAACAAAACCACCCACAGCCTTTCCGAATGGGTATTTTCTTCACCGATTTGCACATTTTAGACTTCCTGACGACCTAGACGACACAGCGCTGGTAGTACTTACATCTGAACCTGACCAAATTGAAACCTACTCGCTTGCTCAAGTATTTACGGGGCAATATCAAAAACAGAAGTTCCCAGAAATACACAACTCGTATTATACATTTTTGCCCGACGAAGATGCTATTTATCAGACATGGTTTGGCGAAAAAATGCCCTTGGAATTTGACTTTTGCGTTCTATGCAATTGGATGACCTACGCATTACGACACGTAAAAACCTTCCAAGGTTCGGATTTGGCTACTTTGCAGTTTATTCAGACACAACTTCGAACGGGTAAATGGCTGACTAATCCTTTTGACATCTCAAGACATTACGGAACTTCTTACTGGATTGCCTATTATTTCGCGCGTTTATACAAAGCACATCCCACTTATTTTTCAGATGACTTGGTAGAAGGTGTTCGGGATTACTGCTTTTCTCAAATACAAACATCTGCTTTTCAGAAAATGAAGGATGTCATTTGGTTGCTTGCTTACTTGAAATTAGGTGGACACTGGGCAAAAGAAGTTGCGCCTTCCCTATTGATTCATAAAGAAAAATTTCCTGTATTTTTAGGTGCTTTTTTAGCTCCATATACACACAGAGTTCCTGCTGTTTGGGTGCGTGCAAAGGGAACTCGCCTCGAGTGGTTTTCCGAAGCGCTGAATCTCGCTTTTCTCTTGGAAACAAATATCTTACTCAATACAAGCACACAGTCTCAACAGAAATAGATGAAGACACCCGCGAAAGCCATTGATTCGTATCCTCAAAATTTAATACTTGACCGTCTTTTCGAACATTCTCCAATAATGAAAAATCCAACGATTGAACTAGCCAACCAGGAATCTGCTCTTCAGATTGAGCGATAATGCCCGTTTCCGGGAACCCCTTATCGGGCGTGGCATAAAAGGCAGTATATCCAAAGTTAATGTCAACAGCCTCTGACCACGGCGCATCCTTAATCGTCTGAGAAACAGCTATATATATCTGATTTTCAAGTGCTCTAGCACGCGCTCCTACATGGACACGTGTAGCGCCACGGCGTGCTTCTGTACAACTTGGCGCTACAATAAGTTGCGCACCAGCCCGAGCAAGTTGTGCAGATGCCACCGGAAATTCTGTGTCATAGCAAATTTGTATGCCAAATTTACCTGTTGGAATCTCGAAAACACGCAACATAGGAACACCCGAAGTCACACCCCAAATTTCATTTTCAAATCGGGTCATCCATGCTTTATCCTGAAAACTTTCCTTACCAGTTGGGCCAAAAACAAAGACGCGATTTACCGGCTTGCCGCCATCCCAAATAGGAATTGAAGGACACACGATGGTTACATGAAAGCGAATAGCCAATTGCTGAAATACCTCTTTGAAAAAAGGCAAAAAATCTGTCATCCATCTGATTTGCTCCTTGATGTCTTGCTGAATTTCTGTGGGCGCAAAACTGATGACTTCCATGGAGCCATACTCTGGAAAAACGAGCAACTCTGCTTTCTCCTTGGTCGCCTGTTCAATCCAACGGGTTACATGTTTTTTCCATTCATCGACGGACGAATGAAAGGTAATGGGGTAATTTGCTAGAGCTACACGCATTGTTACGAATAGAGAGAATGTGTCCAGAAAGTTAATTTTTTTCTTGTTTCAGCTGTTTCATTTAGGTCTTGCCAAGCCATTTCGCAAACCAAATGAGGTTGTTTCATGTAGCCTCTTTTCTCCCAAAAAAAGTCGTTTTTGCGGTACGATATGGGGCGGAGCGGATGGTCTAATGGGCGTTCTACTGCACAGAAGCAGGTTTTTTGACATGATTTTAATGAACGTGCAAATGCCTCTCGTTCATCAAAAAACACATGCCCCCAGCCACGCCCTCTGTACTCAGGTAACAGGATACTTTCGCCAAAATAGAAAAAATCGGATAGCGGAAGATTTGCTTCAAGAAATGGTTTCTGGATAACCTCCATTTCATCTTCAAGCGGCAAACCAGTTGTTGCACCGACCAACGCACCGTTTACATAGACACCAAAAACAAATGCCTTTTTTGTGTGTACATAGCGTTGTAAATAGTCTTTTTCGTACGCGATGCTGCCAGCATAGAGATACGGAAATTCCTTGAAAACGGTAATCCGAAGGTGCGCCAAATCCAAGAGAATATCTTCTATTTCTTCGCCAACTTTGCGAACAAAAACGATGGATTCATTTTTCATTTAGACACGAGTTCTATCCAAAGTGGTAGGTTATAGTACGTGGTAATTCGGGTAATTTTTCCGTTTTTTATTTCTAAGAAAGCACCGGCAGGTAGTATATATGTTTGGCCGTATGCGGCAGGAAGCCCTTCTTCAGCCTGTTTGTAAATCCCGTGTACTGTAAATTCACACGCAAAGCGGTTGCCGGAATCATCCGAAAGAAACGTAATATCTTTCAAGGTTTCTTCGTAAGCTGAGTCCATTTTCTCAAGAAACGAGCGAAAGAGCTCTTTTCCGAGGCGTGGTTCACCTTGATTGGGTTCATGGCGAATATCATCTGCTGTTAATTCGAGCATTCCTGCCCAGTTTTTAGCATTAAAATGTGCGTAATATTCTTCAATTATGCTGCGATTTGACATACGGTATGTGGTAAATTAAATGGGTATTTCAATCAAATAAACGGTAAAATTAACAAGAGTTTTAGGTTTCGCCTATTTCCAAGACGGATATTCCTACCTTTGTGTATGGAAAAACTTTGGACAAAATTAGGTATCACCGCTTTGAACTCCATGCAGGAGACAGCGATTTCAACAATTCTTACAGAAGATAACACATTGCTTTTATCACCGACAGGTTCGGGAAAAACTCTGGCGTATCTTCTTCCATTCGTCCAATTATTGAAAACAGATAACAAACAAATTCAGGCTATTATTCTTGTTCCAACGCGTGAACTGGCCCTGCAAGTAGAGTCCGTTTGGCGAAGTTTAGGAACTGGTTTTAAACTGAATGCCTTTTACGGTGGTCATACCATGGACGTAGAAATAAAGAGCTTGGCAGAGCCTCCAGCTCTACTCGTAGGCACGCCAGGCCGTATTGCAGATCATTTTACGCGAAATACCATTGAAGCAGAATCGATTCAAACCCTTGTTTTTGATGAATTTGATAAATCTTTACAAATGGGATTTCATGACCAGATAAGGTATATATTGGCTCAGACGCCATCACGGAAAAAACATATTTTCGTTTCAGCGACACAAGGCATTTCTCTTCCTGACTTCCTACGGGTCGCAGATGTCAAGGTTCTCGATTATTTGAACGAGAAAGCGACAGCGGAAACTGGTTTTTCTTTGTTCCAAGTGAAAACCAACAACAAAGTGCAAGCTTTATTAGGTTTACTTGGGCAACTTTCGCCGGCTGCCACTTTGGTATTTTGTAATCAGCGAGATACCGTCGAAGATATTGCGGCTGCGTTATACCGGCAAGAAATTCCGTGCGGGATATTTCATGGGAAGATGGAGCAGATAGACCGAGAAAAGGCGCTCATACGTTTCCGGAACGGAAGTACGCGGTATTTGGTGACTACAGATTTGGCAGCGAGAGGACTGGATATTCCAGACGTTGCGCATGTCATTCACTTTCAATTACCTGACCACGAGCAAGAATTTACCCATCGAAACGGGCGGACTGCTCGGATGAACGCGGAGGGTGCAGCCTATGTTTTAGTAACTCCAGAAGAGAAAATTCCTTATTATATTCCAGAGGATTTGGTTGAATTAAAGATTCAGACACCTACTCGTCCGCCTAAAGCCATCGAATGGACGACCATTTACATAAGTGGAGGAAAAAAAGACAAAGTGAGTAAGATGGATATTGTGGGATTCTTTGTTCAAAAAGGGCAAATCCCGAAAGAAGCAATTGGTCGTATAGAAGTGCAAGATTTTGCGAGTTATGTAGGTGTGCGAAGTTCGGAGGTCAATCAATTGATACAAAATATCCAATCGTACAAGATGAAAGGGAAGAAGTGGAAGATAGAAATTGCGCGGTAAAATACACGAAAAAGATAAAATAAAGTAAAATTACGTTAAAGAGTAGCGCTTTGGTAATCAGAACAAATTGTATTATTTTGCGATGGGAGCCTTTACAAGAGCAGATTAGTTAAAATTCAATCAACAAGTACGAAAAATGTATTTCAACCAAAAACCAAGACTCCTCTTGGTCGTTCCTTGTTACAATGAGGAAGAAACCTTACAGAGCTCATTTATTCAATTGAATCAATATTTATTGACTCTCATCGAAGAGAATGTGCTGGATAAATCTAGTAAAATTTGTTTGGTAAATGATGGAAGCATAGACAAGACGGAGCAAATTATTGATAATTTGGCGCACTCCCATAGCACAGTGTATTATGTAAAACTGGCGAGAAATTTTGGACATCAAAATGCCATTTTAGCAGGACTTCTTGAGAATATGAATAAGTTTGACTGTTACATAACGATTGATGCTGATTTGCAAGACGATATTCATGCGATTAAACCAATGGTAGAGTCCTATATGAAAGGAAACTCTGTTGTATATGGTGTACGAAGTGACCGAACATCAGACACTTGGTTTAAGCGATTTACTGCACAGAGTTTTTATCAAATAGTCCGTAAATTAGGTGTTCCCGTTATTTACAATCATGCTGATTTCAGATTGATTGATAACGTGGTGCTTCGATCTCTTGCCCAGTTCAATGAGTCTAATTTATTCATGCGAGGGATTATTCCACTGATTGGTTTTAAAAGTGAAAAAGTATATTACAAACGATTGGAGAGAACAGCTGGAGAAAGTAAATACCCATTGAAAAAAATGGTTCGATTTGCATGGAATGGCGTGACGTCTTTTTCTACTTTTCCCATGAAATTGGTACTTTGGTTTGGGGTTTTCAACTTTCTAATTTCGCTTGTGATTGGTTTTTATGCTATTTATAGCGTTTTAATCGGTAAGACAGTCAGTGGATGGGCATCTACCATTATACCCATTACCTTTTTCTCTGGTTCAAACATGATAGCTATTGGTTTGATAGGTGAGTATGTGGGTAAAATTTATGAGGAAGTAAAAGGAAGACCGAGGTATATTGTTAAGGAAACCAATCACGAATAAGTATTGCTTGTTATTTTCTGAAAGTATTTCTTCGGGCACAAAAAAAGAGACAGTACCAAACAAGTACTGCCTCTTTTTTTATCGTTAAAAAGTAGGATTATCCTTCTTTTTCCATCGAGTTCAAATTACTTTTTCCTCTACTATACACGAAGTAAACGATGATGCCCAATGTACTCCAAACGATGAATGCATACCACGTATCGATTCGTAGTCTTGACATCAAGAATAAGTTAAATAGTACGCCCATTGGGGCAACAAACCAAATGAGAGGTGCTTTGTAAGGGCGCTCAAGATCTGGTTTTTGGTATCTTAGTAAGAGTACAGCTCCAGAAATCATGGCAAAAGCGAGAAGCGTTCCAGCCGAACACATTTCCGATACCTTCTCGATAGGAGTTACTGCACTGACAACCGAGACGATAAAGCCTACGAGTAAGGTGCTTTTCCACGGTGTTTTGAACTTTGGATGAATTTCTTTGAAGAAACCAGGTAACAAACCATCTTTTGCCATACCCAAGAAAATACGTGTTTGGCCCAATAACATCACAAGCATTACGGATGTCAGACCAGCAACAGCAGCCAAAGTAATGATAAATACAGCCCAAGGAAGACCTGCATCAGCAAAGGCAGAAGCAACCGGAGCTTTCAAGTCCAACGTATCGTACCGAACCATTCCTGTTAAGACGAGTGAAACCAGAATATAAAGTACAGTACAAATAACCAATGACGCAATAATGGCAAAAGGAACGTCTTTTTTAGGATTGATTGCCTCACCTGCTTGAGTAGAAACAGCATCAAAACCAATATATGCAAAGAAGACAATAGTCGCAGCCGTGACGACACCGTCCCAACCAAAAGTACTCGTACCATCGGGAGCGATGACTTTCTCAGGAATAAACGGTTTCCAGTTTTCAACATTTACATAGAAAGCCCCGACTAAAATCACGAAAATGACAACGCTAAGTTTGATAATTACAATGATGTTGTTTGTTTTTGCCGACTCTTGAATACCACGAACTAAAACCGATGTCACTATCCAAGTGATAAAGAAGGCAGCGATATTGAATGCAGGTACAGGGCCATCTATTCCCAATTTTTCACCAGCTGTAAATGGGTCGTTCATGAGATAAGCGGGGAGTTCGATTCCGAATAAATGCAGGAATTTTTCCAAATACCCTGACCAAGCCACTGCTACAGTTGTTGCCCCCATCATATATTCCAAAATAAGATTCCAACCGATTAGCCAAGCAAAAAATTCGCCGACGGTTCCATAAGAATAAGCATAAGCAGACCCTTCAACGGGTAAAATAGATGCAAATTCACTGTAACAAAGAGAGGCAAAAGTACATCCAATAGCAGCAATAATGAAGGAGATAGCCAAGGCTGGACCTGCAAAATTATGCGCGGCTATACCTGTTAATGTAAAAATACCTCCTCCAATGATTGCTCCGATACCGAGCGAGGTTAAGCCCCATTTCGTGAGTACTCTTTTAAGTTCTGATTTTTTCATGTCTGCTTCATAAGCAGCCATGGGCTTTTTGCGCCAAATACTTTTTTCCACGTTTTTAGTTTTAGAGTTGCTTTACAAATTAAAACACAAATTAAGCAAAGGTTTTTTGTTTCCTAAAAACTATTCACACTTCTTTTTCGATTCGTTTATTGTGCTTCAAAGCATAAAAAAAGAAAGTTACTTTGATTAAACGGCTGTGTACTCTTTATTTGCATCTTAATTTACTTATTATACTTTGCTCAAATCAAACAAATGCCTTCCCCCCAAATAGATGTTAATGTTTGTTTTTATGGGAAACCATACCATACTATTCTTGCTGTAAAAAGTTTACTGAAGTTCAGTAAACAACATATTAACAAGATTTATATTACCGTTGAAAAAAAACAACCACAACAAGATGACGCCGGTATTTTCTTGGTGAAACAAGCTTTGAAAGGTGATCCTATCGTCTATTTTCACCCTGACTATTTCTACAATTTGGGTGAGCTAGATAGTCTAAAAGCAAAAGAAAATCAAGCATACAGATACCAAATTCCGTACCAATACGCATTGGAAAAATCTACGATGCCTTTTGTGTTTGTGATGCACAATGACTGCCTATTCCATGGTGACATGTTAGGAAAAATGTTGGAAACCATTGAGAAAAGTGACAAAGAAGTAGCTGGAATTGGTCCGATTGGGCAATGTTGGAACTGCCCTGCTTCCTTCGAAAACCTTTGTGAATCATCCAAATTCATGGATTTTAAAAAATCTAAAGAGGATTTAATCCAACTCATGAACAGGCATTCAATACCGAGACCTGAGATAACCATGCGGTTAATCAATGAAGGAAAAACACACCCGTTGCCTGAGTGCAGACTCAACGAATACGCCTCGTTAATCAATACGAAAATATACAGAGAAAACTGTTTACCTCATGGTTCTTTGGTAAGTTACGCCGGAAATTGGGGAGGAAATGACTGGGGAACGGTCTGGTTTTACCAGATGGTCAACAAAGGTTTTCACTTTATTCACCAAAGATTAGAAGAGTTTGCCAAACACGCGCCTTTCAACGAAATGGAAAACGGTATCAGCGCGTATTCCAACAAAAATCTCTACCTAGAGTCAGAAATGCAGGCTAAGAAGTACTTGGAAGAGGTTTATTCTATTTCTTTGACTCTTTCTTTCAAAAACCAAATTTTACAGAATTTATTCTCCCTAAAAATAAAATTCAAACGAAAAATTGGTCAAATGTTATTTGGTTAAATCCTCCCAGATTTGAAGCCCCAAATTTATTGTTTGGGCTTCAAATCTTTTACAACTACGTTTTCATTGATAATTTTCGACACTTCTTTCAATTTCCCATCTACAAATAACTGAGCCATGTTTTCCAACGTTGCACCTTTGTCATTTGGGGCATAATTAACGTAGTCACAGAATAGCAAACCTGCCTGCTTTTGTCTGTTTACCGCTTCCCGGAAACGAATGCCCCCACCGTTTGTCTTGTACTCGTACGCAAAATAATCAATAAATGAAGTTCCTTTATTAACCCAATATACGAATGTATCTTCGTGGTCATCTCCCCCACCTTCTTCAGTAAAAAACACTTTGACTTTGTAATATTCCGTGTTCTTAATCTTCTCTTTCCCCAAATATTCTTTCTTCGCTGCGGGGTCTTTCAATACACCTGGAATTAAAAAAAAATAAGCTACTGAATTAACAGAATTTTTATACTTATTCATCATAGAATCAGGCAATTGCACCTGCATTTCTCCGAAATAACGAACAAATCCTTTGTTTGAAACCTTGTCTGTAATCACTTCTCCGGTTGTGTCTGTTTGTATCCGCGTATAGATAAACGCACCCTCATTTCGGACTAAATTATAGTACGCATCCCTGAACTTGAACGAAACCTCTGTATGTTCAAATATTTCCCCCCCGTGTGCCAAAACGGCTTTATCTATCACTTCCTCCGCAGCCGGTTGGCAGTTCCAAAGTGTTGCAACAAGCAACAACACACCTATCATCTGTTTTACTTTCATCTTTTCTTTTTTAGCAAATTTAGTCAAATTTTGAGAAATTAATAACCAACAAATAGTACTTGAAGCGATTTTACTTGAGACACAAAAAATACCTCAAAACGCTCTCTTCTCTCTAATTTATGCCCTTATATCTTAATTTTCCTTTCTTCTACACGCATTCGTCCGACACAAAACCTTTTTGTTTGTATTTTAGTCATCTTGTAAATGAATTTCATTAATCTTTCCCCCCCATCTATGAAAAAAACAATTTTTACACTTCTTGTTTTTCTGTCGGCTCTCCCGTTTTGTCGGGCACAACAGATTTCTTTGGAAGAAATGACCGTGCAGCAACTCCAAACTGCGTATAAAACAGGAAAAATGACCATTCCACAAGCGACACAATGGTATTTGGATCGCATCAAAGCCATTGATCAAGCAGGCCCCGAACTCCGTTCTGTCTTGGCTGTAAACCCCGATGCCATGCAAATTGCACAAGAACTTGAAAAAGAGCGCAAAGCAGGAAAAAGCCGCGGGCCGCTGCACGGTGTTCCGGTGTTACTTAAAGACAATATTGACACGCACGACAAAATGCCTACCACGGCTGGTTCCCGTGCTTTGCAATTTTCGATTGCTCCCGAAGACAGCTGGGTTACTGCACAATTACGCGCCGCAGGTGCTATTATCCTCGGGAAAGCCAATTTAAGTGAGTGGGCGAATTTCCGAAGTAGCGCTTCGTCTAGTGGATGGAGTGGCATGGTTGGCCAAACAAAAAATCCCTACGTTTTAACCAAAAATCCATGCGGTTCAAGTGCTGGTTCAGGCGTTTCTGTCTCTGCCAATCTTTGTATGATTGCCATCGGAACAGAAACCAACGGTTCCATCGTTTGCCCTTCCAATGCGAATGGTGTCGTCGGGATTAAGCCAACTGTCGGGCTGATTAGCCGGAGAGGAATTATTCCGATTTCGGAAACGCAAGATACATCTGGTCCTATGGCACGGACAGTTCGCGACGCTGCCATTGCTTTGGGCGCCTTGACGGGAATCGACCCAAGAGATGAAAGAACAGCGGCAAGCCAAGGTAAATCTTACACCGACTACACGTCATTTCTTGACAAAAATGCCCTGAAAGGCAAGAAAATTGGCATTTTCAAGCAACCACTTGGTCGCGTGCCAGAGGTAGATGCTCTTTTTTGGAAAGCTGTTGAAAGTATGAAAAAACAAGGAGCGACTTTTGTGGAAATCGACCAAATAACGGCGGCAAAAAATGTTGGTGCGGCTTCTTACCAAGTATTATTGTATGAATTTAAAGATGGGCTAAACAAATATTTCAAGTCATTAGGGCCTAATTCTCCCATAAAAAGTATCGATGATTTGATTGAGTTCAATATCCAAGATTCGATTGAAATCAAGGAATATGACCAAAAATTGATTACGATGGCGCGTGCAAAAGGTTCATTGGATTCACCGGAATACAAAGAAGCGTTGCAAACGATGCGAGATGGAATCCAGAAAAGAGGGATTGACAGTGTGATGGCAGTACATCAATTAGATGCGATTATCGCGCCAACAGGCAGCCCTGCTTGGGATATTGACCCAAAAAATGGTGATACCTTCCGGATTGGTAGCTCATCTCCTGCTGCACAAGCTGGGTATCCGAATATTACTGTTCCGATGGGTTTTGTAGGAGAACTTCCGGTGGGTATTTCTTTTTTCGGGAAAGCCTGGTCTGAACCGACCCTTCTGGGTATCGCTTACAGCTACGAGCAACTTTCAAAACACCGAAAAGCACCTCGATTTATTCCGAATTAAATTTGTACGGGTAAGGAACAAAGATGAGGTTGTATTTATTTCCATGAATATGCCTTATCTTTCGTTCCTTTTACTTTGAAATCTATGCTTGATATTTTCCGTATTGACCGCCTTTTTTTTACGTTTTGGGGCTACCCGATGAGTCATATTGAGTTTTGGGCAACGATGACTGGCGCAGTAGCGGTCTGGTTGTCTGTGCGTGAAAATGTCTGGTCTTGGGTTATTGGGCTTACCAATGTTTTGCTAGCTTTTGGGCTTTTCTACCAGATTCAGCTTTATCCGGATATGTTTTTACAAGTTTTTTTCTTTGTTACGAATATTCTCGGATTTTGGTATTGGAAATTCCCAAAAAATGAAGAAAAAAATAAAAACAATGAATTGATTATCAGCAAATTAAATCCAAGAAATTTTCTTATTTATTCGATACTTGCTCTTTTATTTACAGGTTTATTTGGTACGTTTTCTCGACATTTACATCAAATTTTTCCGCGATTATTCAGTCTTCCGAGTGCATTTCCATTTATAGATTCTTTCACGACGATTATGAGTATTTATGCGACATTCCTGCTGATGCGCAAAAAAGTAGAAGCTTGGTGGATTTGGTTAGCCGTTGATATTTTGAGTACGTACATGTATTATGTTAAGGAAGTAAAACTGTACGCTTTTTTGTATTTTATTTTCTGTCTCATTGCCGCACAAGGTGCTTGGAGTTGGACGAAGCAATATAGACAACAAAAGAAACTCACGCATTCCTAAAACAAGGAAGAATGAAAAACGCGACTTTAACAAAAATAAAGTCGCGTTTTGTATTTACTCAAATCCGAGTACTTGTTTTCCTTTTTTTGCTTCGGGCGTTGCCATGAAGGTATTCCATAAAAGTCCTGTTCTGTGATTCTCAATCATGCAAATAATCGGGCCTTGGTCGATGGCGAGATACGAGTCAGCAAACCATAAATTCGATAAATTAAACGCATCCTTAAAACCGTACTCTCCCCAGATTTTATCACCCAAAACATAATAAAAATGGTGTAAAGCATCCATTGACTCCTTGGGTGTATAAGGAAAAGCAGACAAGGCGGCGGTCGGAGAAATAACGCCCAAATCCTCTGTCGGAGAGTGAGCCGCGTAGCCGTTGTGTGAGTCACTTGCGGTTAAACCCCAGCAATTTGCACTGTAACCCGCGTAATTTCTTGGATTTCGCACACAATATCTATAATTGATTTCTGTATGCGCCTTATTTTGTGTCCAGTAGTCCGCATACGAATCTTTCAACCCCTTGGGACTAAGTGCCAAGAACGAATAATGCGAGAAAAACAACGGTCCACCAAAGTCAAAACCGAGCGGAAGAGTAACGCCTTCAAAGGTTTTCCCGTTTTTCATTTGCCTTGCCCAACCTTGGTCATAAACCTCCTTGGAAATCGGGTGAGTAGGTGAAGCAGCCGCTAGAAAATACGTGATGAGACATTCGTTCCAACCTTGAATTTTGTGATTCATGCGCCATCCGTGATTGGCAGACCAATGCCAGTACAGGACATTTTCGCCTTTGGTATGCCAATCCCATTCCACTGCTTCCCAGAGTTCTGTGATGGTTTTGCGCAATGCCGTTTCTTTGGCATCAGACTGATTAAAATACTGACGGGCAGTTAGCAAACCTTGCATTAAGAAAGAAGTTTCTACCAAATCTCCGCCATCATCATACGTACTGAAAGCAACCGTTTCGCCGGTAGCGCCATTCAACCAATGAGGAAAAACACCGTGGTAAGTTTTTGTCTTATTTTTCAGGAAATCCGTCATTTTGGTTAAGCGTTCGATGGCTTGTTCGCGTGAGATAAATCCACGTTCAACAGCAACCACCATTGCTAGAATCCCAAAACCAGTTCCACCAGAGGTCACGATGTCTCCGGATGTGTTTCTTTCACGTGCTAATCCGGAAACAGGATGTCCAAAATCCCAGAAATAGTTGAAAGTTTGTTTTTGGACGAGTGTCAATAATTCGTCGTCTGAAATCCGTGGGAATTTATCAGCGGGGTCCACTTTGGTTGTCATGCCAAAGCGGTGTAAATTTTGTAATGTTGTTAATTTCTTTGATTTTAGGTCGGGATAAATGACGACTTGGTACGCCGTAGCGCTCTTCAAATCTTGTTTGGGTTGGAGTGTCACGACGCTATCCCCGCGTGAAAACTGCAAGGATGACTCCACCAATTGTGCTGTGGCTCTTTCAAATAATTTGATATACTCCGGAGCAGATTCTTTTGCTAGAGGAGCAGAGAAAGCCAGTTCAACCGTTGGTTTTCCAGCAATATTATTGGCATAAAAACCACCCGATTGTTGGCCATTTACACGAATAGAGGAAAAATAAAACAACTCAGGTTCAATGGGTTGGGCGGTACAACTTTGCGATAGAAGAGCTATCCACAAAAGTGTAAAAAAAGAAGTTACTTTCATACATGAATGGATTTTACAGCGATGGCTATTTGCAAAAAGAGGCCACTTGCGTTGGGGCAAATGACCTCTTTTGCTAGTTTAATTAACGTCCAGCGCTTTCTAATTGGAATAATGAGCTGATGTCGCCATCAGATAACGCACGATTGAAGACACGGATTTCATCAATTTGACCTGTGAATAAGTTCTGCCAAACTTGCGTTGATGAGTTCGGATAACCTGTTTGTTGGTTAGCAAATGCACCAATTAACACAGTTGAATTTAATGGGAAAACCAAAGGCCCTAATGCGCCATTTTTACGTACGCGGAAATTCTTGTTTGAAACCAAAACACCGTTTGCATACAAGTCAATCGTGGATGTTGCTGCATCGTATTTCATCACGACTTGTGTCCATTTTCCTGCTCCTTTCACGATTTGGTAGTCGGTTCCTACCACACCAAAGTTATTCAAGTTATCGTGTCCTTCACGTGGGCCGGAAGCGTATTGTCCGAGTACACCTTTCACGACTAACGTATCAGAAGATGGTTTAAATGAGGCTGTTTCTGCCATCAAGTTGATCATTTGTCCCCAGTCTGGTGCTGCATTTCTTGCTTCGTTCAAGGCAAAAATAGACGTTGCTTTTCCTTCTACGTTTCTCATGTTTACCCAAGCAGAAACGGTGAAAGAACCCAAGCCATTGGCTGTGTTCAAGCCAGGAATCGTTGGGTAACGCAAGAAACCTGCTGCCAAACTAACAGCCTGTCCTTTTGCACCCGTCGTAAATGAGGCATTCGTTGACTCCTCAGGCGCGATATTTGATTTTGCTTCACGCGCGTCGCCGTCAAAACTCCAATATGCCACTAAGTTTGCCGCAGCGACATCATCCGCAGAATTAAAACCACCAATTGGCGGAAGTTCAGGTTCTTTATTTGTGTCACACGCTGTCATGACAACCGCTGAAAACAAGGCCAAAGCAGCCAATCCTAGATTTTTTTGAATGGTTTTCATTTGTTTTTACTGTTTTTCTCTTGCTCCGTCAAGAGGATTTAGTGTCTGTATGATACATGCAAACGGAGCATTGCATGTGGTTTATTCTCTAGTAATACGAATGCGATTTTCTTTTATTTACCTCAATCATCTGAAAAAATTCTTTCAAATGACTCCTTTAAACCCAGTTATTCGGAATTTTAATAACCTGGATTTTGGGTCAATGTGCCTCCACTCAAAGCGATTTGAACTGCCGGAACTGGTAATTTTTCGTGCTTTCCTGCCACAAAATTCTTTCCTTGTGCTTGCAGTACACTTGCTGCACGCCCTTGCCGAACTAGATCAAAAAAGCGGTCATGCTCCATGGCTAACTCTACGCGGCGTTCCTTCCAGATGGCTTCACGGAGTTGCTCTTTTCCTAAACCTGAAACTGGCGCTAATCCTGCTCTTTTCCGTACGATATTCAAAGCGTTTTCAGCTTCCCCAAACTGGTTTAACTCCAAAGCTGCCTCCGCCTGAATCAAGTACAATTCCCCCAACCGAAGCAAATGCACATTTTTTTGCTTTCTGTCACGGTTGCCCAAATAGCTTTCCACATTTTTATTTTCGGAATGATACGCTTTGTAATTGTATCGGAGGTTCTCTACTGAGTCTGCGCTCGGAATC
The DNA here is from genome assembly GCA_046293395.1 of Spirosomataceae bacterium. GTDB lineage: Bacteria > Bacteroidota > Bacteroidia > Cytophagales > Spirosomataceae > CAYNRA01. Next base: position 643,353 of record JBKBOU010000002.1, read on the forward strand.
CGGAAACCGTCAAATAAGATAGTTCCCTTGAATTTCCCTGAATTATCAATGAAGATAATGGTTGAATTTTTCCGAACATCGCCCGGTTCATAAGCATCCGCCAAACTCTGTGAGGGTGTTCCAAAACCCCAGCCTAAGTCTGTCCAGCCTCCTCGCCCACCAACTCGTGGGCCTTGGCACATCGAATACGCATTGATACCAAAATCACTGTTATTGAATTGACCCGTTTGAATCTCAAAAATAGCTTCCGAACTATTGTCGCCCGCTTGTCTCCAAATCTGACTATAATCATCGAGTAGGCGGTATTGTCCGGACTGAATCACCTCCCGCGCTTGTGCTGAAGCCGTTGCCCAATCTTTTCTGTACATAGAAACTTTCGCTAACAAGGCTTGTGCTGTACCTTTTGACATCCGCCCTGCCTGTGTTTGGTTTCTAAGCGGAAGGTTCTGTACGCCAAATTGTAAGTCTTCTTGAATCAATTGGTAAATTTCTTCTTCTGACGCTCTCGTTTTAAATGCAGGATCGGTATTAGCATCTTGCACATTGGCAGGTACCCGCGTGATGCGAGGAACACCACCAAACCAACGAACCAAATTGAAATAATAATAGGCGCGAATAACCCGAACTTCACCAGCTAATCTATTTTTTGTATTTGTATTGAGATTTGACTGCTCAATGGCTTGAAGCGCTTGGTTCGTTTTGGCAATTCCGTTGAAATAGCCAGCCCAAAGTGCTTCGACGAATACATTGGTTGGCGTCAAAGAAAAGTTATCAAAAACTCCGACAGTTCCTGCTTGGTCACCAGGCGTACTTCCTTTCTCTGCATCGTCTGATAAAATATTGGTCGCCGTAATGAACGCAAAGCCGTGCGCATCCCCTGCTGAGCCAAATGATTCACCGCTCATGAGTGAATTATAGACACCAATGACCAAATTTTGAGCAAAATTGGGGTCAGAGGCGGCAGTTGGCTTGCCTTGAAGGGGGACATCGAGGTAGTCAGAGCTACAAGCAATTGCCCACGGAGCAAGCAAGAGAGTAAGTCCGATTCGTTTCATATTTTTGTTTTTCATTGTCAATTTCTATTTTTCTGTTTTCGAACAATCAAAAATTCCACTGAATCCCGCCAGCGAGTGTTTTGGTGGTAGGATATGCGTTTAATTCGATACCTGAATTAGTTGGAGAGTTGCTTAGTAACTCAGGGGTAAACCCGCTGTAACGCGTCCAGGTGAAGAAATTCTGTGCAGACACATATACTTTTGCTGACCCCAGCTTCCATTTGTTCATCCAAGTAGAAGGTAGTTGGTAGCTTAAAGTCACACTATTCAAACGGACAAAATCACCCTTTTCTAAATAGTAAGTAGAAGCCGGTAAATTTCCTGCATTGGCCGCTGGCTCATCTTGAATTCCACTTCCAGGAACCCAGCGCGAATAGGCCATATCTCGCTCGATATTGTCATTCATTGCTTGACGAAATGCCTTTTTGCCATTGTAAATGAAGTTTCCGACATTTCCGGCAATATCCGCAGAGAGGTCAAACGAGCGATATGTCACACCTACATTCCCTCCAAAAAACACTTTCGGTTGATACGAACCAGCGAAAACGCGGTCTGTGTCATCGATTCGCCCATCTCCATTTGCATCTAAATATTTAAAATCACCTGCCTGTGCACTTGGCTGAATGATATTTCCTTGCTCGTTGCGGTAAGCGGCTACTTCTGCATCCGACTGAAATACGCCCAAGACTTGAAGAATGTAAAAACTCCCAACGGGCTGCCCGTTATCGGTACGGGTTGTATAAGGTTGTGACGCGCCAATGCCTCCGTCGATAATCGGTTGCCCTCCATTTAAACCAACAACTGTATTTTGGTTAAAACTTGCATTTCCACTGATTCGGTACGCTAAATCCGTTCCTATTTTATCTCTCCATTGAAGGGAGACTTCCAAACCTCTGTTTTGAATTGAAGCGGCATTTGTTAAAACAACGCCATCTCTATCGCCTGTCACAGATGGAACACGAACGTTAATCAATAAATCATTTGATTTTTTGTCATAATACCCAATTTCACCTTGAAGTTTACCTCGAAGCGCACTGAAATCTATCCCCAAATTGAACTCTTCAGTTGCCTCCCATTTGATATTATTGTCTTTTAATTGCGTGATTGCAGAGCCTGGTGTTGCTGTACCTCCTCCGAACGCATATGCTAAATTTTGTTCTACCGTAATGATGTAGGCATCGGAGGCAATGCGGTCATTGCCAACACGCCCCCAAGAAGCGCGTAATTTGAGTAAATCAAAAAACGATTGATTTTTCAAGAACTCTTCCTCACTAATCACCCATCCTGCACCAAAGGAAGGAAAGAATCCCCAGCGATTTGCCTCTGGGAAACGGGAGCTACCGTCGGCACGGAGAGTCCCAGTAAATAAATATTTATCTGAAAAATTATAGGTCAAACGAGAGAGATAGGCTTGACGCGCCCAAGCATCTCCATTCCCAAAATTTGTGGAGGTATTCGCATTTCCTGTATCGATGTACCAAAGGTTCGATGCGGGGGGTACTTGTTGGCGAAACGCACCAAAGGAACTGAATTGATAGGCTTCCGCGGTTGTTCCAGCGAGTACACCCAACGAATGATTTCCTTTCTTGACTTGCCATTGCACGATATTATCCCAAACATAACGGAATGCCTGAAAGGAAGAAGTGCGCAAACCGCTCAATGGGTTTCGCTGATTTCCTCCGGGCATACTGAATGTCGTTGTGTCATTTTCGAATGCAAAAGTATAGGAACGGCTTGTGCCTGTGTTCCATTCTGCCCCAATTGAAGACCGAAACGTAAGCGAAGGGAGAATCTGGTACGCTACAAAAGCAGAACCTTGGAGTCTGTTTGACTTATTTAAGTTATCGTTATTTTTTATATCCAAAACTGGATTTCCTACATTTTGGTAGAGCGACGTATTTCCGTATTTTCCGTTATCAAGTGAAGGAATAATCGGCGCTGCGCGATAAGCATTATTATAGGCTGTACCTAGATTAACGGGTTGGTCGTCTGTATGTGTAAAAGACGTGGAAATACCTGCCGTTAATTTTTTATTGAACGTATAATCTGTGTTAAATCGACCTGTATAACGTTTGAACTCGTTATCAATGACGATTCCTTGGTCGTTCAAATATCCAAAACTGAAAAAATTATTTACTTTTTCTGTTCCATTTGCAACCGAGATATTGTGGTTTTGCATAGGAGCAGAGCGTAGAATTTGTCTGTACCAATCCGTTGAAAACTCACCCGTTGGGATAATTCGTCCGGAAGCAGCACTTACATAATTGGCGTATTCAGCGGCATTGGCCATTTCCACGACATTCGTGGCACTGCGCACACCGGCTGAGCCATGGTAATTGACTTGTAGTTTTCCCTTTTCACCTCGTTTTGTGGTAATAATGACAACACCGTTTGCACCTCTTGCTCCATAAATAGCTGTGGCAGATGCATCTTTCAAAATATCCATATTCACAATATCATTTGTATTGATATTGGTGATGTCATCTGTCAAAATACCGTCCACGACATAAAGCGTTGCTGTGCCGGCAAGCGCTGTACTTGTTCCGCGAATCCGGAGCGTTGGCGAGCTTCCTGGTTGTCCGGATGAGATAACTTGGACACCCGCTACTTTCCCTTGAATCGCCTGAGTGGCAGTCATAACTGGTTGATTAATCATGTCCTCTCCTTTTACGGAGGCTGTTGCTCCTGTTATATCTACTTTTCTAGCTTGTCCATATCCGACCACCACCACTTGGTCAAGTTCCGTCAGGTCGGAAGAAAGCGCAATGACAGGATTACTTTGATTGGTATAAAGCCACTCTTTTGACTTGTATCCTATGTAAGAAAATACAATTGTTTGAGCAGATTTCACTGGGAGAGAGAAACTGCCATCTACATCTGTGAGTGTACCTTGACTCGTACCTTTGACTTGAACGACGACTCCGATGAGCGCCTCTTGTGTTGTTTCATCAATCACTTTGCCGGTTAATGTTTGGGCAAATAAAAACCCAGAATTACCGAGCACTAGCGCGATGAGAAAGAGTAAATTTCGTATGGACATATCAATATTGTGCTATATTTCGATGGCAAAGTACAATATCTTTCTGCGATTTTCCTAAATTCAATCCTCATCATTACTACATCATTTATTTTAAATAGTTATCTGAAACAGCTATTTTTGGTACATCATTTCAAAATATATGTACAAAGCAATTTGTTTTCTTGGTTTATTCTTGCTTGGATGCTTGTCTTTGCAAAGCCATGCACAAGAAATGAACGCCTTTTCATCTACTGAAATCGTTCATTTTTCTTGGCAGACATACCAAGCACAACGCCAAAACTGGTCGATTGCACAACACCCCGAAACAGGCTTTATCTATGCTGGAAACTCAGGAGGGTTGCTCGAATACGATGGCGCGTGTTGGCGAACTTACAGCCTCCCACAGAAACAAGTCGTTCGTTCGTTACATATTAGTAAAGACGGGAAAATATACACCGGAGGATTGGGAGAATTTGGTTTTTGGAAACCCGATACCAAGGGCAAACTAATCTATCATTCCTTGAAAAACAAAATTCCTGATGTTGCTTTCCGAACGGAAGAAGTCTGGAATATCGTAGAAAATAAGCAAGGAATTTTCTTTCAATCCTTTGCCTACTTATACCGATTTGACGGTCAACGCATCACACAAATTCCGACACCAGGCATTATCATGTTTGCCTTCGTCGTACGAAATGAGCTCTTTCTAGAAGTTATCGGTAAAGGATTATTCCGAATTACGCCTCAAAATACATTCGAATACATTCCTTCTTCTCTTTTTCTAGGGCAGGAAACCGTCCATGCGATTATCGAAGGAAATAAACCGAATGAAATCTGGATTGGTACTCAAAAGAATCTATACATCTGGGACGGCACGCAATTCAGACAACATCCTAGCCCATCTTTGCGGCGATTTATTCAACAAAATCAACTCAATACCGCGCGAAAATTACGGTCAAACGCCTATTTCTGGGGAAGTATTCTTGCTGGCGGCATTTTGACGGATTCAGAAGGAAAAATCGTACAAGAAATATCAAAAAAACAAGGGCTTCAAAATAACACAATTCTAGCATCGCTTGAGGACAAAGATGGCTTACTTTGGCTTGCTTTGGACAATGGAATTGCTCTTGCGCAACGCTACCCGAATATTCGTTTGTACGAAGATTTATCCGATAAATTAGGTACTATTTACGATGCGGTTGTATTTGAAGGTGAATTATATGTTGCAACAAATCACGGCGTTTTCTATAAAAATAAAGATGATTTTCAGCTCATTCCCGGTTCTCAAGGACAAGCATGGGATTTATATGTCGTACGTGAAAAACTTTTTTGTGGCCACAATTCGGGTACATTTCTAATCGAGGAACATCGATTATCACGCCTTTCACCTATTACCGGAGGCTGGCATTTGATACCCGTTTCACCCCGAAAAGACACGTTGCTGCAAGGAACCTATACCCAACTTTGCGTGTATGTTCAAGAACCAACATCTGCTTGGCGTCTTTCCCATACGGTCAGCGGATTTTCTGCTCCCGTAAAAGAGTTAGTTGCTTATTCATCCACTGTTTATTTGGCATTAACGGCGCAAGATGGACTTCACATTTTGACACTGGATAAGGGGCTCACCCGTGTGCTCTCAGATTTCCCGATTCGAAAATTACCCTTCGTAACCAGCCTTGAAAACTGGGGAAACACTGTTTGGGTTGGTACAGAGAAAGGGCTCTATGTTTTTGATGGAACCCATTTCAGAAAATCCAAAGAAAGACCTTTTAAACGACTTCAAGGAATTTCTACCAACGAAATTTGGGGAATATCACAAGAGGGAGAGGTTTTTCGGAAATGGAAAAACGAACCTTGGAAATCCGTTCAACTTTCGCGGCGACATCGGTTGGCGGGTGCCGATAAAGTCATGCTCATCAATGAAACACAACGGCTCATTGGTCACGAGAATGGATTTTCCATCATTAACCATCCTCCACAAAAAGAAACGTCAATACCTAATAAACCATTTATTCGGTCTTTTCAACAGGGCAATACAATATGGTTGGCTACTACGCAAAATCCGGTTGTACTTCCGGCTTTTTCCTACCAAGAAAATGCCTTGACCATCCAAGCAACAACCACAGACTACAAGCGGGAGGTTCGGTATGCTTTTTTGTTGAAGGGCGGAGATAACAAATGGTCTGCTTGGCAGGAAAATCCATTCAAAGAATACACCAACTTACCTCCAAATACATATATATTGTATGTCAAAACCTCTTCTGGAGGTATTTCAGAGCCGTTTTCATTTATCATCCGTGAACCTTGGTATTGGAATTTCTGGAGCAGATTTGTCTATTTACTTCTCGTTGCGGGGCTTTTTCAGATTTTGTACCGTTGGCATATCCGTAGATTAACGCGTTTGCGTATGCAAAAAGAAGAAGAATTACGCCAACAGGAAGAAGCCAACAAACAGAAACTCATCGCTTTGCGTAACCAACAACTGGAAGAAGATGTCATTCGAAAGTCAGAGGAATTGGCAAACTCAACCATGCGGCTTATTAAAAATGCTGAATCTTTGCAGTCATTGAAAGAGAAACTTAGCCAATTGCCTCCTTCAAAAGCTGTACAGCAAATCACGACGTACATCGATCAGCATTTTGCAAACACCAATGACGAACATCTTTTTGAGCAAAATTTTAATCAAGTGCATGAAACATTTTTCAAACAATTGATTCAACGTTACCCAAACGTGACAAAAGGAGACTTGAAACTTGCGGCGTATCTTCGCATGAATTTATCTACAAAAGAAATTGCCCAACTGCTGAATATTACCGTCCGAAGTGTGGAATTGAAAAGATACAGACTTCGCCAAAAATTAGAACTGGGAACGGAAGAAAATTTAGTTGAATTTTTAATGGGGATTTAAAGAAGAAATACGTGGGTTTTGCCTAAGCTTAACCATCAACGTCACGACACAATCTTATTCTTTACCACTCTTTGCTAAATTAGTAAAATGCGATTTAATCTTGAAATCGTATTATTTTTAATTATCTAGCTACAAAATTTCATTTGACACACGCGAAATATCGAAGTTTCTATTCAAATTTGTGGATAGAAGTTACTCTCTACAGGCCTTGAAAGCCCCAACAAGTACTTCTTTTTCTTATTTTGAACTTACCATTTCAACACAAATACATGTCAAACGAAATTTTGTTTTTTGGTGCATTTGCCCTTTTTGTTGTCTTTGTGATGCTGCTCGACTTGGGCGCATTCAGCAAAGGAGATAGCCACGTCGTTAAATTCAAAGAAGCAGCGGGCTGGAGTGCCGTCTGGCTATTATTAGCGATTGGTTTTTACTTTTTCTTGAAAGAGTTCGGCTACCTCATCCATGACGTACATACGCCCGAACTTCTTGAGAGTGTCCGAACCTCCTACTACAAATCTTTGGAACTACCCATGGAGTACACCGCCGCCTTGGATAAATTCCAAAGTAACATGGCGCTAGAGTATCTTACAGGTTATTTAGTGGAATATTCGCTTTCAGTGGATAATATTTTTGTCTTTATCCTGATTTTTAACTCATTTGGTGTACGCCAAAAACACTACAAGAAAGTACTCGTTTGGGGTATTTTAGGCTCCATCGTTTTACGTTTTGTATTTATTTTCTTAGGCGCTGCACTCATCCAACGTTTCGAGTGGATTCTGTATGTTTTCGGGCTTTTCTTGGTTTATACAGGGGTAAAAATTCTTTTCTCTGGAGATGAAGAAGAAGAAATTGACACCAAAAACCACGTAGCAGTCAAGGTTACTTCTCGCTTTTTCAATGTATATGAGAAATTCGTTGCCGACAAATTTTTCATTCGTCACAAATACAAAGGAAACAAAGTATTCATCACACCTCTATTTGTGGTTATTGTGGTTATCGCGTTTACAGATGTTATCTTCGCTGTGGACTCCATTCCAGCTATTTTCTCTATTACCAAAGATCCGTACATCGTATTTTTCTCGAATGTTTTCGCCATTATGGGACTTCGTTCTATGTTCTTCTTCTTGGTCAATATCATCGACATGTTCAGCTACCTGAAATACGGTTTAGGTGTACTTCTGAGCTTCATTGGTATCAAAATGCTTGTTCATGGCTATTTGGAAGAACTCGGTTTTACGAATGTTCACTCCCTATTGGTTATTGTCGGAATTCTAGCTGCCAGTATTATTGCTTCCTTGGCATTTCCTCCGAAAAAAGAACACGCGAAAGCATAAAACGGTCTATAGCTCTCTAAAAAAACGTTGCATCCAACAACAGATGCAACGTTTTTTTTATGTAGATGAGAGAACATATTCAATATGTCCCGTCGTAAAAATTGTGCGTCAATAAGCCAGTAGCACATCTCCCGAAAAGAAAAATTACGATTTCTTAAAACAGTCGTAATCTTATTTAAACCCATGATTTACATTTCAAAATACCCCAAAAGGAGTATTTCAGCACCTTCCCTATTCCCTTACTTTTGTTCAAGTTTAAAACAAGATAGTCTTTCAAAAAAGAAACTAAACGACATGAAAAAAATCATCTTTCCGCCAAGTGAAAAAATCATTTACCTAAAAGGTTTTGACAATTATACTGAATTTCATCTTACAGATATGCCCAAGGAAATCAGTAGTTATACATTAAAAAAACATCAAACGGCACACGCCCACTTTTTGCGAATTTCCAGAGCCCATCTCATTAATCCGTTGTTTATTCGTAAAATTCACGATTTGGGGAGAACAAAAGCTGTCGAGCTTTGCAACGGAGAAATCCTTGTAGCCAGCCGGAGAAGAAAAGAGATTCTCAAAACCTTTAGAGATTGAGCATCTCTCATTATCCCTATTTTACCTACATTTTGGCTTATACCAAAGTCAAAATGTAGCTTAATTCTTTTCTTTTTTTTGCAATTATTTGCAACATCTCACGTAATCTTGTGTCTTTGGAAAAAGTAAACGGCTTATCTTTTGGCAACAGAGAACTACGTCATTCCTCATGTAGAACTGATTGAACAATGCGCGCGCGGTGACCGCCGAGCCCAATACCGCGTATATCAACTTTATGCAAAGTCAATGTTGCATGTTTGTATGCGTATTCTCCAAAATGTGCAGGAAGCAGAAGACGTTTTGCAAGAAGCTTTTTTTGATGCGTTTACCAAGATGGAGACTTTCCGTTTTGAATCGTCCTTCGGAGCATGGCTGAAGCAGATTGTCGTCCGGAAGGCTATTAATCAGCTTCGCCAACGTAAAATAGACTTTTTGTCTATCGATGCCTGTCAGGATTCATTCTCAGAAGATACCGATGACCCCGACCTGCCCGAGCATACTACCGTAGAGAAAATCACTGCTGCCATTGCTCAATTACCCGAAGGATACCGCACCGTTTTGTCTTTGTACCTCTTTGAAGGATATGACCACGAGGAAATCGGACACATATTATCCGTCAATGAGGTAACTTCCCGAACCCAATACTCACGGGCAAAAAAACGTTTATTGTCTCTTTTATCTCATTCTTAAAAGTAAAAATGAAACTACACGAATACATCACCCAACATAAAGAAGAATTTGATACGTTCTCTCCGCAACCTGAAGTTTGGCAAAACGTAGAAAAACGCCTCACTGCTGCTCAACCAAAAAGAAGATTTCAATTGAAATTCACACACATAAAGTGGGTTGCTGGCATTGCTTTTGGCTTGTGTCTAGGCTATTATTGGGGACAGAAAAAGGACGGTTTCTCATCTGTATCCAACGAATTTACGGCTTTACCGCCCGTGTATGCTCAGCAAGTCGCTTCCTACGCCTCACTTATTCAAACACGACGCGATGATTTGGAAGACCTCCAAAAAGAAAATCCAGATTTATATGCGGAGTTTTCAGAAGAATGGCGCACGCTTGAGCAAAGCTACCAAACGCTCCGAACTGCACTCGCACAGAATCCAAACCAGGAGGAAATTCTACGCGCCATGATTCAAAATCTACGCTGGCAAGCCGATATTTTGGAAAGACAATTATCTGTGATGCACACCATTCAAACAAAAGAAAATGAAGCAAAAGATGAAATGGTTTATTAAGAGTTGGCTCATTTTATTTGCCCTACACACGCAAGCGCACCAAGACCCAACCGCGCTACTTATTGAGAGAAAAAAAAGTTATTCGTTTACGTATTCGCTAAAGTCTTCCGATAAAATAAGTATCGAAAACCAATTTGGGGATATACGTATTGTCTTTTGGGAGAAACCCCAAGTGGCTGTTTCTGTTCAAATATCGGCTTCAAGCGCATCGGATGCACTTGCACAACGGTTTTTGGCACAAACCACTGTCTCAGCGACCAAACAAGAAGGAGGTGCGTATTTCAAAACAATCCTGAAAAAATCGTCTATTCCTGTTCACAGCTACCAAAACAAAGGAGAAAGTAATAAAGTACGCATTGACTATGTCGTTCAAATGCCTAAAAACAACGAATTGAACGTCGTAAACTCGTTCGGAGATATTCATTTACCCGATTACCCAACCAAGCTTTCTCTCCAACACAGTTACGGTAATTTATATACTAACCGCCTGAAAAACAATGAAAACCAAGTTCAACTTTCGTTCGGGAAGGCAGTCATCGAAGCACTCGAAGGAGGACAATTTAAGGCTTCTTATTCTTCCGTTTGGTTGGACGAAGCCCGGAACTTATCACTCCAAAATAGCTTCGGCGATTTACACATTAAACTTGCTGAGAACATCAAGGGAAATATCAGTTATTCGACCGGATTAATTGAAAAAATCAAGGAAGCAGCGCATCTTCAGCTTTCCTATTCACATAAATTTGGTATTGGAGAAATTGATAGAAACACCAAGGAAATTGACATTCAATCGTCTTTTTCAGAAATTGAACTGCCCAAAACGCAAGAGAAAGCAGCGTACGAGTTCTTCATTCAAGGTAAACATGCACGGTTCAAATACGAGGGCTCACAACCCATAATTTTTCAAAAAAACACAGAAAAGGAACCCAACACTACGCCAAGCTCCTCTTTCCGGATGTATCGTGGGAAAATCGGGAATGTCCATGCTCCTGAAACCCGTATCATTATCCAATCCAATTATGGAAATATTCGAATTCGCTGATAATCAAAGCTTTAATAAAGAATATCCTTGTGACTGGAAATGCGTAATGCCTAACATAGCCCCGTGCAACACTTTGATATTTGGGTTGCGCGGGGAATCAACAAAGTTACGCGCACGCAAAGATTGACCGCAAATATAAAATTTCACCCCAGCTTCCGCCAAAGTATTTATCACTGCCGTATTCGGATTTTTCACTTGGAATACTTGCTCATACGCGCTGTCTGCCAGAATAACAGGCGTTGCTTCAAAATGTAAGATGACCACAATGTCTAGTTTCTCTTTGGGCAAACCTGCAAGTCCATAAAGATTCATCACACGTGCAACCAACTCAAAAGCTGGATTCATTGAGGCGGCACTTTTTGTGCCTTGCGTGATGTCCACGACAATCTTGTATTTTTGCTTTCGATTGATGATGTTTTCAGACTCAGGAATCTCATAAACGCCTCCATATTGAGCAATAATTGGAAATTTCTTCTCTTGGGCTTTTGCTTGCCAAGTAAACATAGAGAGTAAAAAGCAGAAACTTAGTACATTTTTCAACTGCATAATTCATTTATTTTGGTTTAAAGAGGTATAAACGTACGAATAATCACACCGAAATAAAAAGAAAAAAGTCCTGAACAAATTGCTTGTCATACAGGACTTTTTTCTTTCTTTATTTAACCACAAACGTCTTCTTTTCTATACCTACACCTTTGATTGTCAGGGATTTCCAATGCGCAGGCAACTTTGTTTTTAGCTGAATGATTCCTTCGTCTGTTAAGTCCAAACCACCAAATCCATTGATTAATGTTTGCAAATAACCGCCCGCTCCTGTCGCAAAATAAGGATTTGTTCCACCAGCTGTTTCTGCCAAAACGCCAAACGGGGGAACTTCGTTGGGTTTGTAGCTATCCATATATACTTTGTACGCTTGTTCTGTATTTCCTAGACGGCTTTGCAAGATAGAAAAAACAGCATGTGCCATCGCGGGGCTACTTCCTTTCATTCCTGGTTGATTATCACCTAATCTTGCCCAATAATAATCTACATCCTTCTTGATTTTCTTCGGGTCTGTGACTTGTTTTAAAGGATATGCCAACAAGTTAACATCGGCTTGTTTGATGGGTTCACCGGCATAACTAGCATGTTCTTTGGTGACACCATCTGGCAATTGTAAAATCACCAAATTCTCTTGAATATCTTTCCAAACAGGATTTACAGGCTTTCCTATCGCTTGTGCCGCTTGATTTGCATAACCCAAAACCTCTTTCACAATCCCATTCGTAAACGCATTATCGTCCACGTTTTCAGCCCATTCGTCTGCACATACCACATTGATAATGTGATACTTACCGTCTTTGTCTTTTTCCACACGGCTTGCCCAGAAATCAGCTACTTCTTTCAACATAGGATAGCCTTTTTCTTGTAGCCAACTTTTGTCTTTGGTCACTTGGTAATATTTCCAGAACGAAAACCCAACGCAAGCTGTAATATGGTGTTGAAAAGGGCCCGTCAAAGCCCAAACAGGCGTGGACTCTTGTCCGTCTTGGTCTGATTCCCACGGAAACATCGCTCCTTTGTAACCATGTGCTTTGGCATTAAACCGCGCAGCTTCCAGACGTTCAAAACGATAATCTAACATGGATTTTGCCAATTCGGGTTTCAAAGCCAGAATCGGAGGATACATCCATAATTCAGTATCCCAAAAAACGTGGCCATTGTATCCCAGACCTGACAGCCCCATCGGCGAAGGGCTGTACGCCGTACCTTCTCGTAGGAACGAATACAAATTATAGAGGGCAAACCGAGCAGCGCGTTGGGCTTCGTCATCTCCTTCAATGATAATATCGGAAGTCCAAAGTTCTTGCCAAGCAGCGGCATGTTTTTGGCGCAATCTCGCTGTTTTTTCCAGCGCGGCGAAAATCGTCAAGCGCTCTGCCTCGTTGTGTGGGTCAGCTACATGTGCTGAAGAAATGACAGAACCCACCACCGTAAAACGGTACGTTTCACCCGCTTTTAGTTTTTTGGTGAATTTCAGGCGGTGTAACCCATAATCCCATTCCTCGTGAACAAGAGCGGGTTCTTTGCCTCTTTCTTCTTCAAAAATAAAGGAGTTCGAAGCCGCAACTGTATGTCTGCCCGTAGGCGATTTCGCCACTGACGTCATCAAAGGAATCAAGGAATGAGGGCGATCAATGAGGTGATAGGAGTTTTTCACGTCTCGGAGAACCTCCGGCGCTTGAATAATGCTATGCGGAGTAATCTCACACGCAGATTTTGCTGTAATACGTACCTCCGTCAAGGCCGTATAAGGCAAATGGCGAAGCGCCATTAATTCGGTTTGGACAGACACTTTTTCGTGTTCAAAACGAGTCACCAAAACGCCATCATTCATACGAATTGTTTGCGTGTAACCTGTCATATCTTTAGACCCTAATCGCCGACCATCAATATCTAAATCCATATTGGCAAATTCAAAAACTTTCAAAATATTTGATACACGCCCTCTTCCGTAGGTATCAAATGCGCCGTTGAGTACCACTTCTTTGACCTTTAGCGGCTGCGCCGATGAGGTCAGTCCAATCATTCCGTTGGCTACGGTCACGCCGTAATAGTGTGTCGGATCTACTTCTTTTGCTGTGATTTCCCATTGTGCCACGGCTGCCCAGGAAATCAGCCAAGCGAAACTGCTCAAAATATGTTTTTTCATTGTATCTATAGGTTAATTCGTAGTTATTTTTCAGATTCCAGCTTGCTTCAAACCTTTTTTGAGTTCCTCTGCCCAAACGTGGTAGCCCATCGCATTCAAATGCAATTTATCCTGAATGAACAACTCTGCTTTGGGCTCTCCTTCCTCATTTAAAAAAGCAGGCGAAGTTTGAATAAAGTGAAGTTTCTTCTTGGACTCACAATATGTCCTGATTAATGTGTTCACTTCCTGAATTTGCGACCAAACCTTCCATCTACTTTCTGTCGGCGTGATTTCGATGAAAACAATCGGTTTGTTTTTGTGCTTTTGTCGGATTTTCTTTTCTACAGCTTTGAAAAGTTGCAAAACCTCTTTCGGAGTTCGGTCATCTGGCGCACCCGTAATATCATTGGCAACAAAAATAAGTACCGCTTTGGCGTCATGCTTTGCTACAAGCCGCTCTGTATAGAACAATAAATCCGTAAATTTTGCACCACCGTATCCACGGTTAATCATTTCATAGGGTGCCATGTCCTCCTTTATATTGCCCCAAAGCCGAAAACTAGACGAGCCCAAACACAAAATAGCTTCTGAACTGTATTTTTCGATTTGGTCTTTTTTCTCCAATTGTTGAATATCTTTCTCCCACGATTTCGCGGCTTCTTCGTAGCGCTTAAAGGAAGTGCATTGTACAAAGACAAAAGAAAAGAGAAGGACAAAAAGACTATTTCTCATGCGTTCTATTTGGTTAAATGGATTGAAATTGAGTTGAATCAAAACAAAAATACAGTTAATTCGATGCATCTCACCCGAAATAGAGACGAATCCACCTGTACCGTCCGATACTAATGGCTATTTAGCCCCAAAATAAGCCATTCAGAAAATAAAAAAATAGCCGCCAAATAACTGATAAACAGATTCTTGCAAATGTACATACAAGATAAATTGAACGAATTGAATAATTAATAGGAATAAATAGATGTTTAGACAAGATTTTAGGTTTATCCCAATTCATTCCACAGAAAGCCCTTTATTTTTGCAGATTACTTATTCAGTATTTATCTCTTGAAAGCACCCGACAGCATCTTTACGCTTCAGTTTTGGCTTCTTTGCCTTAGCTCTTTTTTATTCTTCTCTAGCTTTAATATGCTCATTGCCGAGCTACCTGACTATCTTACCAGCATGGGTGGTGAAGAATACAAAGGACTCATTATCAGCTTATTCACCGTTACTGCTGGTCTCTCAAGACCTTTTAGCGGAAAACTCACCGACAAGATTGGGCGCGTGCCCATCATGGCATTTGGTTCCCTCGTTTGTTTTGTCCTTGGTTTCATGTACCCACTCGTTACAACTGTTTTTCCGTTTTTATTCCTTCGCCTCCTCCATGGTTTTTCAACCGGATTTAAACCAACGGGCACTTCGGCATACATTGCAGACATCATGCCTTTCAACCGGCGCGGAGAAGCCATGGGGCTGCACGGGCTTGTAGGTAGTTTGGGCATGGCAATTGGTCCTGCGCTTGGCAGCTGGATTGCCCTTTCATTTTCTATCAATACACTTTTTTACACCTCTTCCGCCTTTGCCTTTCTTTCCATTGCCATTCTTTCCAATATGAAAGAAACCTTGCCAGAAAACCAACGCGAAAAACTCGGCTGGCAATCGTTCAAATTAACGAAACAAGACTTATTCGATACCTCCGTTTGGCCAGTCGTCATCGTCATCTTTTTCACCTCGTTTAGTTTCGGTGCCGTCGCAACATTAACGCCAGACCTCAGCAAGCTCATTGGGCTAGAGAATAAAGGATTTTTCTTCCTTATTTATACCCTCGCTTCTTTGGTTATCCGGATTATTGCCGGAAAATGGTCGGATAAAAATGGGCGTGTCACTGTTCTTATTCTTGGTTGTGGTGCGTTGATTATTGCCATGATTTTAACAGCTTTCTCCACCAACATACTGATTTTCACGCTTGCTGCCTCTATGTATGGCGTAGCGATGGGCATTATTTCACCCATTTCACAAGCTTGGACGATTGATTTATGCGACGATGCCAATCGCGGACGCGCCATTGCGACGATGTACATCGCACTGGAAACAGGTATTGGTATTGGCGCGTTCTTCCCAACTCTGATTTACCAAAACGACGCCACCAAACTTCCGTGGGCATTTTTATCAACCGTTCTGTTTGCACTTGTTGCCTTTTTCTATTTGCTCCATTACCGGAAAAAAGGAAAGTTAAAAAGTATTTCTTTTTCGTGAAGGAAGTGTGCATCTCCAAACCGATTTATTCATTTTATTGGTCGCTAATAATGGCTTTTTAGCCCATTTTCTTTCAAGAAAATAGTGGTATTTGGTGATTTCATAGTACATTGTAAAGAATTTTAAAAATTAGTTACAGACCTAATCAACCACCTAACCAATTCAAAAAATGGGTACTTCCAGAAGAAAATTCCTTGGAACGCTCGGTGCTGTCTCGGCACTAGCCTCCACGCAAGGTTTTGCCAAACCATTTTCCATCATCAAAAGTCTTTCGATAAGCCCCAACGATAAAATCCGAATTGCAACCATCGGGATGGGGATTCAAGGACATTATGACACCAAAGCCGCTCTCCGAAACGAAGGCATTGAACTCGTCGCAGCAGCCGATTTATACACTGGGCGACTCGACCGCGTGAAACAAACATTCGGAAAGGACATCTTCACCACCCGCGACTACCGCGAAATCCTGCAACGCCCCGACGTAGATGCTGTACTTGTCGTTACACCAGACCACTGGCATGACAAAATCACAATTGATGCCCTACAAGCAGGAAAACATGTCTATTGCGAAAAACCAATGGTTCACCAAATCAATCAAGGAAAAGCCGTGATTGACGCTTGGAAAAAATCCGGAAAAACCATGCAAGTAGGTAGCCAACGCATCAGTGGTGCTGTTTTTGCCGAAGCCAAACGACTACTTCAAGCAGGTGAAATCGGTGAAATCAATTACGTGGAATCCAATAGCGACCGTTTCAGTGCCATAGGTGCCTGGAATTACTCCATCCCGACAGATGCCTCACCTGCAACGGTTGACTGGGACACGTTCCTTCGAAACGCCCCAAAAACACCCTTTGACGCCAAACAGTTTTTCCGTTGGAGAAATTACAAGGAATACGGCACAGGGGTAGCTGGCGACTTGTTTGTCCACCTCATCACGGGCGTACATCATGTTACAGACTCCATCGGGCCTGAACGAATTTTTGCTTCCGGTGGACTCAGTTACTGGAAAGACGGTAGAAACGTGCCGGATGTCATGGTGGCAATTCTTGATTACCCAAAAACAGAGCAACACAGTGACTTCCAAATGGTTTTACGTGTGAATTTTGCCAATGCGGGCACAATCAATAATAATACACGCATTATTGGTACAGAAGGACAAATTGATTTATCTGGAAATGGCGTTGTTTTGAGTAAAAAGAAACTTCCCAAAGCACCTGGTTACAGCGGCTATGACAGCTACTTCACGTTTTCGGATGAACAGCAAGCAGAATTTAAGAAATCCTACGACGCGCAATACTCAGAAGCAGATAGAAAGGGAGAGCCTGTCAAGGAAATCAAATTCACGCCACCCGTTGGCGACGATGAGCATAAAAATCACTTCGCTGACTTTTTTGCAAATGTCCGCGCAGGTAGCCAAAAAACAATAGAAGACCCGATTGTGGGCTTCCGAGCAGCAGCACCTGTTTTAGCTTGTAATGATAGCTACTTCCAGAAAAAACCTATCAGTTGGAACCCTAAAGACATGAAGTTGAAAAAATAAAAATCAACTCATTTATCTTCGAAAAAGACTCCTCAAAAGGGAGTCTTTTTGTATTCCTAACCAATTTATAAGATAAAACTACTAAATTCGCAGTTCATAAAATGGTAAAAAAATGACACAATTCATGTACATCACTTGGGATGTCAGCCCAGTTATTTTTAAAATAGGTGGTTTCGAGCTACGTTGGTACGGCTTGCTTTTCGCTGCTGGATTTGTACTTGGCTACCAAATTCTTGCCCGTATTTTCAAATTAGAAAAACAAAAAGAAGAAGCCCTTGACTCCCTCCTATTGACCATGATTATCTCGACCGTGCTCGGTGCGCGTATCGGTCATTATGTTTTTTACGAAGGATATCGTTTTGCAGATGCGCCCATTCAATTCATCATCGACATGCTCGTACCACCGTATGCCGGACTTGCTAGCCACGGCGCGAGTATTGGTATATTAATCGGTTTATACATCTATACAAAAAAACAAAAAGCGACGTATTTGTGGGTGACAGACCGCGTAGTAATTGCTGCGGCACTTGGGGGGGCATCTATTCGCTTAGGGAATTTGATGAACTCCGAAATCGTCGGGAAAGCAACCGATGTTTCTTGGGCATTTTTGTTTAAACAGAATACAGAGTTTGAACAAGTTCCGCGCCACGCCGCTCAATTATACGAAGCACTCAGTTGCTTGGTTCTATTTGGCATCCTGCTTGCCTTGTACAATAAATGGAGAGAAAAAGCGCCTGCGGGAGCATTGACAGGGCTGTTCTTCACCTGGATTTTTACGCTCCGTTTTTGCTACGAATTTTTAAAAGAAAACCAAGAGAATTTTGAAAACACCATGGCCCTCAATATGGGGCAAATACTCAGTATTCCACTCGTTATTTTTGGTTTGTATTTACTGTATCGCTCCCTTTTGAGTAAAAAACCCTTGACGATATAAACCCATAAGGTACTTTTCTGACCGTAGAAAAGTACCTTTTTTGCGTATATTCTAAATAGTATGCTTGCATAATATTAACAAATGATTAAATTTGTTTTCCTAGACGAGTCAAAATCGTATAAATAAGTACTTAGCAAGCAAAAGGCGAAAAAGGAACTACCTGTTATGAAGAAAGAAAAAACCATTGATTTCCATATAAAATGGTGTTGGCATGCCATATCCAGAATGTATAATGTGTATGCAAGCCAAAATGACATGTCTATGGCTATCGGTTATGTATTGTTAAACATTGACAGCGAAAAAGGAACACCTGCCACGAAAATCGGCCCATCTATCGGAATGGAACCGCGAAGTTTGACGCGTATGCTCAAAACCTTGGAAGAAAAAGGTTGGATTTACCGCCAGACAGACAAAGAAGACAAAAGATACGTCAATGTTTTCTTAACAGAAGAAGGGAAAAAGAAACGAAACTTTGCCCGTGCAGGCGTTATTGAGTTCAATAACCGAATCCAAGAAGCAATCCCTGCTGAGAAAATGGCTATCTTCTACGAGGTCATTCAGCAAATCAAAGATACAGTTGAAAAACAGACAGCCGATACAAAAGCCATCATCAGTCAGTTATCCATTCCACTCGAAAAAGTAGATGATATTGACCTTACCCCCTGATTTGGTATGACTCGGTTTGTATTCCTTTTTTGCTTCGTTTTCTCTCTCTTTACTTCGTCAATTCTTTGTGGACAAGGACTTATGTACTACCCATTTACGTCTCAAGTAAGTGTAAGTACCAATCCAACCAAAAAAATTTGGCTCGATTCAAAATGGCAAACAAATTCTTTTTTTTCGAGCTTAAGTACTGAAATCTCTCCCTTCTTAAATATCAGTCCCTCTCCGAAAGCACGACTTTACGTGGGTGCGGGCATTCGGGCAAATTTTATTCCTTTACTTACCTCCACTTCCGCAGAAATCACCGAAGGCTACTTTGCGACAGTCGGCGTCAGGTCCGCCTTGTTTGCAACCTATCCACAAATTCAGGTGGGTTTTGAGCTATCTCCCTACGTACATCGCTCATTGGAAATCGGTTTAATCCGTACATCCTTAGGAATTGGGTATTATTTCAAGAATTGAGTAGTATTGTAGTTTATTTTATCTAAAACCTTTTCAACAAAGAAAAACGAATGAGAAAATGGTCTATCTTCGGGATGACATTGCTGTTTTCGGGGGCTCTCTTTGCCCAACAGCGTCCTGCGTCTCCCTACAAAGCAAACGACAAGTTTGAACAACTCGGAACCCAGCTTCCTACTCCCAACACCTACCGAAATGCCGCTGGAGCACCTGGAAAGGAATATTGGCAACAAAAAGCAGATTACAACATCAAGGTTGAGCTAGACGATGTTAATCAACGACTCAAAGGCTCAGAGAAAATCACTTATACCAATAATTCACCCGATGCCTTGACGTATCTGTGGGTGCAATTGGACCAAAACCACTTCAAAGCTGGTTCTATTGCCCAAGTATCCAAAGCCTCCAGCATTAACCCCGAAAGAGGCGCACCAGCAAGCACTTTGCGTGGACTTGACGGAAAAACAGCCCGCGATTTTGGCTTTGAAGTCACCGCAACCAAAGATGCGCAAGGCAAAAACTTGAAAACTACCATCAATGAAACCATGATGCGTATCGACTTACCTAGTCCTTTATTGACCGGTCAGTCTTTCGTATTCCAAATTGATTGGGCATTCAATATCACCGACGTAAACCGCGAAAGAGGCCGCAGTGGCTACGAATTTTTTCCGAAAGACGGTAATTATTTGTACGAAATGGCACAGTGGTTTCCACGAATGGCGGTTTATGACGACATCAATGGCTGGCAACACAAGCAATTTTTAGGACAAGGTGAGTTTGCTCTTGTTTTTGGCGATTACCACGTTGAAATCACCGCACCCAACGACATGGTAGTTGGTGCAACCGGTGAATTAATCAATGCAGATAAAGTTCTTTCTGCAACACAGAAAAAAAGATTAAAAGAAGCTGAAACCGCTAAAAATCCGGTTCTTATTGTCTCGCAAGAAGAAGCAGTAGCAGCAGAAAAAGGAAAACCATCTGGTACAAAAACTTGGATTTTTGAAGCAAAAAATGTGCGTGACTTCGCCTTTGCCGCCTCCAGAAAATTCATCTGGGATGCGATGCGTGTCGATGTTGAAGGAAAAAAAGTCTGGGCGATGTCCTTGTACCCGAAAGAGGGAAATCCACTTTGGGGACAATATTCAACTCGTTTGGTAGCACATACATTGGTAAATTATTCAAAGCGTACCTTTGCGTATCCGTATCCTGTCGCGTATTCCGTTCATGGGCCTGTTGGTGGAATGGAATACCCAATGATGAGTTTCAATGGCGCACGCCCACAAGAAGACGGCACTTATAGCGAAGGCACGAAGAATTTTTTAATTCTTGTTATCATTCACGAAGTAGGACATAACTTCTTCCCGATGATTGTTAATTCTGACGAGCGCCAATGGAGCTGGATGGACGAAGGTCTCAACTCTTTCTTAGAAGGACTTACTTGCTTGGAATGGGATAGAAATTTCCCTGCTCACGGCATTGAACCGCAATATATCGTGGACTACATGCGAACAGAACCAAGCAAGCAAAATGCGATTATGAGTAGTTCAGATAATATTTTGCCAGGTACATTTGGGCCAAATGCGTATTCAAAACCAGCTACTGGCTTAAATATTTTGCGCGAGACGGTTATGGGGCGTGAATTGTTTGACCACGCTTTCAAGGAATACTCAAGACGTTGGATGTTCAAACATCCTTCTCCTGCTGATTTTTTCCGGACAATGGAAGATGCTTCCGGCATGGACTTAGACTGGTTCTGGAAAGGCTGGTTCTATGGTGTAGATGCCGCAGACCAAGCCATCGCTGAAGTAAAATGGTATGCACTTGATAGCCAAGACCCCGAAGTAGTGAAAGCCGAAGCACGCAAAGAGCAAGAAGCCAAAGCAAGAACAATAGGCAATATGCGCAACGAAAAAGACATTCCTACGACTGTCGTTGAAACAGACCCAACCATGCGTGATTTCTACAATAGCTACGACCCACTTGCCGTCACAGCCGCTGACAAACAACGCTACGAAGGATTCTTAAAGACACTTTCGGATGAAGAAAAAGCATTATTAGCTGATAATAAGCATTATTATGAATTGACTTTATCCAATAAAGGAGGCTTAATCATGCCGATTATCTTACAAGTGGTTTATGAAGACGATACGAAAGAAGATATCCGGATTCCAGCAGAAGTTTGGCGTTTGAATGATCAATCGTTCAAGAAAAGCATCGCAACAGTGAAGAAAGTCAAGCAATTTAAGCTAGACCCTTACTTTGAAATTCCAGATGTAGATACCTCTGACAACGTTTTCCCACGTGAACCTGAGGCGCCTAGTAAGTTCCAATTGTTTAAGCAGCGGGCAGGTGGAAATTCTTCCAACCCAATGCGTGAAGCCAAACAAAGCCAGGTAGGTGCAACACAATCTAGCAAAAATTAAGTAATTACAAGCACTTTTTACATTTCGAGGAGTTTCCTATTCAAGTAGGAAACTCCTTGTCTTTTTCACGCTTCTTCAAAACGGCCAAAATTGCCTCTTTTGAAGGGAAGTCGTGGTTTTTTTTATACATGATAGCTTGGCTGATTGTCAGGCTTTCTGCTAGGTTATCTAGTTTCTTTCTGACCACTTTGTGTTGGCGGCTTGTATCGTAAAAACTAGGGACAAACGCAATGCCCATATCCAGCTCAACCATGTTACAAAGTAAATCCAGCGAAGAAACTTCTTGGAAACTTTTAGCCCGTCTATCTATTCCTTTTTGGATACAAAACTGCTCAATTTCAGTATAAATTGGGTGCGATACTTTTTCAATTTCTATCCATTTCTCGCCGAGTAAATCCACCGTTTCTATGGTGTCTTTTTGGGCTAACCGATGATTGGAGGAAACGATTAACTCGAGATGACCATGTACCAAAGCAAGCCCTTCCAATTCCTCAAATCGGAGGGGAAGAATAGAAATTCCTATGTCAATTTGTTCTTTCATTGCAGCTGATTGCACCTCTTGAAAAGTCGGAAACTCCATGATACGTAAATCGACGTCGGTCAGAAAAGAAGATAAAACATGAAGAAGTTCAATGATGCGTTCCTTCATCAACATTTTATAAACGCCTAATCGAATAACCTTCCGGCTTTTTGCCAATTGCTTCACATCTTCTTCTAGCTGCGCCAATTGAGCCAGAATTTTCTTGGATTCCGTCCAAAGCAAATGACCTGCATCCGTCAGTTCTACTCGTCTATTTTGTGCTCGTTGCTGTTTGGAAAACAATTCTACCCCTAAATTCTCCTCTAAATTTTTGATTTGCTGACTCAATGCCGGCTGTGAAATATACAGTTTCTCAGCAGCTCGACTAAAATGGCGCTCTTCTGCCACCGCCACAAAATAAATCAATTGCTTTGTGTCTATCTTCATTCAAAAAACTTATATTAATCTATATAAATGCATAAATTATATTCAATAATGAGATATAATCAGGTAAAATTAGAAATAATATATAAATCTACATAAGAAATACTTATATAATAATTCAAATTTAGTATTGGACAATTTGACGTTTCATTCCGAGATTTGCTAAAAAATTAATCCCATGGAATTAGTATCAACTCCTAGTATTCATACACAAACTGCTGATATTCTGCCTCTTCTTGGGACAGACCACATCGAATTTTATGTTGGCAATGCCAAGCAGTCCGCATTTTTCTATCAAAATGTATTTGGTTTTAAAGTCGTTGGTTACGCAGGGCCTGAAACAGGCATCCGCGATAAAGCATCGTATATTTTGGAACAAGGCAAAATTCGTATTGTCTTAACGACCTCCCTAGTAGCTGATTCTATTATTTCAGAACATGTTCGTAAGCACGGAGATGGCGTGAAAGTTTTGGCACTTTGGGTGGACGATGCCACTGCGGCATTCCATGAGACAGTGGCACGAGGCGCAGTGCCCGTTGCTGAACCTACCCATCTTAGCGACGAGAACGGCTTTGTCATTACTTCTTCTATCCAAACGTACGGTGATACGATTCATACCTTTGTTGAGCGAAAAGCATACAATGGCGTATTTTTACCCGGATTTAAGCCCTACTCATTAGGGAATTTTACAGAAAGTGTTGGTTTAAAATACATTGACCACTGTGTCGGAAATGTTTCTTTGGGAGAAATGGACGAATGGGTAAAGTTCTACAGTGACGTCATGGGTTTCAAATTATTATTAACTTTTGACGACCAAGATATTTCAACAGAATATTCTGCGCTGATGTCCAAAGTAGTTTCGAATGGAAACGGATACATCAAATTTCCAATCAATGAACCAGCCGAAGGATTGAAGAAGTCGCAAGTAGAAGAATATTTGGAATTTTACAATGGGCCAGGCGTGCAGCACATTGCGGTGGCAACAGACGACATCGTCGCGACGGTTCGGGCATTGCGTTCACGGGGTGTTGAATTTTTAGAAGTTCCAGCAAGTTATTATGACGATTTACTCGACCGTGTGGGTAAAATTGACGAAGACATTGCTCCACTTCGTGAATTAAATATACTGGTCGATCGTGACGAAGAAGGCTATCTTTTGCAGATATTCACCAAACCCGTAGAAGATAGACCAACATTATTCTTTGAAATCATCCAACGAAAAGGCGCAACTTCGTTTGGGAAAGGCAATTTCAAGGCTTTATTTGAAGCCATAGAAAGAGAGCAAGCCCGCAGAGGAAACCTATAATTTACAAATACACTTCATCTTACATACGTTTAAACCGATACAGGTAGGGCGCTCGATGTGCCCCGCCTGTATATTTTTTTTCTATCCTCTCCAACTTACTGGAAGATAGCATTTTACGCTGAAAATTAGTCCGAACCAGCGATGTACCTAAAATCGTTTCGTACAAAACTTGCAATTCCCCCATAGTAAAAAACTCAGGAAGCAGGTTAGATGTAATTGCCTGATTATCAATATCTCTCCTCAAACAAAAGAGCGCTTTCTCCATGATTTGCGGATGGTCAATGAATAACGGAGGTACTTCTTGAATATCATACCATTGGCAACTATCTGAAATCTCATCTACCTGTGGAATTACTTGGGTAAAGTCCACTAAGGCATAATAGCCAACCGATAAGAAACGATCGTAAATCCAGTGATTATCTCGAAGGGGTTTTCCGGCAGCTTCGAGGAGTTGCATACTCAAGGCGGGGTTATTCCGTCCGACTTTTCCAAAAGTGGCAAATTGTTCCAAGTAAATATCTTTCACACCGGCTCTTTCCCATAGAACACGGGCAGCGGCGGCATCAATATCCTCGTCATTTCGGATAAATCCACCTGGCAAGGCAAACACATCGGAATTTTTGAACTTGAGTACCAGAACCTTCAGTTGCTTGTCGTGAAAGCCAAAAATCACACAATCTATGGAAACCTGCGAAATATAATTCGTCTTGCGTGTGTGCTGGTACACGTCAGAAGGTTGGTTTGTCATTGAATAAAAGTATAGGTTAAAGTGTTTCAAAAATACAGAGTTTTAAAAAATATTGTATAAAATTGACATACAATTTTCTTTTTTTTAGAAAAGTCTGTAATATTGTATCATAATGATACAATAAATCTATCATTTATTCAACCATACAAAAAACATGCATAAAACCATTTGCATACTCTATTTAACCCTATCGATGAGTATTTTGGGGGGAGGCTCGCAACTGACGTACGGTCAAAAAGCAGGTCCTCAAGTAGTTAGTTTTCACTCAACTGTTGATGACACAGAGCAGCCTTATGGCCTCTACCTCCCACCCAAGTACACCCCCAAGAAGAAATATCCGCTCGTTGTCATGTTGCATGGAGCGGGCTCCAACCACCGCCTTTCCTTGCGTCGTGTTTTTGGTAAAAGTAACCGCCCAGGAGAAAATGACGTCGAGGCCAGCCTCTATTTTCCTGAATGGAAAGATGTGGACATGATCGTCATTAGTCCGTATGCCCGTGGAACCATGGGATACCAAGGTATTGCTGAAAAAGACGTTTGGGATGCTGTTGCTGATGTAAAAAAGCGTTTTTCAATAGATGAAGACCGTACCTACCTCACGGGTCTTTCGATGGGTGGCGGCGGAACTTTGTGGATTGGTTTGACCCGTTCAGATTTTTGGGCAGCAATTGCGCCCGTTTGTCCGGCTCCTCCACCTGGAACAGATATTTACTTTTCGAATGCTGCAAACGTACCCGTTCATTTGTTTCAAGGAGATGCAGACCCAGTTGTTCGTGTAGAAGGAACACGTAAAATTGTCGAGACTATCCGACAAACAGGCACAACGCTTGTCTATGATGAATATCCAAACGTACAGCACGACAGTTGGGTAAATGCGTATCAGAACGGTGCTATTTTTGACTGGTTTAAGCCTTTCAAGCGCAATCGTTTTCCGGAAAAAGTAGTACTTACCACCAATCAATTGCGCTACAATAAGGCTTTTTGGGTAGAAGCTACTCATTTTACGGTTGGCGATACCGCACAAGTGATTGCCCGTTTTATAGCCAAAAACCAACTAGAAATAGAAGCAAAGAAAATCAATGCATTTACTTTGCATCTGGAAGGACATCCACAAGTTTCCCTTTCAAAAAGTATTCGTGTACAACTGAATGGACAAACTATTGATGCTGTACCAACCTCTTCGGGGCATGTCTATTTCTCTTTAAATGCAGAAGGGAATTGGGTTAATGAAGTGAAACAACAGATAGAAGAAAACAAAAAACCTTTCTTGGAAGGACCCATGACTGATGCGTTTTCTGACAGACATATTTATGTATATGGAACAGCCGATAACCCAACACCAAGCGAGTTGGAAAGAAGACGAAAAGAGGCACTAGAGGCAGCGGAATGGTCGTTTCACCGAGGAGATTTCTTGGGAAGAGTGATGGTTTTTCCACGGCTAATGGCAGACAGAGAAATTCGTCCGAACGATATTGAACGTTCAAATCTCATACTTTTTGGCACTTCGCAGACAAATCAATTGATCAACCAACTTGCGGCGAATCATCCTTTGCAACTGAAGGAAAATCAAGTGCAGAATTACAGTTTAACCTATATTTATCCAAATAAAAACCGGTATGTGCTGATTAATTCGGGCATTGCTTGGTGGAAATCTGCGGGACAAGACCCGAATGGACTTCTAGCGCGTCTGTCTGTACCTGGGCCAGCAGGAAAATTACGAGGAAAAGGCGATTTCCTTTTGTTTGAGAAAGACAATGCAACCCACATTTGGAGTGGTAGTTTCAATGAAAACTGGCAAATTGGGGCAAAGGAGAAAGAACAGTTAAATCAATCCAATGCACTTATTTTGAAATAGATAAACTTATATTCATTTTTATAAAGTCAATTATCTTTCGATAATTGACTTTTTTGTGTACGAATACAACCATTCAAACTGCTTATATTTACGTATATCAAGGCAAATTAGTACATATTGGTACAATTTTTGTAATTTTGCAAATAGGAGAATCAAAGTTCATTACTACTACTGAGTGCCAAGTCACTACCTCCTTTATTCATTCAAATTATTTTACTATCCCAATGAGAAGAATTAGTCAATTGTCCGCATTTGTACTTGGATTATTATTCATTTCCCAAGCCAACGCACAGGATTCAAACACAGACAATCACCAGATTACGGTGGTTGTACCAACGGTTGCTCTACTTGATTTGGAAACCGCTGCAAATAAAAATTTTACAGCGAGTTTTGTCCAACCAACTCCTTTGGAAGCGGGTCAAAAAATTGACGCGCCAGCCAATAACACCGATTTATGGATTAACTACTCTTCCATTATCTCAACAACGGTAACTTCAAGAAAAGTAGAAGTAAAAGCGAGTGCATTAGTACCTGGCGTAACAATCACGGTTGTTGCGGGCGCGTCTAGCACAGGTCAAGGCACATTAGGAACTCCAACAGCAGCTGTAACCTTAACAACTGCTGACCAATCTTTAATCACAGGAATTGGGAGTGCCTACACAGGAACAGGAGCGAGCAGTGGCCACAACCTGACTTATACTTTTACTGCACCAGACGGAACGTATGCTAACTTACGCGCTGATAGCACACCTATCACAGTAACGTACACGTTATCAGATAATTAATTGCGTTTTTCTCTTTTAAATAGATAAAATTTAATTGATTCTCCTTTCGTAACGTTTTATCTATTTCTATATAACCGAGTACAAAAAGGAATGGTCTTGTTTCCTCTTTGTACTCGATTATTGGTTTTTTATGCATCCTATTTCTATCTTTAATTTCCACGATGCCAAATGAAAAAGTACCCTTTTCTTCTATTTTTTCTGCTGATTTCGACTCTCGAAATGGCACGTGTGACCATCATCAACGGACTAACACACATCCATTCTCTCAAACCAGGGAGTACAACAAAAGGGCAGTTAATTCTTCGAAATGACTCCAAAAAAGAGGCGCGTGTCGTCGTATATAAACAAGATTTATCGTCCATCTGTGACAAACAAATCGAGTATCTGGAAGAGGGCTCTCAACCTAGGAGTTTATCCAAAATGCTTCGGACTGTCGTCGATGAAAAAGTATTAGTTCCTCAGGAAGAATTTGTTTTACCTTACCTCATTGACACGCCCCCAAACCAATTAGAAAACGGAAGCTATTGGTCTGTATTAATGGTGGAAGTCGTTGACCCCGTACGAGAAGAACAAGCAAATGGCCTGATTGTCAATTCATTGGTTCGGTACGCAGTTCAAATCATTGGGCATTTAGGAACTTACCAAAGCCCAATTCTCGAAATTCTTAAAATTGATGCCAAAGATTTGGATAAATCAGTGAAAACACTGCAAGTACAAGTAAAGAATACACAGCTTTACATGGCGACAAGCAAGGCAATATTGGAGTTATATGACACCACTGGCAAAAAAATAAAGACAGTAAAAAGTCTTGACAAAAAGATTTATCCCAATAGCTGTACGCAGTTTGAGCTGCAATTTACAGACATCCCAAAAGGAAAATACGCATGTATTTTATTGGTCGATAATGGACGTGATATGTTTGGTTCAAACGTAACCATCGACGTCGATTAAATTGAACTATTTGAATGTGAGATACTTATATCTACTTCTTTTTTTTATACCCTTTTGCACCTCAGCTCAATTCTCGCCGCAGGTACAGGTGACACCGTACCCCAAAGAAATTCAACCGGGCGGCTATCAAACTCTTTTTTTTACGATTTCTCATTTTATCGATGGTGACTCAACCGCTCTTGAGCTCCCCTCTACCTGGCGCGTCGTAACAAGCCGAAAACAAGAAAAAGAGAATAAAACGGTTTTCATGTACACTTTTTCGGTGGATGGTACAGCTCCATCCGGAAACCACAATCTTTATTTCTTGCTTTTCAGACAAGGTTTTAAAATTGCGGAAGAAAAAATACCTGTCACTATATCCCACGTTCGAAAAATCGAAATCAGCCCCGTCAGTTTACCTGAATATGTGCAAGAAGGAAACGCATTAACGATTGACTATATCATTCAAAATCAAGGAAATACAACCGAAAAACTACGTGTATTTACAAATTATGGGGAAGTGAAATCAGGGACAGATTCCCTGGAACTTGCTCCATTTTCATCTGTAACGGTTAGTGTTCGGCAACGTATTCCGGTCACGAATAACCCCTCTTGGAAAGTAAATTCGGATTTAATTTTGCGTTCCAAAAGTGACCCCACTCCTATTTATCATTTTGTATCAACACCTGTTTACAGCACACAACAGAAGAAAAACGACCCGTATTACCGCTACCCGATTCAAGCAGGGTTTGCCTTTTTAAGTTTTTCTATCAACGGAATACGGAGAAATACCTACCAATATTTGGCTACGGGCTCAGGTCATATTGATACAAAGAACAATCATTTGCTGCAATTTACGGTTCGTGGACCAAACCAAATTGCATTCCCGACCATTGGTAGCTATGATGAATACAATGCTACTTGGGAGTATAAAAAGACGACCAAAGTACAAGTCGGTGATTACACCAACCGAGTCAATCAACTGATGGAATTTAGTAGATTTGGCAGGGGCGCACGTTTGGATCATACGTTTTCGAAAAAATTATCTGCTGGAGTTTTCTACCAACAAGCCCGGTTTTTCCCGACCCAACGCGATATTTCAGGCGGGAGCGTTCAGTACCAAGTACTTCCTTCTTTGCAACTAACATTCGACGTTTTATCCAAGCAATTCATTCAAAATACAAATAGTAACTGGCAGCGCGCGAATATTGCCGGAGTGACGGGGGTCGTCAAGAGAGAAAACCTCCACTTAGAATCTCAAGTATCTGTTAGTCAATCAAATACAACTATTGACCTTGGTTTATATACCCGTTTGGATTACCGATTTAAGAAACTTTCCGTGTATAATGAAACCATTTATGCGGGTAAAAATTACTTTGGCTTTTACACAAATAGTCAGTTATTTATCAATAATTTGAGCTATCAAGTTCATCCAAAACTAAACGTGGGTCTGTCGAGTAACATCACACGATTAAACCCAAGTTTGGACGTGCTTGTCTTCAATACGTCGCCATTTAGTTCGACGAATATGGTATTTTTGAGTTATCAGCCCAATTACAAACAACAATTATTTGTAAACTATACTTTACAGGAAAGGGAAGACAGACAAATGCCGGCGACGTTCCATTTTAAGGAAGATTTTGGAAATATTTCGTACCAACTGAATACAGAGAAATGGCGTTTATTCGCGCAAGGGCGGTATGGAAATGCCCAGAATTTATTGTTGTCTTCGGATATTTCTATCCCTAAAAAATCGGGAAGTTTTTTGTCAAGACCTGCAACTCGTGTGCTAAAAGGGGTGTGGTTGGAAGGCTATTTTGAATACCAGCGAACCAATAAATTTGACGAAAACAACATCACGCAAAATTTGTACTTTTACGGTGGTGGCGTACAGGCCAATTTATACAGAAAAGTGAGTCTTATGCTCAATTACAGAAGCAATTTTGCTCCCGACGAGCTTTTTCAACAGCGTAGTTTCTTGGATGCTTCTTTGCAGTTTGAAACCAATAACCACCGTTTGAGCATTACTTCAGGTCGTGTATTTGTTCCTATTGCAGGGGCGCAAGCACAAAACACGCAGTTTTTTCAATTACGTTACACTTGGCGCATCAACGCACCTTTTGCCAAACGAAAAGATTTGGGACAGTTAAAAGGGCGAATCACCGGAAAAGACATCCAGCGAGACGGCTTATTGGTTAAGTTAGGACCTTATCGAACCGTCACGGATATGAACGGGTATTTCACGTTTCAACATATTCCACCGGATGCCTATTTTTTGAGTTTAGAGCATTCTGACCAACTCATTGGCTATAAGCCGACAATCAAAACGCCGCATCGCGTGGTGATACAACCAGACACTGTATATACGATGCGGCTGGAGATGGTCAAGACAGGAAGCATACAAGGTGCTGTACAAGTAGTTGAGTCCAAGAGAAACGAAGAAATCGAATTGACGAAAGAAAAACCGTTGTTATTGGCAAAATTGTACAACGAAAAAGAATCTCATATAACCCAAGTGAGAAAAGATAACACGTTTTCTTTCAAAGAAGTTACGCCAGGAAATTGGACAGTCAAGGTGATTGTTTCTACACATACAGACAAGTACGAAGTAGTGGAGAACGATAATCCAGTTTATGTAGAACCTGAGAAAGAAGTGGGTATTGACTTTGCGATTCGTTCACTTGAAAAACGTATCTTTTTTACGGGGAAAGACTTTTTTGTAACTACCAAGAAATGAAATATTCGTTAATTACGCTTCTTTTTTTCTGTTTTAATGGATTGCTACATGCGCAAACCGCCAATGTGACGGTAAACTTAACATTTCCGAGCGTTGCTTTGCTGGATGTAGAGCCTAATACAGAGAATATCAGTTTTACGTTGTCTGCTCCAACAGATGCAGGCCAAGCTATCCAGACGGTGGCTTCCAACTCAAGTAAATGGTTGAATTTTAGTTCTGCGGTGGGTATTGGTGTAACCAGAAGAATTACGGCGCAATATACAGGCACATTGCCCGCTGGAGTAGGCATTACCTTATCAACAGCCAATTATGTAGGAAGTGGCGCGGGGACATTGGGTACGGCTGTACCAATTATTACATTGAGCACAGCAGCGCAAACCATTGTAAATTCGATTGGCGGAGCCTTTACAGGAAATGGAGGAAGTACCGGATATAACCTTACATTTGCGCCTATACTCTTGGATTATGCCTCGCTTCGAAGCCAGTCAGCGACGATAACTGTTATTTACACCCTCATTGATAATTGATATGCGGATTATTTTTCTTTTACTTTTTTTTGCTGTACACATACATATCTCTGCACAAGGAATTGGGGCTTCGCCGAGCAGTTGGAACCCCGTGATTCCAAATACCTTTCTTACCGAAGCGGGCGCGAACTATGCGGGGTCGGGCGAAAGTCCAGCGAACCAAACCTCCTTGAGTTTCTCGGTTGCTATTTTAAATTCTTATCGCGTATCTGTCCGTAAAGTAGATACAGACTGGAACGCCAATATTGGTTTGTTTGTACGCAGAACAGGCGATGGAGGGGGGTTACTTTCAGGAAGTGCGGGGGGACTCACTTATATTCAATTGACAGGAAGCAATCAAACCTTTTTTACATTTAGTACCGGGCTTTCTCTTTTGGGTATCGGCACAATCCCTGTACAATATGCCATCAACGGGTTATCCGTACTTATTCCTGCGAAAACATACACCACAACGGTTGTTTACACCATTTCGAATAATTAAACGAAATTCACACTTTATTGGACAATAGAAAGAACCATGACAAGAAAGAGCCGAAAATGAATGGATTTCAAGATAACTCGTTCATTTTTAGCCTAAATTCTGCTGATATAACTTTATAATCTTGTAAATTTACCGTTTTAATAAGCTATAATTTTTCATCTTATCATCTTCTTGACATGTCAGTAGAAACTGCATTGTATCGTGATACAGAGGTATTTGACCTCATCCAAAAAGAGCATCATCGCCAATTGCATGGCATTGAGCTTATTGCTTCAGAGAACTTCACTTCTCCACAAGTGATGGAGGCAGCAGGGAGTGTTTTAACCAATAAATACGCAGAGGGCCTACCAGGTAAACGATACTACGGAGGTTGCGAAGTGGTGGATGTCGTGGAACAATTGGCCATCGATCGTCTAAAAAAGCTATTTAATTTAACTTGGGCAAATGTGCAACCGCACTCAGGAGCACAAGCTAACATGGCCGTTTTTCTAGCCTGCTTACAGCCAGGAGATAAGATTTTAGGATTTAATTTAGCGCATGGAGGTCATTTATCTCATGGCTCTCCCGTGAATATTTCAGGAAAATATTTCCAACCTTTCTTTTACGGCGTTGAGAAAGAAACAGGTCTCATTGATTGGGATAAAGTAGAACAAACGGCTGTTCAAGAAAAACCGAAACTTATCATTTGTGGCGCTTCTGCCTACTCTCGTGACTGGGATTACGCGCGCCTTCGTGCCATTGCAGACCAAGTAGGCGCTATCCTTCTTGCCGATATTTCACACCCATCTGGGTTAATCGCTAAAGGGTTACTCAACGACCCGTTTGACCATTGCCATATCGTAACGACCACAACACACAAAACCCTTCGAGGAACACGTGGTGGCGTCATCATGATGCGCAATGACTTTGAAAATCCATTCGGAATTACAACTCCGAAAGGAAAAGTCCGGATGATGTCTTCCTTGCTTGACTCAGGCGTTTTTCCAGGAACACAAGGTGGTCCACTTGAGCATATCATCGCTGCCAAAGCGGTTGCTTTTGGAGAAGCTCTTTCTGATAATTTCTATCACTACGCTGTACAAGTACAAAAAAATGCCAAAGTGATGGCGAATGCATTCCTTGAAAAAGGATACCAAGTAATTTCTGGAGGAACAGATAACCACTTGATGCTCATCGACTTGAGCTCAAAAGGTTGGACTGGAAAGTTAGCAGAAAACACGCTTATCAAAGCAGATATTACAGTAAATAAAAACATGGTTCCGTTTGATGCTCAGCCCGCTATGACAACCTCCGGAATGCGTGTAGGAACAGCTGCCATGACAACACGTGGCTTGGTTGAAGACGATATGATTCGTATCGTTGATTTAATTGACCGAGTTCTTTGCAACCACGATAATGACCAAGTCATCGCTTCTGTCAGAGGGGAAGTCAACGAATGGATGTTGAATTATCCTTTGTTTACCTATTGATTTTTCTAGTTTATGGCATAAAAAAAGGTCTCGACATGTCGAGACCTTTTTTGCATTTTATCGAATATCAAAGAGGAACAACCCGAACAACCATGCCAGGGTCTTCAACTCCGATGTACATGAATCCATCTTGTCCCATCACAACAGAACGCATTCTTCCGCTATTCGGTAATAATTTTTCTTCTCCAACGATTTTTCCGTCCTTGACAATACAGCGGTTCAAGTATTTGAAACGAAGAGAGCCTGCAACCAAGTCGCCCTTCCAGTTCGGGTATTTGTCTGACGTCACGAATGTCATTCCGCTTGGAGCAATGGAAGGAATCCAATAAATTTCTGGCTGCTCCATACCTTCTTTTTCTGTTAGATTGGTAAATGCCTTTCCGTCGTAATTAATCCCGTACGAAATAACAGGCCAACCGTAATTTTTCCCTTTTTCAACGACATTCACTTCATCACCACCTCTTGGCCCGTGTTCATGTGCCCAAATTTCGTTTCTACCTGCATGGTAATAAACACCTTGTGGGTTTCTGTGTCCATACGAATAAATCGAAGGACGCGCACCTGCCGTTTTCACGAAAGGATTGTCCGTAGGTATCGTTCCATCTGATTTTATCCGGTGGATTTTTCCTGCATCACTCGACAGACTTTGTGGGTTTTCAGCTTGATTTCCGCGGTCTCCGACAGAGAAATATAAGAAACCGGCTTTATCAAAGACAATGCGCGAACCGTAGTGATGTCTCGCACGCGACCAAGGCTCGGCAACAAAAATATCTTTGCCATTTACCAATGCCCCATTTTCTAATTTTGCTTTGAAAATCGCCGTTGTTGCTACTGTCTGATTTCCTTCTTTTTTCCCCTTCGAGTAAGACAAATAGATAAAACCATTTTTAGCAAAAGCGGGGTCAATGGCTACATCCAGTAAGCCTCCTTGCCCTTCCGCAACTACTTGGGGCGTTCCAGAAACGATTTTCTTTTCTCCAGCCCGATTTACCCAGTGCAATGCACCAGCCCGATCGGTTACTAATAAATCGCCGTTCGGTAACTGAGCAATACCCCACGGGCTCGACAAGCCTGTCAGGACGGTATCTAAACGAACCGACCCAGAAGCAGCTTCATATACGTTTGAAGTTGGTTTTGATGAAAACTGGTACTGATTGACCGTCGCCAATTTTTCTACAATCAAACCAGCCAATGCGTCTATTTCTTCCGCGCTGATGACCTCCTTCCAAGCGGGCATACCGTAATCCAAAGAACCATTTGTAATACTTTGAATCAATTGCTGTTTTTCGTTGCCGTACTTCCACTTCCGATCAACAAACATCTCTACTTTTTCTCCATGACAACCGGAGCAATACTGCTTGTAAATGGCTTCTGGCTCGCCCTCTACCGCCGACAAACGCGTCGCCACAGCGGGTTCTTCTACCTTCGTACAGAACGTCCAGGCAAAGATGGAGGCTGCCCCCAATAAACCAAACGATTTTAGTAACATAATTTCGATGAATTAAAATGAATAGGTTTTAATGCGCTATTTTGGCATTTTTAAACAAAATTGAACATTTTACGTAGATTATACAATACTACCACGACATACACGTGTTTTATTTCGTTTAATGGAAGGAGTTTATCCACTTATTATTTACTTGTCTATGTTTTTATGATGTACTTGTGCTTGCTTTTTTGTCAACAACAAAAAAACCTCCTCCGATGGGTGATTTATTTGGGTGCGTCATGGGTATTCTTCATACCGTCTTTTGGGCAAGAAAAAGTAATTTCGCCGCCATTTCAGTCTGGAAAATGGTATAAAATAGGAATTACAAAAACGGGAATCCACCGGATTGATGCTGCCTTTCTAAAGAAAAATGGTTTGCCCCAGCATATACTTTCCTCCGAAAAACTAGCACTTTTTGGGGCATCTCCAGAACTTTTACCTCAACGTATTGAACCCGGTGACGTTCCACGTACAAAATGGCAAGAAGTCCCTTTGAAATTTCAGATAGTCCGGCGACAAAAACAAGCGCTCTTTTTTGCCGAATCTCCCCATCAAGTACATTGGGATAGCACTTCCAAACAGTTTTCTCACCAGCTACATCCCTACACAGATACCACCTATTATTATCTGCAAATAGAAGGTGAAACGCCCCCCAAACGTATTCTCCCCGCCTCCCCGACTTCCCGTTCTTCGAATATGAAAAATAAGTATATCGACTATGTTTTTGAGGAAAAAGAATACCAAAACTTAGTTCGTTCAGGTAGAAATTGGGTGGGCGATTACATGTCATCAAGTTTGCCCAATCGTAGTTTTTCGCTCAAACTACCCGGTTACATTCCCAATAGTCCGATTCAATTTACTTCGTCTGTCGTAGGTGCGTCTCCGTCTAATTCTGCTCAACTTTTTCTTGCGCTAAACGAACAACCTGCCTTTGGTACACATACATTGGCTGCCATCGGAAATGGCCGATACGACCGACGAGGAAACACCTCTATTCGTACATTTACAACGGCAGCGACACAAATAAATCCGACACTTCGTTACACATTTCAAGGCGCACAAGGTGGCGTGTATATTGATTATTTCGGGATTCAATTTGAGCGTATTCTTTCGTTCGGAGAGGAACAAACACTCGTTCAACTTCCGTCAGAAATGCAACCGTATCAATTGGCTATTGAAGGCACAATTCCAGGCAATGCGCACATCTGGGAGGTCACTCATCCATTTACGAGTACAGAAATACAGAATTTCACTCATTTGGAACATACAGGGCAAGAGAACAAAAAATTCATCCTGTTTACAACAGAACAAGTACATGAAATACCTTCTTGCCAATCTATTGAACTAGCTTCGTTTCCTGAAACAGACAAGGAAATTCAGTTGCTCATCATCAGTCCAAAAAAATGGATAGACCAAGCAGAACGTCTGCAAAAATACCGAGAAACAGAAGGGATTACCGGTGTAGTTTGGGATTTAGAAGCCGTATATACTCATTTTTCGGGTGGACTGCCCGACCCAACCGCACTCCGTAATTTGGCACGTTGGTATTGGAAAAAACATCCCGAAACGTTTTCGTATTTGCTGTTGATGGGCGATGCCACGTATGATTATAAAAATCATCTGCAATTTCCGACGTTACCGCCCTTTGTTCCTACGTATCAAAGCCGTGAAAGTCTCGAACCCATTTACAGTTATTCATCCGATGATTACTTCGGTTTTTTGGAAGAGACAGAAGGCGAATGGCGGGAAGGTTCGCGTATCAATGGAAACTGGATTTCTTTTCCGCAGGGAAACCACACACTCGACATCGGTATTGGAAGATTGCCCGTCACAAGTTGGGAGGAAGCAAAACATACGGTTGATAAACTCATTGCCTATTCAGAGAAAAAAGAAGAAAACTACGGGCAAAAACGCATGATTTGGGCAGCAGACGACGAAGATTTTGCCATTCATCAGCAAGATGCAGAACAGCTTTCCACGTATGTAGAGACACAGTTCCCTGGACTCAATCATCAAAAAATATACTTAGATGCGTTTCCACAGACACAAACTGTGGGCGGAGAAAGAGTAGAAAAAGCAACACAAACGTTCCAAGAAAACATACAAGATGGTGCTTTATTTTTGAATTACACAGGGCATGGAAGCGAAGATATTTTGGCAAACGAACAGCTTTTCACCCGTGATTTGGTAGCGAACTGGCGGAATAAATCAAGCGCACCCATCTGGATTACAGCTACTTGTGAATTTGGTAGGTTTGACAACCCCTCGTTGCAATCTGGCGCTGAGCAGCTAATCCTTTCTCCGATTGGCGGTGCAACAGGCTTGTTTACAACGACACGACCGGTGTTTTCGAATACCAATTTTACGCTTAATTTTTCATTGTTGCGTGCCGTATTTGAGCAAAAAGAAGTGTATCTCGGCACTATTTTTAAACTAGCAAAAAATAAC
Source organism: Spirosomataceae bacterium (assembly GCA_046293395.1). Taxonomy (GTDB): domain Bacteria; phylum Bacteroidota; class Bacteroidia; order Cytophagales; family Spirosomataceae; genus CAYNRA01. The sequence continues at coordinate 681,219 of JBKBOU010000002.1, forward strand.
TCAACAGCAGGAGTTCTCAACAGAAACTTTACCCTATTGGGCGACCCAAGCGCTCGGCTCCCGTTGCCTTCCCAACGTATTCAATTTGCACCCAAACACGGGGAAATCCTCCGTTTACAGAAAGGCACACCCGTAAAAATTTCAGGAAAAACAGCGCAGCAAAAAGACGGAAAAGTACAAATAGAAATACGGACATCGCCCAAAACAATGCAAACACTGGGAAATAAAACACCCATTTTTGCTTTCAAAGAGCAAGGAAAACTCGTCTTCAAAGCAGAATGGCAGATACGAAATGGCAATTTCGAAGGATTTGTTACGCTTCCTAGTCTATCCGAGTTAGGCATGACGGGAGAACTGACGGCATTTGCCCTATTCCCCGACGGACAACAAGAAGAAATCGGACAAATTGCGTGTCTATTTGAACAGGTTGCAGAGCAAAAAGAAGACAAAACACCTCCACAAATTTCGTTGAAGCGCCTAAGTTCACACCAATTTCAGGTTCGTTTTCAGGATAATAGTGGTATTTATTTAGGTTCATTATCTCGTGACACTTTGCAGCCCATGTATGCGATAAATGGAGGAAAATGGCAACGAATGAGTCAAAATTGGCAAGCAGATTCGTTGGGGAAATCAGTTTCGCAAAACCTGACTATCTCGGAAAACCCTGCTGAAATAGAGACCCTTGCATTTGTGGTACATGATTTGCATACGAATCAGACGAAAGAGACGTTTTATTTGGAAGATGCATCGAAAGAATCTGGTATTCGAGTACATGTATTTCCGAACCCAATACACCGATTTGTGACATTTGAAATTGAGTGGGAGGCAAACGGTACAGATGCGGATGTTTCCCTTGATTTTTTTGATTTGACGGGTAAACGTGTATTTCAAAGTGTAGAAAGTTGTTATATTTGTGACCATAAATTTAATTGGTCACTCCAAAATTCCGTTTTTGAACAGCTGGTAGGCGTTCACATCTACCGAGTTTCCATCAGGAATCGATTAACAAATCATATCTCAGCAACTTCTGGGCGAGTCATATTCAGTAAATAAAGAACCAATAACAAATTCTCTGACTAGTAATTAGTCCATCATACATCTATGAAAAACGTATATAAGCTCCTCTTTTCGGTACTTTTCGCAACGGTTTTACTGCCGAGTTATGCGCAGAACATTACCAACAGATACCGTGTAGAGTCATCGGCTGTCCCTTTTTTATTAATTTCGCCTGATTCCCGTGCCGCTTCTATGGGCGATGCTGGGGTTGCTTCGAGCCCAGATGCCAACGCGATTTTCTGGAATACTGCTAAATTGGCTTTTGCAGAAACAAATGCGGGTGCGAGTATTTCGTACGCTCCTTGGCTTCGCGACTTGGTTGGGGACATGGGGTTGCTCAACGGCTCCTACTACAAAAAAATCGGAAAAACGCAGGCACTCACCGCTGGCTTGACTTATTTCAACCAAGGACAAATTGAATTTACCAACCAGCAAGGAAGCTCCATTGGAAATTTCCAATCGCGGGAGTTTGTCATAACGGGTGGTTATACGCGTCGATTGAGCCAGAGTTTTTCGATGGGAATCAACCTGAAATACATCAATTCCAACCTTATTGGTGATTTGTTGGTCAATAACCAAGCGAGTAAACCCGGTACAACGGTCGCCGGCGACATCAGCTTTTTCTACAAAAAGAGCCTTCCTACCTCCAAGAAAAAAGAAAGTGGCACTGATTATGCCTTCGGACTTGTGATTCAGAATATCGGTGGAAAAGTAAATTACGGACGTGAATTTGACTATTACCTACCTGCAAATTTAAAATTCGGAACGGGCATTACTTTCCGGATGGATCCTAAAAACACATTCAATATCTTACTTGATGCCAATAAGCCGTTGGTTCCGACTCCACAAGTGGATGGTACGATTCCACAAGTATCGGCGATGCAGGCGATTTTTACTTCGTTCAATGACGCGCCAGAGCAATACGGTGAGTTGGCGGAGTTCAGAGGTTCGTTTGGTGCAGAGTATGTCTATGATAATTTGCTCGCTTTACGTACAGGGTTCTTCTATGAGAACAAATTTCGGGGAGGACGCCAGTATGCGACAGCCGGTATTGGGCTGAAACTGAAAGAAGATTACGGCTTAGATTTGGCGTATTTGGTTCCTGTTAATTCCGGAAACCCATTGGCGAATACATGGAGAATGAGTTTAATTCTTCATTTGAATGGTTCGAGAAAAGCGGCAAAGTCTCCAAGTACCCCAGAACCAATAGATACAGAAGGAGAAGTAATTATTGAAAATCAAGGGAGAAGGTAAACAAACCTAATCTTCCCCACAAAAAAGCCCTTTCGAAGTATTTTGAAAGGGCTTTTTTGTGTATTTGGGAGATGAGCAATTACTGATATTATATGATGTCGTGTAAGATAGTGTGCATTATAAATTAAATATTTACACCCGTTTAGGTATAATTAATTAAATCATTGAATATTCTATACCCTATTAGGTATAATTTATAATTTTTTATTATATTTACACCTTAAAGGGTATAAAATGAAACTAGCAAACTTTGTAAAGCAGAAGCGGAAAGCAGTAAAGTTAACACAGCCTGAACTTGCTGAAAAGGCGGGAGTAGGATTACGATTTGTACGAGAATTAGAGCAAGGAAAACAAAGTTTACGCATGGATAAGGTAAACCAGGTATTGCGTTTATTTGACTCTGAGGTGGGTGCCGTACCTACTAAAAAAGAGAATGAAAAATGAGAAGAGCAATGATAAAAATAGGTACACAAATGGCAGGCATTCTTACACAGGATGACGAGGGATATCATTTTGAATATGACGAAGCCTATGTAAACCAAATAGATGTAAAGCCAGTAAGCTTAACACTACCAGTACAAAAGGCTATCTATACATCGCGTGTATTATTTCCTTTTTTTGATGGTTTAATTCCGGAGGGTTGGTTACTCGATATCGCCGAAAAAAACTGGAAGTTAAACCCTAGAGACCGCATGGGTTTACTTCTAGCTTGTTGTAAGGATTGCATTGGAGCGGTGAGTGTAGAAGAAATAAACGAAAATGAAAAACGATGATTAGATGTTTGTTTTGTTATCTTCCCTTGACCGACAAGGAATTAGATTATCACAGCACTTGTTCAAAAAAAATATTTGGACAGCCCCATCCTCCAACATTACCTTATTCGGAAGCAGATTTAGAACCATTGGCAAGAGAAATAATACGAATCCAAACGGCAGTAACGGGAGTACAAGCCAAATTATCACTACAAATCACCCAAAACAGCCAAGAGGGAGCAAATAAAAAATTTACTATTGTAGGTTTATGGGGTGGATATATTTTAAAACCACCTACACCAGCGTATCAGCAATTACCTGAAGTTGAAGATATTACGATGCATTTAGCCCGTATAGCAAAGATAAAAACAGCTCCACACAGTCTTATTCGCTTAACATCTGGCAATCTAGCTTATATAACAAAACGTATCGACAGAGTTAAAAAAGGGAAGCTTGCCATGGAGGACATGTGCCAATTAACAGAGCGACTCACAGAGGATAAGTATAGTGGTAGCTACGAACAAATTGCAAAAACTATCCAAAAATATTCCGTTACTTCTGGTCTTGACGTAGTGAATTTCTTTGAATTGGTCTTGTTTTCTTTTCTAACAGGCAATGCTGATATGCACTTGAAAAACTTTTCATTAATCGAGCAACCAGGTCTAGGAATGATTCTATCACCTGCTTATGACTTAGTGAATACAGCTTTGGTGAATCCAGCAGATGATGAAGAAATGGCACTAAATCTAAATGGAAAAAAGAAGAAATTAAAAAAACAAGATTTCGTAGCTGCTATGAATACGTTGAAACTAGACGAAAAACAGCAAGAAAACATTTTTCTTAAAATGGAAAAAGCAAAATCAAAATGGATGGAACAAATCGAAATTAGTTTCCTGTCAGATGATTTCAAAAATCAATACAAGGAAATAATAACAGAAAGGTTTGAAAGAATAAATAAGTAACAAGCTGTATCTGTCATCCATCTTCCCCAAAAATGGCTACGCTGATTGATGTAGTATTTTTAATTTAGGGGCTAATCTATCCCTTATCATGGCACAAAAAAGCCCTTTCAAAATGCTTCGAAAGGGCTTTTTTCGTATATCTCATCTTCTTCAATTATCTCGAATAATTGGGTGCTTCCCGCATAATCTGAATGTCGTGCGGATGACTTTCCTTCATACCTGATGACGTAATCTTAACAAATTTTGCCTTTTGTAAATCCTCAATAGTCGCCGCTCCACAATACCCCATACCGGCTTTCAAACCACCTGTCATTTGATAAAGAATCTCGGCAGCTTTGCCTTTGAACGCCACGCGCCCTACAATCCCCTCAGGTACTAATTTCTTCACGTCGTCTTCTGCATCTTGGAAATAACGGTCTTTCGAGCCGCCTTCCATAGCTTCTACCGAACCCATTCCGCGGTATGTTTTAAACTTCCGTCCTTCGTAGATAACCATTTCTCCCGGTGCTTCTTCTGTTCCCGCCAAAAGAGAACCCACCATGACCGTACTTGCACCACCTGCCAACGCCTTGACAATGTCGCCAGAGAAACGAATCCCCCCATCGGCAATAACTGGAACGCCTGAGCCGGCAATCGCTTGGGCAGATAAGTAAACCGCCGAAAGCTGCGGCATTCCGATACCTGCAATGATACGCGTCGTACAGATACTTCCTGGCCCTACGCCCACTTTGATAGCGTCAGCGCCTGCCTCAACCAGTGCCTTTGCGGCTTCGCCTGTTGCGATATTACCAACAATGACATCGAGTTTAGGGAATGCTTTCTTGATAGACTTGAGGGTGTCAATCACACCTTTTGAGTGCCCGTGTGCGGTATCAATACTCACAACATCTACACCCGCCTTTACCAAAGCCTTGATTCTGTCCTCAATATCTGGCGTTACGCCCACCGCTGCTCCTACCAATAGCCGGCCGTGTGCATCTTTTGCTGCATTCGGGCGATTTCTTTTCTTCAGAATATCCTTGTAGGTAATTAAACCTACTAGATTATTCTCTTTGTCGATGATAGGAAGTTTTTCAATCTTATAATCTTTCAGAATATTTTCTGCTTCATCAAGTCCAATGCCCACTTCGCCTGTGATGACGTTTTCCTTGGTCAATATTTCTTCGATGGGTTTATTGAAATCTTTCTGGAAACGAAGGTCACGGTTGGTGACAATTCCGTACAATTTTCCGTCTTCGGTAACAACTGGAATCCCACCCACTTTAAATTCAGACATGAGACGGAGGGCATCGCCAACGAGTGCCTCACGTGGTAAAGTAATCGGGTCTATGATCATTCCAGACTCCGAGCGTTTTACTTTCCGAACTTGGTCGGCTTGGGCTTCAATCGACATATTTTTATGAATCATGCCAATGCCGCCTTCTTGTGCTACGGCAACGGCCATTTCCCATTCTGTCACGGTATCCATGGCAGCAGAAATAAGCGGGATGTTCAAAGAAATGTTGCGAGTAAGCTTCGTCTTTGTGGATGTATCTCGTGGTAAAACCTCCGAATAAGCAGGAACGAGGAGAACGTCGTCGTAGGTGAGTGCTTCGTAAAGAAGCTTAGATGAGTCTAACATAAGGCAAATAATTTCGATTTATTATTTGCCACGCAAAGCTACGGTTTTTTATTGAATCTTGCACTATTCGCTTCAAAATAAACTGATTCTAGCCTAATTATCTTGAAAAAAGTCTAGGTATTCCTGAGATTACCTCATTCTACCTAGACTTCTGTCTTTTAGTATCTTGTTCGTATTAAGGACGGCCACCCGCTGCTGCTCCACCTTGTGATGCCGCATTGTCTCCTCCTTGTTTTAAGTCATCGTTCGAAACAGATTTTGTTTTCTTCCGTCCAAAACTCATGCCATCCACACCCATTTTTCCGAGTTTATAGCTGAACGTCAAGCGAACACCTTGGTTCAATAAATTCATTTCCATGTTTTGGGTAAACGTAGGCGACAACAATTGCGTCCGAATCCGAATTCCGTTTGTTAAGAAGTTATCTCCTGCCAAACCAATGCTTCCTTTTTTGTTTTTAAACTCTTTGCGAACACCCATCGAATAAAAACCAAATCCTCCTTGCCGGCCTTGTAGCTGCACCTGTGAACCACGCAAGAAACTGAAACCCTGTACTTGCCAACCATCTTTTAGCGTAATCATCGTCATCAATCGCCCGTTGATATTCCAACCTTGGTTGCTTACTGCTTGCGAAAGACCGTCGATGCCCGTAGTCTGGCCTTCCAAGAAATTATAGAATGCCTCGATACCTCCGTTTACAGTCCATTTCGGTGTGATACTTACGTTCCCGAAGAAATTCACCCCAGCCGCCTGTTCCCGACCAATGTTCTGGAAAGTTGTCAAAACAGCCCCTTTCACACTATCCAACGGAATACGCACCTGCGAAATGGCATTGTTTGTCTGGCGACCAAATACAGACACATTCAAATATACTTTTTTGATAGATGCACTGACACCCAGCTCTACGTTGTCTGTGAGTTCAGGCGCTAGGAAAGGATTACCAACAGAAATACTTTGCGGATTGGCAGCATTTACGTTGGGGTTCAATTGCTGAATCCCCGGACGTTGGATTCTTCTGTTATAACCTGTTTTTACGGTATATTTTCCACCGTATGTTTTGGAAATATTCACGCTCGGAACAAGATTGCCATAATCCGGAATATCTACTTCGTTTGTGCCATTCACAATGGCTGAAATACCGGTGTATTCGTACCGTGAACCCAATTTGAACGTGTATTTATTGCTGGTAGAAATCGTATATGCTAAATACGCAGCTGCTACATTTTGACCGTAATCCAGTGAGCCTGACGGGCGCGAAGGGTCAAAAACAAAGTTGGTACTACTTCCCTGCGCTAATTGATAATTGAAATCACTATTTACCCAACGGAAAATACCTTTTGCACCAAATTCGAGTACCTGATTTTTCTGGATGGGCGTTGTATAATCTGTCTGGATTGTAAATTCTTGGTTGGTATTGAAGTTGTTGTTTTGTTGGGTATTCAATGTCTCGCCACCTGCATTCAGTAAACCTGATGTAAAGTTATTGGTCAAGCCTGTACGGCTGTATAAGCTAGAAATAGACCATTCTTGTTGTGGTTTATACACCTTGATATAGTCGAGGTTAAAGTCCCAGTTACCGGATAAATCTTTGGTATTCACGACCCGATTAATGTCTGCCAATGGGTTTTCATTCAAGAAAGACTGAATATTTAGTTCTTGCGAACGAACGAAATTACGTGTTCCATACCGTGCTCCAGCCGAAATCGACTCGTTTTTCGAGATGTCGTAGTCCCAGCCGAGTGAATACCGCCCAAAAACGCCTTGGTCTCTTGCTGTTGCCTCTTGTACTGTCCGGACAGTCGCCGTCGGTTGAATCGTCGTTTGTTCCATAAATAACTCTGAACCATTGTAAGAAGCACGACCGAAACCATTTAGGTTAAAGCCCATTTTTCCTTGGCGGTACGAGCCAAAAAGACCCAAGTTAGACCCTCTATTTCCTGCACCTGTGTCGATATTCAATGTCGCTCCTTCGATATTATTTTTCTTTGTGATGATATTGATGATACCACCCGCGCCCTCTGCGTCGTATTTGGCAGAAGGTGACGTAATTACCTCCACCGTTTTGATTTGATCTGCCGGAATTTGCTTGAGTGCATCCGCCACGCTAGACGCCATGATGGTAGAAGGCTTGTTGTTAATCAAGACACGAATATTACTATTGCCTCGCAACGAGACATTGCCATCAAAATCAACAGATAAAAGCGGTACTTTCCGAAGGACATCCGCAGCGTCGCCTCCTTTGGACGATAAATCTTTTTCCGCATTATATACCAAACGATCCACTTTTTCTTCAATCATGGATTTTTGCGCCGTGACTGTCACCTCACCAAGCTGTTTGGTTTGGCTAGAAAGAAGAATATTTTTTAAGTTGATTGTTTTATCTTCCATTTTAGGAAGCGTCACGTAGGTATCTTCGTATCCGATGAAAGAAACGCGAAGAACGAAAAAACCAGTCGGTAAATCTTTCAGCGTAAATTGTCCTTTTTCATCTGAGCTAGTTCCATCAATTGGTTTTTTTGTGTCATTTTTCTGGAAAATCGCTACAGTAGCAAACTCAACGGGCGCGTTTGTCAGACTGTCAATGACTTGCCCAGTGATTTTCCCAAACCCTTTGGTCGGTACAGCCGGGGCAGCGGAGGGAAATTGAGCGGATGCCTCGAAACCGAGGAGTGTTGAACTTGCGAGAACTGCCGCCAGAATAAACTTTTTCATAAATGATAACTTAAATAAATGCTTCTATTTTCGAATACAAAGTAAACATAGCGCGTCCAAAACACATCTTTGAAATAGATATCAGCTATGATATTGAGGATAAAAGGACGTTTTCTACTAGATATTTGGATATATTGCCCTTGACCGACTGTTTTTTATTTCCCATCGCCTTGATTTCCTTTTTCGTCGGTTCAATCATGACTTGAAAAGAATTTAACCGTACATTCACATTTCACCTAGTTATACACGCATGTCATTTTCTCTTCGCTCAAAACATTTTATTGAAATCATTCCTAGGATTCTTTTTCACAGTATTTTTTGGTTCATTTACTTGATTCTCCCGCATATTAATGCCTACGTGGATAATGACATCAAACGAATGATGTATTTACGAGAAACCTTTTGGGTACCACTTTCAGCCATTCCTTTTTTTTACTTCAATACGGAAGTCCTCGCCACGTATTTTCTTCGACGCAAACGTATTCCTGCATACATCGGAAGTTTAATCGGGCTTATTTTCTTGTTTATGCTCGTACAATGGAAAATAAAAGCATTGCTTATCGACCAACATCCTGTCCGATTGTTTGATTTTCGGACAGTCGTGCCTGTTTTGTTTATTATCTCTATGTCTTCGATTTACAGTTTATTGATTTATCTCCAGGCGCAGAATAAAGAATATACAGACTTAAAAGAAGAGAAATTAGTCTCTGAACTTCAGTTTTTACGCTCACAAATCAGTCCACATTTTATCTTTAATGTATTGAATGGACTTGTTTACCTCATCCGGACAGATGCTAAAAGTGCTGAAAACATGACCATTAAATTATCTAAACTGATACGATACATGCTCTACGAGTCGGATAATCACCAAGTTCCTCTGACCAAGGAAATTGATTATTTGCGTAATTACATCGAACTTCAAGAAGTACGTTTTGGCGAAGATGTCGCCATTTCATTTGACGTAAACGGTCATTTTTCGCACGAATCCATTGAACCCATGTTGCTTATTCCGTTTGTAGAAAATGCGTTTAAACACGGAGTAGGCTTGCTAAACGAGCCGATTATTCGGGTAGAATTAGAAAGTGAAGCTGACCAAATTGTATTTCGCGTGACTAATAAAATTGCACCTGAAACTGCTGAACACAAAGACCAACAATCCGGAATTGGGTTAAAAAATGTAAAAAGACGTCTCGAATTACTCTATCCGAACACGCATACCTTGGAAGTAACCCAAGATAATCAGTACTTTTATGTGACCCTTCAACTTAAATCTAAAAATAAATAAATGGAAGCGCTACGTTGTATTGCCGTTGATGACGAAAGTCTGGCACGTAAATTAGTTGAAGAAAATATTCGACAAATTCCTTTTCTAGAGCTTGTTGCGACGTGTAAAAATCCATTTGAAGCAATGGAGATTTTGGAAAAAGAAAAAATTGATTTGATTTTCCTTGATATTCAGATGCCTGGCATGTTGGGAACGAAGTTTCTGGAGAGCCTTACCAATAAACCAATGGTTATTTTTGTGACAGCCTACGACCATTACGCCGTGGAAAGTTACGATTTGGAAGTCATTGATTACGTCATGAAGCCCGTCAGTTTGGAACGATTTATCAAAGCATCTTATAAAGCACTGGATACATTTCGGAAAAGACAAAAAGTAGCAGATAAGGGCGTTTTTCCTCCACCCGCATCGACCATCGTCCTGGACCAAAGTGCAGCAGACTACATTTTTGTCAATGTCGAATATTCATTAGTCAAAATAAACTTTACGGACATTACCCATTTGGAAGGGTTGAAAGATTACATCAAAATTCATGTAGCCAATAGCACCCAACCGATATTAACCAAAGCAACGCTAAAAAGTATGGAAGAGCGGCTTCCGGCGAGTAAGTTCAAGCGGGTGCAAAAATCTTTTATTGTTCATTTGGACAAAATCGAATCCATCCGAAATCACCGTATTTCGATTGGTAAATTTGAAATTCCAGTAAGTGAGTCGTATATGGAAGAATTGCTACAAGCCATCCATTATTCTAAAGGAGGAAGTTGAGACGAACGTGAGGGAATTTTGAAAAGTTTTAATGGGACGGAAAAAATATGTGTGATGAATATATCTACTAGATAGATTTTCAATTGTAAAATAGGCATTATACCCTTAGTTTTGTACAGAGAGATAAAAAGAGAATAACCGTAGGGTGGTCAAATTGGCAATATCTATGTTTTCAGCACACGAAATTTTCCATTAAACCCATAACAATATGTACCAAAGATTTATACAATTTAGCACGAAAAGCCCTCTAAGGGTAACTCTAGTTATTAGTTTAATAAGTATTCTTTACTCCTTTCCTCAATTTGAAAAATTAGCAAAACCATCCGATGACATTTTCTTACGAATCCTTCAAAAGCAAATTCAGCATCCGTTAACTCCCATCACAGAAACACAAATAATTTCTTATGGCCCAAACAGAGCATTTCGTTTGACACCACCTCTTATCGGACAATTGTTCAGGTATCAATCCATTAATAATCAAGCAATTGGAATCTGGATTTTTGGTGTTTTATCTGGCCTTACTTTTTTCTACATCTTATATAGCTATCTTTTATCCCGTTTTGGTTCTAAAGAAAAAGCATTTTACTTCGCACTTGGTACTTCTTTTTTGTTCCTCGGAAACTCCTTTTACTTTGATATGGAGTGGTTTATATCTTTTGCTTATTTCTTCTTGATGGCCGCTATGTTGAGTAAAAACAAAATCTTAGCCATTGTTTGTTTACTCCTCGCATTTTTTACAGACGAGCGCGCTTTCATTGCCTCATTTAGCGTACTTTTCTTTTGGGTATATGCCGATAATCGGAAACTCATCCCTAGTATTGTGACCTACGCATTGGCTGCCATCACGTATTTAAGTCTATATTTCATTCTCAAAAAAGTTTTTCATCTTGGTTATGCACCAACCAATGATTTCTTTGTACGTTTATTTGACCAGTTCAAGGTCATTCCCTTGACCGTTTCTATGTCTATAAAAAGTTATTGGTATTATTTTATTTTCCTTTTCTTACCCATCAAACGAGAATTTCCTCTCCTTCATAAATTGATTGTTGTGGCAGCCATATTGACACTCGTATTTTTTTCTCTCTCCATAGCAGATACGACAAAATCATTGTCATTTCTTTATTTCTACGCATTTACATTTTATTGTATAGCAGAAAACCAGATTTCCCTTCGCGATGTCCGAGCTGTTGCACTCGTTGCTCTGTTTGTTCCTTCGTATGTTTTCATCGGCTGGGAATACGGATACGCCAGCCCAATTGGTTACCAACAAGCAACAAAAGTGGTGAAGAAGGTCATCACAGCTATTGTAAATTAAGGAAAAATACGTTTGAGTCAAAATCACATCTATTCGTATTTATAAATAAAAAACCAAGATTTTTGTAATCCAACACGGCGTTGATTACCAAAAATTCTTGGTTTTTTAGTACTTATTTTAACCTAAATTGATTTTGAAAGGAAATTTGAAAGTTGTAGAATTGAGTACTTTCTAACAAATGGGCAGACGTTACCTAAAAAATCAAAACACGTATCCCAATCCGTATTGAACACCAAACATACGTGGGCGGAACGTTGCGCTAGATGAATTGTCAAGACCGGATGTCAAGGATTCTTGCATTTGTACACCGACAGTCACCTGCCAATTTTCTTGAAAAGTTCGCGCAATTCTCGCCCCCGCTACTCCACTCCATGTCACCGGACGAAACTGGGAATTCGAAGATTGATAGATTTTTTCAGTTTCTTCTCCTTCTAATTTCCGTCCGTAACTTCTGAAAAAATCAGTCGAAATTCCGGTATATAGAATTGCTTGCCATTGCTTTGCCAACGGGACTGTATAACCTATTTGAACCGGAACAGCAAGATACGTAAATGATATATCGGTCTGTTCTGTCGCCGATAAAACAGTAGAAAGCGTAGTTCGATTATCAGTAGTTTCCGCCAAATAAGAGGCTTCAAAGAAGGGTTGAATAGCACCCGTAGCTTCGTCGAAAGCAAAGACATTACCAGAGGTAGTGGCACGGCCATTCATCCAACGAATACCTGTTTCAACTTGCCAACGTGGAGCTATTTTTTTACCAATTATTCCCGTCCATTGGCGTGAAATCCCTGATCTAAATACTTGGGAAGGACGATTTAACAAAATTTCAAATGCACTTTTTTCAGGATTTCCACCAGATGTACCCAAATTATTTCCACCCATTTCCGCACTTGCTTGTTCAATAACAGAATTTGAAATCGCCATCGAAGCTACGGAGGGAAAATCTGCCAATTCCAACTGTGGATTAAACGGAGAGATTCCTCCACCTACTTGCAACCATGTTTTTTGAGCAATTACAGGCTCCTCCTCTTTTTTATCTTCTGATTCAATGGAAGGAACAGCCAAAAAACGACGTCTATTTTGTGAAAAACGACTTGCATAATCAACCCATCGAAGTCCATCTAAAGGTAAAACTTCCGTTGATTTTGTCAAAGTAAAAGCGTCTTCTTTGTCTATTTCCATCGCAGGAGAAAAAGGGAGAGAAACAAGCTGACGCTGATTTTCATTGTCCGGTATTTCATTCGTTGCGAATTGTTGTGCGTCTATTTTTTGTGCGAATGTGCGAGATGATGGACTTGTATTTTTTTCTATTTGTGCTAATTTAGGAAGAACCGGAAGTTCGTTTTCAACTCTTTCTAGTTCGGTAGTCGTTTGTTGATTCGATGTAAATGTACGTCTATCCCGTTCTTGCCAAACATAGAGGGCAGAGGCAATGCCCAACGAAATAAATACGCCCGAGGCAATCCGAAACAGAGGGGAAGTCCACCAAATGGGTAAAATTCTACGAGATGTTTTTTCAGGAAGTTGCGCTTCAATGGCTTCCCACAGCGAATCTGGCGGACTGATTTCTCCGTCACGAAGTATCTCCTTCCAAGTAGGTTTTTGATATTCCTTTTCGTCGCTCTTCTCTTTCATTTTCTTATTCTACCGCGCTTTTGTTTACTTTTTCTTGGAGCAATGCTTTCGCCCGAAAATACTGGGACTTTGACGTTCCCTCTGTTATTCCTAGCAATGTAGCAATTTCGTGATGTTTGTAGCCTTCTACTGCATACAAATTAAACACCATCCGACAACCATCGGGGAGAGCTTGGATGCATGATACCAGCTCCTGCCAAGTCAATTGTTCCAAACCTGACTCACCCAAACTACCTTCTACTTGGAGCCCTTCTGTGTCTATGTGTGAAGACCAATCTGGGCGATTTTTCAATGCACGAATAGCCGTATTAATCGTTATTCTACGAATCCAAGCTTCGAGCGGGCAGTCAAACCGAAAGCTCTCCAAATTTTTGAAGACTTTCACCCAAGCTTCTTGCAAAACATCTTCTGCATCTGACCGATTTTTCATGTAACGCATCGTAACGGCAAAGAGCTTGCTAGCATAAAGCTCATAGAGCTTTCGCTGTGCTGTCCTGTCATTTTGAATACATGCCTCCACTAGAGACTTATCGTTTCCCATGAAAAATGGTTCTAATTCTCTGCGTTTTGGGTTATTGAGTCAAAACGCAGAGAAAGGGTTGTAATTAATACAAATTTGTAAATTGCTTGTACGTGTCTATTCCAATCGCGTAACTTTCTTTTAAGACAACGCCCGCCGGAACACGTGGCGAAGCAATGCCTTCGCGCAGTCTATTCGGCGAAGTAATCGTCCGGATTTCATCAAATAATTTCTTTTCTATCCAATCATTCAATACCTGCTGTCCGCCTTCTACTAAGATAGAACGAACACCCTTCTTAAAAAGAAAGTCAAGCACTTCTTCCTCGAAATCCAAGGTAGAGTCAATGAACTGATGTTGTGGCGAGAGGATTTCCTGGTTTTGCGTAAAAATCAGGGTTTCGGCTGCTTCGTCTCGTATTTGATACGATGTATCGACACGCCCTCTTTTATCCAAAACAATTCTTTTGGGGTTTCTTCCTTGCCAATAGCGTGCCGTTAGAGACGGATTATCTTGCAACACAGTCATAGACCCGACTAGAATCGCGTCTTCCTCTGTTCTCCACCGGTGCGATAAAAACAAACTCGGCTTATCTGAAATCGCTATGGGTTTCCTGTCTGTAGTTCCCATAAATCCATCCGCTGACTCCGCCCATTTGAGAATAATAAAGGGTCTATTCTTTTTTACAGCTACCAAAAAACGACGATTTATCCAGGCAGCTTCATCTGCCAAAACCCCTACATCTACTTTTATACCAGCCTCCCGCATACGCTGAATCCCTTTTCCTGCAACCAACGGAAAAGGGTCTTCGATGGCAACGACAACACGTTTCACTTGTTTTGAAATCAGTAAATCGGCACAAGGCGGCGTTTTCCCAAAATGAGCACATGGCTCCAGAGTTACATACGCCGTTGCTTGTTCCAACAGATGCGCGTCTTTGGCTTGAACCGACTGAACGGCGTGGACTTCCGCATGAGCGCCTCCATATTTTTGATGAAACCCCTCGCCTATCACGCGCCCGTCCGCTACAAGCACACAGCCCACCAGCGGATTTGGACTCACATGCCCTGCTCCTAGCTGGGCAATGTCTAGCGCCCGTTGCATGTATAATTCATCTGTCATGGTTTATAAATCAGCGATTTTCAACGGATGTACTTCGTAAAATTCCCATACTTTCCCTTGAATATATGGTTCTTCTGACAACCATTTTTCCAGCTCTTCTGGCGCATCAAACCGCATGATAACCGCTGAACCTGCCATATTTCCTGCTTCATTTAACATTGCACCCGCCAATATAATATTGCCCGATGCTTTGAGTGCTTTCATCCCGACTAAATGAGCAGGTCTATGCTCCATACGTCTATCTAATGCTTTTTCATCTGTGCCATCTCGACCAATAATCAAATATTCCATCTGTCTTCTTGTTTAAAAAGGTAGTTAAAAATCAATTTCATGAATAAAAAGGTGAATTTACACAGACCCTGAATTTATTTTCTACTCCTCGCTGGTATAAATCTTCTTTTTACAACTTTATTCATATAATATCCAAGAAAAAAGGTGTCTTTCTACCCAAATAGAAAGACACCTTTTTATGCAGTCAGTCGTTTATTTTTACTTAAAAAATATACCGAAGACCTACTTGCGCTTGCCATCTTGACACCAAGCGGTTGTCGTTGAAGAACGTTTGTTTCTGTGATGTATCGAAGCTGTATGTCGGCACACCATTTGCCACACTTACACCGATTGGCTGCACCAAACTTGTAATAGAAGCAATTTGACGTACACCCCAATTAGAGTTTAGTAAATTTCCTGCATTCAAGACATTCAAACTTACTTGCACCTTATTTTTATTTGGTAAGACAAAGTCTTGTAGGACACTTACGTCCCAGCTTGAATACCATGGGCTAGTTGTTGCATATTTCCCAGCAATTTGTCCACGATTGGCATTCAAATATTCATCTTGCGCGATGTATTGTTTCAAGCCTGCTTTTTGTGCAGTTTGCTCGGCAAGAGAGCCTGTAAAATTCATTTGGTCAATTTGGGCATCTGTTGGAATGAAAAGCAAGTCATTCAAGCCCGAACCGTCGTTGTTCAAATCACCTGAATACGTATAGCTAAATCTATTTCCTTGTACATATTGCGTAAACAAGGAAATAGTCGTTGCCATTTTATCTCCGCCATACACAAATTTCTTTGAAGCCGAACCAACAAAACGATGTCTATTTCCGAAAACAGCCGGAGCTAAAAGTGGCGTATTGCTGTGTGCCGGATTCGCTGGGTTTCTGTCGTATGCATCCGAGGAAATTTCGGCTTGGATAGAAGCTGCATCTTTCGCATCTAGGAAATTATATCCTAAACTTGTGAATAAGCCATTGCTCCAATTCTTAGTTGCTTGCAAAGTAGTATTGAACGAATAACCTAAATTCGTATTCGTGAAGACGTACGCATTTGTCGGGTGTTCATCCGCTGTATAAATTGGGCGTGTATCTGCGCCAATCAAACGGCCAGTTGGTAATTTCAAACCATAATTACGAACCATCATGGCGTTAATATCTTTGGTATAGATGACATCGGCAGTCAAAACCCAACCACTCGCTAATTTTTTATCATATCCTAGATTGCTTCTCCAAACTTGTGGAAACTGGAAATTCGGGTCGGTAACATTATAGAAGAAGAAGTTCGGGTTGGCTACTTGGTTTCCTATCCAAACAAAAGGAAAACGACCAGAGAACAAACCTGTACCTCCGCGTAGTTGCTCCGAGCGATCTCCACGAATATCATAGTTAAAACCAATTCTTGGGGAAATCAACGGTGTTTGTTTCGGAAGTACCGTGTGGTCAAATTGGACGGGTGTTCCTAGTTCATCGTAATACGTGATAGATGGGTTGTAGCAACAGTTTCTATCAATATTTTCTTGAATACGTTGTTTTGTATTGAAATACAACGGTTTATCCATACGCACTCCAACCGTAACTGTCAATTTTGGCGTTACCTGCATTTCATCTTGCGCATAAAAAGCAAGTTGACCTACTTCTGTTTGTGCCAAAGCCCACGAATCCGCTGCATTATTTCTGTCGAATGTAGCTTTTGCTGCTGCTACGTCTGCATCCAAACCACCTGCATTTACGAAATTGACAAACGACTGAACAGACTCATATCCTGGCGAGAATGTTCCTTCGTATGCACCTAAATTGAATGAATTATCGAATGTGAATTTTTCCAATGACCCACCCAACGTAACGGTGTGTTTCCCGGCATAAATCGTGAAGTTATCGTTGATTTGCGTTACATATTGATCCAAACGGTTGTTGATAGAGAACGGCTCATGCCCTGCTACGATGTAACGAACTCCGTCTTTGTTGATGTTTACAATCGGGAAGGGCGTAGAGAATGGGTCTCTGGCATCGTTAAATACGGAATATCCAGCTTGGAGTTTATTTGAAAACTTGCTAGAGAAATTCGATTTCAACTCAACCAATCCGGTATTTAATTTATTATTAATTCTATAACCAGAATTGAAGAACTGCAGTGTCAAGAAGTCAGGTCCACGACGACCAATTGCTGATGGGTTCGCAGGAAGCTCTTTCGACGCGTCCAAGGTGCTATAAGTAGCTGAAAGCTTGTGGATTGCGTTGATGTTCCAGTCTAATTTCACCAATGCTTTGATGTTTTCTGTTTGGTGTGTATAATTTTCATACAAACCTGTTTCGTATCCAAAACGATTTTGTAGCGTAGAAGACACCAACTCCAAATCGGAAGCCAAAACGCGTGAAACGTTGCTACCCGATAAACCCGGGCGACCAGCCAAGAAGCTAGAGCCCAAATCTGAGCGAACTTCGCGCTCCATGTTCGCGAAGAAGAAGAGTTTGTCTTTGATGATTGGGCCACCGATGCTAAAACCGTATTGATATTGGCTCAAGTCAGGTACAAAAATCTCGGCTCCACCGACTTTCTTACCCGTCAATTGTTGATTTCTAAAGAAGCCAAAAGCAGTTCCTGCAAACGTATTCGTCCCTGATTTCGTAACTGCATTTACGGACGCACCTGTAAATCCGGCTTGTGTCACGTCATACGGAGCGATAGAAACTTGGATTTGGTCGATGGCATCCAAAGAAACAGGCTGCGCGTCTGTTTGTCCACCTGGCGTAGCGGCATCTAATCCGAATGGATTATTAAAAATCGC
The DNA here is from genome assembly GCA_046293395.1 of Spirosomataceae bacterium. GTDB lineage: Bacteria > Bacteroidota > Bacteroidia > Cytophagales > Spirosomataceae > CAYNRA01. Next base: position 699,272 of record JBKBOU010000002.1, read on the forward strand.
GCCGTCAAGTGAGAAGTTATTGAATTGCCCGTTCCGACCACCAAATGAGTTGTTATCTCCAGCCATTGGAGTTAGGCGTGTAAAATCAGAAGCTGAACGCGTGATGGTTGGCAACGAACGAAGCTGTTCACTTGAAATATTCGTCGCAGCGCCCGTCCGATTATTATTCATGATAGGATCGGCTTTCACCACGATTTCAGCCAATGTAGAACCTTCTTCTGTTAGTTTGAAATCTTGAACGAACTTTTGACCCAAGTTCAATGTCACACCTTGATTGGTTCCTGTTTTGTACCCTACATACGTTGCTGTGATTGTGTAAGGGCCACCAACCCGGACGTTGGGTAAATTGTAACGACCATCTTGGCGTGTCTGAGCGCCGTATTTAGTACCAGATGGCACGTGAACCGCGATGATTGTCGCGCCTGGAAGCACTTCCCCGGCTTGGTCTTGTACCACACCACTGATAGACGAAGTGGTTACTTGAGCTAGCGTTGCAAGCGGTAGCCACAACATACATAGACCAAGAATTGCATGTTTGAAACGTAAAATTTGAATCATAAATTTGGTTTAGTTTTATGTAATCTTTTGAATAAAAATGGGATAGCTTCTTTATTCGGGCACAAATGTAAACCAAGGAAATGATTTCGTAATATTAAGTTTTTATTTTCTTAACGATTGTATTTTGTAAAGAAGTATTTTTTATGATTTAAAGGTATTTAGTGTAAATAATTATAAAAATATACCTATTTTATATACAAAAAGTATCAATTTGTAGCATAATATATTTTTTAATTATTTAGCCATTCTATCACTTTACCAAGAGCTTTCCTATTCACCTCAAAAGCAAACGAGCATCAAATTGTGCATTAGTATAGTGTAGGTACTTTACTTATTCCAAAAGAAACGTCAATAATTATTTCTTACATCATTTTTAGGTATCTGATTACTAGGTATAAAAAAAACGGGCTAGTCTTTTTCAAGAACTAGCCCGTTTTGTATCAGATGGGAAGATTACGCCATTTCAATGGTTCTTTCCATTCTTTTGCGTTCGTTTTCGTCTAAGTATATCTTTCTCATTCTGAGAGACTTCGGAGTAATCTCCAAATACTCATCTTTTTGGATATATTCCATACATTCTTCCAGAGAGAAATTGATTTTCGGAGCGATTTTCGCGTTATCGTCTGAACCAGATGCACGCATGTTGGTCAATTTCTTTGCTGTTTGGAGATTCACAACGATGTCATTTTGACGGTTGTGCTCACCAATAACCATACCCATATAGATATCCTCACCTGGATCGATGAAGAACACACCTCTATCTTGTAGTTTGTCGATAGAATATGGAGTTGCTGGGCCGTTTGCCATGGAAATCATTGAACCATTTACACGACCAGGAATTGCGCCTTTGTACGGTTCGTACGAGATGAAACGGTGGTTCATGATGGCTTCCCCTTGGGTCGCAGTCAAGACATTGGAACGAAGACCGATAAGACCGCGCGAAGGAATTTTGAACTCCAAATGTTGCAAATCGCCTTTTGGCTCCATGATGAGCAATTCACCTTTCCGTTGCGTGGCTAGTTCAATCACTTTACCTGCACTTTCTTCAGGAACATCCACAACAAGCGACTCGATAGGTTCCAGACGTTCTCCGTCTTCACTTGTTTTGTATAAAACTTGTGGCTGACCAACTTGAAGCTCGTATCCTTCTCTGCGCATGGTTTCAATCAAGACAGACAAGTGAAGAATACCACGACCAAACACCAAGAATTTATCTTCAGATTCACCTTGTTCTACACGAAGAGCCAAGTTTTTCTCTGTTTCCTTCATCAAACGGTCACGGATGTGGCGGGAAGTAACGAATTTACCTTCTTTCCCGAAGAACGGAGAGTTATTGATGGTGAACAACATGTTCATTGTTGGCTCATCGATAGCGATACGAGGCAATGCTTCTGGGTTCTCTGCATCAGCGATAGTATCTCCAATTTCGAAATCTTCGATACCTGTCACTGCACAAATTTCGCCTGAGCTAACAGACTCAACGCGTACTTTACCTAGACCTTCAAAGATTTGAAGTTCTTTGATTTTCATTTTCTTTGTAGAGCCATCTGCCTTACAAAGTGCAATTTGCATTCCTTCTTTGAGTGTTCCTCTGTGTACTCTACCGATGGCAATTCTACCAACGAACGACGAGTAATCCAACGAAGTAATCTGCATTTGTGCTGTTCCTTCATTGACTGGAGAAGCGGGAATATGCTCGATGATGGCGTCAAGAAGTGGAATAATGTCCGTAGTAGGAACTTTCCAATCTGTACTCATCCAACCTTGTTTAGAAGAACCGTAGAGAGTCGGGAAGTCCAATTGGTCTTCGTTGGCTTCTAGGTTAAACATGAGGTCAAAAACTTGCTCGTGGACTTCGTCAGGGCGGCAGTTTTCTTTATCAACTTTATTAACGACAACAATTGGTTTAAGACCTAACTGGAGTGCTTTTCCGAGTACAAAGCGAGTTTGAGGCATAGCACCTTCAAATGCATCTACAAGGAGAATCACACCGTCTGCTAATTTCAAGACACGTTCTACCTCACCACCGAAATCGGCGTGACCTGGAGTATCAATAATATTAATTTTAACGCCGTTATACCGAACGGATACGTTCTTAGAGACAATCGTGATTCCTCTTTCTCTTTCCAGGTCGTTGTTATCAAGAATAAGGTCGCCAAATTCTTGATTTTCTCTGAAAATTTTGGAGGCATGAATGATTTTATCTACTAAGGTAGTTTTGCCGTGGTCAACGTGTGCGATGATGGCAATGTTTCTAATTTCCTGCATAAAACGATGTGCTTGTCTCTCTTGATAAAGAGTGCCTTTGAATTGATTTTGTGAATGCGCTAAGGCACACGGCTGTGCCCAAAATGCCCGCAAAATTACACATAATTCGGTTCAGATGAAACCTTCTTTCTATTATTTATTCGTAAAATATTTATAACCAAATACTTATTCCTTGTTTAATTAAATTTTAGGGTTTCCTTCTCCCAAAGAACGCGTCTTCCATTTGTCCGATATTATTACCGTTGATGCCGCCATCCTTCTTCATTATCTAAATATACACCTGATTTACATTCGTATTCCCGTATTTTTATCCTGAATTTATCTATCCATTTTTGAATCAATGAAAAAGTTTCTTTTCCAAACCTACGAAGCAACCGCTTTTGCCTGGAGTGCGCTGCGTGCCAACGTTTTCCGTACCATCTTATCCCTCCTCGGTGTAACAGTCGGTATTTTCTCCATCATTGGCGTCTATACGATGGTAGATTCCTTAGAAGGCAGTATCAAAAACTCACTGAATAGCATCGGAGAAAAAACGATTTATGTCGATAAATGGCCGTGGCAATTTGGCGAAGGCGAATATCCTTGGTGGAAATATTTCCAACGCCCTGAACCCAAATTCACGGAATACAAAGCTTTGCGTGAAGATAGCAAACGAGCCGCTGCCATCGCTATTATGGACTGGAGCTCCACGACCGTCCGGTACAAAAGCAGTAGTTTTGATGGACTTTGCCAAGGAATTACCTACGATTTCAATCTAATCACAGACATTCCGATTGAACAAGGCCGCTATTTTACCCAAGCAGAAATGGACGCAGGCAGAAACGTAGCCATTATCGGAGGAACTATCGCGCAAACGCTTTTTCAAGATGAAAATCCTATCGGGAAAACGATTAAACTCAAAGGACAAAATTTTACAGTCATTGCTATCCAAGAAGTCAAAGGAAAAGATTTAGTACAAATCGGTGGAAATCCAGACGAAAAAATCTATATCCCATTCTTAAAGCATAAACGCCTTTTCTCATCAGGGAATTTAGAAGGAACCATCGTCATGCAAGCGTACGAATCTGATAAAGACATGGTTGAACTAGAAAGTGAAACCCGTGGACTCATGCGCACCATTCGTGGATTACGCCCTTCGCAAGACGATAACTTTGCCCTCAACCGCCCAGACGCTGCCGCCAATGCCATTTCAGGATTGTTCGGAACAATTCGTACAGGTGGATTTTTCATCGGACTTTTTGCCTTACTCATCGGTGGTTTTGGCATTGCGAACATCATGTTTGTATCTGTAAAAGAACGAACAAATATCATCGGAATCCAGAAATCATTGGGCGCAAGAAGCTACGTTATTTTATTCCAATTCTTGTTTGAATCTATTTTTCTTTGTCTTTTCGGCGGACTTATTGGTATTCTTTTGGTCTATTTAGCGAGCTTCATTGATTTGGGCTCTCTTGACATCGTTTTATCAAGTGGCAATATTATTTTCGGAGTTATCATTGCCAGCATCATCGGTATTGTCTCGGGTATTGTTCCTGCTTTGCAAGCAGCAAGGATGGACCCCGTCATCGCGATTCGCGCAAAATAAAAAACATTTGTACTTTTCTAAGAGGCAATCTTCAAATTAAGGTTGCCTCTTTTTATTTACCCCTATATCCAAGAACATGCAAGTACAAAAAAACATTTTTCGTACATTCCTACTTTTTGATTTATAGAGACAACTAGATTAATATGCTACTATTTACAAAAAATACGCATTATATTCCTTAAATTAAGTAGATTTGCTTCACACATAAGCATTTTATTCTATGCAGAATCTTGACCCCGTTGATTTACACATCCTTCAACTTCTTCAAAAAGATGGTTTGATGACCAATAAAGAGATTGCAGCGGAGCTAAATTTGACGACTACACCCGTACACGAACGCATCAAACGTTTGCGTAGAGACGGTATTATCGAAAAATATACCATCGAAGTCAATCGAAAAAAATTGAACAAAAACCTGATTGTCTTCTGTAACGTTTCTCTCAAAGAACATGCACAAGCTTATTTAACAAAATTTGAAGAAGACGTGCAGACACTACCGGAAGTTGTAGAATGTTATTGTATTTCTGGTGGTTCTGACTTTCTTCTGAAAATCATCGTATCCGACATCGACGAGTACAAACACTTTATTTTGAATAAATTAGCTGCGCTCTCCAATATTGGCAACGCCCAATCTCATTTTGTCGTCACGGAAGTAAAGCAATCCACCATTCTTCCTTCTTAATGTATGCAGTTTCGCTCTCTAGTTGGTTTCCTTGTCTTGTCTCTTTTCTCTTTGGCTAGTTTTGGGCAAACGGAGAGCAGTTTTCGTGTGAATTTACGGAAACAAATGAGCCAGATTACCCAAGAAACGATTCCATTTTATACCGAAGATTCCAGTTGGATTCTACCTGCAAAATTCCAAACAGCTCGTAAAAAATCTTCGCTCATTCTGTTTCCAACAAGTACCGGAGAGACGCAGACCTTTTCTGTTTTCGGGCATATTTATTTTGTAGTCGATGGAAAAAAGCAAAAATTGACGGTTTTTCGGGCTTCCCCCGTGACGCCACTGAACAGAAACATCTTGTTTATACCGTTTAGAGATGCAACAAACGGAATAGAAACGTATGCGGGTGGACGCTATTTGCAGCTAAATATGCGGGACTTTCAGGACGGATTTTTATCCATTAATTTCAATCAGGCAACCCATCCTATTTGTGTTCACGACCCGACGTACAGTTGCCCGATTGTTCCAAAAACAAATACACTTTCTGTTCCAATTCGGGCAGGAGAAAAATTGGCTCCTGGTCAAAACCAGAAGCCAACAAGAGATATTTAAACTTAAACTCCTTCAATCCAAGAAGTTACTTCTTCTTTCGAAGGCATTTTCTCGTCTATCTTCAGTTTTTTTCGCATTCCGCCTAAGTCATTGAATACCTTATTGGCATTGGCAGCTTTTAATGCTTCTATGGTGAGTAAGCCCATTTTTTGTAGTGCCGGAATCCAAACGACTGGAATACCTTGCGCTGCGTAGTCGGCTTCTGTTGCCATTTCTACTTTCTTTTCAGGGCGCATTTGCGGGAAAAACAGCACTTCCTGGATACTCGCATTGTTTGTCAGGAGCATCGTCAGACGGTCAATACCGATACCAATTCCGGCGGTGGGAGGCATACCGTATTCTAGTGAGCGAATAAAATCTTCGTCCATTGCCATGGCTTCTTCGTCTCCTCTTTCTGCTAAAGCAAGTTGTTCTTCAAAGCGTTCGCGTTGGTCGATGGGGTCATTCAGCTCTGAGTACGCGTTGGCGACCTCTTTACCGTTAACGAACAGTTCAAAACGCTCAACCAAACCCGCTTTTGAGCGGTGTTTTTTGGTCAATGGTGACATTTCAACCGGATAGTCGATGATGAATGTGGGTTGAATCAAATGACTTTCTACTTTTTCACCAAATATTTCATCAATCATTTTGGCTTTGCCCATGGTATTATCCACCTCAATTCCCCATGCTTTGCATTGTTCGCGGGTTTCGTCTTCCGACAGTTCCGTTACATCAACGCCTGTGTATTTTTCAATTGCACCGAGAATACTGATGCGTGTGAAAGGCCCTGCAAAGTCAATGGTATTTTCACCCACCGTAAATTGAGTTTGTCCATGAACAGCCAACGCTACCTTTTCGAAGATTTCTTCTGTGATGTTCATCATCCATTCGTAATCTTTGTAAGCTACGTAGAACTCCAAGGATGTAAATTCAGGGTTATGGGTTCTGTCCATTCCTTCATTTCGGAACATTTTTCCGAACTCATACACACCTTCAAAACCGCCGACGATGAGTCTTTTCAAGTACAATTCATTGGCGATACGCATATAAAGAGGCATATCCAAGGAATTATGGTGCGTTTTGAAAGGTCTAGCAGCCGCGCCTCCGTGAATGGGTTGGAGAATAGGCGTTTCGACTTCGAGCCAACCTCTGTCATCAAACATGCGGCGCATGGTCGAGATAATTTTTGCTCTACTCACAAAAATTTTCTTGATGTCAGGATTCACAATTAAGTCCACGTATCGTTGTCTGAATCGCTGTTCGGGGTCGGTAAAACCATCATATACATTGCCTTGTTCGTCCCTTTTGACGACAGGAAGCGGACGGAGTGATTTGTTTAAAATCTTAAAATCTGTGACATGCACAGAGATTTCACCCATTTGCGTCGTAAAAACATAACCATGGATACCGATGATATCACCAATATCGAGTAATTTTTTGAAGATGGTATTGTATTTTGTTTTGTCTTCGTCTGGGCAGAGGTCATCTCTTCTGAAATAGAGCTGAATCCGGCCAGTTGCATCTTGAAGTTCAGCAAAAGACGCGCTACCCATCACACGGAAACCCATGAGGCGGCCAGCCATCGTAATATTCTTATAATCAAGCTTTTGATTTTCATAATTTGTAAGAATATCCTGTGCATACGCATTGACTTCAAAAGCGTCTGCGGGATATGGGTCAATCCCCATGCGCATTAATTCTTCTCTTTTTTGGCGTCTTAACTGTTCCTGTTCGCTCAAAATCATCTTCTTAATATTAATCGTAAATTGGTCTGTATATCTACTACAAAGTTAGGCAAAAGATTGTTTTTTCTAAGGCACGATGGTTTTAATCGAAAAAAACGACTCCTCAAGAGAGAAGTCGTTTCACAACTTACTTATTCAACCTATGATTATTATCTATTTTTTAAGAGTACGCGCGAGATGTCGGGTGTTTTTTTATAAAACCATTTTTTCAGAGCAATGGGCAGCGCAGAAAATGCCATGAGCGCAATACCTGTGCCAAATAAAATAGGAAGATGTGCAAAAAAAGTACCGGCTGATAAAATACCGAGAATCAATAAAGTCGAGAAAGGCAAGGAAATCGCCAAGACGAGAATCGCCAATTCCATCCGAAATGTTCTTCGTTCTTTGGGAATTTCTTTCTGTTCTTCGAGGCTTTCAAAAGTAGCAATGTGAGCAAAAGGCCAAAAACTAGCCGAACTTTGGGGTACGACAATCGCCAACATAACGAGACTTGGTTCGTGTATTTCAAAAATAAAAATAAGTAATCCACTGAAAACCAAGGTAATACCTGCCCGAAATATCAGAGCGGTCAGAACAACTCTTTTTTGTCCTTCTTTTAATTGTACAGCTAGACCGATGAAAATCAAGACGAGAGGTGTCATCAATAAAGCTGTTTTATTGAATACGTCCTGCACAATGGTAGGCAAATCAACAAAATGAATATCCAGAGAAATCAAGCCCAACGCAATAAACATGATGATATTGATGGGCTCTTGTAACATATTCAGCAGTAAACTTTTGACTTTCACAAGGACATTTGTTTTCTCCGCTTGCGTATTTGCCAGGTACAGATTAAGGGCAAAGAGATACAGGAAAATAAGGACAAAGAACTTATTTCCGACATCCGCCATGGCTGCAATCGCCAGACTATCTTCTCCGAGAAACTCAATAATCAACGGGAAACAGCTCAATCCAGGCGCCAATGACGGCATCAACATCTGGAGTGTTTTGGCAGTGGCACTTTCTTTGTCTATCCCAAAAAGTGGCATAGCCAACGGAGTAATAAAATACATGAAAAAATTAAACGCCAAAGCCGCGAGAGGTACAAAAAGTAGCGAACTATCCAACTCGATTTTCATCAAGGCGATAAAAATCGTTGAAGGCAAAGCGACAGATAGCACAATCTCTTTGATGCCGTTGATTCTATCTTTGGCAGAAAATTTTTTCTTGAGCGCTAATCCAAGTACAATTAACAGGATGAGCGTGACTGTTTTTTGCAAAGCATCGTTCATGGTAGCCGTTCTGATGTCGAATAGTTTGTGAATGAATAAATGATTGATTTGAATGGGAGAGGCGCAATTCCTCCCCCATTTTTTGGTCAATAGTTAGCTGATTTGTTGAAAAGCGCTGACAAACTGCTTCATCTCCGCCATTGTTCCGATACTCACACGGCAATAGGTTTGATTTTGAATATCAAATGACCGAACTCCCACTCCTTTACTTGCCAATTTGGACAACATTTCTTTTCCATTCATCTTGACTGGAAAAAGCACAAAATTGGTGTAAGACGGTATGTAACTGTACCCCATTTTGGTGAGTTCTTCACAAAGATATTGCTTGGCAGCTGTATTCATTTTCTTTGTATATACCTGAAAATCAGCATCATCCATTGCGGCACTTGCGGCGGCAATCGAGGTAAACGAAATACCCATACCGCCACGAGTAATTTTATTTATTCCTTCTAAAAAAGAAGGCAATGCAGCGATATACCCTACACGAACCCCAGCCATTCCCATGATTTTAGAGAAAGTTCGGGCGATGATGACGTTTTTATTTTTATTCAACAAAGAAACCATACTTTCTGTACCTGTTCCTTCAGCTAATTCGATGTAAGCTTCATCAATAAAAACCGGCACTTTCTCGGATACGCGCGAACAGAAGTCCATCAATTCTTTCCCAGATGTGATACTTCCTGTCGGGTTATTTGGATTACAGATATACACCAATTTGGTATCTTTATCGATAGCGGCTTCCATGGCAGCTAAATCATGCGACCAATCTGCCTTGCATGGAACGGCTTTCCAAGTAGCACCTACAGATTCTGCCACGCGTACCAACGACATATAGCAAGGGTCTGCGGAGACTACATTTCCGCCGTTCATGAACAACACGAGGGCAACTTTTTCGAGTAAATCGGATGAACCTGGCCCCATCATGATGTACTCATTGGAAACACCTTCTTTCTTTGCAATTTTAGAAACTAAGTCAAACATTTCCTTCCAGGCATACCGATTCCCACCGCTAATTGACTCTTTCACAGCTTTTTGTGCAGAAGCGGGCGGGCCATAGGGATTTTCGTTGGCGTTCAATTTTGCTGTAATTATCGGAGCGGCAGTCATTTCGTCCAAGAAATGTTCCTGCATGAAGGGGCTATACACAAGGCGGTTCATGGCATCAATATGCACGGGAGCATTCGGGAAAGCACCCATTGTGAGATGTGGAGCCAACGCCATACCTCCTATTGTCATCAGTCCTTGACGAAGTAAATTTCTACGATCGATTGTCTTTTTCATTGGAATAAATTGTTTAGATAGATTGAATATAAACTTGAACTTAATTTGCAGATAATCTAAAAAGCTTGGTAAATGCCTGCTCTTTGTAGGCGCCCGAACAGTTCAAAGCAACGGCACTTCCTGCTTTTGGCGCAGCAATACCTAGTTGAGACCAAGGTACTGAGACTGTCACGCGGCCGTTTCCGTCTGTCACAAAATCACCTACAGATTGACCCGAACGAAGCGCAAGCCGGACGCTAGAACCAGTGACAGGGATAGAGTCTATCCCGACAGATTTATCCAAAATACCTGTTTTGTCGAGACTGAGTAAACGAATGGAAAAGGTTGCGTTTTTGGATGCCGACGCCGTAATAGTTGGCTCGGTGGTAAGTCCAGATGTTGCCACGCCTGCTTCTGTTTCAAGAATGACCAAAACCGGTGCGACTGTACGATCCACAAAAGGGTCAGTGACTTGGCAGCCCATTGCAACAAATAAAAGGAAAAGCAAGGAGTATATTTTGATAGCGAATTTCATTGTCTTTATTCGTTTAATTGGTAATCAAATCGTGTATTTTCATTTGTTATTCTACCCACCAAAGCTTGGCAGTCATCGAATCCTCGCCTAATAACTGAATCCCTTTATCTAATTTTTCTTTGTTCAAAGAGTATTCATTGGTTGGGTAAGGAAGTCTTGTAGGTAAAATTCCTCCGTTTTCAAAGATGGCGCGTGGGTCTTTGGCGGGCAATTTAGGCAGACCTGTTCTGCGGTACTCCGTCCAAGCCTCTACACCTTGCCCGAAGAGTGCAATCCATTTTTGTTCACCAATTTTCTCTTTGGTTACATCGCCTACTTTTGCCAGATACGTAGCGGGAAGCGGCACATTGTATTGTGCGAAAGAAGCTGCAATTCCTTTCTCAAAATATTCTTTTGCAGAACCGACGGTTATATCTCCGTCTTGGGCTGCTTCAGCAAGTGTTAAAAGAAGTTCGCTGTATGTCATCAACACACTTGGCGTAGTGGATTTGGTAAAATAACTTCCTAAATTAGCTGCGCTGCTCAAATACGTTGTCGCAATGGCATCAGGCAAACCATTGGGAATACCTTCGTATTTTCCTCCTTGTGGAGCGGCAAAGACCGTCAATCTAGTATCTTCTAGTTGCGTCAATTTATCCACGAATGTTTTGCTCATCGACCAGTCCGTACGTCCAGAAACAACCATGACTTCGTGCCATTCATTATTGCTTGGGCGCGTATCCGTATTGTAGAGAACCGCATTATCTGCATTGCTCGTAAACAAGGGATATTTGGTTGGGTCTGCCAAGATTTCAGCAAGAATTGCCTTCGACTCGGCTGGTTTTTTAGCCGCTTGTCTATTCGCCAAACGTACACGGAGCGAGTTGGCGAATTTTTTCCAACGCAGAATATTTCCATTGTAAATAATATCGCCCGACACGGCTGGTCCCCCTACGACTAATTTTTCGTTGGCGAGTTTTAAATCGTTCAACAAACCCGCATAAACGGTTTCCATGGTATCGTAAGCAGGATTATAAATAGGTTCACCGGCAGCGCCTTTGATTGCCTCCGTGTATGGAATAGGGCCGTACAAATCTGTCAGTAGCGAAAACACCCAAGAGCGCATGACAAGCGCAATGCCTTCGTAATTTGTATTAGGTAGATTGCCATCCGGTTTAGACTGCGTGATGATGCGTTGGTAGTTCACGAGGCCATCTGTGTAGAAAGATTTCCACGTATTATTATAAAAAGTAGGAGTGATACCGTAATTATCGCCTTCATTGGAATAAATATTCCGGGATAGGTACTGCATCCAGAGCATCATTCCGTCCAAATTTAAACGTTCAAAACGCGTACTCCCACCCCAATATCTGTCCACCGACTTCTCGATAGCGTACGGAAGTAGATACTGCGGACTGATGTTCGTAGGGTTATTCGGGTCTGTATTCAGTGTATCGAAATTCTCTGTACAAGCAGAAGAAGCAACGGTTAAACCGAGGGTAGCTGCTGCCAAGAAAAGGTATTTTTTTAGCGTATTCATTGTCAATTTCTTTGGTTAAATCGTATTAAAAACCGAGAGATAGATTGAAGCCTAAGCTACGTGAGTTAGGTAATTCTCCGTACGAGAAGCCCTGTGAATTACCCCCGAAGCGATCTACTTCTGGGTCAATGTGTGGGTGATTACTGAATAAAATTGCCAAGTTTCGACCGACTAGTGAGAGTTTTGCTTGCTGAATTTTATACTTTCTTAGAAAAGCCTCCGGTAATCTTACACCGAAAGACACTTCTCTTAATTTTACGTACGAACCATCAAAAATAGCTGCTTCGTGGTAGCGTCGTGGATTATTGAAAGCATACAATTGGTTGGCAGCCACAATGACATCGTTCGGCACATACGTCGGATTTTCCGTTGTTCCGATATTTTTTACACCCAGACCGATGATTCCCTCTTCACGCCCAATGGCTGTTTCTGCATATTGACCCGTCCAACGCGCTGTTCCTGTGCCTTCATCGAAGAAATCACCACCGATTTTCGCATCAATCAAAGCAGATAAAACCATTCTTTTGTAGGAAAAAGTATTGGAAAAGCCACCTGTCCATTTGGGTTGTACATTTCCGAGGATTTTCGGTGTATTGTCAACCGTTGGTAATCCATTGGCATAAATAATTTGACCATCTTCTGTTTTTTTGAAGCCCACGCCAAACAAAGAGCCGTAGGGCTGTCCGACTTGCGCGATAGAGATTAATCCTCTCCGTTCTTGAAGTGTATATGTATCCAAACCTTCGGCGAGTTCAACTACTAGGTTTCTATTTTTGGCATAATTCAGTCCAACCTCCCATTTGAACCCATTTTGCTCGATGGCAGTCCCAGACAAACTCACCTCGACACCTCGGTTATTTATCTTACCCGCATTCAATATACGTTTATCATATCCACTGGCTTTGGAAATCTCTACGCCCAAGATTTGGTTTTCGGTTGTTTGGTCATAATACGTAGCATCCAACGTCAATTTATTTTTAAAGAAGCGGAGATCCACACCCACTTCAACACCTGTTGTAATTTCGGGTTTCAGTGTTGCATTTGCCAAGGTCAAACTTTCAAAATATTGAGGAACAGAGCCATTCCAAGAGCCTGCCGACCGGAAAGTCTGTGCTAATTGGTAAGGGTCAGCATCATTTCCTACTTGTGCCCAACTTGCTCTTACTTTACCGAAAGATAAAATCGGAGACGAAATATCTAATAAATCTGTCAGAACTGCACTTCCTGAAACAGACGGATAGAAATACGAGCGATCGACGGATGGCAATGTACTCGACCAGTCATTCCGGGCAGTTACGTCTAGGAAAAGTGCATTTTTATAACCAAACTGCGTTGAGGCGTACAAACTTTGAACCTCCGACTGGAAAATACTACTTGCTACTGAGTTTTGGCTTGGATTGGAGTTCCCTAGATTATAGACACCATCTACGACGAGCTCACCCACAGACACAAAGTTTCTTTTGTAGAAGTTCGTTCTTTGTGCCCCTCCTACCTGTGCTACAATGGAGAAGTCTTTCCCGACCATCTTGTCGTACGTCAACAAGAAATCGTGGTTTGTTTCTTGGCTTCGCAAGACTTCTTCCGAGTATCTACCAGGTGTTTTATTTCCATTTCTTACGCGTTCAAAATTGATGATATTGATGCGTGTATCTGTCCAAAAATCTGTTCCAGAACGGAGCATCAGTTTGAGGTTATCCGTCAATGTTAGATTGAATGCGATATTGCCAAGCAAACGGTCTTTGTCGTTGGTATTGGGCAGTAATTCATTGAGATAAAACGGATTTGTGAAGTACGTATGTTGCCAATTTGGTGGGTCTGTATCGGGTAAACGACCTGCCACAGCCCGCTGAATGTGCGTGTCTGTGTATGCACGCCAATCAGCGATTTGATCCCAAGAAATATGTCTATGTGACCAAATAAACTGGTCTCCGCCCGTAAATGTCCGATTTCCACCTGACTTAATGTACTCTCCAGAGGCTGTCACTTGTACTCTTTTGCTTAATGTATAGGCAGAATTTAGTCTAAAATTATCGCGTGTGAAACCGTTGAATGCCGCAATTCCTTTTTGGTCCACGTGGCTGTATCCGAGACGAAAACTCCCTAAGTCGTTTCCTCCAGAAAGTGCAATCGAATTGGAAGAGGTTGTCCCTGTATCCCAAAATTCATCCCAGTTATTGGGTTGCGGATTGAGCGGAGCAACCTCAGTACCTGACCACCAATGCCGCACCAAACGACCGTCCATGGGTGCGCCCCAGCTTTCGTCTGTCCCATCTGTTCCTGTGGTTCTTCCGGGCGAAACCGACCCGTAAGCCGCTGCATATTGCGTATAGGCATCTGGCTGAATAACTCCACTCCAACCATCTGAATACCATGTTCTGTAGCCATTCCCGCCACCATATATGTTCTGAAATTGCGGTTTTACGAGTGGACGTTCAACCGTAAAATTTGTATTAAAATCTATACCTAATCCTTTGGAACCTTTGCCATTTTTAGTGGTAATCAAGATGACACCATTGGCTGCGCGTGAACCATACAATGCAGCTGCATTGGGTCCTTTTAGTACAGACATTTCTTTGATATCATCTGGGTTAATTTCTGAGATTCCACCCCCAAATTGTTTATCAAATTGCTGTTGTAGCGGTACGCCATCCACAACAATAAGTGGTTGATTATTTCCTGAAACAGACGACGCCCCACGGATTTGGATTGTCGAACCAGAACCTGGACCACCATTTGCGCTAATCCGAATACCAGCAACTTTACCGGATAAAGCATTCACGACATTCGTAGAACGTGATTCCGTTAGGCTTTCCCCTTTTACTTCTTGCTGAGAAAAGCCCAGAGACTTTTTTTCGCGAGAAATTCCAAGTGCCGTCACCACGACTTCACTCAATGACTTGGCGTCGGTTTCCAACAGAATGGTTAATTGAGATTGTGAACCGACGAGCACTTCCTTGCTTTCAAAACCGATAGCACTGACAACCAACGTACTGCCGTCTGATGGGATTTTCAAGGCAAAAGTGCCATCTATATTTGTAATTGTTCCGGTTGTCGTTCCTTTTACCAAAATAGAAACACCTGGCAATGCGCCTTCCGTTGGGTGACTGACCACCCCTGTCACTGTTCTTTGTTGAGCCAACGCGACCCAAGAAAAAAACAGAAAATAGCATACGAGTAGATTTTTTTTCATAGAAACGGTAAAGTTTAGGTAACAAAAACAACCAAGAAAAAACAAACGAAACTACCAACCGACCTCCCAAAAGTCACCCCCGAACTCCCGACCGCTCAGTACCGAAAGTAAACAAGAGGCCGGTGGTAGTTCCGAACTATCCAATAAGACGATTCAACCTATTTTTCTTTGCTCCCAGTGGGAAACATGACCGCTTTACCTTTGGAGTAAAGGATTTAGAAAAAACAATTATTTATCTATGCGGTCGTGGATAAACAATCGAAGAATATTGTATAAATCTTATATTATACAACTTGATGATTCAATTTTATACATTAAAATTAGAGATACAAAATTTTTATTCAGTATTTTCTTAAAAAAGTTAATATTTATTTATATTTTTTAATAATTTATCGAAATAATACCATTATTTAATCTATTTTAACGAATATAACCTATAAATAACTAAATAGATATAGGTTTCAATTTTTAATAAATTTGTATTAATTTTTATATTTTTAGTAAAATTAAGTTTTAAAATTAGGTATAAATGAAAATAAAATTTACTTTTGACCCATTATTAGTTAAAATTAAAAAATGATACTTAATTGTATTATTTTAATTTTAACAAACTACATACCTATACTATTAAACTGTGAGACCCTTGCACCCGTGCAAGGGTTTTCTTTTTATTAGCTATCTTTGGTACTTATTAACCGAATTTTATGTTACACATTGGCAAACTCAACACCCTCACTGTTTTGCGGGGTACAAGTGTTGGTTTTTATCTAGGCGACGACGAAGGAAACGATGTCCTTCTCCCTCATAAATACATTCCTGAAGATACGTCTGTCGGGGATTCCCTCCAAGTTTTCTTGTACCGTGACTCCGAAGACCGCGTCATCGCGACTACACTTACTCCTTCCCTTGGGCTTCATCAGTTTGGCTGCCTCCAAGTAAAAGCCACCTCTCATTTTGGTGCTTTCTTAGAATGGGGACTAGAAAAAGACTTGTTCGTACCGTTCAAAGAACAAAATCAAAAATTAAAAGCAGGCGACTGGACAGTCGTTTACCTCTATTTGGATGAACAAACAGACAGGCTCGTCGCTTCTTGTCGGTTACATCGCTTCTTTGAAAAAGAAACAGACGCGCTGCAAGTAGGTCAAGAAGTAGATGTATTAGTCTATGAAAAAACCGACCTAGGCTATAACGTGGTCGTAAATCATACATACAAAGGATTGATTTATGCCAATGAGATTTTCCAACGCATTGGTTGGGGTGATACTTTGAAGGGCTACGTCAAAGAAATACGGGAAGAGGGCAAACTAGATATTTCATTGCAACCGATTGGCCATTTGAGTATTGAACCGAACGCACAGAAAATCCTTCACTATTTGCAAAAAAATCAAGGAAAACTTGCGCTCTCAGATAATTCTGACCCGATAGAGATACAAACTATGGTTGAAATGAGTAAAAAGTCGTTTAAAAAAGCAGTAGGCACACTCTACCGCCAAAAGAAAATCCGGATTTTACCTGATAATCAAGGTATTGAACTCATCGTAGAAGAAACTACTTCGTGATGCGTTGATGTCAATTCTTGGGATATACATAAACAAAAAAGCAAATCTACTTTTGATAGATTTGCTTTTTTATTATAACTAATACATTCATTATAAGTGGATTACCTCACCATAAGCTGCTGCTGCTGCCTCCATAATCGCCTCAGACATAGTTGGGTGTGGGTGTACGGACTTTAGGATTTCCATGCCTGTTGTTTCCAGATTTCGTGCAACAACTGCCTCCGCAATCATTTCGGTTACGTTTGCACCAATCATGTGGCAACCAAGCCATTCGCCGTATTTGGCATCAAAAATAACTTTTACGAATCCTTCAGGTACGCCCCCTGCTTTTGCTTTACCAGAAGCTGAGAACGGGAATTTACCAACTTTGATTTCATAACCTGCTTCTTTGGCTGCTTTTTCTGTATAACCCACCGACGCAATCTCTGGCGAGCAATACGTACAACCTGGAATATTCCCGTAATTGAGTGGCCTTGGGTGATGACCTGCTAATTTCTCTACGCAGATGATTCCCTCCGCAGATGCGACGTGAGCCAAAGCTTGCCCAGGCGTAACATCACCAATCGCAAAATAACCTGGCATGTTTGTCTCATACCATTCGTTCACCAAAATTTTACCTCTATCGGTAGCAATGCCTACGTCTTCCAAACCAATGTTTTCAATATTTGCTTGAATACCCGCTGCTGAAAGAACGATGTCTGTCTCAATAGTAATTTCACCAGAAGCTGTTTTTACGGTTGATACACATCCATTTCCTGACGTATCTACTTTCTCTACGCTTGCATTTGTATAGATTTCGATGCCCATTTTCTTGTATTGCTTCGCCAATTCTTTGGAGATGTCTTCGTCTTCAACAGGTACGATATTCGGCATAAACTCAACGATGGTTACTTTTGTGCCCATGCTTGCATACACGTATGCGAACTCAACACCAATTGCACCGGAACCAATCACGAGTAGAGAAGCTGGTTGGGTCTCTAGTGTCATGGCTTTGCGGTATTCGATGACCTTTTGGCCGTCGATGGGCACATTAGGTAATTGTCTTGCCCGCGCACCTGTCGCGATAATTATATTTTTTCCTTCAACGATAGAAACAGAGCCATCGGCAGCAGTTACTTCTACTTTTTTACCTGGCTTTACTTTTCCGTAACCATCAATGACATCAATTTTATTCTTTTTCATTAAGAATTGAACACCTTTGCTCATGCCATCAGCAACGTTTCTTGAACGTTTGATAACCGCGCCAAAGTCTGCATTTGCATCCGCCACTGTAATCCCATAGTCATTGGCATGTTTGATATATTGAAATACTTGAGCGGATTTCAACAAAGCTTTTGTTGGGATACACCCCCAGTTCAAGCAGATTCCTCCCAAATTTTCTTTTTCAATCACTGCTACTTTCATTCCCAATTGCGAAGCCCGGATAGCTGTAACATATCCACCAGGACCACTACCAAGAATCACTACGTCGTATTGTGCCATAGAGTTAATTATTGTTTTTCTTTATAAATGATGAGCAAAGTTAGTAAAATATATCGAATGGGATTTGGTCCATGGTAGGAATACCAAAAAATCCATTTTTCATTCTATTTACCCGTTCAATTCATAGACAAATTGGTTAATGTGTGGGTTTATCAGGTGCTGGTGCTGAGGCATGGTAGCCCAAATCATATATCATTTGTGCATATTTATCGAGTAATTCGCGTACTCTTTCACGTGAATCAGAAGCGACAATCAGACCAACATGATACGCTTCGTTCATTTTCCAAACAACTTCTTGTTCTTCAAATGGGGAATAATCAGGCCATTCGTGTGCTGAAAGTGAAATAATTATACCCGAATAGCGGTATGTGGTTTGGGGTAGTTGATAGACTTTTTTCTCTGCAACAGCCGTTTCGACGCGCGCCCATTCTTTCCAAAGATTAATGGACGACGAAGCCTCCACCATTTCCGCCAAATGTGCTCCTCCAACCCGCGAAGCCGTTTCTAAAAAGTAAAATTGCCCGTCTTCATAGCATTTAATGACCTCGGTATGCGATGCACTGAACTTCATTCCAAAAGCCTGCATCACTTGTTGATTGACCAACTGAAGCGCACGCTCATCTACGCTTCCTTCCTCCACGGTTATAGACCGAAAAATCCCGCCTCCGTGCGCAACTTCAAACGGCGTATTCACATATTGACTGCAACGACTGAAGACAATTTCACCACCGATTGTCAAAGAATCTACGTGATAAACGTCCCCAGGTTTGAATTGCTCGATGAGGTATTCGTGTCTTTTTTCGCCTAGACTGTGTACAACCTCCCATGCTTCTTCGAGTGAGAACACTTTTTTGATTCCCGTTGCAGAAGCCTCTGAGCGGGGTTTTATCACCCAAGGGCCTTGCGTTTGTTGCAAAAATTCAGTGATGTCAATATCTGTAAATAAAGGACTGAACCGAGGTACGGCAATTCCTTGGTCTTCAGCTTGAATACGCATCGCCAATTTATCACGGAAATACCGCGCCGTAGTTTGTCCCATCCCTGGAATCCTGAAATATTCCCGAACGAGTGCTGCTTTTTCTACGTCAAAGTCATCGAGGGCTACCACCAAATCAATTTTCTGTGTACGCATCAAATGAGCAACACCATCAAGGATTTTTTGATATGTATCGAATGAATTTTCGACATTTTCGAGATAGAAAAAAGTATCGACAGACTCCCTTGGCCACGGCTTATCGGCAAGTTTTTGATCGGTTAACAGAAAAACAGTATTTCCCAGCGCCTTAGAGGCGCGCAAGAAATCAACGCCTTTAAAAAAAGTACAAATGCAAAGAATCGTCATACGTTCAGAATTAATGAATGGGATAAGTATTGAAAGTAAGTTGCATAATTTTCGTCAAAAAACAAAAAAGCTACCGGAGGAAATCCGATAGCTTTTCTTGTTCTACAAGCGAGATAAAATTACATACCGCCTGCTTTTGGCGTGACGGAACCCTTGATTGTTAGCACTTCTCTTGGGTTTTCTGCATTACTTGTAATTGTAATGGTTTTATTAAAAGCACCCGGACGACCAGATGTGTTGTAACCTACTTTAATTTGAGATTTAGCACCTGGCATGATAGGCTCTTTTTTCCATTCAGGCGTAGTACAACCGCAGGATGCTTGAACATTAGAAAGAATAATCGGTGCATTTCCTGTATTTCTTACTTCAAATGTGTAAGTAGCTACAGGGCCTTCCGATAATTTACCGAAGTCATGTACTACCTTGTTCACTTCTAATTTACCTTGCGCAGAAGCAGCAAAACTGATTGCGATAACACCTAGGATGGTTAAGAATACATTTTTCATAGATGAGAATGAATTATTTACTGTTGGGAATTGTGATTAATATTTTACAATTGATACGACAAATTAAACAAAATTATTTCATGTAAGCCAATTAATTAACACCTCTTTAACAATATTGCGTAACACTCCGTTATTTGAAAACTTAAATAAATTATCCTAACTTTACAAAAAAAGTTGTCATGCTAACTAATTATCCCTTGATTTTTGAGGCGCTAATTAGTTGATTTCATATCTAACACTTCATGAAAAATGGCTGAACTAACCACCAAACAACGTATTTCAAGAGAAATACTCCTATCAAAAGAAGAAATTTTAGCTGACTACCGGCTCGCCTGCGAGAGCAGAGAAGTAAGTTTACTAGGCCGAAAGGACGTGTTCATGGGTAGAGCTAAATTTGGTATTTTTGGAGACGGAAAAGAAATAGCACAAATTGCTATGGCGAAGGTATTCCGAAAAGGTGATTTTCGGTCGGGGTATTACCGAGACCAGACGTTTGTCGCGGCGGTTGGCGGCTTAACATGGAAAGATTTCTTCGGGCAACTTTATGCAGACTCCGACGGGAAAAACGACCCGTTTTCAGGTGGTCGCTCCATGAACGGGCACTTCAGCAACCGTTGGATAGATGAAAACGGACAATGGCTACCTCAAACAGACATGTACAACCAAATCATGGATGTTTCTTCTACTGCGGGCCAAATGCCGCGTGCCATCGGTATCGGTTATGCCTCCAAACTATATCGTTCCAACCCCGCCCTCGCACAAATAACAGATTTCTCGCACCACGGAAACGAAGTTTGCTTCGCTACCATCGGGGATGCCTCTACTTCGCAAGGAATGTTCTTTGAAAGTATAAATGCCGCAGGTGTCTTGCAGGTTCCTGTTATTTTTTCTGTTTGGGATGACGGCTACGGAATCTCTGTCCCTATTAGTTACCAAACAACAAAAGCCAGTATCTCAGCAGCTTTAGCGGGCTTTCAGAAAGAAGAAAATACAAACGGACTGGAAATCATCACCGTCAAAGGTTGGGACTACCCCGCTTTGGTACAAGCTTATAGAAAGGCTGCCATTGCCGCGCGTGACAAACACATTCCGGTCTTGGTTCATGTACAGGAATTAACACAACCGCAAGGTCATTCGGCTTCGGGCTCCCACGAAAGATATAAGTCCACAGAAAGACTGCAATGGGAAGAAAGCCTCGATTGCAATGTTAAATTCAAAGAATGGATTTTATCCAACGAAATTGCTGAAATACACGAACTGGCAGACATAGAACTCCAAGCCAAAGAAGCAGCCAAAAGAGCCAGAGCAGCTGCTTGGACTAGCTTTCGAGGTGGAATCGACCGAGAAAACAAGGAAGGACTTGCGCTCATCAATCTACTTGCAGCCGAACTTCCTGAACATAAAGCAATACAAGAAATTGCACAAAAACTGAAAGCACAACCTACCCCTTTGCGACGCGATGTTCTATCTGCTGCGAAACGTGCTTTGTATTTGACTCGTTCGTCCAAAAGCTCTCTCGAAAATCAATTGCAAGCGTATTGTAACCATATTCAAGAGGCGAATCGGGCACGTTACAGCACACATTTGTACAGCGAAGGACCTTCTTCTCCGCTTCATGTCCAGCCCATTGCCCCGATTTTTGATGAGGCAGCTCCGCTTGTGGAAGGTCGTGAAGTCATTAATCGTTATTTTGACCAATTACTTGAGAAAGATGCTCGTGTTTTTGCTTTGGGTGAAGACGTTGGAAAGATTGGTGATGTAAACCAAGGATTTGCAGGATTACAAGATAAATACGGCGATTTACGCATCACAGACACGGGTATTCGGGAAGCAACGATTATCGGACAAGGTATTGGGGCTGCCATGCGAGGTTTACGTCCTATCGTAGAGATACAGTATTTTGATTATATTTTCTATGCACTGCCTACCTTGACAGATGATTTGGCGTGTTTGCGCTACCGTTCGGTTGGTCAACAAGCTGCTCCTCTTATTGTCCGTACGCGCGGACACCGTTTGGAAGGAATTTGGCATTCTGGTTCACACATGGGCGTTATGATTCATGCCCTCCGTGGAATGCACATTTTAGTTCCTCGTAATTTTACCCAAGCCGCCGGATTGTATAATACCATTTTGAAAGGGGATGACCCCGCTTTGATGATAGAATGTTTGAACGGATACCGCGTCAAAGAAAAACTTCCAACCAATCTCGGCGAAATCTGTGTACCTCTTGGAACACCTGAAATCCTAAGAGAAGGTACTGATTTAACCATCGTCACGTACGGTTCTATGTGCAGAATTGTATTAGAAGCAGCAGAACAACTGCATACTATTTTCGGAATTTCTGTGGAAGTCATTGATGTACAAACTTTATTACCTTTCGACCTCCCGCAAACGGTTTGTCAATCTATCAAGAAAACAAATCGTGTTATTTTTGCTGACGAGGATATGCCAGGAGGCGCATCGGCGTATATGATGCAACAAGTTGTGGAAGAACAAGGAGGATACCGTTGGCTCGACAGTGCGCCCAAGACGATTTCAGCACAAGCGCACCGCCCAGCATATAGCTCGGATGGCGACTATTTTTCTAAACCAAATGTAGAAACAGTCATAGATGCGGCATACGCATTGATGCACGAAGCACAGCCAACCCGATTCCCGATGTAATGTTCTAAACGAATGATGTTTGAACAATGATTTGGATGCGTTAGATTTGAACTTAGAAATAGACATAAGCTACTAATTACAGACCAATATGTCCACGAAGACCCGTCAGAAATGATGGGTCTTCGTTCGTAACTGGGCTATACTTTGGTATTTTCGCAAGATATTGCGTAGATTCATGCTTAATTTGACCTAAAATTACTGGCATAAAGTACTATAAAGCAGCTTGTTTTTTTGAATGTATTATGCATAACCGTCATATCTGAGACAACTATGATTTATGAATCATTTCAGCTTTTTGAATAAAAGATAAAAAGGAATTTGGCGCATTTGTTGGATATGATTTCTACCTAAAAAATACCCTTCTCACTCATTAGTAGGAAATGAAAATCACTCGAATAAATGGATAGTTTATTCAAGGTTTTTCAAATTAAAGCTATCAATATATTTTTGAACACATAAAATCATTCGAAGAAGATTGATGACAAACAGACCTATTTCTTTTAGGAAAATCAATGCTATTTTTCTAAATTTAACGAAATGATATTCGAAAATTACATCAAATTCGCACATACTATCATTCCCTCTTTTCAATAAGCCGTTTTCAAAGGTTGGAAAATAGATGCGTTAAAGTGACAAGTAGCGGAGCTCATTCATTTGCCTTTTTCATTTAATTCCTCTAAATCTATGCAAAAAATATTCCTTTGGTTTACTATTTTAATCGTTGGTTTTTCTCAATTTTCATGTAAAACGCAGCAAAAAACACACAATAAATGGACAAAAAGCATACAAGCGCACTTAGATACCTCTCCTGTTTTCCAACAAACATACACTGCTTTTGTACTCATTGACCCAACCACAGGCGATACACTTTTTGCTAAAAACGCTGATAAATATTTCACACCTGCTTCCAATACAAAATTATTTACGCTCTACGCTGCCTTACAGTCGCTCGGTGAAACAGCACCCTCCCTTCGTTTCGTCGAGAAGCCAGATTCTCTGCTATTTTGGGGAACAGCAGACCCTTCTTTTTTACATCCAGATTTTGGAAACACCGCAGCTCTTCAATTTTTAAACTCATTTCCAGAGAAAAAGCTCGTTTTTTCTACATCAAATTTTTCAAATCCCTCTCTTGGAAATGGCTGGTCTTGGGACGATTACAACGACGATTACCAAGCGGAAATCAGTTCGTTGCCCATGTATGGAAATATCGTCCGGTTTCAAATAAAAGATACCACGGGCGCGAGCTTGAACCCTTCTTTGTTTCAGAACTCGTTTTTCCAGAGCAATCAAGGGCGATTTATTCAAAGAGAATTAGAAGACAACCAATTTGCTGTTCCTTCCGTCATCCTGACAAAAGAAAAATATCTCCAAGATATTCCATTCAAAACGTCGCCCTCGCTGACACAACAATTTTTGATGGATACGTTACAACGATTCGTACATCTTGATAATTTACTACTACCCGACTCAGCAGCAACACTTTATACAATTCCTTTGGACACGCTTTATAAGCGAATGATGCAGATTAGTGATAACATGGTCGCTGAACATCTGCTATTACTGTGTGCTACGCCGCATAAATTACCTTTGCAAACCACGCAGGTTATTCAATTCATTCAAGAAAAATACCTCACAGACTTACCCGACAAACCCAAATGGGTCGATGGTTCGGGACTTTCAAGATACAATTTGATGACGCCACGCTCAATAACAACACTTTTAGACAAAATGTGGAAGAGCTATCCACAAGAAAAACTCTTTTCTTATCTAGCAGCTGGGGGCGGAGTTGGGACTTTGAGTTCGCTGTATGCTGGCAATAAAAAGCCGTATATTTTTGCTAAAAGTGGCTCTATGAGTGGCGTATATAACCAAAGCGGTTATCTTGTCACACAATCCGGTAAAGTACTTATATTCAGTGCGATGAACAACAATTTTACACTTCCTGTCAGGACAGTTCGTCAGGAAGTGGGAAAATTAATGGATTGGATTTACACCCAAACCCCCTGAATAAACTGATATACATCGGACTTGACCTCATTAAAAACACGACACCATGCTCTTACTTATTTATTTATTCCTTTCGATTGTTTTCATTGTATATGCAACGTCTAAGTGGAAAATCCATCCCTTTTTGGTGCTATTGATGGCTTCTTTCTTTTTTGGATTTCTCGCGGATTTATCAAGCGATAAACTTTTAAAAGCTATTCAAACAGGTTTTGGAGACACGTTAGGAAATATCGGGCTTATCATAATTATGGGTATTTTGATTGGTACCTATCTTGAAAAAACCGGAGCGGCACTTCAACTTGCCCAATTGGTTTTTCGGATAATCGGTGCTAAACGATTACTTCCAAGTATGGCAACAATTGGATTTATCATCTCGATTCCTGTATTTGTTGACGCTGGTTTCGTACTCATGAACAGTCTCAATAAACTTCTAACAAAACGAGCAGGTTTATCTATTTCTTCAACTGCTGTTGCACTTGGCATGGGGCTAATGGCTTCGCACACGATGGTTCCACCAACTCCAGGTCCCGTTGCTGCGACTACTATTTTGGGGGCAAATATTGGCTTGGTTTTGTTTTGGGGAATTGTTATTGGCCTAATTTCTCTCGTACCTATTGTATTATTTAGTCAATGGATTGGTAAACGCGTTCTTGTAATTCCCCCCTCTGAAACCAAAGACGTAGAGACAGATGGCGCTGCGTACCCCTCAAAAATCATCTCTGTTTTACCGATTGCCCTCCCTATTTGCCTCATTGTAGGAAAATCCATGAGCCAATTACCTCAATCCAACATCCCAACAAACTTACAACCTATTTTATCCTTTTTAGGAACGCCCGTCATCGCGTTAAGCATTGGTTTTATCCTTTCTCTTTTCCTACTGACACCTTCCACAGCACAGAAAGCCAAAAAAGAAAACTGGATTGGCCAAGCTTTGAGCGGTACATCGGACATATTACTCATTACAGGAGCTGGGGGAATTTTCGGAAAAGTATTGCAAGAATCTGGGCTCGGAGATTCCATCGGGCAAATCATGGAAAACTGGCCTTTGGGTATTTGGCTTCCTTTCTTATTAGCAACGACTATTAAAACGGCTCAGGGGTCTTCGACCATTGCCATGATTACAACAGCATCTATCGTTGCTCCACTTATGCCTTCCTTGAGCTTACATTCGGATACTGCCACTGCCTTGACAGTCGTTGCCATCGGAGCAGGCTCTGTTATGATTTCGCATGTAAATGATAGCTACTTTTGGGTTGTAACCAAACTAACAGGACTTTCTGTGGCTGAAGGCTATAAAACGCATAGTTTGGGCTCCATTGTCCTGGGTCTTTCGGCTATGCTTTTGTGTGTATTTTTCTTGGCATTTTTTTCATCCACGATTCATTAATCCAACGACCACGATTAAAATCGGGAGCTGGATTGAAAACAATTCGCCCCCAATTAAAACCATCAACCTCCAATTAAAACTGGGAGATATAAGTAAAGAGAAGTATTAAATTAATAACATTTTAGCTGCAAATATTTTAGCTTAATCACTTGGCTATGAGTTAATTAATAGAATTATTTATCATTTTCGTAGGTGTTATTTTAATTTTACACTTACTTATAATACATAGTTTTATGATTGGGCATGATGACGAAACATGTTCATGGAATTTTGATTATCAATAACCAAAATGTAGAGACGCGATACAAAAAAATGTGGAGACGCGATACAAAAAAATGTGGAGACGCGATACAAAAAAATGTGGAGACGCGATACAAAAAAATGTGGAGACGCGATACAAAAAAATGTGGAGACGCGATTAATCGCGTCTCTACTGGATTAATTTAATACTTGTTTCAAAGCATCTAAAAATATATCTGCCTCTTCTTTTTTCAATGCCAAACTGGGTAACAAACGGAGCGTATGTTTCCCTGCAACACCCGTAAATAAATGATGTTCGTGGAGTAATTTTGAACGAATTGGGCCTACCTCCTCCTCAAATTCAATCCCAATCATCAACCCTTGTCCACGCACTTCCCGAATACCTTTGGAGAATCCACGAAGTTCCTGCATCCAATAATTCCCTAGTTGTGCGGCATTTTCTATTAATTTTTCTTCTTGAATCACATCCAAAACAGCACCCGCAGCCACGCTTGCCAAATGATTTCCTCCGAAAGTCGTACCTAATAAACCATGTTTTGCCTGAAATTTAGGTGAAATCAATACACCACCAATCGGAAATCCATTCCCCATTCCCTTGGCAGTCGTCACCAAATCAGGAAGAATCGTTGTGTGCTGAAACGTAAAAAATTCACCTGAACGGCCATAGCCACACTGTACACTGTCATGAATAAACACAGCTCCCGTTTCATCGCATTTCGTCCGGATAGCCCGCATAAATTCTTCTGTTGCGACATGAATACCACCAACTCCCTGGATTCCCTCCATAATAACCGCACACGTGTCCGTATCTATTGCAGCCGAAACGGCTTCTACATCATTGAATGGTACAAACTGCACATGGCTATCAAAGTTAATCGGTGCTTTGATGGATGGATTATCCGTTGCAGCTACCGCCGCCGATGTCCTGCCATGAAATGCTTTTGTAAATGCAATAATTTTCGTTCTTCCCGTATGAAAAGAAGCCAGTTTCAATGCATTTTCATTTGCCTCTGCCCCTGAATTAACCAAAAATAACTGGTAATCTCTCAAACCAGATACCTCTCCTAGCTTTTCTGCCAGACGTTCCTGACTGCTAATCTTGACGGAATTTGAATAAAAACCAATATTTCGGAGCTGTTCTGTGATTCTTTCTACATACAAAGGATGCGAGTGCCCAATGGAAATCACCGCATGTCCTCCATATAAATCTATGTACTTCTGCCCTTTGCTATCCCATAATTCACTTCCTTGTGCCCGAACTGGTTCAATATCGTAAAGTGGATATACATCAAATAATTGCATAATTAACCAATAAATTGTGTGAAAAATTAAAAACCAATTGTTTTCAGACGCAAACCTGTGGTTTCATCTAAACCAAAAATTAAATTCATATTTTGTACCGCTTGCCCAGAAGCTCCTTTCGTCAGGTTGTCTATGATACTCGTAATCAAAAGTTGATTCCCATGCTTTTGTAGTTGGATTATACATTTGTTTGTATTCACAACTTGCTTTAAATCAATATCTTCTGTGACAACATGCGTAAATGGGTGTGCGGCATAGTACGTGGAGTAAAGCTTTACGGCTTCGTCCAATGACCCTTCGTACGGTGTATATACATTTGCCATGATTCCGCGCGTGAAGTTTCCTCGGTAAGGAATAAAATGCACGCTGTGGTCAAAATCAGGCTGTAAGGCAGTAATACTTTGTCCGATTTCAGCCAAATGTTGATGTGTGAATGCCTTGTAAATAGAGATATTATTATTTCTCCAACTGAAGTGCGTTGAGGCACTCAGGGCTTGCCCAGCACCCGTTGACCCGGTAATTGCGCTCACATGAACGTCTGATTTCAAGACTTTAGCCGCAGCCAAAGGCAATACAGCCAGCTCAATACTTGTCGCAAAACAACCTGGATTTGCAATACGACTCGCCTGCCGGATTGTTTCTCGCTGAAGTTCAGGAAGACCATAAACAAAACCATTGGACTGATTCCGAAAATCTGTACTTAAATCAATGATTTTCATGTCTGAAGGAATGGTTTCCGTTGCCAAAAATTGCTCAGACTGCCCATGACCTGAACACAGAAATAGTACATCCACGTGCTCCCATTCTTTTCCAGAAGGAAGTGCCGCAGCGAAAGTTAAGTCTGTTTCACCTAACAAATCTTTGTGTGTCTTGTAAATGGGTTGCCCAGCTTGGCTTTGCGAAAGTACAAATTGGAGATGTGCTTGCGGGTGATTGAGGAGAATTCGGAGGAGTTCGCCGCCTGTGTAACCGGCTCCACCTACGATTCCGATTCTAATTTTTTGCATGTTTTTTGGTTAATTGTCATCGTACATAAGAACAGAAAAATGTGCCGCCCGATTAATTTCGTATGCGGCAAGTACGTCGGAGAAATGAGGAAGGATAGACGTACAAGAAATTCTTATGCAAGGAATGGTTATTCATTTGAGAGTACAAAATAGAAAAAATCTGAATTGAATTTCAAGATTTTTTCTATTTTTCCTCCTAGTTTCGATAAACTCAAGAAGCCGTAGGAACAAACGAAGCGGCGATTTTTGCCGAAGACAACGCCAACGGGATTCCGCCTCCTGGGTGTACACTTCCACCTACAAAATACAAATTTTTTATCCTGCTAGAGAAATTTGCATGACGTAAGAAAGCTGCAAACCGATTATTTGAGCTGTTTCCATACAATGCCCCTTGCGCACTTGAGGTTCTGGATTCTATCGTTCTTGGGTCTAAAATATCCTCCGTTTCTATCAATGAAGCGATGTCGATACCTAAAATGCGTTGAAATTTCGCTAAAATTGCTTCTCGTGTCTTCGCAATAAGTGTATCCCAATCTTGGCCTTCATTGGCAGGTGCATTCAACAAGATAAACCAATTTTCGCTTTGTGGGGGAGCATCATCTGGTTTGCATTTGGACGTAATATTGAGATAAATAGTCGGGTCTTGGTAAATTGTTTTTAACTCAAATTGGTGACGAAATTCTTCTTCGTAATTGTCTGAAAAGAAAATATTATGGAGACCAAGTTCTTTGAACTCTCGCTTGATTCCCCAATAAAATATCAGCCCAGAGCCACTTTTTGCTTGATTTAGGATTTTCTCGGGTTGCTTTTGATTGGGTAAAAGTCGGCGATAGGTAGGCGTAACATCCATATTGCTCACCACCACATCCATCGGATACATGTCTGTCGCTGTCCGAATACCTGTTGCTTTTCCTGATTCCACACAAATTTCTGTGACTCGTTCTTGGTAACGGAATTGAACCCCCAAATCTTCCGCTAGTTTGACAAGACTTTGCGTGATGCCATACATCCCGTTTTTCGGGAAAAAAGCACCTACGTTATATTCCAAGTGCGGAATAATCGTCATTGTTGCGGGCGTTTCGTACGGATTTGACCCATTGTAGGTTGCATAGCGATTGAATAACTGAACCGTTTTGGGTTGTTTGAATGCTTTTTGATTTGCCTTGTGCATTGTGCCAAATACACCCATTTTAGCAAGATGTTTATATCCTCTAAAGGCTTTTCTGGATGTCCAGGTAGTTACTTTATGGAGAGAATCCTCAAGGAAAAGACCACTGAGAACTTCGTATTTGAAAGCACTGTCTTTGAGATAACCGCGAATGTTTTCAGCAGGTTCGCCTAGCGTTTCTTCTGCTTTCTGGGCAAATTCTTCTGTATTGGCTGGTACAACGAAACGCGTGCCATCTTCCCAAAAATAACGGCACACTTCAGGCATTTTTTGGTATTCAAAATACGCTTTGGGGGATTTTCCGGCTAGCGTAAATAATTCATCAACAAATTGAGGCATGGTAAAAAGAGAAGGCCCTGCATCAAAACGATAGCCAGCTGCCTCCCAACTACTCAGTTTGCCTCCTGGATACGCGTTGGCTTCAAAAACGGTTACTTGATATCCTTTGACAGCCAACCGAATAGCTGTTGCAATTCCACCAATTCCTGCACCAACGACACCTGCTTTCTGCATAAATTTGAGTTCAATGATTAAATAAAAAGTCTTTGTACTACATAACGTATTCTAACAAGATTGGGTTTGGGAATAAGGGCATTCTATTCATCTTTTCAATCTAGCTTCTTCTTCACAGTCCGTATTGCTCTCCTCTGGACGTTGTTACATAAGTTAAATAATTCTCTCAGAAAACTCTCTCTCCACATTTTCTCCAAGACATTCTTGTTCACCCAACCGTTTTTTTGTACTTTCAGCCTTCATTTTTCAACCCAATACCTATCAATTCATTATTTATGAAAAGAAGAAATTTCTTAGAAAACTCAACCAAAGTGGCTGCTGCCAGTCTTATTTTACCTACTACATCGCTTGTGCCCATGAAAGAACAATTCGTACATCATGTGTATTTTGTACTCAAAAACCCAACAAGTCAAGAAGACAAAGACTTGTTAATCAAGGGATTAAAAAAGCTTAGCAAAGTACCAACTATCAAATACCATCACATTGGCGTACCTGCACCTACGAGTCGTGAGGTCATTAACAAAGATTATTCTATCTCTTGGTTATGTCTTTTTATGAATGGTGAGGACGAAGCCGTTTATCAGACGCATCCCATTCACCTTCAATTTATTGAAGAATGTGCACATCTGTGGGAAAAAGTGACAGTCTATGATTCCATCAGCATTTAACATACTTTTTTATCTATCCCCCCTCTCAAATATATGAAACCAACGACAAGAAGAAAATTCATTCGCTGGTCTGCCCTTTCCGTCCCTTTTCTCTCGTCATTCCCGACACAAGCGGCAAAACCGAAAGTGGTGAAACCCATCATTGTCTCTACTTGGGAGAGCGGTCTGGCTGTCAATGAAGAAGCTTGGAAAGTTCTGGAACAAAAAACAGGTCGCGCCCTAGATGCTGTCGAAGCCGCAGCCCAACATATCGAAAATTCTATCAATTGTTGCGTTGGTTTGGGTGGAAATCCTGACCGAGACGGACGTGTCACGCTGGATGCAAGTATCATGGATCACCAATTTAATTGTGGTTCTGTTGCTGCTCTAGAACGCATCAAGCACCCTATTTCTGTTGCCCGAAAGGTCATGGAATCTACGCCCCACGTTTTCTTAGTTGGTGAGGGTGCACAACAATTTGCTTTGGAAAATGGCTTCCCGCTAGAAAGTGAGGAACTCTCCCAAGAAGCGCAAAATCAATACAAAGAATGGCTAAAAAAGTCCGAATACAAGCCCATTATCAATATTGAAAAACAGCAAATGAATGCGTTTCCGAAAAAGAGCAATGGCCCATTTGCGCCAGCTCATTTAGAAGACGGCAATTTCAATCACGATACAATGGGTTCCATTGCGCTTGACTTCGCCGGAAATCTATCCGGCGCTTGCACAACAAGTGGGATGGGTTTTAAGATGCGCGGGCGTGTAGGCGACTCTCCTATCATCGGTTCAGGTTTGTATGTGGACAATGCCGTTGGCGCTGCTACTTCTTCCGGACAAGGCGAAGAAGTCATTCGCATTTGTGGTACTTTTCTCATTATTGAGCTCATGCGCAACGGAAAATCACCTTTCGAGGCTTGTAAAACAGCCATTGAACGACTTGTACAGATAAATCCCAAGAAAGCAGAAGGTTTTCAGGTAGGATTCATTGCGCTATCCAAGACAGGCGAATATGGGGCGTACTCGGTGGCACCTGGCTTTACTTTTTCTGTTCGAGATGCTTCGGGAGAAGGACGAGTCTATGAAGCAAAAAGTTATTTTTCGTAACATATAAAACTTCGAGGGTTCAAATAAAAGACCTTTTCAAAACACAGTCCTTCGCAATTTTCCGTATTTCAACACACAGAACCGCGTTGAAACATAGAACCGCGTTGAAACAGAACCGCGTTAAAACGAAACCGCGTTGAAACGCGGTTCTGCACGAACAGGGCAAAAAAATCATAACACATTCCAATCAATAAACCATCATTATCAACAGAATGCTTATTTTTGCTATTCGAAACCGAAAAAATGTCACAAACAATGCGTATGACTTCTTGCAAACGTGAGACATCACTTGGATTCTAAAAAATCAAAATGGAACATAAATCAGAACGCACAGTACCGAAAGACGGATTTGAGGGACTAAAAGAAAACTTCGTATCCGACTCTATTTCTGGTTTTACTGTCTTTTTATTGGCTTTACCACTTAGTTTGGGCATTGCCAAAGCCTCCGATTTTCCACCCATTATGGGGCTTATTTCTGCCATTATCGGTGGTATTGTCGTTAGCTTTTTCATGGGCTCTCGTCTTACCATCAAGGGGCCAGCTGCTGGTATGATTGTCATTGTTGCAGGGGCTGTCAACGAATTTGGAGGCGGTGAACTGGGCTGGCGCTTGGCATTAGGCGCCATGGTTGTTGCGGGTATCGTACAAATTTTATTTGGCGTGTTCAAATTAGGCAAGCTTGCCGACTTCTTTCCACTTTCCGCCATTCATGGTATGCTCGCTGCCATTGGTCTTATCATTATTGCCAAACAAATTCCTATTTTATTAGCCATTGACCCAACTACGACCAAAGGAATGGGACCTATCCCTTTGCTGTTTTCGATTCCTCTATTTATCAAAAATTTAGACCCGAAGTCCACACTTATTGGCGTAATTAGTCTGACAATCATGCTGTCGTGGCCTTTATTGAAAAGTCCGCTCAAAAAAATACCTGCCCCTTTGGTTGTATTATTGATAGCTATTCCTGCCGAATTACTGATGGATTTTCAGACAACCAAACCCGCCCACGCACTTGTGCATATCGGTAATTTGGCGGATAATTTACAAATAAACGTGGACTTCGGTGGAATTACCCAAACGAGTATATTTATCAAATATGTGGTCATGTTTGCGCTTGTGGGGTCATTGGAGTCTTTATTAACAGTCAAGGCGATTGATATGCTTGACCCTTTTCGACGTAAATCGGATGCAAACAAAGACTTAATTGCCGTTGGCATTGGAAATACCATCGCCGCTGTTTTGGGAGGCTTACCCATGATTTCTGAGGTAGCCCGCAGCTCTTCCAATGTGGCAAATGGAGCAAAAACGCGTTGGGCAAATTTCTTTCATGGTTTCTTTATACTTGCCTTTCTTTTGTTGGCGTCCAACCTCATTGGATTAATTCCTAACTCGGCTTTGGCGGCGATGCTCATCACGGTAGGTATCAAATTAACCCATCCAAGAGAATTTATTCAAGTATTTAAAATTGGAAAAGAACAACTAGCCATTTTCTTGATAACCATTTTTTTCACCCTTTACGAGGACCTTTTGGTCGGAATAATGGCTGGAATTATCTTGCAAATGCTCATTAATATCATTGATTGGGACTTATTAAAAACCTTGTTCCGAGCCCCTACAGAGGTGTCTTTCACCGACAAAGAATATTTGGTAGAAATTGGGCAATCGGCTGTTTTTAGTAATTATATCGGCATTAAAAGTAAGTTGGAGGCAATACCACCAGGTTTTAAGGTAACGATTGACCTTAAAAATACAAAAATGATTGACCATTCGGTCATGGAAAACCTACATCGTTTTGAGGACGAATACAGAGCAAACGGAGGAAAAATAGAAATCATTGGATTAGAAATGCACCAACCCGTCTCCGAACATCATCTTGCCACACGAAAAAAATAACATCCCATTAAATATACCGTATTAAAATGCGGTGTGTTTAATGCGGTATGACAAATTTTAAGGCAACATCCAATTTAATGTAACATGCCAGAATTTCACGCAGCGTCTCAGTATTCCATGTAATGTCACGCGTTACATACCGAATCCGTATCTCACATCGTATCCTTATGTTGATACAATACCCCAAAGCTTGTCTATACAAGATATTTCAGATTATTCTTTAATTTGTATTATTAAATGTATAATTTAGACAAATAAAAGAATAACCTATCTCAACCCTAAAAAAGATGAATGTCATGGGTGACAGCCAAAAAGAGAGAACGTATGACGCAATCGTCATTGGCTCAGGAATTAGCGGCGGTTGGGCCGCAAAGGAACTCACTGAAAAAGGACTTAAAACGCTTGTCTTGGAACGTGGGCGCGACGTAAAGCACCTGCAAGATTACCCAACTGCTCTCTCCAATCCGTGGGATTTCTCCCACCATCTTCGCAAAACCAAAGAAGACAAAGACACCAACCCGATTGTCAATAAATGCTATGCGTACAGCGAAGCAACTTCTCATTTTTTTGTGAAAGATGCAGACCACCCTTACATCCAAGAAAAACCCTTCGACTGGATTCGTGGCTACCAAGTAGGTGGAAAATCCTTGCTCTGGGCACGCCAAACACAACGTTGGAGCAAATATGAGTTCGAAGCACCCGCCCGAGATGGCTTCGCCGTTGAATGGCCCATCTCCTACGACGACCTCGCGCCGTGGTACACACACGTAGAAAAATTCGCTGGAATTTCCGGAAATAAAGACGGTATCGAACACCTTCCCGATGGAGATTTCCTCCCTGCTTGGGAGCTGAATTGCGTCGAAAAACACATTCAAAAAAGAATAAAAGAAGAATATAACGACCAAAGACCTGTTATCATTGGGCGCTGTGCCCACTTAACTCAACCCACTGAACTTCACCTGAAACAAGGAAGAGGGCAATGCCAAGCACGTCATCTTTGCGAACGCGGATGCCCCTATGGCGGGTATTTCAGCTCGGTTTCAGCCACTCTCCCTTGGGCAGCTCAAACAGGAAATCTCACACTTCGCCCCCATTCTGTTGTACACTCCATCTTGTACGATGACCAAAAAGGACGTGCTACGGGAGTTCGTATCATTGACACAGAAACCAAAGAAGAAATCGAATACTACGCAAAAATAATTTTCGTCAACGCTGCTTGCCTCAATAGTAACCTTATTTTACTCAATTCTACCTCCAGCCGCTTTCCAAATGGATTAGGAAATGACAGCGGCGTATTGGGCCAATACATCGCTTTTCACCAATACAGAGGCCAAGGCAACGCGCAGTTTGAAGGTTTTGAAGAGGGTTATTATTATGGAAGAAGACCGACCTCCGCGTTTATGCCTTCTTTCCGAAATGTATTTCAGCAGGACAAAGTGGACTTCCAAAGAGGATACATGGTAGCTTTTTCTGCCTCCCGACAAGGTTGGCAAAGAGGTGCTTGGAACGGTGATTTTGGAAGTGATTTCAAGGAATCTGTTTCAAAACCTGGCCCATGGTCTATTTATGTACAAATGCAAGGCGAGACAATCCCTAAAGCCAGTAACCAAGTTCGGCTTAGCAAAGATAAAGTGGATGCGTGGGGAATACCTCAACTGATTACATCCATTGATTACGATGAAAATGACCATAAAATGATGCGCGATTTTCAAACGCAAGCTGCTGAAATGCTCGAGAAGGCAGGTTGTACCCAAATCAATATGTTTGATAGCCACCAAAATCCTGGATTAGATATTCACGAAATGGGTGGTGCGCGAATGGGAAAAGACCCGAAAACGTCCATCCTAAACCGATGGAACCAAGTTCACAGCTGCCCCAACGTTTTTGTCACCGATGGCGCAGCAATGACTTCTGTCGGCAATCAAAATCCATCTTTGACTTTCATGGCACTAACTGCCCGCGCAGCAAATTATGCCGTAGAAGAATTAAAAAGACAAAATCTTTGATGCTCCCTTTTCTCTACTCCAAGGTATAGTTGGTCAATAAAGATAAAAAGTCGGGAGCTGAATGATGCATCAAGACATCAATTGTTGATAACCAAGGAATAAACTCAAATTTACCTTGCGAATAAACCAAAGGCATGGGACGTAAAAAGTACAGTTCCATGCCTTTTTCTTTGAAATCCTGCACGTTATATAACTCTTTTCCACCGATTGGATTGATATATGTAGTCGCTTTTTCTGTTTCACAAATAGAAATAATCCGTTCTTGCGCTTTTAATTCCTCGTTTTGATACACCGCAGAACTTGGCATGAGCTTGGTAGTTATCCCGACATACGTGGCGATTTCTTCTATACTCCAAAAAGCCAATTCACTCATTTTAGGCTGGTTTTCTCGAAACAAAACGCGTTCGACCAAGGCAAATGTCTCCGCAAAAAAAGGCGCTTTTTTGTAATTCTGCTCCAAGGTTTTCAGAAACTTTTCGCGCCAGTTGACAAAACTTGAGTCCACATAAATTTCATTGATTTTTTTGTTTTGGCTCATGTCTTTCAATGGAATCGAAAACAAGCTTGCCTGCCCATTGATAGCCAATTGATTTCTATGAATCCATCCTTTTTTGATGAAATTCACATCGTCGTAAAACACAAAAGTATCCACAGCATGTACCAACTGTAGATAACCAATATAAGGAAAAAAATACGGTTGCATGATGCCTACACGGCGTTTTTCGTCTGAAATCATAGTTTTCGTAGATAATATTTTTTTACGGGAATAAGCGAGGAAGGGAATTGTTTGTAATCTGAATTAAGTAGAATATCTCCGGATATTGGCGTAAATACACCCTCGGTAAAAATCAGATATTCAGCTTCACTCGGTATTGGTTTAAGTGGTTTCTTGAACGGATGAATCGGAATTAGTTTACGCTGAAGCGATGCTCCCCAAAAAGGATATTCAAAGTCTTCTGTGTCTGTACCCAATGCGACAATCGCCTCTTTGGGTACTAATTCATCGAAACGAGTAAATAAACTGTATAATTCCGGACGCGAAACCGTGAGTTGTTCCAACCGATTCATTTGCAAAATACTTTTCGTCGTTTCCGATGGAAAAAGCGGGAGGAGACTTCGCTTAAAAACAGTTCCCCACGCACTCACCACAACAAATAACGTAATGATGAATACATAGCGAACGCCAATTCCTGTCTTCCATTCATCATAAAAAAAACCAACGATAGGAAGACACCAAACGGACATACTCAAGAAATAACGCCCTTTGATGGGGTCAAATGGTGCTGTAAAACTTAATAAAAGAAACTGAAGCAGCGCAGCTACAGCAAGCACACGCGTCAGTTTGGTTCCTGTTCCTACTTTTTTGGTGAAGAGTCCTAAAAAGAAAACAGGAAGTACCAAAAAAATACCTATAACTCCCCAATAGGGTCTTTCTATATAAAAACGTGCCCCTTCCTGTACCACACGAAACGGATAAACAACCCAATAGGCATCGCGCTCCAATTGCAGTTTATTGGCTACTTTTTGAACAGGCCAACGAAAAACCCGATTTATCTGCTCGCCCAATTCGAAATTCCGAAATCCATCCAAACTCCAAAAATCAGTTAGGTAGCGAAGAGAGTTTATATAAAAATTTTCTATTTTTTGCTGTGTTGTGTAATTCCCAATGCCGTGGTACGCGAGTACTTCCTTCGGTGCGGTAAGGCTACTAATAGAAAAACCACCTTCAGCCTGGACATTTCCGATGTAGCCCATTGGCAACATAAACAAGGCCAATCCGAGTCCAAGAGTAAAAATTAATCCCATCCAATGTTTGGCATCTATCTTTTTCTGTGCAATAATAAACATGAACAGAATAAGTACAGACGGCCCCAGCATCACGAATGTAATTTTGTGACCCAATGCGATAGAACCAGCAAGTACAGCAAAATAAAGCACACCAACGCGACCGTCTCGGTAATATTTTGCCAAAAAATAAACAATCAATGCCAAGTAAAAAGTAAGTACCAAGTCGGTTTCTGTTGTAGTTGCCTGCACCAAAGCGGTGGGCAACAAAGCAGCCAATAAAGCACTTGCAATCGCCCAAGTTACCCGCTGAAAAAACAAGCGACTGATACCGTAAATAGCCGTCACATAGCCCCAATAAGCGATATAATGCGGAATTTTAAACCCTTTTTCACCTGCTAAATGATAAAAGTAAAGTTGAAGGCTTGTGATAGAATTTGGGTAAAAATCTATGGACCAAATAGTTCCTCCTACCCGCGACATCGTCCCATTTTGTAAATAATATGCGCATTTAACCAAATGCCCCGTCATGGAATCCCATTCGTTTGGATAGGTAGTCAAAAGAAGGACAAGATTAATGAGGGTAGTTATGGCTAATCCAGCGGCAAGAAGCAGAAAAAGAACCTGAGTTTTCGGTGAAGAGACAGATAAGAAATGATATTTCCAAGTTGCCCATCCGCTTTTAAACTCATTTATTACGTTAAAATGTGGTTGCAATGAACTCCTTTGCAATGCGATTAGTCCACCAATGGCAAAAGCGATACTGACTACGCCCCAAGTAAATGGTTGCGCAACTTCATGTAGAACGGAGACGCACACACCCGTAAGAAGCAAATGAGCAATAAGAGCCAAACAAAATTTAAGAAGATAGTCGGAAAAACTTTCTGCCAAAAACGCCATTTGGCGATGTATAAGATAAACCAAAGCGAGTAGAAAGAGGCTAAAAGAAACGAACATAAAGAAGCAAATAGATGGGTACGAACCACAAAGATACGGATTGGAAAAGTAGAAAACATAAAAAAGCGGTGACTGACGTTTGTCAACCACCGCTAGAAATAGGCAATCAATTACTTACAGATTCGCTACTTTTTGACGTAACTCTTCGAGAATAATTTCTTTCATCAAGAGTTTACGTTTTTGGGTTTTAAGATTAGACATGGTTAATTTCTCCATTTCTTCACTTTGTTGAACCCCTTCGTAGCTATCAATGAGTTGGTCTAAATCTGTTCGCGCGCGGCGGACGATATTTTCCATCTCGCGGAATTTGATAAGCAATTGTTGAACGTCATCAAAGAATTTGAAAGAAGGGTGCTTTCTAGCCACGACTTTCATCAAATAACTAAGTTCAAATATTTTATCACAAGCAGCTCTAAAGCGCTCCGAGATATTTCTGTCTGTCAAGTGAGGTGGTACACGAATGGTTTTCCATTCATTGAGTAACACTTTTGCTCGGTTGGTTGCTGTAAAAATATCATCGCTTTCGGATAGTTTCTCAGCTTCCTTCACCATTCTAATTTGAGCTTCCACACGCGGGTCGAGGCGTTTTTTCACCTGGATTCCCTTTGCTAGACAGTATTTTTCATAGAAAATACCTGTCATTTTTTTGAATCGCGTGTATGGATTTTTGAGCAATTTGGGTGGTACTTTCCCAATGACTTTCCACTCGGCTTGCACTCTTTTCAAGTCCACGAAAGCTTCGTCCCAATCCGTTCTTCTAGCGAGTTCATCGGCAACAGCGACGAGTGCATCGTAGGCGCGTAGGCGCTCATTGATGATTCGGTTTTGTTCTTCGAAATACGCTTTTCTACGTTGATAGAACTTATCTAAGCAAACGCGAAATCTCGTTTCAACGTCTTCTTGAAGGTCTTTGTCAACGGGGCCTGTCCGAATCCAACGTGTGCGCAAATCTTGCAGGTCATCGCCGGCTTCCATCCAGTTTTCACTCTCAGCGATGACTTTTGCTTCCTCGATGAGTGTTTCTTTGATAGCCAAGTTGTTGGCTTGGTTGTCTGCGATGAGTTCACGAAGGATTACCTCGTGGTCATCAAGAGTAGCTAATAATGGTTCAAAAGGACCGATTCCGTCAAAATTGAGCAACCGCTTACGAAGCTGGAGCAATTTAGTTAGATAAGAGCCCTTATTTTGGGCTTCTTGGATTT
This sequence comes from Spirosomataceae bacterium, assembly GCA_046293395.1. Classification (GTDB taxonomy): domain Bacteria; phylum Bacteroidota; class Bacteroidia; order Cytophagales; family Spirosomataceae; genus CAYNRA01. The sequence continues at coordinate 739,250 of JBKBOU010000002.1, forward strand.
CGTCTTCCAACTGTTGTACTTTGGAGACTGCAATATCGTAGCGGTCAACAAAATATTGGAAAGCTTCCTCCTCTGTACGTTTCACTTCACCGATTTGTCGGTCGGGCATGTCCATGTAACCCTTTAAAAATACCTTACCGTCTTTGATGTAAGCGTATTCGTTTTCTATTGTCACGCCTTTCATAATTTTTTTTACTAAAAGAGAGTTGGGCTGCCTATTAGGGATTTTAGAGTTTATAATTTGTAAAAATGCGAGTTTTTTTAAACAATCCCAAAGCCTTAATCAATATTTATTAATAATTTTACGAAAATGTAGCACTTTTTGTAAAAATCCATTCCCTTCGTATGAGTGAACAAATTATTTTTTCGATGGCTGGCGTGAGTAAAATCATTCCACCCAATCGCCAAATTCTCAAAAATATTTACTTATCCTTTTTCTATGGAGCAAAGATTGGTGTTCTCGGTCTGAACGGCTCCGGAAAATCTACGTTGCTTCGTGTCATCGCGGGGCTCGATAAAAACATCAACGGAGAAGTCGTTTTTTCTCCAGGTTATTCAGTAGGGATGTTGGAACAAGAACCCCAACTCGACCCAACCAAAACAGTACGTGAAATTGTAGAAGAAGGCGTACAGTTTATTGTCGATCTTCTCAAAGAGTTTGATGAAATCAATGCTGCATTCGGTGATCCTGACCCCGATTTTGACGCTCTTTTAGCCCGCCAAGGTGAAGTTCAAGAAAAATTAGACGTCTATGACGCATGGGAATTAGACAGCCGCCTCGAACGCGCCATGGACGCGCTCCGATGCCCACCTTCTGATGCACTCATTGGTACTCTTTCAGGTGGTGAAAAACGCCGTGTAGCCCTTTGTCGTTTGCTCCTACAACAACCCGATGTTCTTCTTTTAGACGAACCAACCAACCATTTGGATGCAGAATCAGTACTTTGGCTAGAAGAACACCTCAACCAATACAAAGGGACTGTCATTGCCGTAACCCACGATAGATATTTCCTTGATAATGTAGCAGGTTGGATTTTAGAACTTGACCGAGGCGAAGGAATCCCATGGAAAGGCAATTATTCATCTTGGCTAGAACAAAAACAAAACCGTTTGGCACAAGAAGAAAAATCGCAGTCTAAACGCCAAAAAACATTGGAACGCGAGTTGGAATGGGTGCGCATGTCTCCGAAAGGTCGCCAAGCAAAGTCGAAAGCACGTTTGGGAGCGTATGACCGACTTATGAATGAGGATGCGAAGGAAAAAGAAGAAAAATTGGAGTTATTCATTCCGCCAGGCCCGCGCCTCGGAAATAAAGTCATTGAAGCCACAGGTGTGAAAATGGGTTTTGGCGATAGATTATTGTACGATAACCTTGAATTTAGTCTGCCTCCAGCAGGAATTGTCGGTATTATTGGGCCAAACGGTGCTGGTAAAACGACGCTCTTCAAATTGATTACGGGTCAATTGAGTCCATTAGCAGGAAGTTTTGATGTGGGCGAAACCGTCAAACTTGCGTATGTGGACCAAGAACATGACAGCCTAGATGCCAATAAAACAGTCTATGAATTGATTTCTGGCGGAAATGAGTGGGTGATGCTCGGAAACAAACAAGTGAACGCAAGAGGCTACGTCAGCCGATTCAATTTCAATGGTGCAGATCAAGAGAAAAAAATCAGTATGCTTTCTGGTGGAGAACGCAACCGTGTCCATTTGGCGATGATGCTCAAAGAAGGTGGTAATTTACTTCTCTTAGATGAGCCCACCAACGACCTAGACGTCAATACATTACGTGCCTTGGAAGAAGGTCTCGAAAACTTTGCGGGATGTGCCGTGGTTATTTCGCACGACAGATGGTTCCTAGACCGCATTGCTACGCACATACTCGCGTTTGAAGGTGATTCTCAAGTGTATTGGTTCGAAGGTAACTTCTCAGAATATGAAGAAAACCGACGGAAAAGACTCGGTGGAGACGCAACACCGAAAAGAATTAAATACAGAAAATTACAATAACTTTCTCCCTCACAACTTGGTTTGATAAGCTGTGAGGGATTTTTTTAGAAGCCGTTTGCATCCAATTTTGTGAATAAAAATGACTTGTTTTCTGTCAAGGCGAGATGTTAAAATCGTAATTTTGCAGAGTAAGCGTTTATTTTATTCGCATCAAAGCGAACTCAAATAGCTCCTCTATCACATCACGCAATCAAAATTATCATGCACCACTGTTACTTTAACGGAGAAATTAAACCAACCTCAGAGACACATGTACATGTCACAGACCTCGGATTGTTGCGAGGATACGGTTTGTTTGACTATTTCAGAACCTACAACGGGAAGCCTTTCCAATGGGATTGGTACTGGGAGCGTTACACGACCTCCGCAAATCTTCTCGGAATACCCAATCCCATCTCTGAATCAGACGCCAAAGCTGTCGTTCAACAATTGATTCAATTATCTGGTCTGGAAGATTGCGCCATCCGTTTTGTACTGACTGGTGGATATGCCGCAGACAGTATCACGATGACTGTACCGAATTTACTCATCATGAGTGAAGATATTCATCCGGTAGCTCCACAAGAATATACAAAGGGTATTCAGGTCATTACCTATAATTTTGTGCGTGATATTCCCACAATTAAAAGCATTGATTACAAACATTTGATGATTCTCCAACCTAAAATCAAGTCAGCACACGCTTCAGATGTTTTGTTTCACCAAGACGGTTTGGTAAGTGAATTGAGCCGGAGTAATCTATTCATTGTAAAAAATGGCGTTCTCATCACACCAAATAATGACATCTTGTATGGGATTACACGCCGAACTGTCTTGTCATTGGCGGAAGGACTTTTACCTATTGAAGAACGCGCCGTACAACTAGAAGAAGTACTACAAGCTGACGAAGTATTCACGACAAGTACAACCAAACGCGTACTTCCTATCACAAAAATTGACGATACGGTGATTGGCACAGGCAAAATGGGGCCAATTTCTGAGATGTTGCTTGATCGTATAAATGACCTAATAGAGAAATGGTAAGCTTTCCGAACGCGAAAATCAATCTGGGTTTACAAATTTTACGCAAAAGAACAGACGGATACCACGATATTTCGTCTGTTTTTTATCCGATTAAGTGGGCGGATATTTTGGAGATTATTCCGAGTGAATCTTTCCAATTTACCTCTTCGGGCTTAGAAATTCCTGGAAATCCCTCTCAAAATTTAATTGTCAAAGCCTACGAATTAATCCGTACAGATTTCCTAGATAAGGTAAAACCCGTTGCCATCCATTTACACAAAATCATTCCGATGGGTGCCGGATTGGGTGGTGGGTCAGCAGATGCTTCTTTCACCTTGAAGATGCTCAATGAGCTATTCTCTCTTGAGCTAACAACCACAGAACTAGAGAATTACGCAAGAAAACTAGGTAGTGATTGTGCCTTTTTCATTGAGAACAAACCCGTTTATTGTTTCCACAAGGGAGATGAATTTGCAGCTTCTCCGGTTTCATTGGCTGGAAAAACGCTGGTAGTCATTAATCCAATGATTCATATTTCAACAGCGGAGGCATACCAACATGCTGTGCCAACAGAAGCGCCTGTTTTGGTGAACCAATTGATTCAACAACCGATGGACACATGGAAAAACCAGTTGGCAAATGACTTTGAGAAAGGTCTTTCCGCAAAATATCCACTGATTGCCCAGTTGAAAGAAAAATTATACGAAGAAGGCGCTATCTATGCCGCCATGACGGGCAGCGGTTCAACACTTTATGGAATCTTTGAACAACCAATCGATACACTTGTTTTCAAAGAACGGGGTGATTTCATGATTTGGCAAGGACTGCTTGATTAAACCCTAAAAAGATACTAAATATACCGCAGTATGGACATTGATGACGATTCAAATTCAGTATTTAAACGCCGAGAACCCTTTACGTTCATGATGTACTTGGCGATATTCGGGAGTAGTCTTCTCTTTTTGTTTATTTTGTTCGTATTTCTAAAAAAAGAATTTGATAACCAAAATATTCGCGTTCCCCTTTTGCCTATTTTTTGGATTTCTACTCTCTTCATTTTGGCGAGTAGTGCGAGTATCTCTTGGGCAAATCGGGTATTTAAGAATCAGAAATTTTCGTTGTACCGAATTTCCATTAGCCTGACATTGCTTTTGGGATTTCTCTTTTTAGCAGCGCAACTTTTGGGTTGGCAACAACTTTTTGATGCCAATATTACGATGGCGAACGACACCGGCGGCTCCTTTATTTACATATTATCTGGACTTCATATTATACATACAGCGGGCGGAGTTATTGCGCTCATTGTGGCCGTCGTTGATGCCTGGAGAAATAGAAAATACGTTGACTCCTTCGTCTATTCGGTGAATCCACCCAACCAGCTTCGCCTTAAACTGATAAGCATTTATTGGCATTTTGTAGATGTTTTATGGCTTATTCTCTTCCTATTTCTTGCGTATCATGCTGTATAAGACAAAAGGAATGGTTCTCCACACGATTCCGTACAAAGAAACATCCATTATTGCCAAAATTTATACAGAAGAATGGGGAATACAGTCCTACATTGAAAATGGCGTTCGTTCATCCAAAGGGAAAAACAAAATCGCGTTATTTCAACCCTTCACTTTCTTAGATATGGTCGTATATCATGACAGCAAAAAGGAACTCCATCGGATTTCTGAAATCAAATGCTCTCGCCCATACAAGACTATTCCGTATGACATTGCCAAATCCAGTATAGCACTTTTTTTGATAGAAGTTATCCAAAAGTGTATCCGTGAAACGGGCGAAAACAGAACTTTGTACGAATTTTTGGAAACCTCTTTCCATACATTTGACAACCAATTGGACGGAAGTCAAAACTTTCATTTACTTTTTCTACTTCAATTTTGTCGGTATTTGGGCTTCGAACCCGAGACAGCCGAGGAAATCAGCCAGCAAGTATATAAAGAGGCAGGTTGGCGAGTTGAGAACCTATCTTTATTAAACCAACTCATTCAAGCCTCTTATCAAACCCGACTAGAAATACCCAGAAAAGAACGTAATCAGTTGTTAGATAGCATTTTATGGTATTACCGAGTACATATAGACGGTTTCGGCGAAGTCAAATCGTTGTCTATTATTCGGGAGATATTTCATTGACAAACCCCAATGCTTTTGCAATTCCTTTTTGAAAAGCTTACTTTTGGTAACATTTTGACAAAAAGATATACTTCCAATACATGAAATTAAGTGTAGTTATCCCTGCTTACAACGAAGAAGAATCCATCCCTGAGACCCTACGATCACTCTATAAGACACTGAACGAAGCGCAAATTCCACATGAAATTTGGGTAACGAATGACAATTCAAAAGACCAAACAGAGACGGTACTCAAGCAACTTCAAACAGAAATCCCAACGTTGGTATTTGAGACAAACAAAGGGCCTAATGGCTTTGGCTATGCTGTTCGGTATGGTTTGGAGCGTTTTTCAGGAGATTGTGTGGCTGTTTTCATGGCAGATATGTCGGATGACCCCGCCGATTTGGTTCGTTATTACCGAACGATGCTCGAAAAAGACGTCGATGCCGTTTTTGGGAGCCGATGGATAAAAGGTGGCAAAGTGGTTGACTACCCGCAAGTCAAGAAAGTAATCAACCGTATTGCCAATTTTATCATTCAAATCGTAATGGGTGTGAAATACAATGACACAACGAATGCTTTCAAATTGTACAAACGCCACACGATTGAGGGCGTAAAACCCTTCTTATCCCCTCATTTCAATCTCACCGTTGAAATTCCGCTCAAAGCCATGGTTCGTGGCTACTCTTTTGCCATTGTTCCGAATAGCTGGACAAATAGAAAATATGGCGAGTCTAAACTGAAAATCAAAGAAATGGGCAGCCGTTATTTTTTTATTTTGATGTACTGCCTCATTGAAAAGTATTTCTCACGCGGAGATTATTACAAAAAATCGTAAATCAAACGTATTGGGTCGCATGTACCAATCTGAGCGCATTAGCTGAAGTTTGCTGAATCACTTCTTGAAGAGGCATCTGCTTAACTTGAGCTACTTTCTCTGCTACATGTGCTACAAAAGCGACTTCATTTCGTTTACCTCTGTGCGGGACAGGCGCAAGATAAGGCGCGTCTGTCTCCAGAACCAGGTGCTGGATGTCAATTTGGGCAATTACTTCTGATACGCCTCCATTTTTGTATGTCACTACGCCACCAATACCTAGTAGAAAGTTTAGGTCGATGATGCGTTTCGCGTCTTCTAAATTACCAGAAAAGCAGTGAAAAATTCCGCGAAGGTCTTCCCAACCAAACGATTCGATAAGCTCGCAAGCCCGTGTAATTGCGTTTAACTGCTCGTCTTTGCTACTTCTTGAATGAATACAAATGGGTAATTGATACTTTTTGGCGAGTTCCAATTGAGCTACGAATGCTTTTTCTTGTTGGGGAACAAACGTCAAGTCCCAATAAAAGTCCAAACCAATTTCGCCAATCATCAGAAATGGTCTTTTTGCCAACCATTCGCCGACAATCTGAAGTTCGTTTTCGAAGTTTTCATCGACATAGCAAGGGTGCAAACCCATCATTGGGAGACACATTTCAGGATATTTTTTCTCCCAAGCCAGCATGGGTTCAATGGTTTCTTGGTTGCAATTGGGCATCCAAATTTGCTTTACTTCAGCCAATTGGATTCGATGCATCATTTCTTGCTCGTCGGCGAGGAATTTTTCATCGTAAATATGGGCGTGTGTATCTATCATGTGTGGATTTGTTCATTAAACTTATTTAACTCTCATTTTTGGAACTTGTTTTGTGTTTTTTCCTTGTAACCAGCCGAAAAATTACGTGTTCATTTTGTCTAAATAAGACGCTCAATGAGTCTCATTTGAGAAATGAGTCGGTATATTTCTAGCTAAAATAAAGCACAGAAAAGCGAAAGGCTAGGATATTTGTAAATGCCTCAAAACAAGAATTGGAAGCCAAAAATAGTTAAAAAAGTAAAACCTTCTGTAAAATACTATTCCAAATGCCGACTAGCGTAATCTTCCCCAGAAATAGCTACGATAATTAATGTAGTATTTTTAATTTAGGGGTAATGAAAATAAGGTAAAAAAAGCCCAAGAACTGCCTCTAGTAGGGGAAGTTCTTGGGCATCTTCAAAATTGGTTTTTTATGGCTCGATTACAGCTGATTTAAGCCCTCCAAAAGCAAGATTAAAAACCCTGAACAAAAGAGACCTTCCCTCAGAAAGCCTTAAATGAAGCCAGATTTAGCAAAATCTACTAAAAATCAAGAGAAAAGAGAAGTTGTGCAGGGGCTACCGCTGTTGGTGGCTGCCGCTTTTCTCGGTCGCTATTGTTGTCGGTTGGTTGAGCGTTGGCAAAAAGCACACTCTTTTGCAAGCTTTGGTTTGTGCGGCTTGCAAATGTGTGTGCTTGTGTGTTGGCTACATATAAAAGCTATATTTCAATTGCATATTGTCGTCAGGTGTCAAGTATTTTAATATTTCGCCAACATTTCGGGCACATTCAATGGTAATTGGCATTTGTCTGTCAAATTGAGTGTTGTTCCAATTCATTTTTGTAAGTGCTAAAATTTCATCACAAATGACGTTTGGCGATTCGTCATGAGTTGCAAGTTTAATTTCAATTGCTCTTGGAATGTATCTACCCGGATATGTTTCGTAATACGGAACAGAACCTCTTGTATAAAGCAAATGATGTTTGTCTGTCATTGTAAAATGTGTGCCTCGCATTGGTGGATAATTTCCGCTACGATACAATCTAATGTCTGATGTTTGTATTGAAACCAAATCAATTTGGTTGATGTGTAATTCTTTTGCGGCTTGAGTAAAGCCGTAAATTTCATCTTCATTGAAATTTGATGTTTTGTGTAAAACCAAACGCTTAGGAAATATTTTTACTGCGTCATAATATTCTTTGAGTGATTGTGTCAATAAATTGTACGCCTGTTGGTCGTCCAAATGCGGTGTTCGGTCATTCTTTTTTAGCGTTATTTCTTCGCCTCTTAAAATTACTCCTTTCCCCAACTCGTTAAATATTTGAGCAATGCTTGTTTGAGTAGATTTCTTATCACGGCTTTTGAAAAAACTAATTCCTGCATAGCAAGTTGTTTCCGCAGAATCTTTTCTGATTAACGCCCAAGGCGTACCCGATGCTTTGTAATACAACGCTGTGAAAAAATTCCAAGCGATTGTTGCAGGGTCTTGCATTTCTGCGGTTGGCTTTGCAATTCTATCCCGAATTATTTGAATTGGAATATTGTACTGCATTGCTTTTGCTTTTAAGTTTCTTCTAAAATTCTGTTCTTTTTTAGAAACTTCTTCTTCGTCAAAATCCTTTTCTACAACTTTATCTTCATCATCTGCTGTTTTTGGTTTTGCTTCCATAATGTGCTTCATCAGGTTTTCAGGTAAAGCACAAAGGATAACGTCTGGTTTTTTGTTTTTAGAAAGAAATTTAATTTCGCTGAGATATAAATTTGTTATTTCTGTAATTGTTCCTTCAAGTGAATTTTTTTCTTTGATTATCTTTTCAATGTCTGAATTATTCAGTTTGCGTAAATAAGTATCGTCATAAGCTATTTCACATTTGAAACCAATAGTTTTGTTGAAACCGCAAAAATTCATAAATAAATTTGGGTGCGGTGTTTTGCTTTGTTTTCCGTCTATATGTGATTTACAACTTTCTAACCATTCTAATACTTTATCAACGCTTTCGCCTTTTCCAACAATTCCAATGGTTATTTTTTCAGGACGAACTTGTGTAATGTCAAAAGGATTGTATGTGTAAATACCACTTTTAGGACAAATGTGATGACTTGTACCGAATTGCAAAGACGGTTCTTCTATGTATCTTAATTTCATCATTCAAATATTGTTGAATCCGCTAATTCGGTGTCGGCTTCTAATTCTGTTGGTAATGCTTCTGTATTCTTTTCTACAACTTTTGCAGGTATCCATTTTTGTTCATCTAAACTTGGCGACAAACTTATCGGTTCAAGTTTATGGATTTTCAAATAAGGAAATTCAGTCGTAAATAAATCCGTGTATGAAAGATAGTATGAAAAGAAGCGGAAATAATTGTAAACAGAATTGTTGTTTTCTAAACGTTTTATTCCTGACATATAAGCCGATTCAAAACGGCTTTCTCTGTAACCACCTGGGTTTGTAAAACTCCAAGTCGGATTTATGATTAAATACCAATCTGTGTCAAAATTGATGAAAGAACACTTAAACGCTAAATGACGAAAACAAATCAAGTGTCTTTCCTTTTTATTCATCATAGGGAAAATGACTGTTTTTGTAGATTCTTTCTTGCCTTTCCAACGTATTTGTTTTGCTTTTTTACTTCCGGGGTTTCTATTTGCAAAACGAAATGTTTCTCGGCTATCGTACCATTCAATCTCTTTTAAGAAACAAAGCTGCATTAGTGTATTTCTCAATAAATGTTTGAATACTCTGTTAGTCGCTTCGTTTTGTTCATAGAACTCTGAACATTCAAGAGAAGTTATTGTTCCGATGTCAATTATATTTCTGAATGGCTCTCTATTAGAGGTTAAATCACGAAATGTATAAAGGCAATTTTCGTACAATATCCAATCAGAAGCCCTTGCTTTATATTCACGCAATGCAGAACGGACTAATTTGTTTGGTTTAAGTTTCTTTACGTTTCGCTTTCCTATTGAAGTAAGGTATTCATTAAGTCTTGCCGTTATTCCTTCTTCATCAACGTTTAAATCAGCTTTGTAAATTGTATTTCCAAAAGTGATTTTAAGCATATTAGGCGAAATGTTCTCGGGTTCATTTTTTAGATAACCACTTTCAAATTTTTTCTTGCGTTGCTCAATTTGAATATCGGAAAATTCGTGTTCATATAGTTTTGCTATTGCTTGCAATTTTGGTGTTGCACTTATAGCGTTTATTTTTTGTAAAATGATGTCTTTGTCTATAATGTGGTCATTTGTTACAAAAGAGAAATCATTTGGAATTATGCCATTTAATTTTGTGTCGTTGTACTGAGGTTTCTTTTCTGTAAGAATGTAGATATAAAGCACGTCAAATTGTTTTTGCAATTCGTGTCTTGCAAAAGTTTCGAGTGTGTTTTTGATTTTATCAAATGAACTTGTTGATGTTATCTGAAAAGCAACCCGACTTTTAAAGTCCGCCAAATCAATTGCGGGAAAATTTTTGCGTTGTGTTGAATTAAAATTTTCAAGTTGTAGTCCAAAAACTTCATTTAAAACAGGAACTAAAAAACTTTCTGCGTGAATGTTGATGTGATAATTACCAATAGCATTAAACCCTTCTACTTCAAGAACAAATCTTGAAGCGTAGGTATTTATTTTGCTTATAAAATCAATTCTGTTCAATTTTAAATTTCGTGTTTACCTGTTTAAATAATTCTCTAAAATTTCATTCATCAAATCCGAATATCTCGAATCCGATAAAACTTCAAAGTCTGTTTTCAAAGCCTTTCCATATTCTACTTTTGGCTCAAAAAGTGTCGTTTGGAAAAGAGGGTTTTCGGAATCACTTTTACCATTTACATAATCGCCCATTCCTTCAAGTCCTACAAAAAAACGTTTTAAAATATTGTCCAATGCTTCTGAACTATTATCAACGCCAATCCATTTTCTTCTCAATTGCTCCGCAATGCCAAGTGTTGTTCCTGAACCTGCAAAACAGTCTAAAACAATATCATTTTCGTTTGATGATGCTTCAATAATTCGCTTCAACAAATCAGGATTTTTCTCGGTAGGATAGCCTGTGATTTTGATGTTTTGATTAAGCGAATCTTGTGTGTCTAACCAAATGTCCTGAACAGGAATGCCTCTGTCCATATCCAAGAAAACTTTTCTTCTTGGATTGCCATTTGCTGACCAATAAATTTCTCCTTTCTTGTCAAATTCATCTAACTTTTCGGGTGTGTATTGCCAATGTTTTCCCGGTGGTGGAAACATTCCACGCCATTCTTTACCGGTTTCTCCGTTTCTGATTCCCGGTGCGTGGATTGGCACTTTTTTGTATCGTCTACCCGTTGCTTCATCAATGCACGGATATTCTTTTAAAATTTTGTCATCCGTCCAAACTGCGGTCGCTCTGTGCCAAGTGAAATTTTCTGTCTTAGAATAAAACAGAATATAATCGGAAATATTTCCGTAAGTGTTTCGTGTAGAATTTTTGTTACTGCATTTTTTACGTGTAATAAAACCACGAAAGTTTTTTGCTCCGAACACTTCGTCCATTATGATTTTGATTTGCGAAGTCATATTGCTGTCAAGATGAACGTAAATAGAACCCTCATCACACAACAACTCACGTAACAAAATCAATCTTCGTCTGATAAATTCTATAAAATGACTGCCTACCAAATCATCTTTGTATGAATCTTTTTGATTTCGGGATTGAAAAACGCTGTTTGTTCCGTAAGGCGGGTCAATGTAAATCAGTTTGATTTTGTTTTTCAAATTGCCCGATTGCAATAGAAAACGCAAAACGTCTAAATTATCACCATAAAATAGTTTATTTTCTTTAAACTCGCCATAAAGCGATTCATACTTTTCTGTGAATGGTATTGATATAACTTCCTTTTCAGACATTTTACCTTTGTAGGTAATTTCATAATCTGTTTCAAAAGGAAATTGTTCAGAAGAAATAATCTGAACTGATTCCTGCCACATATTTTTGGTTACGCCTGTTGCCATAGTTTTAACTTTTTAACCATTCGAGGGTAATTCTTTCGGGTATCATTCTTAATGTAACTACTTTGATGTCGTCCGATGCTTCTTCGATATAGCTGTAGTCGTCCCACATTGAACCTAATAATAGCCCTGGTCCATCATTGACAAAAATTATTTTTGTTCTCAAATCTTTTCCTATTGCATAATCAAGCAACTCACGAGAAGCATTGGAATAGCCGCCAGTTCTATCATCTTCCTGTGCACCGCCTCTGTCGGAATCATATCTTGCAAATCCAACAGCCAAAATATTTTCACCTTCTTTTATGATGAAATCGGCAGGTCGGTTGGGTTTGGTATAATCTTCAAAGACTTCTCCAAGCAAAATATCCCGACCTGCTCTTTCAGGACCAAGTATCTTAAAATCGGGAAATTGGTTACGAAGTAATTCAAACATACTTTCGGTCATATTATATCCTTTCTGTCCACGGTCTTTGTATTCCCAAAGAATGGCACACAAAGCCTCATCAGGCATAGGTCGGGATAAAAATGCTTTTTGAACTTCTACAATTGGTCTAAAGCCTTTACCAAATTCTTTGCAAATCCATTCAGCTTTTCGTTTCTGTTTCAGCATTTCAACAGGCGTGTTCGGGCTTACATATTTTCTGAAAACTCTTGCTAGTTGAATCCTCATCCAAGGTTGAGAAACCTCAATGGTTTGCATAAAAAGTTTTTCGGACGTTTCACTTGATTTTAAGAGTTGTCCGAATATCTCAAGAACAGGTTGATACAGGTGGCAAGCGTCAACAAGAATATCGGGATAAAACTCACCCGAAGCAAGTGTTATCCAATTTGTATTTTCTGGTTTATAATCTCTAAATTTCTTAGTCATTCTATTTGTGTTGCTTGTGATATTTAATTCTTTCTTCTGCCACTTTTAACGTTTTACTTGCCACATCTTCGTCCATTAGTTCATAAGCTATCTTTTAACTCAAATAATGAACAAGTAATTCGTCTTTGTTTAAATCAAGTATCTCCGCAAGTTTTACTATTTGCTCCTTATTAGCTTTGCGTTCTCCACGCTCTATCTTACTTATTATCGCTGTGTCAATATCGAGTAAAGCAGCAACTTGTCTAAGCAGCAACCCTTTTTTCTCTCGGCTTTCACGCAATAGTTCGCCTGTTGTCTTTATTACTTTCATTGTCATTTGAAAATTTACACTTGACAGTAAGTGTCAAATTTAGAGAAATATTTTAATCATGGAAGGTTTTTCGTAAAATAATTGTCTGAGTGGTGGGTGGGCTTGGGTGCATTGGCAAAATTGCAGCTCTTTTGTAAGCTTTGGTCTGTGCGTTGACTTGGTGTGGCTTGCAAATGTGCTGCAATGTGCGGTGGGTTGTCGAGGTTTTGTCCGTCAGTTGATAGTAGTACGGTCGCTCGTCTGCGGTTGCCGCCAACTCCTAAATATACGCAAAAATTACAGTACTTTTTGTATTTTTTGCACCTTTACCATTATTTATTGTACTATTCAATGAGTATATTTTGTATTGTATTTAATTAAAAGAAACCAAGATTTCCCCAATTCATCGTACAATGTACAGACTACATGAGAAATACTTTTCAGACCCAATTGCTATCTTTGTTTTCATTTTCTTGTTCGTTTTGGAGGTAAATAATAAAGCACATTTTTCTGTCTTCTTTCGAAAAGCAAACGAATGTATCTACTATTCTTAAAACACACAAGTGAACCTCTGTATTTTTCGGAAAATTTTACTGAGTGGTCATTTTTACGGGGCATTTGTGTATTTTATGTATCTTATTTCCACTCGTTTAGCCATTCAAAAAGAACTGTCTGTGGGTATCTTTGTCAAATATCCGTAGTCCAACGCATTTGTTTCAATCTTAAAAGTATAAATATACTGCACGGTTTCGTAAATTACGCGAGTTTTTCAGAACCTACATCCATTCAAACTTTGCGCACGTGATTCAATACCAAACTCTCCCACTTACTCAAACGGATAAATTTATTGTCACCGATAGCCGCCTAATTACCGATGCAGACGAAAGCATTTTCTTCGCGATTCGGGGTGTACGCCACAACGGGCACGACTATATTCCTAGTTTGCTTGCCAAAGGCGTGCGGTATTTTGTCATCGAAGAAACCGAAAAAGAAAGAGCAGCTACTTTTTTACAAGAATGTACGGAGCATATATACGTTTGGGTTGTTCCCAACGCCATTCATGCGCTCCAGAAATTAGCCGGGCAACACCGCAAACAATTCGCTATTCCCGTCATTGGAATTACTGGAAGCAACGGAAAAACGATTGTCAAAGAATGGCTGGCAAGTGTATTGCAGCAAACGCACCGACTCGTAAAAAGCCCACGAAGTTATAATTCACAAATTGGCGTGGCGCTATCTGTGCTGCAAATGAAAGCTTGGCACGAGGTTGGAATCTTCGAAGCGGGTATTTCTCAACAAGATGAAATGCAACAATTGGCAGACATCATCCAACCTACCATTGGTATTTTTACCACATTGGGTACAGCCCACGACGAAGGATTTAGAAGCCAAAAACAAAAAGTGACAGAAAAACTGCGCCTATTTCGGCAATCTAAATACCTTATTTCCTGCTATGACCACGAAATCGTACAGCAGGAAATTCAGATTTTCTTAAAAGCCGTTAATCCGACAATTACTTTAGTTTCTTGGAGTTTTGCTCCGGATTCTCCTTCTACTTGGCACATTCAGAAAAATAAACAACCCAACGGGTATCAATTAAATTGCCAGCGAGGAAATGAACAACCTATCACTTTCTCTATTCCGTTTCGGGACGATGCTTCGATAGAAAATGCCATTCATACTTTTTTGGCAGCACAAACCTTAGCAGACTTGCTACAAATACCGTTTCAAGCAAGTTGGATTTCCAATTTGGCGTCGCTTCGTTCCTTGGCAATGCGGCTTGAACTCAAACAAGGTATTTATGATACCTACCTCATTGACGACACGTATAACAATGATTTGGGCGGGCTACAAATGGCGTTGAGTTTCATGAACCAACAACATACAAAAAGAGATAAAGTACTAATAATCAGTGATATGCTTCAAACTGGCTTGCCTGAAAATGAATTATATCAACAAATCTCAGGGCTTACCAAGACGTACGGGATTCAGTCTGTTATCGGAATTGGTGAAGCGATTTCGAGACAATCCAGTTTATTTCATTCCATTCAAACCTATCCATCGACGGATGAATTTATCAAAAACCATTCGATGAGTTTGCTCAAAAATTCATTGATACTCATCAAAGGGGCGCGTAGTTTTGCGTTTGAGCAAATTGTACAAAGATTAGTACAAAAAGTTCATGGAACGTCTTTTGAAATCAATTTGGACGCACTAACCCACAACCTGAATTTTTACCGCTCCAAAGTCAAAAAAGACACCAAGTTGATGGCGATGGTCAAGGCGTTTGCTTATGGAAGCGGCAGCAATGAAGTCGCTAGTTTGCTGCAATACCACCGCGTCAATTACCTAGCAGTTGCTTACACAGATGAGGGCGTTTCGTTGCGAGAAAACGGCATTCATTTACCGATTTTGGTCCTCAATCCACAACCAGAGACATACCAAAAACTTGTGGAATACCACCTTGAGCCCGAGATTTTCAGCCGCGAATCTTGGAAAGATTTTTGTACGTATTTGCAAGAAAACAAGACCAATCAAAAACCGTATCCAATTCATATTAAGGTAGATACAGGAATGCACCGACTGG
This sequence comes from Spirosomataceae bacterium, assembly GCA_046293395.1. Lineage (GTDB taxonomy): Bacteria > Bacteroidota > Bacteroidia > Cytophagales > Spirosomataceae > CAYNRA01. Next base: position 754,722 of record JBKBOU010000002.1, read on the forward strand.
GTTTCACCAAAAAAGATATTCCTTTTCTAATCGAAGAAATCAATAAAAATGCAGATGTACGCATCGCAACGGTTTTTAGTCATTTGGTTGGTGCAGACGAAGCGGAACACAATGACTTTTCGAAGATGCAGATTGCTACCTTCCAATCTATTTACGAAGAATTATGTACGGGAATTGGTTACAAACCGGATCGTCACATTTGCAATACAGCCGGCATTTTACGTTTCCCTGAGGCACATTTCGAGATGGTTCGTCTCGGAATCGGCCTTCACGGGGTAGAAGTAACCGGCATCGAACCAACGGCTTTACTACCTGTGGGTACACTAAAGACCACTATTTCACAAATAAAAGAATTGACTCCCGGCGAGACCGTCGGATATAGCCGAAAAGGACAAGTAAACCGCATTTCTAAAATTGCCACCATGGCTATTGGCTATGCAGATGGGTATGACCGCAGATTCAGTAAAGGCGTAGGAAAAGTCATTGTGAATGGCGTTGCATGCCCAGTTATTGGGAATGTCTGCATGGATATGACCATGGTGGATGTAACCGATGTAGATTGTGAGATTGGCGATACAGTAGAGATTTTCGGAAAACAACAAGATATCAAGCAGTTAGCAGATTCAGTAGGGACAATTCCGTACGAAATTCTAACCAATGTAAGTGAACGTGTAAAACGAATTTTTTACAAAGAATAGACTGACTATCAAACAATGAAACAAAAAAGGGATACTGATTTTTATTCGTATCCCTTTTTTTATTTCATCAAAATAATTCACCAAAACGTTGTTTGGGCACTATATTCAAATGCAGATAGGCTTTTTCAGTGGCTTCTCTCCCACGTGCCGTACGTTTTAGGAAACCCTCTTGAATCAAGAAAGGCTCATATACTTCTTCGATTGTTTCAGCCTCCTCCCCGACAGCCGTCGCAATCGTTGACAAACCGACAGGCCCTCCTTTGAATTTGTCAACGATTGTTAATAAAATTCGATTATCCATTTCATCGAGTCCATCTTGATCTACCTCCAAGGCAGTAAGCGCCATTTCGGCAATTTCGATGGTTATCGTTCCATCCCCTTTTACTTGGGCGAAATCACGCGTTCTTCGGAGTAAATTATTGGCGATACGTGGGGTTCCTCTGCTTCTCCGCGCAATTTCATACGCACCTGTTTCCTCGATAGGTGTTTGAAGAATATGTGCAGATCTTCTGATAATCGAACTGAGGAGAGTTGCATCATAATATTCCAGACGCGCATTGATGCCAAAACGAGCACGAAGAGGCGCAGTCAATAAACCTGACCGCGTGGTTGCTCCAATGAGTGTAAACGGATTTAATCCAATCTGAACACTCCGTGCATTCGGCCCAGAATCAAGCATAATATCAATTTTATAATCCTCCATCGCTGAATACAGATATTCTTCTACAATGGGATTGAGGCGATGAATTTCATCGATGAACAAAACATCGAAGGGGTCTAGGTTGGTTAGTAACCCAGCTAAATCACTTGGTTTATCCAGAACAGGGCCAGACGTGATTTTAATATTTGCCCCCAATTCGTTGGAGATAATATGGGATAACGTCGTTTTACCAAGACCTGGCGGGCCGTGCAAAAGGACGTGGTCAAGCGCCTCTTTCCTTTGTTTTGCTGCCTGAACAAATATTTTTAGGTTCTCCAGTGTTTTGTCTTGACCAGCAAAATCACCGAAAGAAATGGGGCGCAATGCCTTTTCAATATCCTTTTCTTGGGAGGATAGATTTTCAGAGTCGCCCGTCAAATAATCTTGCCGCATAATTTGCTTTTTCTAATCGTATTAATCTCCAAAAATACATGGTCTGCACACAGAAAACCAACGGAAACGCCAGAATCTTCAAACATCCACGTATTTCTAAAAATCGAGTTATTTCAGTACCGTTACAGTTCCAGACTTGATAATCGTGCCTCTTTCCGGAAAATCAAGCGAAGTATATCTTACTTGGTACGTATATACAGCAGGTGCGTTTGATTTTCCACGTACAGAACCATCCCAACGTGTGTCTGGGTCATTGGACTCAAACACAATTTCACCCCAACGATTGAAAATGAGTAGTTGATACGTGCTCGTAAAAATAGGAAGAGGCACAAAGGTATCATTTATTCCGTCGTCATTGGGCGTAAAAATATCGGGAACATACAAAATAGGTTCACAACCAGATACAGCTTTGGATTGCTTGGTGACAACACAGTCAAAATTATTGGTTATCTCCAACCGGAACGTTTGTGGAATGACAAAATCGTAGAAAGGTGCTGTTGAAAACGTTGCGTCCAACGTGGTCAGCCAACGGTAATCAAAACTACTTCCACCGGTTGGGTCTGGATTAATTCGGGTAGGAATTACGGGTGAATTGCGCAAACATACGTAGAAACTATCGGGTAAATTATAGACAGGTATTGGTTTAATAAAAATAGAATCCACAATTGTTGTGTCAGTACAAAGCGTTTCTAGTGCATTTGTGATTACACCACCCAACTGCCCACCCACTGCACCAGCGACGGGCGCTAGGCGCGTTTGGTTATAGGTTTTGATACGAAGATTAATTTTATTCCAACCAATTTTAGGGAAGATATAAGACACTTGCTTTTCTTTCAATGTTGTCCCATCCTCAAATTTCCACTCGATTTCATTTCGTTGCGGGCTACAAACCTCCTCCACGCTTAAAATAGTGGGAGATTGAAAACAATTACCCGTGTAAGTTGCTTGGATTCCATCTCCTTCTTGTTCACGCGGAGCATGTACCACTTGTGGAAAACCGATACCAGAAGGACGTGCTAACGGTGCTGCATTTTCATCTGTAGAAGCCACGAAACCAACATCAGCAGCGTTCATGCCATAATCATTGGGTGCTTGAATATACGGCAAACTCAATGCTCCATCTACAGCAATGTAAAGATATTTTGCCCCATCGCCACTGACGGGTCCCGTTTGTAAAGCACCAAATTGTTGTGTCGTACTTGTCGTAATTTCTCGGACGGGATTTCCATCATCCATTGTACTCACTTGATAAAGTGCAGATAAAAAAGGAGAGCCCGTTGGGTTATAAACCGTAAAAAAAATACGTTCTCCGTTCGGTGAAAAAGACAAACCGTTCAATTGGCTACCTGCTGGAATAGATAACTTCATTTTCCGTGTTCGGCTTATCTGCCCCGTCGTTACATCCAATTCCATGATTTCTAAAAACGTATCTGCTCCCGCTTCTTTGACGGTAACTAACACATCACCGTCTTGATTACTAGCCAATAAGGGCAAATAACGAACGGGTGCAGTGGTGTCGGGTGGAATGGTAGAGACCACTTGCTGAACACCAGAAGAATCTATTTGAAAAGTATAAAATTTACTTGAATTTAATTCTTGTGCAACCAATAAATAGCCGGTATCATCGGGTTTGGGAATCACGCGAAGCGACTCATTGGCTGGATAAACGAGGGGAATCCCTTTTTCAGTTATTTTTCCAGCCACTTGTTGTACGCGCGTATCAATGATACTGTACGACAAAAAACCAGTCGCTTTATCTACATAGAAGGCATAATATTCATGAAAATTACACGCATAGCAACCAAATTTAGGCATAATTGCGACGCCTTGTTTCGTTGGTAGAGCAGTACCGAGCAGAGAATCTCCAGGCGTAGAAGACGTAAGAGTAGAATCATTCAAATCGAAAAGCGCACGTCCGTCTGTATAAAAAGCGAGTTCCCCTTGCGCGTCAAATACCATAGCGGAAGCCCCATTTGTTCTTATTTTGTTCGGAATCGTAGAAGCTGTATTATTGGGAGAGAAAGAATTTGTGCCTGTGTTTTCAGGTTCGGCAAATAGTGAACCATCGGCGGCTAAGGAATCTCTTTCTGGAGTAGTTCCATCAAAGGAAGAAGAAAATTCGAGCGTTGCACCTTGTCCAAAATACCATCGTTCTGACCCTCCAGCTGTTGGCGGTGGTTGAAGACAAAACTTTACATTAATACGGGCTATTTGCGAACATCCAGAGGTAATATCAATGACTTCCACTGAATAACAACCTGGTTCTTCGACCTCAAGCGTAGGCGTTGTTTCTCCGTTCGGATACCATTTGTAGCGAACATTTGTAGGTGGAACGCTCAATCGGTGGATATACGGGTCTAATTTCAGGGAACTTCCCTTGCAAACCGTCGTATCTGAATCTCTTTTTCGATTGAAAAGTGGCTCAGCTGGTGGTGAACCGACGGTAATATTCTTGCTTTCTCGTTGAGTAGTTCCATCTGCGTATGTTTTTTCGAGCTGTATGGTATATGTACCTGGAGTAGCGTATGAAAAATAGACTCCTCTTTCTCCGGGTATAAATGAACCTGAACCTGCCAAATCCCATCGACGCGAAACGCTGCGTGTGTCTTGGTCAAAGAAATAAGAGGGAGTCGGACAAGCAGCAGACGGCGTACCACCTGTACCCGTTCCAGTGGGTGGAGTTGGAGGCACAGAGGTCGGATTTGCTTGCACACAATGTTTTAAACCGGTATATAATTGAGCAAAAGACGAATGACCGGAAAGACAACATACAAGCAAAACAACTACAAATGTGTGAATATTTCTTACGATGCTAGACATATCTTTGTTTTCTATTCGTTGTTTGTAGGGTATTTTGAGACAAATTGCTTCTACTAACAACGACTCAATTTAAAAGCATAGTACAAGATACGAAAATAGTTTTGATGGCACTTCTCGCCAAAGTTGATTTATTTACATATTTACAGTAATTTCGAAATTCATAAATAAACTAAAACCATGGGAAATCGTCCACTCTTTGTAGTACTTGCTTTCCTGATATGCGGCACTTTCCACAAAACGAACGCGCAAGATGCTCAGTTTTCTCAGTTTTTTGCAGCTCCAGTATATCACAATCCTGCCTTTGCGGGGGGTGCATTTGCACCAAGACTTGTCATGAATTACCGCAACCAGTGGCCTTCCTTGGATGCTAATTTTCAAACGACTTCCTTTTCTGTTGATCACCACCTAGAATCACTCAACAGCGGTATTGGCATCAGTTTTTTAGATGACCAACAAGGAATTAATCGACTTCGAAACTCGCAGGTGGCGCTTCAATATTCGTACATGATAAAAGCAACGGATGATTTTTTTATCCGTTTTGGTCTGCAAGGCGCGTATGCCATCAATCAAACGACCAGCACGGCTAACCTCATTTTTGGAGACCAACTGAACTCAAACGGATTCACCGGGATGCCTACATCCGACCCCATTCGAAGCTCTACTGGCAATCAATTTAGCTATGCAGATTTCTCTTCTGGCTTACTTTTATATAATAAAGACCTTTGGTTAGGGCTCACAGCCAACCACCTGACAAGACCTAACGTGGCTGTCAATCGCGCAGATGTTTCCAATTTACCCATCAAATATACACTCACAGGCGGTGTAAATATACCTCTGGCTAACCCTTACTCTACTGCGGGGCTGTCATCCAAAGAATTTATGGCTACAGCTGCATTCATCCTCCAAAAACAAGCATCTAGCACACTTTTTAGTATAGGTAGTTACTTGACGTACTCTCCACTCACGATTGGACTTTGGTACAGAGGACTCCCTGTTCGCCGTGAAGGGGGTAGTTTTTTAAATAACGACGCATTCATCGGGCTTATCGGGTATAGAATGGATAACTTCTCCATTGGTTACAGTTATGACTTAACAATCTCCCCACTTCGCGGAACTACCGGCGGCTCACACGAAATTTCTATCTCGTATCAATTAGATAAAATTCAAAAAAATATACCTTTTTACAAACAACGTCGCCGAGAAGAACTGTCTTGCCCTAAGTTTTAACTCATTCTTTCAAAAATAGCGCTTTATCACTAAGTTTGTCTTCATCGTAAACCCAAAAAAACATCTGTTCAAATAATCCAACCGTCTTTTTCAAAAACCCTTTTACTTTTTACGTTTATGTCATTTTTATCATCCCGTAATCCTAAACTATGAATCAATCTATTTTACATTCTCTCGTTGGCAATTTATTACAAGTTCAAACGGCTACCCCTATGGGACTAGACGAACGAATTGACGCCGCTTTTTCTCCTATTGCAACAGCTTGGGAATCTTTCATTCTAGCTGGTATTCCTTTGGAAAACGGCAAATATCTACCCTTTGTCGTTCTTTTACTCGTGGCAGGTGCTGCTTTTTTTACACTTTATTTTACATTTATCAACATACGGTATTTTCGGCTTGCCATTCAAGTTGTCAGTGGTAAATATGACCATGTTGAGAAAGGACTACCCGCAGATACAAAGCCGGAAGATATGCAACATGAAGAGGGCGAGGTAAGCCATTTTCAAGCATTGGCAACTGCAGTATCAGGTACTGTTGGTTTAGGAAACATCGCAGGAGTTGCCGTAGCCGTAGGTCTTGGCGGGCCTGGTGCTACTTTTTGGATGATTGTCTGTGGACTTATCGGTATGAGTTCCAAATTTGTCGAATGTACGCTTGGTGTCAAGTACAGAGATATTGACGCGCAAGGTGTTGTTTACGGTGGACCTATGTATTATTTAAAAAAGGGTTTGGGCGAAATGGGCTACGTGACATTTGGTAAAATACTTGGTGTTCTGTTCGCTATTCTGTGTGTCGGTGCGTCTTTTGGTGGTGGAAATGCGTTTCAAGCCAACCAAGCAACCCAGCAGATAATCAGTATGTTCCAACTTGAAGGTGGTGGAGTAAAAACGATTATCGGTCTCATTCTTGCGGGAATCGTCGCCATTGTTATCATTGGAGGAATCAAACGTATTGCACAAATTACAGAGAAAATTGTTCCGTTTATGGCTATTCTTTATATCGGTGCTTCCTTGATTATCATCGGTTTCCACTATGATTTTATCGACGATGCTTTTGGAATGATTTTTACGCAAGCCTTTACACCACAAGCCGGAATGGGTGGAATGATAGGCGTACTTATTGTTGGTTTTCAACGTGCTGCCTTCTCCAATGAAGCTGGCGCGGGTTCTGCCGCTATTGCCCACTCTGCCGTAAAAACACAATATCCTGCTTCTGAGGGAATCGTTGCTTTGCTTGAGCCATTCATAGACACAGTCGTCATTTGTACAATGACTGCCCTTGTCATCATCATGTTTAACTCAGACAACGTATTTACATACGGGGGCGTTGGTGGACAAGTAGTTCTCACAAACGGACAGCAAGTCGGGGGTGTTGATTTAACTGCCATGGCCTTTGATTCTGTCATTCCTCATTTCTCGTATGTTCTTACGGTAGCCATTATTCTTTTTGCCTTCTCTACCATGATTTCTTGGTCTTACTATGGTCTTCAAGCATGGAAATTCTTGTTCGGAAAAGGAAAAGCCGCAGACCTTACCTACAAATTCATTTTCTTGTTGTTCATCGTTATTGGTGCAGCTGCAAAATTGGATTCCGTCATTCGCTTTTCCGATGCTATGATTCTCGCACTTGTTTTCCCGAATATGGTTGGTCTCCTTTTCTTATTCCCAACAGTGAAAAAGGAATTGAACAAATACCTAGATGCCATTCAAGTTCCGCGCTTCTTTAAGAATTAAGCGCTATCCAACATACTTCAAAGCCAAGGGCTCTTCTACAAAAAGTGGAAGAGCCCTTGGCTTTATTCGTCTTACCCCAAAATGAGGAAAACCTGGTCCCGAAAATAATCCTTCATCTGTTTTTGTACCTCTCCAACACGCCTTCTACTGACTCCAATTTCCTGGATTTTAAACCAAATGTGCAAGTCATTCATTCACGTACTCGACAAAGCGTAAATTGACAATATACTGCCAATTTGGACGAATAAAACACCCAACTGATACGATAGATATCTTTATCTGTTCACCATTCACCAGATGAATAATCGTATAATTTATCCACGCTAGGAGGGCAACAATATCCTCCTACAACTTTCTCTAGAAGAACCCAACGATACAATTCTGTGCCAACGGCAGCTTTAGTCATTTCCCTTCTTCATACGTTAAAAAATTAGGTTGAATGAATACATGCATATAAGGCAATTTATCTTCACATATCTTTCCCACAAATTCTGTCGAATCATTCGAAATGGTTAACTAAGGGGAAACCCTACATTTTCTAAACGCTATCGCACATTCCTACACAAATTTGTACATTTGTATTCAGGTATATAATTCAGTCCAGATAGAAATTGACTTATCTTATTAATTATCCCAATACATTTCTAAACATCTGATTATCAGACCATTTATTGTCCCAAAACTCTTTTAAAATTTAAGTTCATGGAAGTTCATATCCTAAAGAACGTTACTTTTACTAGTAAAGCTTTTCTAACTTGGAGGAGCATCTATCTTCCGTTTAGAAAAACACAGAGCTCTGCTCCGTTTCAGAGGTTCACGCACCAACGATTCGCCACTTCATTTTTTCTTGTGTAGGAAATTCAAAATTTTAAAACCTATGCGTATATTTCCTTTCTTATCCCTCTTTCTTCTCCATTTTTTCTTCCTATCGTGCAAAGAAAAGGAAAAGCAATCGCTTGGTTTATCTCCAATTCCTCCGATTAATCATCCTACTTTCACCTATCTGGCAAACGAAAACAATTGGGCCGATTCTCTTTATGTACAAAAAGCAAAAACATACATGAACCATTTTCTAGCGAAAAACCAGCTAGATTCAGCTACAATCGTCTTGTATCACGCGGCAACCAATCTATTCAAAAACTATAAAAATGACTCTACGTTAACCTATACAACTATCCAATTTACGAATACCTATAAACAGGAAATTTCTCCGTATTATTGGGGTTTCTTTCATCGGTTTATTGCCAGTTATTTTGACTCCAAGAACCAAGCAGATTCATCTATTTTCTATTTGAATCGTGGACTTATCCAAAATAACCCTGCCAATCAAGTTATTTTCACGAATGCAAAAATACATTATAGCTTGATTGTTAATTACTTACAAATTGGCGACTTAGATAAAGCACTTTCATGTGGACAAAAATCCTTGGATTTGTATCAATCCATTGATTCGACAAATTACCTTGGCCCTGTTCATTCTAGCATAGCTTGCGTTCATTTATTCGAAGGTAATTATTCAAATGCGCTTTTTCATGAACAACTAGGCTATGCTTTGTCTGTCAAAGCACAAGATTCTGCATTCATATACACTTGTTCTTTAAATAAAATCAATTTATACCAAAGTATAAATCATCCAAATTTAGTTCCATTTATTGACTCCACGCTGGTTTTTGCTAAGAAATGGGTTCCTAAAGCGAAAAACCCAAATATTACTTTTGAAGTAGAAGCCTGGAGAGCCTATAAAGAAGCTTATTTGGGTAATTTACAGCAATCTAAAGAGATTTTAGATGCAATAAAACCGCATGTACTTTCTACAGACGACCGTATTTTAACAGATTATTATGCCAATGCGCTTTCATTATACGAGTTAAAATCAGGCAAAGGTGCCGAAGACCCTACTTTTTACAAAAGTCAAATCAAAGACCTGATTGAATACGAAGATTACGGGAGACTCCAGCTTTTTTATGAAATTTTAGCGGATGATGCCATCTCTCAGTCTAATTACAAAGAAGCTTATACATATACGCAACTTGCAAAAACCGCCAAAGACAGCCTGAGTAATCTGCTTGTTCGAGATAAATTGGCTCAACTAGACAAATCGTACCAGACGAAATTAAAAGAAAAAACAATTACCGTTCAAAAAGCAGAACTACTGCAAAAACAATCCCAAATTTTCATACTTGGCATTATCCTTCTGATTGTTTTATTGACAGCTACGGTCTATATATTTTGGCAAAAGCAAAAATCACTACAAAAAGAACGCAGAGACAACCTATCCTTTACTAAACTTCTCTTTCGAAATGTCGAGGACGAACGCAAAAGGATTGCCAATGACTTACACGATAGTATCAGCCACGAATTATTGAGTTTAAAGAATATGCAAACCGATGAAAGAGCGAAATATAGCGTAAAAATTGATTCCATCATTCACGAAATACGCAGTATAAGCAGAAATCTTCATCCGGTTATGTTTGAAAAAACGGGGCTTATTCCGAACATCAATCAGCTTGTTGAACGTATTCAAACAAGTCATCAATTTATGGTCTCAACAGAGCTAGACTACGCCAACCAACTACCCGTAGCGGATGAGCTCCAGATATATCGTATCATCCAAGAATCTCTTTCAAATTGTATCAAGTACGCTCAAGCACACGCGGCTAAAATCGTTTTGAAAGAGGAGTATAATTCCGTTCATTTGTTTATTTTAGATAACGGAAAAGGCTTTGATGTAGATCTTGTTCTTGAAAATAGCCATTCATTTGGTTTACATAGCATCATTGAACGAAGCCGAGCGCTTGGCGGCATGGCGCAAATCAAGTCTTCACAGAAAGGAACAGAAATTCATGTCCAAATTCCATTGAAAAAATTCTAATTTATGCGCTTACTTATTGCAGATGACCACCCGTTTACACTTTTAGGTACAAAAAGTTTTGTAGAATCTCTCGGATATACGGTTCAACATGTATGCTCAAATGGAATTGCGGCACTCAACTATATCAAAATCCATCAGATTCAATTAGCCATTCTAGACATCAATATGCCTGGCATGGACGGTCTAGATGTGTTGGAAGAAATTAGAAAGCAAAAAATTGATTGCAAAGTAATTCTCCTTACCATGCACAACGAATGGAGCATCTACTCGAAAGCAACTGAACTAGGCGTTCATGGGTACATCTTGAAAGAGCAAGCACAAACGGAGCTTCAATTATGTCTAAATGAAATCAAAAAAGGCAATAAATACAAAAGTCGAACTATTCATGCCGAACAGTTTAGGATTGATAGTTCTGAAAAAACAAGCCAATTGGATTTACTAACTTTTGCCGAACGCAAAGTTTTGGAATTGGTAAGTCAACAAAAAACGTCTAAACAGATAGCGGAGTTACTGTTTATTTCTGAAAAAACAGTAGAGGTTCACCGCAAAAATATCATTGCGAAACTTCAAATTCCCAAAGAGAAAAATGCGTTACTCATTTGGGCAATGCGAAACTTGTAAAATCATTTTCCAAATCTATCCCAACTTGGATGCTCTCCCTCTTTAAAAAAACCATAAATATGTTTTTCAATTTCCAGCACATCAATCTCCAAGAAATCAGCAGCTTCTAACATTTTGACCCAGTAATTCATCAAGTCACGGTAATGATTATTGGTTACACCGATACGTTTCCCTGCTCGGTTTGTCGTGTATCTGCCCATGATATTCATGGCAACGTGGTGGTCATAAAAAGGTAATTTTAAGACAGATTTCGGACTAAATCGCTGCCAAATACCCACGTGTTTTACAGCAAATGTAATATTGAAATTTGGTATTTGATTCACTAATTTATCTACTGATATACATGCAGCAAAGACACTTTCACACGCTAAAATAGCAGCTACAAATTCTTCATAAACAGCCATTTTAAGCTTTCTTTTTTGTGTATAAAATGTTTTACTGCCATTTCCACCCCACAATTGTATCAAATGGAAAATCTCTTCTAAATCCTCCGTTTGAGGAGAAGAATGATACGCCAAAATACGTCTTTCAATATACGCATACGTACTTTCCGGAGTAAATATTCCTCCCATCTGAGAGACAAACGCGTCTATCATCTTCTCATACCCATGTTTACTCATTAAAAAGGCAATCGAATGAAACGATGTGACACTAGCATGCGGTATTGGTGGAGACTGACTCTTCCAATCTAAATTAGGTAAAGCAAACTCTCCTTTCTCTAATTCTTTGACACGAGGGTCCTTGAATGAATAAATCATTTCTCTCCGAATGCAATAAATACTCGTGATGTTCCAACACCTATTTTTACCCGTTCTTTATTGCTTCCACTTTGTGGTGATTCCTTTTTTTTCAGACTTGTCATACGTCTTTTTTTTATTTTGAGTTAGGTTATATGATTGAGCAGCGATACTCAATTGGTAAGAAATACTATTTGATGAACCAAAATGTTCCTTTGGGGGCTAATCTATCGCTTAAAAATCACTTTTTTTCGCTTGTTGGCCCATCGTAAACAAATCTGTATAGAATTTATCCAAGATGGTATAGACGCTCTTCGTTCTTGTTCGTACTTCTCCGTCTTCCTTAAATGTATAAACCCCATTTAAGGTGTGTTTGTTGCCCTTACTTGTCGGTGCCATCATAAATAAAGCCCTGACAATCAAGTCTGTATCTCCATTATCAATATAATGTATATTGGAGACTGTAACTCGGTATCTGCCTTTTTTTATCTCAATTTTAACATCCGCACCAAAGACACTTCGAAAAGCAATGGGTGCTTCCCAGACGGTATATCCAAATTTTACAACATCTATTTTTTGAAGCGGAATTATCCCATACACTTCTTTTTCTTCCACGATTTCAGGTACAATGATTTTACTTTTAATAAAATAATCACGAATTGTATTTACCTGAATTTTTGAATCTACTAGAAATACCTTCTGCCATTCTACTTTTCTAGCTACTCCATCGTATAAAAATGAAGTGGATATTTCTTCTTTACTTTCTTCTTTGGTGTCTTCTGTATCTTGCCCGAACGACATAAAACTATACAGCAGAAGGCATATACAATACATGCTAAATCTTCCCATACTCTCTCTTTTTATTTTCATGCGAAGCTACAAATATACGAGAAGTATGGAATTTCTCCGTTCGTGTTCCGAAATATCCCATCAGCAAAATCATCTAAGTACATACATTCTAAAAAATAATTAGCATCTAATTGACTGATATACTGAACTTTAGATACCATTAATTTTTTCGAAAAACCATCAGTAAATAGATAGATACAATCAATATATATACCATATATGGAATTGTAATTCCATCGTTACTAAAATAAAAAACAATGAAAAGAATAGCCCTATCTAGTATTTTCGCGTTACTTTTTAGTAGCTGCGCCATTGTTCGTCCAGGAGAAGTTGGTGTAAAACAAAAGCTCGGAAAATTATCAAACACCATTTATACGCCTGGGGTTGTCGGCTTCAATCCTTTTATTGGAAGGGTAATTATTGCGTCTGTTCGTACGAATAACATGGAACTTTCGATGTCTTTACCGAGCAAAGAAGGTCTCAGCATTACTTCTCAAATTTCAATTCTTTATAAATTGGATGCAGAGAAGGTTCCCAATGTCATTCAACAACTTGGGCTCAATTACGAACCTTTGATTGCCAATATTTTCCGTTCTGCAGCTTCGGATGTATGTGCCAAATTTTATGCAAAAGACATGCACTCAGGAATGCGCGCTGAAATAGAGAAATCTATCCAAGCAAAAATGGCTGAATCTCTGACATCCCAAGGTATTTTGATTGAAAGCGTCTTGATGAAAAGTATTCAACTTCCAGCAGGTCTAGCCAGTTCTATTGAGCAAAAACTTCAGGCAGAACAAGATGCGATGCGTATGGAATTTGTCTTAAAACAAGCTGCACTCGAAGCAGATAGACGCATTATTGAGGCAAAAGGTATCAGAGACTCTCAGAAAATTTTAGCTGAAGGACTCACTCCAGAAATCATCAAAATTCGAAGTATTGAAGCTTTTCAAGAGCTTTCTAGATCTCCAAATAGCAAGGTGATTATCACAGATGGAAAGACACCTTTTTTAATTAATGAAACCAAAGAACCGAAATAGAAAGCCATATAGGTTCATAAAACACGGATTACAAGTAAATTAAAAAAGTCCGCTTTACTAAGAAATTCTTAATAAAGCGGACTTTTTAATTTCTGTCTATTTATTTTTTTGCAGCTGCGAATCTTTCAGCTACCGCGTCCCAATTCACAATATTCCAGAATGTATCTACGTAATCTGGGCGTTTGTTTTGGAATTTTAAGTAATAGGCATGTTCCCAAACGTCCAAACCTAGTACTGGTGTACCAAGACATTCCGCGACATCCATCAAAGGATTATCTTGGTTTGGTGTAGAACATACGCACAATGTACCGTCGGCTTTCAAGCATAACCAAGCCCAGCCAGAGCCAAAGCGCGTTGCTGCTGCGTTTTTGAATGCTGTTTTAAAGTCTTCAAAAGAACCAAATGCGGCATTGATTGCCTCCGCTAATTCACCTGAAGGTGTTCCTCCTCCGTTTGGCGACAAAATGCTCCAGAATAAATCATGGTTAAAGTGGCCTCCTCCGTTATTTCGAACAGCTGCGGAATATTTGCTAATATTTGCCATGATGGCAGTCAATTCCATTCCTTCAAGCTCCGTCCCTGCAATAGCATTGTTTAGATTGGTAACGTACGCATTGTGGTGACGGTCATGGTGGATTTCCATGGTTAACGCATCGAAATGTGGTTCTAGTGCATCGTTCGCATACGGTAGAGGAGCAAGTGTAAAAGCCATAAGATTAAGATATTTTATGTATTTGTTTTCGAATAATCATCTTTAAGCTAACAACCGTTTTGGAAATTCTGTTCGTAATCGGTCTATTTTTTTAGCTCTTTTCCTCTATATCCTCTTTTTTCGGAGCAGTGGCTATTTTATAAACGACAAATCCAATTCCTGCGACAAAGTGCAGAATAATAACCAAGGCGACGAATCCAGCGAAAGAAGGCATTTTTATTCAAACATAATCTTGAATTGTTCTAAAAAATAGGATTTGTATCACGTATTATTTTCTTTTATCCTGAAAAAAAGCTTTAAGAATTTGCTGACATTCTTCGGCCAAAATACCTGTTACAACTTCTGTTTTAGGATGGAGAATCCTAGGCTTAAACTGTGAAAAACCTTTTTTTACTTCTGCTGCTCCATACACAATTCGACTTATCTGACTCCACCCTAACGCGCCTGCACACATCGTGCAAGGCTCTAAAGTGACATACATCGTGCAATTTTGTAAATATTTACCTCCCAAATACTGTGAAGCAGCACTCAAAGCGATGATTTCAGCGTGTGCAGTCACATCGTTTAATTTTTCAGTTTGATTATACCCCTTGCCAATAATTCTTTTTCCCTCAGCCACGACCACAGCTCCAATCGGGACTTCACCTTCTTCTGCGGCTTGGTGTGCTTGTTCAATCGCTTTTTGCATAAAATAAGCATGTGAATAGCGTGGGTATCGTTCCATTGTAGGTAATTTATAGGTGAACTGTGAAATAAATATATTTTTTGATACAATTTTCCTAAAATAGCATACTTTTTGTAATTTGAAGTTCGTTTTAAAAGACGTCTTCTCTATTTTTCGTTTTAGTGATTGTATGTTGCAACGAATTATGCTCAAATCTCCCCTTTCCTTTTTTTTACTTTTACAAATGCCCGCTTTGGTCTGGGCACAAGGGGACTTCCTTTTAAGCTCCAGCCAAACTACACTTACGATGAAGTTTCAGGCAGAGTCTTCCGCTTCACCCAAAGGCATACAAAAGGATATTTCTATGGTTCCTTTTTTTGCACACCAACCGAAATCCGTTGAACAGCAATTAGAGGATTTGGCATTTATATCATCTTGTGAGAATAATTTCGGAAATCGAGTAAATGCCAGCGCCTTCTTTTGTCAAATGGGCTGGCAATATTTATCTGAAGGCTCCAAGGAACTTGCCACTCAGCGCTTTAACCTTGCTTGGCTTTTAAACAGACATAATCCGGAAGCTCACTGGGGTTTGGGGGTCATCCTTTTTCAAAATAATGAACTCCAAAGTGCCAATGCATCTATTTCAAAAGCAGCTGAACTTGCGCCAGAGCATCCAGCCATTCATACTGACTTAGCTACTTTACTCTTAGAACGGTTCCTTGCTGAGGAAAACGTCCAGTTTTTATTTCAAGCCCGCGACACACTTCTGAAAGTAACTGAACAGTTCCCACATTGGGCGACTGCCTACGCGCAATTGGCTACCACGTATCTCCATTTAGGTGAATCTTTACTCGCTTGGGAGGCGTTTCACAAGGGATATGCTTTATCACCGTCTGAAGTTGATTTTGACTTGATTGACAAATTACTGCACCATGCAGACGACCCAAAAGGAATTTTTAGTTTACCCAATAAAAACGAAAAGGACTATTAGCATACTAATAGTCCTTTTTTATACCAATATCAAATTGATAATCAATTAGATAGCTACACGTTTGAACGAAACGAGTTTCATTCCTTTTTGTGTTTTTTCTACTAATTGTGCGATAGTCAATGAATTATCTTTCACGAACTCTTGGTTTAATAAAGTAGATTCTTTGTAGAATTTACCCAACTTACCCATAGCGATTTTCTCAAGCATGGCTTCAGGTTTTCCTTCTTGTCTTGCTTGGTCCATACCGATTTCGATTTCTTTTTGTACAACCGCAGGATCTACATCTTCCTTATCTAGACCTACTGGTTTCATTGCTACAACTTGCATAGCGATATCTTTACCAACTTCAGCGACATCGGCACCTTGAACGTTTTCAAATGCAACAACAGCAGCGGCTTTCGCGTTTGAGTGTACATATCCAACAACTTTCTCGCCAGTAACACTATAAAATGCGTTGATAACGATTTTTTCGCCAATTTTACCGATTAACTCCGTAATTGATTGGTTGATTGTCAAACCATCAGCTAAAGTCAATTCACCGACAGTTGCAGCATCCTGTGCATCAGCAGCGATTGCAGCAGCCATGATATCATTTGCTAATGTACGGAAGCTTTCAACTTTAGAAACAGGCTCTGTTTCACAAGCCAAAGAAAGAACCTTTGCTGAAGAACCATCTTCGCTTACATTCACTAAAACAATTCCTTCTGAAGTTTCATTATCAGCCCGTTTTGCTGCCACTTTTTGGCCTGCTTTACGGAGGATTTCTACTGCTTTTTCGAAATCGCCTTCTGCTTCGGTAAGTGCTTTTTTGCAATCCATCATACCGGCACCTGTCAATTGACGTAATTTATTTACGTCTGCAGCTGTAATAGTCATTTTTGTGTATTTAGAAATTTAAGGATAAAATCTGTAAAGTAAACAGCCCAAAGCGATGCTTCGGGCTGCAAACGAGATTGGCTGCGAAGCCCAAATATTAGTTCTCTTCAGAAGCAGGAGCCTCAGGAGTTTCTTCAACTACTGCTGCCGCAGGTTGAGCTGCCGCCGCCGCTTTGTCCACTGCGCGTTTTGCTTCTTCTGCTTTTTGCATTTCTTCAGACTCTTTGTCTGTCTTTCTTTCCATCATTCCTTCTTCGATTGCCTTACCAATAGCAAGTGTTACCAAAGCGACTGATTTGTACGCATCGTCATTTGCTGGAATGGCAATCTCAACAGATTCTGGGTTGGAGTTGGTGTCACACATAGCAATAACTGGAATACCCAATCTTTTTGCTTCTGCAATCGCCAAATGTTCTCTTTTGATATCTACAACAAATAGAGCAGCGGGTAATTTACCAAGATCTGTAATACCGCCTAATAGACGCTCTAATTTGATACGGTCACGCTCAAGCGTAAGTAACTCACGCTTAGCCATGTTACCTGCTGTATTTTCGTCTTTCAACATGCGCTCGATGTTGTTCAGTTTCTTCAAAGACTTCTTGATAGTCGCGAAGTTTGTCAACATACCACCTAACCAACGCTCTGTTACGAAAGGCATTTTCAATCTAGCTGCTTCTTCAGAAACGATTTCTTGCGCTTGTTTCTTGGTAGCAACAAACATGATTTTACGTCCAGAACGAGCAATACCTCTTACGTAGTTTTGTGCTTGTTCTAAGCTAACCAACGTTTTGTTGAGGTCAATGATGTGGATTCCGTTTTTCTCCATGAAGATATACGGAGCCATGCGTGGATCCCACTTACGTGTCAAGTGACCAAAGTGAACACCCGCGTCTAATAAATCTTTGTACTGAATTTGTGCCATTAAAAAATTAAATTAATGATGAATAAAAATGAGCAGCACAACACGTCGGCAACGATGCAAGTGTTGTCTGGACTTGAAATGTAAAAGCATTCAACTTACTTGTATTGAAAACACAAAAGTTGAATGCTGATACGAAATATTAACGTTTCGAGAACTGGAATCTCTTACGTGCTTTGGCACGACCGTATTTCTTACGCTCTACCATACGAGAGTCACGAGTTAAGAATCCTTCTTTCTTCAATACGGGACGATTTTCAGCATCTACCTCTACAAGTGCACGAGAGATAGCCATACGAATGGCTTCTGCTTGTCCAGCAATACCGCCACCACGTACATTTACTTTTACGTCGTACTTTCCTGCATTTTCAGAAATAGTAAACGGTTGATTCAAGATAATTTGAAGAACCTCTGTTGGAAAATAGTCTTTCAAATCGCGACCATTTACTGACACTCCTCCATTACCTGGCTTCATGTAGATTCTTGCTACGGCAGTTTTTCTTCTACCTAATGCGTTGATAACTTGCATGATATTTTTTTAAAGAATTAGCGAATGTAATAATTAAATGAGATTAAGACAATTCAATTGTCTTTGGTTGCTGCGCCTCATGTGGATGCTCTGAACCCGCATATACATACAAGTTCGTGAATTGGCGACTCCCTAGTCTGCTTTTTGGAAGCATACCTTTGATAGCAATTTCCAAAACCTTACGAGGGTCTTTTGCCATCAAAATTCTAGGTGTTGCAAAACGCTGACCACCAGGATAGCCCGTATGACGTACATATTGTTTGTCTGTCATTTTCTTTCCTGTCAATCGGATTTTCTCCGCATTGATGATGATTACGTTATCTCCACAATCTACGTTCGGGGTAAAACTAGGCTTATTTTTGCCACGTAAAATATTTACGATCTGGCTAGACAAACGACCTAATACCTTGTCTGTAGCGTCAATAACTACCCATTCTTTTTGAACTGTTGCTTTGTTAGCAGAAATAGTTCTATAACTTAATTGATCCACAATTATTAAATTTAATAACGTTTGTTAAACATTTATTACTCTGCCTCTCTCCTATTCCCTTCCCAACTAGACAATAAAATTAGAACAGTCTGATTATAAGTTTGTGATGTTCAAAAAACACAAAAACCCGCACGGAATTACGGATTTACACAAACCTTTTCTTTTTCTCTTTTATGCACGGGCGGCAAAAAGCTCATCCTTTGGGGCTGCAAAGTTACTGAGTAATCTCCGAAAAAACAACCCCCTCATTTATAATTTTAAAACTACCTCTTTTTTTATCTATTCTCCTGATTATCAAACCGCTATTTTCCTCAAAGACAATCACAGAGTGCTTTATCTACTTGCTTTTTTTGCCCGTTGCCCTCCACATAAAAACAATCTCCTGCCAAACCTACAAACAAAGGTTGCCCATTATAATTCGAACATTTGGAGGAAACAGACACGGTTACACTCGCTGGATTCCACCAATCACCATGCCATTTAGACATAAACTCTTGGGGTAATCCTGTATAAATGGGTTTACCTACTCTTTTTTCTAACTCGGCAAGTGACGTCAGATAACGTGTCCAATCTTTTCGCTGTACAGCCGCTTCCTCGTTCGGAAAATCAGCCACAAAATGAATTGCCTCTGGAGACACCCACTGGCTACCCGACGGCACTGCTACTACCAACTTATACATGCGTTCAGGAATGACGACGCCTGCCGGTAATGTTTCTTTCTCTCCCAAACTCCCCGCACCTCCTTTTCCATAAACTCCAGCTAACACATTGACAAAATACCCCGCTCGGACTAAATCACGGCAATATTCTTCTAAATTAGCCCAGACAAAACGGTTCAGTCGCGGGGCTTGCGGAACAATATTCGTCATCAAAAATGTAGCGGAATTATCTTCTTCTGTTGCCGTTCTATCAGCGGATGGGCACAAATGTCCTCTGTCAAAACCTGAATTTGTATAATCACTTGTCTTTACTTGATACCAACCTACTGGAAGCGACGTATCCGGACGAAAATCATTCTGTCTTTCTGAACTACCCAAGTCTGACCTGTTTATTGTCCAACTTACCCAATTAGCCGTTAGTCGATTGACATTATAAGAGAGGTTAAATTGCTTTTTTTCGATGAGATAATCGTCTGTCGTACTTTTTGAGGCACGCGTTGGATTTGTAAATACTGGGTAATTTGTACCATAAACTGGTACTGTATTTTTCTCACATCCACTAAGGGCAATAAGGGCAAATAACACAAACCAGCTGGCTTGTCCTGTCCATTTTTTTGTCATCTCTATCATACTATATTTACCAGGAGCATTACGATTCTATAGAAAGTGTTTTCAATACAATATTCATGGCATTGGGTAGTGTGCCGATAATCCAGACGTTTACCTCTATTTTTCCTGTTTTTGCCACAAAAAAATCAATTGTATTTTCTTCAAAGAACCTTTTAAGTTCACAGAATTTTAGGCGAGTTACCTCCTCATCTGTTCCATGCCAATCCGCTGGTGTAATCAAGGGTTGCCAAAAAAGTGACCAATCAAGCAGGCGACCTTCGGTAAAACCAGGGGAAATACATTCCAGTTTTTCCATTTCAGAACCTACCAAGCCTTCCTTTATGTCTATTTCAAAGGGTTCGTCGCTTTCACTTGGGAACCATACATCTGCCAAAAGGGCAGTTAGTTTAGATTTTATTTCTTCTTCGTTCATTTTGGATAACTATCTTTTTCTAGGTATGTAAAGCTACATATCTCTTGAGCTAAAATTCGCCTTATTGAGACAATAATTAAAGTAACTTCGTATAAGTGTTGCAATTATACAGAAAACAGGCATTTTCTTCCCTCGTCTGTCATGTATATTTGTGGAATGAATGTGGTAAACCGAGATACTACCCCATTTTTCAGTTATTCATCTAGTTTATTTCAATTTTTACAGAAACGTATGTCAACATTTCAAATTGGAGTTCCAGCCTCTAGTTCTTCAGCGGCAATTATTCCTATATCAGGCAGTAACTGCCATACTTTAAAGGATTTATACGGAGCGATTGCAGAAGCTCTTGCTTACCCAGATGATTTTGGTTTTAAGGTGGATGAGCTAGATGACTTACTTTCCGACCTTTCTTGGATTGAGGACACGCACCTGACTTTGTTTTTTACCGAAACAGAAGAGTGGCTCATAAAAGAGCGCAACAAAGAGCGCATTTTCACGATGCTTGATTTACTACAAGGTGTAGTTGAAGATTGGCATTGGGTGGACTCAGAAGAGGAAGACAAAAAGACCGTGGCTATTTATTTTGAACCGAGTGAGCGGATTTCAAAGCTTATGGAAGAGGCGGGCATCGAATAAATGGCTGTTTGTGTGCCTATTAAAACTGAATTTATTGCTTAAATTCAGAAAACATACCCTCATTCTCTTTGGTTTTTCGTAAATTTAGGGCTTTCCTTTTGGTTTAGAACAGGATTCTTTTTGTCAATTCGTTCTGAACCCGCTCGTCATTTGGGTGATAATTAAGTTGAATCCCATAACAAACGCATACATGCAAGACATTATTCATTTACTTTCCGACTCCATTGCGAACCAAATTGCTGCTGGCGAAGTGGTACAACGACCGGCTTCGGTGGTAAAAGAACTAGTAGAAAATTCGATTGATGCAGGTGCTCAGTCTATACAGCTCATCTTAAAAGATTCGGGCAGAACGCTCATTCAAGTTATTGATGATGGTACCGGAATGTCACCTTCAGATGCGCGAATGAGCTTTGAGCGCCATGCTACTTCTAAAATAAGTAAATCGGAAGATTTATTTGCCATACGAACCATGGGATTTCGCGGAGAAGCCCTTGCCTCCATTGCCGCAGTTGCTCAGGTAGAATTGAAAACAGCGAGAGCTATTGACGAAGTAGGAACTTGTATTCGAGTAGAAGGCTCTGATTTCAAGGGACAAGAGCCGACTGTCACCTCCACGGGCACGAGTATTTCAGTAAAAAATCTTTTTTTCAATGTGCCCGCACGTCGGAACTTCTTAAAATCCAATTCTGTCGAAATGAAACACATTCTTGATGAGTTTCATCGGGTTGTCTTGGCGCACCCCAACGTTGGATTTTCTATGTATCACAATGACCATGAGATTTACGCATTACCTGCGGGTAAGCTAAGTAAACGTATCGTGGATATTTTTGGCAAAAATTACCGTGAACAGCTGGCAAAATGCGAGGAAGAGACTCCTTTTGTGAGTGTACGTGGATATGTCGGGAAACCAGAGGCTGCCAAAAAAACGCGTGGAGAACAATACTTTTTTGTCAATAAACGCTTCATTAAGCATGGTTATTTGCACCACGCGGTCGTCAGTGCGTACGAGGCAACGATTCCAGAAGGAGCATCTCCTTTCTATGTTTTGTTTATAGAAATTGACCCCTCACACATTGACATCAACATTCATCCGACAAAAACCGAGGTAAAATTTGATGACGAAAAATCCATTTACGCAATCATTCGGTCGGCTGTTCGGCAAGCAGTAGGTGTGTATAATATCACGCCATCTTTGGATTTTGAATCCGATATAAATTTTGGGAATTTAACGAACCAAAGTAATTTTGAGTCGCAAAGTCCTGAAAAAAACAGACAAATTTTGGAACAATTTGAAGGGGCGGGTGGGCACTCTTTGCAGTTTCCTTCGCGTTCTTCTTCGCCGTCCTTCCAAAGTTCTGCGAATTGGCAACAACTGTATGACGGAATCTCAGCGGCTAGGCCAACTTCGGATAACCAGCCGATGACACTCGGTAGCAAGGCAAACCAATTACCTGATGAATCTTCTTTATTACCAGATTTGGATAATATTCAGGCCATTCAAATCAATCCGACCTATTTGGCAGTTAAGGTAAAAAGTGGACTCCTTTTAATTGACCAGCGGGCAGCCTACGAGCGCATTCTTTACGAGAAATATTACGCTGGGTTAAAATCTCAACAAGGGTTTTCGCAGCAACTTTTGTTCCCAAAAATCATGGAACTTTCTCCATCAGACGCGCTCTTTGTAGAAACGAATAAAGACATATTACACGCAATTGGGTTTGATTTTGAAGAGTTTGGTACGAACACAATCAAACTTACAGGCGTACCACCTGAGGTAAAAGAAGAAAACGAAGTAGAGATATTTCTTGGCCTTGTCCAGCAATTTCGTGAGAATGAAACAGAGCTAAGGCTAGATAAAAACGAGAATGCGGCACGGTCATTTGCGAAACGTTCTTCCCACAAGTACATCGGACTACTCACGCCCATCGAAATCAATCTCCTCATTCATCAGCTATTCGATACACCTGTACCGAGTTATACGCCGGATGGTGAAGCGACGATGAAAGTCATCGAACCGGGTCAATTGCATCAATTGATTCACCAGTCTTAAAGACAAAAATTAAAAACAGAATAATTAACACAACATGTATAATTTGTCACTTAATGTAAAGCGATTGCTCATCTTGAATATTGCCGTATTCATTTTGGGTGCGCTACTTTCGCACGATTTTGTCATCCAATATTTTGCGTTTTTCAATCCTGTATTGCCAGGCAGTGAAGAACTGATAAATCCGAACTTCTTAATTTGGCAACCGTTGACATACATGTTTTTTCATGGGGGATTCTCTCATTTATTTGGAAATATGTTTGCGCTGTTCATTTTTGGGACGAATATCGAGTACTACATGGGGTCTAAAAAATTCCTAAATTACTATTTATTGACAGGTATTGGTGCTGCGCTTTTATATGCAGTCTATAATTCATTTCAAATGCAGGCTTCGGGAGTGGACTCAGACCCTTATTGGGCAATGGCGAGTACACCCATGATTGGGGCTTCTGGAGCTGTTTTTGGCTTATTGATTGCCTATGGAGTTCTGTTTCCTAATGTAGAACTCTTTCTTTTGTTTATTCCATTCCCGATAAAAGCAAAATATTTTGTAACGTTTTACGGGCTTTATGAGTTATATCTAGGCTCGTCTGGCGTTCAGTCTGGCGTAGCACACTTTGCCCATATTGGTGGTTTGATTGCAGGGTTCATACTTTTGCAATTTTTCGGCTTTAAGAACCGAGATTTCAGCCGTTTCTAATTCGTTCCTCTATCATTCATGTCTTGCTAAAGTAATCAATGAATAGCATTTTAGATAAAGTCAGAACCTTATTTTCTTCCTCGAAATTTGTAGTGAATCAGCTGATTTTCATACATGTTTCTGTCTTCGTCACTTTATTCCTCTTCAGGATTATCAATAGTTTCGGGGATGACCCTTTTCCACTGCTTTCATTCACACTCTCGAATTTAGAACTAGCAGCACCCATTTTTGAGTTTATCCTCAAGCCTTGGACTTTAATAACCTATACCTTCACTCATTTGGGTGTTTTTCACATACTTTTTAACATGCTTGCCCTGTATTGGTTTGGCAATTTATTGGAAGAGTATATCGGTGCAACGAAAGTTCTACATATTTTTTTACTAGGTGGCATTTTGAGTGGTTTGTTTTATGTTTCTATTTATAATCTCCTCTCGTACAGCACCTTTACAAATGTTCGCTCACAACTTCATGGTTCTTCGGCAGCCATTTATGCACTTCTTTTTGCAGGAGCAACCTTGATACCCAATTACGAATTTTTCTTCTTTCAGCGGTTTGCCGTTAAAATCAAATATCTAGCCTTTGCAGCACTCTTTCTTTCTTTTTTTGACATCAGCAGCGGGCT
Organism: Spirosomataceae bacterium; assembly: GCA_046293395.1. Classification (GTDB taxonomy): domain Bacteria; phylum Bacteroidota; class Bacteroidia; order Cytophagales; family Spirosomataceae; genus CAYNRA01. The sequence continues at coordinate 779,296 of JBKBOU010000002.1, forward strand.
TTCTCATGCAGGAGGTGCTTTGGTCGGCTTTGGTTACATTAGTTTACTCCGGAAAGGCATCAATCTAGGTGCGCCCATTTCTTTCCTTTCTCGACTTTTCAAAAGAAATCCTTTCAAAAGAAAAAGTACCGTTGAGCCGAGACGGCCGTACAGTAAATCCATCGTTTCCAAACGTATGGGCGTATTCCAAGATGAGAAAAAGCATTTCCCAGACCAAGAAGAGGTGGATGCTATCTTAGATAAGATTAGTACGTCAGGCTATGAAAGTCTCAGCAAAGATGAGAAACACAAGTTGTACTTAGCAAGCCAACGGAAAGATTAGTTTTTTCTGTTTTAATCAAATAAACACTTCATTCACTAAACATATTTACCCACTCACTGTAAACAATTGACACCTCACAAACATTTTAAGGCATCATGAGTTTACATTAGTACAAAAAATAGCGCGTATGTCACAAAACCTGATAACCCCCGGAGACCTTTTGAAGGATATTCATTATCCGGAAGACCTCAAAAAACTATCGATAGACCAATTACCCGTTGCCTGCGATGAGCTGAGACAGTACATCATTGACACTGTTTCTATACATGGTGGGCATTTTGCATCAAGTTTAGGGGTGGTAGAACTTACCGTAGCTTTGCACTATATTTTCAATACACCGGACGACCAACTTATCTGGGATGTCGGCCACCAAGCGTACGGGCACAAGTTATTAACAGGAAGACGCGACCGGTTCCATACCAACAGAGTTTATGGAGGTATTTCTGGATTTCCGAAAAGAAAGGAAAGTGCCTACGATTCCTTTGGCGTAGGGCATTCATCCACCTCTATTTCTGCTGCCCTTGGCATGGCTGTTGCCTCTCAACATTTGAATGAAAAAAAGAGACAACACATTGCTGTCATCGGTGATGGCGCTCTAACTGCTGGTCTAGCTTTTGAAGGCATGAACCACGCAGGGTCGCTCAAAGACGCAAACCTACTCATTATTCTGAACGACAACTGCATGTCTATTGACCCCAATGTAGGTGCATTGAAAGAATATTTGACAGACATTACGACTTCTCATACATACAACAAAGTCAAAGAAGATATTTGGAATGTACTCGGTAAAATGAGCACATTCGGCAAAAGTACGCGTGAAGTAGTTGCCAAAGTAGAAAATGCCCTCAAAGGTGCCTTACTAAGCCAAAGTAATTTCTTTGAAGCACTCAATCTCCGCTATTTTGGTCCTATTGACGGTCACGACGTAAATCATTTGGTTCAAGTGCTAGATGATCTAAAAGATATTCCTGGTCCTAAGATTTTGCACGTCTTAACAAAAAAAGGAAAAGGATACGGACCCGCAGAAAAAGACCAAACAACTTGGCACTCACCAGGACTTTTTGATAAAGTCACGGGGGAAATCAAGAAAAATCCAAATCCAAAACCATCTCCTCCCAAATACCAAGATGTATTCGGGCACACGTTGGTAGAATTGGCGGAACTGAATGACGCAGTTGTAGGAGTTACACCAGCTATGCCATCGGGCTCATCTATGAATATCCTCATGAAAGCCATGCCAGAGCGTGCCTTTGATGTAGGTATTGCCGAACAACACGCCGTTACTTTCTCGGCAGGTATGGCAACTCAAAAGCTAGCCGTTTACTGCAATATTTATTCTACGTTCATGCAAAGGGCTTACGATCAAGTAATTCATGATGTATGTATGCAAGATTTACCAGTTGTTTTCTGCCTGGATAGAGCAGGTTTTGCTGGTGCTGACGGCCCAACGCATCACGGCGCGTATGACATTGCTTATATGCGTTGTATTCCAAATATGATTGTTGCTGCTCCCATGAACGAGCAAGAATTGAGGAATTTACTCTTTACCGCCCAACAACCTGTGGTTCAAACAGGAAAACAAGCCTTTACGATTCGGTATCCACGTGGAAATGGGGTGATGATTGACTGGAGAACGCCGTTCCAAGAAATTGAAATTGGTAAAGGACGGTTAATTCAAGATGGAGAGGACGTGGCTGTCTTAACCATTGGTCATGTTGGTAATTTTGTGCAAGAAGTCATCACAGAAGCACAAAAAGAGGGTGTTTCTGTTGCACACTATGATTTGCGTTTTGTCAAACCACTAGATGAACAGCTTTTGCACGAAGTAGGCAAGAAATTCAAAAAAGTAATTACTGTTGAAGACGGTTGTGTACAAGGTGGAATGGGCAGTGCTGTACTTGAGTTCTTTGCAGACCACAATTACGCCGTGCAAGTAAAACGACTTGGTATTCCTGACAGATACGTGGAACATGGCGAACAAGCGGAACTCCACGCAGAATGTGGATTCGATAGCAAGGGAATCTTGCAAACAGTTCTCTCCATGCAATCTGTTTCCATAGTACACTGAAATTCAATGTCTCACTATTGACATCCAAAGGAGTACGCACTTTACCTTGATTTTGGTTAATTTTATTTATAGATTTTCTCTTTTGCCCTAGATTTGTCTTGTTGAAAAAATACAAGACAAATCTTTTCTTTTATTCCCGTTAATTCTTCCGTAATTATGAACATTCAACAGCTTGAGTATATTTTAGCAGTGGATAAGTACAGACATTTTGCCAAAGCAGCAGAGGCTTGCCACGTCACCCAACCTACACTCAGCATGATGATTCAAAAGTTAGAAGAGACGTATCAACTCAAGATTTTTGATCGTAGCCGGCATCCGGTTGTTCCTACCGAGGTTGGTGAAAAACTGCTCGCCCAAGCACGCATTATCATGACGGAAGTCGAGCGATTCTCAGAAATCGTTGACCGCACAAAAAATGAAATGGAAGGCGAATTGAAAGTAGGTATTTTACCGACGATTGCCCCATATCTTCTCCCCCTTTTTCTGATGAATTTCCAGAAAAAATACCCAGCAATCAAACTGAAACTAGCAGAGTATGTGACGAGTACGATGATTGAAAAACTGCAAAGAGGAGAACTAGACGCAGGTATCATGATTCTCCCAGAACAGTATCAAAGTCTATTTGAAGTTCCTTTGTATAACGAGCCCTTTGTCATTTATACACCTAAAAAATACGACAAACAGTACCTTCTTGCGAAAGATATAGACCCAAACGAACTACTGTTACTTGAAGAAGGACACTGTTTTAGAACACAAATCGTCCAATTCTGTGAGCTGAGACGTGCGCAAGAAAATGCAATTGAATATACTTCCGGGAGTTTGGAAACACTCAGACATTTGGCAGATAGACATCTAGGAATTACGATTCTTCCCGCTTTGGCAACATGGACTTTATCAGAAGCGCAACAGGAAAATATTAAACGATTTGCCGCCCCCCAACCAGTACGCAAAGTGAGTATCGTAACACACAGAGATTTTGTAAAAAAACGATTTATTACACTCCTACAACAAGAAATTCAAGATAATTTACCCAAAGATTTCATCGATGCCGAAGGCATCACCATTCCACTAAGGTAACTTTGTATTTATTATTTTTTAAAGAACAGTTTGTACTTTTGCAAGCAATTTGTTTTTATTCGTGTATCACAACAACAGAACCAACTAAATAAAAACCCTATGACACAATCAAAAGTGGCTGGAATTGGCTATTACGTTCCAGAACAAGTCGTTACAAACAAAGATTTGATGCGTTTCATGGATACAACAGACGAATGGATTCAGGAACGTTCGGGTATCCAGGAAAGACGGTATGGTAAAAAAGGAGTAGAAACGCCAACTACCATGGCTGCCCATGCAACTAAAATTGCTTGTGAAAGAGCCGGAATAAGACCGGAAGACATAGATTTCATCGTTTTTGCTACCCTCAGTCCAGACTACTACTTCCCTGGTTGTGGGGTACTTTTACAACGGGAACTTGGCATTACAAAGACTGAAATCGGCGCTCTAGATATACGAAACCAATGTTCAGGTTTTATTTATGGTCTGTCTGTTGGCGACCAATTTATCAAGACAGGTATGTATAAAAACGTCTTGGTTGTTGGCTCAGAAATGCACTCAATGGGCTTGGATTTCACTACACGAGGACGTAATGTAGCTGTTCTTTTTGGTGATGGCGCAGGCGCTGTCTTGTTACAACCAACCCAAGAAGAAGGAAAAGGAATTTTAACTACTCACCTTCATTCTGACGGAACACATGCAGAAGAACTTGCTTTGCTTAGCCCTGGCTCACACGGCGGATACCATTTACCAGACGTTGACTTCGGATTTCCAGATGCCGAATTAGGGGAAATTTTTGTTTACCCGAATTTACTTGAAAATAAGACCTATTATCCCAACATGAATGGGCAACTCGTTTTTAAAACAGCTGTGACCAAATTCCCAGAAGTTATCTTTGAAGCCTTACAAAAAACAGGTTTTACCCCGGAAGACATCGACCTTTTGGTTCCTCATCAGGCAAATCTTCGTATTGCGCAATTTGTCCAAAAAACACTTAAACTTTCGGACGATAAAGTATTCAATAATATCATGAAATACGGGAATACCACCGCCGCATCTATTCCAATTGCCTTGTGTGAAGCATGGGAACAAGGAAAAGTAAAAGACGGAGATTTAATCTGTTTGGCCGCTTTCGGGAGTGGCTTCACTTGGGGGTCAGCTTTGATTCGCTGGTAATCCAACTTCCAAAAAAGAAAGGCGCTACCCCAAATATTGGCTAGCGCCTTTCTTTTTTACTCTATTTTAAAAAAAATTATAAAATGCTTTTTGTATAGACAAGTATCTTTTACATTTGTTCAAGATTTGAAAAATGCTTTTCAAACACATCATTTATTCTACCCCTTAAAATCAATGAAAAAGGTATTTTACCTCCTTTACCTAGCGGTATGGGCTACAACTTCTTTGAGTTTTGCCCAACAACATACCCTCATCCCTGCTCCTGTTTCGTATCAATCAACCGGTTCTTTTTTTGTTCTTACAAATCAATTAACCCTGGATGTACAAACGAATCAACCGGCTGTTCTCAAGGCTATAACTACCTTTGAGCGTGCTTTGCAAAAAAGAAATATAGTTCTTTCAAAAGGTTTAAATACCAAAAAGAAAGGTAAAATCCTGGAAGTTACACTTTTAAAAGAAGCAAATGCACGTTTAGGTAACGAGGGATATCAACTCACGATTGACGAAAACAGGATTTCTCTAGCCGCCAATGAACCCGCTGGTATTTTTTACGGAATCCAAAGTTTACACCAACTCCTACCGCCCGATTTGGCAAATACAACCTCCGAAATACGAATTCCAACGTGCCAAATCCTGGATTATCCCCGTTTTGGATGGCGAGGACTCATGGTGGACGTTAGCCGCCATTTTCGCACAAAACAAGAAATGAAAGATTTTATTGACCAAATGGTTCAATACAAATTCAATGTACTGCATTGGCACTTGACAGACGACCAAGGCTGGCGAATTGAAATAAAGTCATTGCCCAAGTTAACTGAAATCGGTGCTTGTCGCGTGCCAAGAACGGGGATTTGGTGGGAAAGAGAAGCACCCAAGCCCAATGAAAAAGCGACGGATTGTGGCTTCTATACCCAAGATGATATTCGCGAAATCATTGCGTATGCACAAGAAAATCACGTTCAAATTATTCCTGAAATTGATGTCCCTGGGCACAGTATGGCAGCTCTTGCAGCCTATCCGGAACTCAGTGTAACGCAAGATACGTCGATTCGTGTGAATCCGGGAAGCCAATTTGCTACGTGGCATGGAAACGGCACATTTACCATGCACATTGATAATAATTTAGACCCAACAAATGAACAAGTCTATGTCTTTTTAGACAAAGTATTCACTGAAATCGCTGCTCTTTTTCCATTCCCATACATTCATATTGGTGGAGATGAATGCTACAAAGGATATTGGGAACGTGCTGAACACGTCCAAAAATTCATGGCGAAAAATAACATCGCAGACAGCCATGCCCTTCAAAGTTATTTCATCCAACGAGTCGAAAAAATTGTTTCCTCCAAAGGGAAAAAAATCATTGGTTGGGATGAAATCCTAGAAGGTGGACTTGCACCTAACGCGGCTGTTATGAGCTGGCGAGGAATGGCGGGCGGCATTGAAGCGGCAAAAATGGGGCACGAGGTGGTCATGACCCCGAACCAACATGCCTATTTAGACTTGTACCAAGGAGACCCTAGCTTAGAACCACCCACGTACAGCCAACTAACCTTGAAAAATGCGTATCAATTTGAGCCCGTTCCGGACGGAGTAAATCCATCGCTTATAAAAGGCGGACAAGGAAATCTGTGGAGTGAACGCTTTGCGACATTACGAGCGATGGAATACATGGCGTATCCGCGTGCTTGGGCATTGGCGGAAGTTTTTTGGTCGCCAGCCAAAGAAAAAAATTGGACGTTTTTCTTGAACCGACTTTCGACACATTTTGAACGTGCGGATAACCAGGAAATCGCCTACTCGAAAGCACATCTTGACCCAATTATTCGGATAAAAAAAGGAGAGAATGGCGTGTCTGTTTCTCTTCAATCAGATATTCCTAATACAAAGATTTATTACAGTTTAGACCAATTTCCGGCAGATTCGTTCTCGACATTGTATGATAAGCCGTTTCTACTTCCCAAAGAACCGACCCTTTTGCATGTCATTGTTTATAAGGACAATCAACCGCTTGGCCGCATGGTTCGACTTTCTACTACTGAGTTGGAGAAACGTTGATTTTGTACTTCAAGCCTTTTTTATACTTGTTTGAATGAGGTGTTCTTGGTTGGTTACTTTCATTTTGAGATTAGAATGAACGAACTAGCCAGGAGCATCTTTTTGTCTATAAATAAGGCATCGAACATGCCTGTTCACCGAAAACTGGTATCCGAATAGAAATGCCGGGTAACTTACGTATTTTGATTGGTTATCAGCTTAAAAACGGGACAGACATCCGGTACATTCAGAGCTTGGTTGGTCATGAGAGCTCAAAAACTACAGAAATACGCACATTACCACCAAAGGATTTGACCAATTAAAAAGCCCATTGGATTATTTGGATAATTGGATATATTATGCATTTTTGGTTGTGCTTTCGAGATTGTTCCCAAAATAGATTCAGATTCTCTTATCTAAATAAGAAATAGACGCCATTAGGTGAATTTATGGCGTCTATCGACTCGTTGGCGGTCAGCCTAAATTAACGACAGAATAATATGCGACAACAAATTTTAAATCAAATAATTCTTGCACTTGGTCAACGGAACGCCTTTTTCATTCGCGAGCAAGACATACAACTTTATCTTGCAAACTACTTAATTAATAGCCAATTATTTGACAATGTTTTTATAGAATATCATGTTCCAAGCAATTTGATAGTTAATTATCCATGGGCTGACATTAATAATATTGACATTGTCTTAGAAAAGGATGGTCAATTTTACCCAATTGAAATTAAGTATAAAACGGTGCCACAAGTCCTACCATTTATGGTTTTCGGACAAAATGTAAACGTAATACTTGGACAACATGGAGCTCAAAACATTGGCTGCTATGACTTCTGGAAAGACTTTAAAAGAATTGAACTATTCGAGCAGACATTTCAAAATGTAGAAAGAGGAGTTGTATTGTTTGTAAGTAATGACTTGACATATCAAAATGCACCTTTGAACCAAAATGTTGGTTATGCTCCATTTTCAATTCATCAAGGACGAGTAATTCCGATTAACTCTTTTTTAAATTGGAATGGTAATTTAGCAGTTGCAAATGGTAGACCTGGATTGACAACCAACTATACTTACAATATAAATTGGACACCAATGCTAATACCACAACATCATTACATATTGGCATGAAAGAAAAAGACCGAACCACCAACATACAAACCTTAAACGCATGTACCGGAACAGCGATTACCCCTGTGTTGAACGAAGCTTCGGGTTAGGATATTCAATCGTGTGAATAGGTTTTTTGGAGGTAATTTTGAGGGTAAATTGCAGGATAACATCTTGAATTTACTAAAAATATTCCGAAACGGAATATCAAATCATTCTTCATAATATTGCAAAAAGGAATATTGAATAGTATGAACAGAAATGATTATAGTAAAAAGAGACGTTTCCTCTCTAGTCGATTGATTGAAGCTCGTGAGCAAGCTGGACTTTCACAAAAGCAAGTTTCAGATAGCAAAATTGTTTCACAAAGTGAATTGTCAAAAATTGAAAACGGAGCAAGACGTGTAGATTTTTTAATTTTACTTGAATTAGCAAAATTTTATAATCAACCAATACCATTCTTTATTCCTGATAATGAATCAGTAAAATAAAGAATCATGGACGAAGCTTTTAAAATTCCACCAAAATCCGCAAAGCACTTAACCGAAATATCAAAACTACCAGAAATTTTGAAAGGACTTGTTGGTAGTGAATTTAGATTAACAGGAAAAACACGCACCGATGGAGCAAATGTTCGGAAACTTATTGCTAAGAAACTACTAAGCCATGGACTTCCAGAAGCCGCAAATACAGGAGAATATGAAATTGTTCCTCCCAAGAAAAAAGGAGTTCCCAAGATGCTAAGGGAATTGATTGATTCTTACACTGTAACAAGCGGAGATTCGTATAACTTACAGGTTTGGAACAGGGTACCAAACTGTAAAACAGTTTTGATAAAATTTGATTCTGGAGAATCATTAAAATGTGATGAAGTGAGATACATTTTTGTTAAAATAGATACTCCGCAAAACATTATTTCTTCAATTATCATACTAACGGCAGAATACATCGAAGCGCATTTCGGAAAATTTGGGAAACCAACGATAAAACATCAGTTATTAATATCCAACAAAGCTCGTAATCAGATTTATACAAGTGAATCAAAGATTTTATTTTTCCCAGACTCAAAAAAGTTATCCTATTTAATCACAGACACTTATAAAAAACCTTATGATTCAATGGCTAATGAACCAAGTTTACAAAACTTGTATTCAATAAAACTTCTGACTGAAATTGTTGCTAAAAAACTAATTGGCATGAAATTAGACAATACAGCAACAAAAAATAGAGGACAAGCACTTGAACGTATGACACTTGAACTTTTGGGTTACAAAATGGCTGACAATGAAAATTTAGTTGGTGGTTTTCCAGACATCCCCAATCAATTATTAGAGGTAAAAGTTCAAGATACTCAGACCGTTGATTTAGGCCGGTTTACTCCCGAGAAAGAGGAAGTTGTGGTTGCTGAGAATAACTTAACGACCTTTGATGTCCGATATTTAATCGCACTTACTAATCCAAAGACTGATGTAATCGAAGGTGTTATTCTTGCTCCTGGAAAAAAACTTGGCGAAATATTTACATATGTTAGTGATATTAGTTATAAATGCCAACGCTCAATTCCGATGAGTTTCTTCAATTCTTATAATGGAAAGTGCGTTTATAATCCTTAAAAGCCGAATGATTCTTTTACTAATTTATTAAGCTTGTTCTCAAGTTCAGTTACATCTTGGTTTAAAGCAGATAATTCGTTTAGTTTTTTTACAACTTCAATTATCTGCTTTGAACTGTTGTTATCGGGGTTTGGCATTGGGTATTTTTCAATATATTGACTAAAATATCTTCTTCGACCTGAATATAACTTGTTATTAAAACACAAATCATGGAATTTTGCCATTAAATCGGAGTTTGCAACACCTTGAATTAATAGTAGTACGTTTTTTTCTTTTTCAGATTGGGCGACAATCCAATAGCAATTGCCATTTACGACGGAACCATTTTCATCATAATAAAATCTTGCATCTACACTTATATCAGGGAATACCAGTTTTGGCAAAGCCCAAAATTCAGGGTTTTGTGGAACCCACATTTCATACCAATTACGACCTGCTTCAATTAAATATTTACGACCTTCTAATTGCTCCTTATTTGCCTCAAAATATCGTTTCGCATTTGGATAGTCTTCAAGATTAATAACTAATCTTTTCCCATTCGCAGAATAATGTGGATAAAGTATTTTAAGGTCATTCTCAGAAGAATAACACCAACGTTGTATGTTTTCTTGTGAAATCAGTTTTTTAAACAAGCTATTTTCAGGGGTAAATGGCTCATTGTCCCAATTCTGTTTAAGAAATACATTATCTGCACAAGATTTTACTCCTACTCTGACTTTAAATTTATCTCCAATCAGAAACGAGGTGTGTTTGTTAATTTGTTCAATCCACTTATTTTCTTCTGCATTGGTCATTTGCCATATATCGGTCTTGTTAGGTGCATGTTTTAACAAACCTACCGAAAAATTATACTTTTTTTCATTAACCGAGTAAATGCCTGACTTGTTCGTATTTATAATATCAAATAAAGAATTAGAAACGTAAACTTGTTTGTCGATTCCATTTAGCTCTTCATAAATTTTAGCAAATTTACACGGTTCTGAAAGTTGTTTTTTGCTTGTTTTCTTTCGACCTATGAATATTGCAGGTAAAACAGCAGCATCGAAAATCTTAGTGTCTCCTAAATCTATTACTTCAATAGGCTCATAATTTTCAAGCAAAAATTTTCGTATTGATTCGCCACTTTTAGTAAATAAATATCTATTGGAAGTTATTACACCTATCAAACCGCCCTTCTTTAACACATTTGTCATTGCGATTAAGAACGGATAGTACAAATCGACACGTCCTTTTAAATTAAATCGTTTTGCAATTTCTTGGGCTTTTTCAGTTCCAAGTATTTGTGTTCTAACGTAAGGCGGATTTGCAATAATTATATCGGCATATTCCTCACTAATATTCTGACTAAATAAATTCAAAGGTTCAACACAAACCCCTTGGGTGCTCAAAAAATCTTGATTTTGAATATCTAAATTTATCTCAAATTCATCCAGATTTGACTTGGCTGTAATTAAATAGTCAATGTTTGTATCAAAACCTTTTATGTTAAGTTTAGAATTGTTACGTGAGGCCTTGAATTTTCTTGTAATAGAAGCTAAGAGTTCTCCTTCTCCACAGGCTGGGTCAAGTATAGTATATGAAGTTTCCTCTTGCTGATTAAGCTCTGAAACTAATCTATCAGAAAGAAAATCAGCTAGTTCTGTTGGTGTAAATGTTGCACCCGAATTTTTAATTGTAACTTCGCTCATCTTACTTATTTTTACAAAGATAGCAAAAATATTTATTCCAAAAAGGAATATTTTCAGGAATAACAAAAAAAGCCATCAGCTAACATACAAGTCTTAAACGCATGAACCGTAGCGGAACAGCAACTACCCTTGTGTTGAACGAAGCTTCGGGTTAGGATATTCAATCGTGTGATTAGGTTTTTTAGAGCTAATTTTGAGGGAAGATTACAACAGCACCTACCCAAAAGTAACGGTTCAGTGGTTAAATCAAGCGTTCTGCCCCGCATCGGCGATTCCATTCTATCAAATTTTGTACTTATTTGAAAGTGAAGTGCTTCGAAGTCGCCACCTTCGGGTAGTTGCAAAACGTTATAGGGCATTTTAACGAATCACTACCGTATAAAATAAGCTCAAATCGTATCATTACTACCGGATATTTATCGAATAATAACGAATCGTATCGATATCAAATAAAAAATTGATATGTACTCTTCCCTCATTTAGCTACATTCAAAACTAACTAATTCCAGTTTACTTTTTTATTTTTACCCTGTTGCACCATGGGTGTCAACCTCTCCAGAGCCGAATATAGTCTTTCGTTGTTGTACATCCATACCCACGCTTGCACATACTTTCTCATCTGAGGCAGAGTATCAAACTGATAGCTGTCTAGTACATCTTGTCTGAATGTTCTGTTAAAATGCTCAATCAAACTGTTCTGGGTTGGCTTTCTGAGTTTTATAAAATCCAAGTCTCCACGAGTATTCAGCCCCACAGAACGCACTAAAGGTGCTTTTGCCCATGCAAGAAGTGTTTCTTACGCTTATTCCAATCATAAAAAGTATCTTGGCTGATACCATGCGTACGGCAAACATCCACAACCGATAAACCCGATTCTTGCCCCCTTGAGAATCTTGATAATCTGTCTCTCGCTAAATTTACTCTTTTTCATTACTCCTAAATTAAAAATGCTACATCAATTATCGTAGCTAGTTTTGAGGGAAGAGTACAAGACCACCACAAAAAAGGGCTACTTCATCCGAAGTAACCCTTTTTTATCTATCAAGAATGAATGAATTACATGTATTCTTTGCGTCTCACCGAACTGATAGGTTCAATCAATTGCTTTTCATTGTGAACAGATTTTAGCTCACCTTTCAAACCAACTTCGTACGATTGATACTCCTTACGTCCTGTTCCAGCAGGAATCAAGTGTCCAACGATTACATTTTCTTTCAAGCCCTCCAAATGGTCTCTCTTACCACGAACTGCAGCTTCTGAAAGTACCTTCGTTGTCTCTTGGAATGATGCAGCCGAAACAAATGACTTCGTTCCTAATGATGCCGTCGTAATACCTTGCAAGATTGGCTGCGAGACCGCTGGCCTTGCATCACGCACCTGCATAAGTGTTAAATCTTCTCTCTTCAAATGGCTATTCTCATCCCGATATTCTCTATTGGTAATGATTTGACCCGGCTTGAATCGAGCAGATGAACCTGCATCAACTACTACTTTCTTATCAAGGATACGGTCGTTTTCCTCTCTGAACAACCATTTATCTACCGATTGCATTTCAAGGAAGATTGTATCTCCCGCATCAAGAATATCTACTTTCTGCATCATTTGACGTACGATTACCTCAATGTGTTTATCAGAAATTTTCACCCCTTGTTGGCGATAAACCGCTTGTGTTTCTTCAACCAAATACTCTTGTACAGCTGTTGGCCCTTTGATTCTTAGAATATCAAATGGTGTAATGGCTCCGTCTGATAACGGCTCACCCGCACGAACGAAGTCTCCATCTTGTACAAGAATTAGTTTCGATAGAGATACCATGTACTTCATCTTTGTACCGTCTTTCGCTTCTACATAGATTTCTCTGTTACCTCTCTTGATTGTTCCAAATGAAACAACACCGTCGATTTCAGAAACAACCGCAGGGTTTGATGGGTTTCTAGCCTCGAATAATTCCGTTACACGTGGCAAACCACCTGTAATATCTCGGTTCATATTGATAGCTCTTGGTATTTTTGCCAATACTTGACCCGCCTTGATTGACTGTCCATCTTCTACCATCACACGCGCATTAACAGGCAAGTTATACACCTTTTCTTCTGCGTTGTTCGATTGAACGATGATGGATGGGTTTTTCGTACGGTCTTTCGAATCCGTGATTACTTTATCCTTGAAACCAGTCTGCTCATCGGCTTCTTCCCGGAACGTGATACCTTCTTCGATACTATCGTAAACAATTGTACCGTCAAATTCGGAAAGAATAACTGCGTTGAACTGATCCCAGTTACAGATTTCCTCGTTTTTCGCAATTTTTTGCTTATCCTTCACCTTAAGCGTAGCACCGTATGGAATGATGTTGGTAATCAAAATCTGATTCGATTCCTCATCAATAATACGAACTTCACCACGGCGGCCAATGACAACTACAGTTGGGTTGCCTTCTTTGTCAAGGCTATCTACTGTCTTAATATCAGCAAATTGAATTTTACCTTCAAATTTCGCTTTGATATTCGCTTCAACCGAAACGTTCATCGCTGTACCCCCTGTGTGGAATGTACGAAGTGTAAGCTGCGTTCCTGGCTCACCAATTGACTGTGAGGCAATTACACCAACGGCTTCCCCTCGTTCTGCCATACGGCCAGATGCAAGGTTACGACCATAACATTTTGCGCAAATACCTGTTTGTGTTTCACATGTCAATGCCGAACGAATTTCGACGGTTTCAATCGCTGTATTATCAATACGATTGGCAATTTCTTCCGTGATTTCCTCACCAGCAAGAACGATGAGCTCCTTCGTTAAAGGATCGTAAATGTCATAAACAGACGTTCTACCCAAAATACGCTCTGAAAGAGGCTCGATTACGTCTTCATTTTCTTTCAATGCAGAAACCTGAATCCCTCTCAAAGTGCCACAATCTTCTTCGTTTACAACAACATCTTGCGCAACATCATGCAAACGACGCGTTAAATAACCTGCATCCGCCGTTTTAAGGGCTGTATCCGCCAAACCTTTACGCGCACCGTGTGTAGAAATAAAGTACTCCAATACGTCTAGACCTTCTTTAAAGTTAGACAAAATTGGGTTTTCAATGATTTCACCCACTGAACCCGCAATGTTCTTTTGCGGTTTCGCCATCAAACCTCTCATACCTCCTAACTGACGAATCTGCTCCTGCGAACCACGCGCACCGGAGTGCATCATCATATAAACAGGGTTAAATCCTTGGCGGTCATTCTCCAATTGACGTAAAAGTGTTTCTCTCAAACGAGTGTTTACTCGCGTCCACACGTCAATTGTTTGGTTATAACGCTCACGTTCTGTAATGATACCGAACATGTAATTGTTTCTAATTTCTTCTACTTGGAGACGTGCGTCTTCAATCAAAGCATGTTTTTCTTCAGGAATCATGATATCCCCAAGACCAATGGACAAACCGCCTTTGAAAGCAGATTGGTATCCAAGGGTTTTGATGTCATCTAAGAACTGAGCTGTACGTGCGAAACTCACTTCTTTGAATACCTGACCAATGATTTGCTGTAGTTTCTTTTTCGTCAATAATTCATTGATATACCCAACTTGCTCAGGTACACATTCATTGAATAAAATTCTACCAGCAACCGTTTCGATGATTTTGTCTTCCAATTCACCGGCTTCATTCTTGATTCTTACACGGCAATTAATGAATGCGTGTTTCGAAATACTTCCTTCGTTCAAAGCGATGATTACCTCTTCGCTTGAATAGAAAGTCATTCCTTCACCTTTGATTACCTCTTCAGGCGTAGAACGTTTTCCTTTGGACACATAATACAGACCAAGAACCATGTCTTGTGAAGGTACTGTAATCGGTGCGCCATTGGCTGGGTTCAAAATATTGTGTGATGCAAGCATCAAAACAGATGCTTCCATAACTGCTTCGTGCCCAAGAGGTACGTGTACCGCCATCTGGTCACCGTCAAAGTCGGCGTTAAAGGCTGTACAAACCAACGGGTGAAGCTGGATTGCCTTTCCTTCCACTAATTTTGGCTGGAATGCTTGAATACCCAAACGGTGAAGTGTAGGTGCCCTGTTTAACATAACTGGGTGGCCTTTCAATACGTTTTCGAGAATATCCCAGATAACAGCATCTTTGCGATCTACGATTTTCTTCGCAGATTTTACTGTTTTAACAATGCCTCTTTCAATTAATTTACGAATGATAAACGGCTTGAATAGCTCGGCTGCCATATCTTTTGGCAAACCACATTCGTGTAACTTTAGCTCAGGACCTACCACAATAACCGAACGACCCGAGTAGTCAACACGCTTTCCGAGCAAGTTCTGGCGGAAACGCCCTTGTTTCCCTTTCAACATATCTGAAAGCGATTTCAATGCTCTGTTTCCGTCTGAACGAACAGCGTTTACTTTCCGAGAGTTATCAAAAAGTGAGTCAACAGCTTCTTGTAACATTCTCTTCTCGTTACGAAGGATTACTTCAGGTGCTTTGATTTCCAAAAGTCTCTTCAAACGGTTATTCCGAATAATTACACGGCGATACAAATCGTTCAAGTCAGACGTTGCAAAACGTCCTCCATCTAGTGGAACAAGTGGACGTAATTCCGGTGGAATAACAGGAACCATCTTGATAATCATCCACTCAGGTTTATTTTCTACACGCGTATTTGCATCACGGAATGCCTCTACCACCTTCAATCTTTTCAAGGCTTCTGCCTTTCTTTGCTGAGCGGTATCTGTAGCTGCTTGGTGGCGCAACGAGTAAGAAAGCTCATCTAATTTCAATCTTGATAAAAGCATCTCAAGGGCATCTGCACCCATTTTGGCGATGAATTTATTCGGATCTTCATCAGGAAGCATTTGATTCTCCCGCGGAAGTTTATCGATGATATCCAAGTATTCCTCTTCTGTCAAGAAATCCATGTAACTGATACCATCTTCTTCTTTGATACCCGCGTTGATGACAACGTATCTTTCATAGTAAATAATTTGGTCTAATTTTTTAGTAGATAGACCAAGTAGATAACCAATTTTATTCGGTAAACTTCTAAAATACCAGATGTGTGCTACCGGAACAACCAATTCGATGTGCCCCATTCGCTCACGTCTAACCTTTTTTTCAGTTACTTCTACACCACAACGGTCACAGATAATACCTTTGTAACGAATGCGTTTGTATTTTCCACAGTGACATTCCCAATCTTTGACAGGGCCAAAGATACGTTCACAGAACAAACCGCCCATTTCTGGCTTGTATGTTCTGTAGTTAATGGTTTCCGGCTGTGTAACTTCACCGTATGAACTATCCAAAATAGACTCTGGAGAGGCCAAACTAATGGTGATGCTACTGAAGTCGCTGCTAAGTTTTTTGTTTTTCTTTAACGACATTGACGAATGTATTTCAATTATTAATAAAGAATCTGAAGTAATTGGTGCGAACACCTTTGTAAAAATAATTCTTTGGCTGCCTTTCAACAGCCAAAGAATCTATTTTTATTCCATTGTAATTTCAAGGGCTAAACCTCTCAATTCATGAACCAATACGTTGAATGATTCAGGTATATTCGGTTTTGGAAGGTTTTCACCTTTCACAATTGCCTCGTATGCCTTCGCACGACCAATGACATCATCCGACTTGACCGTCAAAATTTCGCGTAGAACATGTGATGCCCCAAAGGCTTCCAATGCCCATACCTCCATTTCTCCGAATCGCTGACCTCCAAATTGCGCTTTACCACCCAAAGGTTGTTGCGTAATCAATGAGTATGGTCCAATCGAACGGGCGTGCATCTTATCATCTACCAAGTGACCTAGTTTCAGCATATAGATAACACCGACTGTTACTTTTTGATCAAATGGTTCTCCTGAAAGACCGTTGTAAAGTTGTGTACGGCCATATTCTGGTAGTTCCGCAGCGTTCAATTCCTCCAGTACTTGTTCAGATGACGCACCATCAAAAATTGGTGTCGCATATTTACGACCTAGTTTTTTACCTGCCCAGCCGAGTACTGTTTCATATAGCTGACCGATGTTCATACGTGAAGGTACCCCAAGTGGGTTCAACACGATGTCCATTGGTGTTCCGTCTTCCAAGAATGGCATATCTTCTTCCCGAACGATACGTGCCACAATACCTTTGTTACCGTGACGACCCGCCATTTTATCCCCTACTTTCAACTTACGTTTCTTCGCGATATACACTTTTGCAAGTTTCACGATGCCCGCTGGTAGTTCGTCTCCGACTTCCAATACAAAACGCTCTCTCTTGTAAATACCAATGATTTCACTTCTTCTAGAAAGATAGTTTTTCACCAATTTAACAAGTAGTTCGTTCGTGCGCGCGTCTTCCGTCCAGTTTTCTAAATAGAGACCATCAAACAAGTTCGCTTCTTCCGGCACATTGTACGTGCTTTCATCCACATACGGGTTCTTTTCTGGGAAAAGGTTGTTCGTGATATTCGAGCGATTAAACTTCATCCCTTTTGAAACGAGCTCATCGCTACCCGAAAACTTATGTTTTACACCATTCGATGTCTTCTCTTCTAGCAAAGCAACCATTTTATCAATCATTTCCGCACGAAGTGCCAACATAGCACGGCTATGCTTTTGCATCAAGCGCTTCAACTCTTCCTTGTGCTTCACTCTTTCTTCTTTAGAAGGGCGAGAGAACAATTTTGTTTCAATGATTACCCCTCTCAACGACGGCGAAGCCTTTTTAGAAGCATCTTTTACGTCACCTGCTTTATCTCCGAAGATAGCGCGAAGTAATTTCTCTTCTGGTGTTGGGTCAGACTCTCCTTTTGGAGTGATTTTACCAATTAGGATATCTCCTTCCTTGATGTGTGTTCCCACACGTACAATTCCGTTTTCATCCAAATTTTTCACCATTTCCTCTGAAACGTTCGGAATCTCCGCAGTGAGTTCTTCTTCACCTCGTTTTGTATCTCTTACTTCAAGATCAAATTCTTCAATGTGGATAGATGTAAAAATATCCTCGCGCACAACACGTTCGTTGATTACAATCGCATCCTCGAAGTTATATCCTTGCCAAGGCATGAAAGCAACCAATAGGTTACGTCCTAGAGCAAGTTCCCCTCCTTGAGTTGCATATCCTTCCACCAAAATTTGTCCTTTCTTGATACGTTGTCCTTTCAAGACAATCGGACGTAGGTTGATACAGGTATCTTGGTTTGTCCGACGGAACTTGATGAGGCTGTAGCTTTTCAAGTTTGTCTCAAAGTTTACTAACATTTGATCTTCCGACCAATCGTAGCGTACCATGATTTTTTCTGCATCTACGTACTCAATCACACCATCTCCCTCTGCAACAACGAGTGTACGCGAATCTTTGGCAATTCTACCTTCTAGACCTGTACCCACGATAGGCGCTTCTGGGCGTAACAAAGGAACCGCTTGGCGCTGCATGTTTGAACCCATCAACGCACGGTTTGCATCATCATGCTCAAGGAAAGGAATCATAGAAGCCGCAACCGATACAATCTGATTGGGCGCAATGTCCATATAATCAATTTCTGTTGGATTTTTATAAGGGAAGTCACCCTCAAATCTACATTTGAGTGAATCTACCGTAAAATCACCTTTTTCATCCACAAAAGGAACGGCCATGGCAATGTTCTTACCATCTTCTTCTTCTGCTGTTAAATAGGTGATATCACCGCTCAATTTCCCTTCTTTCACCTCCAAATAAGGTGTTTCAATGAATCCCATTGAATTGATTTTCGCGAATGTACAGAGCGAAGAAATCAACCCAATGTTCGGTCCCTCTGGCGTTTCGATTGTACAAAGACGACCGTAGTGCGTATAGTGAACGTCACGAACCTCAAAACCAGCACGCTCTCTGGATAGACCGCCAGGCCCTAGAGCAGACATTCTTCTTTTGTGCGTAATCTCAGCCAAAGGATTCGTTTGATCCATAAACTGTGACAGCTGATTGGTACCAAAGAAAGAGTTAATCACAGAAGATAACGTTCTGGCATTGATCAAGTCAACAGGTTTGAAATCTTCATTATCACGTACGTTCATTCTCTCTTTGATGGTACGCGCCATTCTTGCCAAACCAACACCAAATTGGCTGGAAAGCTGCTCTCCAACCGTACGAACACGACGATTTGACAAGTGGTCAATATCATCCACTACCGCTTTGGCATTGATAAGACCGATTAAGTACTTAACGATAGAGATGATGTCCTCTGTCGTCAATACACGTTTATCTAGTTCTGTATTGAGTTCTAGTTTTGTGTTGATTCTGTACCGACCTACTTCTCCTAAGTCATAGCGTTTATCCGAGAAGAACAGCCCTTGGATAATCTCCCGCGCCGTTGCTTCATCAGGTGCTTCTGAGTTACGAAGTTGGCGATAAATTTGCTCAACAGCTTCTTTTTCAGAGTTTGAAGTATCTTTTTGAAGCGTTGTATAAATGATGTTAAACTCCGCAACGTTTGAGTCCTCTTTGTGAACGATGATAGAGGATTGTTCGGTTTCGAGGATAATTTCGATTGAATCTTGCGTAATTACAGCATCACGTTCCAAGATGACCTCATTTCTATCAATCGAGACTACTTCGCCGGTATCTTCATCCACGAAGTCTTCTGTCCAAGTTTTTAAAACTCTGGCAGCTAAACGGCGGCCAATCATTTTTTCCAAACTTTGGCGATTGCCTTCGACTTCTTCTGAAAGTTCAAATAGATTCAATATTTCTTTATCCGAACCAAAACCGATGGCTCTCAAAAGAGTTGTTACCGGGAATTTCTTTTTTCTGTCGATATAGGCATACATGACGTTATTTACGTCTGTCGAGAACTCAATCCATGAACCCTTCATTGGGATGACCCTAGCCGAGTACAGTTTCGTTCCGTTGGTATGCTTGCTCATCGAGAAGAAAACCCCTGGAGAACGGTGTAACTGAGAGACAATTACGCGTTCTGCTCCATTAATGACAAAGGAGCCCCTTTCTGTCATGTACGGAATATTCCCCAAGAAAACCTCTTGTTCGATTGTCTCGAAATCTTCGTTGTCATCATCGTTACAAGTAAGACGCAACTTCGCTTTGAGGGGAACAGAGTAAGTAAGACCACGGTCGATACTTTCGTCCACAGAATACTTAGGTGGGTCAATGGTATAATCTACAAATTCTAACTTGTAATTTTCCCGTGAGTCCGAAATCGGGAAGTTATCCATAAAAACTTGATACAAGCCTTCTGCTCTACGGCTTTCGGCAGGTGTATCGATTTGGAAGAACTCTTCGAAAGACTTCAACTGAATGTCCAAGAAGTCTGGATACTCAAGAACGGGACGTACGCTGGCGAAGCTTTTTCTACCGTTTTCTGTTAATTCCAAGGTCTTAAATTGTTTTAATAAATAAAAAATACTTTTTGGAAGGGAATCAAACCATTTGTTTGATAACATAGAAACCGCAGTGGAGAAAGTTTAGCATCCCTTTGCATCTACCCTACGAAAATAGAAGTGTATCGGATGAAAAACCTGTTTTTAAATTCATAGACTGCTAGAAATTTAAAAATCTTGTAAAGTTAGCATTTATTTTTCAAAGCTGCAAAAACAACTTCATGGAAACAAATACAAACAGAAGACTGGATATAAAAAAGAAAGTCCTTCTTTCCGGAGATACCGAAAAGAAGGACTTTTCATTTTGGATGGATGTGTCCGAGAATTATTTCAATTCTACTTCAGCACCAGCTTCTTCCAATTGTTTTTTCAATGCTTCCGCTTCGTCTTTCGCGATACCTTCTTTCAAAGGCTTCGGAGCTGAATCAACTAGTTCTTTCGCTTCTTTCAAGCCTAAACCTGCAAGATCTTTCACTAATTTAACAACTTGTAGTTTATTTGCACCACCTGACTTAAGGATTACGTCAAATGAAGTTTTTTCTACTACTGCTTCAGCTTCAGCAGCTGGACCAGCTACCATTACTGCACCAGCAGCAGCTGGTTCGATACCATACTCATCTTTCAAGATTTGAGCTAGTTCGTTTACTTCTTTAACTGTTAAGTTTACTAATTGATCAGCAAAAGCTTTTAAATCTGCCATTTTTTTATTAAATTAATCGTTAATACAATTTGAAAAAATACGTGTAGGCAACACACCTACACAGAAAAAATAAGTTATTAAGCGGCGTCTTTCTCTGATAGAGTTTTCAAGATACCTGCCAAGTTTTGGCCACCACTCTGCAAAGCACCGATAACGTTCTTCGCTGGTGATTGGAGTAAACCGATGATTTCTCCGATGACCTCGTCTTTCGACTTCAATTTCTCTAGAACCTCCAATTGATCGTGTCCAATGTATAGACCACCATCTACAGAAGCTCCTTTGAGTTGAATAGACCCTTTGTTCTCTTTAAGAAAATCCTTCAACAATTTAGCTGGTACTTTGCCAGATTCAGGGTGAAATAAAACACCTGAAAATCCTTTAAGAACAGTTCCTTTGAATGAAGAGTAATCCGTTTCGAGGGGCTCAAGAGCTTTTTCAATCAATGTGTTTTTGATAACTCTGTATTCTACACCACGCTCGAAGCTTAGGCGACGAAGTTTGTTGGTTTTCGCAACAGACATACCGCTTGCATCAATGATGTAGAAATAAGGCATCTCAGCAAACTTTGCTTTTAGCTCTTCAATGATAATTCCTTTTTCTTCTCTTGTCATGATTACAATCCATTAATGGTTGTTTTGTCAATCTGAACACCAGGGCTCATCGTACTTGACAATGAAATTGACTTCACATAGGTTCCTTTTGCAGAAGATGGCTTCAACTTAATCAACGTTTGGATTAGCTCCAACGCATTTTGGTTGATTTGTTCCGGAGTGAATGACACCTTACCGATTGCGGCATGGATGATACCTGTTTTATCCACTTTAAAGTCGATTTTACCAGCTTTCACTTCTTTCACTGCTTTGCCAACTTCCAAAGTTACAGTACCTGACTTTGGGTTAGGCATCAATCCACGAGGTCCTAAAACACGACCTAGACGACCCAACTTTGCCATTACTGTTGGCATTGTAATGATTACGTCCACGTCTGTCCAACCTTGTTCGATTTTCGTGATATAATCATCTAAACCGACGTGGTCAGCACCTGCTTCTCTTGCTTCTGCTTCTTTGTCTGGTGAGCACAATACCAAAACGCGAACTGTTTTACCAGTACCGTGTGGTAGGGCAACAACACCACGAACCATTTGATCTGCTTTTCTTGGATCCACACCCAAACGAACGTCGATATCGACAGAAGAATCAAATTTTGTGTATGAAATTTCTTTCAATACTGCGGCAGCTTCTTCTAGCGTATATCCCTTTGATGGGTCATATTTTGCTAGAGCGTCTTTCCGCTTTTTAGTCAATTTTGCCATTGTATTACAAATTGATTTGGTAGTAACGTTGCACTTGCGCACAACTCCCATGAATAATTATTATTTACTTTTTATCAGAAAGGTGCGTCACCTGTGATGCGAAGACCCATGTTTGCGGCTGTACCTGCAATCATTTTCATAGCAGATTCAATCGTAAAACAGTTTAAGTCAGGCATTTTAGTTTCTGCGATTACACGAACTTGATCCCAAGTTACAGAACCGATTTTGTTCCGGTTGGGTTGGTCAGATCCTTTCTTTGCTTTCGCTGCATCGATTAAAAGTACGGCTGCTGGAGGAGTTTTAATGACGAACTCAAACGATTTGTCTGTGTAGTACGTAATCAAAACTGGCACTACCTGGCCCATTTTATCTTGTGTTCTCGCATTGAACTGCTTACAGAACTCCATGATATTGATACCTTTCGAACCTAATGCAGGACCGATTGGGGGTGCAGGGTTGGCTTGGCCACCTTTTGCTTGTAATTTTAAATAACCTGCGATTTCTTTCGCCATTGTTCTAAATTGTTTTAAAGTGAGAAACACGAATAGTACGAACGACCGTCTCTTCGGAATACAACCTAGTCACAGTTGGATGTTATCTTCAAGGGGCTTATTCGTTTCTCCAAAACTCTACCTCGTTTCGAGGGAAGCTATCAAATCATTGACAAGAAGAGAGAGATAGAATTTCGCCAATCAACTAACAAGTACTTGATTAGGGCTGCAAAGGTACTTAGTTTTTCTATTGATTACAAACGAATTAAAAAAAAAGTCTAAGCTTAGCTTAGACTTTTTCTACTTGTAGGTAACTCAACTCGACTGGCGTGCTGCGACCAAATATTTTGACGCTGACATTCAGCTTTTTCTTTTCTGCGAATATTTCTTCAACAGTTCCTTCGAAACTTGCGAATGGACCATCGATTACTTTCACCGTCTCTCCCATCACGAAACTCATGTTTGCATCAATCGTTTCTTCCTGGATTTCCTCTTGGATGCCTAAGATTCGGTTGATTTCACTGAGACGAAGTGGCTCTGGATCCATCGTCGTTTTGTCCATCTTACGGCCTAAAAAACCAATAACACCTGGCATACTTTTGATTAAGTGCATCACCTCCCCGTTTTTCAAGTCGGCATTGACAATCATATAGCCTGGAAAGAAGTTTTTCTCTCGAACCCTTTTTTTTCCATTCCTTACTTCGACAATTTTCTCAGAAGGAATAAGAATTTGCGGAATCGAATCCGTTAAGTTCTGACGGGCCGCCTCGTTTTCTATATATGTCTTGATTTTTTTCTCTTGACCTGCTACTGCACGTACAACGTACCAATTAATTTCACTCATAAATAAGGGTATTTACTTTTTGATCAGAACGACTGATACAGAAGTTTTAGCGCATTATCGATGGCAAAATCAAAAAGACCCACCACCAGTGCAAAAATAATAGATGCCACCAAAACAAGTGTAGCGCTTGACTGTAGCTCACCCCATTTAGGCCAAGTAACCTCGTTCACGACTTCGTGCCAAGACTCTTTGAAGAAACTCTGAAGTTTATCCATCGTTAGGTATTATTTATATCAATTTAAACTTAAAAGTTCCGAGTAAACTAGCTTGTTTTCTCGGAACTTTACACTTGCACGGGCACTAGGACTCGAACCCAGATTTACGGTTTTGGAGACCGTTGCTCTACCATTGAACTATGCCCGTTTGTACTATTGTCCGCAAAATTAGACTTATTTTTGTTTATTCACAAATAAATCCATCAAAAAATAAAAATCTACCTGGCTTATTCCGCTTTCTTTTCTCCGAATTTATTCTCCGTTCCATTCCATAAACGAACAATATTTTGGCGATGTGTAAATACCAATAACAGCAAAACGGACAAGCCAAAAATCAATAATTCTTGTGTGTGAACTGGTTGCAAAACACCGACCATCACAGAAAAAAAAGCAGCTCCAATGAGTGAACCAAGCGAGACGTAACGGGTCACATAAACCAATACCAGAAATGTAAACAGGGACGCCATTGCACCAAAAGGATAGACAGCTGCAATGACACCAAGCGATGTTGCAATGCCCTTTCCACCTCTAAAGTGAGCAAAAACTGGTAATAAATGACCAATGATTGTAAAGAAAGCAGTTGTCAATTGCACTTCAATACTTGCCTCCAGTGTTCGCGCAATGAGTACGGGTATGACGCCCTTCAAAATATCAAAAACGAGTACAACGATACCTGCTTTTTTACCTAAAATCCGCAGTGAGTTTGTTGCTCCAGCATTCCCGCTCCCATGATTACGAATATCCACTCCATGGAAAACGCGGCCATACCAAACAGCCGTCGGGATTGACCCTAGTACATATCCTAGCAATACAAAAGGTAAAATAAGAGGCATGTGTTTTGATAATTATCAACTTGAATAGCTTGCAAAGTTATAAAAATTGTCTAATTTGAAGATAATACCTCTTAAAATAAATTATAAAATACTACTAATCAACATATTAACAAATGCAATAATTTGTATTTTTCAATTTCTCTGTATGCCTTTTCTTTTCAAAGCCAGGTCATGTGCTGTATCGTAGTAGGAACGGAGGTTTGTCCAATCGAACACATCGGAGATATTCTCTACGCGATTTCGTTGCATAATCCGGTCTCTTCTGTTTAGGGTAACAAATTTGAAGAGGATATCGGCGAGTTGGTCTGCTGCTTGGTCAAAATTTTTGTCTTTTCTATTGACCACATAGACGCCCACATTCTCAAAATCACGCATTAGTTGCATCATAAAATCACCAAAACCGGATAAATCGCTGGTAACAGTTGGAATACCCCGAACGACACATTCGAGCGGAGTATAGCCCCAGGGCTCGTAGTAACTTGGAAATACACCCAGGTGGCAACCTCGTACAAATTGGCTATATTCCATGCCAAAAAGTGGGTTTGTCGGTGATATAAAGTCGGGATGATACACGAACTTAACTCGATCTTGTTCGTGGTTCATGAGATTTGTTTTTTCCAAGAACTGCGTAATTTCGTCGGGTTGTTTGAGTAAGTGCGTGACCGTTTGCGGGAGTTTTTTTGTGCGCCAAGTTTGAATAGTTCTACGCAAGCGGAGGCGCCAATAGTCATCCACGAACTCATTCAAATCAGGTAAATTTGCGTCTTCGTTGGCAGCAGAAGCATAAAAAAGGTGTTCACCAATTTGTTTTTCGATGGATTCACACGTTTCTCTAATTTCCTCCATGACAGCACGCGATTGAAGCACTTCTGGATTGATGGAATGAACGGGATTTCGGGTAATGATAAACATCACCACAGTTGTATCTAATCCTGCTTGTACAATTTTAAAATTAAGCCTTTTGAGTGCTTCTAAGGTCAAATCATACCCTTTATTCTTGAATTCATAACGTCCTGATGTAAAGAAGAAGAGCGTATTGTCCAAGTCCCAAGAGTAGCTTTGGAAGAAATGCCCCATCACAAATTGCTGGATTTTCTGTTTGTATTTGAGATGGAGATTTTGGAACTCGTGGGTTGCGGCAAAGCGGGTAATATTCAAGCCATTGGGAAGAATGAGGTCACAGATTCTTCCGAAGAAAACTTCACATTCTTTGGCAGTCACATCACTGACGGTCGTCAAGACATGGCAAAGTTGAGCCGAAGCCCTTTCGATTCCTGCTTGCGCCTCAATTCCGTATTCTTTTGCTTCTTTCGCCCAATCGTAGTACGGAAGTTGATCATAGAAGTCATTTACATTTCCGGCGATGTACCGCCCTAGCATCGTTGCGTGCGTAGTAAAAACAGTAGCGAGTGGTACCTGTTTGTGGCGTAAATCAAGGAGCGCTGTGGAGGCCATCCATTCGTGAAAGTGAGCGATAGTATCCGTTTTTTTACCATTGATTTCAACGAATAGAGACAAATAACGGTTCACTAATTCTCCGAAAGCAATGACTTTATCGACGAGTGGTTCGGCGTGTAGTGTTGAAATTTTATGATTCTGCCAAAGGTTAAATTTAAGTCCATCTACCTCTGAAATCATTTTATTAAAATCTACTAGAATGATGCGTGGTCTTCCTGTAACGAGCCAACGACCGTAGTGAACATCGAGCCCTTGTTCGCGTAGTTGGGCAGCGGTTCTTGCAAAGACAGAATCATCGTTCAGTTGTTCTTCAAACTCAACTAGTGCAGTTTGCGGAAAGTATGGGCCGATTAAACAGTAGTTATCGCCCCATTCCTCCACCATAGCAGGCACTTTTGAGCGGATAACCGTGTATATTCCTCCTACTTGGTTACAGACTTCCCAGGCAACCTCAAAAAGAATGGGTTGTTCTTGTTTTCGAGGTTGAATTTTAACGATTTCTTCGGTTTCTTTTTTTAATTTTTTGATGGACATTAGGCAAAGGGTTAAGTTCCAAAGTCAAATATTTATATTTTTCCTTACATTTATTTTATTTATTCTGAAATAATTTAAAACCAAATGCAGGTTCGTGTCAACAATCTCCCCAGGGAGTCAATTAATCGAATTAGTAAGATGCGTTCATCGCTTCAAATCCATAGATTTTGCGTCATCATCCATTTAACTTTATCTATTGGAAAAAAAGGATAAAATCAAAGGAACTCGAATATAGCAAGATATTCATTCAAAATTAATGGATACCTTTTCTTTTTGCCTAGTATCTTTGTTTTAAATTACTAAAACGATGCGTTCAGACATTACACCCTTACTTTTAACCTACAACGAAGAACCAAATATTGCGCGAACACTAGAACGTCTGCATTGGGCTACAGAAATTATTGTGATTGACAGCTTTAGTACAGATAAAACACTTGAGATTTTGTCCTCTGACCCCCGGATACAAGTCTATCAGAGAAAATTTGATACGTTTGCTAACCAATGTAATTACGGATTGACCAAAATAACCTCCGAATGGGTTCTTTCTATGGATGCGGACTACGTCTTGAGCCAGTCGTTGGTAGAGGAATTGCAATCACTTGAATTTTCAGATGAAATGGATGCGTACGCTGTTGGTTTTGTCTATTGTGTATTTGGGAAACCACTTCGGGCTACTTTATTACCTCCTCGTAAGGTTCTTTATAGAAGAGAAAAAGCACGGTATGAAGAAGATGGGCATGCTCATCAAGTTTCTATTTTAGGGGGGCGTGTTTCCATGCTAAAAAACAAAATAGAACACGACGACCGCAAATCATTGAGTCGTTGGATTGCTTCGCAAGATAAATACATGATCATTGAGGCAAAAAAAATCACCGAAACTCCTGCGCATGAACTTAGTTTTCCTGACCGAATTAGAAAGAAGAAAATTCTCGCTCCATTCGTTGTGTTTTTCTATTGTTTGTTTGTCAAAAAAGGAATTTTAGACGGGCGAGCGGGCTGGTATTACGTATTTCAAAGGACTTTTGCTGAAATACTCCTTAGTATCCGTTTATTAGAGGCGGGTGAATAAGGGTCTTTTCAGATTTTGCATAAAAAAAGTGGAGATTGCGTAATCTCCACTTTTTTTTGCGAAATTTCTTACTTAGCTTCCTCCTCAGACGGTGTTGCTGGAGCTTCAAAAACTTCTGGTAACTGTTCGGTTAGGATAGTGTACCATTGAATGATTTTCTTTACATCTGAGCTATAAACGCGTTCTCTATCGAAGTTGGGAAGAATTTTAGCCATGAAATCAAATAACTCAATTGGGGCTGCTTTTTTGGGGTCTAATTCGATTTTCTCACCGAAGAGCTCTTTTATTTTCAAGAACAAATCACTTAGAGGCACAGCCTTTTCAAATTCATCCGTATAAATTGAAATATCTTTCAAGATAGATACTTTGGCATTTACATTCACCAATTCTTTCTTTTTTTGAGTATCCAGCGACTCAACGATTACACCAGCTCTACCTGGTTTGATGATGCGATAAAGACCGGGTTTGCCCGATATGTTTGCTACTTCTTGTAGTAATTCCATAAAATGCTTTAGATAGAAAATGCTTAAGTAAATAAAATATAGAACCGTAAAAAGATGCAAATTACAAAATCTATTCACGGAGAGGAAATAAAAGCCTCAATTTCCTTCGTAGGTCAGCAACGGTATTTGTTAGCCAATATCCATTAAATCACCTAACTGCGGGCGAACGATTAGTTCTTCAACGACACTGAGAGGAGAAATAGCATAAGCTGCCCACACTAAATCTGCGATGTCCTCTTTTTTCATAAGCCGGCTAGATTCTACGGGAACGTCCTTCCAGCTGTCTGTTTCTGTAGCGCCGGGTAGCAAAGCCGTTACTCGAATTTGCTGTTTTTTTAATTCTTCGCGAAGCACTTTACTCAAACCAAACAAGGCAAATTTCGAAATAGTATAAGCTGAACTCAAAGGATGCGCAATAAAGCTAGCTACCGAGCACATAACAAATATATGTCCTTGACCAGCCGCTATCATTTGAGGCAACAAGGCTTTGGACAAATGGTAAGAACCATATACATTGATTTCCATCATTCGCTCAAAAGAACCATCAGGCTCTTCTTCCAATGAACCCATTTGAAACTGACCGGCGTTCAAGACGAGCGCACCAATTTCCTGCTGTAAGTCTTTCAATTTTTGTGCCCAAGCAAGGACTTCTTCTTTGTTTCCGTTGTCGGCAACTTCAATATGACACACGACACCCTTGCTTTCAATCTCTTTTTTTGCTTCGAGCAATGTATCCAATGAACGGCCAGATATCGCAATATCAAGCCCATTTTCTGCCATTTTTTCAGCGATGGCACGACCAATACCACGGCTTCCTCCTGAAATAACTGCTAATTTTCTCATTTATAATTATTGAACAGCACCCTCGTGCCTGAAGTATTTGTTAACTTTGCAAATATCGTAAATCAAGCCGTAATTCCATGTTATCTATCTTAGGGAAGTATTTCTTATTTTTAGGTCGTCTCTTTTCGAGGCGTGAAACCGCGCAAGTCTATTGGAGACGTTTTCTGGACGAGTCCGTCAGCATTGGGGTTAATTCCATTCTTATTATCGCCATTGTAGCTTTATTTATTGGTGCCGTTACTTGTGTGCAGACGTATGCCAACTTAGTTAGCCCGATTATTCCTGTCTATATTGTGAGCAATATTGTCCGGGATATGACTTTGCTAGAGCTTTCCTCTACCTTTATGTGTGTTGTTTTGGCAGGCAAAGTAGGGTCAAATATTGCAGGAGAGCTAGGTACAATGCGTATCACAGAGCAAATCGATGCCTTGGAAGTAATGGGCATCAACTCTGCTTCCTATTTGGTTTTACCTAAAGTATTGGCTGCTGTTTTTACATTTCCTTTACTTGCTGTTTTATCTGGCTTTTTAGGCATCTATGGTGGTTATTTGGCAGGCACATTAACGGGTATTTTAACCCCTGAAGAATACATTTACGGGATTCGCTATTCGTTCATCCCGTACAACGTTTTCATCTCAATTATTAAAGCATTTGTTTTTGGATTTCTCATTGCGAGTATTTCTGCCTACAAAGGATTTTTTACGTCTGGTGGTGCCCTTGAGGTAGGCCAATCAAGCACAGCTGCTGTTACGAATAGTTGTATTGCCGTGCTGATTGCAGATTACTTACTTGCTGAACTTTTAACTTAATGGTATGATTACGATTGAAAATATTTCCAAAGCATTTGGCGAAAAAGTAGTTCTTGACCAAGTTTCTGCGTCTTTCAAGTCCGGAGAAACCAGCTTGGTTATTGGAGCAAGCGGTACAGGAAAATCTGTGCTCATGAAATGTATGCTTGACCTAGTTCGACCAGAGACAGGCACTGTTTTATATGATCAACGTCCCTTTTTCTCTACATCGGAAGAAGACAAAAAAGATATTCGACGTGAGATGGGCGTACTGTTTCAAGGAGGAGCACTTTTTGATTCCCAAACAGTGCATCAAAATGTTCAATTTCCGTTGGATATGTTGACAAATATGAGTCTAGCAGAGAAAAAAGACCGCGTTGAATTTTGCCTCGAACGTGTCGGATTACAAGGAACAGGCGGAAGAATGCCTTCCGAAATTTCAGGTGGAATGAAAAAAAGAGTGGGTATTGCACGTGCCATCGTCATGAACCCTAAATATCTTTTCTGTGACGAACCAAATTCAGGGCTAGACCCCCTCACTTCTATAAAAATCGACGAATTAATTCAAGAAATTACACAAGAATACAAAACCACTACGGTCATTATTACACATGACATGAACTCTGTTTTATCTATTGGTGACTATATTTTATTCCTGTATAAAGGTAAAAAAGTTTGGGAAGGCGACAGCAAAACCATTCTGACAACCACCTCCCCTGAAGTAGATGAATTTGTCTTTTCCAATCAAGCTTTGAAAAGGTTAAGAGACCAGCTATAAACGCACTTTTCTTTTATATGCAACGATAAATTACAGAAAATAAAGAGGCTTTTTCATTTATCTTGTACAAAAAACGGGAGCTTGTTTTTGAACAGACTCCCGTTTTTACTTCTTTATACTGACGGATTAATGTAAAAAGTGACGAACACCCGTCATGACCATCGCCATACCGTGTGCGTTACAATAGTCAATCGATGCTTGGTCGCGAATAGAGCCACCTGGTTGAACAACAGCTGTGATTCCCGCCAGATTTGCAATTTCTACACAATCCGGGAAAGGGAAGAAAGCTTCAGAGGCCATTACTGCGCCGTTGAGGTCAAAACCAAGTTCTTTTGCTCGGTCAAGCGCTTGTTTCAAGGCATCCACGCGGGAAGTTTGCCCAACGCCACTTGCAATCAACTGCCCACCTTTGGCAATTACCACGTTATTTGATTTGAGATGTTTGCAAATTTTTAATGCAAATTCCATCGCTTTGTTTTCTTCGTCAGAAGGAGTTCGGAGAGTAGCTACTTTAAAATCAGCCGTTTTTTCAGTCACCAAATCCTTATCTTGTTCGAGTACGCCATTCAGCAATGTTCTGTATTGTTTTTTCGACACATGTACCTCCTTCCGGACGAGCAAGCGACGGTCTTTCTTTTGTTTAAGAATCGCTAACGCGTCTTCATCGAAAGATGGTGCGATGAGGATTTCAAAGAATAACTGATGTAATTCTTCAGCAACAGCAGCATCAACGTTGGCATTTGTAATGATAACGCCTCCAAAGGCAGATACAGGATCACAAGCAAGTGCCTGCATATATGCTTCTTTGGCTGTTTGCCCAGTCGCTACACCACATGCGTTGTTGTGTTTAACGATTACGTAGGTTAGCTCATCAAATTCATCTATCAAACGAACGCACGCATCTACATCCATCAAGTTATTATAGGACAATTCTTTGCCGTGAAGCTGCGTAAACATTTGGTTCAAGTCACCGTAAAAAGTAGCTGCTTGGTGCGGATTTTCACCGTATCTAAGTGGTACTTGGTTGGCAGCTCGGAAGTTTCCAGCGTCTGTCAAACCAGCAAAAAAGCCATGAATTGCAGAATCATAGTGAGAGCTAACGGCAAAACCCTGCATAGCAAAGCGTTTGCGTTGTTCCAAAGAAGTTTGGCAATTCGATGCAGATAAGATTTCGAATACTTCGTCGTATTGTTTCCGAGAAGAAACAATCAAAACATCTTCAAAATTCTTGGCGGCACCACGAATCAAGGAAATACCGCCGATGTCTATTTTTTCGATGATGTCTTCCTCAGAAGCACCTGATGCGACAGTTTCCTCGAAGGGATATAAATCAACGATGACCAAATCAATGGAAGGAATTTCAAATTCTTGCGCTGTTTTTTGGTCTTCTTCTAAGTTGCGGCGATACAAAATTCCTCCGAAAATCTTAGGGTGCAGCGTTTTCACTCGGCCACCAAAGATAGAAGGGTAGCTAGTTAAATCTTCAACAGGAATTACAGGAATATTCATTTCTTCGATGAATTTCTGTGTTCCTCCGGTAGAATAGATAGTAATTTGATTATCGTGAAGAAGTTGTACGATTCGGTCGAGGCCGTCTTTGTAAAAAACAGAAATCAGAGCGGATTTAATTTGCTTTGACATGGAATGGATAAATATGGATGTAGAAAGAAAGTGCAAAATTACCATTTTTCATGAAATCTTCGTTTAAATCTCTTCATTTTAGCCATCCGCAGAGATAATTCCTTTTATTCGAAACCTTCTCTGTGTAAAAAGTGTATTTATAGCTATCATTCACCGCGTATCACTATGTCCTCTCATCATGTTGTTCGTGAAAAACAAGAGCCAGCGCTCATCCTTGCGAACGGGGAATCCTGTCGGATAGAATTACTGCAAGATTTACTGGAATGGAGCCCGCTTGTTGTCGTTCTGGATGGAGCAATCGAGCGTGTTTTGGGGTTAGGAATTAAGGTAGATGTACTTCTTGGAGACTTTGATAGTAAAAAGATAGATATTGGACAAATCCAAGAAAATCAATATCCAATCGAAATTGTCCATACACCTAATCAAGATAAAACTGACTTAGAAAAAGCAATCGAATATCTTATAGAGAGAGGTTTCCCTGCTGCAAATATCCTTTGGGCGACAGGCAGAAGAGCCGACCACAACCTAGCAAACATTACGAATATCGTACGGTATAAATCTAAGATTCAGTTGGCAGTTATAGATGACTATTCCGTCGTGTATCCTCTCTCTCCAACGCCCAACAAATTTGAAAAATGGTATCCTGCGGGGTTTCCTATTTCTTTACTTCCTGTAGGAGTTGCAAAGGGAGTTACGACACGAAATTTAGTATATACTATTGATAATGAGAATCTTACACTTGGATATAAAGTAGGAAATAGCAATGAAGTAAAACAAGATGGGCTTATCCATGTCTCGTTTGAATCTGGTGATTTATTACTGATGGAATGTAAGGATTAACTCAGGAATTTCATTCTTTTCTGTGCAAATTCCCCCGTTTCATCCACAGAACTACATGCAAGAACTCTGAGGAATAGAAGAATGTATTGAAATAGCACAAAACATACATTGAATATTCCTAGTCTCTTTATAAAGCATATCGACCTTACAAATGAGGCAAAAAATATTCTATATTTTTTAATTGTATTTTTCATAGATGATTGTCCCTAAAAAAAACTTAATATATTGATTATAAAAGTCTTGACAAACATCCGTTTTACCTATTTTGAGATTTATCAAAAGTTCCTTTTTCCTTACTTTTTTGTACACAAAAAATTCCTTATTTTTGACTAGTGAACGAGGCTTGCGAGCACTTCAACTTACTATGTTTCCTAATAGCATATTAAACACTACACCCCACAAAAGATATGTACGTCATTAAAAGAGATGGCCGACGTGAGTCGGTAAAATTCGACAAAATTACAGCACGCATTGAGCGATTATGTTACGGACTAGACGCCGTTTTTGTGCAACCAATAGAAGTTGCCATGAAAGTTGTTTCAGGTATTTACGACGGTGTGACCACCTCGGAGCTAGATAATCTAGCCGCAGAAACAGCTGCCTCGATGACGACCAAACACCCTGATTATGCTATCTTGGCTGCTCGTATCGCCATTTCTAACTTGCATAAAAATACATTGAAATCGTTCTCTGGAACGATGAAAATGCTTTATCAATACACTGACCCAAAAACAGGTCAAAATGCAGCTCTTCTTTCGCCGGAAACCTACCGCGTCATCAAAGAAAATGCTGCACTTCTAGACTCAACAATTATTTACGACCGTGACTATGGATACGATTATTTTGGGTACAAAACGCTCGAAAAATCCTATTTATTGAAACTCAATAACCGCATCGTCGAACGCCCCCAACACATGCTCATGCGTGTAGCCGTCGGGATTCACGGAGATGCCATTGAGCGCGTCATTGAAACCTACGAACTTTTGTCTGAACGTTGGTTTACACATGCAACTCCAACGTTATTCAATGCAGGAACTCCCAAACCTCAGCTTTCTTCTTGTTTTTTATTAACCATGAAAGAAGATAGCATCGAAGGAATTTACGATACGTTGAAACAATGCGCCAAAATTTCGCAGTCAGCGGGTGGCATTGGCTTGGCTATTCATAACATTCGGGCAACAGGCTCTTACATCAAAGGAACCAACGGAACGTCCAACGGCATTGTGCCAATGCTCCGCGTATTTAATGATACGGCTCGTTACGTAGATCAAGGAGGCGGAAAGCGCAAAGGCTCGTTCGCTATTTACATGGAACCTTGGCACGCCGATGTCTTTGATTTCCTAGATTTGCGTAAAAATCACGGAAAAGAAGAACTTCGTGCCCGTGACTTATTTTATGCTATGTGGATTCCAGACTTGTTCATGAAAAGAGTCGAGGAAAACGGAACTTGGTCGCTGATGTGCCCGAACGAATGCCCTGGCTTGAGTGAATGCTACGGAGAGGAGTTCGAAAAACTCTATACTTCGTATGAGCAAGAAGGCAAAGTACGTAAAACGATCAAAGCGCAAGATTTGTGGTTCGCTATCTTGGAATCTCAGGTTGAGACTGGCACGCCGTATATGTTGTACAAGGATGCCGCAAACCTAAAATCCAACCAAAAGAATCTTGGAACGATTAAATCATCCAATCTTTGTACGGAAATCATGGAGTTTACTTCGCCAGACGAAGTAGCCGTTTGTAATTTGGCCTCTATCGCACTTCCTAAGTTTATCAAGCAAGACGAGCAGACACGCATCAGCACCTTCGACCATGAGACGTTGTATAAAGTAACCAAGGTAATTACACGTAATTTGAACAAAGTCATTGATGTTAATTACTACCCGGTTGAAGAAGCAGAGCGGAGCAACAAACGTCATCGTCCGATTGGTATCGGAATTCAAGGATTAGCAGATGCGTTTATGTTGCTGCGAATGCCTTTTGAGTCAGACGAAGCACGCCAATTGAACAGAGATATTTTCGAAACGATTTATTTCGCCGCCATGGAAACATCCATGGAACTTGCTATCGAAGAAGGCCCTTACGAGACCTGGAAAGGCTCTCCTATTTCACAAGGTATTTTCCAATTCGATATGTGGGGCGTAACGCCAACTTCTGGTAGATGGAATTGGGAGAATCTGCGTACACAAGTCGTTCAAAACGGTGTGCGGAACTCTCTCCTACTTGCTCCAATGCCGACGGCCTCCACAAGTCAAATCTTGGGCAATAACGAATGTTTCGAGCCTTACACTTCCAATATTTATACTAGACGCGTATTATCTGGCGAATTTGTGGTTGTCAATAAACATCTACTCCACGATTTAGTGAAAATTGGTTTGTGGAATGAGCAAATGAAAAACGAACTGATTGCCGCCAACGGCTCTGTTCAACACATTGCGAGCATCCCACAGAACTTAAAAGACTTGTATAAAACAGCGTGGGAAATCAAGCAAAAAACGATTGTGGATATGGCAGCCGACCGTGGGGCATTCATTTGCCAGAGTCAGTCACTCAATATCTTCATGCAAGATCCGAACTTTGGTAAATTGACTTCCATGCACTTTTATGCTTGGAAAGCGGGTCTAAAAACGGGTATGTATTACCTCAGAACCAAAGCGGCTACGGATGCAGTGAAGTTTACGGTAGATAGAAAAGCATTGGCGGAAAAAACACCCGTGACAAGCACCGTACAAGAAAAACCATTGGATTACGAAGCATACGCCAAAGAAAATGAAGCAAAATCAAAGGCAGCGGCGTCATTCAGTGCCAATACAAACTACGACGCAATTCAGTGTTCATTGGATGACCCTGAAGGTTGCGAAATGTGTGGTTCATAATCTTTGAACACGCATTCCATAAAAAGAGGAGATTTGCTCACGCAGACCTCCTCTTTTTATATTCTATTGAGTTTGACATGACAAATCAGTAGAAAAACACTATTTTCCATCTATTTCATTTTCGTTCATCCTAAACAACCCTCCCATGCAAAATCTATTTATCTCTATCACAGGAAACCAGATTACAGCTATTTTTCTCTTATATCTGTTTTCTATATTATATGGAATTTATAGGTTGGTTGAACTCAAAACCTCGCGTATGAACAAAGTCATTCTTTTCATTACCTTGTTCGTCCCCCTCATTGGTGTTGGGTTATTACGCTTACGAAAGAATAAAAGTCACTAAAGCTTTTTTTGAACTGATTATTTTCCCCAGACCTCTGTCCAGGCAGCTGAAATTAGGTCAGATTCGTATCCTTTGCCCGTAAGTGTCCGAAAAACACGTTGTTTTTCGGTTAAACTTGCCTCTTTACTTCTTTTTTCTACTTCCTTGACGAGCGTATCCCAGTAAAGGTCGGGGTCAATTTCAGACATGCCCGCTTGGATACAATAGGAAGAGAGTTTTCTTGCTTTGAGTTCGTAGAGAATCTTTCTTCTTCCCCATTTTTTCACTCTGAATTTACTTCCAGCAAAAATGCGGGCAAAGCGTTCTTCGTTGAGGTAATTTTCTGTGATTAAGAAAGCAATCATCTCTTCAGCTTCCTCTTCGTCGATATTCCAAGACGCTAATTTTTCGCGCACTTCCTGCTGCGTTCTATCTTGATAGACGCAAAAATTAGCAATACGAATTAGATTCTTCTTATCCATAGCCACAAATTTAGGAGACAGACGAATAAAAATAGCCCCTTATGAAAAATAAAGACCATTTGTCCTTAACAAAAGACATAAAAATAAAATTTAAGATATATTTGAAAATCAATTAGATAAAGGCAAATTATCAGATTTATCTATTTTATCATCGATACCATCGTTTAAAACCATACGCACATGATTCAATTTTTGAAGTACGTTCTCGCTACCCTAGTTGGGTTGTTCCTGTTTAGTGTCTTGAGTATTTTTTTATTGGCAGGCATAGGAAGTGCCTTTTCTAGCTCAACAGAAGAAACCAGTGTAGCTGAAAACTCTGTTTTGAAAATAGATTTGAACCAAGTTGTTACCGAAAATGCAGCTGAAGAAGACCCATTTAGTGAGATTCTCTCAGACGGTCCAGGGAAAATCGGGTTAATAGACATAAAAGAAGCCCTTGCCAACGCAAAATTAGACCCAAACATCAAAGGAGTTTACCTCAAGATAGAATATCCGATGGCGGGTTTTGCAACCATTGAAGAAATTCGAAATGCATTGATTGACTTTAAGAAATCAAAGAAATTCGTTTACACTTACGGGGAAATCATGACGGAGCAAGCCATGTATTTGGCATCAGTGGCAGATAAAAGTTATATCAACCCAGCAGGTGGAGTGGAGTTCAATGGATTGGATGCCGAGTTGGTTTTCTTCAAAAAAATGTTTGACAAAGTTGGCATAAAGCCTGTTATTTTCCGAGTTGGTGAGTTTAAAAGTGCGGTAGAGCCTTTTATACGGACGGATATGAGTCCAGAAAACAAGGCACAAGTTCAGTCGTATTTAAACTCCATTGCCAATCACATGTACAAGGGAATTTCTGCGAGTAGAGGAGTCGAGATGGCGGAGTTGACAAAACTCCTAAACACAGCGGCAATCCAAAGTCCGCAGGATGCAGTAAAACATAAATTACTAACGCATGTTGGCTATTTTGATGAATTTGAGCAAGCGTTGAAAATCGCTTCTAAAACCAATAAGAAAGGAAAAGTAGCGTATGTTTCTTTGGATAAATACAGAAATGCCAAAAAATACATTGAAAAAGGAAATCGGGAGCAACAAATCGCCGTCATTGTGAGTGAAGGAGAAATCACGAGCGGTGAAGTTGAGTCTGGTGGAATTGGGTCGGATAGTTTCATCAAAGAACTCATTCGGGCTAGAAATGACAAAAAAGTAAAAGCCATTGTCTTACGGATTAATTCACCAGGAGGAAGTGCCTTGGCGTCGGATGTCATGTGGAGAGAAATTGAACTAACCAAAAAAGAAAAGCCCGTCATTGCTTCTATGGGCGATGTAGCTGCATCGGGTGGCTATTATATGGCGATGGGTTGCGATACTATTGTGGCCCAACCGACGACCATCACAGGTTCCATCGGTATATTTGGGATGTTGTTCAATGTACAAGAATTAATGAATGACAAAGTAGGAATTACGTTTGACGTCGTTAAAACACATACATTCGCAAATTCTCCTTCGTTGACGCGTGAGATGAGTGATGCTGAGAAAATGATGATTCAGAACTCGGTGAACCAAGGGTACGAAACCTTTACAACAAAAGCAGCGAAAGGCAGAAAGATGCCCGTTGACAAACTCAAGGCAATTGCGGGTGGCCGTGTTTGGACAGGAGAACAAGCGAAAAAGAATGGTTTGGTAGATGTATTAGGTGGCTTGGAAGATGCCGTTGCCATTGCAGCGAAGAAAGCCGGAATAAAAGGAAATGACTACCGCGTACGTTATATGCCAACGCCTAAATCTGATTTTGAACAAATCATTTCAAAAATAAATGGTTCAGGTGAAGAGGCAGCCCTTCAGAATTATTTTGGAGTTCTTGCCCCAATTGTAAAAGAAGTTCGCGCGATGGGAAAAGCGGAACAACTTCAAGCAAGATTACCGTATCATGTAATCATTCGTTGATTTCCATTTAAGCAAAAAACGCCCTTTCAAAAAGCAAAGTGAAAGGGCGTTTTTTGTTGGAGAAATACCGAAAAAACCGTTTTTACTATCCAACATTTCAGAGGTGGAAAGGTGGTTTCCATTTTAGAACAAACCATGATTTACCTAACCTAAACAGCAGGAATGCGGGACAGATATAAAGCTAATTCAGGAATTGGGCATAGTGACGTAAAGACCACCCAAAGAAATACACATGTGAAATAGAACATTGGAGGGGAGTTCATTTGATGACCTGAAAACCAAAAACAGCACTAAAAAAGCACCATACGAAATGGCAAAAGTCCAAAAAGATACAAAAGTTATTACTATTTTATGTATGTTTATGGATTGGCAAGTGTAACAGACGACACAACAACCATTAAACTGACAGAAAATTATCGAAACGACAGGACAACAAATAAACTTAACAGCGGAATTTTAACGACCTAAGAATTTAAACATATATGTCAACAAAGTTTTTTACTAATAGCGAAGAGAACACCTTAATCAACAAGTTTGAAGGGGTTTTTACATACAATCCCAATATTCAATACTTTGACGCATTAGTAGGTTACTTTCGGGCATCTGGCTATTTCCGCATCAGACCGTTTTTGGACAAAGTGCCACACATCAGAATTTTGGTAGGCATCAACATTGACAGGATGCTTGCAGATGCACAAAAGGAAGGACTTGAATTTTTTAAAAATCACGAAAAGACAAAAGAAGATTTCATCAAGAAAATTCAGGAAGACATTGAAAAAGCCAACTACGACAAAGATACCGAAAAAGGAATTTTGCAGTTCATTGACGACTTGATTGAAAAGAAAATTCTAATCAAAGCTCATCCCGAAAAAAAGATTCACGCTAAAGTTTACATTTTAAGACCTGAACCGTTTAATTCAAACACTCCTGCTATTGCAATTACAGGTTCATCAAACTTAACAGATGCTGGTCTTGGTGGCGGGAATTTTTATAATTATGAGTTTAATGTTCAACTGAATGATTATGATGAGGTAAAATTTGCAACAGACGAATTTGAAAAACTTTGGGCTGAATCGGTGGACATTTTGCCTGTTGATATTCAAAACATCAAAAAGGAAACTTATCTAAATGAAGAAATAACACCTTTTGAACTTTACATCAAACTGCTTACGGAATACTTTGGTAAAAACATAGACTACGACCCTGATTCAATGGGCGACTTGCCTCAAAACTTCAAAAAGCTTTCTTATCAAGTTGACGCAGTAAACGAAGGTTTCAATATGCTTTTAAAACACAACGGCTTTTTATTGGCTGACGTTGTGGGTTTAGGAAAAACCGTAATTGCTGCTATGGTGGCAAAGAAGTTTTTAATGCAAAACGGTAGAGACAACACCAAAATATTAATCGTCTATCCGCCAGCAGTTGAGAAGAACTGGAAAAATACGTTCAAAGATTTTCAACTTGACAAATACACCAAGTTCATTACCAACGGAAGTCTTGAAAAGATTCTTGAAGGACATCAGGATTATTGGAACAAAGAAGATTACGACTTAATCATTGTGGACGAAGCTCACAAGTTCCGTAATTACCTGACTGGTGCATTTCAAAACTTACAGTTGATTTGTAAAAGCCCGAGAGTAAACAAAGGATTGATTGAAGGTTTACAGAAGAAAGTAATTTTAGTTTCGGCAACGCCATTGAACAACAGACCTGACGACATTTTTTATCAGATTCAAATGTTTCAAGATGCAAGACAATCAACTTTGCCAATTACCAACCTGACTTCATTTTTTGCTCCTTTGATGGAGCAATACAAAACGCTAAAGCGTTTTGACGAATTAGATGTAAACAAGCTAAGAACCATTTACGGTAAAATTCGCAAGAATGTAATTGAACCCATTACAATTCGTAGAACACGAACCGACCTTGAAAATATTCCTGAATACAAAATTGACTTAGACGAACAAGGCATTAAGTTTCCAAAAGTTGACCCACCTAAAAAAGTGGAATATCTGATGGACGAAAAGTTAAATGAGCTTTTTCATAAAACTGTTTCATACCTGACTGATAAGGACAGTAATGATGAATTGATATACATAAAATACAAAAGGTATCAAGCAATTTCAGGCTTAAACAAGGAAGTGCAAGACAAGTATTATGAAAATGCCGAAACTGTTTCTAAATCGTTGGCATTTATAATGAAAACTCAATTGATAAAACGATTGGAAAGTAGTTTTTATGCATTTAAAAATTCTTTAAGTAATTTTCAAGTTGCAACCGATAGAATGATTGCTATGTTTGAAAACAACAAAGTGTTTATTGCTCCCGACACCAATGTAAATAAGCTATTGGACAAAGGTTGGAGCGAAGAAGATATTGAAAAAGAAATTGAACGATTAAGCGAAGAAAACCCAAAGAACCAAATATTTGAAAGTACCGATTTTAAAGAAGACTTTTTACCATTTCTAAAAAAAGATTTAGAATACCTAAATGAACTTGTTAATGGTTGGAAGGAAATTGATTACGACCCCAAACTAGATGAATTCATTGCTCAACTTTCAAAGCAATTCCTGAACAAAAAAACAAATGTAGAAGGCAAACTGGTCATCTTCTCCGAATCTAAAGATACCGTTGATTATTTGGCTAAAGCTCTGGAAGATGCAGGAAGAAAAGATGTGTTAGTTATTTCGGCTGCCAACAGAAAACAGATGTATGACACCATAGTAACCAACTTTGATGCAAACTGGGCTGCTGACAAGCAAGTGAATGAATACAACATCATCATTACCACGGAAGTATTGGCAGAAGGTGTGAACTTGCACCGTTCCAACGTAATTATTCACTACGACACACCTTGGAACTCCACCAAACTAATGCAAAGGATTGGGCGTGTAAATCGTATCGGAACAAAAGCAAGTGCCATATACAACTATGTTTTTTATCCTTCGGCTCAAGGCGATTCGCAAATACGATTGAACAAAACCGCCTTTATGAAAATTCAGGCATTCCACACCGCATTTGGCGAAGACAATCAAGTTTTTTCAACCGAAGAAATTTTAGATGAAGTAAAACTCTTTAGTGGGACATACAAAGAGGAAGAAGATGAACGATTGAAGTTTTTATACTTCTTACGCCATTTCAAAAAAGCAAACCGAGCTTGGTTCGACAAAATCAAAAAACTACCATTAAAATCAAGAGCAGGAAGAAGTGCAATCGACATAAAGAAACCTGAACTACAAAACGGCACAGCCGCATTTTTAAAAACCGACAAAAAGTTTGAATTCTATTGGGTGGACAGTAACAACCTACCCAAAGAGATTACACCGATTGAAGCATTCAAACTATTTGAAGCCGACCAAAAAGAAAAAAATGCTCCGTTAATTGAAACACACCACGAACACGTAAAAAAAGCATTGGAGCATTTTGAAACGCTGGAATATAAAATTGCACAATCGCAAACCGACCCCGAAGCATTGGGCGGTGTGGCACAACGAGCAAAAAAATTCTTGTCTGACTTGGTAAAATATCCGCAAGTAACCGAAAAGCAAAAGGAGAACATTCAAAAAATTGTGGTGCTTATTGATATTGGTAAATACACCAATTTGCCAACCGACATTGACCGCTTGCAAAAGAAAAAAGCAAACCTGAATATTGCTTTAGCCGAAATAGATAAAATTGCAGCACAATACAATGTTGATTTGAGTGATGCTCAAAAAGGCAAAAAAGGCAAAGTAGAAAAACCTGTTTTAATCATTTCAGAATCCTTTCAATAAGATGAACATTGAATTAACTCAGCATGATTTTATTGCTGATATAAAACATAAAGTTAGACTTGCCCAATACGCAGCACTAAAAGTTGTTAATACCCAGCTAATTGATTTGTATTGGGAAATTGGAAAATCTATTGCTGATAAACAATCAGAAAATTGGGGAAAATCTATCGTTACTACTTTATCGAAAGAACTTCAAAATGAATTTCCTGGAATTGGTGGTTTTTCTACCACCAATTTATGGCTTATGGCTCAGTTTTATACTGAATACCAAAGAGTTGAATTTCTCCAACCACTAGTTGGAGAAATTAGTTGGACAAAACATATTGTCATACTAAACAAATGCAAAGACAACCAAGAACGCCAATTTTATATCTTATCTACTAAGAAATTTGGCTGGACTAAAAATGTTTTAATTCATCAAATAGAAAATAAAAGCTTTGAGAAATACCTACTTAATCAAACAAATTTTGAAAACACATTACCCGAAAAAATAAAAAACCAAGCGCATTTAGCCGTAAAGGACGAATATACGTTTGATTTTTTAAACCTTTCAGATGAACATTCTGAAAGTGAGCTTGAACAAGCGTTAATTCAAAATATCCGCACTTTTTTATTAGAACTTGGGCATAATTATACTTTTGTTGGAAATCAATACAAAGTAACTGTAAGTGATAAAGACTATTTTATTGATTTACTTTTATACCACCGCCAATTGCAATGCCTAATTGCAATAGAATTAAAAATTGGCGAGTTTTTACCTGAATACAAAGGCAAAATGGAGTTTTATCTTTCAGTATTAAACGATATTGTAAAATTGCCACACGAAAATGAAGCAATTGGTATTATTATATGCAAAAGCAAAGACCGAACTATTGTAGAATATTCGCTAAAAACAAGCAATATGCCCATAGGTGTAGCTACGTATAATACTTCAACTCATTTGCCTAAAGAATATCAAAACCTATTGCCAAGTAGCACCGAAATTTCAAACAAAATCAACCACTATTTTGATTTAAAACCTATTGAATAATGACATACGAACAAATTCATAACCTATTTAAGCAACGCTACAACCAAAACAATTGGAAACAATTTTTGGGCGAAGCATTCGCAAATGCTCGCTTATTAACAACACCTGAAATACTAACAGACATTGACAGCAATATAGCTTCACAAGTGCAAAAATTGGGTTACATTACTCTCAACGAAAACGGAATTGAACGCCAAATTGCCGTGTATGAAGTTACCTTGGCACAAGGCATTATTTTGGAACGCAACCGTG
Organism: Spirosomataceae bacterium; assembly: GCA_046293395.1. GTDB lineage: Bacteria > Bacteroidota > Bacteroidia > Cytophagales > Spirosomataceae > CAYNRA01. Next base: position 823,253 of record JBKBOU010000002.1, read on the forward strand.
TTGGTTTACGAAATTTGCTTCGCAAATACTGGAAAGATATTGATGCAGCTTTTATTGCTTACCACCGACCCGATGATTCGACAGGCTCATCAGCCAAATGGCGTTTTACCTATGTTTCAGAACTAACGGGTTATGATGCTGACGGAGAATTTGTAAAAATTAAAACCGAACCCAAACGCTACACTTATGTGTTGGGCGAAGGCGAAAGCACACGAACAGCAGCCGAACGATTTACAGCTATTGCTAATAAAGGTAGCAAAGCCACTTTAGACGATGTAAAAGAAGCCTTCTCGGTAGAGAAACTCTCCAAAGCATTTTTTGACGAATACAAAAAGCACTACGATATTTTTTGCGACTTTATGGTTTCAAAACCAAACATTCGCCAAACCATATTTAACGGTGACGAAAAAGGCATTCGTGATTTCAACAAAAAATTGTTGGGGCGAATTGTATTTCTTTATTTCATTCAGAAAAAAGGTTGGTTGGGTGTGCCTGCAAAAAGCGATTGGGGCAAAGGTGATTTCAACTTTTTAACCCAACAATTTGAAAACTTTAGAAACAAAGACCTTTTTTATCAGGAATTTCTTTCGCCTTTATTTTTTGAAACCCTCAATCAAAAAAGAGATAACGATATTTTTAATTACGATAATTCTCAATTCGTAATTCATAATTCTGAATTGATTAAAATTCCATATTTAAACGGTGGTTTGTTTGAAGAAGACGATAAGAAACACCGCAACCTTATTTTTCCTGCCAATCTGTTCAAGAGCCTGTTTGATTTCTTTAATCAATACAACTTTACCATTTACGAAGACGACCCCAACGACCACACCGTAGCGGTTGACCCTGAAATGTTGGGGCATATTTTTGAAAACTTACTGGAAGACAACAAAGACAAAGGTGCATACTACACACCAAAAGAAATTGTGCATTATATGTGCCAGGAGAGTTTGATCGAATACCTTACCACTTGGTTTGAAAACAAAGGCTACGAAGTAGTGGGCTACATTGGTTTTGATAAACCCGACCAACCCAAACTGTTTTCGGCAAACGAAGGCAGAAAAGGTCAATTGGTAATGGAAACCGACACAAAAGGCACAGGCAAACAGATTGACCGCATTCTGATTGAAAAACTCCTGAAAAAGAAATTAGATGATGACGATAAGAAACTCATTAAAAAACATTCAGCCGAATTTCACAATGCTCTTGACAACGTAAAAATTTGCGACCCTGCCATTGGTTCGGGGGCTTTCCCTATGGGTTTGTTACACGAAATATTTACTGCCAAACAAACCCTGCACACCTTTGAACACGGCAATACCAAAACCTTTGATGCTTCGGCTGTAAAACTCAACATTATACAAAACAGCATTTATGGTGTGGACATAGAAAAAGGTGCGGTGGACATTGCCCGTTTGCGTTTTTGGTTGAGTTTAATTGTGGACGAAGAAAAACCCAAAGCACTGCCCAACCTCGACTATAAAATTGTAGTAGGCAATAGTTTAGTAAGCAAATTGGGTGATGACATTATTGATATTGACTGGACACTAAACGAAACCAGCCACGGACTTTTTGGAGCCGATTTAGCCAAACAAAAAGGCGACTTGCTTAAAAAGATAAGCAAAGAACAAAAAGATTTTTTTAACCCAGACAGCGACAAGAAAAAATTGGCAGCCGACATTCGCAATTTGAAAATAGACTTGCTGATTACGCAATTGGAGTTGATGGTGAAAACAACTAATCAAGAAACAGAACCAAAAGCAATAAATTTCAAAGACAAAAAGAAGTTTGTTCAAGCAACAGAATTGTATCACAAGACTATTAGCTGGAAAAATTCCATAAAAGACTTGCAAAAGCTTAAAAACAAACCCGAAATACCACTTTATTTCTTCGATTGGAAATTAGATTTTCCTGAAGTGCTAAATTCTACTATAACCGATAAATTTGGATTCGATATAGTTATTGGAAATCCTCCTTACGGTGCAAGATTTACAGAAATTGACAAACAGTTTTTTAAGAATAGATTTAAGAATAAAGACTCTGAAACTGAAAGCTATATTTTGTTTATTGAATTAGGCGGAAGATTACAAAGCGATAAAGGTGCATTATGGTATATAATTCCAAGTAACATTTCTACAAACCCAAGCTATAACAGTATTCGTAAACACACATTAGATAACTTTTCACTTAAAATGATTATCGACTTAGGTTCAAATATTTTTGAAAGTGCATCTGTTGATTCTTGTATTTTCGCTTTTAAAAATCAGAAAATTGAATCATCAAAATTAAGATGTGGTAAAATCTCTAGTCGAAACTTAGCAGAGAGTGAATTAAATTTCTTTGAGCAAAAGTATTTCTTAACAACTCCGCAAAACATCTTCAATTTTTACATTAATACAGAAACATCAGACTTAATTGAAAAAATTCAGTCAAATGCAACTAATAAACTTTCAGATTTTATAGATTTCGCAAGGGGAATTGAATTTGGTTATAGTTCAGATTATGTATTTGATAGCAAAGGTAGAAATAGAAAACCTTTGATTGCAGGCAGATGCTTCAATCGTTATGAATTACAATTTGACAATAAATTTGTTGAAGTTGATTTTAGTGATACATCTAATTTTAAAACTAAAGCCATTTATGAAAATCCAAAAATATTTGTAAGACGAATTGGAAAGGAAATCATCGCATATTTAGACACCGAAAATTACTACAATGTTTGTGATGTATATAACTTATTACCAAAATCAAGTAAAGTTGACTTATTCGAGATACTTGGAATTATCAATTCTAAAGGCATAAACTATTTTTTCAGCAATTTTTTCAAAAATGCAAAAGAGTTGTTTCCTAAAATTCCGATTAAATACTTAAAGGAAGTTCCAATAAAATTATCAAAGGGAAAAATATCAAAACTCTCAAAAATAGTTCAACAGCGAAAAGTTGAAGGCAAAGACACCACTACTTTAGAGCAAGAAATCGACAACTTAGTTTACAAACTATACGAACTCACGTATGACGAAGTAAAAGTAATAGACCCTGCATTTAGTTTAAGCAAAAAAGAATATGAAGCCATAAAATTGGAGTAGCCCACGCAATTTGCAAGCACAATTAAAAACCGCACAAGCCCAAGCTAAAGCCAAAGTTTTTAATAGAGCTTGCAAAGCCACCGTGTAATCTTCCACAAAATAGCTACGAAAATTGATGTAGTATTTTAAATTTAGGGGGTAATGCAAGAGCGTAAATTTAGCGAGACGCAGATTATCAAGATTCTGAAGGAGCAAGAATCGGGTTTATCGGTTACAGATGTTGCTGTCCTTCATGGCCATAATAGTGAGACGTAGCTTTGTATGAATAGCTCAAATCGAGCGATTTCGATAATTTTCGATAAAAATTATCCTCGGGAACCATATCCATCAAACTGACTTGATAGAAGGTTTTGGGCTGTATTTCTTGTCTTCCTTACATGTATAAATATACTAATAATCAACCAGTTACACAAATTTTAATCTATATTTGTACTCCGTTTGAATAATAAATTCTTTTGTATATCTTTGAGTTGTGCAACAGGCACATTGGTTTGTGGCAAGCGGGAGCGGACGGAAGTAGTTGAACATTGGTAATTCTTTTGTACTTTTGTTGCCAGTGGACGGAAACTGACTTTTCATTTGTAAGTAATTGAAAATTAGTGACTTACACGGACGGACGTTCGGGCGGAAGTGTTTCAAATCCCCACCTGACCACAAGCCCCGTACGTTGTGTGCAATACTGACAGAGACACAAACGAATGGAGAACATTGTTTACAAATATCTTAGAATCAATCAATACTTATACGACACATTAATAAGTAACCAGCTATATTTTTCTTCAATTAGCCAGTTCAATGACCCTTATGATTGTCATCTTGCAATCCTAGACAAAATCTCAGAAGAAGACTTTAAGGGATTTATAGAGAATACCATTAAGGACGCTGACACCCGAACAAAATATATGGATTCCTTTAGGAAAAATCCTGACGAGTTTATCAAACCATTTATTGAGATGTACAGAGGTTGGTTAAAATACGTAGGCATCTGTTGTTTTACGAAAGGGAAAGAGAACGTATTGCTTTGGAGCCATTATGCAGACAGCCATCGAGGAGTTTGTTTAGGTTTTGACTATGACCTAATGAAAAAGAAATTCCCGCAATATGATGATGTAAATTATAATGATGAGCCTTTTTATTTTGACATCAAAAACCCATCGGACTCGGTCTCCAAAACAGCCTTGAGAAAATCTTCAGATTGGAAATACGAAGACGAAGTTCGATTTTTTATGGAAAGAAGTAAGAATATCGACTTCTATCAAGAAGCGTTATTAGAAGTGAATTTTGGTGCACGCTGCAACAAACGAGACATGATGAATATCCAGTATTTGATTTCAAAACTAAACTATCCTCGATGTTCGTTTTATAAAGCGACAATAAACCAATCCAAGTACATAGTGGAATTCGAGAAAAGCGATATGGATTCATTGAAAAAGGAAGTTTTGAAAGATTCGGAAGACAAACGCTATTCACAAACTGTGAATCTAGAACATTTATTAAAGTAAAGCGCATAATGTAATCTTCCCTGAAAATAGATAAATAATTTCAGCGATTTCCAGGGAATAGTATATTAGCAGACCTTTTAATTCTCCACTAAAACGTAGATTCCCTTTTCTTGATCCTATTTTGTGGTAGTTGACAATCATTATGGGGATGACCACAATTTAGACATCCTTTGAAGCACTCATCCTTAACAGAATTACCATCTTCATCATAAATTTTGTGCGCCCAAAACAACATTTTCTCTTTCATAAGTTGTTGATAATAAGTCAAATTATTGTGTGACCGTACATCAAAATATTCTCTTGATAAGTTATCAATTGGTTTAATCAGTTTACGAGATTTGAGTGTTACGTTTGACTTGATTGCTACGCTACTTTGTTCTGGTGTTTTCATACTTATTTTACCGTTTTAAAATCTAGTCCAAAGCATAATTGATGAATTTCAGTACTTTTTTGAACAGTGAATTCATCTTCAGGTCGTTTATGTTCAACGTTTACCATTAGGCTGCGCGCCATGACTTTCAAGATTATGTCTCTATTGAGTATGGCGTCTAACTTTATATCATCATTAAACTTACTGTTATTTCTTACAGGTACTTTAAGTATAGCCAGATTCTTGTCCTTACGTTGTCCATCTCCTTCTACGATAATAATTTTAGCATCACCACCACGATTATCACTACAAACTAAATCTTCACTTTTTCTAGCCTCACCATCGACCGCAATAGTTGTATTTTTTTCAAAGATGGGGTAAAGTGAATCATCACTTAGTTGAATAGAAATATCTTTAGTCAAGAATGGGAGCCAGCCCATTTCTGAGATAACTGCTGCTCCTTCAGCTATAAGTGAATCGGCTCTTTTTACGGTACTCACTTTATGTCCAAACTTGTCTTTAAGCTTTTCTTGTACAGCTGGGATATAACAACTACCACCTGTAAGTAATACTAGATCGATATTTACTTCACCTATACCAGCTTCTTTAATTGCTTTATCTATCTCATTACTCGCATCTAGCAACGTATGTTCAATTAGTTTCTCAAAATCTTCTCTTGTTAAATTTTCTGTTATTCCAAGATTATCAATTATATCTTCAGCTATAAAATCAACACTATTTTGAGTTGATAAAAAGACTTTACATCGTTCAGCTCTAGATACTAATTTGTCCCAATTTTCTTTTCTTTTTTGTTCAATTATAGCTTCATTATATTTTTCCCCATGACGTTCTAAGAACTTAGACCATGCCCATTTTGCTATATCTTCATCAAATTTGTCTCCAGCCTTTCCTGTAAGTTCAGCAGTTCCTAATTCAAGCATTTTACCGTTTTCTACCTTAACTACAGTAATGTCGAGTGTTCCACCTCCCCAGTCAAAAATTAAAAGAAATTTTCCATTCAGATTTTCAAGTTTATTTATGACCGAAAAAGCACTTAAATCTGTTTCTTTTGTAAAAAAATGTCCTACTACAGCAGCAAATGGTTCGTGAATAAATGTAGTAACCTCTATACCTGCCTCTTGGGCAGCTTTACGGAGAGCATTACGTTGAACGCCGTCAAAGTTGATAGGTATTGTGAAAATAGCTCTATTAAAATCAACACCACTAGGGTTTTCTTTTTCTATTTGCTCCGCTTTATTCTTGATATGTTTTAATATATCAGCAGCTATGATATAGGGTTGTACTGATTTGCCAAAAATATTAATCCCATTTTGTTGACCTAATTTTAACTTAATTGATTTTTCAAAATGATGTCCTTCTAGGTGAGAATATGTGTTTATTTTCTCGCGTGCTTCTGAACCAATAACCTTTGTTTGGTCATAATACCAGACAGTTGATGATGTAGGTGTAGGATTTCTAAATTCATCAAAACTAAAGTAATAAAACATATTACGGTCTTTATTATAAGCAACTAAAAGTGAATTAGTTGTACCAAAATCTATCCCAATCTGTGCCATATTAATCTTCAGTCTTTAATAAATTTAATAATTGAAGTATATTTTTCACATATATCTTTAGACCGACACCTTCATCTTGACTAACTCTTTCAGAGATTGCTGTTATTCCGTCAAGTTCCATTTGTAAATCCTTTTGCAACTTTGAAACCATACCTGATTTTAATGCTTTTAGTTGTAGTTTTAAGTTGTTATTTTCATATTTATAATGTTGGCTTATATCGGCAAGTTCTTGTTCTAATTGGGCTATTTTAAGACTTTTTTCAGTTTCACTTTGTGTTATTTTAACAATTATTTCCTCACTTTCTTTATGTTGTTCTCTTATTTTACTTAATTCTCCTCGTAGTACACCATTCGCTTTATCCAGATTTTGTATCTGGTTAGATTGTACATAAAAGTCATTTGTTAACTTTTTATTCTGTTCTATTGAATATAAATGGATAAACTTCTTTACTTCTAATTTGGGTTGGGCATCTAAAAGGGCTTCTGGTAATTGGTTAAGTAAATAATCACTTGATTCATTTGTTCCAATTTCAGAAATGTGTTCTGCAAATACTCGTTCGACAATTGAGAGTTGTTTGAAAAAAGTGTTGCGTGTATAGTTATTAAGTACGAAATGTGTGTATAAGACTATATACATTACGTTTTTTTCATAGTCATTTGCTTTGGAGTTTAATGCTGAGTTAATTACTTTTTGTAATTTATCTTCAATTTCATCATCTGCTAAATTATTAGAAATTAGATTATAGTCAACTTCATTTAAAATGGTTTTCAACTTTTTATTGGTCTCAACAAAAATTTCATTCAGGAATCCTACTATAAAAGGGTTTAACTTCTGAGAATTTATGCTCTTGTATCCGTGTAGAAATTCAACAGTAATTTTTAGATTAAGTAGGCTTATATCTTTGCCTACTTTTATTGATAACAGATCGTAGAGTTCGCTAATTTTTTGAGGAGTCGAGACCCCACTATATACATAAGTTTTTCTTAATTGACCTAAAGCTTCAACTAATTTTGTAAGATTCTCTTTCTGAGACTTATCCACTCTTACAGAATGTTTTGCTTTATTTTTCTCAGTATTATCTACGATATTAGAAAGAACTTTACTGTACTCAATTCCAGCAATTGTTTTTATAATTTCATCTATTGGAACCTCTTTGGTGATGCTAGGTTTATTTTTTGGAATCGAGCTCATACTTTTTAATTATTGTTGTTGTTATGTAAAATCCTTTGCTTGAAAAACGGTGTTTTTATTAGATTGTAGTACTTTTGTGCTACCGCATTGTCTCCAATTATTCGTTCTCTTCTTGCTTTAATTAATAAAATTTTATCTTTTTTATTAATGTCCTCTTCCTTTTCAAGCTGTTCGTCAGTCCAGCATTCGAGATACTCGTCAACGATTTTCCATTTTTCATTTTGAAAGGCCAAAATTACGTTAATTAGAATCTCTGTACTTGATTCTACAAAAATATTCTGTTCTGTTACGACTGATCTTTCAATATAATTTAGTGAATGTCTATCATAGAAGAAGTCAACAACGGAGTCAAATGTCCCCGAACTTACATTCGAAAGGTCGCTTAGTTTTTCAATCCAATTCAGCCTAAACGCAATTACTTTTAATAAAACCCTAGCTTTCGGAGTTAGACTATCAAAACTTGAAAGAAGTGCAAATGCTTCAGCATATCTATTCTTCTTATCTAATGATTTTATATCTTTTTTGCAGGCAGTGTAATAATTAAAAAAACCGTCTAAATATGTCTTCTCTACTTCATTTAAGAATTCTGGATAATTACTGCCAGAAGGGCTCAATGGTCTATTCTCATTAACTTGTTTTTCCCAATCAACAATTATTTCATTGACCAAACTATTAGTTATATTCCCTTTTACATATTTAAAGATGTTAAATGACCTACTTCCAATTTTTATCGTGAGACAGTCTACACTTGCCTCGTTTAAATGACCAGTCAAGTCAATTTCTGCATCACTGTTTTGTATTTCCAAGTTATTGATGTGAATTCTAATATCTTTAAAGCCACACATTGCTATTTTTATTGAGTGTACCTTATCAGTGTAATAATCATTTGGTACAATTTTCCCATTTATTAGTAAGAGTGGTCCAACAACATTATGACTACTTTTTACGTGATGATTCCTTGTATCTAGAGATTCGAAAAGTAAGTTACAATAGTAGCATTTGTAAGATTTTTTTTGAAGTGGTGATGAGACAAGTACTTCTACTTCTTTTGGGTCGAATTTGCGTTCAAAAGTTATTTTTTCATTATCCTCATGGTATTTCGAGTAGCCCATATTTAACTAGAGATTTAGTGGTGGGTGCACCTCTTTTTTCATAGAAGTATCATTTTATTCTTGTTCATATTTCTTAATTCAAATCTAGTTCTCTGTTTCTTTTTCTCCAAACTTTTTTTATTAAGCGGTTATATGAGGCCATTTTTTAGAATATGAGTCAGTCAAGTCTTCTGGAATACCAATAAGAAAAGTGTAATCTTCCCTAAAAATAGCTACGATAATTAATGTAATCTGAGCTGCATTTTACACATTCGTACATTTATCAAAGAAAATTACCTCAAAAAAGCTACCGAAGGTTTGGTTCAACAGCCGTTTGGCAAGATGGCGGCTGAAGTGCTTCTATGAAACATTTGTACAAGGTTCAACTACAGTAATTCTATTGAATTTTTGTACTAAAAAGCCCACACTTCGGCAATACTTTCCCGTTAGGCACAATGCAAACCGACACCCTACAAATTTGAACATTTCGACAAAACAATAAAGAAAAAATTCGTAAATTTACCACATATAGAATTATACAGCAAACGGCAAAATGAAAGCAAAATACTTAAACCCATTTACTGACTTTGGATTTAAGAAAATCTTTGGTGAAGAGGCAAGTAAGCCATTGCTTATTGACTTCTTGAACGCATTATTGCCTAATTCAGACAAAATTGTTGATTTGACTTTCAAGAATAATGAACAACTTGGACAAACTGAAATTGACAGAAAAGCGATTTACGACATATATTGTGAAAACGAAAAAGGAGAAAAATTTATCGTTGAACTACAAAAAGCTAAACAGAACTATTTCAAAGATAGAACTATTTACTACTCAACTTTTCCAATTAGAGAACAAGCAGAAAAAGGAGAATGGAATTACAACCTAAAAGCAATTTATTGCGTTGGTATTTTAGACTTTACATTTGACAATTATGAAACAGAACCAGAAAAAAGTGAGGTAGTTCATACAATCAAACTTAAAAACCAACACGGAAAAACATTTTACGACAAACTGACTTTTATTTATCTTGAAATGCCAAACTTCAAGAAGACAGAGAACGAACTTGAAACTCGTTTGGACAAATGGTTGTATTTCATAAAGCATTTAGAAGACTTTCAAACAATCCCTTCAATATTTTCAGACGAAGTTTTTAACCAAGCATTTGAAAAAGCAGAACTTGCAAAGTTTGGACAAACAGAATTAGCAAACTATGAAAACAGTTTGAAAATTTACAGAGACCTGAAAGGTGTTATTGATACTGCCTTTGACGAAGGAAAACTTGAAGGAAAACTTGAAACAGCAAAATCTTTAAAGAAATTAGAAATTTCAATAACGACAATTATTGAAGCGACAGGTCTTACAAAAGAAGAAATTGAAAAACTCTAAAACAAATGCACTGTGCCCAACATATAAACCCTAAACACATCTACACAAAGCCCAACAGCAACCTATTCCTATATTAATCGAAGCTTCAGGGAAATGGGTTTTCTATTCATTTAGTTGATATTGGGAGCGTTATTTTCCAGCAGATTTTGTTTGTTTCCCAGCTATTTTTGGTCTTTATACTTCTGTTTTCGTCCCTTTTCAAAGCGCATGTATATGGCGAATTATAACCATCCCAAAAATTAGAACAAATTAAATATACTACATCAATTAGCATAGCTATTTTTGGGGAAGAGTACACTTCAACCCATTAAAAACATTTCATCCCTCGAAAAACGAAAAGCAGCAAACCATGTTTCACTCAAATTCGTTTGTATAGGAGGAGGTAAAATTGGGTAGCATTGCCCACCAAAAATTACTTCGTATTCATCTTATCATACTATCTTAATCACACGTATTATGGCATTACAAATTGGCGATGTAGCCCCAAATTTCACCTTGATTGGTTCAGACACGAAAGAAGTAAGCCTGTCGGATTACGCAGGAAAAAACGTAGTTGTTTTGTTCTTCCCTTTGGCATTTACGGGCGTTTGTACAACCGAACTTTGTGAAATGCGCGACAGCCTTTCGACGTACTCAGGGTTAAACGCTGAAATATTGGCTATTTCTGTGGATTCCCCGTTCACATTGGCAAAATTCAAGGAAGAGCAGCAATTACCTTTCCCTTTGCTTTCAGATTTTAACAAAACGACAGCAGAAGCGTACGGAAGTCTATACGAAGACTTTGTACTCGGAATGAAGGGTGTCGCGAAACGTTCTGCGTTTGTAGTTGATGCAAAAGGTGTAATCCAGTATGCCGAAGTACTAGAGAGCGCAGGAGATTTGCCTGACTTTGCAGGAATCCAAGCAGCTCTAAAAAACATTGGATAACAATCAAATTTTAGCGAATTTGCGACGAAGTGTCTTTCACTAGGCACTTCGTTTATTTTTTTACGAATGCAAAATACATACAACCAACATCTTGTTGAAACACAAGAAAACACTGTCCATCTTCAGAAAAAGGAAGGCAAAATTGCGTTCCAACGCTTGGGTTTACTTCTCTTTTTTGTCTTATTTCTCTACTTTATCTTTCCTTTAAATCTCTATTTGGGGAGTATAGGATTGATTCTTTTACTTGGTATCTTTTACAAATTAGTAAAAAAACACGAAGCAATACAGGATGAAATCCGGCTAGAACAGACTAAAATACAGGTCATTAAAAACGAAATAACCGTACTTGCAGGTGGTGACAACGTGTATTCGCACGGTTTGAACTTCGCGGTTTCACCTCATGATTACTGTGACGATTTGGACATATTCGGCCCTCGGTCTTTATTCCATCTGATGAACAGAGCCCAAACGAGTGTGGGACAAGAAAAATTAGCCCAGAAACTCGTCCGAAATACGCACCAGAACAATCTAATCATCGAACAACAAGCGGTTCAAGAATTAGCGAATCAGACAGATTGGCGTGTTCGGTTTCAGGCAACTCTCTTTGATATATCCGCAGAAATGGAGGCGAAAGCGACACAATTAGCAGATATTACGCCTCCTCCTACTTTACGATTTGAACAATTCATTGGTATTTATATCAAAATTTTACCACTCATTTGGATTGCACTCGTTGTGGCAGCTATCAACTTACCGATTACATTGAGTTTACCTTTGTTTATGGGACTGATGGGAGTAAATATGTACTTATCTCGTATAAATAGCTCATTAACAGATAATTACTTCGAACAATTGAGTGGATTAGGAAAAGTCATCAACAAATATGAGCAAGCCGTGGAGCTTGTCAAAAATAAGCCATTTGAAACGTCTATCTTGCAGAAAATCCAAGAAAAACTACCCCATACATCCATCAACCCGATACGTACGTTTGGGCATATTGTCAAACGTTTGGACATGCGCAAAAACCAATTGGCAGCACTATTCATTTATCTTGTTCTTCCATTTGACATGGCTGAAATCATCAAACTAAGAAAATGGGTACAAACCTATCCGCATTTTTTTGCGGACATTCGCGATGTTTTGGGGGATATGGAATTTTATGCGAGCGTAGGTACTTGGCGTTATAACCATCCTGCATGGGCATTTCCTACGTTTACATCGAGTGGTTCGCTTTATTTTGAGGCAGAAAATATGGGACATCCATTGATAGCTGGGGAACGCGTCGTCACCAATTCTTTTTCTTGGACAGATGCCAACCGATTGAGCATCATCACGGGCTCGAACATGTCGGGCAAAAGTACATTCTTGAGAACCATAGGCTTAAATGTCATTTTAGCTTATTTGGGAGCGCCCGTATTTGCCTCATCTTGCAAAGTACAAACGGGAATTCGGCTCATTAGTTATATGCGAATCAAGGACTCATTACTTCAAAATACCTCTACATTTAAGGCTGAAATTGACCGAATACGTTTGATTCTTCAAGCCATTGATCGAGATGAAAAAGTGATTTTATTGATAGACGAAATGCTTCGCGGAACCAATTCCGAGGACAAATTGGCGGGCTCGTTGGCTATGCTAGACCGAATTGTCGAGTCAAAAGTGTATGGGTTAGTTGCTACGCATGATTTAAGAATGGCGGAAATCAAAGAAGAGAATACGCAACACGTCCGAAATTATTACTTCGAATTTTCGACGAATGGAGGTGATTTAGCCTTTGATTACCAACTTCGCGAAGGTGTTTGCAAGAGTTTCAATGCGTCCCTTTTGCTTCAATCCATTGGATTATTTCTAAAAAAATAAATCAGAAAGGGCCATAGTCCAAATATACGCTCCCGACTACAAAAAGACTTGCCACAAGCATCAAAACGAGAAGAAGCGGAGAAATAAAGCGCAGCCATTCGTCAAAAGGAACACGGCAAAGACTGAGCATGGCCATAATGCCACCGAAAGATGGATTAACTAAATTGGTTAATCCATCCCCAATTTGAAAAGCAAGAATCGTTGTTTGCCGAGTCAGCCCGATGACCTCTCCAACAGGAATCATAACAGGAAGAGTAGCCAATGCTTGACCACTACCGGAGGGAATCAAGAAATTCATGGCCGATTGTACCAAAACCATGATAACAGCGGACAGACTAGCCGAGCCTGTTTGGAGCATTTCTGACAAATGAAAGGCGATGGTATCATTCATGTTTCCTTGTTCCAATAAAATACGAATAGAACCCGCCAAACCGACCATAAAAGCTCCCGGTGCGACGACCGCCACAGAAGAAAGAACTGTTTCTCCAATTTCGTGCGTTGTATATCTACCCACGATACCTAAGAGAATCGCCAGCATACAAAAGACCGCCGAAAGCTCATTGATGTACCAACTCCAACGAAAAACGCCAATCAGAATAAGAATAATCGACCCAATGAATAAGCTAATAATCAATCCATCTTTCAGGTTTATTTGGTACGAATCAAGCGGTTTCGAAAGGCGTAAATCATCTGGAATAACCGAAAGGTTCGCAGCATTTTTTGCCTTATTTTTCTTGTAATGTTTGACATTGACGAAAGAAAGAGCAAGTAAACCAATCAGACATAAAACTGTACGAAGTTCATATCCTGAAAACATCGGCAAACCGGCTAATTTATGCCCGGTACCAACAGTATAAGCATTAAATGGCGATAAACCGAAGCCAATGGTAATTGCCCCAACGCTCATCCCGGCTGCGAGGAGTAAATCACCTCCAAGCGCGATACTCAAAATAGCGGCAATTGGAACGAGTGCAATGTTGTTTTCATACCCAACAAACACACCCAAAAATCCATAAATAAAGGTAACTAAAACAATTACCTTGGTTGCATTTTCCCTTCCTGTCTTAAAAATTAGCGTACCGACAGCTTGCTCAATGGCGCCACTTTTTTGGAGGAAGCCGAACATAATTCCACTCGAAAGAATGATAAAAATGATTTCAATTGCGCCTTTGAACCCTTTGGGCATCGCCAGAAAAATATCCATAAAACCGATGGGCGTTGTCGGAATTGTCTGATAAGTTCCGGGCACAACCACGTCTCTGCCATCTAGCATCACACGTTGAAACTGACCCGCTGGAATGAGGTAAGATAAAAAAGCCACACCGCATAGCATACCGAAAAGTAATACTACAGGGTGTGGAATTCGTATTTTTGATTTGGAGAGGTTCGACATATTCTTGCAATTTTATGCAAGAATACAAAAATTAAAATAACATGCGAAACTTAATTGTCTCCTCCATATTCTTAATTTCTTGGATAAACTCCTTGGTATACGTTTTCTCAATATCAACGATGACGTAACCAATGGACTCATTTGTTTTCAAGTATTGCCCCGTTACATTCAGGTGATGCTTGGCGAAAATACTGTTCAGTTTTGCCAAAATACCTGGAACATTTTTATGTACGTGCAGCATTCTGTGTGAATGAACCAAAAGAGGCAATTGTACCTCTGGGAAGTTCACGCTACCAGTGGTACTTCCGTTATTGATGTACTCCAAAAGACGTTCTGGGACATAATTCCCAATACCTTCTTGCGCTTCTTCTGTGCTTCCTCCAATGTGTGGAGAGAGAATCACGTTGTCCATCCCCATTAATTCACTGACAAACGGGTCTTGGTTTGTTTTGGGCTCTTCAGGGAATACATCAACGCCAGCGCCAGCTACTTTTCCGCTTTTTAGCGCGGCAACAAGTGCAGGAATATCAACGACCATCCCACGGGCAAGATTGAGGAAAATAACACCGTCTTTCATGGCAGCGAAGGCCTTTTCGTCGATAAGGTTATCATTCGATTTACGCCCGTCAATATGTAAACTGACGACATCTGCAACCTCAAAAACCTCATACATAGTTTTGCATTTCTTGGCGTTTCCGATAGGCATTTTATCCACAATATCGTAGAAATACACCTCCATGCCGAGGGCTTCTGCGATAACAGAAAGCTGCGTTCCGATATGACCGTAACCAATCATACCTAATTTTTTACCCCGAACTTCAAAGCTATTATTCGCTGATTTGTCCCAGATTCCTTGGTGCATTTGTGTACTTTTCGGGAAGATTCGCCGAATCAGCATAATCATCTCGCCTACGGCTAATTCTACCACCGAACGCGTGTTGCTATAAGGCGCATTGAAAACCGCAATTCCTTTTTCAGTGCATGTTTTTAAGTCGATTTGATTTGTACCAATGCAAAAAGCGCCCACAGCAATGAGTCTATCCGCGTTCTCTAAAACCTTTTTGGTAAGATTTGTTTTGGAACGAATACCAATGATAGAAACTCCTTTAATTTTCTCACAAAGTTCGTCTTCGTCCATTGCGCCTTTGTGAAACTCTACACTAAACCCTTGATTTTCAAATGACTGAACAGCAGCAGGGTGTACGTTTTCGAGTAAAAGTACTTTAATTAAACTCTTTGGATAAGAAAAGCCACGCGGCAGTTGATTATAAAAAAGAAATTCGTCTAGTGACTTGATTACGAAGTCTGCGACGGCTGTTACTTTTTCACGCTCAACGTTTTCAACGAACGCATAGAACCGATTGGCGAGACCTTCTTTTTTGAGTTCATAGTCAGTATATCCGTCTCCAATCACGGATACATGCGCGTCGAGTTGCATGGCACGAACCAATTTCACTTTGCCTCCATCTTGCGCGAGGACATTTTCTTCATCGACGCCGATAATTGTTCCGTTTTCATCAAAGACAAACGTATTGGCAAAGATATTTTCTTCTCGAATCCCCAATGCTGTAGCAACAGGCGTAATAAACTCTTTGAAACCACTAGAAACGATGAGAATTTGCGGAGCATAAGCCCGTAAAAAAGCCTCATTTCTGACAAAAGAGTCAGACACTTTGGTTTGAAGAAAAGATACAAGCGCTTCTAAATGAGTGACGTTTGCATTCAGTAAAGCGATTCTTTGTTTCAATGCAGACGAAAACGGTATTTCACCATTCATGCCTTGGTCTGTCAAACTTCTAATTTGTTGAACCGTTTCTTCGCGGTTTGGCTGATTTGCCAAAGCGATGGAAGCTAGTTCATCTAGTCCTTCTACTTGTGTAAAAGTGCTATCAAAATCAATAATAAAATACTGTTTTTCTGAGAGTTTCTGTACCACGATACTGATGTAATTGAAGATTGGTAAGCGATTGGAAAAGAGAGTACAAATTTAAAAATACCTCTTTATCAATTCTGTGACTTTTGCTTAAATAAGAATAAAATATATGTTTTATCACAAAAAATCCATAAAATATTATATAATTCTCAAAAAAGAAAAGATAATATTCTCTTATTAATAGATTTTACGGTGCAATTGTTTCTTTGTATCGGTTGTGTCTGAAGTAATTATAGGAGATACTTACGCCCATTTGAAAGAAAAGGCGGTTCAATAACTGCGTACTTTCTAGGCGTTGTTGTCCATTAAAAGTTGCGGATACACTACTTGTAATGAAACGTTGGGGAGAAAATTGCCCGCGCGCAAACGCACTGACTTCCAGAAAATCGGCCAATAAGCCATTAATTTCTGTATGAATTTCAAGATGAGGAATTTGATTTTGGAGCGTGCCTTGTCCGGTAAAATCAATGATGTCTATCTGAGCTGTGAGCGGATTATCGATACTTGCCTGCGCTGAAAACGTACCTAGTGAGCCTCTTCCGACGGGGAAATATTGGATAATACCACCGCCAAGCATCCAATTAGCAGATTTTGTTACTTTATCGAGCGTTTTTAGTTTGTGTAAATAACGCGCAGAAATGCCGTCGTATCGTCCACCCCACGAATTGGAAAAAATCCGGCTAGTGCGCGAAGAACCAAGTAGAGAAACTGTTTTAAAAACAGAATTGACGTATCCGAGAGAAACTTTCCAGTCTGCATTGTGTGTGTAACCTGTGTGGACTCCCCAGAACAAATCGTCGCTTCGTCTAGGTGTCAGAAAACCGTTCAAATCTGAGCTAGTTTGGGCGCTACCGAACAAAAAAGCACCTTCGGGTTGTAGAAACCATTTGGACGTTTCATTGGATAAATTGGGAAGTGGAATACCCAAAACCCCTTTTTTATCCCTATTTTGAGGCAATTCGTAGTAACCGGGCTCAATTTGTCCGTAAGTTTGGGTGTGTATGCTAAAGATGCAAACAAAAAAAAGAATACGTACTTCTATTTTCTTGTGTTTTCTCATCTGATTTCATTCGTAAAAATTTAACTCAAACAGTTTCCAATATAATGGGCGGAAAGCTTGTCCCGGAATAAGATATAAACTCATGAAGTGTAAAATTAGATTAGAAAGAAGCAAAAAAAAGACAGATTGGGATTTTTCTTCCCATTTTTTCGGCTTGAATATCTTTTTTGTTTAGTTTTGCTAAATAGTTTATGACCAAAAAATTACAAAATAAATTCATATTATGTCACACGATTCAACGACTCCTTCTGTACCAACTTGGCTACTTTTACTCACGTATGTCTTGATATTAGTAGTTCTTTTCACTTTCGGAGATATGTTCACGTTTATACTTGGTATTTTGGTTACGACGCTTGTTTTTGCAAGTGGGTACAACAGAGAGCATTTGCACCACGATTAATAGAGATAACTATTTATCAGAAAATACCTAAAAGCGGCTTTGATGCCGCTTTTTTGTTGTCCATATCCCGACTAATTTTCAGGCACTTCAAACATTTTTGTTCAATATCACGTACCTTATAGAAATGATTTTAGGGCAATCCCTTCTTTCATTTTCATTTCTTTACTTAACTAGGTCTGGATATGCGAAAAATAGGAATACTAGGTTGTTTTTTAACTCTTTTTTCTGTTGCGAGTTGGGCACAAGAGATTAGTTCAGCCGATAGTTTATTACTGGAACTTACAGAAGAGCAAACAGCCGTGAAAGCCAGTCTTCTCCCTGACAAAATGTTGGCTACACAGCGCTTATTTTGGGGAGAAAAAGGAATTTACAGGCGTGTAGGCTTGATTCCGCGTGAACTTACCGCCGAGTCAAGAGAGCGCGAGTTACGTACCCGAAGAACGATGTTCCGGATTCACCAGATTGTGGGCATTGCCACTGCCGTAGGTATGGGGGCACAAGGGTATCTGGGTTCACAGATTTACCGTCCAGAAACCTATACAACACGACTTTACGAATGGCACAAAGGCATGGCAACTGGAGTAAATATAGGCTATGCGACCACTGCGCTTATGGCATTTGCCTCTCCGCCTCCTTTGGTCAGTAGCAAACGAATAGACAATATTCGGATTCATCGGTGGCTGTCATACATCCATTTGACGGGTATGATTACCACAAATGTCTTGGGCAATCGAATCTACAACAACTTTGAAGTCAATAAGGCACTTCATAGAACGGCTGCTTTCACCACGTTTGGAGCATATACGGCAGCTATTGCTATTATTAAGTTTGAAATTTAATTTACATCGTCTATGAAAAAGTCATTTGTTCTTTCTACACTCACATTAATTTTGTCCACAAGTGTATTATTCTCTTTTTTTGAGAAAAAGAAAGTAGTCGCTGACTCAAAGAAATCAGAAATAAAATATGCGATGAGCCACCCGATGCACAGTTGGGAAGCTACATCTAAAGATTTTAAATGTGCGCTCGTTTATGATACGGAAACGCAGATAATTGAGGGGGTGGCCGTTGTTGCCGCCGTACGTTCCTTTGATAGCAAAAATGCCAGCCGTGATTCGCACGCTCTTGAAGTTTTGGATGCGCTAAAACATCCTAATATCACTTTTAGCTCTACAAAAGTTACGCAACAAGGGGAACAACTTCAAGTAGCAGGGAATTTGACATTTCATGGCATCACGAAACCTATTCAATTTGTTGCCAAGCAGCAAAAGGCAGGGAATATCCTGACAGTCACGGGGGGCTTCACGGTACAGATGAAAGATTTCGAGATAGAAAGCCCTACTTTACTGGGTATCAAAACCAAAGAAGACATCAAGTTGAGTTTCAAAGTCGTGGCAATTCCTTGATTTTTGAAAAAAAAACAGTTAAATTTGCGACCTAATTTACCCTGTCGGAGTGAATGGTTCTTTCGGTAGTGGGTTTATTATTAAAAATTTGAACCAGAAATAGTATGTCACAAAAAATCAGAATCAAACTTAAGTCGTTTGATCACACCTTGGTGGACAAATCAGCTGAGAAGATTGTCAAGGCTGTAAAATCTACAGGAGCCGTAGTTAGCGGTCCAATTCCATTGCCTACACGTAAGGAGATTTTCACGGTTTTGCGTTCACCACACGTGAGCAAGAAATCAAGAGAGCAGTTCCAATTGTGTACGTACAAGAGATTAATTGATATCTTTTCGGCAAGCCCGAAAACAGTTGATGCCCTTATGAAGCTTGAGCTTCCAAGTGGTGTTGATGTAGAAATCAAAGTGTAGTACTACTCGCATAAAAAAAGCCGTTTTGATTACTCAAAACGGCTTTTTTTATGTATTTTTTTTAAAAAATTAAGAGGCTAGTAAAGTGCGAACGGGCTGGCAGGATTTCTCCATCATCACACTAAAATACAACTGCAAACTCTTATCTGCCCGAATCAATTCTCCGTCTGCATCTTTGATGAAAATCGTCTCGCCGTCTGTAAGAATTGTAAAGTATGCGAACGGGTGAGCCATCTGAAACGTGCTGGAAAGGACATGATGCGCCAACATAATTTTTTGAACGCTCAATCCTTTTTTCCTCAATTCATAGAATGTTAAAAACTCTACTGCTGTACTACCATTGGCAACGAGGTTCGCATTAGAAGTTGTAGAATAATAAATGGTTTCGTCTTGAAACTGAGTATGCCAATACATACGTAGCCATCTTCGCACCTTCGCAGGCGATAAATCGAGCTTTTTAGCCAAATCAAGTAAGGTTAGAGGTTGTCCCTCCGATTCTATTGCACGCAGTTTACCATCCATTCGTCTGTGTATTGGGATATCAATATACAATCTTACTAAAAAATCAGGAAAAAACGCCTATATTTTCGGAGAGAATTCGTTTTGGTCACTTCATACATACATTCCGGCATACTGCACGAACTAAGGAACTTCCTCATCTATGTACAAACCCCTACTTAAAACTTATAAAAAGCACCAATTCCGGAGCCATTTGTCAGGGAACCATTGACAGTAAAAATCGTTGCATTCCCCACTTGTCTAAACTGTACATTTGCTGAGCCAAAAGTGGCACTCAACAGAAACGTATCTGATACTTGATACATGAGACGCAAAGGCGATGCGTACATACCAACACTTACTCCACGAATATCGCCAACCATGGCTTGCACAGACCCGCCAACATGGGGCGACAAATACAGCTTATCTACCAATTGTACGAATTTTCCACGCTCAATAGCCGGACCAAATGAGTATATATTCTGCCCCTCTTGGGAGTTCAAAACAACCCCGGCACTTCCACCAAATGCCCAATAAGCCGAACTTTCCTTGACTTTTCCATACAAAAAAGAGCCTCCAAAAGAAAGTACATTCAAGTCAGATGTTCCAATAAAACTTGCTGACATTGAGCCACTTATGATTTTTTTACCTGCCAAATTTTGTCCAAAACAAGATAAAGACACGGTGAATAGAAATACACTAAAGAGAAGGCTATTTGTTTTCATTTGTATTATTTTAGTATGTTTTACCAAAGCTACTAGACGGCAGGTAGATTCCAAAAAAAGAGGTGACGAAGTGACTGCAAAGGTGACGAAACGCCTTAAAAGGTGATAAAAAGTACTGTCGTCTTTATCAATTAGCTGAAATGAAAGCTGCTCCTTCCTATTTTTTTGTAAATTACCTTTCCATTTAGCCTTCTAAAAAAAGAAGCGAATGGAAAAATCATTTATTCATCTAATCCTACATGTAAAATGAAACCGTATTTTCGGACAATCCTTTTGCGCACTTTTTGTATGTGCCTACCTATTTTTTATGGTTTATTTTCTTTCGCACCGAAGCCAAAGAAAGTTATTTTCTTCGGCGATTCCATCACCCAAGCTGGTGTTCAGCCGGGTGGCTACATTCGGATGATGGAGCAAAAACTGCTATCTGCTGGGAAAAATACAGATTTCGAGCTGATTGGTGCGGGTATCGGTGGAAATAAAATTTATGATTTATACCTCCGCGCTGAACGAGACGTACTGGCACAAAAACCCGATATTGTTATTATTTATGTTGGCGTAAATGATGTCTGGCATAAAACTACGCACGGAACAGGCACAGATTTGGATAAATTCGAACAGTTTTATGTCGCGCTCGTTCAGAAATTGAAAAATGCAGGAATCCAAGTAATTTGTTGTACACCAGCAGTTATCGGAGAACGGACAGATCATTCGAACCAGCAAGATGGCGATTTGAATGCTTATTCGAGTGCGATTCGTAAAATGGCGATGAGCGAGAAATGTCCATTAATCGACTTACGGGCTGCTTTTTTGGCGTATAATCAAGCAAATAACGCGTCAAATCTTGAAAAAGGAATACTGACCACAGACCGCGTTCATCTCTCACAGGAAGGAAATGATTTTGTAGCAGATGCCATGCTAAAAGCATTGATGTCGCTTTAATACATAAAAAAGGCGGGTAAGTTTGTAGTAAACTTACCCGCCTTTTGCGTGATACATCACGAATTACTTATTTTATTTCGAACGTTCCTTGTCCAATTTTGAAACCTTCCGAGTAAAGTTCAATGGTGTGTACTCCTTTTCCGTAGCCAGCTCCTCTGTTATAGATAAAGTCAACGGTTTGTCCTGTATTATCAAAAAATACGGACTGCTTGGCTGTGTAGATTGTTTCTTTACCTCCGTACATAAAAGCACCAGAACCTGTGGCTAAGTCAGAAATAATAGTGCCGGTTGGGTCAACGAGGCGAAGATAAACCGTTTTATTTTCTTTTTTCGTGAGCGGATTTTCAGCCAACTTAAATGTTACTTTCACATTGCTTACTCTCCGTGCTTTGAACGCCTCGCCGTCACGTTCACGCCCTTTGGAATTGATGGCTTTCACGGAGATGTTCATTGCTTTCAAGGCAGCTGCAAGTGTTACTTTTTCTTTTAATTCTTTGTTCGTTTTAGTGTAACTAGACACCGAGTCAGAGAGAGCGGCCTTCTCTGTGAGGAGAGATGATTTCTCGGTTTTAAGTGTTGAATTTTCTGAGTATAACGTTTGGTTTTGTGAAGCCAATTGTTGGTTTTCTTCTCTCAACTTCCCGATTTCAACGTCTTTTTGTGCCAGCAATGCTTCGTAGTTTTTGATTTTTGCTTTGAAATCATTGAGCTGCACGTTTTTCCCGTTAATCAATGCTTTTTTATCTTTTTCGAGTTGGAGCTTCAAGGCTTCAAGCTCTTCAATTTCTCCACCGAGTGCGGCTACCTCTGCAATTTGGGCATCCAATTGAGCGGAAATAGAGTCCAGTTTTGTATTGGTTAAAAGAAGCTCTTTCGTTTTATCTGAGATGTCGATTGTGCGTTGATCCACCTCTTGGCGGGCACTGAAGTACAAGAATCCGAAGAGCGTAGCAAAGGCAATAGCAATGACCAAAACTGCTTTGACTGCAGTGCTATTTTTTGGGGTTTCATCCATCATAAGATTATCAAGTTAGTTAGACTAATATACTCTTTTTAAAAGAGCATTTCATTAAATAGGTTATTTTTTGAACAGAACTCACTTGCAAAATAGTATATACAAGCGACAAATCCTGATTTTTTCGTTAATTTTAGTCGATGAGACGTCCTTTTACCTTTTAGATTTCCTCTTATGGCATTAATTACCAAACGCAAAATCGGATTTAAAATATCACCTAAACTTCGAAAATACTTAACAAAGTACCAGAGAGAACGTGAATTACCGTTAAAATACTCCGACTTACTCCGGTTTGTCATGCGCGTCCCGTTGTATGACAAAAAAGGGAAAGACACACTTTGGGAGTCCGTTTATTATCCACCAAGCGATATTGACGAAATTTATCAAAATCTGAAAATGATTTATGCGGATCTCAAAACGGACGGCAATACCTCTGCCATTGAGCACCTCGTCGTGGATCGCGTTGATATTTGTACTTACGCCAATACGTCTCCCTTTCGGATTCGCATCATCAATAAAGTAAACGATAATTACGACTATTTTTATATCAAAAAAGCGGACGCTTCGCGCATTTATGGCTTGGAGCTTGAGCAACTGCTTTCGCCAAATGCGGTGAGTTATGTAACTTTTGGTGAAACACTTGTAGAGGAACACATTGCAGGAATAACGGGGGATTTATTCATGGAAAATCATCTCTCTGATGTCAATTTGAACCCCATCCGATTGGCGAAGGAGTTCATTAAGTTCAATGAGCGCTGTTTTGTTCGGTTATTGGGCGATATGCACTCGTCGAATTTTGTCATCATCATTATTCCTGATTTTGAGGATTTCCATTACCGCATCAGAGCCATTGATTTTGACCAGCAATCCTACGAAGCGAGTAAGTCCGTGTATATGCCGCAATATTTTAAGCAAAACAACGCGATTATCCAGTTGGGGATGAAATACATGACGCCGGAGTCTGTTCGTCAATACCAAATTGAAGAGCGTTCCATGATGGCAAATCGTGTTCTGGCCGAACGCGTCCGGTTGCATGACTTATTGGAAGTAATGAAGAAAGATGAACTTTCTCTGCCTGAAAACCTCGCACAACTCAAAAAAGAACTAAGCCAACATTATAAAAATCCCCAGTTTCTTGCGTGTAAAAGCATGGGCGAGGTCGTCGAGTTAAGTTTAAAAATGGTTGCCTCAAACCATTCCATTTAACCTAGATTTCCACGCACATAGACAAAGAAAAACGTTTGGAGAACTGCCCAAACTGCGCCTGAGAGAGCCATTTTTACAAAAATTTCGGTTCTTGGGTAGCGAAAAGCCAAAGACACGATAGCTCCACCGATTGGGCTGAGTAAGATGGGCGTTAGAAGAGCAATTCCCCAAAGACCTGCTTTTTGCTTGACCCAAACGTAGCGGCGATTTTGTTTGGAGAATCGTTTTTTCTTTGGGCGCTCACTTCTCAAATTACCCCAATAACGTTGTACTTTTTCGCCAACGGTCACAAAAAGGACAATAGACAGCATCATTCCGCTCCAAGAACAAAGCATGATGGCAATGGGCGACAAACCAAGGGCGACACCCGTAACTGGGCCGGCGAAGAACTTCAACATAGCAGCAGAAATCACTGCAATATATTTTGCTAACATACAATCAAGGACGTGTGGATATACATTAAAAAAGAATAGACAAAGCCTATCCCGATGCAAATCTATTCATTCGGTTAGAGAAACGAACGATAAATTTATTTTTCCATTCATCTTGTATTTACGCCGTAGCACAGAAAAGACAAAAAAAATTTCACCCAGTATCTTGCATTACAAAGTACCTTGTTGTAATTTTGTTCTATCAAATAAATGAAAAAGCTATTTACTATTCTATTAAATGGACCCAATATGAACATAGAGAACACGCAAGTACAAATGCGGAAGGGTATTCTGGAGTACTGCATTTTACACATTATTTCACGGGGAGAAATTTACGCTTCTGAAATCCTCAACGAGTTAATTGAGGCAAAAATAATGGTAGTAGAAGGCACTTTATATCCTTTACTTACTCGACTCAAGAACAGCGGTTTATTGGACTACAAGTGGGTTGAGTCTGCTTCTGGGCCACCGCGTAAATATTATGTATTGACAGAGTTAGGGCAAGAGTTTCTGAAAGGACTACAAGAAACATGGAACGACCTCTCTGATTCTGTTCAGATAATCACGCAAAAAAAGAACTAAGCTAGTACCTACCCCATTCACGTTAAAAAAATGAAAAAGACAGTACAAATCAATATTGCAGGTATTATTTTCTTTATTGAAGAAGACGCCTACCACTCCCTCAGTACCTATTTGCACACCATTCAAACGTACTTTTCGTCGTATGAAGGAAGTCAAGAAATTATTCAAGATATTGAAGCTCGGATTGCTGAGAAATTCTTTGAAAAACAGAAATTAACAGGCAAATCAGCGATTGAACAAGCAGATATTGACCAGTTAATTGCCTCGATGGGTACAGTTGCAGACTTTGAAGCGATTGAAGAAGAAGACGACTTTAAGGAAGCTCCAAAATCCAACACACCGCCCAACCAAACTACACCGGGTGCATCACCCAAACGTATTTTCAGAGATGTACGAAGAAAAGCAGTAAGTGGTGTTCTCGCCGGAATTTCACACTATTTTTCCATCGACGTAACCTGGACACGGATTATTTTCCTTCTTTTATTCTTAGGACTTTCACCCGTTACAGAGACAGGGCTTTCGGGTATTTTATTCATTGCTTACTTTGTTTGCTGGGTGGCATTTCCGCCAAGCATGACCCTGGAAGAAGATAAAAATATTAAAAAATTCTATCGAAATCCTGAAAATCAAGTAGTTGGTGGCGTTGCAAGTGGATTAGCAACCTACTTTGGATTGGATATTGCCGTAGTTCGTTTACTTTTTGTCCTAGGTATTTTCCTTTTCGGAACGGGCTTTGTCACGTATATAATTCTCTGGATTGTGTCTCCAAAAGCCAATTCATTGACCCAAAAAATGGAGATGAAAGGGCAGCCTGTTACGTTAGAAAACATTGAAAACAATGTAAAACAGAACCTGCAAGGCAATATCGAAACGGAAGAAAGTACTGCAACACGACTTGTTCTTCTTCCTTTTCGGGCAATAAGTTTGGTATTGAGTACACTAGGTCAGGTTTTTAAGAAATTAGGGCCTGTTGTTCGGATTTTCATCGGTTTGTTGATTGGACTCGTCGGATTGTCTTGGATGCTTGCATCGCTTGTGGGAGTAAGTGTATTCTGGGGATTTTTATCGAACAGTCACTTATTAACCGTTCCTGACTTCCCGACACACGTAGGCTTATTCATCAATGAAATTAATCCTTGGATTGGGCTTTTTGGCTTCCTAGTGACGTTTTTACCTGCCTTGGCTCTGGTTTTTGCTGGATTGGCACTAATCACCAATAAATCCATTGGCAACCGACCACTTTGGTTGACGGGTTTAGGAATTTGGATCATTGGTATCCTTGGGGCTTCCATCATCGGAACGAACTACAGTCTTCAATTTGCGCGACAAAATACATCGGTAAGCACAGAAAACTTCATTTTACCGGCTAATACTCTTTATTTGGATACAAATAAAAATCCGGAAGATGAAGAGTTTGAGTCTGTTCGTGTGACTATTGAAACCAGCCCAACTTCGCGTTTTTATGTAGAAAAGGAATTTGAAGCAAAAGGAGCAACGCGTGATGAAGCCTTGGCAAATGCGCGCGCCATCGGGTACGGCATTCAACAGAAAGATTCGTCCCTGATTTTCGATGAGTTTATACAACTAAGCAAAGTAAAACATTGGCGAGACCAACAAGTACGCGTTACTTTATTCATTCCGGCTGGGAAGAAATTCAAAATGACGGAAGCATTTTACTACGAAGTTTTTGATTCTAATTGGCGCATACGTGAAAAATATGCCATTGACGGCGAAGATATTGACCAATATACGTTCAGTATGTCTGCCACAGATGGTTTGCAATGCTTGGACTGCCCGGTATTGTCAGAAGAAGAGCGCCAAGCCATGGAGGAGTACAGAGATGAAGAAGGGGATTTTGATTTTTCTGGACAACAGGGAATGGTAGAAAAGAAATTTCAAGTAGGCTCATTTCGTAAAATTGATGCGGGAAGTGCTTTCAAGATTACGGTTCGCCAAGGAACAACTCATTCAGTCGTTGCGAGAGCAGAAGAACCTATTTTGATGGATGACCTTCGAATTACGACACAAAACGATGAATTATCTATCTCATTTGACGATGTTTTCAAGCGACACCGAGGTACTATTTGGATTGAAATCACGATGCCAACACTTACAGAACTTGATTTATCGGGCGCGACGACCACGAAAGTTTTAAACTTCAAAACCATCGAAAATCTCCAAATTGGATTGAGTGGCGCTTCAAAATTGGCGATGGATGCAGAAGGAAAAGCTATCAACGCAGACATCAGCGGGGCTTCTCAGCTGAATCTGAAGGGTAAATTAAACGAATTGACAATTGACGCTTCAGGTGCTTCACGTATCAATGCGATAGACGCGAAAGTCGCAAATGTCCGTGTAGAAGCAAGTGGCGCAAGCAATATTGAGTTGGGAGCTACCAATATTCTTTCTAAGAAAACATCAGGCGCAAGCCAAATAACACAAAAGTAACCTCTCTTTCCTTTCTTTCTAAAAATCCATTCATACCCAAAGACAGACGTATGAATGGATTTTTTGTGTGCATAGAGACCAAAAATGGCTCTGTACAGATTGAAATACGGTTTTAATCGTTAATTTCACGAACAAACTAATCCAAAGACAACATGAGAAATTCGATTATTGCCTTTTTATTCACTCTCTTATTTTTTGATATCCAGGCACAAACACCTACTCCTGAGCAACTTATTCGCGAATATATACAAGCGACGGGCGATAGTACAGTATATGACTCTGTTCAAAATTTCACGTGGAGCCGTCGGTACCGTGCCAATGCACCCACCGATTTTGATGAAGAAGTCGTCGTATCTCTGCAAGAAGCGGCTATCTCACGTAAGAAAACATTGATGCAACGCGATTTCTTTTATGTCGTCAATAAATCGGCTGGCTGGCTTAAAATCCCAACCGGAAGCCGCGATAAAATCCCTACATACAGTGTAAAAGATTTGAGTGTAAAGGAAAGAGCCGCCATGCAATTGGAAGTATCGGATGGTTTGTGGGCTTTTATAGAGTACAAAACAAAAGGCTACACCGCTCAAGTACTTGGAAATGTCCTGATTGGTTCTACTCCCACTTGGCATTTAGTTTTGACAAAAGAAGGGGTAAATCGCAGTTATTTCTTTGATGCAACTACCCATTTACTCGTGCGCGAAGTCGAAGAAACCACCGACGAAACCGTCACGTGGGACTTTACCTCATTTACCAAAACAACAACAGGACTTCTTTATCCAAATGGGGGTACTCGCACCAGTAGTCGCGACAAACGAGTTGTGCCCGTTACGACTACTTTACTACTCAACACTCCTGTTCCAGCTTCGCTATTTGTTCGCTAATTTTGTATTGTAAAAGGAGAAATATTGGGACTTATGCGGAAATTCGGGCAGTTTTTAGGGCTATTTATACTTCTACTTATCGTATTTGTAAGTGGCACGCTCGTCTATTTAAAAACCTCAGCAGGTCAGCAAAGATTGTCCGATTTCGTGTTCAAACAAGCCCATACTTTCCTGAAAGTTCCTGTACAAGGTCGAATTTCGTACCAATTTCCGGACTGGATACAGGTAGAAAATTTCTTACTGAAAGACCAAGAAGGCGATACACTCCTCTACACCAAACGCCTCAAAGTCGATGTAGATATGTGGACATTTATTCGATATAATAAACTGTTAATAAACCAATTAGAAGCAAATAAAAGCATTGCCCATATCCGTAGAAAAAAGACTTCCCATTCATTTAATTATGCTTTTTTAGTGAATGCTTTTTCCGGTTCCTCCACAGATACAACGCAGAAAAGTATAGGTATCGAATGGAAAAAGATGAACTTATCACAAACAAAGCTGACATTCGACGATGCTCTTTTGAATAATCATGGAACACTTTTTATTGAACAATTCACGACGGGATTTTCTATTTTTGACCTTTCCAATAACCGTTTTCACGTTCAACCTACCCAAATTCAAGGAGTTCAATTAGACGGCACTATCCGCGACTGGGGAGCGGCTTCCAAAGATACAATACAGAGCCCTCCTGCTGCTTTTGCAGTTGCAATGAAACAAGTGGATGTTCGTCAGTTTCAATGGAATATCCGAGATTATGCCGATACGTTATTTACAAATGGGCAACTTTCAAAATTGTCAATTACCCCAAAAGAAGTCAATTTATCTAAAAAAATCGTTGATTTTCAGGACATTCGTGCAAAACTTGACAAAGTAGCATTTTCAACAAATCCGGGCTATGTACGTTCACCAAAATCTCCTTATTTGTCTTGGGAAGGCAAGCAAATTCAGCTGGATTTTCCACAGTTATTTTATTCACCTGCCAAAAGTTATGTTCATTTACGGGGTTTGTCGATGCGTCAAACAACGCAGCCGTCTATCAAACAATTCGCTACAAAACTGACGATTACGCCTCAAAAATGGGAAATTTCTTCTTTTGTCCTACAAACAGACCAATCGAATTTGCGTTTAGCGGGACAAATTTCTACGAAACGTTCCGACTTACTGCAAGTTCCCCAAGCCAACTGGGACATTCGGCTAGAAATGCAACCCAGCCAATTGGACATACAAGAAATGGCACTTATCTACCCTTCCCTTCCTGATTTTTTACCCATTCGTAAAGGAAAATTTCGGTTTTACTCGGAGCTAACAGGAAACATAAAAAATCTATCTATCAAAAAAGCGCACCTCCAAGCACCCGAAGGAATTTTGGTAGATGTCAACGGACAAGTAAAAGGGCTGCCTGATTTGGCAAAAGCACAAGGGAATTTTACGTTTCAACACGTGAAATTCTCAAAAGGATGGCAAAATTGGCTTCCAGACTCATTGATTTCAGCGTATCATTTGCCAGAGTCAGCTCATTTTACAGGAACCTTGGCAGGAAGTTTATCTTCGGTAAAAGCACAATTATTTGGAAAATCCGCGCTAGGTGACGTAGCTCTTTCTGGGACTTGGAACAAACAAAATTTATACAAACCAGAATCCATCTTTCTGAAAGGGAATCTAGACAATATAGCTTTGGGCGTAATTTTAAAAGATACGTCTTTGCAGACATTCACCTCCCATTTTACGGTTTCGTCTCAAAGCCCATTTGCGCCTAACCGACACATAGAATATGACCTAAAAATTGATAAAATCGGTTTTCAAGGAACAGATTATACCGCAATTTATTCAAAAGGCACTTGGAAAAACAGCCATCTGGATTTTCAAATTGAAACGAAAACAGAACAGGCAAACGCCCAATTTGACGGGATATTTGATTGGTCAAAGCGTCTTCATTTGCAGGGAAATGGGCTTATTTCGCACTTTGCATTGCCGCCACAAATGCAATTACCGCAAGATATTGTCTTAAAAAATACGCCTTTACGCATAGATTTATCCGTTATTGACAGCAACGAATGGGTATTGGAAGGCTTTTTGGCTATTCCGCGCAGTACATGGCAAACCGCCAAACAGCAGGTGGAAGTTGCTCAAATGGAGATTCGTTTTGCGGAGAATCAAGAAGAAAAAACAATACAAATTGAGTCGCCTTTTGTCCAAGCAACTTTACTTGGAAATGCGTCTTTTGTAACACTTCCCAACGCATTTGAACAAGTCACTCGTCATTATTTTCAAGCACCTAATACGCCTAAACTTACCCAAAAAGAAACATCGGGGAGTTGGTCTTGGCAGGGTACTATCCAAAAACATCCTATACTAGACTTATTCATTGCGCAAAAAATAGATTTTAAACCGGTGGCTTTTCGTGGAGAACTCCACACAGACGTGGCACAGCCGAGCCGCTTTTTGTGCACTTCTCCATTCCTCAAAATAGATTCATTGGAAGCAAAGGATGTCTCTTTTCACCTTGAAACCACCGAGCCCTCCGCACGTATCACAGCCTCTCTTTCTCAACTTCAGCAAGGAGATTTTCGAATGCAAAGAGCAGAATCAAACATAGAAATTCACGAAAATAAAGCAGATTTTCGTTTGACGATTCTGGACTCTTTGGACAAAAAAATACACCAAGCAGGGCTTCGCATTGAAGCAGATTCAGCGGCAATCCGGATGACACTTGCCCCCAAAAGTGTGTTCATTTATTATACGCCGTGGGAAAGTATCGAAACAGGTTATGCGGAAATTCGTTCCGAAGAAATTCGATTCCGACAGTTGGGAATTTATGCCAATGAACAAGAGCTTTCTATTACGAGCGACCCAAAAAATCCTGTTGATTGGTTCATCCACGCTAAAAATCTGGATTTAAAGACCTTATCTACTGCATTTACACGAAATGAAGAATTGATTGATGGAAAATTAACCACCGATGTAACCATTCGAGAACGGGCGACTTCTCCGACATTCGTTGGAGATATTTCTATCGAAAAGCTAAAAGTTCTGGGTACGCCAATTGGAGATTTCAAAGGAGTTGCCACCAATGAAGGCACGGAAAGCATCTCTGTGAATGCCACTTTGAAGAGTAACTCAAACGATTTGTCGCTCCAAGGAAAATATGCTTTGAAGGAAGAAAATCCTTTGGATTTAGTCTTACAAATCCAGCAATTAAACGCCGAAACCATCCAGGCGTTCAGCTTCAACCAACTGCGTGATGCTGCCGGAAATGTAGCCGGACGTTTTCAGATTTCAGGCAATTTTGACCAACCAAAAATAGAAGGACAACTTCGTTTTAATGAATTTAAGACCACGATTAATCAAACGGGAACGCCCATTTATATAGACAATCAAATAGTTACGGCTGCACGACAACAGTTGTTTTTCGAGAATTTCATTATGAAGGATAGTTTGAATAATAAATTAGAAGTAGATGGACGAATGAATTATTCCAATTTCTCCAGAATAACGTACGAACTGGCGATTCAAACGACTGACTTTTTAGCTTCCAATGCCCGCCGCTCGGATAACGAACTTTTTTATGGCACGGCTTTTTTGGATGCGAAATTGGCGATATCAGGAGAAAACGAACGCTATCTTGTCACGGGGAATGTACGTGTAGCCGATAAAACAAAACTAACTGTCCTTATGCCTGCGGATGAGCAAATTGGTAGTGAAATGGATCAGTTGATGACATTCGTCACCACTAAAAAAGAGACAGAAATAGCCAAAAAAAGCCCTTCAAAACAGAAAAAAGCACCGATTAACTCCAATTTTAGCAATACAGGCGTAACTGTCAATTTGCAAGTAAGCGAACAAGCGGAACTCACAATTATCATGGATGAGCTAACGGGTGACAATATCAAAGTACGCGGAAAAGGACAATTGACAACAGGACTCGACTCCAACGGAGAGCTTTTTGTACTAGGAAAATATACCATTCTGGAAGGAACCTACCGCCTGACCTACCAAGTATTTGAGCGACTGTTTTCCATTGATGAATCCAGTAAAAGTAGCATAACATGGAAAGGCGACCCAATGGATGCAGAGATTGCGATTCGGGCGGCGTACAAAGTCAATAAACCGCTGGTTGGTTATCCTTTGGCGGCTAAAAGTGCCGCAGATGAAACCCGTTTACAGGCGAGTATTCCGTTTTCAGTAGATATTGTTTTGAGTGGAGAGTTACTCGCACCACAAACCGAATTTGCCCTAACAATTCCGAAAGAAATAGCAGACAGGCAGCTCGGCACAGACCTAGCCAACCGGCTTGCTGAAGAAGGTTTTACACTCTACGAACCTGAAAAAATTGGGCAGCAGACGGTCAATCCGAAAGCAGAAGCGAACAAAGAAAAAATAAAAGAGCAGGCTATTTTTATGTTGATGTTTGGGCGATTTGATTTGCTTGGTGCAAGTCTCGGGCAGCCCGTGGATGCCGAAGGATTCGCCCGAAAGCAAGTCAGTCAGCTTGTCTCGGAACAACTCGATAAACTCGCAGACGAGGTAATCAAAGGCATTGATTTGGATTTGGGTGTACAGTCTGAAAGCAGCGCCGATCATCGTTTGCGGAGTACCAACGTAAATATTGGCGTGAAAAAAGGGTTTTTCAATGACCGCGTTTCCGTTTCTGTTGGGAAGAATTTTGAGTTGGAAAGTGCGCAGAGACAATCACAGGAAATTTTTGATAATATCACAGCCAATTACGCCATTTCCAAAGATGGACGTTACCGTTTCAAGGCATTCCGGACGAACCAATACCAAATTGAGGGGTTTGTTGTGGAAACAGGCGTTGGTTTTGTTCTGACCTTGGACTATGACTCTGCCCGGGAAATCGTCAGAAAAACGCGGTCTCGAATTAATTTTTAACCATGCTGTTTGTAAGATTTTATTTTGCAAAATGTGCTCAAAAAACACAATTAAATCACCTATAATAAGAACATTACCTATCTAATTTCTCATTTAGAGAGAAAAATAATACTGAAATTTATGTCAAAATGTA
Organism: Spirosomataceae bacterium; assembly: GCA_046293395.1. GTDB lineage: Bacteria > Bacteroidota > Bacteroidia > Cytophagales > Spirosomataceae > CAYNRA01. Next base: position 856,595 of record JBKBOU010000002.1, read on the forward strand.
TGCAACGAACTTCCTAAATAAAAAAAAGAACCTATTCTTCCTTTTCATTTTCTTTTCATGGATATTTTATTCGTGTCAGGTATATAAAAAAGTGCCCGTCGGCGAGGCTATTTACCAAGGAGCTCGTGTCACGATTACACCTCAAGATAGCAGTTTAAAAATCAAAACGGCTTCCTTGGTAGAGGAACTCCAAGAAGACGTACTTCGACCCGAACCCAACAGTCAGATTTTTGGATTTCCTTACAAAGCAGCTATTTATTATTGGTTGGGAACAAACGAGAAAAAACGAAATTGGACGGATAAAATCGTTTCTCGGTTTGGTGAAACTCCCATTTTATTGAGTCAATCTATCCTCGACCGCAACAAGCAACTGGTTCAAGATTATCTTCGTGCAAAAGGGTATTTTGGTGCAGTCGTCGGAGCAGATAAATTAGCCCAAAAACACAAAGCAATCGCACATTATCGTATTCAATTACCGACAAGACACAAGATACAATCTGTTGATTTTCAAGATATAAACGAAAGTTCGTTGCATTCTGACTTTTCTCGTGCAGGAGTTTCTTCATTAATCAAAGCGGGTGATTTTTTTGATTTTGGTTTGGTAAAAGAAGAGCTTGAACGTCTGGAAAAAGCGCTACGGTCACAAGGATATTATTATTTTTCATCGAATTATATTGGTATAGAAGCGGACTCAACGCAAGCCAAGCAAGCCCTTACCCTCCGCTTTTTTCTGAAACCGACCCTTCCTGAACGAGCAAAAAAACAGTATTTAATCAACGATATTTATGTATTTACAAAGGAAAAAGGCACCGAAGAAATCATTGATTTAACCACTGATATGTTTCGTGGTGTTCTTCTATTTGATTCCACAGAAAGGTATAAACAAACACTTTTTACAGAAACCATCGGTTTTCGGCCAGGAAATGTTTACAGCGAAGAACTCGCTGAAATCACACGGACGCGATTGGTTGGACTGAATAATTTTCGCTTTGTTCAGTCGCGGTTTGAGGTCGTCAATCGATTGGATTCTACCTTATTGAATGTCTATTATTATTTAATTCCACAGAAAAAAAAATCACTCCGTACGGAGTTAAATGCCATCACGCGCTCCAATGGTCTGTCGGGTTCGCAAGTGAGTATTAATTGGAAAAATAGCAATACATTCAAAGGTGCCGAACAATTGGTCATTTCAGCGATTGGCGGAATTGAATTACAACTCGGAGGTCCTTCGCCAGGTGAATACCGCGACAATTACCGTTTTGGTCTTGAAGCAAACCTCTTGATTCCGCGCTTCTGGTTGCCTTATGGCCGCATTGACCCTGAAACCAGCCGTGTTTTGCCCAAAACTGTCGTAAATATTGGATACGAAAATTTCATCAAAAGTGGATTGTATAATCTCAATTCCCTCCGTACCTCAATTGGTTACACTTGGCGGCAGAATGCACAATTCACGCATACACTCTCACCCTTGAACCTGAATTTTGTTCGTTCTAGCAAGTATAGTGAAGAATTTATTTCGGAAATTTTTCTTGACCCTCGTTTGCTTACTATCCTAGACAACCAACTTATTCCGAGTGGTTCTTACCAAGGGGTATTTACCCCTAAACCTACCCGAAATGGGCGTGATCAATGGTCTGTTAGCGGAGGAATTGATTTAGCCGGAAATTTGGTTGGCCTCCTTAATTTACTTCAACAAGATGAGACAAAAAGAGGAAAATTGTTTGGAGAAACTTTTGCGCAATATGCTCGTTTTGAGGGGGATATTCGATATAGACATACGTATAACCCGCAATTAAAATGGGCAAATCGGCTTTTTCTGGGCATTGGTATTCCGTATGGCAATTCCCTTCAACTCCCGTTTGTGAAGCAGTATTTTTCAGGAGGAAACAACTCTATTCGTGCTTTTCGAGCAAGAGCAATTGGCCCAGGAACCTACCAGAGAACAGGAAATTTGACGGAACAATTTCTTGGAAATAATACGGGAGACATCAAAATTGAGCTCAATACAGAACTTCGGTATAAAGTCACGAACTTTATTGAGACCGCTTTTTTCGTGGATGCAGGAAATGTATGGATGTACAAAGACCCTTACATTTACGACGAAGGAGCTTTATTCACCAAAGATTTTTATAAACAACTTGCTATTGGCTCAGGAATCGGCCTTCGCCTAGATTTTTCATTTATTATATTCCGAATGGATTTAGCAACTCCCTTACACAAACCTTGGTTAGAGCAAGGGAGCCGCTGGACATTCGATACGATTCAATGGAATAAGGCGTGGCGACAAGAAAATCTACTCTTAAATTTGGGAGTTGGGTATCCGTTTTAGTTTACTTATTCCAAAAACGGAGTAAAAGCGTTTCCGCCACCAGAAAAAGAAGAGCCGCTGCTGCAAAATACCACCACAAAGGAGTTACGCTTTCATTGGCTGCGAATAACGTAGGAATATCCGCTGCTGTCAGCCCGTCGTGTACGATTACATTTGGCCATTTCTGCGTCATTTTACGCAATTCATCCACAGAATAATGGGCAAGCAAGGACTCCTTCGTTTCGTAATTAAGTGCTATTTTCTTGAGATATTTTCCATCTACAAATAGCTCATAAACCCCTGACTCCACACGCTGGCCACTCGGAATTTCTGCTGATGTAGGAACTTGAACCGCCCATTCGTTTCCTTGAATAGATTGGCTTGGAACAAACGATGCCTGCCCCTTCTTCCATGTGATTGTTGCATTTGCTACTTGTGCAGAATATGGAATCCGGATGACATCTTTTTGGCCAAAGCGGTAAGCCATTTGGGGTTGTGTCATACTTAGGGTAGCTATTTTAATAAATGTTGCTACAAAAAAAGCATGTTCTACAAATGTACCGTACGTTTCGTTCATGGGTGCTGCCAAGATATATACAAATCCGCCCGTAGGCTGCTTGGTTTTCGTCAAGAAACGCGCACCCGTCTGTTGCTGCCAAATCACATCACCAGCCCCACGCCATACCAACCTCGTTTTTACAGCTGGGACTTGCATTTTCCCTTTTTCAATCGGCGTATTTTTGTCAAAAACATCCGAAAAAAAAGCATTTGATACATCGGGTTCTGCCAATGGAACAGCCGGAGAATCACCGGGGAGTAGTTCCAACGATTGGATACCCAGCGTAGTTAAAAAGGAACGGTATTCTTCCAATGAAAATGAACCAGATGGAGGAATAACCACCACACTTCCTCCTTTTTTCATCATTTTATTGACGGCATCGCGGAGCGCCGAAGGAAAACGGGTAACTCCGTCCAAGATAAGCAGATTTGTATTTACCAGAGCCCCTAAATTCACAGCCCGAACAGAAGCATCTGAATACGTAGCAAAGGTATCATCTTGAAATACTTCTTTTACATACTTTGAGGGAGAGTCTTCAAATAAGTGCGTTACTTTTACTTGGGGCGAAGCTACCAAAACAAAATGGTACGTATTGTCAAAAGTGACGGGTTTATCTTCCATTTTAAGCTGCCCTTCGTGTTCTCCTTTATCTCGAATAGTGAAAGAAAAAGTGGTAGTAGCTTGCCCTTTGGGCGCAATGGTGACAGTCGCTGAGGAGATGGGCTGGTTATCGAGCAAGAATCGTACAACCGCTTTGTCTATTTGTTCATCTCCAGTATTTCTGAGGCGAACCCGAAGTGTCGAATTTGCCATTTCTCTTAAAAAAGGATTTTCCAACCAAACAGAATCAATCACGATGTTGGCTGTTTTTTCTGGTAAAACGGGAATAAAATGATATTCGTCCAATGAATCAATGGGGAGTTTGGCGATGGAGCCCAAGGTACTTTTCTGAAAATCGGAGAAATAAAAAAAACGGCGTCTTCCTCCTTTTTCAACGGCATCAGCAGCTTTTGCTTGTCTGTTCATAAGCTGCGCCAATGTCTTTGTTTCTCCAGAAAACCGCACTTCAGTTAATTCTTTTTTTACTTGTTTCGGAGAAATCGGACTGGCTGCTCCTGCCAATCGGTTGTTTGTCATCCATTGCCAAGAAGAGGAAACCTCTGCTGTCGTCAGCCATTCTTCCAGTTGAATAACTGCCTGATCGAGCAAGCCTTTGTTATCCACTAGGTTTTCCATGCTATTTGAATTGTCGAGATAGATACTTTGCAGCCCAAAGGCACTCGTTTCTCCAGCAACGCCTTCTTGTTTATTCGCCCAAAAAGGTTGGGCAAATGCAAGAACCAAGCACGCCAAAGCAAGCAAGCGCAAGAGCAAAGTCAGCCATTGTTTCAGTGTCCGGAATGAGCTCGTCTGCGTGTCTATCGTCCGGAGAAAAGAGACTTGGCTGAAATATACTTTTTTTGTTCGTCTAAAATGAAAGAAGTGAATAAGAATCGGGATGAGTAGGGCGCTCAATGCCCAAAGGAAAGAAGGGACTAAAAATTGCATATCGACGTTCGATTTTTCACCATTAAAACGTAAATTTAGGCAGATTACCTCCAAGAATGCTATTTTGTACAAACATTCTCATGGATTTTGAACGCGGGATTTTCAAGAAGTATCCATTGTTACAAATCATCTAAAAATAAAAGTTCCGCGTATTTACCGTTTTAGATATTCCTGTACAGCACAAACACATGCCTATCCTCTTTGTTTTATGTAGGCATCATTTAAAAATACCGTATCCCGCGAATTGATATGACCCATTCGATTTCTACGAAGAAACTCAGCATTATTATCCCAACGTACAACGAGGCGGCTTCTATACAAGCACTTATCCACTCTATATTGTCTCAAAAAAATGAATTTATTCATCAAATCATCATCGCAGACTCTCCAGCAAGCACAGACGGGACATTGGAGGCCGCGCAGGCTATTCCAGGTGTTTTGGCTGTAAAATCGCCACAGAGAGGTCGTTCCGCACAAATGAACTACGGCGCAAGTTTTGCTACAGGCGATATTTTTTATTTCGTACACGCCGATACTCGCCTTCATCCAGATTTCTGCATGGACATACAGGCGGCAATCCGAGAGGGCTTTCATTTGGGCTGTTATCGTTATTTATTTGATACGTATCCAACTCCTTTGTTGCGCATTAATTCGTTTTTTACTCGATTTAATAAAATTTGGTGCCGGGGTGGAGACCAAACGCTCTTCATTACCAAGGAGGCGTTTTTGGCGTTAGGTGGTTTTCAGGCAGATTATCTCATCATGGAGGACTACGATATTTTGCTTCGTGCGCAGGAAGCAAAAATGGCATTCAAAATCATTCCTAAAAATGTTGTCGTGTCTGCACGTAAATACAGTACGAACGGGTACTTCAAAGTTCAGTTTGCTAATTTTACGGTTATGCGCATGTTTTTAAAAGGAAAACATACCCAACAAGAAATGGCTGAAACCTACAAAAAGATGCTAGACTACCGAAACTAAAGGTAGGAAAATAGCCTTCGAAAATAACAAACCAAAAACAGAACCAAAGCCATATCGGGGTGAAATTTTCCACTCAGCGAAAGCTTTAATTTTTGAGAGAGCCTCTCTTTTCTACTTCTATTTCGCTCTGAGAAGACGAGAGAAATGTAAAATAAATTGGTGGATTTCTTCCAAATTGTGGGTACGAAAGGGCGAAAAACAGTATTTTTTTAGTAATTTTAACGGTTAAACCAATTAATAAATACGGATGTATTTTACATCTTGTTCTTATTTTAGGACACCTGCTTATACCTTAAACTATTTTATACATGTCTAGTATTCAACCAACTCACGAACCAAAAACACAAAGTATAGACCTTCTATCTGGTATTCAGCAGGTCGGTATCGGGGTTATTTCAGCTGAAAAAGCTTGGAAATGGTACAACAAAGAACTCGGTTTAGATGTACCTGTATTTGATGACGTGGCAGAAGCCAAATTAATGACCAAATACACCAAAGGCATCGTTCGGGAAAGAAGAGCCATCTTGGCAGTCAATATGGCTGGTGGTGGCGGTGCAGAAATCTGGGAATCTACCTCTCCAGCGCCTATCGCCCCTGAACATCAACCAGAAATCGGTGATTTGGGAATCTTCAGCATCAAAGTAAAATGCCTCGATATTGCTCAATTTGCCAAAGAAAAAGAACTATCTGTCGTTTATACACCCGAACAAAAAGCGTCAACTTGGCTATCAGATACGGCTCGAAATACCATTCAAATTGTTCCTGACTCTTCTTGGTTCAAGCCCACTTCACACCTAACAGGCGGAATCGTCGGTGTTATTATTGGAGTCAGTGACATGGAAAAAGCGTTGGCTCTTTATAGCCATACATTGGGGATTAATCAAATTGTGTACGACAAAACGGGTACTTTTGAGGATTTCGCTGCGCTTGCTCGTGGGGAAGAAAAGTACAGACGTGTACTTCTACGCAAATCCAAAAGCAAACAGGGGGCTTTTACCAATTTATTTGGAAACATTGAAATTGAATTGGTTCAAGCCTTAGACAGAACGCCTCGCATGATTTTTAAAGACAGAAGTTGGGGAGATTTGGGTTATATCCACGTTTGTTTTGATGCCATTAATATGGATGCAATCAAAGAACGATGCGATGCCAATGGATTTCCGTTTACCGTTGATAGCGCCAATACCTTTGATATGGGCGAAGCAGGTGGGCGTTTCAGTTATATCGAAGACGCAGACGGCACACTCATCGAGTTTGTTGAAACCCACAAAGTACCTATTTTGAAGAAAATTGGTTGGTATTTGAATCTAAAGAAACGCAAAACACAAAAACCACTGCCCAATTGGATGGTATCTACCATTGGTTGGGGCAAGGTAAAAGCAGACTGATTTGCAACGAATGACGTGTTTTCAAAAGCGGGGGTCAACCAAACCCCCGCTTTTCTCGTTTATATATCTCGGACAAACCATTAACCCAACATATTTTCATGGCAAATTACTACGACGCAAACGACCTCCCTAAATTCGGAAAAATAGGTGAATTTGGTAGCAAAGAACTAGCCCAACACTTTTTTAAATATTACGGCGATACCTTCAAAGAAGGTGCATTGACAGAAAGAGAAAAATCACTCATTGCATTGGCCGTTGCACACAGTATGCAGTGTCCTTATTGCATTGATGCCTACACGAGTGATACACTTGCCAAAGGTTGTTCTGAAGATGAAATGATGGAGGCTGTTCATGTAGCTGCTGCCATGGCGGCGGGTGTCAAACTCGTACACAGCGTACAAATGATTAACAAAGCAAAAGAAATATTGATGTAATTGCTCCCTTATGCAAACAGAAACAAAGAAAAATCCAGTGAAGTCGCTGAAAGCGCAGAAAAAAGCTTTTGGGGAAGTTGCCTACCAGCTACAAGTACTAAACGACGAAACCCTTTTGGGTAAGCCACAGCCAAAATTCGCACAAAAATTAAAGGAAATTGGCTTATTCCCCCTAAAACCTACAGGCATTGATATTCTTCAAATCAATGTTGGTAAAATGTGCAACCAAGTTTGTAAACATTGCCACGTGGACGCAGGGCCAGACAGAAAAGAAATTATGACTCAAGAAACGATGCAATACTGTGTGGATGCCATACAAAACCATTCGTTTCATACGATAGACTTAACAGGTGGCGCTCCAGAGATGAATCCGAACTTCAGATGGTTTATCGAGGCAATTCGGGCAGTTGATCAAGAAGTAAAAATCATTGTTCGTTGTAACCTAACGATTATTCTCGCTAACCCGAAGTACCATGATTTGCCTGACTTTTTCAAGCAACATCGGCTAGAAGTAGTGTCTTCTCTGCCTGCTACATCCGCATCCCGAACGGACTCCCAGCGTGGGGATGGTGTATTTGAAGATTCCATCAAAGCACTTCAATTACTCAATGCGGTAGGTTACGGGCAGCCGGATACAGGGCTTCATTTGAATCTGGTTTATAACCCAAGTGGTGCTTTTTTACCTGCGGGCCAAGAGAGTTTAGAGAAGGAATTTAAGCGTGTATTGCAAACGAAATTCGGGATAGTCTTTAATTCCTTGTTTTGTATCACGAATATTCCGATAAGTAGATATTTGGATTACCTGGTCGTCAGTGGAAATTACGCAGGGTACATGGACAAACTCATTGAGGCGTACAATCCTATGGCTGCTGCCCGTGTCATGTGCCGAAATACCTTGTCTATTGGCTGGGACGGCTTTCTGTACGACTGTGATTTCAATCAAATGTTGGAATTAAAAGTAGCAGCACCGCAAGTACACATCAAAGACTTTTCCTATGAGTCGTTGTCTGGACGGAACATCATTGTAAACCAACATTGTTACGGCTGTACGGCAGGAGCAGGAAGCTCATGTGGTGGCGAAGTAGCCTAAAAAGCTGTTTACAAGGGCAAAAGAGAAGAACTCTGGACAAATTTTTGATACATCAAAAATAAACACTATCTTTGCGACTCATTTTCAGCAAATGCCTCTTTTAGCCTAAGAGAAGCCTCTTTGCAGCAATCAAACACATCACATTTTAGCGTCATTATCATCATGGATTTAATCAAATTTGTAGAGTCGCAGTATAGCGCTCCGAGAGCTGCTCATCCTGACTTTAAGGCTGGGGATACCGTTAACGTACACGTTCGTATCATTGAAGGTGCAAAAGAGCGTATTCAGATTTTCCAAGGAGCCATCATTCAGCGCCGTAATCTTGGAAGCAGCGGAGAGACATTCACTGTAAGAAAAGTATCAAACGGAATTGGCGTTGAGCGTATTTTCCCAATTCTTTCACCAAGCATCGAAAAAATCGAAGTTCTTCGCAAAGGTAAAGTACGTAGAGCGAGATTGTTCTATCTACGTGGCAAGCAAGGAAAAGCAGCCAAAATTAAAGAACTTAAGAAGAAATAATAGTTGATTACCTACAACTGAAAAGTTTATAAGTAATAGCTTTTCCATAATTTGTGTAAAAATGCCGCCTTTCTTGGGCGGCTTTTTTTACAAACTCCCCACACATCTCTCATTTCTATGCTTTCTTTTTACAAATATCAAGGCACGGGAAACGATTTTATTCTCATCGACAACCGCCTTCAGCATTTTTCCAAAGAAGCTTTGTTCATCGAAAAACTTTGCGACCGCCGCTTTGGTATTGGCGCAGACGGCCTCATTTGTCTTGAAACCTCCGAAGACCCACAGTATGATTTCCGGATGGTCTATTTCAATGCCGATGGATTTGAAGGAAGTATGTGTGGAAACGGAGGGCGTTGCCTTGTTCGCTTCGCCCATGACTTGGGAATTATCCAAGAAAAAACCCTTTTTATCGCCGTTGACGGCCCACACGAAGCACAAGTCACGGCTGAAAACATTCATTTGAAAATGAGTGATGTAACGAAAGTAGAACAATTTGAGGAGTATGACTTCTTAAATACAGGCTCCCCCCACTACGTTACTTTACAAAACGACTTGGATAGCTTACCTGTTACTACTGCGGGAGCTGCTATTCGTTATGCACCCGAATGGGTAGAAAAAGGAGGCACAAATGTAAACTTCATGGAAGTCGTTGCTCCCAATCATTTGTATGTTCGTACGTACGAAAGAGGAGTAGAAGACGAGACATACTCATGTGGAACAGGAGTTACAGCTTGTGCAATCAGTAGTGTCTTACGATTCAATTGGACATCTCCCATTGCGATTAAAACCAAAGGTGGAAACCTCCAAATATCTTTTCAGCAGGATATATCCAAAAAATTATTCACTCAAATCTATCTTATTGGTCCTGCCCAACGCGTATTTACGGGGCAATTAGAAGAAAAAACCTTATTTTAAGGTATTCAATAAGAAAAAAACCGTTGAATAATTTGTCTATTGCAAATATATACTGTAAAATTGCGTGACAATTGAATGAATGCCTTTTGCCACCAAGCGCAAGACACACAGAATTCGTCTTCCTTTTACACCATCCATTTTTCGTTTTTTATCAAAATCTTGGACGGCTCCGTTTACCGAGCCCATCGCTACTCATGTATGCACGCGTTTCATCTATTTAGCTCCTTTCTATATACATTGAGCCAGCCGTCCTATCATTGTATTACAGCACTGTATCCTAACAATTATGTATCAAGTAGAAGAATTAAACAGTAAACTTCTCTCAGAACTTAGAAAAATTGCTGACGAGGTCGGCATCACTGAATACCGAGGTGTTACAAAAAAAGACTTAGCTCACATGATTGTAGCTAAGCTCACCCCCGCCGCAGAAGTAAGCCCTACTCTTGACTTAAAAGTAGAGATTGTAGAGCAAACACCTACTCCTGAGCCCGAACCAGAAACGGTTGCCGAGGCAAAGCAGGAAACTCCACAAACGGCAATAGATACGTCCCAAAAACCAAAACTTAGACGGCGAATCCGGAAGGGTGAAGAGGAAGAAGAAACCAATGAAGAACCTTCTTCTCCAATGCCAACGCAAGAGACATTCCAAGAGACGGCAGAAATAAAAGAAGAATTTGCCATAAAAGATACCCAACAAGACTCCGGAAATTCATTTATTGAAAACGAGGTAGAGGTAAAAAGAGAGATTCCGAATATCAGTGATGAAGATTTAGGCATCACAGAAGACAGCATAATCAATCAACGCGAAAAAAGAAAACACGACGAGTACAGTCGGAACATTAAAAAACAGTTCAATACATTAGTCAAAGAATTTGATGGTTTGATTGACAACGAAGGTGTATTGGAAATTATGTCTGACGGTGGATATGGTTTTCTTCGTTCAGGAGATTACAACTACCTTGCGAGTCCAGATGATATTTATGTATCTCCTTCACAAATCAAACTTTTTGGACTCAAAACGGGTGATACAATTCTAGGCTCCATTCGCCCTCCTAAAGATGGAGAAAAATATTTTGCCTTATTGAAAGTCACGTCCGTCAACGGGAAAACCACGGAGGAAATCAGAGACCGTGTTCCTTTTGAATATCTTACCCCGCTCTTTCCACAAGAAAAAATCCATTTGAGTACAAAACCCGACCAAATGTCCACGCGCGTATTGGACTTATTTGCCCCCATCGGGAAAGGACAAAGGGGTATGATTGTTGCTCAACCTAAGACGGGGAAAACAGTGCTTCTCAAGGAAATCGCGAATGCAATTACGCGAAATCACCCAGAAATATATCTGATTATCTTACTTATAGACGAACGCCCGGAAGAAGTTACAGACATGCAGCGGAGTGTTCGAGCGGAAGTTATTTCTTCTACTTTCGATGAAACCGCAGACAAACACGTGAAGGTAGCCGGGATGGTGCTTGAAAAAGCCAAACGGTTGGTTGAGTCTGGGCACGATGTAGTCATTTTATTAGATTCCATCACACGCCTTGCACGTGCCTACAATACGGTTATTCCGTCATCGGGTAAAATTCTTTCTGGTGGAGTGGACGCCAACGCGCTACACAGACCGAAACGTTTCTTCGGTGCAGCAAGAAATGTAGAAAATGGTGGTTCATTGACTATCATCGCCACCGCTCTGATTGATACTGGTTCCAAAATGGACGAAGTTATCTTTGAGGAATTCAAAGGAACAGGAAACATGGAACTCCAACTTGACCGTCGCTTGGCGAACAAACGCTTGTATCCTTCCATCGACATTTTGGCCTCAGGCACACGTCGTGAAGATTTATTAATGGGGAAAGACGAACTGCAAAAAGTTTGGCTGCTGCGTAAATATCTCTCCGATATGAACTCAATGGAAGCCATGGAGTTTATATTAGACAAAATGAAAGGAACGCGGAATAACGAGGAATTTTTATTGACGATGAACCGGTAAATATGCATTCACGAACATAAAAAAAGAGACATCCTGAATAAGGGTGTCTCTTTTTTATACTACGAATCCATCTCTCAATAGATTTCATAGTTTATCATACCAAAAATTCAAATAAGTCGGGTTTATCATTGATATACGTAAACTCTACGTGGTAGGTATGCATCCTATCTATAAGACCTTGTAAGTCAGACTTTTGTGCAATTTCAATCCCGATAAGAGCAGGCCCTCTTTCCCTTGATGTCTTCTTCGAATACTCAAAGTGTACAATATCATCGGTAGGGCTCAAAATTTCGTTTAGAAACTCTTTCATCGCCCCAGAACGTTGCGGAAACTTAACGATGAAGTAGTGTTTCAAACCTTCGAAAATAAGAGATCTTTCCTTGATTTCCTCTGTACGCGTGATGTCATTATTACCGCCTCCAACAATACAGACTACGTTTTTCCCTTTTATCTTGTCTTTTATCGTGTCCAATGCAGCGACACTCAGAGCGCCAGCGGGTTCTGCCACGATGGCTTCTTCGTTATATAGCTGCAAAATAGTAGAACAAACCTTTCCTTCTGGGATGATTAGTACGTCGTCAAGATTATCTTGACAAATATCGAACGTCATGTCTCCCACCCGCTTAACGGCTGCACCATCAACAAACTTATCGATGTATTCAAGGGTTATCACATGTCCAGCTGCCAACGATTCTTTCATAGATGGCGAACCCAAAGGTTCTACCCCAATCAGTTTGGTTTTGGGGCTTAAATTTTTAAAAACCGTCGAAACTCCCGCTGCGAGCCCTCCACCACCAATGGCAAAGAGTAAATAATCAATTTTAAAATCAGCGTCTTTAAAAATTTCCAAGCCCACTGTTCCCTGTCCTTCAATGACTTTTTGGTCATTAAATGGATGGACAAATACGGCCTGATGTGTCTGCACATATTCTTGGGCTGCATAAAAAGAATCATCGTATGTATCACCAATTAGTTCAATCGTAACCCATTCTTTTCCGAACATCCGTACTTGTTTGACTTTTTGGGCGGGCGTCGTGGTGGGCATAAAAATCACGCCTTTTACCTTCATTTTATGACAGGCATACGCAACGCCTTGCGCGTGATTCCCGGCACTTGCACAAACAACTCCATTTGCTAATTCATCGGGAGACATCGTTGCCATTTTGTGGTAAGCACCGCGTATTTTGTACGATCGAACGACTTGTAAATCCTCTCTTTTCAGGTAGATATTCGCCTCGTACTTTGCCGATAAGTTTGTATTAAACGTGAGAGGTGTATGCACGACAACCTCCCGAATATGTTGGGCTGCGGCAAAGATATTTTCAACGTCGATAGACATATTGCTGTTTATTTGATGAAGTTAGGGTCGTTTCTTATGTAAAACTGACAGCGAAGTTAATGACTTCCTTTAAATAGAGGAGAGGGAAACAGAATAAAATAAAAAAGTCCGGGTAATTAGTTGTTACTAATCACCCGGACAAGCCCAAAGCTATCGTTTTTCTTAGCTGTTTTCAGGACGGAGACCGCGTACGGTTCTTCCGGCTTGCCACATTTCAGACTCACGTAGTTCTGCTAATTCTTCTTCTAATTTTTCACGGTAATCAGGTTGTGAATTACGTTCAATAGAGATACGTGCTTCGTTTTCTGTTTTTACCGAATTGTATAATTGCTCAAATACGGGTTTTGTTGCATCTCTGAAAGGCTTCCACCAGTCAAGAGCACCTCTTTGCGCCGTTGTAGAACAGTTTGCATACATCCAATCCATTCCGTTTTCAGCTACAAGTGGCATGAGCGATTGTGTCAATTCTTCAACGGTTTCGTTGAAAGCCTCCGAAGGTGAATGACCGTTGGCACGAAGTACTTCGTACTGAGCAGCAAAAATACCTTGGATTGCCCCCATTAACGTACCTCTTTCGCCAGTTAAGTCAGAAGTAACTTCTTTGTAGAAATCTGTCTCGAACAAATAGCCAGAGCCCACACCAATTGCCATAGCGATACATTTTTGGCGTGCATTTCCTGTTGCATCTTGGTAGATGGCAAACGATGAGTTCAGTCCTTTTCCTTCGACGAATAAACGACGTAGAGACGTACCAGAACCTTTTGGAGCGGCCAAGAAAACATCTACATCTGCAGGTGGAACGATACCTGTTTTATCTTTGTATGTAATTCCGAATCCATGAGAGAAATACAACGATTTACCGGCTGTTAGGTATTTCTTTACTGTTGGCCAAAGCTCAATTTGCGCTGCATCAGATAATAAATAACAGATAATTGTCCCTTTTTCAAGTGCTTCTTCGATTTCGAATAACGTTTCACCAGGAACCCATCCATCAGAAATCGCCTTGTCAAACGTTTTTCCTTTGCGTTGTCCGACGATAACATTCAGACCGTTATCCCGCATATTCATGGCTTGTCCGGGACCTTGAACCCCGTACCCAATCACTGCGATTGTTTCATTTGCCAATACCTCTCTTGCTTTTTCAAGAGGGAACTCTTCGCGTGTTACTACTTCTTCTTCGACTCCGCCAAAATTTAATTTTGCCATTTTACTTATTGAATAGTTTGATTAACAAAAGGGCGTTCTCAGGTATTCACCTTTGAACTATATAAAGGTTTCTCTATCTGTTTTAGATAGAGAAAGGACTTTCAATCTACAAATAATACTCCCATTCTACATCTTCTGGAAGATACTCCACCAACCCTTGTGGTGTTTTGCCCACAGCTACTCTGCCAGACCGAACAAACTCGATGATACCGTGTGGTTTGATATATTTGAAAAAATCAAAGATTTCACGTTCAGTTCCAGTTTTTTGGATGGCAACGTAGTCCAAGCCCCAATAAACCACCCACGCTTTATATACACGATTGATGGTTTCAATGTCCAAAGGTTTTGATTCTAGGGGCGTTGGAATTTTGAACAAGGCGATTTCATTATATACAATGTCTTCGTTCAAATATCCAAATACGGCGAGTACCTCCACGACTTTTCTAATCTGTCGAACTAATTTTTCAACCTCTTCGCGTTTGTCATGTTGAATAACAATCGTATATCTCGAAATACCCTTGCGTTCCGTCTCGGATACTGTCAGACTTTCTATATTGATTCTTCTTCTTGTAAAAATAACCGTTATTTTATTCAGTAAACCGATACTATTTTCGGTAAAAACACAAATCGTATATGTTGTCATGATGATGCCTCTTTCTTTGTTGATGAATGTACGAAATCTATTTAAGTCTAATATCTGCTACGCTTTTCCCGGCTGGAACCATCGGGAAAACATTTTCTTCTTTTTCCACAACCACTTCTAGCAAATAAGACCCATCGTAAGAAAGCATTGTATCAATTGCATCGGACAGATTTTCTCGTTCTGTACATTTCTGACCTTCAATCCCGAATCCTTTTCCTATCATGATAAAATCAGGATTTTCCAGTTCAACAAAGGAATATCTTTTCTCATAGAAAAGCTGCTGCCATTGGCGTACCATTCCTAAGAAATTATTGTTTAAGATAATGAGCTTTACAGGTAATTTACTTTGTGCAATGGTACCCAACTCTTGGATTGTCATTTGGAAACATCCATCTCCAATAAATGCAATTACTTCTCGGTCTGGCGCTCCCATTTTCGCACCCAAAGCTGCTGGTATAGCAAAACCCATTGTACCTAATCCGCCGGAAGCAATGTACGAATGAGGGTTTTGGAATTGATAATAACGCGCCGTTACCATTTGGTGTTGGCCCACATCAACTACAACGCAAGCTTGGCCTTTGGTTTTCTCAGAAACCAACCGAACAACCTCCGCCATCTTAATCTTTCCTTCTCCTTTTAAATCTCTATCAGTTACCGCTTCGTTTTCTTCGGGCTCCATTTTGCGGAACTCATTTTTCCAAGCAGTAAAGTCCCCACTTTTCACGAGAGGTGTTAATAATTTAAGTGCCTCTTTGACATCACCGATAACAGGCGCCTCTGTTTTTTTGATTTTTTCGACCTCGGCAGGGTCAATCTCTATATGAATGATACGGGCTTGCTTTGCAAACGTTGCCGCATCTCCGGTTACACGGTCATCGAAACGCATCCCGATGGCAATCAACACATCGCATTTGTCTGTCATGATATTGGGTGCGTAGTTTCCGTGCATACCCAACCAGCCCATGTAATTCGGATGATCGATAGACATGGCAGATAGCCCCAATAGCGTGCTTGCACATGGAATATCTGACTTCTCTACGAATGCCCGAAACTCATTCATTGCATCAGATAAAAGAACACCATGCCCAAATAGAATATAAGGTCTTTTGGCTTGATTGATGAGGTCAGCAGCCTTTTGCACTTGCTCGATTTTCGGCGTTACTCTTGGGTGATATCCTGCTAATTTTTCTATTTTTTTATATGTGAATGGCTTGGTCATCAACGCCATTTGTGCATCTTTTGTAATATCAACCAAAACGGGGCCTGGTTTACCGGCGCGTGCAATAAAGAAGGCTTTCGCTAAGACTTCCGGGATTTCATCGGGATTGGTTACTTGGTAATTCCATTTACAAACAGGTGTCGTAATATTGATAACATCTGTTTCTTGGAAAGCATCAGTTCCTAATAAGTGAGACGATACCTGACCCGTAATAGCGACCATGGGCGTACAGTCAATGATGGCATCCGCGATACCAGTTACAAGATTCGTTGCACCAGGGCCAGAAGTCGCCATACAAACCCCAACTTTCAAACTTGATCGAGCGTATCCTTCTGCTGCATGTGCAGCGCCTTGTTCATGCCGAACAAGTACATGTTTGATGCGGTCTGTGTAATCATAAAGAGCATCATAAATGGGCATGATTGCTCCACCAGGGTAGCCAAAAATAGTATCTACCCCTTCAGCCACAAAACACTCCATGAGTGCTTGTGAACCACTTAATGCTTGATTTGTATTATTGGGTGAGGTAGTCGCTTCGAGCTCATCCTTCACATCTATCAATGCTCCCATATTTACCACTATTTACTATTATGTTTTAATTTATTCGAGAATATCACCCAGAAACGCCAAGAAAGGCGCAAATGAATTAGCTTCTATATCTTTGTATTGATGATATGTACCTGAAAGCAACAATTGGAAAGCTGGTATAATCCGATTTAGCTTCGTTTCAGGTAAACTAGCGCGTTTTTCGTAGAATCCTGCTATTGCTTTCAGTTTTTCTGTATTTGTGATACCAATACTTATCAACTTTTCTTCGAGTGCTGTAAAATACCTTACTTTATCTTTAAAAGGAGCTATTTTTACTTCTCTCGGCCTGCTAAATCTATCCAAAAAACGAATAGGCTCTTGGTTATTTGCCGCAATACCCACATACTGAGAGGCATGTTGACGATACTTTACGAGCTTTTGGTCAATTATTCCGATTGTACCTTTGTGCGCGGCAACCATCGCCAACCAAAAATCATGAATAAACGCAGGGTCAATATTTTCTGGAAAGGGTGTAACCTGCTCGATGAGACTTCTCTTAACTGCCATCGTACAACCTGTTACTCGGTTTCCTTGAAGCAATATGTCTATCTCCTTTTTTTCTTGAAAATCCGTTTGTTGTTGCTTCCAAAAGCGAACGCTCTGCCAAAGATCTTTTTCGAGTGGTTCTAATTCACCATTCACTAACTCCGCATTTGAAAACAGTAATTCCAGCGAATCATTCTTCGAAAAAACATCCAGCATTACCTGAATTTTGTCTTCCTCCCAAACATCGTCTTGGTCACAAAAAAAGATAATATCTCCGGTACACAAATTCGCTGCTTTCTCAAAGTTCTTTACTACGCGCAACGAACGTTCATTCTTAAAGAAGCGAATGGGCAATTTATCTTCAAAACCTCTAACTACCCGTTCTGTATCATCTTTTGACTGATCATCACAGATGACGATTTCGTCTGCGGGTCTTGTTTGCTTCAGCAGGCTTTCCAACTGTTCTGAAAGATATTTCTCTCCATTATACGTACACAAAGCAATCGATACCTTCATTTTTTCTTCATAAATTGAGCCCAAAAATTTGGGTTGTACCTTTCCCAAGCATGACAACCGAAAGGCAATTTTTCTCCTATTTCTCGGTAGCCAATTTCGGGATGTTCTTCAAACGCAAACCGAAGCGCAGTTTTATAATCTGGGATTCGGATATTTTGCTTGTAACGATTTACCTCTACTCCCCAAAAAACATCTTCGTTTAATCTATAATCTCCACTACTTATGTAATAGTTTATTTCCTTTTGAAACCGCTGTACAATTTCCAGTGACTTCGGAATATTTCTTAACGAGAACCCACCATTACCGACTGAATTTGCCCGTACGATGTCTCGATAAGCGACTTTATTTGGATGTTTTAGCTTGAAATACAGGGCTACTTTCTTCTTTAACCAAAAGACGAACGGGTTGCCCATATCTGTTTTTATCCAGGGTGCGCCTATGTAATCATACCCTTTGTCACACCAACTTTCTAACTCATCTCGAAAAACATACGCGTCTAATTGATAGATAAGTCCGTACTTGAAATCCAAAAAGGCGCGATAAAAATCAGTCGAAAGCATCAATTTATTGTATGAATCTACTGATTTGAAATAGGCGTCATCCAACTCTCTGGCCTCCATTATACCGTATTGATTCTGTATCTGAGAGATGTCCAACGATTTGGGTTTAATAAATACGAGTGGATACCTTCCGAGTACCTGAATACATTGTTCTAGCGACTGTATTTCCGAACTCGACAGCGTGTTTTTGTATATCGGGATAATGACTACTACTTTCTTCATTACTTATCTGTCACACAACCTTCATCTGCTCCAGAAACTGTTTTTACATATTTTCTGAGAACCCCTTTTTCTGTGAATGGAGGTTGCAGAGGAACCCAATTTTTCTTTCTTTCTGCCAATATCTCATCAGAGACATGCACATGAAGTGACCTTGTTTCAGCATCAATCGTTATCAAATCACCGTCTTCTACCAATGCGATAGTTCCACCATCGTATGCTTCTGGAGAGATGTGTCCTACTACAAATCCGTGTGTTCCACCAGAGAAACGCCCGTCTGTGATAAGAGCCACTTTATTCCCCAAGCCTGCACCCATGACGGCTGACGTTGGCTTGAGCATTTCTGGCATTCCAGGCCCGCCTTTAGGTCCTTCATACCGAATAACGATGACTTGTCCTTCCTTGATTTCTCCTTTTGCGAATGCTTCGAGCATTTCCTCTTCCTTATTACACACTTTCGCGATTCCTTCAAAACGAAGTCCTTCTTTTCCGGTTATTTTAGCAACTCCACCGCGTTCGGCGAGATTACCATACAGAATTTGAATATGTCCTGTCTCTTTAATCGGTTTCTCAATGGGATAAATCATGGATTGCGTCTCAAAGTCTAAGTCTGGCGCTTCCTCCAAGTTTTCAGCAATTGTTTTACCTGTTACAGTCAGGCAATCGCCGTGAATATATCCCATTTTATGTAGATATTTCATGACGGCTGGCACACCACCCAATGCCAAAATATCTTCCATATAGTATTTCCCAGATGGTTTCAAGTCGGCAATGAAAGGTGTTCTATCAGAAATATCTTGGATATCTTTGTATGTGAACTCAATATCTGCCGCGTGTGCGATAGCCAAATAATGAAGAATGGCGTTGGTAGAACCTCCTAGAGCCATGACAATCGTCAATGCGTTTTCCAGAGATTTTTTAGTTACGATGTCGCGTGGTAAAATTTGTTTTTGCAGCAGGTTCTTCATTGCTGCACCAATGGCGATACATTCTTCTTTTTTACCCTCATGTGTTGCAGGATAAGATGAACTGTAGGGCAAACTTAGGCCGAGTGCTTCCAACGAAGATGCCATGGTATTTGCCGTGTACATTCCTCCACAAGCTCCTTGACCTGGAATTGCATTTTGTATAATTCCTTTGTAGTCTTCGTCTGAGATAGTTCCAGTAACTTTTTTTCCGTATGCTTCAAATGCAGAAACAATATCTAATTTTTCACCTTTCCATGAGCCCGTCCGGACAGTTCCGCCGTAAACCATGATAGAAGGGCGATTTAAACGACACATTGCCAAGACAGCGCCTGGCATATTTTTATCACATCCGACGACGGTAATTAGGCCATCATACCATTGCCCTGAAACGACGTTTTCGATGGAGTCAGCGATTATATCTCGGCTTGGGAGTGAATAGCTCATGCCATCGTTCCCGTTTGTCATTCCGTCAGAAACACCGATTGTATGAAATATTAAACCCACCAAACCATTGGCTTGTATCCCTTTTTTTACATGTACAGAAAGACCGTTCAAATGTAAATTACATGGATTTCCTTCATAGCCAGTACTTGCAATACCAATTTGTGCTTTTGCTAAATCCTCCTCGGTCATTCCGATAGCATAGAGCATGGCTTGTGCTGCGGGGTTACTAACTTCCTGGGTGAGCGTTCTACTGAACTTATTCAAATCGTTACTCATGTATCAAATAGGTTAAAAAAGAGAGTTCTTGATTATTGCAAATATTTTGAGTAATTTCACTTAAAGCGAAATTTCGCTAATATTTTATTTTACTAATACACAAATCAATAAAGTATATTCTTTTTTTCCAAACAATTCGTCTTTAATTTCGTATCCTTCGCCTTTGTATTGTATTTTTTCAATTCATAATATTATTTTTCTACTAATCAACGACTTGTCTTGGTTTCCCCCTTTTAAGTCACACCGAAGAAAATAACGCAAATAGCAAATTTGGTATCTTAAATTACGCCTAAAGTCTATTCTCTTTCTATTCTATTTTGAAAAGCACCTCTATTCTCTTACTTTTAGCTAAATACAATTTCGTACATTCTTTCTAATCTAACGATGAAATTACGCTTCCTTTCTAGCTGTTTTCTACTTTCCATTTCGGGTGTATATGCACAAACGCCTACGACTATTTCTCCCAAAGTACAGGAGAAAGCGCAGCAATTAGCACAAAAATTTATCATAACAGACGGACACGTGGACTTACCCTTCCGGTTGAAAGTTCGCCGCTTCCAATTAGAAAAAGAATACGTAGGTATTCCGATTCAAACAAACGATGGAGATTTTGACTACGTTCGGGCAAAAAAAGGTGGATTAGATGCCCCCTTCATGTCTATCTACATTCCAGCTACGTATGATGCCCCAGGTGCACGTGGACTTGCCGACTCTCTCATCACGATGGTCAATTGGATAGCCAAAGAAAACAATACCTATTTTGAAGTTGCCCATACTCCACAAGATGTTATGCGCATTAAAAAATCAGGCAAAATTGCGCTGCCCATGGGTATGGAAAACGGCTCTCCTATCTCCGAACTTAGCCAATTAGCAGAGTACAGAAAGAAAGGAATCAGCTACATTACCCTAACGCACGGCAAAGACAATCAAATTGGTGACTCGTCTTATGACACTACCCGAACATGGAAAGGATTGAGCCCGTTTGGTAAACAAGTTGTTCAACAAATGACGAAAGAAGGGATTATGATTGATATTTCACACGTCTCTGACGATACCTTTTACCAAGTCATTGAGATGAGCCCTGTTCCAGTTATTGCCTCTCATTCATCGGCACGTAAATTCACACCGGGTTTTGAGCGGAACATGTCAGATGATATGATTCGAAAAATGAAAACCAATAATGGAGTAATTATGGTCAACTTCGGTTCTACATTCGTGGATGGCGAGGTCGCTAAATTGCGAAACGAAAATCAGAAAAAATTAGCAGCTATTCTAAAAGAGAAGAACTTAGGGCTCCGCGACCCCGCTGCTAAACCTTATATTGATGCCTTTTATCAGACAACCCCCAATGTTTTTGCAGATGTAGAAAGAGTAGCAGACCACATCGACCACATCGTTGCTTTGGCAGGTATCAATCATGTTGGTCTTGGTTCTGACTATGACGGCGTTGGAGACAGTCTGCCTACTGGCTTAAAAGACGTTTCAGATTACCCAAATCTTCTAGCCGTTTTATTAAACCGTGGTTATTCCGAGAAAGATATTGAGAAAATTTGTTCCGGTAATTTGTTCCGCGTTTGGAACCAAGTATTGGACTTTGCAAAAAAGTAACCCTTTTGCATAGCCGTTTGAGTTCTTATTAATTCAAACGGCTATGCCTAACTTTGGGCGGTTTGGCAAGAATGGCTAAATTTACGGAATGACAAAAATTCATATCATAGCAGGCTTTTTAGGAGCAGGGAAATCAACCGCAATTCTAGATTTATTCACTCAAAAGCCGTCCCACGAATCTTGGGGAATTATCATTAACGAGCTTGGCCAAGTTAGTATTGACCATACTTTGTTTTCGGAACAAGCCGGTCTTACTGTTGCTGAGGTTCCTGGAGGGTGTATCTGTTGCGCATCCGAAACAAACTTGCATGCTGTTTTACACCAACTTATATCTCAAAATACATACGACAGAATCCTCGTTGAACCTTCTGGAATGGGACATTTAGATGGAATCATTCGCACCATTCATTCATTCACTTCGTCCACACCTCTTTCTTTGGCATCTAGCATTGTTTTGGTGGATATCCCCGCTTGGTTGAAAGGCAAACAAACGGAACACCAACTATTTTGGGATCAAATTCATGCAGCAGATATACTTATCGGCACAAAAGCGGACAAAGTTACGGAAGATGAATGCGATGCCTGGATGGATTGGGCGGAGTCTGTTTTTCCACCTAAAACTACTATTGATTTATCTTTCAATAAGAAATTCAAACTGGATTTACTTGAATCAAGCCCTTCTATTCTTCTTGCTCTTGCAGACGATTTACCTACCATAGACGTACAAGTAGAGAGAAATAAACGTACGAAAGAAGCGACAAATGAAATCCAGCGGTTTTCCAAAAAGCGAGTGGGAGCTTATGAGCATGGATGGATTTTTCCGCCTGAATATCAGTTCGACGTATCTGCTTTACGTTCTTTTTTTGGGCAAATGCAGCACGTATTTCGAGCCAAGGGGGTTTTCAAAACCAGTTCAAGTAGTTATTTATTCAATGCCGTTTCTGGTGAATTTACCGTTGAGTGGATAATGTATAACAAAGACAGCCGTTTGGAAATTATTGCTTTAGAGCCTATTGATTGGGCAAACTGGGAACAGAAAATCGAAGCATGTCTTATAGACAATCCATCTTAAAATTTGTATATATTATGTTAATCCGATACGTTCGTATGACTTTTGAGGCGGATAAGGTCTCTACTTTTCTTGATTTTTTCAATAAAAACAAGGTTGCCATTCGGTCTTTCCCTGGGTGTAGCTATCTGGCATTATTGCAAGATTTGGACAATCCAAACGTTTTTATGACACATAGTCACTGGGAAAATGCAGATGATTTGGAGGATTACCGTACTTCGCCCTTGTTCGAATATGTTTGGGGGAATACAAAAATCCATTTTGCTGCCAAACCAGTTGCCTATTCTGTACAATGTATTGAAATTATTGAACCAGAAAAAAAGAAGAAGATGATGAATAAGAGCCTTTTACTGATTTTTTTCATTTGTTGGGCGGCAAGTTCCACCTCATTTGCGGCTACTCCATCAGAGCCATTTCTTGGCACAGAAAGCCAGGAACACCTTTTTCGGAAAGGCAAGAAAACAAAAAGTGGGAGGTACAAGAAGCGAGGAGGGCTATTCGGGAAAAAAAATGACTGCGGTTGTCCCAAACATTAGTCAATCGTCTAATAGCAAATTTTCTATATCTATAAAATATTAGCAAACCCGAATTTGATACAAATCATTTAAAATCAATTATTTACAAATATTTCATTGGGTAAGTCTTGAATCTTTTTTGTATTTTTCTTATTTGCGAGTTACTTTTACGAGAAATTAATAAGCGAAGAGAAATTCTCTTCAAAAACAGAGTTTTAACCGATAACCCCATATAAAATGAGCGTTCTTGTCAATAAAGATTCAAAAGTGATTGTTCAAGGATTTACAGGTGCTGAAGGTTCTTTTCATGCTGGCCAAATGATTGAGTACGGTACAAACGTAGTTGGTGGTGTGACGCCAGGTAAAGGAGGTCAATTGCATTTAGATAGACCCGTTTTCAATACAGTTGCGGATGCAGTTGCAGCCACAGGTGCTGATGTATCTATCATTTTTGTACCCCCTGCTTTTGCGGCAGACGCGATTATGGAAGCGGCGGATGCAGGCATTAAAGTAATTGTTTGTATTACAGAAGGCATTCCAACAAAAGACATGGTGATTGCCAAGTCGTATTTGGTTGGAAAAGAAGTTACACTTATTGGGCCAAACTGCCCTGGTGTGATTACAGCCGGTGAATGTAAAGTAGGTATCATGCCTGGATTTATTTTCACAAAAGGAAGCATTGGCGTTGTCTCGAAATCAGGTACTTTAACTTATGAAGCGGTTGATCAACTAACAAAAGTTGGTTTAGGTCAAACAACAGCCATCGGAATTGGAGGAGACCCAATTATTGGAACAACCACGAAGGAAGCCGTTGAACTTCTTATGAATGACCCAGCAACAGAAGGAATCGTCATGATTGGAGAAATTGGAGGAGGAATGGAAGCGGAAGCAGCGCGTTGGATTCGTGAAACGGGGAATAAGAAGCCTGTTGTTGGCTTTATTGCAGGTCAAACTGCACCAAAAGGACGTAGAATGGGTCACGCAGGAGCTATCATTGGAGGTGCTGAAGACACCGCAGCAGCGAAAATGGCAATCATGAGAGAATGTGGTATTCATGTGGTTGAATCTCCAGCAGAAATCGGAGAAACGATGTTGAAAGCATTAGGAAAAGCATAAGTCAACTCTATGCAAAATAAATAAAAGAACGGGAGGAGATAGGAAATCAACTATCTCCTCCTTTTTGTTTTGTCATCAAATTGTATAATTATTTCACAAGCTTTGCTATTTTTGTAGAAAAAAAACGTGACGATACGCTATCAACTTTTCCTTTTCCTTGCCTTCTTTCAGGTCACTTTTGGCTACAGTAACTCAAGAAAAGAAATCACAGGGTATATTGTACATGATTTTGTAGATGACTGGCGTATTTACGACTACGATGAGAATAAGTACGTCCCCTACCTAGCTGAACAACACAGTAACTCCCCCGTTCATAGCATCATATTCAATCTTTCTGAATACAAAGGATATCAGATTCGTATCAAAGTCGAACAGAAAAATACATATTTATTCATAAACGGTTCCCTTCAGCGTAAAGTCAATCCGGAGCAACCTACTTTTCTATCGGTTGATAGTCTTACGAAAATCTATGGACAGGGGTCTTTTTTAATCACTATTTATGGGGATAAAGATGTTACAAGAAAACAAGTTGTTGTCTTCAATCCTTCAGCCATTACCACACAAAAGAGCAAGAGCGAATCACTTTCAGACACTTCATTGAAACCGAGAGGAAGGCTCACCTTAAAAACGCCCATATCGCTTGTATTTTTATTTGTTGTTATCCTTTTTTCTTACCTAACTACCTCATTCCCAAAGGCTTCCGTTCGATTCTTTAATCTCAGAGACTTACTTACATTTCTGACACGCGAACAGACCTTCTTAATAAATAAACCGCTCAATGGTGTGAATACACTGTTCATACTACTTTTGAGTCATGTACTTGTCATTCTTTATTTATCCATTACCACAAAAGAATTTGGAGTACTACAAAGCGGACTACTTTTACAGATTGGAGATGATTGGAGTACATCTTTGATTAATTACTTCCGGTTACTTTTTTTATTTTTTCTGAGTTTCGTTTTAAAATACTTCTACATAGCGCTGGTTGGCAAACTATTTAACCTAGATAAAATCATTGAAATACACTTTTTTAAGATTATTCAAGCCTCATTAATTACGTACAGTCTTTTACTTATCAGTACTTTACCTTTATTATTGGGCTATATAATTTTACCTGATAATTGGGTAATTTGGCTTCAGGTATTTATTCTTATTTTCTACGGAATTCGGTTGATAATCCTCTATTTTACGATTATTCGGAACATTCCTGTTCAAATTTTATACTTAATTTCGTATCTTTGCATCGTCGAGTTACTACCACTTCTTGTAGGCGCACGACTTGCCTTTTAATGCAAAAGTAATCTTACGACTTTTATTTTAACATCTTCTGCATGAGTACAATGACAGATACGAACATCGGAGAGCGTCTTCGCCAAGTAAAAAGCATTCTTGTCACACTTCCCGAGCCAGAAAGTAAAAACTCTCCTTATCAAGACCTAATCGACAAATATGGTATTAAAGTTGATTTCAGAGAGTTTATCGATGTAAAGGGATTAGATCACCGCGAGTTTCGGAAACAGAAAGTCGATATTCTAGCCCACACAGCCATCATTTTTACAAGTAGAAATGCCGTGGATCACTTTTTTAGGCTGTGTGAGGAACTGCGCATAGAAGTCCCACTTGACATGAAATATTTTTGTATTTCTGAACAAACTGCAAATTACTTACAAAAGTATATAACCATTCGAAAAAGAAAGATATTCTTTGGTAAACGAACAGCTGCAGACTTGGAACCTTTCATTCTAAAGCATAAAACTGAAAAATTCCTGTTTCCTTGTTCAGACATTCGCAACGACGCAATTCCTAGCATCATGCGGAAGCACAAATTACAACTAACGGAAGCAATCATATATGAAACTTGCCCTGCTGATTTATCTGACTTGACAGAGGTATTTTACGATATTATCTGCTTCTTCAGCCCCTCAGGAGTAAATTCATTAATGCATAACTTCCCAAATTGGCAGCAGAATAATACGCGATTAGCTGCGTTCGGGCCAACAACAGCGAAAGCAATCACAGATTTAGGATTGATTCTTGACATAGAAGCACCCTTACCTAACGCTCCTTCTATGGTAGGCGCTTTAGAAATTTACATAAAACAAGCAAATGATATTAAATAGAAAAAGGGCTCTTGAGCCCTTTTTCTATTTAATATCCCCCTATTCTTCACACTATGTGCAAGCACGATAAAACATATTTACAAATTATCGGAAGAGAACTAAACAAAACAGCCCATTTATTTCGTTTATTGTTTGGCAAGCATTTAATTTGTAGAAACCCTTGTAAGTAAACTTACTTACAACCCTTACGAAATCCTATTATATGCGTTTACATTACCTACTTTCATCCCTCCTGTTATTTGTCGGTCTGACATTCTTTCAAACTGAAGTAGAAGCGCAACAAAATCCTCAATTTGGGAATTATTTTTTCAACCAATTGTATTTCAATCCAGCTTACTCAGGGCAAACAAATAAGATAGATTTAACAGGCATTGTTCGTTTACAATATGCTGGCTACACGGCTAGTTTAGACCCGGGAGGTTCCCCATTCACACAGTATATTTCCATAAATTCACCAACTCCACAACGGACAGGCGGAGTTGGCATGACTATTGTAAATGATGTTCTCGGTGGTGGTAGAATCGGGCGTGAGATGCACCTAACCTATGCTCACCAAATACCTATTGGAATCAATAAATTAAGTTTTGGTGTAGCAGCAGGAATAATAAGTAGAGGTATAGACGGCTCTAAATTACGTCCTAGAGACGAAAACGACCCAAGTATTCCTACCACACAAGTCATTTACACAAAACCAGATATTGGGCTAGGAATTGCATACAGCAGTGCCGTATATTCGATAGGTCTTGGTGTAAAAAATGTAACACAGCCTCGCATTTCATTTACCAATTTAGAAGCGTTGAACGTGCAAAAAAGACAATATAACCTAACAGGAAATTACATGATTGGCGTCAATTATGACTGGGACATAAATCCTATGTTTATCCTTCGCTCAGACCTAACAACCTACACAGGAGAGATTGGAGCACTTGCCTTCTATAAAGAAAATACGTGGTTTGGACTGAACTATAGACACGAAGATGCCATCGCGCTATTAGCAGGTATAAGCCTACCTAAAGCCGGTTTTCGCCTCGGATATAGCCTAGATTATGTTGTTTCTGGACTTGCAGCAAAAAGCATTTTATCACACGAAATCTTACTAACTTATTCGCTTGCAGCTCCAAAAAGAGGGAAGCGTTCTGTTGTAAGAACACCGAGATATAGTTTTTAAAAGCAAAAACCATTGATACAGAAATTCATTTAATAGCAAGTAGGAAGTTTCTATTTTTTAAATATCTTTGCCGATTGGTAACAATATAAAATTCTACCAACACGTTTTTTATCTGTTTTTATTCACATAATTGATTGAAAATTACTCCAACTAGTGGTTATATGCTGATAAACACAAAAAGTACCCGAACAATTTTATTGAAGGGAATACTTATCCTGACCCCCCTTGTTTTACTACAAAGCTGCGGAACACTAAGTAAAATCAACCCCTTTGGTGGAAACAAAGGCGGAGAAATCACAAATGAGCCTATGCAGGGTATCCGAGATGGTGAAATTGTATCTACGGCTAGAAAAGGCTATAAACAATCTGCACCGAATGGTATGGTTTTGATTCCGTCTGGGTCATTCACAATGGGGCAAGCAGACGAGGACGTGATTTCATCACGAGTTACAATGAACAAACGAGTAACTATTGTTCCTTTCTACATGGATGATACAGAAGTAACCAACATGGAGTACCGTCAATTCGTGGAAGCCATGTTATTAGACTCTGTATCTGTACTTGGAGAGGAGTTCATAATGACCAAATTGTATCCAGACACCACCGTGTGGAGAAAAGACTATACGTTCCACAATGGAGACCAAATGACAGAGTATTACTTTAGTAGCCCTGCTTTTGATATGTATCCTGTTGTTGGAGTAAGCTGGGATGCAGCGAGATACTTCTGTACATGGCGTAGTAAATTATTCAACGATTACCGAACAGAGAATGGCATGTTCCAATCTCCTCGGTACAGACTACCTTCAGAAGCAGAATGGGAATGGGCTGCTCGAGGTGGCAAAGAAGGAGCAAAATACCCATGGGGTAATCCGTATGTTGCCAACGGGAAAGGTTGCTTCTTGGCGAACTTCAAACCCTATCGCGGAAATTACCGCGCAGATGGATACCCTTACACAGCACCCGTAAATGCTTTCAATCCGAATGATTATGGCCTTTATAACATGGCTGGTAATGTAGCAGAATGGACACAAGATGCCTATTCTGAAGCCTACATGCCTGTTACTTGGGACTTAAATCCTGTTTACGATGACCCAAATGAGCCAAGAAAAGTAATCAAAGGTGGCTCTTGGAAAGACGTAGCATACTTCTTGGAAACAGGTACATCAACGTACGAGTTTAGAGACGCTACCCGCTCTTACATTGGTTTCAGATGTGTAATGGACAGACTTGGCTCTATCCCTGGCAGAGAATAACATTAAATCTATTCATCTTACTAAAATACAATTTACATGGCAGCGAACAACAGTTCAAGTTTTTTTTGGGACAAATTCATCCCTTTCTTCTACTCAGTGGGTGCATCTGTAGTAATCCTTGGCGCACTAGGTAAAATCATGCACTACGACTGGGCATCTTGGATGCTACCAGTAGGTCTAGGAACAGAAGCAGTTATATTCTTAGTTT
This sequence comes from Spirosomataceae bacterium, assembly GCA_046293395.1. Classification (GTDB taxonomy): domain Bacteria; phylum Bacteroidota; class Bacteroidia; order Cytophagales; family Spirosomataceae; genus CAYNRA01. The sequence goes on from JBKBOU010000002.1 coordinate 885,848, forward strand.
ATGCGTTGCAAGCATTTCTACGTCCAGACAAATCGTATGCTTGGGAAAAAGTATATCCAGAACTCGCAGACGATTTCCAAGGAGAATTACCTAAAAGGACTGCGGTTACTTCAACTGCTGGAATTGGTTTAACAGCGAAAATGGACGATATGCTTGCCAATGCTAAAATAACGCCAGATATTTTCGATAACCTAAAGGCTGGAATTCAAAATTTAACAAATACTGCGTCAAAATTAGCTGACGTTTCAGACGCTGCCTCAGCATCTAACGAATATGCAAAAAACCTTAAAATCGCATCGCAAAAAGTAAATGAAATGAATTCTGCTTATGGTGTGGCAGTAACAGCCATGAATACAATGGCAGATGCAACCAAAGATGCGCAAGAATACCGTGCGCAATTTGCGAAAATTACGCAAAACATGGGTGCGTTAAACGCTGTCTATGAACTAGAATTGCAAGATACAAACAAGCACTTAAAGGCGATGAACGCTTTTTATGGCAACTTATCTACTGCAATGCAACACATGGCAGATGCTTCTAAGGATACACAACAATTTAAGAATGAGCTTGGTAAGTTAACTACAAACTTAAGCTCATTAAACCAAGTATATGGTAGTATGTTAACCGCGATGAAAGGTAATTAATCAACATCTAAATAACGTCACTTTTACAAAACATTTAAATGGATAAAATATGGCTGGTGTAAAGGATTCACCCCGGCAGAAGATGATCAACATGATGTATCTTGTTCTGACGGCGATGTTGGCACTTCAAGTCAGTAATGCAATACTTGAGAAGTTTCAATTACTCAATAATAGTTTAGAACAAGCAAACTCTTCTGCGGCAAAAACAAATGAAAGAACTTTAGCTGCTATGTCAGAAGCTGTTGAAAAATCTGGAAATAAACCAGAATATGTCAAATTATTAAAGATAGCTGGCGATGTTCGTAAACAATCTGATATGATAAACGCCTATATCAATGATTTAAAACAACAGATTATTGATGAAGCAGGTGGAGGTATTGACCCTGAAACTGGAAACATCAAGAATTTAGCAGAAGAAGAGAAAGTAGCATCTTTGATGGTTGGACCCAACAAACAAGGAAAGGGGTATGAATTAAGGGACAAGCTCAATGCATATATTAACTTCCTAAAGCCATTGGCTGCGAAGAATACAGAAGTTCCCTCGCTTGCACTCGATGCAAAAGATGATCCTGCTATGGCAAATACAGATGCTACAACACGAAGTAAGGATTTTGCGGAATTAAACTTTACACAAACTCCCGTACCAGCAGCTTTGGCTTCTCTTAGTCAAAAACAAGCTGAAATACGCCGTGTTGAGGCAGAAATTCTCGACTATCTAGCGCAACAAGTAGGTGCTAAAGAGCTTAAATTTGATAAAATATTTGCAGTTGTTATACCTGATTCACGCTCAGTGGTCGTCGGACAGAAATACAAAGCAGAGGTAGCAATTGGTGCTTATTCCTCTTCCATTACACCGAGAATCAGTATCAATGGTAGTTCAATCCCAGTTAGAGATGGCAAAGGGTTATACGAAGTGACTGCCCAAGGCGGTCAATTTAATAGCAACGGACAATTAGAACGTTCTTACACAGCTACTCTATCTTTCCCAAAACCAGATGGTTCAATTGAGACTGTTACACAACAGGAGAAATATACAGTTTTGAAACCATCAATTCAACTAGAATCTGCGACACTTCCTGCTCTTTACTTCAAGTGTGCAAACAGACTACAGACAAATTCTCCGGGACTTGGAGCACTTTACAAACCTTCGTTTTCTGGTTCAGGCGCCGAGTTTATTCCTGGTGCAGGTGGTAAAGTGACTGTCGTTCCTAACTCATCAAACGTAGTATTAAAAGTTTCGAATGATGGAGTTGTACTTCAAGATTTTCCTTTTAGAGTTCGCTTAGTACCTAAGCCAACTATTAAGATTTTTGCCAATGGTGGTGAAATCAGTGGAGATACCGAAAGACGAGGATTGGCAGCAAGTTCAGTCCGTGTAATTGAAGCTAGAGCTATCGCTGACGAAGATTTCAAAAATAGTAATCCAGAAGATGCTCAATACAGAGTATCTGGGATAACCGTTTCACTTGCTCGTGGACAACGAAGAGTGGACTTTGTAGAGGGTGGCGCTCAAGTTAATATCTCCAAATTGGCACAACAAGCCCAAGCAGGTGATCGTTATCTAATTGAAGTGAAGGGAGTTGAACGCAGAAACTTCAAAAGTGAGATTGAGAATGTATCCATGGGGAATATCTCAAAAACATTGCAGTTGAACTAAGCAAAGTACGATTCATCTATTATTCAAGATTTTAAGCACAAATGACTATGCGCGCTATACTTATTAAATCTTTCCTCTTTGTTGGTCTAGCCAGTACAACAGTACTTGGCCAAGAGAAACCAATCGTCGGTAGAAGTCAGCAACTTTCCGTGCGACCTGTTGAAGAGTCAAACGTTATGTTCCAAACAACTCTTTGGAGGAGAGTGGATCTACGTGAAAAGCAGAATCAACCACTCTTCGCGAAAGGCAAAGAAGTAACGCGCCACTTGCTTGAGGGTGTAAAAGCAGGAATTTTGGATGCGTATGCAAATGACTCGCTCACAAAAAAGCTCACATTAGAGCAATTCAACGAGCGCCTATTCAAAAAATTTGAGGGCGGTGGTTTATCTAAAGAAGAAATAGAAGCAGGTTTTGGAGGTACATCAAAAGCGAAAACTACGACTTCTACATCAACAGAAGATGACGGCTGGGGTGGCGGCGGTAGCTCTACTACCACAACAAGTTCTACGGAAGGTGGTTGGGGAGACGATTTTTCAGACCCAAGTCTATTGGCTGGTGGTTACGAAATGTTTCCTGAAGAATTGGCGGTTTTAGAAATCAGAGAAGATTGGATTATTGATAAGCAAAGGTCACGTCAATATTTTGACATTCAAGTAATAACAATCATGATTCCAGCAGAGGCGTCTCAAGACGGTCTTGAAAAACCACTTGCTTCTTTCAGATTCAAGGATCTTGAGATTTACTTCAGAAATAACCCTAACTGCATTTGGTACAATACACAAAATAGCTCTCAACATAGAAACTTGGCAGATGCCTTTGAGTTAAGATTATGGACAGGAAAGATTATTCGTAAGTCAAACCCTCTGAATAAATATTTGGACGACATTTACAAATCTCCCAAAGAAGGTCTCTTAAAAGCGCAACAGCTTGAATACGAACTTCTTGAATTTGAACATAATTTATGGGAATATTAAAAAAGAAACCCCTGACTTCGTCAGGGGTTTCTTTTTGATATATAATACTCATTAATATCCTTCACTCCCTCTGGCAAATACGCTTTATGTACTGTAATTCCTTCTAAATGAAGCCTTTCCATCAACTGTATAGTTCCCATCTGCCCTGCATGATCATTATCAAACCATACATACACCTGAAAACGCTGAAATAGCTTCGTCCACGAACTATCAAAAGATTGGGCACTACCTACACTTACTGCTATGTCCCCATGCCCTACAGCCGAAATACAATCAAAAGCTCCCTCTGTAACATATATTTTTGAGTTTCCCTTCGCCTTCTTTAACATATCTTGATTGAACAAAGGCTTTTTGATTTTTTTCAGGAATTGGTATTTACTCGTCCCTTCCTCCGGTGTACCAATCGTTCTCCCTTGTAAATACACAATACGACCATCCTGCATGTAAGGAATAATCAAGGGATGTCGGTAAAAAATCAGATTGCCTCGCTCATTCACAAGCCCGGAAGCTAATAGCTTTTCTTGACTAAATCTGGTTTGCAAGAACGTATTCGTCGCACGGTAATCTTTAATGACAAATAATTGGAACTGACGAATGAGCCAATCATCTATCCCTCTTTCTCTCAAATACTTGACAGCTCTTACTGCTGAGTCTGTTTTAGGAGAAGACAAACAAAATGAGCGAAAGGCTTCAAATATTTCGATACTGTCTTCAGTCGCTTTGGATAGAGCGGCTGGTTTCAAAACATTTGGCTTTTCGAGACGTATCAAATGCCTGGTTTTCATATCTGCTGATGATGAAAGATACGAAGTCGCTAACTGTTTAACTGCTGTTTTCATATCAATATGATTCACATCGGCATAAAAAGAGATACCATCCCCATGCTTTCCGCACCCAAAACAATGAAATTCATTTTGTGGAAAAGGATAAAACACCAAGGAAGGAGATAAATCATCGTGAAACGGACATTTAATTCGTCTATGCTGCAAAATGGTAAATCCCAAATCTTCTACAATCGTTTTTATATCTATCGCTTTGAGCTGTGTCAGTACGTCACTCATGTTTATCAATTTGTTTTCGTCGTGTCAATCGGTCATATTAGCCAACTAATTTTCAAGTTTAAGCATAAAAAAGCACAGTTACGTCCTTTTTAAGCACCTTTGATACTAAACTATTTCCTAGTTGAGTGAGTTTGTTTGTAAGTTTACGTTTCAAAAATTCATAACTAAACCTTATACTCTATGAGCATTTCAAGGCGTCTTGTACTTGTTTTCACTGCGCTAGTGATGACATTCTCAGTACAAGCACAAAAGAAAAAAAAGCAAGAAGAAGCACCCGCTGCTCCAGTAGCTGCAACAAAGCCTGCAACTCCTCCTGCTAAAAAACCAGAAACCAAAAAAGGTCCCAAAGCATTCAAAGAGGTTATCGACAGTACTGCTGTGAGCTCTGTAGGTCTAATGACCGTTCACAAGGTTGCTGACAAATGGTACTTTGAAATTCCAGACTCCTTATTTGGAAGAGACATTATGACTGTTACACGTTATGCACAAACCGCTGCCGGTGCTGGTGCGTTCGGTGGAGAAGAAATCAACAGACAGGTAATCCGTTGGGAAATGGGGCCAAATGAAAATATCTTCATGCGCTCCATCACGTTTGTTGTCATGAGTCCTGATAGTACCAAGCCAATGGCGCAAGCAGTCAAAAACTCAAGTGCTGACCCCATCGTCGCAGCTTTTGAAATCAAGGCTATCAAGAAAACAGGAAACTCTAAATCCTATGTCATTGAGGTAGGTTCGACTTTCGACGGAGATACACAAATATTCTCTCTTGACTCACGCACAAAGCAGCGCTTTAATATTGCGGCAATTCAAAAAGATCGTTCCTATATATCTAAAATAACGAGCTTTCCGATTAACACCGAAGTACGTAGTGTCAAAACATTTTCTATCACTCCGCCACGTATTTCACCTATTCCAACTCCAACGGTGGGAACCTATTTCCCTGCGAGTTTAGATGCCGGTGTAGTTACATTGGAACTCAATACTTCTATGATTTTATTGCCTAAAGTACCTATGCGTCAACGTGAATTTGATGCAAGAGTTGGCTACTTTGCAAACCAATATTCTGTTTTTGAAGAAGAATCTCAAAAATCTGACCAAAACGTCTTCGCTGTTCGTTGGAGACTTGAGCCTAAAAACGCTGCTGATGCAGAAAAACAAAAGAAAGGTGAATTAATCGAACCAGCCAAACCAATCGTTTTTTACATTGACCCTGCCACTCCAGAAAAATGGAGAAAATACTTAAAAGCAGGCGTTGATGACTGGAGTACTGCATTTGAAACTGCTGGCTGGAAAAATGCCATCAGAGGCGAATATTGGCCAGAGAACGACACAACCATGAGCTTAGAAGATGCACGTTACTCTGTGATTCGCTATTTCGCCGCTGATATCCAAAATGCATACGGGCCTAACGTACACGACCCAAGAAGTGGAGAAATCATCGAAAGTCACATTGGCTGGTACCACAACGTGATGCGTTTACTTCGCAACTGGTACATGATTCAAGCAGCGGCTGTTGACCCTTCGGCGCGTACAAAGAACTTCAAAGATGAGTTAATGGGCGAATTAGTCCGTTTTGTATCTTCACATGAAGTAGGCCACACGCTAGGGCTTCGTCACAATATGGGAGCAAGTAACGCCACACCTGTTGAGATGCTTCGTAACAAAGAATTTATCCAAAAAAATGGACACACTTCGTCTATCATGGATTATGCGCGTTTCAACTACGTAGCTCAGCCAGAAGACGGTGTGACAGATTTGTTCCCGCGTATTGGAGATTATGACAAATGGGCTATCAAATGGGGATATTCTTACTTTGCCGATGCGAAGTCAGCTGATGAAGAAAAAGCCATCCTGAATACTTGGACAAAGAAAGCGTACAACGATGTTCGCTTGCGTTTCGGAACTGAAACAAGCCCTTACGATCCTCGTTACCAAACTGAAGACTTGGGAGATAACTCCATGAAAGCGTCAACGTACGGGATTAAAAACTTGAAAAGAATTCTACCTAACCTCATTGAATGGAGTAAGGAAGACGGTGAAAGCTACCAAGAATTAGATGAGCTTTACAGCAATGTTGTTGGGCAATATAGAAGATATTTAGGACATGTTACTAAAAACGTTGGAGGTATCTACGATACACCTATGACGTATGACATGCCAGAAAACCAATTTGCTATAACCCCTAAAGCGATTCAAAAAGAAGCTGTTACGTTCTTGAACGAGCAATTGTTTAAAACGCCAACTTGGTTACTTGACCAACGAATTTTATCTAAAATCAAACCAGAAACAGGCGTAGAGGCTATCAAAAGTTTACAAGTCCAAACCTTGGGAAGTCTATTATCTGGAGATAGAGTCGTGAGACTTATTGAAAGTCATGCTTTAAATTCGGCTAATTATTCTTTGGATGAGCTAATGACAGATGTACAGTCAAGCATTTTCTCTGAACTTAAAACGAAACCTGCCATTGATGTATATCGCCGGAATTTACAAAAAGCATATACAGACTCGGTTATCGGTCTATTGAACCCAGGAAAAGCGACGGTTCTTTCTATCCCAGTTGGTGCTACTTACGGATACAATCGCAGAACGGTTGAATTATCTCAAACAGATTTACCGTCTGTTGCACGTGCTTATTTGGAGAAATTAAATGCAGATATTGCAGCTGCCCTACCAAAGGTCACAGATAACATGACAAAATACCATTTGAAAGATATTCAACGGAGAATCCAAGATGGATTAGCTCCCAAAAAATAATGACAAGCAATTGTTTTTAAATAAAAAACCGTAGAGTCGTGATTAATCACGACTCTACGGTTTTTTATTTTCGTGTATTTGGACTGCTTTATTTACAAATGCACCTTTTACCTCCAAAAATGTTCGTAAATTTGTCCCAAATAGAAACATATATGACCATATCCACTTTTATCCAGAAAATCAAGTCAGAGCCAAATGACATAGCCTTCTCTGACACCATCGGAATCATTGATAACTACTTTGACTTCACGCCGACGCCCTTCCAAAATGGGGAATTATACAATGAGGCAGGACAGAACTCAGGTTCTTGCAAAGTTTTTGCCTTTGCAAAGCGTGTCGAACTCACTGCTGAAGAGACATTGGCGTGTTTCGGAACGTATTACCGTGTTGACGTCCTTCAAAATCCGGAAGGAACGGACCATCAGAACATTCGAAACTTTATGAAAACAGGCTGGGAAGGCATTCAATTTGAAGGAACTCCCCTACGTGTGAAATAAACTATTTTATCGGTTCGGTTTCAATTCATCCTGAAACCGAATCGACATCATAGAAACATACGGATTGAGCTTTTGAGCCGCCGTCGTATTCGATAAAAATTCATTATCACCCATCAGATTATCTGCAATTGCCTGTGTTTTTTCATCCATGAAATCATAACTTAATTGAACATTAAAATAGGCTAAACCGTCTTTTCCAGTCAATTTCCCACCATTCCAGCCGGAAGCTCCTCCGCCCAAGTCCCAACCAAAACCATAAAAAGAGAATGGCTTCCCATTGATTTTTTCTAGTTCCTTCAATGTGGTACCCAACTTTACGCCTTGAATTGTTTTCCAATTTGACTTACTCGCCTCTATTTTTCCTACCTCCCAAGAACCCACAGACACCCAATCAGGAATGGCAAAAGCAAGTGTATCTTTCCAAATAATCTGTACTTCGTTGGGTGTATTTTTATACAAAATTGTGCCCAACATAAAATCTCCTTCAGCCAAAAATATCGTATCTCTTTCCGCTACATTTTCCCTTCCAAGTAACCGAACCAAATCTTTTTCTGAACATGTTGCTGTAATCAGCCCAGCTCTTTCACCGGGTATCATCACCCAGTCTTCTTTACTTATTTCGCCCGAAACGGCAAGAGAGTCTGTGGTTGAGGTAGAATCTGTATGCTCCTTTTTGGTCGAGCAACTGAAGATAAAAACGAATGTCCCTACAAACAGAAATGATAGATAGCGCATAATTTATGATTTTTTTAACCGTGTTTTTCCAACTGTTTTACCAAAACGTCAAAATCTTTTGGATAAGGTGCTTCGATTTCCAATGTCGAACCATCCATTAACTGAAACGAAAGTGCGCGCGCGTGCAAGGCAACTCGGCGCATCAAAGGTAGTTCTTCTGAATTTTTCTTTAGATTAAAACCTCTCTTTAGCTGAGAAAGATAAATGGGGTCACCACCATACGTTGGGTCACAAACGATGGGCGCTTTCAAACATTGGAGATGCACACGAATTTGGTGCATTCGTCCAGTAATTGGTAAACATTGTACCAAAGTATGCTGCCGATATGCCTTTAAAGTAAAGAAAATTGTTTCTGCAATCTTGCCTTTCGCTCTATCAATCCGGACAGCCGTACCGTCTTTGAGTGTCGCAATGGGTAAAAAAACAGAAATTCCATCTAATTGATGTACTCCATTTACCAACGCATGATACGCCTTGGTTACTTCTCTGTTCTCAAATTGCATAGACAAATGCCGATAAGCCGCCGGATTTTTAGCAATCGCTAACGCACCCGACGTTTCTTTATCTAGCCGGTGACAAAGCTGAGCGTCTGGCAAATAGGCTTTGGCGAGCCGAAGAATACTTTGGTGTTTATCCGTTGTTCGTTCATCCAAAGAAGCCAAATAGGGAGGTTTATTGATAATGATGAAGTCCGCATCTTCAAAAATAATAAGCTCTTCTAACGAGTCTATTTTAGGCGGTTTAATGGATGTTTCAGACATGTAAATAGCGTAAATTTGAACAAATTTACGCTAAATTATCGGTTTTTGGGAGTCTGAACGTAAATCGGGTTCCTTTGTCTATTTTACTTGTCACACTAATCGTTGACTCATGTGCATTCAAGATGTGTTTTACAATGGCTAAACCCAAACCCGTTCCGCCCGTTTCACGCGAACGGCTTTTATCAACCCGATAAAAACGCTCAAATATGCGGTTGACATGCTCCTGCTGAATGCCTGGGCCGTCGTCTTCTATCGAAATCTGAAAATATTTTTTCTCTTCTTCTATCTCTACAATTACCTTTCCGTTGTCTTTCCCGTACTTTATGGCATTATCCACAAAATTAGTCATCACTTGTGTAATCCGCTGATAATCAGCCCAAACATAACAGTTATCTATGTTTTTAGCTCTAATTTTTAGCTTAGTTCCTCGTTTTTCTGCTTTGCTTTCGAGTTGTTCAAAAATATCCCGCGTGATTTGAATCATATCAACTTCTTCGAAATCCATTTTCAAATCTCCGCTTTCTACTTGCGAGAGTACGACCAAGTCACGGACGAGCGCATCCAACCCATCCAAACTTTTGGCTGCTTTCTTGAGGAAACGGGTTGAAACCACAGGGTCATCTTTGGCACCATCTAGCAACGTATGTACAAAACCTTGGGCAGCAAAAATTGGTGTTTTTAGTTCGTGCGAAACATTGGCGAGAAACTCTCGGCGGTATTGTTCCATTCGCCGTAATTCATCAATTTCTTCTTGCTTTTTCGTCACGTAATTTGAAATTTCTTTGTTTAATTTCTTCAACGGATTGACACTCCGAACCAAGGAATTTTTTGAAATTCCAAAATCTCTGATTTTCAGTTTTTGGATGGTTTCGTAAATCAGGTTTACCTCCCGAAATACCAGAATATCTATCGTATAAAACGTAAAAAAAAAGGTCGTTACAAAACAAGCACTTCCTGCAACAAACAAGGCAGTGGAGTCAACGGCAGGAACGAAACTCAAAAAAGAAAGGGTGATAAGCGTGATGGTTAACGCTAAGAAAAAGGCAATCCAGCGAGGCGAAGTGGACATAGGTATTTTTTTAATAAAACGAAGGTCGAAATTTTTCTTAAAAAACAAAAAAGCACCCAAGCGATTTCTCTCTTGCGTGCTTTTCTTGTGTTATTTTCTATTAAAATTCATCTGTAAACATGTAACCGACGCCTTTCAATGTTTTGATAAACGTCTCTCCTACTTTTTCTCGAACTTTCCGGATGTGCACATCAACGGTTCTTTCAACGACAAAAACATCAGTGCCCCAAATTTTTTGAAGTAACTCATCTCGGCTAAATACTTTGTTTGGATGTTGAGCTAAAAAATAAAATAATTCAAATTCTTTTTTAGGCAATACCATCACTGTTTTGTCGGGCCGAATAACTGTATAGTTTTCACGATTGATTACCAATCCGGCGATTTCTAAAATGCCGTCGGGTTCAGATTTCTGTGTTTCCCGACGAAAAAACGCTTGGATTCTACTCAAAAGTGCCCTCGGTTTAATCGGTTTGATGATGTAATCGTCTGCACCGACTTCAAAAGCAGCAATTTCGGAATATTCTTCAGCGCGTGCCGTTAAGAAAAGAATGTATGTATTTTTTAAATCTGGTATGGAGCGTATCATTCTGCCCGCATCGATACCGTCCATGACAGGCATCATGATATCCAAGATAATCAAATCTGGTAGAAAAGTTTTGGCAATTTCTACACCTACTTTACCGTTTGGTGCAGATTTTACTACATATCCTTCTTTCTCTAAATTATAACAGAGAAACTCTAAAATATCCTCTTCGTCATCGACGACAAGGATTTTTCGTTCGGTTTTTTTTGAACTTTCGTTTTTCATTTTGCTTGAAATTCCTTCTTCAGGTTCGCCATGCAAAGGTAGGGTTAATTCATCGGTACGTATATTACGTAAATGTTAAATTTGCCCGACTCAAAATCCCTGTTACCTCTCTTCCAATAACTTCTTTTAGGCATAATTTATGTAAATCTATTGCATTTGATTGTCCACAAAATTTCATTCAAAACCGAAAATCCACCCCAAAAAAAACTTTACTTCTTGATTTTCAACCGATATACATTTCCTTGTTCATTCGTAAATACCAAAGTAGAGTCATCAAGGAAAGTAACTGCTTCCGTTTGTTTTCTACCTGTTTTAATGCAATGTAAAGGCGTATCGAAGGAAATTTTTCCGTCTTGAATGCCATAAATATACATTTTCCCGTACGTCTGTAACGCAAAATAACGTCCGCTCGGACTCTTCGCCGCCCCCGTCACTTGTTTGTCTATTTTCTGTTTCGCAACTGGAGAAATGGAATAAGTCCCTGGTATAACTGGGATTTTGTACATTTTTGTCACTAAATTCTTCTTGCTCCAATCTTTCGAAAACAAGTAGAGAAATCCCTCGTGTTCAAAAAGAGCCTCACAGTCAAAGTTGGGTGGATTTCCTGGAAATTCCGATTGGTCTTCGTACTGAAACCGAATCGCTTGAGGGGCTTTTTCTCCTTCGATTTTCCAAATGCACAAATCTGTCCTTTTCTGGCTATTGTTTCCAAAATCACCGATGTATAAATTCCCGGATGGGTCTGATGTAATGTCTTCCCAATCGTGGTTTTTAAGTGTTGGGAAAGTTTTCGTTTCTAACAATTCTCCGTTTTCGTTGATGCGGTAGAGAGTAGGCTCACCGCCGCTGTCGTTATGTGTCCAAAATGTTTGATTTCCTGCTTGAATTAAACCCGAAGACTCATCGATGACGGGATGTAATTTTCCTATTTTTTGAATCTTGTAGCGTGCATCTTCCTTAAAATTCTCTTTTCTGTCTCCGTGGCAACTACATGTTGCAATTTGTAACGCAAAAAGTACCAAATAAAATTTGTAAGCCAGCATAAGAGCGTGAGGTAAATATGTAATTTTGGTTAAATTTAATACCTGTTGTGTATGTTAACCAAACAATCTCCCTTAATCTTTCGGCTAGCGGCAGCCTTTTTTGTCCTCTTTTCGACCATTTACATTCTGGCATCTCTACAAGATTTCTTCGTCCCTTTGCTATTTTCGGGTATCTTGACCATCTTGCTTTTACCCATCAATGCCTTCCTTGAGAGGCGCGGTATTTCTCGTATTTTAGCCATTATTCTTACGATTATTTTGGCTATTGGTGCGTTGGTTGGCATCAGTTATCTCATTGTTTGGCAGGTAATTCATCTCGAAACTTTAATCCCGCAAATCATTACCAAAACAGAACAATGGTTCACGGAAATCCAACGGTTTATCGCGCAACGGTTTAAAATAAACGCCAAAGACCAAATCGCCGAGGGACAAAAATATTTGATAAATACACTGAAAGGTAGCTCTGCTTTTTTTGCTTCCGCGTTGTCTGGCATGACAGGTTTACTTGCCAATTTCACGCTCTTGCCTCTCTATATTTTCTTGATGCTTCTTTACCGGGATTTTTTCTTGGTATTTCTCTATAAATTATTCCACCACGTGAGCAACCCACGCATAGATGTAGTCGTGGCGAAAGTAAAAGACATCATCCTGAACTACATGGTCGGACTTTTGCTCGTTATTTTGATTGTCGGGTCATTGAATACCCTTTCTCTCTGGCTGCTTGGCATAGAAAACGCTCTTTTCTTTGGTTTTTTGGCGGGCGCACTTGTCCTTGTTCCTTACATTGGCATCGCTATCGGCTCATTACTCCCAATTCTAGTAGCCCTCATCACCAAAGATTCGTACTTGTATGCCGTTGGTGTCGCCGCCTCTTTTACAGTCATTCAGTTCTTGGAAGGAAACTTCATTACGCCCTTTATTGTGGGGTCAAAAGTATCCATTAATTCACTTATTGCTATTATTTCTCTCATCCTTTTTGGTCAGTTATGGGGTCTGGCTGGACTGGTTTTGGCTCTTCCCTTGACGGCTATTTTAAAAGTTATTTTTGACTCAGTGGAAGCCCTAAAACCTTGGGGTTTTCTGCTAGGTGACACCAACCACCAAGATGTCGCGCGAATAAAATCAACTCATACCAAATAAACACGATGAATGCCATTCTTTGTACAGAATACGGATTACCCGATAAGCTTATTTTCCAAGATATAGCCGTTCCAACGCCACAAAAAGGAGAAGTTTGTATTGATGTCGTTGCGTGCAGTATCAATTTTCCGGATGCTTTATTGATTCAAAATAGGTATCAATTCAAGCCCACGTTGCCTTTTTCGCCGGGTGGTGAGGTTTCCGGAATTGTCTCGGCGATAGGCGAAGGTGTAACGAATTACCAAATCGGCGACCCCGTAGTTGCACTTTGTGGCTGGGGAGGATTGGCAGAAAAAGTAGTTGTTCCTGAAAACAAGCTCATTCCGATGCCGCCTGGGATGGATTTTCAGACGGCAGCTTCTTTGTTGTATAATTTTGGTACTTCTCTCCACGCGTTGCAAGACCGGGCAAACCTACAACCCAACGAAACTTTACTCGTTTTAGGCGCAAGTGGCGGGGTTGGTTTGGCGGCCGTTCAACTCGGAAAATGGCTTGGCGCGCGTGTTATCGCTGCCGTTTCATCTGAAGAAAAAAGGAAAGTTTGCCTTCAATTTGGTGCAGACGAAGCCTTCGTGTATTCACCCGAAAACACCAAAGAAAATGTCCTTGCTTTTACAGCAGGAAAAGGAATCGATGTGGTGTATGACCCCGTGGGCGGTGCTTATACAGAACCCGCTTTGCGCTGCATGACTTGGGGTGGGCGTTATCTTGTCGTAGGTTTTGCGAACGGAACGATTCCTTCCATTCCAGCTAATTTACCCCTTCTCAAAGGATGCGCACTCATAGGTGTTTTTTGGGGACGATTTGCACAAACAGAACCAAAAAAAAATCAACAAAATCTAGCACTTCTCGCCCGTCTTTTTCAAGAAGGGAAAATAAAAACAGCTATTCACAAACAATATACACTCCAAGAAGCACCAGAAGCGATTCAAGCTTTGATGGACAGAAAGGTAATCGGGAAAGCCGTTGTTGTTATCCAAGATAAACCTGAAATTCCTGTTCCAGAAAAATGTGAGGAATACACCGAAATACCTATATCAAAAAAACAATTCCAAACACTTGAAGAGGTAAAACAGGCAGAAGGAACTGCATTAGGTACATCTGATTGGTTAAAAATAACCCAAGACATGATTGACTCATTTGCCAAAGCTACGCATGATTATCAATGGATTCATACGGATAGTGAACGGGCAGCTCTTTCTCCATTTGGAGGAACCATTGCACATGGTTTTCTGACACTTTCGGTTATTCCGATGCTTATGGAGCAAATTTATGCCATTCAATCTTCTAAAATGGCGATTAATTATGGGACAAATAAAGTGCGATTCTTGTCGCCCGTCAAAGCAGGAAGCCAAGTCCGGCTTACAGCTCATTTGAAAGCCGTCAGTCCTTTTGGAGTGAATGGAATCAAGATGACAACCGAGGCGATAATCGAGATAAAAGGACAAACAAAGCCTGCTTGCTTGGCAGAGCTATTGAGTATCGTTTATGAATAATCAATGGATTTATGCATATTTGCAAGAAAATGAATATCCAGTTAATCACGAATCTCCTCTTTGAATGAAACAGATAGATGTCTGCCTCTCGCCCGATTTATTGCACTTGCACAACCTAGAAAATAGCATCGTTGTTGTTACCGATATTTTTCGGGCTACTTCTTGTATGGTAAGTGGGTTTGCACACGGCGTACAAAGCATTATTCCGGTGGCGAGTGTAGAAGAATGTAAAGCGTACCAAGAACGGGGCTATATTGCTGCTGCCGAGAGAAATGCCCAAAAAGTAGAAGGTTTTGACCTAGATAATTCGCCTTTTAGTTTCATGGAAGACCGCCTGATAGGAAGTAAAATTGCCATGACAACCACAAATGGCACCTTGTCTATCACCAAAGCCAAACCAACTGCCGTGAAGGTCATCGTCGGGGCATTTCTTAACTTAAAAGCCATTACCGATTATCTAAAATCACAGCAATACGATGTTGTCGTTCTTTGTGCTGGCTGGAAAGGTCGCCCCAATTTAGAAGATACACTTTTTGCCGGTGCTGTGGTAGAGGCTCTCCAAGAAGAATACTTTGTCTCGGAAGATAGCGCACTTATGGCGATGCGTACGTACCAACAAGCCAAAGAAAATATTCTCGGATTTTTAGCCAATTCTTCCCATGTTCGACGACTCCAAAGATTGGGTATTCAAAAAGACATCACGTATTGTGTGCAACACGATTTATACGATGTTGTGCCTATTCTACGCGGAAACGAACTCGTCGTTCTTTCCAATTAAATCTATCTTCTCAAAAATAGATAACAAAGAGGTAACTTTCGAGCTACCTCTTTTTTTTTATTAACATACTTATAATCAATTATTTACAAATTATTTTCTTTTTTTCTTCTCTAAAAATTCTTTTTTATGAACAGTGTTCATTTTATTTGTAGTGTTAATATATTTGTCAAATGGGTATTACAGAACGAAAAGAGCGCGAACGGGAAGAAAAAAGGCGACGGATTTTAGACGCTGCTAAAACGTTGTTTTTGGAGCAGGGTTTTGAAAAAACATCTATTCGAAATATCGCTGACCACATTGAATACAGCCCTGGAACCATCTATCTCTATTTTAAAGATAAAAATGAGTTGTTATTGGCTCTTCATTCGGAGGCATTCGATTTATTTGGGAAACATTTATCCCAAAATATACACCGACTTTCACCGATTGAGCGTCTCGCACAAATGGGAGAAAACTACATTTCGTACGCACTTCAAAATCCTGAATTGTACGAATTGATGTTTCTCATGCGCGGGCCCATCGACTCTTTGGTTTGCAAAGAAGAACCTTGGGAAGAAGGCTTGCAATCTTTCGAGTCGCTCCGAACAGCCGTTCGTGATTGCCACGCCGAGGGCTACCTCACGGCTTACGAAGTAGATCATGCCACACTCTTAATTTGGAGTTTTGTACATGGATTGGTATCGCTACACAACAGGAACCGGCTTATGATGTTTCAAGAAACACCGACACAACTCGAGGCACGCATTGCAGATACATTACATGCTTTTAATCAATTAATTAGACAAAAATAAACCTCCTAAACAGACAATGAAAAACAAAAAAACAGTACAAATGGACGGCGAATTTGTTGTCTTTTTGATAGGTATGCGGGTTAATCACTGGTGGAAAATCGGGTCGATTTTCCAAGTTATTTCTGCTATGTCACGGATGATAAAAGAGCTTTCGAGCAAACCCGCAAGTGGGCTTTTATCTCACGAACAATGGTTTGGACGAACGACAATCATGGTGCAATACTGGGAGTCTTTTGAAAAGTTAGAAGCCTTTGCCAACCAACGCGATGCTTCCCATTTTCCTGCTTGGATGAATTACTACAAACAAGTGAAAAAAAGTGGCCCAGCCGTTGGTATTTGGCATGAAACCTATACCATTCATCCCGGAAACTACGAAGCGGTTTACGGCAATATGCCTCTTTTCGGATTGGCAAAAGCAGGTAAAACACACTCCATTCACTCCGATTTACAAACGGCTAAACAACGCATGCGTGCGTCAACGAATGAAAAATAAATTCAACGTACATTTTCTATTTCTGACAAGTTTGCTTCTCTCGTTTGTAGGATTCGGGCAAACAAAATCTCCTATTCTTCAAAAATACATCGACGAAGGATTGGAAAGAAATTTGGCTATTCGGCAGCAAGATTTACAAATTGAAAAAGCATGGAAATCCGTCGAGATAGCACAAAGCCAGCTTTCTCCCTCTGTTGCCTTTGCGCCCAATTACACGTTGGCAGCAGGTGGCCGCCGTTTGCAATTTCCGGTAGGTGATTTGTTGAACCCTGTTTATTCAACTTTGAACGCCCTCACACAGTCACAGGCATTTCCGCAAATTGAGAACGTAAACGAGCAATTAGCCCCTAATAATTTTCACGAAACAAAGCTCACGATACAATATCCTATTTTCTCGAACAAAGCCAAATACGGTATATTCATCAACCGAGAACTTTGGAAAGCGGAAGAAACCACAAAGAAAAAGCTTCTGTACGATCTTCAATTTGGTATTGAACAAGCTTATTATCAATATCTTCAGGTAACGGAGGCACGTCAAATCGCACAAGTTTCGATAGATTTGGTGGAGGAATATATCCAATTCAATCAGAAATTAGTAACAAATCAAGTAGCACTTCCTGACGTTTTATTGACGTTACAATTTGAACGAAACAAAGCTTTGGAGCGGCGGGCGGAGTTAGAAAAAAACGAACAGTTGGCACGCGCTTATTTTAATTATTTACTCTACAAACCGCTAGATTCCCCGATTTTACAAGATTCAACGGCTTGGACTTCTGTCTATCTGCCGACACTGCCACTAGAAGAATACGTAGCGCAGGCACTTCGGGAGCGTCTGGAATTACAGCAGCTGTCAGACGGCGCACGCCTTGCCCAACTCGGCGTTGAGTTCCAAGAAAAAGAAGCTTATTTACCCACTGTATTTGCGGGTGGAAATGTTGGTTTTCAAGGTTTTGGCTATCAATTTACGAACCAAGGATTTGCTATTTTACAATTGGGTTTGCAATGGGATATTTTTCATGGATTCGAGAAAAAGAAGAAAATTGCCCAAGCCAAAATCCAACGTCAATTGATTGACAGCAAGCAAGCAGAGGCAAAGCAGCAAATTGAACTTCAAGTAACACAAGCTTATTATCAGGCATTTACAGCGCAAAAAGGAATTGAAACTGCCGAAAGTGGTAAAAAACAAGCCGAACAAATTCGTTCGTTGGTCGAAAAAAGATACCGAAATGGTCAAGCTCTTTTCATTGAACTTCAAAAAGCACAAACAGACTGGGAAGTAGCATCTATTCAATATTCACTCAAAAAATACGAGGCAAGCCTTGCTTATTTGCAACTCCGCAAAGTAAGCGCTTATTGACTTCACGATTAAACACAAGTATCCTTCAAAAATATGAAAAATCATTTCCTTTTATTGGTCTCGTTGGTTGTGTTCTGGGGCTGTGAGAAAAAATCCTCTCCCAAAGAAAATACGGCAGTAAATGACCTTCCCGTCGTGCAAGTCGTTCAACCGAGTTACCAAAATCAAACAGCACACGTTACAGCAACGGGTAAAATTGTCTCAGATGCCGAACTTAAACTTGCATTTAAAGTAGGTGGGTACATTCAGCGTACATTTGTACAAGAAGGTCAGGAAATTCGGGCAGGTCAATTGCTGGCTGAACTAGATATATCCGAAATTCAAGCGCAAGTAAAACAAGCCAAAGCAGCACTTGCCAAAGCCGAACGAGACTATCTACGCGCCAAACAATTGGGGGACGAACAAGCGATTTTGCCTTATACCGTTCAGGATGCACAAACTGCGCTGGAAGTTAGTAAAGAACAACTCAAAGTAGCCGAATTTAACCAAAAATGGACACGAATTTATGCGCCTAAAAGTGGACGAATCCTTCGGCAATTAGCGCAAGAGGGTGAACTCGTCACGCCTTTCTCTCCTGTGTTTCTCTTGAGCACTGGAACGAATACGTATTTTTTGCGGGCGGGTGTGACAGACAAAGACCTAGTAAAATTACGCATGGGTCAGACGGCGTCTGTCCAATTAGATGCATATCCTGGCGAATTATTTGAAGGAAATATCACCCAAATTGGGGCGATTGCCCATCCTGCCACTGGACTTTTTGACATCGAAATTAAATTAAAAAATAGTTCAAAACTCATTCGTTCTGGCTTTATCGGACAAGCAACTTTGCAGAACGCTACGGAAACGGCAGGGCTTGTCATTCCGATTGAAACGCTGGTTGGCGCCAATCAAAACGATGGATATGTATTTGTGTATGAAGCTGCAACGCAAAAAGTACGGAAAACAGCGGTACAATTGGGTGCGTTGGATGGCAAAATGGTGCAAGTAAAAGGGGGTATCCAACGTTCGGATTTTATCGTGGACAAAGGAGCTAACTTTTTGAGTGACCAAGAAAAAGTGACCATTTCTAATCCAATTCAAAAGCAATAAGCCATGAAAATAGCCGCCTTTTCTGTTAAAAACTACCAATTTACGATTGTTATTTTCGTCCTAATTTTAGCTTTAGGCGTTTCTTCCTTGCTCCAAATGCCCAAGGCAGAAGACCCCGTTTTGAAAGCTACTTTCAACTCGATTATCGTTGTGTATCCAGGTACAAGTCCTGAAGACATGGAAAGTCTAATTGTTGACCCCATCGAAGAAAAAGTAGCGAGTATCAGCGACATCAAACGAATTATTTCTACTGCCGATGACGGCGTGGCAAGCATACGGATTGAGTTTTTACATGAAGTAGATGCCGAAGAAAAATACAGCGAGGTTCTCCGTGAAGTCAATGCGATAAAAGCCAAACTTCCGACTGATATTTACAGCATCGATGTTTTTCAATACACGCCCGAAGGGGTCAGCATTGTTCAATGTGCGCTTATGTCTGAACAGGCGAGTTTTCAGGAGCTCAAAACCCAAGCAGAGCGGCTAAAAGACCAATTAAAAAAAGTAAAAAATCTCAAAAGCGTTGAAACATGGGCTTATCCTGAACAACAAGTGGCGATTTCTTTGCAATTGGACAAAATGGCGCAGTTGGGTATTCCGGTTCAGCAAGTGATGGGTGCCATTCAATCGGAAAATGCGTCTATTCCTGCCGGGTTTATTGAAATAGGCCCGCGTAAATTGAATATTAAAACATCCGGCTCATACGAAAATCTCCGCCAAATAGAACAAACAACGATTCGAGGACTGGACAATCAGTTGATTCCCTTACATGCCATCGCGGAGATTCAACGTATGGAGGAACAACCCGCTTATCTCGCCCGTTTGAACGGGAAACGCGCCGTTTTCTTGACTGCGACACAGAAAAAGAATACCAATATTTTTACCATCAATGAACAAATTAGCCCAGTTATTGATGAATTTCAGAAAAGTTTACCTGCCCATATTGCCTTTGAAAAAAGCTTTGACCAAGCCCAAAGTGTCTCAAAACGCTTATTGGGGCTAGCCAAAGATTTCGGAATTGCCATTGTTTTGGTACTCATCACCTTGATTCCACTTGGAATCCGACCTGCCATTATTGTCATGATTTCCATTCCCTTATCCTTAGCCATTGGATTGGCGGGATTGGATTTGCTTGGGTTTGGTATCAACCAATTATCGGTCGTTGGGCTCGTCATTGCCTTGGGTTTATTGGTAGATGATTCCATTGTAGTTGTGGAAAACATCGCGCGTTTTATTCGGCAAGGATATTCACGGAGAGAGGCGTCCATTGAAGCAACCAAGCAAATCGGGTTGGCGGTTGTTGGCTGTACTGCGACACTCATTTTGGCATTTTTACCCCTTACATTTCTTCCAGAATCTGCTGGTGACTTTATCCGAAGCTTGCCTATGGCGGTCATCATGACCGTTCTGGCTTCTTTATTTGTGTCTATCACGATTGTGCCTTTTTTATCTAGTCTCATCATGCCGAAACAAGAGCGAGAGGAAGGAAATATCGTTTTACAGTATATGCACAAAGGCATAGAAGGGTCGTACCGGAAAATCTTGCAATGGTCTTTGGCGAACCCTTGGCGTACGTTGGGCATTGCTTTGGTTCTATTTATTGGGAGTTTGGCGCTCATTCCGGTCATAGGTATCAGTGTATTTCCTAAATCTGAAAAACCACAATTCTTGATTAACATCGAAACACCGGTCGGGTCAAATCTTGCTACCACAAACGAAGCCGCGCTTTTTGTAGAGAAAGAATTAGCGCGTCATGCCATCGTCCGAAATTATGCAACCAATGTCGGGAAAGGAAATCCGAGAATCTACTACAACGTCATTCCGCCAGGAGGAAATCTGAGTAATTTTGCTCAATTATTCGTTCAATTGCAAGAAAAGACAGAAGTACCCGCCCGTACGACTTTCATCGATACGCTTCGCCGGCAGTTTTCTACGTATGCCGGTGCAAAAATTAAGGTGATTGAATTTGAACAAGGCCCGCCCGTCGAAGCGCCGTTAGGAACACGTATTTTTGGAAATAACCTCGATAGTTTACGTCAAATTGCGCTTCGTGTGGAGAAAGCGTACAAAGAAACGCCGGGGACAATCTATGTTTCCAACCCAATGGCGGCAGTAAATACGGATTTTCGGGTGCAAATAAACCGAGACAAAGCGGGTTTGCTAGGTGTGTCAATCGTAGAAATTGACCGAATGGTTCGGTTGGGAATTTCTGGATTGGATATTGGTCAGTTCAAGAATGAAGCCAATGAAGATATTCCAATTCGGGTAGGCATTAATTTGGCTCAAAAACCGACATTAAAGACCTTTGACCATCTCTATGTGACGAGCCAAACGACAGGCGCACAAATTCCGCTTGCCCAGTTGGTAACGGTAGAATTTGAAACCTCCCCCAATAAGATTAATCATTTTGACCAAGAGCGCTACACGACGGTAAGTTCGTTCATTGCCAATGGTTTTCTCGCTCCAGCGGTTTATAGTGCATTTCAGGAGAAATTGGCACAAATAAAACTTCCGGCGGGCTATTATTTTCAGGCAGCGGGAGAGCAGGAAAGGCAAAAGGAGACATTTGGTGGATTAGGAAAAATTATCCTCATCACACTTTTTGGAATTTTAGCCGTGTTAATCCTTGAATTTAAGACATTTAAGAGTTCCTTAATTGTCTTGTCGGTGATTCCATTGGGGATGATTGGGGCAGTTGGTATTTTGTATTTGACCAATAACTCCCTGTCGTTCACAGCGATTGTCGGCATCATTGCATTGGCTGGGATAGAAGTCAAAAACTCCATTTTGTTGGTGGACTTTACCAATTATCTCCGAAAAGAAGAAAAACTAAGCATAGATGAAGCCATTGAAAAAGCAGGGGAAACGCGTTTCATTCCGATTGTTTTAACGACCTTAACGGCTATCGGCGGTTTAATCCCTTTGGTTTTGGAGCATTCACCGTTGTATTCTCCGCTTGCTTTGGTTATCATAGGTGGACTTATCTCGTCTCTGGTACTTACCCGTATTGTTACACCCATTTTGTACAAATTACTTCCGCCGAAGGTGGAATAAAAGGAGTTTTTACAAACCAAATACAGTAATCAAAAAAGGCTACCTGTTCCCATAAGTAGCCTTTTTTGATAGAAATAGGTAATTTGGGTTTCTGTTTTGCTTCATGTTCAAAAACTATCTTTTGAACTCAATCTATTTTACCTAGAAAAAACACAAACAATTTACACTCTACTCTGCATAAATAAGACTAATTTTATATCCGAATGAATACAAACTAGCATGAACATGATTGAGAAAACGTCTGAATTTGCTGTCGCGGAATACCTAAACGAAGTACTTGAAAATGGGGATGATAATGAACTCGCGACGGCAATTGGTCATGTTGCAAAGGCGATTAGAGACCAAATAGCCATTTATCCGTTATCAGCTCAACAATAATTCTTCCCTAATTGCTTGGTGTGCAATGTGTTCATACTATCTCTGCTTAAAACAACAGGTTTGATGGAGATAGAAGTCATTTGGATGAAACGCACTTACAGAAACAAGTAAAAAATAGAAAGAAAAATAATTATCCCATGTGATACCGTGCTTACAAACCTTAATAAATCATTTATAATCAATTAAATATGCCATTCATAAATACTAAAAACGGATACCTAAAAGGCTTTCTTTTGAGCCTCTTTTCTTTCTTTTTCTACATCATCATAAATACTATTCTTCTTCACATAGAATACGTGATTTTTCTAAAAAAAATCATTTACTACCCAATTATTTATGGCATTTCTTGTCCTGCGAAACCTCTATTTTCTTCGCTTAAATTGGGTGTCTTATTCGCCGACTCCATTTTGAAACTTGGTATTTTCTATTGTATTATTCGACTTTTGGGTACTAAAAACATACTTCACTCCGTATTTGCCATTACGTTACTTTTTGATTTTACTTATGTTTTATTGTCTTTCCTTCCAATCAATGTTGACTTTTACTTTCACTCATCTCGGAATTATCTCGTACATTCTCTCTTTGGATATTCTAATTTTTTGATTTTTTCAGCTTTTGGCATTCTTCATATTTTGTATGTAGTGAAGATAGGTGGGATAAATAGCAAAACATTTGTTATCTATATGTTCTACACGATTTCGTCCTTTTTTTTTCAATTTTTAGTCATTCATTATGTTTTAAAAATTCCAATTCCATCGTAATTCCCCCCTATTTTGACTCACTAATCCATGTGTTAAGATGTATATAAAATTAGACGAGAGTTTTCCCGTCTAATTTTATCCGTAATTTTAGTTTCTGTTTACTCGCAGTGCTTATTTCATTCCAAAATTAGTACGCGCCAAGTTGCTTACACTTTTAGCGACGATCTCACCCGCTTCATTTTTTATCGTGCAGGCGGCGTGAATGAGTGTTTTTCCTTCCTTGATAATCTCCGAAGTCACCCAGACAAACTCACCTTGTTTAGCAGGTCTCAAATAGTCAACATTCAAATTGATGGTTGCATAAAAAGCACCTTTGTCTAACGAGTAAACTGTCGCGCCGAGTACTTCATCCATCATCGCGGCAGACACGCCCCCGTGTAAAATCAGGGCAGGATTGGTAAATTCTGGCTTGACCTCAAATTTGAAAGTGAGACTTCCGTACTCCACAGCCGTCAGCTCTCCGTCTAGCCATTTCGCTACAAGTGACGGACTTCCCTCGCCCATTCGCCCTCCGATGTGGGCACGCATAAAATCAAGAATTGGATTTGTCATTGTTCAGTATATTGTGAATAATTTAACGAATAATTGCCTGATACGCAGCCGTATGCATCCGCTGACGAATACGCAGCAAATTGATTTTATTGTTTTCTTCGTTCGGATACACCCGATTAGAAAGAAAAATAAAAAGTAAATCTTCTTTTGGATCTGCCCAAACGACTGTTCCCGTAAAACCCGTATGCCCGAATGTCAGTGGCGAAGCAAGCAGCGAAAAAGTAGCGCTGTTTTCCGCTGGATTGGGCTTATTCCACCCCAATCCTCGCCCACTTTTTGGGGAAACCGTTTGCGCAAAATACTGAACGGTTTCTTTCTTAAAGATACGTTCTGGGCCATAAACACCTGACTGTAAGTGCATTTGAATCAACTTTGCCAAATCCCAGGCATGGCTAAATAAACCTGCATGGCCAGCCACTCCGCCAAGCAAAGCCGCGTTGGGGTCGTGAACGGTTCCATGAATTGCCGTACCTCTGAAAACATAGTCGTTGGCAGTTGGCGCAATTTGCTCTTTCGGAAAAACATTTGTAGGATTAAACAGCGTCGCCGTCATTCCCAACGGACGATAAATAGCATTTGTGACAAATACATCCAAGGGTTGCTTCGTGATTCTCTCAACTAATTTTTGTAGCATGATTAACCCCAAATCACTGTACAAATACGCATATTCCCCTCTTGCATCTTGACGCTGATGAAGTTTCGAGTCAATCACCCATTTCCAGACATCTGCCCCGATGGTTGGTTTGATAAACAGTTGTTCTGTGACAGCCAGTCCATTTCCTTCGTTTGCGGCGAGATAATATTCATCCTGAAACGCATTTCCAACCTTTGTTTCACGCCAAAAAGGCACAAAGGCTACCAATCCGGCTTGATGCCATAAAACATCTTGAACCGTCATTTTATCCTTATTTGTTCCTGCTAATTCAGGTAAATAGTACTTCATCGGTTGGTGTAATTCGATTTTTCCTTGTTCATACAAAAGCATGACAGCCTGTAAAGTTGCTGCAACTTTGGTAATAGATGCCAAGTCGTATAGACTTTCGCGGGTGATTTTGGAAGGGTCGCCGTAGCGATACGTCCCAAAGGATTTTTCATAAACAACTTTTCCACGCCGAGCTACCAACACCTGGCAACCGGGATACGCTCCCTTTTGGATTCCTTCCAACGCAATGGTATCAATTTTTGCTAATTTTTGTGCGTCCATGCGAACAAAAAGCGGACTTTCCATTCCTAACCGATTGGCAGACCAAACCATTCCTTGCCCTAATTTCTGTGTTTTGTGCGCCGTCACGGGTAATTTTCCGGCAGCATTTTGTCCACCAAAAATGACTTGTGCCACCGCCCGATGCGCTCCGGGGTCGTCTTCGTACCCACAAACCAATTGGCTACTTCGGGCAAATAATTTGAGCCCGTACGGATTTCCAAAAGCACAAACCACGACTTTCGTTCGTTTCTGGAGTTCTTCAATAAACTGAACCGTTGAGTACGTCACCCCAAAATTTCGCGCGGATAAATTATTCATATCGTGAACACTCACAAAAACGACCTCAAACTTACTTGCTTCCTCCAAAACCCACTGCCATTCACTTTCCTTGCTTGGCTTAAAAGGAATGGAAAAATGCTTGACCTCGGCATAACGGCTCAATGTTTCCTGAAAATCACCACCTAACTCCCGGCCTATCGCAACAGAAGCAAAACGCGTTGTATCTATACGAGAAAAAGGCAATACATTTCCTTCATTTTGAACAACCGTAACTGCTTGGTTGAATGCTTTTTCCTTGATTTGTTCGGATAAAAGTGAATTTAAGTCCGTTTGAAGGTCTTTTTCTGACAGAGGAGCAAAGCGATGTGCGCCAGCCCAATATTTTGCCCGAAGAATCTTGCGTACTTTTTGGTTTAACTCTTCTTCTTTCACTTCTTGCGATTTTACTGCACTTAGAACGGCTGCGTATGCAACGGGCAATTGCGCCGTTTGCAGCAACAAGTCATTTCCGGCTTTCAGTGCCGCGACCTCCGCTTGGCCTGTTGGATAAAATTTGGTAAGCCCGCGCATATTGAGCGCATCTGTGATAATGAGACGGTCAAAACCTAGTTCTTTTTGAAGAATATCCTGTACAATTCGTTTTGACACCGTTGCGGGCGTGTTCATGGCTGCGTCCAGACTAGGCACAAAAAGATGTCCTACCATTACGCTGGCAACGCTATCTTGAATTAACTTTTGAAAAGGATAAAATTCGTTGGTGCGAAGGCGGTTTTCGGAGTGACGAATGAGCGGCAAAGCCAAATGAGAATCGCTGTCTGAGTCTCCGTGTCCTGGAAAATGTTTGGCAGAGCCCATGACTTTCATGCGACGCAAACCCCGGTTATACGCAACGGCTAACGCGGCAACCCGCTCTTTGTCTTCACCAAAAGAACGAAAGTTAATGACCGGATTTTCTGGATTTGTGTTGATGTCGGCGACGGGAGAAAAATTAATGTGTACGCCTATTCGTCGGCAATGTTGACCGATAATGACTCCAATTTCTTCAATAATTCGTGGATTTTGAATAGCGCCAAGCGTGATACTTTTTGGAAAAGAGAATGTACTATCTAGGCGCATCCCAAGCCCCCATTCTGCATCCATGCCAATTAATAACGGAATTTTGGAAGCAGCTTGGTATCGGTTTGTTAGCCGTACTTGTTGGCGTGCATTGCCTTGAAAAAAGATAATCCCGCCCAAGTGATATGTGCGAATTTGTTCTTCTACAAGCCGATACGTGGACTCCGTGCGGTTTGAGTAGGTCGAAATCATAAACAATTGACCTACTTTTTGTTCTGTAGTGAGGGTAGCTAACACACTATCTGCCCATGCATTTTGAGCTCGAACGAACTCCTTTTGTGCCGGTGTAACAGCTTGTAAAGAAGTAGAATCGGAGGAAAAGGAATGCCAATCATGGGCAGGTTTTGTCGCTTCTACTGTTTCTATGGCAAACTCCAAGAAGAAATGAAAAAGAAGGTGTTGGACTAATATCTTAATGGAGAAAATCATCTGTTTCTAATCTTGCGAATCAATGTTTCTGGGAATTTGAAAAATGGGTAGTTCCCAAATTTACACATAAACGCTTTGCCGAGTGGTATAAAGGAATGAATTAATGCAAAAATTGCATTAATTTACAATAGTTTTAAATACACTTTTGGGGAAATCGAATATACAAAAGCCAACATGATTCACTTATAATCAATAGATTACCTATGTACAGATTACATCAAATACCTACTATCACATCTACACTCGTGAATATACTTTTATTTTATAAACACTCCAATTACCACTATTGTAAACCCAAACGAATGATAAAAAACAACATCATCAGGTAGGGAAACTGATTTGATGAGTATAGTTTTTATAAAAATAGAACACATCACCTGAAAATATCTGCACTTTCATTGTCAAATCAGATATTTATCAATAATTTGGATGTTCATAATGAAAACAATGAAAAGCCATGAACGAAAAAAAAAATCGGAAAGTCATTCGCTTACAAACATGGGATTACCGATGGGCAAGTTCCTATTTCATCACGATATGTACAGATAAAAGAGAACATTATTTTGGAGAGATTATCGACGGCAAGATACATTTATCTGAGGTGGGAGTCATTGCTACGGTTTTATGGTACGAGTTGCCACATCGACTACCAAACCTACAATTAGGCGAATTCGTGATTATGCCAAATCATATTCACGGAATTTTAATTTTAGATAATCCTTCCAATCCCGTACGGACGTTGCATGCAACGTCCCAACAAGAAGCAACGTCCCAACAAGAAGCAGCTTCCCAACAAGAAGTACGGACGTTGCATGCAACGTCCCAACAAGAAGCAACGTCCCAACAAGAAGCAGCTTCCCAATATTCTAACATCTCACCCAAATCAAATTCTATTTCAACGATTATACGATCTTATAAATCAGCGGTAACAAAATATGCAAATAGATTAGATTATCCATTTGGCTGGCAAGGTCGGTTTCATGACCATATCATTAGAGATCAGCAGGCATTCGATACTATTTCAAACTATATTATCAATAACCCAAAAAAATGGGAAGATGATGGATTTCATTCGAAGAAAAAGTGAAAGAAATATGCCTTCACATTACAGAAGCGTAAGTAAAAATTCGACCTCACTTCTTATTTATACATTGGTAAATTATTCATTCTTTGTCTTTTAAGTTACCTCTTTCATTCACAGGTACAAATTCAATATTTATTTATGCACAAATCTTTTCGTAGTGTACCTAATTGCTACTTACAAAAAACGGGGCTATTTCTGATTGAAATAGCCCCGTTTTCACTATCTAAATAAATTTTATAGATTGAAGTTCAAACGACCGAATACATAACGACCGTTGAAACCGAACTGCTGTACTCTTCTTGAATATACAAAACGACCTAAGCTAAAGTTGTTTGCATGTGTGTGAATATCCTGGTACACATCAAAGATATTATTCGCACCCAAAGAAAGATTGATTCCTTTCGCAATATCATAATTCACCGTTACATCCGTAGTTGTTTTTGGCGTGAATGTTTGGTCAAGAACCTCTCTCTGTCCAGTTAATGCATTCACAGGGAATGTTTCTGGGCGGCTTAGGTTCATTGTTGGATCTAAAAATACTACTTGCCCGAAACGGACCGCGCGTACCATAAATGCCAATTTACCAATCTTGTAGTTTGCCATGAAACTCACTTTATTTTGTGGGTTTGCCACTTCAATACGGCTTTGGTCTTCTCTGTTAAAGTAATTTCCAGCTTGACCCGTTTCTTGCAAAATGGCAGATGCTTTGATGATTGGATTGCCATTTGCATCTTTCTTCACCTCATTTTGAATAAACGCTCCTGCCAATGTCAAACGCAATGTTTGGTCTTTACCGAAACGAGTATTATAGTTAATCACGGGCTCAATACCTCTTGAACGTGTGTCCACTGCATTGGTAAAGAAGTTTGCCGTAGTAGCATTGGCTGCTTGTAACTGCGCGCGAATGGCTGCATTTCCACCGTCTGAGAAATTATTTGTCAAGACAATGCGGTCATCAATATCAATTTGGTACGCATCAACTGTAAAGTCTAACTTGCCACCCAACTGAATTGTCGCCCCAATCGTATAACTTTCCGATGTTTCTTGTTTCAATTGCGGAATACCTAGGATACGTGCTGGTTCGCTGTCATTGGTAAATGTACCACTTTCAACAGGTACCGTTTGTCCTCCTTGTGACACAAACAATGTATTGGTTTTCGCATAAAAACGCTGTTGCATCGAAGGCGCACGGAAACCTGTACTGGTTGATGCACGCAAGGCAATACCTTTGGCAACTTTGTAACGACCTGCTAGTTTATAGTTCAAGGTACTTCCAAAATCCGAGTAGTTTTCGAAGCGCAAAGCACCTGTTACAAGCAAAGATTCGGATAATTCTTGTTCTAAATCCACGTAAGCTGCGACACTGGTTCTAGAGTTGGTTGCCGCGTTTGAAGGTAAGAAACCAGCAAATACTTGCGCACCCGCTGGCACACCCGCAGCTGTATTATAATTTCTCCAAGAAGCTTCTTCCCCTGCACGAATACCGAATTGATCCAAACGTTGCTCTGCACCCATCGCGACGTTCAAGCCACGTAGAACTTCGTATTTTCTGTTGAAATCCAAGTTGACTGTGTTCTGTAAAAAACTCAATCCACCTGCATCAAAAGCCGTTGGGAAGCTTGCAGAAGCCAATGCTTGCGTATAGTTTACTGAATTTGTAATATCAAAATCAAATACGTTTTGTCCAAACGTATTACTCAAATCCATGTTCCATTCACCTAATTTTGTTCTAAAACCTGCCGAGAACGAAATGTCTGTTACATCCGAATTAATCTCAGGCAAGAATCCGTTGGGATATACTTGGAACACGTTTGCACGAACCGCTGCCGGAATGGCATTTGGATAACGATAGAAACCCGCTGCATTTCCTTTTTTATTGTTAAAACCACCAAACGCGTATAACGTACCTTTCTCTCCAACACCAAACTCCGCATTCAAGACAATACCGCCTCCTATTACTTCTGAGTTACCGATACGCATGTCAAAATCGTCCCGTGTTAAACCACGTTCCGCCAAAATCTGATTGTCAATCACTTGGCCACCTACAGCCGGAAAAATCTGTCCTGTGTAAGTTCCCGTACGGTTTGTTTGTCCACGGCTCACATATTCACCGGTCACATTGACAAATCCTCTATCCCCTACTTTGATACCGTAGTTTAAGCCCAACTGCGCTGTTCCTCCGTCAATTACATTGACACGGCTATTTTGCTGATTATTGATAATCCAGTTTTTGTCGTATGCGGTAATGTGTGAACCGTACGAAACATTGCCGCTTAAGCCTTCTTTTTTCTTCAAAACGATGTTAATCACACCGGCAATGGCGTCTGAACCGTATTGCGCCGCTGCACCGTCACGAAGGATTTCAATTTTTTCTACTGCCGTAGCCGGAATAGCGTTCATATCTGTACCAACAGTTCCACGGTTTACCGTACCATTTACATTGACCAAAGCGGACTGATGGCGGCGTTTACCGTTCACCAATACTAACACTTGGTCTGGTCCTAAACCACGCAATTGAGCGGGGTCAACGTGGTCTGTACCATCTGAGATAGCTTGACGTGCCGACTGAAACGAAGGGGCGATGAATGTCAAAATCTGGTTGATATCCACTTGTCCAATTGTATTCGTTACTTGCGCCAAAGGAATAATATCTACAGGAACAGGCGTATCTACTTTCGTACGACCACTTGTTCTTGTTCCTGTAACCACGATTTCGTCTAAAGTCGAAAGGCTTTCTTCCAAAACAACATTGACAGTTGTGCCAGTTACTTTTACTTCTTTGGTAGCAAAGCCTACAAAACTAATCACTAATACGTCACCGACATTGGCGTTAATTTTGAACATCCCGTTTACATCTGTGGTCGTTCCACGCGTTGTTTTTTTAATCGCTATCCCTACGCCTGGAAGTGCTTCTCCTTTGGCATCTGTAATTTTACCCGTGATAGCCTCTTCGGCTTGTATCCATTGTGAACTGCCCGTAGCTAGTTCAGCCGCTTGGATTGCAGTGGGTGTCGCCCAAGCTAAAAGTGCCAAGGCAACGCTTATTTTACCTGCGTTTCTTTTTGTTTGTTGAAATAATTGTCTTTTCATTGTTTTAATTTGAGGTGAATACTACAAATTCAGACCAAGCACCATTTGCTTCGTCCCTTTTATTGAACAGCCTAAGCAATTAAATTGTTCAAATGGCAATATATACCTAATTTCCTTTGGCATTCTTCTTTTGGAAACAAATTTTCCTTGTTACTCTACAAAATACATCGTCTAAAATAAAAAACTCCTATTTGGCTTGCACCAAATAGGAGTTTTTACTCTTCAAAAAGTCTTTTTTATAAAATCACAGTTCTATTGCCATTGATAAATACACGGTCATTGAATACAAATTTCAGTGCATTCGTCAATACCATTTTCTCTACATCTTTTCCTTCCCTAGACATATCTGCGGCTGTGTAGCGGTGGCTCACATGTTTGATGTCTTGTGCGATAATCGGCCCTTCATCCAAGTCATTATTCACGAAATGAGCCGTTGCACCAATGATTTTCACGCCTCTGTCGTATGCTTGTTTGTACGGATTTGCCCCAATAAATGCGGGTAAAAAAGAGTGATGGATATTGATAATCTGGTTTGGATAATGTGCCACAAAACCGGGAGTCAAGACCCGCATATACTTTGCCAACACCAAATAAGCCGGTTTATAGATAGATAACGTTCGTAAAATAGCCTCTTCGTGTTCTTCTCGCGTTTTGTC
Organism: Spirosomataceae bacterium; assembly: GCA_046293395.1. Classification (GTDB taxonomy): domain Bacteria; phylum Bacteroidota; class Bacteroidia; order Cytophagales; family Spirosomataceae; genus CAYNRA01. The sequence continues at coordinate 917,595 of JBKBOU010000002.1, forward strand.
TTCGTGGGCGATATAATGAAAGGGCACACCAAATTTACTCACATAGGGCTGCAATACATTATAATTGCTGATAACCGCCAAGACGTTGGCATTCAGTTCATCAAAGTGGTAACGTGTCAATAAATCAGATAGACAATGGTGCTCCTTTGTTGCCAAGATAACAATGTCTTTTTTCTTTTTCGGGTTCATTCGAAACGTAATTGACTCGTCTGGAATGCGTTGCCGGAGCGCTTTTAAAAGCGAGTTGGAATCCAGATTTTCCTCTGATTCCAACTCAGTACGCATAAAAAATTGACCTGATGGACTGACGTATTCGTCTTGCCGAATGATATTGCATGCTTGTTCAAAGAGCACGCTTGTCACCTGGAAAATCAATCCTTTGGCATCGGGGCCATCCATCAATAGCACATGCTTTGTCATGTTTTTTGCTTATTTTTTTCTAAAAAATACCGTGATTGCCACGCCTTCAAATCCAAAATGTTCGCGAATTTGGTTTTGTAAGAAACGCTCATACGCATCTTTTATGTACTGCGGTAAATTACAGAAGAACACGAAAGTCGGCGATGGCGTTGGTAATTGAATGATGTATTTAATCTTGATATGCTTTCCTTTGATAGCTGGTGGCGGAGTTTTTGCAATAATCGGAAGCATGACTTCATTGATTTTAGACGTAGGGATTTGCTTCGTCCGGCTTTCATAGACCTCCATTGCTTTTTCGATTACTTGGAAAATACGTTGTTTTTCCAAGGCTGAGGCAAAAATCACGGGCATGTAATTCATCGGAGCCAATTTATCCATGTATTCTTTTCTGAACACATCCGACGTTTTGGAGTCTTTTTCAATCAAATCCCATTTATTCACCATCAAAACAATGCCTTTTTTTGCGTTGTGGGCGTGGGCGATGATATGCACGTCTTGGGCTTCTAGTCCGCGCTCTGCATCAATCAAAATAACGCAGACATCTGCACTATCTAATGCTTTTAGGGAGCGTAAAACGGAGTAAAACTCGATACTTTCTTGTACTTTGGCTTTCTTCCGAATCCCGGCGGTGTCTGTTAGGATAAAGTCTTTCCCGTATAATTTGTAGCGCGTATCGATAGAATCCCGTGTTGTACCTGCAATATTGGTTACGATACTTCTATCTGTGCCCAAAAGTGCATTCAAGAAAGATGATTTTCCTACATTCGGGCGACCTAGAATAGCAATTCTTGGCACTCCCTCGTTAGGATCTTCGATGCCTTCGTCGTCAAAATGTTTGATGACTTCATCCAATAAATCGCCTGTTCCGGAACCATCTACGGCAGAAACCGGGAAAACATCTGCTGCTAAGCCCAACGCATAAAACTCGGGTGCTACCAAAGATTGGCGCTCGAACGTTTCAGCTTTATTAGCCACGATGAAAAGAGGCTTTTGTGAACGACGGAGAACATTGGCAAAGTCCTTGTCCAAATCGGTCAGTCCGGTCATGGTATCAACTACAAACAAAATGACAGTTGCTTCTTCGAGTGCCAATTCTACTTGTTCGCGAATTGCCTCTTCAAACGTATCTTCCGAGCCAACGACATACCCACCGGTATCAATGACGGTAAAAAACTTCTCTGTCCAGACAGAATATCCGTAATGACGGTCACGCGTTACGCCTGCCATATTATCTGTAATGGCTACACGTTCTTCGATTAATCTATTAAAAAGGGTAGATTTACCCACGTTAGGTCGCCCTACAATTGCTACTATATTTGCCATATCTCCTCAAATGCGAGTGCGGTTTCTTGCCCGCCTCTGTTCTAAATAAAACGTACTAAAAAGGTCGCAAAATTACTAAAAATAATTGATAATCAGCGTATAAAGTAAGAAAGAAGCTTCTTTTATTTGCTTCCTTTCCTAGAAAGTAAAGTCTATGAAAAAATTTCTTGATACGAAATCAGTAAAATGGCGATAACGGCTAGCACCAAACCAGCTTGATTGACACGGCGAATCTTTTCCTTAAAAAATCCAATCCCGACTAAAGCTGCTACTAAAATTACCCCAATATTGTACAAAGGATATACCAAAGCGCCACTGTTCCCGAAGGCACGAAGCGCCAATAATAACCAATAAAAGGACAAGAAATTGGGAATACCCAATGCAATTCCTGCTGCTATATTCTTTGGAGCTATTTTCTCTTTACCAACGAATACATCACGTACAAGAAGGATAATTCCCGCTCCAATCGCCCCGACAAGCATCACCAAAGTAACAGGTATCGTCTCTTCCGGATTCGGGATATAGTGAATATTCATGTAATTAATGACCGTATTGGTCATGCCGTACATAACAAAAACAGCGATGATTAACCACCAGGCATTATTTTTCGCTATACTTGTTTCATTTGTTTTTTCCTCGGGTTTGAATGTACTTAATACAACAGCCACCAAAGCCAACCCAAGCCCTGCATAATTCCAAATATCAAACGCTCTTCCTGAATTTTGAAAGACCCACAAACTAAACAACACAGGAATGACCAAAGATATATTATTGGCAAGAGACGTCAAGGTCAAGCCCATGCGTTGGGTGGCTAATCCAGAAAGTACAAATGTGATAATAAAGGCAATGCCTAGACCCAGCGCAATCCATGTCCAGGTTTGGGTTAAATCCAACGAAAAAACCTGTCCTTCTGGCATTAAAATAAGTCCCGTTGCTACACAAAAAGGATAATTAAACACAATGGCTTGCCTTGTCTGAATACCAAAATGAGGGTGTAACCGGAAATTGACGAGTAGCAGTACCGAAGCTAAAATGCTGAGTAATAAATAAATCATGTAGGAATATGCTTAACGAAATCACAAAGGTACGCGCTTTCCCTAGATTCCACCAACCTAAATTTTACCGTTTCCCTTTTCGTAAGCCACGCCAAAATTCAATAAATTAGCAAGAAACTTCTGATTTTTCCTTATTTTTGGCACAATCACTTATTCACATATCCATCGTTCCGATGAAAGAATACATCCAACAACATCAACAACGTTTTTTAAACGAACTTTTCGATTTTCTACGCATCCCTTCGATTTCTGCCAATCCAGCGCACCAAGCAGACATGCTCACAGCCGCAGAATTTGTTCAGCAGCGCTTGTTTGAAGCCGGAATGGACAAAGTAGAAATCTGCCCTACCGCAGGTCATCCCATTGTTTTCGCTGAGAAAATCGTGGACGCTGCACTTCCTACCATTCTCGTTTACGGACATTACGATGTACAACCCGCTGACCCGCTCGAACTTTGGGAAACACCCCCATTCGAACCTACTATCCGTATAACTCCCGTACATCCGGACGGAGCTATTTTTGCGCGAGGTGCTTGCGATGACAAAGGACAAATCTACATGCACGTCAAGGCTATCGAAACCATGATTGCCAACAATGCCCTCACTTGCAATGTAAAAGTAATGTTTGAAGGCGAAGAGGAAGTAGGTTCTGAACACCTGGCTACGTTCGTCAAAGAAAACAAAGAAAAACTTGCCGCCGACATTATCCTTATTTCAGATACTTCCATTATTGCTAACGATATCCCTTCTGTTGAAACTGGACTGCGCGGTCTTGCCTATATGGAAGTAGAAGTAACTGGCCCGAACCGTGACCTCCACTCGGGCGTGTATGGTGGCGCCGTTGCCAATCCGATTAATGTGCTGACACAAATGATTGCCTCTCTGCACGATGAAAAAGGAAAAATCACGGTCAAAGGATTTTATGATAAAGTCGTTGAACTATCCGTCGAAGAACGGGATGCACTTGAAGCCGCACCTTTTGACCAACACGTTTATCAACAAGATTTGAATATTGCCGCAGTTTCAGGGGAGGAAGGATACACCACCCGTGAACGCGCTTCGATTCGTCCGACACTTGATGTCAACGGTATTTGGGGTGGCTACATAGGCGAAGGCTCCAAAACGGTACTTCCTTCGAAGGCATTTGCGAAAATATCCATGCGTTTAGTTCCCGACCAAGATTGGGAAGAAATCTCGGACTTGTTCACGGCGCATTTCACAGCCATTGCTCCGCCAACAGTCCAGGTAAAAGTAAACAGACATCACGGTGGACAACCTTACGTGACGCCCACGGATTCTATCGGATACCAAGCGGCGTTCCGTGCCATGCAAGAGGCATTCGGAAAAACACCTGTTCCAACGCGTGGTGGAGGTAGTATTCCTATCGTCGCACTTTTTGAGCAAGAATTAGGGCTAAAATCCATTCTTTTCGGTTTTGGTCTTGACTCAGACGCACTCCATTCGCCCAATGAACATTACGGTCTCTTCAATTTCTACAAAGGCATTGAAACCATTCCGTTGTTCTACAAATATTTCTACGAATTACATACAAATAAGCAGTAACAAAGACTTTAGGGCAAAATCCAAGTAAATTTTGCCCTCCTTTTTCTCTTTAGACCTTTTCTTTCCTAGCTCTTTCATTATGGCAACATCACCCATACAATTGGATGGCATCGCAACGGAAGCCACTTCGAATCACGATGATTTAGACAAAAAATCCATCCGTGCACTTTTAGAAGGTATCAATCAAGAAGACCAGACGGTTCCGTTTGCTGTGGCACAATCTCTTCCACAAATAGAGGCATTGATAGACCAAATCGTTCCACGGATGAAAGCCGGTGGGCGGTTGTTTTACATTGGCGCAGGAACAAGCGGTCGCCTTGGTATTGTAGATGCCTCTGAATGTCCGCCCACGTATGGCGTTCCAGCCGGACTTGTGGTTGGTATCATTGCAGGAGGAGACAGGGCGATTCGCAGTGCGGTCGAAAATGCCGAAGACGACCCCCAACAAGCCTGGATTGATCTCGCGGCGTTCCAACCCACCGCACAAGATACACTTATCGGCATTGCCGCATCCGGAAGAACGCCGTATGTTGTTGGAGGGTTACAAAAGGCACGCCATGAAGGACTATTGACAGGCTGCATCGTTTGTACCAAAGGCAGCCCTATTGCTGCTGAGGCGGAATATCCGGTTGAGGTTGTCGTTGGGCCGGAGTTTGTAACAGGTAGCACCCGTATGAAGTCTGGCACAGCACAAAAATTAGTTCTCAACATGATTTCTACCACTGTCATGATTCAATTAGGACGTGTCAAAGGGAATAAGATGGTGGATATGCAGCTTTCCAACGAAAAACTTGTTGAACGCGGTATTCGCATGATTCAAGCGAGTATTCCGGTTTCGTACGAACAAGCAAAAGAACTTTTGATGACGCACGGAAGTGTTCGCGCGGCTGTTGAAGTATATGAAAGACAATAAAAAATGGACAAATGGAAAATGAATGGTTCACCCTCGACTGGTTTAAGGTAGCCACCCTCACTTCTTTTGTGTGGAAAAACCCGTATTACCTGTATGCCATCGTCGGAATCCCATTTCTTTTCCTTTTCCGGTGGCTTTTTTCCCCAAAAAGACAAGTTTTATACCTTGCTCTTCCACCCGAACGCCGGCAAACACATTGGTCTAGTTACTTTCGTTTTTTGATTCCAATTACTTTTTCGGCGGCTCTTTTCTGTATTCTTCTTGCACTTGCACGCCCCCAACGAATTTTGGAAAGTAAAGAACAATATGCAGAAGGAATAGACATTATGCTCGCTCTGGATGTATCGGGCTCGATGGGTGAAACAGATTTGCAACCTACGCGCCTCGAAGCAGCTAAACAAGTAGCCCGTGAATTTATCAAGGGGAGACAAAATGACCGCATCGGACTTGTTGTATTTGCTGGCGAACCCCTCATTTTATCTCCCCTAACAACAGACTACGCCACTCTAAACGCATATATTGATGAAATTTACGAAGGGATGATTCCCGTAGATGGAACGTCGCTTGGTACAGCACTTGCTACCTGCATTAATCACCTTCGGGATGTTCCGAGTAAAAGTAAAGTAACGATTCTTCTCAGTGACGGAGATAGTAAAAATGACGTTCTTCCGCCTATCAATGCGGCAGATTTGGCAAATTTTTTCTCTATTCGCCTCTATACCATTGCTGTCGGGCGGGATAGTGACCAAGAAATTGTGAATGAAAAAACACTGCGTGAAATCGCAAAAGAAGGAAAAGGAGCTTTTTTTCGAGCTACGGACAACGAAACATTGACTACGATTTTCAAGCAAGTAAACCGAATGGAAAAAGCAAAAATCGAGCGTGAAACCCTCCAAGACGTGCGAGATTATTACTATATCTACATTTACTGGGCGATTGTCCTTTTATTAATCACCCTCTTACTAAAAAACACAGCTCTGGGGAATATCCTAGAGGATTAACTCAATTCATTTCTCTCCTCTAGGATAGTCCGCATATAACTCGTTAATATTTTCAAGCCGTTTGCAAAATGTTGGTTATTATTGATGACAATATCTGCATCGTATTTGGAAGGCTTGATAAACTTTTCGTAGGTTGGCGCAACGTGGTTTTCCCAGCGGTAAAGAACATCCTCTAGGTCGTATCCGCGTTCGCTATTATCCCGAATAATTCTTCGCTTGATTTTGATATGTTCTTTGGCGTCAATGAAGACTTTCAAGTCCAATAAACGGGAAATGTGGTACGAATGAAACACGAAAATACCTTCTACAACGATGATAGGAGCTGGTTTAAAAACCAATGTTTTAGGTACTACATTGGGATTATTGAATGTATATTCTTTTTGTGTCACTTCTTGCCCAGATTTAAGGGCAGCAATGTGTGAAGCGTATAACTCAAAGTCAATGGCTTCTGGTAAATCATAATTTTCTACCCCGTTCAAGTCCTTCGGAACAAAGTCCTTCGATTTATAGTAATTATCTTGTGAAATAAGACAAACATCTGCTTCGTCAAATTCACTGAGTAAACTATGCAAGAAGAAGGTTTTCCCGGAGGCACTTCCTCCGGTAATTCCGATAACAAAGCTTTCTTGTGGTTGTGGAGTAGTCATCATATAATTTATGCCTTTGGCTATTAAGCCATCACACGTAAGATTTGTTCAAGAATGATTGCGCCGTCTGTATTTCCGAGGGCGGCATCGGCTGCTCTTTCTGGGTGTGGCATCATGCCGAAGACATTTTTTGCTGCATTGGTAACACCCGCAATATTTTCTAGACTGCCGTTCGGGTTCGCCTCTTCTGTGATTTCACCGGCTTCGTTGCAATATCTGAACAAAACTTGGTCATTGTCATTCAGGGCTTTCAATGTATCTGCATCCGCATAATAACGGCCGTCGCCATGTGCGATAGGCACTTTGTAAGCGATGGGTTCGAGTTGAGTCGTTAAAAGAGTAGAAGAACTCTGAGGTTTCAAGTAAATATTTTTACAAATGTATTTCTGAGACGTATTTTTCAGGAGAACACCTGGTACCAAGCCCGCTTCTACTAAAATCTGAAACCCGTTGCAAATCCCCATGACGTATCCACCTTTGTTGGCATGTGCAATTACTTCGTTCATTATGGGTGAAAAACGAGCAATCGCTCCCGAACGTAAATAATCACCGTACGAAAAACCACCTGGCAAGAATACAAAGTCACAGCCTTGCAAGTCATGGTCTTTGTGCCAAAGTTTCACTACTTCTTGGCCTAAATTATGGCGCAAGGCAAAAATGGTATCATCTTCACAATTGGATCCCGGGAATACAACAACTCCGAACTTCATGAGGAGAAAAATTTATGGTTGGTATCTGAAATAAGCTGCAAAGTTACACAATCTTCTCAACGATTTTGCCATTGTGCGTCGTTTTTCCGTCATATCTTGCTTGAGGTAGAAAACCTAAAGAACTCCACTTTACTAGAAGTCAAAAGTATAGTGGAGTGGTTCGAGATGGATTATGGAGTTAATTTAAGATGACCTTGATTTACAAATTGTCTCTAAAGCTGACCCTATAACCCGTTTAGAATGACCTTGAAAAACAAACTATTTTAACCCGTTGTGCGGTTTACGTAAAGATGGCATTTTTTAATTTATTTATAGGTCTTCCATTGATAAAATTGAGATATTGTAGCACAGCTACCGCATTGACTTTGGTTACAACTCTGGTGACTAAACCATTGAATGTTTTTGCGTAATTTCTTTTGAACATCATTTGGTCACATAGCTGGGAGAAAAGGGTTTCTATTCTTTTTCGGATATAGCGATATGCTTTGTTCCACTTGTCTTTTCGACTTATCATGTTTCTTCTTAGAGGTGTAATCAATTTGATTTTATCTTCTTCAAAGAGGCTTGTTTGATATTGAGCGGAGAGGTAACCTTTGTCTGCAATTAACTCATAATCTGACAGTTGAGCTTTGTTGTCTAGTAGTCCGAGATACTTTACATCGTGTAGATTTGCAGAGGTAATTCCCACAGAAATCGGCACACCTTTTTGGGTAATCATTAGCTGCATTTTGAAACCGTAGTAATGCATTTTTAACGATGGGTTATAGCTTCGAGTGGGTAAAACGTGTACATCATCTTGGCATATTGTACTTCTTCGTATTCTTGGATTCATGCAAATAGGTATTGGGATTGAATCTAAAATGACTTTCTTATTTTGTCCATCTAGTTGGGATGCTACCCATTCAGAAATAGAATTGATAAATGGACTTAACCTTCTTTTTCTTCGGTTGTAAGTAGACCGGTCTATAAGGACAGGAAAAATCAATTCAAGATCACTTTTCATTTTAGTAAAGAGCCAACTTTCGGAATCTAAACTAATTATCTCTGCCAAGATAGCCAATGTAACCACCTCAATATCAGACCATTTTGGCGGATTTCGATAGTTTTGGAAGTTCCCACTGGGTAGAAGAAATTCGCTCAATGAACATTTGATAATTGGCAAAATTTTGTCGAAATTCGTTTTTAGGTTGTACCTAGTAAAGGTTTGTGATGATTCCTTTAAGTTACTGATTATCAGCTATATGTACAACCTTTTTATGAAATTTTTAAACCACACAACGGGTTATTTTAGTGTAATTTGCCTGTAAATAATATCTCAACTACTTCAACAAAATCGATGACTTCGTTCTTATTTTAATAACTCAAACCCTTTGTAATGTCAGAAAATTTAATTTTACCCGTCTCTTCTACCGAAAACGGCACCGAGTATTCGTGTGCAAACGAAGAACAGATTGAAATGGTCAATGCATGGATGAACGATAAAGTAATGTTTATTCGTGAAATTTGGGCGCAAAATCAACCTCCTACTATTCAAAAACATCTACAAACTTCGGCTATACTTGCGGATAAAATTTTACACATCCTAATCCACCGAATATTCAATTACCAATCGAAAAAGAATCTGGCTCATATTATACCAAAGGTGAGATTAAATCTTGAAAAACAAATAGCCAACGGCGTGCCCATCTGCTTTTTTTTTCTTTATAACGGAGGCTATCGCGCATCACCGTTCCCAAGTAATCCGTCGCTAATTTATGAACCTGACCAAACAGAATGGATGCTTTTGTTTCAAATTACCCTATTGAAACAAAAAATAGCAGCGATTTATCCACATGGCATAGAATTTTTCATCGTCATCAATAACGGTGTAGCTCTTTGGACAAATGAAATCCCCTTATTCGAGACGGAAAGGTATGCGAATAAAATGCGGGAAATGATAACATTTTCAGGCGCAGAACGTGAGGTGTGTATCTTAGTACAATCTGAACTCTCTGACTTTGACCCAGACTATTCTTTTAGTTCAAACCGTCCTCATACGAAGATATCTGAACAGGATCATCTCAATGTAGAACGTTTTCTAGGTCGTTCTTGCAGCTATGAAGAAGCGTCTTTCAGATACACTATTTACCTGCAAGCAGAGGCAAAGTGGGCACTAGATTTATCTTCGTTAGTTTCGACGAAGGATGCACTCATCCTGAGGCAAGTTGCTCACCCAGATATGCTTTCGTTTCGCCCTTTTCCAGGTGGCGCCATCCGCATTCAAAATGGAAGTCTTGGATTTGAATACAACAATAATAAACTTATTCCAAGACTAATCACCTCTAAAACACTTGAAAAGCACACATTAGAAAAAAAACCTTTACACGTTTCCAATCCCTTCAGATACAATTAATACGAATTTGCATGAATGATATTATGGAAAAAAGAGAAATGTGGAATCACTCCGTATTTTCACCACCGTCTGATGAAAAAATATACCAATCGTTACCCGAATCTATTGCGAAAATTGCAAATCAATTCCCAAACAACCCCGCTATCTTATTTGAAAAAGAAACCTATAGTTTCCAGGATTTGTGCTCTCGTATTGCGGGACTTTCACAAGAAATAGACGAACGAGTCAAGACCCCTGGACCAATCGCTTTGGTTCAAACTGTTGGATTTGATGCCATTGCAGCTTGGTTTGCCTGTGGACTTTCAGGACGCGCCTTTTTATTACTTGACCCAGACCAGCCACAAACACGGCTTTTAGAAATCATAGAAACTGCGGGTTGCTCCATGGTGTTAGCAGATGCGATTACCTCTCAAATTCTCGTAGATTTACCACCAAATAAACTATTTATTTCTAGTGGCCTAACTTGTACATTTCGTCTCAGAAAAAGTCCGAACCCTGAAAAGCCCGCCATGATATTTCCTACCTCAGGATCAACTGGAACTCCAAAGCTCATTACGTATGCTGCAACTACCCTTCAAGTGAAAGTTCAAAGTTCCATCCATCTGATGCAAGTACCTCAAGGCGCACGAGTCTTCATTGCAGGTTCTCATGCTAATTATGGCTTCCTACATCATGCCTTGGTTTTTTTACTCTCTGGCGGAACAATTTGTTTGGCAGATATAAAGTCAAAAGGTTTCAACGCTATTCTACATGCAATCACATATCAAGGCGCTAGACACATCCGGTTTACCCCATCTTTGTTTAGAAAGCTATCTGTCTTGCCACAATCTCTTGCCTCATTGCAGCTACTCGAAGGGGTTCGTTTTTCGGGAGAACCACTTCTTACAAATGATTTGAAACTTGCTCAGTCTATTTTAAATCCCAATTGCTTGGTGCAGAATGTATATGGAAGTACAGAAAGTGCCCTGTTTATTTGGAGTTCTGAAGCTCGTGATATTGCTCCAACAAATACGACGGCTCCCATCGGAAAAATCTATCCACTTTCCTCTTTTGCAATCAGACCACTGGATGACAGTATAGAGGAGTACATTACCGGCGAACTCTTGATACGCTCCCGCTTTCATGCATTGGGTGATTGGAAAAAAGACAAAATTGACAAAGAACGATTTCCACTACTCGAGGAGAGTGTGAACGAACGAATCTATGTAACGGGAGATATTGTAAAACAGCTACCCAACGGTGACTTGATGCATCTTGGTCGCCTTGACCGCATGGTTAAAGTTCGCGGAAACCGAGTCTTTCTTACAGAGGTTGAGTTTCAGTTACGTAGTATTCCTGGAGTAACAGCTGCCGTTGTCGTTGACCAAGTAGAACAAGGCAATGTCATACTTTATGGGTTTATTACCACGGATACAAATACTATCAAACCCGAAGATGTACGCACTACGTTAGCATTGAAGATACCAAGTTTTATGATTCCTAGTTATACAGAAATTTTAAATCAAATTCCTTTGATGCCTGGAGGTAAAGTAGATTTTCAAGCCCTACTATCATATATTTCGACCCATCCCAAAGAAGCATCTAATGAACAACATGTAACCAATGATTTTAACCGTCTCATTCAAATATGGGATTCTGTTTTATGGATAGGTGCACACAAATACGATTCCGATTTCCATGCACTCGGAGGTGACTCTCTCAATTTTATGGTACTCATAGACGAATTAGAAAATACTTTTGGAAAAAGTCTATCCCTAGAAACCGTGAGAGATAACTGTACCTTAACAACCCTTGCCGAAATACTTCACATTGAAAAACCTCAATTCCAGCAAGAGAAAAAATACGAAACTGTCCAAGCGAGTTTATTGAGACCAAGTTTAAAACCATCCAAAGGAATAGCTATGTCTGTCCCAGGCTTTGGAGGATATAGTGGTGCATATCCGTTTCATCAAGCAGGTTTCTTTGAAGACTTTGATATATGGCAAATTGACTTTCCTATAAAAAAAGGTTCTATGCAAGAAAATAACCGGTACTGGAAAGCTGCTCAAAAAATTATAGAGGGGATTAGTAAAGGGAGTATTCCAGCTCCCAAAATTCTATTCGGGTCATCCTTTGGAGGTGGTTTTGCTTGGTTACTTGGTAAACTCTTGGCTGGCTCCCCTTTTTGTCCTGAATTTGTCGTCATGGTAGATGCCCCACCTCTACACAGAAGGCATGCTTTCCGTACAAAAGCCCTTAAAAAAGCACTACTTTATGTTGCGAGCTTCCAACCTCCATCCATCATTCATCTACAACGAGCACCTCTTCCTGTTTTTGGAAAGAGAGGCATGCTAATAGAGGTCTGGGATTGGAAACCAGAAGATAACATCTCTCTAATCGTCAATATTCCTGTGATTGGACATTCAGAAATGTCTAACTGGAGAATTCTGAGCTTAGCAAAAGAACCTGTTGACTTATTTTTACAAGGAACAAGGGTGAATAATCTGTGGCAACATACACTTTATCCAACCAATTTAATAGAGTTTGAAATATTTTCAGCTTTCAATGGAAGTCAAAATATGGTACAAAAAGTTATGAATGAACTCATGCTTAACTTTAAAAGCTTAAGTTTCGACAGTTTAATGCATTTGTCTATTCTATTCTACCTGCACGATAACCCCAAAAAGGCTATTGAACTGCTACATTATGGAAGTAAGAAATGGCCATATTCGGGTGCCTTCCGTTACTTAAACAACAGGATCAGACGAAAATCAGATATGCTAATTTCCCCGGATCAGATTCCAAATATTTTTCCTCGGAACATCCAAGTCTATGAAACCAGACTATCAGCAGCATTGAGTAAAATGGTTCGATTAAAACCTTTACCAATCAGATTATTCTATTTTACCATTGATGTAATCAGTGCTACTTTTTTATCTCGATTTGTAGCAAAAATAAAACAGTAGTCATGCTAATTTTATCACTTCCTAAATCTTGTAGAATTATGTGAAGTAAAAAACAAATACTTAGAAGATAGTAACTCAAAGTTTAGTTCGCGAATTACACCCAATCCAGATTCAACGATTTTGCCATTGTGCGTCGTTTTTCCGTCATTCGTCTCCAAAAACAAAGCGAGGGCGCACACTTGTTTCGTGCCCCCCGCTTATCTAACTAAACCTCTATTAGTCTTTGTAAATACCGATAACAGCTTTACCATCCGCCTTGATATATCCTCTGTACATTCCCTCTGAGTTAAAAGGCATCGCTACGTTTCCGTCTTTATCTACGGCGACAAGTCCGCCTTCTCCACCCATTTTTACTAATTTTTTCATCACGACCTCATCTGCTGCTGCTTGCAATGTCATTCCTTTGTAGGCCATCAAAGCAGAAATATCGTGACCAACCACCGCCCGAATGAAATATTCCCCGTGGCCCGTCGCAGAAATTGCACAAGTTTCGTTGTTTGCATACGTACCTGCTCCAATAATCGGGGCATCGCCAATTCTATTCCAACGCTTGTTGGTCATCCCTCCTGTAGAAGTTCCTGCCGCCAAATTTCCATAACTGTCTAGCGCAACGCATCCAACCGTCCCAAACTTTTTCCCTTCTAAGAAAATCAAATCCTCCACAGATTTCTCGGTCGGAATACCCACTTGTGAACTCTTCCGAACGGGCTTTGTTCCTTCTGTATGGTCTAGTTCTGACTTTTCACGTTCCAAGGCTCTTTGCAATCCTTCCCAGCGTTTTTCTGTGTAAAAATAAGAAGGATCTACGATTTCAAGTCCGCGCTCTTTCGCAAATTCCTCCGCACCTTTTCCCGTCAACATCACATGTTCTGACTGTTCCATTACGGCTCTTGCTGCTGTAATCGGACTTTTGATTGTTGTTACGCCAGCCACAGCACCTGCCGCCAATGTTTTGCCTTCCATGATAGACGCATCCAACTCATTTTTTCCTTCGTGCGTAAATACCGCTCCTTTGCCCGCATTAAATAAAGGAGATTCTTCCATGATGTGAATCGTCGCTTCGATGGCGTCTAAACTCGTTCCCCCTTTTTTCAAGACAGCATAACCAGTTTCCAACGCTTTTTGCAAAGTAGCTGTATAGGCTTTTTCCATCTCTGGTGTCATATTTTTTCGGGTAATCGTCCCCGCTCCTCCATGAATCACCAGCGTGATTTTATCCGCCTGACTTCCTTGTGCTACCCCCGCGAAACTCCACGTAAGCAAAAAGAAAAATAGATAAATTTGTTTTTTCATTCCGTTTAATTGGTTTAGTCTTGTTTTTCGACGGTTAAAATACTCGTTTTTTGTCTGAATTGACATACATCTCGATAAATACCGAAAAAAATACGCTCACTTAACCACTTTTGAGTTTCATTGGTTACTATCTAAAAATAGCATACATGCAAATCCCTTCTACTATTTCTATTTTAGGCTGCGGCTGGCTAGGCTTTCCCTTGGCGCAATCGCTCGTGGCAAACAACTGGAATGTCCTTGGCTCTACGACCTCCCCAAGTAAATTAGCTACCTTATCCCAAAACGGAATTTCGCCATTTTTACTTCAACTAGGTCAATTTTCTATCGATGAATCGTCCGTCCCGTTTTTTCAGTCCCCTTATCTTGTCGTTAATTTCCCACCACGCCTTCGTTCATCCGAAGGAAACGGATTGGAAAAACAAATGAATGAATTAGACCAACGTCTGTCTGCTGGAAAGTGCCAAAAAGCTATTTTCATTAGTTCTACTTCTGTCTATCCGGACCTCAACAGAGAAGTTACTGAAATAGATGCGCAAATAGATCATCCGCTGGTGCTGGCTGAAAATCAATTCATCCAATCTTGTCAAAAAAATCACATCGACTATCTCATTTTTCGCTGCGGGGGCATCATGGGATACGACAGGTACGTGGGTAAATATTATGCCGGAAAGACATATCCAAGCGCAGCGCAAGTACCTATCAATTACATTCATCAAAAAGACATTATCGCAGTTATAAATCATGTATTATCCAACAAAATTTGGAATAAAATCTATAATCTCGTCGCTCCTATTCATCCAACAAGACGTGAGGCCATCGTGAAAAGTTGTGAAAAATACCAACTTCCTTTGCCCGAATTTTCAGATACAAACCAAGACGAATCATTCAAAATCGTACGTGGAGATGCATTTATTCGTGACTTTTCCTATACTTTCCTCTGTCCTGACCCCTTGACATTTCCGTAAAAACTTTTAATAGTATGCTTGCATAATATTTTGAAACAAGCTAGATTTGTCCAATGGTATGCTTGCATAATACCAAGAATAAATTTCACGATGTAAGGACATTTTCGTCTCTTTTTAGAGATGGCTTTGTGTTTTTGCGTCCATCTCAAAGGCAATTATCCTTTGTCACGTTCAATACCAAATATACGTTATCACTATGAACAGAAAAATCAGAAAAGTCGCCGTGCTTGGGTCCGGAATTATGGGTTCCCGCATTGCGTGCCATTTCGCCAATATTGGCGTTCAAGTTTTACTCCTAGACATGGTTCCTCGTGAACTAACGCCCGAAGAGGAAGCCAAAGGACTTACATTGGCTCACCCAGCTGTTCGGAACAAAATCGTTCAAGCGGCATTTCAAAGTACACTAAAAGCCAATCCTGCCGCACTTTATTCCCCAAAATTTGCTGAAAGAATCCGTCTTGGTAACTTCGATGATAACCTCCAAGAAATCAGCCAATACGACTGGGTTATTGAGGTTGTGGTAGAACGCCTAGACATTAAAAAATCCATCTTTGAGAAAGTCGATTCTTTCCGCAAACCAGGTACATTGGTAACATCCAATACCTCAGGTATCCCGATTCATCTGATGTCGGAAGGACGAAGTGAGGACTTCCAAGCACATTTCTGTGGCACGCACTTCTTCAATCCACCCCGTTATTTACGTCTCCTAGAAATCATCCCTGGGCCAAAAACAAATCCAGAAGTCATTGATTTCTTAACACATTATGGTGACTTATTCCTCGGAAAACAAACGGTTCTTTGCAAAGATACGCCTGCTTTCATCGCCAACCGATTGGGTATTTATGCCATGGTACAAACCATTCGCGCAGCAGTAGAAATCGGATTAACTGTTGAGGAAGTAGATAAACTAACAGGGCCTATTGTCGGTCGCCCCAAATCAGGAACTTTCCGTCTTTCGGATGTTGTCGGTTTGGATACGACCGTCAATGTATGTAGAAACCTACAAGCTACCTTAACCACCGACGAGTCTTCCGCTGCATTTGAAACACCCGCTGTCATGGCACAACTCATGGAAAACAAGTGGCTTGGCGATAAAACAAAACAAGGTTTTTACAAGAAAACAAAAGACGAAAAAGGCAAAACACTTATTCTAGGTCTTGACTTAGCGACGATGGAGTATCGCCCAGGTGGAAAAGTGAAATTTGCCACCCTCGATGCCGCTAAATCTGCTGAAACGCTCAAAGACCGCTTTGCCATTTTATTAAAAGGAACAGACAAAGCCGGTCTATTTTATAGAAAAACATTCGCCGATAGTTTCCGATACGCTACTTTCCGTATTCCAGAAATCGCGGATGAATTGTACCGCATTGACGACGCTATTTGTGCCGGTTTTGGCTGGCAAATGGGTCTTTTTGCTACCGCAGATGCCGTAGGAGTTCCCGCATTCGTTCAAATGATGGAAGCGGAAGGACAAAAACCCGCACCATGGGTCTATGAAATGCTAGAAGCCGGACATACTTCTTTCTACAAAATAGAAGGTGGCAAAAAATACTACTACGATATTCCAAGCAAAAGCTATAAAACCATCGCTGGAACAGAATCCTTCATCATCTTGGATACGCTCCGCCAAACAAACCAAGTATGGCAAAATGCCGGCTCCATTATCTATGATTTAGGAGATGGCATTGCCGGTATTGAGTTCCGGTCAAAGATGAATACATTCGGTGCTGAAGTGCTCGAAGGATTGAACAAAGCCTACAGCATTGCTGAAAGGGATTTTAGAGGATTGGTCATCGGAAACGACAGCAACGAGGCATTCTCTGCGGGTGCAAACCTCGCGATGTTGTTCATGTTCGCGATTGAGCAAGAATTTGACGAAATCAATCTCATGATTTCTCATTTCCAACAAACCATGATGCGGGCTCGATATTCATCGATTCCAGTGGTTTCTGCGCCGCATACCTTGGCTTTGGGTGGTGGCTGCGAAATCAATTTACATGCCGATAAAGTCGTGGCACACTCTGAAACCTACATGGGATTGGTAGAGCTGGGCGTCGGATTAATTCCAGCTGGTGGCGGTACAAAAGAAATGGCGCTTCGTGCTTCAGACTTGTACCAATCGGGGGATACAGAATTAAATATTCTCCAAACTGCATTCATGAACATCGCACAAGCGAAAGTTTCGACTTCTGCACACGAGGCAATGGCGATGAATTACCTCAAGCCGGAAAGAGACCAAATTGTGGTGAACAGAAGTCGTTTGATTGCTGAAGCCAAACAAGCTGCGATAGATATGGCTGACAATGGCTATACCCAACCCAACCAACGCAACGACATCAAGGTACAGGGGCGCGCAGGCATCGCGACGTTCAAGGCAGGCATTGCTTCCATGAAAATGGCGGGCTACATCACAGAACATGACGCACTGATTGCCAATAAATTAGCTTATGTGATTTGTGGAGGAGATTTAAGCTATCCTCAATTGGTTTCAGAGCAATATTTACTGGATTTAGAGCTAGAAGCCTTCCTTTCTCTTTGTGGCGAACGCAAAACCCTTGAGCGGATGCAAGGCTTGCTCAGCGGTGGTAAACCACCAAGAAACTAATCCTTTTTGTATCATCTTTCACTAAAAAAGTAATTTACACATGAACGCATATATTGTTTCAGGATTTAGATCGGCTGTCGGAAAAGCCCCCAAAGGTATATTTCGTTTTACTCGGCCAGACGACTTAGCCGCAGATGTCATCAAACATTTGCTTGCTCAAACACCCCAACTTGACCCAACGCGGGTAGATGATTTAATCGTGGGGAATGCTGTTCCAGAAGCTGAGCAAGGGATGCAAATGGCGCGTTATATTTCTCTCTTAGCGATGGGGAAGGCTGTTCCAGGGGTCACAATCAACAGATATTGTGGTTCAGGAGTAGAAGCAATTGCGATGGCAGCTTCTAAAATCAACGCTGGTATGGCAGACTGTATCATTGCAGGTGGCACAGAATCCATGTCGCTTGTCCCAACGACCGGTTGGAAAACTGCACTTAATTACGGCATTGCCAGTGAAAACCCCGATTATTATATCGGGATGGGTTTGACGGCGGAGCAGGTAGCCCAGCAATTCAAAATTTCTAGAGAAGACCAAGATGCATTTGCATTTGCCTCACACCAAAAAGCGCTAAAGGCGCAAGCGGATGGGAAATTTGAGGGAGAAATTGTACCCATCACTGTCAAAGAAACGTATTTTGATGCTGCTTCTGGCAAGAAAAAAACGAAAGAATACGTCGTTTCAAAAGACGAAGGGCCGCGTGCAGATACAAGCTTCGAGGCATTGCAGAAACTTCGTCCTGTTTTTTCAGCTGGCGGGAGTGTCACAGCAGGGAACTCTTCACAAACTTCTGACGGGGCAGCTTTCGTTATTGTGATGTCAGAGCGGATGGTGAATGAGTTAAACCTAAAACCAATTGCTCAGATGCTTTCGTACGCTGTTGCGGGTTGCGAGCCGCGTTTGATGGGTATTGGCCCTGTTTTTGCCGTTCCCAAAGCGTTGAAACAAGCAGGTTTGCAATTGCAGGATATTGACCAAATCGAGCTGAATGAGGCATTTGCAGCACAGGCTTTGGCGGTTGTGAAGGAATTAGACATTGACCCAAGCAAACTTAACCCGAATGGTGGGGCTATTGCGTTGGGACATGCCTTGGGTTCAACAGGTGCGCGTTTATCGGTTCAATTATTCAACGAGATGCGCCGCCAAAATCAGAAATACGGGATGGTAACGGCGTGTGTCGGCGGAGGCCAAGGCGTTGCAGGTATTTACGAACTGCTGTAAATGCAAATGGCTCTGATTCGGTAGTAACGAATCAGAGCCATTTTTTATTTTCCAATGGATACTCATACACTCACAATTCTGTCACTACGTCCTCTTTCTCTCCATCCAAAGTTTCAAACTCAGAGTTATTACTGATAAACTCAGGGACGAGTAACTTCAGTTCTTTTACCATATCTGGGATACTTCCAAAAAGACTATTTTCAAGCTTTTCAACACTTTTCTTGAGAAGGTGGTAGTCCACTGCTTTTATTTTGGCTACCATGATTTTTTCATGATACGTAGGTAGCGTATTTTCAGTATCTCCCAATAATTCCTCGTATAACTTCTCTCCTGGTCGTAATCCAGTAAATTCAATCGAAATATCTTTATCGATTTCTAAGCCTGACAAACGAATCATTCGCTTCGCTAAATCTACGATTTTCACAGGTTCACCCATGTCAAAAACATAGATTTCTCCACCTTTGCCCATCGTTCCTGCTTCTAAAACGAGCTGACAGGCTTCCGGAATGGTCATAAAATACCGGATGATGTCGGGATGGGTAACGGTTAAAGGACCTCCTGCTTGAATTTGGCGTTTGAACAAAGGAATTACAGATCCATTCGAACCTAGCACATTTCCGAAACGTGTAATGATGTATCGACAAGAGCCGTTTGAGTACTTATTCAAACTATGAACATACATTTCTGCCAAGCGTTTGGTTGCACCCATTACGTTGGTAGGATTCACTGCTTTGTCTGTAGAAACCATCACAAAACGCTCTGTTTTGTACTTAGAAGCTAAATCAGCCACTGTTTTTGTACCAAATACATTGACCCGAATGGCATTGTAGGGATTTCTCTCCATAAGTGGTACGTGTTTGTACGCCGCTGCATGATATACAATTTGCGGACGGTAACGGACAAACAATTGCTCCATTTGGTACGAGTTAACTACGTCGGCAATTTCTGTTTGAATAGGTGGAGTAGTTTGATTTTTCTCTGAACCAATCCGTATCAATTCAGTTTCTAGGTCGTACAACCCTGATTCTGCTTGATCGACCAAAATGAGCTTTAAGGGCTGAAAACGAACCAGCTGGCGCACGAGTTCGCTGCCAATAGAACCCGCAGCACCTGTCACCATTATCACCCGACCGCTCGTTTCGGATGCAATTAAATCATTGCGAAGTTTGATGGGCTCTCTGTTGAGCAAATCTTCTATTTTCACAGCCTTGATTTGCTGTTCTTTCAGGTTTCCATTGAGCCACTCAGACAAAGGAGGAAGAACTTGCACTGTTACGCCTAAATCAACCAAACGACTGATGAGACGATTTCTTTCTTTTAAGGAAATCTTCTGGATGGCAAAGATGACCGTAGGACGGGTTTCGATTTCAATTTCTCCTTCGAAATAGTGTGCGATGGCTGCTTCAAGCGAAAGGATTTTCACACCCCCAATTTTCTTATTCGCTAACTGTTTGTTATCATCAATATAGCAAACCACCTGGTTTTGCCGTTTATTATCGCCTGAAAGCGTATGCTTTAATTTCTGCCCCAGAAAACCAGCACCATAAATGATGATGCGGTTTTTGTCACTTTCTTTGTTCACCACCGCCTCATACGCAGCCTTGATAAGGAAACGTACGCCTAGCAGGGCACAGAGCGAAATAGAAAAATCAATGAATAAAGCCGATATATCTATGTAGTAAATAGCATACGAAAAGGGAAATAAATTCGTTTCTGTCGTGTAAGCAAGAAAAAATTGAACAAACAACATGGCAGCCAACGCACTGACCTCCATGCTCACGATAGAAACAGCATCCTCAAAACTTGTATGCCGGATAACTCCTGCATACGATTTATAGACAAGGCTAAAAAAGATTTTTAAGAATATGACAATACCCAGATGCAAAAGCGCCCACGAAGAGTCTATATTCGTTAACTTAAAATTAAAATGAAGCAAAATGGCTACGAAGAAGGATATGCCAAACAAGACAATATCAATACCCAAAACCAACCACCTCGACAAAAAATTTTGAGAATACCTAAGTAAAAGTCTATTCATAGCAACGGCCTGATTAATGATACTTGCGAACTTTCTCTTTTGCTTAAATCCCTATCGGAACTTAATACTTGCAGAACAACCTAATTCAAAAATACGCATTAACCTATTAATTTTCCATACTACGCGAAGTATAAAATAGTCCTTATTTATTGAGTGGTTAAAAAATCAAAAAAAGAGGCAATGTCCCTGTCATTATCTACGGATACAATGGGATTTTTCAAAGAGTTCTACAAAACATTGCATACAGTGCAGAGTCCCCTATCGCTCTATTTTACTTGGCTGTTTTTGGGTCGCTGGAAGGCGTAACTTGTATCATTCTATCCCCAGAACCTTTGCCCAATACTGTCGCTACGATATAATAAAAATACTGAAAAACGGTCAGTTCGCCTGTCATTTTTGCATCTGTTTCAGCCAACAGACGGGGCGTGGACATGTCTATCTTATTGATTTGGGATAAACCAGTAATGCCCGGAACTACACGATACACTCCGCGCTGCTCTCGTTCATAAATCAATTCCTCTTGATTGAATAAATTAGGTCTTGGCCCGACCAAACTCATGTCTCCAACCAAAACATTCCACAGTTGAGGTAACTCGTCAAGTTTGGACTTCCGTAAAAAAGCACCATACCGTGTAACTGCCGTATAGTTCGCCAAATGCGTGGCTACCGACTTTGTGTTTATGTGCATAGACCGAAATTTATATAAATAAAAAGGCTTTTTACTCTTCCCTACGCGTTCCTGACGAAAAATCGGGGAACCCGTATCAAAAAAACCGAATAGGAGCAATACGGCAATCACTGGACTTAACAAGAGCAGCCCTACTAACGAAAAGATAAAATCAAAAAAACGAATCATAGGAATTGGCATATTTTGAAATGAAGAACAAAGTTATTTTCTTTTTTGATTACAGCATTTTTTTAGGGCATATATTCTACAAATGACCCAACACTTGGCTATCTCGTATGGCTATCTGTTTGCATACGCAATCCGTGTACTTTTCGTTACCATCGCTGATTCCGTCAAGGACAAAATACATAGCATATCCGATTCAAGATGCAAATTCGGCAAAATAATTCCTTGATTATAAACCCATTAAGGTCACTTGTATTTCCTGCCTATTTAATTCTTAGAAAAACGATTAACACCCCCTACACTACATATCTTTCATCGAATACCCTTTGTAAACGACATCATACCCCACAAATGATTGCAACAAGCCCTGCGACTTTTCTTTCAGTTTTTCGATGCTTATATTCTTTTCGTTGCGCTTGACCTCTGCAAATAATACGACTTTCTCCAAATCATTTACGGCAACTATATCTATTTCGTTTTGGCTGTTCCGATCCCAATATGTTCCAATTTGATTGTATTTTTTTTCTGATTTCAATTTTTCCACAAAATATTTTTCCAATATCTTCCCACTGTGCATAGCATAATCACGAGCGACTATTTCTTTGACATACCCCAGATTTCCTATCTCTACGGCACTTCGGTATTTGTAAACAAAACGGAACCAAAAACGCAAAAAATTATCTTCGATGCTGTACTTCAACAGGCGGCTGTTCGGCCTTGAAAACATAGGTTTGACTTTTTTGATTAAGCCAAAATCATTTTCCAAACGATCCAAAAAACCACCCGTTTGCATTTCCATTATGGATTCTATTTCTACTCGTGCTGTTTTACCAGATGCAATGAGAGACAATATCGAGAAATAATTCCCGTATTCTTTGCCAAATTCATCAATGAGTACATTTTTGCCTTCCTCCAGAAAAAGTGAATTTTCCGCCAGAAGTACATCCAACATTTCGTCCCATGTAAAAGCTTGCGCATGTACCAATAACTCGACATACTTGGCTACGCCTCCTGTAAACAAATAAAAAGCCAGTAAATCTTCTGGCGTATAATGTGGAGAATGGTCGTCAAAAATAGCTTTGAGAGTCGCTATATCAAATGCTTTCACCTGTATTTTTTGGGTGGCTCTCCCAAACAAAGGCTCTTTCGCATTTTCAAAAATCTTTGTCATTAGCGAATAGACAGAACCGCATAAAATGAGATGAAGTTTGCTATCCTGCTTGTTTGCATCCCATTCGTTTTGCATGTCCGAAAATACAGAGGGATTGACCAAATAAAACTCCTGAAATTCATCAATAATCAAGGTAAATGGACGCGTTTTTGACAACTCCAATAAAAAACCAAAGAGTGCGCGAAATGTCTTTATCTCGCCAAATACCGGAACATGCAACTTTTGTTTTATTTGTTCCGTAAACTCTTCACACAACAAAACTTCGCTCTTTCTGGCAATGAAAAAATAGAGCGCTTCTTTGTTTTCTGTCGCTTTTACAAGTAAACTTGTTTTACCGATTCGTCGCCGACCCAGAACGAAAGTCATCTGTGCTTCCTGGTGAGACAATTTTTCTATTTTGTCTAACAAGGCCAATTCATTTTCTCTATTGTAAAATTTCATTTTCCGTAATGTAGATTACCGTAATACCTGTTGCGATAATAAAATTAGGGTATTTATTTGTTTTCATCACTGTTCATTGCTTTTTTCTTATTTCGCAAATGCAATCTACCCCAAAAACTACTCTTACTGGTTCAATTCGTTTCTCAATGCTTGGATCTGAGCTATTGTCAGTCCAGTAATTGCAGAAATAAATGCATCTTCCGCTTTATTTAAAATAGCTTTCTTGGCAATATCTTCTTTGATTTTAAATTCCGCCTCGGTTTGCAGCGAAAATAGCTCACTTGCTTTTGCGTGCAAACTATCTAAATACCGATTATACCCGTATTGTTCTTCTTTTTCTAATCGCATGATATCCAATACTTCATTGGCTTCTTTGAGACCTTTCGCTTTAAAGTTATCCTGCACCTCGCTATTTTTTAGAAAATAAACCCATTCGTCCAACGTGTCTTTTGCAATATCATTGAACTGATTCACTTTTACCAAGTAGTATTCAGGGAATATATCCGCAATTTCTTGCTTGACAAATGTCTGCTTCTGCTTCTCAGACAATCCTAAAATATCGTTTTGATGCAACCCTTTGAAGTCCGTTCTACCCCGATAAATGTAATCTTCTCCTTGTCCAAGGTCAAAATACACAATGTTTATCGATATCACTTTCTTAATCTCTGCGTATTTTTCCCGTTTTTTTAAGTTTTCAGAAATCGCTTTCGATGTTCCATAAGCCATCCGGTGAAAATAATCAATCTCGTATGTTGATTGTATTTCAATGATAATCCATTCATTTTTAGAATTGTGCGTAAGAATATCAACACGATTAAACTTGTCATCTTCGGTTTCCTGATTGCCTTCGCTTTCTAGTATTTGCTCTATTTTGATGTTATCAAACAACAATTCACTCAAAAATCCTTCCAGTACAACAAAGTTGGCTTTGTTTCTCAAAAGTCTTTTTATTGCCCAATCAAACGAAATCAATTTCTTACGCATCTTTCCAACTGTTTATCCGAAATTACGAACTATTCTGTACTCTTCCCACACATTATTTCAAACAAGAAAAGCAATCAATACAAAAGCAATACGAAATACCTTATTCTTGGCAAAAGTTTAGACAAATCTAAGGGGTGCATTATTCTCCCCACCCCCTCAAACCTAGCTATCTATTTTACCTCCAAAATCTTGACCGAAGGCGAAAAAGACATAAGCCGAAGGAAATTCTTCCCTTCGGCTTTTTATATTATTTTTTAAAAGCAATTACCTCTGCAAAAGCGGTCAGAATAGGTTTTTCTGTGCCTCTTAGAGTCCAGATTCTTTCAAGAGTATTTCTCTTTTGGCACGTGCGACATCCGCGACAACCATCTCGTGCACCAAACCCGCCAAATCGTATTGAGGAGTCCAGCCCAATTTTTCTTTGGACTTTGTGGGATCACCAATCAAAATATCTACTTCCGTCGGACGGAAATATTTTGGATCAACTGCAATGACTTGCTTCCCAATCTCCAATTGATAATCCGGATGGCTGCAAGATGCCACAAAGCCTTTTTCATCAACTCCTTGCCCACTGAACTCGATTTCAATACCAAGTTCTGCGAACGCCATGCGGACAAAGTCACGCACACGGGTGGTTTCACCCATGGCAATCACATAGTCTTCGGGAGTGTCTTGTTGCAAAATACGCCACATTGCCTCCACATAATCTTTGGCATGTCCCCAGTCGCGTTGTGCATCTAAATTGCCGAGATACAAACATGCTTGTTGCCCCAAAGCAATAGCAGCGGTTGCCATGGTGATTTTTCGGGTGACGAAGGTCTCGCCGCGCCGAGGTGACTCGTGGTTGAACAAGATTCCGTTGCAAGCAAACATATTGTACGCTTCTCTGTAATTTTTGGTAATCCAGAAACCATATATTTTGGCAGCACCGTAGGGTGAGCGCGGATAAAAAGGCGAGCGTTCGTCGTAGAGTCCTTTTTCGTTCTTATTTTCTGCCAAACCGCCGTACAATTCGGATGTAGAGGCTTGGTAGATGCGCGTCTTTTTCTCTAAACCTAAAATGCGGACAGCCTCCAGAAGGCGCAGCGTACCCAGACCGTCCACGTTACCAACGTATTCTGGGGAGTCGAAAGACACTTTTACGTGGCTCATAGCACCCAGGTTATAGATTTCGTCGGGTTGTACTTCTTGAATAATGCGAATGATATTGGTGGAGTCTGTTAAGTCTCCGTAGTGTAACTTAAAATGTACGTGGGCTTCGTGTTGGTCTTGGTAGATATGATCTATCCGTTGCGTATTAAAAGAGGATGCTCTTCTTTTTACGCCATGCACGATATAACCTTTTTCCAATAATAATTCGGCCAAATAAGAGCCATCCTGACCCGTTATACCTGTGATGAGTGCTACTTTCATTTTAAATAATCTATTGTTTTTTGAATGATTCCAATGTTTGCGTTAATCCATCCTCCGCGCTTATCGGAAGTGACTTACCCATTGCCCGGACTATTTTGTGGTTGCTTACCACAAAGTTCTCTGTTAACTTCTCTAAACGCTCAGAATTTAGGGGCAATCTGAGGGAATCGCATAGTTTGGCCACAGACCGAATAAATTGAGGACTGACTCCAAAGATAAGTGCCTTTTTTTTCTGTGAAGCAGCGATAAGTTCAATTAATCGATTCGTCGAGACAGGCGTATCATCTGCTATGTTATAAATACCCGAAGGAATATCCTCTCTTTCTAAAATCTGTTGCACGACAAAGCAAACGTTGTCAATGCTACAAAAGGAACGCAGGTTCTGAAAGGCACCCAATGGCCATGGAATCCCTTTTTGTACGAGCTGAAAAAGTAGATTTAGATTTCCTTTGTTGCCTGGCCCATGTATCATGCACGGACGAAGCACAAATACCCGTTTGCCCTCTGGTAGGATTTTACCCAGAATGTACTGCTCTGCCTGCCACTTCGACTCGCCATATACTGTTTTGGGATTCGTGTTGGTTTCCTCCGTTACCGTACCGTGTGCTTTGTCTGTTACTGCTTTTATAGAACTAAAAAAGATAAAATCTCGGCAATTACTTGCCAAAAATACGTCAAATAATTCTTTTGTTAGTTGGGTATTGGTCTCAAAATATTCTTCAGGACGCGATGTATTTTTTACATCGTGTGCTTTGCCTGCAAGATGGAGGATGGCTTGGGAGTCCGGGGCAATAGCTGATTGCCACGTTGCATCTCGGAGATATAGAGGTTGGACATGGTACTGCTTTGCGATGAAATACCTAGATAAGTTCTTTCCTACAAAACCAGATGAACCTGTGATGAGTATATTTTTCATTTATTCTAAACTGTTAAACATGCTCACATACTGTTCAACTACCTTTTCTTTTGTATATTTTTTTTGTATCTCCATATATCCGTTTTTCCCCATTTCCATCATTTTATCCTTATCATTCGCCAACGAAATGATAGATTTAACAAAGTTCTCATTACGATTTTCAGAAATCAGAATTGAACATTTTTTATCACGGAGAAAATTATATAGTGGTGTATTCTCACTCGTTAGCACAATCATGGGTTTTGAACAAGCCATAATTGTATATACTTTTGATGGGAACCCTTCCTGTTCCATTTCTTTACTAACAGAGATGAAATGGATATCTGCAAAAGCATTAATTGCCGGCATAAGATTCCTGTTCTGGTATGGGATTATTTTGATGTTACTTAAATTTTCACTCTCTACTCTTTTTATCAAATACTCTTTTTTTACACCTTCTCCAACTATCCAAAATTCAATATTTGAGTGAAGAAGCTTTTCTGCTGCATACAATATGGGTTCCCAATCTTGAAAAAAACCTATATTACCTGCATACAATAACTTTATTTTGGATTTATCACTAGAAAATATGGAGGGGAGACATTCCCCAGAATTGGGCTTATATAGATTCGTATCTACAAAATTAGGTATGATACCTAGTTTTTGCACATCATCGAACCGACCTTTAATCTGATCATAAAAATACTGATCTATGGTAATAACCGCATTTGAATTATTGTACACTAATTTTTCAAGACCTTTCAAGACTTTAATCAAAAAAGTAGATTTCAAACTACCCTGATTGATTAATAAATCAGGGTAAATCTCTTGTACGTTATAAATTACTTTCGCCCCTTTTATCTTTGCAATTAAGATAGAGATAAGTCCGATACTCAGTGGTGGTGATGGGCTTAGAACAAAATCAACCTTCCTTATGGCTATTCCCATCAGCAAGGAAAAAAAATGCCAATACACAAAGGACAGAATTCTCAAAATAGTACTCTTATATTTCTTTAAGGGTATATGGATAATTTCTATATTATTAAACTTACTTGTGTGAAAAAGTCCCAACATTTTGGGACTTAATGGCTGCTTATTTAAATCTTCTCTAACAATATTATAGTGGGGTGTTGTCGTTAATACGACCACATCATACCCGCTGTCTTTAAGCCCAAGGGCAATATCATTATAAAGATAGGCTGTCGATACTCCATCTGGGCTGAAAACAATGGAGTGAATGAGAACTTTTTTTTTCATTATTCGCTCCAAACGGTTCTTTTGATATAATCTGTGTAGCTTAAAATAATTCGAACCATTTTTTCAGATACATTTGGCATGGAATAATCCGCCACTTGCCTAAAATTACGTTCTAAACCTCTCTTTTGGGATTCTAGTTGAATCAAGCCTTGCATGATTCGTTCCGGGTTTAATCCTACCATCATCACCGATGCCTCTTCCATGGCTTCAGGTCTTTCATGCGCCTCTCGAATATTTAGTGCAGGAAAATTTAACGTTGATGACTCTTCTGATATGGTACCACTATCTGATAACACAGCAAAAGATTTCATTTGTAAAGCATTATAATCATTGAATCCCATAGGTTTTAAAAACTGGACTTCTGAACGCATTTTAATTTGCTTTTCATCTATCTTTTTTTGTGTTCTTGGATGTGTGCTCACAATGATAGGGTATTCGTACTTTTCTGCAATCAAGTTTAATGTCCGCATAAGCGAATTAAAATTCTTATCGCTACTAATATTCTCTTCTCTATGCGCAGAAACAACAAAATATTTATTTTCCTGAATACCCAATTTTGTTACTATATCCGATTTGCAAATATCCGGCATGTAGTAGTTTAAAACTTCAAACATGGGAGAACCTGTTTTAATAATTCGATCTGCTGGCAAGCCTTCTTTCAGTAGATATTCTCGCGCAATTGAACTGTAAGTCAAGTTAATATCTGAAATATGATCTACTATTTTTCGGTTCGTTTCTTCAGGAACTCTTTGGTCAAAACATCTATTGCCTGCCTCCATGTGGAAGATTGGGATATGTCTCTTTTTAGCTGGTATAGCACACAAACAGCTATTTGTGTCACCTAAAACCAAGAAGGCATCCGGGTTAAGTTTCTCCAAGACAGGATCAATCTTAATTAAAATATTCCCAACCGTCTCTGTAGCTGTCTTACCAGCAGCTTCAAGGAAATAGTCTGGTTTACGTAGTCCTAAATCTTCAAAGAAAATTTGATTGAGCTCATAATCGTAATTCTGACCCGTATGAACAAGTGTATGCTGTATAGCTTCTGAATTATCTAATGCAGCAATAACTCTTGAAAGTCGAATAATCTCTGGTCGTGTACCCACGACCGTCATCACATGAAGTTTTTTCATACCGTTAAAAAGTAAGTATCAGGATTGGCTGGATCAAATGGTTCATTTATCCAAAATAATGTATATAATTCTTCTTCTCCAATATTTGTAATGTTGTGCGTGTACCAAATAGGCATATCTACAAAACTTGGTTCTTCACCGGTTAGTCGATAACGAAATACCTTATCTTCGTCCATACGTCGAAGTGCAATTTCAGCTTTTCCTTTGATAACTGCAAATCGCTCAATTTTTCGTGTATGAAAATGATTACCACGTGTAATTCCTGGGAAAGTAGTAGAAAAAGACACTTGTCCACCAATTCCTAGGCGAACAATTTCAACAAATGCCCCTCGGGAATCAGCATGTGGAGTCAACTTTTTGGGGAAAAATGTGTTCAAGTCAAGGTAAGAACGGAATGTATTGAATAAGTTAATTTCAAACGAATTAGTAAGTACTGGAATACCTCCACTCAATTGGTACACATCTGAGTAATCCTTCAGTTTCCTCATGACCTCTGATACCTTGATCTCGTATGTTGCATGTATTTCAACCTTTCCTTCGACCTCCTCTTGACCAATCAATTCAATCATTTTTTCCACCAACTCTTGAACATAGATCAATGAAACCGTTTTATCTATGTGTATCTCTGGCAATTGCCCTTTTGCAATGAGGTGACAAAAGGTAGAAATAAATGAGTTATAAAACGGTTTTCCAAAAGGTCCAAAGACATTGGGTATAATCAGCCCTTGTACGATTGCTCCCACCGATTTCCCCCATTTTTCCAGTCGTTCACGACCCACTCTCTTTGAATTACCATACAGATTTTCATTATACTCTTGGCTTGAGGATGAAAAAATGATTTGTGGACTTGTTTGACTAGTTTTTAAAGCAGATACCAACGAATCTACCAGACTCACATTATTGTCAAACAAAACTTCTTGACTCTCATGACGATTCATCGCCGCAAGGTGATAAATAACATCGCATTTTTCTACCCATGCAGCAAGCTCCTTCTCATCCTGAAAAAAGCTTTTTTGAAAGGGTATGATTTCAAATTTATCGGGCGTCAGTAACAGAGTACGTTTTAGATGCTGACCTATGAACCCAGACTCACCTGTAATCCCAATTTTATACTGATTCATATATTTTAGCTTGAGTTATTGGAAAAAGAAAGTCATCTACCACTTCCCCTACTTTGTAATCTGAGAAGCATTGAAGTCTGGAAGAATCGACAAGGGACTGGAATGCTGTTGCATAGCCAGGTGGTATTTCTAAACAATCTATTGTATTTTCATGAAGGTCAAAACAAGTCATTATATTGTCGGAACTATTTTTTTCCTCAAGATTTTGTAATAAAATCACCCATACGCGTACGCTACCTTTCACACAAATAAACCAGCGAGATTCAATCTTATGTCCTCGCCACCCGCGTATTAACTCCGTCGATTCATTTTCGATGATATACGTTCTTTTGACCTTTGTAAGGTCTAGCCCATTATTATGAAATAAGACACCTCGTTCGTCTTGGAATTTATCCCCTTGCCATATTCTCATACTTAATACGGGTAGTCTTGTTCAGGTACCTGCCCCAATATTTCCTTTTGGATGAGTGGGAGCTTCATAAGTAATTTCTTAATACCTTCTACGTCTTGTTGTTCTGTGTTGTGTGAATGGTAGTCTTCAATAACAGATATATCTTTTTCACCTTCCGAGAAATATTGGGCGTAGTTCAAGTCTCGATTATCTGCGGGTATTCTATAGAAGTCACCCATGTCCTCCGCTTTGACCATTTCTTCACGCGTACACAGAGTCTCATACAATTTTTCGCCATGCCTTGTACCAATAATTTTGATTTCATTGTCAGCTTTACATAGTTCTTTCAAAGCTTGGGCAAGATCTCCTATGGTTCCTGCGGGAGCTTTATTCACAAATAAATCGCCAGGATTACCATGCTCAAATGCAAAAAGCACCAACTCCACTGCTTCATCCAACGACATTAGGAAGCGTGTCATTTTAGGATCTGTGATAGTTAAGGCAGAACCTTCTTGAATTTGCTTTAAAAATAGTGGAATGACAGAACCCCGTGACGCCATCACATTGCCGTACCTTGTGAGGCATACGGTGGTTTCCGTTAAGTTTCTTGCCTCTGCTATGGCAACTTTCTCCATCATAGCCTTTGATATACCCATGGCATTGATTGGATACGCTGCTTTATCTGTACTTAAACAGATCACTTTCTTCACCTTATTTGCAGCTGCTGCCCGTATAAGGTTCTGAGTCCCAATTACATTTGTCTTTACAGCTTCCATCGGGAAAAACTCACACGAGGGAACTTGTTTGAGAGCTGCTGCATGAAAAATATAATCTACACCTCTTGTAGCTGGCTCTAAGCTTGTGTACTCACGAACGTCTCCAATATAAAACTTTAATTTATCACTTTTTAATTGGTTACGCATGTCATCTTGTTTTTTCTCATCTCTGGAAAAAATTCTAATTTCAGAGAAATACTCTGTTTTGAGGAAGCGATTCAATACAGCAGTACCAAATGAACCTGTCCCGCCGGTAATTAGTAAATTCATTTAATATTTTTTTTATTTGTTAATCTAATCAAGTAAGATAAAATAGTTAGCCTTTGGTTTATTATGGTAAGCAAATCAGAATTAGATTTATTTGTGATGACCATGTCATTATCGCCCAATACTGAAATATTATTACCATGACGGCGTTGCAACACCAATTTTTCATCTAAATAAAAAACACTGCAAAGTAAAGTAGCACAATTTACAATCCAAACATCGTGAGCCACAACTTTTTTTGGGAATGGCAAGACTAGATTTTTAACTTTTTTATTAAAACAAACACAGCACCCTAGCCAACCTCTATTAATAATGAAGGACTTTAAAAATAAATATTTATTATCTGCCAAATTACTTTTATATTCAGGAATTACCAAAGGAGTTAGATATTTATCTACAACTAAATAATTTGAAATTATACAGTCATATTTTTCTAGGTAAGGGAGACATGCTTCTACTTTATTCGAGACCCACACATCATCTTGGTCAGATAAAAATATATAATCTCCAGTCGAGTAATTTAGTGCATTTTCGAAGTTACTTACGTGACCTCTTTTCTTGCAATTATAAACTATCTTTATTCGGCTGTCATTTAACTGCTCGATAAGCTCAACGGTATTATCGGTTGAATTGTCATCAGAAATTATAATTTCATCATGTTTTCTCAATTGAAGAAGAATTGACTTGAGTTGCTCGGTAATATATTCACTACCATTGTATGTCGCTAGACAAACTGAAATTGTCATAAGAATGTAGATGTTTAAATTAGAGTTAGATTTGCAATTTATTGCTTTATATGTAGTATTTCGAACTTACGAATCATCATATTTCTTTTTTTCTTTTGTTTCATGTAGGTATATTTCAATGTTACTATACTTGAAGCTAACTAAGCTTACTAAATTTTTATGTCTCGATAGCCAGTTGATCAGATTGAGTTCTTTGTTTTACTTATTCATATCTCTTTATTAGTAGAAAGAGAATAGTTTTCTTAGCTAGAATTGGTTGAACTAATTCTTAATAATTTACGGGGTAATCTAATTTCATATCGAATATTTCACTCGTAAATTCAAGTGCAATCTATAAAATTTTTAGTAAACACTTTTTCAAATACTTAAGAGTATGTTTTGGAATTATAACTTATTGATAATGAATGATATAAATGCAATTTGCAACATTGCTTCGGATGAAAGTATTGTTTTTTCTACGTCCCGAAACAATCTTCGCCTAAAATTTAACCAACCAAAACTTCTTTCTACCTGCCAACGATTTTTTTGTGGAATAAATCCCTTGGTAGATTCTGGCCGCGTCGGTGGTCCGATTTTGTGCAATTTCAACTTCCCACTTATAGTTTGCGTCTATGTATTCTTGAAATGTGATTTTATAGCCCATATCTGCTGTTATTTTTTGCAATCTTGGTACTTTCCCTTTTATTAAATCCACAGCTAAAATACCAGCTTGATTGTCTGAAATATTTGCAGCAGTAATCTTAATTGAAAAGGGCAATCCTAAAGTATCAACAAGGATGGTTCGTTTTCGTCCATTTACGTTTTTACCACCGTCAATACCTTTTTCTTCATTGATGAACTGAACTGTCTTAACAGATTGACTATCAATAGCTAACAAACTTGGACTACATTCTTTTTCATTCCTTTTTCGCTCTATAATAACTAATGAATCAAGTATTTCTTCCCAAACACCTCGTGCTTTTAATTGAGTGAAATGATAAAAAACAGTTTCCCATGGAGGATATTTACTGTCCAAATTCCTCCATTGAACACCTGTATTATTTATGAAAAATATGGCATTTATAATCGTTCGTAAACTATGCTTTCGTTTCCTTTGGTCGTTAAGTATTTTCTCAATAACTTGCCATTGAGAATCGGTGAATTCTTGAAATTTCTTTTTCATTTACTTTAGTTCTGATTAAACCAAAGTTACACCGATTCTTACTTTATTACAATTTTATCAAATTCCAAAACATACTCTAATTACTTTCTCATTTTAAATGTTTTTTAAAAATAGAAGTCTTTTCTATTTGGGTAGGATAATTAATCAGAACAGCCTTATGAGGTCCTTTAAATACAAAAAGACTTCCAGCAGCAACTCCAATTACCCCATGCCTTTCAATCACTTTTTCAATATCCTGCAAAGAGCCTGCACCACCCAAAACTGTTAACGGAATCGATACAGATTCTGTCATTTTCTCAATGAGGTTAAGATCATACCCTTTCATTAGACCATCCTGATCAATTGAATTTACTATTACCTCACCTGCTCCTAAATCCTCTAACTGTTTAGCGAACTTAAACGGATTTACACCTGTTGCCTTTTTTCCATTATGTGTATATATCTCGTATCCACCTAGTAGTTTTTTTTTGATATCTAATACGACAATAACACTCTGTGTTCCTACTCTTTCCGCAATCTCTGTTACCAAACGTGGATTATCTATGATTGCACTACTTAAAGCAATTTTTTCGATACCTAGACCGAATATTTTTTGTGCTTGCTCTACCGTCTTCACACCACCGCCGTAGCACAAAGGCATTCTTGACTGATTCGCTAACTTCTCAATGAGGACATAATCAGGCTCTTGATTTAAAACGGTGGCATCAATATCAAAAAAAGCTAGCTCATCTACTTCTTTTTCATTGAATATGCGTACCGCGTTAATTGGGTCTCCAACATATTTGGCTGACTTGAAATTTACAGTTTTTACTAAACCCTTATCATGAAGTAGTAAAGAAGGAATAATTCTAGGACGTAGCATAATTATAGTTTAGCAAAATTGTACAATAATTTTTCTCCATACTGATGGCTCTTTTCAGGATGAAACTGAATCCCATATATATTTTCCGAGTTTACCGCAGAAGAGAAAGAAATACCGTAGTCAGATATTGAAATCGAATCAGAAGGCGTATTACAACTAAAATAATAAGAATGTAAGAAGTAAAAAATAGCATCTTTTTCAAGACCACGGAAAAGAGGATTCTCTGCAACTGGAGAGACATCATTCCAACCCATGTGTGGGAGTTTTGTCCGTTGTTTAATTAGACTTTCATCAAACTTAAGAACTTCTCCATCTATCCATCTTAATCCTTCAGATATACCTTCATCACTTCTATTACCCATCATTTGCATACCTACACATATACCTATAACAGGAATTTTCTCCTTTAGTACTAACTCATCTAGCTTTTGGCGCATTCCTGAATCATTTAAACGTTCCATGGCATAATCGAACGCTCCTACTCCTGGCAAGATTAGTTTTTCAGCACCTTCTAAGTCTTTTTCTGTTCTTGCAATTTTGGTAGGAATATCCAGCCGCTTATACACGTTTTGAAAGGCAAAAATATTTCCTACTCCGTAGTCAATCAATGTTATCATCTGAATAATCGTTTTTCAAGGCCAATCCGTTGCATCACATTCCCACCGAACTTGATGACCTTAATTTTAGTCTTATAATCATGAAAAGTCTTGTTTTCTCCTTCAAAAATAGCTTGTAATTCTTGCCGCGTAAGATCCAACTTATCTGCAACATAATCAAACTCTTTTTGCAGAAACTCTTCTGATAGCTCTGGTCTTGAGATTCTATTTAATGCTTCATCACGCGTCATTTGACCTGTCAATATCAAACTTGAAAAATGAGCCCTTCTTTTTTCAAAACCGAACTTTCTGGGTAGCCAAAAATCTTCATAAAATCGGGTAAATCTTGACTCATGGTGTTTATGCTGAAAGGGCTCCCATCCAAATCTTGTTTGCAATAACTGCTCTGCATCTTTCTTTATGTAGGGAATTAAATTCAGCGGTTTAAAAACCTGCATCCCTAAAATATATCTATAAAACAGTTTGTAAGATAATATATCAACCAATGGAAAAGTTTTCAACGGTCTTTTACCAAACTTTGCATGAATATCCTTTACCAACAACGTGTCAATCCCAGGAAAGCCACCCCATTCTTCAGGTTCGCGGCAACATTCTGTAGAAAAATTACCTCCCGTTAGTACATATCTTATTTTGTTTTTTCGTGCAAATTTGTAGAGCCCCGAAAAGAAGGCATAGTCCTGTGGTAAATCTTGATCTGCAATTTGGGATTTTAGGAAGGCAACTTGCAAATCTTTCATCTCCTCCCAATTGATAACCTCTGTATATAAGTCTAGATTTAGCCCATTGCAGAGTTTTTCAATATTACCTACTGCCCTATCTGTATTCCAACCTGCATCTACATGGAATAATAGAGGACGAAGACCCATGATTTCCTTGGCTATATACGCAACATACGAGCTATCTAAACCTCCACTTAAACCAATGATACAGTCAAAATCTCTGTTTTTTCCGTCTGCTTTGATTTTATCAGCGGTTCGCATCAACTCATTATATCCTTTCTCATCTGTATGCCAGTTAGGTAGGATAGTTTCCATGTAATTCGTATAGTAGTCACTTTCCCCTTTTTCATTAAAAACAATCGTAGGGTCTGTTGTATCCATTATTGTTTTTGTACAGATTTGATACATTTTATTCTTCATTTTTGGTGGGAACTTTTTCTTACAAATATATCAAAAACAGAAACCAGAAATACTATTCTTGACCATAACTTAGGTAGTAAACTTCTGCTTATCACGCTCGCGTTTGAAATATGAATCCTTCGTTGTAGTGTTACTTCTTCGAAATGCAGATTTGTCCCCAATAAGTTAGCTGCCATAGCTATCCACAAGTCATGAGACTCAACATACCTTGGAATAGGAAGTATATATCTTTTCAACTCTCGTCTAAATACCATAGCACAACCATAATAATTGGTTTTCCCTTTAAAAATGTCAATTATATTTCTAAAGTACCTATTAGAGTTCTTCTCAATTACACCATCAATTCTATAATCGATTTCTATCCCGTTCGAGTCAATAAATTCTGAATTTGAGGACAATAGTAGAGCATTTGAAGTTAATAATTTACTTTTCATCAAGTTTACTCTATTATTTTTCCATATGTCATCTTGGTCAGACATAAATATTATCTCGTTAGTTGCTAATTCTATTGCGCGATTAAATGAATATACATGCCCTCTATTAACTTCATTCTTGAATATTTTTATCCTATCATCATTGAACGATTCAATTATATTGACTGTATTATCAACAGAACAGTCATCCACTACAATAATTTCATCGTTTTTTTCTATTTGTGGGATAATGGAATCCAATTGAATTTTTATATAACTTTCACCATTATATGTTGCTAAGCAGATACTTATATTCATTTTAATGTGTTATATATCTTTTGGTATTTATTTGAAACGTTTGATATACTAAATTCTTCCAATAAATCACATCTTGTTTTACTTGTTTCCTTCCGTTTTCCACA
Source organism: Spirosomataceae bacterium (assembly GCA_046293395.1). GTDB lineage: Bacteria > Bacteroidota > Bacteroidia > Cytophagales > Spirosomataceae > CAYNRA01. The sequence goes on from JBKBOU010000002.1 coordinate 954,743, forward strand.
ATTACTTTGTATGTAACTTAGACTCTTAACTTTGCTTGACAAAGAGAAATCTTCTAATATAAAACCAAGGTTATTGTTTTTTATTAGCTCTGAACTATCTCCAATATTATCCGTAGCTATTACACTTAAGTTCGCAGTCAAGTAATCTTTCACTTTAATAGGTGCTGATACTTGATTAATTATATGTTTATCTCTAAAAATCACACCGTAATCACATTGCACTAGGATTGAACCTAAATCACTATAAGTAGCCGATATCACAGTATAATTTTCAGGCTTTAATTTATTTTTTAGATAATCATCAAACATTTTTTTTGATTTCGAGAGGAATAAAAATCTTGAGTTTGGATAATTTTCTTCCAGAAAACAAAAATAGCTTACTATTTCACTTATTTTCTGCCATTTCTCAAATGACCCCGAGTATACAAAAATCTCAACATTTTCATTTGAAAAAATATCTCTTTTAATTTTTCTTACATTGCTTGAAATTATCAGGGGGATAGAGAAGGTAGGTACTACAATCATTTTTCTTGACTGTTTTGGGTACCTCTTTTGAAACAAAGAAAGAAAATTATTAGAAACTAAGACAATTGAATCTGCTAGATAACAAAAAATGATCTCCAGCTTTTTAAATGTGAATGTTACTATATATTTTTTTTTGAAATAGCTCATCTCTTCTGGCCACAAACCTCTGGGGTCAAAAATTACTTTATTCCCAAAGAGTAACTTTACTGTAATAGCGGCTAACATAGGTGGATAACTTCTTACGTGTAAAATATCTCCCTTTTTACTAATCTTAAAAGTATAATAGATGAGCATAAGCATATTAGAGAAATGATTTATATGCTTAAACTGATAGTGTTTATAACCATTTTCATCAGTAAATTTGCTCTTTGAATATTCAAAAGTGACCAGTTCAACTGGTACACCCATAGTAATTAACTCTAATAATAATGTCTCAACTTGAGATTTAATAATCGGCTCTCTGTAATAGCTTTCCGTCGTTAGGTAAATAACTTTCATTCTTATCAATTAATTTTTTGTTTGTTGCAATTACAAAACCTGCATATAAAAATATAAATTCGTTTAGTATAATGTCTCCTGAAAACATTGAGTTAATTAGAAAATATATCAGTACATATTTATAGCTTCCATTAGCTTTTATCAAAAAAAATGAAATTATAACTACTATTGTTATAGCACTTATTAACCCAAATTCGCATAATATTTCAATTAATAAATTATGTGGATAAAATCTATCATCGCTGTACTTCCCAAATAAAATATAGCTAGTATTTCCTATGCCTGCGCCAAATAAAATAGTTGTATAATCATGATTAAAAAAATTTTCTAAAATTACTGGTATAAATAAAGCTCTATTTTCTTCTACGGCGTTTAGATCAACACCCTCTGGAATGATAGTGAAAAATCTTTGTGTAAAATAATTATCGTATTCTTTTATCCCCAGATATCCGTAATAAGTCACAACAATTATTGCTAATAAACCAAAAAAATATCTGACATCCTTTAAACTTATTTTTCTCTGATTTAATAGAAAAATAAATAATGAACATAAAAATGCAAAGACTGGACCTTTGGAACCAGACGCATAGATTATTGGTAATATCGCAAGTGCTAATATTAGTATTACCTTTATATTTTTACCATATAAAATTATGCTTAATAACAATGCCTCAAGCACTAATCTACTTATCCATATCGGATTCAGTATTCCTATTTCTAGTCTATTGTTGAAATCAAAACTACCCAAAGATTTTATAGTATGGACTAACAAAATTAGCACAGAAAATATTAGAACCTGAAATATTCCTTTAACAAAGAATTTGATATACATATTGCTTACAAGTTGAGGAATTAAGAACAATGTATTAAACTTAATAAACAATAATTGAGCTTTGTAAATAGAATATTTAGTATTGATATTAAATGCCAAAGAAAAAAAAACAACTATATTAAATATACCAATGAAAATAAGGACATTTCTATCTAAATCTATTCTAGTTTTTATCAAAAATAATATTATTGCAACTGCAATGAAAATGAATGATAAACCATTCACATCGTTAAAAAAAATTCCTATCAAGTAAAAAGAATATAATAGTATCCCCTGCAAAAAAAATATTTGTTTCATTCATCAAACTTTTTGAATATGTAAACGGCACAACTTGTGCAATTGGTAGAGATTTGTACATTACAGGTAAACTTAGGCATACACTCGTAATCTAAACTATACATTATCACCAATAGGTTTTCTAAAAAATAAAAAAGTACATATTACCTTCATACAAATAATTTATTAAAATTCAGAGATAGTTGCACCTATTCTGGGGGAGTTTATAATTAAAATACACTCTGTTAATTATTTTGTGTATTTCACCATAATTAATCCCTAGTTTAATTTTTAGTATGTGCAATTTTTGTCGTCATTTTATTTCTCCAAGTCCTTTCAATAGCATTAACTAGTTGAATATTACTATTAATTTTTCAAGCATTTTTTTGATTTTACTATATAAAATATAAACTTCAGCTAAAGGAGTAGGAATTAGAAAATCATTTAAATTTCTAAAAATGCTAAACTCAACTTCCTTTAGTGCCTCACATTTATTTAATAATTTCTTAACAACAGTACCAATATCGTGATTATCTTTTACATAATTATAACACTTATCTCCTAGTGTTTTATCATTTAAATAATCATTAATTATTTCATCAAAATTATGCTTACGTTCCATTGCGCCTTGAACATCCATTCCCAAAGTATAATCTTGGGTTTGATACAACCAATCATATTTTACGTTTAATGGAAATTTGCTTGCACTGTAATCAACAATGAATACTGGAACTCTTCTGGTTGCAAACTCCATGCATGATGTACCCATGGCAACTCCAATTTGGATTTTCTCAACCATATATCTACTTAGGTCTCTTCCCTCCAATACACCTGTAAAAACATACTTGATTTTTTTTCTAACTAAATATTTTCTAATCTCACTCTCTTTCACGCCTCCCCCAATAACATGAAATACAATTTTATCCTTGTATTCAGAAATACTTATTTCATCTATAATTTTCAAAATTGAGTAAATTTTATCTTGTGCAAGTCTACCAAGCCAAGCTATATTTACAGTTTCGGAATAAATTTTAATATCCTGTACTTCATTTTCAATAATTATAGGTATTTGTAAGTACTCAGGCTGAGTTTCAATTGACAATTTTTTTTTAACCTCTTGAAAGTTAGCTGCATCCATGTAAGTTAAGACACCTTTTAAAGCAATTTCTTTAATTATTTTCTTTGCTTTCATCTCATTTGCAAACCATTTTCTACCATTTCCTTGTAGAACAAATTTTAAATTTTCAGGATGTATTGACCACAATAGAATTTTTACTTCTTTGATATCATCGTTGAACAACTTATTTATATCTAACAAATTTGATAATGGTGTAATTAGAATTGTTTCATGTTCTATCTTTGTACACCCTTTAATATATGGGATTACATTTATCTTTTCAATATTTTTAACCTGTGATTCCAGATATCCACCTCTATAATCAATTATGTTTACACTTATATTATCGTATTTTGAAATCTCTAATGCTAATCTAATAAACAACATCTGTGCACCACCTATTTTTCTACTCGGATAAAAAAAAGTAATTGAATTAAAATTATTATTTTTCATGGAAACAAATTATTTTTCTAAAAATGATTAACACCGTTGCTAAATATAAAAAATAATTCAACGCATACGCTAAAGTCGCACCTATTTCACCGTACATATCTATAAAACCCATGGCTAATAGAGCAAACGATACACTAAATAGAACTTCTGATACTACAAATAACTTTGTCATTGATCTAGCGAGCATCAAATACGCCAATAACCAAGAGGTAATCTTAAAAAAATCTCCCAGTAGCTGGTAGGCAAACAACTCTCGCATTCCTTCAAATTCTTTATTGAATAATAAATTAATGATAATATCACGCATTCCGTATATCCCCAGTGTAGCCAAAAGTAAGAAGGGAATAACCATCTTATAAATGGAGAAAATCTCATTTCTTAATTCTACATCTGATTTGATTTCTGCCAACCTTGGTAAGTAATAGACAGAAAGTGAAGAAGTAATGACCATCAAATACATATTCGATATACGGTTCATCCCCTCCCAAATTCCAGCTTGTGTCAATGAAATCGTTTCAACTGTATAATTCCGAACAATCAACTGGCTTACGGGTACAGTTGCTGCACTCACAAATGCCATCAACGAATAATTAGCTAACTTTTTGACGGCTTCTATATCAAACCGACCTATAAAGTGGTCCACTCGAAACCAACTACTCGATGCAACCTGCTGTAGGGTGACTAGTAAAACAACAGATTGGTACGTTACCATAGCTAACAAAGCACCATATACACCATATACATACGAAAGGATAATGGAAAAACATAAACTTACCAAACTACCTACAATATTGACTCGTACATACTTTTTGAACTCTTTGTATCCATTTAGCACAGCAACAAGCATCGTGTTGAACGCATACAAGCCAATTGTTAGCCCAAATACCATAAATATAGGCTGGTACATACTATCCTTCAAAACCCTTATTGAAAAGTACGAAGAACCAAACAAAAGAATAAATCCAGTTAGTAGAGTGAAGATTCCAACTATCCAAACTGCTGCACGAATATACCTAACTTCTCCTCCACTCTCTTTCGTACTTGCAATATATTTGGTAATTCCATTATTTATACCACCCGTGGAAAAAGTCTGTGCAATAGAAGAAAAATTACTCAATTGCCCCATTAAAGCTATGCCTGCTGGACCAACAAGAACGGCAACAACTTTAACGCTCACAAAGCCTGCCAACATCTTTACTAATGTAGATACGACATTGAGTGAAAAAATGGCTGCTACGTCCTTTTTGTAAATTTGCTTTATCCTGCTTAACACTTGTATTTGTTTACTTTTTGTATGACAAAATCAACCTCTTCCTCTGTCATCACAGGACTTATGGGTAAACTGACTACTTCCTGATGGATTTGTTCGGTGATTGGATAAGATAGTTCATTCCATTCTTTATATGCTTCTTGCTTATGCGGTGGTATTGGGTAATGAATCAAAGTCTGTACACCCTGCTCACTCAAATACTGCTGAAGTTTAGCCCGTTCTTTCGTTCGAATTACGAATAAATGCCAAACATGCTCTTCTTCATTCAAGGGATAAGTGGGCAGCGTAATTTCAGCATTTGAAATCTCTTGCGTGTAGCGACGTGCTATAGCTCTCCGAATGGCATTGTCTTCGTCAATATATTTCAATTTTACATCCAAGACAGCAGCTTGGAGTTCATCTAAGCGTGAATTTAAGCCCTTGAATGTATTGGTATATTTCTGATTTGACCCATAATTAGCCAGTGTTCGCACCATGTCGGCGAGAACTTTATCTTTCGTCAAGACAGCACCTGCATCACCTAAAGCACCTAAATTCTTTCCCGGATAAAAGCTAAATCCGGAAGCATCACCTAGATTTCCTGTCTTTATATTCCCAAACTTTGCTCCAATTGCTTGCGCATTGTCTTCAATAATTTTTAGGTTGTACCGACTGGCTAAGTGTTTGATTTCCTCTGAGAATACAACTCGCCCGTATAAATGAACAAGCATAATCGCTTTTGTCTTGGAGGTGATGGCTTCCTCTATTTTTAAAATATCAATATTATAGGTTTCCAGAGAGGGCTCTACCAATACAGGAAGAAGTCCATTATCCGAAATAGCCAGGATAGAAGCTATATAAGTATTTGCTGGAACGATGATTTCATCCTCTTCCTGAAAGACACCCAACTCCTTGTACCCACGGATTATCAGACGTAGCGCATCCAATCCGTTCGCAACACCAACAGCATGACCTCCACCTTGATACACCTCAAAGTTAGTTTCAAACTGTTTCAAAGCATTCCCTAACAGATACCATCCGGAGTCAACTACCCTTGAGATAGCCTCTTTGATTTCGATGCTATTTTTTTCGTTTATTTTCTGGAGATCTAAAAATTTTATCATACCATTTTGATAATGTCATTCACAATTTCATACTTATTTCCGTTCTTACATCTAAGTTCTAAATCTAAGACTATCCCCTCTTTTGTAACGTATCCATGTTGTTTCGCTGGATTCCCATACCAAAGCGAAAAAGCAGGTGTACTCTTTGTTAGCACACTTCCAGCGCCTATCATTGTATATTTCCCAATTCTAACACCAGCAATTATCGTTGCATTAGCTCCGATTGATGCTCCTTCTTCAACGATTGTTCTTTCAAATTCAGATGGATATTGTTTAGATCGTGGAAGTAAATCGTTAGTAAATGTCACATTTGGCCCAATGAATACATTATCACCAACAGAAACTCCATCCCAAATTTGGACACCTGATTTGACGGTGACACCATCACCTATTTTAACATCATTTTCAATAAAACAATGACTACATATATTGCAGTCATTCCCTATTTCTGCTTCTGGCAAAACAACCACAAACTGCCATATTTTTGTACCTAAACCTATTTTGGCAGATTGAACATCAGCAGTTACATGTATACTATTACTCACAAGCTTTCATTTATTTACCTAAACTAGTACCTTTTTTACTCTAAAAAGAAGTATCAATCGTTTATATTTTTCCTTTTTTCTAAAATATTCAAAATATTATCTCTTTGTATTGAATATTGTCTGTAACTGATTGTGAAATATAGAAAATCTGCCTCTTCATATTCTTTTGAAGCTCGAAATCTACTTTGGTACTTTAAAAGCCCTTTATTCTCTTTATGGATTTCAAAGGCACACTTCTGCAATTTTAATTCATTAAAGCCTATATCTAAAACAATAAAGAAAGCTTTCATTGCAACATCAACAGGTGCTTTTTTAAAAAAAATCCAACTACCAGAGGTAAAGACTTCTTTTCCTATGTCATATATCCTTACAGTTCCCAGTCTTCTGTCATACTCATCAACTGCGATAAAGTAATAATCATAGCCTAGGGCTTCTCTTTCTTTGTATTTCCGAATCCATTCTCTCTGTTTTTCAACATCTTTTTCCGTTTGGGATAAGTACTTAGCGCGCTGCTCATCATTTGTTCTCAATTCAAGAATAAACTCCGCATCTTGGATTTCTACTAATTTTAAGCTTATTCCATATTTTTCATATTTCCTATCTACTTTCATCAAATCTTAACGCTTTAAAAACCTCATAATCACGAATGTAGTCAGCTTCTTGGTATATATGAGACGCTAATACTAAGCAAATTGAGCCTGATGAAAAGTTAATCTCTGAAGCCCAAATACCTGGAGGTATATGCAAACCAAAGTAAGGTCTATTTAGTTGAACAATTCGTTTTGTCTCTCCATCGTCCAACATAACCTCAAAGCTCCCACTTGCAGCGATTAGAAGTTGGTGGCACTCTTTGTGTGCATGTGCACCACGTGATTCGCCTCCAGGTATGTCAAAAAGGTAAAAAACTCGCTTTATATCGAACGGTATTTCTACAGAAGAAGTAATCGGCGTTATATTTCCCGATCGATTCATTACTCTGGGAAACTCAATAATTGAGCAATCAAAAACCTTGGGTTTATTCTTTTCCATCATTCGCTTCTGTTCTAAACTCATCAAAATCTCTTATATAATCTTCTACTTGAAAAGTTGTAGATGACAAAACCAAAGCAAGCGAATTCGTCGAAAAATTTTCCATCGTTCTCCAAAACATTTTAGGCACATACAGTCCCATATAAGAACGATTTAAAGAATATTTAAACTCTTGTCTCCCATCATGTAACACAATATCAAAACTACCCGAAAGGGCAATGATAAACTCTTCGTTATTTCGATACGCATGACTCCCTCTTATTTCACCACCTGGCACATCATATATTAAATACGTCCTTTTAATCTCAAATTGAATATGTTTTTCACCTTCAACAAAGGATAGATTTCCTCTTGAGTCTAAGATTTTGGGTAAATTAATTATTCCAGCTTTTCTCATTTTAGTCAAGCAATCAGTTTAAAATCCTCAACTATCCTCTTCGCCGTTTCCCCGTCCCAAAGTGCTGGAATACCTCCCTTTTTCCATTGACCTCGAACAACCTTTTCAATTGCTGGACGTAACTTAGAAATGTCTGAACCTATAAGTTCATTAGTACCAATTGTTACTGTTTCAGGGCGTTCAGTCGAATTACGTAACGTCAAACAAGGAATTTTTAACACCGTACACTCTTCTGTTATTCCTCCGGAATCCGTAATTACAGCCATTGTATTTTTCACCAAATAGATAAATTCTAAGTATCCTAATGGTTCCACCAAAACAATATTGGTAAATGTCAAATTACCATCTTTAATTTTGATGAGTGTTCGTGGATGTACAGGAAATATGACTTTTCTACCTTGACATAGTGAATCCACCTCTTTCAAAATACCACTTAATACCTCGATTTCATCTACGTTACTAGGTCTATGTAAAGTCAATACAAAATATTGCCCAGACTCAAGTAGTTCATCTTTATACACGGAAGGTACCTGCAGCCTATTTAAATTAGCTATCAACGTATCTATCATTGTATTCCCAACAAATCTGATTCTGTCTTTTGAAATACCCGAATTAATGAGGTTTGCATTAGCCGTCTCAGATGTAGTATAAAATATATCCGTGATACTGTCTGTAACTAGACGATTTATCTCTTCTGGCATTCTAAGGTCTCCTGATCTAATTCCTGCTTCTACATGCGCTACCTGAATACCTGCCTTTTTAGCTACAATTGCACAAGCCATCGTTGATGTAACATCTCCAACCACCAAACAAATATCACTTTTTTGATTTTCAATCACTTTTTCATACCCTATCATGATAGCAGCTGTTTGCTCTGCTTGCGTCCCACCACCAGCTCCTAAATTTATATCTGGTTTGGGAATATTCAATTGTTCAAAAAAAGTCTCACTCATTTTATGGTCAAAATGCTGCCCCGTATGTATCAACCTATATTTGATCTTATCTTCACCAAATTCATATATCGCATGAATTATTGGAGCAATCTTCATAAAATTTGGACGCGCACCTGCGATAATATCTATATTCAGCATTTGATTATAATTTAATTGCTTTCTTGTTATCAATTATCGATTTTAAATCCATGAGAACTTCTGTATTCTCGTACATTTCCAAAAATTTTCTATCTGTTATATATTCGTTGTGAGCTACCGCCACAATAACTAAGTTGTATCTTTCTTTAAATTCAGAAACTAAACGTATTTGATACTCTTCTTCTACTTCTTTTGGTATTGCCCAATGGTCATATACATCCACATTTAGTCCAAACTCGTTTAATTCTCTGTAAATATCAATGACCTTTGTGTTCCTTATATCCGGACAGTTCTCTTTAAATGTAAAACCTAATATTAAGGCATCTGACCCTTTGATATTTTGACCAACCTTAATCATTTGTTTAATCGCCTTATTGGCAACATACTGCCCCATATTATCATTCACACGTCTTCCTGCACCAATAACAGCTGGATAATAACCCACTTGTTCCGATTTATGAATCATGTAATACGGATCTACGCCAATGCAATGTCCACCTACCAAACCGGGCTTAAATTTCAAGAAATTCCATTTAGTTCCTGCGGCATCTAATACTTCTTTGGTGTCTATTCCTAGCTTGTCAAAGATAAGTGCCAATTCATTTACAAAGGATATATTGACATCTCTTTGGCAATTTTCTACAATTTTAGCTGCCTCAGCTACTTTCATGGAAGGCGCTTTGTATGTGCCTGCCACAATGATGCTGCGGTACAAGGCATCTACAAAATCAGCTATCTCCGGGGTAGAGCCCGACGTTATTTTTAAAATTTTCGTTAGGGTATTCTCTTTATCTCCTGGGTTTATGCGTTCGGGCGAGTAGCCACAGTAAAAGTCTGTATTAAACACCAGGCCACTTTCTCGCTCCAAGACGGGCACACAATCTTCTTCGGTACACCCCGGATATACGGTAGATTCGTAAATGACAATATCCCCTTTCCGCAATACCTGCCCTACGGCTTTCGATGCGCCCAAGAGCGGAGATAAATCTGGCTTTTTATAGGCATCAATGGGTGTGGGTACTGTTACGATATAGACTTTTTGTATGTGCTTCCCTGTATTATCAATGTTTAGAGAGGTGGTAAAGGACAATTGTGTTGCTCCTTCTAAGTCCGCCGCTTCCAATTCCTTGGTTCGGTCAAAGCCTTCTTGCAATTCCTTTATCCGCTGTTCGTTGATGTCAACTCCCCATGTTGGGTATCTCTTTCCAAACTCTACCGCCAAAGGAAGACCTACATAACCCAGCCCAACCACTACAATGTGGCAATTGTCTAAATCATTCATTAAGTTTTAGCTTTTACATTTCGAGAACCTTCCCCTTAAATGCAAGGATTTTTACGTTCCTTAACAAGAATTAACAGTTCAAGTTCAAAGTTACTTTGTATTCTTCTTTTTTGTTCACTTTTTTACCAATTAACGGTTCATTTTTTACTTATTCCCATCTTTTCTGGAGTGCAAAGGCAAAGCCCCATGTATTTTCAGCGAGATTTGTTCCTGTATCATACCCCAGGCTGCTTGTCAATTGTATTCCTTTTTTGTACCAAGGAGAGCGTATTTGTATTTGTACCGCCTGTTGGTTTACACGACGTTCATATCCCCATCTTCCCCAATACGCTATCCAGGCATATTTTCCTTCCCAGGCAAATGTACCTATTTGTCCGCCTGCGCTTGCTTTATAGGCTACAGTGCGGTTGTTTAGATAGATTTCCCCCGCTTCATTCGTTAGAAAAGCAATGAAGGGAGTCCCTAAAAGCGTGTTTCGGTACGACCAACTTCCGTATTGCCCGTGGGAGAAATAATTATCAATTTCTCCAAAATTTCCTTCTGTTGGTTTCCCAAATCTGGTTGCTCCTTGGCTTTTCGAGTAGAAAAATTCCAGATTCAATCTATTCAAGAACCGTTCGGCAGCATGACTGTACGAGAGACTATACAGACCATCCCCAATATTATTTAGGGTATATAGAGAGCGAGCAAAGTCATAAGGTTGTTGTTTGTAGAGGTTAATTCGTTTGGTTGGGCTTAGTTGGTATGCAAATCCGACATCCACAGACCCCAGTTGGTTTCCAATTGCCAAGCCAAGGTCATACGGAGGAAGTTTACTTGGGTCTAATTCCACCAATTTCTGTAAAAAAGGAATGACTACGAAGCGATAACTATACCAAGGGTGCGGAGCTAAATTTCCATCTAGTGCAAAAAACGGGTCATCATTTTTGGTTTCCCCGCCCCATTGTACTTGGTGGTTTAGTCCTCCGGTTATCTCCCATTTTCGGGAGGCGGGGCCTAGCCGTCCGTACAACCATTTTTGGTGTAGCCAATGTCCAACCACTTCTTCTTCCTTATTTCCAAACCAACCGTGTGCGATGCCCACTTTAAAACCCAGCCAACCGTGTGCAAAATTCACCCAATCGGCGGTACTTATTTGTATTTTGGGCATGGGCAATGCGTTTCCAGACCAGGAGTATGCCCCAATCGTTTGGGTGGTATCAATCAAGCCTATGGTTTCTTTTCTTCTGCCGGCATAGACTTCCCATTTTTTCCATTGCAGATGTACTTCGGCAACGGATAAAAAGGCGTAGCTTTTATTTCCTTGTACGAGGCGGCCTTCTATGCCGTATCCCCACGTCCATTTCTTTTGTTGGGTTACAAAGGCGGAGTCTGGTTTACGATACCAAGCCCCTTCGATATAGACTTGGTTTCCTTCGTTTTCAGGCACAACCCCAAACTGTTTTGTTCTTTGAAAAAAAGGTACGGTGGCGTTCCCTCCTTGAAATCCAAGGGCGATGCGTTTTTCATTTGCCTCTTGGTTTTGTTGTGCTACGGCTACTTGTGTGAGCCCAATGGAGAGAATACAAGAACATACTAGCGTTTGTAAACTTACTTTCATAGATGCTATTTGAGTATGAGAAACGAGACCTATTTTGTTCTCAGAAAAGAGCACTGCTGTTTTCCTATTTAGAAACCAAGTTCAACGTAACTTTCATTCGTCTCTTGGTTTTGTTAGCCCAATCCCCGGTGCACGGGACAGATAGGGGTTAAAGAGGAAAATACAAGCGTTTTTTCTAAGCGGTACTGTATAGGCAGGTCCAGTAGAAGGGAGAAATTGTCCACTTTTTCCAGGCATGTACCAGAGGATTACGTCTTTGTTTCCATCGGGTAGTCTGGCCTATTTGTTTACCGGGTTACAGGTGAGGTAAAGCTAGTATTTTTTATAATCTTATTAACTGTTTGTTTGGTTAAATTGGTTTGAATTTTATTGAGTGGTCAATTTGGGTTTGTTTTGGGGGTGGATTTGGTCTAGGTATAAAAGCAAAACGCCTCCGTTGCGTTGTGCAACGGAGGCGTTTGTAATAAAATTCTGGCATCTACCTACTCTCCCGGGTTTGATCCAAGTACCATCGGCGGTGCGGGGCTTAACTGCTCTGTTCGGAATGGGAAGAGGTGAACACCCGCCCTATGGACACCATGAAGGCTTTTGTTTCCATATGACATAACGACGGAAAATACTGAGTAATTAACTGAAAAAAGGAGAGCTTTCGGTTCATTAGTACTACTCGGCTATGACATCTCTGCCTTTACACCTGTAGCCTATCGACGTCGTAATCTCCAACGTTCCTCTATGGAAGTCTCATCTTGAGGTGGGTTTCACACTTAGATGCTTTCAGCGTTTATCCCGTCCCGACTTAGCTATTCTTGACACCATTCATCAAAAAATAAAGCTCTAAATTATGGTACCAAATTATACCGTTCAAGGCACGCCC
>JBKBOU010000003.1:0-229032 GCA_046293395.1 Spirosomataceae bacterium
GTACAAAGCCAATGGGTACAAAATGGCAAAGAATTTAGACCACATGTTGTGAATGTTTGTAATTTCTCGAAACCGACAGCCACAAAGCCTTCTCTGTTGACATTCAATGAGGTTTCTACGTTGTTCCACGAGTTTGGTCATGCCTTGCATTCGATGATGGCAAGTGGACAATACGCTTCTATTTCTGGGACAAGTGTCGCGTGGGATTTTGTCGAACTACCAAGTCAAATCATGGAAAACTTTGCGGAAGAGCCCGAAGTACTTCGTTTGTTTGCGCGGCATTACCAAACGGGAGAAGTGATTCCGGCAGAATTAATCACCAAACTAAAAGCGAGTTCAAACTTCATGGCGGGTGTGGGAACAATGCGCCAAATTGGTTTAGGCATGATAGACATGACTTGGCACAGCACAGTTCCGACGGGTGAAAGCGTTCAAGAAATCGAGAAAAAAGCAGACGTGGGTTCACGTTTGTACCCAACAACCGAAGGCATTGCGACCTCTACTTCCTTCTCCCATATTTTTGCGGGCGGCTATTCGGCGGGCTATTACAGCTACAAATGGTCAGAAGTTTTGGATGCAGATGCATTTGAATTATTCAAAGAGAAAGGAATATTCAACAAAGAAGTGGCAGAATCATTCCGTAAAAATATCCTTTCAAAAGGAGGAAGTGAGCAACCGATGGAACTTTATAAGCGTTTCAGAGGGCGTGAACCAAAGCCAGAAGCCATGCTTCGTCGGGCAGGATTATTGCAATAAGAGAGCTTGTTCACTTATACAAAACGGTCGCTGCGTTCAGAAGTAGCGACCGTTTTTTTATGAAGAGATGAGCAGATATTTCTTAAAAATCAGTTCCAAAGCGTGCCGTCTAGCCCCAAGATGAGTCCCATCCATAGAATAACGAAGAAACCACACATACCAAGAAGCAGTGCAAGTGTCCGATTAAAACCTGTTTTGCTTAGGTAATCCATGAAGGCATAAAAAAGACCAGCGATGCCTCCAACGAGTGGCGTAACCAACAACGGTTTTATTTTCCAATTTTCTCCCCACGCTGGGTCGGGGGAGTCCACGGAAAACACAAGGAGAGATACCAGAACAGAACCAACAAACAAACCGATAGCCGTGGGAATAAACACTTGTTTTTTCATAGATTCAAATCATTTTAAAATATAGAGTACTTTGAAATACAAAGTACATTTTAAAAATTCATATTTCCAAAAGAGAGAGAAAAAAAGAAATCATTCAAGAAAAAGGGAAAACAATCCATTTGACAGATAAGAGAATCGTTTTCCCCAAAGTCCACTTCATTTTTTTTATAAATTCTTTACACGTACTTATGTAATTTTGAAAGAAAAAAGTGAGATTACTCCGCACGCGTAAACTGCGCCAAGTTCATCAATACATCATCAGTTTGGGGATTATTATCTTTACATCTGGTCTTTGCTATCTCTCTGTTGACCTGATTGGCTACCGAGTGATTGCCTTGGTTTTGCTTTTTGCTGTATCTATCAATGCCATTTTATTTGACTTTTTTCCGGTTATTTTATCCGCTTTTTTGAGTGCTTTGCTATGGAATTACTTTTTCATTCCTCCTTTATTAACCTTTCGTATCAAAACAGCCGAAGACGCACTTGTTTTTCTCATGTACTTTGTCATCGCGTCCATTAATGCACTTTTGACACATAGAATACGGATTTCTGAACAAATAGAGCGAGATGAAAAAGAGAAAGAAAAGGCCATTCGTTTGTACAATACCTTGCTCAATTCCCTTTCACACGAACTACGAACGCCCATTTCTACGATTATTGGCGCGATTGACACCATCAAGGAAAAATCAGAGCGATTGTCAGACACACACCGTGCTATTTTATACCAAGAAATTGAAAGAGCCAGTCTTCGGCTCAATCGACAAGTAGAAAATTTACTCAATATGGGTCGATTAGAGGCGGGCTTCATTCAACCCAAAAACGATTGGTGTGATATAAATGAACTTATTTTTTCCGCCATACAAGAAAACCAAGAAGACGCCGCAAATCACTCTATCTTATTTGAGCCTTCCTTCACTTTGCCTTTATTTAAACTAGATGCAGGACTTCTTGGACAAATTTTACACAATATCATTCACAACGCACTTCAATATACTCCGCCTTCTTCTACCATATCTATTCAGGCAAAATACATCGATAATCAATGTATCATTTCAATATCTGACAACGGAAAAGGATTTCCGGAGGAGGAAATTTCACTCGTATTTGATAAATTTCATCGACTAAACAATACTAAAACCGGAGGTACAGGTCTTGGGCTTTCCATTGTCAAAGGTTTTACGGAAGCAATGAATGGAAAAGTAGAATTGACCAATCAGCCGGCAGGAGGAGCCTTATTTATGTTGACCTTTCCAGCGGAATCCACTTTCATCAATCAGTTAAAAAATGAATAAATGTAAAATCTTAATCATAGATGACGAGCCGCCTATTCAGCGCTTGCTTCAAATAAATTTGGAGAGCCACGACTACAAAGTGACCCAAGCCACTAGCGGAAAAGAGGGACTTTTGCTTGCTGCAAGTCACCAACCAGACCTCATTTTATTGGATTTGGGACTTCCTGACCAAAGTGGGCATCGGGTTTTGCATGAACTTCGTAGTTGGTATCAAAAACCTATTCTCATTCTATCTGTCATTGACCACGAACAAGACATTATTTCTGCTTTGGATCAAGGTGCAACCGACTATCTCACGAAGCCATTCCGAACCGGAGAACTTTTGGCGCGTATTCGTTCCGCCATTCGCCGAAGTCAACCATCTGAACAAACGTCCATTCTCCAATTTGGGAATTTAGAGATTGATTTAGTGGCACGAACAACCAAAAAAGAGGGAGAAATGATAAAATTGACAACCACAGAATACAATTTACTTGCCTTATTTGCGAAAAATGAAGGAAAAGTACTCACCCATCCATACATCCTGAAAGAAATATGGGGATATAGCCACCAGATGGAAACGCAATATTTACGAGTATTTGTAGGAACATTGCGCAAGAAAATCGAGGTAAATCCCAATAGTCCAAAACACATTATCACAGAAAGCGGCGTCGGCTATCGGTTTCAGGCATGAATACATGCTAAACGTCTTTATAAAATCTTTATATACCTTCTATTTTTCTTGATTTTCTACTTATTAATTTCCCTTGAAATTTGCAGCGTGAACATACGAAAGTAGTTTTTAAGGTTAATTTTAAAAGAATGGAAAATCGGAACAAAAAAATCACGGCAGGTACGCTGCTTGTCGCTCTAGGAATTATATACGGTGACATCGGAACGAGCCCGCTGTATGTACTCAAGGCAATTATAGGAGAAAAAGAAATCTCGGAACTTCTTATTTACGGCGGGATTTCTTGTGTTTTCTGGACGATTACCTTTCTAACGACTTTCAAATACATTACGCTTACGTTACGCGCAGACAACCACGGCGAAGGCGGAATTTTCTCTTTGTACGCACTCGTAAAACGCTATGGTAAATTTCTGATTTTCCCTACCATGGTGGGGGCTTCTACTTTACTTGCTGACGGTATCATCACCCCTCCTATCTCCGTTTCTTCCGCTGTTGAAGGGCTCGAAAAAGTGGAAAGTCTAGCGCATCTTCCTACCATTCCAATTGTCATTGCAATTCTGACAGGTATCTTTTTCTTTCAACGGTTTGGTACACAGCAAGTTGGGCGTGCGTTTGGTCCAGCAATGCTTGTGTGGTTCGTGATGTTGGCTAGTTTGGGTATCTCACAAATTATACACTATCCAGCTATTTTACATGCCTTGAATCCCTATTATGCATTTCAATTTTTGACAGAATACCCCGATGGTTTCATTTTACTTGGTGGCGTTTTCCTTGCAACCACCGGTGCAGAAGCACTTTACGCAGATTTAGGCCACTGCGGAATCCAGAATATCCGAATTACGTGGATTGGCGTAAAAACAGCACTTTTGCTCAATTATATGGGACAAGCCGCTTGGTTGATGAATCTCCCCGCAAATGCTACACTAGCTGGACGAAACCCATTCTTTGAAATTATGCCCGAATGGTTCCTTCTACCTGGTATTACCATTGCGACTATGGCAACAATTATCGCCTCGCAAGCCATGATAAGTGGTAGTTATACGCTCATCAGTGAAGCCATGAGCTTGAATTTTTGGCCTCGTGTGGCGGTTCGTCAACCCTCAGAAATCAAAGGACAGCTGTATATTCCTAGTATCAATCTCATTTTGTGGCTCGGCTGTATTTTCATGGTTCTTTACTTTGATGACTCAAGCAGCATGGAAGCAGCTTACGGATTGGCAATCACTATTACCATGCTTGTAACGACGTATTTGCTCTCTTTTTATCTACTTTATCGACTCAAATGGCCTAAATTAGCCGTCTATTCTCTCTTACTTCTCTTCGGTTCTATTGAAGCAATCTTCTTTGCCGCCAACGTGAATAAATTTAGCGAAGGAGGATACATTACGTTGTTCATCTCAACAGGCTTTATGTTTGTCATGTATGCCGTTTTCTACGGTAGAAAAATCACGAATAAATTCACTTCTTTTGTCGATTTAGGAAAATACGCCCCGCTCATCAAAGAATTACGTAACGACGAATCTGTCCCTAAATATGCTACACACCTCATTTACATGACAAAAGCAAACATTCGACACCACGTAGAAGAGCGTATCGTCAAATCCATCTTAGCAAAAAAACCAAAAAGAGCGGATGTCTATTGGTTCGTACACATTGACCGAACAGATGATCCTTATACACTCTCTTATGACGTTTCCGAATTGCTAGATGATACAATTATCAAAATCAATATTCACGTCGGTTTTCGTATCCAACCGAGAACAGAAATGTATTTCAAGAAAATTGTGCAAGAATTGGTCACTAATAAAGAACTCAATCTACACAATAGACCCGACGGTTCTTCCAAATACAATAACGAACCGGATTTCAAATTCATCGTAATTGAGAAATTCTTATCTGTAGAAAATGAATTTGCCCTCAAAGATGGTCTGTTACTCAATTCGTATTTTTCATTGAAAAAAATCAGTTTGAGCGACGAATTATTCTTTGGACTTGATAAAAGCGATGTGGAAATCGAATATTCTCCGCTTATTTATCACCCAACAAACGAAATTACACTTCTTCGGAAAAAATGAAAAAGTACTTTCTCCAGCTGCTGCTCTTCTTCTGTTTTTCTGCCAATGCCCAGACGACAGACAGCAGCTGGGCTCAAAAACCCACTGTTTCGGTAGAAGCTTTTGCAGATGTTTATTATGTCTTTGATTTTAATCAACCAACCCAGGGTTTTAGAATGCCATTTTTATACAACCACAACCGGCATCAGGAGGTGAACTTAAATCTTGGCTATGTAAAATGGAACATCGCGCATCAAAAATACCGGGCAAATCTAGGCTTGCAAGCGGGCACGTATGTTCAAGACAACTACGCAGCGGAACCCGTTTTGCTACGTCCCTTGTTTGAGGCAAATGTAGGCGTTGCTTTAGATAAAAAAGACAGATTTTGGTTCGATATGGGCGTTTTCCCTTCACATATTGGCTTCGAAAGTGCCGTATCACCTGATAACTGGACAATGACACGCTCCCTATTGGCTGAAAACTCACCTTATTTTCTGGCAGGTGCAAAGTGGACGTATTCGCCCTCGCAAAAATGGCAATTTATGTTGGCTGCGCTCAATGGTTGGCAACGAATCCAACGTCTGCCCAATCACCGTATTCCGGCACTTGGCACACAAATCATGTACAAACCAAAAGAAGGAATCACCCTGAATTGGAGTACATTTATTGGTTCTGACGACCCAGAAATACCAGCTAAAAAAAGATATTTTTCCAATCAATACGGATTATTTTCTCTCACTCCCAAAAGCCGACTTATTGCCGGAATAGACGTGGGCATTCAACAAAAAAGAGCCCTAAAGCAGAGCGATTATTCTGTTTGGTTTAGTCCGGTTGTTATCGCACAATATGACCTATCAAAAAACATGAAAATGGCTGGGCGTATCGAGTATTATCAAGACAGAGATGGCGTACTTATTTCTTCCGAAAACAACGGGGGATTTCGTACATGGGGCTATTCGCTCAACTTGGATTACGCACCCGCTGCCCCGCTTTTGGCGCGAGTTGAAGCTCGGTACTTGCCTCTTTATCAAGGTAATTCGAGTTTCTTTGTTAGCACCTCATTGTCCATTAAGTTTGGTCAAATTTTTCATGAATAGACAACAAAAAAGGCTTACAGTGCATTAAAAACCACACTGTAAGCCATTTTATAGAAAAAGAGATTGGATTATTTCAATGCTTTCAAGTCCGAGATAGTTTGCAATGGATGGGCAGATTGGAAGACAAAGCTACCAGCCACCAGCGCATCTGCACCCGCTTGAACCAATTTTCTACCCGTTTCCAGATTTACCCCTCCATCAATTTCGATGAGCGTTGCTAATCCTCGTTCGTCAATCATTTTGCGTAAACGAGCGACTTTATCGTATGTCGTTTCGATGAATTTTTGACCACCAAAACCCGGATTTACCGACATCAATAAGACAACATCGCAGTAGGGGGCTTACACGAAAAAGTTTATTTCCTTATGAATAAAAACTCACTTCCGCTCGCCATCGAACTATCTAAAGCTCCAAATACAGGTGTTTGATCTTTTGCTCCCTTATCTTTATCCATTTTTTGCTTCACTAAAAAAGACAAATTGCTGACAGATAGGTACTTATCTTTTTTATCTCTCAGTGTCATTAATAAGGCACACCCAAAAGTAGAAGAACTGCTACCACAAATATCCGATTGTGATGGTACGGGCTTAAGACCTCCAGAAGTAAGTCCTTGCAAAGAAATACCATTTGTATATATAGTGTTAGCCTTCTCTTCGTGTTCAATCTTCACTACTTCTGTTTCTTGTTTATTATTAAACAAACTACCACTATAACAAGCATCAACCATCACAAAGCAATGTCTCGCCTTATTTTGATCAACAACAGTTTTTAATTTTGCCTTTACTTCGCTCACTTGAAAATAATTTGTGTTATCGTCATCAATATCAAAAGGTACCCAATAACCAGTATTATCAGTTTCTGTTCCATGACCCGAATAATAGACTAAAACATTACTGTTAGAATCTAATTCCGCCATGGTTTTCAAACTATTCAATTTTTTGAGAATATTTGCACGGGTAGCTTGTTCGTTATAAAGCGTATCTATTTTAGTGAATTGATAGTTATCACTTAAAATCTGAGCTAAGGCTCTGCAATCACTTACACAGGTACTTAGATTTGTCCAGGTTCTGGTATTATATTTATCAATACCAATAATAAGAGCATAGAATTTAGCATTTTTTATGGGTTTATCAGCCCTAATAATGCTAAAAATTTGTTTTTTCTCATTACCATGTTCATCTGTTGCTTTTATTATAAGTTCATTTTTGCCAACTTTTAGTGTGATATAGTGAATGCTTAGTCTTGTTCGAATACTACTTACCTCCTCTTTGTTCCAATTAGTATGCTCACTCCCGTTTAAACTCACAGATATTGTCACTTTACTTCTATCCGTAACCGTAAAGTGTAAAATGTCAAAAATTGCGCCATTGGCATACTGCTCTTTGCCATCTTCATTATCTTTCATGACGATAATCGGTGGTTCTTTGTCTTCCTGTGTCTTAATTGACTGAATTGATTTATCTAATTCATTTTTTTCTAACACTTTTGCAATATCTTTCTCAATATAACGATATGATTTTAAATTTGGATTTTGGTATATTGGTGTAGTACTTTTTAAGACAGAGGAAATCGTCTTGGTAGAATAGTTAGGATTATATATGCTTTGCCATAAGCAGTAATAAACATAGAACTCTCCTTTTGCATCAACTTTTTGGTCATCGTTTGCAATTGAAGAGACATAAAGCTGCTCGAAAGCTTGGCTGAGTTCCTCAAGAGTATTGATTTTTTGAAATTTCCCAGACCTATAATAATCAGTCAGCCCATAATACCAACTTTGCAAACCATCACTTACCCTAAAATTTTCTTTATTTTTTAACAAACCATCATAAATGGACAAAAAGGTTGTAGCCATCGTTTTAAAGTCTTGGTTTTTATTGTAATGTTTCACGTAATCCCAGACCATATAATCGGCTTGTAATCCTGTAAAGCTCTTACTGGTTTCTATCAAGTCGTCTTTCGCTTGCTCATACAGGTTCAATACAACTCGACTATATGCAGGTAAAGAATCTACACAGGTCGGTTCTCGTTCATAATTTGCGATATAAAACGCATCGAACATTAAACTTACATGAGAATAATTTTCTCTTTCTCGTAATATATATTTTTTCCTTGCTGACATGGCATCTGCCTCTCGCCCTTCCCAAGCAGAGTATAGTGTATAGTAATGCTCTTGTTTCTCATTGGCTTTTACGGTGTTAAAATTGAGGTTCAACAACTTTTCTACCTCAGTAAAATGATTATTTGTCTTAATCCATTCATTTATGAGTGTTTTTCCAAATTCTGCTACATAATCATAGTTTTTAATTTTAATTCTATTTGCTTGTTCTGGCTTCAAACTCAATAAAAACTGCTCATAGTCTGGTCTGAATTCATCAAAGCGAGCTTTAATATTATCTTTTATTGTAGGAAATTGACCAATCACATCATCATAATTCCCTAAATGTATTTTAGTAATGAGTGTATATGTAGTAGTTTTGCTTTTATCAGACAACAAATAAAATTTATTATCTAAATCCAGAAAACCAACCCCACATACGGGTGTTCCTTCAGCTGTTTTATAAATCGCCAAGAAATATTTGCCAAGTTCTGTCGGTGTCATTTCAAGGGACTTTGGCTCTGATTTGGTTTTATACTTTTTAGCAATTTCGCCCAGTTTTTTATTTTCTTTGTATAGAATAGCAGAAAGCTTTTCAATTTGATCATCGTTCATTAAAGGCAGAATCGAAAACCATCCTTGTTTATCTACTGGCTTATCTATCGATGGTGATACGAGTAGCATGAATATTAATCCTGGAAAGTTAGTTAAATATTCCTCTCCAATTTCATACTCTGCAAAGCCTTCCTCATTTTCTACTTTTTCTAAGAAGCATCGCCCCACGATGTCCAGGTGTTCTTTGATTGCATTATTCAGGGTATCTGTCTCAAACAAACCAATTTTACTTTGTAAATATTCTCGATAGACTATCCCAATGTTATTGAAACCGCTTACCCCACTCAACTTTGACATAGGTTCTTGGCAGTCATAAATTTGTGCAAAACCAGACTGCACCACCAAAGATAAAAACAGTAGTATAGCTATTTTTCTCATGTTATTTGAATGATTAAGTGTATAAAAAATGCCCCTTTCGAGGCATTTTATTTAGTTTGAAATCAAGACACAATCGTTATAAACATCGCCTCTGTTCTTGATCACAATCTTGAATTTTCCAGTCCATTTCGGAGTCCAAGTTGTGATACAGTAATCTGTACCATCATAATCAGAATCTATCAAGTTGTCTAACTCGTCATAGATGTATAAATCTAAATCCGTATCGCCGTCCCCACTTACTGTTAATCGTGCCTGTTCTCCACCCTGATAAGTACCGTATAAAGTTTTTGTAGAATTGGATTCAATTCTGTAATACTTCGTAACACTTCCAGAGGTTAGTCCTTTTGTAGCAACCATACTCCTTTCGATGTCGCCTATTGCACTAAGCAAGGTAGCGTTACCGTCAGCTAATGCTTTTGCATTACGTATTAGCTCATCTGTATTTACTGTTGTTCTAGAGGTTTTTGCTACACTTGATTTTGAAGCGACCGTTTGCGTATTCGATTCTTTTTTACCCCCAGCATCTTCTGTTTTTTCACTTACTTGCATTTCCATTTTCTTTGTATTGCTTGCTATCATTTTAGCAGCATTAGCCAGAGAAAGAGCATCTTTGTTCGCATAACCATAGTCTGCCAATTGGCGAGCCAAAATGATTGTTTGTTCTTGTGCCGAAAGTGTTTTAGCGGTTTGGGCGATTGTTTTAAAGGCAACTGCCATAACTACTACCGACAATAAAAAAGTTTTTTTCATAGTGTTTTTAAATTTTAATTTTTAACATCGCAATTTAAAATTCCTTTTTTTGATTAGCTTTGTCAGCAACTGTACATATTATACTATGAAACAATACATTTTATTCAAAATATGAAAGTCGGAGATAAAATCAGAGATTTACGAATGCTAAAAAAACTTTCACAAGAAAATATGGCAGAAATGCTCAACATGTCGCTGGGGGCTTATGGTGATATTGAGCGAAACAAAAAAGATATGACCTTATCTCGCCTTGAAAAAATTGCAGAAACATTGGGTGTATCTGTGTCAGATATTTTAAACTTCGATGATAAAGTGTCTAATTTTTTTGACCAATGCAACAACCCACAAGTAAATTCAGGCGCAAAACACAATACTTTCAATAATAACTTTGATAACAAAGAAGTACAGCATCAATTAGAACTTTCCTTGTTAGAAAATCAGAAACTTCAATTGCGGGCAGAAAAAGCAGAAATAGAAACCAAATACTGGAAAGAAAAATTTGAAGCAATCTCAACGAAATAGTTTCGACAGCCTTGTGGAAATTATTCTAACAAAACACCTTAACTGATTTTCATTTTAGGTTTGTTTTCTTTCCTAATTTTGAAAAAATTAGAATCTTTCTTTTGAGTATAGGTAAACCTATAGTACGAATTGCTTGATTCTTTTCAATGATTTGTCAAAAATCAGAGTACGACAACAAAAAAGGCTTACAGTGCATTAAAAACCACACTGTAAGCCATTTTATAGAAAAAGAGATTGGATTATTTCAATGCTTTCAAGTCCGAGATAGTTTGCAATGGATGGGCAGATTGGAAGACAAAGCTACCAGCCACCAGCGCATCTGCACCCGCTTGAACCAATTTTCTACCCGTTTCCAGATTCACCCCTCCATCAATTTCGATGAGCGTTGCTAATCCTCGTTCGTCAATCATTTTGCGTAAACGAGCGACTTTATCGTATGTCGTTTCGATGAATTTTTGACCACCAAAACCTGGATTTACCGACATCAATAAGACAACATCGCAGTAGGGCAAAACATCATCTAATAAGGACAAGGAAGTCGATGGATTCAAGACAACCCCTGCTTGGCAACCCAACTCTTTGATGAGCGCAAGTGTGCGGTGCAAATGTGTACAAGCCTCCACATGAATGGTAATGATGTCTGCGCCGGCTTTCCGAAAATCTGCCACGTATTTTTCGGGTTGAACAATCATCAAATGCACATCCAGGGGCTTGGTTGCATGTTTTTTGATGGCCTCCGTCACGGGTAAACCAAACGAAATATTGGGAACAAAGACCCCGTCCATGATATCAATGTGGAACCAGTCTGCATCAGATTGGTTGATGAGTTCGGTGTCTCGCTGTAAATTGGCGAAATCAGCAGCCAACATGGAGGGAGAAATAATTGGTTTTTGCATGATGTTTCATCAAGAATGAGTGAAAAAACAAAGGTACGGATAGATTTGAAGGCAAGCCAACAGAATCTATCCGTACCACTTATTTTCTTGCTTTTTCTCAGTTTATACCTACGTATCTTTCAAAAAATTCATAGATACGTAAAATCCGATCCATGCGCTGGCGAACATTCCCGGAGCGCGATAATTCGTGCGTTCCGCCGGGCATACGAACATATTCTACCTCTTTGTTCAAATATTTCAAACTTCTAAACATCATTTCCGACTGCGAAACGCCCGTCCGTAAATCGTTTTCGCCATGTTTGATTAACAAAGGTGTTTTTATTTTATCCACGAATGTATAAGGCGAATTGGCTTTCATTTTCGTGACGGCTTCGTCCTCCCAAGGCAATCCAAAATAATTGGGCGCTAGTCGCCAAGCATTTGCTTCTCCCATAAACGTAGCCAATTCATACACGCCTCTTTGCGCAAAAGCAGCTTTGAAACGATGGTCGTGCGCGACAATCCAAGCCGTCAAATAACCCGCATACGAACCACCCGTAATGACTTGCCGCGCTGTATCTGCCCAACTTTCTTTGGCTGCTGCCGATGCTGCCGCGAGTACATCTTCTTGCGGACCAGTTCCCCAATCTCTGTAATTCGCAAACTGGAACTCTTTTCCATACCCACCCGAACCGCGTGGATTCGGATAAACAACGCCATAGCCTTGCGCACAGAAAAACTGAAATTCATGCCACATCGAAAATTCGCCAGGTCCCCACATCGCCGTCGGACCACCGTGTAATTGCAATAACAAAGGATATTTTTTTCCCGATTCGCGTTGCGCTGGTGGCATAATCCAATATTCTACCTCTTGGCCAAGTGAATTTTTATACGTGCGTTTTTCAGGATAACTCAACGATTTTCCGGCCAACCAAACAGCGTTGTGTGTGGTCAGTTGCCGCGCTTGTTTTACGGTCAAATCAGAAATAAACAATTCCGAAGGATTTTTCACTTCTGTTTTCGCAAAAACAACTTGCGTACCAGCCAAAGCAAAAGAAGTAATCCCCGACTCAAAGTCTGTGATTCTATCTATTTTACCCGTCTTAGCCGTCCATTTGAACAATGGAACTCCACCATTCGATTGTGCCGTAAAATACAAAATCTGGCTATCTGCACTCCACTCCATGTTGGAAGGTACACGGTCAAAATTGATTACTTTCCGGTCTGAGCCATCTGTTTTAGCTATAACCAATTGACCAAAAGAAAGTAGATTTGGTGTATTCATAATCATCGCCAATGCTTTTCCGTCGGGCGATGGAGTTACACCGTAAAAACTTTTTCCAGCTTCTTCAATCAAGATGCGTTGCGCACCCGTCAGCGGATTTATTTCAAGAATAACAGATTCTTGTTCTCTGTCAGGATGTTGGTCTTTGTCTTTTCCAGTAACGGCATAAATTTTTGTTCCGTCTGCACTCCACACAGCTTGACCAACAGACCAAAAACCGCTCGTCAGGGGCTTAGCGACGGCATTCTCCTTTACATCTGCGATGAATAGATGCGAAAAACGAAGTTCTGGTTCTACGTCTGCTTCGCCATGAAAATTCAAGCGGTTGATTACTTTGGCTTTTTTATCTTCCACATCTTTGGCTAAAAAGGCACGTATTTCTTCCAGTGTTCCATCCGGATTTGGTTTGACTGCCTTGTTTGTGCGTAGGAAATCATTGGACGCAAAACCTGGTTTTTCGAAAGACCAAGCTGGTACGCCAAGCCCTGGATTTAGAAGAGAATCTGAAAGTAAATCTTTCATAGAAATAGATACAGAAAAAATGATTTTTTTTCCGTCAGGAGAAAGAACAGGACTTGATGCCCCGTATTTACTTTTGGTTATCGGGAATGCCTCACCGCCATCGAGGGGCATTTGGAAAACTTGCGCTTTTTCGCCTTGCGCACGCACAAAAATCACCGATTTTCCGTCTGGAGTTACCGAGACTTGAGAGACACTCGAAGCGCCGCGCGTAAGGGCTTTGGGCGTTGGTGTGGGTGACAGCAAATCCACAGTAAATAAATGAGAGCGGTAATCGTACTCAAAAGCAGCATCTGGGCGCGCTTCTATACTTTTGAGAAGGTAAAATGCCTGATTTTTTGCTGGGGAAACGAGTACATCTGTTACCTGCGTTACTTTTGTGAGGTCCGAGACCGTAATCTTTTGTGATACATTCTGCTGAGCCCACGCCCACGAACTTATCAACAAAAGGAAACCTATTTTTTTCATTTTATGCATGTTTAGTGAAGAATAATGGGGTTAAATATAGTGTTTTGCTTGACAAAACAGACAGCAAACAGCCCAATTTGTAAGTTAGATAGATACACAATACAAATTAGGCGATGCGTGCGTTTGGTAAACTTTATCAGAAAAGGTTTTGTTAGAGCGATAAATTGAAATAAAAAATGACAAAACCCCTTCAAATAGACATTGTATCTGATGTCGCTTGCCCTTGGTGTTATATTGGCAAAAAAAGGTTAGAAGCCGCGCTTCAACAATTGCCAGAGAACAGCGTACAGATTACATGGCGTCCGTTTCAGTTAGATCCAACCATTCCGATGGAGGGCTTAGATAGAGACGTTTATTTTGAGAAAAAATTCGGAGAAAAAGCAAAGGTGGCTGGAATTTTCGATCAAGTAACGCAGGCTGGAAAACAAGTAGGTATTTCCTTTGCTTTTGACCAAATGCCGAAGGTGATGAATACCCTTCCTTTGCATCAAATTTTACAAGTTGCGGGAGAAGAAAACGTCAAAGACGCATTAGAAGAGCGTTTTTTTCAAGCCTATTTTGAGAATGGCGAAGATTTATCTGATTTTGAAACAGTCGCGAAAATTTTGGAAGAGTTCGGCTGGGACAGAGAGAAAACGGCTGCTTGTTGGCAAAATGACGCACTAAAAAGCGTTGTTTTGAACGAGATAGAACAATACCAACGGGCGGGTGTTTCGGGTGTTCCGTTCTTTATTCTTGCTAATAAATACGGAATAAGTGGCGCACAGCCGCCAGAGGTTTTCGTTCAGGCGATACAGCAAGTATTGGAAGAAACCAAAGCCATGCCCGACACCACAGCCGAAGCGGCAAGCTGTGATCCAGCCAAAGGATGTTGTTGATTTTCGGCAAGATTACGTCTTTGTATAAATACACAAACCAACCAAAATAAGTGGACAGCACATCTATTTTGGTTGGTTTTTTATTTCTTTGATTATGTAAAAAACTGCTAGATTTGGAATTGGGGGGGTGAATGTGTGGAAGGAACCAACAACTATTCCCCTATTTTCAGAGACGAACTCAATGCTCTGCGTCTTCTTTTTAACCTCCAAACATACCAATTGCCTAGCCAAAGTCACGAGATAAAAATAGTTACTTCAAAAAACAAAAAACTATTTGGTTAAACGCCAAGTCTAGCCAAATAGAATTTGCAAAAAATACAAAACTGTAAAATCTTCTAGTCAAAGAGGTCATTCTTACCTGTTTTTGTCAATACCTGAGCAATTTCATAGGAAAGTTACCTGAAAGTAATTAATTTGCTTTATCTTATTTTGCATTGAACAATATAGATTTAACCTATTAAAACGTCAAATTCCTCTATTAGTCAATCACTGTAAGCTCATTCTTTTTATTCTTAAACTACTTTATGTACAAAATCAAATTTCAGAACAAGCAGCAAGCTGCTTTCTTTTCCGAGTTACGTTCCCGCGTTGAATCCTATTTCGAAGAAAACAATCTTGAAAAAACTGGAGGCAATGCATTGATTATCAAGGGATTGTTTATGCTAACTCTCTACTTTGTTCCGTTTGTATTTTTATTGACTACCCCCATGAGCGGTTGGGCGGCATGGTCTCTTACGTTTTTGATGGGTTTAGGCGTTGCTGGAGTAGGTATGTGCGTGATGCACGATGCCATCCACGGTTCTTTTTCTAAGCACAAATGGGTGAATAAATTATTCAGCGCAAGTATCTATTTTTTGGGTGGAAACGCTTACAATTGGGAGGTTCAACACAATAAATTGCACCATACATTTACCAATGTACATGAGGTAGATGAAGACATTACAGGCAAATTTTTACTTCGTCTTTCTTTTCAGGATAAATACAAGTCGATTCATCGATTTCAGCACATTTACGCCTTTTTTCTTTATAGTTTAATGACTATTTCGTTCTTATGGAAAGACTTCAACGAAATTCGATTGTTTAATAAAATGGCGAAAGAAGGTGTAGTAAAACCATTTCCGGCGAACGAATTACGCATTTTGTTTATATCAAAAATCGGATATGTTTTATTCATTTTAGCTCTACCACTTCTCGTTACAGACTACAGCTTCGGGCAATGGTTTCTTGGTTTCATGACCATGCACGTGACCGCCGGTATGATTTTGAGCACGATTTTCCAGTTGGCACACGTCGTGGAAGGCGCTCATCAACCGTTCCCAGATGCGCACGGAACAATTGAAAATGCGTGGGCTGTTCACCAACTACAAACCACTTCCAATTTTGCGAGCAAAGGAAAAGCATTTTCTTGGTTTGTTGGCGGACTAGATTACCAAATCGAACACCACTTATTCCCGTCTATCTCCCACGTACATTACAGACAACTTTCGCCCATCGTAGCCAAAACAGCCGAAGAGTTTGGACTGGTGTATAATGCAAAAGAAAACTTCTTTGATGCGCTGCAATCGCATGTGAACATGCTTTATTCCATGGGGCACGAAGAGAAAAATCCAAGTCTAGCAGTACAAACAATTTAAGGTTTATCTTCGTTTAGCTTGTCTATTCTAGTTATCATTGAATGAAAAAAATCGGTTTTATCACAGCATTACTAGGCACATCGCTATTCATTATGAACTTTCAAACCATCAAAAATCTATTTTCTGACAAAAAAGAAATAGCTTCTCGCACCGCTTCTACAACGTCGAAAGGCTCTTTTCACTCCTTCTCTGCAACAAGTTTGGATGGAAAGAAAATTGACTTTTCTGCATACAAAGGAAAAAAAGTTATTGTTTTAAATGTAGCTTCTAAGTGTGGATATACCCCACAATATGCTGACTGGCAGGCATTTCATGAGCAATACGGAGATAAAGTAGTTGTACTAGGATTTCCTACCAACGACTTCATGAACCAAGAACCAGGGAGTGAAGAACAAATCGCTTCTTTTTGTCAAAAAAATTACGGTGTTACATTCCAGATGTTTAGTAAAGTAGATGTTATCAAAGGAAACAACCAACATCCACTTTACAAATGGCTAAGTAACAGTGACTTGAACGGCTGGAACGACAAAGCGCCTACTTGGAATTTCTGCAAGTATGTTATCAATGAAGAAGGAGAAGTAACGCACTTCTTTGCGTCCGGAGTTCTACCCAAAGACCCGACTTTCCGGAAGGCAGTAGGTATGTAAATACCAAAAAGAGAGCAAATCACGTATATTTGCTCTCTTTTTCTTTTTCCTAGAAATACAATTCATTTTCTTATTACCCAAACTACAAAAGGAACAACTATGGCATCACCCTGGGTAGAAGCTGCACGACCAAGAACCCTCCCACTCGCTCTTTCCTCTATCTTTATGGGAAGTTTTACCGCCGCTGCGGAAGGTTTTTTCAACCCTTGGGTTTTTGGACTGGCTTGCTTGACAACTATTTTCCTCCAGGTACTTTCTAATTTTGCCAATGATTATGGCGACACCCAAAACGGTGCTGATTTAGCAGGACGCATCGGCCCAGCCAGAGCTGTTCAAACTGGGGTAATTACGCCCCAACAAATGTTTCGTGCCATTGTCTTGTTTGCCGTCCTTTCCCTTTTCGCAGGTATTGCCTTGCTTTGGATTGCTTTTGGTAGTTTTACCTCCCCAGCCTTTTTGCAATTCTTAGGACTTGGCGTAGTGTGCATCATAGCCGCTTATACCTATACGGCAGGTAAGAACCCCTACGGATATGCGGGGCTAGGTGATATTTCCGTATTTCTATTTTTCGGATTAGTAGGCGTCATCGGAAGTTATTATTTATACAGCCAAACACTGTCTTTGACAAGCTTACTCCCTGCGCTAAGTAGCGGATTCTTCGCAACAGGTGTGCTGAATATCAATAATATTCGGGATATTGACTCTGACACACGCGCCGGAAAAAAAACCATCCCCGCTCGGTTCGGAAAGCAAAAGGCGTTCGTCTATCATTGGTTTCTTTTATTTGGCGGAATGATAACTGCCCTTCTTTACGTCTTCTTACAAGAAAACACGACGTACTGGTTTTTACTCAGCTACCCACTTTTTTTATTGAACGGATACCGAGTAAGTACATTGGAAAACCCAGACCCTATGTTAAAACAGCTTGCTCTATCCACGCTCATCTTCACGATTCTTTTTGGAATTAGCTTACATCTCTAGTTAAAAAGCTGTTTTTTATAAGAACTTTTCATACAGTCGCAGGTAAATAAAAAAGAAACTAGAAATAGTTCACTGAAAATTGTATTTTTGGATGTCAAAGCTCAATACCTCTACTTACAAGACATTTCATATTCTCAAGAAGGCATTTCTCTTGTCTTGTGGTTGAGTATTTATCTAAACATCCAACTAAATATTCTTTACTTAACAATTTGTTTATGCGACAAACATTCCGAATTTTAGCGCTCGTATGTGCTGCTTTTATAGCACAAGCGCAACAAACTGCTGCTGATTACTTTGATCTTGGAGTAAACAAAAGTAAATCTGGAGATTATATTGGTGCCCTGACGGCATTCAGTACGGCAATCACTATGAACCCAGAAAATGCCCAATGCTATTACAATAGGGGGCTCACCAAACAAGTCTTGAAAGACCACCGAGGTGCCATTCTCGATTTTGACCGTACCATCGACCTAAGCCCACAAAATTCAATGGCTTACTTATACAGAGGTGTAAGTAAAAGTGCACAAGACGACAACAGAGCGGCGTTGCAAGATTATAACAGAGCGATTGAACTCGCCGATAGCGATTTTCAAGCCTATTTACAACGTGGATTTACACGCATCAAACTCCAGGACTACCGCCGTGCAATTCAGGACTTTACCAAAGTAATTGAACTAAACAGCGATGACGCCGCCAAATACCAAGCATATTACTCACGCGGGTACTGCAAAGCAGCTTTGGAGGATTACCAAGGAAGTATCGTTGATTATACACGCTCTGCGGAAATTAATCCGAAACGTTCACAAACTTTTGCATCCCGTGGTTTCAGCCGCTTAAAAATCCAAGATTTTATGGGTGCAATCAAAGATTTTGATGAAGCCATCAAGTTGAGCCCAGAAGAAACTGAACTTTTTGCAAACAGAGGATTTGCTAAAACGAAAGTTGATGATTTCAAAGGAGCTATTTTGGATTATGACAAAGCAATCGCCCTTGACCCACTTAATGTACAAGCGTTTTATGGTCGTGGATTCTGTTACTCACGTCTCGGAGTTCAGAAAAATGCTATTGCGGACTTATCCAAATCCATCGAAATCAACAACTTAAATATGAACCCTAAAGTGGAATATCTAGGTTCTATGACAAAGAAGACATTGGATGATTTGCGCAACAAAGTACAAGAGAACAGCAAAATTAACGAGTTTTCAGAGGAGCGTTCTGAGGCATTTTATAGCCGTGGATTAGCGAAATTTAAAAGTGGCGATACCAAAGGTTCTATCCTAGATTTGAATACATCTATTGAATTAAACCCAACGTATGCCGAGGCTCACTTCTTGAGAGGTATTGTGCGTTCATCGATTGGTTTGCAAAAAGAAGCTCTTTTAGACTGCACGAATACGATTAAAATCAATCCTAAATATGGAGAAGCATTTTATGTACGTGGAATTATTAAATATGCTTTGGGAGATACCAATGCAGGATGTTACGATTTAAGCCGCGCTGGAGAACTAGGTTATTCGGCTGCTTATGGTGTTATTCGTGACTATTGTAATTAATCGTGTGTCTAGTCATAAAAAAAGCGAGGATTCTCCCCTCGCTTTTTTTTATTTCATTTTCCAAGGCAAGAGTCGCTCGTACAAAGCGTGTGCTGGCAGCCCCATCACCGTATAAAAAGAGCCCTGAATCCCTTGAACACAGACCATCCCAAAAAAGTCTTGAATCCCATACGCTCCTGCTTTATCAAAAGGTTGACAGGTCTCAATGTAATAATCAATCTCTTCGTTTGTCAGATTTTTTATGGAAACCAATGCTTTGTCGGAAAAAGAAATTACGTCTTCATTTGTCCGAATACAAACTCCCGTAATGACCTCATGCACGCGGTTACTTAGCAGCCGAAGCATTCGTTTTGCATCTTCTTTGTCTTTGGGTTTATTTAAAATTTGACCATCTACAACAACGACAGTATCAGCCGTAACTATCAGATTATCAGCAGATAACTCACCAAAAGCCAATGCCTTTTCTTTGGCTAGATAGGGAGCAACTTCATCTGCGGGCATAGTTTGAGGAAAACTTTCGTCGATTTCCTTTACTTGAACTGTAAACTCAAATCCTGCCTTTTCCAGGATTTCTCTGCGTCTTGGAGAATTAGAAGCTAAGATTAATTGATGCGTTAATTTCATTTTTTTTTCGTGAACGTGAACAAATTTGGCAGAACAGCCGTTTATAAAATAACTAATGTAAATAATGTACATACATCTAGTACAGATCCAAAAATATGGAATTAGCAAAAGAAATCAAGCAAACAAAGCCGTTTCGTAACGAAACACAGCAAGCCGTGGTGAATATCATGTACACCAATAATTGGCTATGCACGAAACAGAACAAGATACTAAAAAAATATGGTATTAGTTTACAACAGTACAATGTTTTACGCATTTTGAAGGGGCATAACCCAGAGCCTATCATGATTAACGGCATCATTGACCGCATGTTAGACAAAATGTCCAATGCCTCGCGTTTGGTAGATAAACTTGTTCAAAAAGGATATGTTGATAGAAATTACAACGAACAAGACAGACGTGCCTGTGACGTATTCATTTCAGAGAAAGGCAAGGTTGTCTTAGAGAAACTCAACCAAGAAATGGCTGAAATGGAAGATGCTATCAGTGGACTCACAGAAGAAGAGGCGGCATTATTGAACTCTTTAATTGACAGATTCAGAAACACACAACAATAAATATATATTTTTAACTTCTAAATTTAATCCCAATGAAAAAAGTAACATTTCTTTTCATCGCTTTCTTTGCAGTAGCAGCTTCTGCATTTGCAAATCCTGTAAAACCAGCAGCACAAACAGTAGCTGTTGACAACCAAAAAAGTACCTTCAAATGGGTAGCTAAGAAATTCACTGGAGAACACTACGGTACAATCGACATCAAAAACGGTTCATTCGTTGTTGATGGGGGTAAATTAGTAGGTGGTTCTTTTGAAATTGACATGAAGAGCATCGTTTGTGATGATATCAAAGACGCAGAATACAACGGTAAATTGGTTGGTCACTTGAAATCTGATGATTTCTTCTCTGTTGATAAAAATCCAGTTTCGAAATTCGTTATTACAAAAGCAACTGTAAAAGCAGGTAACAAATATACGATTACAGGAAACTTGACAATCAAAGGAAAAACAAAAGCGATTACTTTCCCTGCGTACGTTAACGTAGTGAATGGTAAAGTAGCGGCACAAGCAACTTTCAATGTCGATCGTTCGGATTTTGACGTGAAATTTGGTTCTGCTTCCTTCTTTGACGGTTTAGGCGACAAAGTAATTTACGATGACTTCAACGTTTCGTTGAACCTAGTAACGAAATAAGTCTAATAAGACATCAAGAAAAGCTCATATCGTACGATATGGGCTTTTTTTATACCTAAACCTTGCTATCAAAAAGTTGATTTTATTCCTTTATGTTTGTAAATTTCTTATCAAACACCCAAAAAACAACGATGAACCGATTATTCAATCCAAAAAATCGCTTGGCGTCTATTTTACTTCTTCTCAATCTGTTTGTCGTCGTGGCTTGTTCCGAGAGCGACGTAACACCCGAAGAGACGCCCAAAAGTTATTTGATTTCTGCGGATGTAAAGGCAGAAATAACCACAGAGCAAATCCGACAAACCATCAACCAGAGTTTTGGGCCACAAGGTACTCTTTTCTCTTTATTGGTTCGGTCGGGCATCAAACAAATCAAAATAAGCTATCAGACGACCAATACCGATGGCAAACCCATTACGGCGTCTGGGGCTTTGATTATTCCGACCAATTTACCAGTACCAGCAGCACTGGCGAGTATTCAGCACGGAACCCTTTTTGATGAAGCAGATGCTCCCTCCTATTTCAAGGAAGGCACAGAAGTATCCATCGGAATTTTATTAGCAGGAACGGGCACAATCATTGCAATGCCGGATTATATTGGGTACGGCGACTCCAAGAATGTTCCTCACCCGTATGAGCACCGAAAAGGTTTGGCGGAACCAGGGCTTGATTTTATCAGAGCGGTGAAAGAATATTTGGAAAAAGAAAACACAAACTGGAACAAGAAATTGATGCTGGCTGGGTATTCTCAGGGAGGTTATGCGACATTAGCTCTTCAAAAGCTCATTGAAGAAACGGCGAGTACAGAATTTAATTTGGTAGCTTCTAGCTGCGGAGCTGGCGCTTATAATAAAACGTTATCCATGCAAACCATTGCAACGCAGCCATCTGTGGGTGATGTCAACCACAACCAATCCTATATTTGGGTTTTACAAACATACGACCGAATCTACGGCTTAAACCGCCCGGCTTCCGCGTATTTTAAAAGCCCTTTTGCTGAACAAATTGCGCAGAGTGGTTTTCGCGCACAAATTTCAGGCTCGTTCAATCAATTATTACAGGAAACATTCGTGAAAGGCATTCAAGATAAGACAGATACCGCTGTACTGAATGCTTTTGCAGACAATGATTTGATGAATTGGGCGCCCAAAACGGTTACTCAATTTTACCACGGAACAGCAGATGAATACGTTCCGTTTTTTAATAGTGAAACCACTGTTGCAGAGATGAAAAAACGGGGAGCAACACAAATAACATTAATTCCCATTCAAGGAGGAACACACGGAACGGCTATTTCAACATTCTTGACCGGGACGTTCAGTTTATTTAGCACGTATGGTTTGTAATTGTCATTTTGATTATCGGTTGAATAGATAGATATTTGCAAACCTTTTTAGCTCAATTTCATCCAAATTAATGAAAAAAATCTACCTGCTGTTCTTCCTTCTTCCCTCTTGGGGGGTTTGCCAAGTACCTCAATTTGATGCTTCGGCCTTGTTTCTTCTTCATGATTCTGATACACAGCCACACACGTTCAGTTCTGGAGTTATCCAGAAAGAGGCAGCACAACGCGATTTATTTTCCATTGTTACTTTGCCATTAGGACAAGCATTGAAACAAGAAATCAGGAGTATTCCGGTACCAAATTCCGCCATTCGGGTAGGAAAAAGCATGGCTATTCATACAGATTTACGTTTGGGCTATATTTTGGAACACAGAGGTAGTATCCCTAAAAACATAACACAAGTCAGTGTTTCCCCAACAATGGAAGATCTTGAAAAAGGAGAATTTATGACCATTGTTGATTTTACAGATTTAGAAATACCCAAAGCATTATTCAAAATGCCTATCGCGGTAAATCCGACCAGTATTTCTATTTCCCCTGACTATCAACACATTGCCATCAGTTCAACAACAGAAGAACGGGAAATAGAAGTTTTGGAATTGGATGAATCAGGGAAACCTATCCGCATCATCTCCAAACCAGTTAATCTACCTTCAGGAAGAATCGTTGACGTACAATGGCATCCGAGTGGGGATTTTTTGACGTTCATCAATGAAACAACACGAACCGTAGGTATTTTGCGGGCAGTCAAAGATGGGCCAACCAAACGTCTTGTTCGTTTGGAGTTCGTGGATCAGACCATTGCATTGGGTAAAAAACCTACTGTGGGTAGATTTACCCCAGACGGAAATTATTTTTTGGTATTAGACCCCAAAAAATCAAAAGCAGATTTTAGAACACGGGAGATTGGCGAAATGTATGTTGTCAAACTGGCTTCAGAGCCTGGGGCCGCACATTATCTGTTGTCGAGGACGGAAGTTGGAGAAAACCCACAAGATTTTTCCATTGCATCAGATGGCAAAAAAGTAGCTGTTTGTAATGCAGAAAATAGCTTTTTTGAAGTCCAACCCACAGAGGTATCTAAATCCAGTTTGTCTTTGCTTAGCTTAAATCCGCAGGGGTTGGTCAAAAAGGTAAAGGATTTTCCGACAGACGGCCTTCTTCCGATGGCTATTGTCTTTGACAAAGAGGGGAAGAATTTGGCTGTCAGTGTACATGAAGTTGGGGCGTATGGCGTGAAAGTAGGAAGTGTTGAATTTTGGAAATACCAAGAAATGGCAGGAAAACCCACGCTTAGCAAACAAGCAGTCCAATTATTTACACCTCGTGGTTTACATTCCATTCATGTTTTTAATTAACTCATTTCTATGCTAGAAACGACGGAATCGGTTGTAAGTATTAAGAAAAAATATTTGAAGCAGCAGGCAGTCCGGACGGTTTATGCGCAAGGCGCCATTACGATTTCTTCGTTAGCCCGCATATTGCGCATTAGTATTCCATCAGCGACAACCATTGTTCAGGAGCTGATAAACGAACATTGGTTTCAAGAAGTAGGTGCGCAGAACTCCAAATTTGGCAGAAAACCCATTCTGTTTGACCTAAACGGAGGAAAACAGTTCATTCTTGTCATTGACATTGGCATTCACCAAACCTCCATCCAGCAGGTAGATTTACGAAACGGAATAGAGAAAATCGTCCAGTTTCCTCTTGCTATCAATGACCCAGACTTTGTGGTTAAACTCTCTGTGGAGCTTGGAAAAGCTGTAAAAACAACACCAGAGATATGGGGGATTTGTATGACAAGCCCCGGATTAATTGATGTAGAAACACAGGAAAATCAGACATATTCAAACCACCAAATTTCGGGAATTTCTTTGCCCAAAAAGCTACAAGAGGTAACGGGCGTGCCTACATTTATCATCAACGACACCAAAGCATCACTTTTGGGAGAGAATCATTTCGGTTTAGCACGGGATAAAAGAAATGTGATGCTCCTCAATTTGGACTGGGGAATTGGACTAGGTATTTTATCAAATGGGGAAATCATGCAGGGCGCTGACGGGTTTGCTGGAGAAATTGGGCATATCCAGGTAGTTCCTGGCGGGCAGCTATGCCATTGTGGGAAAATTGGTTGCCTTGAAACCGTGGCGTCGGTTGCTTCACTTCTGCGGCGCGCGCAGGACGGGCTCAAAAAAGATGCACCAACTACACTACAAAAAAACCAAACATTAACCATTGAAACCATCATAGAAGCGGCAAATCAAGGAGATGAGTTTTCTATCGAACTGATTTATGAGCTAGGTAGAGAATTAGGCA
The DNA here is from genome assembly GCA_046293395.1 of Spirosomataceae bacterium. Taxonomy (GTDB): domain Bacteria; phylum Bacteroidota; class Bacteroidia; order Cytophagales; family Spirosomataceae; genus CAYNRA01. Next base: position 24,933 of record JBKBOU010000003.1, read on the forward strand.
AAGGGCTTTCGATGGCCATTCATTTACTGAACCCCGAGTTGATAATTATTGATGGTTTATTAACCAATACAGGTGCAAATTTGACCACCGCTATCGAGCAATCCATTAATAAATTTTGCCTCCGAGATTTCAAAAATACGTTACATGTACTTATTTCTCCGATGGGCGAAACAGCAAAAATCCTTGGTGCAAAACAATACGTATTTGACCAATTGATTCGAACAGAATTTCAAGAAACCAATTCCTAATACACGGACACAGCTAGTTTTTTGACGTTCGTGTTCAGGAAATAGGATATTATCAGTAGTTTTGCCAAACTTTTGAATTCATGCATACCTTCAGCACAAAACATCTTTTAGGCATCAAGTCACTCCTTCCAGAAGACATTCATTTGCTACTAGAAACAGCCAAGGAGTTCAAGGAAGTTATCAACAGACCTATCAAGAAAGTTCCTTCTCTTCGGGATATTACGATTGCGAACGTTTTTTTTGAAAACTCGACACGCACACGTCTGTCTTTTGAGTTAGCAGAGAAAAGACTTTCAGCAGACACTATAAACTTCTCAGCATCAGGAAGTTCTGTTAAAAAGGGAGAAACACTTTTAGACACTGTGAACAATATTTTATCTATGAAAGTAGATATGATTGTCATGCGACACAGCAGCCCAGGCGCTCCTCATTTTTTGTCTAAACACATAGATGCCTCGATTGTGAATGCCGGTGATGGCACGCACGAACATCCCACACAAGCACTTTTGGATGCGTTTTCCATGCAAGAGAAAATAGGTGATTTACAAGGGAAGAAAATACTTATTGTCGGAGATATTCTTCACTCACGGGTGGCTTTATCTAATATATTTTGTTTGCAAAAATTAGGAGCTGAAGTACGTGTTTGTGGCCCTAGTACACTCATTCCTAAGTATTTACCTAGTCTTGGCGTTCACGTAATGCCTCGATTACAAGAAGCCCTGCAATGGTGTGATGTAGCCAATGTTTTGCGCATTCAGCTGGAGCGCCAGCAAATTAAATATTTCCCTTCTTTGCGTGAATACACGGAACATTTTGGAATTAATCGAGCGATGCTTGACCAGCTAGACAAAGAAATTGTTTTGATGCACCCCGGCCCAATCAACCGAGGAGTTGAGTTGAGCAGTGATGCCGCAGATTCTCCGCACTCTATCATTTTAGAACAAGTAGAAAACGGTGTAGCCGTTCGTATGGCGGTTCTATATCTTTTGGCGCAATCAAGATAGAAATATACAATACTTAAATTTTTTCGTATGGATTTTAGTTCTTTTGACCAAGTAGTGGCACATCTCAAAGCTGCATTTCCTCTGCAAGCGTTCCTTGGTGAAATACCTAACGGACAACAGCCTTACCTGTCTGTTTCACCTGCTTTCTTGCTGGATATTTGCCACTTCCTCCATACAAATAATGCGTGCTATTTTGACTTTCTACAGTCCATCTCCTTACTAGACAACGGAACAGAAAAAGGAACAATCGAGGCATTTTACCACTTGGCTTCTTTGCCTTATGAGAAAAATTTTACGCTTCATTGTGAAATTCCGCGTGAAATCGGTAGAGCACAACTCCCTTCTGTTTCGTCTATCTGGCGAACTGCCGATTGGCACGAACGCGAAGCATACGATTTTTATGGTGTTCATTTTGATAAACATCCAGACCTCCGCCGAATTCTTCTGCCCGCCGACTGGGAGGGATTCCCGATGCGAAAAGACTACCAAGAACAAGAAAACTACCACGCCATTCAAGTTAAATGGCAAAAAGAACCATGACACGCATTGGCCTTATCTCGGATACGCACAGTTATTTAGACCCATCTGTATTTCATCACTTTCAAACCTGTGACGAGATTTGGCACGCTGGTGACATCGGGAACGAACACATCTTGCAACAGCTCTCTGATTTCAAGCCTGTCCGTGCCGTTTATGGAAATATTGATTCAAATGAGCTGCGTTGGTCTTTGCCTGAAAATGCCATTTTTGAGCTGGAAGGCTTTCGGATTCTCATCACACATATTGCAGGAAAACCCGCTCACTATACGACAAGGGTCAAAAAATTAGTAAAAGAACATACGCCCAACCTCCTCATTTGTGGACATTCCCACATTCTACGTGTTATCAAAGACCCAATCTACCCCGATTTGCTCTACATCAATCCGGGTGCGGCAGGTCGTGTGGGCTTTCATTCTATTCGAACATTGATACGATTTGAATTAAATCAGAAAAAAATCCATAACTTAGAGGTAATCAACTTAGTTAATTGAGGTGACAAGCCGCATTATTCCGTGATTTGTCCCACATTCAAACACTCAATTCCTAATGAGGCAACGTAAATTTACACGCTATTTTCTCTACGCAATTTTATTTTTACCAAGCATATTACATAGTCAAGTCATTGAAAATCAACGACTTGAAATCCCTCTTTCTGAACAATATATCCAAGAGTTTGACGTATTCCCGCTGGATGAATCTGGCGCATTATTAGCCAATCTACGAACCAATAGTTACGGCCGAAATACGCAAGTTCAGTTTACCAAATTAGATACAGTTTTTCGGATTCAATGGAGTAAACTCTTTACGCCTCCTGTTTTATACGACTTAAAAAAGACCTACCTACAAAAAAAACAAGCCTTGTGGCAAGTATATCGGAAAATCGATAGCCAAGAAATCCTGCTTTTAAGACTAGATTTAGTCACGCACGACATGGTTTTTTTGGAAACAAAGCTACTGACACGCATGGACATCGAGTATTTCAGCGTCGTTCAAAATAAAGTATTGTTGAGTGGGACATACAACGACCGCCCCGTCGTGGAACTCATCACGATTTTCGATAAAAATGCTAAAATTTTACCTGATTTGTATGCGAACAACTACCGAATCAGTACGTTGGAGGTAGATGAAGAAACGGGAACTACGTTTGTACTACTCAGAGATGAACGGCGCTGTACTTTTTTACTAAAATCGTACGATTACGAAGGTCGATTGATTAGCTCCGAACAGATTGGTGAAGACGGGAAAGTACCGATTACTGGAAAACTACTGGTTTTACCTGATAATCGAAAACTCATCGTGGGTAATTATTCCGAACGGTGTACCTCCTATTCAGTGGGTTTTTATTTGCATGACTTGGACCAAAATAAAACCAATTACGTTGATTTCACGCATTTATCTAATTTCTTTAGTTATTTGCCTGAGAAAAAGCAGCAGCGAATCAAGCAACGCATCGATGCTAAAAAGGAAAAAGGCATTGACGTAAAAATCAGACATCGAATACTTGTGCACGACATCATACAACGAGGAAACGAGTGGGTTATGCTTGCAGAAGTATATTATCCTGAATACAAAACACCCAATGGATACGGGGTTCAGTTTATCAAAACGTATCGCGTCGGAAAAGAATACTACAATAATTTCAAGTATTCACACGCCATCATCTGCGGATTTACAGCGGATGGAAAACTACTTTGGAACAACAGTGTGGGCTTAGGAAATATGGAAAGTAGCGAACTTTCTATGAAAGTACAAGCAACCAATACCGCTACAAATGGACTGCTGGTTGCCTTTCCAAAAAATAAGATGATACAAACACTTTTATTGAACGAACAACATACTTGGGAGAATCTGACGTCTATTCAACGGGAACAAGAGACCACAAAAGGAAGAATTATCGACGAATTTCAAGTTGATTTAACTTCTTGGTACACCAATAATTTCCTGACCCATGGCTTAATCACGGTACGAAATCCGGAAACATTAACCGTGAAAGAATACTATTATTTGCACCGTTTGACCTATACACCTAATAAGGAAAAAGAAGAAAATACAAGCAATCAATAATCAGACAGACACCATAGAAGACCCCATGTTATTTTGATGTTCCAGCGACCAACTCCCGGTATAAGACGTTTCTAGCCACATACTACCTATGCGGCGAAAAATCATGACTTGAAGTCCCATTTTATGCCAAAACAAATCTACGATTTCATTCACTGCCATAGAAGGCTGAATATGTAGTGCCTCCGGATTTTTATGTCTGCTCAATTCGTGCAAATGTTTCATTGGCCAAAGTGACATCGCTTCTTGTCCTTGACAATAAATCTCTAAACGGAGATACGGGAAGTTTTCAGAGATAACTCTCATTAAATCAGAAACTTTCATGTGTGGTTCAATGGTAAGCATACGTGTACTTTTGGATAGATGAATAGCAGACTATATATCTACAAAAGTTCAAAAAATGGAAGTACGTACCTATGACAAGCATCAGTTTTATAAGATTTTAGGGGATAAGATTGGGAAAGTATGACGAAAATCATAAATTCAAGCACACAAACCCTCTAATTTGTCTAATGATACAGCAAAATCATTTACCTAAAAAGACCGATCCCGTTGACCAAATGGCAATAGATATGAATAACCAGGTGGAAGCCATCTTTGCTTTTGCCACAGAAGGCATCTTAATTACCAATGATCGCGGTGTAATTGTGCGTACAAACCCGAGTATTGAGCGGATGTTCGGCTATGAAAGTGGAGAATTAATTGGTGAAAAAATCGAGTTGCTTATTCCGACCCGTTACCACGAGAAACATGTAAAACACCGTGACACCTATCTTCCGCAGCCCCAACCACGTTCGATGGGTTTAGGATTTGATTTATTCGGTAGCCGGAAAGATGGAACGGAGTTTCCTGTGGAAGTCAGTTTAAGTCCATACGAGTCCAGTACAGGAAAGTTTGTGATTGGCTTTATTATTGATATTACTATCCGAAAAGAAGCTGAAAACCAGCTCATTAGTTATAAATCAAAACTTGAAAAAGAAGTAGAAGAGCGTACCTTAATTTTAAAAGAAGCCATTCGGAAATTAGAAAAAACAAAAACAGAATTGGATCATTCGCTTGTTCGGGAGCGCGAGTTAAATTCGATGAAATCACGCTTTATTTCCATTGCCTCCCATGAGTTCCGAACGCCCCTAGCCACTGTACTTTCTTCGATGTCATTGGTAGAAAAATACGCGGATTTACAGATGACAGACCAAAGAAACAAGCATATCCAGCGAATCAAGCAATCTGTTAAACATTTGACAGAAATCCTGAACGATATGTTGACTGTCAACAAAGTAGAAGAAGGTAAAGTATTGATTACTAAGAATACGCACGTATTGCAAGATATTTTATCGAGTTGCCTGGTACAAGTTTCAGGGATTTTAAAGAAAAATCAACACGTACTTACAGAAACTGCCCCTGACGCGCCCAAAGAAATATATGTGGATGAAAAAATTTTAAAGCATATTTTGATGAATTTATTGGGAAATGCCATCAAATTTTCGTCGGAAAACCAGGACATTTTTTTACGTGTCCGCTTCTTACAAAAAAAATGGCTTTTCGAAATAACAGACCAAGGCATTGGTATTCCGGAGGCAGACCAACCCGAAATATTCAATCGTTTTTTTCGGTCAAGTAATGCGTCCAATATTCAAGGTACGGGTTTAGGACTTAATATAGTTTATCAATATGTACAATTATTGGACGGAAAGATTACCTTCACGAGCCAAGAAAACCAAGGAACTTCCTTTTTTATACAAATACCGAATGAATAATCGATGAAAAAAATATTGTTGATAGAAGATAACGTAGAAATACGTGAAAATACGAGTGAAATTTTGATGCTCGACGGCTACGATGTCACTGTCGCGGAAAACGGCAAAGAAGGCGTCACCAAAGCGATTGCTGAAAAGCCAGACTTAATCATCTGTGACATCATGATGCCTGTTTTGGATGGTTATGGTGTCTTGCATTTGCTCACAAAAAACCAAGAAACAGCGGATATTCCGTTTATTTTTCTGACAGCCAAAGCTGAGCGAACGGATTTTCGAAAAGGCATGGATATGGGCGCGGACGACTATATAACCAAGCCATTTGACGACGTAGAATTATTAAATGCGGTAGAGAGCAGACTTCGTAAAGTGGAAGTTTTAAATCAAAAATACCAAAAAACACTGGAAGGGCTCGATAATATGGTGCGAGACGCTGGTGGAGACGAGGAACTGCGCTTATTGAACGAACGTCGAGAAATTCGTACATTCAAGAAAAAAGCAGAAATTTACAGAGAGGGTGCCTTCCCTTTTTATCTCTTTTTTGTCATCAAAGGAAAAGTAAAAACGTACAAAACAAACGATGACGGCAAAGAACTAATCACCCAATTATACCAAGCAGGTGATTACTTTGGACATGTTCATTTACTGCAAGAAACTGCCTATCAAGATACGGCGGCGGCACTTGAAGAAACAGAAATCTGTTTGATTCCGAAAGACGATTTCTTCTCACTTCTCTTTCAAAATAGACAAGTTGCCAAGAAGTTCATTCAACTATTATCAGCGGAAATCGATACGACAGAAAATCAGCTTTTGCACCTAGCGTATAATTCTGTTCGGAAACGAATGGCAGAAGCATTACTCCGTTATTTCTCACATACAGAACTGACAGAGAGAGACTTACGTGATGGAATCCGAGTTGGCAGAGAGGATTTGGCTAATTTGGCAGGTACTTCGCTCGAAACAGCAATTCGGACACTTTCTGACTTTAAGGATGAAAAGTTAATTGACATCACCTCTGGTAGGATTAAAATTTTATCTGAAGAAGGACTCCGGAGATTACGGAATTAATCCGTCTAGTGTGTAGAAAAAAGGATAGATAGAAATGAGTATTTCCCGAAATATTCTAACTTTACATTTCATTTTTTCAACCTTAATACCCCCTTTTTGAACACATGAAAGTCAATCGTCGTCATTTTCTACGCAATGCTGGGTTCGCCGTTGCCACTCCTTTTGTACTTCAACAACTTCTGGCCTGTTCGTCGGGTGCATCGAGCACAGAAACAACTACCAAAACCATCGGTGATTTTGGGATACAACTTTGGACAGTCAAAGAAGAAATGGCCAAAGATGCCAAAGGAACATTAAAAGCCTTGGCAGACTACGGATTCAAGCAAATTGAGAGTTTTCAAGGAGCGAATGGTATTTTTTGGGGCATGACACCCGCAGACTTCAAATCATATACTACGGACTTAGGATTGAGCGTCGTTAGCTCACATGTAAATCCAGAATTTGCCTTAAAACCTGAACTACTTGATGAGTTCAAAAAGTTGGTGGAAGAAGCCAAATCGGTGGGTATTACGCATTTACTCAATCCATATTTAGGATTTTTAACGAAGCTCGATGAGTTTAAAAAAGCGACGGAGCAATTCAATGTATTAGGTGCTATTTGTGCAGACGCTGGTATGCGCTACGGGTACCATAATCACCATTATAGTTTTACAGAAATGGAAGGGGCATTCCCGCAAGACATCATGATGCAAGGCTCCGATGCAGACAAAGTAGATTTCGAGATGGATATTTACTGGGTTCATGCCGCCAAACAAGACCCAATTGCTTGGTTAAACAAATACAAAGAGCGTTTTAAACTGGTGCATATCAAAGACATGTATGCCGCAGAAAAAATCACAGAAATACAGAAAAATGAGCCTGTCAATCCAGCCTTTCCCGTGAATGCCTCGTGTTTACTTGGGCAAGGCGCTATTCCGTTTGCAGATATTCTACAAGTTGCAAAAAATAACGGCGTACAACGATTTATCGTAGAACAGGAACGATTTGATGGCACTACCCCGCTGGAATCAGCCAAAGCCAATGCCACTTATTTGAAAGCATTCACACTTGCCTAATTTTTTTGAGCGTCTGTCTGAATTTTCGGGCAGACGCTTTTATTTACTCTTTCCTCAACCCGATGAAAAAAATCACTACGAATCTAACATTTTGGGTTTTAACAGCCATCCTTGCTGGTGCGCTACTTGGGCATTTCTATCCGCTTGCAGCACAAGCCTGCAAACCTTTGGGTACTTATTTCATTGATATTGTCAAATTATTTATCAATCCTATCATTTTTCTCACTATTTCACTTGGCATAAGCGGGATGGGTGACTTGAAAAAAGTAGGAAAAGTAGGCGGAAAAGCCCTCCTCTATTTCGAAGTCGTCACTACGTTTGCCCTACTTATTGGACTTGTTGCCGCGTATGTTATTCAACCAGGAGTAGGCGTTTCTACAGCTCAAATGGGTGACGCCTCCGCTGTTTCTGATTACCAAAAAGGGGCAGAACGCTTTTCATGGCTTCAGTTTTTCTTAGACAATCTGACCATTCAAGTACTTGTTTTCTCTATCTTTTTCGGGATAATTTTAAGTAAATTAAAAGCCAAAATCAACCTCATTCGAGGACTCACTTTTGCTTCCAAATATGTTTTCAAAGCATTGCATTGGGTCATGTATCTTGCACCTATTGGTGCGTTCGGTGGGATGGCATTCACGATTGGGAAATATGGAATTTATACCCTTGTTCCTCTTGCCAAACTCATGCTTACAGTATATGCGACGATGGCCATCTTTATTTTTGTCGTTCTTCATTTTATCTTAAAGTATTATCAACTCAGCATTTTCACTTTTTTACGCTACATCAAAGAAGAATTATTGATTGTTTTGGGTACGTCTTCCTCAGAAGCGGGATTGCCCTCTTTGATGGCAAAACTCGAAAGAATGGGCTGTTCCAAGCCGGTTGTCGGGCTTGTCGTTCCGGCTGGCTATTCATTTAACTTAGATGGTACAACCATTTATTTATCGATGGCTACACTTTTCTTGGCACAAGTATATGGTGTAGAACTCGGAATTGAGCAATTGATTACCGTAATCGGGATTCTCATGGTGACCTCAAAAGGAGCTGCGGGCGTAACCGGCAGTGGTTTTGTCGTATTGGCTTCTACCCTATCAGCGCTGCAAGTAATTCCTATCGAGGGATTGGCTTTGCTTTTGGGAGTAGATAGATTCATGTCTGAGGCACGTGCTATAACCAATTTTATCGGCAATGGCGTAGCAACCGTCTGGATTGCCAATCATGAAAAAGAATTTGACCGAACCCGTTGGGAACAATTTGAGACGTCAGAAAAGTAAAACTAGGACTAATCTACTTGAAGCCCTTGTAAATTCAAACATCTCAAGACGAGATTCCGGATATAATTCAGTTTGATTTTGTAACCTTTTTATTTTGTCGTTACCTTCGCAAATATAAAACTTCATCTATTTTCCTTATGAGTAAAAACGAAACCCTAAAAGACGAAGCTCTTCATTATCACGCCAAGGGGCGCCCTGGCAAGATTGAGGTCATTCCATCCAAAGAATATGCAAACCAACGCGACTTGTCTTTGGCCTACTCTCCAGGTGTCGCAGAACCTTGTTTAGCCATTCAGGCAAATCCAGAAGATGTATATAAATACACAGCAAAAGGGAATTTAGTAGCCGTTATTTCCAACGGAACGGCGGTACTTGGTCTCGGGGATATTGGCCCAGAAGCAAGCAAGCCTGTCATGGAAGGAAAAGGTCTTTTGTTCAAGATTTATGCAGATATTGACTGTTTTGATATTGAATTAGACACAAAAAATGTGGACGAATTTGTTCGCACTGTTAAAATTCTCGAACCTACTTTTGGCGGAGTCAATTTGGAGGATATTTCAGCTCCAGAATGTTTTGAAATCGAGGAAAGACTCAAGAAAGAACTCAATATTCCGGTCATGCACGATGACCAACACGGGACAGCGATTATCAGTGCTGCCGCTCTTTTGAATGCCATTGAACTGGTTGAAAAAGACATTAGCCAAGTCAAAATCATCATCAATGGTGCAGGGGCATCTGCTATTTCGTGTACACGTTTGTACAATTCCTTGGGCGCTGACAAGAAGAATATTTTCATGTTTGACAGCAAAGGATTAATCCATCCAAGTAGAACAAATCTCGATGGAAAGAAGATTGAGTTCGCGAACGATGCCTTACCCGCAGAAACCACATTAGCAGAAGCATTGGTTGGAGCGGATGTTTTCGTTGGGTTATCCAAGGGGAATATCTTAAACCAAGATATGGTCAAGTCAATGGCTCCCGATTGTATCGTCTTTGCGATGGCAAACCCAACGCCAGAGATTAGCTATGAAGAAGCCATTGCAGCTCGTGAAGATATTATCATGGCGACAGGCCGTTCGGATTATCCAAACCAAGTGAACAACGTTCTTGGGTTCCCGTATATTTTTAGAGGTGCGCTCGATGTACGTTCTAAAGTCATCAATGAAGAGATGAAATTAGCAGCTGTTCGTGCTTTGGCGGAATTAGCTAAAAAACCTGTTCCAGACATTGTTAACCTCGCTTATGGAGAGGCTAATCTTGTCTATGGTCGCAATTACATCATCCCAAAACCCGTTGACCCACGTCTTCTCACAACGGTTGCACCTGCTGTAGCGCGCGCTGCCATGGAAACCAACGTGGCAAAAAGTCCTATTCAAGACTGGGATGCCTACGAATTACAACTGTCAAAACGCCTTGGACTAGATAATACTTTGACGCGAGTTGTCATTACCAAAGCAAAGAAAAATCCGAAACGCGTCGTATTTGCAGATGCTGAAAACGTCTCCGTTCTGAAAGCCGCCCAAGTGGTTGTAGAAGAAGGCATTGCGAAGCCTATCTTGTTAGGAAATCTATCGCGCATTCAAGCTTTATTGGAAGAAAACCAAATCGACCTAGCAGGTATTCCTGTCATTGACCCAATGAACCCCGTCAATGAAGAAGAAAAAGCGCGATTGGATCAGTACGGTAAATTACTTTTTGATAAACGCAAAAGAAAAGGATTCACCCTTGTTGAGGCACACGACATCATGCGTAGAAGAAATTACTACGGTTCCATGATGGTAGAAACAGGCTATGCAGATGCCATGATTGGTGGTTTGACACGTAGTTATCCAGATACGATTCGTCCAGCTTTGCAAATCATCGGTCGCCAAGAAGGAATCAAGAAAGTATCTGCCATGTATATTTTGATGAGCCGTTTTGGCCCGCTTTTCTTAGCAGATACAACCATTAATTTTGACCCAAGCGTAGAAGAAGTCGTTGAAATTACGGAATTAGCTGCAAAAGAAGTGGAGAAGTTCAATATCAAACCACGTATTGCCCTCTTGACGTACTCAAACTTCGGGTCTGTGGCAGATGGCCCCGCTGCCGTGAAAATGAGAAAAGCGGTAGAGATTCTGAAAGATAAACACCCAAATATGGTCGTAGATGGAGAAATGCAAGCTCACTTGGCATTTGATACCGAACTTTTGAAGCAAAATCATCCATTCAGTGACTTAGCCGAAGGTCGTGCCAACACGCTTATTTTCCCGAATCTTTCGTCATCCAATATTGCCTATAACCTGGTAAAAGAGGTGGCAGGTATCGAAAAAATTGGGCCAATTGTCATGGGATTAAAAAAACCAGTTCACGTATTGCAGTTGGGTGCTTCCGTGCGCGAGATTGTTGACATGGTAGCTATCGCTGTAACAGACGCGCAAAATAATTCCTAATTTTTCCTAACCAGAGGACTATCTTTCCTGCTTTTTTGCTCGGAAAGATAGTCTTCTTGTTTTTACTCTATGAAGAACAGCATCATCAAAAAACAAACCATTCAAAGTACGATTTTTGCGTATGCAGGCGTACTAGTCGGTACCATCACACAAGCATTTCTTATTCCGAACTTTCTGACCACAGAACAGAACGGGCTGTTGGCGCTACTGCTTTCTTGGATGTATGTTTTTTGTCAGATTGCTAGTTTGGGGTTTAATTCAGCGGGAACAAAATATTTTTCTTTTTTTCGAAGCCCCGAAGAAAACCACCGAGGTTTTCTCTTTTACGGCTTGCTCATCAATGGCATAGGACTTCTGATTGGCACAGTTTTTTTTGTACTTGGAAAGCCCTACTTGACTCATACAGAGGCAAGTGGCACAAATCCATTACTGGATACATACTATTTTTACCTCCTTCCTATTGCATTTGCTACCGTTCTTTTCAATCTTTTTGATAACTACGCCAGAGGATTGTATGATTCCGTTCACGGTGTTTTTTACAGCCAATTTTTGCAACGTCTTTTCTTTCTTCTGAGCCTTTTGACCTTGGTTTTTGGCTGGTTTTCTTTTGACCAATTTATGCCGCTCTGGGTCTTAGCCATGAGTTTGCCAACTGCCTTTATGCTGTTTCGCGCTGTTCGGCTTGGTCATTTCTCCTTGTTACCCAACGCTACTTTTTTCAAAGGCCCATACGCTGCTGGATTTGTGCAATTTGCCGGATTTAGTATCCTGACCGGCCTTTCCTCCATGATTATCATTCACTTAGATAAAATCATGATTCATAAATATCTGGGACTAAGCGAAACTGGTATTTATAACACGGCTTTTCTCTTTGCTTCCGTGATGGGGATGTCGTATAACAGCGTCTTGAAAGCCTCCTCCGCGATTGTCGTAGACGCTCTTGCCGAAGAAAATTATGCCAAAATACAAACCATTTATAAAAAAAGTAGCATCAATCTTCTCCTGTTTGGCGCCGCTATTTTACTCCTCGTTTGGGTAAATGTAGATGAACTTTTTTCATTCATAAAACCTGAATATGCTGCCGGGAAATGGGCACTTTTACTCATCGGGATAGGTAAATTGGTTGATTTGGGCAATGGGATAAACGGTCTTATTTTGTCCAATTCAAAGAAATACCGCTACGATTCCCTTTTGGTCATCAGTTTTGTCGGTATTTTGTATGTATTGAACGAATGGATGATTCCCTCTTTTGGGATAGATGGCGCTGCCTATGCAGCACTCATCGCTTTGGTATATTACAATTTTGTTCGTACTTTTTTGGTTTGGTACTTCTTCCGCATACATCCATTCGGAAAAGAACAACTCATTTTACTTCTTCTTTTCGCTTTGCTCGTTTATGTGGGTCAGCAATTGCCGACCCTTTCTTGGCCATTTTTAGAATCTATTTCCCAGATGACTTTTCAGTCCATTCTTGTAGGAAGTTTATTCTTACTAGGCGTTTATGTATCGCGCGTTTCCCCAGAAGTAAATCAACTCATCGAGGTTCCTTTCTCCTATCTTCGTCGTTTTTTTAAGACTTAACTTGTTCAATTACAGCTTGGTATGTTTGCATGAATTGGTTAAATTCATATTCAAGGACAGTTATTTTTGCTTCAAAATCCATTAAATTTCCTTCTTTCGCAGGGACTTCAATATCCTTCGTCACTTCGTGAATCCGCATCAAACCGATTGTACCTGAATTTCCTTTTAACGTATGCAATTCACGCTGAATTTGTACAACATCTCCTAATTTGTATGCTTCTTTGGTCGTTTGAATCTGTTCGGTTGCCTCTGTTATAAAATCCTCATACACACTCACCAAGGTCTCTTCTCCGACCATCTCAAACAAGCCTTTTACAACTTCCATATCAAACGCCTCGATGGTATCGGGCAATGTATAAGGTAAAGAAGTTATTTCCTTATCTGTAATTGTACTTGCATCAATTTCCGCTTGTTGCGCCTGTTTCTCACGTGTTCCAAGCATAATTTCTCGTACTTTTTGCAAAAGACTTTGTGCCCGAATGGGCTTCGGAATGTAATCATCCATCCCTAAACTTAGAAAGCGTTCGCGGTCATGTTGCATCGAATACGCCGTCATGGCTACAACAGTTGGAAGTTTCTTGCCGTGTATCTCCCGCAGCCTTTGTGTCGTTTCTATTCCATCCATTTCCGGCATTTGAATATCCATTAATATCAAATCAAACGTAGCATCTTGCCCAACTTTCTGGATTGCCTGCTGGCCACTTTCTGCCGTTGTGACCAAACAATTCGCCTTCAACAGAATTTCAGACGCTACTTTTCGATTAATCATATTATCATCTACCAAAAGGATACGAGGCTGATAATCAATAAAATACTCTGAAAACTTCACCTCTTTTGTATGAATGTTCTCACTGATAGGAACGATAGTCGTCGTTTTTATTTCCAATGTAAACCAGAAGCAACTTCCTTTTCCTTCCTCTGAAATAACCCCCATATCTCCGTTCATTTGACGGCACAACTCTCTTGAAATGGCAAGTCCGAGACCTGTCCCACCAAAAGATTTTTTGGTTGAATTATCCACTTGTTGAAACGAAGCAAACAACAATGCTTGATTTTGCGGAGAAATCCCAATTCCGGTATCAATAACTTCAACTTTTATCGTCGCTTTTTTTCCTTTTTGAGCGACTTTTCGCACATCAATTCGAACAGAACCGTACTCTGTGAATTTCAACGCATTGGACGTTAAATTGGAAAATATTTGTAACAACCGTGTCGAATCTCCGACCCAATACGGCGGCACATCGTCAGCTACCCAATACGCCAATTCATTCCCTTTTTCTTGCGCGCGTTGCCGGAATAAAGTAACCAACCTATCCAACATCTCCGTCAAAATAAAAGGTGCAAGATGCAATTCCATTTTTCCAGCTTCTATTTTAGATAAATCTAAAATATCATTCAAAATGGTCAAAAGCGTTTCCGACGATTTTTTAATCGTTTCCACATATTCCTTCTGCTTACTTTCAAGCGGCGTTTCATTGAGGACATCAATCATTCCGATAATGCCGTTCATCGGTGTACGAATTTCGTGACTCATATTGGCTAAAAATCGCTCTTTAACCTTCAACGAATGTTCGGCTTGCTCTTTGGCAACGATTAAATCCTCTGCATTTTTCTTCAATTCAGAAATATCACGTGCGACCCCTTCAACCTCCAACGGAATCCCTTTGGCGTCTTTAATCATCCGGATATTCAACATGAACTGACGTAATTCACCGTTTTTCCGCTTCACGTTTACTTCAAAATTGGTGATACTTCCTGACTTTAGCAGCGACTTGATGTCTTTTGAACTATCGACAGCGTTATCAAAAAATTTATCTACTTTGTTGCCCATCACTTCTTGCACGGAATACCCCGTATGCGTGAGAACCGAAGGCGAAATCATGGTAATATTACCCGCCAAGTCTGTTCTATAGTAAATATCAATGAAAGATTCGATGATATTTCTGAACTTCTCTTCACTTTTTTGGAGTGATAGCAAGGCTTTTTTTTGTGTCGTTACGTTCCGCGCGATACCAGAGACTTCCTCTATTTCTCCACTTTCTGACGATAATATAGGGTTCAAATAAAATTCATACCATTCGTTCCCTCCATCCAACTCGCCCCAATTCATTTCAAAATATTGAGGCTGACCCGCCAGCGCTAGATTGTATTTTTCGCGCAGAATAGGTCGGTCTTCAGGCGCAATTAATTTCCAACCGACCTTTTCCAGAGAACTGTTTATTTTCGGGTTGAAACCTAATTTTTGGTAAATAATGGCTTCGTAATTTTTATTGAACGAGCTCAAAAGTTTCTTTTTATTGGCTGTCCAGATGATGTGCGAACTACTATCGAATACGGCGTTCAAACGTGCTGTTTGCCGCATCAAATCTGCCTCATTTTGTTTCCGTAACAATGCCAAAGCCACTTGACCAGACACAAACTCCAATAATTCTAAATCACGATTACTGAACTTATTTGCGTCGCTGTAGGATTTAATCCCGATAACGCCCGTTGTTTTCCCATTGACCATCAGGGGCGCACAAACCATGATTTCCGGCAGTACATTCCCGTACAGAAACACTCGTTGGTTTTCAACGAGCGACTGTATGTCTGATTTGGTCAGAAATAAAGGTTTATTTTGTACAATAGAATACTCTTCAATGCCATTACCCATTTTGCGACGCATGTAATTCTCCTCCGTTTCGTAGTGTTCATCCACGTGATACGGAAAATAAATGGTTCCTTCTTCGGGTTCATAGACAGCTACGAAGAAGTTATTGGCATATAAATTTTTCTGTAATTCCAGATGAACTTGATGCAAAAACTCATTCAAATCCTTTGAACTCAGATTCGTTTGGGCGATGGAATAATACAAATTTTGGGCTTTTTCTGCCCGGTGTCTCTGTGAAATATCCCGAAATAAACAACGGAAAGCCACAGGCTGCTCGTTTTCAAATCGGCAGTTTACATCGCCAGACAAATACACGCGTTTGCCATCTTTGTTCTTGACAATAATTTCCAAATCATGAAAATGAACGCCCGTTGCGACGCGTTCAAGGGAAATTTTTGTTTTTTCACTATTCTGTGGATGTACAATATCCCAGAAAGAAAGAGCCGATAACTCTGCTTCTGAAAAACCCATTATTTCTTGAAAAGCCCGATTGACGTAGAGAAATTTTCCTTCAGGCGTAAGAAGGAGAATCATTTCAGAGGTATTGTCCACCAAATCTTGCAATTGGTGGATGCTTTGGTTCTGGCTCAAATAGTCCACGCGCTGAAGTAGATACGCGTTTTCAGCCTCAAGTTCCTCTCTTGATTTTACAGGAGTCATAGGTAAACAGTTCGTCGGTAGAAAGTTCAAATTCGTTTACAAGCTACTAAAAAACGAGAGGAATAAACAGACTGAACGGAAAAGAAATGAGAAAAATCCTAGTTCTGGAACATGAAATAGGAATAAATAAGGTAATTTTGGATTTCATTTCGTTTCAATATCGGTTCACTATGCAACAAGTCAAAGCAAAAAAACATCTCGGTCAACATTTTCTAAAAGACTTGAAAGCCGCCGAGCGAATTGTCTCCTTGCTTTCTTTGCATGGTGGGTATAAAAAAGTACTCGAAATTGGCCCAGGTATGGGAGTTCTGACCCAATTCATGATGCCCAATGCAGCGTACGAAACGTCTGTGATTGAGATTGACAAAGAATCGGTTGAATATCTCAAAAACCACTATCCAGATTTAGAAAACCGGATTTTTTCAGCAGACTTTCTCCAATCTGATTTACCAGTGATGCTTCAGCTTGAGGAGAATGAAAAAGTAGCCATCATCGGTAATTTTCCCTATAATATTTCTACCCAAATATTTTTCCATATACTCGACTACAAAGATACCATTCCAGAAGTCGTTTGTATGTTGCAAAAAGAAGTTGCCGAACGCATAGCTTCACCGGAAGGAAATAAAGACTACGGAATTTTAAGTGTTTTATTACAAGCCTATTACGACATTGAATATGTATTCACAGTGTTACCAGGCGCATTCAACCCTCCTCCGAAAGTCGATTCAGGAATTATCCGCTTGCGAAGAAATCAACGAGAAAAATTACCGTGCAACGAGAAACTGTTCAAGCAAATCGTAAAAGTAGGCTTCGGCCAGCGACGGAAAATGTTGCGTAATCCGTTGAAATCACTCAACGTGACTTTAGAGCACCCATTCATGCAAAAACGTGCCGAGCAGCTCTCCGTAGAAGATTTTTTCTTATTGACAAATCTTGTTGAAGAAGAGCGAATCGCCAAACAATCGAACTAAGTCAAATCTTTTCAATATGGCAAATTTTGAACTCAGTAAAGAGTATTTACTAACTATTGAGGAAGCCATTGACAAGCGCGATGAGGCATTCCTACAAAAAGAATTAGAAGATTTATTTCCAGCCGATATTGCCACTATTTTGTACGAAATAGACGGCGAAAAAGCGCATTATTTACTTCAATTAGTAGATACAGAGCTTGGTGCTGATATTTTATCCAATATTGACTCAGACGACCGCAAAAAGTTCATCCGTGAACAATTTACGGTGGAAGAAATCGCGAAATACGTCAATTTATTTGATTCCGATGATGCCGTTGACTTACTCAATGAGCAACCCATTGAAATCCGTGAACAAGTCATTGCCTTGCTTGAAGACCGCGAACAAGCGCGATTCATCATTGATTTAATGCACTACCCCGAAGACGTAGCAGGCGGCTTGATGCAAAAAGAGCTGGTAAAAGTCACAACGCTCCAGACTGTCAGTGAATGCGTGGAAGTCATCCGCAAACAAGCTGAGCAGGTAGATAAAGTGTATGCCGTTTATGTCGTCGATGAAATGGAAAAACTGCAAGGAATCGTCTCACTGAAGCAAATTGTTCTAGCACGGAAAAACACAAAAATTGAGAATATCTGTGAACGCGATATTGTGTTCGTCGAAACGACAAAACCCGCCACAGAAATTGCTGAAATCATGCAGCGTTACGATTTAGAAGCCATTCCGGTGGTGAATACGCTCGGCAGACTTTTGGGGCGCATCACCATTGACGACGTTGTCGATTTCATCACAGACAAAGCAGAGGAAGACATCCAGGTTATGTCCGGGATTACCGGCGAAGCGGAAGAAGACGACAGCGTTTGGGTTTTGGCAAAAGCGCGTCTTCCTTGGTTAATTATCGGGGTTATCGGGAGTTTATTGGCAGCAACAGTCATCAAATCATTTGAAGACGGATTATCAAAAATTACCGCATTGGCTTTGTTCATTCCCATCATGGGGTCAACGGGTGGAAATGTCGGGATTCAAACTTCTTCTCTGATTGTACAAAGCTTAGCAGAAAAAGCAGGTTTGGAAATCAGTTTAGGAAAACGTCTCACCAAAATCATCACGGTCGCCTTACTCAATGGCTTTGTCATCGGGGCGTTAGCGGGTTTGTATGTTTATCTTATTGGTGAGCCAACCCTATTTTGGGTAGTTTGTGCTTCCTTACTATCTGTGGTTATTTTGGCGTCATTTATGGGAACCATCACGCCCTTAATTTTGCATCATTTCGGGATTAACCCAGCTATGGCATCCGGCCCGTTTATAACAACTGCTAACGATTTGGTCGGAATTGGTACTTATTTTGGCATTGCACATCTCTTACTTCATATTTAATTCAGGTTATGATTGCAGTTATCCAGCGTGTTTCGTCGGCACAAGTAGTGGTTGATGAACAAGTAACAGGAAAAATTGACAGAGGTTTTTTGGTTCTTCTCGGTATCACACACAACGATACAGACGAGGATTTAAGCTGGTTGATGCAAAAAATCATAGGTTTGCGTGTTTTTTCAGATGCAGAAGGAAAAATGAATTTGAACCTTCAGGCAGTGGGCGGGAACATCTTGCTGGTTAGTCAGTTTACGTTATTTGCTTCTACGAAAAAGGGAAATCGTCCTTCGTTCACAGAGGCGGCTCCTCCGGCTGTTGCGATTCCTTTTTACGAGAAAGCCATTGCTTGGTTGTCTCAGGAGTTGGGGAAAGAAGTGCAGACGGGTATTTTCGGGGCAGATATGCAGGTGACGTTGGTCAATGACGGCCCAGTCACGATTTGCATAGATACAAAAGATAGGAAGTGAGGAGATAGGACTGAGGTTTACTCATAATCCCTAAAGGGATAAAAAAAGTCGGTTCCAATTGCTTAGAACCGACTTTTTTATCTTTAATTTTTTAATTATCTACTCATATACATATTTCTCTCCGAGTAAACTTTCAAAAAGAAATCATCTGTCAAATCATCAATAAAATAAATCCCTTCTCCCGTTGACTTCATCTCTGGGCCTAATTCTTTATTGACATTCGGGAATTTATTAAACGAAAACACAGGAATTTTAATCGCGTATCCTTCTTTTACTGGATTAAAATCAAAGTCAGCTACTTTCGCACCTAGCATTACCTTTGTCGCATAATTCACATACGGTTCTTGGTATGCTTTACAGATGAAAGGAACTGTCCGCGAAGCTCTTGGATTCGCCTCAATGACATATACCTTTTCGTCTTTAATCGCGAACTGAATATTAATCAATCCCTTGGTATCCAATGCAATAGCAATCTTTTTCGTATATTCTTCGATTTGTGCAATAACATTTTCACTCAAATCAAAGGCGGGCAAAACAGCATACGAGTCACCCGAATGAATACCGGCGGGTTCAATATGCTCCATGATTCCAATAATATACGCATCCGTACCATCACAAATCGCATCTGCCTCTGCTTCGATGGCATTCTCCAGGAAGTGATCCAACAAAATCTTATTATCCGGAATATCCGTCAAGATTTTTACTACATGTTGTTCCAATTCTTGCTCATTGATGACGATTTTCATACTCTGCCCACCCAAAACATAGCTTGGACGTACCAAAAGTGGGAAGCCGAGTGACTTGGAAACTTCTACTGCTTGATCTGCCGTACGAACTGTCGAAAACAAAGGATATGGAATTTCTAGCTCTCTCAATTTCTCTGAGAACCGTCCTCTGTCTTCCGCTAAGTCAAGTGCTTCGTAGGAAGTACCAATGATTTTAACTCCAAATTTGGTCAATTTTTCAGCCATTTTCAGCGCCGTCTGACCTCCTAATTGTACAATTACACCTTCCGGTTTTTCGTGCAAAATGATGTCATATACGTGCTCCCAAAATACGGGTTCAAAATATAATTTATCCGCAATATCTGGGTCAGTAGAAACTGTTTCAGGATTACAGTTAATCATAATGGTCTCATAACCACTCTCTTTTGCTGCCAATACGCCGTGTACACACGAGTAGTCAAACTCGATTCCTTGTCCAATCCTATTCGGACCAGAACCCAATACCACGATTTTCTTTTTATCCGAAACCACTGATTCGTTATCAGGATTCGCTTGATTTACATTGAAAGTCGAATAATAATAAGGTGTTTTTGCTTCAAATTCTGCCGAACACGTGTCCACACATTTGTAAGCTCTCTTGATACCCAGTTCATGTCTTTTTTGAAAGACCTCACTTTCTAGACAATGCAACAAATGCGCAATTTGTCGGTCAGCATATCCTTTTTGCTTTGCCGTTTCCAACAAATCAGCAGGTAGTGTATCTAGTTTATAACTTTCAATATTTTTTTCTAGATGGATTAATTCCTCAATTTGGCGAAGGAACCAGCTATCAATCTTGGTTAATTTCTGAATCGTATTGAATGATAAACCCGCTTTAAAAGCATCATATACATGGAAAAGTCTATCCCAAGATGGGTTTGCTAGACTGTGCTTCAATCTGTCTTGGTCTTTTTCCTCTTTTCCATCAGCTCCAAGTCCGTTTCGACCAATTTCGAGAGATTGACATGCTTTCTGAAGTGCTTCTTGGAAGTTTCTACCAATACCCATTGTTTCGCCAACAGATTTCATCTGAAGCCCCAAACGTTTGTCAGAACCAGGGAATTTATCAAAATTCCACCTTGGCACTTTCACGATTACATAATCAATTGCAGGTTCAAAAAATGCTGAAGTACTGCCCGTGATTGGGTTCATCAATTCATCTAAATTGTAACCAATCGCCATTTTAGCAGCAATTTTAGCAATCGGATAACCCGTCGCTTTAGATGCTAAAGCAGAAGATCTACTCACACGAGGATTGATCTCGATGGCGATAATCTCATCTGTCACAGGATTTAACGAAAACTGTACATTACAACCACCCGCAAATTGACCAATTCCGTTCATCATGGCAATAGCCATATCCCGCATTTTTTGGTAAATAGTATCGGGCAACGTCATGGCGGGTGCTACCGTAATGGAGTCCCCTGTATGAACACCCATCGGGTCAAAGTTTTCAATCGTACAGATAATGACGATGTTTCCTTTGTTATCTCTCAAGAGCTCAAGCTCGTATTCTTTCCACCCTAAGATAGATTGCTCAACCAAAACTTCATGTACTGGAGATGCGTGCAAACCACTATTGAGCGCTTTATCAAATTCTTCTGGCGTATTCACAAAACCACCACCTGTTCCTCCCAATGTGAATGAAGGTCTAATGACAAGTGGAAAGCCAATTTCTTGCGCAATTTCTTTGCCTTCTAAAAACGATTTCGCTGTTCTTCCTTTACATACTCCAATGCCTAGTTCCAGCATTTTCAGCCTGAACTTCTCACGGTCTTCTGTGGTTTCAATCGCTTTAATATCTACACCGATAATTTCCACGTCAAACTTTTTCCAGATACCCGCTTTATCACAATCGATAGCAAGATTGAGAGCCGTTTGCCCACCCATTGTAGGTAAAACCGCATCAATCGGCCTTCCCATATCTCGGTGTTTCTGTAATATTTCGACAATGGATTTTTTTTCCAGGGGTTTCAAATAGACGAAATCCGCATTCATCGGATCTGTCATAATGGTTGCTGGATTTGAATTAATCAAGGAGACTTCTATTCCTTCTTCTCGAAGAGAACGAGCGGCTTGTGAGCCAGAATAGTCGAATTCACACGCTTGACCGATAATTATCGGACCTGAGCCAATAATTAATACTGATTTGAGATTGGAATTTTTAGGCATTTTTTCGTGAAGGGGTTTCGATTTTCACATCGAAGAACAAAGTTAATCGAGATTTTCTTTTTTTGACCAATCGACTAAAAAAAATCCTATTTATCCTACTAATTAATCAATTTTTGATGATTTTTTAGTTTGGCTGTGGTTCAACCAAGATAACTTGCTCTTTATCCAAAATGACAGCCCCATCGGGTAATCCTTTGACCTTTCGTACGTATTTTTTAGGCGTGTAAATGACCGATGCCAACTTCTCTGTTCGTAACTTTGAGTAATACGCCGCAATACTTGCTGCTTTTTCAATGACTGATACAGGAATTTTCTTTCCAGCTTGGTGTTTTATCAGCACATGTGAGCCTTGTGCGTCTCTCGCATGTAACCACAAATCCTCCCTAAATGAATATTTCTGGATTAGTAAATCATTATTCTTAGCATTTTTTCCTACCAAAATATCAAACCCTTCAAAGTGATATTTCTTGAATAATTCAGCGACTTCGGGTTTAAAATTTGCTGCTTGTACCATGCCTTCCTTTTTCACAAAAGCACGTAACTCACGAACTGTTTCTATATCTTGTATCACAGCTAAACGCACCTTTAACTGTTCTAAAAAACGCTCTTTATAGGCAATATTTTCTTCGATTTTCTCTATCTCAACACGTTCGTTCTTTGCCTTTCGATAGTAGTTTTCCGCATTTTTTTGTGGACTTAACTCTTTCTTTAACTTAATCTTGATATTCTTATCTCTGTAAAAATCAATCAACTCAACTTCAGTAATACCCGCTTCGATTTGGTGTAAATTCGCCATTAAGATATGTCCAATCTCCTCCAAACTTGTTGCGTCATGTAATGTTTCTAATCGTAAATAGCTTTGTTCTAGATACTGACCTACCTGTTTTATTTCCCGTTCTATTTTTCGAATCCATTCATTTTTTTCTTTATCTAGTGTGAAGGTTTTTTGATACAGCGAAATAAATATATTTGTCGCTTCGATAGCTGATTCACACGTTTGTAGAACTTCACCAAATGGCATTAATGTCAAATATAGCATTCCCGTTGACAAACGAGTTACATAAAAAAGTCGCGAATTTTCCAATTGATTTCTCAACTCATCTACAACCATCCACTTTTCATCCATCTTTGTCAATTCTGAAAGATGCTTTACTTCTTCCAAATAGATTTGTCCTTCCTTTCCAAAAGTGGGAAATAGTTTTTTGTACTCCCCTTTTAAATCTTCAAAAGCGACACGTGTTTGCTCAATTTTTTTAGGTAATTCTTCAATACGAATTGAAAAATCTGTTTTCAAATGACTATTAAATACATAAAGTGGTTCGTTTGCTTGAAAGTGAATGATGTTAGGTCTGTTTCCATGAAATTTAATCAGCACCTCGTGACCTCCTTCTATATCAATAACTAATGAGCGCTCATTCTCCAAACAGCTAATTGATAGTACTTGTCTATCAATCAATTCAGACATTAAATCAACTGAATTTCTTTTTGCTCTCTCAAAATTAGGGACAACCTGAATACCCGAAAAAACAGGACTAACCATCACTTTCAGAAATACTTCATCTGAAACTCCTCCAAAACCCATGATTAATTCGTCTTTCTCCTGAGAAAAAATACATGTAACTTCTTTATAAACAATGACTTCAGTAAGCTCTTGTGCTAGTTTTTTTAAAAAATAATAATTTACATGCATGTTTTACTTTCCTCTTTTTAAGCGAATTTCCTCCATACAAACACCTTCTTTCAAGGAATGTTTGGATAAGCGAATTTCTTGAAGTTGAAACGTACTGATTAAATAATCAATTAAGACACAAGCAACAACAATCATTTTAGCTCTACCCGGTATCATTCCAGGCGTAGTTAGTCTGTCCTCTAATCTTTTTTGAAGTAAATCAAAATACAATTCCCGAAACGTTTCAACAGAAAGAAAATCTTTCTGTATATCTTCTTTCTTCAATTGATTCCGAATATCAATCAATGATTCAAAAGAACCAGCCGAACCAATCAAAACAGTCGGGGCATACTGATGACAAGCATTTGCCAAGGCGAGGAGTTCAGAGCGTAAATAATCTTGTATTCGAGGAATCATCGTGGGTGGTAACGGGTCATTTTTCATAAACATATCCATTAATCTTAGACCACCAATTTCAAAACTCTTTTGCCAAAGAACCTTTTCTTCGTTTGCAAGGATAAATTCAACACTTCCACCACCAATATCTACAATTAAACTCGGAGAATTTACCTTTACGTACGAAGTTACTCCTTCGTAAATGTATTCTGCCTCTTTCATTCCATCAATGATTTCAATAGTGATGTCCGTTTCATCCTTTATTAATCGACAAAAGTCAGCTTGGTTGAGTGCCTCCCTAAGTGCACTTGTACCAATAGCCCGTATTTCATCTGGATAAATTCCCTCTTTCTCACAAATGGATTTGAACTCCCTCAAAGCGAGTAATCCTCTATCCATGGCCTCATTTGTCAGCATTTTTTGCTTAAAACTTCCTTCTCCAATTCTACAAGCAATAGCCCTTCTTCCCAAATCAACAAGGTTTTCCTGTTTAAAACTAAACATATATAACTGGAAAGTATTCGAACCTAAATCAATAATTGCACCTTTCATAGAAAAATCATTGTGTTTATACAAAAAGTGGGAAGCCGTCAATAGACAACTTCCCACACTATAAAAAGAAGGAAAAGAATTAATCTTCTTTTGTTTCTTCAGTAGCTTCTACTTCTGTCGAATTTTCTTCCGTTGTATCTGCTTTTTTCTTACCTCTTCTACTTCTTCTTGTTGTTGCCTTTTCTTCCTCTACAACTGCAACAGCAGCGGCAGCGTTAAAGTCAACAAGCTCGATAAGTGCAACTTCTGCACCATCACCAAGACGAGTTCCTAATTTGATGATACGCGTATAACCACCGTTTCTTTCAGCTACTTTTTCAGCTACTTCACCAAATAGAGTAGTGATTGCTTCTTTGTCTTGCAAATAAGAGAAAACAGTTCTTCTGTTGTGCGTAGTATCTGATTTACCTTTTGTAATCAAAGGCTCTACGTATTTTCTTAACTCTTTTGCTTTTGCAAGCGTAGTTTCAATACGTTTCACTTTAATTAAAGAAACCGCCATGTTAGCAAGCATTGCCTCGCGGTGTGACTTGGTTCTACCCAAGTGATTGATTTTCTTACCGTGTCTCATTGTAGTAAATTTCGTAAGTAACGGTTAAACAAGGTTTCAGCAGCAAATTGCCTTATTCACCTATTACGATTAAAAAATTATAAAAAGCTGCTATATTTATTCTTCGTCAAGACGATATTTGATAACGTCCATTCCAAATTGTAGATTTTTTTCAGCAACGAGTTGTTCTAACTCAGTTAATGATTTCTTACCAAAGTTTCTAAACTTCATCATATCTGCTACTTCCAAACGTACCAAGTCACCTAAAGTACGAATATCCGCAGATTTGAGGCAGTTATAAGCTCTTACAGATAAATCAAGGTCTTGTAGAGAGGTTTTCAAAAGCTTTCTCATGTGTAAGAACTCCTCATCAACCATGTTTTCCTCTTCATCTTTTTTGGTATCGAACACCATATTCTCATCCGTAAACTTCAAGAAGTGTTGGATTAGGATGTGTGCTGATTCTTGAAGAGCTCTTTCTGGATGAATTGAACCATCGGTTCTAATTTCAAGTAAGAGACGTTCGTAATCCGTTCTTTGCTCTACCCGTGTATTTTCAACGGTGTACTTTACATTCTTGATGGGAGTGTAAATAGAATCAACGGATATAAAACCTATAGGAAGGTCAGCGTGTTTATGTTCTTCTGATTGAACATATCCTCTACCTTTATCTACGATTATTTCAAATTCAATCTCTTTCTTATCGTCTAAACGCGCTAGAACAAGTTCAGGATTCAAGATTTCAAAACTTTGTGTATATTTTGAAATATCGCCCGCTTTCAGCACACTTTGGTTTTTAATTCGAACCGTGATTTTATTATCTATGTACTCGGAAACCTTCTTGAAACGAACTTGTTTCATGTTCAAGATAATTTCAGTAACGTCATCAACAACTCCCTCAATCGAAGAGAATTCATGAAGAACTCCAGGGAATCTCACGGCAGTAATTGCATATCCCTCCAAAGAGGAAAGCAATATACGGCGTAGAGCATTACCAATGGTCACACCATAGCCTCTCTCAAGTGGTTTGAACTCAAAGAAACCATGGAAGTCGTCTGCTTTTTCCATGACGACTTTATCGGGCATTTGAAATGCTAAAATTGACATACTGTAGTATATATTTTCGTTAACGAAAGGAAAAATGGGACTATCCCAAAAAACAATGCAAAGCCATCACCGATTTTGTCGGAGATGGCAACGCATTGTAGGACATATTACTTGTTGTACAATTCGACAACAGCCTGATCATTGAAGTTCTCAGGTACCGCATCTCTCTCTGGATAGCTTACAAAAGTACCAGCTAACTCAGCAGAATTCCACTCAAGCCAATTGAATCTTTTTGAGCTATTCATTGAAATACTCTCAGTGATTGCTTCTAGTGCTTTTGATTTCTCACGAACGCCAATGACTTGACCTGGTTTAACGAAAGTAGAAGGTACATTAACTACTACGCCATCAAGAACAATGTGTTTGTGAGAGACAAGCTGACGAGCAGCACGGCGCGTAGGAGCAATTCCTAAACGGTAAACAACGTTATCCAATCTAGCTTCACAAAGTTGGATAAGGTTTGTACCTGTTTGACCAGGTCTCACAGTTGCTAAATGGTATGTACGAGCGAACTGGCGCTCTAAAATACCATATGTATATTTCATTTTTTGCTTTTCTTGCAATTGCAAAGCATATTCAGACTTCTTACTTCTACGTCCACGACCATGTTGACCGGGTGCATAATTTTTCTTCTGAAGTGCTTTTGAAGGACCCATAACGGGCTCTCCGAAACGTCTAGATATCTTAGACTTTGGACCTGTGTAACGTGCCATATAAAATTTAGTAAATTGTAGTGAGTAGCCCCATAGTCCAAACTACCACTAATAAATAGTTAAAATTAAACTCTTCTTCTTTTTGGAGGACGACATCCGTTGTGTGGCAATGGCGTAACATCTGTAATTGATAATACGTCAATACCTAAACCTTGAATTGTACGGATAGCTGATTCACGACCAGCACCTGGGCCTTTTACGAAAACCTCTGCTTTACGCATACCCGCATCATAAGCTACCTGACCACAGTTTTGAGCCGCTGTCTGAGCTGCGTATGGAGTGTTTTTCTTAGAACCACGGAATCCCATTTTACCTGCTGATGCCCAAGAGATAACTTGACCAGAGCCATTGGTAACTGAGATAATAATATTATTAAAACTAGCTTTGATGTGTACTTGACCTAATGCTTCGACAACTACTACACGCTTTTTCGCTTTATCTTTTCTTTTAGCTTGTGCCATTTGTAAAAAAATTATATTGAAAGGCGAAGCGAAATAAACGCTTCCTGATCTACATTAAATTACTTCGTTGCTTTCTTTTTGTTAGCAATTGTCTTACGTTTCCCTTTACGAGTACGTGAGTTGTTTTTTGTGCGCTGACCTCTCAAAGGCAAACCTTTTCTATGGCGAAGTCCTCTGTAGCAACCAATGTCCATAAGACGTTTGATACTTAATTGAACTTCAGATTTTAGAGCACCTTCCACAGTAAATTCCGAAGAAATGATAGCACGAATCGCATTCGCTTCATCATCAGACCATTCTCCTGCTTTCTTGTGAACAGAAATATTTGCTTTGTTTAAAATCTGAGTAGCGGAACTACGACCGATACCATAAATGTAAGTAAGAGAGATTTCACCTCTTTTTTTGTCTGGAATATCTACACCTGCAATCCTCATAAAATTAACCTTGTCTTTGTTTAAACTTTGGATTTTTCTTGTTGATTATATAAATCTTTCCGTTTCTACGGATAATCTTACAATCAACGCTTCGCTTTTTAACTGATGCCCTAACTTTCATAATAACTTATTTTTAAACTACATAAAACGGTGTTAATAACTCATTTATAGCGGTAAACTATTCTCGCTTTTGTCAAGTCATAAGGAGACATTTCTAGTTTGACTTTGTCTCCAGGAAGAATACGTATATAGTGCATTCTCATTTTTCCAGAAATATGTGCAATAACTTCATGCTTGTTCTCCAATTCAACTCGAAACATTGCATTAGAAAGTGCTTCCGTTATTACTCCATCAACCTGAATATTTTCCTGTTTTGCCATAAATGCTATGCTATCAAATAATTTTTCTTTTCTAATACTGTTTCAATGTCTGCAAAGGTAGTCAAAATTTCTGAACCATCCTTTGTAATCAGCACAGTATGCTCAAAATGAGCTGCTAAAGACCGGTCTTCTGTCCGAATTGTCCAATTATCAGACTCTTGAATGACATTTCTCTTGCCCAATGTAACCATTGGTTCAATAGCAATGACCATACCTGCTTGTAACCTTGTGCCATTACCCCTTTTTCCAAAATTAGGAACTTCAGGTGCTTCATGCAAAGACTTACCAACACCATGTCCTACTAATTCCCGGACGATTCCATAACCAAGTGACTCACAATGATTCTGAATGGCAAAACTTACATCGCCTATCCTAGCACCTTTCTGTATTGCTTCAATCCCTAAGTAAAGAGACTTTTTCGTTTCCTTCAAAAGTCTGATAGCATCTTCTGAAATAACTCCAATACCGTACGTGTAAGCGCTATCTGCATGGAATCCATTCTTAAATACACCACAATCAATGGAAATAACATCGCCTTCTTTCACCTCTCTATTACTTGGAATCCCATGTACAACAACTTCATTTACTGAAATACAAAGAGTTGCTGGGAAACCGTTGTACCCTTTAAATGAAGGTATTCCTCCATTATCTCGGATATATTGTTCAGCAATCTTATCGAGAGATTTGGTCGATACTCCAGGTTCTAACACCTTTGCTACTTCGGCATGAGCCTTTGCTAATATAGACCCGTTTTGCTTAATTATTTCAGCTTGTTCGTCAGTCTTGAGGATTATTGTACGCTTATTTCCCATAATTAAAAATTACCCAGCAACGACCGATGATTGACGACCCTGTAATCTACCAGATTCCATCAAACCTTCGTATCTTCTCATCAATAAGTAACTTTCAATTTGCTGCAAAGTATCCAATACTACACCAACCAAAATCAATAGGGACGTACCTCCGAAAAATGATGCAAAAATCTGTGTCATTCCGAAAAGACTTGCAATTGCAGGAAAAATAGCAATAAGGGCAAGCAAAACACCACCTGGTAATGTAATCCGATCCAAAATCGCTGCAACAAAGTCAGAAGTAGGTTGACCTGGCTTAATTCCTGGCACAAAACCACCACCTCTTTTCATGTCATCTGCAATTTGGTTAGGATTGATTGAAATTGCTGTGTAAAAGAACGTAAATGCAATAATCAGGAAAGCATATAATAAATTATACTGCCAAGAAGTGATGTCACTGAAAGTTTGAGCGATACTTTGAGCTGTATCACTCTTTTCAGCAAATAGTGATGCCACTGTTGAAGGTACAAACATCAATGCTTGACCGAATATAATAGGCATTACACCAGAGATATTCAGTTTCAAGGGTAGATATTGTCTTTGACCTGTCACTGCTTTGTTTCCTACAATCTGCTTAGCATACTGAACTGGGATTCTTCTTACAGCTTGTGTGATTGCTACTGCAAACAATACAACAAGGAAGAGAGCTACGAGTTCAATGACAAAGAATAAAAAACCACCACTAGCGCCTCTTGCCTGAGCTTCACCTATAATTGCACCTGGGAATCTAGAGACGATACCAATCATTATAAGCATTGAAATCCCATTACCTACACCTTTTTCAGTCATTCTCTCCCCTAGCCACATACTCATCATTGTACCTGCAACAAGCATAATCACTGATGAGAAATAGTAGAGCCCTTGATTTACCATTATCGCCTCTGTAGGGATGGTTGTTTTGAGGTAGGTAAAACCTTGAGTTATGGTTACAGCAATAGTAAGCCATCTCGTAATTTGGTTTAACTTTTTTCTACCTGACTCTCCTTCTTTTTGGAGTTTACTAAAATAAGGAAGAGCCAAACCAAGTAATTGAATGGCGATGGAGGCCGAAATATATGGCATAATACCTAAAGCCATGATAGAAGCATTACTAAAAGCACCACCTACCAAGGTATCAAGTAAACCTAATAATCCGTTGGAACTAGTTAAGTCTTGCAATTTCTCAGGATCAGTACCTGGTAAAACCACAAATGAACCAATTCGGAAAACAATGATTATTAATACAGTATTGAGAATTCTATTTCTTAATTCTTCAATTGACCATATATTTTTTAGGGTTGATAGCAGTTTATTCATTTTCAGAATAGTATTCTAAAGGTAAAGGGTCTTTCGACCCATTAATTCTTATTCAGCTGAAAAGTTAGTATGCACAATCGCAGTCCCACCTTGTTTCTCAATAGCTTCTTTAGCAGAAGCAGAGAAAGCATGTGCAGTCACTTGCAGATTAACACCAACTTCACCTCTACCTAGTATCTTTACAAGACCAGATTTATTAATCAAGCCATTTTCTCTCATTACCTCAAGAGTAATTACAGTGGAGCCGATGGATTCAGCCAATGCTTGTACAGTGTCAAGGTTGATAGCTTTGTACTCAACACGATTGATATTATTGAAACCAAACTTAGGCACACGTCTTTGAAGTGGCATTTGTCCCCCTTCAAATCCTCTTTTCTGACTGTAACCAGAACGAGATTTAGCACCTTTGTGACCTCTTTTTGCAGTACCACCACCGCCTGAGCCTTGGCCTCTACCTAGTCTTGTATTTGTTCTTACCGAACCTTTTGCTGGACTTAATGAACTTAAATTCATTTGAGAAAATATATTTAATGTGATTCGCAGTCTTTAGACTACTCGGCTTTGCCTATTATATTTCTTCTACAACAATCAAGTGTTGTACTTTTCTAATCATACCCGCAATCGGAGCATTGACTTCTTTCACTACTGACTTATTGATTTTACCTAATCCAAGAGCCTGAATTGTCAGTTTCTGGTTTTTAGGACGGTCAATAGTGCTTTTTATTTGCGTTATTTTAACAGTTGCCATAATATTATAATCAGCCAATGCCGATGATTATCCGTTAAACACTTTTGTTAATGACACGTTACGTTGCTTTGCTACGTCATGTGGAGACTTCATTTTCGAAAGAGCATCTAAAGTTGCTTTAACCACATTGTGTGGGTTTGAAGAACCTTTAGATTTCGCTAATACGTTATGAATACCCGCTGCCTCCAAGACTGCACGCATTGCACCACCTGCAATTACTCCAGTACCTGGAGCTGCTGGGCGAACAAATACATAACCTCCTGAAAACTTCCCGTGCATCTCATGCGGTACAGTATCATTAATAACTGGCACTTGTACTAAGTTTTTCTTCGCATCTTCAATTGCTTTTGCAATTGCGTCAGTTACTTCATTTGCCTTTCCTAGACCTTGTCCTACTACTCCTTTTCCGTCGCCTACCACTACAATTGCTGAGAAACTAAATCTTCTACCACCTTTCACTACTTTAGCTACACGGTTGATAGCGACTACTTTCTCTTTAAGCTCCGATTCGTTTACTTTTGTTGCTTTATTCATCACTTAATCATTCAAATAATTAGAATACTAAACCAGCTTCTCTTGCACCCTCTGCCAATGCCTTCACATTACCATGGTATAGATACCCGTTTCTGTCGAATACACATTGAGATATTCCGTTTGCTACAGCCTTCTCAGCGATTTTACTTCCAACTTGCTTCGAGTTCTCCACTTTTACACCCTTCAAGCCTAGTTCGATAGACGAAGCAGCAGCAAGGGTTTTTCCAGTTAAATCATCAACTAACTGGGCATAAATAGCTGTATTTGAACGATATACAGTTAATCTTGGACGTACAGCTGTACCTTTGATTCTACGCCGAATACGCCATTTTATCTTTTGTCTTCTTTGAACTTTACTTTGTGCCATTTCCTTTTAAATTAAATTAATCGAAATTTATTTTATTTCTTACCAGCAGTTTTACCAGCTTTTCTACGTACAATCTCGCCAACAAAACGAATACCTTTACCTTTGTAAGGCTCAGTTTTACGAAGTGACTTGATTTTCGAAGAAACTAATCCGATTAATTGTTTGTCGATTCCTTCCAAGATGATGATTGGGTTTTTACCTTTTTCCATCTTCGTCTCAACTTTCAATTCACTAGGAACTACAAAGTAAATGTTGTGTGAATATCCCAATGACAAATCAATGATGTTTCCATTGTTTGTCGCTTTATAACCCACACCCACTAATTCCATTTCTTTTTTATATCCTTCACTTACACCGACAACCATGTTGCTGATTAATGAACGATACAAACCGTGCAATGCTTTGTGACGCTTTTGTTCTGTAGGTCTTTCTACGCGAACGACAGAATCCTCTACAACAACTTTGATGTCTGCATCTACTTTCTGGGTTAAAGTACCCTTTGCCCCTTTCACAGTTACAACATTGCCTTGATCTACAGTGAGTGTAACACCGGCAGGCATATTGATTATTTTTTTACCAATTCTTGACATAAATAGATTTGTTTAAGGCTCACCACATAAATAATGAGCGGTCAACTTTTATTAATATATGTAACAAAGTACCTCACCACCAACATTTAGTGCTTTGGCTTCTTTGTCAGTTATTACTCCTTTTGAAGTTGAAAGAATCGCAATTCCTAGACCATTCAAAACTCTTGGAATTGAATCTACACCAGAATACTTTCTTAGACCAGGCTTAGAAGCGCGTGTTAAGTTAACAATAGCAGACTGCTTGGTTAATGGGTTGTATTTTAATGCAATTTTGATTGTCCCCTGTGGACCTTCCTCAACGAATTTATAACTTTGGATGTACCCTTTGTCATAAAGGACTTTCGTTATTTCTTTTTTAATGTTGGATGCAGGAATTTCAACAATTCTGTGACGCGCTTTGATTGCGTTACGTAATCTTGTGAGGTAATCTGCTATTGGATCCGTTGTTACCATTTGAAATATTAATTATTTTGAAGAAACCGTTAAGCAGTATCGAAACGACTTACTTAACGGGTTGCAAAATTAGTAAAATAATTTTATAAAAAAAATTACCAAGATGACTTGGTTACACCAGGGATTAGG
This sequence comes from Spirosomataceae bacterium, assembly GCA_046293395.1. Lineage (GTDB taxonomy): Bacteria > Bacteroidota > Bacteroidia > Cytophagales > Spirosomataceae > CAYNRA01. The sequence continues at coordinate 58,227 of JBKBOU010000003.1, forward strand.
CCATTTCCTGCCATCTCACGGAATGTAACCCGGTTGATACCGAATTTTCTCATGTATCCTTTCGGACGACCTGTTAATTTACATCTGTTATGTAACCTAACTGCTGAAGAGTTTTTAGGTAGTGCATCCAAGCCTTTCCAATCACCTGCTTCTTTGAGAGCAGCTCTTTTGGTAGCATATTTAGCAACTAATCTTTCTCTTTTTCTTTCTCTAGCTTTGATTGATTCTTTAGCCATTTCTGTATGTCTTAAGTCGTAAGAAGATAATTATTTTTTGTTCGAAGCAAAAGGCATACCCATTGCTTTTAATAATTCGTAACTTTCTGCATCTGTTGGCGCATTTGTCACAAAAGTTACGTCCATACCTTGAATTTTATTGATTTTATCAATAGAAATCTCAGGGAAGATGATTTGCTCTTTGATACCAAATGTATAGTTTCCTCTTCCATCAAAGCCTTTATCGCTGATACCTTGGAAGTCACGTACACGTGGCAAAGCAACCGCAATAAGGCGATCCAAAAACTCATACATGATTTCGCCTCTTAGTGTTACTTTTGCACCAATCGGCATACCTTCTCTTAACTTAAAGTTAGAAACGGCCTTTTTAGCAATTGTAGGAACTGCTTTTTGACCCGTGATGAGTGTAAGTTCATCTACGCTGTTGTCAACAAGTTTTTTATCACCTGTTGCGGCTCCAACACCACGGTTAACAACGATTTTAAGTAGTTTAGGAACCTGCATTGCAGATTTGTAGCTAAACTTTTCTTGAAGAGACGGAACTACTTCCTTTTTGTACTTTTCTTTAAGACGTGCCATAACTTAGAGTGGATTTCCGACCCACACCTCCGTTTAATATTGAATAATTAGATAAATTTGCCAGTAGCCTTTGAAAAACGTTGCAGTTTTCCTGCCTCATTGATTTTACGACCTGTACGCGTAGCTTTTCCAGTTGCAGGGTCAACGAGTTTCACGTTACTGATATGGATTGTGCCCTCCATTTCCTTAATTTCACCTTGCGGATTTTGAGCACTAGGCTTTACATGCTTCTTAATCATGTTCGCTCCTTCTACAATTACACGTTGTTTGTCAACGAAGACCTTGGTGATTTTGCCACGCTTGCCTTTTGCATTTCCTGCAATTACTTCCACTAAGTCACCAGAGCGGACGTGTAATTTTGGTTGCTTATTGAATTTTCTTTCCATTGGAATTTCTTAATCTTAAAGATATCTGATCTATTAACTTATCTCAAAGAACCTCAGGGGCGAGTGAGACAATTTTCATAAACTGCTTTTCACGTAATTCACGAGCTACAGGCCCGAAGATACGTGTACCGCGAGGTTCATCTTGATTATTCAAAAGAACGACTGCGTTATCTTCAAAGCGGATATAAGAGCCATCTTTGCGTCTTACTTCCTTCTTTGTTCTAACAACAACTGCTTTTGAAACTGTGCCTTTCTTCATATTTGACGAAGAAAGAGCTTGCTTTACTGTGACAACTACTTTGTCACCGATAGATGCATAGCGTTTTCCTGTACCACCCAAAACACGGATGACAAGGACTTCTTTTGCACCACTATTATCCGCTACACTAGCTCTAGATTCTTGCTGTAACATTTTTGAATAATTTTGTATGAAATCATTAGTTCAACACTAACTCATCAAACGGATGATCTTAATTACTTAGCTTTTTCGATAATTTCAACCAATCTCCAACGCTTACTTTTACTAAGCGGACGGGTCTCCATCACTTTTACTGTATCACCAACTCCTGCTTCATTATTTTCATCATGAAACATAATTTTCTTGGTCTTAAGCATGAACTTTCCATACTTCGGGTGTTTCACCTTACGCACTACTTTGATAACGCCTGATTTTTCCATGGCGTTACTCGTGACGACACCTACACGTTCTTTTCTTACATTTCTTTCCATCTGGAATATTTCTTTAATCGACGTAATTAAAAACTAATTGTTACTTGCTGTTTAACTCAGTAAGCAATCTAGCTATTTCCTTACGAGACTGAGTAATCCGGTTCGGGTTTTCAATAGGTGTAATTGCGTGAGCAAACTTCAATTTTTGTAATCTTTCTCTTTCGGCTACGAGTTGCTCGTTTAATTGTTCTACCGAAAGTGACTTTAAATCTGTCTTTTTCATTCTATTTAATCTTTCTTATAAGTATAGAAATGACACCAAGCATCTTATGCTTGGTAATCTCTTCGAACAATAAACTTGGTTTTAACTGGTAACTTTTGAGCAGCTAAACGAAGTGCCTCTTTGGCTAATTCCAAAGATACGCCGCTAGCTTCAAACAAGATTGTACCTGGATAAATATTGGCAACCCAATACTCAGGAGCACCCTTTCCTTTACCCATACGAACCTCGAGAGGTTTTTTGGTGATTGGATTATCAGGGAAAATACGGATCCAAACTTGGCCTTCACGTTTCATTGCACGTGTAACCCCGATACGGGCAGCTTCAATTTGGCGAGAAGTAATCCGGCCTGGCTCAAGTGACTTAATTGCGAAAGAACCAAACGCAATCTCATGACCTCTTGATGCAATACCCTTTATTCTACCTTTTTGTGACTTACGAAACTTAGTTCTTCTTGGTTGTAACATAACAGTAATGTATTTTAGAGGGAAACCCTCAACCAAGATAAGCGACTAGCTTACCTTTTGTTATTGTTGTTAGAATTGTTATTACTACGTTTACGTTTCTTATTGCGGTCATCGCCTGATGAGCGTTCGTTGCGATTGAAACTTCCACGTTTGCTTTCAGATTTTTCAGCTGCAGCTACTTCACCGCTCGGAGTTAAATCTCTGCGACCATATACCTCACCTTTAAAAATCCAAACTTTGATTCCAATGATACCATACACCGTCAACGACTCAGAAATTGCGTAATCGATGTCAGCACGTAATGTATGAAGTGGAATTCTACCTTCTTTGTACATCTCAGTTCTAGCCATTTCCGCTCCACCAAGGCGACCAGAAAGTTTCACTTTGATACCTTGAGCACCTGCACGAACAGCCGTTTGAATTGCTTGTTTCATTGCGCGTCTGTAAGAAACACGAGCACGAAGTTGTTGTGCGATTGTTTCGCCTACTAACTTAGCGTCAATTTCAGGACGTTTGATCTCAAAAATATTGATTTGTACGTCTTTACCTGTAAGCTTCTTTAATTCTTCACGAATTTTATCAACCTCACTTCCACCTTTACCAATCACAACACCTGGACGTGCAGTGTGGATTGTCAGTGTAATTCTTTTAAGAGTTCGCTCAATTACGATACGAGATACAGAACCCTTTGGAATTCTGGCACCTAGGTATTTACGAATTTTATCGTCTTCTACGAGTTTCTCAGCGAAATTCTTTCCACCATACCAGCTAGATTCCCATCCTCTGATATAGCCAAGTCTAAGACCTATAGGATTTACTTTTTGTCCCATTTTGTAACTATATTAATGATTACAGTGATTATTATTCAGCTGGTGCTGTTTCAATATTTTCAGTTGCCGCACCTGCTTTACTATCCACAATGATAGTTAAATGGTGAGAACGCTTACGTACGCGGTAGGCACGTCCTTGAGGAGCGGGTCTCAAACGCTTTAACATACGGCCACCATCTACAAAGATGCTTTTCACGTATAAGTTAGCTTCCTCTACTTTCTGGTCTTCATTTAAGTTTTGCCAGTTAGCAATAGCAGACATCAATACCTTCTTCATTACTGGTGCTGCTGCTTGGCTTTGGAAACTCAAAATACCTAAAGCTTGTCCTACTTGCTTACCTCTGATTAAGTCAGCTACTAACCGTACTTTACGAGGCGACGTAGGGTAATCGTTTAATCTTGCTTTTGCTTCCATTTCAATTAATGATTATCATCAAAATCTGTAAACACAGATTCAATATTATCTTTTACCTTTATCCTTTTTATTTACGTGACCTCTGAAGTTACGTGTTGGTGCAAACTCACCTAATTTATGTCCAACCATGTTGTCTGTTACATACACAGGGATAAACTTGTTACCATTGTGTACAGCAAACGTATGACCGATAAAGTCAGGTGAAATCATAGAGCGTCTTGACCAAGTCTTAATCACTGTTTTCTTACCTGATCCATTCATCGCTTCCACCTTGTTCTCAAGGCGAAAATCAATATAAGGTCCTTTTTTTAACGAACGAGCCATTTATAAATCGTTTATTTTGTTCTACGTGAAATTATCAAGCGATTAGAATATTTGTTCTTGTTTCTAGTCTTTTTACCTTTTGCTAAAAGACCTTTTCTCGAACGAGGATGACCCCCTGAGGATCTACCTTCACCACCACCCATCGGGTGATCAACTGGGTTCATTGCAACCCCACGAACTCTAGGTGAAATACCTAACCAACGACTACGACCAGCTTTTCCAAGTGTAACGTTCATGTGATCAGGGTTTGAAACTGAACCCACCGTTGCTACACATTTAGCAAGCACCAATCTCATTTCACCAGAAGGCATTTTCAACGTTACATATTTCCCGTCCTTAGCCAATAACTGTGCATACGTTCCAGCACTTCTAGCCATCTGAGCACCTTTTCCTGGGTGTAACTCAATGTTGTGCACAATTGTACCCAATGGAATATTTGAAAGAGGAAGTGAGTTTCCAATCTCTGGAGCTACGCTTTCACCGGCAATCAGCTTTTGACCTACGGACAAACCTTGAGGAGCAAGGATGTATCTTTTCTCACCATCTGTATATTGTACTAAAGCGATACGAGCTGAACGGTTTGGGTCATACTCAATTGTAAGTACTTCACAAGCGATTTCTCTTTTATCTCTTTTGAAATCAATAATACGGTATCTTCTTTTGTGACCACCACCGATATATCTCGCTGTACGGTGTCCCTCGTTGTTACGACCACCTGTACGTTTGATGGTTGTAGTCAAACTTTTCTCTGGCTTACTTGCTGTAATATCCGAGAAGTCTGGCGCTATTCTATGACGTTGACCAGGGGTTGTCGGTTTTAATTTTTTTACTGCCATTTGTGTTCAATTTGCAGTTGCGACGAACGCAACTATACTTGTAAATTTATAATGTTTAATTATAATTCAGCATAAAAGTCAATTAGTTCACCCGCTTTGAGAGTGACAAATGCCTTTTTAATTGTTGCAGTACGACCTGAAGTCATCTTAGTTTTGGTCATGCGTGACTTTGTCTTTCCGATTTGGCGGATAGTGTTCACTTCTGCAACTGAAACGCCGTACATCTTTTCGACTGCCTTAGCAATCTGGATTTTATTCGCGTTTACATCTACTTCGAACGCATACTTGCCTTGTGTATTCAAGCCTTGCGTTTTTTCAGTGATGATTGGTTTTTTTAATACGCTCATGATTAATTACTTTAGTTCGTTTGTCGATTTACATTAGCTAAGGATAGACTCAATCACTGGAAGTGCGCTTTCAGATATAATCACTTTTTCAGCGTTTACAATCTCATACGTACTCACTTGTGCAGCTGTTGTTACCTTTGTCTTTGGAATATTTCTACTCGACAAATAAACAGTTTCATTGAACTCTGGCGTCAACAAAATAGTCTTAACTCCGCTCAATGACAAATTGCCAAGGAACCCGATATATGATTTTGTTTTCGCTACGTCAAAAGAAAAATCTTCCACTACTAGAATGTTTCCTTCTGCAGCACGAACTGAAAGAGCTGATTTACGAGCTAACTCTTTCACCTTTTTGTTCAACTTGAAGCTGTAATCTCTTGGAGTAGGACCGAATACACGACCACCACCTACGAAAATCGGAGCCTTGCGCGACCCGTGACGAGCGCCACCTGACCCTTTTTGCTTCAAAATTTTCTTAGTTGAGCGGTTTACTTCAGCTCTTTGCTTTGCTTTGTGTGTTCCTTGGCGTTGGTTTGCCAAGTATTGCTTAACATCTAACCAAATTACATGGTTGTTAGGCTCAATACCGAAAATGTCGGCATGTAAAGTAACTGTTCTACCAGTGTCTTTACCGTTTTTGTCTACAACTTTTACTTCCATTATTATTTCCTGTTTTTTCGATGTCGTCAGGAGCCGACCTAAGTTAAAAAATTACTTATGAAGTGTGATTACCGAGTTTTTAGGCCCAGGAACTGACCCACTGATAACCAATAGGTTTTGCTCAGGAAGAACTTTCAAAACTTTCAAGTTTTGAACTGTAATCTTCTTGTTACCCATGCGACCACCCATTTTCAAACCTTTGAATACACGTGCTGGATAAGAACATGCACCAATTGAACCTGGGTGACGAAGTCTGTTGTGCTGCCCGTGTGTTGACTGACCAACACCACCGAATCCGTGGCGCTTCACAACCCCTTGGAAACCACGACCTTTTGAGTTACCACTTGCATCTACAAACTCACCTTCTGCAAACACATCTTCGATACGAATTACATCACCAAGATTGAAAGATTTCTCGAACTCTTTGAACTCGACTAACTTACGCTTTGGTGTTGTGTTTGCTTTTTTGAAGTGACCTTGAAGAGCTTTTGTTGTGTTTTTCTCTTTCTTTTCGCCGAAACCTAATTGAATTGCTTCGTAGCCATCCTTATCAGCTGTACGAACTTGAGTAACTACACATGGACCTGCTTCTACAAGCGTGCACGCGATTGCCTGACCGTTTTCGTAGATGGTGGTCATACCGATTTTCTTACCAATAATTCCAGACATTGTCTTTATTAAAATTTGTTTCGCTATGAAAATATACGCCTAATTGGGCCGCAAAATTCGTGAAAATTCCGCAGTAATCCAATTGAATGGCAAAAAACTATTTACTACAAACCAGCGGTTGGGCACGCACCCAACTTGAACATTTGATGAAAACCACTTGGGTAAGGTGTGCATATTTAGTGAGGATACACCTTGTTGCCTTTCGTCAATTCCTGCAATAACATACAAGCGAATGAGTGACTGTATGATGAAAACGCTTTGGACTCACAGTCAAGCTCAGATTGGTTTCGTAAGATAAACGACTTCATCTGAACAATTTGGAGGTAGTTCGTTCTATTTGGAACGCAAAGATAAAACTTTTTTTTATAAAAAAAAACTATACTCTTTCTTTATAAAAAAAGGGTTGATTCATTCATCAACCCCTTTTTTTGTTTACTTTAACTTTAAACTCATTAATACTTATGTATTTTTTTTGCAATCACCCCATGTTCGGTTCTTATACTGATTGTATATGAACCAGGTTTAAGTGACTGAAGACTCATCTTATCCATCTCGTTTCTCCATTCTACTGACAAAACAACTCGCCCGATTTCATTCGTGATTTCAATATTTGCTCCACTTAGATCAATACCCGTTTGATTATCCAAAAACAATACATCTGTAGTTGGATTTGGAAAAACCCGCATAAAATCAGGAGATAATTGGGCTTGTGTACCTAAAATAGGGATGATGAGCGTATTGGCGAATGTCGAGCCTCCAAATGGATTGACAGCTTGAACTCGATATTGATACGTAACACCTTGAGAAACGTTGACATCTTGGTACGCAAGTGTATTTCTTGGTAAAGATGCAATTCTTTCAAAGGATGCTCCATTGTTTGAAGACCTGTAAATATCAAAACTAGACTCACGAATTGAATCATCTAGCCATGATAATCGTACGGACTTTGATGCTTGTTCGTAAGAACCGCGGAAGTGGTAGGGTGCATTAGGCGCTTTGGTATAAGACACATCCATTCTCACTATATTTGTCTCAGGTGATTCTCCATACTTGTTAAACGCCTTCACAGAATAATACCAACTCAACCCCTCATCCAACGGGAAATGAAAGAAACTAGACCTATCGGGAGCAATTTTAGCTACTTGCTTTAGTGAGGAAGGTGTATTTCCTGCACTGATTATGAACCCATCTTCATCGTTTGAATTATCTCTCCAACCGAGATTGAAATATCTATCCCCTAAGTTATTAAATGTCTCAGATGTGGCTAAATTTGAAGGTGCCAAAGGTGGACCCAAAAGTGTAGCATATACAAAACCCGATCCAGATTCACCCGCATCATTGACAGCAAATACGATGAATCCATAATCCACTTTAGGGAGTAGGTTCGTAAGCAAGACGGAACTAGAATCACGGTTAATTTCAATTTCATTCTGTAACCTATTCAAAGCGTATAACCTTACGATATTTTTCTTTCTGGTATTCGTATTGAACGTAAAGTCTTCTTGTGTGCTATTTTTCCAAGTTAGGCGTACTTCTTTATCTGAGAGAACAACCGCTTTCAACTCTTCTGGGCGGTTTGGAACAACAAGTTTACGTGTCGTTACACTAATAACATTTGACAAAGCACTGCCACTTATATTTTCAGATTTAATTCTGTATAAATAGGTAGTTCCATTCATCAAGCCGGAGTCAAATGTGGTTGTATCATTCATCTGAACAATTTTAGAGGCTGTCCAAGTTACCCCATTATCTAGCGATCTTTCAATAACAAATCGCTCCTCATTCGTAGAGTTATCCTTCCACTTTAGAACCACAACATTCAACTGAATCTCCACTGCTTGCAAGTTTGAAGGTGCAACGGGTGGCTTAGGTCTTGTCACAATAAATGCCGAATTAGAGAAAGGAGAAGGCCCTGCACGATTGATTGAAATTATCCTAAAAAAGTAGTCAATATTATCTATAATTCCAGTTGCCAGATACCTACCCTTAGGGGTGTTATTTGGAGGTAATTCAGCTAAAATTTTCCAGGTTCTTCCCTGATCTAATGAAAATTGGATTTCAAACTGATTTTCATACGTATCGACGTCATCCCAGACGAGTTCTAATTCATCAAATTTTGATGTATAATTCACAATAAGATTCTTGGGACCTTCCAGTTGTGGAAAAAGAAATAAGGGAGAAGAAGCTGGGGTAAAGCCAGAATAAATGGTATCAGCAGGGGTATTTGCCGTATTTACAATGAAAGAGCGAACTCTTCCAATATAGTTCCTTGTGGGTTCAAGTCCGGTTATTTCTGCACTTGAAACCGCACCTGCTGGATAGAACATTTTGTAAAACCAACTTGCACCGTTATCTTTTGAGAGCTGTAACTCAAATCCTGACTCATTTGTCGAGTTGTCGTTCCAAGAATAGACGAGAACTACTTTCCCAATTGGCTGAGTGGCGGTAAGTTCACTTGGAGCTACGATTTGATTCGATATTTTAACAGAATCTGACAAATTTGAGTAGGCTGAATAGATTGTATCTGAAGGTGTTTTACTCGAATTTACGACATAAGAACGAATTCTAAATCGGTAGGTACTATCCGATTTTAATCCTGAAACAATAGCCGCGTTCGAATTAGCTGGAGTTGAGCCTATCAATCGTTTGAAATTTGTAGTACTATTAACAGAAATTTCTATTGAGAAACCTTTCTCGGCAGATGAGTTATCTGACCAATCCAAGCGAATTTCTGTCGTTGCAGATTGTGTAGCACGTAGCGATGTTGGTGAATTAGGCTTTGTATAGACAGAAGCGCCCAAAAGTTCAAAAAAAACAGTAGGCGTTCCAGAACCAACAAATAGCTTGTACTCCAAACCTTTCCCTTCTTGTAAACCCGTATGCGTGAATGTGGTATCATTCAAATTGGTAGTGGTTGTAAGAACTGAAAAAGAATCTGATGTACCTAAATTTCTAAACCTAACTTGATAGCTATTCACAGTTCCACCTTGCTTATTCCATCGCAGGAAAACACTATTTGTGGAAGTATCTTTTGCTGTAAAAGTACCCTGAGCTTGTGCGCTAAGTGTAATTGAAAAGGCAAATAGGAGGATTAGATGTAATCTTTTACCCATTGAGGTTATTTTTTTTAGTTAGAAAAACGCGTAAATATACAAAAATATAAATTTAATTAATCAAAGAGATATTTTAGCAATTTCATTGGAATTTTCTAGTTTTAATACACCCCTAGGACAAACTGCTGAACATACGCCACATCCTACACAAGAGGCTCTTACTATATCTTGTCCTTTTTGCGCATACGCCCGGACATCAATTCCTTGTTCACAGTATGTTGAGCAATTTCCGCATGAAATACATTGCCCACCATTTGTTGTAATTCTATATTTGGATTTAAACCGCTGGATAATCCCCATATAAGCTGCTAATGGGCAACCAAAGCGACACCAAACCCGATTACCCATCAAGGGGTAAAACCCTGTCCCGATTACTCCCGAAAAAATAGAACCCACCAAAAAACCATAATAATACTTCATGCTTTCGACAGAAATGAATCCCGCAATTGTATAACTTCCTGTTATATAGCTATATAGAACTCCAATCGTCATCACGGTTACAAAAACAAGAATACAATAAATAAGATACCTTTCGACTTTCCATGCTTTCATCGATTTATCTGACAACTGCCGAAACGGGTCGCCAAGCGTCTCTGCTAAACCTCCACAACCACAAACCCAGGAGCAGTACCATCTTTTTCCGTACAAGTACGTAAGTATTGGAACCCCAATAACAAATAGAGCAATGCCCCACACAAATAGAAAAATCCCAAATGTACCTCCTTGTATTTTTTGGTCAATACGATAATCAAAAAAGAAAGAATAATCCAAAGGCCACATGTTTTTTAAATCCGCAGATGGTAACTGGAACTTACTGAGTAACTCTGGCAACAGAAATGCGATACATAACTGAAAAAACATCACGGATGACGTTCGCACCAATTGGTATTTATTTTCTCTGTATTTTAAAATCATCCGAATCCCCATGACGACGACCGCAACTGTGTAAAGGAATCCATACAAAAACCATTGACTTGCCTTTCCTCCATTGAGAACAAGACTCAATGCATCTAATCCTACGATCCAATTCGTTAGAAAATGAGGAAAAAAGTAAAGAACAATGTAAAAAGTAATCAAAAAGCTACCAATTCCAATCCCTAACCATTTCTGAGAAGTAGCAGGATTCCGAAAAATATTTGTATTTCGCTGGCTCGATGTCATTGCCGTTAACTCCGTATAAAACAAAAGCAATGCGCCAAGAATAATAGGTAAAAAGCATAGGTACCACTGCGCCATCGGATTATCTTTCCAAAAACCCTGAGCAGCAGCTTTACTCAATTCAAGTTCATACTTGGTATAAATTTTCTTATCCCAAGATTGCGATGCGTCAAACTCAGCATTGACTTTATCAATCGCTTGTCGAATCTCAGTTGAAAAGCTAAAAACTTCTCCATATTCTTGCCCAATCATATCTTTGAGCAAAGGTCTGAGTAATTCTTGATGTTCTTTGGATACGTTTTCCGTGAAGATAGATTCTGTTAACACAAATCGATTCCCAAATAGAACACTCACCCAAATCACAAAGCCAGATACAATCAGTACGATACTTATATTTTTCATTCTATTCTTCTTTTTTCTTAAATAATTGCCAAATTCCTTTCTTTTTTTCCGGCAGAGTCAACCCTGTTTTTTCAGAAAATAGCCTTCGTATGTCTTTCTCATATCTTCTAAAAAACTCCGGATCAAAATTAGCTTTTTCCAACTCAACGAGTGCATAAGTCACGGTTTTCTCTTGCTTTATCCATTCTTCCCAAACATTCTGGCGCATCCGAATACCAAAACTATGGCAACCAACCAACGTCAAGTCTCTCTTTCGATATACGATTCGAACACACTTGTTTTCCGTTGGGTGCATCCACAAAAATGAGTACATATCTTCCTCTAAAAAAGCAGGGACACGACCGTATATTTGATATTCTATGTCAAAAAATTTCGCTGAATTAAAGAATATTCCCGGTGAATATTTCTTAGACTGTGGATTCAGACAATTTTCTGCTACTACTTCTCCCATTTTACGTCCTGTGTACCAAATTTGTTCAACGGCTCTTCGGTGTTCGTCTGGGTTACGTAATTGCACACAATCTCCGGCGGCAAAAACATTTGGCCAAGATGTTTCGAGGTATTCATTCACAACGATTCCTCTTTCAATATTCAAATCTGTTCCTTTCAGCCAAGACACGTTGGGTTGTACCCCAATGGTTACGCCCAAAAAATCAGCAAAAAGCCTTTGCCCTCCTTTTAATACAACTGAACCAATTTCAGCTGCATGTTCTTTGGCATGTATTTCAGCTATTTCTTGATTAAAAAGTAGTTTTAGTCCATGTGATTCCAGATGCTTCGTAATCATTTTCGATTCTTCCGTAGGCAAAACATTGCGCCAAAAACTATCCTCCCGAACAATCATCGTTACTTTTTTCTCTCTGGATAACAGCATTTCAGCCAGCTCTACTCCTATCAATCCACCACCTACAATAACAGCTTCTTCAATGGCTGAGGTTCTTGCTTCCAATGCTTCCAAGTCTTGAAAACTATACAAACCCTGAATACCTTTCAGATTCTCATTTTTAAGCCCTAATTGAATAGGCTTAGAACCAACTGCCAAGATTAGTTTTGTATAAGATACCCATTGATTTGACTGACTCAAAAAAACACGTTGCTCCTCTTTATCAATGTTCGTTACCCAATCTTGAACAAGTTCAATGGCATTTTTTTTCCAAAAACCATCTTCATACGGCTTCGTATGTTCGTATTTCATTTGCCCCATATAGATATACATGAGAGCCGTTCTTGAAAAGAAATGGGGAGTTTCCCCTGAAATGACGATAATCCTTTCTTGACTTTTCTTTCGAATGTGACGCGCAGCAGTAATTCCGCTTATCCCATTCCCGATGATTATAATTGCCATCTGTAAATCTAAATAAGTGTAAACTAAATACGAATAAAATGAACGAATAGCTTATAAATAAAAAGCTCACCCCCGTTTGAACACTGGAGCGAGCTTTTTACTACTCGGTACAAAAATTACTTTTCAACCAAATGGATTTCAGCCAGCATACACCGAGCGGACCCACCCCCACATTTCTCAATCATATCCAAATCGAAATGCATGATTTCAGCATAATCGTCTAATTCATCGATTTGTGCCTTTGACAAAGATTGATACGCCCTAGTGGACATTACAAGCATCCTGTGTCCATTCTTTTTACTAATTAAAAGCATGTTTCCCGCAAAATTAGCCATCTGTTCTAATGTAATTGGAATGATGTGCTTTCCACTTTTTTCCAAAATATCTCGGACTTGTAATCGTTCATCTGGATTTGTAATCGCATCCAAACAAACTACTGCAAACGTATTTCCGATACACATCATGACATTTGTATGATAGATTGGCAAATTATTTTGGTCATGCGCTTGAAACTTGACAATCTTGTAGCCGTTCATTTGCTTTGCCCAAGCAGCCAGAACATCTTCGTTTGTACGAGAAGATAAACAGGCATAGGCAATTCTGTGCATTCTGTCAAGAACGAGACTACCAGTTCCTTCCAAAAATTTTTCTTCCCCCTCAAAATGGCTAAAATCGAGGACAACATCTACCTGAAAATCTTTTTGAAGTGCATGAATAATATCCATTCGTCGTTCTGCACGTCTGTTTTCAGCTTGCATTGGATACAATACCACTTTTCCGCTGTGGTGAAAAGACACCCAATTATTTGGAAAGATACTATCTGGAGAGAACGAATCTGCGACATCATCAAAAACGATGACGTTTACGCCAGCAGATTTCAAACGATCAGCCATTTCGTCAAACTCACGAAGCGCGTCCGCTTGTGTTAAACTTGGCTGTAATTCGTGTGCAGAAGCATCTTGAAAAGCATTTGAAGAGGCAGTTTCTTGATTAAACTTAAACTGTACAGGTCTAATCATCAATAAGTTATAAGTTGCTTGAGCTTGTATCATACATTTTAAAATTTTAAGTTTGGATTAAAGTTGTGAACGAAGTAAAGGTAAACTCATACAATGCGAACCACCTCTAGCTCTGGATAATTCAGCGGAGGGCAAAAGTATGATGGTATTTTCGAGGGTTTCTGGTGACAAGTTACCTAATTCAAATTGAATCAATAGGTCTTTCACTCCAATTGTTTGAAACCCAGCCTGCCGAAACGCCTCTGACGTATAGTCATTCCGGTCATATCCAACAGCCACTCCTTCTTTCAAGACGAGTAAATTACACGAATCCGTCCACTGCTCTCGTGCACCATACGGGAACAGATTATTTCCGGAGTAAACGAATTGAACAGGTTCTTCGGATTTCAAGTCTTTTTCAGAAATATACCGCAACAAATCTTCCAAATTATCAAAATTTCTATATTTCACCTCCCCGTCTTCTTTATAAAACTGCTTGATTAGCAATTCTTCATGAATTGGTCTTTGTCCTAGTTCATCCCAAATGAAATCTTTTTTTGCCTGTTCATTTGTTCTACCCAGAGAACCGAGCAAGACCCAAACATTGCGTTTTATTTGCGTAAATATCGTATCTATGTGCATGTAATCACGTTTAGCTGGTATTTTTACCAATGTTACTTTTTGCACAATATCCTTTTGAAATAGCTTGCGAATGACCTGTCTGGCTGCTTCTACCGAAGTCCGCTCACTGATTCCAATCAACAAATGAGAAGGTGCAACCATCATGACATCTCCTCCTTCCAATGTATCTATTCTACTCTCTTGTTCTTCTTCTGGCAATAAAAAATGTTCTTCATCTTCTTCAATTTCAATAATTTTATCCTTTAAACTTTCAAATAAAGGGTGATTGAAGAAAATGTATTTTGCCAATAAAGACTCTCTAGAACGTGCAATTCGAGCTGGTTTATTCAGCAATATATGGTCATTAATGACAATTCCTATATCTCGCGTAAAAATCAAATTTGGAACAGGCGGAAAAAACATTTCTCCGTTTTCAGCAATGCCGGTAATGAGTAATTTTGCTAAACTTACTGGAGACAAGAGCAAAAAACTCTGGGTTTCACCATAACTACATTCTTCAATAGCACCTACGGCAGCTACTAACTGAACTTTGACTTCAGGAATGGAAAGAATATCAACCAGTAATTTTTCAAACTCTATCACCTTTTCCGAATTAAAATAAGCAGGATGGGAAGGCTTAAAAAAAGACCTTGATTTGTCTTCATCAATTGCGTTTAACTTTCCTGCTACTTTGTCGGAATCCAGAAAATAAAGCAATAATTTAACATAGTAATCATACTCTTCTCTTCTCATGGTATCGAGGTGAACAATGTCCTCGAAGAGCCAATCTTGCGCTTTGGAAGGCACAACTTTGCCCAAACCACTGTCTGGACTATGAATAATTAGTCGCTTTAGTCGAGCAACTTCTGTGGATACAAAAATCTCTTTGTTTTCCTGTTTTGGGGAAAAATTGGTTGTAGAATACATCTTGTTTATTGCATTTTAAGGGTAAAAAATCGAGTCACGACTTTCCCCTTACATAAACCCAAATTGAGCCATGTAATACAATAAACGAAGTAAATGGACGGTGGAGTGATTATCCATTCGATAAATCATACTTTTAATACTTGCAAAAATATAATTTTATCTTAGAAATACAACAGTTGATGAATAATCTATTGGTTAATATCTGGTTCGGGGAAACCTTCGAGGGTAATGCGTGCGCGGTGACAGACACCACCAATGGGAGGGTTAAGTTTTGAGACAGAAACGACGATTGTTCCGATTTTTGTTTTCTTTCGGACTTTCTGAATGATTTCTCTGGCTACGTGTTCGAGTAATTTATGCTTTTCTTGCATTACAGAAGCTACGCAGGCATAAAGCATTTCGTAGTTTATTGTTGCTAGTAACTCGTCTGTTTCAGCCGGAATAGTCAAATCGGTATCAATACGAATATCTACTTCATACCGATTTCCTATTTTTTGCTCTTCTTCATAATAGCCATGATAAGCAAAAAAAGACATTCCTTCAAGTGCAATACTACCCATTTGGTTAACCTAGTTGAAAAATCAGTTAGAGATTGTCAAAAAACGAACCTGTTTGGTCATTGCGTCGAGAATCATTCAAAATATCACCTAAACGCAAGACATGACCGTTATTTTCTTTGCTTTTTCCATTCTGTTTGCCATCTTGAATCATCGAGGAGCGCAAAGACTGAATAATGCTATTGGTTTTATCTTCGTAATCTACAGATTCGTCCAGTGCTTTTCCATTCATTTTTGCGACTACCTTCGGCTTTTCAGTCTCATGCGCGGGCTCTACAAAAGTTGTTATTTCTTTTAAAGAAACGATTTTTGGTTCAGCTTGTGTATTCGATGGGGAGGAAGCAGGAGCTTGTGTATATACAGAAGAAGACGAACTCGAGGAATTATTTGTTTGAGAATGTCCTTCGTCTTGTTTGGTTACATTATTTCCTTTGGCTAGAGCGAGCGCCATTTGTATCCATCCTGTTACGTCAAAACTCTCTGTTTTATGACCCAATTGAGTAAGTACCTCATGTACTTTGTATGGGGGTAAACAAGA
Organism: Spirosomataceae bacterium; assembly: GCA_046293395.1. Classification (GTDB taxonomy): domain Bacteria; phylum Bacteroidota; class Bacteroidia; order Cytophagales; family Spirosomataceae; genus CAYNRA01. The sequence continues at coordinate 74,584 of JBKBOU010000003.1, forward strand.
TAACGCTCTAAAAGTGGTAATTCCAGCAATAACAAGACTCTCACTAATTTCTTGAGTAATTCCAGAGATAATAGTGAAATCATCTTTTAATGGGTTGTGTACAATAGGTTGTTCCACGTACTCACTTTTCTCTTCTTGCGTTACCGAATCATACCTGTTTGGCGTTTGCATTGCGTCTTCAGTATGTTCTTCGTCAACAACTACTGAAAAAGCATTTGCGTCATGAGAAAGAAGAGCCTCGTTCTCAACAAAAGAATCCGAAGAGTTTTCTATGTGATTAGTTGGTTCCATTTCAGGAGAAAAAGCAGCCGTAGGTTGAGCCGTTTCTTTCGGTGTCAAGAAATCTTGACTTGGTAGCTCTGCGATAAACCTATCCGCTTCATTGAACTTTCTTTCGAGTACTTCCGGGTCAAAATTACCTTCGAAAGTAGTAACATTCTCTAATGTAGCATTTGCCAGACTTTTCAATTCCACAACGAGATGATTTCGGTAATTCTCCAACGTTTTGAAATCTCTTTCAAGCTGCTTCATTTCTTTTAATGTCGTATCCCTTAGTTTAAATACCTCTGCATTACTTTCTGTCCGGATACGTTCGGCTTCCATGTAGGCTTCTGCAAGGATTTGTTCTGCCTTTGTGGCTGCCTCTTGGAGGTTTTTATCTGCCTGATAAGTTGCTTGTTCTATAGTCGTTTGCGCGGTATCTTCAGCCGTTTTTAAGGCTTTGAATAGCGTACTTTGAATATCTCTAAATTTATTAGCTTCTTTTTCAGCGATTTCTAACTGCATACGAAGCATTTTACTTTCGTCAACAATCCTCTCCCATTCAGAAGATAGATTGGACAAGAAAGCATCAACTTGTTCGGGTAAGTATCCCCGAAAGGTTTTTTCAAACTGTTGTTTTCGTATCTCAAGCGGAGTGATTTTCATAATTCGCTGAAATTTATATGTTTAAGGAACAATTGGTAAACAAATGTATTGATATTACTTGTTTTTACCAATAAACCCCACGTTTCTATCCTAAAATTATCTACTTAAATTTGAGAAAAGTCGATTTTCCAATGAGAGATAGTACGATCATCACTTGCTGTTAGGAGCGTACTTTCATTTTGCCACATCACCTTATTTACAGATGTACCGTGCCCAGCGTGTCTCCCTTTATCAATTACTTTTACCAATTGATAGGTGGTCATATCCCAGATTTTGACTGACTTATCCAAACTTCCTGTTGCCAACCATCTTCCATCATTACTCAAATCCATACTATTAATTGTGAATAAATGGGCTGGAATATGTTCTATTTGCTGACCAATTTCTTCTCCTAACTCCCAGAAAACCAAATGTGCATCTCTACCACCCGAAACAAGCCTATTCCCGTTTTCCATGTACTGGAGTGTAAAGACAGAGTTAGAATGTCCTTCAAGTGTGTAGATAACTTCACCTGTATGAATATCTAAAACATAGATTAATCCATCAGAACAACCTAAAATAACCCTTCCTTCTTTTTCCTGAACAGCGAGAGAACGAATACTTTTGGTAGAGATTTTTTTCTGTTTTCGTTGAGTTCCAGAAAATCTGTCTAACCAAGTCAGGCGGCCAATACTATCACCTACCAATATATACTCGCCAAAGTATTTCATATCAAATAATGCTACATTCCCAAATGCTGTACGATTCAACTCTTGTTTATTGACCAAATTGACGACATGAACACCATCGAAATTGTGGGCAATCCAAAGAAAATTGGTTTTGGGGTCAAAACATACCGTATATACAGAGTTTGTCACCTTTGCAACGGGTGTACCTAAATCTGGTGCAAGGGTATTCCAGCGAACTACATATCCATCTCCGGAGCAAGACAAAAAATCGGTCGTTACATCTAATCGGGATAGCCCATAAACCGCATCACGATGCCCTGTATAGGAATCTATTTTTTCGACACGTATATTTGAACTAATAATTCCCATTTATAAATTTCGTTTTTTGCGCTTTTTACTACCTTTATTTTGACTGACCGATGCCTTTATTATATAGCAAACATATATCTGAACAAACTGTTATCTACATTTGGGAAATCACAGAAACAGTTGAAGAGCTAGAGCAACTTACATCTCTTCCTTACGTGCGCTCCCATACGCCTATTTCTGAAAAATCTCAAAAAGAGCAAATAGCAGCCAGAGCCTTACTTTCACATGCTTGCAATGAACTAAGTTTGCAGGTTACTGATATCCAAAAAGATGAATTCGGAAAACCATGGTTGGTGGGGAGTGACTGGCACTTTTCGGTTTCCCATACAGAGAGGTTTATAGCTATCGTATTAGATGCAAAAGACGCTGTCGGTATAGATTTGGAAAAACCTAGTCCGAAAGTTACCAAAGTATTGGCTCGCATTTGCTCAGAACAAGAAATACAAAGTGTCAAAGACTCAACTTTTGAACATTGCCTCTTGTGGTCTGCTAAGGAAGCACTCTATAAATTATATGGAAAGCGAAAAGTTGACTTTAAAAAACATCTCAAAATTACCCGACATGAAACAACCTGGACTGGAAAAATCCAGCTAGACGAACACACATCTACAACCCACAATCTGTATATTTCTTGTTGGAAAGAAACATACTGTTTAGTTGTTGCATACGGACGGATTTAGAGACTGTACAAAAAAATAAGTCAACTCCACAGTTGTATGCAAAGTTAACTTATTTTGTAAATTTTACTACTATTTTTAATTTTTTTTAAACAAGCTTCGTAGCTATCTTTTCTTCAATATACGTTTGAAGCATTTCAAGTTTAATTTGTGTAATTACGTCTCCTGCAAAAGCAAGTAATTGTAACTTAATTGCTTCTTCTTTGGGAATCCCACGTGCTTGCATGTAGAAGATAACATCATTGTCTAACTGCCCCGTTGTTGTTCCGTGTGAGCATTTCACGTCATCCGCCCAAATTTCGAGTTGTGGCTTGGTGTTCATCGTTGCAGTATCGGACAAAAGAACATTCTTGCAGTTTTGATACGCATTGGTCTTTTGAGCATCTTCCTGCACGTAGATTTTTCCGTTAAACACACCCGTTGCTTGGTCTTTCAGAATACCTTTATACAATTCATTGCTTTGCGAATGCGGTTTTCTGTGATCTACCAAAGTATGGTTGTCCACATGTTCTTTGCCCGAAGGAACGTATAAGCCATACATATTCCCATCAATATTTGCCCCATCTACAGACAAATGCAAGTTATTTCGTGTGAATAAACCACCAAGTGTCACCGTCGCTGAATAACAATAACTAGAATCTGCCTGATATACTTCTGTTGTTCCGATATGATGGCTCGTATCACCACCTTCTTGAATTTTGTAGTAATATATCTGCGCTTGGTCTGCTAACTTTATTTCTGTGACCACATTTGCGAAGGCTGTTTGATTGCCGATTGTATCAAAATGCTCCACAAGTTGAAGACTTGCACCTTTAGCCAAAGAAACTAAATTTCTTGTTTGGGCAAATGTATTTTCCTGCGTTGCATCAACCAAATGGCGAACCACCACAGGGTTTTCGATTTGTGCATTTGCAGCCACCTGAATAACGATACCATCTTTTGCGTACGCCGTATTGAGAGCAGTGAAAGCCTCTGACTCATCCTTGGTCAATGCCGCGAAGTTCTCATTCAAAAAACCGTTTTGCTCTGCTTGCGCTAAAGTCATTATCGTAAGACCTGAAGGCAAATTTGCAAGATTTGACAGTGCAGGCACGAAATGACCGTTCACAAAAAAGAGAGTGGTATCCGTTAATTTCGGGAATGTGCTAGTTTGCAGATACTCAGTGGCTTCGGTTGATACTTGTGGTGTGACGGAGAAAGTTTGTTTAACAAGCTTTGCCACGTTCGTGTATTTCCATTCTTCGTGCTTGGTTGTCGGAAAACCAAGTGCGTTGAAATGGGCTTTTGCCACTTCTCTTTTGCTAGATAACGGAGAAGACATCGCGGGTAATTCGAGCATACCAGCTGCTAGAGAGGTATCTACCATATATTGTTCGTTCATAAGTATATTCGTGTAAAAAACAAAAATGATAAATAGAATTAAGCCGGTGTGTTTTCAGCGGCATCTACCTCCGCTTTAATCCAGTCATATCCTTTTTCTTCTAACTCAAGAGCGAGTTCTTTTGTACCTGATTTTACGATTTTGCCTTTGTAAAGTACGTGTACGAAATCTGGAACGATATAATCTAAAAGGCGTTGGTAGTGAGTCACAACGATGAACGAGCGGTTGCCATCTTTGAGTTGGTTTACTCCTTCTGCGACGATACGGAGTGCGTCGATATCAAGTCCTGAGTCTGTTTCGTCTAAGATTCCAAGTGTTGGCTCAAGCATGGCCATTTGGAAGATTTCGTTTCTTTTTTTCTCACCACCGGAGAAACCCTCGTTCAGAGAGCGACGCAAAAGTTGGTCGTCAATTTCGACTAATTTAGCTTTCTGTTTGGTTAATTTCAAGAACTGAGCAGCATCTAAGGCTGGTTCGCCCTTGTATTTACGAATTTGATTAATCGCAGTTTTAAGGAAATTAATGGTTGTTACACCTGGAATTTCTATTGGATATTGAAAAGCCAAGAAGACACCTTCAGCGGCTCTTTCTTCGGGAGCGAGTTCGAGTAAATTTTTTCCATTAAATTCCACTTCACCACCTAGAATTTCATAGTCTTCACGACCTGCCAGAACAGAGGCCAACGTGCTTTTACCGGAACCATTGGGTCCCATAATTGCGTGGATTTCACCTGGTTTTATTTCTAAATTTATCCCATTCAGGATTTGCTTTTCTTCAACTCTTGCTTGTAGATTACTGATTTTCAGCATTTTATGTAGAAGTTATTGGAATTAATTGGATATATATTAAAGAATACAAATGTAAAACAATCTCGTTGATAAATGCTATCAACGTCTTGAATAACCACAAATTTGCATGACTTGTTCCCTATACGTGATAGAAATTGCGGATTCAGACAAAAACGAACCGATTCGTTCAGGTGGAAAAGAGGGTGAATAGACAAAACAATTAATTCAGTCGCTGTATCAACGAATTTCATAAAATATTTAGTTACTTTGTGGACGTTTTACCATAGATTATTCTATTTTAGGACAAATCTGAGATTGTTTTTCACTCAATCTATTTTACAAACTCTTATTTAAAATCTTAGTTATGAGTCAAATCGTACGCGTACACGCCCGCCAAATCCTTGATTCAAGAGGAAACCCAACCGTTGAAGTAGATGTAATGACAGACAGTGGCTTTTTAGGCCGCGCAGCTGTTCCATCTGGCGCTTCTACGGGGATTCACGAAGCCGTTGAACTTCGGGATGATGATGCCTCTGTTTATGTTGGAAAGGGAGTATTGAAGGCGGTAAAAAATGTCAATGAAAGCATTGCAGAGGCTATTTTGGGCTTCAATGTGCTTGAGCAAAACCTCATTGACCAAACGATGATTGCCTTAGACGGCACGTCAAACAAAGGAAATCTTGGGGCAAATGCGATATTAGGTGTTTCTTTGGCAGTTGCGAAAGCAGCGGCGCAAGAGGCAGGTCTTCCTCTTTTCCGTTATTTAGGTGGAGTGAATGCCAACACGCTTCCTGTTCCGATGATGAACATCCTAAACGGTGGCTCACATGCTGATAACTCTATTGATTTTCAAGAGTTTATGGTTATGCCTGCTAAAGCCGATACATTTTCTGATTCCCTACGCATGGGTACAGAAGTATTCCATTCGTTGAAAAAAGTGTTGAAATCAAAAGGGTATTCAACAAATGTTGGAGACGAAGGTGGATTTGCACCAAATATTGGGTCAAACGAAGAAGCTATCGAGATTGTCCTAACGGCGATTGAGAAAGCAGGCTACAAACCAGGCGAAGATATTTTCATCGCAATGGATGCTGCTTCTTCTGAGTTCTATGATGCAAAAACAGGTCTTTATACATTCAAAAAGTCAAGTGGCAAACAAATGACTTCTGATGAACTTGCTGCTTATTGGAACTCTTGGGTGGATAAATACCCAATCATGTCGATTGAAGACGGTATGGCTGAAGATGACTGGGCTGGTTGGGCTGAGCTAACTCGTTTGTCGGGTAGCAAATGTCAATTAGTTGGTGATGATTTATTTGTAACCAATGTAAAACGCTTGCAAGAAGGTATCGACAAAGGCATTGCAAACTCTATTTTGGTAAAAGTGAATCAAATTGGTTCATTGACAGAAACAATCGACGCAGTTAATTTGGCGCATAGAAACAAATACAAGAGTGTAATGTCCCACCGTTCTGGTGAGACAGAAGATGCTACAATTGCTGATTTAGCTGTGGCATTGAACACGGGTCAAATCAAGACAGGTTCTGCTTCGCGTTCGGATAGAATGGCGAAATACAATCAGTTGATTCGTATCGAAGAAGAATTGGGCGATAGCGCATACTTCCCTGGCTTGAAGTTCTAAGGACTTCTTTTCTTGAATCAGCTTTTGATTTACATGTAAAAACCCGCCTTCGGCGGGTTTTTACATGTAAACACTTCCAATATCTCGAATTTATTCCTCTTCTCCGAAACGTCCACTTCCAACTAAATTTCCGAAAAATAAACTATTGATAAATAATTTGTTTGTACCATACCAAAAGGCTCTGAAATTCGGATTATCTGTAAATGCAACCACTTTTCCAGCACCAACTCTATCTGCAACTACTGCTGGGCTGTTCTTAATCCTTGCTTCGTTTTTCGGGTGTACATATCCTGCCACCAATGGTTTTTGCGTAAACATCAACGGTGTATTGTACGCATCTTTTGTATCTTCAAATACCAAATTATTAATTTTAAAGATACGCAATTTATCTTGTTTGTATCCGTAAGCAATTGGGTGAGATGGGTCGATGGTTGTTTCAAATATCGTTCCTGCTGTACTCATCGCGCCGTCGTATTCGTCTTTACTTGCATACGGACGCTTCGTTGGGCCGTCATTCTCTACTTGGCCTTTCAAGCTTACATTCATGATTTTTTTACTCGCTACCCATTCACTTGCTGTTCCCATAGCAACCAAAGTACCACCTGAACTCAAAAAGCGTTTTACTCGCTCTTCAGAAAGTTCATTGTATCTACCATTCGCCAAAACGAGGTGTGTATATTTTGTTAAATCCATCCGGTTAATTGCATCAATATCAGCCATTGTGACCGGAATATCCATGCGTTGGTCTAATAAATGCCATACTTCACCTGCACTGAGGTTATCTACTCCTGGGCCCGTTGCCATCAAAATTTTAGGCATTTCTACCTTCTTGAATTTCTCGCTACCCAGGTCAATTCCGGCAGAAGTTAATCCAGAATTAACGCCATAGAAAGTAAGTCCATCGCGTTTTGCAAGTTCTTCCAAGAGCCCTGAAATATCTTTTCCTTGTGTTTGAATTTCGATTGTTCCGTAGCCAAATTCTTTTAATTTACCGTTGATTGTCGTTGTAAACGGCTCCATGGCTACTTTAATCGCCATTCCTTTTTCTAGTAAATCATAAATTGCTCTTCCAACAAAATAGCCATCCCACTCCACCAAATAAGCCAGAGCACCTTTTCCGATAACCGTACCTGCGGGAAAATCATTTGTTTCTACTTTCGAGCCCAACTGCACAGGTATTGTTGATTCTGCGAAAGGTACATTCATCGAATGAGGCAATGTCCAGGCAGAAACATCGTAAAATGCACTGTCTTCAAACGTTGTTCTTCTCTCAAAAAGTGATTTGATTAAACGGTGTTGCGGTTGATTTGTCGGAACAACGTAGCTATCATCGGTACTGAATGTTTTTCCATCCAATTTTTCAGCTTTTGCCACTTTATAGACGGCAATTTTATTACGCTGCATGATGTTAATCATTTCCCATGTACGAACAGGGTCATTACCTCCACCGAAAACGTAGGATTTAATTGCATCCGATGACTTTTCTTGGTAGAAATTACGCATATATTCAAGCATTTCTACGCGCATCGTATTCGCCGCTTTCATGGTCGTTTGTGTAGCGATGAACTGATTTTTGATTGTAAATGGAAAACTCAAATCACCGTTTACTGTTTCTTGCAAATGCCCGCGTGACGAACCTTGTTCAAACAAGATACCTACTGCTCCGTTTGCATCAGGCAATGTTGAGCCTTTTCCATAATAATAATCATCGAAGTTTTCTTGCGTATAATAATACGATAGATTCGCGTCTAACCCTTCTGCATGGAACTCTCCGATTTTATTCGTCAATTCCACGTTCTTTTTAGGCGTCATTGGGTTTGTTCGAGACGGAATACCTGGTTGGAAAAAGAAGGTAGAATTTCCACCCATTTCGTGGTGATCTGTTAGGATATTTGGCATCCAGGCATAGAATTTCGCTAATCTTGCTTTGCTCTCTGGCAATTGTTGGTGCAGCCAGTCTCTGTTTAAGTCAAACCAATAATGATTTGAGCGACCTCCTGGCCAAGTTTCTCTGAACTCTCTGCTATTTGGGTCTGCGACCAAGTTTTTACTTTTATTTTGATTCACCCAAGTTGTAAAGCGATTGCTACCGTCTGGGTTCATGCAAGGGTCCAAAAGAATGACTGCGTTTTTCAACATGTTTTCGATTTCTTCTCCTTGCGCAGCAGCCAAATGATACGCTGCAAGTATCGCTGCATGTGCCCCACTTTGCTCATTCCCGTGTACAGTATAGCCCATCCATAAAACGATAGGCATATTCTTTACGTCTAACTTTTTCGACTGTTCTGCATCCATCAATGCCAAATGGTCTTTTTGGATTTTATCGATGTTCTTATGATTTTCTGGGGAAGTAACCGTCACGAGGAGTAACTCTCTGTTTTCAAATGAACGACCATAAGTTTCGACTTTGAAACGGTCTGTCATAGAAGCTAATTTGCGAATGTACGCATGTGTTTCAAACGGATTGGTATGCCACTCCCCTACTTGGTATCCGAAGAATTGCTGGGGAGTAGGGATTTTTGGGTCATACGAAGTTCCTTTCGGGAAGTAATATTCATCTTTGACCTGCGCAAAGGCAGTGGTGAGCACTCCCATAAAAAGGAGGAGAAGGGAAATAGATACTTTTTTTTTCATAGTAGATAGTTTGGGTAATTTCCTTTTTTCTTTTGTAAAAAGTGAGTTACAATAAAGCGTAAAAATAGAAAAAGAGAACCAACTGATTGGTTCTCTTCGACAAAACTTTATTATGTTGCTACAACATACATGTATTAACTCTGCTTTAGCTTTGCGCCAATGGTTTGTTGGGTATGAGGAACGGCGCGCAAACGCTCTTTCGGAATGAGTTCCCCTGTGTCGCGGCACACACCGTACGTACCGTTTTTAATACGAATCAGAGCTGCTTCTAGCTGCGTGGCAAACTTTTGAAGACGCGCAGCAGACTGGCTTAATTGTTCTTTTTCGCGAACATCCGCTCCATCCTCAAGTGTCTTAGAACCGATCGCCGTATTATCTGTTCCGTTGTCGTTACGGCGGCTAAGCGTCTCTTTGATAAAGACCAACTCACTGTTGGTTGCTTCCAATTTCTTTAAAATAATTGCTTCAAACTCTTTTAGATCTTCTTGCGAATAACGCAGCGTAACGTCTGATGTCTCATTCATAGTACCTTAGAATTCTTGAAAGTGGATAATATATTCGCTTTTTGAGCAATAATGCCGCAAATATAGCACATCCCATTTTTATAGCAACCCCTTCATGGATTTAATATCATTTGGGTAACAAAAAAATATTTTCGCGCATAACACCAAACTTCCCTCCTTTTTATTGCTTCTTTACGCAATCTTTCAAAAGAATATTTTGCACTTACTCTATAATTCCATTGGATTCTAAGTGTCAATAATTTAACAATTTTAAGAATATATAGATTTTATCTAAGTTTGCGTTCATTAATTCAAAAAACAGCACGATTTAACATTAACGAATAGATATATGACATACATAGAGCCCGCTCCTATTAAGGACAAAGAAAATCCGTTGGAGTCCATGATGTCTCGTTTTGATGCCGCCGTAAAAATTTTGGGTATCAGCGATGAGATGTATCATATCCTAAAAGTACCTGCACGCCAAGTGATTGTAGGCTTACCTGTTACAATGGACAACGGCCAAGTAAAAGTATTTGAAGGATACCGTGTTATTCACTCTACAATTTTAGGCCCAGGAAAAGGGGGAATCCGTTTTGACCCAGATGTTACCCTCGACGAAGTCCGCGCTCTTGCTGCTTGGATGACCTGGAAGTGTGCCGTTGTAGATATTCCTTATGGGGGTGCTAAAGGGGGCGTTGCGTGCAACCCGCGTGAAATGTCGGCAGGTGAAATAGAACGTTTGATGCGTGCTTACACCAATACCATGCTCGATATTTTTGGCCCAGATAAGGATATTCCAGCGCCAGATATGGGTACAGGCCCACGTGAAATGGCTTGGTTGATGGACGAATACTCCAAAGCCAAAGGCATGACAACCCAAGCCGTCGTAACCGGCAAACCTCTTGTTTTGGGCGGCTCTCTCGGTCGCACCGAAGCAACAGGACGTGGCGTAATGGTCTCTGCGTTGTCTGGCATGGATAAATTAAAAATCAATCCGTACAGAGCAACTGCCGCCGTTCAAGGTTTTGGAAATGTTGGCTCACACGCAGCCCAATTATTATCTGAAAAAGGCGTAAGTATCCATGGTATCAGCGATATTTCTGGTGCTTATTACAACGACAAAGGCATCGATATTGAGAAAGCCATTGCGTACAGAAACGCAAACAATGGTATTTTAGAAGGTTTTGACGGTGCTGAGAAAATCAGTGCAGAAGAATTGCTTTTCTTGCCTATAGATGTACTTGTTCCGGCAGCAAAAGAAGACGTTATTTTGAAAGATAATGCCGCACGTATCCAAGCTCGTTTGATTGTTGAAGGTGCCAATGGCCCAACTTCTGCCAAAGCCGATGACATCATCAACGAAAAAGGCATCATGGTTGTACCTGATATTTTAGCAAATGCTGGTGGCGTAACTGTTTCTTATTTTGAATGGGTGCAGAACCGCATTGGCTATAAATGGACACTCGACCGCGTCAACAGAAGATGTGACCGCGCCATGAAAGATGCCTTCAATAATGTATTTGAGGTTTCACAAAAATACAATGTTTCGATGCGTCTAGCAGCGTACATACTTGCCATAGACAAGGTATCGAGCTCGTATAAATTTAGAGGAGGATACGGTTGATTTATTCCTTTTCTCAACCCAAAAAGTGGCTATCTATTTCAAGTAGATAGCCACTTTTTTGTTAGTGTCTCGATTTGCCTTTCATACATCTCTTTCTTCCCGACCAATTGCTGCAATAAAATAAACTGATTCGTCGCCCTGTCTAAATTATGTGTTTCATACTTTACGGGATAATACACATTTCCGTTTAGGTAATCTGTCAAAAACCGAAGCCCTTGCATATAAAACATAAAAGGCCCTGCGTAATACAGTATTTCTCGCTCATCGGGCGTTAAAACAGAAGCCATCTCAGACAAAAAACCATCATAAAGAGCTATATACAAGTCATCTATGATATGTAAATTCGTAAAATCTGTACTTTCCTCCGTCTGTGAACAAGTATAAGTTCGCACCATATCACCGACATCCGAAATAACTATCCCGGGCATCAACGTATCCAAATCACAAACGGCAAGCACCTCTGTTGAATCTTGCTGAAACAAGACATTATTAATTTTTGTATCATGGTGTAAAAGCCGTCTTGGAATACCAGGATTTACCCTGATTTCATCGAAAATATCCACCAAATTCGCATGTTCTTCCGCCCACAAAATACACGTCTTCGCTGTTTGAATCCGTTCATTTGGTGCATTTTGCCGCGCCTGTTCAAATTCATTTTTTCTAAATGACAAATCATGAAAGCGAGGAATCGTCTCCTGAAGTGCGTCTAAGGCAAGACCATTCAGGTTTTTGGTTAATAAGCCAAAAGCTTTGGCGGCTTGGTATGCCTCCGCCGGAACTGTCACTCGATTGATACTTCTTGAATTTGACACAAAAGGCATCAAACGCCAATAGGCATTGTCCAAGACGAGCAACGTGTCACCGGTAAGCGCTGTTAAAGGCGAAACGAATAAATAATCAGGTGTGACTTTCGCCAAATGGGCTGCAGCTGTTCGAATATTTTGGTCGATACACGCCGGATTTTTGAATATTGCCGCATTGATTTGTTGAAAAATATAATCGCCTACTTTTGTTTGTACATGAAATGTTTGGTTGATGTGTCCGTCACCAAATGGACGAACAGAAATCACCTCTAAACCATAAAATTGTTGTATTATTTCTTTCATAAAAGCCATTTATATCACATTCTGTCCAAAGATAAGCAAGGATAAGTATATCAAACGAGAGCGACGAACTTATCCACGCGTTTTTGGCAAGAACATTTCTTTTGAAAACAAAAAAAAGGATTGGAAAAATGATATATTCCTGATTACGAATAGATTTTCCAAGATAACTTCGAAATAGAGGCATACAAAATTCTGTATATTTGCAGCTTAACCAAAATACCTACGACCTTGAATAAGAAAGTTATTTTAGTCATTTTGGATGGCTGGGGAATTCCTAAAGCGGGCGAAGAGTGGCGTTCAGCGATTGAAGCTGCCCATGTTCCTTATTTTCGTGCGCTTATGGCCACGTATCCATCAAGCACCTTGGAAGCCTGCGGTAGAGCTGTCGGTTTACCAAACGGACAAATGGGAAATTCTGAAGTTGGGCACACCAATTTAGGAGCGGGTCGTGTCGTCTATCAAGAATTAGAAAAAATCAATGTTGCCATAGAAGAAGGGCATTTAGCCAATGAATCCGTTTTGACAGATGCCTTTGCCTATGCCAAAACAAACGGAAAAAAAGTACATTTTATCGGACTTGTTTCTGACGGTGGCGTACATTCACACATAGACCATTTGAAAGGCTTGCTTCGCATTTCAGCCGACGCGGGGGTTGAAAATGTCTTCGTACATGCTTTCCTAGATGGCAGAGATTGCGACCCAAAGTCAGGTAAGGGATTCATAGAAGAAATACAACCAATTCTTTCTGAAACAGGGGCAAAACTTGCTTCTTTGACAGGTCGTTACTTTGCAATGGACCGCGACAAACGCTGGGATCGTGTAAAATTAGCCTACGATGCGATGGTCAAAGGCGAGGGCGAACACCTTGTAGCTGCGGACGCAGTTCTTTCGACCATCCAGGCTTCGTATGATGCACAAATTACCGATGAGTTCTTAAAACCGATTGTGGTGGTTGAAGAAGGACAGCCCGTTGGACAAATTGAAGCCGGCGATGTCGTAATGTGCTTTAATTTCCGGACAGATAGAGGTCGTGAAATTACAGAAGTCCTCACCCAACAAGATTTCCCTGATTTTGGAATGAATGCCTTGGATTTGCACTATATCACGATGACCAATTACGATGAGACCTATAAAAACGTTCGGGTAATTTATGATAAAGACAATTTGGTAAATACGTTGGGAGAAGTGTTGGCTAAAGCGGGCAAAAAGCAAATTCGTTCGGCAGAAACAGAAAAATATCCACACGTTACGTTCTTTTTCTCGGGCGGACGTGAAGCAGCCTTTGAAGGCGAAACGCGCCTGCTGTCTCCGTCACCAAAAGAGGTAGCTACGTATGATTTGAAGCCCGAAATGTCGGCACAAGATTTAGCAAAAAACCTAGTTCCGGAACTTCAAAAAGAAGAGGTTGATTTTGTTTGTCTCAACTTTGCCAATCCTGATATGGTTGGGCATACCGGTGTGTTTGAGGCGGTAATCAAAGCGGTTGAAACCGTTGATGCTTGCTTGAAAGAAGTCGTAGAAACAGGGAAAGCACACGGATATACCTCGCTTGTCATTGCTGACCACGGAAATGCAGATTACATGCTCAACGACGATAAATCAGTGAATACGGCGCATTCTTTGAACTTAGTACCGTTTATTGTTGTGGACGATGCGTACAAAGGAACGCCAAAACACGGAAAATTAGGAGATGTTGCACCGACTATTCTGCATATCATGGGTATAGATGTACCAGAAGAAATGACGGGAAATATCTTGCTCTAAAATCAAAAATAAGAGCTGTTGAAGTAACAGCTCTTATTTTTTTAATGGTAAAATATCCTTGAAGAGAGAGAGATATGTTTTTTCTTTGAAGCTATCAAAAGGTTCTTTTTTATAAAAATCTTGACCGATGAAGGCGATAATCGGATGGAATGCCGCCGCGTCCATATATCCTGGGAGAGGCTGAATCATATTGAATTTTTCATCCAAATACACAATACTCGGATAGCTCATTTTGCCTTGCAACAGGGCAATCGCAATATCGTGCGCACCTGAACTTGCATTAAATTTATAGGTGTTTCCGCCTAAAATAATCTCTTTTCGAGATTCTGCATCTAACTTTACAGCGTAGAAATGTTCGTTCACGTACTTCGCAACTTCCGGATGAGCAAAGGTATTTTTATCCATTACTTTACACCATCCGCACCAATCCGTATAGACATCAATCAATACTTTTTTGGGTTGTGTTTGTATTTTATCAAATGCTTCTTCAATGGTTAGCCAAGCGATTTTCTCTTGTGCGTAGCCAGAAGTAGCGGTTATCCAGGAAAGGACAAGGATACTAAATAGTCTTTTCATTTTCTCTTTTTTTGAATGAACGAAAATAAAAACAAGCAATAATAGAACCAATTAATCCAAGTACAATATGCGATTTATTTTTACTTTTTTCTCATTTATTTTCTTGCTAAGCAGTGCGATGGCTCAAAAGCTGACGCAGAACATCCGGGGTAAAATTATAGACAAAGAGGCCAAATATGCGCTCGTAGGTGCAAGTATCTCGTTGGTCAATTTACCTGAAAAAGGTGCAACAGCCGATGAAAACGGAGATTATACGCTCGCTGCTGTACCCGTCGGGAGATATACAGTCAAGGTTTCTTTTGTGGGTTACAAAGAAGTCGTTTTGAATAATATTGTCGTAGATGCGGGCAAAGAAACCATCTTGCAAGTAGAAATGGAAGAAGCCCTCACACAACTTTCTGAAGTGACCATTCGGGCAAGACGAAACGGAGAATCCTCCAACGAAATGGCCCTCGTTTCTGCCAGACAATTCTCTGTCGAAGAAACAGATAGGTACGCCGGAAGCCGTGGAGAACCCGCCCGAATGGCGGCTAATTTTGCCGGAGTTCAAGGTGCTGATGACTCCAGAAATGACATTGTAATCCGAGGTAATTCTCCGTCTGGCGTACTTTGGCGCGTAGAAGGCGTAACGATTCCAAACCCAAACCACTTTGCCATTCCAGGTACATCAGGCGGTCCTGTTAGTATCATCAATAATAAATATTTGACCAATTCAGACTTCTTTACCGGTGCTTTCCCCGCCGAATTTGGCAATACCATTTCGGGTGTTTTTGACCTGAA
The DNA here is from genome assembly GCA_046293395.1 of Spirosomataceae bacterium. GTDB lineage: Bacteria > Bacteroidota > Bacteroidia > Cytophagales > Spirosomataceae > CAYNRA01. Next base: position 90,026 of record JBKBOU010000003.1, read on the forward strand.
ACTCAGAAACGGGAACAATAAAAGCCATGAAAAAATGATTCAATTTGGTTTTTTAGGAACGGAAGGAATGGCAGAAGGCCCTATCAACAAAGAAAAAGGTTCTTCCTATCTGGCGACTTTCCGATATGCCAATTTGTGGCTTTTCAAACGTCTAGGCATCGACATTGGTACGCAAGCCGTGCCTACTTACCAAGACGCGTTTTTCCGGCTGAACTTCCCACAAAAAAATGGTGCAAGTTTCTCTGTCTGGGGATTTGGTGGAACAAGTACCGTGGATATTATGATTTCTGAACAAACCGTGGACGACCGCAACATCTTCGGACAGAACGACAGAGACCAATACTATACATCAAAAATGGCTGTCACGGGTGTTACTTATACAAAACCCATCAACAAACAGACATTTGTGAAAGCAACCTTGGCAGCTTCAACGAATATTCAAGACGCCAATCACGATTATATCCGACTCAATACAGACGCGCAGGGAAATCCATTGGTAACAGGAAATACCTTCTCGATAAACTCCATTATCCCTATTTTGGATTACCAATTCAATGAATCCAAAATTTCAGGTGTTGTGTCTATGAACAAGAAATTCTCACCAAAAAGTACCCTTAAAGTGGGTATCAATACAGAATTGGTTAACTTTTCTTCGTATGATAGCGCGCGCGTCGTTAACTTGCTTCCTGCGTTTACGCTTGGCAAATGGGATACGCGTTGGTTGTCAAATGATTGGTTCGTGAACGTGCAACCGTATGCACAATGGCGGTATTTTGTGTCTGAAAAACTCACCTTGAACGTCGGAGCAAGTTCTTTTTACAGCTCTATAAATGCGAATAGCTTCTCTCCGATTGAGCCACGGGCAGGACTTTCTTGGGATGTCGCGAGTGGACAAAAAATCACTCTTGCAACGGGCCTTCACAGCCAAATGCAACCTGCTTATACGTACTACTACGGCTCTAATTTGTCTGAAAACAACCGAAATTACCTCAATAACGGTGTTGGATTGACGCGCTCTTGGCATGGCGTGATGGGCTACAACCGCTTGCTTGGCAAAAACATGCGCTTACTTTTCGAAACCTATTACCAACGTTTGTTTGCTATTCCTGTCGAGGTCGCTACGAGTTCCTTTTCTATCGTGAATACGGGTGCTGCTTTCTCACGTATTTTCCCGGGGGCGTTGCAAAATACAGGAACAGGTAGAAACTACGGTGCGGAGTTGACGCTGGAGAAGTTTTTCTCGGATGGATATTATTTCTTGGTGACGAGTTCCTTATTCGATGCCAAATACAGAGGTTCGGATGGTGTCTTGCGCAATACGGACTTCAATGGTCGCTACGCATTGAACGCCCTCGTTGCCAAAGAGTTTAAATTCAAGCGTTCGAGCTTAAACATTGGCTCTAAATATTCTACTATTGGTGGCCGTTGGTATGGGCCAGTAGACGAAAAAGAATCCGAGCGTTTACAAGAAATTATTTACGTCAGTGAAACCCGAAATTCCTTGCAGTTTGCTCCTTACCAACGCCTTGATTTCAAGATAGATTACAAAATGAACCGCAGTGGCTTGACGCACACAATCGCCTTCGACTTTATCAATATTTTAGGCACACAAAATATTCTTTCATTGAGTTACGCTCCGCAACCCAACGGCGAGTTCATCAAACAAGAATACCAATTGGGCTTTTTCCCTGTCTTTTATTATCGGGTAGATTTTTAAGTTTTTTCTTGTTGGAGATGGTGTAAATCGACCATCTCCAACAAGAAAAATAAGCCATTATTCCCAAACGGTGTGGTACGACTTTCCGGATGTATCACCCGTTTTTTTGTAGGTATGTGCTCCAAAAAAATCGCGTTGTGCTTGGATAACATGCGCCGTAGGAAAGGCATAAAATCGCGTATGCGCCGTTGCTAAAGCCGCCGAAAGACACGGAATGCCCAAGCCAAAATCAATGCTTTTTTTCCCTACTTCCCTCAACGCGTCAAGCCCAGATGTACCTGCTAAAGAATCCACCATAAATTGAGGGGAAATGCGGGAATGAACCTGCATCCATTTACTCAATGATTCCATGAGAACCGAACGAATGATACAACCGTTTGTCCAGATACGCGCCATTTCTGCCATAGGAATCGACCAATGATACGTATCAGATGCTTTTTGAATGAGTTCAAATCCTTCCAGGTGATTCAAAAGACGTGCCGTTCGGTATGCCTCTTCCAAAATAGGTATATCTATCTGGCCAACAGATGATTGCGGGCGATTTTCCCATACAAAACTTGGTTGTTCCGACTGAAAACGAGCGAACAAAGCAGCCGTCAGGATGGGCGTAGCAATGCCTAAATCAACTGCCGTTTGGGTTGTCCAGCCACCTGTTCCTTTGCTACTTGCTTCAGGGAGAATTTCATCCAACAAATATCCATTTCCTTCTTTTTTACGTACGATTTTAGCGGTAATTTCCAGAAGATAACTAGATAAATCTGTCGTTGTCCATTGGGTAAAAACGGCGCCTATTTCTTCGTTTGAGAAACCATTGATATATTTCAGGATGGCATAGATTTCAGCGAGCAATTGCATTTCAGCGTATTCAATGCCGTTGTGCACCATTTTCACGAAGTGTCCGCTCCCTTCCTTTCCCATGTACGCACAGCATGGATTTCCGAGTGCATCTTTGGCTGCGATTTTCTCCAAAAAAGGTTGAATACAGGCATAGGCTTCAGGGTCGCCGCTTGGCATAATGGAGGGGCCTTCGAGTGCGCCTTTTTCTCCGCCAGATACGCCAGTTCCTATCCAATGAATACCGTATTTCCGCAGCTGATTTTGGCGATCGGCCGTTTCTTTGAAATACGTATTTCCTCCATCAATGACGACATCACTCGGAGAAAGCAAGGGGAGTAATTCTTCCAAAACGGCATCTGTGGCTTTACCGGCTTGCACCATAAGCAGGATTTTTCGGGGAGAAGCCAAGGAATGCACAAATGCTTGGAGGTCTTCAAAACCACGAGCGTTGGCAAGTTCAGGATACGTTTGGATTCGTTTTTGGGCGACATTTTCTTCCGAACCAAGCACAAACCGATTGTATAGCGAGACAGAAATGTCTTTTTGGGCTAGATTTCGGGCGATGCTTGTTCCCATGACACCCAAGCCGATGAGTCCAAAATCTGCTAAAGGAGATTGTATTTCAGACATAATTTGAGAAATGATTTCAGAGAGTGGTTGGTCAATATAGGTACGAATGGCGTTGGCGGGAATTTCGAGAATATCGAATTGTGATTGTAGCAGTTGGGGCGGCATAAAATGTGCTTTGCGGGCAGCGAGCCGTTCTTGGATTAAGGAGAAACTTCCTTCCAAGAAAACCCATTTGGTGTGTGTCTCGATTCCTGACTGCAAGATGTCGCGGTACGTAGCTTTTAAGGCGGAGCAAGCGATAATTACGCCGGATTTTGGTGCTTGGAGGTAAGACGATGCAGCGGCGTGAATGGCATGTAGCCAGCCTTGGCGGTCGTCGTCGGTGAGCGGACTACCAGCCTGCATTTTGGCGATATTCGCGGGTGGGTGAAAATCATCTCCGTCTAAAAAGGGAATACCGATGGCTTGGCTGAGCGCCTGACCGACAGTTGTTTTTCCGCTTCCAGAGACGCCCATTACATACATAACGATTGGACTACTCATGTACTTCTTGTTCATTTTTGGTGGATTTCTGGAATCCGTGTACAAAAGTCCAAAAAAGGAGATACAATTCCCGAAGAAAAGAGAAATTGGTAGAAAAAATGTAATCTTCCCCAAAAATAGTTACGAAAATACATATAGCATTTAATTCTCCATAAAATAAGCGGTGATGATTAGCGTGTAATCTTCGCGCTTTCTAGTTGTGTTTGGGAGTAACGCTTCTAAGTAGTCGTACATGCTGACTCTGTTTCTACTTTCGTTTGATAAATCCTGTTTACTTGCGCAAAGAAACGGTTTCCAAATCCAACAAACTCTTCATTTCTTCTCTTTTTTGTTTACGAAGCAGGAATAATTCGGTTAATTTGTGTGAATGAGCCATGAAAAAAGAAAATAGAAATTTATTCATTCTAATTCATGGATTACCTTGCTTTTACCCGAATCTAAAAAACTACCCGTGCATCTCTTGGCTGCTTGTTTCAACAAAACAACGGCTACCTATAAATTCTATTGGCTTCTGTCCATTTTAGAAGCTGTCGAAGAGGGGAAATTTCATATTCCAAAAAAAGAATTATTTTCCCGAATGATTTCAAATGCTTGGTTTACTGTCAACTACTTCAATGTATCATTCGGAAAACAAGACTTGATTCAAGATGCCATTTACACCATTCATTCCACCGAATCCATCACCATTGACGAAAAAAGGGAACTTGTTTTTCAGAAACTTTTCACAACAAAAAATACAAATACTGAAAAACTTCTTTGGCATTTTGACCGAAACGTCCCGCATTGGTTTCTTAGCCCTTGGTTTCCTACTCTGACTGATGAGACAGAAATCGAACGAAAAAAACGAATTTATCGTGAATCTCAAACATTCTCTTCTTTTTGTCTTTATGCCCTACACAACGAACATATCGACATAAATCCCGTTTGGAAAGAGTATCTGACAGATAACGCCAAACTCCTTAAGAATTTCTGTTATTGGAATTTAGCCTTGTTCTTGCAAACGCGGAATCCTAATGTTCCGGATATTCCGAACAAATTAATCCGACCTGCCACCAGAAGCAGCTTAACAAAGCAAAGAACCCAGTTTTGGGATGTTGTTTTCGATGAATTGGGTTATATCGAATGTATTTACACAGGTTTCCAACTAACAAAACAAGACTATGCGGTTGAACATTTTATTCCGTACTCTTTCGTTTCACACGATTTAATCTGGAATTTACTACCTGCAAATCCTTCATTTAATAGCTCGAAGGGAAATAAACTTCCAGCACTCGAAACTTACTTCCCTCCTTTTTTCAATTTACAAAAGAATGCGTATGAAATTGTGATGGATAAATTCCCCAAAAGCAAACTACTCGAAGAATACCATACCGTTTTGCCTGCGCAGACCAAAAGCCTGAGCAAAGAAAAGTTCTTGGACGTTCTTCAACCCTTGATTTCTATCGCTGCAAACAACGGTTTTCAATTTATGTAACTACCATTTCCTTTGTTTTTTCATTCTTTCTTTCTACTTTAGTTCTAGGATTAACGGTCATAAAATGCCGCATATATCCGATAATTCATCTATTGTCCAATCTCTTATTTTTTTCAACTATGAAGAAACTATCCCTTTTCGCCCTGACAGCCGCTGTCTTGTTGGCTTGTTCTACCGACGAGCCTATCCAGCAAATGGATGCCTCCAATTTAGAGGCGTATGCGCAAACGAATGGCCCCGCTATTATCCCCGGAAAATACATCATCGTTTTCAAGGAAGATAGGTCTTTCTCTGGTTTGGGAAGTAAGCTGCGTGGAAAAGCCGAAGGTATCCTGAAAAAATACGGTGGAAAAGCCTCAGACATCGAGTTTGTCTATGCTAATTCCATCCAAGGATTTTCTGCCTTCTTGTCTCCAGGTCTCTATAAAAAAATTGCAGAAGATATTGAAGTATTGTACGTCGAAGAAGACAAGGAAATCAAATTGACGCAACGCGGTGGATCAGGCGGTGGCACAACAACCCAGCCTGCACAAGAAATACCGTGGGGAATTACCCGCGTCGGTGGTGCAGGAAATGGTGTCGGTAAAACGGCTTGGATTATTGATACGGGCATTCACCTCACGCATCCTGACTTAACCGTCAATGCAACCAAAGGATTTTCTGCCTTTACCAAAGGAAAAGATAGCGGCATGAACGATGGAAACGGCCACGGAACACACGTAGCCGGAACTGTCGCTGCCTTAAATAATAGCATTGGTGTTGTTGGCGTTGCAGCTGGTGCTACTGTCGTACCTATCAAAGTCTTGGGTGCTACTGGTAGTGGCTCAACCTCGGGTGTAATTGCTGGCGTAGATCACGTAGCTGCGCGCGCTGCTGTCGGGGATGTAGCTAACATGAGCTTGGGTGGCGGTATCTCAAGTGCCCTAGACCAAGCGGTTATCAATGCAGCTGCCAAAGGCATCAAATTTGCCTTAGCTGCTGGAAATGAAGCAACAAGCGCAACAAACTCATCTCCAGGGCGTGCAAATGGAGCCAATATTTACACGGTTTCCGCACACAATATCAGTGACGTATTCGCCAGTTTCTCTAATTTCGGAAATCCACCTGTTGATTTTTGTGCACCCGGTGTAAGTATCAAATCAACTTGGTTAGCAGGTGGGTACAATACCATCAGCGGAACGTCTATGGCAACTCCTCATGTTTGTGGTATTTTGCTCTTAGGGCCAGTCAATACAAGAGGTTTTGTGACGGGAGATAAAGATACAACGCCAGACCCATTGGCATCGCGTTAATTGAACCTCCTTATCACCCATTTAAAATCCTGTGGATAAGCAATTTAATTGTTTATTCACAGGATTTTTCTTTTATTCATAGTTGATATCATCCACTTTCTAATTACATTCGGCAAACATTTTTCCGCTTAAAAAGTTGAAAACGTATGAAAAAATGCATCGTAATCGGAGCAGGAATGGCGGGACTCACCGCAGCAACTGTTCTCCAAAATTCAGCCCAATGGGAGGTACTTGTTCTTGACAAAGGACGCGGAGTAGGCGGACGAATGGCAACGCGAAGACTCGGAGAAGGAGGAAAAGCTGACCACGGCGCTCAGTATTTTTCCACCAAATTACCCGACTTTACCCGCTGGAACTCCGGCTGGCAAACGCTATCTATCTCCTCACATTGGTTCGATTTGCCGGGCTCGACGGGTGAACTTCATCCGCGTTTTATAGGTAGAAACGGGATGTCTGGGATTCCCAAATTCATGGCAGAATCACTGACAGTCAAGACACAGGAACGCGTCATATCCATTCACAAAAACGATAATAAATGGATTATCGAGACCGATAAAGCCAATTCATACGAAGCAGATGCGCTTATTTGCACAATTCCAGCACCTCAAGCAAGTGAATTAATCCAAAATAGCTCCATTTCTTTGCACGAGGATACCCAAAAAGTCTTGCAAGAAATTCACTACGACCCTTGTTTTGCCGTCATGGCTGTCTTGGATAGACCCAGCGCAATTCCGTCTCCAGGTGGAATGAAAGTAGAAAACAGTCCCATCGGTTGGATTAGTGATAATTTCTTGAAAGGAATCTCAGAAATCCCAACCTTGACGATTCACGCAACGGCAGCATTCAGTCAAGAAAATTTGGAAAAAGACCCAAACGAAGTAAAAGCTGCCTTGCTTGAAGCCGCCGCTCCTTGGCTAACCGGAAGAAATATAGAAGAAGCGAGTATTCACCGTTGGCGATACAGCTTGGCAAGCAAACGCTACACAGACTCGTTCTTTGTTGCAGACGCCGCACAGCCTTTTTTAATGGGAGGAGACGGATTTGGTGACGGAAATGTAGAAGGCGCCTTTCTGTCTGGCAAACGAATGGCAGACTATCTCGTGAATTCAGGCAATTAAGGTAGGAAATAAAACGCTACTCCCCTATTTTTGTGAGGCGAACGGTCGATTGAAACGACATCCTTTCTCTCCTAAAAATTACCAACTATGACTCATTTACTCGAACAGATAAAAGCGCATTCTACCCGTCTTTTTGAAAAAACACAACAGACAAGACGACATTTACACGCACATCCTGAATTATCGTTTGAAGAATTTGAAACGGCTAAATTTGTGGCAGAAAGACTCCGAAACCTCGGGCTTTCTCCGCAAGAAGGTATTGCAGGAACGGGGGTTGTTGTAACGATTGAAGGGACAAAAGCGCCGTCATCTCGTGTAATTGGTCTCCGCGCAGACATGGACGCACTGCCGATTTTAGAGCAAAATGAAGTCACGTATTCCTCTACCAAACCGGGTATCATGCACGCGTGTGGCCACGATGTACATACTTCTTCCTTGTTGTCCACAGCCGAAATTTTGACAGAATTACGTCACGAGTTTGAAGGAACGTTCAAATTGGTATTCCAGCCGGCAGAAGAAAAAGCGCCCGGAGGTGCTTCTCTCTTAATCAAAGAAGGAGTTTTGGAGAATCCGCAGGTACAACGCATGTTTGGGCAACACGTAGCACCCAATGTACCCGTCGGTAAAATTGGTTTCCGGGAAGGAATGTACATGGCAAGTACAGACGAAATTTACATGACCATTATCGGCAAAGGCGGACACGGTGCAGCACCCGACCAACTGATTGACCCTGTGCTGATTGCTTCGCACATTATTGTTTCTCTCCAACAAATCATTTCTAGGAATAAAAAACCTGCCAATCCTTCGGTTCTCTCTTTTGGGCGTTTTATTGCAGATGGCGTGACGAATGTCATCCCGAATGAAGTAAAAATAGAAGGTACTTACCGTTGTATGGACGAAGAATGGCGCGAAGAAGGCTTGCGGAAAATGAAGAAAATGGCAGAAGGCATTGCCGATGCGATGGGCGCAGTCTGTGATTTTCAAGTTGTGCGCGGGTATCCTTTCTTAAAAAACAATCCGTTTGTTACACAACGCGCACGCGCAGCTGCTTCTTCTTATGTGGGTGCAGAAAACATTGTTGATTTGGATTTATGGATGGCAGGTGAAGACTTTGCGTATTATTCACAAGTGGTCGATTCTTGTTTCTACCGCCTCGGTACACGCAACGAAAGCAAAGGAATTATTTCTGGTGTGCATACGCCAACATTTGATATAGACGAACAAGCCCTCGAAATTGGCCCCGGACTCATGGCGTGGATGGGACTTTCAGAAATGAGTTTTGAAGGTTGATTTTCGCTTATTTCGGTACTTCTTATACAAGTTCAATGAATCTTCCAGAATGGTCAATGTATAAAATGTATAGCCGAAACTATAATAATACCCGTTTAAGTTAACGGCATTGATACGGTCAAAAAGGGCATATCTATACCCTCCTTGCACAAATAAACCTACGTACCGGAAGGTCTTCCATTCGGCATAAAAACCAGCTTGTGCCGGAACAAAAAGTTGGTTTGTTTTCCAAATTTGTATGTCATTCCATAAATTGGACTCCGGATGCGTCACAGAGCCCACCCCGATTTCAAGGGGCGTACTGAACCGAAAACGGCGATTATTAATCCAATTAGGCCAAAAAATAAAGTTATAATAAAAGACGTCCGTTTGCGTGTAATACCGCCAATTGACCAAAGGTTTACCGCTCGTTTTTTTCAGATTTATAAATTTCTCTTGCGTGGTCATGTTCATCCAAGAGTACCCAACCGATAAACTGTGTTTTTTTTCTCCAAAACGAATACCCGCATTCATCCCCCAGATAGGTACTCTTTTTTGGTTAATGATACTCACCCTAGAGTCCCAACTAGCCGATAAAGAAAGTGTGTTTTGACTTTTTTCTTCCAATGTATCTGGCAAAATATTTATTTCTCCGTTTTCTTGCCCCAAGGCTGCAAACGGAGAAATAAACAGAAGAAAGATGATTTTCCTTGGGGACAACATAGCGAAAAGAGGCTGAAACGATGAATGAACACGCTGATTAGCAATTCGTTCAACCATTTTTTACATTAAACGAAATAAAATACTTTTGCTGTATATTTGATTTATAGGTGCGAAAAGCTTCACGTTAACTAGATTATTTTGACTTTAATCCGCTGACAAACTTTCCAAAAAATCCTTTTACGCTCCGCTTCTCACACGCAACAAATCATAAAAAATTACCATTCGATAGGCTTTTTACCACGGGCTTTCAGATACGTATTCGCTTGACTAAAATGGCGTGTTCCGAACCAACCCCCAAAATTAGCCGACAACGGAGAGGGGTGTTTTGCCTTCAAGACAAAATGCTTGGTAGTGTCAATGACTTTCCCTTTGTCTTGCGCGTATTTGCCCCAAAGCATAAAAACAACCTCCGATTTCTCTTCGCTGATTTTCCGGATGACGGCATCTGTAAAAACTTCCCACCCTTTTTTCTGGTGCGAGCCCGCCTTTCCTTGTTCAACTGTGAGCGTTGCATTCAACAAAAGAACCCCTTGGTCTGCCCACCGCGACAAATCTCCGGAGGTAGGAATCGCCACACCCAAATCTTCGTTCAATTCTTTGAAAATATTCAATAGAGAAGGGGGAAGCGTAACTCCATTATTCACAGAAAAAGAAAGCCCATTGGCTTGCCGAGGGCCGTGGTACGGGTCTTGACCAATAATTACCACTTGAACATCATCCCATTTGCACCGATTGAACGCATTGAAAATCAAACTTCCGGGAGGAAAACAGACAGACGACTGATAAGCTTCTTTCACAAAACCAATTAAAGACTTAAAATATGGTTTTTCAAACTCCTCTCCGAGAACCTTTGCCCAACTTTCTTCTATTTTTACTGACATAAATCTAGGATTTTCTTTGTATTTCTGACAAAATAACTAATTTTGGTTAGTATAATTTTACCTTTGAGTAGAATTAATCGTTCTAGGAGGATATAGCTCTTTTTCCTATCCTTTTCAAAAAAAACAGTAGAAAACCAAAGAGGTATTTTTTAACACTTCTTAACTGCATCAACTACCATGGTATCAGCCATTACACGAGGAGTCAAAGTAACTGTCGAGACAGAATATCAATCGTATTATTCAAGTCCTGCACAGCGTAATTTTGTATTTTCATATAAAATCACCATCGAAAACCAAAGTCCTTATACCGTACAATTGATGCGGAGATATTGGCAAATATTTGATGGAATTCAAAACGTGCGTGAAGTAGAAGGCGAAGGCGTGATTGGCGTACAACCTATCCTTGAGCCAGGCGAATCGCATACCTATATGTCTGGATGTAATTTATCTACTGAAATCGGTAAAATGGTTGGTTTTTATACCATGCAACGTCTTTCAAATGGTCAACTATTCGAAGTAGCCATTCCTGACTTTTTGTTAATCGTTCCGTACAGACTTAATTGATTTCCATTCATTTATGTTGAAAGCCTACCTTTCTCATTTGATACATTCAAAAAATCAATACGCCATTCATTCGCCTTTTGTCTTTGATTTTTATATGTCTGTGGTTCGTACGAAAGAACCAAATCCGAAAGAAAAAGAGATTGAAAAGTACCGAAAAGAGCTTCTTAAAAACACAGAAATCCTTTCAATAACCGACCTTGGGGCCGGTTCTTTTTTTTCAAAATCAAACCAAAGAAGTATTCGCTCGATTGCCAAATATTCGTTGAAACCACCACACTGGGCTTCTTTTTTGGGTAAAATCATCGCTCATTACCGCTACGAAACCATCTTGGATTTGGGAACTTCCTTCGGTACAACCACTGCTTATTTCGCTCAACAAACGAAAGGAATCGTCCATACTTTTGAGGGTTGCCCTGCCATTGCAAAAGTGGCTGAACAGACTTTTCAGAAGTTAGCTCTATCCAATGTAAAGTTATATATTGGGGATATTCAGGCTACGTTGCCTTCGTTTTTTGCGACGCACAAACAAGTTGATTTTGTCTTTTTTGATGCCAATCACCAATACGAACCTACGCTTGCTTATTTTTACCAATGTCTCCCTTACATTCATGAAAACAGTTGTTTTGTCTTCGACGATATTCATTGGTCAAAAGAGATGGAAAAAGCATGGGAAACCATTCAGTCACATCCTGACGTAACGGTTTCCCTTGATTTTTACCAAGTAGGCGTTGTGTTTTTCCGAAAAGGGCAAGCCAAAGAGCATTTTATTCTGCGTTAATTATCCAAATGCACGTATCCACCGTCTATATGAATGAGTTGCCCTGTGGTATGGCTTGATTGTTTGGAAAGAAGAAAAACCGCCATTGCCGCAATTTCTTGTGGAGTCGTTAAGCGATTTCCGAGCGGAATTTTTGCTTTCACTTGTGCCAATGCTTCTTCCGGATTTTCTTGGGAAGAAATCCATTGTTGGTACATGGGTGTCCAACATTCAGATACGACAATGGCATTGACACGAACGCCAGAAGGAGCTAATTCCAACGCCCATTCCCGCGTGAGTGCGTTCCGCGCCCCGTTTGCGGCTGCATAACCCGACGTTCCTCCTTGGCCTGTTTCAGCTACTTTCGACGAAATATTCAAAATAGCTCCTTTCGCTTCTTTTATATACGGCAAACAATGGTTTGCCATCAAAAAATAATGGACTACGTTTTGGTGCAATGAAGCCATAAATTGTGCGTACGAACCATTTGCAAGCCCAACTCCATCGTTTATACCTGCATTATTGACTAATCCATGGATACGCCCAAATGTATCTATCGTTTTTTGAACAGCCAATTGGCATTCCTCCGGCTTTGACAAATCCGCAACGATTTGAATACCAAAGCCTCCTGCGGCTTGTAATGTTTCTAAGGCGCGTATATTTTCGTCTTCGTTTTTACCGATAATAACCGGAAACGCACCTTCCAACGCCAACTGAGAGACAATCGCTTCTCCAATTCCACTCCCTCCGCCCGTCACCAAAATGACTTTTTCTTTTAAATGCAAATTCATTTTTTATGGAATGTATGAGATAATTTAAGCAATTACCCCATTGATTTGTTGCTTTATTTTAAGTGGATTTTTGTCTTTCAGTTCATCAGGAAGCAAAGCAGCCGGCTTATCTTGATAGCAAATTCTCCGTGTAAATCGGTAAATACTCTGCGTCCCGACAGACGTACTTCGTGGGTCAGTGGTAGCAGGAAAAGGTCCGCCGTGAACCATAGCAGGTGTTACCTCCACGCCCGTTGGGAAACCATTGAAAACCAAACGACCCGCTTTTTGTTCCAAGATGTCAATTAGTGCTGTATTGGCAGCAAGTTCCTTATCTGTCCCATGAATAGAACACGTGAGTTGCCCTTTCAACTGTTTGGCAAGTTCGGCCATTTCTAGTTCATCTTGGACAACCACCACCAAACTAGACGGCCCGAAAACCTCCTCGTGAAGCTGATTTTTCTTGGTAAACGTGGCAAAATCTGTCATAAAGATATGAGGTCTCGCGGCTTGATGTCCCTCAATGCGTTGCCCTGTTCCTAGCAAGGCTACTTGTTTTTTTCTGTCTTTCACAGACTTATCGTACTGCTCAAAAATAGACTTTGTGAGCATAACCCCGCCTTCCGTTTGTCCGATTTTATCTTGCAAAGCTGCAATCATTTTCTGATTTTTTTGAACGACCAGTAAACCCGGATTCGTACAAAACTGCCCCACTCCAAGCGTGACAGCGGCAACAAACTGTTCCGCAATTTGCTCTGCTTTGCTTTCAATAATCTCAGGAAGAACAAAGACAGGATTGATACTTCCCATTTCGGCATAGACTGGAATTGGCTCTGGTCTCGCCATTGCAGCATCAAAAATAGCTTTTCCACCGGTAAAAGAACCTGTAAAAGCGATAGCCTTTATGCGTGGGTGCTTCACGAGTTGTTGTCCAATCGTGACGGTATCATCAATTAATAAAGAAAAAACGCCATCGGGCATACCTGTTTTTTGTGCCGCTTGCTGAATGGCTTTTGCGGCAAGTTCAGAAGTACCGAGATGAGCAGGATGCGCTTTGAACACGACAGGGCAACCCGCAGCCAATGCCGCGATTGTATCTCCACCTGCCACAGAAAAAGCAAGCGGAAAATTACTTGCTCCAAAAACTGCCACGGGACCCATTGCCTGCTCCATCGAACGAATATCAGGTTTTGGAAGCGGTTTCCTTTTTTTGTCTGCGGAATCAATCTGAGCACGTACCCAAGAGCCTTCCTTTATAAGTTGGGCAAAAAGACGAATCTGAGCGACTGTTCTTGCTCGTTCACCTTCGGCACGGCCCCGTGGGAGACCACTTTCTTGTGTATATCTATCGAGCAATGTATCGCCCATTTCTTCGATTTCGATGGCTATTTGATCCAGAAATGCACTTTTCTTTTCGTGGTTCATTTTTCGATAAGAAGCAAAAGCCTCAACGGCAAGCGCAACTGCTTTTTCACATTCTTGTGGTGTTGACTTAAAAAATAAAGGAGGGATTGGGTCGCCCGTTGTAGGGTTTATCGCCCAGATACCAACTGTACCGTTGGAGAAATTAGAAAAGCCAATTACATTTTTTCCTTCAATGTTCATCATGATGTCAGGTAACTTAAACTAAGTGGTTTAAACGTGTGTATATGTATTTTTCAATGTGCCAATATCCAAAATCGTTGTTTGAATCAAATCTCCTGGTTGCAGCACTTTCGCAGAGAACTCAAGAGAAAGAGGCTGTGTCAGGTAGTAAAATCCATGTATAAAGGTACGATTTTCTCTTATCTTTCGTATTCTTTGTGTCAATTCAAACAAGTGCAAATCTATTTCTTTGTGTTGTGTTTGTATGCAAGAACCATCCCGAAAAAACTCCATGCGTACTTGGAAAAAAGAAGGCGGGAATTGGTCAAATATGACTAAGCTAGGCCCTAATGCAAGCGACTGATTGTAGTTTTTAGCAAATCCGAGAGCCGCAGGATTTTTCTCAAACACAGACAAATTCATCACGTCGTGTGCGATAGTAGCCCCCCCTATTTGCCCTGATTTAGAAACAAAAAAAGCCAAACAAACGGACAAACTATGTATTTTATCTCTGCTTTGTGGCTTCAAGTTTGCGAATGTACCCACAGTAATCTCCTGATTTCCCTTATAAAAAAACGGCATTTCAACTTCCTTGGCGGGTTCAGACCAATATCCCCAAACAGGTTGATTTCCGATAGGAGGAAGTTGATTTGTTCGCAGTGCTGTCAAGAGAGCAAAATCGGGTTCAAGTGCTTCTGTCTCCCGTGCAAGTGAGAAAAACAAATCCTCTCTATTTACAAAAACATCCCAATTGATATGTTTCGATAAATAGTACTCTCTGTTGAATTCAATGATATAACCTCTTTGCGTTCGGTGGAGTTTCACGGTTTTTTTTGAGCAATTTACCGAAATTAAAACAAAATTTGAAACACAACTCCCAAAGACGCAGTTAAACAAGGGAATTAATCGACTTATACCTTCTTTTTTATGTCTGTGCCTATTTTTATTCCGCTTGTAAACACGGATGATCAAATCATTGGTCATCAGGAGAAACTAGCCGTCCATGAGCAAGGCTTACTTCACCGTGCCTTTTCTATTTTAGTACATGATGGACAAGGGAACTGGCTGCTTCATCAACGGGCACTGCACAAATATCATTCTGGTGGGCTTTGGACAAATACGTGTTGTGGGCATCCGAACGAAGGAGAATCTATGGAAAGTGCCGTTCACAGACGGTTACAAGAAGAAATGGGCTTTGACTGTCCCCTTCAATTTACTTTCAAATTTCATTACAAAGCTTCTTTTACGAACGGACTAACCGAAAATGAAATCGACCACGTGTATATTGGGCAGTTCAACGGAGAATTTAGTACAAACCCGGATGAAGTAGAAACGCACGATTGGTTTACATTGGAAGAGATAGAAAAAAGAATAGCGCAAGCGCCAGAAAATTTTACAGTTTGGTTCAAAGAGATTTTAAAATACAAAGAAAAATGGAGCAACTGAACGCTCAATTCATCCAAGGAATCCTTACATTTGGTATTTTAAGTTAATATCCTTCATTCGCAGGGGCATTTAGCTGGAAAGACTTCCATTTGAACGCTTTTCGAGCAAGTCCTTATCCAATTATTTATGATACTTTCAGACGTACATGTACCATCCAAACTCACTCCGGCGGCATTGGATAAATACTTGGCGAGTGGTTGGTTTCGAATGGGACAAGCTGTATTTACAACCAACTTTCTTCTTTTCAATAACCAATTTTACAGCGCTATTTGGATTCGGACAGAGTTACAAAACTGGACTCCAAGCCCGTCTCAGAATCAGCTCATGAAAAAAGTACTTCGTGACTTTCAAGTACAGATAAAGCCTTTTTCATACAAACCAGCCTACGATATATTATTTCAATTATACAAGGCGAGTCTTTCTTTCACGCATTCCAATTCAATTGAGCAACTCCTGTTTGGCGGCGAAATTGAACCCTCCATATTTGATACGTACAGCATCGAAGTATATGACAAAAAGAGGTTAATTGGACTTGGATTCTTTGATATTGGGGCGAAATCTATGGCGGGTGTTTCGTGTATTTTTGACCCATCCTACAAAAAATATAGCTTAGGCAAGTTCATGATGTTACAAAAAATGCTTTGGGGCAAACGCGCGGAAATCACCTATTTTTACCCAGGCTACATCGCACCAGGCTACCCAACTTTCGAATACAAAACGACACTCGCGCCAGAAGCCACGCAATGCCTGCGAGTACAGTCCAAAAGATGGATTAAACTTGAAAACTTCGACCTACAATCGTTACCCATCCATTTATTAACAGAAAAAATCGAGCTTTTGCAGCAAAAATTAGCGCAAGCAGGCATTGTGTCTCAAATCTTCAAATATAGTTACCACGATTCCAATACGGTGCCGCATCTTCGTAAATTTCGACTCATCGACACTCCCCTATTTATTGCGTTGTATAAGACAACCAACATGATTTTCCCGATTATTCAATATGACTTTGTAGAAAACGTATTTATCCTCAAACGAGCGAATAAAATGTACCGAGTCCCGCTCACGGAAGTACCCGCTGAAGGGTTCTATGAAGAGTATTTACTGCAAGCAAATTTTGTATTATTCAAGACGGACGATGTAGATGAAATGGTAGAATTTGCTTCAAATAAGGCGAATATGTACCGCTTTATGCTTGAAAATAAGAGTTTAATCTAATAAATAATGAAACAGCAACTTGTTCAAATCGCTTTAGTCGTCCGTGATTACGACGAGGCTATCGCATTTTATACCCAAATTCTTTCTTTTGAACTCATCGAAGATACCGTGATGAGCCCCACAAAACGCTGGGTGGTTGTTCGCCCTCAAGGAAGTGCCTGCTCAATTTTGTTGGCCAAAGCAGCCAACGAAGCGCAAGAAACACGCATTGGAAACCAAACGGGAGGACGTGTTTTTCTATTTTTACATACCGACGATATTAAACGGGATTACCAGCAACTGCAAGAGAAAGGCGTTCAATTTATACGCCCGCTATCTGTTGAAGCCTATGGAACAGTCGCTGTTTTCTCTGACTTGTACGGGAACTTATGGGATTTGATACAGCCTGCCTAACATCTCTGATAAGCAGGCTGTACCTACATTTCTTTTGAAAACAGCGATTAATCTTGAATAAAAATCAAGTGATTTTTCTTTCCTTTTCCTATCAATAAATATTTATTTTGGAGAAGTGATAACGCAGAAATGGCTAGTTTCTCATCCGTCAATTTCACTTTATTGACACTCACCGCGTTGGCTTGAATCGCTCTTCTAGCTTCGCTTTTGGATGGATAGATTTCGTTCCGAGTTGTTACTGAAATTAAATCCAGTAATGAAGCACAACCCGCTAGCTCTTCTCTGGAAATACTCGTTTGAGGAACGCCTTCAAATACACTTTGGAAAGTAGCTTCGTCGAGGCTTTGTAATGTTTCGAGGGTTGCTTTTCCAAATAAAACATCCGAAGCTTTTACAGCCATCTCGTATTGTTGTTCGCCATGGACACGAATGGTCACGTCTTTTGCCAATGCTTTTTGAGCAAGACGAAGGTGTGGTGCTTGTGCGTGTTCTGCCTCGATGGCTTCAATTTCTTGTTTCGAAAGCAACGTAAAGACACGAATTAACCGAGGGCAATCGGCATCTGTTTGATTCAACCAAAATTGGTAAAATTGATACGGAGATGTAAGCGAAGGGTCCAGCCAAATATTTCCAGACTCCGACTTCCCGAATTTCGTTCCGTCTGCTTTTGTTACCAAAGGCGTAGTAAGTGCAAATGCGTGGTGTTCTTGGGTTTCGTCTTCAGCAAATCCTAGTCGACGAATTAATTCCGTACCTGTCGTGATATTTCCCCATTGGTCTGAGCCACCCATTTGCAAACGCACACCCTTGTTTTTATACAACCAATAAAAGTCATATCCTTGCAATAGTTGATACGAAAATTCTGTAAAAGAAATACCCGTCTGAAGTCTATTTTTAACAGAATCTTTACTCATCATATAATTGACACTCAAGAACTTACCTACTTCGCGCAAAAATTGGAGAAAGCCAATTTCTTTGAACCAATCGTAATTATTGACTAATTCGGCGGAGTTCTCACCACAATCAAAATCAAGGAATTTCTCTAATTGTGCCCGGATTCCCTCTTGGTTTTCGCGGAGGGTTTCTTCAGACAAAAATTGTCTTTCTGCCGCCTTGAAAGAAGGGTCTCCAATCATTCCTGTTGCGCCACCTACTAAGGCAAAAGGCTTATGGCCAGCCAATTGTAAATGTTTTAAGAGCATAATTGTAGCTAAATTGCCAATATGCAGGGATTTGGCGGTTGGGTCAAAACCAATATAACCCGCCGTCAGTTCTTTCGCTAATTGTTCTTCCAAGCCGGGCATTTTGTCTTGCAACATACCACGCCAAGACAATTCTTCGATAAAATTCATTCGACTAATTAAAATGAGAGAGTGAGGAGATTATTTTTTCTTTTTTTTCAGCAAGTCAATGCCATTTCCGTACTTTTTCCACCATTTGTAATACTCTGAGAACGTATAGGTGACGGATAATTCGATGGTTCTATTTCTAAAATCAAGTGGGGTAGTTCCACTCAAGCGTGTGGTTGAGTTGGTAAGTCCTTGGGAGTAGCGAATATTCAAGCTTACCAAAGAAAACATATCCAACATATTGATACGGGTTCCTACGATAACGCCCATGTCTGTTGCGGCATCAGGGCCATATCTTTGCGTAACCGTATTGGATTTACCTGCATTAAGCGCTCTTGAAAACTCAGGCCCTGCCTCGAAATATACGCCTTTGATGGGAGAATAGCCGAGTAAAATTGGGGTAGAAAGGTAATTATACGTGTGCGTTTGAGGAGGTGTATTAGAGAGAACCGCTCCTTTTTGTTGAAAAACAAACTCGGGCTGTAAACTAAAATCGCCTACATTGAAACGGGTAAAAATTCCTCCTTGTAATTTTACATTGTTATTAAAACTAGACTCAATCGGGCTATCTATGATTTGTACCGTCGCGAGTTGAGCGCCAATTTTAGGGCCATATTGAAAAAACGTGGGCTTAATTTGAGCCATTGCTACAGAAGTAGAGCAGACTAAAGCCAAAATGAATCGAATACGCATATTTTTTTTCTTAAGATAACGCTTCCACCCACCTTACTGGTAGGAACAGCCCACAAATCTAATGAATGTGGTGCCAAACCCCAAGTAATCCGTTCATTTATCCATGTACGGCGCGTTACCAATGGTCGGCGCGCCGTTGGGTTGTTTTACCCAAATCCATCTTGATAGCACCACTTACACCAAATTTCCGAGGAATAACCTGCGTCATAGGGCTTCGGAACTGGAAATCAAAGTAGGGAATTAATTGAGCAACAAATTTACCTTTTTGGTAATGTACACCCATGCCATAAGTGAGAGAACTGAACAAGGTTGCGCTTGGTTTAGCTTCAAAGATGCGCTTTTGGTTTTGACCAAGCGCGTTGTCAATAAAGGTAACTTGTTGATAGACAGACGCATCTAGCTTTGTTCCAGCTTGGAATAAGAAAGCCCAATTTGTTGGCGTCTGCATATAATACTGTACAAAAATAGGTACTTTGATAAACGAGGTTGCGATAGAAATATCTTCAATCCGTTGGGGTTTATCGTCAAAATATCGTTTGTATTTTGTTTCAAAATCCTGTCCGGTTCTTTGGTTGAAATCTGTGGGTCGCCCGTGTCGAGTCGTTTGCTGCCCTGAGAACAAAATACCCGTTTGGAAACTGAGATTTTTGCCGAGAAAAACCTCAAAAGTAGGCCCAATGGCGGGTAATTTTAACCCGAAGTAATCTGCGCCAATACCCACGCGACTATCCACTTCGGCGAGCGTAAATTTCTTTTCAGTAGTCGGATTTCGGGTTGGCTCCAAATTCTCGCTAGGAGGCTCTTCCGTTTTCTCCTGGGGCTTGTCCGTCTCCTTCTGGTCTTCGGCGTGCTTTTCTTTCGAATCATATCCAAGTGTGTCCGACACACTACGGAGAACTTGTTCCGTTTGTTCGGTTAAAGAGTTAGGAATAAATGAGTTAGTTATTTTCTCTTTTTCTTCTTTACTCTCCGGCGGGTAGGAAGAAGTACTTTCTTTTATTTTCTTTGAAAAAGAGGACTGCAAGATAGGAGTTACAGCACTATTTTTTACTAAAAAAACCGTATCTCTTCGTATTTTTTCCACCCAAACAGTATCCGTCTGAACAACCACGCGTGGTGAAAGCTCCATCTCTTTTTTTTCTTGAAGTTGTCTATTCTCCTTCCATAAAATATAATTTGTTCCGACGGATGTCAAAAGTATGGCCCCTCCGGCAACAGAGAGCCAGAAAAATCGGGTCATATACCAAGGCATAGGTAACATTTTTTGAAACCTTTGCCAAGCAGCCGTCTCAAACGGCGGTTGATATCCCTCTATTTTATGTCTTAATTTTTTATCAAAACTTTCTTCAGACATGATTTCTTTCGTTAATATCTTCTCCTAAATAACTTTTTATCCAACCTTGCAGCTTAGTTCTTGCTTTTGCCAAATTAGATCGAGATGTCCCCTCGTTAATTTGTAGCATTTCTGCAATTTCTGCGTGTGCATAGCCTTCGATTACATACAATGAAAAAACAGCCCGATACGCAGGGGGTAATTTTTGAACCAAACCAATGATTTCATCCGCTTGCAACCGACTGAGTAAGTCATCGTCAAAAGCAAGATTTGGAATATCAGAGACCTCCACCATCTGAAATCTATCTTGGTTTTTTCGGTAGTAATCAATACAGGTACGCACTACGACCGTCCGAAACCAAGCCTCAAAAGGAAAAGAAGCTTGGTATTGGTCTAATTTTGAAAAAACCTTCAAGAAACCATCGTTTACCATTTCCTCTGCTTCTTCCTGATTTCCTGCATAGCGCATCGCAATACTTTTGGACAAGCCGTAGTACTGCTGATACAACTGTTTTTGTGCTGACGCACGCCCTGCCAAACAGCCTGCAAGCACAGTTGTTATATCAAAACTTTTACTTTTTTTAAAAAACACAGGCAAATCAAAAATTAGCGTGAATACCCCTTTTGAAGCTTTGTACTTCAAATATCTTCCATCTAAACCACAAAAACCAACCCAATTACTTCTACATACGCACTGAAAAACAAAAGTGTTGCTTATATTTTTTTCGAACCAGGCAACGTTTTGTTTACGTGCAGTCGTAATGTAAATAGATTGAAACGGAATAATCCATCTTCCTTTCCTTCAAAAATCAATCAAAAAGTATTCAAGACAGAATAAAATATGAAATAACCTTTACTTGTGAGCAACAGTGCTTACTCTATTTTTAATCATTCAAATTCTATTTATCATGAAAAAAACACTTGTGTTTCTCGGACTTTTTGTTGGTATGTTTACGCTTCTGTTCTCATGTAATCAAGCAGAGATTGACCCATTGGAGGACGAAACCGCTCTTTTGACAGACTTCTTATTTTTTGCTACCGCTGATGACTCGACGGGACATCACCACGGAAAAAAACACGAACTTACTGCAATTGAATTGACGGACATCCCGACGACCATCACCGATTACATCACAGCCAATTATCCGGGAGCAACCTTAGAGAAAGCAGGAGTTACAGCAGATGGATTTACAGTGATTAAGGCAATTTTAGCAGATGGGTCTTCCATTGGGCTTGTTTTTGATGCCTCGGGTGTGTTTATCAAAGAACACGTACATCGCGGTAAAAATCTAACAGGCACAAAGATTGAAATTTCTGAACTCCCTGCCGTTATCACCGATTACATTTCAACTACTTATCCAGACGCTACAATTCATCATGCACGTGTTGCCGATGACGGCAAATACGGTATAATTATCGATAAAGCAGACGGGTCAAAAGCTATGTTGGGTTTTGCAGCAGATGGCACATTTATCCAAGAGATGAGCTTCGCAAACAGAGGAAAGAAAAGAGGAAAACGCAAATAAAGTGAGCGTTTGCTTCAGTTATAGCAAAGATGAGCCAATTTCCTTGGCTCATCTTTTTTATATATTCTGGTGATGTCTGCCCACAGAAAATAAGCGAAAGATTTCTCTTATTCGTCTTTTTAAATCAAAACGAGGCATTTCACCCTAAATGCCAATCTGTGAAATTTTTCAATCTACTTTTGTTTTTCACAAAGCTTTGTTCAAAACAGATGCACTAAAGGAGGAACCATCAAAACAGTATCAAACTCATTCACTAAACAAATACTCAAAAATTGACATAAATTCTATACAATTTATATTTTTTACAAACATCCAATGAATAGCATTCAAAAAGTTAGCATATTTTTACCAAACCCGCTACTTTTGTGCCGCTAAAGTGGCTAGTTACATCCAAATGAACCACGTGAGGCAAAGAGTACTTTCAAATAAACACGAACAAACAGTTATGTCTGCCGTTGACAACCAAGCACACTTCATCGCCGACCGCATCAATGCTCTAGAAGAGTCTGCTACGCTAGCGATGTCAAAAAAATCAAGAGAATTAGCCGCTTTAGGGCACAAAGTCATCAATTTATCTGTTGGTGAACCTGATTTTAAGACGCCTAAACATATTTGCGAAGCAGCCAAACAAGCTATCGACGCAGGATACCACTCCTATACACCGGTCTCTGGAATCCCTGAACTTCGCAAGGCAATTGCTGAAAAATTCCAACGAGAAAATAACATTGACTGGAAAGCAGAGAACGTCATTGTTTCTACGGGAGCAAAACATTCTTTGGCAAATGTCATTTCTTGTTTGGTCAACCCAGGTGAGGAAGTCATCATCTTTGCACCCTATTGGGTTAGTTACTCCGAAATGGTGAAATTGGCAGAAGGCAAAGCGGTCATTGTTGAAGGTGCTTTTGAAAATAACTTCAAAGTGACTCCTGCCCAATTGGAAGCAGCAATTACAGACAAAACCAAGGTTGTCATGTACTCGTCTCCAAACAACCCAACAGGAACAGTCTATAGCGAAGAAGAACTACGGGCTTTGGCAGCTGTCATTGAAAAACATCCGTCTATTTTTGTCTTATCAGACGAGATTTACGAATACATCAACTTCACACCCCAAGGGAATTTCAGTATTGGGTCTATTCCAACTCTCAAAGACCGTGTAATTACTGTGAATGGGTTTGCCAAAGGATTTGCCATGACGGGCTGGCGTCTTGGATTTATCGGTGCTGCCAAATGGATTGTCGATGCAGTTGATAAATTGCAAGGACAAGTTACCTCTGGAACAAATCATATTGCCCAAAGAGCTGCTGTGGTCGCCTGGGACGATATGTCTGCACCTGCGGAGATGAAAGAGGCATATCTACGTCGTAGAGATTTGGTTGTCAATGGATTAAAAGCAATTCCGGGCTTCAAAGTAAATATCCCAGAAGGAGCATTTTATGCATTTCCGGATGTAAGCGCCTATTACGGAAAAACAGATGGCGAAACGCTCATCAAGGACGGCGATGATTTATCAATGTGGCTATTGGAAAAAGTATATGTAGCCACTGTAGCGGGTTCCGGATTTGGAGCACCTAACTGTTTGCGAATTTCGACAGCTGCCGCAGATGAAGTTTTGCTTGAAGCTATCGACAGAATTGCCAAAGCAATGGCTACATTAAAGTAAGAACACTTCCTTTTTTTAGTATAAAACGAGAGGCTATCCGGCATTTGTTGGGTAGCCTTTTTGCTTATTTACAGCTACGGATAATACAGAAATCCAATTTGAAGCAAAGAAGAGTGCCAAACAAAAAAGGGAATTTAGTAACTTGCAGTTCCATTCCATCATCTGTATGGTCCCACAAACTAAACTTTCCTATCCTAAATGGCTAAAATACTTGTAATAGATGACGAAAAGAGCATCCGTGAGGCATTAAAAGACGTACTCGAATTTGAAGGGTACGAGGTTGATATGGCAATTGATGGACAGCAAGGTCTTGATATGCTCAATAAAAAAGCGTATCAAGTAGCTTTGTGCGACATTAAAATGCCCAAAATGGACGGATTAGAACTATTACACAAAGCCAAAGAGGAAGGCGTTCAAGCTCAATTTGTCATGATTTCTGCGTTTGGTAATGTCGAAACAGCCGTTGAAGCTACAAAATTAGGTGCTTTTGACTTTTTGGTTAAACCGCCGGACTTAAATCGCTTGCTTATCACCGTTCGAAATGCCATTGAACGAACGCAGGCAAAACAAGTCATCAAAACACTCGAAAAGAAAGTCAATAAAGCGCACGAAATTGTTGGCGAATCGGAGGTTATCCAGAAGGTAAAAGAAAATATTACACGTGTTGCTCCTACCGATGCACGCGTTTTAATTACAGGCTCGAATGGCAGTGGGAAAGAACTTGTTGCCAAGCAGATTCATCTGCAAAGTACACGGGCAAGCCAACCACTTATTGAAGTAAACTGTGCAGCTATCCCAGCAGAACTTATTGAAAGTGAGCTATTTGGACATGAAAAGGGAGCATTTACATCTGCCATGAAACAACGAATTGGCAAATTTGAACAAGCCGATGGAGGAACTCTTTTTTTAGATGAAATCGGAGACATGAGTTTATCCGCGCAGGCTAAAGTGCTTAGGGCATTGCAGGAAAAGAAAATTACGCGTGTAGGGGGCGACAAAGAAATAAAAGTCAATGTTCGCGTGATTGCCGCAACAAATAAAGACTTACAACAGGAAATCCAAGCAGGGAACTTCCGCGAAGATTTATACCATCGCTTGAACGTGATTCCTATTCAGGTTCCCTCTTTGGCGGAGAGAAAAGAGGATGTTCCGTTGCTTGTCGAACGCTTTTTTCAAGATTTTTCCATGGAATATGGAGGAACACGAACTATCTTGCCAGAAGCGTCTTTGTATTTACAAGAGCTTCCGTGGACGGGGAACGTCCGTGAACTTCGGAATGTAATAGAGCGCTTGTATATCATGTGTGGAAATGAAATCACCCTTGAAGATGTTAAAACCTATACTTAACCGAGTAATTTCCAGACAGCTGAAATAAAAAATAGAAGAAGACCAATTGGTGTGAGGACTTTCCAGCAGAGGTACATCAATTGGTCAATGCGAAGTCTTGGAAAAGTCCAACGTACCCACATTTGAACAAGAACCAAGAGATAGGCTTTGGTAAACAACCAAAAAGCACCCCAAATATCTGCTGAAAGAGTACCCATTTCTCCGCTTGTCCAATCAGCTAATCGAACACCTCCCATGTTTGGTAGCGGTGTATTCCAACTTCCCAAAAACAAAATAGCCCCAACGAGCGAAACGAGCAGCATCATACCGTACTCGGATAAGAATACAATTGCCCACCGAAACCCAGAATATTCTGTATGAAAGCCAGCTATTAATTCAGATTCTGCTTCAGGAAGGTCAAAAGGAGCTCTGTTTGCCTCTGCAAGAGACGAGATGAAATAAATGATAAATGCGATACTCAAAAATGGATTTCGGAGAATATTCCAAGTAGTGATTCCACCTATGTCTGTTGTCTCGATGCCTAGAAATCGGAGTCCAAAAAGGTAATTTGTTTGAGAAGAGTGAACACCTTGTTGTAAACTAATTTCTTGTAAATCAAGAGATTGCGATAAAACAACGACGCATAAAACACTTAAACCAAGAGGAACTTCGTACGAAATAATCTGTGCAACAGAGCGCATAGCACCAAGCAAAGAGTATTTATTATTTGAAGCCCAACCTGCGAGTAAAATTCCAAAAATATCGAGTGAAACTATGGCTAACAGTAAATATACGCCCGTTTGAGTAGCTGACCCTTGCAAGCCCGATGAAATAGGAATCACAGAAAACCCAGCAAAAACGGCAGCAAAAATAATAGCTGGAGCTATTTTAAAGAGTGTTTTTTGAGCAGCTGTTGGAACAATATCTTCCTTTTGGAACAACTTTATTAGGTCAGCAAATAATTGCAATAATCCCCATTTTCCAACTTCCATTGGGCCAAGTCTGTCTTGCATAAACCCAGCGATTTTCCGCTCGATATACACGCTAACAATCACATTTGCACCAATTACAGCCAAGAAAATGAGGAGTGGAATAAACATATTTCTATAAAATAGGCTGAGGTTTTTATGCCTCAGCCATTAGATAATCAATTAAAAATCAGCATTTTGTGGAGTACGTGGGAAAGGAATCACGTCTCTGATATTCGTCATGCCTGTCACGAAAAGGACAAGACGCTCAAAACCTAGACCAAAGCCTGAATGCGGGGCTGTTCCAAACTTTCTCGTCTCCAAATACCACCAAATATTTTCTGGGTCGATACCTACTTCTTGGATACGATTCATCAATTTTTCGAGGTTATCTTCTCTCTGCGAGCCTCCAATAATTTCACCAATTCCGGGGAACAAGACATCCATTGCCCGCACCGTTTTGCCATCTTCGTCTTGTTTCATGTAAAAAGCTTTGATGGCTTTAGGGTAGTTGGTCAAAATCACAGGTTTTTTGAAGTGTTTCTCCACCAAATAACGTTCATGTTCTGATTGTAAGTCAATTCCCCACTCGACAGGATATTGGAATTGTCCCTTTTTGTGCGGTTTTGAGTCCAAAAGAATACGAATTGCTTCTGTATATGTCAATCGTTCGTATTGATTGTCCACGACAAACGCTAGTTTATCCCGGAGAGTCATTTCGCTACGCTCCGCCTGCGGTTTGTTTTTTTCTTCTTCAAGAAGACGATTTTCAAGAAAGGCAAGGTCATCTTTGCAATTTTTGAGGGCGTAGTCAATGACATATTTGGTAAATTCTTCTGCCAAATTCATGTTATCTTCTAGCTCATAGAAAGCCATTTCAGGCTCAATCATCCAGAACTCCGCAAGGTGACGTGTTGTGTTTGAATTTTCTGCACGGAAAGTCGGACCAAACGTATAAATTTTGGATAGTGCCAACGCACCGAGTTCGCCTTCTAGCTGCCCAGAGACAGTCAGAGAAGTTTGGCGACCAAAGAAATCTTGTTTGTAATCAATAGACCCGTCTTCAGCAAGAGGTGCTTTATTGGCGTCAAAAGTTGTTACATGAAACATTTCACCGGCACCTTCTGCATCGGATGCCGTGATAATCGGCGTATGAAGGTTGAAGAAACCTCTTTCATGAAAAAACTGATGTACTGCAAATGCAAGACTGTGACGAATACGAAAAACGGCACCAAATGTATTGGTTCTGAAGCGCAAATGGGCTTTTTCACGTAGAAACTCCAAGCTATGCTTTTTAGGCTGCATGGGATACGTTTCGTCGGCAGTACCGTAAATATGTACGGAGTCCACGAGTACTTCTACTGCCTGTCCAGAACCTGTAGAAGCAACCAATTGACCTGTTACGGCGACACAAGCACCTGTTGTCATTTTTTTAAGTGTATTTTCATCTACTTTTTCACCTTCAACAACTGCTTGAATTGTATGAAGCGTAGAGCCGTCATTTAATGCAATGAATGAAATGGTTGCTTGGCCTCGTTTGGTACGTACCCAGCCTTTAACTGTAACCGTTTGGTTTTTCGGTTCTTGCTGTAAAAGTTCTTTGATTTGCATGATTCTATGCGTTTTGTGCGATTTTGACTTCTTTAGAAACGGCTTGAGTTCATCTTGTTCTGATTAAACTGCAACTCAAACGTCTTCTTAGAGAAGGGGGAACAAAAATAGGTATTTTGTCACTTTTTTTTGAACATTTCATCTTAATTGTATAAATAGACATACAGATTAAGCGAACTGGCAATTAAAAGCCAAACAAAATAAGGCAAGATAAAGAGAGATTTCCAGCGGAGAACGGGCATAAATCGGAAAAGAAAAAAGGCGACTAATGCGGTTAATAAGGAGATAAGAACAAAACCCAAGAGTACTTGGTGTGCATAGAAAAAGGTAGGATTCCAGGCGACATTTAGAACCCATTGCACAGCATACAGCAAAATGAGATTCGATTTCGACGAGGATTTTTCCCATAGAAAAGCCATGAAGAAAGAGAAAGCAATCATAATCGTTGTCCAGGCAGCTCCAAAAACCCAACCTGGCGGCGTCCAAGGTGCTTTTGCCAAAGATTGGTACCAGTCAGAAGGTACGCCCTGCCCCGTAAAAAGTCCACCGATACCAAGCGCAGCAAAATTAAGTACAAAGAAAATAAGTAATCGTGTTAACATGATACATTCTTGTAAATTTGAGTAATCTATCTTATTTATCAATCCGTAGAAACGTACTGAACAGCTAAAGTACGCAAAGGAAATAGAACGCAAGAAATATGTCGGATACAATTCAAGCAAAAAAATTAACTTTACCTTTAAAATAGGAATACCGATGCACACGAAAAGAACTAAAATACCCCAATCCCATCTATTTTTACCCAAAAGTAGTTGTCTCCATTTTCTATTCTTTTCTCTTTTTTTTACCCAAATAGCGATGGCACAATTTACTACATTTGACTTACAAGGACACCGAGGATGTCGTGGTTTACGACCAGAGAATACTTTACCTGCCTTCATTCATGCCTTGGATTTGGGCGTTCATACCTTGGAATTAGACGTCGTTATTACCAAAGACAAACAAGTACTTGTCTCACACGAGGCGTATTTCAATCCATTGATAACTACTTTACCGAATGGTTCTCCCGCAACAAATACAGATAAAGGGAATGTATATTCGCTAAATTATGCTGAAATTGCGCCATACGATATGGGACTCCGTGGGCATCCGTTGTTTCCAGAACAACAAAAAATGGCGGCAAAAAAACCATTATTAAAAGAAGTCTTTCAGGAAGTAGAAGCCTACATTACCCAAAAATCTTTGCCTCTTTGTAACTACAATATTGAAATAAAGAGTGAACCGGCAGGTTACCTGATTTACCAACCAGAAGTAGCTGAGTTCTGTGAATTAGTGAAAGACGTTTTGGTAGAATCTGGAATTTCAACAGAGCGATTTACTATCCAAAGCTTTGATGCGCAAGTGCTTCAATTTTGGTTTAAAAAAAGAGAGTTGGGTGTATTTCCTAAAGTCAAATTGGCTTGGTTGATTGAACCTGAAGCAGAGAACGGTATCGAAGAAAACATAGCACTTTTGGGATTTTTACCTGATATTTGGAGTCCTTATTTCAAACAAGTAACGCCGGAGCGTATTCAAGTGTTACACACAAAAAATATATTGGTTATTCCTTGGACAGTCAACGAACGCAGTGACATGCTGAAACTCAAGGAGATGGGTTGTGATGGCCTCATTACAGATTATCCGGACCGAGCAAAGAACATGAAATAGCAAAAAAATACTTAATTTTAACCATTTAATTAACTATACCAAATCTGTGGGTCTATTAAACGAAGTACTTAGCTTCTTCATGAAGCGTAGGATTGAACGAATTGAACATTTTCGTGCATACCCTATTGAAACCCAACAAGAAGTCTTTACAGAACTCATCGGAGCGGCAAAAGGTACTGAATGGGGAAAAAAATACGATTATTCCTCTATAAAAACCATTGCAGACTACCAAGACCGTGTCCCGGTTTCTTCTTACGAAGATTTCTTCCCTTATATTGAACGCAATCTACGCGGAGAACAAAATATTCTATGGCCTTCGGATATCAACTGGTTTTCTAAATCATCTGGAACAACCAATGCACGAAGTAAATATCTCCCTGTTTCAAGTGAATCACTGGAAAAAAGTCACTTTAGAGGTGGAAAAGACATCATGACTTTGATGTTGGAAAACAAACCCGACTCCAAATTATACGATGGCAAAGCTCTATCTATTGGCGGC
This sequence comes from Spirosomataceae bacterium, assembly GCA_046293395.1. GTDB lineage: Bacteria > Bacteroidota > Bacteroidia > Cytophagales > Spirosomataceae > CAYNRA01. Next base: position 119,851 of record JBKBOU010000003.1, read on the forward strand.
GCACTTCACCCGAATCCATACAATACGACCACATTTGTAGGCGATGTTTCCGCTGTCATTACTAAAAATTTACCTACTTGGGCTGATTATATCCGAACGCCTTCTATGGAAATCGCGCTTCTCGATAATTGGGAAGAAAAAATGGAGAGAATGATTGAAACCTGTTCACAAGAAAACGTCACAAGTATTTTGGGCGTACCTACCTGGACAGTCGTTCTTCTTGAAAACATCATGGAGCGAACAGGGGCAAAAAATATGCTGGAAGTTTGGCCAAATTTTGAATTTTTCATCCACGGCGCTGTCAATTTTCAGCCGTACCGCCAACTTTTTGCTGAAAGATTATTTCCATCTAGCCAAGTAAATTACTTAGAGACGTACAACGCGTCTGAAGGTTTTTTTGGTGTTCAAGATGACTTAGCAAAAGTCGGGGAAATGCTTCTCATGCTTGACTACGGTATTTTTTATGAATTTATCCCCATGGATTCCAACAACAATGAATTACCTGTTGTTCTTACGCTTGACCAAGTAAAATTAGATACCAATTACGCGCTGCTTATTTCAACCAATGCGGGTTTGTGGCGCTATCGCATTGGAGATACCATCAAATTTACGTCGCTATACCCGTTCCGAATTAAAGTTAGCGGCCGAACCAAGCATTTCATCAATGCCTTTGGTGAGGAAGTCATCATTGAAAACGCGGAAGCTGCCATCACGGCTGCGTCACAAGTTACAGGAGCGATTATCTCAGACTATACTGCTGGTCCTGTCTATATGGAAAACAACCAAAAAGGTCGCCACGAATGGATTATTGAGTGCCGCGTGGCCCCATCAAGTGAAGCAGAATTTATTCATACATTAGACCAAACTCTCCGCGAAGTAAATTCGGATTACGATGCCAAACGATTCAAAGACATGGCGCTTTTGCCTCCGCTTGTTCATTTTGTACCTACTGGGACTTTCTACAATTGGATGCAAAAACGAGGTAAATTGGGCGGACAGCACAAAGTACCTCGTTTGACAAACTCGCGTGAATATGTAGAACAATTACTTGAATTGATTGAATAAATCAATTCAAGTAATGATACATCAAGGTTTTTCCTCGTAAAGAACTTGCAACACAGTTTGCCCGACAGCCTTCAATGTATTTTTATCAATGACTTCGATACTATCACCGTGCGTATGGTGTTGGTCAAAGAACGTTTTATCATTCTTCCGTAAATCAATAATATCAATCATCGGGATTTTAGCATTCCGAATGACGGGTACGTGGTCATCTACAATACCGCCGCCCTCTTCTAAGATAAAGTAGTTTCCAAATCCAAGTTTTTGTGCTGTTCCCCATACTTGATTGACAATCGAGGGTGCAACCTGCATAGACTCTGAGTCGTATCTGAACGTCGCATTTTTATCTCCCACCATATCGAGTAAAATGCCAAAATAGGCAGAATAATTTGCCTTGTGTAGATTTTTAGACCAATAATCTGACCCCAAGCAATAGCCTCCATATTCGTTGATAGGCGCTCCCGTATAATCATTTGGCGCTCCCCAGTCTTCGGCATCAAAAAGAATAATATCTATGCCTACATTTGGTTTTTGGCTTGAAGAATGAATCAGACGAGCAATTTCTAATAAAACACCAACCCCACTTGCACCGTCGTTGGCGCCGTCAATGGCTTCTTTCATACGAGAGACATCTTTGTCGGCTATCGGGCGACTGTCCCAGTGTGCAGCTAAAAGAATACGTTTTGATGCGTTTGGATTAAAACTTGCGATGATATTTCGTCCTTTCAAAACAACTCCGTCATACGTCACAGCCGAAAAACGTTGCTCGGTCGTCACCCAACCGAAAGAATTAAACTGTTGAACGAACCAATCACCGGCTCGTTTGTGTGCGGGAGAATTAGGAACACGAGGACCGAATTTCACTTGTTCAGCAACAAAATAATACGCAGAATCTGCATTAAAAACGGGTGCTTGAATGCTTACTTTCGGTTCTTCCGTAGTAGCAGTTTCAGACGTTGACTCTGAGCCAGATTGGCAACCGACGAAAAGAACCGTGAGTATAAAATAGACGTATAGGAATGTTTTATTTTTCATATATTTTGATTGTATTTAAACAAAAGTACAGTGATTTAATGCGTTGTTCCAATTATTTTACGCGAAAAAAGACTATTTTTAACCATTGAATGACTATCGTATTGCATACAAAACCATTCGAATTGTCCCGATTTCATTAGTAGAAACTTAAATTAACATGTATTTTTGGGTTCCGATTTAACTCAAAATGCTTTCTGAATCTATGCAAAAAAAGACCCTTCTTTATCATCTGATGGGTGCTTCTTTCTTTTTAAGCACACTCCTTACTGTAGCCCAAAAGCCAACAATCAGCCAAGGGCCGCAAACAAAAAAAATCAAAGGTTTTTCGTATTCTATTTTTGGTAAAAAGTACGCAGCCACGCCCTTATTAGACAAGAAATTAAAAGGCCATGTCTATTATCTTGTCTCTGGACACGGCGGCCCAGACCCCGGCGCAATGAGTAAAATAGAACAAGGTTGGCTCTGCGAAGACGAATATGCTTACGATATTACGTTACGTCTCGCCCGAAATTTACTCTCACATGGGGCAAAAGTATATATCATTGTTCGGGATGAAAATGACGGTATTCGAGATGCCGGGTATCTCAAACAAGATAAAGATGAAGTTGTTTGGGGCGACAAAGACATACCCCTGAATCAAAAAGAACGTCTGAAACAACGTACACAAATCATCAATGAATTATTTGCTGAAAATGTAACTAGAGGATATAAAATCCAAAGAGCGATTGAAATTCACATTGATTCACGCTATACGGGTCAAAAAGTTGACCTCTTTTTTTACCATTCCAAAGACAGCAAAATAGGACAAGAACTCGCCACAACTATGCAAAAGACGGTGAAACGAAAATACGACGAATTTCAAAAAAATCGAGGTTATACCGGCACTGTTTCTCCCCGCGATTTGTGGATGATTCGTGAAACTAAACCGCCTATGGTATATATTGAAGTAGGCAATATTACGAATACATTCGACCAAAAAAGACTACTCATTCCAAACAATAGACAAGCAATGGCAAACTGGCTTGCGCTTGGTATTTTAGAACATACCCAAAAATGATGACTTCTACTTGCCCGTGCGGTCTTCCCACAGAATACACCCACTGCTGCTACCCTTTTCACGAAGGAATTTCGCATCCTGACACACCCGAAAAGCTCATGCGTGCAAGGTATTCGGCGTATTTTTATCAAAAAATAGATTTTATTTGGGAAACAACTCACCCAAACCTCCAAAAAAAACAACTAAAAAAAGACATCGCAGAATGGGCTGAGGCTACCCAATGGCTTGGCTTAGAAATCGTATTTCAGAACGAAAATGAATACAAAGGCGAGGTGCATTTCAAAGCAAAATACCAATCTCGCGTAACTGGTGAAAAAGGCATACACCAAGAAGCCTCTCAATTTATAAAGGAAAACGGCAAATGGTTCTATTTACAAGGAGGGCGTATTCCTATTGCTAAAGCCCTAGACAGAAACGCACCTTGCCCGTGTGGGAGTGGCAAAAAATACAAAAAATGCTGTGCTCCATGAGTTGGAACACAGCATTTTTTCCTGAAAAATTCTGTGTTTTAATTCACCTCTATTTCATCCACAAATAACCACGAAGGACTTCCAACAGAAGGATGTGAAGGAGGCAAAAGCCCCTGATTTTTACAGGTTACTTGAATATAACGTGCCTTTTTAGCCGGAAAATCAAACGACATTTGTCGAACAAAATAAGTTTCGCTTAAAGAGGGTTCTATCCGTTCTTCTTTTACTTTCTCAAATATTTTCCCATCCATAGAGACCTGAATTTCAACGGATTGTGGCAATAAAATCCACATCGCCCATGCTTGTTGGAATCCGATTTTCACGGAACTCAAGGTTTTCATTTCTCCCAAATCCAACGTCATTTTAGCGTCTTTTCCGTTAAATCCTACCCAACTTGCTGCATTTTCTACAGTTCCTCGTATGCCATTCGTTAATCCGAAACGCTCACCTCCCGTATAGGATTGTGGGGGATTCTCAAGCGCATATTTTTTTCCTGTTGCCTGAGATATTTGAAAAAAGCGAGTGAATATCTTGCTTTGTAGCACTCCTTTTTCATTAAAAACAGCCGCTTTTACGAGTGTTGGTCCGACCAAAGGAATCCCCGTGACTGGGTATTTTTTACTCGCAAATATAGGCTCCGACCCGTCTGTTGTATAAGTAATAATCGGAGAGTTCATGGCTGTTTTTAACATACAAATTGGCTTTTTTTGCTTGGCATCAAAAGTCGTTTCAGATTGTAAATCGAAGAAACTTTTCGCTGCATTGACACCCATAAAGGCGAAACGTTCAAATTGCACTTGTAGCCTTCTTCCAAAGTCAGCATAATCTTTGTTTTCTTTGGCAGTCCAGGCAACCTCTGCTAAAGCGGATGCACGCGGAAACGCCATATATTCCAACTGCGAAGGAGTCGGAATATACTCTGTCCAGACATTCCCTTGCGTTCCAATGATATATTTCTCCTCTTCTTTGGTTAATCCAGCCGGAATGGGTTCGTACTGATATACTTTATCCAAAGGTAAAAAACCACCGATTGCTAGAGGTTCAGTCATTGGATCGGATTGATAATAATCAAAATAGACAAAACTGGTGGGTGTCATGATGGCTTCGTGTTGCTGTTTGGCAGCAGCAACGCCTCCCTCCTCACCACGCCAAGACATGATGGTTGCATTGGGAGAAATTCCCCCTTCCAATATTTCATCCCACCCAATCATTTTCCGTCCTTTTGACGTAAGGAAGGCATCAATTCGTTTGATGAAGTAACTCTGCAATTCGTGTTCGTCTTTCAAGCCTTCTTTTTTGATTAATTCCTGACAAAATGCACTTTTTTGCCAGGTTGTCTTCGGACTTTCGTCCCCGCCAATATGAATGTACTTACCTGGAAATAAACCCATTACCTCTGTCAATACATCTTCCAGAAAAACGAATGTTTCTTCGTACGGACAAAACACGTCTTCTTCGATTCCCCAACGAGTCCCGACTTGGTACGGGCCTCCTGTACAACCGAACTCCGGGTAAGCCGCCAATGCAGCGAGTGCATGACCAGGCATTTCAATTTCAGGAATGACTTCTACGAATTTTTTAGATGCATACGCGACAACTTCCCGAATTTGGTCTTGGGTATAAAACCCACCGTACGGAGTTCCATCCCATTGTTGGTCGCGGTAATGGCCTTTCATTGTTTCTTTGCGAATAGAGCCGACCTCCGTCAGTTTAGGATATTTCTTGATTTCGATGCGCCAACCTTGGTCTTCTGTCAAGTGCCAATGGAATGTATTCATCTTGTGCATCGCCAATAAATCAATGTATTTTTTTACAAAATCAACGGAGAAGAAATGACGGCCTACGTCTAGGTGCATTCCTCTGTATTTGAATCTTGGCGCGTCTTCAACGACACAAACGGGCACTTTCCAAGTCTCTTGTTCACCGCTTCCGGCAAAAATGGCGGGAGGGATTATTTGTAAAAACGTTTGAACAGCATAAAAATGACCACGCGGAGTTGCTGCTCGGAACTCAATCGTTTCCTTATCGACAGTCAGGCGGTATGCCTCTTCAGCGAATGTAGTGTCTGTCACAAAAACGAGTCCTTTTCTAGGCGTATCCATCGAAATATCAAGAAAAAAGCCACCTGCAAGCCGAAATCGTTGGCTCAACAGTTCGCTGATGGATACAAGTTCTTGGCTGTTTGTTGGTGGCAAATAAATCGTCGTTTGCGCATCTACCGCAAAATACCCCGTACCTGCTGTTAATTTAAGCGGCTGCGGAATAATCGAAAAAGTATGCTGAGCCATGCTCGGAAGCGAAAGAAATAAACCGTACAGAAATAATTTGAAAATCCGGGACATACGAATTGTATTTAGATGAGTGAAAGTGTCAATGTGTATTAGTTCGTCCAACCCCAAGGAGCGAGTGGAAGGGATTCGAGTGGTTTTGTTAGATCAAATTCAACGGTGAAAAGGCGGTTTGAGCCCATTCTTCGCAAATTATATGTAAATTTTGTTTCCTCCACGGTTATCCACCAAACATTGGCAGCAGCGGCGGGAAGTAAATCAACGGTTTCTTGGTCGGCAGGAAAAACTTGCATCGTTGCCGTTCCGGTGTTGGTTGCCAATCCTCCGTACATGGTTATTGTATCTGGTGTTCCGTCTTCGTGTCGATGGTCGTGTTTCAGTAAAATTCCATTTTCTGTTTGGGTAAGTACCCATGTTCTTGAGCGGTCTTCTCCTACATAAAAAGGAATTTTTATCTGATTTCCTTCACATGCTTTTACGTGCATGACCATTTTTTTGTCTTTAAATGCAGCGTTGTCTGCACCTTCTGTCACTTTTCCTTCAAACGCCATTCCACAAAAAGCGGATAACTTTGTCCAGAAAAGAGTATGTCCGAGACTATCTTTTTTGTCTGCAAAAGAGGGATAACTGGATAAAGTCCCCGTTTTTTCTTGCTTTGCAAAAGACACAGAATAGATAAATACACCTAAAATCACGGCAATAAACCGACAACATTTCTTCATAGCGTTGCGCATTTTTAATACATATAAATAACAAGTTACAAAAGATTGGCTTATGTTGTACTTCGCCCCCATTTTCTACAATTCGTTCATACATATCAAAACATCTCTATTTTCTTTCTTACGAACAAATGGCCGCAGCTATTGTCGCCAAAGCTGGGCCATTTGAAAAATGAACACAAAGCATCAATTATTCGCTTTTATTCCATCGAATACAAAACAGGATTTAGAGGCGAGTCGGGCACGCTTCCTATTTCTTTTTTGGCAAGCCATGTTTCCCAATCTTTTTGTTGATACGTATTTTGAGGTTCAGCAACAGCAATATCTTTGTCCATATAAATCATCGTCATTACTTTTCTTGCGGTATCACTTTGGTTAGCACCCGCGCGGTGGTAAGTCCAGCCAAGATGAAAACTGACCTCGCCCAATTCATACATGGATTCATCCAACGGATATGCTTGCAAAGTGGCGGCGAGTTGTTTTTCCGATTCATCTGAAATCGCCATTTCTCTACCCGCTACAAGTTGTTGGCTTTTGGGTGCAAACGCCAATGGTCCCATTTCAAGCGGAGTTTCTTGGAGAGGTATCCAGACTGTTATTGTTTTTTCAGAACTCAGCGGCCAATAAAATTGGTCGGCATGCCAAGGAGTGATTCCGCCAGAAGGTTCTTTGTACAAAGCTTGGTCGTGGTACAAACGTACGCCTTTCACTTGCAGTAAATCGGAAGCGATACGGGCTAATTTTTGCGAAAAAACAAACGATTGAATGGCTTCACTTTCCCGCCAGAGATTCATGACTTGTAAAAAAGCGCGCTCGTAGGTTGTTCGCTCTTCCATGGGTTTCACCAACGTATTGAGGCGAAAAACGGCGTCTGTAATCAATTCACCGTAGTAATGTATGGTTTCTTTGTCTAGTACATTTTTTAATTTAATGTATCCGTTTTCTTGAAAAAACTGAACTTGTTCAGGGGAAATAGCATAAGGATTTGCCAAGTCATTTGAATAATTCATCCGTATAATGATTTGATTTATGGGTCAAAGTTCAGCAAACTTGGCTACTTTTTATTCTTGCTCATTAACCAAAAAGTATGGTATTTTATCAAATATTTGCTATTTTAATTCAAAATTACCAAGAATACTACATGAAAGTACATTTAGAAGAAATTGCACTGACGGCCACACAACCGGTGTTGGTTCGAAAGATTGCACAAACCAGTTTTGATGCTCCTTTGCATTATCACCCAGCTTATGAGCTAACCTGGATTGAGGAAGGAACGGGGAATCGCTTCTTGGGAAATTCCATTGAACGATACGAAAACAATGATTTTATTTTGGTGGGGAGTAATGTACCCCATTTTTGGGAGAGTGATTTGGCTGTTCACGAGTCACTTGTGAAGGCAACCGTTATTCAGATTGAGCCGAGATGGTTGCACCAAATAGTGGATTTATTACCAGAAACAGGTGCGATAAAGGCATTATTCCAAGAGTCGATGCGCGGAATTTCTTGGTCAAATTTCAACCCGACTCTTTTACATGAACTCTGCGAAAAGCAGGGACTTGCCTTCATTACATCACTATTTCAGTTTTTGGAGTCCTTGGCATATACGCCTTACCAGACACTTAGTACAGGCGGAGCTACGGCACAGGAATTAGATAGTGAACGGTTACAGGGCATTTTACAATACATTGCCTCTCGTTTTGAGGAGAAAATTACGTTGCAGGAGGTGGCAGAAGCGGCACATTTATCGGTTCCTTCTTTTTGTCGGTTTTTCAAACAGCAGACCAATAAAACCTTTGTTTCTTACCTTACGGAAGTCCGGATTACACAAGCAAAAAGAGGATTATTAACGACAGAAGCACCCATCAAGGAAATTGCTTACCAAGTTGGATTCGAGAATTTATCCCATTTTCACCGCTGTTTCCAGCAAGATGCTCAGTGTACGCCAGCCCAATACAGAAGAGCGTATCGGAAGAGGTGAGTTAGTTTTTATTAAACAAAGAATCTACAAAAGCCGCTTTGTTAAATACCTGAAGGTGCTCCATTTGCTCACCGACACCGATGTATTTTACAGGAATTTTAAACTCATCGGATATACCAATCACAACGCCCCCTTTGGCAGTTCCGTCTAGTTTAGTCACAGCTAATGACGTAATTTCTGTCACTTTCGTAAATTCACGGGCTTGGATTACTGCATTTTGTCCGGTACTTCCATCCAAAACGAGCATGACTTCGTGGGGTGCTTCTGGGACGATTTTTTGCATCACGCGTTTGATTTTACCTAATTCGTTCATCAAATTGACTTTCGTGTGCAAGCGACCGGCTGTGTCGATAATGATGACATCGGCGTCCTGCTCCACTCCTGCTTTGATGGCATCGTATGCAACCGAGGACGGGTCTGTATTCATGCCATGGTCAATGACCGTCACACCAACGCGCGTGCCCCAAAGTTTCAGTTGATCCACAGCGGCAGCGCGGAATGTATCTGCTGCACCGAGAACCACTTTTTTCCCATTTTTCTGGAAATTATGCGCTAATTTTCCAATCGTCGTTGTTTTGCCAACACCATTCACACCTACAACCATGATGACGTATGGCTTGGGTAAATGAGCAGTTTCAAAACTATTAACGACGTCGGTAGAGTTATTTTCTGTCAGTAATTCAGCGATTTCTTCGCGTAAAATTCGGTCAAGTTCAGATACGGAGGCATATTTATCTTTGGCAACGCGTGCCTCGATTCGTTCAATGATTTTAAGTGTTGTCCCTACACCGACATCCGAGCTAATCAAAATTTCTTCCAATTCATCGAGCACCTCTTCGTCAACGGTTGACTTACCAACCACTGCCTTGGTTAGTTTATCGAAAATACTATTTTTCGACTTTTCTAGCCCTTTATCAAGCGATTCTTTTTTTTGTTTACTGAAGAAATCAAATAAGCCCATTGTATCTTTACCTTAAATAGTTACGTACAAAATTAGTACAATTATTGGTATGTTTCCATTTCATTTCGGAAGTTCCCCACGCTATTTGTGCAATTATTGTACTTTTTTGGCTTCGAGTACAATGTAAGGAGAAAGCCATTTGGAGTCAAAGGGGAAAATTTTGGTGACAACTTTTCCAGCTACCCAAATTCCTTTTACCAAGCCTCTTACCCACAAAGGATGACGATTGGCTTCCTCCAGCCAGACGCTGAATCGACGGAAATAATACGTTTTCACATTTATCATTCCGACATGTTTGGCTGCTGTTTCGAGCACTTTTCGTTCCATAATTTTGATATTGTGCTTTTCGTAATTGGCTGCATCAAATGTTTTCTGTACCCATCCATTGATTCCCCTGAAATTAGGTAAAGTAATCAAAATATGACCACCTGGTTTTACAAAAGCGAGATGTTTGGCAAGAATATCCTCCAAATTTTCGAAGTGTTCAATGAGTCCGCATGAAATAACAAGATCATAAGATGGCATCGGGGTGTAAGCGAACAAATCTGCTTCAATAACTTGAATATCAGAAGGTTGTAAACCATTCGCTTGGCATAAATCTTGATTAATTTGGCGATGAATATAGTAATCTAATAGCGTAGTATCGAGCTGGTAAAATTTCTTTAGAAGCACCGCATAATAACCAGGAAATCCGCCGAGCTCAATGGCTGAACGAATGTCTTTATTGGCTAAATAGGATTCTATCAAATCTCCTAATTCGTATTTTCGGGTTAATGGGAAGACCAAATTACTTTTCGATTCCCAGTACGTTTTCCAGAATTCTGGACTTGTTAATTCATTGTCATGCATAGCAAAAAAAATCAAATAGAACCGAAAGGTACAGAGGAAGGAGAAAAGAAAAAAAAATTTCTAAAACAGAGCAAATTAATTACAATTGAAAACACAAACTTTGAAACTTTAAAAGATGCATCTATATTTGGATTCTTTTCTTTTGTAATCCTATTTTTATTCACCTTTATTTAATCAAAAACCGATGGAAAAAATCAAAGTGGCTGTAGTTGGTACAGGGTTCATTGGGCCTGCACACATAGAAGCCCTACGTCGTTTACCGAACATTGAAGTAGCTGCGCTTTGTGAGTTTACGCAAGAATTAGCAGAGCAAAAAGCAGCTCAGTTGGGTATTCCAAGAGCTTATATTTTTGAAGATCTTCTACAACAAGCTGATATTCAGTGTATTCATATTTGTACACCTAATTTCCTACATTATTCTCAGTCCAAAGCGGCTTTATTAGCAGGCAAGCATGTTGTTTGTGAAAAGCCATTGGCAACAAAAATAGAAGAGGCCGAAGAACTTGTCGCTTTAGCTAAGGAGAAAGGGTTGATCAATGCCGTACACTTCAATTTACGGTATTATCCGTTGGTTCGCCAAATGAAAACCATGCGCGAAAAAGGAGATTTAGGCGATATTTACTCCATCATGGGTTCTTATTTGCAAGACTGGTTGTTCTTACAAACAGATTATAACTGGCGTTTAGAGCCGGATAAATCAGGGGATTCGCGCGCCATTGCAGATATTGGTTCCCATTTGTTGGACATCACAGAATACATCACCGGATTAAAAATTGTAGAGGTTTTAGCGGATTTTTCTACCGTTCACAAGACGCGTTTAAAACCTTTGAAAGCCATTGAAACGTATTCAGGCAAGATGCTTGAACCTTCTGACTACCAAGAAGTTGAAATAAATACGGAAGACCATGCCAATGTTTTATTGCGTTTTGATAACGGAAACAAAGGCGTCGTGACGGTCAGCCAAGTAGCTGCGGGGCGTAAAAACAGATTGAATATCGAAATTTCAGGTTCAAAAGCGAACTTGGAATGGTGTTCAGAGAAACCAAACGAATTATGGATTGGTAAACGCGAAACCGCCAACCAACAATTGATGAAAGACCCATCGTTGTTTTACCCAGAAGCAGGCGGTTTGATTAGTTTCCCAGGTGGCCACAACGAGGGCTTCCCCGATACGTCGAAACAAATGTTTAAGGAAGTTTATGCTGCCGTAGCCGCAGGAAAACAACCTGAAAACCCCACTTTCCCTACTTTTGAAGACGGACTTCGTGAACTTTTGATTTGCGAGCGCATCATTGAAAGTCACCGCGCACAAAAGTGGGTAAAAATCTAATTTCTACACAAAGAAGCTGTTCAAGTGTGTCTTATAAATGTCTAAATGAGCCATTTTGATGCATGAAATTCAGCCCAAACACCAGACGATTCTTTTCTCAAACGCTTCCTTTATCTATTGAATAAGGGAAGCGTTTTTGGTAAAATTATTTGTTCATTAAATCATTTAGTGGTAAAATACGTTTATTATGAATCAAACAATGTATTTTTCACAAAAAATGAGCTACACGTGAGATACTTATCCTTATCCCTCCTACTTTGTCTATCTACTTGGGCAGTCGCGCAGCGCCGAACGTCCATTCCTACATCGAAGGCAACAAAAGAAGAAATAGAAGACTCCAAGACCTTATCGTATGGAGCAACGACGAACACCAATTCTGGTGTTTTCGGTGGGTTTGTATTCCGGCATTCGCGTCCTGTTGATATAAAGAAAGGCAAATACATCAATCGCTACATTGCCTTGGAAGCCGTTAATATTCAACATCCAAAAGAGCGAGCATTATTGCAGTTTTCTGGTTCTCGGCTTGCTGTCGGCAAAGAAAATTACTTTTTTTCCATTCGTCCAGAATACGGCAGAGAGCGGTATTTATTTAATAAAAGTGGAGAACAAGGCATAGGCTTGAGTAGTATTTTTGCTTTCGGTCCGGCATTGGGTATTGAAAAACCCTATTATATTCGGTATAGGGCAGATGGAAACCGGAATCCGGAGGTTGTTCCATACAACGCCGACATTCACAATGACTTATCAAAGATTGTAGGTTCAGCGGGTATTTTCCAAGGGTTATTCAGAAATCTTGGCTTTGTGCCAGGTATACACGGGAAAGCCGCTATCAATATAGACATGAACACGTTTGGAGATAACGTAACCGGATTTGAAGTTGGTTTTACGATAGATGTTTACAGCAGATCACCGCAAATTATGGCGGAGCAATTTACAGCCAACAAACAAGTTTATAGCGCGGCTTTTTTAACTTTGTACTTCGGGAACAAAAAAATCAAGCAATTGATTAATCCTATCAACTAATCGCATTCTATAGATACCTTATAAACGTATGATTGAATTACCAGTTACGAGCACGCCAAGTGCTGAGACAAAAACCCGCAAGCCCTCTTGGCTACGGGTGAAACTTCCGACGGGAGAGAACTTCAAGAATGTCCGTAAAATTGTTGATGACCATAAATTACATACCATTTGCCAGTCTGGTAGCTGCCCAAACATGGGTGAATGCTGGGGCGAAGGAACGGCTACATTCATGATTCTCGGCAATGTATGTACACGCAGTTGTACGTTTTGTGCCGTTGCGACGGGTCGCCCGAACGAATACGACACCGATGAGCCCGACCGTGTAGCGGAAGCCATCAAATTAATGGGCGTTAAACATGCCGTGATTACGTCCGTAAACAGAGATGAACTGAAAGACAGAGGGGCAGAAATTTGGTATCAAACCGTTACGAAAGTAAAAGAGTTATCGCCTCAGACTACCATCGAAACCTTGATTCCTGACACAAAAGGAAACTGGGACGCCTTGTATCGGATGATTTCCGCTGGCCAAGAAGTTGTATCTCACAATATGGAAACAGTGGAGCGCTTGTATCGCCCGGTTCGCCCACAAGCAAAATACGAACGAAGCTTGGAACAAATCCGACGGACAAAAGAATACGGAAAACGAACAAAAACAGGAATCATGCTTGGGCTTGGCGAAACCCAAGAAGAGGTTTTTAAAGCAATGGATGACCTCGTTGCCAATGGATGTGATATTTTAACACTTGGGCAATACCTACAACCAACCAAAATGCACCACGAAGTCATTGAGTTTATTCACCCAGACCAATTCGACATGTATCGGGAGGAAGGATTAGCGAGAGGATTAAAATACGTAGAATCAGGGCCGTTGGTTCGCTCAAGCTACCATTCTGAAAGACATGTAAATGTATAATTTAGGCAAATAAATCCATTCAAAGTACTCCATAAAACACAGATATGGAGTACTTTTTTTATAAATACGACATGAAAAAAGTAGATTTTATACTTGTTGGAGGCGGAATGGCAGGATTGTCCCTTGCGTATTATCTATCCACAGACCAACGTTTTCGGGGGAAGTCCATCCTTCTCATTGAGCCAGAGGAAAAACGTGCCAATGACAGAACGTGGGCGTTTTGGCAAAGAGAAAGCAGCGCATTTGATTCCATTCTCTTTCGTACTTGGTCATCCGTTCGCGTGTTTTCATCTGAAAATGTAGCCTTCTCACTTGATATGGAAGACTATACCTACAAGTTACTTCGTGGAATTGATTTTTATCAGTTTGTACAAAAAGAATTAGCTCAAAATCCTCACTTTCAATTAATTAGAGACAAATCTGTACGAATAGAAGACAAAGGAGATGCTGTAGAAGTAACAACAAAGGAGAAAGGCATTTTTACAGGTAGCTATGTTTTTGACAGTTCCTTTCCATTAGAAGCAAATTACCCATATCGGCATTATTTGAAACAGCATTTTAAGGGCTATGTGGTTGATATGGAACGTCCGGTTTTCGATACCAAAGAACCGGAGATGATGAATTTTGCGGTAGAGCAACTTGACGGCGAGTGTACTTTCATTTACATTCTCCCTTTTACAGAAACGACTGCGCTGGTGGAGCTTACTTTATTTTCACCGGATTTACTGACAGACGAGAGATACATTCGTGTTTTGGAAGAATATCTAACTAACCGTTTTTCTGGACTAAAATACCAGATTAAAGAAGAAGAATGGGGCGTTATTCCGATGAGTGATGTACCTGCAAAAGAGCAAGTTACACCTCGAACGTTCCGTATTGGTACGTCGGGTGGTTATACGCATCCAGCTACAGGTTACACATTTGCATTTACACAAAAAAGATTGCTGCGATTAGTAGAACAAATCGCACAAGCCAACGGGGCGGCATTTGCACTGCCCACTTCATTTACCCAACGAAAACATACTTTTTATGCAGCAGTTTTATTGAATGTCTTGGACAAGAAGCGGTATCCATCTCCTGATGTATTTGTTGGTTTATTTCAAAAAAACAGACCTTCGTTGGTTTTCAAGTTTTTGGCAGCAGAAACCACCTTTTGGGAAGAGATAAAGATTATGTGGAGTACGCCTATTTTGATTTTTGGGAAGGCAGCCATCGCCGTTATTGGGCGACGAATAAGAGAAAAAATCAAAAAATAGAATATCTAGTTTATAGAAAAAATTTGGATAAATTATCTTAATTAAAATATAAATAAAGATTTTTTCACTTACATTTTAAGATTAAACAAAAAATATGCAAATTTGCATCAGCATCAAGAGTTCGGGTAATTTAGACCATAAATAACCTGAAGCCAACCGAGTAAAGAAACACTACGGTGGTTAATAAAAGATGTGGGTCCACTCCGGCCAAACTAGTTTCGGTAAGCTCCCTCCCTTTTCTCTTCCGATGGCACATAGTTTAATCACAATTTAATTGTACATTCATTATGCCGTATTTATTCACGTCTGAGTCTGTATCAGAAGGACATCCAGACAAAGTAGCCGACCAAATTTCTGACGCCTTGATTGACCATTTCATGGCCTTTGACCCTACTTCAAAAGTAGCTTGTGAGACATTGGTAACGACAGGACAGGTCATCTTGGCGGGGGAAGTCAATACAAAAACCTATTTAGACGTACAAACTATTGCGCGGGAAGTCATTGCGCGCATTGGTTATACCAAATCTGAATATATGTTTGAAGCCCATTCGTGTGGGGTACTTTCAGCCATTCATGAGCAATCAGCCGATATTAACCAAGGGGTTGACCGCCAAGCCAACGATTCTTTTGAAGACAAAGCCAATGCACAAGGTGCCGGCGACCAAGGGATGATGTTCGGATATGCAACCAAAGAAACGGATAATTACATGCCGTTAGCACTTGACTTATCGCATAAAATCCTTCAAGAATTAGCTACAATTCGGAAAGAAGGTGTATTAATGCCTTATCTACGCCCGGATGCAAAGTCACAAGTTACGATTGAATATGCAGACGATAACACGCCTATCCGCATTGATACCATCGTAGTTTCTACACAACATGACGATTTTGCAGACGATGAAACGATGCTCGGTAGAATCAAAGAGGACATTATTTCCCTTGTCATTCCACGTGTAAAAGCGAGTTTGAAAGAAAGTATTCAAGCCTTATTTAACGATGATATTTTGTATCATATCAATCCGACTGGAAAATTTGTCATTGGTGGGCCACATGGCGATACAGGTTTGACAGGTCGCAAAATCATTGTCGATACCTACGGCGGAAAAGGGGCACACGGAGGCGGTGCGTTTTCAGGAAAAGATCCTTCCAAAGTGGATCGTTCGGCAGCGTATGCAACACGCCACATTGCCAAAAATTTAGTTGCCGCGGGGCTTTGTGACGAAGTTTTGGTGCAAGTTTCGTATGCAATTGGCGTAGCTAAACCGTGTGGTGTATATGTCAATACTTACCAAACAGCGAAGGTAAAAGATGCAAACGGTCGTGTACTTTCAGATGGAGAAATCGCACAAAAAATTCAAGAAATCTTCGACTTACGTCCGTATGCAATTGAACAAAGATTAAAATTACGGAATCCAATCTACTCAGAAACAGCCGCGTATGGCCACATGGGTAGAGAGTCTAAAACGGTGACGAAAGTATTTGAAAATGCAGGACAGCGTGCGGAAGTGACCGTTGAATTGTTTACGTGGGAGAAACTTGACTACGTGGATAAAATCAAAGAGGCATTCCAAATCGCTTAATAGGGCATAATTAATCCAAAAAGGGAATAGGGTCAACTTATTCCCTTTTTTCTTTTGGCTTAGTTTTTGCGCAAGAGATAGAGAACATGAAAAAAGTCCAAATGAAAATCTTTCGTTACGTCCCTTATTTCTTCCTTTTCGTATTTCATTTTACATTTGCCCAACAAAAATCTTTGTCGCCCGATGCACTTTTACAACTTCAAAGAGAGGAAAAAACCCTTAAATTGATAGATTTAAGACCCGTAGAGCAGTTTCAACGCGGACATCTCAAATTTGCTCTTTCTTTGGATTACGAGCAGGATGATTTTTTAGATAATTTACGTCTTCGTATATCCAAAAATACACCTATCGTTCTTTATTGTTCCACAGGTAAATTGAGTAAAGAAGCGCAAACATATATTTCAGAACTTGGGTATAACCGTGTCTATTATATAGAAGGTGGTTTTGACGAATGGATTACACAAGCGAAACCTTATGTATCTGATTATCAAACTACTGAACCAATTGCCTCTATTACTTATACGCAGATGCAGCGTGCGGCACAGTCATTTCCATTATATATAGGTCTATTTGTTGGGCCTTCATGTGATGCATGTGCGAAGGAAAACCAATTGCTCAACGAGGTATTTCCAGAAGCGCAAGTTACCCTCCTAACTGGGCAGCGTGTTATTGGTTTGCGTGAGCAACTAAACATCAAACAGTACCCAACATTACTCGTATTTAAAAACGGCAAACAAGTTTGGCGAATTGACGGGTCATCGAGTAGAGAAGAGCTACAAAAATTGAGGTTACAACTAAATCTATCCGAAAATTAAAAAGTTACAGAGATTCCTTTTGATGTAGGTACATACAAATGGCAAAAATTATGTAAGTTTGGGGTGCTAAGAACCAAAATACAGACAATATGATTGCCTTTTTAGAAGGAAAGCTCGCTCAGAAAGACCCTACCCACGCCATTATTCAGGCGGGCGGTGTAGGATATTTTGTTAAAATTTCCTTGCAGACATTCAGTCAATTACCCGAAATTGGAAGTACTCCGGTACTTCTCCACACAATGTTGATTGTTCGGGAGGATTCACATACGTTGTTTGGTTTTTCTGATTTGGACGAGCGTCGTTTGTTTGAAGATCTCATTTCTGTTTCAGGCATTGGCCCAAGTATTGCTATGGTCATGCTTTCATCGCTTTCGACACATGAAATCCGGCAAGCGATTATCCAAGAGGATGTCAAGACAGTGCAAAGTATCAAGGGGATTGGTGTAAAAACAGCCCAACGAGCAATTATCGAATTAAAAGATAAATTGAGAAAAGAAAATGCGCTGGGTGGTGGAACAACAGGTATGCCTTTGGTTCAAATTGCACCTAACCAAGTGGTTCAACAAGAAGCATTGGCGGCCTTGGTGACGCTAGGAATACCCAAAGCTACTGCCGAGAAGAGTATCGACATGATACTAAAAAGAACAGGAACAGATATTACAGTGGAAGAATTAATCAAATTAGCTCTCCGATAAAATCCGTTTCATTCCAATTCACACGGGATAGACTAAGAAAGCGCTGAAGTCGTTATTTTAGTTGACTTGATGTAAAAGACCAAACCTACTTTGTACAATACCCTATGTATCAACGTACTACCTACTTCCGTTTTCTTCTCTATTTTATTTCTCTTTCCTTCTTTTTTTCGGTAGGTCAGATATACGGGCAGTTAAACCAAGACACAAGCGCCGTTACAAAAGGAGGAACCTCTCCTGTTTTTCGGTGGCAAGACAGCTATTTAAACCGGTTTTCGAATCCTACATTCCAGTCCCCTTTCCTATCTATAACTCCGTCTTCAACAAAAACAACCGTTCAGTTAGCACCGAGTGGTGAGCGGTTTTTACTCGATGAGAAAATTGCTAATCAATTTGCCTCCAAACTTCCGCAAGCACTGACATTCAATGAGTACGCAAGTATTCAAGCTACGGCAGTTCGTAAACAACTCATGCGAGAATACGAAAACCAAGCAGATGGAACCAGTAGCGTAGCCGGAAGAGGGTTACTCCCTCAACTAGAAAAAAATCCTGTGATTGATAGATTATTTGGTGGAAAAATACCCGAATTCCGTCCCAAAGGATTTGTTACTATTGATTTAAAGGTAGGAAGCCAATATGTAGATAATCCACTGATTCCTTTATTCAATCGCCGGACACGCATCTTTGATTTCGACCAACAAATTAATATAGATTTCAACAGTTTGTTTGAAGGTTTGAGCTTACCAAGTGGTATGCGTCCCACAGCAGGAGGTGGATTACCTAGCGGATTAGGACAAAATTTAGCTCAAAATGTTCTTCCAGATAACTTTGGTGCAAATCGAGAATTTCCAACCTCCGCCAATCTAGCTGGAGCAGCAGCCAGTCTAAATCCATCCAACGCGCTGCGTGAAAAAATGGGGATTCAAGGAAATTTTGATACAAAATCTGCTTTCCAATTCGAAAATAGATTCAAATTAAATTTTAAAAATGACCCCGAAGACATTCTACAACTTTTGGAGCTTGGGAATGTCAGTATGCCTGTTCGAAGCCAGTTAATTCCTGGAGTAGATAACTTGATGGGAGTAAAAGCAGGACTCCGATTTGGCAAATTAGACATCACAACTGTATTTGCTCAACAACGCTCACGGACAGAATCCATCTTGGTAAATGGAGGAAACCAAAGCAAACCCTTTGAACTCCGCGTCGATAATTACGACGAAAACAGACACTTTTTCCTTGGGCATTTTTTCCGAGAAAATTACGAAAGATCACTCCGAAATCTCCCCGTCCTGACTTCCGGCGTTCGGATTACACGTGTAGAAGTCTATGTAACCAACCGGACAAATACTGTAAATACCATGCGAAATCTGGTTGGTATTACAGACTTGGGCGAGGCAAAACCTGCCAATCCTACGGTTGTGAAAAGCCCCAACCCTTCGAGTCCTGCGGGCAACCAAAGTAATTCAATTTTTGACCAACTTCAGGATAATCCTGGGTTTCGGGTCATTGACAACACGACCCGCACACTTACCGACTTGGGCCTCCGAACTGGTGAAGATTTTGAAATCCTACGCGGAGCAAAACGATTGACCGACAGGGAGTTTGACTTACAGCCTGAGCTTGGATTTATCTCCTTGACAACCCCCCTTCGTAACGATGAAATCCTTGCCGTATCTTACGAATACACATACAACGGCCGAAATTACAAAGTTGGCGAACTCACCGAAGACTACTCGTTCAGAAAAGAAGACGAAGTATTGATGCTTAAATTAATCAAATCTTCAACGATTCGTAACCGTTTGAATCACCCCATGTGGGACTTAATGATGAAAAACGTGTATTCTCTTTCACAAGGACAAATCAGCAAAGAAGGTTTTCAACTCCGTATTTTGTACAAAGACGACCGAACTGGCATTGACAATCCGAACCTCCAAGAAGGGCGCAGACTCAAAGACAAACCATTGATTGAGGTATTGGGCTTGGATAAACTGAACTTCAATGGAGACCCGCAACCCGATGGGAATTTCGACTATGTTGAGAAAATAACTGTCAATGAACAACAAGGTAAAATTATATTTCCTGTCCTTGAGCCTTTCGGTTCGCACCTCAGCCGCTTTTTTGATTCAGACGAACAAGCTTTGCGTGACAAGTACGTTTTCAACGAACTTTATAGAGGAACTTTGATTGATGCACAACAAGTTACAACCAAAAATAAATTCTTCTTATCAGGAAATATTCGTTCAGGAAGTGCTGAAATCCCGCTTCCTTTGGGTGCGTCTCCACAATCTGTTCGGGTGTATGCAGGAGGCGTACAATTGCAACAAGGAGCTGATTATGTGGTAGATAGCCAATTAGGACGTATCAAAATTGTCAATCAAAGTATTTTAAATTCGTCTCGTCCTATTCGCATCGACTTTGAGCGACCAGACTTATTTGATGCACAAATACGGCGTATGTTTGGCATTCGGCTTGATTATGTTGCCAGTCCTTACCTTCGTTTAGGTGCGACACTCATGGACTTGCGCGAGAATACGCCCGGTTTTATCACCCGTACCGCCGTTGGTATGGAACCCGTGAACAATACACTTTGGGGCGTGGATATGAATTACCGAAGAACTTCGTACGCAATCACAGACTTACTGAATAAATTCCCTACTATTCAATCCAAAGAAAAATCAAGTATTTTACTCAACGCCGAATTTGCGCAGCTGCTTCCTGGAGTTAATAACCGGAGAATCAACAACAGTGCAATGATTGATGATTTTGAAGCAGCACGAAATATCAACGACTTAACACGGCAACCAACTCGCTGGAGACTCGGCTCTGTACCGGAACAATTTCAGGAAACAGGGCAAAGTATTTACGGTTACAATAACCGACGCGCCAAAATATCCGCTTATACTTTAGACCCAACGTTGTTTTTCAATGTAGGGGTTTTCAATGCAGGAATCGGAGCTGGACTTCCACCAGGATTAACAGCAGATAACAACGCATACGAACGCGGATTTGAAATCCAAAGTATTTTCCCCGGACGCTCTCGTCCTCCACTCGGCCAACAACCGCCCATTGCTACACTAGACATTTCGTATTTCCCGTCTGAACGAGGCATGTACAATTACAATACAGACCTCACAGCCGACGGGTTCCTCAAAAATCCACGGAGAAACTTTGGGTCAATCATGCGAGGAATCACTTTTGACGCGGACTTTGACAATACCAACGTGGAATACATCGAATTTTGGATGTTAGACCCATTTGCCGATGTCGTACGAGATGGAACCGTGAATGGTAACAAGCGAAATACGACAGGCGGGAAGCTTGTTTTCCAATTAGGCGATGTTTCAGAAGATGTCATTCCGGACAATCGTTTCAACTTTGAAAACGGCATTTTACCTCTTGAAAGCGCCACATCGGAACCGATTACGACGTTATGGGGAAAAGCACCACGTGTTCAATACATCAACGATGCCTTCGATGCAGCAGAAGCCTCCAGAGCCAAGCAAGACGTAGGTCTGGATGGTCTGTCCAATACAGACGAGCGAACATTCCCTCACATTCAATCCTTCTTAGAAGACATTCGAACAAAAGTATCGGAAGATGTATTTCGAGTCATTGAACAAGACCCTTCCAACGATGATTTTACCTTTTTCCTAGACCCTCGATTCGACCAAACGGACCAAAAGCTCACTGGGCGCTTTAAAAATTATTTGGGAATGGAAGGCAACTCCCCAATAACCAATACGGAAGTGGCTATTACACCTTCGAACTCGCCTGCCTCAGATAAAGAAGACATCAACGGAGACAATACCATCAACGACATTGAAGCGTATTATGAATATGAAATTCCGCTCCAGCCAAGTGGTCAAGATATTGGAAAAGGGTTTATCGTTGATCGAGTAACATCAAACGGTCTCAATTGGTATCTTTATCGCGTGCCCATTCGGCAGTTTAGCAATAAAGTAGGAAATATCAACGGCTTTAAATCTATTCGCTTCTTACGTACTGTTCTAACAGATTGGAAGCAGCCCGTTGTACTCCGATTCGCGACTCTCCAACTCGTGGCTAATCAATACAGGATATTCACGAATGACTTGAATACCAATGGATTAACAGAAATACCTGAACCTTACGACGCAAAAGTTCGGGTAGCTACTGTAAACATTGAAGAAAATGGTTGTACAGAAGCCGGAGATTGTGGCGTAAAAGAAGGGCAAACTCCTTATGTTGTTCCGCCAGGTTTTGTTCGTGACCGTGATTTCTCACAACTAGGTCAAATCCAGTTCAACGAGCAATCTCTCAGTTTGGGAGTGACAGACTTACGCGATGGCGACGCGCGTGGTGTATTTAAAAATACGCGGTTAGACTTGAACATGTACAAGAGATTGCAGATGTATATTCACATGGAAAACGAACAAAATGAGGATTTCCAAACAGCTGCTTTTCTACGTTTCGGTACAGATTTAAAGGAAAATTACTACGAAATTGAAGTTCCAAGACTAAAAGCAACGCCAAATGGCTCTATCAACGAGTCCATCATTTGGCCAGTAGAAAATGAAATTGATTTCCCTCTAGATTTACTCAGAGCATTAAAAGTAGAGAGAAATACAAATGGGCGAAATCTGACTACACCCTACACCAAGGAAGTAGAAGTCAACGGGCTTGCGTTTGATAGCCAGCTTGGTGAGCGTTCCATAGATGTAAATAGAACGTATAAAATTACGGTTGTCGGGAATCCAGATTTGAGTGCCGTCTTGGCAACCATGATTGGCGTTCGGAATCCTAAATCTCCTGACCAACAGCCCAAAACTTTCACTATTTGGGTCAATGAATTACGTATCAATGGCTTTGACCAAACATCCGGGGAGGCAGGTTTATTTTCGGCAGATATTCAACTCGCAGACGTGGGTTCTGTGCTTGTCAATGGCAGCATGAGTACTTTTGGTTACGGGGGAGTGCAAAGTAAAATTGCCCAACGTTCACGAGAATATCATCAATCGCTTGGGGTGGCGACAAGTTTGGCATTAGACCGCTTTTTACCTCAAAAATGGAATTTAAGCATTCCGTTTTTCATGAGTTATGACCAACAAGTGATTCGGCCACACTTCAATCCACTTGACCCAGACGTTACGTTAGAAAGAGCCTTGGAGGGAATTCAAGACCCTATTCAACGCCAAAACTACCGAGATTTAGTACTTGACCAGAGCGTAAGTAGAGGGTTTAATTTTGCTAATATTCGTAAAAATAGAAGTGCTAATGGCGGGAAAGCACACGTATATGACATTGAAAACTTCTCGTTTACCTTTGCCCAAAACTCCGTGACGCGGCAGAATATTCTCATTGATGAATATACATCTGATCAAAATAGAGCAGGTCTAACGTATCAATTCCAACCCAAACAAATTACGTGGGAGCCATTCAAACAGTTAAAGTCTTCGAAAAATGGATTTGCTTGGCTGAAAGATTTGAATGTTTCTCCACTTCCAACCTTAATTGGCTTCCGGGCAGATTACGATAGGAGTTATACCAAAACATTGTTCCGAAATACCGACTTAAACTCAGCGGGTGTCCAACCAAATATTCAAAAATACTTCAATACAAACCGTTTCTACGATGCCCAATGGAACTTGACACGGAGTATTTTAGTCAACTACAATGCACGGCAAAGTGCCATTATTGACGAACCTTTCGGGGAAATCAATACACAGGTAAAACAAGACTCTTTGTGGCGGAGTTTCTGGACTTTTGGCCGAGCAAAAAATTACGAACAAACCATGCAGGCTACCTACCGCTTGCCTTTGGATAAATTCTTCCTCCTGGATTGGCTGCAAGCAGATGCCAAATACAACAATCGCTTCTCCTATCGTGCCGCCTCATTTGGTATCGCAGATTCGCTCAATGTACTTTTCGGGAATACCATTGAAAACGGCAGAGAACAAGCAATTCAAGGACGAATTGACCTCGTAAAACTCTATAATAAAGTACGGTATCTCCGCTTCGCCAATTCGCCCAATCCACCCAAATTGCGTTATACGCGTGCACCGGGTGATGAAGAGAGTTTCGAAAAATCGTCTAGCTCCGTGCTTAAATCTGTCACGCGCTTGCTCATGACCGTTCGAGGAATTAACTTCAGCTATTCTCAGAATGAATCCACTATTTTACCCGGATTTTTACCTAGCCCAACGTTTTTTGGCATGGATAGAAATTGGGCAAATGCACCAGGACTACCTTTTGTTTTGGGTAGCCAATCGCGGGATATTCATGTTCGCGCCGCAGAAAATGGCTGGCTATCCAGAAGTATTATTCAGAACGATCCATTCACACAATCCATCGAAAAACGCTTTGAATACAATACAAACTTGGAGCCTTTCAAGGGTTTCCGGATGTCTATTCGTGGAAATCTAGCACGCGGAGATAGCTACCAAGAATTGTATCGCCCTAATGAAACAGGCGGGGCATTCGAGAGTCTAAATCCACTTAGAAACGGGACTTTCCGAATGTCCTTCTGGTCATTCAAGACAGGATTTGTCAAGATGAGTAAAAATCCAGAAGACAATTACGATTATGAAATATTTAACCGGATGGTGGAGTACCGAGACATTGTAAAAGACCGGTTATATGCTGAAAATCCGAACGCTGAAAATGGCGTTTATGATATTAATTCGCAAGATGTCCTCATTGCTTCGTTCTTTGCCGCTTACAGTGGAAAAGACCCGAGAGAAGTACGGTTAAATCCTTTCCTACGCTTCCCACTTCCTAATTGGCGGGTGGATTTTACGGGTGTTGAGAAAATACTAGGCATTGACAGAGTGTTCAGTTCGATAACCATTAACCACAGTTATACCTCCACGTACAATGTTGGGAATTTTACGTCTTCCTTGGAGTATGGTGCCCAGAATCTTAATTTACTCATGAAAGGGTATCCACTTGGTTTCTTGACGAACCAACAAGCCTTGTTTATTCCTGTTTTTGTGATGAGTACTATTACCATGGAAGAGCGGTATGCACCTTTCATTGGCGTACAATTTACGACCAAGAAAAGTGTGACAGGTCGTGTGGAATACAACAAAGAAAGACGGGCAGGATTGAATTTATCCAATTCACAGGTGGCAGAATATTCGAGCGACGACATTGTTGTCGGGATTGGTTTCAAACGGAATAATATCCGAATTCCGATTCGGGGCGCTGATGGCAATCAAATTGTATTAAAGAATGATTTGAATTTCCGATTTGACGTGACGCTTCGCGATATTATTGCCTTGCAAAGACGGCTAGATGGCGATGCAGTTGTGACACAAGGAAACTATAATTTGCAGATTCGCCCACAGATTCAATATCAATTTAACAAACGATTCTCAGGTAGTTTTTACATAGAACGTTTGGTAAATAACCCATACAACTCTTTGTCTTTTTACAGAAGTTCAACGATTGGCGGGGTGAATGTTCGGTTCAACTTAGCGGAATAGACAAAAAACAAATTTGAGTTTCCATGCAATTCACGTAAATTGCGCCCGAATTTGAACAAAATTCTTTTCAACATTAAATTCCAAACTAGCAAATGAATTTTCCAGCAGACTTACGCTACACAAGCGAACACGAGTGGATTAAAATGATTGATGACACAACCGCTTTGGTTGGTATCACAGATTTCGCACAAGGAGAATTGGGTGATATTGTTTACGTTGAAATCGAAACACAAGGTGAAGACGTAGAAGAAAACGGCATTTTCGGTACAATTGAGGCCGTAAAAACAGTTTCTGATTTATTCTCTCCCGTTGCTGGAAAAGTAATTGAAGTAAACCCTGCTTTAGAAAACAGCCCAGAATTGGTAAACAATGACCCGTATGGAGAGGGTTGGTTGATAAAAATCGAAGTGACAAATCCAGCTGATTTAGAAAATCTTTTGGATGTAGATGCTTACAAGGCAATCATTTAAAATACAAAGAGCCCAACTAGGGCTTTTTTTTTATATCTCTACCTCACTTATTTTATTCGTATCAAACGCATGGATATTCTCATTCATCAAGCCCGAATCGTTTGTCCTAGTTCTCCTTATCATGGACAGGTGCTCGATGTTTTCATTCAAAATGGGCAAATTGCTCAAATCGGTTCTTCCCTTGATACATTACCTGCAAACACACGCGTTGTAAAGGGAAATCAATTGCATATTTCTACCGGATGGCTGGATTTACGTGCAACATCCAAAGAGCCGGGTCACGAGTCCGTTGAGGACTTTCAGTCACTCACAAACGCAGCAGCAGCAGGTGGTTTTACCCAAGTCGCTGTACTGCCGAATACCTCGCCCGTCGTTCAATCAAAACAAAGTATCGCACTTTTTAACTATTTCAATACACAAAGTCTCGTTGACTTATTGCCCATAGCTGCCGTTACAAAAGATACCAAAGGAACTGATTTCACGGAGATGTTGGATCTAAACAAAGCAGGAGCTGTCGCGTTTTCAGACGGACACCTTCCTCTTTGGAATGCAGATATTTTTCTAAAAACACTTCAATATTTATATCCAACAGGAAAACTATTGATGAATCAGCCTACAGAGGCGTCTTTGAGCCTTTTCGGGCAAATGCACGAAGGAATCACAAGTACGCTACTAGGCATGAAAGGCATTCCGAATGCCGCTGAAGAATTGATGTTGCTCCGAGATTTGAAATTACTCGAATACGCGAACCTTACTTCTGACCTACCCATTCTGCACTTTTCTACTATTTCAACGGCTGAGGGCGTTCAACTTATCCGTGAAGCCAAGAAAAAAGGCTTGCCTATCAGCTGTGACATCGCCGCACATCAGCTTTCTTTTATTGATGAAAATCTCTTTGATTTTGATACAAATCTAAAGGTAAATCCTCCGTTCCGTTCAGAAAATGACAGATTAGCTCTTTTAAATGGTTTACTAGATGGAACCATAGACGCTGTTGTATCTGACCACCATCCACAAGATGAAGAAGCAAAAAAATTAGAATTTGACCAAGCAGAAAGTGGTATTATTGGGTTACAAACGGCATTTTCGGCACTTCAAACATTGGGTGAACTTCCATTAGATAAAATTATTCACCTACTTACAGACGGTCCGCGCCGTATTCTACGTCAGCCAATTCCCAAAATTGAGGTTGGAGCTGCTGCACACTTGACCCTTTTTGAACCAGAAAGTTCGTATGTTTTTACAGAAGAACAAATCTTATCAAAATCAAAAAATTCACCGTATATCGGACAAACCTTGAAGGGCAAAGTACTTGGGGTGATGCATAAAAACCAAACAAATCTACCGGTATGAAAAACAAAATAATTCGTCAATCGCTGGTATTCGGACTTCTTGCTGGAGTGATTGGCTTCCTTTTTTTCATCGGCTTGTATTTTTTGACAGACAACCCGCTCGCCAAAAGAAGACCAGATGTAGGCTTCAATTTGCTCTTCGTAGGGTTATCCATGTGGTATTTGAAAAAATCAAACGGCGGATTCATTCATTTCTACCAAGCATTTTCCACCGGATTTTTAACCAATATTTTCGCAGCACTCACAAGCGGACTTTTGCTCTTCCTTTTTATTCAATGGATTGACCAAACCCCACTACAAACTTGGATGACACAAGGGCAACAGCTCCTCCGTGACCAACGGGAAACGTTTGACAAAATCTTGAACGAAGAAATGTATGCCGCCCAGATGAAGGCACTAACAAACGTAAAGCCGTATCAATTATTCTTGGATGAGCTTATGTTTAAGCAAGTTGCTATTGTAGGAATTACGTTATTGGGGATGGTTTTTCGTAAAAAACGACCAGAATAAGACGATTGTCGGCAAAACTGACCGACCATCAAAAGCTACAAGTGTACTTCTTGTTTTTTTGTTACTTTAGCACGTTAACCTTACGAAAACAAAATAAAAAATGGAACAAATCACTACAACCAAAGTTGCCTTGAAATGGGGTCTCATTACAGGAGTTGCCTCCATCGTTTTTATGACTATCTTATATGTGACAGGAGCATGGAAAATCACATGGCTGACAAACATCACCTATCTTATCCTAGTGGGTGCTTTTGTATTGAGTATGAAAGAATACAAAGAAAGTAACAACGGGTATATGACCTACGGACAGGGATTAGGAATTGGTCTGTTTATCAGCGCAATTTCCGGTATTCTTAGTGCCGGTTACGGAAATATCTACATGCAATTCATTGATACGACATTTCGCTCACAAATGCTTGATTTTCAGGTTGAAAAACTAGAAGAACAAGGATTACCAGATGAGGCAATCGAAAAAGCAATCGAAACTTTTGAGAAATTCAGCTCTCCAGGACTCATGTTTCTTTTTGGTATTCTTGGTGTATTATTTGTAGGATTCCTTCTTTCGCTTGTGGTTGCTGCCGTCATGAAGAAAAATAAACCAGCGTTGGATTACTAACCTCATTTTTGAACTATGTTTGCAATTTTCAAGAAAGAAATAAACAGTTTTTTCAATTCTTTAGTGGCCTATCTCGTATTGGCCACCTTTTTTGTTTTTATGGGTCTGATTGGTTGGGTGCTCCCAGATACGTCCCTTTTTGACTACGGATTCAATGACCTATCTGTTCTTTTTTCCTTCGCACCCTATCTATTTCTATTCCTGATTCCAGCCATAACCATGCGTTCTTTATCGGAAGAATACAGAACGGGCACGATTGAATTAATCAAAACGAAACCACTCACTTCTTGGCAAATTATCAACGGTAAATTCTTCGCTTCTTGGCTGTTAGTCGGATTGTCTCTTTTGCCTTTTTTCTTATACTATTATGCTGCTTATCAGCTTGGTAGCCCCGTAGGAAACATCGATACTGCTGGTTTTTTTGGTTCATTATTTGGCTTATTTGTTTTGGGTGGGGTATTCACAGGAATCGGGCTTCTTTGTTCTGCCGTGACAAACAATCAAATTGTTGCGTTTATTTTGGCAGCTCTTGTAAGTTATTTTTTTTACGATGGTTTGTTACAATTAGCCCTACTCACACGTGGAACGCTTTTTTCTTCCTTGGAGTTACTAAGTTTCCAATTCCATTATGACGCACTAAGTAGAGGCGTGATTGACACAAGGAATATCGTCTATTTTGCTTCTTGGTTGGTCTCTTGTCTCCTTTTTACACGGTATATCGTCATTCAAAAAACACATTAAAAACGTCATTTATGTTTCAGATTTATCAAATTGATGCATTTACAAACGATGTATTCGGTGGTAATCCGGCTGCAGTTGTTCCTTTGAAAACATGGATTCCAGATGCTTATTTACAGAAAATTGCGGCTGAAAATAATTTGTCTGAAACTGCTTTTTATGTGGAAGAAAACGAAGACTACCGATTGCGTTGGTTTACGCCAATAGCCGAAGTTGACCTTTGCGGACACGCCACACTCGCCGCCGCGTATGTTCTTTTTTTCGTCTTCGATTATCCGAATGAAGTAATCACATTCTACACAAGAAGTGGTGAATTACGTGTTCAGAAAGTAGGCAATTTACTTCAAATGGACTTCCCGCAGACACAGACTACGCCCACAACTCATTACAAAGAAGAAGTAGCAAAAGCATTGAATTACACGCCATTTAAAGAAATTCGAAAAGCTGGAAATGACGTGCTTGTCGTATTTGAAACGCAAGAAGATGTAGCCCAATTGAAACCAAACATGAGTCTATTAGAACAAATAGACTGCCGAGGAATCATTTGTACTGCACCTAGTTCAGAGGAAGGAATTGATTTTGTTTCCCGCTTTTTTGCTCCACAAGTAGGAGTTTCGGAAGACCCCGTGACGGGCTCAGCGCATACCTCACTTGTCACGTATTGGTCCGAAAAATGGCAAAAAAATACATTCATTGCTAAACAAATTTCGAAAAGAACGGGTATTTTAACCCTTGAAAAAACAGAAAACCGCGTCTTTATCCAGGGCAATGCCAAATTATACATGGAAGGGAAAATATATCTTGCTTAAAAACAAGCGGAAAGCGCCGTTTTATTCTTCAAATACGACGTATTATAACAAATTGATAGTAAATACCTTATTATTAATTTATATACTTGACAACCCCTATTCGTATTTCGTACATTTGTGAAATTAAATTCGTTTAAATGAAGCTATCAGCCTTTAAATTTGATCTTCCGCAAAGCCTAATCGCAATGCACCCAAGTCCTGAACGTGATGAAAACCGGATGATGGTTGTCAACAGAGCCACAGGTGAAATTGAACATAAAATGTTTCGCGACATCGTTTCCTATTTTGGTGAAGGGGACGTCATGGTGATGAATAACACAAAAGTATTTCCAGCTCGTTTGTACGGTTCCAAAGAAAAAACAGGAGCTAAAATTGAAGTTTTTCTATTGAGAGAATTGAATAGAGACATGCGTCTTTGGGATGTCTTGGTCGATCCTGCCCGTAAAATCAGAGTGGGAAACAAATTATATTTTGGAGATAGTGATTTAGTAGCTGAAGTTATTGACAATACTACTTCTCGCGGCCGTACGATTCGGTTTTTATTCGATGGAAACCACGAGCAGATGATGCAAACCATTTACGAACTTGGCGAAACACCACTCCCAACTGACATCATCACACGGGAGGTAAATGAGCTTGATAGAGAGCGTTTTCAAACTATTTTTGCCGAACACGAAGGCGCAGTTGCAGCTCCGACGGCAGGTATGCACTTTACCAAAAATATCGTTCGGAGAATGGAAATCAACGGTTCTACTTTTGCACCCGTTACTCTACACATTGGCATCGGTACTTTCAGACAAGTTGATGTAGAAGATTTGACGAAACACAAAACTGATTCTGAGAATTATTTCATTCAACAAAATACGTGCGACATCGTAAACAAGGCACTTGATGGTGGAAAACGTGTTTGTTCTATTGGAACAACTGCACTAAAAGCCTTGGAATCTTCCGTTTCTGCAAATGCCCGTTTGAAACCTGTCGATAATGCCTGGACGGACAAATTCATCTTCCCTCCGCACGATTTTAAAATCGCCAATGCACTTCTTTCAAACTTTCATTTACCCGAGTCTATCTTACTTATGACGAAAACGGCTTTCGGAGGGTACGACCTTGTGATGAAGGCGTATGAAGTTGCTATCAAAGAAAAATACAAGTTTTTCACGTATGGTGATGCCATGCTGATTATCTAACCAACGAGCCTACTTGCATACAAGTAGGCTTTTTTCATACCAATTTATGAAACATTATACTATTCTCGTTGCTGGCGGCAGCGGGAGTCGCATGCAGTCTGATATCCCCAAACAATTTATTGTATTGAAGGGCATTCCCATTCTTTTGCACACCATTCATAAGTTCATCAAAATAGAAGACAACAGCATTATCCTTGTTCTTCCCAAAGAACAAATCAGCTATTGGAATGAATTAACTACTACTTTCCCAAAGGAAATACAACTAGAATTAACGCAAAAAGTAACGATTGTCGAAGGTGGAGCAACGCGTTTTCAGTCTGTTAGAAACGGTCTAAACTCCATCCAAGATGCAACGACCGACTCCCTTGTACTTGTACATGATGGCGTAAGGCCCTTATTATCAATCAATTTGATTCATCGTGTTCTCGAAGAGGCGAAAACCACCAAAGCTGCAGCAGTTGCTGTTCCGTTAAAAGACACGCCGAGACTTGTAAAAAAAGACGGAACAAACCAGGCTATTCCACGAGAGACGATTCAGTTGATGCAAACACCGCAAGTTTTTCATTATGAATTGATGAAACAAGCTTTTTTACAAGAGGAACACGCCGCATTTACAGACTGTGCGAGCGTAGTTGAAGCCTGGGGGCATCCTATCTCCCTTGTTTTAGGAGAATATACCAATCTAAAAATAACGACTCCAGAAGATTTGATACTGGCTGCTTCTTTCCTGAGTAATTGACTCGATTAAAGACAAAAGTATTCGTTGAAAAAAAGCACATTTTAGCGTATTTTTGTTAAATTCAATCAATTCACTTTCCCCATGGCTCTTCACCGATTGGCAGCCAACCAATACATTGATGGCATTTTAGCAGGCAACCGAGTGATTCTCAGCCGAGCTATTACCCTGGTAGAGAGCCTTTTACCAAGCGACCGCACGTTGGCTTCAGAAGTTGTACAAAAGCTTCTTCCATATAGTGGCAAGTCTGTACGCATCGGTATTACTGGCGTTCCTGGCGTGGGGAAGAGTACATTTATTGAGAATTTTGGACAATATTTAACGCAAAAAGGGCACAAAGTGGCGGTTCTCGCCATTGACCCAACCAGTCAACGAACCAAAGGCAGTATTATGGGTGATAAAACCCGAATGGAAATGCTATCACATGACCCAAACGCCTTTGTCCGCCCTTCGCCATCCGGTCAAACGTTGGGAGGGGTTGCTCAAAAAACCCGCGAATCCATGCTATTATGCGAAGCTGCTGGATACGATATTATTTTGGTAGAAACGGTTGGAGTGGGGCAATCGGAGACGGCTGTCCGTGATATGGTTGATTTTTTCTTGCTTTTACTGCTCGCTGGCGCAGGCGACGAGTTGCAAGGGATAAAAAAAGGGATAATGGAAATGGCGGATGCGCTAGTTGTTCATAAAGCAGACGGTGACAACATCACAAAGGCGAAATTGGCACGTTTGGATTACCAAAACGCCCTTCATCTCTTTCCTCCTCAACAAAACCAGTGGTTTCCGCCTGTACTACTTTGCTCTTCACTCCAAAAAACTGGACATGCGGAAATTTGGGAAACTATCTTGACCTACCAAAAACAAACACAAGAAAATGGTTTTTGGGAAGATAACCGCCAAAGACAAAAATTGGAATGGATGAAAACCTACCTGCATGACTATCTCATTCAGCAGTTTATGCAAAAAGAAGGCAGAGTCCAACAAATTAAAGTTTTAGAAAAACAAGTTCTTGCAGACCAGCTTACCCCCATTCAGGCTGTTCACAAGCTACTAGATACACCAACATCATCTATTTTATAATTAAACGACAAGCGAATGTTCTGGAATAAGATTTCCTCTTTCATCCTTTCAAACAAAATTATCCTCATCGGTTTTATCGTTCTGAGTACTGCTTGGATGGGCTCTAAGGCCATTCAATTGGAACTTTCCTACGAACTTGCCAAAATTTTACCTCAGAGTGACCCTAGTTTTCAGCTCTATGAGAAGTTCAAAAAAACATACGGAGAAGACGGAAACGTCATGGTCATTGCTGTAGATGACCCGAATATGTATAAATTAGAGAACTACCAAAATTGGTATAACCTCGCGCAAGACATCAAAAAAGTGGAAGGAATTAAAAATATTGCTGCCAATACAACTATTTTTGACGTCGTTCGGAACGATGAAAAAAAGAAATTTGATTTCAAACCGCTCGCTCCGACACAACCAACAACCCAAGCTGAGGTAGATAGTATCCAAAAAAACATCCTTCGTTTGCCTTTTTACAAAGGATTCATTTACAGCGAAGAAGGAAACGCTCACTTGATGGCAATTACCTTTGACCAAGCACAGCTAAACAGCAAAGGAAGAATTACGACAACCCGCGAAATACAACGCATTGCCGATGCTTTTGGAGAAAAATCAGGCTTGGAGGTTCATTATTCAGGCATGCCTTTTATTCGTACGAACTTCATGTCCAAAGTCAGTACAGAATTAGCCCTTTTCATGGGATTGGCTTTTCTGGTAACCACACTCATTCTTTATCTGTTTTTCCGTTCCGTACGAATCGTATTTTTCGCTGTCTTGATTGTGGCAATTTCAGTCGTTTGGTCTGTCGGTTTTATCCAGATGTTTGGGTATAAAATTACCATTTTGACAGGGCTTATTCCACCTTTGATTATTGTCATTGGTATTCCTAACTCCATTTTTCTAATCAACCGCTACCAAGAAGAATACTTACAGGTAAGAAATCAAAAGACAGCATTGGCTACAACCATTGAAAAAGTTGGAAAGTCAACATTTATTGCGAATTTGACCACTTTCATTGGATTCTTTGTTTTTTATTTTACGGGGAGCAGCCTCCTTATGGAGTTCGGACTTGTGGCATCAATTTGTGTCATGAGTACATGGGCACTTTCGCTGATATTAATCCCTAGTATTTTTGCATTTTTAGCACCACCTAGCCAGAAACACGTCAAACATTTGGAAAATAAACGTGTATCTGCCGTTTTAGAGTCTGTAATAAAAATTGTACATGGCCACAGAACCAAGCTCTATTGGAGTATTTCTGCTCTTTTGGTTGTGTCTGTCATCGGAATTTCACAGATAGATGCAGTAGGTTATGTCGTGGATGATTTACCAGAAGACGACCCTATATTTAGAGATTTGAAGTTCATTGAAAAGCACTTTAAAGGAATTGTACCCTTCGAGGTTTCTATTGATACCAAAACACCGAATGGTGTTTTAGACCCACAAATTTTAGCAAAAATAAAGGCTGTTCAGAACCAATTTGCTCAATATCCAGAATTTACCTCTCCCATTTCTGTCGTCGAAGGAATCAAATTTATTTACCAGGGTTTCCGAGGTGGAGACCCCAAATATTATGCCTTACCAGGCGCACTTGAATTGCAAAAATTAGGTGAATATGCAGGAATGGCAGAAGGTGGCTCCAATCAACTTGCCTCTTTCATGGATTCTACGCGTAGCCAAACGCGCGTGAGTTTTCAAGTCGGGGATATTGGTTCAAAACGCCTTGGAATATTGGCAGACGACTTACAAGCCAAAATCGACACTATTTTTAATTTTGATAGAACCACAGAAGAATGGCTTCCCAAAGAAGAACAAATTGATGCGCACGTAACAGGAAATGGGGTTGTGTTTACACGCGGGAACGCCTATTTATTAGACAATTTGGTTGAAAGTACCTTGCTCGCTATTCTTTTGGTTTCGATTGTCATGGCGACACAATTTTTAAACTTTCGAACCATCTTAATATCTGCTATTCCAAGCATTATTCCTTTGATTATCACAGCCGGAATCATGGGCTATTTCGGGATTCCACTAAAACCATCGACAACACTTATTTTTTCTATTGCATTTGGACTTGCCTCTGACGGTACGATTTATTTTTTAACCAAGTACAAAGAAGAAATTAAACAAGGTGCCTCCTTATCAGAAGCTATCACAGCAACCATTCGTCAAACGGGCATTAGTATGTTTTACACGGCTTTTATCCTCTTTTTTGGCTTTGGTATTTTTGTCGCATCGAGTTTCAAAGGAACCGTATTTTTAGGATTACTTGTCTCTGTGACCTTACTTATTGGTATGATTTCAAATCTAGTCCTTCTTCCATCCTTTTTACTGACATTGGATAAACGGGAAAAGAAAAAACTAGCAAGAAAGAATAAGTAATTCATAATCAATGAATTGAAACAAAAGCGTCATTTTCTCTGGTGAGGGAGAATGACGCTTTTCTGTTCTCCATCCGATACATGTAACTTATGAGCAAAGTCTGGAGTACGTCACAGCTTGTAAAAACAAGCGAATCCACGTAACTTTGAACTTATTCATTCATTTGTAACTGAGTGTACAAAGCACTCTTCCATTAAAGAAATCTCCTCCACATGCGGATTATCATCTGTGATATTTATGTTCGATTAATCGGTCACAATCTAGGTCATATTCAAAACATACTTCAATTTTTAGAGAAACAACCAACTTCTGAAAACGAGTACATTTTCTTGCTAAATCCGGAGGCAAAAACAATCCCGTCTGTCACAACATCTGCTAAAAACATACAAATTATTTTTTTTGAAGACCAAGAATTTGACGTCTTTTATTCGGGAAAAAGTCTTGTCAAATCAACACAAATTCTTTGGAAACATATCACAAGATATGCAATGGACTTACGTGCAGACCGTGTCATTATGATGATGATTGATATGTTTCAACATACCGTTGGAATGGGAAGTTTCCCCTGCCAAATCCATGGACTTTTATTTAATCCTTACGTCCGAATCACTCCACAAGATGACTCTTTTTCCGCTAAATGGAAGGCAAATCTCACCAAATATAGAAAATTCTTAACTACTTGGTGGATGTGTAGAAACCCGAATTTGACCAAAATATTTGTATTTAATGATACTGAAACCGTAGAAAAGATGAACCGTAGTCTCCGGACAAATGTGTTCACTTATTTACCAGACCCCGTTTATGATTATCCGACACGGGCAGGTTTGCAAATTCGTGAAAAGTTTGACATTGCTCCACATAAAAAAATAGTATTGGCTTTCGGATTTATCGAAGAGCGAAAAAACATTCACAATATCACCAAAGCCATGCAATCTATGCGTGCAGAAGAGGCGACAAATTTTTGCCTATTAATCGTTGGAAAAATCAACGAGACATACAAAAATACCGTCATGACTGCCGTTGAATTAGCCAAAAAAACAAGACCTGAACTACAAATTGAGTTAGAAACACGATTCGTAGATGATGACGAAATGGAAGCGTTCGTCGGACAAAGCGACATTATTTCTATTGCATACACCAACTTTTTTGGCTCAAGTGGAGTCATCGGCTTGGCTGCACGGCATAATAAACCAGTACTTTCAACCAAACATGGCGTTATTGGGAATCTCACGCGTGAATACAATCTTGGTTTAACAATAGATGGATTAAACAACCAAGAAATGAAAGAAGCCATTCTTACATTGGCAGAAAACAAAAACGCTTACCCAAAAAGAGCTACCGACTTTGTTACAAAACACAGCAGTGAAGCGTTTATCAGCGCTTTATTGGAATTAAATACAACTTTTAAGTAATCGAATAGCCTATTTCTAATTTTATAGGAAACTAAAAATAGGCTATGAAAAAATGGTTAATTACTCTCTTTTTGTTCTTTTTTAAAGGCACTTACTTGTTCAATCAGATCTGCGACTAACCCCGTCCAGCCAGTTTGATGCGAAGCCCCAAGCCCGCCGCCATCATCTCCATGGAAGTACTCAAAAAATAAATACAAATCTTTGAAATGTTCGTCTTTCTCAAATGTGCCGTTGGTTGCAACCATAGCAGGACGTTCGTTAGCTTGGTTTCGTTTAAAAATAGAAATCAAGCGTTCTGATAATTGCATAGCAGCCTCTTTAATACTCATAACATTGCCCGAATTGGTTGGGTATTCCACCTCGTAATCATCGCCATAATATTGATCAAATTTCAATAATGAATCAATGATTAAGTAATTCAGAGGAAACCAAACAGGCCCTCTCCAGTTGGAATTTCCGCCCATGATAGACAAATCCGACTCTCCTGGGGTGTAAACAACACTCAAGTTTTCACCGTGTAAATTGAATGTATATGGATTTTCTTTGTGGTATTTGGAAAGAGAACGAATCCCGAAATCAGATAAGAACTCCATTTCATCGAACATCCGCCGCAGAACCATCTTCATTCGATGCCCGCGTAGAAGTGCTAATAAGTGGACAGAACCCTTTCCTGGCTCGTCCCAACGGGAAATCAAAGCAGCTAAATCAGGTCTATTTTTCAAAACCCATTCTACTCTTCGCTTGAAATCCGGCAGTTTTTCGAGGAGTTGCTGGTCTAATAACTCCACAGCACACAAAGGAATCAAACCTACCAAAGAGCGAATTTTCATGAGTAATGTCTCTCCATGAAACCCAGAAATTTTATCGTAGTAAAATTGGTCAAGTTCGTCCCAAAGTCCTATTTTCCCACTTCCTTGAGGCGGATTTATAGCCGCAGCAATGTGCAAAAAATGCTCAAAAAACTTAGAAGCCATATCTTGATAAACAGGGCGTTCTAAAGCTATTTCACAGGAAATCCGCAGCATATTTAACGTATAAATGGCCATCCAGCCAGTTGCATCCGCTTGTTGTAAACGAACACCCGGAATTTGGGCATTTCTGTCAAAAACGCCAATATTATCCAATCCTAAAAATCCACCTCCAAAAAGTCCATTTCCTTCTTCATCTTTCTGGTTGACCCACCACGTGAAATTCAACAAGAGCTTATGAAAAATTCGTTCTAAAAAAGCGACATCTCCTACCCCATTATTGAGTTCCTTGTCAATTTCATATACTTTCCAAGTAGCCCACGCATGTACGGGCGGATTTACGTCAGAGAAATTCCATTCATAAGCCGGAATTTGCCCGTTAGGGTGCATGTAATATTCGCGCAAGACCACAGCCAACTGTCTTTTGGCAAAGTCAGGGTCGAGGCGTGCGAGGGTTAATGTGTGAAACGCTAAATCCCAGGCGGCAAACCACGGATATTCCCATTTATCAGGCATTGATAAGATATTAGCCATGTATGCGTGCCGCCAAGGTGCATTTCTTTGGAAATTACGCCCCCGAAACTCAAAAGGCATTTTAGGGTCGCCTGTCATCCATTGGTCAATATTGTAATAGTAGAACTGCTTACACCACATCATTCCGGCAAATGCTTGGCGCTGAATCGTTCGCAATTCTTTGTCTTCTACATTTGCTTGGACCTCGTCGTAAAATGTATTGGCTTCATGAAGTCTTTCCGCAAACAAAGCGTCAAAATCAGCAAATGGTTGCGTCATTTGTGTCTTGGTTGTGAACCTAAGTCTGTACGAAACAGATGCACCGCCCGCAATCTCTTGTTGGTACTTCGCAGCTACTTTTGTCCCAATATTATTTGGATTAACGAATTTTTTATCTCCTGTTATGATGTAATTATGAATGCCGTCTTTGACAAATGGCGTTTCGTTTTCTTTCCCGAAGACACGTTCCATATTGGTTTCGTTTTCACAGAAAACCAGTTCATCGGCACCTTCACAGTATAATTTCATTCGTCCAAAAAGCCGATGAAAAAGCTCCACTTGTGCATTGGCGATGCCATTCATCATGGGTTTTTGCTCAAAATCTTCGTATCCCCACGACCAGGTATTCCGAAACCAGAGGGTCGGCAGAACAGTCAACGGCGCAGCCTCTTCGCCTCGGTTGTGTACCGTTACTTTGATTAAGATATCGTTTTCTTCTGCTTTGGCATATTCAATAAAAATATCAAAGTACTTATTTTCGTCGAATATCCCTGTGTCCATTAGTTCAAACTCTGGGTCTTTTCGCGAGCGGCTTCTGGCCTCTTCCAGCAATTTTGAATACGGGAAAGCAGCTTGAGGATATTTATAAAGCATTTTCATGTAGGAATGCGTTGGTGTACTATCTAGGTAATAGTACAACTCTTTTACGTCCTCTCCGTGGTTTCCTTCAGAGCCCGTAACGCCAAAAAGTCTCTCTTTGAGGATACCATCTTGGTGATTCCAGAAGGCAAATGCAAAACAAATATGCTGTTTATTGTCCGAAATACCTCCAATTCCATCTTCTCCCCAGCGGTACGCCCGTGACCTTGCCATGTCGTGTGGGAGATAGTCCCACGTATTGCTATAGACGCTGTAATCCTCGCGGACAGTTCCCCATTGGCGTTCGGATAAGTAAGGTCCCCATTTTTTCCAACCTTTGTTGTCTGCTCGTTCAGACAAGCGCAATCTTTCTTTATTTTTTTCAGTCATTTCGTCTTTGGTCTTCTGTTTAGTTCCTACCCAAAAAGATAGGATTCATCATAAGTTAAGTATGTTGGTTGCTTTCGCTCGGCACAAAAATAGTATTCTCGTTTAGTTTAGCCAATGATTAGCACGGATTAATGCATACATAGATGAATTTTATTTATCTTGAAAACAGAAGGCAACCTGTTTCAAATCAAATAATTGAAGTTTACCGTCCTGTTTTTCAATTTGTACTAAACCTGCCGGATGCACCCCTCGAATGATTCCTTGAAAGCGATTGCCGGATTCATCCAAATAATCTCTTTTTTGACCCATTCCAAGTAACTGTTTTTCGTACAATTGATGAATAAAACCCCAACTTGTCGTATCTGACATCATTAGGTACAATCGCTCAATTTCTTCCAGAATCTCCTCTAAACAAGTAGATAACGAAAGTTCAAATTGGTTTAAAACACGTGCGAGAGAGGTAGCTTGTGGGTTTTCAAAAGAAAGTTGTCTGACATTTAGTCCAATTCCGACAACCGCCGTTTTGATTGAAGAACCTTGCAACGTATTTTCGATTAATATTCCACCCATTTTTTTTTCTCCGACATACACATCATTTGGCCACTTAATCCAGGCATCTTGGACACCTTTTCTACGAAGAAACGCATGAATACCCAACGAGACAACCTGACTTAACTTAAATTGTTGATGAGCAAGCAAGAAGGAAGGGTAGAGAATCAGGGAAAAAGTTAAATTTTGATGAGAGGTAGCCTCCCAACGTGCGCCACGCTGCCCACGACCTGCCGTTTGATTATCTGTGATGACGACGGTTCCCTCAAGTGGAGAATTGGATTGAATTATTTCGAGAGCAGAATCGTTAGTTGAATGACAAGTTGGCAGATAAATTACATTTCTACCTATAAATGTAGTTTTGGGCTGAATTTTGTACAATTTTTTTTAAATTAGCGTTTCAAAATCTGATTTAAAAGTAGGATTAGTACCCCCATATTGGGAAGACAAAGTTAACGTATTAAAGAATTGAATGAAGAAAAAAAATGAACTTTCCAGCAAAGAATTAGCAGAAATAATCGCCGACGGCATGCTAGAAAAAAAGGGGTTTGATGTAGTTATCCTAGACTTGAGAAAAATTCATAAAGCCATTACTGACTTTTTTGTGATTTGCTCTGGCTCTTCCGATACACAAATTGATGCCATTGCCAACTCGGTGGATGAGGCAGTACACAAAGCGATTCAAGAGAATCCATGGCACAAAGAAGGGCAACAAAACAAAGAGTGGATTCTCCTAGACTATGTGGACGTGGTTGTGCACATTTTCAAGAAAGACCGTCGTGAATACTACGATATTGAATCTCTTTGGGGAGATGCGGATATACGAGTCATTCAAGAAGGGGATGTTCTCGTAACAAAATAAACAATACGCGGCACACTTCGTTTTTTACATAAGATATAAACAACTTACCATATTAATAAAACAGACAGATGGCTGAAAACAAGAATAATTTCCCTCCTAAAAAAGGGAAACCCACGCCAGCAGGAGGAATCCAAGGCTGGGTGGTGGCTGCCCTGATTGTGACAATCATTGGCTTTTTTCTATTCAATCGCTCTAATCCTCTCGCTCCGATCAAATACAAACAATTGGAGTCCATGGTTCTTCAGCAAGATGTCAAAGAGATTTCTGTTGTCAATGGCCTAAACATGGTTGAGGTAACGCTCACCAAAGAAGCACTTCAAAAACAAGAATACAAAAAAATCCTTGGCAACAATCGCTACAAACAAGCGCCACATCTTGTCGTTGAAATCGTATCTGAAACTTCTTTCATGAGCCAGTACGATGAATTTCTTAAAAAAAGCAACTTACCCGCAAACTACAAAGACGAAGTATATCCTAACAGCGTTCGTCGGGAAGATTTCATGGGTACTTTGCTTACTTGGCTGCCTATTTTATTCTTCATCGGTATCATGTACTTCTTTATGAGTAGAATGGGTGGCGGTGGTGGCCCAGGAGGTGCTATCTTCAATATCGGTAAATCCAAAGCTGCCCTATTTGACGCTGATAACAAAGTCAAAATTACGTTTGCTGACGTGGCTGGGCTCGACGAAGCAAAAGAAGAATTAGAAGAAATCATCGAGTTTTTAAAGCGTCCTAAAAAATACACTGATTTAGGAGGAAAAATCCCGAAAGGTGCTTTACTTGTTGGCCCTCCAGGTACAGGTAAGACCTTATTAGCCAAAGCAGTCGCTGGTGAAGCAGGCGTTCCGTTCTTTTCTTTATCTGGTTCAGACTTCGTCGAAATGTTCGTCGGAGTAGGTGCTGCACGTGTGAGAGATTTATTCAAACAAGCCAAAGAGAAAGCACCGTGTATCATCTTTATTGATGAAATTGACGCCGTGGGTCGCTCAAGAGGTCGTGGTGCCATGCCAGGCGGAAATGACGAAAGAGAGAATACATTGAACTCTCTCCTTGTTGAAATGGATGGCTTCGGTTCTGAAACGGGTATTATCATCCTTGCTGCAACCAACAGACCTGACGTACTCGACTCTGCTTTGCTACGCCCAGGTCGCTTTGATAGACAAATCTCTGTAGATGCTCCTGATATCATTGGCCGTGAAGCTATCTTCAAGGTTCACATGAGAAACCTTAAATTATCTGCGGATGTTGATGCCAAAAAATTAGCCGCTCAAACGCCTGGTTTCGCTGGTGCTGAAATTGCAAACGTTTGTAACGAAGCAGCTTTACTAGCAGCCCGAAGAAACAAGAAAA
Organism: Spirosomataceae bacterium; assembly: GCA_046293395.1. Taxonomy (GTDB): domain Bacteria; phylum Bacteroidota; class Bacteroidia; order Cytophagales; family Spirosomataceae; genus CAYNRA01. The sequence continues at coordinate 162,115 of JBKBOU010000003.1, forward strand.
GTGTCGAAATCAAAGATTTTCAAGACGCGATTGACCGCGAAATCGGTGGGCTAGAAAAGAAAAACAAGCTAATTTCTCCTGAAGAAAAAGAAATTGTTGCATACCACGAAGCAGGTCACGCTATCACAGGTTGGTTCTTGGAACACGCAAATCCATTGGTAAAAGTAAGTATCGTTCCGCGCGGTGTTGCAGCCCTCGGTTATGCACAATATTTGCCAAGAGAACAGTATTTGTACAGAACAGAACAACTCATTGACGAAATGTGTATGGCACTTGGTGGACGTGCAGCTGAAGATGTTGTCTTCGGGAAAATCACAACGGGTGCACTTAGTGACTTAGAAAAAATCACCAAAATGGCCTATGGAATGGTCACAATGTATGGTTTAAATGAACGAATAGGTAATGTATCCTTCTATGATTCCAAAGGACAAGGCGAATATTCATTCACAAAACCTTACTCAGAAGATACCGCTAAGGCAATTGATGAAGAAGTGAAAAAAATAATTTCTGACGCTTATACACGTACCAGAAATCTTCTCATTGAGAAAAGAGAATTATTGGATATATTGGCGAAGGAATTACTTAAGAAAGAAATTCTTTTCCAACATGACTTGGTTGAGTTAATTGGGGATAGACCCTTCGAAAAACCAACGGAATACCAAGCCTTTCTGGATGCTACCTCTCCTACAAAGCCAATTGCTGTTGTGGAGGAAATCACCACGGAAAGTCAGCCTGAAACAATGCAGGACAACTCCAATGAAGATACTGCTGCAAAAGCGTAAATTCAAGTAAATATAAAAGCGGTTCTACTTTATATGAGTAGAACCGCTTTTTTGTACACCAAATAGTATGCGAACAAATTTTCTAACAATTTAGACAACTGCAACAGTTAACCTACTTACACAAACGAGTTTTCCTTCTTCGTTTTCGATTTTAATTTCCCAAACGTGTGTTCGTTTTCCAACGTGAAGAGGCCGAACAGTCCCATATACAAATCCATTTTGAACACCTCTCAGATGGTTCGCATTGATTTCGACGCCAACTGCTTTTTGAGTCATGGGGTTATCGAGAGATAAAACAGAAGCGACACTACCGAGGCTTTCAGCCAAAACGACAGATGCTCCACCGTGAAGCAAACCAAATGGTTGTTTAGTTCGGAAATCAACGGGCATTTTAGCTTTTATAAAATCTGTACCAATTTCTAGATACTCGATTCCCAGATGTCCGCCCATCGAATGAGCATCCATTTCTTTTAATTTTTCTAAATCAAAATTTTGCTTAAACATCTTTTTGTATTTTTGTCTTATGTATCAGCACAATATACAAAAAATCACCTTTCCACTTCCAATTTACACAACTTGAAAACAAAAAATATCTTTCTCATCCGACACGGCGAAACGGCCTTTAATAAACAAGGAATTGTACAAGGCAGCGGGATTGATGCCGAGCTCAACGACTTAGGACACGCACAAGCACAAGCATTTTTTGCCAAATACAGTGAAATACCTTTTGATAAAATCTATATATCTGAACTCAAACGGACGTTTCAGAGCGTGCAACCCTTCATTGAAAAAGGACTTCCCTTTGAAAAACACAGGGGACTCAACGAGATTTCTTGGGGAACAAAAGAAGGAAAAAAACCTTCTGATGAAGATGACCAAGACCATTTTCGAATGATACAAAAATGGAGAGAAGGACATACCTATTTGGCCTCACCTGAAGGAGAAAGCCCAGAACAAGTAGTAGAAAGACAGTTACAAGCACTCCAATTAATCCTCTCAAGACAAGAAGAAAAAACAATTCTTATTGCTATGCACGGCCGAGCAATGCGGATTTTACTTACTCAATTGCTCCGCAAACCTTTGGCAGAAATGGATGATTTCGGGCATTCAAACTTGTGCTTGTACGAGCTTGAGTATTCTTATACCTCAAATCTATTCTCTCTCAAACGAGAAAATGATACAGCACATTTACAAGTTCTCCAACTCGATTAAAATCCGTCTATGAACAGAAATTTCCTTATGTATAAATCTAGTTTGAAATAGGAAACTATCCGTTAATTTTAGGTCTAATACATTTGATTTATACCTTTTGAATAAAATTAGACTTTATTGGTTTTGCCAACTCGCAGGCTGGGGCGTCTATTCTGTTACTGAATTAACAGGTTATTTCGCAGTTTTCTCATTCAGTGCCTCTGAGTTTGAAAGTCTTTTTGGGAATGCCATAGCAAATATGTTTGCAGGAATAACGCTTACACATTCTTTCAAACTCATTTTTAAGCGTTATCAATGGATTAAACTACCCATCGTCAGTCTTGTTGCACGTTCATTGGTCGGATTCATTTTAATGACGACACTAATGGCTGCCTTGAATATTCCGCTAGACAATACACTTATCAATACTTCTGCAATGAATTGGGCGATGAGAGATCTTATTTATCTCATCGCGCAGGGTAAACCGTTGCTTATTTGGGTTCTTATTTACGTTTTTTATCATTATACAGACGAACGCAAAAACGATGAGATTGAGCGCATTAAACTACAGTCTCTTATCCGTGAAACAGAATCCAAAGTATTACGCGCCCAAATGAATCCCCATTTTATGTTTAACGCGCTGAATAGTATTCGCGCGCTTGTCCTTGAAAATCCAGAAAGAGCACAAGAAGGTATTACCCAACTTTCGAATATTCTCCGCAGTTCACTGATTGCAGACAGACGTAAAACAGTTACGCTCAAGGAAGAACTTCGGACGGTAGAAGATTATCTAGCGCTAGAAAAAGTGCGATACGAAGAGAGACTCCAAATCAAATGGGACATTGAACCCGAAACCTTATCTATCCAAGTCCCTCCAATGATGCTACAAACATTGGTTGAAAATGCCATCAAACACGGGGTTCAGAAAGCGCTCCGGTGGGGCTATATCGATATTTCAGCAAAAATAAATTCGAATAAACACCAACTTCAACTATTCATTCGGAACACCGGAACGCTCACACCACCAGACCAGCAAGCGGAAGGCAGTGGCTTTGGGCTACTCAATACACAGCAACGTTTGCAACTTCTGTACGGAGCAGAAACATACTTCTCGATTTACCAAGAAAATGAATTAACGGTTTGTGCTGAAATTCACATCCCCATCCAGTAATACAAAAAACACAAATTATGAAAGCACTCATTATTGATGACGAGAGATTAGCTCGCAATGAACTGAAAAGACTTCTTGAGAATTTTTCCAAAATTCAGATTGTTGGAGAGGCGGCCAACGCTGAAGAAGCACTTGAGCTAATCAACGATTTGTCTCCAGATTTACTGTTCCTTGACATACAAATGCCTGGTAAAAATGGATTTGAACTCTTGGAAAGTCTTGAAGACAAAGCACCACATGTTATTTTTACAACCGCATACGATGACTACGCCTTGAAGGCTTTTGAAGTCAATGCCCTCGATTATATCTTAAAACCGATTGATTTACAAAGACTTTCAGAGGCAATTCAAAAAGTTGAAAATGAGTTAAGCGAACAAATAAATAAAAAGGAATCCCAGAAATATTTAGGGGAAAACGACCAAGTATTTGTCAAGGATGGAGAAAAATGCTGGTTTGTACAACTTGGGAATGTTCGTCTTTTTGAATCCATGGGAAATTATGTAAGACTGCATTTTGAAGACCAAAAACCATTGATTTTAAAATCTTTAAATGCCCTAGAAGACCGACTAGACCCAAAAATTTATTTCCGCGCAAACCGCAAACACATCATCAATCTTCAATGGATTGCGAAAATTGAACCTTGGTTTTCGGGTGGGTTATTAGTGACATTAAAGACGGGAGAAAAAAATACGGGAGGCGAAAAAATTGAAATATCGCGAAGACAAGCCATTAAATTTAAGGATTTGATGAGCCTATAAATCAAAAAAGAGCTAGTTAAGTATCAACTAGCTCTTTTTTTTAGCGTGTATTCCATTAAATTAATTCCATTTCACGCATCAGACCTACCAAATCTTTGTCGTTTACTTCCTTAATTTTATCTGCCAATTCTAAAAACTGATCATAAACCGCATCAATTTGGTCTTTTTGAAGAGTAAAGCCAAGTAATTCCAATCTGTGTTTCAAGGCATGTCTGCCACTTCTTGCGGTCAAGACAATGTCTGATTTATCTACGCCTACCTCTTGCGGCGTCATAATTTCGTAGTTTTCAGAATGTTTCAAGAAGCCATCTTGGTGAATACCCGATGAATGTGCAAAAGCATTTCTACCTACAATTGCTTTATTTGCTTGCACGGGCATACGCATTGTTTTCGACACCAAATGGCTCAATGGAGTCAACATTTCACTTTTAATATCTGTATAAAATCCTAAATCCTTGTGTACTTTGAGCGTCATGGCTACTTCCTCTAACGAAGTATTTCCTGCTCTTTCTCCAATACCATTAATCGTGACTTCCACTTGGCGTGCACCTGCTCGAATCCCTTCAATTGTGTTTGCCGTTGCCATACCCAAATCATTGTGGTTGTGCATCGAGAGAATGGCTTGATCCACATTGGGTACGTTATTCATTAAATAAGAAATACGGTCATACATTTGATGTGGTAAAACGTAGCCGGTTGTATCTGGCAAATTGACAACCGTCGCACCTGCTTTGATGACTGCTTCCGTTAATCGAGCTAAAAACTCAATATCCGCCCGTCCTGCGTCTTCGGCATAAAATTCTACATCTTCTACAAATCGTCGTGCATACTTGACAGCCTCCACACCTCTTTCTAAAATCGCATCCCGATTGCTATTGAATTTATATTGAATGTGAATATCAGAAGCTCCAATTCCTGTGTGAATACGTGGTCTTTTAGCCAATTTCAACGCTTGAGCAGCTACCTCAATATCATTTTTCACGGCACGTGTAAGCCCACAAACTGTTGCATTTTGAACTGCTTTTGATACCGCCTCCACAGATTTGAAATCACCTGGGCTAGACACCGGAAACCCTGCCTCAATGATGTCCACACCTAATTTATCCAACTCTTGGGCAATCATCACTTTTTCATCAATATTCAACTGACAACCAGGCACTTGCTCGCCATCACGCAATGTTGTATCGAAAATATAGATTTTTTGACTCATAAAAATAGACTAAGAATGTTTGATTACAGTAGCTTTTCATTTGATTCACTACCTTGTATGTACGCATTGCAAATGTAAATGAAATTACAACCATCTACTAAACGCAAGAGGGTCATCTCCTACATTTAGGAATAATATGCTAACTTTCAAGTAAGAAACTGAAATTTTATTCTGTAAGTCTGCTCGAATATTTTTAATTTTGCACGGTTCCTAAGCCAAAAAGACATACTCACTCTAATTTTATGATGAACAAAAAAACCAAAATTGTTGCAACAGTCGGACCTGCTTGCGAAAGTGAAGAAATGCTTTTAGCCCTTGCAAGAGCAGGTGTAAATGTATTCAGACTTAATTTTTCGCACGGCTCTCACGAAGAGCATCTACAGCGAATCAACAGAATTAGAAAAATAAATAAAGAATATGGCTTAAACACAGCTATTCTCCAAGATTTGCAAGGCCCTAAAATCAGAGTTGGTGCCATGGAAAATGGCAACGATGGCGTGGAGTTAGTTGCAGGTGATTCATTTATTTTTACAAACAAAGATATTGTTGGCAATGCACAACGCGTAAGCACTCCTTACAAAGGGATGTTCAAAGATGTGAAAGTCGGAGAAAGAATCCTGATGGACGATGGGAAACTCGAAGTAAAAGTAACGGGTGTTGACATTGAAAACGAAGAAGTAATTACAGAGGTGGTTTATGGTGGTCTCCTCAAACAAAAGAAGGGCGTAAATCTACCTAACACAGCTATTTCTCAGCCATCTGTTACAGAAAAAGACTGGGAAGATCTTGAATTTGGTATCAAGCATGACGTAGATTGGATTGCTCTTTCATTTGTTCGTACAGCTCAGGAAATCATTGATATTCAAGAACATATCAAGAAAAATGGCCGTACCGCGAAAGTGGTTGCGAAAATAGAAAAACCAGAAGCGGTTGATAATATGGACTCTATCATCCAAGCAACGGATGCAGTTATGGTTGCGCGTGGTGATTTGGGCGTAGAAATGCCTTCTGAAGAAGTACCTTTGATTCAGAAAAGATTGGTAGCGAAATGCCACGAAGCTGGAAAACCAGTTATTGTCGCTACACAAATGCTAGAAAGTATGATTGACAACCCAAGACCTACTCGCGCTGAGGTTGGCGACGTTGCCAATGCTGTACTTGATGGGGCGGATGCAGTCATGCTTAGTGCAGAGAGCGCTGCCGGAAAATATCCAGTCTTGGCTGTGGAAACAATGGCAAATACAATTCGCCAAGTAGAACAAAACGGCGATACAGCGACGCTTTATTTCAGACATCATACCCGCGTAACTCTCCCTGATTATGATTCGAAAGCAAAAGCCAATGATAACGTAATTGTTATGGGTTGCCGATTAGCCCGCGATTTGAGCGTTCAGGCGATTATCGGAATTACCTCTTCGGGCTATACTGCTTTCCGTCTTTCTCACCACAGACCCAAAGCCAATATCTATATTTTCACTTCAAACGAACACCTAAAAACGCAACTTAGTCTGTACTGGGGCGTAGAGGTTTTCCCGATTAGTGTTTTAGGTACATTTACGGATATTGTACAGGCTTCCAAAGAATTCTTGGTGGCAGAAGGCAAACTAGAATCCGGCGATAAGTTCATCAATATGCTGAGTATCCCTGTTTTACAAGACAACAGAACCAATACCGTCAGTCTTGGTGTCGTTGAATAAAATAATACATGAATAGTTAGACTATTTTCTGAAGAGGTTCAATTTGTTTTGAACCTCTTTTTTTATCCATTTATCACATTGAACAACAACGTTTGAACATTCCTCTACATGAATACGTTTGAATTTTAGTCCATTTTTTCACTAGATTCCTTGTTTCATGAACAGAGCTGTTTCTTTGTTATTTTTTATTTTTATCCTCGGATTAATCGATTACTATCTTTTCATCGCTTCAAGAGAACTTTTGAAGTCCTCCTCCGAGCAGTCTCAACGTACCTTTTCCTTCATTTACTGGGCTATCCCCGTCGTATCTCTTCTACTTTTTTTAGGTGCGTTTATGCTATATCCTGCCTATTTACCTATCCGAGTACGTAATATGGTAGCAAGCGTCGTATTTATCATCTATATTTCTAAATTCCTGGCAGTTATCGTCCTTCTCTTCTCTGAAATCATTCGATTTTTCCAATGGAGTGGACAAAAAATCAGCCAAATAAATACACCCGTCTCAGATTCTCCGACAATTCCGCGCTCTACGTTCTTGACACAAGCAGCCCTTGCTGTTGGAGGTGCGCAGTTGGGTGCTATGACCTGGGGAATCATCAGTGGCGCGCACGATTACCGGATTAGACGAGTGACTTTACGACTCCCTAATCTCCCAAAAAAATTTCAGGGAATGACTATCGCTCAACTTTCTGATATTCATACAGGTAGTTTTTTCAATAAAACAGCCGTCCAGGGTGGCGTCGATTTATTGCTCAGCCAAAAACCCGATGTTGTATTTTTTACAGGTGATTTGGTTAATAATGAAGCAAAAGAAGTAAAAGAGTATTTTGCTATTTTTGCACAAGTAAAAGCGCCTTTAGGTGTTTATTCCACACTTGGAAATCACGATTACGGCGATTATGTCCCTTGGAGTTCGCCCCGCGCCAAAGCACAAAACTTAGCTGACTTAAAAGAAGCGCACCGGCTCATGGGCTGGAATCTACTCCTTGATACGCATCACCCACTCACTATCGAGAACGAATCCATTGGTATTTTGGGAATTCAAAATTGGGGCGCTGGGGGCTTTGCGAAATATGGGAATCTAGAAAAAACACTTGAAAACACGCAAGATTTACCTGTTAAACTACTTCTTTCACATGACCCAAGCCACTGGCGGGAACAAGTGCTTGGCAAAACAAATATTGATGCCTCGTTCGCAGGCCATACACACGGAATGCAATTTGGGGTTGAAATTGGTGATTTTAAGTGGAGCCCTGTTCAGTATAGATACAAAGAATGGGCTGGATTATACCAAGAAAACCAGCAACAATTGTACGTAAACCGTGGATTCGGATTTATCGGCTACCCTGGTCGAGTGGGTATTTTACCTGAAATTACACTGTTTACCTTGAGTAGCTAATCGGGAAAACATCCAATATAAAAGAAAAAGGCGACGCTTTATAGCACCGCCTTTTTTTATGACTTCTCCGATACATAAAGTATCACAAACGAATACCGATTACTTGCAAAACGAACTGAACAAAAAATGCCCCCATTACTTGTAGCAAAGACATCCGCTCTTCTGTACTCCCAAGTACTTCCTCTTCTTGGTCTGTAACAACCTCTTCACACACAACCAAAGGCTTTTCCACCTTCGTTATAACCTCTTTGGAAGCCAGTAAGTGCGGCTGCGTTCCTATTTTTTGATGATTCAGTTTATGATGAATATATACATTATTGCTCGGAAAACCGATGGCAAATGAATTCTCAGCAATCAATAAAGCAATGGCCAACGTGAAAATCTTTTTCATAAGAAGATGACAATTAAGGTTGATGTGATGAATACAGACAAATGTAAGATTTCTTTTAGTATTATGCAATACCAAGTACCAAATTTTACAAAGAAATTCTACGAGATACGCCGTCTTCACCTTGCGTTAACAAAAGAAAATGTACTCCCTTTGTATTTTTCTTCAATTTAATTTGACCTACAAACTCACCAACATGATTTTTGACAGATTCTTCTGCAACTACTTTTCCTTGCAAATCAAGCACTTTAATCTGTACATCCCCCTCTGCTTCTGTCATAAAACGAATATTCAATACATCCGTACTGGGTTTATTCGGGAATATATCCACTCCTTTGAACGTTGACTTTTCCCATTCTCTGAAAAGTTGTGTATCCCAACGAAAATGCGGAGTAACCATCTCTAATCTTCTTGGTATTTCATCACCCATTTCTCGCATTTTCCCTCCCAATGATTCTCCATCCATCCGGAAACTATACACACGGCTGCCTTTGGGTCTAGGATGGCGGGGTCTATCAAAATCTTCTTCGCCTTCCCAAAGGATTGTTTCGTCTAATTCATCCAATTTACGCACATCTTTACCCGTCACAATAACTGTCATTTTTCTATTCCCTTCTGGAACTGATAACGTATCTTGTATTTTTTCTAAACGGATTTGACGCTCACCAGATGCCATTTTTGACGTATCAATCACTCGTTCTTCTATCGTTTTCTTGCCGTCTTTTTCTTTCTCAATTCGAATTTTAATTACATCCTTAGACGACTCCTCCGGCCTCTCTTGACCTAGCGTAACCAAACTTCCGAATACGAATAGTCCGAGTAATAAAGCGGATTGACTTAATTTTTTCATCGTGAAATGATTTTAAATGAATATTATACTGCACCAAAGATGTGCTTTCTGTACCAAACGTTGCATCTGTACTAGAGAATATTACGTGACAATCTGAAGCTTGGCAAAGCTCAATAATAAAGTCTTTTCCCCTTCTTTTTCAAATAAAACCGTTGCTTTTTGTGCCCCAGAAATAAGTTCTAACTTCGTGATTGTTCCAAATCCGAACTTTTGGTGTTCTACCCGTTGTCCTACTTTCATTTGCTCGATAGGACTTGGCGAAAAACCAGTTGTCGGTGTATGACTTGCCCCTGCTTGCACACGTTGAATGGGTTTCAATTGTTGCGCCAAACCTGGCGTAGTAGCCGGCTTTTTTTGTAACATGGCATCAAAAATATCCCGACCTTTCGTTTCGTTTTCACGAGACCTAGACGAAAGTCTTTCTGGTGCAATACTCAAAAAAGTGGGGTCAATTTCATCTAAAAAGCGACTTGGCTCACATTGATTCAACCGCCCGTAATTATACCGGCTTTCTGCATAACTCAACGTTAATTTTTGCTCTGCACGCGTTATAGCCACATAAAATAAACGCCTTTCTTCTTCTAAGTCCGAACGCCGGTGCAACATCATTTGGGACGGAAATAGGTTTTCTTCCATTCCTACGACAAAAACCTGCTTAAATTCCAAGCCTTTAGCTCCGTGAATCGTCATGAGTGTCACACGGTCATGGTCTCCATCTTCGTCTTCAACATCTGATGTCGTTAACAAAGAAACCGTCTGTAAAAAAGAGCTCAATGTCTTATCTTCGTTGTCCGGATTATCTACAAATTGTTTGACGGAGTTCAAAAGTTCTTGTACGTTTTCGTACCGAGCAAGTCCTTCAATCGTCTTATCTTCAAACAATTCGCGTAAAATACCGGATGTTTTCGCGACATAGGACGCAACAGAATACGCGTCTTTCCCTTCTTCCAGCAGTAAATTAAATCCTTTGATAATCGTAGCAAATTGATCAATCGCATTCGCTGCGCGTCCCGAAACATACGTGTGAATATCGCCTACAATCTCCCAAACAGACTTATTATTCTCCGCCGCTGTAACCAAAATTTTAGCTACCGTCTGGTCTCCAATTCCTCTTTTAGGCAAATTGATAATTCGTTTAAATGCTTCTGTATCTTGTTGATTAACCGTAAAACGCAAGTACGCCAGTAAATCCTTGATTTCTCTTCTCTGATAAAAAGATAAACCGCCAATAATGCGATACTTGATATTCATGCGTCGCAAAGATTCTTCAAATACGCGAGATTGTGCATTGGTACGGTATAAAATGGCAAAATCAAGGTTTTTGAGTCCAAGCCGTGACTTCGCTTCAAAAATTTGTGTGGCTACCAACCGGCCCTCCTCCATGTCTGAAATGGCTTTTAACAATTCAATTTTTGGCCCATCTTCATTGGCAGTAAATACATTTTTTTCTAGCTGTTCCTTGTTATTTTTAATGACCGAATTTGCCGCCTGCACGATGGTATTCGTCGAACGATAATTTTGTTCTAATTTGACAACATGGAGTTCAGGATAATCTGCCCGAAAGTTGAGGATATTTTGAATATTGGCACCTCGAAACGCATAAATACTTTGTGCGTCATCTCCAACGACCGTAATATTCTGATGAACAGCAGAGAGTTTTCGCGTGATATTGTACTGAGAGACGTTCGTATCTTGAAACTCATCGACCAAAACATACCTAAATTTGTGTTGGTATTTGTTCAATATATCCAAATGGTCTCGAAATAAAACATTGGTATTGTACAGCAAATCGTCAAAATCCATGGCATTTGCTTGAAAACAACGTAGCTGATAGGTTTTATAAATCCGACCAATCTCAGGCATTTTAGCCGCTTTGTCGTCTTCCATAAACTGCGGATTACTTTGATATGCCTCCCAAGAAATTAACCCATTTTTAGCCCCAGAGATACGATTCAAAACAAAATTAGGTTTATACACCTTGTCATCAAGTGCAAATTCTTTGATGATGGAACGAATAAGCGATTTAGAATCATCCGAATCGTAAATCGAAAAATCCGAATTATACCCAAGTCTTTTTCCTTCAATACGTAATATTTTGGCAAAAACGGAGTGGAAAGTACCCATCCATAAATTTTTTGCTTCGTTACCAATGATTTTCTCAATACGTTGGCGCATTTCTCCCGCTGCCTTGTTGGTAAAGGTCAAGGAAAGAATTTGAAAGGGGTCAACGCCTTGTTCGATAAGCCAAGCAATGCGGTAAGTCAAGACGCGGGTTTTCCCTGAGCCAGCGCCTGCAATAATCATTAACGGCCCTTGTGGATGCGTGACAGCCTCTCTTTGTGGGTCATTTAATTCATCTATGTATCTTTTCACGGAATCAATTTTCTACGTTTATTTCAGGACAAAGATACGAGAAAAAGAGAGTTGTAAAGGACAAATAGCGCAGGACACCAAACATTTCGGCAATTATGTCAGGTAAAAAGAGGGTGGAATACTTTTTGCCAAGGTAGATAGACAAAAAGTCACCCTCAAAGTAAGACAATTGGATTATCAACCCTATTCACTCCCGCTACTGAACCAATAATCCTGAAAAATCAGGTACTTATCTAATTTTTTGGAGAAAGTACTTGAAAATAAATGTACATTGAGAGGTAAAATGTATAATTTTACACAGAACACGATATGAAGATGGATATGGAAATAGATGTTTTAGAAGAGCAAAATAACTACCCGGAAAAAGATCGGTATTTGATCTTTGACAGTGAATTTATGCCCCACATAGATTCCATGTACAACTTTGCATATCGTCTAACGAACGATGAAGATGACGCCAATGATTTGGTGCAAGATACGTATTTAAAGGCGTTTCGTTTCATCAATTCTTTTCAAAGAGGAACCAATGCCAAAGCTTGGCTTTTCCGAATTTTGAAGAATAGTTTTATCAACGATTACCGCCGCAAAAGCAAGGAACCGTCTAAGGTAGATTACCAAGACGTGGAAACAACCTATAATTCTTCAGAGGACGCCGAGGTATCGGGCACCGTCGATTTACGTACAGAAAGTGTACAAGATATGATTGGTGATGAGGTTGCCAATGCACTCAATAGTCTGCCCGTTGATTTCAGGACAGTCATTATCTTATGTGACATCGAAGGGTTTACTTACGAGGAAATGGCTAAAATTTTGGATATACCTATCGGCACTGTTCGGTCAAGACTGCACAGAGCACGGAACTTATTGAAAGATAAATTGCGTTCTTATGCCAATACGATGGGCTATAAAGAGCCTTAAGTCAAAAAACGAATAATAAAGCATGTATTTTGTTAACCAAATCCTATGAGTGAATCACCAATAGCTGAAAAAAAGCAGCACTGCGAAAACCACCAACGATGTATGGAGATGATTCAAGCCGTTTTGGATGGCTCAGCTACGCCTGAGGAAATGGAGCATTTTAAGTCCAATATCCATGATTGTCTGCCTTGTATTGAGGGATACCAACTTGAAAAAGAACTTAAAAATACGCTCGCAAATAAAGTTGAACGCAAATGTTGTCCAGATAAAACGGTAAGCCTTATCAAGGATAAAATCGGCTTAGCACTCGCTTTTGTGTCTCTATTGGCACTTCAATACACTCTTTTTTATAGCATCTTTATCCGATAAAGTCTATCTTTGCCAATTCATATATACCACTGAGTTATTCATTCAGTGGTTTTTTATTTTACAATCATAGATCAGCAAACATTCTTCTTTTCATGGGAAAAGCAATCATCTTTTGTGCCCCTTCAGGGTCAGGAAAAACAACGATCGTCAAGCATCTTATCCAAAAGTACAGTACAATTGGTTTTTCTATTTCTGCTTGTACGCGGGATAAAAGAGGCCGAAACGAAGAGCATGGCAAAGATTATTATTTCCTTACCATCGCTGATTTTCACAAAAAAATCGAAGAAAATGCCTTCGTTGAATGGGAGGAAGTCTATCCTGGAGGATATTATGGCACATTAAAGTCTGAGATTGAACGACTTTGGGCTGAAGGTAAAGATGTTATTTTTGACGTGGATGTAAAAGGTGGACTTAAACTCAAGGAGTATTTCGGGGACGATGCCCTCGCCCTATTTGTCAAAGTACCAACCCTCGAAGAACTTGAAAGAAGACTTCGTGAACGTGGAACAGAAACAGAGGAAAGTTTATCAAAACGTTTGTATAAAATGAAATTTGAGATGACTTTTCAGGATAAATTCGATGTCGTTCTCCTCAATGATTCATTGGAGGACTCCTTCGAAAAAGCTGAAAAACTATATCAGTCTTTTAAAGAAAATACACTTGTGCTGACCCAAAAGCCATTGGCTATTTGAACATAGAAAATGAAAAAAATTGGTTTATTTTTCGGTTCTTTCAACCCCGTACATGTCGGTCATCTCATTATTGCCAATACAATGGCTTATTCTACAGACTTAAACGAAGTCTGGCTGGTTATATCCCCCCAAAATCCATTCAAAAAAAACAACAGCTTACTCCATGCCTTTGACCGGATTGCGATGGTAGAAAAAGCGGTGGCTGCCAATTATAAACTGAAGGTATCGGACATAGAAATGCACTTACCGATACCAAGTTATACGATTGATACTCTCACGGTTCTTTCGGAAAAATACCCAGAAAATGAATTTGTCCTCATCATGGGAGAAGATAATTTGGTACAATTCCAAAATTGGAAAAATCACGAGCAGATACTCGCGTATTATTCACTCTATGTGTACCCAAGACCCAATACTGCGCCTCATCCATTCAAGGAACACCCCAAAGTACATTTTGTAGAAGCACCGTTATTGGATATTTCCGCTACTTACATTCGTAAAACAATCGCAGAAGGCAAGCCGGTTCAGTATCTAGTACCCGATGAAGTGGCGGAATACATTCGTTGGAAAAAGTTCTATTTGTAATATTTATCAAAAAAATTACCGGTGTGCTTTGGCGATTTCAATCATCCCTTCTAAAGTCAGGTTGATGTTTACTTCAATAAACTCGCCGTGCAACGTAGAGATGATTGAAGATAGTCCGCCGGTAGCAAGGGCAACGCAATCGCCCCCTAATTCACGGCGAATTTTACGAATCATACTTCTAACGAGTCCTTCGTACCCCCATAAAATACCAGCTTGAATCGAGTGAATTGTATTTGTACCAATGACGGATTTGGGTAATACGAGGGGCACTTCAGGAAGTTGGGCAGTATTTGTGAACAATGCTTTTACTGCGGTTTTCAAGCCTGGGGCAATAGAAACCCCTAGAATTTTACCCGTTTCAGAGACAACTGTGAACGTCAGGGCAGTTCCAAAATCGATTACTACACAATTCCGTTTGTATTTTCCGAAAGCGGCGACGGCGTTGGCAATCAAGTCGCTTCCAATCTCGGAAGGGTCATCAATTGAAACTTGCAATTGGGGAAATACATCTGCATCAACGAGGATAGGATTAATGCCAAAAGTTTGCCGCGAAATTTGCTGAAAAATAGGTGTCAGAGGTGGAACGACACTACTCAAGATAACTTGTTGAATACCTACAAGCGGCCATTGATTTTCGAAGAAGAGCGTCCGGACGCAGTGGTCAAAGTAAGCAAAACTTTCCTCTTTCAAAGAAGGAACTCGAAAAGTTTGTACTAATTTATCTTCTTGAACAAGACCAAACACGGTATCTGAATTTCCGGCATCAATGACAATCAACATAGTAGGAGCGGGCAAGATTAAAAAGAACTAGAAAATATCCTTGAATAGCTCTTTGGGTTAGGTAAAAAATGAAATGCATTGTAAAATTTGAAACACAAAAATCTTAGAAATAAATGAGAAACAAGTAAGCTTTCACGTAAAAACTTGAACAATTCTTTTCCAAATCAAAAAAAGGCGGTAAATTTGCATCTTTTATAACCACAAGTGAATAAGACATTACGGACATATCACATTGCTATTCAGGCACTTGAAGAGAAAAGGTACACATACGATTTTTCGGGTGATACACAGTTTTTCACGTCGTTTGAGCAAGACATCATTCAAAAGGGCACTTTTGACGCTCACATTATTTTGGATAAGACCGCCACAATGATTCGTGTGCAGTTCCAAATCAAGGGTAGTATTGAGCTCATTTGTGACCGTAGTTTGGAGCCATTCACGGAGGAAGTATATGTCGAAGAACCGTATGTATTCAAATTTGGAGAAACAGCGGACATTATCGGAGATGGCATTGAGATTATTCCATTTGGAACACCAGAAATCAATGTAGCACAGCATATCCTTGATTTTCTGATTCTATCTGTACCCATGAAGCGCATTCATCCAGATTTACGGGAGGAAGATGAGGAAGACGATGAAGAAGTGACGGCATTCCTTGTTTACTCAGATGCCTCTGATGAGGACGAAGAAGAGGATACCGAAGCTGAAGAGGAGAAAGAAGAAGAAGCTCCACAAGAAGTTGACCCGCGTTGGGCGGCTCTTTTAAAATTGAAAAATTTAAATTGAATTTTTATACGTTAATTATTTTTTAGATAAAAAATGGCACATCCTAAACGAAGAATTTCGACAACGAGAAGAGATAAGCGTAGAACTCATGACTCTTTGACAGCAAAGGCGTTATCAGTAGATGGTACAACTGGTGAAATCCATGTTCGTCACCGTGCACACGTTTATGAAGGAAACTTGTATTACAAAGGAAAATTAGTAGTTGAAAACTACCAATAATTTACCTTTTCTCTGGCTAGGTAACTAAGGTAACCAAACCTTAGTTACCTATTTTTACGCTTAGGCGAAAAGTACTTTAATCCTATTTCCGGAATAAGCTAACCAATTGTTTATGAAAATTGCCGTTGACGCAATGGGAGGCGACTTTGCCCCCAAAGCAGTTGTGGAAGGTGCTATCTTGGCAGCAAACGAGCTACCTGAACACATCAAAATCGTTCTTATCGGACAAGAAGAGCTTATACTTCCGTTACTCCAAGAAGGTACATATCCTTCCGGTTCTATTGAGGTTGTTCATGCACCTGAAGTCATTGACATGGATGAACACCCCACCAAAGCTCTCACGCAAAAGCCCAATTCTAGTATTGTTTACGGCTTTACCCTTCTCAAAGAAAAAAAAGTAGATGCCTTTTGTAGCGCCGGTAATACAGGTGCCATGATGGTAGGCTCTTTATTCATCTTAAAGACAGTTGGCAACATCCAACGCCCTCCTATTGCAGGTTTCTTCCCCCTCATAAACGGTGCATACAGTCTCATGCTCGATATTGGCGCAAATGCAGATTGTAAACCAGAGGTTCTCGTTCAATTTGCAGAACTAGGTTCTCTCTATGCCCAATTTTCGCTTGGAATTGAAAACCCCAAAGTTGCACTTCTAAGTATTGGTGAAGAGGAACAAAAGGGTTCAACGGTGGTTCAAGCAACTCATCAGTTACTCAAGACCAATGAAAAGATTAACTTTATAGGGAATGTAGAAGGCAGAAACATGTTTGAAGGCAAAGCAGATGTCATCGTGACAGAAGGCTTTACGGGCAATGTCATCTACAAGATGGGGGAATCCATGTATGAATATGTAGCCAGCAAAGGCATTTCTGACCCTTTCATTAACCGAATGAACTACGAAGTTGCCGGAGGCAGCCCGATTATTGGTGTCCGAGGAAACGTCATTGTCGCACATGGAATTTCTTCTCCGTTAGCTATCAAAAATATGATTCTCCTTGGTCAACGCCAGGCACAATCGGGTGTGGTAGCAAAAATTGAGGAAGCATTTCAAGAATAAGTTAAGACCGCTAAACGAACCAAAAATGAATATGCGCGCAGCAATCACTGGTGTCCACGGCTATCTTCCAGATTATATTTTGACCAATGAAGAATTGGAAAAAATGGTAGATACAAACGACGAATGGATCACCTCAAGAACGGGTATCAAGGAAAGAAGAATACTCAAAGACCCGAATTTAGGCACGTCTTTCATGGCAGCAGAGGCCGTAAAGGGACTTCTTGCCAAGACAAATACAGACCCCAAAGACATTGATTTAGTCATTTGTGCTACTGTCACACCAGACTATCTATTCCCTTCCACAGCTAATCTAGTCTGTACACAAGTGGGTATCCCAGCTATCGGAAGTTTCGATATTCTCGCCGCTTGTTCTGGCTTTTTATATGCTTTATCTGTTGGTTCACAATTTATTGAATCTGGTAGATACAAAAAAGTAATCGTAATTGGTGGTGATAAAATGTCTTCTATCGTGGACTACACAGACAGAACAACATGTGTTCTCTTCGGAGATGGTGCGGGTGCCGTATTACTTGAACCTTCGAAAGATGAAACAGGTATTCAAGATTTTATTCTTAAATCTGATGGCACAGGAGAAAATCATCTCATTATGAAAGGAGGCGGCAGTAGATTCCCTGCCTCTCATGAAACCATTGATAACAGATGGCATCACATTACGCAAGAAGGTCCTTCAGTATTCAAGTTTGCAGTGACCAACATGGCAGATGTTTCCGCAGAAATCATGGAAAAGAACAATTTAGTAGGCGATGATATAGCCTGGCTCGTTCCACACCAAGCAAACAAGCGAATCATTGATGCTACTGCCAACAGAATGGGAATTGGCCCTGAAAAGGTCATGCTCAATATTCAAAAATACGGCAATACAACAGCAGGAACGATTCCACTTTGTCTCTTTGACTATGAATCGCAACTAAAAAAAGGAGATAACCTTGTTTTAGCTGCCTTTGGCGGTGGTTTTACTTGGGGCTCTTGCTATATAAAATGGGCATACGACCCTGCTTGATTTTAGATTAATCATTTTTCAAAAATACACTTAGATACATACAATGGCGAGTACAGCTGATTTTAGAAATGGACTATGCTTAGAATGGAATAATGATTTATATGTAATCGTTGAATTCCAACACGTAAAACCTGGAAAAGGAGCTGCGTTTGTTCGTACAAAACTCCGTAACATCAAAACAGGACGGGTTTTGGATAATACGTTCTCTGCAGGTGAAAAAGTAACAACTGCCCGCATCGAAAAACATACTTTCCAATTCTTATACAAGGATGATATGGGGTATAATTTCATGAATAATGAGACATTTGAGCAAATTAGCTTAAACGAAAACATGGTTCCGCAAGCAGACCTCATGAAAGAAGGACAAGAAGTAGATATGCTCATTCACGCAGAAACAGAAACTCCGTTGTCTGTTGAACTACCAGCTTATGTTGAGCTTCGCGTAACTTATACTGAACCTGGCGTAAAAGGAGATACAGCAACAAATGCAGGAAAACCCGCTACTTTGGAGACAGGCGCAACAATTAAAGTACCTTTATTCATTGATAATGAGGAACTTATCCGAGTAAACACATCTACGTATGAATACGATTCACGCGTAAAAGAGAAATAAAAATAATCTAAAAAAGACGACTATATCTACTTTATAGGCGTCTTTTTTCTTATTTTGCCCACGCATTTATAGATTTTTCTTACCTGTAAATAACTTAAACGAAATGGAGACAAAAGAAATACAAAAACTGATTGATTTTATATCAAATTCAGGACTGGACGAAGTGAACATCGAAACAGCTGATTTAAAGCTAAGTATTAAAAGATATTCTCAAACAGCTGCTGTTGCTCATGTTGCAGCTCCTGCACCTGTTGCCGTTCAAGCTGCGCCTGTGGTTTCCGCAGCACCAGCAACGCCTGCAACCACTACTCCTGAGCCCGCAACGGCTGCCTCAAACCTAATCACGGTAAAATCACCGATGATTGGCACGTTCTATCGCGCTGGGGGGCCAGATAAACCTAATTTTGTTGAAATAGGTACAGAAATCAAAGGTGGCCAAGTACTTTGTATCATTGAAGCAATGAAACTTTTCAATGAAATCGAATCAGAAGTTTCAGGTAAAATCGTCAAGATACTCGTCGATGACGCAACTCCAGTAGAGTTTGACCAACCTTTATTCTTGGTAGAACCTAACTGAAAATAGGGTACTCCCCTATGCAATCCATCTTTTCTTGTAGAAAGAAAGGAAAACACAAATCAATCCTTGAAGAGTATGTTCAAAAAAATACTTATAGCAAACAGAGGCGAAATTGCCCTACGGATTATCCGTACTTGCAGAGAAATGGGAATCAAAACGGTAGCAGTTTATTCTACTGCTGACAGAGACTCGTTGCATGTCCGTTTTGCTGATGAAGCCGTCTGTATTGGCCCTCCCTCTAGTAAATTATCCTACCTGAGCATTCAAAACATTATTTCAGCTGCTGAAATCACGAATGCGGATGCGATTCATCCAGGATACGGTTTTTTGTCTGAAAATGCAGAGTTTTCACGCATTTGTTCAGAATACGGTATCAAATTCATTGGTGCCACTGCCGAACAAATCAACCTAATGGGAGATAAAGCTACGGCAAAAGATACGATGAAAAAAGCCGGTGTACCTGTAATTCCTGGTTCAGATGGACTTATTGATTCCGTTGAAGAAGGTATTGCTATTGCCCAAGAAATCGGTTATCCTGTCATTGTCAAAGCTACTGCGGGTGGTGGCGGTCGTGGTATGCGAATCATCAATAATGATTCTGAATTTCAGAAAGCATGGGATGATGCAAAGATGGAGTCAGGTGCGGCTTTCGGGAATGATGGCCTTTATTTAGAGAAATTCGTAGAGGAGCCTAGACATATTGAGATTCAGATTGTCGGCGACCAATACGGAAAAGTATGCCACTTATCTGAAAGAGACTGTTCCATTCAACGGCGTCACCAAAAGTTGGTAGAAGAAACTCCTTCTCCTATTCTTACGCAAGAACTCAGAGAAAAAATGGGTGAAGCGGCTGTCAATGGAGCAAAAGCGATTGGCTACGAAGGAGCTGGAACTGTTGAATTTTTGGTGGATAAGCACAATCAGTTCTATTTCATGGAAATGAATACGCGAATCCAAGTAGAACATCCAATTACAGAAGAAGTAACTGATTTTGACTTAATTAAAGAGCAAATTAAAGTAGCTGCGGGTCTTCCTATCTCAGGAAAGAATTACTTCCCGAAATTATTTTCGATGGAATGCCGAATAAATGCAGAAGACCCTGCAAATAATTTCAGACCTTCTCCAGGAACAATCAAAAGTATGCATATTCCAGGCGGACATGGTGTTCGGATTGATAGCCACGTGTATGCGGGCTATACAATTCCTCCAAACTATGACTCCATGATTGCGAAACTCATCGTGACGGCACAAACACGAGAAGAAGTGCTGGTTCGAATGAAACGAGCGCTTCAAGAATTTTATATAGAAGGTATCAAAACGACGATTCCCTTCCATTTGAAACTCATGGATGACCCACAGTTCCAGTCAGGAATTTTTACAACGAAGTTTTTGGAGTCCTTTGATTTCAGCGATATATAAAAACAAAAAAGATGGCCGAAAGCCATCTTTTTTGTTTTATTTCACTTTGTACTCCCTTGAAAAGTCGAGAATACGATGTACTGTTTGGGCAGAGGGTTCATACTGAATTTTGTTCAACTGAGCCATAAGATCCATACAATCTAAGTATAAATCAAGGGTGGCTGAGTCAGTCATCAGCAATTCTTCCATCTGTTCGTTTTCTTCTGAAGTGGTTTCATTATACAAATAACGAATCACATCATTTGGGTTCTGTGTACAGGTTTGTGTCATAGGCATATACGGATTTACTCATCATTTTACGTAGATTGATGAGAGCATAGCGCATACGACCCAATGCTGTATTGATACTCACTCCAGTTGCTTCAGCGATTTCCTGAAAACTCATTTCCTCATAGTGACGCATAATGAGAACTTCACGTTGCTGCTCAGGCAATTTCTTGATTAATGAGCGAAGGTGCTCGTGGGATTCTTTTTTTACTTGCAAAGACTCCGTGGACTCCTCCGAAAAACTAAGTGTATTAAACACCTGACTCCCATCCTCAAGTACGACATTGGGGTAGCGTTTATCTCTCCGGAAATAATCGATGGCTAAGTTATGGGCTATCCGCAGAATCCAAGGTAAAAACTTACCTTCTTCATTGTAACGCCCATTACGTAGCGTTTTTACAGCTTTTATAAAAGTGTCTTGCATGAGGTCTTCTGCCACATATTGATCTTTTACAACAAGCACAATGGTTGTGAAAACTTTGGATTTGTAGCGCTTTACTAATGTATTGAACGCACTTTCATCACCTTTGATATAGGCAGATACAAGCTCACAATCGTTAACTTGGACTTTTTCCATTTTCGATATACAATTTAGTTAACGTAGAAGTCTTATACCATATTGTGATGATTAATTGAATTGAAGTTGAATTAATTTTTCGAAAGATAGAGAAAAAAAAGTGAATATGTCAAGTACTATTTATGAAAATTTTATTTTTCTACTACAAATTTGTACTTTGAAGTCATTACAAACCCTTTTCATTTTGGTTTTTGGTATAATATTTGTCAAACTGTTTTTTACAAAGATTATCATTCTGTAAAATGCACCTATTCCTCGAACAACAAAAATTTTCCATCGCATTCCTTTTCTTCGCTCTCTTTTCTTTCACCGTTTTCGCACAAAGAGACCGGATTGTCACACAAGCTGGCGAAGAAATACGATGCAAAATTGCAGAAGAAACACCTGCAAGATTTTCCTACTTTTACATTAATCCAACAGGGCAAGTAGCTAAAAATCAAATATTTAAAAGCTTAGTTACTCAATTTGATTACAATTATTATCCTGAAAATATCAGCGAAGATAAGGTTTTTAGGGATTCAAAAAGTAAAACAGAAACCGTATCACGTTTTGCTACTCCGCCAAGTGTTCAGGAAAAGCCAAGTAAAGCAACTCCACAAAGCAAGTCGGTTTCACGTCCCTCAGTTACAGAATCTACTCCAGAAATAAACTCCCCTGCTCCCGCTCGTTCAAAAAATGTATCTGATTATTATTTTTCGGGTACAACCTTTGGTTTGCGAGGTGGTTTAACAAATTATATGGCTTCCTCTTCACCTGTTGCAGCCAACTCCGAATTATTTTATGACCGCCTATACCGTGCATATCATGGTTCTGCGGATCTTACCTATTTTTTCAATAAAGGCATAGGAATAGGTATCAAAGCCTCTCAATTACGAAGTACGAGCGAAGGAGACGGTATCGAATTTTTCAATGGGTTACTGCAAGAACAATCCACCGGTTTTGTCCAAATAAACCGAATTGTAACCTCAATTGCACCTATGATTTCATTGAGATATGTACTTGACCCAAAGACTTTTGTTTATTTGAATGGAGCGGCAGGCATGTTTCAGCTGAACGAATCAGGGGTATTTTTAACGGATGTTTTCAAAGCAAAAGGGATGAACTTGGGAATTTCTGGAACGTTGGGTTTTGACTTTCTACTAGGAAAAAACCTCAAAAAGAGTGGTATTGCCCTAAATATAGAGGCTGGCTACTCTTCGAATAACCAGCCTCTGATTGATTACGGACAAGGTGCTAAAACATTAGCAAATCCGCTAGATTTATCACATTTAAGCCTAAGTATGGGTGTAAAATGGATGAAAATTCCGACAGCTCGAAAAAAACGTGTGAGGTCATAAGATTACATCTCCGTACAAGTCAAACTCCTCTGTATGTGTGATTTTGACTTGTGCGAAGTCACCCAAACGAACCAAATATTTCGAGGCATCCACAAGTACTTCATTATCTACCTCTGGGGAGTCATACTGTGTTCTTCCAATAAAGAAATCACCCTCTTTTCTATCAAAAAGAACTTTGTATTCTTTGCCCACTTTACTTTCGTTCATTTCCTTCGAAATACCTTGTTGAAGTTCCATGATGATGTCTGCTCTCTCCTGTTTGACTTCAGGCTCGACATCATCTTCCATAGAAAACGAGTGTGTATTTTCTTCGTGCGAATACTGAAAAATTCCGAGGCGTTCGAACCGCATTTTTTCTACAAAGTGATACATTTCTTCGAACATTTCTTCTGATTCTCCAGGATGCCCAGCGATGAGTGTCGTCCGAATAGCAATATCTGGTACAATATCCCGAATAGAATGTATCAAT
Source organism: Spirosomataceae bacterium (assembly GCA_046293395.1). Classification (GTDB taxonomy): domain Bacteria; phylum Bacteroidota; class Bacteroidia; order Cytophagales; family Spirosomataceae; genus CAYNRA01. Next base: position 185,617 of record JBKBOU010000003.1, read on the forward strand.
GCCTCTGTTTTTTCACGTGTTATACCTCTTCTCATTTTCTTGAGCATTTCAGTAGAACCGTGCTGCAATGGCATATCGAGGTATTTACAAACATTACTGTATTTATTCATCACCTCCAATACATCCATGGGAAAACCAGCTGGATATGCATATTGTAGCCGAATCCAGTCAATGCCTTCGACATCCGCCAGTTTTTCAAGTAATTCTGATAAATTTCTTTTGTTGTAGATGTCTAATCCATAATATGTTAAGTCTTGGGCTATAAGAATCAACTCTTTTGTCCCTTTTTTAGCTAGGTTTTTTGCTTCCAAGACGAGCGAGTCCATGTCGCGGGAAACGTGTTTTCCACGCATCAGCGGAATTGCACAAAACGAGCAAGGTCTATCGCAACCTTCTGCGATTTTCAGGTAAGCAAAATGTGCGGGGGTTGTCAAAAGACGTTCACCGACGAGTTCGTGTTTGTAATCTGCTTTGAGGGTTTTCAGCAGTCGAGCAAGTTCATTTGTTCCGAACCAAGAGTCCACTTGAGGGATTTCCTGAGACAGCTCATCCTTATATCTATGTGATAAACAACCAGTTACATATACTTTATCTACAAATCCTTGTTCTTTTGCATCGACATAACGGAGGATGGTATCAATCGATTCTTGCTTGGCATTATCTATGAATCCACACGTATTGATGACGACAATGCTGGAATCATCTTTCTTTGATTCGTGCTCTACTTCGAGGCCATTGCCTTTGAGTTGGGTAAAAAGCACCTCAGAGTCCACTACATTTTTGGAGCACCCTAGCGTAACGATATTTACCTTATTTTTTTTTAGTCCTTTTGTTTTCATTCTTGATTTTTGGATGCGTCCCCGGTTTCTGAGGCAGGAACTTGTTTTTTTCCGAAGAGAGAGAAATGAACATATCTTTTCGGGTTTTCTTTCATATCTGCAAAAAGTGCTTGAAGATTTGCCGCTGTTTTGTCGAGATGAATATACATAGATTCATCTTTCATGAGCTTTCCTACACTTCCTTTTCCTTTTTCTATGTCACCCATCAGGAGTGATAACTGCTGCATGGTTGTATTGAGTTTCAGTACAGTTTGACCGAGCTGAAGAGCAGCAACTGAGTCTGCAATGGTATTGGTTTTCGAAAGAAGCGGTTTTAACTGTTGGTCCAATGAAAGCGAAAGCGATTTCAGATTGGCTGTTAAATCAGCTGTATTTTTTGTTGTCTGCGCGAGATTTTTAGCATTATTTGCAAGGAGAGCATTTACGCCATCTGTTGTTTTACCTGCACTTACAAGTGTATAATTGAGAAACTCACTTGTTTGAGAGAAGCTCGCAACCGTTGTTTGGAGCGTTGCAAGTAAAGAATCTACCTTACCTAAAGTTGGGCTAATCTGGTCCGCAGCTGAAGCCATCAACCCTTTTTCAACGGTAGAGGCAATTTTCTGACCATCTTCCAATGTATTTCCATTCTTAACCGTGAGCCGAATTAATTTACCCCCCAGAAGCCCGTCATCTGCCAACGTGATATAGGATTGATCCGTGACATTTACTTTTTTATTGATAGCGAGTACAACCTTCACTTTTTCTGGGTTTTCATCTATTTCAACGGCCATCACACGCCCGACATTCACACCGTTGAGCGTTACTGGATTGGAGTTTTGCAAACCTGCCACATCATCAAAATAAGTAATGTATTCGTTTTCAGATGAGAAAACATCCAATCCTTTCAAAAAACTAAATCCAAGGTAGAAGATGGTTATGGTGACGACACCCAACAGACCAACTTTGGCTTCTTTGCTAATTTTAAACATATAATTTTACGAATTAATACTTTGTTGATTGGATACGATGAAACATGATTTATTTGGCAGATTCTATTTCTGACTTATATTCTTTGAAAGCGGCAAAAAGTGTTTGAGCCATGCGTTCCCGCCCGGCAGAGGAAGCAAGTAGCGCACCATCTTTGGCATTGGTTAGATAACCGGCTTCAAAAAGTACACTCGGCATGGTTGTTTCCCAAATAACCAAAAAACCGGCTTGTTTCACGCCCAGACTATGATTTCCGTTCTTCTTGCTATGCTTCTCTACTTTGCTCGCAAACTGAATACTTTGCTGAATAAATGAACTTTGGTAATTTGCCAACATAATGTGTGCAATCGGAGAGTTCGGGTTATATCCTTTGTATGATTTGCGGTAGTTGTCTTCCAGTAAAACAACACGATTTTCCAGTTTTGCTACTTCCAAATTCTCCGTTGACTTATGTAACCCCATCACATACGTTTCTGTTCCATGAATTGCACTAGAATACGGATTGGCATTGCAATGAATTGACACAAAAAGATTCGCCTTGTTTTTATTTGCAATGGCTGCACGCTCATGAATAGGAATGAATGTGTCGTATTTTCGTGTATAAATCACACGAATATTTGGAAATTCCTCCTCTATTTTCTTCCCAAACCGTAGAGCTATATCTAGGGCAAATACTTTTTCTTGTCCATATTTTGATTTCGCACCGGGGTCTTTCCCTCCGTGGCCAGCATCGATGACCACCGTTTTTAAGGTGCTCAGGTCCTCCCTTGACTCAGTAGGTGACTGTGTAAGAGATAAAAATACAAAAGATAGGGACACCCAACTGACCCAAAAGTACCTGCGTTTGAGATTTCTCATGAAAGGCGGATGCGTTTTTGAAAGGAATTGTGTGCCATAATTATCTATAGCAAGAATATTTCCGCTATTTTTGCCAGACAAAGTTAATGTATTTGCGTGTACTGAAAAAATTATTCTCCCCTTCTAGCGTATTCTAGGGGAATACCGAAGCGCTATCCGCAGACATTTTAAGTCACAACGGAATTAACTATACAAGCAGCAAGTATGACGAGCGAATCTTTTATTTTCCGTTTTATACCCAGTCTAACCGTCCAAAAACGACTGACTTTTTCTCCACACTTTCCCTTTTTCCGGAACTACTTCTTGCTTTCTTTTTTGTTTCTTTCCATTGGAATAAGTCAAGCTATTGCACAAAAAACACTTCTACAAAACCCGAGTGGAGGGACTGGCGCGGGCTCTCGTTTCCCGAGTACAACAAGCAGTGGTGGCAGTTTTGGAACACCGAGTTCGTCAAATCCAAGTGCTAGACAACCGAGCGTTTCTGGCATTAATCGTTTTGGCCCGAACTTCGTACGTTCCAAAAAAGACAGTGTCGTAAGTATTATTCCAGACAGCCTCATCGCAAAAAATAGCCAATTTGAACAAACCGTTTATTATGCTGCCGATGATTCTACGCTCATGTTTGTGGCAGATAAAAAGGTATTATTGTACGGGAATGCCTTTGTTTCTTATGGAGACATCGAGCTAAAAGCAGATTTTATTCAGCTCAGTTGGGGTAAAAATGAAGTTCTAGCGCACGGAATGCCAGATAGCAGCCGCCAAGTTGGCGAACGGGTGAAAGGGAAACCCATTTTTGTCCAAGGTGGTGCAGAATATAATTCGGATACGATTCGCTATAATTTTACAACTAAAAAGGCGCTAATCAAGAATATTGTTACGCAACAAGGAGAAGGAATTATCCAAGGACGAACCGTAAAAAAAGATTCTGTGGATAATTTGTACTTGGTGGACGCTCGCTACAGTACGTGTAATTTAAAAGACCCTCATTTTCACATTGCTGCACGAAAAATAAAGCTCATCGACAAAAAATCCATCATTTCTGGCCCCTTCAATTTTGTATTGAATGATATTCCAACCCCCATTTATTTTCCGTTCGGCTTTTTCCCTGTGCCAAAGAAGCAAGAACTCGGCACCTCCGGATTTATCATGGGAACCTACGGCGAAGAACCCCGAAACAGAGGGTTTTATTTCCGGGATTTTGGCTATTATCATGCATTCAACGAATATATTGGTGCAAAAATTCTGGGACAAATTTACTCAAAAGGGAGCTGGGGACTTGGGGTTCAATCTACTTATACCAAAAGGTATCGTTATACAGGAAATTTGAATCTTCAATTCAATTACAACAAACCAGGAGAAGAGTTTTCGGAGCGCGCACCTTCCCGTGACTTCAACGTTTCTTGGTCGCATAGCCCGCAAAGTCGCCGCACAGACCGCAGTTTCTCAGCTTCGGTGAATTTAGTAAGCAATGGTTTTAATCAAAATAACAGACGCTTAGACGAAATTGATTTATACACCAATAATGCGTTTGGCTCTTCTATTCAGTTTGGAAAAAACTTTGGGAAACTCATCCGAACAAGTAGCGGGTTTCGCGTTGACCAAAACGTATCGACCAAAGTTATGAACGGAAGTTTATCTTATACCGTCGGTTTGAACCAATTTAATCCATTTGTTTCTGAGAAAAAACAGATTGGGCGCTGGTACGAAACGTTCCGATTAGGTTTAGACGTGAGTGGTGGATTCCAAGTTTCTAATGATATTACACGCTTGACACGCTCTACGACCTTCACGGACTATAAAGTATTGGGCGTTGTAAATCAACCATTTAGCGACCTTGAATTACGAAATCAGGCACTTGGGCGCAATACGAGCGCGCGTGTTATTGAGATTCAGAGTATCGAAGACCTTAGAAATGTTATCAATCGTGGACAATTCCGAACGACTTACTCTGTCCCGATTACTTTACCAAACTTCAAAATTGCCAAATATTTAAACTTCACGCCTGGCGTTTCCTACCGAGGCGAAGTTTTCACACAAAAACTAGGTTATACATTCATTCCAGATTCCAACGCTGTCCGGATTGATACAACCAGAGGTTTATTTAATGCCTACAATTGGTCAATGAATGCAAGCGTGAATACCCGAATTTATGGCACGTTCCAATTTGGCAAAAAAGGAGGACGCCTGCAAGCCATTCGTCATACGATGGCACCTTCCTTATCGCTCGGTTTTAGCCCAGATTTAAAAGACAAGTTTTTTGAACGAACGATTGTACGGAACGATGAACCGACGAATTTCAGGTATTTGGCTTATTTCCCTGAATTAGCGGCTTCGGCAGGTGCATCGGGTGCTGTTGGATTTAATTTAACCAACCAATTGGAAGCGAAGGTTCGCTCCAAATCCGATACGGCATCCAAGCAATTTGAAAAAATATCCTTACTGGATAACCTAAGCTTATCCACCAATTATAATTTATTGGCCGATTCTATGAACCTATCGACCTTTAATTTATCGACAAATACGAGTTTATTCAAGAATTTAATCAATCTAAACGCCAATGCGACTTTAGACCCCTACTATTACGCACCCGACTTAACGTTTGTCGATGCCAACGGAAACCCATTGAACCCAGCAGGTCGCCGGACTCGCTTTTACAATTGGCAAAAAGGAGACGGACTAGTCAACTTGAGTTTCTTTAATGTCTCGATTAGTACGCGCTTGTCACCCAAGACTTTCCGACCCGACGCAAAACCGGTCAATCAACCTAAGGAAGATGCGGCGCGTGAAGCCATGGAGCGATTCGTTCGGGCAAATCCGATGGCATACGTTGACTTCAGCATTCCGTGGAGTTTGAATCTCAGCTACAATGTTAATTATTCGCGACAGGGATTAGCCAACCCTCAAATTGTACAAGCCATGCAAGTACAAGGAGATTTCAGTTTAACACCGAAATGGAAATTTAACTTCAGTACGGGTTGGGATTTTCAGTTCAAGGCAGCCACACTTACGACCATCGGGGTGATTCGGGAATTACACTGTTGGGATATGAGTTTTAACTGGACACCCATTGCAGGAAATAACCAGCGTGCCAGTAACTTTTCATTTGATTTGCGAGTACGTTCTGCCCTATTGCGTGACTTAAAGATTAGCCGAAGACGTGTTTATTACGATGCAGGAGGATTTTAACAGAAAAAGGCGATGAAGACTTCTTGTTTCATCGCCTTTTTCTCTTGCTTCTATTTGCTTTATTTATTGACAATATCAAAGCTTGCAAGTTGGACAAAATCAAGGACGCGCGCTTCAATTTCTTGTTGTGTCAGGTTTAAAATCCGTTCAGCACCGAATTTTTCTACACAAAACGAAGCCATGGCGGAACCATAAATGATGGCTCTTTTCAAGTTTTCGAAGCTAATATCGTCTGTTTTAGCGAGATAACCGATAAATCCACCGGCGAATGTATCTCCAGCTCCTGTTGGGTCAAAAACATCTTCTAAAGGAAGTGCTGGGCAGAAAAATATGCGCTCTCCCTGGAAAAGCAACGCACCATGTTCTCCTTTTTTTATAATTAACGTGGACGGCCCCATACCTAAAATGACTTTTGCGGCTTTTCGAATCGAATATTCTCCCGATAATTGGCGTGCTTCGGAGTCATTGATGGTCAAGCAATCAATATCCTTTAAGACCGCCTTTAAGTCATCCATAGCAATATTCATCCAAAGATTCATGGTATCAAGTACAACGAATTTCGGGCGTGCAGCCAGTTTTTTCAAGGTTGCATGTTGGATAGCAGGAACCATATTCCCCAACATCAAATACGAAGGCGACTGGCAAGAAGCAGGAATGGTTGGTTCCCAATTTTCGAAAACCCCAAGTTGTGTATCCAATGTATCCCGATCATTCATATCGTTGTGGTATTTTCCATGCCAAAAGAACGTAGTTCCACTTTCCTCCACTGCTAGACCATCTGTTTTAATACCGTGATTTTGGAAAGTCTCAATCATTTCTTTAGGAAAATCGCCACCAACGATACCCACTAGATGGTTCTCTTTGGTAAAATACGAAGCCGCCAACGTGATGAATGTTGCCGCGCCACCTACAATTTTATCTGTTTGCCCAAAAGGAGTTTCAATTTTATCGAATGCTACTGAACCAACGGTTACTAGACTCATTATTTACGTATTGATTTGATGAAAATATTTATTTTGTGACAAAATTAAGCCTTAAATATTACATTTTCATAAAGAAATAAGCACTCAAAAAAACACTGACGGATAACTTTCCTATTTCTGATGGTGTAAAAAAGATATTTTTCTGCCCTATTTTCGTAAATTAGTAGTTACATATTGCGTTACTATTGAAAGAACCAAACTAATTCATTTGTCCAAAACCATTTAGATTGTGTCATTCTATGAAAAAAATACTGTCTATTCTCCTTGGTATCTCCGTTTTGTTTGTATCCGAAATCAGAGCACAAACAGCAGAAAATTGGTGCGCTGAATCCCTCTACCGTGCTTTCAAAGGTAATCCTGAGGCAGAACCCAAGCTTCTTAACGCCCTTGGGGCGAGCCCACAGTTCGGTGCGATACGAACCCACACGTCAGGTGGTGCATACAAACATTTGAGTGATGCGCACAGAAGAAACCTCAAGTCAAACCGTGCAGAGATTGATTTACTCCTGCGTTCGTTGGGTTATACGGGATTTCAAGATGCCTCTTTTGGCCCTGAAAAAATAGAGGCTGTTATCGTTCCAGCCGGAACTATCGGTTGGATGGGTGCATATAACCGTGGTCATCAATATGCTTGGTCAAAAACTGGAAACCCGTTTAATGCCTATAAAATAAATGCCAAAGACGGCACTTGTTTTGTATATATCATGCAAACATGCGGAAATATATTTGCAGTTCCTGGTGAAACTCACTTGACACAGAAGAATAAAAAACCATGTGAAGACGGTGTTGCCACTCCAGACTGCCCTATTTGTACGTCCTCAATAATAGACATTAATGCGAGCTCAAAAATTAATAGCGGTAACTTTGTTCAAGCGAGCCAACCACTTACCTTGACGGGCTCGTACAAAGGCAATAGCCTGGAACTAGGCAACTTGCCTTTGCTTCTTAAACTTGCCTACGAATACAGTGTATCCGCCAAAGCGACAGCTACCCAGAAAATTCGTTTACAAGATATTGGAAACGGAGTTCCAGCAACGCAATCTGTTTCTCTTCCTCTGAATTTGAACTTCAAACCAACGGTTGAAAACATTTTAGCAGGAACAGACGGACGGCTGAACATTGATTTAACCAAAAAGCAATATAAGAAGATAAAAAAAGTATATCCATCAAGTGGGGCGGCCACTTCTTCTACGCCAAGCCAAATGCTATTCACGAAAAAAGAATCTATTGAAGGATATGAAGCTGGCAACGTGAGTGCTGTTGCTAAAACAAGTGACAGTGGGGCGCAAATTATCTCATTTGTAGGTGCTAGTACCGTGGAGGACGGAGTCATCAAAAAGGAAATAGTCCCTGTCTTGGTTATTGCCGCATACCGCAAAGACGGGAAATTAGCCAAAGGTGAAACAGCTGACAAATACCTGTGTCTCGGCACATACAACCTAGACGCGGTTAGTTCACTTGGCTTTACAGTAAAGGGAGAAACGAGGGTAGATGCACCGTTTCAAACATGCGCAGATTCTGAAACAATCGGTGGAATTACAATGCCCGTAGATATGCGTTACAGCATTACAAAACAACAAGTAACAGCAGGCGACTTCAACCGGGTGTATGTAAGTTTAACCAAAGAGCAGTACAAGAAAATGGGCAAATTATTCAGCCGTTGTTGCAGTGATGGCTCGACGAGTTGTTTTAAATAAAGTTAAAGAAATACGAACATAAAAAACGCCTCCTCTTTTCAGATGAGGCGTTTTTTATCGGTTTTGACAGAGACATTCGTTTGCAGAATAAATGTATATAAATCATTCCTAATCCATGCATTTAAAAATACATCAATAAAAAATGTCTCTGATGAAAAACCACGATTGCAATGGATAATTCAAAAGAGACATTTTCTATAAAATTCTGTTGATAATTAGCGTAAATCTACGACTTCAACTCCTGGATATTTGGATTTATCGAACGTAAATAAAGCATCACTAGCAGGAACATTCGGCACAAATTTATCTACTTTAAATAACGTAGATTTTCCTTTTTTATCCCAGATTCTCCAACTCTTGATACTTTTGTCTTTTTTGTCCACTGTAATTTGAATTTTCGTTACGTTGGACGTTTTTGCTGTTGGCGATAATTCCACCACCTCAAAAACTTGGCTTCCTACCTTCATTTCTTGTTTGAACAAATATTTGTATCCTTTTTTATAGATGCTGTAGATTTTCGTCGGAGAAAAATCGGAGTCTGCGGAAGCGTCGTAATCCATGATATTCACTTCATTTGTTTCTTTCACATACGTGTAAATCTCTTTGCCATTGTTGTAAATTTCCTGCCCAACCATATTGAGTTTGAACTTCACTCCTTTCACAACAACTGCTCCTGTCATTTTTTTGGCAGAAGGCGAATCTGGGCCATACGTGAAATTGGCACTGAACGTCTTCATGTTCTTGTACTTCGTACTCATTTGGTCTAAAATAGCGGAAGCACGCTTATCTCCTTGCGCTTGTACCATCTGTACACCTAGTAGCCAAATGATGGCTATCATCCATCTTGTTTTTATCATTTTATTCATTATTTATTTTCGTTTCGTACAATTTCTTATTTAGACCAATCTAGCAGAAAATAGTTTACTTATTTCTCAATGATTTCAATATTTCCTCCAACGTTACCAAGTCTTTTACGAGAACTTCGCGTGCCTTACTTCCTTCAAACGGCCCAACGATGCCTGTTTGTTCCAATTGATCAATAATTCTTCCTGCACGGTTATAGCCCAACTTCATTTTCCGTTGAATGAGCGAGGTACTTCCTTGTTGTGCTGAGACGAGCAAACGAGCCGCTTCGTCAAACAACGGGTCCATTTCGGACATATCCATTGGCCCGTTGCTTTCTTGTTCGTCATCCCCGTAAAATTCGGGCAATAAATACGCCGATTCGTATCCACGTTGGCTGCCAATAAACTCACAAATGTCATCGATTTCCGGTGTATCAACAAAAGGGCCTTGCAAGCGAATCATATCAGAACCCATAGACAATAACATGTCTCCGCTCCCCACAAGTTGTTCAGAGCCGCCCGTATCTAAGATGGTCCGCGAGTCAATTTTGGAAGTTACTTTAAAAGATAAACGCGCTGGAAAGTTCGCCTTAATCAACCCCGTAATGACGTTTACGGACGGTCGTTGTGTGGCAACAATGAGGTGAATACCGATAGCACGCGCGAGTTGGGCGAGCCGAGCAATGGGTTGTTCTACTTCTTTTCCTGCGGTCATCATTAGGTCAGCGAGTTCATCAATCACCAATACGATATACGGTAAGAAACGGTGTCCCTTTTCTGGACTTAGCTTGCGAACTACAAATTTTGCGTTGTATTCTCCGATATTTCGCACGCCTGCGTCTTTCAATAAATCATAGCGTGAATCCATCTCGATACACAAGGAATTCAACGTATGAATTACCTTTTTTGTGTCGGTTATAATAGCCTCCTCTGCATTGGGTAACATAGCGAGGAAATGACGTTCAATTTTATTGAACAGAGTCAATTCCACTTTTTTAGGATCCACCAAAACGAATTTCACTTGCGACGGGTGCTTTTTATACAAAAGCGAAGCCAAAATAACGTTCAATCCCACAGACTTCCCCTGGCCTGTTGCACCTGCCATGAGTAAGTGCGGCATTTTAGCTAAATCTGAAATATAGATTTCGTTTGAAATCGTTTTTCCTAGAATGATGGGCAATTCAAAGGTTGATTTTTGGAATTTTTCACTTGCCAAAACCGACTTAATTGTCACCACCTCTCTGTTCTTATTGGGAACTTCAATACCGATCGTTCCTTTTCCAGGCATGGGAGCGATAATCCGGATTCCAAGTGCGGCTAGGTTTAAGGCGATATTTTCCTCTAAACTTTTAATTTTTGAAATCCGCACGCCGGCTTCGGGCACAATTTCGTACAAAGTAACTGTCGGTCCAATCGTCGCTTTGATGCTTGCGATACCAATATTGAAATTGCGCATCGTCTCAATAATATTATTCTTATTGGCTTCAAGTTCATCTTCAGAAACCTTACGTCCGTCAGATTGATAATCTTTCACCAATCCTAAATGCGGGTATTTATAACTGGATAAATCGAGAGTAGGGTCATATTTTCCGTAGGTTTCGACCAAATTATCGGCGTCCACTTCCACATTTGGTGGAGTGGTTTCAATTGTTAATGGAATATTGACGGGTTCTTCGTGCGTGGGTTCAATTTCAAACTTAACGTGATTTTCCGCGGTGAATGTCGGTTGTTTTTCTTCATGCACAGGCTTGATTTGTTCTTCATCCAAGAAGGAATCTACAACCGGATAAACAGATAAGTCAGGGGGGGAATCCACAGGATTTTCGTTTGGACACTCTCTTTTTTGTTCTTCAGAATTATTCACCTCATTTTCTCTTTCTGTTGGCATTTCTTCTTCATACGGGAAAAGAGTCGCGAATTTTGCCCGTAGGTTTTTTACTTTATGAAAATAAAGAAGCCAGCTAAAAAATACGATGAAATAAACAAATATTCCCCCAAAACCAATAATATGAAACATCCATTCATTGACGATAAATCCGATATTTCCGGCAAAAATATGTTGTTTTAAATCAAATAATTTAGCCCAATAACCGAGAAAAATAGAGGTAAAAAAAACATAGAAAATAGTAGCGAATCCCAACCGATTCGCATTGATTTGGCGGAAGAAATCCTTGGTCAGCAGATTTATTCCGGCTAGGAAAAGGACAGGCAACCAGCCGAATGCAGCAATTCCGAATAAATTGTAGATAAACCAATGCGCGACGTATGCACCAGCTACCCCAAATACATTGTGTGCTTTTTTCTCTTCAGGCTGAATGGCAGAGGAGATATTTTTTTGAATAATATCTTGGTCAATCTCTCCCGTAAACAGATACGAGGTAAAAGAAAGAAATAGAAAAAGAGCCATGATAGAAATGAATGCTCCAAGAACCAATTGAAACTGTTCAGACTCCCAATCGAAGGAAGAAAACGTTTCTTTCAAGTCGCGGATAGACCCAGATTTGGGTTCAGAATTAGCTGAACTTTTTCTTCTAAAATTTTTAGACATACGCTTACATTCGTCGTTTTTCAGTGATAAAATCAGAAAGCAGGAAAGGTTTATTCGTCAACGGATTGCTGTACGAATTTTAATTAATTTGATTAAAAGGTCTTCCAATTGCTCCAGAGGAAGCATATTTTCACCGTCGGATTTGGCTTCTTTTGGGTTGGGATGTGTCTCTAAAAAGAGGCCATCCACACCACTAGCAACAGCCGCTTTCGCGATGGTTTCTATCAAATGAGGTTGCCCACCTGTAACGCCAGAAGCGCGATTGGGTTGTTGCAAGGAGTGCGTACAATCCATAATTACAGGAACATTCAGCTGTTTCATTGCGGGAATATTCCGAAAATCCACGACCAAATCCCCGTAGCCAAACGAGTTTCCGCGTTCTGTCAGAAATACGGGGATATCCGGACGAACAGATTTGATTTTATCTACGGCAAAACCCATGGATTCACCCGACATAAACTGCCCTTTTTTGATATTAATGGGTTTCCCTGTTTGTGCGGCAGCGACGAGCAAATCTGTTTGACGGCATAAAAAAGCGGGTATTTGTAGTATATCCACGTAGTTAGCGGCGAGGGCAGCTTCGTTTGCTTCGTGAATGTCCGTCATGACAGGAACATCAAAATCAGCGCGTATTTCAGCAAGAATTTCGAGCGCGAGTTCATCCCCGATACCTGTAAAACTAGTACCTTTTGAACGATTCGCTTTCCGAAAACTTCCTTTAAATACCCACGGGATAGCCAATCTATTGGTTATATCTTTCAAACGTTCGGCAATCTGTCTTGCTTCGTCTCTTCCTTCGATTGCACAAGGTCCAGCCAGCAAGAAAAAAGGGGCGTTGGGGTCAAGTGGTAAAAAAGGAAGAAGCATAGGTAGATTCGTTGTTAAAGTGCAATAAATAGAAACGGACTACAAATTTCGGAACAAATATCCACTCAAAAAAATCAAATCCTTTTGCTGTTTTCGTTGAAAATCTCTTACTTTGCAACGTTTTTCACCAAACTACCTTTTGAAAAATGTCAGATATCGCAGCGAGAGTAACGAAAATTATTGTAGAAAAGCTTGCCGTTGGAGAAGCCGAAATCACAAATGAGGCATCCTTCACAAACGACCTAGGAGCTGATTCTTTGGACACAGTTGAGCTTATCATGGAGTTCGAAAAAGAATTCAATGTGTCTATTCCAGACGATCAGGCTGAAAACATTCAGACTGTTGGTCAAGCAATCGCTTACTTGGAAGAGAATTCTAAATAATGATTTTCTTTTATGTTGAAAGTTCAATATTCAACAAGCTTTTGTAGTTTTACAAGGGCGTTGAGTATTGAACTTTAAATTTTTAAAACGCATTACACTATGGCTATAAAAAGAGTTGTTGTGACTGGTTTGGGTGCACTAACGCCAATCGGTAACAATGTTGAAGAGTACTGGAAAGGGCTTTCAAATGGAGTAAGCGGTGCTGCTCCCATTACACGTTTTGACGCGTCTCTTTTCAAGACTAAATTCGCTTGTGAAGTTAAAAACTTAGAGGTTACAGATTTTATTCCGCGTCAAGATGCCCGCAAGATGGACTTATTTACCCAATTTGGGGTAATCGTCGCTGACGAAGCCGTTGCGGATGCCAACTTACACATAGATACAATTAACAAAGATAAAGTGGGTGTTATTTGGGGCTCTGGTATCGGAGGCTTGAAAACATTTGAAGAAGAAGTAATCAACTTTACCAGTGGTAACGGAACGCCTCGCTTCAATCCCTTCTTTATTCCGAAAATGATTGCAGACTCCGTCTCTGGTCAAATTTCCATTAAATATGGTTTTAGAGGACCAAACTACGTGACGGTCTCTGCGTGTTCATCGGCAAATAACGCCATTATTGATGCTTTCAACTACATCCGTTTGGGTCGAATGGTTGCCTGCGTAACCGGTGGTTCTGAAGCCGCAGTAACGCAAGCAGGTGTGGGTGGATTCAACGCTTTGCGCGCCCTTTCTGAAAGAAATGATGACCCTGCAACGGCTTCAAGACCTTATGACAAAGACCGTGATGGTTTCGTTTTGGGTGAAGGGGGGGCAGCCATCGTTTTGGAAGAATATGAACATGCCAAAGCACGCGGTGCTAAAATATACTGTGAGCTAGTCGGTGGTGGATTTTCGTCTGATGCATACCACATTACGGCGCCACACCCTGAAGGATACGGCGCGTATCTCTCCATGAAAGATGCGTTAGAGGATGCGCAAATGCAACCCGAAGAAATTGATTATATCAATACACACGGCACTTCAACTCCACTCGGAGACCCACAAGAAATCAAGGCAATTGAGCAATTATTTGGCGAACATGCGTACCAAGTGAGTATCAGCTCTACAAAATCAATGACTGGCCACCTCTTGGGCGGTGCTGGTGCTGTTGAAACAGTAGCGGGAATTTTAGCATTGGAACACCAAATGGTTCCTCCTACAATCAACCTCTTCAATCAAGATGAAGTCATTGACGCACGCATTGATTTGACACCAAACGTAGCCAAAGCCAAGAAATTAAATGTCATCTTGAGTAACTGTTTTGGTTTTGGTGGCCATAATGCCACTTTGATATTTAAAAAATTGACAAACGAGTAATCCCAAACGGATTACTCGCTCTGTCTCTCATTTGTACTGATACACCCATAACTACTCCGATGAGACACCTTCATGGCAGCGGAAAACTTCTTTGATTTCTTTAAATCAAGCCCCAAAGAAAGGGAGTTTAAAAAAGCAATTGAACAAATTATTGGCGAAAAACCAAGTAATTTGGAATTGTACCAGCTCGCTTTCAGACATACCTCTGCTTCCAAAGAAAACAATTTCAATGGATTCAAAGAATCAAATGAAAGACTGGAGTTTCTAGGTGATTCCGTTCTTGGGATGGTCATTGCCGAATATCTTTTCAAAAAATATCCTTACAAAGACGAAGGCTTCTTGACAGAAATCCGTTCACGTATCGTAAACCGTGAATCGCTGAATGTAGTTGCGCGGAAAATTGGTTTAGAAAATCTCATTCAATTTGATGGACATCGCGTAAGTCACAAAAGAACTTCTATGTACGGCGATGCCATGGAAGCACTCATCGGTGCGATTTACCTAGATAAGGGCTTTCGGTTTACCAAACGGTTCCTTGTCAAAAACTTAATTGCCAATTACTTCGATTTAGACGCCGTTATTTCAAATAATACCAACTACAAAAGTATTCTCCTCAGCTGGGCACAACACGGAGGAAAAAAAGTGAGTTTTGACATCATCGAAGAGAGTGGAAAGCACCACCAAAAGGAATTTGTGGCACAAGTTACCCTAGATGGTGAACCCATTAGCGAAGGACGTGGCTGGAATAAAAAGAAGGCTGAACAAGATGCTGCCCGGAAAGCCTGCGATATTTTGGAAGTGAAAGAAACCGAGTAAGACTATTTTTCTGCCCGCATTACTTTGGTAATTTCATTTAACTTCTCGACTTTTTCCTCAAAGTTTCCTTTTAATTTGTTACGAATCGCCTGTAAATTGTCTAAGGTTTCTTGCAACGAATCAGGTAAAATATCTGTCAATATTTCCCGAAAACGCTTGGCAAAAGTAGGTGATTTCCCATTGGTAGAAATTCCAATTTTTAAATCTCCTTTTTGAACAACCGAGCCCAAATAGAAATCACACGCATCAGGTGTATCTGCTACATTCACTAAAATACCTTTCTGCCGGCATTCATCCGAAATTCGCTTATTCACTAGTTTATCATTGGTAGCTACGAAAACAAGATTTTTGTCTGCTAGAAAACTGGAATCAAACGGCTTTTCTATGAATTGAATCGAAAATTGAGTAGCCATTTCCCGAATTTCCTGTCGAATTTCAGGAGCAACCAACGTCAGAACGGTTGCTGGAGAATTGGCATAAATGGCAGTTAGCTTTTCTAGCGCGACGTATCCGCCACCTACCAACAAAATAGACTGTTGTTCTAACTTCACAAAAAGGGGAAATAACGTATTCATCTTGTTTTGAAAACACGTATTTCCTCTGTGTTTCTGCACGAGGAAATACGTATGTGAATTATTTATATTTCTGAAGTAACTCGATTTGAGCGGCTATCGATTGATGGAAATCCGTTTTTAACTGTTTGACCAAATCGGCTACCGGGAGCACATCTTGGATAGCTGCCACACCTTGACCAGCCGACCAAATGGTTTTCCAGGCTTTTGCCTCCGCTTGTGCGGCATCCAACTCTTTTCCGAAATCTATTTTTCCTGCTCGACTCCACATTTCAGGTGGTATTCCAGCATTTTCAAGACTTTTCTTCATAAAATTAGCTGCAACCCCCGAAACTGCCGCCGTGTAAACGATGTCTGATGTACCACTTTCTACAATCATTTGTTGGTAGGCTTTATCGACATTCGCCTCTGTAGTATTGATAAAACGAGTTCCCATATAAGCCAAATCTGCGCCCATTTGCAGAGCAGAAGCAATATCTTGACCATCACTGATACAGCCGGAAAGCAAGATTGTTTTGTCGAAGAAAGAACGGATTTCATGAATAAACGCCATGGGATTCAACGTTCCTGCATGACCACCTGCACCGGCAGAGACAAGAATGAGCCCGTCCACACCCGCAGCGACTGCTTTTTCTGCATGACGGCGATTGATGACATCATGAAAAACCAATCCACCGTAACTGTGTACAGCATCCACCAAGTCTGGGACAGCGCCAAGGGAGGTAATCACAAGCGGGACTTGGTGTTTTACAATGACTTCCATGTCTTGCATCAAACGGTGATTCGTCGGATGAACAATTAAATTGACACCAAAAGGCGCAGGATTATCCATAGTAGCCAGCGATTCTTTGATTTCAATGACCCATTGTTCAAAGCCTTCAGTACTCCGGTGGTTTAGGGCGGGAAATGTCCCGACAATACCTTGCCGACAGCATTCAATCACCAAAGAAGGCCCAGAAATAAGGAACATAGGAGCAACCACAACGGGTAAACCGAGCTGTTGCATGTTTGCAGGTAAGTGTTTCATAAATAGATGAAGTGGGTTGAAAAAGTGTATAAATTGGACTATTTTTTTTGTCGAATCAATCCTTCTTGCACAACAGAGGCGACTAGCTCACCTGTTTGTGCAAAAAAATGACCGCGTGTGAAACCTCGACTATTAGACGTACTTGGGCTGTCGATGGCAAAAAGTAGCCATTCATCCACCCGAAAAGGGCGATGAAACCACATGGCATGATCTAAGCTTGCCATGAATAAATCACGCGGAAAAACATCTTGCGTATGCGGTAATGCAGCCGTTGAAAGTAAATTATAATCCGAAACGTACGTCAAGATTTGTTGATGAAGTTGAGGTGTGATATCACCAAGTAACTCATTGGTTTTCAGCCAAATATGGCGCATGGGCTGACGAACTTCCCCTTTTTTAGGAATGATGTTTTCAACAGGTTTAAATATAAACGGACGCGTTCGGATGCTTTCTAAAATACTGTCAGGAAGAAGTTCTTTGTACGCCTCAATAAATTCGTGGTCTGAACGCAGTTGTTCGGGCGGTAATACATTGGGCATTGGGACTTGGTGGCCAAAGCTAGGTTGCTCTTTCTGAAAAGAAGCTGAAAGAATGAAAATGACCTCCTCATTTTGCTTGGCTACCACACGACGGGTAGTGAAACTTCCTCCATCTCGGACACGCTCGACCTCAAACCGGATAGGAATTGAAATATCGCCTGTCAAAAGGAAATACGAATGCAGCGAGTGAACCATCCGGTCGGGTTCTACGGTTTGTGCGGCGGCGCTCAAAGATTGCGCTAAAACCTGCCCACCGAAAACACGCTTCCAAGGTGCTTGGTAATTTTGCCCGATAAACGTTTGGGCATCGATTTGTTCTAATTGAATCAATTCAATCAATTCCTGACAATTATTCATATTTTCTTTTTTCTACTCATTTGAACAAAGAGAAACACCATAAATATCCGTTAATTTTTGGATAAGTAAAGAAGATTGAGATTGGCGAATCTCAAAAATAAGTCCCCATTTTTCATGAAATATCTGTTCGATAATTTTTACGTTGTTTTCTTTTAGAATACGCATCACTTCGTTCATTTGTTCAAAACCAAAGGCAATTTCAAAGGTATCGTTACTCGTTTTCTCTTCTATTGTAGCGGTTTCAATAGCCAATTTTGCCGCCTCTTTGTAGGCATGAATAAGACCGGGCACACCAAGTAACGTACCGCCAAAATACCGAACAACGACAACCAGCGTATTTGTTAACTGATTGGATAATAACACATTAAGAATCGGTTTACCCGCAGAGCCTCCGGGCTCACCGTCGTCATTGGCACGATAAATTTCTCCTTTTTCACCCATCCGGTAGGCAAAACAGTAATGGCGCGCTTTGGGATGAATCGATTTTATCTCTTCCAAGAGAGGTTTCAGTTCATCTTCAGAGGAAATCGGTAAAGCAAAAGCATAAAACTTACTTCCTTTATCTTTGAAGAGCCCCTCCCCTTTTTCTGTTAAAACAGAATAGGTATCCAAATCTGCCATAAATTGAATTATTCTTAGTATTTATTGTGTTAATTCATTCATTATTTGGTTAAAGTTAGTCTTAAAATCACTTACTTTAAAGTTTTTATTAAATTCGCTTGGAATTATACAACATCACCACGGCTATTTCATGACAGGAGAAAACCACGAACATACGGAAAAAACAAAGTCTTTGAATTTCATCGAAGAGATTATTGAAGCGGATTTACGCGAAGGAAAACACGGAGGTCGTGTGCTGACCCGTTTTCCGCCAGAACCCAACGGCTATCTTCACATCGGTCATGCGAAATCCATTTGCCTTAATTTTGGCGTTGCTCAGAAATACGGCGGACAAACCAATCTCCGTTTTGATGATACTAATCCCGTGACAGAAGACACAGAATACGTTGAATCTATCAAGGGGGATGTCCGTTGGCTTGGTTTTACTTGGGCAGACGAACTGTATGCTTCTGATTATTTTGAACAACTTTACCAATATGCTATCACGCTGATAGAGAAAGGTTTAGCTTATATTGACGACAGTACTGCTGCTGAAATGGCCGAGCAAAAAGGGACACCAACCCAGCCAGGACAAGCAAGCCCTTACCGAAACAGAACTCCAGAGGAAAACAAACGTCTTTTTGAGGAGATGCGGGCAGGAAAGCACCCCGAAGGAAGTAAAGTCCTCCGTGCGAAAATTGATATGTCGTCAAGCAATATGCTCATGCGCGACCCCGTCATTTACCGAATTAAATTTGCGCATCATCACCGCACAGGCGACGCTTGGTGTATCTATCCAATGTATGATTTTGCGCACGGACAGTCGGACTCATTGGAAAAGATTACGCATTCCGTTTGTACACTTGAATTTGTCGCGCACAGAGAATTATACAATTGGTTCATTGAAAAACTGGATATATTTCCTTCCAAGCAGTATGAATTTGCGCGGCTTAATTTAACCTATACCGTGATGAGCAAGCGAAAACTTTTGCAGCTTGTCAACGAAGAATTTGTATCAGGTTGGGATGACCCGCGTATGCCGACGATTTCCGGATTGCGCCGAAGAGGCTATACGCCCGAGTCTATTCGTGATTTTTGTGACCGCATCGGTATTGCCAAACGAGATAATTTAATTGATGTTTCCTTACTTGAGTTTTGTGTTCGTGACCATTTGAATAAAATCGCGGCGCGGGTGATGGCGGTGACAGAACCTTTGAAAGTAACCATTTCGAATTTTCCGGCGGATAAAACAGAGATTTGTCTGGTTGAGAACAATCCAGAAGACCCAGAATCTGGACATAGAGAAGTGCCTTTCAGTAGAGAAATCTATATTGAGCGGGAGGATTTTATGGAAGACGCTCCGAAGAAGTATTTCCGATTAGCACCAGGCAAAATGGTTCGTCTAAAAGGCGCTTATATTATCCAATGCGACGAGGTTATTAAAAACGAAGACGGCGAAGTGACTGAACTTATCTGTAGTTATGTAGAAAATAGCAAAAGCGGCGCAGATGAGTCAGGTATAAAAGTAAAAGGTGTACTGCATTGGGTTTCCATTGCAGATACGAAAAAAGCGGAGATTCGCGTGTATGACAGACTATTTAAGGTAGAAAATCCGAGTGATGAAGAAGGAGATTTCAAAGATTATATCAACGAAAATTCACTAAAAACGATTACCGCGTGGGTTGAACCTAGTTTGGCTATGGCAACTACAGAGAACAAATACCAATTTATTCGGAAAGGATATTACGTATTGGATTCAGATAGTACGCCAGAGCAACTGATTTTCAATCAGACGGTTGGCTTGAAAGATACCTGGGCGAAGGAACAGAAAACCAGCTAATTTCGTCCTTCTTTAATATAAAAAGCCTATTTCTCAGAACAGAGAAATAGGCTTTTTGCCTTTCTAAGCAATAATGGCTTATGAGAAAAATCATATTTCGCTCTTTTGTTCCTTTTTACTTTTGAATGTTGATTTTATCTACGTTACGAACCGAAAACACACATGACCATCCTTCTTTTTTTTGTAGCACATTGGTATTTATCGCTTTTGATGCAGACCTTTTTCCTTCACAGATATGCGGCACATAAGATGTTTACCATGTCTCCATTTTGGGAAAAAACCTTTTATTGGCTTACATTTTTGTTCCAAGGCTCTTCTTTTCTAAGTCCGCGTGCCTACGGAATCATGCACCGACTTCACCATGCCTTTGCGGATACAGAGAAAGACCCACACTCACCAGATTATTCTAAAAATTTGTTTGATATGATGTGGCGGACAAAGAATTTCTACAATGAAATTGTTCATAATCAAGACACTATCGAGGAAAAATACAAAAAAGGAATCCCAAATTGGCCATTTATGGAAAAGCTAGGAGACCGTTGGATTTCTCGGCTTGCTTGGGGCATTTTATACACTCTTTTCTACATTCAATTTGCTACTTCTTGGTGGATGTTCCTGCTTTTACCTATTCACTATTTGATGGGCCCCGTGCACGGCGTCATCATCAATTGGTTTGCACATAAATATGGCTACAGAAATTATGAAGTAGATGATACCGCTAAAAATCTCCTTCCAGTTGATTTTCTGATGTTGGGCGAATCGTACCACAACAATCACCACAAGTTTGGAGGTAGAGCCAATTTCGGAATTAAATGGCATGAATTTGACCCCACCTATCCCTTCATCTTATTACTCAATAAGCTAGGAATCATTCACTTAAAACCCAATAATGATTTGAATTATATGTGATTTTAAGTACAAATGAAAGGGTTTACTTTCGCTACCTTTGCGGATGTAAACCCTTTTTTGTTGCATGTTTCGTTCGATTCTCTTGTTTTCGTTCTTAGTACCCTCATTTGTATCTGCACAACTTGTATCGAATCCAAGTTTAATCTGGACACGCTACATGGTTCAGACGGTGGGACATCCCAAGCATTTTTTTATTGCTGAAATAGATAACCGTTTTCAGTCTCTGACAAATATTGGTCGAAGAAATCAAACTATTTCCCACGCACATTTTCATTATAAAATCAAGGAATCCATAGACATTGCTTTAGGAACCACTTTCTCCAACGTGGCGCGGTATTCTTCCAATGAAGAGAAAAGTATTGTCAATGAGTTTCGCTTATTTGAAGAACTGAATTTCAGACATCTCCAAAAAAGCAACGTGGCTATTCAATCTAGGATACGCATCGAACAGCGTTATTTCCCGACACAGACGAAGGCAGACACAAATGAGCCGCTGCCTATTCAATCACGCCTCCGGTATCAACTTCAATTCTCACAAAAAATCGGGAAACGCTCTCTTCTAAAAGTCAGTGATGAAATCATGTTTCATGCAGGCGATTGGGTTGACCATCTGCGCATGGACCAAAACCGTGTCTATCTAGCGGCACGTACACAGTTTACGCCTTCTTTGGCTTTGGAGGCAGGTTATTTATGGATTATCAATCAAGGAATTGAAACGACAAGCCCGGTAAGAGAGACGGATGTTCTCCGGTTTACACTTCATCATTCATTGGGTTCAAAGAAAAACTAAAAGAGGCAGCCCAATGAGATGGACTGCCTCTTCTGTTTATACGTCTGCTAAAGCTGAAATTATTTCTTCGCTGTAGAATCTGTTTTAACCGTTGATTTTTTGGTTTTTGCATAGTCTTCATTCAGACCTTTCAATACATCTTGCGTGATGTCTAGGTCCTCTTTTGCATACAAAACACCACCACCTTTTGAGTAACCGATGACCATGTCGTACTTATCTCCAGCATTGTATTTTGCCAAATACTCTTGGATTTTCGTCAATAGTTCATCTGTTTTCTGACCTTGCTCAACCGCCAAGTTATTTGCGGCATTGTCTCTGTACATCATCAAGTTTTGCTCTTTTTGAGCCAACTGCTGCTGTGTAGTTTGTGCTTGCTCTTGCGACATACCGCCAGCTTGCACTCTACGTTGGAACAACGCTACTTCATTCTGGAAAGACTGCCCTTTCCGTTGCAATTCGTTCTCTAGTTGAAATTGCTTGTTCTGAAATTCTTTTACTACGTCTTTGTAGTAATCATAATTATTGAGAAGCGTATCTGTATTTACATAAACGATGCGCCCCGCTGGTTGCGCTTTAGCTGCGTCTGTGCCAGCATCCTTGTTACAAGCTACCGTGGCTACGGCTAACCCAAGAACGAGAAGAGTAATTTTTTTCATCAATTTTTGATTGTTTTCTACTTAATTAGGTCACAAATATAGAAAAGTTATTTAAATAATTGTTTAAGTTGGAAACCAGCCAATCCGCTAAATCCGCCAACTAAAAAAGAAATCAATGCCATGAAAACAAAAACCAAACCTACACCTGGAATTGCTTGCAAAGCTGGCACACTCGCCTGAAATATACCCGCTACTTTCTCTGAAATCGGTGCTTCAGCGCCTACATGCAGCCAAATACCATAGCCAAGCCAAAGTGTTGCCGCTGCCAAACCCGACCAAACAAACGAGGTTCCCCCTGTTTTTCCTACCAAATAGCAACTCGCAAATCCTGCAATTGCTACACTCCACCAGGGGCCAAACCAAGATAAAAAAGCGCCTATCAAAATAATTCGTACAAATAACATATCTTCTTTTATTTAATGTGTTTCGTGTATTCCTTCTGCTCCTGCCAATCAAAATACATGAATAGTTGATTAATTCTGTAAACTTAATTTTCCGACAATACGCGGGGAAGCCTCCTCTTTTGACTTCAAGAAAAGCAATTCTTGTAGCTCTCCGTTTGCCCATTTATCTATCATATTGTCATAATATTTACTCGCCGGATTGCCTGATTGTCCACCAGGATATAATCCAAATCCTTTTGGCCAACCTTTATCGACAGCTACGACCATGCGCCAAGAAGGCCCCGTTTTGGTCGTCGTCGCGTTTACAATCCATTTCCCACCACCGTTCGGAATATTGTATCGCCCAAATGAAGTAAACGCTGGCACAAGATGGGCGATTTCAGTTTTCTTGACGTTTTTCCAAGCCCATTTTTCATTATCCATCGTACCAAACTCTTTTGTAAGCGAATCCAATGTACCCTTAAAACTCATTTTCACCATGTCGTCTCGTGTTTCTACTTTTCCTTTGGTTTCTTGGTTATCAAACCATTTGGCGGTGGGTTTATTCATTAATAAATGATACGTCACGTCTGTGGTCGGATAAACCATATTTTTTTTCTCTGCCGAAAACTCATCCTCCCAAATCGCATACATAAGTACCTCCATCCACTTCTCAAAAATAGTAGCACCAACAGAAAGTGCTTCGTTTTGCTTATCCCAATTTGCCAAGGTTTGGTAAGCTGGCAATTGGCTCATTGCTTTGTCTGTTGCCAAAATAGACAATAAAGTAGGCAAAATACGGCGTGCAGCTACACTGAAATTGTCATTTTGTAACATGCGCAAACTATCTGGCGTCGCTTTTGTCATAGCCGCTAGACGTTCATTGATTCGAATACCGCGCTCACTTGAAGCAAAACGCCAACCCAAATAATACGGATACGTGGGGTCAACGGAATGCTGATTTGCCGAGCTTACAAAGCCTCGCGGTGGATTTTTTACCGTCGGGTTTTGTTCTACTGGAATCCATCCTTGCCAATCGTGACTTGGGTCTGTTCCGTCAAGTAGAAACTTGCCTTGTCCTTGCCATTTTAACGGGAGTTTTCCGTTTGGCGTAATGGCAATATCATTTTGATTGCTCGCAAAAATGAAGTTTTGTGCTGGTGCTGTATAATAGGTAAGTGCCTTTCTATAATCATCGTGATTTTTAGCGCGATTCAAATAGTGGAATGTCAACATATCTGAGCCATCTGTCTCCAGAGCTACCCAGCGCATGGCGTGTCCAGCAGGTGTATTTTTGCTAAAATTTTTCTCGTTTTCTTCCTCGTAAATAATCGGGCCGTGATGCGTGGAACGAAGCGTATCCACGATTTCTTTTCCACTTTTCAGATGATACACTTCTACCGTTTCTTGGACGGGTTTCCATTGGTTATCGTGCCAATATTCTTTTTTGGTCTCGTCTTTGAATTTAATTTGATAAAAATCCATGACATCCGACCCTACATTTGTGACGCCCCACGCAATATCTTTATTAAAACCAATGATAATACCTGGCGAACCTGGAAGGGCTACTCCATACACATTGACGCTCGGCGAAGAAAGTTGCATTTGGTACCAAATAGAAGGAAGAGACAAACCCAAATGCGGGTCATTGGCAAGAATAGGCAAACCCGTCGCTGATTTTTCTCCCGAAACTGCCCAGTTATTGCTTCCAATTTCAGGCCGAGGTTCTTCGATACGCATGGATAATTCTTTATTTTTAGGCAAAGCAGCCATGGGCGAGGCAGGCATAGCCGGTGTTGGTACAGGTGTAAAATTCCAAGCAGTTCCTTCTGGAATAATCGGCGATTCTTCAAACGGATAATCCGTAAATAGCTCACGAATGACATCCATTCCATACGTAGCAGCCACATTAGAAACACGGTAATCGGTACTTCCGCCGTTCAAGGTGTTTCGCATATTCATTAACATCAAAATAGTTTTGTATTTCGACCATTTCTCTGGCTTATAATCCAAGATTTTATATTCGATGGGGAGTTCGGCATCGCTAAGTTCGTCGATATATGCATTGACACCCGCCGCGTATTTTTCTAAAATAGCAGAAGAAAGAGAGTCTTTTTCGAGATTATTTGCGATTTCTTGTGCGGCTTTGTACATACCTAGTCGTCTATTGTAGCGGTCGTACTCCAAAGCTCTTTCACCGACGACCTCTGTCAGGCGTCCACCTGCTACCAAGGTATAAAATTCCATTTGCCAAAGTCTATCGCGGGCGATGACATAGCCTTGGGCTTGGTATAAATCAGCGTCATTTTCGGCAAAAATATGAGGAACCCCGTTATCATCGTACAAAACATCTACTTTCCCTTGCAAACCAACTAATTTCAGTTCTTGGTTGGTCGGAATCCCTGCATTTTTCGTATTTTGTAAGAACCCAACAAACGGGCTAAACAATTTACCGAGCGGCGGTATGCTGCCGAGGGAGTGATTAAACGTGTAAATCAGGGCTAATGAGAGAATTAGCGCCCAACTGTGTTTCAGTAATTTCATAGAAAACGTGGGGTTAATATTTGTTGATAGAAAACAAAAATAGAATTTTTTAAATATTTTATTTTCCAATACTCAGACAATATGAATTATTTTTTTTACTAATTGTTCTTTTTTATATGAAATATCTACGCGAGGTCATTTTAACCATTCATTTATTCATGGCATTTTTTTCTGGTTTTACACAACAGACGAGCAGCAAAAGTTTTGATTTCGTGTTGAAGTCGATGGTCAAAGGGACAACACCGATTATCACCGTTCAAGAGCTAAAAAACAAAGCAAATTCACCTGTATTACTCGATGCACGTGAAAAAAAAGAGTTTGATGTAAGCCATTTGAAGGGAGCTAAATGGGTGGGTTACGACACTTTTTCGTTGGAAGCCGTCAAGAATATACCCAAAGATGCGCCCATTGTTGTGTATTGCTCGATTGGTGTGCGGAGTGAAAAAATTGGAGATAAACTTCGTGGAGCGGGTTTCACAAATGTTCAAAACTTATACGGCTCTATTTTCGAATGGGTGAACCAAGGAAATCCTGTCTATGACAACCAAAATAAACCTACCAAAAAAGTACATGCGTACAACAAAATGTGGGGAATGTGGCTGTCGAAGGGTGAAAAAGTCTATTGATAATTTACCCAATTTGCGTGAACATCGCGTATCTTCGCTTCTGCAAATCAGCATTTCTGTTTATGAAAGAGAATATCAAACGACAAGCCTTGCGCATTTTTGCCAAATATCGGTATTATGTATCTAGTTTGGCTGTTTTTTTAGTGTGGATGACTTTCATTGATACAGCCCGCTTCTACCGCCAAATTCAGCTTTATTTGGAACTCAAAACGTATGAAAAGCAAGCTGTTTTTTACCAAGAAGAACTTCAAAAATTAAAACAAGAAGAAAAACGAGTCATGGGGAATAAACGTTCTTTGGAACACTTCGCTCGTGAACGGTATCTCCTCAAGAAAGAAGGTGAAAAGATTTTTGTATTGGTCGATGAAGAAGGTCAAATTGTAGAGTCAAAAGAAAAATGAAAAATATCTTATTTATTTGCCTTGGCAATATCTGTCGGTCTCCGATGGCGGAAGCCGTTTGCCGCCAACTTATTCAAGAAAGAGGTTTAAGTGCCTATTTTTCAGTGGATTCTGCCGGAACAGCCGGCTACCATGTTGGCAAATCTCCAGATAGACGCACGCTAAAAGTTCTCGAGAACCACGGCATCGAAACGACCCATCTCGGACAAAAATTATCTCCAACTCTCCTCGATACATTCGACCACTTGGTTGTCATGGACGAAGCGAATTTTGAGGATGTCCATCAATTGTATTACGACTACAAGAAAGTACCTCCTCCGCCCGAAAAGCTCTTTTTGATTCGTGACCACGACCCAACAACCAAGGGTGTTCAGGAAGTGCCAGACCCGTATTACGAGAACGACAAAGTATTTGAAAACGTCTATCAAATTTTACACAGAAGCTGCCAAAAAATGCTCGATTATCTCGTGGACTTCCACCAAATTAGTATTGAAGAAGACGAGCAAAACGATGCAGAATAAACGATAAGTAATTGATAAAACCATAAAAAAGAGGACATTTCGCCCTCTTTTTTTGTTCATTTAATCCTCATTTACGAGGCAGATGTTACCCAAGCGAACTGAAAAACCTGTTCGATGGCTGGGTGTAAACTATGTGCAACCGGACACGTATGTGCCGCATTTTCTAACTTTTTCTGCTGGACTTCAGTCAAGGGTTCGGGTGTATGTAACGTAAAACGCACTTCTATCTTCACGATGCGTCGCGGAGAATCCGTGGACATTGTTTTGGTCACTTCTACTGTGCTTCCTTCGAGCTGGATTGCTTCGCGCTCGGCTACAATACCCATGATGGTCATTGCGCAACTTCCCAAAGAAGTGGCGGCAAGGTCTGTCGGAGAAAACGCCTCGCCCTTTCCATTGTTGTCGATAGGTGCATCTGTCGTGATTTTTTCACCCGATGCCAAATGTTCTGCGGAGGTACGGAGACCGCCAAGATAGCTAATTTTTGAAGTTGCCATTGGTTGCTTTTTTGAGATAAGTGGAAGACCTAGAAACTGTTTGCGTGCATCTCTTTCTGTTTGAAATAATTCATTTCCGCTCCGAAAATAAGTTGCAGACAGCTTCCTGAAACACAAAGATACAGAATCTAGTAAAAGACATTGGAAGCTATTTGTCTGATTTTCATCCCTACAGTTGAGTCCTTTTATCGAGAGGCATACCAATTTCTTGAATAAATCTGTAAATTAGTTGCCATTAGTCAATCACCTATTAAATCAAAAGAACATGCTACAACTTGGATTCGTAAGTGCCATTTTGGCGGATTTTGGCTTTGAACACGTGGTAAACTTTGCACAAAAACATGGTTTTCAATGTGTAGAGATGATGTGTTGGCCTGGAGATAGCGCAGATAACCGCCGATATGCGGGTGTTACGCACATTGACGTCGATAAAATGGATGCCAATTATATCAAACACTACACTGCTGAACGCGGCATAACTATTTCAGGATTAGGCTATTACCCAAATCCTTTAGACCCAGACACTACCAAAGCCGAGTATTATATTGAACACATCAAAAAAATCATTCGGGCGTGTAATCAATTGAATATTCCGGTGATGAACACATTTATTGGTAGAAATCAATATCTTTCCATGCAAGATAATTTGGATTTATTTGCCAAAGTCTGGGAACCTATTATTGCGACGGCAGAACAGGAAGGCATTAAAATTGGCATTGAAAACTGTCCGATGTTTTTTACAAATGACGAATGGCCGGGCGGTAAAAATCTGGCAATAAGTCCGGCAGTTTGGGATCGTATGTTTGAAATCTTTCCGACCAAGCTTTTTGGCTTAA
The DNA here is from genome assembly GCA_046293395.1 of Spirosomataceae bacterium. Classification (GTDB taxonomy): domain Bacteria; phylum Bacteroidota; class Bacteroidia; order Cytophagales; family Spirosomataceae; genus CAYNRA01. The sequence goes on from JBKBOU010000003.1 coordinate 214,062, forward strand.
ACTACGACCCGTCGCACATGATTTTCCAGATGATGGACGAGATAAAACCCATTTATCAATATAAAGACAGACTCCACCACATTCATATCAAAGACGTAAAAGTATATAAAGACAAATTGGATAGAGTAGGCATTTTGGCCAATCCGTTGGAATATCACTCCCCTAAATTACCAGGACTCGGCGATGTCAATTGGCGTGGATTTTTTGCCGCTTTGACGGACGTTCGGTACAAAGGACCCGTCGTGATAGAGGTAGAAGACAAGGCATACGAAGGAAGTCCACAAGATATTATGAATGCCATTTTGACGTCTAGAAATTACGTCCGCCAATTTCTTCCTTGATAAATTTTTAAAAAAATAAAGAAGAAATTATATTTATTATCAAAAACGTTATATATTTGTATCACTATTCAACCCTATACAAGCATTATTTCAATACCCAACCGATTAAAAGAGAAAGCGAAGGAAACTTCGCTTTTTTGTTTTTTATCCCCTTTCCGACTCATTTTCCCTCCTCCGTACAGATTTCCCCTCGATTGTTTAGACCTGTCTTGACACAAATCACTTAAAAAACAGAACAAAAAGTGGATTATGATGGGCGTCATTCTAAAAGTCCTATCGGGTTAGTTGTTTTGTAACATCAAAAAACCAAATCAAAAAAACGATGAGAAAATGTGCAGGTCGTTGTCCTTGATGTAGAAAAAGTACCCTTTTATCTCTGACAATTTTCTATTCATTCATTACAAAAATTACAACATACAATGAAAATCGAGCAAATATATACCGGATGTATCGCACACGCAGCATATTACGTAGAGCATAATGGAGAGGCTGCCATTTTTGACCCCTTGCGTGAAGTACAACCTTATATCGACAAAGCGGACAAAGAAAAGGCAAAAATAAAATACGTTTTTGAAACCCATTTTCATGCAGATTTCGTCTCAGGACATTTGGATTTAGCAAAAAAAACGGGAGCAAGCATCGTGTATGGCCCAACGGCAAAACCCGCTTTTGAGGCATTGATTGCAGAAGACGGACAAATTTTTGAGATAGGCGGCTGTCAAGTCAAAGCTATTCACACACCAGGGCACACAATGGAAAGCACCACTTATCTTTTGGTAGATGAAGACGGCAAAGAGCAAGGAATCATTACGGGAGATACCTTATTTATCGGAGATGTAGGTCGCCCAGATTTGGCACAACACGTTATTGAGGACTTAACAGAAGAAAAACTTGCAGGTCATTTGTTTGATTCACTTCGTACGAAAATCATGACATTATCGGATGATTTAACCGTTTATCCAAATCACGGTGCAGGAAGTGCCTGTGGTAAAATGATGAGCAAAGAGACGACAGACACGCTGGGCAACCAAAAGAAAACGAATTATGCTTTGCGTGCAGATATGACAAAAGAAGAATTTATCAAAGCCGTTTTGACAGGATTGACTGCGCCGCCGGCTTATTTTCCTAAAAATGTTTTGATGAACATCAAAGGATACGAGAGCCTGGATACAGTCATGGAACGTGGATACCAAGCACTTACACCCGCAGGTTTTGAGGCAGCAGCTAATGAAACAATGGCGTTGATTTTGGACAGCAGAGATGCGAATGATTTTGCCAAAGGGTTTATCCCGAACTCTGTAAATATTGGCTTAGACAGCAATTTCGCGATGTGGGTAGGTGAACTTATCCCGGATATCAAGCAAGAAATTCTACTTGTCACAGAACCAGGAAAAGAGGAAGAAACCATCACACGATTGGCACGGGTCGGCTATGATTTTGCTATTGGCTATTTAGAAGGTGGCATCGAAGCTTGGAAAGAAGCCGGAAAAGACCTCAATACCGTTACACGTATAACAGCCGACGAATTTGCCAAACAATATGCAGAAGGCGAACTACTTGTTTTTGATGTGCGGAAGAAAAGCGAATTTGGCTCCGAGCATGTCATTGGTGCATACAACACACCCCTCGGAACAATCAACGAGCACTTGGCGGAATTTCCGAAAGACAAACCCTTTGTTTTGCATTGTGCCGGCGGATACAGAAGTATGATTGCGTCGTCTATACTAAAACAAAGAGGTTGGGATAACTTCGTGGATGTTGTCGGTGGTTTTGCAGCAATAACAACAGCAGGCGTACCCAAAACAGACTACATTTGCCCTACAACCTTATTGTGATATATATTGAAGATGAGTAAGACGAATCCTGTTGCGCCCTGTGCAGCAGGATTTTTTTATTTACTGCATTTTTACTCGTTTCTAGTAAATTATTCGGTAAAAAACCTTCTCTACAATTATTTAGTTTATGAATAGGGAAAAATACAGACACCTATACTGTATAGATTTTACCTATAGAAATTGGAAACTTTCCATCTTTCATCTATATTGTCAGCGGAAAAGTACTATGCCTATTTTTCCTAAACTAATAGGTACATCAAAGTTCATTTTTAACACTACTAAATTTTGTTCTATGAAAAAATCTAGACAAATTCAACAGCGAGTTTGGAGAGGTGGCGTTCTGGCGCTAGGTCTTCTCTTTTACCAACTGGCTGCATTTGCACAATACACCGTATCGGGGAAAGTAACAGATGCAACAGGGCCCGTTCCAGGTGCAAGTGTGACTGTCCAAGGTAGTTCGGTTGGTACGGCCACCGGTGTAGATGGTACGTATAACTTACGTATTCCTACGAGTGGCAAGGCTACACTTCTATTTTCTTCGATTGGCTACGCGTCGCAAAGTATCGTCGTAACCGGTGAAAGACAGCTCAACGTCGTTTTAGCGGAAGATGAAAACAAGCTAGACGAAGTTGTCGTAACTGGTTTGGCATCAAGCATTAAGCGGTCTAACTTGGCAAACGCAGTAGGTACAATTTCTGCCAAAGAATTGATGGGAACAACCCAAATTCAGACAGTAGATAATGCGTTTTACGGAAAAGTAGCTGGGGTAAATATCAACACAAACGGTGGTGCGCCGGGCGGTGGTGCCTCCGTACAGCTTCGTGGGATTTCGTCTCTAGTAGGTGCTTCGCAGCCCCTTTACATTGTAGATGGTGTGTATGTGAATAACTCAACCAACCGTACGGGTCGTGGGTCTGTGACGGGTGCATCTGGAGCAGAAACGCAAGACGATGCCTCGAACCGTATTTCAGACTTAAACCCAAATGACATCGAATCTGTAGAAGTCTTGAAAGGGCCGTCTGCTGCTGCCATTTATGGAACGCGTGCCAATGCTGGGGTTATCATCATTACAACGAAAAAAGGAAGCGCAGGCAAAACGAAAGTTTCGTTGGCACAAGATTTCGGGATGGCGACACCACAGCGCTTATTGGGCGTTGATAACTGGTCCGAAGAGAAAATTCGCTTCTTCTTCCCTGCTTCACGTCAGCCCATCGAGTTAGAACGTTTCAGACAAGCAGCTGGACAAACATACGATTACGAAGATTATTTTTACAATAATACAGCGCCACTGTCAAATACCCGCTTGAGTGTTTCTGGTGGAAATGACAAAACGAAATTCTTTATCTCCGGTTCCATGACCGACGAGAAAGGAATCATCCGGAACACAGGTTTCCAACGTTTCTCTGTTCGTTCAAATATTGATCATAAAATCAGCAACAGAATTACACTATCTGTTGGAAGTAACTACTTGAACACAACAGCAGATAGAGGATTTACAGGAAACCAAAACAACTCTGGAGCAAGTATTGGGTATAACATCGCGTATGTACCGAATTACTACAACTTGTTCCCGGATGCAAACGGAGTTTATCCAATCAACCCTTACTTCTCTGAAAACCCAGTAGCAGTAACAGACAAAGGAATAAATACATCTAATGTAAACCGTTTCATTCAGTCATTCAGCTTAAATGCTGATTTGTACAAAACGGAAAAAGCGATGGTCAAATTTGTGATTCAAGGGGGAGCAGACTTCACACAAAACAATACCAACGTGTATCTTCCTGAAGATTTGCAATTCCAACGCGCACAAGCAAATCCAGGTGACATCATCGTAGGTAAAACAGAGAACGTCAATACGAATATCCAAGCAGCTTTGGTTTACAATCAAACAGTGGGAAAATTGAATTTAACGACCCAAGCCGGGATTGTCCGCCTAGACTTCAGAGAAGATCGCTTGCTTAACAGAGCCCGTGGATTGGCGCCTGGTCAAACAAACTTGAATCAAGGTACGGTACAGGAAATCTTCCAACAGCAATTCCAAACGGTAAGTGACGTAGGTGTATTCGCACAAGAAGAAGCAAACTGGGATGATAAAATCATTGCTACGGCTGGGGTAAGATTTGATAAATCAACCTTAATCGGAAATGCAAATCAGTTTTATGCCTTCCCGAAAGCTTCATTAGCCGTAAACGTGGCGAACTTCGAGTTCTTCAAAAGTAGTGGTCTAAGCAACGTATTCAGTGCCTTGAAACCAAGAGCTGCGTACGGTGAAACGGCGGGTGTACCTACATTTGGACAAACATTCACGCCGTTATTCCCAGCGAATATTGGTGGACTTTTGGGCTCTGTTGTTACAGCAGGCGCAGGTAATCCGAACATTGAGCCAGAAAGAGCGGGTGAATTGGAATTTGGAGTGGATTTGGGTATGTTCAAAAACAGATTGAATTTTGAAGTAACGTATTACGACAAACAAACGAGAAATAACATTCAGAACTTGTCGCTTTCACCTGCAACAGGTTATTCGTCAATTCCTACCAACTTAGCTCAATTACAGAACAGAGGTTGGGAATTGAGTTTATCTGGAACAGTTGTTCAGAAAGAAAACTTACGTTGGACTAGCCGCGTATTGTGGTGGAAAAATGACCTTTTGTTGACTCAACTAGGTATTCCTGCCTATAACTCAGGCGGATTTGGTGCTACGTTAGGAACATTCTTGTATCAAGAAGGATTTGCGCCAACAACGATTGTGGGTACACGTCCGAGACGTTTATTGGCAGATGGTACACCAGACCCGAACGACACCCCAGCGAATGAAGGCGTAAATACAGGCGCATATATTCTTGGAAATGGGCAACCTGATTTCCAAATGTCTTGGTTCAATGAAGTGAATTTCTTCAAGAACTTTGATTTCTCTATGTTGTGGCATTGGAAAAAAGGAGGAGATAATATCAACCTTTCACAGTTCTTGACAGACTCAGGTGGTACGTCACCAAACTGGTTCGGTGATGATGACGGAGATGGCAAGCCAAACGGCCGCGATAGAGGTATTGACCCTAACAACGGTGCAGACAGATGGGTACAAGACGCTTCTTACATCCGCTTGCGTGAAGCAGCCCTTTACTATACTGTGCCACAAGCAAAAGTAGGTGATTGGTTTGACAACAAAGTTTCACGTATCAAAATAGGATTCTCGGCACAAAATCCATTCACCTTCACGAAATATGTAGGTTACGACCCAGAAACCTCTACTTTCGGTATTCAAGCAGTACAATCAGGTGTTGATATTGCGCCATACCCAACACAACGTCGTTTCTTTGGTCACTTAGTATTTGAGTTTTAAGCCCTAATTATTGAAATCATTTCGAAAAGTATGAAAAAAATAATCACATCTTGGAGTCTCGTGGCGGGCTTGTGCATGACCCTCACTTCCTGCTCGTTTTTTGAGTTGGAATCTCCTATTGACCCCAACAACCCTTCCCTTGCGAGTGTTTCCAACAATGCAACCCGCAACCAAATCCAAAACTTAGTTACCGGTCTTGAAAACAGACATCGCAACTATGTCTTCACGGTAGCCGCTTTATACGGCAGTATGGGACGTGAAATTTGGTACTTAAACGGCTCCGACCCACGTTGGCAAACAGACTGGTTGGGTATGAACGGACGTACCGCCAACGTCAACATGTTTGGCTACTTGAACACGTATATCCAACCCTATCAGGCTATCCTTCAAGGAAATGTCTTGCTCAGCGCCGTTACAAATTCATCTGTATTAACAGACGCTGAAAAAAATGCAGTTAGTGGTTTTACAAAGACTATTCAAGCATACCAATACATGATTTTGGCGAATGGACAATACGAAAACGGTATTCGTATGGATGTCTCTGACCCTCTAAATCCAGGTCCTTTTGTTCCTTATCCACAAGCATTAGAAGCAATCAAAACACTTTTAGACAGCGGATTCCAAGAACTTACAGCCGCAGGAACAGGTAACTTTCCGTTGCGTTTGACTTCTGGATTTACAGGAACTGGATTCGGTACAAACCAGGCATTGGCGCAAATGAACCGTGCATTGGCTGCAAGATTAGCTGCTTATCGCAAAGATTGGCAAGGAGTCATTACTGCACTAGCTGGTTCATTCTATGACCCGAACGGAAACATTGACAGAGGACCTGCCCACACATGGGGAGCCCCACCAGATGCTTTCAACCCACTTTATTTCGTACCAAATGCTGCGACAAATACGATGGTGGTTGTGCATCCTTCTGTATTAAAAGACACACTCAGAGGCGATAATCGCGTACGAAGTAAGTTCTTCCAACGGACAACAGCCGTTTTGGTAACATCTGACGGAACACCGCTTTCTGGTAACTACCAAGACAAACGTTTTGCTTCTAATACCTCTGAAATTAAATTCATCCGAAATGAAGAATTGATATTACTAGCAGCAGAAGCACACGCTCAATTGGGCAACGCAAACCAAGCAGTAGAAGCGATTAACAAGGTACGTACACTTGCCGGAGTTGGCGCTTACACAGGGGGTACAACTACGGATGCCTTGATTAATGAAATCCTATTCCAACGTCGTTATTCACTTTGGTTCGAACCATGGGGACACCGTTGGGTTGATTTGCGGAGATACAACAGACTCAATGCGACTGAAGTCGATATCGCGTCTGACAGAGGTAGTATCTTTACACAATTGGCAAGACCACAAGCAGAAATCAACTGGGATTTATATGTAGGAAATTAATTCCCAAATCCTTTGAAGTCCCTCCACAGCTTTGTGGAGGGACTTTTTATTTTTGACTCAACGAACGCTCCCTTCACAAGTAACCACTCAAATTAGCCTGTATTTTTGACAAAAAAGTGCTATCTTTGCCCCCGTTTTGTGGCTACATTTCCACCATTCTTCATACGTTTACATATCACCATGCTTACATTATCAAATATTTCACTTGCTTTTGGCAAACGGACTCTCTTTGAAGAAGTTAATCTAAAATTTGTTCCCGGAAACGTCTATGGACTCATTGGAGCAAATGGCGCTGGAAAATCAACGCTCGTCAAAATTATCGCTGGAGACATTGATGCCACCACGGGAACCATCAGTCTGGACCCAGGCGAGCGGATGTCTGTCTTGAAACAAGACCAAAATGCCTACGATGCCTTCACTGTCTTGGACACCGTCATGCGGGGAAATGAACGTCTGTACGAAGTGATGAAAGAAAAAGATGAAATCTACATGAAAGAAGATTTCACCGAAGAAGACGGAAATAGAGCTGCTGACCTAGAAGCTGAATTTGCTGAAATGAACGGTTGGGAAGCTGAGTCGGACGCTGCCTCCCTCCTTTCTGGTCTGGGTATCAAAGAAGATATTCACCAAACCTTAATGGCAGACGTGAATCCGTCAGAAAAAGTAAAAGTATTGTTGGCACAAGCCCTTTTTGGTAATCCGGATGTACTTTTATTGGATGAGCCAACCAACAACTTGGACATCGAGTCCATTCTTTGGCTCGAAAATTTCTTGATGAACTTCAAAAACACCGTTGTTGTCGTTTCACACGATAGACACTTCCTTGATAATGTGTGTACGTATATTGCTGACTTAGACTTCAAGAAAGTAACTCTTTATGGCGGGAATTACTCTTTCTGGTACGAGTCTAGCCAATTAGCTGCACGCCAAAAAGCGGATCAAAACAAAAAAGCAGAAGAAAAGAAAAAAGAATTGGAGGATTTTATTCGTCGATTCTCTGCCAACGTCGCGAAATCCAAACAAGCAACGGCACGGCAAAAAATGTTGGAAAAACTGGACATTTCAGCTATCCAGCCTTCTTCACGCAGATACCCATACATTGGTTTTAAACCCGAACGCGAAGTTGGCGACCAAATATTAGTCATTGAAAACCTTTCGTATCAAACAGAAGACGGTACGTATCTTTTCAAAGATTTGAATTTGCAGGTAGGAAAAAGAGATAAAATTGCCTTCTTGAGCAAAGACGGCTTAGCGGTTTCTGCATTATTTGATATTCTGATGGGCAAGAAACAAGCTACTTCCGGTATGTTTAAATGGGGCGTGACGATTACAAAAGATTACTTACCCAACGATAATTCGGAGTATTTCAGTGACCCATCCAATAACCTTGTAGATTGGTTGCGCCAGTACTCGACGGAAAAAGACGAAACGTTTATTCGTGGTTTCTTGGGTAGAATGCTATTTTCTGGAGAAGAAGCATTGAAGAAATGTACAGTCTTGTCTGGAGGTGAAAAACAGCGTTGTATGTTCTCCAAAATGATGCTTTCCAATGCCAATGTCCTTCTCTTTGACGAACCAACAAACCACTTGGATTTGGAGTCTATCCAGGCATTAAACAAAGGAATGGAAGAATACGACAGCAATATTTTGTTTACGTGCCATGACCACCAACTGACTAATTCTGTCGCAAACAGAATCGTGGAATTAGCACCGAAAGGATGTTTGGATAAACTGATGTCGTTTGATGATTATTTAACAGACGACCGCGTAAAGGAACAAAAGAAAGCGCTTTATTGATACACTATACGCACTTATTTCTAGCAAACAGAGCGTCTCATTTCTTAGTAAGTGAGGCGCTTTTTTTGTACAGATTGAGCAGATAATTACAGAGTTGGATTTTGGGTTTTGAGTTGTTCTTTAAGTGTAGAAATGTGATCATCTTTACTGATAATCAACTCTTTATACAAATCTATACCAAACTGTGGAGACCCTTCTGTTAGATGCGAAGGAGAGAACGTAACGGGGAGTAAATCAAGGGGATAAACACGAAAAACCTCTGCCAGCTTAATCAAAACATCTACTTTATACACACATTGATCACTTTCCCATTTGGTGTAAGTGCTTCTGGAAACACCGACCATATCGGCTACTTCTTGTTGGCTTAATTTCGCTTTGATTCGTATTTGGGCCAATTTGGCGCCGTAGGATAGCTGGGTCATGGTGAAATTATTTTGGGTTATTTTGACTACAAAAATTGTTCGATAGCAAGACAAAAGTTGTTCAAAAAAAACACTTTAGCAAATTTTTTTGCAATTAGTTTTGTGACATACCCAAAACGTATGCAAATGCCTCGAGAACGTACCTTTCCGACACCTGCTCCTACGGGGAATATCCCTCGGGAACATCGTTTTTATGCCCAACTGATTCCGTGGTTACAACCGTTGTTCTCACAGATTTCAGTAGATAAACTCCAAGTATTGAACGAGGCATCTTACCTCTATTTTAAATTCCTCTTGAGCATCGACGATTTTATCGATGGCGACCTCAGTGAAAATGCACTGCACAAATTGAAAGAGTTAGATCAATCCTTTGCTAACCATGATCTTGCTATTCGGCACTTAGCCTCCTTATTTCCGGAAGAGCCATTCTGGAATACGTTTTCAGAAGTCCGGAGTCTAAACGTGCCGTTACTTTCGCTGGAAGAAGTCTTATACCATAACGTTTAGAAACGTACTTAAAAATATTCAGTAGCTACGAATCGCGCGTTTTATTCATCACTCAAAGAAAAAAATGAATAGTGCTGTTGCCCCACTTAAAATGGCAGCAGGTAGAATTAAAATAAACAAAAACAGCAGCGGTCAGAGACTACCTTGAGTGCCAGAAGCACATTGAAAACCAAAGCATAATTTATGAAACGTATGAAACAATTCACATTTTCTTTGGCATTTATGCTAATCAGTTCGTTTGCTTTTGCAAATACAAATACAGTTATAACTCCCAAATCAGAAACAATAAAAATTGCTTCTGAAAAATTAGCTACCTACGAAATAGACAGTCCAATTATGGGTAAGATGTTTATTTCAATTCCTGAAAACGCATTGAATAATCAGGCAATTTGTGGTTTTACAGTGTACTACAATGACGGTGGCTCAGGTAGCTGGGGAAATTCAGGTAGCTTTTGGTTCGGTTGTGATGGAGGGACAACAATCGATGACATTTTAAAACAAATATTTGAGTTATTCTTTTAATTTTATTTTACCCCAAGCGAATGCTTGGGGTATTTTAACTTATAATAAATGAAAAAATTATTGATTTTAGCAGTAATCTTACTGTTTACGACTTTCGGATTTTCTCAAAATAGGTCAGGTTTAATAATCTATGATATAAAATATCCGAATGAAAATAGTAACTGGATTGAAACCAGAATGTATTTTAATGACACTTTAAGTATCTCCTCCGCTTTTTCTACTAAATATTATAAAAATACAAAAGAAGGCGTTCTTCAAGACGATGAAGGTCTAAAGGTAAATTTTAAATACGGCGATGATAAAGGCGAAATTATCTACAGAAACTTTACATCTGAAAATATCATTTTACGATTCCCAAAAACAATTGCATTTGATGAATTTATCGTAGTAGAAAATTGGATAAAAATAGATTGGAAAATTCAAGAAAATACGAAGAAGATTGGAAAATATACCTGTAAAAAAGCCATCGGGGATTTCAGAGGGCGAACCTATATTGCCTGGTTTACAGAAGAAATACCTTTGCCTTATGGCCCTTGGAAATTGCACGGTTTACCAGGTCTTATTCTTCAGGCTGAAGACACTGAAAAAATGTTCTCAGTAACGCTTAAAATTATTGAATACCCGACAAATCAAGTATTTGAAGTTGATGTTCCAATCGAAAAAGAAACAAAATCTCTCAAAGATTATGTCTATGCAATGGATAACTATCAAGACTTCCTTTTAGAAAAATTAAGAGCGAAAATGCCAAGAGATATGGCACTAAACTTAACCAAAATTCCTAGAAAAAAAGATACCAAACGAACCTTTAAAATTGAAAGGATTTTCGAATGGGAAAAATAATTCTATCTCCGACATCCATCATTAACTCTTTCTGTTTTTCTCCAATTAATATGAAAAATATCCTATTATTTATATGCACGCTGGTTACGCTGTCCTCATACGCCCAAAAAAAATGTGGTCATGTAAATTACGAGTACATCATGCCTGCTGAAAAACTGGTAATAAAAGAGTCCACTCTTTTTTTTAATGATTCTGTTTCCAAATTTGTTTTTGACAAAATAGACCACGCAATCACTCCTGAATCTAAAATCAAAACAGATGTAAATTCCATTAGCCTAAGTTTTAGCTCAACTGACGAACAAGGCTCATCTGTCTTTAGAAATTTTTTAAATGATACCATACTTGTTCGTGAAGCAAAAACAGAGAAGTTATTTGAGTCCTTCTTATATGAAGATACTTGGGTAAAAATAGATTGGAAAATTCAAGAAAATACGAAAAAGATTGGAAAATATACCTGTAAAAAAGCCATCGGGGATTTCAGAGGGCGAACCTATATTGCTTGGTTTACAGAAGAAATACCTTTGCCTTATGGTCCTTGGAAATTGTACGATTTACCAGGTCTTATTCTTCAGGCTGAAGACACTGAAAAAATGTTTAGGGCTACATTCAAAAGCATTACTTATCCGACAGCATGTGAAACCAGTGATTTAGAACGCCCTACGGCTGCGGAAATCAAAACACTGAAGGAGTATGTTGATTTTCTTGATAATTATAATGACATAGTTTTTCAAAAAATGCAATCAAGATTACCAAGGCATTTGGCGAACAATATGCAACAAATCTCAAAACCTGATAACGGCAGAAAGTACCGTGATGAAAAAGTATTCGAATGGGAAAAATAAAGAAATGTATCTTTTTATATTTAATCCTATTTATAGGTAATATTTGTTCTGCTCAAACACGAATTGAGGGCTACGTAACAGACGAAGAAACTTCAAAAGGTGTTTTTGCAACAGTCGTATTAAAAGATGAAAATGGGAAAATAATAACGTACACGAGTACCAAGAATGAAGGCTTTTTTGAATTAAAAACGTTCGCGCAAGGAGTTTTTCATTTGAATGTCTCCTCCTTATCTTATGAAGCACAAGCAAGGAAAATTGAACTAATGAATGGTTCAAAAATGAAAGAGAATTTTCGTTTAACACCAAAAACAACAGAACTGAACGAAGTTGTCGTGCAATCCAGAAGACCTATAACCGTAAAAAGTGACACGATTGTTTTTGATGCCAAATCCTTTTTACAAGGTAATGAACAAGTCATAGAAGATTTATTAAAGAAAATCCCTGGTTTACAAGTTTTAACAGATGGTACGATAAAAATAGGCAGTCAAGAAGTTGAAAAAGTCATGATTGATGGGGATGATTTTTTTGAGAAAGGCTATAAAATCTTAACCAAAAATATGCCTGTAAGTCCAATTGATAAAATAGAAGTTTATCAAAATTATTCGAATAACAAGCATTTAAAAGGAATTGAAAACAGTGAAAAAGTAGCTTTGAATCTTACGCTTAAAGAAGATGCTAAGCGTATATGGTTTGGAAATGCTTTGGGTGGATACGGACTAATTTCTGCAAACAGATACGAGTTGAGAGCCAATTTAATGAACTTTGGCAAAAAAAGTAAACACTATTTTTTAACTAATTTCAACTCTATCGGTATAGATGCAGTCGGTGATATAAATCATTTAATCAGACCTTTCCGTTTTGATGAACCCGCAAGTTTGGGCGATAATCAGTCTGCAAATTCATTGCTCACACTCAATTATGAATTACCCAATCTAAAAAAACGGCGGGTTCACCTCAATAATGCCGAAATGCTCTCTTTAAACAGTATTTTCACCTTATCTGACAAGGTTAAACTGAAAACATTGGGTTTTGTAAATACCGATGAGGTTGATTTTTTTAGAAATAGCTTCCAACAATTTTCTGTTGGTAATACTCAATTTAGCAATACCGAAGATTTTGTAGGTAGAAAAGCTCAAGTAACAGGTTTTGGAAAAATCGACTTCCTATATGATATTTCAAAAAGTCAAACTTTGGAATACACAGGAAAGTTGAACAGTGCAAAGGATAGGAATACCAGTGATTTACTGTTCAATGGCAATGTACTGAATGAACGCTTAGATGCTACCAATCAACTCATTGACCAGAAGTTAGTTCTGACAAACAAGCTCAAATCCCGGAAAGCTTTTCTAATTTCCGGTAGATACATCCACGAGAAAACGCCACAAAATTACGCTGTCAACCAATTCATCTACCGTGATTTATTTCCAGAAAATGCCACCAATACAAGCCAATTCAGTGAAAATAAAATGCAATTTGCGGGTATTGAAGCTCATTTGTTAGACAAAATGACAAACGGTGATTTATTTGAAATGAAAGTCAGTAATCAGTTGCGAATAGATGATTTACATACTCGTTTCGAATTGCTTGAGAACCAAAACAATCTATCTTTTCCAGCGGGTTATCAGAACAGCCTAACTTATACTACAAACGATTTGTTTGTCTCGGCTAAGTATCGTTTTAAGTTGAAGCACGTCATGTTTTTAGCCCAAGCAGAGGCACATCAGATGTATAATCAGCTGGAGACTTTCACTGAAAAATCAATTCAGAATCCGTTTTTTGTCATGCCCAAAATTGGTTTAGATTGGAAAATCAAAGAGAAAAGTAAAATCCTTACATCTTACTCGTATGATACAACAAACGCAGGTGTTTTAGACGTATATTCAGGTTTTGTCCAAACTGGTTTTCGCTCGTTTTCAAAAGGTTTGGACGAGTTTAATCAATTGAACTCATCTAGTGCAATTTTAAATTATACGTACGGAAGTTGGGGAGATAAGTTTTTTGCCAACACATTTCTCTTGCATTCCAAAAATCATGACTTTTTTAGTACCAACTCAAGGATTGCCCCAAACTTTTCACAGACAGAGAAAATCATCATCCAAGACCGTGAATTTCTATCTATTTCTTCCAACATCGACCGTTACTTTAAGCCTATCCAATCCAACTTAAAAATCAATTTAGGAGCCACCAGAACCAATTTTAAGAACAGTATAAATAATTTTGATTTAAGAGAGGTGAAGAGTGTCAATGCCAATTATGGTTTTGAGTTACGTTCTGGTTTTCGTGGATTTTTTAATTATCACATTGGCTCAAAATGGAACTATAACCAAATACAAACAACCCTAAAAACCAACTTTACGGATAACATGCGTTTTTTGGATTTGTCTTTTATGTTTAGTGATAAATTTACTGTTCAAGTACAATCTGAGCGTTATTTTTTTGGAAACCTAGACAAAAATAGCAACAAATATTACTTTTTGGATTTAGAAGCTCGGTATGTTGTAAGAGAAAATAAATTAACTTTTTTCCTTTCAGGTAATAATCTTTTGGACGCAGAAACATTCAAGAATTACAGTATTTCCGACATTCAGATTTCACAAACCGAGTACAGATTAATGCCAAGGTATGTGCTTTTAAAAATGGAATATAGATTTTAAAGAGCAGGAATAGCGTACTCTCTGTAATTTTTAAGATGAGTTTGGGTTCACTTTCTATTGGACCGTTCAGAAACACGGCAAAAATTGTTCAAAAACAAGACAAAAGTTGTTCAAAAAAAACTCTCTCGCATTTTTTTTCGGGATTAGTTTTGTGGTGTATCTAAAACTTACGCAAAGACCTCATTTCTATCTCCAACAGATTCCATCAACCTTTGTCTTGAAACACGTATGAACTACAAAAATCATTTCATTCAAATTCTACTTGCCTATCTACTGGGCATTGTTCCTCTTTTCGCCCAAACCCTCAAAGGACGGGTCGTAGATGAAACGACGCAGCAGCCCATTGTCGGTGTTGGCGTGCAAGTCATGGGTAGTTCGCAAGGAACCATCACCAATACCGAAGGGGAATTTGCATTGAATATCACCCAATGGCCCGTGGAGGTGGTGTTTAGCCATGTCGC
>JBKBOU010000003.1:229669-234558 GCA_046293395.1 Spirosomataceae bacterium
TTTGACCATCTACAACTTACTTATACATTAAAAACAAAAGACATAGGCGACTTGCGTTTTACTGAAAAAGTATGGCTTTTGTTCTTAGAGGACCTTCCTGAAGAACTATTCGAAAACACGAAATCCTACTCGCCATTTCTGAAATCAATTCAAAAAAAGGCAAAACAAACCCCGTATAATAGACAATTCTGGCAAACTACCATCCCTATTAAACAGACAAAAATAAGTGAAGCCGTCATTCAGGAAATTGAAAAAAATGGACTATTCAAAAGCAATTACAATTAAAATGAAAAAACTACTTTGCATTCGTCGCTCGTTCTACTGTTCATTTCTTTTGTTCTATTTTATAGGCATTACCTCCTTCGCCCAAACCCTCAAAGGGCGGGTCGTAGATGAAACGACGCAGCAGCCCATTGTCGGTGTTGGCGTGCAAGTCATGGGTAGTTCGCAGGGAACCATCACCAATACCGAAGGGGAATTTGCATTGAATATCACCCAATGGCCCGTGGAGGTGGTGTTTAGCCATGTCAGCTACCAAAAAATGAAGAAAACGATTGCGGAGAACGCTTTTCAACGTATTTCGTTGCCCATAGCCGTGATTCAACTCGGTGAAGCGACGGCGGGAAATCCAGCCGTGGCGATTCTGAATGCGGTGGTACAAAAAGCCATGCGAGATAGCAATGATGTGTTTCATTACCAGACGTATTACCAAAAAATCTCCCGAACAGGAACAAAGTTTACACGCATTCACGAGGCTTTTATGAATATCGCTTGGAAAACCACCGGTATTTCCCAATGGCAACCTCTTCAAGCTCGGATGGCTGAATTAGAAGACCAAACCTACAGATATGGTAACTTTCTATATGGCACTTTTCTTGAAACTGTTGTAATTCGTAAGTACGTACCTTTTCCACTTAACATCATCGACATTACGAAAAATTACCACTTCAAATTAGAGGGGTATCTCCATGAAGGAACGGATGAAGAAGTTGCGGTGATTCAATGTACACCTAAAAAAGGTACTGAAAAAGTAACTCGTTTTGAAGGTAAAATCATGGTATTAACCAAATGGGATGCACTTGTTCAAGTGACAGGAATTTACGATTATCCAGGTAGTCGTAAATGGAAGTCAGACAAAGAAATAACTGTGTCGTATCGTTTAAATGAGCAAAGAAAAACAGAAATAAAATACCTACATCTAATCAACACAACGAAAAATCGGGTTTTTCAACAAAAATATACCGAAGAGGCCTGGCTTTATGTGACCAAATCAATCCCGGATTTTGAAGCGGGTGACGTACTACGTCCGTTTCAAAAAGATGACCGAGAAATTTATAAACAATTAACCTACGACCCCGCTTTTTGGCAAAAAAATGTCCCCATACAGCATACAAAATTGCAAACTGAGGTCATTCAAGCCATTGAAAAACGTGGAGCGTTTAAAAGTACCTATTGAAATGAATAAACACGTAGTGACTAGAATACTCTTTTGTATAATTGGGGTATTCTTTCTGGTAAGTGGACTTGCCAAGGTAATCGATTCCGAAGGTTTCATCGAGAGCCTTTTTCAGTTTGGATTAGGCAACCTGAGTTTTATAGCACCCATACTTTCACCCGTCGAAATTCTCTTGGGGCTTGGGTTACTCCTACATTACCAAATTAAAACGACCAGTTGGATCGTGTTCTGGTTAACAATCTTGTTTACTTTCGTTTATTTGTATGGTTTTTGGGTGCACAAAGTAGAGGATTGTGGTTGTTTTGGTGATTGGATTGAATTGTCACCACTACAAACCTTGTTGAAAAATGGTTTTATACTCCTAGGAAGCATCTACTCTATTCTACATGCAAAAAATTATTGGGCGAATCACCGTTTACCCAATACCATTTTAATTATCATCGGGGCATTGTCGTTCTCGCTGTCAGGTTACACCATTCAAAACTCGCTTCGTACCACCATTAACTTGGGTAATCTTGTTGGTCAAAACATAAATCAGACAAGTTTGGCTCATTTTACAAGTAAGATAAAAGAAGAACAGTACGCCTTATTTGTCTTTAGTCCTTCCTGCGTTCATTGTTGGAACAGTACAGAAAACGTAAAACGAGTCCAGGAATCAGGTTTAGCTGGACCTGTGTATGGAATTGTGGGGAAAAATAGAGCTACAAATATTTCTCATTACAAAGAGAAAATGAAACCTAATTTTCAGATTGAGATTGTTCCAGATAATCAGATAAAAGTACACTTTGGAAATCGTGTCCCCAAATTACTTTTAGTGAACAAAGGGATAATCAGAAAAGTCTATGAACGGGCAGAAATTCCCTCTTTACCCATTTTGGAAATTGAATTGAATATGATAAAGAATAAACCTAAAACCTACTAGACTTTGAAAAAACAACTTTGCATTCGTCGCTCGTTCTACTGTTCATTTCTTTTATTCTATTTGATATATATTTCCTCCTTCGCCCAAACCCTCAAAGGACGGGTCGTGGATGCCTTCTCTCAACGCCCTATTTCTGGAGCTACACTGGTATTAGCGAATCTTGACAAAACGCATTTATCTGATTCCTCCGGAGACTTCCGATTTCAATCTATTCCTATTGGTCGTTATACATTAAAAATTTCTTGTATCGGCTACGAGTCAACCCAAATACCTGAGATTTTAGTCAGTAGTGGCAAAGAAACAGAACTTCTGGTTTCACTTACCGAGCGTGGAATTGCCTTGGAAGAGGTACAAATCCGGACAGAGCGTGAACGTGGCAACTCCTTAAACGATATGGCTACGGTGAGTGTAAAGTCTCTGTCTGTCGAACAAACCAAACGCTACGCAGCTACGTGGGGAGACCCCGCTCGGATGGCACTATCTTTTGCTGGAACGAGCAACGCCAACGACCAAACCAATGAAATCGTGATTCGTGGGAACAGCCCCAAAGGGATGTTATGGAAAATCGAAGGCGTGGAAGTGCCCAATCCCAGTCATTTTTCGTTAGAAGGTGCTTCAGGAGGAGGATTAAGTGCATTGAGTCCTACGATTTTAGGCACATCTGATTTTTATACGGGGGCTTTTCCAGCAGAATATGGAAATGCAACCTCTGGTGTTTTCGACGTTCGGCTGCGGCAGGGCAATCGGGAAAAACGTGAGACCTCAATCCAAGTAGGCTTAAATGGTATTGAGGCAGGAACAGAAGGCCCCTTCTCCAAAAAGTCAAAGGCTTCCTATTTGCTGAATTATCGGTATTCTACACTTGGTCTGCTACGAAATAATATTCTATCTGGATTCTCAGGCGTACCTGTTTTTCAAGATTTAGCAGGGAAAGTGGTTATCCCGATGAAAAATCAGACGGTTTCTATCTGGGGAATTGGTGGAAATAGCCGATTTGATTACGATAATTCTGGTAGATTAATAATAACAGAGAAATCAAATATGTATGCCATGGGTATTAATTGGCTCAAATACATAGGTTCTCATTCGTATTGGGAGACCATTTTATCTACATCCGGACAGAGAGTTCAAACAGGTAACGAACTGAAACTTCCTGGTCGTGGATATTCTAATATGCAAAATACAGGCTATCAGTTCGCACGTTTGTCCACTCAGTACAATCATAAAATCAACGAAAAACACTCGTTTCGTACCGGACTTATAGCCACTCAAATGAACTACGACCTAAGTAATGTCATTATTTTTGATAGCCTTCCGTATGTTGGTAGATTTGAATTGCGAAATTTAGATAATAAAGGAGTAGCTCATTATCTACAAGGGTATGGTCAATGGAAAATGAAAGCATCCTCGAAATTGACACTCAATATCGGTCTTCATTCCACTTTTTTCGCATTAAGTCAGCAAATCAACTTAGAACCTCGATTCGGTGCGAGGTATCAAATTACTCCCAAAGGAGTGCTTACAGCTGGCTTTGGGGTACATAGTCGGTTAGAACCTTTGAGTATTTACCTTAGTAAAGGAAAAAAAGATACAACAGGAAAGTCAACCTTTCCAAATAAAAACCTTGGACTACCTACATCTACTCATTATGTCATCGGATATGAATGGCGTCCAGTACCCACTTGGCGTTTACTGTCAGAGGTTTACTTCCAGCAACTCAGCGGGATTGGGGTAGCAAGTGACCAGGAATCATTTCCCAATCTTTCTTTGGCAAATGAGTTAGATGTCAATATGACCAATATGCCTGAGTTTGTTGGTTCTGGCAGAGGTAAAAATTACGGTGTAGAACTGACAGTAGAAAAGTTTTTAGCCAAAGGCTTTTACGTAACGGGAACCTCATCTATCTTTCAAAGTACCTATACCAATTTACAAGGAGAGTCATTCACTGCACGATTCAGTCAAAACTTCGTTCATAATGTGTTGGCTGGGAAAGAATGGATTGTAGGAAGAAGGAAATCCAATGTATTCAGTCTAAACTTACGTACAACGTACGCTGGTGGTGTTCGTGTTGTACCAATTGATTTGGAGGAGAGCAAAAAAAGAGGTGGTGAGATACTTGACTATTCAGACATTTACAATCAACAACAACTCCCCCATTTTTTCCGAACAGATGTAAAGGTGAACTTCATAAAAAATTTCAAAAAAACAACTTCTACAATTTCACTCGATTTGAATAATGTTACGAATCGAGCAAATCCACGAAGGATATATTATGATTCTATTTCACAAGAAATAAAAACCTTTAATCACCTAGGTATTTTGCCTATTCTATTATACCGATTAGAATTTTGATGCATGACAAAGCTATTTCTTAATCTCTCTTTATTTTTCATTTCTTTTATTCCTCCCCTCTTCGCCCAAACCCTCAAAGGACGGGTCGTAGATGAAACGACACAGCAGCCCATTGTCGGTGTTGGCGTGCAAGTCATGGGTAGTTCGCAGGGAACCATC
>JBKBOU010000003.1:234701-794381 GCA_046293395.1 Spirosomataceae bacterium
ATTACCTGAAGTTGTGGTGGGAAATGAAGCGGAAAAAATAATGCGTGAAGTCATCAAGAAAATAACCGAAAACGAGGATAATCAGTATTTCAAGGCTTTTTTTCAAAAAATTTCACTAGATGGAGATACATACACAAGACTACAGGAATTTTTCCTAGATGTTCATTACAAAAACACGGGTATCCAACGCATTTATCCTACACATTCACGCTATGCTGAATTAACAAATCAACGCTTTGAACAGCTCAATTTATTTCGTCAGTCTCTATATTACGCTCGAATGATAGACTCTTCGCTGCATTTTCCGGTAAGTCCTAGCTTGCAAAAAAGTCAGTCATACAAAATGAATGGTTTTTTTCTCACAGAATCAGGAAATAGAATTGCTATCATCGACTGCAAAATAAAAAATAATACTACCTCATTTGAAGGCCAAATTTTTGTCGATACAAACACACGTGCATTGCAGCGAATCGAAGGCACGTATTCCGATGAAAACGAACAAATTCAATCAGAAACTGAAATCATCTTAAACTACCGAGTTAACAAAAAATCGGGGTTGTCTAGCTTTGACCATCTACAACTTACTTATACATTAAAAACAAAAGACATAGGCGACTTGCGTTTTACTGAAAAAGTATGGCTTTTGTTCTTAGAGGACCTTCCTGAAGAACTATTCGAAAACACGAAATCCTACTCGCCATTTCTGAAATCAATTCAAAAAAAGGCAAAACAAACCCCGTATAATAGACAATTCTGGCAAACTACCATCCCTATTAAACAGACAAAAATAAGTGAAGCCGTCATTCAGGAAATTGAAAAAAATGGACTATTCAAAAGCAATTACAATTAAAATGAAAAAACTACTTTGCATTCGTCGCTCGTTCTACTGTTCATTTCTTTTGTTCTATTTTATAGGCATTACCTCCTTCGCCCAAACCCTCAAAGGGCGGGTCGTAGATGAAACGACACAGCAGCCCATTGTCGGTGTTGGCGTGCAAGTCATGGGTAGTTCGCAGGGAACCATCACCAATACCGAAGGGGAATTTGCATTGAACGTCACCCAATGGCCCGTAGAGGTGGTGTTCAGCCATGTCAGTTACCAAAAAAGGAAGAAAACAATCACGGAGAACGCTTTTCAACGTATTTCGTTGCCCGTAGCCGTGATTCAACTCGGTGAAGCGACAGCGGGAAATCCAGCCGTGGCGATTCTGAATGCAGTGGTAAAAAAAGCCATGCGGGATAGCAACGACGTGTTTCATTACCAGACGTATTACCAAAAAATCTCCCGAACAGGAACAAAGTTTACACGCATTCACGAGGCTTTTATGAATATCGCTTGGAAAACCACCGGTATTTCCCAGTGGCAACCTCTTCAAGCTCGGATGGCTGAACTGGAAGATCATATATTTCGATATGGCAATTTTCTTGTGAGTTGTTTTTGGGAAACTACACTCGTTAAAAAACCAAAAATGTACCCTGTTAATTATCAAGACCTCACGGCATTATACGACTTCAAACTTCAAGGCTATCTTCATGAGGGAACGGATGAGGAAGTCGCAGTGATTCAATGTTATCCCAAAAAAGAAGTAGAAAATAAAGTACGATTCAAAGGAAAAATTCTGGTTTATACCAAATGGGATGCCATTCGAACTGTAGTTGGCACCTACGACTATGTACCCAATCTCTGGAGGTGGAAGGGCAGCAATGAAATTTCAGTCACGTATCGACTCAATGAGCAAAAAAAGTCAGAGTTTGCATTTTTACATATACTTGGTACTTCGAAAAATCGGGTTTCTCAACAAAAACATACCGAAGAGGCCTGGCTTTATGTGACCAAATCACTCCCAGGTTTTGAGGCGGGTGACGTATTACGCCCGTTTCAAAAAGATGACCGAGAAATTTATAAACAATTAACCTACGACCCCGCTTTTTGGCAAAAAAATGTCCCCATACAGCATACAAAATTGCAAACTGAGGTCATTCAAGCCATTGAAAAACGTGGAGCGTTTAAGTGAAAATCGCATACATTCCAGCAAGAACATAACTGAAAAGAGACTGCCTATTGGAGGCAATCTCTTTTTTTAGCTTTCCAGAACGTTTTGGAGCTTTCCGAAGGCAGAGGTTCAATAAAATTATAGTTTTTGAACCTTGTAAAAGCAATTAATCAAAGTACTTCAACCCCGATTTTGGCAAACCCTTGTAGTAATAGTTATTTTTTACTTTTTCCCCTCTCTTGTATATTTGTATCCCAAAAATCGTGGTCTTTGTCAAGAAAAACTACATGAAATACATCATCTTCTAAATAACCAACAACCACTTCTTTACTTTTCGGTTTTATGTGAATGACAGCCCAATTTGGAGGCGTAACGTGCATTGGTTCTTTGAATTTTGACTTTGGAGGAAACTCAACTTTTGTGTACTGTTTTACATATTGTTGTCTTAAACATTCTTCAACAGAATGTTGGCTAATCTGTTGCGTTCTGATACACAAATCAGCTAGTAGCCCCTCCGCTTCCCATTGCTTCAAAGTCTGCCCTTGAGTATTGTCTAACTTGTCAAAACTAAAAGAAATTGTTCTGTTTTTTGCGCCTTTTTCAGATAAATGACCCCGCTTTCTTGAATAATCTTTATTACTTCCCATACATTAGGCCTATTATATCGTCGGTAATATTGATTGTTTCTGCTGCACCAAAACTATTTTCTAAATATTTTTTTCTAAAATCAGAAGTGCTTCTAACAACGCTTGCGTCAAAGTCAGAAAGTGAATACAATTCAGATGCTCCAAATTTATTTCTGTCAACAAACCAAATTTGGTCTCTTCTCAAAATTTCTTTGCTTAGTAAGTTGGCATCGTGAGAGGTAAAAATAAATTGAGCATTCTTTCTATTGAATTTTTGGAAAAAGTTTAATAGCTTCCTTGTTAAATTTGGGTGTAGTTTAGAATCAAATTCATCAATAAACAAAACTTTCCCCCGAGTTAAAGTGTCGTAAATAGCTCCAAGTAGAAAGACTATTTTTTTCGTTCCTTGACTTTCATCCTCATCAAGTTTAAAGGGAATTGAGTCAACAATGAAATTGTTTTCGTCAAATTTGTTGTGATACGTTACTAATTTATCTTCATCTGTAATACCAACTTTTGTAATTTCTAAAAATCTAACGGCAAGACTTAACCATTTTTTGAACTCTGGAGATACGTTATAGAGATGTTTAGTTACCTCTTTTGGTGTTTTATCGTCAAGACCACTTAAAACGTTTAAATTCATAAAAAAATCACGAATTGGCTTTACATCCCTCGAATTATTTTGCGCCATGTGACTTACAAATAAAACATTGCTATTAACACTATCTTTGTATTTTAATCCGTCTAGAAAACTTGATTTATTGATAGATTCAAATTCTTGTCCATTTCTTTTAAAAAGTGGGGTCTCTACCTCATTTTTTCTGTATAACCATTCAGATATAATTTCAAACCCCTGTATTTCAAATCCATATCTATAAATTATACCGTCAACAATAAATGATATTTCAAATAATGTTGGTTTTTTTTCTGAAACGGTATTTAGTTTAAAATGATAATCTTTTCTTCCTCGTTCTTCTTCTTTTTTTAAGGATTCTGAAAATGAATTATGAAAGACATTTTTCATAAATGTAATAGCTGCAATAAAATTAGATTTACCTCCGCCATTGCTACCAAATATTGCAGCAGACTTTAATAAATCAAAACTTTGACTTGCATTTGATATAACATTAGCCCCTTTTAACTCTTTAAATGACTTTACAGTTGTCAAATTAAGAACAGTTTCGTCTTTATATGAAGTGAAATTTTTAAACTTAAACTCAATTATCATTGTATTTTGCCTTATAATTCCTACAAATATATATATTCTTGTTTAAAAATTACCATTTTGTGGTAAAAAACACCTTTTATGTTTTTTTAAAAGTCGATTTACGCAAACATCTACAAAACACTAATTCATATCAATTAGATGACACGTTTCCCATAAAAAAGAAGAGACCAACAAAAAAGAAGAGACCAACAAAAAAGAAGAGACCAACAAAAAAGAAGAGACCAACAAAAAAGAAGAGCCGCGGTAAACCGCGGCTCTATCTGTCTTTTTTTTATTTTCCAGAACTACTCTGCGTGGCAGCTCCTTGTGTTTTTTTCGCCTCCTGCATCGGATTAGGCCCCGGATTGTACCCTCGCTGTTTGAACAACTGGAACTTCGTTGGCTGCTCCGGCTCTCTCGGAAATGCATTGTTCGATGTATCAATGTCTGCCGTCTCATAATATGGGTCTAAAACAAATTTCTTCACTTTCTTCGTTGTAGAAATCGTCTTTGAAATCTCTTGGTCATTCAATCTCCAAATTTCCGCCGGATAACGTACCACTTCCGACGTTCCATCTTCGTACTGAAGTTCAATGATGACCGGCATCACTAATCCGCCTTTGTTCTTCAATTTTAACGTATAAAAGTTTTTCCCTGACTCCATTAACTCTCTTTCTTCTGGTGTTAATGTCTCTAAAAACTTCTCATAACGCGATTTTTCCGCTGCTGTCACAGCAAATGGATCGTACGAATTGTAGAAGTCACGCATACTTGGGTCTTCCTCAACGACTGTTTTCGGAATATCTTTTTCGTTTCGTATATTACTAAGCGTC
The DNA here is from genome assembly GCA_046293395.1 of Spirosomataceae bacterium. GTDB lineage: Bacteria > Bacteroidota > Bacteroidia > Cytophagales > Spirosomataceae > CAYNRA01. The sequence goes on from JBKBOU010000003.1 coordinate 239,362, forward strand.
TTTGCTTTTGCTTCCGCTTCTTTCCGTGCTTCTGCCTTGGTAATTTCAGGATTTTGTGTGTCAAGTGCGTACCATTGTACCTCCGCCAAATCTTGATCTACCGGCTCTACACCGTAAAACCATCCTTTCCAGAACCAATCCAGGTCAACACCAGAAGCGTCTTCCATCGTCCGGAAGAAATCTGCCGGTTGTGGATGTTTGAACGCCCATCTTTTGGCATATTCCTTAAATGCATAATCAAATAATTCACGCCCCATAACGGTTTCTCGCAAGATATTTAAGGCGGTTGCTGGTTTTGAGTAAGCATTTGGACCAAACTGCATGATATTGTCCGAACTACTCATAATCGGCATTTGCTGCGTTGGTTCTGTCCGCATATATTCTACGATTTTTTGCGCCTCTCCTCTTCGAGATGGGAAATCTCTATCCCATTCTTGCTCCGCCAAATATTGTACAAACGAGTTCAGGCCTTCATCCATCCAACTCCATTGACGTTCGTCTGAATTGATAATCATCGGGAAAAAATTATGCCCCACTTCATGGATAATCACGCCAATCATGCCTGCTTTTACACGGTCTGAGTACGTTCCGTCTGGGTCCGGACGGCCACCATTGAAACTAATCATCGGGTATTCCATTCCTCCACCTGCTGTTGCATGGCACGAAATTGCCACCGGATACGGGTATTCAATCGTTGCATTTCCATATACTTTTAGTGTATGCTCCACAACACGCGTCGAATACTGTTCCCAAAGTGGATTTCCTTCTTTGGCATAAAATGACATGCTCCAAATTTTACGTCCGTTGTTGTAAACGTCTGTTTGCATCGCGTCCCAAATGAAACGTCTGGAAGAGGTAAACGCAAAATCACGGACATTTTGAGCAGTGTACACCCACGTCTGTTTTTTAGCCGATTTTTCCTTTAATTTCGCTTCCGCCTCTGCTTGTGTAACAATCATGACAGGTGTTTTAGACTTCGAAGCATCCGTCATACGCTTCATTTGCTCTTTCGTCAATACTTTTGCGTAGTTCTGGCATTCACCCGTTGCCCCAACAACGTGGTCTGCTGGAACGGTAATTTCTACTTTGTAGTTACCAAATGGCACTGTAAACTCACCTTGTCCCAAGAATTGCTTGTGCTGCCAGCCATTTACGTCGTCATAGACACACATGCGAGGAAACCAATGCGCAATGAAATAATTGTAGTTGCCGTCTGCCTCAAAATATTCGTATCCAGAACGACCGTAATACGGGAAAATATTATAGTCCCAATCAATCCGGAATGAATACGACTGACCTGGCTTCAAGCTGACCGGAATATCTACGCGCATCATCGTTCCGTTGATTGTATAAGGGATATTCACCCCTTTCAAATCTTTCACCAAACGGATATTGTGACCGTATTCTTTTTTCGTGGAAGTTGTACCCAATGACTGGATATTCTGGATTTGTCCACCCGCCATTTGGTTGCCGATACCCCCTGTTTTGGTTATGTTTCCCGTTGACTTTTCGTTGTGCAGATTTTGATCCAACTGCAACCAAAGATATTTGAGGTCATCGGGTGAATTGTTGGTATAAGTAAGTATTTCTGAACCAATAATTCGCTGAGAATCATCGTCTAGCTCGACTTTGATGTCGTAGCTTGCTGTATTTTGGAAATAATCCTTGCCAGGTGTACCTGCTGCTGTCCGGTAGGAATTAGGGGTTGGTAGATTAGCTCCCAACTGCTCAAAGCGGCTGTTGGCGTTGAAATTCCCACCGCCACCTCGCTGTGCCCAAACCAACGTAGGCAAGACCAAAAGTACGATAGAAGTTACTATTCGTTGAAACATAGACATAGTTTAGATTTTATGAATGAAAAATACTCCCACAAATTAATAGATTCTACGCATTATATAGGAATGATTTAAGGCAATTACCCAATAAAATGAGATTTCATGCGATGAAGCCAATAGGAATGTCGATTATCCTCCCTATTTTTTTATTTTTCTTTCCATTCAACTTTCCGAATACCTCCATTTTATTCTACGCTTCGCCCGTGTTTATAAAAAAGAAAGTTTGAAGAAATAGAAGAAAAAATTCTGGTTTAAAAATGAAAAAGCGGGTTCGATGTATATGCACCGAACCCGCTTTTGTAAAAGCTTTGGGTATTGTATGTTAATAGGAACGAAGTGAACAAGAACAGATTTTTAATCTATTTTACCTTTGATTGTCTTTACGACTCCATCAATTGTGTTTCCTTTTGTTCCTTGGCTAGGCTGCCCACTTTTTTTTTTTGCTCTTCCCGATTCAATAAAATACGCTGTTTGACAGTCATCCATTTTTCATACAGTTTGGATTCCTTGATAAAATCCCAAACGGGTGGTTTTTTTCCGCCATCCACATTTTTTTTGACTTCCACAGGGTCAAATTTCATGCTTGTACAGAGACAATTCGTTCTGCCGGTGCGGTTCAAGATGTCGTAATTAACACAGCTGGAGCAACCCTTCCAGAACTCGTCTGTTTTTGGTAATTCACTGAAAGGAACAGGAATATAGCCCAAATCCGAATTGATTTTCATGACTGCCAAACTGGTTGTCAGCCCGATAATTTTTGCGTTTGGATATTTTTTTCTTGACAGTTCAAAAGCTCGTTTTTTGATATTCCGGGCTAATCCACTCTTTCTGTGTTCGGGATGAATAATTAATCCGGAATTGGCTACAAACTCGCCATGGTCCCAGGTTTCGATATAGCAAAATCCGGCCCATTTCCCATCCTTTGTTTGTGCGATGATGGCTTTTCCTTCTATCATTTTTTCTTGAATGTAGAGAGGAGACCTTTTGGCAATACCCGTTTTGCGGATACGTGCGCTAGATTCCATTTCGTCGCAAATAGTTTGAGCCAGATGAAAATGAGATTCATCTGCTATTTGGATTATATAGTCTGAATTTTCTATTGGTTGTATGTTATTCATCGTCATTTTATTGGGCGCTGCCGCAATCAGGAGACGCTGTATCCGTCAATGGTGAAAAAATAAAAACAGTAAAGAGAAAAGGAGTCGGCGAATACCCGCCTTTAAAGGCATGGGTAATCAGGCAAGGGTCCTTACGGACCTAAGTCGTCGGAAGAAGGGCGATATGGGAAGTAATATCTGTTTCATTGTCGTAAAAAACGTCACAAATATAAAGTTATTAAAAAATAAGGTACAAGTATTTTTCAAAAATTATTCCAATGAAACTACAACTTGCTACTAATCAATCATTTGCATTTATACGTTCCATAATTTGTACATAAAAATAGCTGCACAAATACGAAATTTGGCAGCTATTTTTTCTTTAGATATAAATCTTTTGGCGTTAAAACTTCTCCGTCAACAAACCAATCATCGTCCGGATTCCTTCAAAATAATTCCCTAGACGCAGGTTTTCATTGGCACTGTGTTGGTTATTATCTGTATTAACAGTCGGTACGATGACAGCATTCACTCCTAATTGAGCGACAAACGGAGAAATAGGTACCGAACCACCCATCGTCGGCAATTTAACCAATGGCTGCGAAGTTGTTTTTTGTATAGCCCGTTGAATCCACAAACCTACTTCGCTCTGCATTTCTGTGCTAAACGCGCCATAAGCAGGTCTTGACCCAATTTTAATGATTTTATCGTACTTGGCGCGTTCTTCGGCGGTGGGTTCATTCGTGACAATATAATACCCTTCGTCTCGGATAAACTTCTTCACGAGTTCAATCAAACGGGCAGGTTCTGTCGCTCGAACAGTTCGAATATCGATTTCCGCAACGGCTTTGTCTGGAATAATGGTGGCTGCCATTGCTCCTACCTCCGCAGCTTTTATTCCGCGTACGTTCAAGGAAGGATAAATCAAGGATTCTTGGTAATTTGTTCCTACTCTTTCTGCTTGGGCAATGCCAAGACGGCTATTCAGTGCGGCGAGGTCGTCGGGAACGGCTGCAATTTGCTTGGCGGTAACGGGGTCAAGCTGGATACCTTCGTAGAAACCCGGAATCAGTACGCGTCCATCTTCTGCTTTCATATTGGTTAATAATCTTGCCATTCGAAAAACCGGATTGGGCACATAATTCCCGTAATGACCGCTATGGAGAGGTGAAACGGGGCCATAAGTCGTTAATGTCAATGTAAGAATACCACGTGCACCAAACGTAATGGTAGGCAGATTGGTAGGATGCGCAGGGCCATCAAAAATGAGGAGAAGGTCAGATTCGAGGGCTTTTCGGTTTTTTTCGATGATTCCCGGTAAACTTGTAGAGCCTTTTTCCTCTTCAAAATCAACCAGTATTTTGAGGTGATAATTGGGGGAAATAGCCAACGATTCGATAGCATCTAGGGCGGCGAGTAACATCACGCCAGGGCCTTTGTCATCGGAGGAGGCACGCCCGAAAATACGCCATTCGGGGTCATAATTTTGTGTAATTCGTTCAAACGGAATTTGCTCCCAAGTATCTCCTTTTTTTTGTTTCAAGACAGGAATAAATGGATTTTCTTGTTGCCACTCAGTAGCTCGGACAGGTTGACCGTCCGAATGGTAATAAAATAAAACGGTTTTGGCGGCTGGATTTTTCGCTTTTCTCTCCAGCAAAAGTACAGGGAGTGTCGGCGTTTCCAGCGTAGAGACAGAGAAACCGCGGGAAGAAAAGGCATTTTGTACCCATTCTATATTTTTATACATGTCTTCTTTCACATTTGCATCGCATGGGATAGACAAGTAGGAGCGCAACGTCGGAATGTGTTGGAGACCGTATGCAACGGCTAGTTTTTCGTAAGGAATGGATTGCCCTTTCGTTTGAGCTGAAATCAGGCAGGAGATGGTAATAAGTCGGAGAAATCGGTGCATAGTTTACTTCGTTTAGGTTCGATTGGTGTACGAATTAACATAAAAAATAAAAATTTACATGTCTTGTTTGTAATAAATAGACCAAATGCACCTTGTTGCGAGATGAATCATTTCATCAAAAAAATCAATTTGACTGCTTTACAAAAACTTCTGGCTTTAAAGAGTTTAGAGGTAACGTATTTTACCCTAACAGATTTCAGCTAATTTAATGTATTTAACCCGTACTTTCCTACATTTTAAACACGTTACATGTTAGTAGAAATCAGACGAAAGTGATAGAAATATCACCTATCAAAACACAAAAACGGCTTGCTAACTGAGTTAACAAGCCGTTTTTTGCTGTATGTACACCGCTTAGTTAGTTGTACGAACGGTCAAGGTCCTGTTTCTTTTGGAAGCCAAACCATTCGCCGTGATAACCTCCACTTGTAAGTTGATTACCGCTCCTCTGTTAGAAGGTGCTGTGTAAGGAACTGTCACGACGTGGAGTTTCTCTGCTTCTACAAAATTGGGAGTAAACGGAACGGTACTTTTAAGCGTAAAGCCACCTGATGTTCCGATGCGCTCGTAAATTTTGATTTCCTTCATGTCTGTGTTGTAAGCAGTACATTTAATCGTCAAAGTAGTTGAGCCAGACGGAGCCACCGTGGCAGGATTTGCCGTTAAAGCTGCCACATACGCGACATCACCCACTACATCAAACAAATCAGTATTCGGATTATACTCTTCGTAACAACTAGAAAGACCTAGCGCAAAAAGTACGATATATGCTATTTTTTTCATCTTTTCGTCAATAAATTAATTAAACAACCACATTTTTGTATCTAGCGCCTTGAAGTTGGCTTTGGCAACCTCCGAATTACGAGATGTCTCTGAACTTGGATAAACTCCACGTGCAATCCAGTTTCCGTTTAGTTCCACATTGTGGTTTTCAGGAAGTTCCAATCCTGTATAAATAGCAGGATTATGCTCGTTTCTACGTAAGTCCACCCATGCTTCTGGGTTAGTAAAGAGCGCTTTGTATTTCTCAATGAGAACGGCAGAAAGTGTCAATTTACCTTCACCCAATGCCACAGACGGGTGCGCCAAAAACGCCGCTGAATTTGCTGCCGATACACCCACTTTGTCCATATTTGCTTTGATACCTGCCAAATACGCTTGATACGCTGCTGCGGTACTTCCTTGTGACGTAGCCGAACCTCCATTTTGAAGGAAACGTACCTCCGACTCAATGAATTTTGTCTCTGCGTAGCTCATCATAATGATCGGGGCATCTACGCGACAAAACCAACCGTAGAAATTCGTTCTATCATTGAACGTTGTATTACTTCCTGCTGAACCTCTGCCGGGCGTTGTTCCTCTGTAAATAGGGTCAGAACCTGTTTTATTGGCGGTCAAAGCGACACGTGGGTCAACGACTCCACTGATTGTGCCGTTCATGTAATCCATGAAAGTACCCCCAAATGTTACCGATAAGTTTCCTGTATTATTCGCCAATGCCAATGAATGCCATGGATTAAAATTACGCTCATTGAATACTACCTGGAAATCGTCTGCATTGCTGGTCATTCCGTTTTGCAAAGAAGCTAAAATTGCTGTATATGCAGCTGCACCCTGTTTTTTAGCTGTATGTAACAAATAACGAGCGCGTAGCGAGTTCGCTAATTTCACCCATTTTGTCCGGTCTCCACGGTAGGATAAATCGTCTGTGGTAGGAGAAAACAGCGAAGTAGTTTGCCCTAAATCTGCGATGGCTTCTGTCAATAAGCGTTGAACAGTTGCGTAAATTGCTTCTTGTGAGTCGTACTTCGGTGCGAGGTTTGTCAGATTATTATCAGCCTCCGTGAAAGGAACGTTTTCCCAAGTTGTTGCTGCCAAGCCAAGATTGTAAGCAAGCACAATTTTAGCGATACCGGCGTAATGAGGTGAATTTGATTCCTCTGCTTTTTTCAGGATGACATTGCAATTTGGAATAACATTGAGGTATAAATTAACCCATTGCGTACCAAATTCATTGCGGAGCTGCGAGTCAGTTCCGCCAGCAACTACATTTCCTAATTGTTGAGTATATTGCCCAGATACAAATGCGTTGGCATAGGTATTTTGCGCAGTATAGAACAAGACAGTCGGCAGTAAGGTATTCAAACTTGCGTCGCTTGTTCTTGTTGGGTCAATATTTGTATCTCCACCAAGGTAGTTTTCACAACTATTGAGTGAAAACAAGGCCAAGACACCTACTAAAAATTTTATGGTATATTTTTTCATCTTCTCAATCATTAAAAATTACAATCCAACATTGATTCCAAAAACAAAGCTTCTCACGGCAGGCGTATTTCTTCCTGTAAACCCAATGAGATTTGAACCAGCACCAAACGCCAAAGATTCTGGGTCATATCCTCTGAAAGGCGTTGACAAGAACAAGTTGTTTCCAATAACAGATAGACGAACGCTGCTCATGTTTTTCGGAAGGAACTTCGTTGGAACGTTGTAACTCAAGTTGGCATTCCGGACTCTAAACCAAGAAGCATCTTGAATATTATAGGAATAATGTGCGTTGAATCCGAAAGCGCGGTAATTGGTTTCATCCATGTAATTCGGAATATCATTTGGTGTACCATCGGCTTTCACGCCTTTGAAAATAACGGCAAGGTCACGCTCTTCTGTGAATTTTGTAATACCATTTCGGATACCGTTCATCTCTCCTAAATCAACCACATCTCCGCCAAATCTCCACTCAAGCAAGAAACTCAAGGCGATATTCTTGTAAGTAAAGTTATTGAACATTCCTCCTTTCCAATCTGGAAGCGCGTTACCTACTTTTACATACGATGCTTGGTTCAGTGTAGGCAAGCCTTGTGCATTGATGAGTACGTCTCCATTTTCATTTCTATTCCAATCAAATCCGTACAAATCACCCATTGAGCCACCTTCTACGATACGAAGTGCCACACGACCTTGGTCATAATACGTAATTTCTTGTAAATCTTCTGGCATAGATAACACACGGCTACGGATTCTATCCCAGTTGAAGTTCGTCTCCCAAGAAAACGTTTTTGTTTTAATAGGTTTAAAACCAAGCAAAACCTCAACGCCTTGGTTACGGATTAAGCCCGCGTTGGTTGTATAACGCGCATATCCAACCACATTACTCACGGGTACATCCACGATTTGGTTTTTACTATCCCGCATGAAATAGTTGGCTTCGAGCGAAATTTTATTGTTAAAGAGCGATGTCTCGATACCTACTTCTGACTCCGTCGTAATTTCTGGTAATAAATTGAAGTTACCAATGTTCGGGTCTCTTCTAAATCCACCTACAGAACCAAATGGGAAACCTGGAGTCACTTGATAATACGACCCAATTTGGTAAGGTCTTGTATCTTTACCCACTTGTGCGAGTGAACCTCTCAGTTTTGCATAGGAAACCACTGAGTTATCTTTCAAGAAAGATTCTGTCAGGATGTATGACATACTAACAGATGGATAGAAGAAAGAGCGGTTATCGGCTGGTAACGTCGAAGACCAGTCATTCCTGCCTGTAATGCTCAAGTAAAGCATGTTTTTATAATCCAATTTTGCTTCACTGAATACCCCAACAAGGCGTCTCAATGAGCGAGAACGTCGAGCAGTGAAATTCGTCGTATTGGAAATATCAAAGAAGCCTGGCGCGATGAATGTTTCCCCTCTTCCGACTAAGTTATCCGTTGAAATACTCGTCGCGTTATGTCCAACCATCAAACTACCGCGAAGATTTTCGGATAGATTTTTAGTCGCCGTCAAGAAGAAATTCGAGTTAAATTCTTTGAAATTGAAGCTTTCGTCGATGACAAAACCTCTTACTTGTGTTCCAAGGTCTAATTCAGGTGGAACGATGCGGTTGCGGCGGTCATTGTAGAAGTCTGTTGTTAACTGGTATCTGGCTGATAACCAATCTGTTAATTTTAAATTTGCGTAGATGTCACCGAATAAGCGATTCACATCTGTTTGCAAAGCACTTTTTTCAGCATAATAACGTGGGTTGTCAATTGTCCCAGCAGTTATATTATTTTGTGTTCCATCTGGTTTGAGGTAATCGTTTACGTCAAATGAAGGCGACCAATATGTCAACGAGCTAAAAATAGACTTATCTCCAGAAGCGGGACTTGTACCAGCCGAATTTGCGTAGTTCAATTGCCCACCGATTTCAATGGAATTATTCACTTTTGTAGAACCAGATAGTTTCGCTGTGATGCGTGAAAAGTCCGTGTTAGGAACAATCCCTGTTTGGTCAAAATAAGAGAGTGACGTATAATATTTTGATTTGTCATTCCCACCTGAAACACCCAAGTTGTGGCTCATGCGTTCTCCTTGTCTGAAAAACGTACGGAAGTTTTCAAAGATGGGGTCGCCAGGTTGTGTTAGTGGACCAAACTGTTGAAAAACGAATCCTACGCGAGGCACGGCAGATAAACCATGTGAATATCTTTCTTGCTGCGCAGGTACTTTGTCCACATTATCCACGCCATACGTTGCGGAGTACGTGATGGATGCCTTTCCGGCAGCACCTTTTTTTGTTGTAATGATGATAGCACCGTTTGAGGCACGTTGTCCGTAAAGTGCTGTTGCTGCTGCACCTTTCAATACGTTGATTGACTCAATATCGTCTGGGTTCATGTCGGCAGCTCTGTTGGTATTTGAAAACTGCTCGTTGCTATTTACGGCATTTGAACCAGCCGACGGCAAAGCATTTCCTGCAAATGTATTGTTTGATATGATGATACCATCTACAATAAACAACGGTTGGTTGTCATTGCCTCCACTTAGCGAGTTGATACCTCTGATGATGATGTTAGTACCAGCACCTGGAGCGCCACCGGAGCCGTTGATTGTCACCCCAGCCAATTTACCTTGCATGGCAGCAACCATATTGGGGTCGCCTGTGTTCTTCAAGATGTCACCTTTGATTGTCTGAGAGCCATAGCCAAGCTCTCGTTTGTCTTTGGCAATATTGAAAGACGTAACAACCACCTCATCTAATTCGTTGGTACTTTCTTTCAACTGAATATCCAGTGTCGATTGTCCGTTGAGAGTCTGTTCTACTTTTTGGAATCCCGTAAAGCTAAACACAAGTGTCGCTTTGGGCTGTAAGTTTGTTAATTGGTATTTTCCGTTGATATCCGTGACAGTACCTCGAGTTGTACCTTTTACTGTCACACTCACACCGGGGAGAGATTCACCGTCGTTTGCTGTCACTTGGCCGCTTACAGACACTGTCTGGGCAGCTAAAGAGAAGCTTAAGAGGCAAAAAATCAATAGCGTATAGATTTTGCTCATAAAAACTAGTTTGTTAAATTATTTTAATTTAGCAAAATTAATTTTTTTTAGGAATATACCAAGTTCACTCGTCTATACAATTGGTGCATTTGTATTTATTTAAAATTTTCCGTAAATTTCTTCCAATGCTTCTTCAACCGTGGAATACGCGTATTTAAAGGATAACTCTCCGTTTATTCGTTGGTTTTCTACATAAGCACTCCCTAAAACTACCACAGACATTTCACCAAGGGCTACTTTCAATACAAAACCAGGAACAGGTGGTAGGAAGACAAAACGGTTTAATTGCTTCGCTACTTTTTTGGTTAAGTCGGTATTTCGTATCGGCAGTGGGGCTACTCCGTTGTAGGCTCCGCGCATATTTTCGTCTTCGATGGCTTGGACAAATAAACGCGCCAAATCTTGTACATGAATCCAGGACATCCATTGTTGGCCACTGCCAAGTGCTGCGCCAACTCCCCACCGAACCGGTGCAGCCAGTTTTGGGAGGGCGCCACCCTCTTTACTCAAGACAACCCCAACCCGAATATGTACTGTCCGGCTTGCTTCTAAAAACGAAGCGGCATTTTCCCATTTTACGGTACATTCTGCAAGAAAGTCAGTGCCCGGCGAGCTGGTTTCGGTTAATTTTTCATCTCCGCGTTCACCTCCATAGTAACCAATAGCAGAAGCCGAAACAAGAACCGCTGGTTTTATTCCGTTGGCTGCCAAGTGAGTACCTAATAAGCGCAAAGGTTCAACGCGGGAATCGATGATTTTCTTTTTTTGTTCGGCTGTCCAACGTTTATCCGCAATCCCTTCACCTGCTAAATGAATGATTCCTTCAGCAAATGCAAGTGCTTCGGGGTCAATGTATCCTTTGTCAATATCCCATTGAAAAGAAGGAATTTTTGTATTTTTTTTAGGTGAGCGAGTCAAAATAGCCACTTCATGTCCTTTGTTTTGGAGTTCATTCACCAATACTTTTCCGACAAGCCCTGTACCACCCGTAACAAGTATTTTCATAGTATTTTACAAATCAATTTGAAGGTTTCTATCAAAAGTGAGATTCGTGTAAAAATGTTTTGGTGTTTCAGAAACTGTTTGTGTTCATTTAGGTATGTTTAAAATACGCCTACTTTGTTGGGATATGTTTTGTTTTTCGTCCCAAAACGATGATTATCCTCCCTCGTCTGGACAAAAGTGGACTGTCTCCATTCCTAAAATAACATACAAACAATTGCTCAGCATAAACGGAATCCCTGCCTTTTCCGAAAAGTATTGTATTTTTGTTCGGTCAAAATATATTACACGAACAACAAACATGTACATCAACGTATTCAAATCCAAGATACATCGTGTCAAAGTTACACAAGCAGAGCTCAATTACGTAGGCAGTATCACCATTGATGAGGCACTTTTAGAGGCATCTGGTATCCGCCCGAACGAGCGTGTACAAGTAGTAAATAACAACAATGGGGAGCGCATTGAGACGTATGTCATCAAAGGAGAACGCAACAGCGGGACGATTTGTCTGAACGGCGCTGCTGCACGCAAAGCGCAAGTTGGTGATATCTTGATTATCATTTCTTATGCTTGGATGACGCCCGAAGAAGCAGACGTTCACGAACCTACACTTGTATTTCCCGACGAAAACAATCGGATTACCTCTTAATATCTTCTTTCATGGATTTCAAAAAAATTAGTCAGTATTTGGTTTCGGTCGGTATCGCTGCGGGTTTGCTTTACTGGGTATTTAAAGACATTGCGCTTGCCGATTTACTCGCCAAATTCCAAGAAGCAGACTACCGCTGGGTTCTTTTAGCCGCTATTTTGCAATTGGCTGCCCATGTAAGTCGGGCGTATCGTTGGAAAATCATGTTGCAACCCATTGGTTATCAAACAAGTACATACAGAACGACATTGGCTGTACTGGTTGGTTATATTGTCAACTTAGTTCTTCCAAGAGCGGGAGAATTGGCGCGTTGTGGTTCATTGAGTAAAATGGAGGGCGTGCCTTTCGAGAAATCTTTTGGCGCAGTTGTAGCCGAACGCCTCGTGGATGTACTCGTTCTTTTATTGCTTATCGGCCTAAACTTAGCCTTGGAATTTGGGCGAATTAGCCAATTCTTTTTTGAAATCATGGGTGATAAATTCAAAAATCCGATGGCATTCATTGGCTTAGGAACCGTCTTTTTGCTCGTTGTTTTGCTGGGATATTTTTTCTTCCAAAAGAAAAAACAGACGATTTTAGCAATGCCTATTTTACAAAAAATTATTGGCTTTTTAGGAGGTGTTTGGGAAGGATTCAACGGCATTCGTCGATTAAAAAATCCCTCTGTTTTCATTTTCCATACGCTTGCTATTTGGGTCTTGTATTATTTCACGACGTATTTTCTTTGTCAGGCACTTCCCGAAACCAGCGCTCTGTCTTTCTTAGCCGTTTTGACTATTTTGGTCATGGGAACAATTGGCATGGCTGCACCGACTGTCGGCGGTATTGGTAGTTATCACTTTTTTGTTGGGAAAATCGTGGTTCTGTACGGGTTAAGTCAAGCAAATGGCATTGCATTAGCGACGTTTCTACACACAATTATTGGACTTGTATTGGTTGTGATTTTTGGACTAGCCGGCTTTTTGTTGGCTTCCTTCGCTCCATCGCGTGACAGTTCGTCCCGCCCATAAACAAATCATCGCGATTTTCTTCCCTTCATCGCAATAGAATCGTATATTCGAACTGTTTTTAGCGTAAAACATGTTTATATCACTAGAAATTAAATAATCAACGAAAGATGACAGGTATCCTTCTTATTAGTGTTGTTTTTATGGGAATTAGCTGGTTTGTATCAAACAAACTAAAGCGAAAGTTCGAAGAATACTCCCGCGTGGGCTTATATAACGGCCTTTCTGGCGCAGAAATCGCGCAGAAAATGCTACACGACAATCAAATTTACGATGTTCGGATTACCCAAGTAGATGGCCAATTGACGGACCACTACAATCCAATGGACAAGACGGTTAATCTTAGTGGGGATGTTTACCACGGTCGTAGCGCAGCAGCAGCAGCGGTTGCAGCACACGAATGCGGACATGCTGTTCAACATGCAACAGCTTACGCAGCGCTTCGGATGCGCTCTTCTTTGGTTCCCATCGTAAATATCGCTTCCCGTTTGATGGGTATGGCAAATACCTTCTTATTCATGGGCGGTTTTTACATGATTAGCCAAGGCAGTGCCATGGGTAACTTAATTTTAATGGTTTTAATCGTGGCGAACGCAGCGTTAACGGCTTTCTCTCTGATTACACTTCCGGTTGAATTTGATGCAAGTAACCGCGCACTCAAATGGATGGAATCACGCAATATTGTTAATAGACAAGAACATGCACTTGCCAAAGATGCCTTAAAATGGGCGGCAATGACTTATGTAGTTGCAGCTTTGGGCGCAGTAGCCAACCTTGCTTACTACGTCATGCTGTTTTTGGGTGGGCGTAGAGACGACTAATCATTTCAATACACAAAAAAGGCGATTGGGTTTACTCAATCGCCTTTTTTGTGCTTATACTTTTTTTACACGCACGCCGTCTTCGGGGGTTACTTCATATATTTCGAGCGGTAAACCAAACGTTTCTTCGTATTCTTTTTGTAGCACTGCTTTGAACAGCTCTTTCTGTTCTTTCTCAACTAATTGAATGGTACATCCACCAAAACCGCCGCCCATAACCCGTGCGCCCAAAACTCCGTTCTGTTTTTTTGTTAGATTAACCAAAAAATCAATCTCGACACAACTCACCTCGTATAATTCAGACAACCCTCGGTGTGTCGCATACATCAAAGAACCAACCGTTTGCCAATCGTTGTTTTTCAGCGCATCCACGACCTGAACAACACGGGCTTGCTCTTCCACAACATACAAACACCTTTTTTGAATTTCTTCTGGTAGCGAAGAAGCATGCGCGTAAAAAAAAGCAAGGGAGACATCGCGAAGCGACTGAACAGAGGCATCTATTGACTGAAAATACGTTACGCCTTCCTCACACGAAGCCCTTCTGACATTGTAAGCACTCTCCGCCAGACTATGCTTTACCCCTGAGTTCGCCAATAAAATGACGTAATCCTTTAATTCAAACGGAATATACGCATGTGTCTGGGTTCTACAATCCAGTTGAATGAGTTGATTCTTCTGTCCAAATAAAGAGGCATACATGTCCATGATTCCACACTTTACTCCGACGAAATGATGCTCGGCACGTTGGGCAATTTGCGCCAAAGTAAGCAAAGAAACCTCCCAATCAAACAAAGCACAAAGCCCACGTGCCAAACCCGCTTCGAGGGCGGCAGAGGAAGAAAGTCCGGCACCGGAGGGGATATTTCCACCAAAAAGTACGTCAAAACCTGTCGGAAAATGAAATCCTAATACAGTAAATTCATGCACAACCCCAAGTATATGATTAATCCAACCTTGTTGTGGGGTGAGCGTATTTTCCAGAGAAAATATTTTTTTTTCTTGTTGAAAATCATGGGCGATACACGTCACGAATTTGTCCGTTCGGGGTCGAATGGCAAAAAACAGAGCGAAATCAATGGCGGCAGGAAGAACAAATCCTTGGTTATAGTCCGTATGTTCGCCGAGCAAATTAATGCGCCCAGGTGCACGAACGAGAATGTCGGGCGAAGAGCCAAAATACGTGAGGAAAGCCTCTTTGCATTGTTCTTCTGTTTGGATATGTGCTGGTACCATTAATACAGTTTGGGGAGAAAAAAGAAGATTAGACAAACCATTGAACGAGAAAAAAGGCCCATTGCAGGCCTAAAATCCAAGGTGCCATTGGGTTTTGCTTTTGGTAGGATTGGCGCATCAACAAAAATACGAGCAGCCAAGAAGTAACCAACCAACCGAGGTAATTTTGCAGAGGAGGAACTCCATTTGCCCAAGACCACATATTTTGTTCAATGGCGATGGGTTCTACGATATAATCGAGGGTAGTTAGAAGAATCGCGCCGATGGTTGTACGAATTACCAACAGAAAAGTTGGGTGAGGAACGACCCATTTGTTCCCCCATCTGGAAAGAATATCTACGTGGCAATAGACGAGCATCAACCAATTTACGCCAATCATGAGCGGGACATCAAATACTTTCCAGCCGAGGGTTGTTTCGTATTGATATTCACCAAAAATAAGTCCGGTATGTACGCCAGCGACCTCCACCAAATAGCCACCCAAATACACCAGAAAAAAAAGAAAAGGAACGGGAGAGCGCCAATCCTTGTGAAAATAAAAAAGGATTCCGAGCGAGCTCAGGAGGTGAAAAGGAGTGAGAAACTGAAAAAATGAACGCGTTTCTGGGAAATTGAGCCCAATCAGCCCTGCCACATACATCGAAACAGATAAAGAAACCCAAGGGGTAGTTTTAGGGGAGATAGTATCCATTTTTATCATAATCTTGTGCCGAAGCCCATTTCATTACATATTTTTTAAAAATAGCAAACAGGCGATTTTCATCAAATAGTTCATCAAAACGTTGCATAGTCGGATATTCTTTTCCGCCCGTCAAGACGAATGTCGTTTGCTCGTTCCATTGGTCTGTCTCAGCAACTTCTGTCATAATTTGAGCCAAGACATTGCTTTCCTCCGTCAGTTGAAGTTCTTGCAACACTTCATAAAAAACAAAAATCCAAGATTCTTTGTACCAGAAAAACCGAAAAACACCTCTCTTCTTTTTAGAAACCGACTGATACCATTCGTGCAAAACCACCGCCATCTGATAAACCAAGGGCAAGCCTGAAAAATCGTGGGTTGTTTGATACAAAGGCCGCACGTTTGTTCGATAAAAATACAGCATAAACGCAACTGAAGATTCCTGTTCCTGAATAGCACAAGGAATGAAAGAAGATTTGCTGCGATTCAAACGAAAAGGGGTTTTCTTCTCTGCTAAATTCGGTGTTTTTCGTGCCGCACGCATCAACCGAAAACCGAGTGCAAGTAGCAACAAGAGTTTAAAAAACAAAGGTGTTTTCATTCTTCTATCTGCCCCTTTTCATTTGTTCGATGATCACATTTTATCTTTCAAATACAAAGCCGTAAAATTATCTTCGAGAGCAACCATTTGTTCCGGTGTACCTTCAAAACAGACATATCCGCCTTCCTCTCCACCATCTGGACCTAAATCAATAATCCAATCGGCACATTTGATTACCTCCATATTGTGTTCTATGATAACGACGGTATCTCCTTGATTGACCAGCGCCTGGATGGCTTTCAATAACTTACGAATATCATGAAAATGAAGTCCCGTGGTTGGTTCATCAAAAATGAAGAGTGTTTTTCCTTTGTCCGCATTGCCTTTTCCTAAAAAGAAAGCCAATTTCACGCGTTGTGCTTCGCCGCCAGAAAGTGTGCTAGACGACTGCCCGAGCCGAATATACCCAAGCCCAACTTCTTGCAAAGGGCGTAATTTATCCGCAAGACGTGCATCGTCTGTTTCAAAAAAGGCAATCGCCTCATCGACTGTCATATCCAGAATATCCGAGATGGATTTGTCTTTGTAAAGCACCTCCAAAATTTCTTGTTTGAAACGGCGCCCTCCACAGCTTTCACACGTCAGTTTGACATCTGCCATGAATTGCATTTCGATGGTCTGTTGCCCTTCTCCTTGGCACGCCTCACAACGCCCGCCCTCCACATTGAAAGAGAAAAAAGCAGGTTTGTAATCCCGTGCTTTGGAAAGAGGCTGATCTGCAAATAATTGACGGACAACATCGTACGCTTTAATGTAAGTCACTGGATTTGAACGACTTGACTTACCAATTGGATTTTGATCGACCAATTCAATTTGATTGATTCGATGCAAATCTCCAGCAATATCTGTATATTTTCCGGCTTCTTCGCTGTATCCGCCTTTCAAGCGCGCGAGAGCGGGATACAAAATTTTACGGATTAATGTCGATTTTCCTGAGCCACTCACGCCCGTCACAACCGAGAGAACTCCAATAGGAATACGGACGTCAATGTCTTTCAAATTATTCTCTTTTGCGCCAATAATTCGGATAAAATCTGTTGGTTTTCGTCTAAAATCTGGAATAGAAATGACGTCTTTTCCGAGCAAAAAAGCAATCGTATGCGACGATTCGCTGTTGGCAGGCATGGCGCTGTCCGTTTCTTGTTCGGTCACACGGCCATGAAAGACGACGTGGCCACCGAGATTTCCTGCTTCTGGCCCAATATCAATGATTTCATCCGCTGCTCGCATGACTTCCTCCTCGTGCTCCACAACAATCACGGTATTTCCTAAATCGCGAAGCGAAAGAAGCACATCTACCAAGCGATTGGTATCTCGTGGGTGCAAACCGATGCTCGGTTCATCGAGAATATACATCGAGCCAACCAGCGCACTACCCAAAGACGTCGCTAATTTGATGCGTTGGAACTCCCCACCCGAAAGTGTGGAAGTCAGGCGGTTTAATGTCAGATAACCCAGTCCAACTTGCTCCATAAACGACAAACGGCTTTTGATTTCGAATAAAATCCGCTTCGCAACTTCTTGTTGCTTCTCTGTTAATGTGAGTTCATCGAAAAAACGCGCAGCTTTGGCAATGGGCATAAGTACGATGTCTGTAATGGATTTGCCGCCAATTTGTACATACGAAGCGTCCTTGCGTAATCGAGAGCCCCGGCATTCTGGACAAGCCATTTTTCCTTTGTATTTGGACACAAGAACCCGGTATTGAATTTTATGCGCTTGCAATTCTAAGGTTTTAAAAAAGTCATTCAGACCTGCAAAATATTTATTTCCTTTCCAGATGAGTTCCTGTTCGGCGGTTGTCAAATCTTTGTACGCGCGGTGAATAGGAAAATCAAAACGTACGCCGTTTTTGATGAGTGGCAAAACCCAATCACTCATTTTTTCGCTTCGCCAAGGTGCAATTGCGCCCTCAAAAACAGATAAATTTTTATCCGGGATGATTAAATCTTTGTCGAGTCCGAGTACATTCCCGAATCCATCGCAATTTTTACAAGCACCATAGGGATTATTGAATGCAAATAAATTGGTTGAGGGTTCTTCAAACGAAATGCCGTCGCGTTCAAATTTATCCGAGAATCGTTTCTCGAAGGGTTCTTCTGTCCGTACATCCAAAATACATGCGCCTTCGCCTTCAAAGAAAGCTGTTTGGACAGAATCAGAGAGTCTAAATTGCAATTCTTCTTCGGGCAAACCAGACGTTGTTTTTTTAACTGCCACGCGGTCAACGACAATTTCTATGGATGAATTTGCCGAGATAGTCGTCGGGTTCGCGAGAATATCTTCGAGTTCGTGTACCTCGCCATTCATGCGGATACGGGTATATCCTTTTTTCAGTAAAAGGTCTAATTCCTTCTCTAGCGTGCGGTCTTCTTTGCAGATGAGCGGGGCTAGAACGAGCAATCGAGTGCCCGATTCGAGCGAAAAGATGAAGTCAACGACACTTGTCACCGTATCTTTTGTAACTACCTCCCCTGAAATCGGTGAGTACGTGATACCAATACGGGCAAAAAGAAGTTTTAGATAATCGTAAATTTCGGTAGTTGTACCAACGGTAGAGCGTGGATTTTTGGTAGATACCTTTTGTTCAATGGCAATAGCAGGCGAAACCCCTTTAATATACTGAACATCAGGCTTTTCCATTCGACCAAGAAACTGGCGAGCATAGCTACTTAGACTTTCTACATACATGCGTTGCCCTTCTGCAAAGAGTGTGTCAAATGCCAAAGAAGATTTGCCACTACCCGACAGCCCCGTGATGACCGTCAGTTTATTTCGGGCAATGGCAACATCAATATTTTTCAAATTATTGACCTTAGCCCCTTTGATAATAATGTATTCTTTGGCATCCAATTCTTCTACAGAAGGGTGTTCTAGGTAGTCAATGTGTATTTTGTTCATCCGTTGGTAGATTAGACTGTTGTTCTTAAACTCCGAAAAGAAAAGAAGGTTTACAAATTAAGTTTGGGATTACGGGAAACGGTAAATTCAGCAAATTTACATATTTTCAGAGCATCTATTGTTAACTTTGTGGCATGAATACAAACACTACTGTACTCTTTGACATGGATGGCGTCATCTGCCATACCAATCCATTTCATACATTGGCCTTTCGTGCCTTTTTCGAGAAGCGCTCTCTATTTCCTACAGACGAGGCTTTTGCACAACACATGTTTGGCAAGAGTAACGCATATATATTCGCTCATTTCCTTGGTAGAAAAGTAGAAGGCGCTGAATTTAAGGCTCTTGAAGATGAAAAAGAGGGACTTTTCAGAGAGATTTATGCACCACACGTAGAACCGATTACTGGTTTTTTACCTTTTCTTGCCGAATTAAAACAAGCAGGCATCAAAACAGGTGTTGCTACATCCGCACCACGGGCAAACCTCGACTTAATTATGGGGAAACTCGGTTTTGAACCCTATATGGAGTCTGTTTTGGCGAGTGAGGACGTAACAAATCACAAACCACATCCTGAAGTTTACCTAACCTCAGCAGCGCGAATTGGAGCAAATCCAGCCCATTGCCTCGTTTTTGAGGACTCGTTTTCGGGTATTACAGCAGGACTCAACGCAGGAATGCGCGTCGTCGGTGTGCTTTCTTCGCATACAAAAGAAGAACTTCCACCGTGTGCCGCTTATATAAACGATTACACAGAAATCAACGCTGACTTTATATATCAACTCATCTCGCTTTAACCTTTATAACTTAACTCCTTGTGTTAGATTTATCTCATCTCCGCTTATTTTTTACGCGCAAACAAACGCTGGCTGTCGGCTTTGCTTTTTTCTCTATTGGCTTTTTATTTGGCAGTTGGGCAACATTTATTCCGTTTGTCAAGAATAAATTCGGTTTAGATGACGCGCAACTTGGCTTATTGCTTCTTTCTATGCCGATGGGCTCCTTGGTTGCCAACCCCGTTGCGGCGGGTTTACTGCAGCGTTTTGGTATGCAGAAAATGACCGTTTTTGGGATGTTTTATCTAGGAACATGTTTTGTATTGCCTATTCAAATGCCTGTTATTTGGGCGACGTCACTCGCTCTTTTTGCGTGTGGAACGAGCATCACAACGCTCAATGTGGCGATGAACACGACAGCTACAAGTATTGAGTTGAACCAACGAATCAGCATTATGTCCACCTGTCATGGGATGTTTAGTATTGGATTAATGGTGGGTTCTTTGTTGGCAAGTGCGACCATTGGCTTTGGTGTTCCACAGAGAATAACCATGCTTTTATTTGGGGGGATTATCCTTGCTGGTGCCTTGTTGGTTCAAGGTCAAATTCGGGCTATTCCGGACGACGCATTTGGAAATGAAGAGGCAGAGACAACCCAAGGAGCTAAATTCGTCTTGCCACGAGGCCCTTTATTGATTATGATATTGATAAGTTTATTTATCAATTTTTCGGAGGGTTCTATGGCAGACTGGACGGCCGTTTACATGAAAGATATTGTGGTTGCCAATGCCTATTTTATTGGTTGGGGATTAGCAGGTTATTCTTTTTTTATGGCAGCCGGCAGACTACTAGGCGACAGCCTGATTCCGCGTTGGGGGCGTAATAATGTACTCATTTACGGAGGATTACTTGCCTCAGCCGGACTATTTTTGTCTATTATCTTTCCTTATACCTGGACGAGCATCGCTGGTTTTTCGATGGTTGGAGCGGGCGTTTCTTGCGGGGCGCCGATAATGTACGGCAGTGCAGCACGCGTACCGGGAATGGCAAAAGGAGCAGGTTTGGCGACGATGAATACCTTCAGTATGGGTGGATTTTTGTTTGGTCCTGTATTGGTTGGGTTCTTATCGGAGGCAATCAGTCTGCCGTTTGCATTTGGCGTTGTTGGCGTGATGGCACTTATTTGGGCTTATTTATCTAAAAACGTAAAGTTGTATTGAGATTTTTTGTTTTGTGGGAAGTTTTGAATGAAGGTGGTGGAGAAATAAGCTTACTGTACGTTTGGGGTATATATTTTATTCATTTAGTAGAATCTCTACTTCCCTTTGCAAAACGGGAAGATTTTTGATTACTATTCCCCAAATGACGTCGTCTGAGACGGAATCATATCCATGAATTATTCTATTTCTGACATCAACAATTTTACTTGAGTTTGAAATTTCAACCTCACTATTTTCTTTTAATATCCGATTCATTGCTTCACCAATGATTTCGATATTTCTTTCCACAGCTCTTTTGGTTCTCAAGTCTTTTTCATAAATCTCAAACGTTTTTGGAGTATCAATAAAATAACTCTCAATTTCATTTATTGAGTTCTATATATCATAAAGCCAAGTTCGACACATATTATCCATAAATCAATACTTTATTGTGACTCAAACTCTCTCTGAAATACGGATTTTTGATTGCTTTTTCTTCCAATAAATCAATACTTCTTTTTAGAATATGCTCAAGTGAAAACTTAAAGCTGTAATAATTGTCTCCATAATCTAATACATCCAAATTTTCGAAATCAACAATCAAATCAATATCACTTTCATTGTTAAACGCATCGGTTAAGACAGAGCCAAAAGCATATAAAGATTTCACTTTATGCGCTTTACACAAACTCACAATGTCTTTCGTATGATTCTTGAATAAGCTCATTTGGTTGTTCAATTATACCCAAAAGTACAAAAAATAGTTTTCAACCTTCTAGGTTTCTCACGCATTTCTATCAACACTTTACAAAGAAAATATATTCAATTTAGGTACTAAGTATCTCTAGACAATATATTACGGTTTCTGAACTTTTCGTGTATAAATAGCTTTCTCGTCTTCGCTAAAACTCTCGTAAGTTTCCCTATATCCACCTAAAACCACCTCATTCCATCTTACTTTCTCCCACAAAAAAAGAGGACATCAACATTCTCTTTCAACACTTCAGAACGTTTTTGTTATTTTACTAATTGATGTTTATTTCTTTATGCCTACCCCATTTTTAGACCAGTGAAGTTGTTTTTATCGTTGAATATTTAGTTAAAAAATGGAAGAGTACACTTTATTCTAAATCAAGAAGAATAGTAATATTTCCTTTGACTTTTTCTACTAAATCAGTCGGTAATATTCCAACTTTTTTAATCAACCGTTTATTATCTATTGCGCGAATTTGGTCAACCATAATATCGCAATCCTCATGTAAATTTGCCATACCCTTCTTCAAATGAACTCTCAAAATATCAGATTCATTTTCAACATTTGTTGTTATAGGGCAAACAATCGTTGATAGATGTGGAATTTTATTTAGTAAGTTTGTCTGAACAATCAGTACTGGTCTTGTCTTACCAGCTTCCGTTCCTATCCGCGGATTTAAGTCAGCAATCCAGATTTCATATTGATTAATCTGCATAATCTGTTTTTTCAAATTCTTTCAAAATACGCATAGAATCTTTCCCGACTAGCTCAGATTCGGCTCTAAGACGTTTTTCTAAAATTTGTCTTTTTTGAACCTTGTTATAATATTCAATTGCCTCATTGATATACCGATTCCTAGGAATATTTATTGTTGAAAGAACTTTTTCAGTTTCTCCAAATATAGAATCGTCAATTTTAAGCGATATTGTTTTCATATAATGTTATTTGATAGTACAAAAGTATATCTTTTTGGTATATACAAATCATTTAGGGTGTTTTTTTAGTAAGTTGTCTTTTACTTTCTCTAGTTAGCTACGTGTAAAACCACCTCATTCCATCTTATCTTTCTCCCACAAAAAAAGAGGACATCAACATTCTCTTTCAACACTTCAGAACGTTTTTGTTATTTTACTAATTGATGTTTATTTCTTCGTACCCGCCCAATGTGACGTAAATTTTCTCATTTCACTGTAAAAATCCCAAATATCTTGTCATCAATTATATATCCTGAATGGTACAAATAGTGCCTTTATCAGTTGTTGTGCATGCAAAATATACATTTTCCCAATCTGTGTTAAAGTAATCGCGTATAAACTTAGTGCCGTACAATTCTCCATCAAACTCTTTGCCTTTGGTTGGAGTCAAAATAAAATCTTTCACGTATGGTTCGCTATTTGGGTCTGGTCGTAGGTAAGGTTTACTATGTTGTTATTATTTTTTTGCTTTTTTACGGATGGGCACTGTTGCTTTTTGTCCAGTACTTACAAGATACAATTGCTCTGAAAATTCATACAAATTTGTTCCATCTGTATTGTTAAAAACAATAATCGTTTTTTTATCATCGATGGAATGTATCCAATTGGAACAAGAACCTAGAAGACCACCCGTTCTGTACAAAAAAGGGCTGCTGAAAGCACCGTAACCACTGGAATACCACAAACCGCCTAAGGCTGCATTATTTAATCTTTCATTGGGCTTCATCATTAAATTTTTAGTCGATTCATTGAACAACTTTAAATTGAAAATCCCATTGGTAAACTTCAGTAAGTCTTCAACCGTTGCGTACATAGCTGCAGAACCAAAATAATTTTCGACAAAGTATGGTTGGTCTGATGTAATGGAGCCGTTAGAAACATCAATCGTATATGAACTTGTGAGGTCTGGGATTATATCTTTTGAGTTGAGAAGACCTGTATTTTCCATGTTTAATGGATTCAAAATATTTTCCTGCAAAAGACTTGAAAAAGGCTTATTCGATACATTCTCTATGATTTTATGCAAAATGATATAATCTGTATTGCTGTAATTGCTTTTTTCGCCTGGTGTAAATGCTAATTGTCCACTACAATATTGGTCGATAAATTCGTCAATTGTTAGGGGTGACTGATAAAGCTTCATTTCCAATTTTTCCTCACTATTGGGTATCCCAGAGCTATAAGTTAATAAATGCCGAATAGTCACTTTGTCTTTGGCTTCCCCTTTATAGGTTGGGTAGTATTTTCCAAAATTTGCATCCAAATCAATTTTTCCTTGCTCATAAAGTTGAAGAATAAGAGTCGCTGTAAAAGTTTTAGTGATGGAAGCAATCTTAAATTTGGTTTTGGAGGTCATATTTGTTCCAGTTTGTCTGTTTGAAACTCCAACTCCTGCCAAATAGTCTATCTGTCCATTTGTTGCCACCAATACTGCCCCATTAAAATTCTTTTCCGTGTTATAATAGTGTACAACTTCTGAGTATTCGCTCGTTTGCCCAAAAATTGCTTCGGAAATCAAAATTGTTGCGATGAGAAAAATGTATTTCATATCTATTTTTTTAAATTGCTTCACGTGTATTGGCAGCCGCAGTTAAATGATATGTAACGATTTCCACGCACCAAAATTCCCTAATCCATTTTTTACTTAACTGAGACAATCCCTATTCTCGGAAGATTTTCTGAAAGTATAACCAAAAATAGACAAAATATCCAACTGTCCAAGTTAACCCATTACCTTGTTCATTTGGGTTTCACCGTATTTCTTACGAACTTATTCAAATATTGGAACAATTCATCTCTTCTAACATCTCATCAAATACTTCCAAATGCTGACTCTCTGTATCCCGAAATTACCCATGCGCGATAAAAACGCCACCAAAGATTTTTATATCCATCAACTCCATTTTACCGAAATCGCCGATTATGGAGAATACCTCCTATTGAAAAAAGACAACATCGAAATTCACTTTTTCTCATTTGCAAACCTCAATCCATACGAAAATTACGGGCAAATTTATATCCGAACCGACGAGATAGACCATTTCTACCAATCTCTACTGGAAAAACATGTTTCTATTCATCCAAACGGACATCTCGCAGCCAAACCATGGGGACAAAAAGAGTTCTCTCTCCTTGACCCCGACCATAATCTGCTCACATTTGGTGCTCAATTCGAAGGATAAGTTTGGTATTTGCAATTCTTTTCGGGTAAAATAGCTTGTTTACTACGCTAGAAAATTCATTCAACTTCCTTCCATTTAGTCACTTTCTTTACTCAATATTCATGTTTAAAAGACGAAAAGAATTGTCTTTCCGCCTTCAAATCAATCCATTCCAATAAAAAAAGAGAGGCCGACGAAACCTCTCTTTTTTTGTTCTTTTTACAATAATTCATCATCATCTGGTGGCACCAAACTTGGCGGCGTATAGACTTTGGTCGAATCGCTGTAATAATTCTCCCCTGCTGCCGTCACACAAGCTCCCCGAATAGTAACTGTCTGTGGAATTGTGAATTTCCCTTTTTTGTACTCAATATCGGGGTCACTATATACTTTTTTCATGAATAATCCCCAAGCAGGCATCGCCATTCGTGCCCCTTGCCCAAGGTCAATTGTCCGGAAGTGAATGGCTCTATCGTCGCCTCCTGCCCAAACTCCTCCCACGAGGTTTTGCGTCATGCCCATAAACCATCCGTCGGAATAATTGGATGTCGTTCCTGTTTTAGCTGCGACTTCGTTTCCATCAAGAACGCCGTATCTGCTTAGTCCGAGAGATGTTCCACCTGCTGAGGTCGCTCCACGCATCAAATGCACCATTTTATAAGCTGTTTCTTGGCTTAAAACCTCTTTTTGATCAGGAAGGTATTGCTGGATAACTTCCCCATTTTTGTCTTCGATGCGCGTCACAAAAATAGGCTCTGTATATTTCCCACCATTGGCAAACACGCCGTAACTCGCGACCATCTCAAACAAAGTAACTTCGCCAACACCCAAACAAAGCGACGGGCTATTGGGTAGTTCGCTCTTGATACCCAATTGATGCGCATATTTAATGACCGTTTCTGGTTTAAATTGTTTGATGAGATACGCACTGACACTATTCACAGATTGCCCGAGTGCATCACGGAGAGAAAGTCGCCGATAAGAAAACTTTCCATCCGAATTTTTGGGTGTATAAGGTGCTCCATACACGCCGTCTTCTTCTCCAAATGTAACGGGTTGGTCTGTTACCGCATCGCACGTAGAAAATCCGTTGTCAATAGCGGCGACATATACAAAAGGCTTAAACGTAGAACCTGGTTGGCGACTTCCTTGTGCAACGTGGTCATATTTGAAGTATTTGTAGTTTATCCCTCCAACCCACGCTTTGATATGCCCGTTGCGTGGATCCATGGCAAGCATACCCATGTTCAAGAAACGTTTGTAATGACGAAGCGAATCCATGTGCGACATGAGCGTATCGCGCTCTCCTTCCCAGGTAAATACCCGCATGGGCATTTTTTTATTCATAGCAGCCATAATTTCGGTTTCGTTATCTCCAAATTCGCGCTTCAGCTCTTGGTAGTATCCCGTCCGTTTGGCCATTTTTTCAATAAATTTAGGTATTTCGGCGTAGCGTCCTGTATTTCCGACCTCGCCTACCCAAGGGTTCCTCCCTTTCCAGTGTTGGTAGAACTTTTTCTGTTGGTCGCGCATGTGTTCTTGCATTGCCTCTTCAGCATAGGCTTGCATCCGCGAATCTATCGTTGTATAAATTTTAAACCCTTTGGTGTATAAATCGTCCTCGGAATAACCCGCTGTTTTTAGCTGTCCTTTCAACCAATTTTTCAAATATTCCCGAAAATACGGTGCTAGTCCTGAATTGTGGCTTTCAGGTGAATAATCTAGGGCGATGGGTTCTTTTTGGTATTTTTCAGCCTCTTCAAGGGTGATTTTTTCATATTTCACCATTTGATTGAGTACTGTATTCCGCCGAATTGTAGCGTTTTCTGGTCGAACACGTGGATTAAATCGGGATGGATTCTGAATCATTCCGACCAATAGAGCAGCTTCTGGCACTGTCACTAGGGCGGGAGATTTGCTAAAATAGGTTTTTGCTGCCGATTTAATACCATACGCGCCATTG
Organism: Spirosomataceae bacterium; assembly: GCA_046293395.1. Lineage (GTDB taxonomy): Bacteria > Bacteroidota > Bacteroidia > Cytophagales > Spirosomataceae > CAYNRA01. The sequence goes on from JBKBOU010000003.1 coordinate 266,249, forward strand.
CTAAACTCGATGGTGTCAAGATACATTTTCATGATTTCTTTCTTTGTGTATCTGCGCTCAAGTTTTACGGCTGTAATCCATTCTTTGGTTTTAATCAATAAAGTACGGAGACCCGGAATGTAGTACATAGGGCCTTCATAGGCGTCGTCATTGCGGAGTTTGAACAAATTTTTCGCTAATTGTTGCGAAATCGTACTGCCCCCACCTTTGGGGCTTAAAGTCAAAACACCACCCAATACACGAAACATGCTTCGGGCGTCAATTCCAGAATGTTTGGTAAAACGTACGTCTTCCGTGGCAATCAAGGCATTGATGATGTTGGGGGAAATTTCTTCAAAATCGACGGGGCTGCGGTTTTCAAAAAAGAATTTACCGATTACTTTGCCGTCTGAGGAAATAATTTCAGAGGCAATTTCACTTTTCGGATTATCCAAATCCTCAATACCGGGCATTTTCCCGAATAACCAAAGGAAATTAAAATTAACCGCTATCAGAAAAACAATAAATACCCCCAATACACTCAAAGCGCCTTGGTATAACCTAAAAATCAGTCGATTGTATTTACCATTGGATAAAATAGAGGCAAGAAATGAAGTCATTGATCTTTTTATAATTAACGGTACGTGAATAGCTAAACTATGAGAATACGTATAAAACGAGAGATGCTTTGGTTCTTATTGTACCAATGTATCGACTAAAAAAACCAAAGTTAACAAAATCCCGTTTTTTTACAAGGACATTCGAGGCATCGGGCTGACACTTTGCGGTGTCCACTCGTTTTGTTGGTATTTAAAATAGGCTGCCATCGCAATCATTCCTGCATTATCTGTGCAATACTGAAAAGCCGGAATAAATACATTCCACCTTTCTTTCTGTCCTAATTCTGCCAATGCCTTCCGTAATCCTGAATTCGCAGAAACACCTCCCGCAATAGCTATTTGATTTATTTTCAATTCTCTAGCAGCTCTTTTTAATTTCTGGAGTAACATTTTGACCAAAGTAAACTGAATACTTGCGCACAAATCAGCTAGGTTTTTTTCAACAAATTGAGGGTCTTGTGCTTCCATTTTCCGAACAAAATAAAGAATAGCTGTTTTGATACCACTGAACGAGAATGTATAACCGGGCATATCTGAAACAGGAAAAGTAAAAGCGTTCGGATTTCCTTGTGCCGCCCATTTATCAATCAAAGGGCCACCCGGATACGGAAGCCCAAGTATTTTTGCGGACTTATCGAAGGCTTCTCCTACTGCGTCGTCTTGTGTTTCCCCAATGATTTCCATTTCTAAGGCACTTTTTACGAGTACAATTTGGGTATGACCGCCACTGACAGTCAAGCACAAAAAGGGAAAATTCGGCTTGGGTTCTTCGATAAAATGGGCTAAAATATGTGCTTGCATGTGGTTTACCTCGATGAGCGGAATAGACAAGCCCATGGCGAGCGATTTGGCAAACGACGTACCGACCAACAAAGAACCGAGCAGACCTGGCCCGCGGGTAAAAGCTACCGCCGTTAAGTCATTTTTTGTTATATTTGCATCTGAAAGTGCCTTTGCAACCACAGGAACAATGTGCTGCTGATGTACACGAGAGGCAAGTTCGGGTACAACTCCACCGTATTGTTCATGGATAATTTGTCCCGCTACAACGTTGGAAACGACGGTATCACCTAAAAAAACAGCTGCCGAAGTTTCATCACACGATGACTCGATGGCTAAAATCACGGCAGGCTTATTGATAAAATCCATGTACTTTTGCGTTATTTTCTAAATTGTATGCTCAAAATTAGTACTTTTTCCATTTAACTCTTTGTTTTTCCTGTGATCAGACGGCTTCTACGTGTTTTTATTCGCTTAGCAACTTTGGCCTCTTTTGTGGTAGGTCTAGGGTTTCTTGTGAGTTTATTCGCGATTCAACATCCGTTCGTTCAAACAAAATTAGCACACAAAGCAACCGAGTGGCTCACGCAAAAACTCGGTGGAACCGTGGAGGTCGGGCAGGTCAAGGTCCGGTGGTTTGATGACATAAGTCTTCAAAATGTCACCATTAAAGACATTCAAAACAGAGATATGATTGAGGTGAAGGAGATATTCGTCAACTTCAAAACAAATTTTCGCTTTGATAAAATCAACCTCGTTCGCTTCGATAATAACCTAGATTATGTCACGCTTTATGAACCCAAAATGACGCTCATCCGTGAAAACGACGGAAGCTTCAATTTTGACAAATGGGTAGCCAAAGTGCAACGACTTATTAATCCAAACCCGGTCAAAAGAACCAAAGAACACAATGTTCCTTTCACCGTCGATGAAGCTTATATTCAAAACGGACAAGTGAAACTCATCGACCGCCGAAAAAAACGTTTTCCCAAAAATGAATTTGATTACCGCAACTTCCATATCCAAGAAGTACATGGAAATATAAAAAACTTCTTCATTCAAGGCGACACCATTACGTTTCAAGGTTCTCAAATCAAGGCAGTTGATAAACGCAGCAATTTGCGCCTCCATGAACTCAACACAGACTTTTTCTATTCGCGCCAGCAAATGCTTATGAAAAAGCTGTATGCACGCATCAATGACTCTGAAATTCGTGACTTTATTGGTCTTTACTACCGTGAACCGGTTGATTTCGATGACTTCAACCACCTCGTAAAAATTCGTTCCAATTTCACCGATTGTCAACTCCAATCACAAGATTTGGCGCGCTTTGCTCCCGGTCTATACCCTTATCAAGATACGTACCGACTGAACGGCTATTTTGATGGTACCGTGGACGATTTCTCTGTCAAGAATTTTGAGCTGAAGTTTGGAAAGGAAAGTTACTTTGTAGGAAATATTGCGTTCAAGGGAATGCCTTACTACCTAAAATCTTCTATGGACTTGGATTTTAAATCCTCTCGAATGATTGAAGCGGACGTAGCACAATATGTTGGCGCTGCTGCGCACGAAAAACACGTAAAAAAATGGGAGGATGTTCAGTTCGAAGGTTGGTTTAAAGGTACTTACCGAGATTTTACAACCGATTTTGCCTTTCAATCCAAAGGTGTCGGCGATGCAAAAGGAGTTTTGCAAGTACGTTTGGAGGATAACCCTGCTTTTTCTACGTACAAAGGCGAAGTAACAGTCACGAATCTGGCTCTCGGAAAACTTACATTTCAAGAAGAAATTTTGGATAGAATTTCATTTTCTGGGGATATTAACGGAAAAGGGCTCACCATTCAGGCTGCGACTTTGCAACTCGACGGGCTGGTTAGCCAAATTGATTTTCAAGAATACAACTACCAAAATATTCGAGTAAACGGCAAGATGGGCCAATCCATTTTTACAGGCCGTGTTGATATAAATGACCCCAATTTGGTCGCAGATGTATCTGGAACTGTGGATTTCAGCCGTGCGCTCAACCGGTTTATTATCTATGGAAACTTACAAAAAGCGCATTTAAAACCACTTGGTTTATCAGACGAAGCCATCTCCTTACGTACAAGTCTAAACCTAGATATGGATGGCAATGAGGTCGATAATTGGGTAGGCTACGCCAATTTTTGGGATACAGAACTTATACAAGCCGACAAATCTCTCACAATAGATTCTCTTCTTTTATACTCAGAAAACAAAGGACTCCAACGCCAATTTAGTTTAAATTCTGAATTTTTTGATGCCCAAATTCGGGGTGCTTACAAACCAAGCGATTTGGTATATGCTTTGCAATATGCCTTGAACGATTTTCGACCCATTTTTAAGAAAACGACCACAAATGAATGGATTTCAGGACAAAAAATGGCTGTCTCTTCCGTCCGACTACCTGTTTCCAGTCAAGCAGACTATTCAGTTACATTTCAGAATGCAGCGCCGTTTTTCGCTTACTTTTTTCCGAGCTGGAAAATCTCGTCTGGGTCAAAACTAGAGGGAGAAGCAATTTTAGGCACAACCAATACTTTCACTATTCATGCAACCTTAGACTCGCTTTCTATCGGAAACTCCTTGTTCTTGTCTAGTGAGTTAAAGGGCAAAATACAGAAAACCATTCAACAAGATGCCGTGTATTCCGCACTCGAAATTCAGTCGGCGCAGCAAATTTTCACGAATGCCATCACCACAGAGAAGTTGCACTTTCGGGCAGACTGGATGGGGCAAGATTTGATTTCGTTCACGGGCGATATTCGTCAATTAAATACAACAAATGCAAGCACCATTGTCGGGACAGTCGATGTATCCCCCGACCAATTCGTTCTTTCGTTCAACCCTGACCAAAGTTTTGTAGATATTTTGAATGGTCGCTGGAAACTCCCTTCAAACAACCAAATCACCTATACGCCCACGGGTTTTCAGTTTGTGAATGTACGGTTAGAGAACCAACAACAACAAGTCGGGATTGAGGGTGAAATCAGTAAAATATTAGGTAAAGTTGCGCTCATATCGATTGATCAATTTGATTTAAGGACGCTTCAACCCATCATCAAAGAAAAAATTACGGGGATTGTCAATGGTAAAATTTCACTATTGAATACGTATGCACAGCCACAAGTTCTGAGCAATATTTTTGTCAGTGATTTAGCGAATGACGGCTATCTTATCGGGAATCTCGCGGCAAGTTCTCGCTACGAGAGTAATTTAGACAAGCTGCTGCTTTTTGCTTCCATTGAAAACGCCGGAAAAGACATACTTCTGGTAAATGGGACATTTGACGCGCAGAATAAACAAAATCCGCTTGACTTGGAAGGACGCCTTTCAGGTTGCCAAGTATCTGTTTTTCAGCCTTTTGTACGTGACATTTTTAGTAAATTAGAAGGAAACATGAACGGGCAATTTGCGGTACAAGGTACACCAAAACATCCGTTATTTTCTGGAAAAGTCAAGATTACATCGGGTAGAATGCGTATCGACGCGCTGCAATCTGACCTTTATTTTACAGATGAAATCGAACTCCGCCCAGATGGCTTCTTTGCGCCTACAAACGGTTTCAAAGTTTTTGATGCGCCACAAAACGGAAACGAGGCAGTCATTTCAGGGGGCATTATTTACCCAAAAAAGGGGCCTATCAAACTGGATATACACGCACTTCTACGCGATAGAGACGGATTTGCACTCTTGAAAACAACCTACAAAGACAATGCAGACTTTTACGGACTTGCCCATGCGACCGGAGACATACATGTCACGGGAGATGTAAATAATGTCTTGATTACCGGTAATCTATTGAGTAAACGCAATACCAAACTGACAATTCCGCTCGATACGGAAACAAGTGTCAATATCGAAGAAGAGACAATTCCATTCATTGGAAAAAATCAAAATATTGAAAAAAGTACCTCCGAACAAGAAACAAAAAGCATTGATTTTAAGCCAATTATAAATTTAAACGGCTTAAAGATGAGTTTAAATATTTCATTAACGCCAGAAGCAGAGTGCGAGATTATTTTTGATAGAGCCAATAACGACCGTGTTTTAGCTTACGGAAACGGGCGGCTTACCATTGAATACGATACGAGAGGTGGATTTTCATTGACAGGGCCATATACCGTAAAATCAGGAAAATATGACTTCAGCTTCCAAAATTTAGCGTCACTCCGCAAATTTGAAATCACTGACGGCAGTAAAATTACGTGGTCCGGAGATCCATACAATGCCCAAATCGAAATGGATGCTGCCTACGTTGCGAATGTTCCCCTCAGTGAAATTCCGGGGATTTCAACAGGCAATTCAACCGAGGCTACCAACCGGTACCCCGTCCGGGTTATTGTACATTTACGAGATAACTTACTCGTTCCTCAAGTTGGTTTTTCCATCGAATTTGACCAACGTCAAATTCCAGTTACGTATCAATCACAAATCTTGGCTTTCCAACAGCGCCTCAAAGACGACGAGCAACTTCTCAGCCGAAATGTCAGTAGTATTCTCGCATTTAACCAATTATTTCCAGATAATATCGTAGATGCGTTGAGACAACAGTTCTTGATAGATAATTTGAACAATATCCTTTCCAATCAAATCGGAAATCTAGCCAATAAATTAGACCCAAATTTAGAATTGGCCGTTCAGCTTGGAGATGTACGCCAAAATTTCAACAATGCGCAACTCAATATTTCGTACAAACTCTTGAACGATAGGATTCGATTAAGTGGGAGAAGTGCTTACTTGAACGGGGATATTGCAGCTCTCAATCCACAAGGTCAACTCACGATTGGTGGCGAGATTGACTACATGCTCACAGACGATGGAACTTGGCGAATGAAAGCCTACTCGCGAAGTCTCCCAAACTCCAGCTTTTTCTTGAGCGGGCAAGCCAATGGAAATGTGCTTGTCTATGGACTTAGCTTGCAGTTTTCACGAAATTTCAACCGGTTCATTCGAACCAAATCAACAACGGACTTCCCCATCGGCGTGAATTAACCTACGGGCAGCGAACACCATCTGGAATAATATACCCTATTTTAAAACCAAAAAATACATACATATCATTTCCTGCGAACGTCCCGCGCGCTGCTCCAACCCCAAGTTCTGGAAGCGTCAAAACAGTAGTTGTCTCCGTACCTGTTGGTAAACCTCTACTAGCCAATAAATTACGTAAACGCGGAATCCTATCTCGACTTACTCGCGCTGCTGTTGGTTCTATTTGTCTTTGCAACATTGTTCCCCAAGCAACGCGGTCTCCATTTAGGTCGGCGGGTACTTCCAACGCCGGATTTCTCGTCAAGTTGGGATTGGCAAAACTTGTGTGTACGTCATCCAAATAATCTGTTCCTGTAAACCGAAGTTGGGCACTAGCACCAAACGTATAACTTCCTTTGATGATTTCAAATCCAATTCCTACAGGCAATTGATACGTATTTTTCTTGTAAGGTTCATCGAATATTGGATTTCTATTTAATCCTTGTCCTTCTGTTCCGAGCGGTTGCAAACTTGTCCACTCTCGCCCAACTGAAACAGGCAGACGTGCCACAGGATTATGCCAAAGATACCCTGCACCTACCGAGACGTACGGATAAAAAAGAGAAGCCGAGCGTCTATAATTTGACTCCAGGGGAATCAAATAGTAACGGGCTTCCAGTTGAATACTTTTGATGTCATTGCGAACGTGTAAATTACGTGCAAACAGAATATCATTGGGCGAGAAGAAATCGTCAGCACCGATTCTCGTCCAGGAAAGGCTTGCTCCAACTTTTAAGTAGGGATTCATTTGCCGAAATCCACTGAGAGCTGCTCCCCAACGATAACCTTGGCCAAGACTTGTGACGGGCGCCAAATCACCGATAAAGCGCGAAACACCGACTTGCGCTTCGATGGTATTAAAGGCTTCAAAACGGGTCTGCCCATAGGTTACGGATATGCCTAGACCGAAAGAAGCGAAAAAAAGTCGTAACGTTGATAAATACATATTTTTTTACAAATAGGGACGAAATAACACATTCTACTAAACGATAAAATACGAATGATATACGAAAAGCGTGCCTAATTTATTCAAACAAACCAAATTTTCGTGTGTTGGCAGAGAACGTTTAGAATAAATGTACGGCATTTCTTGCAACGCAAAGCGAATATATAGAAATTTGCACTTTAAAAATTCGTCGTACAAGACAACCATCCCCGTACCTCGTTTTTTCTCTTATGAGCGACGCTATCAAACACGAATGTGGCATTGCCCTCATTCGCCTTCGCAAGCCACTCGACTACTACATCGAGAAATATGGCACGCCGTTATACGGTATCAATAGACTGTATGTCATGATGGAAAAGCAAACCAACCGCGGCCAAGATGGCGCAGGAGTTGCTAACGTCAAAATTGACGTTCCACCTGGACACAGGTACATCAGTAGGTATAGATCCGTAGAAAACCGTCCAGTAGTGGATATTTTCAATAAAATCAACGAGAAATTTAGAGCTTTACTCAAGTCAGATCCTGACAAGATGAAAGACGCGCGTTGGTTGCAAGAAAATCTTCCTTTTACTGGAGAAGTATGGTTGGGGCACCTTCGATATGGTACACATGGCCGCAATGAAATCGAGAATTGCCACCCCATGCTGCGGCAAAGCAATTGGCGAAGCAAAAATCTGGTGTGTGCCGGAAATTTCAACATGACAAACGCCGAAGAGCTTTTCAAGAAGCTAGTCAAGCTTGGGCAACATCCGAAGGACAAGGGAGACACGGTTACGGTCATGGAGAAAATCGGGCATTTTCTGGACGAAGAAAACCAACGCGTTTTTGAGCGGTTCAAGGGTATTTATGAAAACCCCGCCTTATCTGATATTATTGAAGATAACATGGACTTGAACCGCGTTCTACACCGTTCTTGCCGTGATTTTGATGGCGGCTATGCCATGGCAGGGATTACGGGCTATGGCGCCTCCTTTGTCGTCAGAGACCCCGCTGGTATTCGTCCAGCTTATTATTGGGCAAACGAGGAAGTGGTCGTCGTTGCTTCTGAAAGACCCGCTATCAAGGCAGCTTTTGGAGCAAGTTACGAGGAAATCAAAGAAATACAACCCGGCAATGCGTTGATAATTGATAAGCGCGGGGAGTTCAACGAAATGAATATTCTGACGCCGACCGTCCGTAAATCGTGTAGTTTTGAGCGTATATATTTCTCACGCGGTTCTGACCCACAAATTTACCAAGAACGCAAAGAATTGGGCAAACTGTTGATTCCACAGGTGCTGCAAGCCATCGATTATGACATTGAAAATACCGTTTTCTCTTATATCCCAAATACAGCGGAAGCAGCTTATTTCGGATTAATTGAAGGCATGGAGACGTATGTAAATCAATGGAAAAAAGATAAAATCAAACAAGGAAATCTTTCAGATGAGGAATTGGATGCTTTATTGAATTTCCAACCTCGATTCGAGAAATTAGTTTCCAAAGATGTGAAGTTACGGACATTTATCACGAATGACGATGACCGAAGCGAGATGGTTTCCCATGTCTATGAAATGACGCACGGAGTCATCAAAAAGGGAATTGACACCATTGTTGTCATTGACGATTCCATCGTTCGGGGTACAACATTGGAAAAAAGTATTCTCAAATTATTAGATAAATTAGGGCCAAAGAAAATCGTCATTGTTTCATCTGCACCACAGATTCGTTATCCTGATTGCTACGGAATTGATATGTCCAAAATAAAGGAATTTGTGGCATTCCGGGCGATGCTTGGGTTACTCAAAGACCGTGGTTTGGATTATCTCCGTCACGAAGTTTATGCTTCTTGCGTCGGTTTATTAGAAACAGGAAGAGCGCAAGAAGAGAACATTGTCAAGAAATTATTTGAACCATTTACAGACGATGAAATTTCAGAAAAAATCGCTGAAATCATTCGTCCAGCAGATATTCGCGCGGAAGTTCAGGTTGTTTATCAAACGGTTGACAATTTGCACAAGGCTTGCCCGAAACACGTAGGTGACTGGTATTTTACGGGAGATTACCCAACAAGTGGTGGAAATCGCGTGGTCAATAAAGCGTTCATCAATTTCATGGAAGGCAAGACAGTTCGCGCTTATTAATAGAAGAAAAAGAACTCTAAAAAAAAGAATTCCCCAGTGTAAGTACTCTGGGGAATTTATTATTTAAACAACTACATAAAGAAAAGAAACAAGGAACAAAAGTGGGCAGTTACGCGGTTACTTTTGTCTTTTTTTTACTAGGAAGTGCGAAAACATTCGCTGTTACCTCTTGAACACCAATCATTCTAAGGCAATCTTTGATGCTTAAAATAGCAGATGAGTCCGGAGTAACGGGCTTTGTGGCAAGTTTATCTTCCATGATAAATTCAGTTTTGAATGATGAAATGTACAAACGACTCTGCAAAGGTAAATCAGGTAGCGAAATTTCGCAAAATAAATTTGATTTATTTATTAAGTGGTTTTCGCTAAGATATAAAGTTCGGATTCCTGCTCGATTTACGAACAAAAATTGCCATTTTCAGGTTACTTTAGACGAGAATTACCACAAAAATCGCTCATCAAAAAGATTATGCAAACACTCCTACTCCGCTTCTGCTTCATCACAAGTTTGATTTTGTCCGTTACCTTCACAGGAAACGCCCAAAATACGGATAAAAAATCAGAAGAATTAGCCAAACAAGTTTTAAAAGCCATGGGTGGCAAAAAAGCGTGGGACAATACCCGCCATATTTCTTGGAATTTCTTTGGTGCAAGAACACTGACCTGGGACAAATGGACAGGAAATGTTCGTATTGAAACTCCCGATAACCAAACCGTTTACCTCCTCAATGTCCAAAACATGACGGGCAAAGCAATGGTGAAAGGTCAAATGATTACTCAAACGGATAGCTTGCAAAAAGCATTAACACAAGCAAAAAACATCTGGATTAATGACTCCTATTGGTTGGTAATGCCGTATAAATTACTTGACCCTGGCGTGACTCTCCGTTACCAAGGACAACAAAAAACAGAAAAAGGAACTCTTGCGGATGTCATCGAACTGACTTTCGCAGCCGTTGGTGTAACTCCTGACAATAAATATTTGGTTTATATCGACCCAACCTCTCACTTGGTTACTCAATGGGCTTATTTTGCTAAAAATACAGACGAAAAACCACGCTTTGTACTTCCTTGGGAAGAATACAAAACCTTTGGAAAAATCCAACTCTCAGGAGAAAGAGGCCCGCATGACTTAACCAATATCGGCGTATTCTCTACTCTTCCTGACCAAGTTTATACTGAATTTACTAAACCTGCACACATTACAAACTAACTACTACTCGTGAAGAAAACCGGTGTTTTAATTGTTAATTTAGGTACTCCTGATAGCCCAAGTACCCCCGATGTACGCAAGTATTTACGTCAATTTTTGATGGATGGGCGCGTCATCGACTTTCCGTTTATCCCAAGATGGATGCTTGTAAATCTAATCATTGCGCCTTTCCGTTCGCCTAAGTCGGCAAAAACCTACCGTGAACTCTGGACGGACAGAGGCTCTCCACTCAAATTTTACGGCCAAGATAATGAAGTGGCTCTGCAAGAAAAACTGGGTGACGAATACGTCGTTCGGCTTGCCATGCGCTACCAAAGTCCTAGCATTGAAAACGGGCTTGAGGAATTTAGACGTATGGGGGTATCAAAAATTATCGTACTCCCTTTCTTCCCTCAGTATGCGTCAGCTACTACAGGCTCTGTTTACGAGGAAGTCATGCGATTGGTAACAAAATGGCAAGTTATTCCTGAAATGAGTTTCATTAATAATTTCTACAACCATCCATTATTTATCAAAGGATTTGTAGATAATGCACAAAAACACATAAAAGAGCACGAATACGACCATTTTATATTCAGCTACCATGGGGTTCCAGCAAGACAAATCCGAAAAGGAGACTGTACAAAGGAAGTGTGTAAACTAGGAAGTTGCTGCGATACCATTCATGCACTCAACCAACATTGTTACAGAGCGCAATGCTTTGAAACTACCCGTTTGCTCGTGAAGGAACTTGGTTTGAAAGAAGGAAGCTACACGACCTGCTTTCAGTCAAGACTTGGCAAAGAAACATGGGTGCAGCCTTATACAGAAGATACCATCAAAGAATTAGCCAAAAAAGGCATCAAACGTGTACTTGCCTTCTCTCCTGCTTTTGTGGCTGACTGTCTGGAAACTACCATCGAGGTTGGGGAAGAATACAAAGAACTTTTCGAGGAAAAAGGGGGCGAACATTGGGAATTGGTGGAAAGCCTAAATGACTCTGACAACTGGGTTGAATTATTAGCTGACCTAACAAGAAAAGCCTAATTTATTTCTCTTATTCACACAAAAAAACTCCTTACAAAATAACTGTAAGGAGTTTTTTTATGCAAATACAAGTGATTATTTTAAAATAGGAGCTAAAATAGCCTTATTTTCTGCTAACCAAGCCGTAATTTCTTCTACAATTTGTTCCATCCCGATTTCAGGTTTCCAACCCGTACGTTCTGTTACTTTCGAATTATCTGTTTGATACAAACGAATATCGGCAGGTCTGTTTTCAGCTACGCGTGTAATCGGAATTGTCTTTCCTGTTACTCGTTGACAAATTTCAGTTAATTCTTGAAGAGAAACGCTAACTTCACGTCCACCACCGACATTAAAAATCTCTCCGTTTATTTGTTCCAAATGATGAATTTGCCAATCCACCAATCTATACAAATCCTTGACATGCAGCATATCTCGCGTTTGTTTGCCTAATCCACTGTACCCAATGTAGGCAAGCGATTGCTCAAAGAAATGTTTGGCAATCCAGAGAACCATCACACCTTGGTCCACTTTTCCCATTTGCCACGGGCCTGTCAATACGCCACAACGGTTGATGACAGTTTGTAATCCATAAAATTCTTGGTATTCTTGTATCAATAATTCAGAAGCTAATTTGGTTGTGCCGTACAATGACCTCGCACCATCCAAAGGAAAATCCTCCGCAATTCCTTTGTCTGACACTCCTCGAATCGGCTGTTCTTTGGCTAATTCAAACCGCGTATCTGACTCCACATAATGAAGTTTTTCTATTGCCTTGATAGGATAAACCCGGCTAGTGGACAAAAAGATAAACTGCGCTTTTGCACGCACAGCATAGTTGAGGCAGTTGACCGTCCCGACTAAATTGGTATTGATGAGATAATCAGGTGAGCCCCCGTTTAATCCAGCCAATACAGACGGTTCCGCAGATGCTTCGATGACCGTATCTACGAGAGGCAAGCTATCGAAATCCTCTTTGTTCCGGATATCCCCGTGAACGAAATGGATTCCTGCTGTTGCGAGACGAGGGAGGTTCAGTTCAGAGCCTTTTCGTTTCAAATTATCCAAACAATAAATTTGATAGTCAGGGTAAGAAGATTTCAAGGACAAGGCCAAAGAAGAGCCAACAAAACCAGCACCGCCGGTAATCAGAATAGATTTTGACATATATGTTCTAAATAAGTAATCGATACACAGTTATACAAAGATAAAACCTTATTCTATAAGTTAACTCTTCTATTGAATTACCTTTCTTTCCGTTATTGGCATCCTATCCAAAAAAAATGTACATTTGGGCTATTCTCATCCCAACTAAAACCCATTAATACGTATGTATCAACATCTTATTTTTGACAAAAAAGACCAAGTAGCCACCATTACGTTGCATCGCCCCGATGTTTTTCATGCATTGAGTACCGCCTTGATTCAAGAAATTACACAAGCCGTACAAGATGCTGCGCAAGACAATACAATTCGCGTGGTTATTATGACAGGTTCAGGAGATAGAGCTTTCTGTTCAGGTGCTGACTTAAAGGCAGGTCTAGAATCTTCTCCACGCCCTTTGGGTGATACGCTTCGTGAGAATTACAATCCCATGATTCAGGCAATTCGTTCTGCACCCAAACCCATTATTTGTAAATTGAATGGTGTAGCTGCGGGAGCAGGTTTGTCGCTTGCTTTGGCTTGTGATATGATTATCGCGCGCGAAGACACGTATATTTCCGAATTATTTATTGGTATCGGACTTATGCCCGATGCAGGTTCTATGTATTTTTTACCTAGATTAGTCGGGATGCAACGCGCTTTTGAACTTTGTAGTACAGGAAGAAAGGTTTCAATCCAGGAAGCTGTTCAGCTCGGATTAGTAACGGAAATGCATCCGTGGGAGGAACTCGATAAACGAATGGAGGAATTGATTTCCTATTATGCACAAGCCCCAACATTTGCTATCGGACAGATGAAGAAAGTACTCAACGCCAGTCTAAATTCTACATTAGAAGAAGTCTTGGAGGCAGAGGCGGTCGGGCAAACAGCTTGTGGCGTAACAAATGATTTCGGCGAAGGCGTACTGGCATTTTTACAGAAAAGAAAACCAGTTTTTAAAGGTAAATAAACAAAAAATACCATGCGTTCATCTTGTTGTATGTAAAACTTAACGCAAACAATTACTTATTTTTTGAACTTCTGAAAGCCCCATTCAGCATAGTCTGCTGCCAAGCGAAATGTTTGGCAGTGGGCTTCTATAATTGTAGCTATTTGTGGAGAATATCCTCCACCCATTGAAACCACCAGCGGGATATTTCGCTCACTCGCAGCCTGAATCACACGCTTATCCCGTTCCTGGCATCCTTCCATCGTCATCCCTAATTTACCTAATTTATCCGTTGACAAAACATCCACGCCAGAAATAAAGAATAAAAAATCTGGGTTTACCGTGTCTAAAAGTGAGGATAAATGGAAATCCAATAAACGAAGATACGCTTCATCTTCGGTTCCCGTAGGCAAAGCAATATCTAAATCGGATATTTCTTTTTTGAGCGGATAATTGTCTTTTCCGTGCATTGAAAAAGTAAAAACTTCAGGTCTATCTTGAAAAATAACCGCCGTACCATTTCCTTGATGCACATCGAGGTCAATGACCAAAATCTGTTTACTCAACTCATTTTGCAGAAGAAACTCTGCACCAACTGCCACATCATTCAACAAACAAAACCCTTCCCCTCTGTCTGGGTAGGCATGATGTGTTCCTCCGGCGATATTCATGCTGATACCGTACTTTAGAGCATATTGGCAACACAAAATAGTACCTTGCGTAATGAGCCATTCCCTTTCGATTAGTTTTTCAGTGACCGGAAAACCAATTTTTCGTTCCATTTTTGGGTCAATCGCCACTTCTTGTAGTGCCTTCACATACCTTTCATCATGCACGCCCAAAATATACCGATTGATATCCGATTGAAGAACGGGTGTGAAGAAATGAGCAGATTCAACCGTTCCTTCGTGGATTAATTGTTCAGGAATGAGCTCGTATTTCAACATCGGAAAACGATGTCCTTCCGGTAATGGATGTTTGTAAATCGGGTGATAAGCAATTTTTAGCATCGCATTTCTTTATTTTTCCCAGGTTTCAAACCAAAAATCGAACTCATTTTTTTCGTCTTTCAGGTAATGAGCACGAGAAATGCAATGCCATTCGTCCGATAATTCAGGAAAAAACGTATCTCCATCGCAGGTTGTTTCAACAAGCGTTCTGTATAGCCGACCTGCGGAAGGCAGCGCTTGGCGGTAAATTTCTCCTCCACCGATAACAAAAAGAGACTTTTCAGGAAATTCTTTTGAAGCAAACGCCAATGCGTCTTCGAGAGAAGAAACGACAAAAACCCCTTCCAAGATAAGATCAACTTGGCGAGAAATAACCACGTTTACACGATTGGGCAAAGGGCGACCGATGGAGTCAAATGTTTTTCGACCCATGATAACGACATGGTTCGTGGTGAGCGACTTAAACAGTTTTAGGTCAGAAGATAAACGCCACAAAAGGGCATTATCTTTGCCAATTGCCCCATTTTGAGCAATAGCTACGATGATTGAAAAAGGTATCATGGGTGGGATTTAACATACAAAGAGTGAACGGATAGAAAAACAGAATTGTTCTAAGAGAGGATAAATCTACTAAAAAAACAAAGAAATTATGTCAGAACCAAGCAAAGTTGCCTTCATTACGGGAGGTACAAAAGGAATAGGTTTAGGGGTTGCAGAAGCACTGATAGCACAAGGTGTGCGTGTAGCGATAACAGGAAGAACGCAAGAAGCGGCAGAAAAAACGGCAGAATTTCTTAATAAACAGAAAGAAGGGTTTGCCATCGGAATTGCTTCTGATGTACGTGATTATGCTTCGCAAGAAGCAGCTGTTCGTTTTGTTTTGGATGTTTGGGGGCGCATAGATTATGTCATTGCCAATGCAGGTATCGGTCATTTTGCTCCAATCCAAGATTTAAGTATTGAACAATGGCAAGAAACAATAGATGTAAATTTAACAGGTGCTTTTTTTACAGCAAAAGCGACACTTGAGGCATTAAAGGCAAGTGAAGGCTACTATATTTCCATTGCGAGTTTAGCGGGAACCAACTTTTTCCCGGCAGGAACAGCCTATAATGCGAGTAAATTTGGACTTGTTGGCTTTACACAAGCCATGATGATGGATTTACGCAAAGAAGGTATCAAGGTTACGACAATCATGCCGGGTTCTGTGGCTACTTATTTCAATAATCATACGCCGTCTGAGGCTGATGCTTGGAAAATCCAGCCGGAAGATATAGGGCAAATGGTCGTAGATTTGATTCAAATGCCAGCGAGAACCTTACCAAGTAAGATTGAGGTTCGTCCGTCATTCCCGAAATAAAAAGAAAAGACCAACGAATTGAACAGCATTCGTTGGTCTTTTCTTATATAAGAACAATCGCATCAACGGCCAAAATCATCTTGCACACGCACGATGTCCTCTTCGTCAGATGGGTTTTCTTTGTCTGTATGTTTCCAGATTTCAGCCACAACGCCATACGTACTCAAACCAACCAATCGATGTCTTTCTCCTTGATTTAGGTGAATAACAGTTCCTACTGAAAGCGGAGTTACCGACGTTTCTTCGTCTGTGTCACTAATAACTACACCTGCTTCTCCTCCGATTACTTTCCAAATTTCTGCACGGCGGTGATGGTATTGCCAAGAGAGGCGTTTTTCAGGTGCGACGATTAAAATTTTAGGACTTAATTTATCAAACCCTTCAAAATCTGCGAGGGATAAATGAGGGAAAAAGGTCTCGATGAATGAAGGAACTTGCGTTTCATCAAGAACAAAAAATCCTCCCCACGGGCGTGTAAAATCTTTCGAGACAACGGTAAATCCAGCGTCTGCAAGGTAGTTTTCAATGGAGGAGAATACCTCTTCACGAGGTGAGGTAGAAGGAAATTGAAGAATTGACATGTTATGAGGTGACAAATGGTTTCAACCCAAAACTACTTAGTTTTCTGTATATTATCCAAATGATTTTACTAAGTGGTCTTTTTCTGCGCAAAACGGATGAATTATGATACCTATCATATTTCATCGTGACCTATCCCCCACTTTGCATTCATCGAATTGCTAGACCTTTGTAGGGCATTCAAAAGCTCTCTACATGGAACATGTAAGTACCCCAATAAAAACCATTTGTTACCACTGCGGTGAAGACTGCACGACAGATTCTTGGCAAAAAGAAGAAAAGACTTTCTGTTGCCAAGGGTGTTTGGCAGTCTATGACTTATTGGAGTCCAATGACTTATGTGGCTATTATGACTTGGAGCAAAACCAGGGGGTCAGTCTCAAAGCCAAATCATTTGAAGGACGATTTGATTTCCTAAAAAACAACGTTATTGCAGATAGTTTGCTTACTTTTTCGTCGGAAAAGCAAGCATCTATCACACTTTACATTCCTTCGATTCATTGTTCATCTTGTGTTTGGTTACTTGAGAACATGCCTAAAATACAAGAAGGTGTGTATCATTCTCGATTAAATTTTCCAGAAAAGAAACTTACGATTCAGTTTGATCCTCGTCGTGTTTCTGTGTTTACACTCGTCACGCTACTAACAACACTTGGATACGAACCGGTTTTACAAGAAAATCCAGACCAAAAAGGGAACAAAAAGCAAGATAGAAAACTACTTACCCAAATTGCCGTCGTCGGATTTTGTTTAGGGAATAGCATGTTATTAAGCTTCCCCGAATACTTTAAAATAGACCGTTCCTCCGCTCAAGATTCTTTTCTACAAGCCTTCTTTTTATACCTAAACTTTGGTTTGGCGCTGCCCGTCTATTTTTATGGAGCGCAAGATTACCTCGTAGGTGCATGGAAAGGCATCCGTGCTTTGCTCAAAAAACAAACACAAAGCATCTCCGTGGACATTCCCATTGCTTTGGGAATATCAGCGCTATTTTTCAGAAGTCTATACGAAACATTCGCACACGGAACCGCAGGCTATTGGGACAGTTTGGCGGGATTGGTTTTTTTTCTATTAGTTGGCAAATGGGTTCAGCAGAAAACATACGCATTTTTGACATTCAAGCGCGACCACACGTCCTACTTTCCGCTGGCGGTCGAGCGCATCAACAATAACCTCACAACGTATGTATCTATCAAGGATTTAGAAATAAATGACCGGATTTTGGTACGTCCACAAGCACTTATCCCTGCCGACAGCGAAGTTGTACGAGGTACAGCTTGGATAGATTATAGCTTTGTAACGGGCGAGTCACTACCTGTCACCAAGCGTACTGGTGAGAAAATTTATGCCGGAGGTCGCCAACTCGGACAAACCGTAGAACTAAAAGTCCTCAAAACTGTCGATCAAAGTTATCTAACACAACTTTGGAACAATGCCGCTTTTCAAAAAGAAAAAGCGCACCCACCAACCGTTCTTGCAGAAGCATTCAGTAAATATTTCACGTTACTTACACTATTTATTGCTACATCAACTGGAATTTATTGGGGATTTATAGACAGCACTCTTGTTTGGCCGACGGTGACAGCCGTCTTGATGGTTGCCTGCCCGTGTGCTTTGACTCTCGCGCTTCCTTTTGCGATGAACACGTCAGTAGGGATATTGGGGCAAAATAAATTTTATGTCAAAAACCAGCATGTATTACAAAAATTAACCGAAGTAACCGCTTTTGTTTTTGATAAAACAGGAACACTCACAAGCAGCCAAAAGGCATACGTTTCGTATCAAGGTAAAGAACTGACACCGGATATTTCGCAGATGATTCTTGGCATCACAGAGCAATCATCGCATCCGTTAAGCAAAGCCATTGCTACTCATTTAAGAGAAGAAACGAATGTTCCTGCCCTTTCTCCTGAAAGCAGCAAAGAAGTGCCTGGTTTTGGGATAGAAGGATGGTGTAAAAACATACATGTTCAGGTTGGACAAGCCGAATGGATAGCAAGGAGTTTTGAGGATACAAATCCATCAACCGAGATAGGCGCACGTGTATATGTTGGCATTGATGGTAACGTAATTGGTTATTTTTCTATCCAACCGCGTTTTCGAGCGCATTGGCAGGTAGTACTCACGACTTTACAAAAAACGGTGAAGACAATCCTACTTTCAGGTGATGACAATCGTCAAGAGGAAATAATTGCGCCCTATTTTGCAAAAGAAAACCGTTTTTTCCATCAAAAACCCATCGACAAACTCACCTTCATTCAAAAAAAACAAGCCGTAGGAGAAATAATTTGTATGATAGGAGATGGCTTGAATGATACGGGTGCTTTGCAACAAAGCGATGTAGGTATTGCGATTTCAGAAGAAGTACACGTATTTACGCCCGCCGCAGATGCTTTATTGGACGCGTCATCTTGGGAGAAACTTCCTGTGTTTTTAGCTTTTGCCAAAGATACTGTTCAGGTTGTTAAAATTAGCTTTCTGTTCTCTTTGGTTTATAATTTCATCGGCATCAGTTGGGCCGTAACAGGAACTTTATCTCCAGTCATTGCCGCGATTTTCATGCCCTTGAGCTCCTTGAGTGTCGTCTTGATTGCAGTTGGCTTAACGTACTGGAAAGCACGAATTTACCGTCTAAATATATAAAAAAATGGGAGTCATTATTGGTTTAGTCATCTTGGCATTGCTAGTTGCTGGTGCATTTTTAATCGCTTTCTTTTGGGCATCATCAGACGGGCAGTTTGACGACACAGAAACGCCCGCGATGCGTATTTTACAAGAACGAATCACAAAAAAACAGAAATAAAAAGAACTTATTTATAGGGTTTAACTTACATATGTGCAAGCAAACGGCAAGGAGTTTCTCTTTGCCGTTTCTTTTTGAAACACCAACATTTTAGTACATTTACACCTGAATTTCCACCTCTTTTTTAACAAAATACATGTCAAAGCCAATTCTTGTCATTAAGTTTGGAACAGCTTCTATTACGCGTGTTTCTGGAGAACCAGACGAACAGGTCATCGCCCGGATTGCCGCACAAGTAGCACAACTCGCTCATAACCATCACATTGTCTTGGTATCTTCAGGTGCAGTGGGCGCAGGGAAAAAGTTTATTGCACAATACAGCGGAGAAATCGCACAACGAAAAGCTGCTGCTGCTGTTGGGAATCCCCTTCTTCTTGGCATTTATGCCCGTCACTTTGCGCCGTATGGAATTTCTGTTGCACAAAGTCTTTGCGAACGCCAACATTTTGCGCAACGAGAACAGTTTTTACAGTTAAAAGAAACGTATCAAACCCTTTGGGACAACGGCATCATCCCGATTGCCAACGAAAATGATGTCGTGAGCAATCGAGAATTGAAGTTTTCGGATAATGATGAATTAGCTACTCTCATTGCCGTCGGATTTGGAGCAAGTACCCTACTGATTTGTACCTCTGCGGGAGGCTTATTGGATAAAAACAAAGAAATCGTTCGTGACATCCCACAAATTGATGCAACGATTTGGGAAATGGTGGATACCTCAAAATCAAATCTTGGAACGGGTGGAATGGCTTCCAAATTAACATTTACCAAATTGGCAACACGGATGGGTATTCGAACCATTATTTTTGGAATGAATGAACCCGAAGGTCTGCTTGCTGCTTTTACGGGCAAAAGTGGTAGCCATTTTCACCCAAAAGTGGCTTCCTTGACAGCCCGCAATCGTTGGTTGGCAAGTGGTAGCCTCACTACGGGTAAAATACGCATAGACGCAGGAGCAGCCAACGCATTAGCGCAAAGAAATAGTTTACTTTCTGTCGGAATCGTGCAAATAACGGGTGAATTTGAGGCAGGAGAAGTCGTAGAAATCATCTCTCCGGAAGGTGAAACATTGGCTATTGCACGAACAAAAATAGGCTTTCCGAGCAAACATCCTTCGGGAGGGAAAAACATTGTTGCTCACGCCGACGACATCGTTCTATTATAAACCAACCACAAACAAATAGAGTGAGTTTTTTAAAATGCATCTTGGGAAATTCAGCTTTTGGCGCACAACTTTATAGAGAATACGAGGTGTCTATAGGATAAAAACGGCTGTTTCTATCAATAAAAGAAAAAGAAAATGGTAAATTGGGCGACATTCAACCGACCTACTTTACATGACTCTTCTACAAATAAGTTTGGCTATATTTGCCTTAATCGTGTGTATTGGTGTATTCAAATTCGATACATTTCTTACGTTTGTCCTTGTGTCCATTGGGCTGGGGCTGGCTCGACAAATAGACATTCCCTTGATCGGAAAAACAATACAAACGGGTATTGGGAATACTTTGGGGGACTTAACGCTCATCATTGGCTTTGGTGCGATGTTGGGTAAATTTGTAGCAGACAGTGGCGCGGCAGCCCGAATCACACAAGCGCTGTATCAGCTTTTTGGCAAAAAAAATCTCCGTTGGGCAATGGCATTGGCTGGCTTTATTATTGGGATTCCCCTGTTTTACAATGCAGGCTTCGTTATTGCTGTTCCTTTGGTTTTTGCTTTAGCAGCCCAAACAAACCTTCCTGTCGTTCCGATAGCTATCTCTATGTTGGCAGCACTTTCTGTTGCACACGGTTACTTACCTCCGCACCCTTCTCCGGCTGCAATTGCACAACAACTGAACGCCGATTTAGGCAAAACACTCCTCTACGGAATTTGCGTCGCTATTCCGGCTATTGCCCTTGCAGGTCCCCTTTTTGGCAGCCAACTTTCGAAAATAAACGCACCAATTCCTGAAGAATACAAAAAGACAAACTCCCTACAAAAAGAGAATATGCCTTCCCTTGGTATTAGTTTTTTTGTTGCCTTATTGCCTGTTTTTTTACTCTCAGGAGCAGGACTTTTCAAATCTAATTTGGGGGCTTATCCTTGGTTTCAACTCCTTGCCGAGCCGTACATAAGTTTATTCATTTCTCTGCTAGTAGCTATTTATTTTTTAGGTGTTCGGAAAGGAAAAAGTATGCAGGAAGTGTCAAAATCTTTGGAAGATGCTTTCAAAAGTATCGCGATGTTGCTATTGATTATTGCGGGGGCTGGGGCATTGAAAGAGATTATGGCAGTCAGTAAAATTAGCTTTGAATTAGGCAATAGCTTGCGGGATATTCCGGTTCACCCGCTTGTTTTGGGTTGGCTGATTGCCGGGGCGGTTCGTATTGCGATTGGCTCTGCGACGATAGCAGGCTTGACGGCTGTCGGGATTATCGCCCCGATTTTTGAAAGCCATACGGGCCTTTCACCTGAACTCATGGTTTTATCGATTGGCGCAGGAAGTTTGATGTGTTCCCACGTGAACGATGGTGGATTTTGGATGTACAAAGAGTTTTTTCAACTCTCCATTCGAGATACCCTTTTGAGCTGGACAGTCATGGAAACCATCGTTTCTGTTGTTGGCTTGCTAGGAGTTTTGATTTTAAACCATTTCCTTCATGCCTAGATTAACACAGATAATATACTTGAAATAAGGTACAAGAAGTTGATTGTCAAATACTTGCAATAAATAAACTTATTTACTAGTTCTATCCCATAAATAAAACAGCCTATCTATCTTGTACCATTCTAAGCGAAAACCAATGGACAACTGAGATTTCCTGGTCAATCAACTCTACTTTAAGGAATGATACCGAGAAAAAAAGTTTTTCATGAAATATAAAGTGGGGAGAATTGGCAGGGAATGGAAATAGTCATGCGTTTTGTAAATGCCATAATATGCTGTACCAGTGAAGTCATACAATTACATTACAAGAAGCTACAACTATCTTATAATCAGCAAATTAATTAACATAAGTCTATTTATTTAAAACTCCAATCGATAATTAAATACTGGTAATATACCTAACTGATAGAACGTTGCAACACTTTTTGTTGCATAGTCATAATATATACGTTTAGGGTTTTGACGGTTTGTTACATTATTCAAATCCAGAGAAAAAGTAGAGGTAACTCGATGGGCATTTTTTATGTAATTTATTTTAAAATCTGTTCGGAAGAAATTTGCCAACTGTTGTTGGTTATAAATATTTGTATAATCGCGCACCTCATATCCCAATTGATTCGATTTTTCTAAGTCAATGGGTATAACTCGAACACCACCTGCATACGAAGTACGTACATTTAAACTAAGCATATTTTTCTTTTCATTACCTATTTTCCACTCTTTTCCAGCTAAGATATTTTGTACAAAATCGTTACTGAACCTCGCTGTATAGCTTTTACCATCTAAATTTGTATAAGTACTTTTAAACAATGAAGTAGTACTTAGCAAATAAAAACCATCCACTAAAAAACGTTCTACTGTCAATTCTATGCCATAATTCCGTCCTTTCCCCGTACTTTCAAAAAGGGGCATATTTAGTAAATCCACATCGAGTTCATTCAGAAGTGATAAATTTTTAAAAAGAAAATCATATTTCGCAACACCTATTTGCACATGTTTCTGTAGATATATTTCTGAATTAATTCTCCAATTTCTATTCGGGCGAGTTTCGTAACCTACTACATAGTGTATAGATTTTGGAACAGAAAGATTTCTATTGGTTAAGACATCAATGTCATTTTGTAATTTCACTGAGCTCAAGTAAATGCTAATGGGTTCTAAACGACTGTGTACGCCAAAACCAAAATTGAGGCTACGCTTAGGGTTTAGTACATATTTTGCGCCGAGCCTAGGTTCAATGGAAGAGGTATTATTGAGAAAAAAATAAGTAGAATGTACTCCTGTATTTAGCGTAAAATTTGGGTTAACCCTGTATTTCCATTGTATAAAAGCCTGAAAGTATTGAGAGCTTCCTTTGTCTTTCAATTTTGTATCAATTATTCGACCGATTTCTGAGTTCTCGATTTCGATTTGGCTCACTAGGTTATAAGACAGAATTGAACCGATAACTCCTGTTTTTAATTGATGTTTGGTATTTATTTTTTGGTTGAATTGACTTGAAAAGCGAACCGTCGAATATTTTGTTTCCCTTGTATCCGTGTAGCTATTATCAGGAAAATTAAAACTTGAACCCGCGATAACGTCATTTCCTGAAAAAGATACGATATTTTCCCAATAAGCATTTCTATTTACATAAAGAAACAAATTGACACCAGAAGCATAGAGGTTAGACTCTTCTTTTACGCTATATTCAGCCGTGTTATCATATTCAAAATTACTTTTACCTCCCAAACCCCAAATAGAAACTGTATATTTTTTGGAAGGAATAAATACGTTAAAACATACATCTTGGAATTTAGGAACACCAACATAGGATATGGGTACTAAGCCTACTTTCTTAAAAAATCCAAGCGTTGAATATCTGTAATTTATTAAATAAGAAGCCTTTGATTTTTTTGAAAATGGCCCCTCTGTTCCGACTTCCAACCCTTGAAATCCCGCCTGAACGGTTGATTCACGTTTATCACTATTGCCTTTGCGTAGATGTACGTCAAACACCCCAGAAGTTGCATTTCCATATTCGGCAGGAAAAGCACCCGTATAAAACTCCGAGTTTCCTAACACATTGGTGCTTAATATACTCAAACCACCACCAGATGCACCTTCGTTTGAAAAATGGCTTGGATTAGGTACTTCTACGCCGTCAATTTTCCATAACATTCCTTTGGGGCTGTTTCCGCGAATGACAATTTCATTCGTTTGGTCATTTACATTGCTTGTACCTGCAAAAGAAAGTGCCATGCGAGCTGGGTCTCCCCATGTTGCGGCATAGCGTTTGGTTTGTTCAACTGAAATAGACTTGGCACTTACTGTCGCCATTTCATTTTGAACAGTTCCGTATTCTTTTTGAGCCTTTACGACCAATTCATTCAATTGGTGAAAATTTACATTGAGTTGAATGATTAAATCTGTTTCCTTACCAGAACTCAGTAATACTTCTTGAATGAATGCCGCCTCAAAACCGATACTTGTAATTTTGAGTGAATATCGCCCAATATCCATATTACTAAACTTAAAAATACCATTTTCATCGGTTTGAACGTATTTTTCAGTAGATAGAATAGCAATAGTGGCATTGGGAATAGGCTGTTTGGTTGACTCATCAATCACTTTTCCTTTCAGGGTTTGCGCAAAAGAATGAAAAGAGATTATCAGCAAGAGTAGTTGGGTAATGTACTTCATGACCTGAAAATCAATTATGGAGTTGTGTGTTTTATTCTGATTAATTGGCTCATTACCAATGTTCTATGTAAGTTACAGCTTTGTATAATTCTCCTTATTTATAAAAAACTCCACCCGTATGACAACTTGGTGGAGTTCGTTTCATTCATTCAATACAATTGATTTTTCAGTACCGTTTTCAAGTACGTATATGAACTTATTCGACTCAAATCGAAATGTAGTATAGACTTCGCTGACAGTGTCTAGTAATTCCATGGGCACATCACAGACAATTTTATATAAAATCAACCTATTTTTTGTCTTAAAATTTGTTTTATATTTTTCTCTAATTAGTACTGAAAAACAATTGTTAATTTTATCCCATTCTATTTTTTCAATGTATTGGCTGCAATCTAAATCACACGTGATAAATAGAAAATATTCAACAGAAGAACTATTTTTAAAAAAATAATTAGTTCCTCCCCCAACATCTTTTGCTAACAACTCAAGTGTTCCATTTTTGAGAATAGTTTCTGTTGATTTTACTTTTAAATTGTATGGACTATCTTCATTCATCAGTTCCTCATCCGTTACAAAGTTTTTTTCGCACGATACACAAACTATTTCTGCAAAAAGTAAGGCGAACAGTATTATATTTTTCATAATCTAAGAAACTGTTTGAGTTGAAGACCAACAAGCACATCAAACGAGTTCTCTACTCTTCCAAAAATGGTTAACGGAAATGCATATTCAATGAGAAAACTTCCAAGTCTTGATACACTTATGCCCAAAGGGACACTCTTCTGCATTTTGAGGTTCATTTTCTTGTCTGTTATAGAGGTAAATTAGTAAGCACTTTTTGGGGCTTTTCCTAAAAATGAAACGAACGTATTTACTATTATTGAAACAAATAGACTTATGCTTTTTAAAAGAAAATTTTACTGAGCGGTCATTTTCTAGCACTTACCCCCTTTTCACTCCTTTATTTTTCTTTCTATTCCACAAATTTAATTCTGTTTACCCTGTGATGCTTGGTTCAGCCTCTTTTCTTTGGATAACGTAACTGGGTTAAAGAATTAGACCTATTTGTATCACAACAACCTTATTATCAACAAGTTACAACTATTCAATCAACGCGATTTAAAAGCACAAACTTTGCTAGATGCTCAAAGCTTGATTTAACCACTAACCCACCACTTTTAGGTAATTACGGCTCCGCTACACGCATTTGGCACTCATTTTTTACTATCTAAGGTTGCTATTTGTCCTTGATAACCAAAACTTCTATTTTTCTTTCCGCATCCCTAATTTCCAGTCCTATTTTTTTTAATTCTTCGTGGATTTGTCCAGGATTTTCATTGAACCAAGGTAGTTCCAAATCGTATAATTTAGTCAGCTTAGATTCATTTACCACAGGTATGTTAAGCTGACTTTCTAAAAAACTTGCAAGCGTTTCTATCGATGAATTTTTCATGGAAAGACCACCTCCGCCATAGCTTGTGTATGATTCCATTCCTTTTTGAGACTCTTTGATATCAACCTTTTTCCCGTCTATTTCTTTGAGAATTTTAACAGGTCTTATCCTCATATCAATAATTGACGAATACCCAAAATAGCTATCAAGATGTTGTTTCATGATATTGAATCTATTTTCAGCAAGTTCTTCTGGAACAATTAGGTCAAAGCAGATGGCATTTTGTCTGTTCCATTCAAATTTTGTTTTGTCTTTCACTTCTACACTCGTTCTTGTATCCGACGGGAATTGATAAGCGATTTCATAGAGCGGTCTAGCAGTAAGATTGGTGGCAATAATTCTTCTTCCTTTATAGGGACTTTCTTCGCCCACTGGGTCTGCAAATGAAGGATAACCATCTATAAATGGAGTGATTGTAATTTGATAGGTAAAATTCTCATTCCCTGAAAGAGGAATGGATGGGTCAAAATCGATTACATCTTTCTTTTCTTTTAAGTTTATCTCTTGGTTTTCAAGAACCTTCAGAATAAAACCCTCTGTTATTTCTGATGAAGTTGTTATAGCTTTAACAACTCCCCATTTATCAATTACAACCGTATGCGGAATAGCTCTGTGTGGAAACTCATTTGCCAACTTTCTTTCTTCGTCAATGACGATAGGAAGTCTCATTTCCCTTCTATCCAAAAATCTTTTTATTCTTTCTTCGGGGTCATCCGTTAGGGTAATAATCTGTATTTCATTAGCAAACTTAGTTTGAAGCTCTTCTAGTTGAGGGAATGATTTAATACAGGCTGCACACCAAGTTGCCCAAAAATCAAGAATTACTACCTTGTCTTTAAAATCTGAAAGTTTGGCATTGTTCTTTTCAAAGTTTAGAATATTTTCAAAAATCAGTTCTGGAGACTTCTTCCCTATTTTGGATTCTTCTTGTGAAAACGCTTTAAAGGAAAAAAGTAAAAGTAAAATCCCTATTAGTTGTTTCATTTTGTCTATCGTTTTACTATTGGTTATAAAGATTACAAATACGCCGTCAATCAATCTCCCGCATTTCAAAGCCCATTTACTTGTCTATTTGGGAGATAAATGATGAAGCTCGCTTCTGCTCTATGTAAACAAACGAAAGTATCTACTGTTTTATCCATTCAAAAATAAATGTCCGTTTATTATGAGAAACTACTTTACTCTATTCTTCCAAAGATGTTTGTGTATGTTCATCAACCTTCCAGAGAAGGCATCGCGTTACACATGAGAATCGTTCATCCTATATGGATTTCAGAGGCTTTTCCGAATGCGAGAACAGGCCTATTTTCTATTCTTTCTACACCCAATCCACTATTTTAGTCCGAAAAATCTAAGTATATTCATTTCCTTTGGCTGGTCACCGGCTGAACCGCGTTTACTTATGCATAGGTTGTGATAAACTATTTTTTGACTTTATCTTTGCACAAGATGCGCCTAGCTACCTAGTTCGATTTAGCCCTCAAAACAAATAGCCCGAACCAGGAACTGCATAAGCCCCTAATAATCAATACATTCACTTTTTACATTTTCAAAACAAACTTCGTATGAATCCTAAAACACCCATGGAGCGCCTTGCGGAGCTTCACTTAGTTCTCCCCAAAGCACCGGAGCCAGGCGGCGTATATGCGCCTTGCTTGGTTGTAGAAAACCTTGTTTATGTTTCCGGACATCTTCCTTTTTATCCGGATGGAACCTATCCGATTGGGCATGTAGGTAAAAACGGCCACAGCAAGGAAGAAGCTAAACAAGCAGCACACCAAGTAGGTCAAAATATCTTGGCTACACTGCTACACCACTTAGGTAGCCTCGATAAAATTGAACGTGTCGTAAAGGTTTTGGGTATGATTCATTCGACGAGTGACTTCAAAGAACATGCCTTTGTAATCAATGGATGTACCGAACTTTTTGTGGCACTTTGGGGAGAAAACGGGCTTGGTGCGCGAAGTTCTGTAGGCATGAGCTCCCTTCCAAAAGGAGTTCCTGTAGAGATTGAAGCCGTGTTTTTACTCCGGAGAGAATAAATGGCAAATATCGCCACATCCGCGTAGCGAACAAATACATATTGGAATAAACCCAAAAAGAGGTAGTCTAGGCTACCTCTTTTTTGCGCTAATACAGTCATACTTATACGCTAAAACAGAGAAGAAACGACATTTTCATCTACTTGTAAATATATTGTACGAGACTTTTTCAACTAATCAAAAACTGAATACCAGATTTCATGGGTAAAAAAGGGGTATTTACCCAAAACATGACGGCTGTCATATTTTAGACAAGACTTACGTCCAAGATTTGTTTCTTTTAAATTTTAATCAAAACTTTATTTCGTATGAAAAGAGAACTACTTCTTTCCATGCTCTTCACCTGTATGGTGTGGGTATCGTATGCCCAATCAAAGGTGACGGGTAAGGTGACTTCTGCCGAAGATGGCTCTGGAATCCCTGGAGCGTCTGTTCAAATCAAAGGAACAACCAAAGGCACGCAAACAGATATGGAGGGGAACTACGCCATTGACGTAGCATCCAATCAAACATTGGTGTTCAGCTTTGTAGGGATGAATGCACAAGAAATCTTGGTTGGTAACAAGAACGTTATCAATGTCGTATTGGCAACAGACCCACGCACACTTTCTGAGGTAGTTGTTACTGCTTTGGGTCGTGTGAAAGAGGAGAAGGCCGTAGGTACTGCCATGCAAACCGTGAAATCGGATAAGTTAACGTTCGCCAAAGAAACCAATGTGGCGAGTGCATTATCCGGTAAAATTGCGGGTGTAAAGCTACAAGGAGCGCCTTCTACTTCGTTCAGAGAGCCCAATTTGTTAATCCGTGGGGCAACGGGACTTTCCATCTATGCTTCTCCATTGTATGTATTGGATGGTACGCCTGTAGATTTAAGTGCCGTAAACATGGATAACATCGAGTCTATTTCTGTCTTGAAGGGAGCTGCCGCAACAGCTATTTATGGGCAGCGGGCTGCGGATGGCGTGATTGTACTGAATAGTAAAAAATCGAAAAAAGGTCGGATGCAAGTTGATATTAACTCAGCAACGACATTTTCGAGCGTCTATAACTTACCTCCGTATCAAAACGAGTATGCAGGTGGTTATTCACAAGATTGGACAACATTTGAGTTCAATCCATCTATTCACCCAGCAGATTGGGCGTCTTTCAATGGTCAGAAAATGCTAGAATATTATGCAGACGAATCTTGGGGGCCTAAAATGGATGGCACACCGTATCGTCCATATTATTCTTGGTTCACTTCACACCCTGGTTTTGGCGAAGAAGTTCCTTTGAATGCGCAGCCAAATAACGTGAAAAACTTCTACCAAACAGGCGTTGACTTGAATAATAACGTGACTATTGGCGGTGGTTCAGACAATGCGACATACCGTTTGTCCTATACGAATATTGACCGGACATTACCTATCCCGAATACGCAACTAAAGCGTAACTTCATTACCTTAAATACGACGTTCAATCTTTCTAAAAAACTAACAGCTGGTGCAAATATCAACTACTTAGTCGAAGCACAACGCGGTCGCCCATTGGAAGGATACGGACAAGGATTAGCAGGTTCATTCAACCAATGGTTCCAACGACAAATCGATATGGACATCCTCCGCGATTACAAAAATCCGGACGGTACATTCAATTCTTGGAATATCAACGGGCCAGAAAACACACGTCCACTTTATTGGGATAATCCATTTTACGATGTTTTCGAAAACGTATATAATGCAACACGCGATAGAATATACGGAGATATTAACTTGAAATACCAAGTCAATGAAAAGGTGTCTGTTCAAGGTTGGGTGCGTAATAACAGCCGTTACGTGAACGATAATTTCCGGATTACAACAGGTGGATTGAACCAAGATGGATTTTTTACCTCAGACGACCGTTTCACAGAATGGAACTATGAATTTTTGGTTGACTACCGCGAACGAGTGGGTGATTTAACCATTGACCTCTCAGCCGGTGGCAACTTAAGAAACGAGGAACGTTTGTTTACAGCAATGAGTACGAATGGTGGATTATCTATCCCGAATTTCTACAACATTTCTGCTTCTAAAGACCGTCCTGCGGTGAATTACCGGACAACCCAGCGCCAAGTTCGCTCTGTATATGGGTTAGCATCTTTTGGGTATAAAGGGTTCTTGTACTTAGACGCAACCGTCCGGAACGATTGGTCATCTACATTGCCAATTACAGCTAATTCCTATCTGTATCCTTCTGTTGCAACGAGCTTTGTATTCTCTGAGTTCATGAAAAACCAACCGATTCTTTCATTTGGTAAAATCAAAGCATCGTGGGCAACGGTAGGTAGTGATACCAATCCATACCAGATTTACCCTGTTTACTCGGCAAGTGCTGCGGGTAGCTTACCTATCATGAGCTTACCTTCGCAATTACCCAATGTAAATCTGAAACCTACCCTTTCGAAATCATACGATTTAGGAACAGAAATTAAATTCTTGAAAGATAGAATTGGTTTTGATTTTACGTACTACAATCGTGAAAATATCAACCAGATTCTTCCGTTGTCTGTCCCTTCTACAAGTGGCTATAATACCGCTCTTGTGAATGCAGGAAATATCACCAACTACGGCTTAGAATTGGCTGCAACCTTCATTCCTGTAAGAAAGAAAAACTTTGAATGGGAAATGAACTTCAATGTTGCGCGTGCTAGAACCATTGTGAAAGAACTTGCTGAGGGACTCACCAATTACCAACTTCCGACTTTTGCAGCTTATGGAATTGGCACCAATGTATCTGGTTCTTCGACGGCGTTTGGCCCGACAGTCAATGCGCGTGTCGGTGAAGCATTTGGTTTATTGGTTGGCCGTGGATTCCGTCGTTTCCAAGCAGTTGATGCACAAGGAAATCCGGTGGATAATGCAAACAACGGCCGTCCTATTGTCAATGCAAATGGTACGTTTGCCTTTGATGACAACCAAGTTTTGGGGTCTATCCTTCCGGACTTCACGGGTGGTTTTGTAAATACTTTGAAATACAAAAACCTCGTGGCTAACTTCAATATTGATTTCCAAAAAGGAGGAAAAGTATATTCTGTTTCTCGGATGTTCAATGCGTATTCTGGTTTGGGTATCGAGACAGTCGGGCTCAACGAAAACGGTGTACAACAACGTGATCCAGTATCTGACGGTGGTGGACTAAAGGCTGATGGTGTACTTGTAGATGGTTCAGAAAATACGAAATTCATTGATGCTTCTGCCTATTGGAAGTCACTCTTCCGTCTGCACGAACGTTGGTTGTATGACGCCTCGTATGCAAAGCTTCGTGAGGTTAGCTTGGGCTATCAAGTACCTACCTCTGTATTTGAGAACCGTTTACCGATTCGTTCACTCTATGTTGGTGCTGTTGGCCGCAATGTTTTCATCTTGAGACAACCAGTAAAAGGGCTAGATCCATCTGAATTGGAGAGTGTATGGTCTGAAGGTGGGCAGCTTCCTGCCGCACGTTCATGGGGCTTTAACATCAAACTAGGTATCTAATCACGCTTAATTATTTGCATGCAATGAAACATATTAAATTTTTATATTCAGCAGCTGTTTCTGTCTTTCTATTGACAGCCTGTGACCCCTCTGATTTCGGGGATATGAATGTCGATCCAAACAATCCGTCGAAGCCCATCGCTTCTTCTCTCTTGACGCGCTCAGAGCGTTCAATCGCAGATCTTATCACAGCTGAACAAGGTTCTTTGTACAGCCAACAGATTGCGAATAAGCAATATACATCAGCAGATAGATACGAGACAATTCAATGGAGTTTCAATACTATTTATGCTGGCCCGTTGGTCAATCTTCAAAAAATCATTGATCTAAATACAGACCCAGCTACGAAGGGAGATGTAGCCGCTTATGGTTCCAATAATAACCAAATTGCTGTTGCGCGTATCTTAAAAGCCTATTATTTCTGGCACATGACAGACCGCTGGGGGGATATTCCGTACTCGCAGGCTCTCAAAGGAAATGAGAATTTCAGACCCGCATACGATACACAAGAGTTTATCTACAAAGATATGCTCAAAGAACTCAAAGAAGCACAAGCTCAGATTGATGGAGGTGCCTCTGTAAGTGGAGACCATCTTCTAAAGGGAAACATGACCAAGTGGAAAAAATTTGCTAATTCCATGCGTTTACTCATGGCACTTCGTATGTCAAAAGTAGATCCTACACTTGCTAAAACAGAGTTTAATGCCGCCTTAGCAGATGGCGTTATCACATCGAATGCAGATAATGTAGTCTATCAATTCTTGGCAGAAGAAGACAACGACAACCTTTGGGAGGATAGATTTCAGACACGTTTGGACTGGACAGTTTCGGAGAAGATGATAAATACGTTGAAAGAACTCAAAGACCCACGTGTCGCTACATTTGCTGACAAAGCCCTGTTGAAACAAGATTACTTTGGTATGCCTTATGGTTTATCTGAAGCCGTTGCAGGTAGTGTAGCCAATGGAGATGTTTCTTTCTTGGGTATCAATATGCGTCGTCAGACAAGCCCAGGTTTTGTACTTACGGCTTCACAAGTCAATTTAGCCATTGCAGAAGCCATCACATTGGGTTGGACAACCGGAAACGCGGAGCAGTTCTACAATGCAGGTGTTACCGCTGGATTAGACCAATACGGGTACGGCGACCAAGCAGCTAGCTACTTACAAAATGAAGGCGTAAAATTTGTGTCTTCCAATGCTATCAAGCAAATCGCAACACAACGTTGGATTACCCTGTTCTCATACGGTTATGAAGCATGGGCGGAGTGGAGAAGAACAGGTTTGCCTGAATTAACACCTCCACCGGCTAATTTCAATCCGGGTGGACAAATCCCGAGAAGACAAGGATATGTTGTTACAGAACGTGACCTAAACGGCGAAAATTACAATGCCGCTGTTCTACGTATCGGTGGGAAAGACGACTTAAATGGTCGTGTGTGGTGGGATAAATAAAAATCCGCCATTCGATAACTAT
This sequence comes from Spirosomataceae bacterium, assembly GCA_046293395.1. Lineage (GTDB taxonomy): Bacteria > Bacteroidota > Bacteroidia > Cytophagales > Spirosomataceae > CAYNRA01. The sequence continues at coordinate 299,552 of JBKBOU010000003.1, forward strand.
TTTAAAAATAGGCGAGTATTCCGTTCTGGGGTACTCGCCTACTTTTTTGTATGATTCGGTATATTTTGAAAAACCATTATTTACGTTTATCAAATCTTCCTACAAAAACGCATTACTTCAAACGAGTACCCGATGACGTATAAGCTCAAATTCACTTGCACAAACTCAAAAAAGGCACTACAGGGTTCTCAATGAGCATTAAGCAAATACGAAAATTACTGTCAAGCGAATAAATAAGTACATATAAAAGATAAAATACAAGAAGAAACTACTTAAAAAAGAGAAGGATTCAGGGTTGATTATTCATTGAAAAAGGTAGGAAAAAGAGGTGTAAAATTTCATTATTCCAAGATGCGTAACAAGTTTGAACAAATGGGAAATGAGCGTACATTCTACTTTAAAAAAGACTAATAGCCAAATTTTATAGTTAAAAAGGGCAAATTTGCAAAAAAAGAAAAAAAATCATTGCTTTAGAATAAATAATTTTCAAGATTTGTTTTTTGAATTTTAAACCTAAACTAAACTTTTTTTCGCATGAAAAGAGAATTACTTCTTTCCATGCTCTTCACCTGTATGGTGTGGGTATCGTATGCCCAATCAAAGGTGACGGGCAAGGTGACTTCTGCCGAAGATGGCTCAGGAATCCCTGGAGCGTCTGTCCAAGTCAAGGGTACTGCAAAAGGTACACAAACGGACGTTGAGGGAAACTACTCCATCGAGGTAGCCTCCAACCAATCTCTCGTATTTAGCTTCGTTGGTATGGAATCACAAGAGGTACCTGTTGGTAACAAAAATGTTATCAATGTCGTATTATCTTCTGATTCTCGCACACTTTCTGAAGTTGTTGTAACAGCACAAGGTATTGTAAGAGAAAAGAAAGCACTTGGTTATGCGGTAACAACCGTTGATAACAAGCTGATTGCCAACCGTCCGGAGGCTGACGTAAGCCGTATCCTTCAAGGAAAAGCACCAGGGGTAAACATTACTTCTACAGGTGGTATTTCTGGTTCAGGTACAAACATCGTTATCCGTGGATATTCGTCTGCAACGGGTTCTAACCAACCCTTATTCGTTGTAGATGGCGTTCCTTTTAACTCAAACACAAACGCACAAACGAGCTTCACACAAGGTGGACAGACAACATCAAGCCGTATGTTGGACTTAGATCCAAACAACATTGAGAGCGTTTCTGTATTGAAAGGTCTTTCTGCAACTGTTCTTTACGGTGATCAAGGTCGTAACGGGGTTATCCTAATCACAACAAAAAGTGGTGGTGGAAAAAGAAAGAATGCAGAGGTGAATCTAAGCCAATCGTATTTCCAAAATACAATCGCTTCACTTCCTGACTATCAAAACAATTACGGGGGTGGTTTCCAACAATTAACGCCTGTATCTTGGTTCTTCAGTAACTGGGGAGCGAACTTCAACGAAGTAACAACGGTAAAACACCCCATCGGTTTGTCTTCAAGAGCGTCTATCAGAGATGCCTTCCCTGAGTACGCGAAAGATCCTTCTCAGCCTTGGGGTTCAGGTAGTGCTGCACAAATCGCGAACGTAGTGGATATTCCAAACATTGCATATCCTACAATCGGAGAATCCTTCTTCCGGAAAGGAAATGTCTATAATACATCACTTCAAATTACAGGTTCGAGCGACCGTTCTGGCTACAATGCGAGCTTCGGGTACCAAAACGAAGAAGGTTTTACACCAGGCAATACCCTAGAAAAACTTAATTTTGGCTTAGGCTTGAACTCGTCAATTACGAAAAAACTAAGCATCCGTTCTTCTTTCATGTATGCAACAACAGATATGGAAACCCCTCCTTTGAACGCTGGTTTCGGTTCAAACTCTGACGGCGGTATTCCATCTGTATTTGCCAACGTCATGTACACACCTCGTAACGTGGACTTAGGAGTATGGCCGTATGAAAATCCAGTGGATAGAAGCTCAGTTTACTATCGTGGTGGGAATGACATTACAAACCCAATCTGGATTACGAAGTATTACTCGAATACAAGCCGCGTAGGTCGTTTCTTCAATTCAACTTCACTAAACTACGACATCAGCAATGACTTGTCTATTTCTTACCGTCTCGGTTTAGATACTTATACTGAAACACAAGAAACTAAATTGAATAAAGGGGGTACAGGTTCAAACGTAAACGTTGTGAATGGTATGTACAAAAGTACGGCTATCCAAAATACAATCGTGAACCAAGACGTAACCTTGAACTACAACAAGAAATTGAATGACGACTTGAACCTTACTTTATTGGTAGGTGGTAACAGTCGTTATGATTCGTATGAGCAATTCGGTTTAGCAAGTACTGGCCAATTGGCATTTGGATTATTCAATCACGCAAACTTTGCTTCTACTTCATCACGTGATCCGTTCTCTGGCAATAGAATCAACTACATAGAGGCGCAAAGACGTATGGGAGTGTATGGTAATGCCGTTGTTGATTACAAAGATTACTTATTCTTAAATGTGTCTGCACGTAACGACTGGACGTCAACAGTAGAAGCAGAAAATCGCCGTATCTTGTATCCAGGTGCGAGTATCTCGTTCATCCCAACAAGTGCCTTTGACATCCAATCAAGCACATTGAACAACTTGAAATTACGTTTCGGTGTCGGTTCATCAGCAGGTTTCCCTTCTCCATACAATACACGTAACATTTTGGGTCAAAATACACGTGCTTTTGCTAACGGAGCAGGTTCTATCTTCTCTTCACAAACGATTTCAAATGCATTGGGTAATCCAAACTTGAAACCAGAACTTCACCAAGAAGTTGAGTTCGGGGTAGAGTCAAGCATGTTCAACAATCGTCTTACGTATGACCTTTCTATCTACGAAAAAAATACAAAAGATTTGATTACAAACGCGCCAATTGACCCTGCAACTGGATTTACAACCAGCTTTATCAATATCGGTCGTATCCGTACACGTGGTCTTGAGCTATCTGTAACGGGAACACCAGTGCGCACAGCTTCGGGCTTTACATGGGAAGTAACAGGTAACTACGGAAACTACCGTTCAATCGTGATGGAACTAGGTGGTGGTCTTGAGCAAGTTGTCGTTGCAGGTTTCACTAACCTTGGTAACTTCGCTATCCCAGGGCAGCCATTCAACATCATCAAAGGTTCTGGAATTGCTAGAAATGAAAACGGAGAGAAAATCGTATTACCAAACGGTCAATATAAAGCAACATCTGAGTTAGCCATTTTAGGAGATCCTAACCCAGCGTTTACTTCTTCGTTAATCAATACTTTCTCGTACAAAGGTTTCACACTATCTTTCATGTGGGAGTATCGCCACAAAGGGGTAATTCTTTCAAACACCGTGAAAGGCGTATTGGCGCGTGGTCTTTCAACAGATACCGACCAATTAGACCGTGCTCTTACTTTGATTCTTCCTGGTGTACAAGAAGATGGTCGTAAGAATGACGTTCAAGTAACAGCTTCAAACTACTTCTTTGATAACTATTTCTTCACAGACGAAGCAGTTACGTTTGATGGTAGTACAGCTCGTTTGAGAGAAGCATCTTTCAGCTATGCATTGCCTAGCAAATTAATTTCTAAGACACCTTTCAAGAAAGCATCGTTGACATTCACTGGATCGAACCTTTGGTTCAGAGCACTGAACATGCCTAAAGGGGTTAATTTTGACACTGACGTATTAAGTCTTGGTGTTGGTAATGGTCTAGGTTTTGACTACCTAACAGGACCAAGTGCAAGAAGACTAGGTGGTACGATTAATCTTACATTCTAAACTATTCTGAAGACAATGAAACGTAAATTATATAGCATACTATTAGCGGCAAGTATGTTCTTTGTAAGCTCCTGCGAATTGGACTTACTGGACAACCCGAACGATGTGACGATTTCAAGTGCAGACCCAAATCTTATCTTGAACCGTGTACAAATCGATGTAGCTGATTTTTTCAATACAACGAGTATGACAGGACAACGTTTGACGCGTATCCTGAACCAAGATGCAAATACCTACGAAACAGCCTATCTACCTGTTGATTTCAACGGAATTTGGCAAACTGGTTATGCTTCTATCTTAGCTGATATCAAAGCAGTAAAAGAAATCACAGCGCAAAATGGTTTCAGAAGACACGCAGGTATCGCTAAAACATTGGAAGCCTATGTTATCATGACATTGGTAGATAACTTTGGAGATATTCCTTACTCTGAGGCATTAGACCCAAATAACTTCAATCCGAAAGTAGATGACGGCAAAGCCGTTTATGACGCAGCATTGGCTTTGTTGAAATCAGCGAAAGAGGACTTCACAGCTCAGTCTGTAGGTGCGCCAAATGACTTCTTCTATGGTGGAAATTACACCAAATGGGTACGTTTGGTCAATACACTTCAATTGAAAAATCAATTGAACCGTCGTTTAACAGAAACAGCAGCAGCTACATCTGCCATCAATGCATTGGTTGCGGAGAACAACCTTTTGAAAACAGGTGATGACTTTATCTTCAAGTATGGTACATTGAATAATGACCCAGATAGCCGTCATCCCAACTTCAGCGTTCAATTCCCGAACGGTGGTGGTGATTACCAGTCTAACTACTACATGTGGCACATGACAGAAGCAAAAGGTTTCGAAGACCCACGTACGAAGTTCTACTTCTACCGTCAAACAGGTTCAATCACGACGAATGCTTCTGAACTTCGTTGTATCGACGAATTTAAGCCAAATCACTATCCGCAAGATATGGTATTCTGTTTCCCGAACAATAGAGGATTCTGGGGTCGTGACCACTTGGATAACCAAGGTATTCCACCAGATGGCTTGAAAAGAACCCTTTTTGGTATTTATCCAGCCGGTTTCTTATTTGATGAAAACAAGCCAGCAGGTGCTAGTGCAGCAAACCCTGGTGCAGCGGGTGCGGGTATCCAACCGATTATGTTAGCTTCGTATGTTGATTTTATGTTAGCTGAGGCAGTAGAAACTTTAGGTGTAACAGGAAATGCAAAAGCTCTTTTAGCATCGGGAGTTGACAAATCTATCAGCTTCGTTCGCTCTTGGAGTATCGGAACTTCTGAAGCAGCAAAAATCAACGCATTTGAACCATTGGCTACATTCAATACGGTAAAAGACCGCTACTTAAATGTAGTTTCTGGACAGTACGATGCAGCAGCTACAAAAACGGATAAGATGCGAGTGATTGCTCGGGAATATTGGTTGGCACTTTACGGCAACGGTATTGAAGCATATAACCTATACCGTAGAACAGGGCAACCAGACGGCATGCAGCCAGGTCTAAACCCAGTAGTAGGTAAATTCCCTAGATCATTCATCTACCCAGATGCATACGTCAACAGAAACTCAAGCGCAAAACAAAAAGCTGATTTCGGTGTGAAAGTATTCTGGGACAATAATCCTGATGGTTTCATTAACTAATAATAGTGTATTGACATGAAGAAATTTTCAAAATATATCCTTGGCATCGTCCTTCTGTCTATCGTTTCGGCGTGTACAGATTTCGTTGAGCCTGCTATCCCGTACAGTGATTTTGAAACGGGTACGTACTTACGTACAATCACTGCTCCTGCACCGATCGACTTCTTCAAAATTGATTCGGAAAAATTTTCTGTTGAAGTAGAAGCACATGCTTTGAACAACGAAAACAACGTAAAAGAAGTCGAACTTTTCGTAAAACACAGAAGAGGAAATAAACTTACAAATGAAGTAAAACTCCTTTCTGTTCCTGGTACTAGCTTTGCAGTTACTTCAGGTGCTGTTAGACCTCGCGCAACAATTGCGGCAAATATGCCACAAGTATTGTCTGCACTAGGGTTTACCAAAGCAAGCATTGATGGTGGTGACTTCTTCGAGTTCCGTTTGGTTTTAACAACGAATGACGGAAAAGTATTCTCGAACACCAACCTATCCGCTGACGTATCTGGTGGTGCTTACTACGCTTCTCCTTTCTTGTACAGAGTAGCCGTCGTTTGTCCATCAAACTTAGCAGGAACTTACGCATTCGAAACAACCAACATCAAAGCAGGTGCGGGTGGTAATGCAGGTGCTTGTGGACCAGCAGTTACTGGTTCCATCACGTTGACAGCTACGTCAGTTGTAGGTTCTTACACTATTTCGGATGCCTCTTTCGGACAGTTCGGCTGTGCTTGGGGTGATACTCCTCCTGGTGGAAACGTTCGTTTCAACGATGCTTGTGGTAAATTATCTATGAATGGTACAGATAAGTACGGAGACTCTTACTCATTTGAGGTAGTAAGCGTTGAAGGAAATAAATTGACTATCAACTGGAAAAATACGTACGGTGACGGTGGTACCACTACGCTTACAAGAGCAGGTGGCAACTGGCCGACTGGAACACGTTAATTTCTCTAAAAACGATGTTTTGCAAACGAGCACACTTTTTAGTGTGCTCGTTTGTTTTTATACATACTCCTATCTATTCTATATTTTTAGTACTTTTGCACCCTAACTTTTCCATTCCTATATTTTCCACATGCTGACTATCAATAATCTCTCTTTTTACTTCGGTGGCCGTGCTATCTTTGAAGACGCAAATTTGCAGGTAAAACCAAAAGACAAAATCGGGTTAATTGGTCTCAACGGAAAAGGAAAATCAACTCTACTCAAAATTATCGTCGGTGAATACCAACCTGACGCCGGAAATGTTTCCAAAGCAGGAGATTGTACCATCGGGTTCCTAAACCAAGACCTTCTCTCCTACCAAACAGACGACTCCATTTTGTCTGTTGCGATGCAAGCATTCGAAAGAGAGATTGAACTCCAACGAAAAATCGAGGAAATTCTCCATCAAATGGATACCAATTACCATGATGACCTCGTCCATGAATTAGGAAAATACCAATCTGAATTTGACCACCTTAATGGATATTCTATCCAAGCCAAAGCAGAAGAAATTCTCGAAGGGCTCGGTTTTAAAACAGCGGACCTAACGAAACCGCTTCGCCAATTCTCTGGTGGATGGCGTATGCGCGTGATGCTCGCCAAATTACTGCTACAAAAACCTGCGCTCCTCCTCCTAGATGAGCCGACCAACCACCTTGATTTACCGTCTATTCAATGGGTTGAAAAATACATTTCATCTTACGAAAATGCCGTCATCGTGGTTTCTCATGACCGTGCTTTTCTCGACAATGTCTGTACAAGTATTGTGGAAGTCGCCAACGCAAAACTCAATTACTATGCAGGTAATTACTCGTTCTTCGTAGAAGAAAAAGCATTGCGCAGCGAAATCCAAAAAAATGCGTTTGAAAATCAACAAGCACAAATCAAACAAACGGAACGCTTCATCGAACGTTTCAAAGCAAAAGCTACCAAAGCACGCCAAGTGCAGTCACGCGTGAAGGCATTGGACCGAATGGAATTAATCGACGATGTGATTGATGAAACAGCTAAAGTCCATTTCAAATTTAAGTTTGGCCAACAACCCGGCAGAAATGTGTTCTCTCTTGAAAATACCTCCAAAGCATACGGCGAAAAAGTCATCCTGAAAAATACAAATGCAACCATCGAGCGTGGAGACAAAATTGTCCTAATTGGTGCAAACGGAAAAGGGAAATCAACCTTGCTCCGCATTATTTCGGGAGACGAATCTATTCAAGGAGAAAGAAAACTTGGGCATAATGTCCGTTTTTCATTTTATGCTCAACACCAACTAGAATCTCTTCATCTGGAAGAAACACTTCTCGATGAACTCAAATATGCCGATTCAACCAAATCTGAAACAGAATTACGCTCCGTACTCGGCTGTTTCCTTTTTGGAGGGGAAGACGTTTTCAAAAAAATAAAAGTATTATCCGGTGGGGAAAAGTCCCGGGTGGCTCTTGCCAAAATTCTCATCTCTGAAGCAAATTTCCTTTTGTTAGATGAGCCCACCAACCACCTTGACATGCAGTCTGTCAATATTCTCATCCAAGCGCTTGACCAATACGAAGGTACGTATGTCATCGTATCGCACGATAGACACTTCATCAGTCGGGTTTCGAATAAAGTTTGGTATATTGAAGACGAAGAAATCAAACAATATCCGGGTAGTTACGACGAATTTATTGTTTGGATGGAAGACAACGGAAAAACATTGGATGAACATGCGCCGAGCAAAAAGACCACTCCAAAAACACAACCTGTAGTCGCTGCACCCGCTCCCGTCAAACCAAAAAATAACAGTAATACCAAGAAATTAGAAAAAGAAATTGCTCTCCTCGAAGAAGAAATCGAGGCACTAGAACAGAAAAAAACAGCAACAGAAGCACAATTAGCCCTACCAGAGGTCTTCGAAAACCTACAGAAACTTCAGGAAGTCAATCAAATTTATGCGGATATTCAAGCAAAATTGGCTGAAAAAAATAATCTTTGGGAAGAAAAAATGATGCAACTCGATGAATAAATCAATCATACTCATCCGTTTTCTTCTTTTATTAGGCAGCCTTTTCTATGCGTCTAAACTTATCGGACAGAGTAAATATGCGTTTCCCCCACAGAACCAAATTTTTGACCCAGCCGTTAAAACGGTCTTTCTTTACCCAAACCAACGCGCAGCAAACGACCCAACGCGAACACAAAAACCGGCGATTATCCGATTAGGAGCGGCAGAACAACTGATTCTTGAATTTGATTATCTTGAAGAAAATAGCCCGTCTTATGTAGCAAAAATATATCATTTTAATGCCGACTGGACACCGAGCGCCCTCCGTGAAATGGAATTTCTTCAAGAATACAACGAGTTTCCTATTCAAGCATACGAAACGTCTCAAAATACAAAATACGCCTATTCTCATCATGAATTTGTCGTACCTACTCCACTCATTTCCGGAAATTACCTGCTCGTCGTTTACGAAGATTATCGACTTCTTAAACGCGTTCTCAGTAAAAAATTCTATGTATTTGAGCCAATCGTTCAAGTAAATGCTACTGTAAAAACGCCTCAAGATGGACAGTTTTGGCGCTCTCACCAACAAATAAATTTCGATGTTTCTTATGCGGGATACAACCAAATGTACTCGCCCAAAGAAGACTTAAAAGTCTATATTCGCCCAAATTACCAAGATGAAAAACGAAAAGGCCCGTATCAACCCAGCGGGAATGACATGGCTAAACAAACCCTTCGTTACCAATATTTCCGAAATGAACATATTTTTCCAGGCGGAAATGAATACCGGTTTCTAGATATTCGGAGTACCTATACACGTGGTCAAGGAGTGGATTTTATTCAACAAGGGGTCATTGACCAAATTGAAGTAACGCCCATGCGGACACGCAACATAGGTAGATACAGTGACCAGTTTGACTTAAATGGCTTTTATTCTATCGAAAATCGGGAAAATCTCAATCCATCTATTGCCTCAGATTATCTAAAAGTCCATTTTACACTCCAGGAACCATCTCTCGCACCCACACAACGCATTGCAATTCGAGGGGCTTTCAACGAATGGGCATTGGATAATGAAATGACATACAACCCGCAAAAAGAACAATACGAAGCGACTATTTTACTCAAACAAGGCTTGTATGATTACGTCTTGTCTGTTATTGACGACACGAAAACAGCCGTCCCCGACGATTACCTACTCGAAGGGAATTTTACGGAAACAGAAAATAAATACGAATTTTTCATCTATCACAAACCACCCAACGCACGGAGTGAAAGACTCATCGGTTACGCGCTTGTCTCCTCACGAAATAGATGAAATTATTTCACTAAATTCTTCCATTCATTGATTTTCAACAACGCTTCAATAGGTGATAACGTATTGATATCTACGTCTTTCACTGCCTTTTTTAGCGCCTCTGCTTGAGGGTCAGCGGCATCAAAAATACTGAGTTGGAAATTATTTTTGGGCGCATCACGCAAACGTTCTTTGTGCATATCCCGGCGAGGGTCGTCTTCCAAATGTTGTAAAATAGCCCCGGCTCTTTGCACGACCAAATGCGGCATACCTGCCAATTGAGCCACATGGATACCAAAACTATGCTCGCTCCCGCCGGCAACCAATTTCCGTAAAAAGACAATTTTCCCTTGTAATTCTTTTACAGAAACATTGTAATTTTTGATTCGACTGAAATCATCAGCCAACTGGTTTAATTCGTGGTAATGCGTTGCAAACAGAGTCCAAGGTCTATATTTAGGGTGATTATGCAAAAATTCGGCGATACTCCAAGCAATACTTACCCCATCATACGTACTTGTTCCACGACCGATTTCATCCATAATAACCAAACTACGGTCGCTCAAATTATTCAAGATAGAAGCTGTTTCCGTCATTTCAACCATGAATGTGCTTTCTCCACGCGATAGATTATCACTCGCCCCAACACGCGTAAAGATTTTATCCACAAGTCCAATTTCTGCACAATCAGCCGGAACGAAGCAACCAATTTGAGCCATCAGAACAAGTAGCGCAGTTTGCCGTAGTAAAGCAGATTTTCCTGCCATATTCGGCCCAGTAATGATGATAATTTGTTGGGTTTCGTCATCCAAAAATAAATCATTCGGGATATACTCTTCCCCTAAAGGCAATTGCTGCTCAATCACAGGATGTCGCCCTTTTTCGATTTTTAAAACACGCCCTTCGGTAACTAAAGGTTTGCGGTATTTGTACTTAATAGAGACACGCGCAAAGGAAGTAAGCCCGTCCAAAACAGCAATAATCTGTGCATTCTGTTGAATCTGACTGACAAAATCTTGGGCAAATAAAACCAACGCACTGAAAATCCGGAACTCAATTTCGGCAATCTTAGACTCTGCTGTAAGGATTTTCTCCTCGTAAATTTTCAATTCCTCTGTAATATATCTTTCTGCATTCACCAAAGTTTGCTTCCGAATCCACTCCGCAGGTACTTTGTCTTTGTGCGCATTCGACACCTCCAAGTAATAGCCAAATACTTTATTATAAGCTATTTTTAATGACGGGATTTGCGTTCTTGCGGCCTCTCGTTGTTGAAGTTCCAATAGATAATCTTTTCCAGAAAAAGCAATTTTATGCAGCTCATCAAGCTGCTCATCCACACCCGATTTTATCATTTGCCCCTGATTGCTCAACATCGGCGCATCTTCGCGTATTTCTTTTTCTATCTTATCGACCAAAAACTGGCAAGAAACCAAACCATTCAAATACTTCTGAACAGACGCCCCTGGAAAACCCACTAAAAGCGACTGCAACGCAGGAATTTGAACCAATGCTTTCTTCAGTTGAACCAATTCCCTGGGAGTAATCCGCCCCACAGCCAACTTGGAAATCAATCGTTCAAGATCACCAATGGGCTTTAATTGTTGAACCAAGCCTTCCAATAAATCGTGCTCTTTGGTCAATAATTCTACAAAAGACAAGCGTTCCTGAATCGGAAGAAGCTCTTTCAAAGGTAAGACTACCCATTTTCTCAACAAACGCGCGCCCATCGGTGTAACCGTTTGATCTAAAATATCAATCAAAGGAACACCACCGTCTTGTTGGCTTGAAACCAATTCCAAATTACGAATAGTGAAGCGATCCAACCACACGTACTTTTCTTCGTCCATCCGTGTGATGGAAGCAATGTGGCGGACGTGTTTGTGTTCTGTATCCGACAAATATTGAAGAATAACTCCTGCCGCAACGATGCCCGCTGGCAAGTCTTCGATACCAAATCCTTTCAGTGAATTGGTTTTGAAGTGGCTTGTGAGAAGAGGATACGTAAAATCAAAAGTATATGCCCAATCTTCAAAAGTATAGGTATTGAATTTATCGCCAAAAAGCTGTAAAAAAGTAGTTCGGTATTTTTTACAGTAGAGAATTTCGGAGGGCGCAAACCCTTGAATTAATTTGTCCACGTACGCATAAGAACCCTGTGCGACGAGAAATTCGCCCGTAGAAATATCCAAAAAAGAGACGCCCAATGTGTGTGCATCTGCAAAATGGATGGAAGCAAGGTAATTATTTTGCTTGGTTTCCAGCACGTGGTCATTGAAAGAAACACCCGGAGTCACTAATTCCGTTACACCACGACGAACAATTCCTTTGGCTTGCGACGGGTCTTCCAATTGGTCGCAAATCGCGACGCGTTCGCCAGCACGGACGAGCTTGGGCAAATACGTATCTAGGGAGTGATGCGGAAAACCAGCAAGTTCTTCATTGGCGCCCCCGTTGTTTCGTTTCGTTAAAACAATACCTAAAATACGCGAAGCCCGAATGGCGTCCTCCCCAAAGGTCTCGTAAAAATCACCAACCCGAAAAAGCAAAAGTGCGCCCGGATATTTGGCTTTGATTTGGTTGTATTGTTTGGTTAATGGAGTTTCCTTGACGACTTGTTTTGCCACAAATTATATCTTTTTGAATGAAACAGAATACCAAAAGTAACGAACATCTCCTGCAATCCCAACTCATCTGTACAAGTACGCGACCTCCCGCGTGAGCTGTTTTGTAAGATTCAGCGTTCGCTCAGGCCGCGCATCTGTGATGAATACTTGGCCAAAATGCGGATGATTGATGTGTTCCAACAAACGTGCGATGCGATGGTCATCTAGTTTATCGAAAATATCGTCCAAAAGTAGAAGTGGTTTTCGGCTTGTATGCGACTCGAGAAGTTCATATTGAGCCAATCGCAAAGCCATGACAAACGATTTTTTTTGTCCTTGTGAACCAAATTTTTTGGTGGGATGCCCATCCAGAGTAAACAAAAAATCATCTTTATGACAACCAAGTAAGGTACGCTGGGCGTGCAAATCCGCAGACTGATTTGCCAGAAATTCATGCGCAAAATCCGGTGATTGCCAAGAAGAAACATACGAAATACCTGCTATTTCTTTCCCTTCGCTCAGCGACTGATAATGCCTCAAAAAGCGTGGGAGAAACTCTGCTAGAAAGGATGTACGCGCGTCAAAAATTTGCTTTCCTAATGCCAAAAGAGGCTCATCATACGCCATTAATAAGTCTTTATCGAGATATTTACGCTCCGCGAATTGTTTCAATAATTTATTTCGTTGGTCTAAAACCCGATTATATTGTTGGTAAATCAATAAAAAAGCGTGCGATGCCTGCGAGAGAATTCCGTCAAAAAATTTTCGTCGAATATCACTTGCTTCGCGAATAATATCCGTGTCATCGGGCGAAATAAGAACCAAAGGATATTTACCAATGTGTTCTATCAGTCGTTCGTAAGGGATTTTGTCGTGGGTAAAAACCTTTTTTTGCCCATGAAAAACAGAGCAAGTAATTTGTTCTGAAGCAGTATCATTGGAGAAAACAGCTTCCAAAAAAAAACCATTTTGACCGTGACAGATATTGAGCATATCTGGAGAAGAACTCACTGTTTTGGTCAGAGCCAATAAATAGATGGCTTCCAATAGATTGGTTTTACCACTACCATTTGCTCCTAAAATACAGTTGATATGGGGTGAAAACGCAAAGTTTGCTTCCGCGTAGTTTCTAAAATTTGAAAGATATAGTTTTTCTAAATACATTTGTCTTGCCTTAATGGTCTTATTCTTGTGTACGACCCACATTAACCCAACAGATAAATAAAACCCTTAGTTGCCGAAGTACACAGGAAAGAGTCTGTCGCGGAACACGTTTTTCAAGGTATTTTTTAGGTAAAAGTCCTACGAAAAGCGTATTTTTGTGACCAAATTTAGAAATGATTCCGTTAACTAAGCCTTAAATAGCCTAAAATTATGGCAACAAAAAAGAAAGAAGCACTCAAAACGCGGTACTCGAAAGAGCAGTACTTGTATTGGTATGACTCGATGCAGTTGCAGCGTAAGTTTGAAGAAAAAGCTGGCCAATTGTATGGACAGCAGAAAATTCGTGGTTTTTGCCACTTGTATATCGGGCAGGAAGCTTGTTCTTCTGGTGCGGTGTCTGCTTTGCAGAAAGAGGATAAGTACATCACGGCGTATCGTGACCACGGCCATCCGTTGGCGCTGGGCACAGACCCCGGTCGCATCATGGCAGAACTTTATGGCAAAGTGACTGGAACGACGAAAGGAAAAGGTGGTTCCATGCACATTTTCGACAAAGATGTCAACTTTATCGGTGGACACGGTATTGTAGGTGCGCAAATCCCGATGGGTGCAGGTATTGGTTTTGCTGAAAAATACAAAGGGACGAAGAATCTTTGTATTTGTTATATGGGTGATGGGGCTGTGCGCCAAGGTGCGCTTCATGAAGCATTTAACATGGCAATGACTTGGAAAATTCCTGTCATTTTTGTGGTAGAAAATAACGGATATGCCATGGGGACATCCGTGAGCCGTACATCCAATGTACGCGAACTTTACACCCTTGCTGAAGCATACGATATGCCCTCAGAGCCAGTAGATGCGATGGATGTCGAGATGGTTCATGAGGCTGTTGAAAGAGCTGCTGAACGCGCAAGAGCTGGCGAAGGCCCTACTTTCTTGGAGTTTAAGACTTATAGATACAGAGGACACTCTATGTCTGACCCACAAAAGTACCGTACAAAAGAAGAGGTAGCTGAATGGAAAGACAGAGACCCTATCGAACTTATCAAATACAGAATTTTAGAAAACGGAATTGCTACAGAAGAAGAACTCGCGGCTATCGACGAGCGAATCAAAATACAAGTAGCAGATGCTGTTAAATTTGCCGAAGAATCTCCGTGGCCAAAACCAGAGGAAGCATTTGAAGACATCTATGTACAAACAGACTATCCTTTCTTGAGAGAATAGAAAAAAGCCTGAGAAATCAGGCTTTTTTTACTATCTATTTGACTGAATTACAGATATATTAGACAAATTTTAAAGCAACTTGCAAAAACTTATGAATCAATTTCATAACTTTGCACTCCGAAAAATTTTTGTAAAAAAACATGGCAGAAAAAGAAAAGTCAGGCGTAGAAATCATTGAAAGCGCAGAAGCTCTCCAAAAAGAGTTCAATAAAGCAGAAGGTTTCTTAAAAAATAATCAAAAAGTCCTCCTCATTGCTGGAGTAGCTATCATTGCAGCTGTAGCAGGTTTTTTTGGCTACAACTACTACAATGACAGCCAAAACGAGGCAGCGCAAGTTGCTATGTACGACGCTGTCTATGCATTTGAAGCCGACTCTTTGAACCAAGCACTCAACGGAACAGGAGGAAACGAAGGTCTTTTGTCTATCGCAGAGAATTATGCAGGTACAAAAGCAGGTAAATTAGCTAATTTTTACGTAGGTCTTATCTACATGAAACAAGCAAAATACGACCAAGCCATTGCTTCTTTTGAGAAATTCTCTTCCGATGACGCGATTCTTCAAGCAAAAGCGTATGCTTTGATTGGCGACGCAAACGTTGAAAAGAAAAACTTGGAGCAAGCCATCGCTTTTTATCAAAAGGCAGCTTCGCACAAACCAAACAAATTCTTTACACCCGTTTATTTGTCCAAATTAGCGGCTGTTTATACAGAATCAAAGAAAAATAGCGAGGCAATCGATACATACAAAACGATTATCGAAGAGTATGCGACTTCTACAGAAGCAGTAAACGCGAAGAAATATAAGGCGAGACTCGAGGCAACAATCGGCGAGTAAACCCACCTTATTCGACATATTTGGAGGGACAAGCCGAACCGGTTTGTCCCTTTTTTATTGATTCATCTTTCTATCAAATTCATATTCACATGAGTTCAGCAGATAAAAATTTAAGTGTTTTTGGTACACAAAATCTCCCCAATGTATCTCAAAAAAAATTCGCGCTCATCGTCGCAGAATGGAACGAAGAAGTAACTGAAGCCCTTTACGAAGGAGCCTATCAAACACTACTTGCCTACGGTGTTGCACCAGAAAACATTCTTCGCCTCAACGTTCCAGGTAGCTTTGAGCTAAGTTTCGGTGCGCAGTTGGCAGCACAAAGACCTGATATTGACGCCGTTATTGCCATTGGTTGCGTTATCCAAGGTGAAACAAAACACAATGATTACATCAATCATGCTGTTGCACAAGGATTGACGAACGTCAGCCTCAAATACAATAAACCTGTCATTTTTGGAGTATTAACGCCTAATACACAACAACAAGCACTTGACCGCGCGGGCGGTATTCACGGAAATAAAGGCGATGAAGCTGCCATTACAGCTATCAAAATGCTCGGATTTTAACCTAATTTTTCATTTAATCCATTAATCAACTCACACAACATGCAAGTTTGGAAGTTTGGAGGAACCTCTGTCGGAAAACCAGAAAGAATGAAGTCTATCCGCTCTCTTGTCTTGGCTGACACAGAGAAAAAAATCGTGGTACTCTCTGCTTTATCTGGTACAACCAATAGTTTATTAGAAATCGGTGCGTTGTTCACTACCAATGAAGACGTAAACGCCAACGAAAAAATTGATGCATTACAAAACCATTACAATGCATTTATCCGTGAACTTTTCGAGACCACAGAAGGACTCAAAAAAGGACAAGAAATCATTGAAAATGAATTTCAGTTTATTCGCTCTTTAGGGACGATTAAACCCTTCACACTCAAACAGGATAAAGAACTTGTGGCGGAGGGAGAATTGCTTTCTACCCAACTTTTTGCTGCCTATTTACAAGAAAAAGGAGACGCAGCAGTTCTACTTCCAGCCCTTGACTTTATGCGTATTGACGCAGATAATGAACCTGACTTCCAGGCAATTAAAACAAATATTGCTTCTCTTTTAGCTCCTCAACAAGACAAACAAATCATTGTTACACAAGGATTCATTTGTAGAAATCCACGCAATGAAATAGATAACCTAAAACGGGGTGGTTCAGACTATACGGCGTCGCTTATTGGTGGAGCAGTAGAAGCCGAAGAAATTCAGATTTGGACAGATATTGACGGGATGCACAACAACGACCCACGTATTGTTAAAAGGACTTTTCCGGTACGTGAGCTGACGTTCGAGGAAGCGGCAGAACTTGCTTATTTTGGTGCAAAAATTTTACATCCAAGTACCATTACACCCGCGAAAATGGCAGGCGTACCCGTTCGACTAAAAAATACGATGGATCCGTCAGCGCCAGGGACATTGATTACCGCCAACCAAACAACGTCCGCAGAAATCAAAGCGATTGCCGCTAAAGATGGTATCACAGCCATTTATATTCATTCGACTCGTATGCTGAATGCCTTTGGGTTCCTCCGGAAAGTATTTGAAATCTTCGAAAAATTCAAAACGCCGGTAGATATGATTACGACCTCCGAGGTCTCTGTTGCCGTTACGATTGATAACTCCGACAACTTAGAGCAAATCATGGAGGCGTTGAGCCAAATTGCAGATTTGGAGGAAAACGATAAAAATCAATCCATCATTTGCATTGTCGGTAATTTTATGGCAGATAAAGCGGGTATTGCTATCAAAGTTTTGGAGGCATTGAAAGAAATTCCGATTCGCATGATTTCCTATGGTGCGTCAGAGCATAATATTTCTATCTTGGTTGATACAAAAGATAAAAATGCAGCGCTTGAAGCCCTAAACGAGGGACTTTTCACTTTTGAACAAAAATAAGCATGTTACAGCTACCATTTATACGCGAAAACAGAGAACGTACCATCCAGGGATTGGAAAAAAAGTACGTAAAAGATGCGGCAACTTTGGTTGACACGCTTTTGAATACAGACCAACAACGCAGAGATACCCAGGCACAATTGGACCAACTTCTCGCGCAAGCCAATTCGCTTGCCAAAGAAATTGGGGGTTTGATGAAAGCAGGTAAAAAAGAAGAAGCAGAAGCGGCGAAATCGCAAACGGCGGCTATCAAAGTGCAAACCAAAGAATTGGAAGACCAATTACGCCAGCTCGAAGAATCTCTTCAAGCGCAGCTTGTTCTTTTACCGAATCTGCCGCACGAAAGTGTCCCGAAAGGTCGCACAGCAGAGGAAAACGAGACGACATTTACGGCTGGTGAAATGCCTGCACTTGGTGCGGATGCGCTACCACATTGGGAGCTTATCAAAAAATACGACATCATTGATTTTGATTTAGGGAATAAAATTACGGGGGCGGGGTTTCCGGTTTACAAAAAGAAAGGAGCGAAAATTCAACGCGCACTCATTCATTTTTTCCTAGACGAAGCCGAAAAAGCAGGATACAACGAAATTCAACCACCAATTCTCATCAATGCGGCGTCGGGTTTTGGTACCGGACAATTACCGGACAAAGAGGGACAAATGTACCATGCCACCGCCGATGATTTATATCTCATTCCGACGGCTGAAGTGCCTATCACCAATATTTACAGAGATGTAATTGTGCAAGAAAGCGAACTTCCTATCAAACATGCGGGCTATACGCCTTGCTTCCGCCGGGAAGCTGGTTCTTGGGGTGCGCATGTTCGGGGACTCAACCGTTTGCATCAATTTGATAAAGTGGAAATCGTGCAGATTACCAAAGCAGAAGATTCCTACCAAGCGTTGGAAGAAATGGTTCAGCACGTGCAATCCCTTTTGGAAAAATTGGAACTTCCTTACCGAATCTTACGCCTTTGCAGCGGAGACATGAGTTTTACCTCCGCACTTACTTATGACTTCGAAGTGTATTCTGCTGCGCAAGAACGTTGGTTAGAATGTAGCTCGGTTTCAAATTTTGAGACGTACCAGGCAAATAGACTGAAGCTGCGCGCCAAGATAGATGGTAAAACACAAATATTGCATACGTTGAATGGCTCGGCACTTGCTTTGCCGCGTATTTTGGCTGCTATTTTGGAAAACAACCAAACGCCAGATGGTATTCGAGTACCCAAAGTACTGCAACCGTTCTGCGGTTTTGAGGTAATTAATTAATGGTTCTTTCGTCATTTTTGCGATGCCCCCAAACAGTCAGAGATGATTTGGGGGCATTTTTGTGTGGAAAAGCAAATAAGACCTACAGCTGAATCATTCGCATACTACCTATTTTTGATAGAAAATGAATCTAAAAAAATTGTTTTTTAATTTACATGAACTCTATCACTTACTCAATAGAGAATAAAACATTACAAGTACTTGTTTTTGAGCCAGTTACAAAAAAAAATCCGAAATGAAAAAATGAGAAGATACTTATTTGAAAAGAGAACAAATGAAAGGTGATAGGCAATACGAGCTAAAATAAAACCAATGATTTGCACATTTGGCGTTCAAGACGACTAAATAAATTACCTTTGGCTTACTAAATAATAGATACTTTTGCTTACATTTGAAATAAGTGAACGATGAAACCTTGAAAACTAGCCATTTACATTCTAGCGAGATTTTTCAAGATACTGAAACCGTACGTGCGTCTTTAGTAAAAAACAATTAAAATACAAAAGCATGAAAATGCCTTTTTTGAATTTACTTAGCTCTAGTATGCCATTAGCCGATGAAATATGGGAAGAAATAGAACAAATAACGGACGTTCATTTATTGTCTAAAGGAACGTTATTACTCACGAAGGGGCAGGTTTCGGATAGCTTATTCTATCTTTGCCAAGGGTATAAATCATCGAAATAAAGTTGGTACTTAAAGCACAGAAACATGAGAAATACTTCTATAATTATATTTATACTTCTGATTTATTTAGACAAAGTTCATGGACAAATACCCTTAGTAAAAAACATCGATACAGTCGGTGTCATTTACAAAGAAGTCCTAACAAATTATTGGCATGAGTGTGAAAGAAATAGATATTTTTTCGAAGATAAGGGGATTGTAAAGGTAATTATTTTTAAAGATTCTCTAAATAATAACTGTTTGAGGTTAAGTGCGATAATCGATGATCGTTTTCAAGAAAATCCGACGGATAGCTATACTTTTATAGGAGCGAATTTATATTTAATTTATAGAGGCGATGCGAATGGGAATGAAGTAAATCCTTCAAAAAATAACAAATTAGGAAAGGCATTAAATGAAATTGTTCAGGACAGGGTTTATTTGAGACCTCCAAATGTAGAAAGGTGGGTGGATTCAGTGAACTCGAAAGGTCAAAAAATGAAAGTTAGAGCAGTTAACCTAAGAAGTGGCAATATTTGGAACGAAATGATTTTCATGTTCAATAAGAATGGAGATTATACCAAACTTAAATCACTTTAATTCATCCTAAAAGTTTCTAAATAAAAATACTGACACACCACTTAACAGGTAATTTTAACATGACCAAGCAAATAATTATACGCTTTCTGAACTTTAAGCTACGCTAGCAAAATGCCCGAAAAATTGGTCTGCTTACCGAGACAAATTAGCAGAGATTACAAATAACTCTACTGAAACTCAAGCAATTTGGATTTTCAATAATTATAAATAAGCCATGAAAGTTATTTTAGTTTTTTTAGTGTTAACCTTAGGAATATTTGGTTGTTCATTATTTGTAGACTCAATAAAACCATCCATATCAAGAATTTATAATAATTCTGAATATGATGTCAAAGTTCTTCCTTACTCGAAGGGAAAACTACTACCTATTACAAATCAAGATACAATTATTATCAAAAAGAAAACATTTATTGAAAAAATAAACATTCCAAGATATAATTTACCTATACTCTTTGATGCGGACTCAATTATTATATTATTTGAAAACAAAAAAATAATAGTTCAATATTGCAATGAATTGAAATCTAATATAGTTAACCCTAAGTGTAATATTGTAAATGATTTATCAATTGAAAAATCAGCAACTATTGAAACATTTAAAAAGGGTAAATATGAGAGCATAATGACGCACTATATTACCAATGATGACTATGATAGAGCCGTTGACTTGTGACATTTAAACTGAAAAATACCGATGAAGCAGAAGACTTGGGAGTGTAAACTGAACTGTGTCAGGGCTTCTTAGCGATTCGATTTTTGGGGCTAGCCCCAAAAATCGAATCGCTAATTTTTCAAGTGGCTTTTCATTCTATCCTCAAAAATAATGTATAACTGTGATAAGGTCAAACTCCAGTTATGAAGTGGCATCGTCCATTTTTCACTAATCCGCTGAACGACTAAATAGACCAACTTCAATAGTGCGGTGTCAGAGGTAAAAGCACCTTTGGTCTTGGTTACCTTTCTTACTTGCCGATGGAATCCTTCGATGGGATTGGTGGTATAAATTACTTTTCTGATATGGGCATCAAACTCAAAGAAGGTTGAAAGATGTTCCCAGTTAGTAAACCACGAACTTATCGGAACAGGGTACTTTTTACCCCACTTCGCCTCTAATTCGTTTAATTTACCAAAGCCTTCTTCTTTGTTATTAGCTTGATAAACAGGCTTTAAATCGACCATGAAAGCTTTTTTATCCTTCTCGCCAACGTATCTCAAGCTATTTCTAATTTGGTGTACGATACAGCTTTGGATCTGAGTGCTTGGAAAAACGGCGGCTATGGCCTCTGGAAAGCCTTTCAAGCCGTCTATGCAGGCTATAAACATGTCTTCTACCCCTCGGGCTTTTAAATCTGTCAGCACAGAAAGCCAAAATTTTGCCCCTTCCGACTCTGAAACATACATACCTATCAAATCTTTCCGACCCTCTAAGTTAATCCCTAAAATGTTGTACACAGCCCGTGTGGTCACTCGACCGTCTTCCCGTACTTTGTAGTGCATGCAATCTAAAAAAACAAAGGGGTAAACCGACTCTAACGTCCGAGACCGCCATTCGTTCATCGCTGGAATGACCTTGTCGGTAATGGAGGACAGTTGGGGCGCAGAAATATCCATTTGGTACATCTCCTTGATATGAGCCGAAATATCCCTTGTCGAAACGCCTGTAGCGTACAAGGCAATTACTTTCTGTTCAAGCTCATCGGTGACAATCAGCTGGCGTTTAGGTAAAATAACAGGCTCAAAACTGCCCATTCTGTCTCGGTTTGAGACAAGTTCAAATTCTCCAGAGAGGCTCTTTACCCGCTTCGTTGATTTACCATTCTTGCGATTTGAAATACCCTGAGAATTGCTCTCTTTCAGATGAGCCGACAACTCCCCCTCAAGGGCCGCTTCCAAAAAATGCTTTAAAAGCGGAGCAAATATGCCGTGTTCGCCATTTAAAGGCTTGCCAGAATAAAGACCCTTTATTGCCTCATTCTTAAATTCCTCAAAATCAAATTCCTGTAAATTCTCCATAAAATTTCTGTTATTAGTAAAATTAAAAAAAATCTAAATTTTACTGACACAGTTTAATTTACAGTCTCGAAGACTTTTTTTCACCTACCCTATTCTACATCTTATGAGACACTCAATTGTTCTATTTTATCATTACACACGCTTAACCCCACTTTCTTCCTATGTATTACAGCAATTATTTTAAACCTAGCGCAATTAGAAATAGTATAAAAATCAACGAATGTACACTATAAATATGTGCAAAATAGTCCTATTTCTGGTTAAGAAATCCTATATTTTATTCAACAGTACCTCCTAGTGTAAATACTATTTTTTCCTCCAAAGTTTGTAGCTTAATTGTCCGTAATCAGTATCAACGCATACATTGTCTGTACTATCAAATGTCAAACAAGTAATTGTATATATTTCCAATGTGTCTTTATTAAATTTGAAACCAAACCAGTCAAGATTATCTGGTGAACTTCCCAAACCAACTTGGTCAACCTGATTGCCAGCGCCAAAGTAATCAATCTGGGGGCTATAAAATGTGAAATTGCCCAAGCCAGTCACTTGTCCATTCGGTTTAAACTCGATTGTCTTTTGGTCAGCGTTTGTAAATTTACCTTTGAATAAAATTTCTTCTAAAATGAGATACGTGTCATGATTTTTCAAAGGGTTTATTTTAACAAAAGTCGTATTATCCAATTTAATTTTTTTCGAGGATATCCACTCAATATTGTATAGTCTTTGCGTTAAACTATCCTCTTGCACTTCCCAGACTTCATACGAGTTACCGTGTTTCACTACTTTCAAGAAGTCTCCGCCTTCATGAAAATTATAAATCATACTTGTCTGTTGCAGTGTTCGGTCGGGAATAAAAATAAACTGAGCGCCCTCTTGTGCTTTTTTGGGCGACTTAAATTGTTGCAAGTTGTTATAATACGCTTCACTTACCCAATACCCTGAAAAATGAATCAGCGTATCAAGTAACTTGAAATTATCTGTATTTTTTTCTGAAAATTCCTGCTTTCTGTCGTAAGAAGAACAAAAAAACAGAAAACCAATTAGCATTAGGAATAGTATGTTTTTCATTGTCGGTATATGATTAGCGTGTTCACTTCTGCGCTTGTTGAGGCAAGGGGAGTTTTCCTACAGAAGCTTATTCAAAGCTCTTTTTCATTAATATATCTGTCTGTGGGTCATCTCCAAACAAGAAAATATGGGAATCGAAAGCTACAAAACCGTTTTTTTGATAAAATGAAATGGCTTTTGTGTTTTTCTCCCAAACTCCAAGCCAAATATATTTTGCTTGGTTTTCGTTGGCAAACTGCAAAGCAAAATCCAATAAAAACTGTCCGATACCCTCTCTTTGGTACGCTTGAAGTACATAAATGCGCTCTATTTCAAACGCTCCCTCGTCTTGGCTTTCTGTTTGGGCATTTCCTTCATTTATTTTTAAATAGCCAACGACCTCTTCGTCTAAAAAAGCGAAATAGAAATACGAATGAGGAGAGAGCCATTCGATGTGTAATTTGCTCATTGTAAACGCATCGGTAAGATATTTTTGCATGTTTTCTTCCGAATTATCTTTGGCAAATGTTTCTTGGAATGTCTCTTTTGCTACTTTCTGAAGTAGTTCAAGGTCTGACAACTCCACTTTTTTGATGACTTTTTTCCTCATTTCTGCTCTTCTTTCAGGATAGTTTAAATTAGTAAACCAATTTAAACAAAAAATCTGTGCTTTTGCAATGAATTGCAAAAGCACAGATTTACTATACAATGAGAACAACTTTAGTTACTCGGACAATAGTAGAAGTGGTTTCCACAGGTTTTCATGAAATAGACTTCACATCCGTTCTTTCCTTTGATCTGGAACGCCTCTAAGTCTTTCTTATCCGTCACTTTAAGCGTACTGTATTGTGTTCTGTGTGACTGGCTAAACCCAAGGTTCCCCGTTGTACCATTCGGTATTTGTGTTTCGCTGATTGATTCAGCGGTTACGTCAGCTAGACCATTTACAAAGCCCATCGACTTAAACAAACCGTCTAGGAATACTTTATCTGTTGATTTCGCTGCTGCTGCGCGTTTGAGTTTAGCCAAGAATTGGGCAGAAGAAAGTGCTGCCGAGTTACCAAATTCTGGATTTGAACCTAATGCGCTCACCACTCTTGGTGTTTTTCCGGTCGGAATCGTGAAAACTGGGTGGGTGCAGTCACATGAAACGAGCGCGGCTTTGTCTAATGCAGGGGCAGGACAACCTTTGTATTCTGCTAAACCTGGGGTATCTGGGCACGCATCGTCTTTGTCGGCAATACCATCTCCGTCTCTATCTGGGCAACCTTTCAAACTTGCCAAACCAGCCACCGTCGGGCAGTCATCGTCTTTATCGGCAATACCGTCGCCATCTGTATCTGGGCAACCTTTGAGTTCTTTGGTACCAGCTACATCTGGGCACGCATCGTCTTTGTCGGCAATGCCATCACCATCTCTATCTGGGCAACCTTTCAAACTTGCCAAACCAGCCACTGTTGGGCAGTCATCGTCTTTATCGGCAATGCCGTCTCCGTCTGTGTCTGGACAACCCTTGAGTGCGATAGGTCCTGGAACATCCGGGCAGGCATCATCTTTATCGGGTGTACCGTCGTTATCTCTATCTGGGCAACCTTGAAATTTACGCAATCCAGCGACATCTGGGCACGCATCGCAAAAATCAGGCACACCATCTTTGTCTGAATCTTTACTTCCTAAGCGGTATGAAACCGTTACATTTCCAATAAAATAGCCATCGTTTCTGTTCGGATTTCCGGCTAGACTCACTCCATCAATGTAATCTGAGTTCGAAACACGATAACCTGCCTCAAGGCCTACAGTCCATCTTTCAGCGGCATTGTATTTCAATCCTAAACCAAAAGGAATAACAACACCCCATTTTTTCAGATTAGCGACATCTGCATCCATGAGTGCTTGTTCTGGAGGAAACGTTCCTCCAGGCTGTACTTCTACTGTAGGATTTGTATAAACGGCACCAACTCCACCAAAAAGGTAAGGTGCAAATGTTTTTCGAAAAACGCCATCGCACGTATATTTTCTTTCACCAAACGGGTAGTATTCACCGAGTAGTGCAGCCTCAGCAAAAGGCGAGCTGAACTTCAATCGTCTGTAATCCCAACGGCCATCTGGCGCATCGAGGTCATTACCGGCGATTGAGCCGATGATTACTTGCGGCCGAATGGCGAAATTGTCACCAATATGTCTTCTTACAAAAATCCCGCCTAGTAATCTGTTTTGAGAAGGATAGGGAACACTGCAATGCATATCCCCGTAGTATTGGTTTATCCCTTTCAGAAGCCCGATTTCGAGCGGATAAGGCTTGCAAACAGCACATGAATCTTGAGCAGAAGCTGCCAATTGAATGGAAAAAAAAGCAATAAGTGAAAGAAAAAAGTTACGTACCATTGGGTAGTTGATGTTTATAATCATTGGGAAACAAAGTATAATCTCGGTAAAACAGAGAGGAATTCCACTATTTATCGGTATTAAATGTGTAATTTTACACATTCTAGTAAGCAAAAATAAAAACAATTTTGAACATATTGCCATTACGGCGAATATTAATCAAATTCAGAGTTATTCAAAAAGGCTACTTTTTCTTTCATACGCTTTGTTTATTTAACCTCTTTGGACGGTATTTGTCAAAGAAAACAAAGCGCCTAACGAATTATTTATTCCAATGACATTTGCAGATTTTCAGTTAAATAAACAACTTCTTACAGCCATAGAGGAAGAAGGTTATACAGTTCCAACGCCTATTCAAGAGAAAGCCATTCCGATGATTTTACAGGGGCATGACGTGTTGGGAATTGCACAAACAGGTACTGGTAAAACGGCGGCGTATGTTCTTCCTTTATTAATGAAAATAAAGTACGCACAAGGTATGCATGCCCGTTGCTTGATTCTTGCTCCTACAAGGGAGCTCGCCATGCAAATTGATGACGAGATAAAGAAATTAGGTAAATATACGGACATTCGCCACGCAGCTATTTATGGTGGATTAGGACCGAAAACTCAAATAGAAAACATCGAAAAAGGCGTGGACATTATCGTCGCGACTCCAGGTAGATTCACAGATTTGTACAGCCGAGGCATCATCATCACGAAAAATCTACAATACATGATTTTAGATGAGGCGGACAAAATGATGGACATGGGTTTTATGCCTCAAATTCGTAAAATATTGGAGGTCATCCCTCGAAAACGGAAAAACTTACTTTTCTCTGCTACTTTTCCAGAAAAGGTAGAAATTTTATCGGAGGAATTTTTGGAAGCGCCCTTAAAGATTGAAGTGACACCGCAAGCCACAACTGCTTCGACGGTTACGCAGCGGCTTTTTCATGTCCCGAATTTTCGGACTAAAATCAATTTACTAGCCTATTTATTTGCAAACGAAGAGTTGCAGCGCACCATCATTTTTACCCGTTCGAAAATTGTAGCAGACAATGTGTATCATTTTTTAGAACGAAAGGTAGTTGGGACAGAGAACATACGCGTGATTCATGCAAATAAAGGGCAAAATACACGTATTAACTCGATTGAAGCGTTCAAAGAAGGAAATATTCAGGTACTTGTCGCGACAGATGTAGCTGCGCGTGGCATTGATATTCGAGAGGTTTCTCATGTCATTAATTTTGATGTACCTGTTATTTACGAAGATTACGTGCATAGAATTGGTCGGACGGGTCGGGCATATCACGAGGGAGTAGCCATCACATTTGTTACGGAGGCGGAAGAGTACCACGTTCGTAAGATTGAGAAAATCATTCAATCAACTATTCCGACAGAAGAATTACCAGCAGATTTAGAGATTGCGGAGACACCTTTTGAGGAAAAGCAGTTGATGCTCAAGGAGATTGACAACCAACGTAAGAAAGAAGACCCGACTTTTAAGGGTGCTTTTCATGAGAAGAAAAATCCACCCAAGACACAAATGAAGGCAAAAAAATCTACCCGAAAACCAAAAAACACGCGCAGAAAATAATTTAAAGCCATTTTTGTTGAATAACACCTATATAAGCGTCTGTGAGCTCATCTCGCAGATGCTTTTGTATAAATGGAGCTACGGAGGGGTACATCTGGACACACAAAAGTTCTTCCAAAGTTAGCCACACAATATTTTCAGCGGATGTTTCTGCGGGGTTCAAAACGGGTTCGCCATTGGTAATTTCACCAGAAAATACCATGTGGATAGTTTGTTTCTCCCCTCGGAATGTCTCTCCTACACATAGCATCTCCCCTACTTTAACCTCGATTTGAAGTTCCTCTTGCATTTCGCGTTGAAGCACCACAGCGAGCGACTCTCCAAATTCTACATTTCCGCCAGGGAGATTATACAGTTTTTGTCCATTGTATGTGTACTGCATCATCAGGATTTTTCCTTCTTTTTGCAGCAAAAGGGCAGGTCGAATAGATATTTTCATGGGTTAATTCGTCTTTTAATTATTGAATCGACAAATTAACAAAAAATCGAATATTCTCACAGTACCTTTTCATTTTATCCCGTAACCTAGTTCCTACTTATTAGAACAATATATTCATTTACTATAGGCAAAAAAACGTTTCATCCTTTTTTCTATTTCAAAAGCCAAGCAAAAGCTTCAATCCGAACTAAAACCACGAGTAATGTATATGTAGGGACTAAAAGTGAGACGAGCGCAATCCGCTGCGTTATGTTTATCCATGATTCTTTTTCTATCTTTTTTACCCCAGAGATATATTGAAAAGCAACCAAAATGACAGGGAATCCGTATGCCACACTTCGTGTAATATCTTCTACGGAAAGTCCAACCAAAGAAATCAACAAGAAAACGAGACTTAGCCAGAGAGCTACCCAAAAGTGCTTGTTTTTAACTGCAATAAATACACTTGCAAATACAAAGAAATAGGTGGCTTTACACGCAGAAAAGTAGGCAACGAATGCTTTTAGCCCAAATTTAAAAGCTGTCATAGGCGAAACCCCATTTTTTGCACCAACAGGTGTTTTGAGCCCAAATGCTTGAAACAATATGTATCGAATGAAAACGTAGGATAAAATAGCACCGAGAACAAGCCAAAAAGTACGGTTTCCCCAACTAGTTTTTTTTAAAAAAGTAAGGACAGACAGTTCTATTTTTGGATTTGAATAGCGGAGATATATCGAGAGAGGAAAAATAAGAGTCGGTGCTATTGTTCTTTCATCAATGAAAAATGTGACCAAAAGCCAAGGAAAAAGAAGGGGACTTCGAAGGAAGAAAAAGCAAACCAGAAGACTAAAATAACCAAGGGAATCTAGGAACAGCGTATCAAAGAAAAACGAGTTACCTACGTAACTAAACAAAAGAGCAACGGTAGTGTAAAAGGTACTAAGCCCATCTTCATCGGAAAAACGCCAAAGCAAAGTAAGGAGAAGATAGATAAAAAGCGGGAATAACAGAATTTGGAGGTAAAATAGTTTAATAGCCTTTATTTGAAGGATACTACCTAGTAAATAGGGAGTTATTCGTAAATCCCGTTTTGCAAAATGCGTATCGGCAGAGAAATTACTGACAGGTTTCCAAGGATTATGAATTTTTGCATTTAAAAATTCTTGTACAACCAATTCGACGGGTTCCCAATTACCATAAATTCTTTTCTGAATAATATTCGGGGGGAAAGTAACTAGGAAAAGGAGGAATAAAATGCTTGTTAAATACTTTTTTTTGCGAGTTGTGAATGAAATGATATACTCCGTTAAGTTGTTAGTTTGTTTAAGTATCACGTGTTGTATGTTCTTTAATTTTGGATTATCATTCGAATATTTACAAAAAATATACGAATATATCAGCATACAAAACAAATTGATTCTTCGGTAAAGCAAAAATATTCTTAGATACATTAGAGAAAAGAAAAGGCCAACCCGACGGAGTTGACCTTTTCTTTTCGTGACGATGCATTAATTCAATGTTTCTCTTATGTGCAGTCGTTTGACAAATCGTTGATTATTAATCATTATAATCAAATAATAATTTCCTTCTTTCAACCGGTACGATTCCAAATTTATGGGTACGCCTCTTTCATCAATTTCCTTGAAATCTTCTGCATAGACTTGGCGGTACATAGTTGACTCAAGTACACGAATCGAAGCGTTTTCGACGCGCAACTCCTCCATTTTCACGAAGAAAGAACCTGACGTAGGATTTGGATAAATGATGAACGAATTTTCTGTTACTTTTTCAGCTAGTGCAGAAGATGAAGAGGTAAACACTTCTTCGATGTCTGTTTCTGTATCTTTCGTAGCTGCGATGGTTCCGTCTTTGATTTCAACAGTACGTAAAATATTCGATGAGCAACCACCCGTGGACGTAGCTAGTTCAATTCTAACAGTACCAACTCCTGTTGGAGTAAATACCAATACACCATTTTCTTGGCGTGTTACATTTGCAGGGCCTGAAATTCGCCAGTTTGTCGTTACCCCTGTAGGTGTCAAATTAATAGCAAACATCGGTTCATTCACTTTTCCTTCGGAAGCTACCGTGAACAATAAACCGCTGGTTACATTCACGACTTGAACTGAAAATGTATCGGATACTTTACATCCTTTTGCATCAACTACTTCAAGCGTATAATTTCCATTTTCACGGATTGGAGCAAGAGCAGATGTACTTTTTTGCCCAGACGGGAATGTCCAGGTGTAACTTTGTGAAGGAACGATACGCGCGGCATCAAGCTCTAAGTTTGCGTCTGAACAAACGACTAGATTATCTGACACATTGATTGTGGTTGCCTCTGGGTTCGCCAATACAATAGAAGACACAGATGCTTTACAACCTAGCTCCGTTGTTACCGTAGCGCCGTACTCACCTGCACAGAGATTCGTAAGTCCGCTACCTATTAAGTTTTGAATGTTTGCTTGTGTGCCATTATCCAAACCAGCACCAAAGAGATTTTGAGCCCATTCAATTTTAAAAGGAGATGTATTTCCTGTTACTTCTAGTTCAATTGCTCCTGCACAAACATCTCTACAAATTAAATCTGTTTTCTTTAATACGCGCACTTTTACATCTTCTTTGGGAGACAATGCAACGGCAATTTCACCGGTACAACCTTCTCTGTCACGAACAACGCCAAAGTAATTGCCTGCTTGTAAATTTTGAATGCGTGCGCCCGTCAAGCCACTTCCCCAATCTACTGTTAGAGGGGCAACTCCACCTACTGTTCGTACTTCTATGAATCCATCTTTTGAGGTAACGCATGTTGGATTTTCTTTTGCTACCACAGATGTTACCAGACTGGGGGTTACTTTGAGTTCAACTTCAAAATTTTCTACGATGTCATTTTTATCAACGACACGCAAAACGTAACGTCCTGCATCTACATTAATGAGTTTGTTTGACGTTTCATTGAGATTAATCAATGCGTTGTTTTCCCTTTTAAACCATTCGTATTTATATGGATTAGCAGCATCAATAATGACTCCTCCTTTCACATTTGCAGAGAGTTGACCGTCAAATTTACCAAAACAAGAAACACTTTTGTCAACCGCTGTAATCGCTGTAATTTTTTCAGGTTGAGCTAAAAAATAATTTAGTGTTGTCGTACAACCCTCTTTTGAGAGAGCAGAGGCAAACTGTGTATCTGTTACTCGAAGTTGGTAATTCCCACCACCTGTTTGGGTCAAAGTTGTTCGCAATGCACCGCCCACTTCCGCTTTTGCTTCGTTTGTAATGGCACCGCCGTCCCAAGTCCATGTCACACCATAATTACCAAACGAACCCGTACCTCCTTTGATTTCAACAGAGATAGAGCCATCTTTCAGACCAAAACCTCGGGGAGATTTTGCTTCAACGAGCTGTGCAGTTACGGGGGCAGCAGGTTGTTGGATTTGTACGGTGTTCACGGGGCTGAAACAATTATGTACGTCTCTCACACTTATCTGGTAAGAACCTGCTCTAAATGTCTGGCTTGAAATTGGAAGAGCTACCCCATTGGCAACTAATTGATAGGGAGCTGTACCACCTGAGGGAGAAAGTTCAATTTTTCCATCATTGCCACCAAAGCATTTCACATCTTCTTTTGCAAAGGAATATACCAGCGGTTGTGGCTGTGTAATTGTGGAGGACACAGTTGTCGTACAACCATTTCCATCTGTGATTGTCACGGTATATAGACCAGCCGATAAGCCTGTGGGATTCGTACCTGTGAAACCATTTGACCATCTGAAGCTATAAGGTGATGTTCCGCCTGAAGCATTGACAAGCGCTGAGCCTGAGTTTGTTCCATGACATAAAACGGGTTGATTTGAAGTAGTAGCGATAACTTGACTTGGCTGAGAAACAGTGACATTATTTGTTGCCGTACATCCATTTGCATCCGTGGCAATCACCGTAAAGTTTCCTATTGCTAAGTTAGAAATTGCAGAACCAATTGCGCCATTAGACCAAGCAAATGTGTAAGGAGCTGTCCCTCTGGAAGCCAAAGCAGTGGCAGTTCCGTTTGTACCCCCAAAACACGAAACAGGTGTTGATGACATTTCCAATGCCATGGGGAGTTCGGGTTGTGAAACAGATACAGTTCCAGACCCTGTACATCCATTGGCATCTGTTACTGTCACTGTATAATTTCCTGCTGATAAACCAGAAATTTCAGCAGTTGTTGCACCATTAGACCAAGCAAACGTGTAAGGAGCTGTTCCATTGGAAGCCAATGCAGAGGCAGTTCCGTTTGTACCTTGGAAACAAGTGACTGATTTGGCGGATGTCTCAACAGAAATAGTGACAGTCAGTTGTGAAACAGTGACTGAACTTGTAGCGGTACAACCATTGGCATCTGTTACAGTTACGGAGTAAACCCCTGACGATAAACCAGAAATAGATGCCGTTGTCGCGCCATTAGACCATCTATATGTGTAGGGAGCTGTTCCAGACGAAGCACTCACGGTTGCTGTCCCATCTGTTCCTCGTGTACAAGTAGCTGATGTTGAGGAGGTTGACAAAACGATGGGGCTAAATACGCCCAAAGAAGCTGAGTTACTGGTTACACTTCCTGATGCATTCGAGACAATGACCCGATAACTACCAACCTGAGCTTCTGTTACTTGTGAAATAGTATAAGATGAACTATTTGCTCCTGTAATGTTCTGATTATTAAACTGCCATTGGAAACCTGTAGCTCCTGTTGCTTGAATTTGAAATGTTGTAGAACCATTTAAACAAACAGTTCTATTCATCAATTCATTTTGGATTGTAGGTAATACACCTGGTGTTGTTATGGCATTACTTGCCGGACTTACAACATCTTCATTTGTACAAGTCGCTGTGTAAACGTCATTCGCAGCAGCTGTAACAGTAATCGTTGTTCCAGAACCGATGCGGTCTCCATTTTTCAACCAATTGACTGTGTAAAAACAATTGAAAGCACCTAATTCTGTAGCTCGCCCAATCTGAACAACTCCGGTTAAATCACGTGTGTTGATAATTGGCGCTGGTAACGAAGGATTTGCCACCCGAATCGTTACTCTTTCTTGGCTTGGCAAACTCACACTTTTTGTACTTTCTGTACATAAGGCTGTATAAGTCGTACTCGTGGTAGGTGTAGCTACGTAAGAAGAAGCATTTGAGAGAACAAAATTTCCTGACATCCAGGTGATAACTCCTGGGCAGTTTGGTGCGGTTAATGTAACAGATTCTCCTGCATTTATCGTTGTTTTATCAGCCGAAATAATGGGCGTAACCGAGCGTTCTGTCCGCGTTTTATCAATGAAGAAAACCTGTGGAGCGGCATTCCCACACTTGACAAAATACGTATTTCGACCTTGAAAACCAGGTGTATCTTGGCTTACATTACTTGTTCCGATAGGTTGTTGGAGAAAGTTCAGCCATACGACCTGCCCATCACAACCATAAGCAGTAAAAAAAACAGGTTCCGCTACATTACGAGGCAAATGCGTCGTACTTGTCAAGACGGTAACTTGTGCTTGTGTAGAAAAACTGGCGATGCTCAACAAAGCAATGAGAATCGCTAATCGAGTGTATAATCTATGTATCATACTTTTCTTTTTTCTTGTTAATGATTGGGTCATTGTGGTTTTCTCCAAACTTTGATGTCTGCTACGATGAAGCTTTCACTCCCTTGGGAGACAAAGCTTTTGATATAGATAATTCCTCTTCGGTTGTCTTGTGTTTGGAAAGGTACAAAACGCGGCCCTTGCGAGCGAGAGAAGCCCTCTACTACTCCTTCACCAAATCGAAAAACCAACGAATTAAAATCACTTGCTTTCTTAATCGCATTGAACTGCGCGAGTGTTACTTTTGTACAAGGTGCGCAATCTTCGAGTGCATTGATAAAAATCGTTTGTCTTGCTTGTGGAACTGGCTTCATCAATACATCTTGAACACGTGTAGGAGATACAAAACGAGCATACGAAAAATCTGCATCGCGTGAGAAGAAAACAAGATCTAATTCCCGACCAAAGCTTAGTGTATCTAGTGCTTGTTTGTCTATTCCTATATTGCGACGCGTCACAAAGTAATTTGGAATAGTTGAATTGCTGTATGTACCAATCCGGACATTTTCTAGGGTCAGCAAATTAGACGTAGGCTGAACAACAACTTGCTTTTCTGTGCTTTTGCTTTCTTTCCCATTTCCAGCCGTTAATCGAACTTGGTATGTTTTGGGTTCTTTGAATGTGATATGCGTTATGGAATCCGAGATAGATTGAATACTTACAGAGGCATCATTGACAGACCATTGTTGGCTAATGCTACCTTTCGAAGTATTCGTCACACGGATAGTCAATGGCGCTTCCATTTCAAAGTTAAAATCAGTGGCGAGTATATCAAAACGGGGTTCTAGACTGGGTCTTACTGCAATTTTCACTTCTTTGGATGTAAACGATTCTCCGTTAAATACTCTCAATAACGCCGTATGTGTTCCTTCTGAAAGGAAAGTTACAGTCGGGTTTTCAGCGGTTGATGTAGTTATATCTGCCCCCGTAAAAGTCCATTCAAAGCGTTGTCCAGAGATGGATTTATTGGTAAAAGCCACCTTGGCAGGTGCAAAATTATTGATGTCAAAGTCGAACGAGAAGTCGGCGGCGAGTACATCTCCTACGACAATTTCTTGTTCTTGTGTATCCGACAGTCCATCTACATTCGCTACTTCAAGTTTTATTTTATACTTCCCTGGTTTGCTAAAGAGCAGTTCTGGGATATTACGTTCAGTACTTGTTTGAATAGTTGCACCCTCGATTGTCCAGAGGTATGTATCCGCCCCTTCAGAGTCATTGGTGACCTTTACAAGCGCTGGAGCTGCTTGCCTACCTTGTAAATAGACAACCTCAAAAGATGCTTTAATGGGTAAAAAACTTTCTTTGAAACAAGAAGTCGCTACACCCACCAAGAGCAAACTGAGAAAATAAAAGGAATACTTTTTCATTTTATAAAATGTCATAATGTTTTGGGAGCTATTCGATTGATTGACTTTTTATTACTTTTTAATCCCTCTTGGTTGGAAGAGTCCACAATGCTTACTGCATAAATATAATTCGATGCGTTTTCCACTTTCGTATCTTCGTACTGAAAACCGCCACTTGCTACGCGTGCAATCTCTGTCAATCCTCCTTCTACGGAAGAACCACGATATATTACATATTCTTTCACACGGTCTTCTTCTACCGCAGGCCATTTAATCACGATACCGTCCGAAGTATTTTGAATGTCTAGTTTCGTCGGTGGGTCAAGCGGGTCTAGTGGAAAATGAATCTCCGACGCCATTGAAAACACGCCGACTTCTCCTTCTATGGAAACCGAAGCCACGCGATACTCATACACCGTACCACGTACAAAAGTTGTATCTGTAAATGTATTTGCACCCAATACATCTGGCGAAATCTTTGTAAAAGTCTCTTCCCCGATTTTTCGGCGTTCTACTTGATACCCTGCTATGTATTCATCTCGCTCACGCAGTTCCTGCCATTCGAGCAATACATCGTTATTGATTAAATTTGCTGTTATGTATGCCGGAGATACAAACGAGACAGGGAGTTTTGGTTTGAAAGACACGACATTTGAAAACGCACTGGTATCTTGGAGGATATTCTGCTCAAGAACGGCAAAGTAATACGTTAATTTACCGGAATAAACTCCGGCTGAATCCACCAAGAAATTTTCTTTCACGATACCGGGCATGGGCGATAATTCGGTTGGTGTCAAGCCTGTATAAACAATGTACCCAAACCTTGATTTGCTTTCAGAAGCCTCCCAGCGCAATGTAGGGAATGCCGTCGTTGTCGTATCAACTGTTAGGTTGAAAGGAGGAAGTGGCGGTGCAACGCTATTACCTGATAGCGAAACAGAGGCAGGCATATCTTGCTTTACATTCTGTCTTTCGGGGAATAAAGCCCGAACAGAGTAGTTATAGATAAGACCTGGTTCAATGGCATAATCTTCAAATTGCGTTGCCTCTGCGTCCAAGATTGCCAATTGTTCCACTGGATTTTCGCCTTGACTTCTTTCTACCAAAATCCCAGCATAAAATGGTTTTAAGGGTAATTTGTCCCAATTTAATACGATACAATTCGTAGAGTCTTTTCCGTTCACACCATAAATCAAAGGAACTGTACCTTTTGAAATCG
Organism: Spirosomataceae bacterium; assembly: GCA_046293395.1. Classification (GTDB taxonomy): domain Bacteria; phylum Bacteroidota; class Bacteroidia; order Cytophagales; family Spirosomataceae; genus CAYNRA01. The sequence continues at coordinate 335,188 of JBKBOU010000003.1, forward strand.
CATACGCACTATATACATCGCTTTCTTTGCCAATGGCTCCGGCGTAATCTTCGGGCAAAAATTTGACCGAAATCTTGTCTTCTGGTTCTGCCTCAATGTATGCGTAGAGTTTTAAGTTACCCAATGAGTCAGCGGAGGGTAATTGGCTCTCGATATAGTTCCAATCTGCCTCATCGTTTTTCTTGACAAACAAAGAGAACTTGATGGTTTCAGGTGTAATGGGTCGAGTATTCAAGAAAGTAACGAGCTGTTTTATTTGAGCTCTGTACGCTGTCAAATACGCTTCGATGGGTAAATTATCATCAATTTCATCAAATACAGGATACTCTTCCGAGAGAACAGGTTCTTCGGGAAATTGGACAGAAAACCTAAAATACGCCAATGAATCCGTTGTTAAAACGGTATCTTGACGAATCCGAATCTCACTCAACAACGGGTTCGATACTTTACTTCCGATTTGCGCATTTCCCCAGACTTCTTCTGCCCCAGAGACATCTACACGTACGGCTTCGTATGTATAAACTGTATCTGCTTTTGCTTCTGTATCAAAAAAACCAAGGCCGAATGCTTTCAAAAATGCGCTACTTTGTTCTGTATAATTCAGCAAAGTATCGTAGTTAAACTCCGTCGGAATGTACAAATCTGCTTGTTTGTCTGAGGTAAAACCCTTCAATTTCATGAAGTCTTGGTAGAGTCTATCGCCTACTTTGGACTTCAGTTCCTTTGCTGACTTCACTCTTTCTGTTTTCCCAATGGTAGGCAATACCTCGTTTCCTTCCACTAAATAGCCTCGATTAATCTTAAAATGGGCTGTTTTCTTGAGAATATCACCAAACTGAGGTCGAGATTCTTCACGCGGTATAATCCGAATTAAATTCCCATTTGGGGTAGGGAAAGCCATGACAATCCCAGGAAAATTTGTTTCTGTGATTTCGTCACTCTGCCCGAAGACAGTTAGTGACGAAATCAAACTCCATGCAATAAGTACGAATCTATATTTTTTCATTTCTCTATTTATCTGATAATTAAAGACCATATCTCCAACCTCCTCTTTTTTGCGAATAACTCGCTCTGAATGAGAGATTTAAACACACTTTGAAAGATACACCACATGGATACGGCATATTGCAATAATTGACGCTACACCTTGGTGCTCTTGGTCGCCACCATCGACCGCAACAACAGCTCAGCCCGCATGGTACACGTGTATAACACACTTTAATTAGTTGCGAATTACAGGATAAATATTCTCCTCCACCGTTATTCATGTAAGCAGAAATACCGCCCGATGCATTAAAGAACCAACCGTCGTAGTTATTTCTTCCTCCGCTAATATCCAATCGGATACCTGCTCCACCGTGGATAGTTGCACCCAAAAGCGAAGCACGCGCATCAAAACTTGCATTCAAATTATTGCGCAAGAAGAAGTTACCGGATTTCCAAGCGTAGAGTAATTCAAACTCATTGAATACCGAGTAACTAACCGAATAACTAGCAATCCAGTAGTTTCCGGAAGAAGAACCCCGCGAGTCAAGGCTTGCTTTTAGATAAACGCCGTTCAAGGTTGAACCGTTGTTGTCTAAATAATCTCTGCGAATCATGCCTGCGTAACGGCGAACCTCTGCTGGCGTATTCCCATCATTGAAGTTGTTTTCAACCCCAAACATGAACGAGCCGTTTACATTAGCACCCAATACTTGTGTTTGTACACTTGCTCCTACAAATAGCGAGCGAGTTGTAAAGAAAACCGTCGCATTTAGACGCGCATTTGTACCTTCGTAGATTTCCTTCTGGCAGTCAATTGTTCCTAAAAGGAGCATTCGACAGAAATCTAGTTTTACTTTCGCATTACAATAAAATGAACGTTGATTAAACCAGTCCAGAGAACCTTCTACTACAGGTTTTGGCCCGCACGTATTGGTTTCAAACAAGACACTTACTGTTATATTTTTAAATTCTGTAACAGAAGCCGGCGTTCCTGTTGGAGTAGCAGCCCCAAGGAAGATGACCTTGTACTTGTTGTCTTGCGTATTGAAATCAACGCCACCGCCAATTTTTGTCCAAGTGATAGAACCCGTTACAATGGATGTAGAAACGGCTACCGTTGCACCAAACTCAATACCTCGCGGTAGTTTGTAGAATTTCAGTGAGGCGTCAAAGCTGCGAGACATAGTTTCTAGTCCGCCCTTTCCTTCAAAACCTACTTTATCTCCTGATGTGGCAAGCTTAATTCCAGCGTATGCCTTGAAAGAAGACTGCTCAATGTATAAGTCAATCCGACTAAACTCAATTTCTACTCCTTTTCCTCGGTCTCCTACTACAAAAGCAGCATCTGACTTAAACTTCCCACCTTTCAATTGATCTAGTTGAACGCCACCTGCAAAGCCGAATGCCCAATTGACTTGGCTGTCTGTGAGTACCACGTCTGCGTAGGCGTTCGGGTCGGGACTAGCCGTATTGGGTTTGGAAAATTTGGCACTTGCACTATTAAAAAACGCCTTGTCTTCTTCCTCTGTTTTTTCCAACGAGTTCAGCATTGCCGACCAAGAAACCGTGCCTCCTTTATTAAAGATAAGCTTACGAATATTAATCTTGACGGGGCCGACTTCAATCGGATTTCCTACTTTGATAGCCACATAAAATTTACCCGCTGTATTATAGAAAAAACGCTCGGCTTCAAGTGGGAAAATCTTCTTCAACGTTTCTCCAGCCGTTGCACCTACCTCAATCCGGACACCGGCATCAATCTCATACGCGGCATCTTCTTTATTATATTGAAAAACAACGTCTTGATTTTTAGGGCTTTTCAGTACCAACGATTTTATCTTGAAACCAGCCTCCGGAAACTTCATACTGATATTTGGATAAATATCCGACCCAACTTTGGTAAAACTCATCGAGTTAATAATCAAATGATTATCCTTGTCGGTATAAAGTTTACCTCCAATTCCGTAGTTCTTGAAGTTATCAAATATCTGTAACTTATTGATTTCCAAACGCCATGACTTTTGCATTCCTAAGACAGCGAAATTCCCATCATTTTCTTTGACGAAGGAAAGCTCTTTCAAATCAAAGTTGCTCGTTTTGTCGATGACCAATTTTTGTACCTTCGGTCTAGATTTCATTCCAATCATCGCCATTAGAGGGAATTTTAATTCACCGTCAAGTAGTTCAATTCCTTCACGTGAGAGAATAGCGCCTTTGGTTTTCATGTCTAGGATAAAAATCCCTCCAGGTCCCGCAGAAATCGGTACAGTACCTTCTTCCGCAGTTGTTCCGATGGATTTCACGTTCGGGAATACCAAATCAAACTTGGCAAATTCATCGTTGGTTAATACGCGTTGATTTCCAGACACAAAAACAGCAAATAAATCATTTGAATCTGCTTTTCTTACTCTCGTATTGCTGAAATTCGATTCTGAGTTTTTAAAATCTGTCTCTGCGAGTTTCAGATCTACCTCCTGCATGTATGTTTGTGGCGTAGCACCCAAAAAACGTTTGGGTTTAAACTTCACAATGGTTCCACCGATTTTTCCTTTTCCTACTTGACCAGCAGCGCTAATCGGCTCAATACTAATCTTTTGGCTTTTTGTACTCAATTCAATGGGCGCATAATTAAACAAAATCAAGTTCAGTACCGTCTGGTCAAATTCACCTTTGCCTTCTGCCAAAACAGCGTTTTCCTCGTCCTTTTTATCTTTCGTTACGTTCATTTTTGTAAACGTAATCTTCTCTCCAGCAGCTAGTTTAAATGAACCGACATCATCTGCGAGCGTCAGGCTACCCGTAACCTGATAGGTATCTCCGTCTAACTTTTCAGCTGTTTCAATGATTGCCTCAAATCCTTGTAATTTTTTAAAATCTGGAATGGCTTTGTTTCGCTCGTCCAATGTGATTTTAAGATTTTTCAAATCAATTCCGTCCGCTTTTTTCTTATTCAAAGCAAACTTATTGATATTATACCCTTTCAAACTTGCTTCTACGTTGTCCTCTTTGCTACTTTTTTCAATGAGCATCGAGAAACTACCATCCGCCTTGGAAAGATAATTTTTCTCTATTCCTACTAGCTTGAAGGAAACACCCTCCAACGGTTTTTTACTTCCGTCTTGTTGGTTTCCTTCTACTTTTCCAGCTACCCGGAAAGCCTCTTTTACCTCCATTGTCACTTCCACAATTTGCCCACGTGAAGCAGGTATTGGAACTGGCAACGAAGCACTTTCCTCCAAATAAAGTATATCTGCTTCTGGGTTCGGATTGACAACATCTACCGTCAGCGTTCCTGCCTTTAAATAACGAAGCGTACCTGCGGCTGCCGTTTGTACCAATTCGCCATTTACCCGAATTGTCGCGGCAACAAACTCTTTTTTTCCGTCTGTCGTTCGCGAGGTCTTGAACCGAACTGCTACTTGATTGGACTCCATTTCTATCGTTTTCACGGTATAAATGGTTTCCACATTGGCATTTTTAGACTGATACATTTCCCGGAAAGCCGTTTCTGTAATCAATGCTTTAGCAGCTGGAACGGCGCCATTCACGTAGTCCGTCATGGTTTTTATCCAGAAACTCTTGCCAAAGTCACTCGAAGTCTGGGTCGTCTTTTTCTCAAAACTTCCCAATACCACCGACTTGGATTTGTAGTCATTTGCCTGAATAGAAACCGTCGGATTATCTTCCAACATTTTTTTGGTCAAGAACGAAAGTTGGAAAAACCCGTTCTCATCGGTCTTTGTTGATAAGCCGCTTGCATGTGTCACAGACGCACCGCGAACGGGTCTATTGAACTGGTCTTTTACCACAGAAGCAAGCGTAGCACCTGCTGTTTTAAGATAAAAATCTTGTGTAATGTCTTTTTTGGGTGCGTCCACCACTTTTGTCCAAAGGACAGAAGAATTTACAGGATCTACTGCATAAATGACCCATTTGGTCGCTCTCGGATTCCCAAGCATAGACTCAGGAAGATCTATTTTGTATTCTCCTCGTGCGTCTGTCAAGGCTTGTGTCGCGAACAAAGCTCTGAGAATATTCATCTTTGGGCTCATTCCTTCGCGCTCGATGCGATTAATGTCCGACGAGTTTGTTGGAATGAATATCCCAACTGTATGCCGATTTGCCTTCACATTGGTAGTTGCCGTACCAAAGGCAACTACCCCACTCAAAGTCAATGGAGGTGGTGTATATTTGATGTAATCGCGAATGCTCGCTACTTCTGCCGCTTCTTTCGACCCTTTTAATCCAGAGATTGGATAAATGACGGGTTTTCTATTTACTTGCTTGACAACCAAGATAAATTGGTCTTTAACAAACTCATTGTCGAAAATACGTCCAGCTCCTGATTTTAAATCTACGGTACGTACGTATTTCGCTTTGTTAAACTCAATTTCTGCTGCTGTCACACGCTCAGCTTCACCAGCAAGTACAGACTTATTGGCATCAAATACGGATTTCAACCGATAAAGTGCGATTTCCTCCAAATCGTTCTCCCGAATATTACTTGGAACAACCAATTTAGGCGTAAAACGAACAGTATTGGCTAACAAAGTCACCGTTTTTAAATCCCGTTGCTTGTCTGCCTTTTCATCAATTATAACTTCTTGAGCGACCGGACTGAAGTTCGAGTCTTTGTATCGAACCAACGTATAATAGTAATTGTATCCTGTTAATTGGGCTACTTTCAGTGCTTTGAAGGAATATTCTCCATTTTGTGCTGATTTTGCAGACCCCAACAGTGCCATTTTTGTTAGGGAACTCGTAAATGTCGCCATATTTTGGGCATTCACTGGGTTTGCAGAACCGTATAAAAGGACTGTTGCGTCTTTCAAATCATATAGTTTACTTCCTTGTGCAACACTCGGCAAACGTACCGTCGATGTCTCCCGCGCTCTTATGGAAGTCGCTAATAAACCATCTTGGTGACGAACATTTTCTTCCGATTGTTTGAATGCCCATTTGATTTGCCCCTTCAATTCTACACTTTCCATCAAACGTTTGGTTACTTCTGTCAATGAATTAGCATTGACATTCACGGGCGTCGCATCCGCAGTTCTGTAAAAACGATCGACCGCTTGTACCGTTACTTCATAAGCGGAAACCGGCGAAATATTGGCAACTTTCAAGGCATAATCATCTGAAAAACTCTTCGCTACATTTGTTTCTTTGATGATTTTTCCACCAGATTTCACACGAACTACATATTTCGTATGGTTTTGTGACCCTTTCCACGCCACTGTCAGATTCTTGAAATCAGCTCCCCAACTTGCTTTTAGACCAGTTGGAGCGAGCATCGGACGAATGTACGTGAACGAAAAAATCTCACTGATACCGTTATTTGCAAACGTTCCTACACGGGCTTCACGCCCTAGTTTTGTTTTGGCTTGTACACGCCAAGCATAGGTATATCCTTCTCGTAACGGAGGAAATTTGGCATCGTACAAGAAATTATTTGAACTTACAATCCCCTTATAAAGAGGTGGTTGCGATAGAAATATATTTTGAATATTTCCTCTATTACTCACCGGAAGCTCCGTCAGGATAAATTCATACTCTACATCATTTATTTGCGTATGCCGGGGAGTCCACTGGAAAAGAACATTCTGTACCTGCGAAACAGCCAAGTCCTTGGCATCTTGTGGCATCACCAGAACAGGTGGTTGGCTTGTTTCTATCCAAACGGGTGGCGTAGAAATACGGTCAGAAAGCTTACTTTTTGTTAGCTCGTCAAAGACTTCAAACGTAAAAGTATATAGGCCCGAAGGCAACGGGCGATTGTATAAAGCCGGCGGTGCCAACAAACTTGCAGGCGAAAAATACGCCGCCAATGTAGCTGCTGGAACTGTCACCAAGCTTCCTGCTACCAAATTTATTTGTGTTAAGGAAGCGGACTCACTGGACTGAATCGATACGCCTGGCCCTTGAATGCCCACTTTCAAAAAGACGGCACGACTCCCCAAACGGAGGTCTTGAAGTTGTAAATTGACTCGAACGGGCGTTTTTACTGGATTTGCGTAATCTTCCAATGAACTTGAAGCCGGTGCATTCACATTGGCAATAACCCGAACCGGAAAATTCCCCTGCGCAAATACACTCCATTGCAGAAACCAAAAGGTCAAGGCAAAAAGAGATTTTAATACGGTATGATGTCTGTTCTTCATAAATTAAAACGTCAGTGTATATCCTACATTAATGGTGTAAATCGTTGGTGGCAAAGCGCCTTCTTGCAAACCTTCTGGAGGCGTACCTCCTTGCGTTTGGTTTCGAAGTAGAATGAAACTTAGGGAAAGGTTCGACGCAGATGTTACTTTATAACTTCCTGTTAATGAAGTGTTTAAAATTTGTGCATTCGTCGTCATTTCCTCCATCACAACACGAGATTGAAGGTAATTACTTTGAATTCCAGCCGATAATTTCTCTTCCAAAAAGCCTTTTTGTATCTGAAAAGAAGGGCCCATAACACGTACATTTTGGCTTCCAATCGTATTAATATTTACGTTGTAACCCATGTTCATATTCAGTTTACTATCCACCCATGAAAACCCATAACTAGCTTGCCCGTTGTAAACTTGGCTGGCTTGGCCTTTCCGAATGAGTTCACCTTGCTTGTTTGCGGCATCTAAAACAGAACCATTAAAAGACAAATTCTGGGTGTGATTCTCCTTTTGAACTGTCGTGTAAGCAAATCCGACCGATGTATTCCGGTTAATTTGTGTGAAATTTAAGGTATCAATTGGTATCAAACCAGATTCACGACTTACCTCCCGAACTAGGTCTCGGATGAACGTAAAGCCTCTGAAATTTGAATAACTTGCCGTGAAATTAAGTCTTTCACTAGGGCTGTAGGCGATATTTCCCGCAGCAACGAGCCGGCTCTGTCCGTTGGCTTTGGTTTCCAATAAATCTCTTTGTCGCCCAATATTTCCAGCAATCGTTAACTTATTGTCTAGCAATCTTTGGGATGCATTGACAGTCACGTTCTCGAAATCATCCGTAAAAAAGTAACCGCCAAATGTTTTATAACCTGGGTCAACACGTTCATAACCAACACCCAAGACTGTTTTACCCTTGAAAAATCCACGGGAAAAATTCGACTTAAACGCATTTTTGCGGGTGATTATGCCATTTCCACTGAAGAAAATTTGTTTCAGTGAAGACTCCTCTCCCACACCCGTAGAGGCAGACGGGAGCAGAGAACCTAGGTAACTTTGCGTAAATTCTACATCCAACTGACCTATATTTTCAAGGTTTAGTCCGCCAGTAAGCCCCACAACTACGTTTTTCTGTGGGCGTGTGGTGGCTCGTTCGAGTGCTTCAATGGGAACTGAATTTGGGTTATCTGCGGCTTGGAAATACGTAACTCCAAAGCGATACTTACCTGGATTGTAAATAATTTTTGCACCATACCCCATACGGTTATACGTAGAGTCTGAATTGCTTCGGATGAGCCTTCCAGACATGGCACTCACCTGCCATTTGTTGGGCATTAGTTCGATTCCACCTCCACTGAACTGATGCCCGTTCAAGGTGTAAGGCGAGAAAGTCATCGCAGTTGTACCAAAATAACCCGTCGCCCACTTGTATCTGGGAGTAATCGAAATTTGGTTGAAATTGAAAGGTTGGCTGTATTGGAATTTCCGATTTGAATAATTTAGATTCAACAGAATATCCACCAGCCCAAGCACATTGAAATTCAGTGTGCCGTTCACAAAATAACTGTTTTTTTGTGTAGCAACCGGGACAAACGAGTTGTACAGATTATTGATGTTCAGACCTCCTGACACTTTGATCAATTTTGCACTTTTCAAATTACTAAAATCAAGCGACTGCGTGCGACCTGACCTAGGCAAGAAGAAAATACAAATACCAAAAAGTAAGGAAAGAAACCACCGAAAGGAGAGTTTTATCATAAGTACTTCTGAGGTTAAAAAAGGAACAAATAAATTTTATATGTAACAATAAATTAAGAGACAATAACTGAACTGCAAACAAAGCACATTTCACTTCCCTAAAAAATACCTGGTATCAGGTATTTTTTAACCACTTTTGAATAAAAATGACCGTTAAATAATTTTTTAATTATTTATTTGCCGATATGAAGTTTAGTTAATCACTTATTTACAGTACCGCAGATACACATACGCACTTTCACACAAAAAGGATTTATTTTTCCTTCTTACTTCAAAGAAAAAATAAATCCTCATCGAATCCTCTGTGTTCATTGGGTACATTTTGAGCAAAATACAGGTTGTTAAACCTTGACTCCAAAAAACGAATTTACTTTTGTTGTGACTTGTGTAGATACCAAAACATAAATTTCGAAAATAAATTAACGATTCGCACCCGCTTGAACCAAAAAGAAATAGGTATTCGTTTGTCATAACCCGTCTGTACAAGAAACTCATAGTAACTCATTTTCAGCCAACTCACTGGTTTATCCAGTATATTTCGCTTGATATAAAACATTCTAGCCTTCGGAACGAGTTGATCCCAATGTCTTCCATCCTCCCACATCGTATAAATACTCGAAAGTAAATGCGCGTCAATATCACCCGTTACCGTCACTGGATAACCTATATTCTCATCGACTAAATGCATACCGTACCCAAAAATCTTGTGCATACGCATAGCCGTCGCTTGTGTTTGTAGCTGCTCGTGACTTAACTCAGGAAATTGCTTCAAAAACTGCACGAAATCCGCCAAATGTTTCAAACGTACCCAAAATTCTCTTCCACCATGGTGATTCAATAACATCGAATAAATTCCCAATGGATTGGGCATTTGTATGTCGCCTTCCCTATTTACCTGATTAAATAAATGGGGTGCATAATCGCCAAAAGGAGGAAATTCATGCATTCCCCAATGAAAATCAAGGGTATTTTCATGCGGATTTCCCAGCCTCACCAGGCTGACCTCTGGGCTTGCTAGATTCTCAATGAGAAATGCTAAATCCGCTTCTTCCGTATTTTTATAATCTACCAAACTATACCCCATAGAAAACAACAGTTGAAGTGCAGCCACGGCATCTTCCGGGCGTACAATCAAATCTATGTCGCTTCTCTCCCGAAGTGTTTGATTTCCAAACAATTTCTCCTTGAAAACCATCCCTTTGTAAGGGATAATGTCTAAGTTATTCTCTTGAAATACCCGTGCAATTTCATGCACTTGATGCGTACTGACTAAATCACGGAGTGCCTGATTTTTTTGTATTTTCCCCAATCGTTCCATCATCGGGTGCTGTAACCCCATTTGTTTAAATGCGGTGTAAACAATCGGTCTCACCTTGTGATATACCATTAATTTTTCAAACCGTTCCCAGTCTAACTTTTGTGTATTCACCGCGTTTTCAAGTAGTGCCGGAGAAGCATCCATTAATACAACTTTCAAACAATCTATCAATACTTGAAGCTCTGGACTATGTTTGTTTTCTACTGTTCTTTTCATTTTTAAAGAGGTAACTATTTTCTATTCTTCGAAATTACTCGGCTATCTTATCCAGGAAATACCTCATTTACGACGCTATTACTGTTTGATACGCTCTCCTTGTTTTTTATATTTGTATGTATCTGCTGGATATGGTAAAGCTGCGGGTCACACATACCAGAGATTTGAATTTCGCCCACTTGTGTCCACGCATGTCCTTCGATTTGTCCCTCCTCATTTTTCTTAAAACCAACAAAAATGGTGTAAGGAATGGCATATCTATTACATAAAATCTTAGCCTGTAACGCCTGATGACGGCACGCATTCGTGAGAAAAATGTACTTCGATGCTGCTAAAATAGCCCAACGAATCTCTTTACTTCGCGCAATTTGAGCGGCATTCAAAACGCTTGCCTCCTGTGGTAATCTATTGTTGGTATCCGAAAAACGCGCGTATTTCTTAAAAAAAAGAAACATGACCCAAGCATATATCGCTAAAAACCAAGCAGATACAAACAAAACCTTCCGGCTACGCGCCAATCTCAGAAATAGGCGAATTTTTCTCATTTCGATTTTTTCTCTATTTACTCTATCACAATTTGCCTCTCAAAGAAAACCTGGATACTGTTTTCTACTGCCGTTTGGCAAGTGGGTGCATCGATGGCATAGGTTGCGCATAATTCATCGACAATCGCTGGGATGTCTTTTCCTTGTTCGACTCCCCTCAAAATAGCATACATGGTTTCGTTCAACGAGAGATACTCGTTTGTATCGATAAGATAGACGACGCCTTCGTCACCCAGTTGAGTGAAAAGTACTTTTTCTGTGTTTATTTTCATTGTCTTGTTTTGTTTATATATGTTCGTAAAAAATGTACCGATTCTTGCAAAGATAAGGTAGAAGTATCGAGTTGTATCTCTGCATTTTGAGGTTTTTCATACGGTGCAGAGATGCCTGTAAATTGGGGAATTTCTCCGGATAATGCCTTTGAATAAAGCCCTTTGGGGTCTCTTTTTATACATTCTTCGAGTGGTGTCGTGACATACACTTCGACAAAATGCCGACACATACTGCGCACTTCCTGGCGGATGTCTTGGTAAGGAGAAATCAAGGAAACCAAAACAAAATGCCCTTGAGCTTCCAGAAATGCGGCCCATTTTCCTACTTGCAGATTATGTTGTTTTCGGGCGGTTTCATCAAAACCTGTTTGATTGACCAGAGCCCGAATGGCATCTCCGTCTAGTAATACCGGAATGATTCCCTCCAACTTCAACTGTTCTGCTAGGGCGTTTGCTAATGTCGTTTTGCCCGCACCACTGAGTCCGGTAAACCAAACTACTTGATTTTTTTTGTTCATAAATAACCAAAATGCCGCATCATCGGCTCATTTACGTGACTAATTTTCTCTATTTGTTCTGCCGTCAATTCTTGTTTCCATCTACCTACTTCTCCCTTGAAAAAGAAAGACCGATGCACACTTGGTTTTTCTCGAAAACCTCCTTTTTGCTCCTTTTCTTGCAGTTTTTCAAAACGAGTTTCTTCCAAAGCAAACTGGATTTCCTCTTCGGAAACAGAAAGCCCTATCGCTTGAACGGCTGCTTTAAACGTCTCGAAAGGCTTTTCTTTCATATCTTCGTACCGCATAAAATGCACAGGAAACGACGGCTTGGTCAGCCAACTCTCGACGTGCATAGACCACGTACCCAGCGGTTGATGGAACTGATTATTCGGGCTACTCCGTTTTCCAACAAATCCACTTTTCGGATTTACCATGTATTTCTCAATGGTAAAATCCAGGGGTTTGCCAACATGATTTGCCAAAGACAAGGTAACATCCAGCGGATTTCGTACGAAGTAAACGGCACAGGCTGAAGGTGCTTCCGGAATTAACGGCAGTTTGTCTAGCTCTGAAAACGTAAAAGCATCGTGGATTTTGATATATAGTTTCTTCGAACTGGTCTCCGAAAGATACGTAAATGCGAGGCGTTGATACAACTCAATTTGTCTTTCTGTCAAATAATCTGCGTGTACGTCTAAGATATTTTCTACAAAGTTCTTACCAGAAAAAATGCCATCGGTTGCCATTTTATTCAGGTCAATTTGCTGATTTTTCAAGAGGACAGTCAGAAATGACCGAAACCACGTATTTCCAGATTTCGGGTAAGATGCCAGCCAAACGAGATTTTTCGGGGAGTTTTCAACATGCATACCGTTATTGCCTTTTTGCTGCTTGTGCCAATGGATGAATGATTTGCTCTTCTAGGGCATTTGCAAACGTCTGAAATGTATTCTGTCCTTTGGGGCGCGTCGCCTTCCAGGCAGGTGTACACCCAGCGATGCTTGTTAGTTGGGTAAACTGTAACATTTGCTTTTTCATGCCATTCAGCCATTGCTTGCGGTAAATGTTATTCCCCAAATATTGCATGGTGATAGCCGGTTTGTAGCTCATTATCTGAATATCGCTGCCTTCTTCTTCCAGAAATACGATGCCTGCAACCTCCACTTTATCTGGTACAAAAGCATCGTGAAAAAAGAAACCGTATTTGTCTATTTCTATGTCCGTCCGAATCGGCTGCTTTTCGTGTTCTTCTAGTACTGCTTGGTTGGCGATGCTATTTTGCCAAAGGCGAATCATAGGGTAGGAAGCTTGCGCATAACATTTTCCGTTTTCTACATAGAGAACTGCCGTATCGTCTGTGAATGGCGCATAGCCTTTTTCTTGCAGCATGACAGCGGTTGTTGACTTGCCCGTTCGGGAGGGCGCAGCAAACAGCAGTACTTTATTTGCTTCAACAAAAACGCCGGACACATGAAAAGGAATGATATTTCGCTGAAATAGTACGGCTGCCAAGCAATTGGAATAGAAAAACAGGAGGATTTCAGACCAGTCGCCTCCCAACGACTCAATGGTAATTTGACATCCTTGCCGAACATAATACCGAGCTACTTCTGGGACTGTATATAGAAATTCATTCTCATTGAATGTCGCAAAGGGCTTTGTTTTGGTAGGAGGATTTTCTAGGTTTTCGGGAGTTTTTCCTTCTGAAACTTGGATGGAAGGAATTTCTGAATGCTCGGAAAACGGAACAAAAGCGGGTAATTCAATACTTGAACGTATGGGGATACCGTAAGCGATGTAAGTGTTTTTCATAAACCAAATTTAAGGCAATTGAGGGTATTTTCTAAGTGTTTTTTTGCAAAAAATCATGTAATTTCAACTCTCAATTTAATGATAAAATGCTTTTATCTTCCTTTATTTTTCATTTTATTTGGACAAAATAAGGACATTATCATGGACATCCCATCTGAAAAAAAACTCAATGAAGAACTCTCTGCGCTTTGTCTCACGTGCGGTATGTGTTGTGACGGCACACTTTTCAACAAAGCGACTATCCAAGATGATGCTGATGAAAAAATAGCCTTAAACTTGGGTTTAACCACTTTCTCAAATACCAAGGGTGAACGTTTTTTTAAGTTACCTTGTCATCATTTTAAAAAATGTTGTACCATTTATGACAAAGAACGTCCGAGCGTTTGCCATACTTATTTTTGCAAACCACTTAAAAGCGTTCGTAACGGACAGTTAGAACTTACTGATGCGAAAAATCGTATTTTGAAAGCAGTAAGTTACCGGGCAGAAGTACTGGCAATCGCTGCACAAACAGAAGTGTATCAAACATTTACGATTCGGCAATTGATAGAAGAGATACTACCCAACCCTACGGAACAAATCAAGCAGCATCCGGATTTGTGGCTCAAACTTATTGGACTTTATGCCATTGTAGGAAAACTAAGTAGTACAAAAAAATCCAAAAATTAAACATTCATTGACATACACCATACATCGTCTCACACTTTACCTAAATAGTTTAACTAGATTATGTCTCAATTTTTTGGCTGTATTGCCTTACACGCTCAAATAAACGTTGCCGATGTCGCTGCACAAATGACCACTTCTCTGGATTTCTTTCAGCCCGATGCCGTGGGTGTTTATCAAACCGAAGAAGTTTTTATTTGCAATAAATTCTTGTTCAATACCCCCGAATCCGTTCATACCTCGCGTATTTGCCAAAACGAACGCTATGTTGTTGCCGCCTCGTGCCGGTTGGATAATCGGGAAGAAATTGCGGCTAAAATTCAGTTAGAAAATCCGCTCGAAAAATCAGACCATGATTACCTCTTGGCAGCTTATACTTTTTATCAAGAAAAATGTGTCGAACACCTGTTGGGCGATTTTTCTTTTGTGGTTTGGGACAAAGAAAAGAAAACCCTCTTTATGGCGAAAGACCATTTGGGGATTAAGCCCTTGTTTTACTATTTGGATGAAAATATCCTGGTTTTCTCAACCTATATACAAGGAATTAAAGCGGTTGAAGGAATAAATCTTTTCTTGGATAAATTGTATATTGCCCGCGAACTAAAAAACTTTTCCCCTACTTTTGAAGATACCTTTTTTGAACACATCAAACGGCTGAAACCCGCTCATTACATCCAATTTATTCCTGATTCTCACCAACTTTACGAACAAAAATATTGGGAATTAACCCCAGTGGACATTTCGGCTTTTCAGACGGAAGATGAAATCTATACAGAACTCCGAAGATTATTTACGGAAGCTGTGGTTTGCCGGACACGTACGCATAAAAACATCGGATGCCAACTCAGCGGTGGATTGGATTCTTCGGCAATTGCCGTTTTGCTTTCCAGAAATCTGGATAAAAACCGTTTGCATACCTATTCTTTTGTCTTGAACGATAAAACTAGGGCTTATTCTGAAAGAGGCATAGACGAACAAGAAACCCAAAATACGATTATTGAATATGCCGACCTAAAACGAGAAAATCACCATAAAATAGAAGAGTTTCATTACAAAGATGTTTTCGAGGAACTAGAAATTTCGAATTTGATTATGGGTGGCTATTCCAGTTCCGATGCCATCTGGCAGGATACCTTATTCAAACGGGCGGGTGAAGAAAGTCAAGTAGGTTTTATGATGAGTGGTTTTCCTGGGGATGAGTGTGTCTCAAATAGTGGTAGCTTATATTTTTATGATTATTTGGGAAATCGAAACTGGAAAGAACTTTTTAGACTTATCCAGACCGAAAAAATAAAAGGTTTACGGAAAATTGGTTCTTATTTCAAAGCAAAGTATCACGGAACTTATTTTGTAGCATATCGAGATATACAAAAGGAAAGGAATTTATTACATCCAGAATCAGAGTACAATAAATTACTAAAAATAGACACAGAGGCGTTTAAATTTTATCCTACATTCAAAGCATTTTTAAAATACGAAATTAATCGACCGCATACCTGCCAACGAACTGAATCAGAAGGACTGTATGCGTCGCTATACGGGATAGAAACTGTCTATCCCTTGACAGACATTCGTCTAATTCGCTTTGTTTATAGCATTCCCACCCATATGTTCACCCCTCTACCTTACAATAGAAAAATTTTTAGAACAATAACGAGTGGGATATTACCTGATAATGTTCGCCTACAAAAAAAAATTAATGGCGCAATGACATTAGCCTTTTTAGAGTACTGGAAAGAAAAACAAATTAATGAATTACAACTTTATGATGTGATTGATTCTTTAAATTTTTTTCATTCAAAAGGTAAGGTAAATTGGGGAAAACCAGAGAAAAAACGCCAAATAGCCAAGTGTAAAATAGATTTTCTAATAAATATTAATGTTACACATGGGAAAGAATAATGCAGTATTTATAATGCCCATGCTTTTTGGACACGCAAACCGTACCATTAAGATTGCTCGTTTACTTCAAAACAAAGAATTTGATGTTTACTATGCAGGGAGTGTACAGCTGTTAAGGTTTACGATTAAAAATAACTTTAAATTATTCAATTTAAAGTCTGCGCCAATACAGGAGTCTTCTTTTGAAAGGTTAACATTAAAAAATTTCAAAGAATGGATATCAATTTCTCGTGGTAAAAGTATTTTTGATAACTATATAGCAAGAAGGAATGAATTAAAAATACTTATCACTAAACTACAGCCAAATATTATTTTTTTGGATGAATTTTGTTATTTTGATTATATCATACTTCGTTCATTATCAGTCTCTTGCAACATATATATACTGCAAGGGAAAATGGGTATGTATTTTAATGAAAATAGCCCTCCAAGTAATTTTTATAGCTTTCCGAATAGATTTACAAAGTATCTTTGGAGATATACGCTGTTAAGAAATAAACTGAAACGTATATACCGAAAATCTTTATTTGCAGAACAGACAGTAGAGCGTTTATCCAAACAAATACTGGCTTCGGAGCAAATTAAAATGACTATATTATTCAATTACAAAAAAATATTTACGCCGTCATTTATTGATGCTTCCGAATTATTACTTTACGCTCCCGAATTTGATTTTCCTAATAATACTCCACTTGCATGGCAACAATATCTAACACCAAGTGTTGACCTTGAACGCAAAGAAATAATAACCAAGAAGCTAAAAAATTTTATTGAAAAAGGAAACTCAGAGCCATCAAGCCAAATCATTTATTGTAGTCTTGGAACCATTGCTGACATACATTTAGGGGAAACAACTTTAAAAACAGAATTTATCAACAAATGCCTTCAAATAGCTGCAAAAAACCCAAAATACTACTTTATCATTAGCTTAGGTGATGATTTAAACAAAGATGTTGAAGGTCAGGTTGTAAAGTCCAATGTTTTAATAGTTAATTTTGCACCCCAAGTTTTTATTTTAAAAAAAGCAAACCTCTTTTTAACTCATGGTGGTCGTAATTCAATTTTTGAAGGAATTTATTCAGAAACACCCATGTTGATTTTTCCACTAAATAAAGTCTGGGACCAAAATGGCAACGCTGCCAGAGCAGTTTACCATCAAGTAGGGATGAAGTCCAATCTCAATGATTCTACTGAAAAAATTGAGAAGCAGATTCACACTTTATTGACCGATAAATCTTACAAAGAAGCTGTTAAACAAATGGCAAAAAAAATGAAACAGAAATATACTGATGAGTATTTCTTAAACCAATTAGATAAAATTATATCATTCAAATAATAGATGTGCAAAAGAAAGAAAACCAAAGAATCGACTTTATAGGTGTAGGTGTTCAGAAAGCTGGAACTACTGCATTGTATCATTATTTATCCAAGCATCCGGACATATCAATGCCTGACTGGAAAGAATTGCATTATTTCAGTAATCCATCGCTTGATTTTAAAATCGAAGAACAGAATAATTATATCGAATATCATCAGCATTTCCATTGGAATATGGAAAAAATAAGAGGCGAAATAACGCCCCGATATTGCTATTCAAAAGATGCAATATCGTATATTTTTAAGTATAATCCGAAGATGAAAATTATACTTATTCTAAGAAATCCCATCGAAAGGGCTTTTTCACATTGGAATATGCGTTTAAGTAAAAAACAAATCGACTCTTCCTTTTTAGACTGTGTAAAAGCGGATATTCTTCGACATAGATTCAACGTTCAGTTTGAGCAATACCCAGAAGACGATTATGTTAGAAGAGGTTTTTATATTGAACAGATAAACAGGATTTACCAGTATTTTCCGTCCGAACAGGTGCATGTCATTAAGTATGAAGACTTTAGAGCTAATCAGAAACAAGGATTAATTGATATTTTGCTTTTTTTGGGCTTAGATTATTCTGCGTTCAATTTTGAAGAAGAGCAAATATATCATTTTCCTTACACAACAGAAATAGATACTGTATCTTTCAATCTTTTGAATGAATTGTTTCTGCCTGAAATAGAAAAACTTGAAAAAATCTTAAATTGGAATTGCTCCGACTGGAAATATGGCAAAATATGATTTAATCTGGCTGGCATCTTATCCAAAATCTGGTAATACTTGGCTCAGATGCTTTTTCTCTGCCCTATTATTCAAAGAAAAATTAGACTTAAATAACCTTGAATTTAATGAGGTATTTGCCAATAAAGGCCTTTTTTCGTTATTAGTAAAAAAAAACATTACTGATTTTGACGAACAGCAATTAGAAAGAGAAAGAAGAAAAGTTTTAGACTTTTATTTGAAGACCAAACCATCTCCATACCTTCTTAAAATTCATGATAAATATACAATTTCTTCTTATGATAATTTACCTATTTTTCATACAAATCGACCGAAGGCTGCAATATATATAGTTCGTAATCCTTTTGATGTTGCTTTATCTTTTTCCAGATATTTAGGCGTAACTATTGATGAAATCATTGATAGATACGTTTGCAAAACAGGAGCAACTATCTATATGAATCAACGTTTCCCGAGGCAAATCGGAACCTGGCAAGAACACCTGATGAGTTGGAAAGAGCAAACTGAAATTCCCGTTATTTTTGTTCGCTACGAAGATTTAAAAATAAATCCTTATCAGAATTTTAAAAAAATACTTTCCTTTTTAGAACTGGATTTTTCAGAAGATAAAATTCAGGATGCCATTAGAAAAAGTGATTTTAATACCTTAAAATGCATAGAAAGTATAGGTGGCTTTAGAGAACGATTGTTAGAAAATGTTCCCTTTTTTCACTCTGCTGAAATTGATAGGGGGGCAAAAAAATTGAGTTCTACTCAACAAAAAAAAATACTACACCAAAATCAGGATGCAATGAAAAGCTTTGGATATTTATAAAAATAGCCTCTGAATATATAAAAATATAATCAGAGGCTATGTTATTTGCTTAGGATAATGGGTTGTAACCTAATCCTTCACCAAAACTGCCTTTCTGAAATCCAGTATTGAGCTTTAACTCTTGCATCTCAGGTTCAATCCATGCTTTTTTTTCAACTTCATTGGGTTTTTCTTCTAAAAATCCTTGATTTTCCATACTACTTTTTTAAAAAAAATTAATAAATTAGATTTTGAGCAGGGAAAATGGATTATTTTCCCCTGCTTCAAATTTACGGTCTTGATGGATAAATTCCCATTACACAGATAATAAAATTTACAGTTAAAAAAGGAGGCATATTTGTATGTTCCCTATTTCCACCAGTTGCTGTCAATGTAAAATTACTTTCTACACCTCCTAGGGTATTATTATTAGCAAAAGTAGCTGTTGCAGCTTTATTATAGATTTCTAAATTTGCAGATGTTTCTACGTCACCAGCTCTAAAAGCTAATACATTTCCATTGGCGGCAGAAGCGTCTCCAATTTTATCGCCCACTTTAATTTTAATACTTCCCGATACAGCATGTGCGTGAGCAGGAATTTGATCAGTAGATAAAACCACATTCTCCACACCACCAAAAGTTCCAAGTTGCCTAGCAGTCAAACCAGTACCTTGTCCCACACCCATTGGAAACCGGCTTCGCAAATCAGGTAATCTAAAAGTACGTACTCCATCACCACCATATCGAGTACCAATTAGAGAAAAAAGAGCTTGATATTGACTAATCTGAAGCTCTTGACCTTGGCACATGAGATAACCTTCTGGAGCCCAATCTCCAATGAACATTTTGATAGCACCAATGTACTCTTCCATAAAAAATTAAACGATTTAAAGTTAATAAATAAAAAAATTTGAAAATATAAAAAATACAAACCTAAATAGACTTTTTTATGCTTAAAATCAGCACTTTAGCAAAATTGCGGCTTGTATTATAATTTCAATGTATCATCAGGCATGATATGCAATTTTACTCCAGATAAAGTCAATTTAGTAATTCCAATCCCGCCAACAATCAGCATCCCTTTCGGATTTTTTAATAATACTTGTTTTACGGGTTCGAATCTCCAAAGGCCCAAAATAGATGACACCAAGTCCAAAATAGCCTGTGTTTTGTGACGCCAGTTTTTTCCGTCTGCTTTGTAGGCTAACGCAATACAAAATATGGCAATTCCTATACTTAATACTGGGCTGATGTATCCAGAAAATAATTTTTTTAATTGTTTTTTGGAATTTGTGTCTTGCTTTAATAATTGGTAAAACATGACTCCTATACCAATAACATGGATTGCAACCATTCCGAAAATCAGCCATTTTGCAGTTTTGTTTTTCACTTTGGTTGTCCCTTCAAAGTACTCGTCATAGTAATAGGTTGCATTCATACCATATTTGACTATTTTACAAACCATGATGAGTTTTTCAGGGCCTTTCAATGCCTCTAAATAGGATTCATCATCTGCATTTGGCGCATTTTCATCAATAAAGTGTTTTGGTATGATTAATAATTCAATCACTTCGGAAACCAAACCGGCACTCGTTGACAGTACATTTTTAAAAAATCTTAACTCATTCATATCAATTATTTTTTAATTCATTTTAAAACACAAAGTCAGTTCGCTAAATCAATTTCAAATATCATTTTACCTGAATCTATAAACTCCTGAGAGTTTAACCTTTTGAAAGGAGCCTCACCAACACCTATTTTGTATGCCACAGTTGTTGGTACAGCAATCAATAAACAAACGATTTCTATGATAGACAGATCAGCACCCCCTGAAATCTTCTTGTACAAAGCACTGAAAAAGGGAATCTCAATAGAAAATACCAATGTTTCTTTAATTACTCGAATAGCTGCTTTCAAGGCATTGAACAGAAGAGTTACCAAGTCCTTCGCCAATTCTAATCCAACATTTGCCAACGACAATGCCAGGTAATTTAAAAAATCTAGTAGAGATAATTCTCCGACGAAAAACGCATAGAATTTTTCTCCAATGTTACTCAACGAATCAGCCAGTAAGTCTTTGTATTTTATTAAATAGGGAGCTATTTCATCAAAAGCATTCATAAAGGAATCCTTGATTTCATTTGGTAAACCATTTATTCCTTGCGTTCGGCTTTTTCCGATATATTCCTTTTTTGAAGCGACCCAGTTTAATCGGCTATCCGTTCCTCCTTCATTTTTTGTTTTGCGGGGATCTTCAAGAGATTCAATTCCCAATTTACTTTGCACATCATTTTGTGCTTGTTGAATGAGATCAATTACATATTTTTGAAAGTTACCCACATTGATTTCAAAACTGTCCATGAGATTCAGGGTATAACCTTTAATCGCATTTTTCGTAGCAATAATATCATCCCAGCTAAATAAAAATGCTAAATATTCAAACAAATCCTTGAAGAACGTTTTGATAGAATTAAACACTTTTTCAACAAATGCAACCACTTTTTTGGCAGTATCAACGATAAAATCAAGCACTTGACCTGCTATTTTAAGCACGATTTTGTATCCCTCTTTTACGACTTCTACCACATAACTCGTAATGGTTTCAAATCCTTTCTCTACTGCATGATACAAATCACCTACTGCATTCTGAGCCCAACCAAGCGGACTAAATGACTCTATCTGCAACTCTGGTAATGCTGCCCTCAGCATGGTCATTTCTGACTTTTCTTGGAACTTATCAGAAGCTGTTTGCATTTGCTCCATTGCGGCTGCTACATTTTTTAATTCCTCCTCTGATACGCCAGATACCAATGGTTTTCCAGCTTGGGTTGTCGCTTTTTTAAGTGCATCAACACTTGATAATTGCGTAGTTAGCTTCTTCATTGAACCCGATGATGGCTCTATTTCAATGGATTCATCCAAAAAATCACCTGATAAAATGATTTTTCCGGCTTGCAGCGATTTTACTGGATATACCAAATTAATCGTTTGATTTTCTGCTAAATCAAATGTAACGGGTTGTTTATCAAGTAAAAATTGGCGACGATTATTGATATAAAGTACCATGTTTTCATCTGAATATATTCCTAGTGTCTTGTCTTGCAAACCATCTGTTTTTTCAGATGAAAAAGCCAATTCAATCGTATATGATTCAATTTCTATAGTTTCGTTCAAGCTATCTACATTCAAAAAATGCTCATGCCATTGTGTACTCACTTTATCTTGCCAAAAATGAATGAGTCCTTCCTGTTTTTTATCTTCCGTTTGACCAGCTAAATACAATTGATTGATTAAATTAGGGCCTTTCACACTGACAAATTCGTCTGTATTGGCGTGCATTTGCAATGGCCTTGTCCATTCCTTACCTACCTGAGAGGCACTAGAATTGTTCGTATAGGTTCGGTTATTGACATAAAACAGCCCACTTTTATTCGCAGATTTACCAATTAACCAAAGTGCGACATTTTTTTCAAACTGAGAAGCATCGAGTCTTGAAAATGAAAGTTCATGACTTGGGCTCACGATTTCTTCTTTTTCACGTTGAATACCCTTACTGGTTTCTACATCAATAAAACGATAAATCCCTTTACCAGCTACATACACTACACTATTGCCAAATGAATCTGGTAATAAGTCAAAACATGTAATATCTTCATTTGTAATGTCATTACCAGTACTGTATCTCTCAATAGTCCGTTCGCCAAATTCATCGGCTTCTAAGGGTGTGAATAACAAGGTTTTTTTATTATTCACATAATACAATATGAATACGCCAAAGTCGTCATTCGCCTTACCTAACTGAATCTGTTGTGCTCTTGTCCCATTTTCAGGTAGAAGATACAAAGCTGGTTCGTCAGCATATTTAAAATGACAAAAATTAGCATCTGTTTTCGTAAAATTTGTAGAGTATAATACTCCTATCTCGTCCATTGTAATATGGTCGATTTCACGTTTTCTATCTAGTACAATTTTGTTATCCCAATTATATTTACAGTTCCACTTTTCTTTATCAACTTGATCTACAAATAATAGAGCTGATACGAAAAGCTGATTATTACCGTCTTTTCGTCGTGCATAGCTAATACGAAAAACCCGATTTTCCTCCACTTGGCTTTCGTAAACATCGAAAGAGGTTACTTCATATCCTTCTTCAGAAATACGGTGCATTTTCCAACCCGACCCTTCTTGGTCAGAATGTACCAATACTTGTAAAAAGTTACTTTTATCGACAAAAAATAAGAAAACCTTGTCATCAGTTTCTTTTATTGTTTTCAAGCCTTTCCCAAAATCAATGATACTTTCCGGCACATAATTCTGCATTAACTCGTAATGATAATTGACTGTAACTCCGGATTTTTGTAGCAAACTTTTCTTATCATCCATAACTGGTAATTTTATTTTTAATTAAAAATTAGATTTTTGATTTCCAATATCTTTAGAATGGTCATTGGGGAATATGTTAATTCTAGACTGCTTCTTCTACATAAGCAATGTCAAATAAAACAGCATCATCACCATCTTGCCTTCCAGTAAGTAATCGAACCGTCTTAAATGTGAAGGTATTGCTACCAGGTAAAATAACTCTTTCACTAAATCCTTCAAAATTTTCTATTTTAAATGAAGCTAACCTATCATTGGATAGATTGATACTAAAATTGTCTGGATAAAATATTTTCTGCACACCCTGCATTATAGCAGTTACTAAGTTGAGGTAATTAATAGTTTCTAAAACACCATCAAGGCTTCCTTCAAACACCATTTTTTTAGTATCATGAGCTAAATAGGGTTGTGAATAGTTGAATTTCAAATCTAATGTACCTTTTGTGGAGGCAGTTATTTCAACAGCAATTGAACCTGTACTTCCACGTTCTCCATTTTCATTAAAAGGATATGTTCCATTTGTTGAAAACCCCCAATTGGCAGCTCCAGTAGCACCCGTTTTAATTCCTGCAATCCTTCTTGGGACTTCTAGATGTTGATTTCCTGATACCTTTATGTCCCAATTAACTTTCAAACCTTTACTCTCTTGGTTACTTATAACCGATATGGTTCTGTTTTCAAGCGTCAAATCAAATCGTGAATTTGAGTCAACCTCATGTTTTATTTCTCTTTTTTCTTGACAATGAATTTTAGTATTTGTTTCCTGAGTTACGTCAAAGTCTGTTAAAGATTTATACAGAGAATTATAAATTTGTTTGCCTACTTCTGGCTCCAAAACATTGACGATATACTGTGAAAGAAACTCGTTGTAATCAATGGCAAAGACTCCATTTACTGGATTTGCAACGCCATCAATATATTTTGTATCTATATACTCGATTAAACTTCTGGGCATAATACCACGTGTTTTCTCCCCAGGCAGTGGATGGTTATTCGTCTGCATCACAAAGTTAAATGCTTGATATCGAGTATCTCGCCCACCATTATTACTAACCATATCTGTATCAGTCACGGAATGTGTCATCAATGTTGGACTAAATAAAGCAGGTGTCAAGGATGTACTTTTGGGCGAAACTTGATAACCGAGAATAAATGGGTTATCTCCACTCTTAGCCAAATTCATAAAAAAACTTGTAATAGCAGTTCTTAGCTCCACCGTTGCAGAAACAGATTGGAATATAGTCGTTTTTTCTTCCACAAACTGACTAATCATTGCATTTTGGAAATCCATCAATAATGATTCAATTGTAAAGTCATTATCAGTTATTCCTTTCTTCTGTATTTTGTCCCTATCTTCATCTGCTAATACCATTTCTTCAGTGGTGATAACTTTTTTGCCAGCAGCTACCTTAAATCCATACGTACAATTAGAAAATGGAAAAGACTTTATTTCCATTGCTTGTAATTGTTCGTTAAACATTTTTGCATAAAATGTTCCGTAATCCATTTCAATAATAAAATAAAATGGAGATGTTTCATTTCCTTCCGCTTTGGCTAACTCTACTTTAAAGCTTTTAATTTTTGCATCCATTGCATAATCATACGCTTTGTAGGGGTTTTCTCCCACTGGCTCTAATGCTTTTATTCTTTCATTAAGTACTTTAGCCTTAGCGAAATCGTCTTCTTCAATTGCTTTGGTAAGTTGTTTTTTTAGGTCGGCTACTTCATTTATTATCTTTGAATCAAAAGTTGCTTTCCATTTTTCTAAAGTTTGTGCAAAGCCATCTCTATCATTAAAAAATTTTGTTGCTTCCTTATTGGTTAAGTACCCCCAATCTTTTCCAACCTTTTTACGTTTGAGTAAATAAGCAAATTGTGAATTAATTTTATTCACAGATAAGGCGAGTGCCATATCAAATAAGCCTGTGTTCTTATTCATATTTCGATTTATATAATTTTATTATTTTTACTAAAGACGGCTGAGAAAGCAGTCTCTTTTTTCATCAATCAGCATTAAAATACCATACTTATTACAATATAAGGTTGGTTTCGAGATGCCTAAACACCCCGAAACCCACGTTGTAAATATTATAACTTGATGATTTTTACATTCTTAATAATCAACTTTTCATCATCAAATCCTTCGATTGAAATCGTGAAATTTTTATTCGCTAGTGCATTCATTTCATTAATTTCTTTCGAAATCTCCATTTCAATTAATTCAGTAAATGGCTCTGAATGCCCTTCATGATGCTCACTATGTGCCTGGCGATGTCTTGTTTCAAAGAAATTAATAAAACCACAAAAACTAGGGTCACTTGGAGTTCTGTCTTTCCCATTAGCTGCATTCAAATACAATTGATAGGTTCCTCTCGGTATTTCATTGTCTGGGAACTCAATTTCGAACGAAAGAACTACCTTTTGTTGTCCACCTTGGCTCTTTAATAGTGTCTTTTTACCAAAAATAGTATTCGGAATTACCACATCCATCTTTGTATTACCGACCACAAAACTCTTGGTTGAAGAAGCCAGTGTCTCCGCCCCCCCTTGCTGTGATTTCAACATAGGTTTACATTCTGTCATTGATTTTCTCCCTTTGACTTCGGTATCGTCATACGTGTAGTCCATGCCATTGTAAATAATTTTATAGACATCTTCTATAGTATAATCAACCTGCTTGCCTTTGCCATCAAAAAAAGTATATTTTGACCAAGCATATTTTTTCAATGTATCCAAACAAACTTCTTTTCCATTATCCGAATTGGTCCACTGTTGCCAAATACGGTCGATATTGGCGTGGTGCAACCAAAAAATAGGATCAAAACCCGCACTCGAGACTTCACCCATCAACCCCGTTTCCATATCTTTGTTGTATATGGAATTGAAATACTTCACGGTGAGTTTATTCTTGTAACCAAAGCCAACATAATTGTGCATGGTACCATGCGGTGCATGGTTAATCGTACTAGCAAATTCATAAAAATCAGTATTCTCCATCAATTTTGTCAAATTTAATTCATCCAATATACGCTTGTTCGTAATTGACTTACCATCGTTTACATCCTTGAATCGAGCTTTTTCAAACAGTGAACTTGAAGGATTTCTGAATGGCATGGGAATCGTTCGGTTTAGCTCTGCATTTTCTGTGTTGGTATATGCCCAATATGGCAAAGCAAAGTCTTCTTTCCCCGATAACTCACGCACGATTTGTTCAAAATGCCAAATATAAAGGCGATGCCAAATAAGGAAATTGTAATTAATTGCTTTACGTGTAAAATCATTAGTCCCTCCGTGCGTACAATTTGCCCACGCCGTTTTTAATTGCGACGCATTGAACTGAAACGACTCACATAGTGGATTCGGTGCTATTGGTTTATCATGAGGTAATGGAACATTGTGTATCGCACCTTGGTAATACCAGCTGATGGGTTCTGTACATCCTGCTTCCCTCATAATTTCAAAAGCCTTTTCCATAGCTTCTAAGTCCGCCTTCGCCTCTTCTGAGTGCGCATTTTTGCGGACAAACTTTTCGGCAGAACCAACCGCACCGGATGATTCCCCTTCCTCTTTTTTAGAGGTACATGCCCCTAAAACCAGGGCTAATAACAAAATGAATAGTAGATTTTTCATAGGATTAACAAAAATGAATTTAGAGGTATATAATTAATAATGAACAGTAAAAAACACGTACAAAACTTTAAGAACTCTTACCATTATACGAACATCACTATTGGAATAAAAAAAGTGCATTTATGTAATTCGTATAAATAAAATGCGTCGATTTCACACCCTAACTTTGTATCTATTCAGCCATCTGCACACGAACTATTTGCTTCCTTTTTCTTGGAAGAAGCTCTATACAGAATGAAGAATAAAATGAATACCAGGAAGTCATTAGCTTTTGACTTCACTACATTTCAAAAAATACAATCTTTATCTTGTGCTATATCTCGCTAAACGGACAAACCATTACTTTTCAATCCACTCTTTTCGTATCTGAGCTTTAAATGCCAGAAAGTCCATGTCTGAATCAGGTTCATACTGACTTATTTCGTCGTGATCGTTGATATAATCAAAATAATCATAGTGCCCGTGGTCATCTTCATCGTACATATAGCATTGAATCGTGATGCAAGTTGGCCCCGACTCGTTTTTATTTTCGAGTTTATGGAACTGGTTCAAGGTTGGGCTTATCCAGGTGATGTCTCCCTCCGAAAAGGTTTTTTCACCAAATGCCTCTTCTGTTCCTAGGTAGGGAAATAGCGTCACATTGATTTGTCCGTGCAAAACACGAATGACAGCATTGGCGCCTGCGTGGTTATGAATGGGTGAATAGCATCCTGCGGGCCAAATTTCCATGACAAAAGGAATACCGGGTGACTCCCCACCATTTTGCCCCAAAGTGATGCGTAAATACACCTTTTTAGGGTTTTTATCTCCAAATTCTCCCGCTTTCATTTGTAGTTTTTGGTAGCACCAGCAACCAGGCGTAGCAATGCTGTATTCTATGGCTTCTACAAAATCAGGAAAATCAGGCGTATTGAGGACAAAGTTTTTTCCAGCTATGGTATCGTATAGTTTCTGTGCAATCGACGAAAGATGTGCTTTGGGCATGACCGCCGAGGTAGCCACCATTTCCATGGTTAATTCCTCTGTATTCTTGACTTTCAGGGGAACATTCGCTTGAATTGGGTCTCTCAGAATGCGCAGCGGCTGGACAGTCTGTGCGTCAAAGTCAACGTAATTCAAACCCTCTAAATACTTTTTGTCTCCAGGCGAAAAGAAATATGAAAATCGTTGTGTTTCTAATCTTGCTTCTCCTAAACCGAACCGTACCACTTGGTTTTGCGCATCTAAACTTAGCCAATAAAAAGCACGTTCGTGGGTAGTTAATCCTATTGTATCTTCTTTGGCTAGAATCTCCTCGTTTTTTCTCAGCGTGAGCCGTCCTACTTCTAGCTCAATGGACACGTTTTCTGGCGGTGATGCATCCGAATTGGAAAAAACAAGTTTGATTTTTTCTTTGGATGGATTGGCAACTTTGAAAATCAAAACACCTTGCCCATGGATGGTTAACTGATTGTCAGATTGGGAGTCTGGAGACAATGCGAAATCAAGCTCATTTTCTGGAAAATAGGGCGTGAACTTTCGCTCCCGACGATGGAAGAGACTTGTCTTGGTAAAGGACATATTTTATTAGAGGTAAAAGGTATTTGAAAACACGTACTAGAACTAAATAAATGTAACGACTTTCGTAACTATTTATTTATCGGACAAATTAACGCAAAATTCAAAACCCAAAAAATACCTGGTACCAGGTATTTTTTGGGTTTTTTTATTGAAAAATGACCGTTAAATCATTTTTAGACCTTTATTTTGGCAAATTTTAGCGGACAGTACTTACCGTTGTAGTTTTTTGCAGACAGAAGCTACCTCCTCCGTTCTGTTCCGTTGGCGTGTTTTCAATAGACGAAATAAACAACCAGCAGGCGATGCAGGTACGAAAGTAAGACGCTAAAAAATGAAGGATTGGGATGTAAAACTAAGCTACGATTTGCTTGAATTGCTCGGCTGTAATAACGGCTATTTTAGGGAAATCTATTCGTTTCAAGACACGAAAATGTTTGTCATCTGTAACAATATATTGGGCATTTCCGACGAAAGCACAGTCAATGAATTTGTTATCATCAGGGTCAGTTTGAATGATATTAAGCTGGAAAAACACTTCTACTTTTTCAACATTCGGTAATATTACTAAAAAGTCAAGGAAGTTTTTAGCTGTACTTTTTCCAAAAAAATCTGTGATTTTTTCTTCGTATTCGAGTAAAATTTCAGTACTTACTACTAAGGAATAGGTTTGCAAATACAGTTTATCTAACAAAACTGCATAGACAGATTTACTTGAAATAGCACGTAAAATCACATTGGTATCTAATACTACCTTCATTGCACTAGTCTATTTCTTTCATTTGGTCATCAGAATAGCCTTTTTCTTCCCAAATCTTGTCGGCAGAACTACGCATTTTGTCCAAGAAGAACTTTGCCATCATTTTTTTTAGTTCTAAAAGGGTTTCATCTTCTATATCCGTGGCATATAGTTTTAATAACTCCATCTGGACGTTCGAAAGTGGGGGATTTATTACGATTTCTTCCATGTTTTTTCTTGTAAAAATACCTTTTTTTGTGAAACAGGCAAAACAAAACATGTAATTGTAATTTTTTCCCAATCAACTTACCTACGCAAACTTCGTTTTCAAAGTCATCAAAACAATTCGTACCTCAAAACGGGTGCGCCAAGCAATACAAACACAAAAACTACACACGAAAAAAAGTCATTTTTTCCCCGAATACTTGCCCAAAAGAAGTAAACTTCTATCTTTGCAAATGTTATGCAAGCATACTATTATGAAACAGAAAGGAAATACACAACAGGCTATAAACAAAAAAACCACACTCGAGAGTGTGGTTGTGGTGATGGACGGAATCGAACCGCCGACACAAGGATTTTCAATCCTTTGCTCTACCAACTGAGCTACATCACCTTGTGTTTCCCTACCGAAGGGACTGCAAAGTACGTGAATCGTTTTTGAATTTCCAACTGTTTTCTATTCATTTTTTCTAAATTATTTTTATAAATTCCCTAATCATCTACTAATCAAATCATTAAAACAACAAATCTAAAAATACCAAACCCTATGCTAAGTATCTTATCTCCACTTTCTTTTGTCATGGCACTCGGTCTAACTGCTTATTTAGCGACCAAAAGGGTGCTGCTCATCAAAAAAACCATTCAGCTCGGTCGTGCAGAAGACCGCTCCGACGCACCCAACGAACGACTCAAAACAATGCTCCGTGTCGCTTTCGGACAGAAAAAAATGTTTGACCGCCCCTTCGTTGGCCTTCTTCATTTTATTGTGTATGCAGGTTTCTTGCTTATCAATGTCGAGCTCATCGAAATCGTCATCGACGGACTTTTTGGAACTCACCGTGTCCTCGCCCCGCTACTTGGTTCTTTCTATCCATTTATTATCAATACGTTCGAAATCCTTGCTGCGCTCGTCATCGTAGCCTGCATCGTTTTTCTGTTCCGAAGATACCTCACAAAAGTGCCTCGCCTAGATACACAAAAACACCGGGAACTAGACAAATGGCCAGCACTCGATGCCACCATTATCTTGGTCGTAGAAATTATTCTTATGTCTGCTTTCCTAACCATGAATACCGCAGACAGACTTCTACAAGTACAACAAATAGGTCATTTTGCCGAAGTCCAAACCGGTGATTTTCTTGTCAGTAGTTGGTTTACTCCACTCTTTGAAAACTGGTCGGTCGCTGCTCTCCAACTGTACGAAAGAGCGACTTGGTGGATTCATATTTTGGGCATTTTTGCCTTTGCCGTCTATGTAACGTATTCCAAGCATTTGCACATTATCTTGGCTTTCCCGAATACCTATTTTGCCAATCGTGCCAACATAGGAACTATGAAAAACATGCCCGAAGTGACCAATGAAGTGAAAATCATGCTGGGCTTGGCAGAACCAACCGAAACTCCCGCAGAAGTAGGACGATTTGGGGCTAAAGATGTCCAAGACTTGAGCTGGAAAAACCTGATGGATGCGTATTCCTGCACAGAATGTGGCCGCTGCACGTCTTCTTGTCCGGCAAATCTAACAGGCAAGGCACTCTCTCCACGTAAAATCATGATGGATACCCGCGACCGCCTGGAGGATATTCAAAAAGGCTGGATTGCTAACGGGCCAGATTACAAAGACGACAAAACACTTTTGGGCGATTACATTTCTCAGGAAGAAATTCTTGCTTGTACTACTTGTAATGCCTGCGTAGAAGCCTGCCCGATTTTGATTAGTCCGTTGGATATTATCACACAATTGCGCCGCTACCAAGTCATGGAAGAGAGCCAAGCCCCTCAATCTTGGAATATGATGTTTCAGAATTTGGAAACCAACATGGCTCCCTGGAAATTCTCTTCGGCTGACCGCATGAATTGGACCGAGTAGGTCTATACGTTCTCTGAAACTAAAAAAATCTTTGTTCACGAACCCAGCAGGTTTCCACGAACAAAGATTTTTTTCATTTAATACCATCAACGGGAAAACTTATAGCCCAAATTGAGCGGATATTTCCAACATTCGTTCAATGGGTTTGCGCGCATCTCGGATAATGTCTGCGGACAAATGAATTTCGGGGGTTTCGTCGCGCAAACACAAATATAGTTTTTCGAGAGTATTCAATTTCATGTGAGGGCAGTCTGAACAAGCCAGGCACGCGTGTCCGTTGCGGGTAGTTGGGGCAACCCAAAACTTTTTGGAAGGTGCGGCTTTTCTCATTTGGTGCAAAATCCCCGACTCTGTGGCTACGATAAACTCCTCGTTGGGGCTTGATGTCGTGTATTTTAATAATCCTGTTGTAGAGCCGATGTAATCTGCTTCTGCCAAAACGGCTTGCTCACTTTCGGGATGGGCAACTAGCTTCGCGTTCGGGTGTTCCGCTTTCATTTTTTGAATCAAGTCAGCAGAGAACGTTTCGTGAACCATGCACGCGCCGTCCCAAAGAATCATATTTCTGCCCGTCACGCGATTGATATAACTGCCTAGATTTTTATCGGGTGCGAAGATAATGGGTTGGTCTTTGGGCAAACTTTCCACGATTTTCACGGCATTTGTACTTGTACAGACGATGTCCGTCAATGTTTTAAGTTCTGCCGAGCAGTTTACGTACGAGATAACGAGTGCATCCGGATGCAAAGCTTTGAAGGCTTTGAACTCATCTGCGGGCGCGGATTCTTCCAAAGAACAACCTGCGGATAAATCAGGAAGGACTACTTTTTTTTCTGGAGATAGGATTTTAGCCGTTTCAGCCATAAACCGAACACCAGCAAAGACAATCATGTCTGCATCTGTTTTTGCGGCTTCTTGCGAGAGTCCAAGACTGTCGCCGATGTAGTCAGCGATGTCTTGAATATCACCTGTTTGATAATAATGCGCGAGAATAACCGCATTTTTTTCCAATTTCAATCTTTTGATTTCCGCGACCAAGTCTGCGCCAGTTGGTATTTCCATGAGTACTACGTATTAGGTGACATCTAATTTGTTACCCAAAGTTCGAGATATTCCTCAACAATCCGAAATATTTCCGAGTTGCATACCTAATCAACCGTCATTTGTACGCAACTACATTGCTCGGCATCGTGTAACTTTGTATTTCTTTCATTCATTTGATGAATCCTAATTTTCTATAAAATACCATGTTTAAACCGTTATTTCCACACAAAACTAGCCTTTTTGCTCTTGGTTTGTCGATACTTGCATTCAGTAGCTGCCAAGATGCCGTTACGATTCAAGAATACATTTCCCCTGACGAGAAATTTCCTGGATTATTTGAAGACATTCAAAAATCTTCTTTTTTTCCGACAGACTACCACTTCGCTCATGCTATTCCACGTGCGGAAGCCAAAGATATTTTAGCTATTTATGACGTTGAAAAGGTAAAACCAGGATTTTCATTGGATACTTTTCTCACCAAAAGCTTTGAACTTCCGAACCCATTTGTTTCTTTCCCGAAACCCAAGACAAATGAAAAAGTATCAGAGTTTGTACCTCGTCTTTGGTCTCAACTTTTGGTGAAACCTTCCACAAATAAGGGTTCGCTTATCCCCTATCGCAAACCCTATATTGTTACCAACGGACTGACAAACGAAGCCACGTATTTGGATAATTTTTTCTTGATGCAAGGTCTTTTTGCTGCTCAAAAGGACTCGTTGGCAGAGAACATCGTTATCAATACAGCCCAATTTATTCATGATTTCGGGTATGTTCCTTTAGGAAACCGGAGTTACTATCTTCAGCGTTCTCAACTTCCATTTTTTGCGAATATGGTAGAAACGTTGGCACAAAAGAAAAAAGACGACCAAGTGTATGCCCGTGCCTTGACTCAATTGCAAAAGGAATATCAATTTTGGATTTCGGCGGTAGATAAGGAAGAAATTGATGCACAAAATAAAGCCCGAAAAGCGGGTGAAAAGACATTTAAAAAAGTAGTATTTTTTGCGAATGATTTGCAGTTGAGCCGCTATGCTCCCTCTACTCCCAAACCACGCCCCGAACAGTACAAAAAAGACCTTGAACTCGTAAAAAGATGGGGAAATAAAGCTAAAAACGGATTTATTTCCATCCGTGCGCAAGAAGAATCTGGTTGGGAAAACTCCGTTCGTTGGACAAGCCCACAGCAACCTTTACCAACCCCCACAGACTTTGTTCCGGTGGACTTGAACGCGCTACTTTACCAATTAGAAGTTACGTTGGCGAAGGCATACACAGCTACAGACCAACCCTATTATGCAGAAAGTATGAAGAATTTGGCAGAAAAAAGAAAAAAAGCATTTGCCAATTACCTTTGGAACAACGAAAAAGGCTTTTTCATGGATTACCACGTACCCACAAAAAAATCGGCGGAACAGCTTACATTGGCAGGCGTTTTTCCGCTGTATGTTGGCTTAGCGACACAAGCGCAAGCTGACCGCGTGGCACAAACCATTGAACAACAGTTGTTTACTTCCTCTGGACTTATCTCGGCACTAAATGAACAAACTATCTCGCCTAAAAGACTTGCTGAATGGCATTGGATAACCATTCAAGCATTGAAAAAATACGGACATCAAAAGTTGGCAGAAGAAATTCGGAAAAGGTATTTAACCACATTTTCTGCTATGTATCAAACAAAAGAAACATTCATTTCAGCGGATAAAAGAGCAGATATAGTTCCTATGTTGGCTGTTTGGATGGCGCTTCAGAAGTGACATGCGTTTGATGCATTTGACCTATCACTTGGCTCGTTTCCACAAGAAAAAACCTCATCGACACAACGATGAGGTTTTTTCTTGCATTACCTTCTTTTCTTATTTTTGGGTGATTTTCCACCTTTCTTTTGTCCAGACGGAAACGGTCTTGCGCCTTTTCGTTCCGTTCTTTTTCGGGTATTTCCTCCGCGTCTGCTGAACGTGGGTATAGAGTTTGCAAAGAGCAAATCAATACTTCTACTTTGCATATCAGTTCCTTTGATTTTCACTTCGACGACATCACCGAAAGTGAATATTTTCCCTGAATTTTGTCCGACAACGCGGTAATTATCTGGTTCAAACGAATAGAAATCGTCGTTTAAGTCAGCGAGACGTACCATGCCTTCGCAGTTGGTATTTTTAATTTCGACGAAAATACCAAAATCCGTTACCCCCGTAATCACGCCTTCGTATATTTCGTCGAAGTCCTGCATAGACATAAATTCGACTTGTTTGTATTTGATGGAGGCACGTTCGGCTTCGGAGGCGAGTTTTTCTCGTTCAGAGGAATGTTTGCATTTCTGTTCAAATGCTATTTTATCTGCGGAGCTTCCACCGTCTAAATAATGCTGCAAAAGGCGGTGCGCCATCATATCTGGATAGCGCCGAATGGGCGACGTAAAATGGCTATAATGATCGAAAGCTAGTCCAAAATGACCACTTGTTTGGGTAGAATATTTGGCTTTAGACATCGTCCGAACCGCCAGTGACTCCAAGATATTTTGAACAGGAGTACCTTCAATTTTTTGGACGAGGGCGTTCAAGGATTTGGACAAAACGTCTGAATTTTCTGTCTTCACGGTAAAACCTAACTTCGAAGCAAATTTGGCAAAAACCTCCACTTTTTCGGGGTTGGGTGGTTCGTGAACTCGATACACCATCGTCGGTGCGACCTCAGTGGCATCGGCTTTTTTAGGTCGTTTAGAAGTGGGCAGAAAGTGTTGGAAGAAAATAAATTCAGCGACCCTTTTATTCGCTAATAACATAAATTCTTCGATTAATTTATGTGCGTCCTTCCGAACTTTGGTGTAAATACCTATGGGTGTCCCGTCTTCGCTGAGCTGAAATTTCACTTCGGGCGTTTCGAAATTAAAGGCTCCTTTCGCAAAACGTTTTTCACGGAATAATTTAGCCAACGTATTCAAATGCGTGAGAACGGGCTCAAATTGTGTCTGAACGGATTCGTCAGCGAACGTTTTTTCCAGTATTTCTTGGGCTTCTTCGTAGGCAAACCGTTTGTCGGAATGAATGACGGCACGTCCAAACCATTCCTTGACTAATTTCCCTTCGGGGGTCATTTCAAAAACAGCGGAAAAGACCAATTTATCTTCATTGGGACGAAGAGAGCAAAGCCCATTGGAGAGTTTTTCGGGCAACATCGGAATCGTTCTATCGACTAGATAAACGGATGTTGCACGTCGGAGGGCTTCTTCTTCCAATTTCGAACCGGGCTGTACGTAATGCGTAACATCCGCGATGTGAATCCCGATTTCGACGTTTCCATTTTCTTTGTATTCGTAGCTCAAAGCGTCGTCAAAGTCTTTGGCGTCGTGTGGGTCAATGGTAAAAGTGAGTACAGAGCGAAAATCTCTTCTGCGGGCAATTTCTTCGTCGGAGATGTGCGTAGAAATTTGCTCTGCCTCTTGTTCTACTTCTTCAGGAAACTGAACGGGCAAGCCAAACTCCGCCATGATGGCATTCATTTCTGCGTTATTTTCACCGACTTTTCCTAAAATATCCACGATTTTCCCGGTTGCTTGTTTGGGGCCTTGCGGGTAAGAGAGAATCTCGACGACGACGATATCGTCGGGGGCTGCGTGAGACAAATTGGTTTTAGAGATGAAGATTTCTTGGTGAAAACTTCGGTTATCTGACTTGAAAATACCGTAGTTTCCAAATATTTTCACTTTCCCGACGATTCGCTGTTGCGCTCTTTCGAGGATACGAATGACTTTTCCTTCCGGATTATTTCCTTTTTTACGCGTAGTTGGGAGAATTTTTACTTCAACGGTGTCTCCGTTCCAAGCTTCGTTGAGGTCTTCTACTTCGACGAAAATATCAGGTTCGCCTTCTGTGTGCCTAATAAATGCAAAGCGTGGATTCACAAAATCAACCTTTCCGACGACAGTTTGAGTGGCGGGAGCGGCGGGCGTAGTGGCTATATATCGGTTTCGACCGACAGCTTTCAGGCGGCCTTTTTCCTGCAATTCTTCAATCATGAGTTGAACAAAAAGCTTGTCTGCCTCATCGTAAATATCAAAAGCATTGAGTAAGTCATTGAGTGTCAAGGGGCGTTCTACTTTTTGTGCGTAGAACTGATAAATTTCCTCTTTTTGTAGGTCTGAGGACGACTTTTTCTTTTTTGGCATAAACAAATGATAAAATAATCTATAAATATAGTAACAAAAGCGACGAAAAGGCGAACAGAATAACAGAAAGTTAGCGAACTTTGTCGGATTTATTTTTCCTGTTTTTTCACAAAACATACCTATTCAACCAAGAAACTACCCATGTATTGGAAAAAAATTCTTTTGAGCATTGCGTTACTTACAGGCAGCCATGCCTTTCTTTTCTCACAAAACACGAAGGCAGTTTATCATATCAAACGTACGACAGAACCGATTCGTTTAGACGGATTGATAGACGAAGTTGTTTGGGAATCTGCGCAAATAGCTCAGCAATTTTTCTTGGAAAAGCCGTACGATACTTCGTATGCCACAGCACAAACAGAGGTTCGCGTTCTTTTTGATGAGCAATTTATTTATGTTGCAGCCAAAGCGTATCAACCAAGAAATGCCTATACGGTTTCTTCTTTCAAACGAGATTACCCTGGTGGAACGAGTGATGTTTTCACTGTAAATATTGATACCTTTCGGGATAGGCTGAATGGTTTCCAATTTGGGGTTTCTCCACTCAATGTGCAACGAGAAGGACTTATTTCGAACGGGCAAGATGTAGATAATTCATGGGATAATCGGTGGTTTTCTGAAGTAAAAAATTACCCAGATTATTGGACAGTCGAGATTGCCATTCCTTTCAAAACCTTGCGATACAAAGTAGCTGAAGGCGAAAACGCGTGGCATATTAATTTTGGGCGCAGTTATATGCAAATCAACGAAGTGTCTAACTGGTCTCCAGTTCCGCGTAATTTTCGTTCCAATAACCTTGGGTTTGCAGGCACATTAATTTGGGATGACACACCGCCTACGCCTTCCAAAAACATTGCTTTTATTCCATATATTTCTTCTGGAATCGTCCAAGATTTTCCACGTACAAAATCAGACTTACAAGAACTTCCAAAAAGTACAGATCGTAATCTAGGTTTCGGTTTTGATGCAAAAGTAGCCGTAACGCCTTCCCTTAATTTGGATGTAACGGTCAATCCGGACTTCTCCCAAGTAGAAGTAGATCAGCAGCAAACCAACCTTTCTCGTTTTGAACTATTCTTTCCTGAGCGTCGGCAATTTTTCATTGAAAACGCCGATTTATTTGGTAATTTTGGTTTTCCGGATACACGTGCATTTTTCTCTCGCCGAATTGGTATTGCTCGAAATCCAAGAACAGGACTGGCACAACAAGTTCCTATCCAAGCAGGTTTACGTTTGAGCGGGAAACTAAATAACGATTGGCGAATTGGTGTTTTAACGATGCAAACACGCCAAACGACCATTGGGTCAGACCAACTTCCTGCCACCAACTATTCTGTGGTGACGGCACAAAGAAAGCTATTTACCCGTTCAGCTATCAGTGGTTTTATTGTAAACAAAGAAACCTTTTTAAATGGCATTGACCCTTCTCAACAAATTGGTTTACAGGCATTTAATCGGGTTGCAGGAGTAGAGTTCAACTTCTTTACACCCGATAATAAGTGGGAAATAGAAAGTTATGCGCACCAATCCATTACGCCAGAACAACGCCCAGACGCAGCAAGTTTTGGACAATACATCGGCTACCATCATCCCAACATTGACTTAAACTTTGCCATCAGTCGCATCGGCGAAAACTACCAAGCAGAAGTCGGTTATGTACCTCGAAACGGGATTTACTCAACGTTTAGACCTTCCAAATTGGTTTTAAATCCACGCAAAGCAAGTATCAACAAATACATTAATTCGTACGGAATAGGTACAGACGGCAAAGACGTTTTCGACTTATCTGGCAAACGGCTGGACTCCGAAACTGCCTTTTTCCTTTTTTTAACTTCGCCGGATAGAACTGAGTTTTCAACGGGCTATTTTCGGGGCTTTACGTATTTATTTAATTCATTTGACCCAACAAATGCGACAGATAACCCAGACCCTCGGTTCTATCAAAACGTCATTCCGTTGCCTGTAGGAAGTTATCGTTACGAAGCATTTTTCTTAAACCTTGAGACGAGTTCGCGCCGTGACTTTCAAGCAAAGATTGATTGGTTCATCGGCGATTATTTCAATGGCAAAGGAACAGGACTAAACAGTAGTTTAGCTTATCGTGTGCAACCGTATGGTACGTTTACGATTGATGCGAATTTTACGGCAATAGATTTACCCAAACCTTACAATAGCGTGCGGTATTTATTGATTGGGCCACGTGCAGAGCTAACTTTTTCACGATCCGTATTTTTGA
This sequence comes from Spirosomataceae bacterium, assembly GCA_046293395.1. GTDB lineage: Bacteria > Bacteroidota > Bacteroidia > Cytophagales > Spirosomataceae > CAYNRA01. The sequence goes on from JBKBOU010000003.1 coordinate 374,064, forward strand.
GTACCTTTTTTCAGTACAATACACAGACCAATAATACGAACATAAATACGCGATTGCAGTGGAGATTCAGGCCGGTGAGTGACTTATTTTTGGTTTACACAGACAATTACTTTGCACAACCGATTGCTCATTTTCAAGTACCTGCTTGGGCACCCAAGAACAGGGCGCTCATTCTTAAATTCACGTATTGGTTGAATGTGTAGCTTTTAGAAAAAATAAACCTTTCGTTTCCTATTTCCTAAAAAAGCAGAAATAAGATTATGTTCGATTTGGAGAAAAAAGTATTTTTACTTTTTTTTAATTGTCATAACAATATACTCGCTTTTATGGAAACTGTTCACTATATCATAGACGGGCAACCTTGCGCCGTTTCTATCGCTGGAGCTCCTCCTTTTCAATTTGGTCGAGACGAAATTCTTTCCTCTGAAACCACAGATGTCACCTATCATCAGGATTGGTACTCAGAGGGTTATACAGAAGTACCCTTCTTAAATGAGGCTGAATACGAGTCTCTACACAAAGGATTGACGGCGAGCATCGCGGCGATTGTCCAAAAAGAATTGGGGATTTCCACAGAGGGTTTTACCCTAGAAAAATATCACCACTTTGTAACGCGCAACGAAGACCATTTCAAGGTTGTAGGAAAAACAAGGGATTTATTTGCGGACGACTTTCATTTCCCTGTCTTAGAACTTATTCCAAGATTAGAAAAAATACTTGGATTTAAGTTAAATGACATTGACCCCTATTTGGGACACAAAGTACACATTATCGTTCGTATCAATCGACCTAAATCAACGGATTTTAACCCGCCGCACAAAGACATTTACGAGGGCGTTGACATAGATAATTATATCCCTCAATTTTTAAACTTTTGGATACCTGTGGCTGGCGTAACAGAAAAATCATCGCTGCCTTTAGCGCCCAGAAGTCACCGCATCAAAGAGTCTGAAATCCTACGTACGTTTGATGGGGGCGTTGTGGCAAACAACAAATACCGGGTGCGTATGATTCAATCTTGGGCGGGTGACACCAGCCTCACGCGTTCTGGTGTAAAGTACGGCGAAGTACTTCTATTTTCATCTCATCTTATTCATGGTTTAGCCACCAACGACGAGGAAGATACTACCCGTGTAGCACTTGAATTTAGACTTTTCAAATGTGATTAAACGCAATTAAAAACGGGTCATTTTCTCTTATGACCCGTTTTTGTTTTACAAAATAAAGGGTTTGTCTCCTGCCATCACTTCTTGGGTTTTCTCGTCAAATGTAATACGCAAGCCTGTTCTATATGCAGCATTAGACATGATTGTCGCGATAGAATGTTGATAGCCCGCTTCTATTGGCGCATTGGGTTCTCTCCGCGAACGAACGCATTCCATCCAATTTTTGACGTGGGCAAAAGTGAGATTATCTCCTCCTGTATTCGCTCCTGTCACGACCTGAATACGCGCTAATTTTTGAGGAACCAACAAATTAGGGCTCATTCCCATTTCTTTCGCCTCCCATTCTACCATGCCTCCATTGGCAGATATTTCGTTTGTATCCAGATTAATCATCCCAGCATTAGAATAATACAATTCCTTTGTTCCACCTGCACTATTCGAGAACCGAGACGTAAATTGTACTTGAAAACCACTCGTTGGGTCATTTGAAGGGCCGTAATCAAAGACGACTGTCAGCGTATCCGCATTCGTTCGTCCATCTTTCCATTGATAAATTCCACCATTAGCGACGGCACTTCTCGGATGTGTAAGTCCGCTAAACCAGTGAACAGTATCAATTTGGTGGCTCATCCATTGGCCAGGAATCCCGGATGAGTACGGCCAAAAAAGGCGATATTCCAAGAACTTTCGCGCGTCAAATGCCTCATACGGCCGATTGATTAAAAATCGTTTCCAATCTATCTCTGTTTCACGAACATCTGCAACAAGTGCAGGCCGCCGCCATCTTCCTGGCTGATTCACATTCCACATCAATTCGACCATCACAAGGGGACCAAATTCCCCTGACTTGATAAATTTCTCTGCGGCAAAGTAATTCTCGCCGCTCCTTCTTTGTGAACCAATCTGCACAATTTGATTGCTTTCGCGTACAGCCTTCAAAACCGCTCGGTTGTCTGCCATGGTCTCTGCCAACGGTTTTTCAGTATAGGCATCGCATCTTGCCTGAACAGCCTCGATGGTATGAATGGCATGTTGAAAATCAGCCGTACTAATGAATACCGCATCTGCCACTTGCGAGGCATAAAGTTCTTCATTATTTGCAAATGCTCTCACGTTTGAACCTAATTGGCTATCAATAAATGCTTTACCCTCCTCTCTTCTTCGTTTCCAAATATCGGATACAGCAACCATTTCAAAATTAAGTGACTTTGCCAGTGCCTTGAACGGAGGAATATGTGAATATTTGAACCTATCTGAAAACCCCACACATGCGACGCGTACGCGGTCGTTTGAACCGATAATCTTCGCATAACTTGCCGCCGAAAACTGCGTAGCTACGCCTGCTAAAACTGATTTTTTTATAAATTCTCTTCGATTACTCATGCCTTTATCGGATTAATTTTTTCTTATTCGACGAATTTTAATGTTTTTAAAAGCGACGGCATCGCCATGGTCTTGGAGTAGAATATGTCCTTCCATCGCAGTACCAAAACCAGCGAAATCTTTGTATTTTGAGCGAGCCACCAATGCCTGATAAATCGGGCTACCTCTTGTGTATTCAACGACTTTATGGCCATTTAACCAATGTTGAACTGTTTCGTCAGGCAAAACCAAGATACGTCCTTGATTCCATTCGCCGATGGGTTTTTGAAACCTTTTTTCCACTTTTATGGAAGGAATCAAGTCGTACAAACTTCCCAATGTTCGATTTCCGACAACGCCCATTTTCGCATCTGGGTGACGTTCATCGTCCAAGATTTGGAACTCAAGCCCAATGCCTGATTTCCCACCTGAATGATACGTTTCATCCACAAAATACTTGATACCAGAATTAGCACCAGGAGTTAATTTAAAATCAAAAACGAGCTCAAAATAGGCGAATTTTTCACGTGTCACGATGTCATTTCCTGTTTCAGAACCATCGGACGGGTCCACTTGAAGTTCTCCTTCTTGGACAGACCATCTTTTATTTGGAGCATCCTCACTATAAACTCCTCGCCATTTGGACAGAGAAATGCCATCAAAAAGAAGCTCAAAACCTTGGTTTTTTTCTTGTTCGGATAGATTATTCTTCTTTAAATTCACAACAGGTGTATCATCTGGAGGTGAAAGTTCCAGATTTTCTGTCTTTATACGAATGTTCCGCCAACGAATACACGTACCTGGTTTTTGTTCTCCGTAAATGGCATGAACTTGAAGTGCGATAAAGCCCTTGGCCGTCATGTCATCTACGAGATAAGCGATGGGTTGCCCATTGACAAAAGTCCGAATAGTTGATCCCAGGGCTTCGATGCGGTAGGTATTCCAATCGTTTACACGAAAAGCAGTTTTGGCGCGTGGATTGTTGGCAGGAATATACAACCAATCGCGTCGCGCTTCGTCGTAAATACCTCCAGACCAAGCTCTTGCAGATGGGTCAATTTCCATTTGATACCCATGTACGCGCCCATTTTGGTATTCAGGAATAGATAAACTCCGAAACTGAATGCCGGAATTCATGGAGGGATCTACTTTTAACTCCAGTTCTAAGACAAAATCGTCGTATTCTTTGGTCGTAGCAAGAAAAGAATTAGGGGTGTTGGCAACAGTTGTACCAACAATTTCGCCATTTTCAACGTGGTATCGGGCTTGTCCGTTGCGTTGTTTCCAACCCGAAAGGTCTTTTCCGTTGAAGAGCGACGTCCAGCCAGCTGTCTGGCAAACACCCAAAAGTGGAAGACAAAGACATAAAAGTCCTATCCGAATTTTTTTCATGTGTCAAGAAGGTAAGGTTGAATAAATCAGTAAATAGAAGAATACCTAATGTGCTGATTAGCAATTTATAAAAAGAAAAGCAGGGGACAAAATGAAGAACATAAACAGGTAGTTATTGGTATTGATTAAAGACAAAAAGGGGAATTTTCGCGATAGATACGTAAATGCAAGGAACTGTATCAAAATCTAGAAAAACATATAATTGATTTAAGTAAAAACAAGTATCCATTTGGTTTCGTACGAAAAAAAGAAATATCAAATTCCGTATCGAACTATGCAGTATAGCGCTCTAAATCCATCTTTCCAATTGATTTTTTTTCCTTCTTCGTATGTACGACCGTAATAGGAAATTCCTACTTCATAAATTCGAATCCCGTTTATTTTAGCTATTTTGGCGGTTACTTCGGGCTCAAAACCAAACCTTTTTTCTTTCAAATCAAGGCTTTGGAGTAGCTTCGTATTGAATAATTTATAGCATGTTTCCATATCGGTCAAGTTTAAATTTGTGAATAGATTGGAGAGAAAAGTGAGAAATTTATTTCCTACCGTATGCCAGAAAAAAAGGATTCTATGTGGTTTGCCACCGACAAATCGGGAACCGAAAACAACATCAGCGTGGCCGGCTAGGACAGGATTGAGTAAAATAGAATATTCCTCGGGATCGTATTCCAAATCAGCATCTTGAACGATTACGTATTCTCCCGTTGCTTTTTTGATACCTGAATGCAGTGCGGCTCCTTTGCCTTTATTTACTTCGTGTTTGATATATATTACCTCGATGGAATTATCTGTTATACAGCGAAAAACCTCTATCTCGGTCTCGTCACTCGAGCAATCATTAACGACAATAATCTCTTTTTGAATACCCCGTGGCAATGGAACACGAGAAACTTTTTCTATTACCTTTCGTATTGTTTTTTCCTCATTATAGGCGGGAATAATGACAGACAGCGTTTGGAATGTAACCATTTGATTGTTTAGATATATGCTTTTGTGTCCTGAGAAAACTAATTCACCTCGTTTTCAGTTTGAACGACGAAAGCTACTAAAATAGCACCAAACTCTATTTATTTGGCGGCTTTTCTCTTGGTTTACTTCCGGAAAATCAAGAGAAATTTAACTACGTAGGATTTATTTGTATCTACCGTTTCTCTTTTATCTTTCTGTGTTTTTTACGGATGTTTGAGTACTCCAATGGCAGTTTAACTATTTTGGTCTGTTTAATACATATTCCCTACGAATTGTAACTTCTGTTCACCCCTACAAATGGAATCGTCTAAAAGATGGATTTGTAGTTTGAAAAATCGTTTCATTATTGGCAAAATGAAACAACTAATTTGAACGATTCACTCGTGCATTTGTAAAAATTCCATCTATCATTTTAGAGATAATAAAATCACGTAACTGGCTCAAATGGATTTACTTTCAAAATACTGCATTTTCATTCCAAACGAAAAGAGACCTGATACGAATTTGTACCAGGTCTCTTTCGTTTGGAGTTTATTCTACTACTCCTTCACAATCTTGACGGTTTGTACTTTTCCATCCACTCGGACAGTAACAAGGTACATTCCAGCCGCCAGTTCACTGAGGTCTAGTTTCAGCATTTGGTCACTCAACCAAGTTTGCTTCACCATTCCGTCCATCTGACGTGTTGAGTTTTGTAAAATCTGAACAACCGGTTTCACACTCGGCACTTGATAGAAACGCAGGGTTACATGCGTTGACGTTGGGTTCGGGCCATACATGTATAACTTCGACTCCCCTTCTTCAAGTAGCTGAGCTTCTACCAACTCATCTAACGCATCGTCATTTTCTTGGGCAGCAACGAACTCCGCTTTTGGATTCCTCGCTTCAGTGCTGTCTGTATCGTCTTCGCCACAGCGAATAACGCCACCTTCCCAGACAACTTGACCCATCGCAACAACGGTATTTCCTACGATTGTACCGCTGACTCGCGTGGTATCTGTGCCTCGGTTGCGCTTGAGTTCTGCTTCTTGGAGCGTATGGAAATAGCCATTGATGCTGTTGTTTTGACCAATCACCAAGTCCTTGCCCACATACATCCGCACTGCTTCATTGCTTCCGTTAATAACCACATCCGACTCCGTTTTGAACTGACCTATCACTCCCACCGTCGTCTTTTGGGAGAAGTTCAATGCGCCACCTTTGCGGATGATGATTTTTTCAGCCACCACTTTATCGCTTGTGAGTGTCAGCGTTGCTCCACGTCGAACACGAATCACCCCGAATTGCCCTTCCGAACTGCTCATCTCTTGGTTTCGCTTGGCACGCATCGTACCCGAAGCACTCGTGGTCATCTGTTCAAAAGCAAACGGCTGAGGTGCTTGTCGCTCAATCAGACGGTTCGGACGGCTGGTCTCATCCGCTTCTATTTGTGTCGAACGAATGAATACCGTTTCTTTGTTGACACGGGTATTCTCCAAACGAACCAGTTTATTCACGCCATACGTACCCACTCCGCCATACGCCAAGCGGTTGTTGACTAATGTCACCGACTCCGCTGCCAAAATCGAATACGAACACGGACAAACCCCGTTGCCGTCCACAATCTCCACCAGCACGTTGGCTTCCGTCTTGTTTCCGTTCACATCTGTTACCGTTACGGTCACCTCACGGTTTCCTATCTGACCACAACCAAATGTTGTGCTTGACAGCGTTTGCGTGCCAATGGCGCAGTTATCTGTTGCCGAGGTGATGACATCCGTTGTTGCTAGTACCGCTCTGCCGTCTTCGCCGATGGTTAACCGTGCGTTTTGGGTTTGTAGAACCGGTGCAATCGTATCAGACACCGTCACCACAATCACTTTCTCACTGCTATTGCCATTGACGTCGGTTACTTTATATCCTACCCGAACCACACCCACTTGGCTACAGCTGAAAGAGGTAGTCGCCAGTACCCGACTCGCAATGCCACAGTTATCTGTTGAGCCAAGCTCAATGGCTTCTACATTCAAACTCGCTGTTCCTTGCGCATTCAAGAACACTTGGATGGAATCTCTGGCTTGAATCATCGGTGCCAGGCTATCTCGGACACTGATGGACACTTCGATGCGGCTTGTATTCCCCGCAGCATCTCGTGCTGTCAAGAGTGTTTTTCTTTCCCCTACTTCATTGCAGCTATACAAAGTATCGCGAAGCGTCAAGGATGTAATCCCACAGTTATCACTTGAACCCGCATCAATCATCGGTACGTTCAAGCGACCGACGCCCGTTCTATCCAAATACACCGTAGCCGGACGAACACGCAAGACAGGCGACAACGTATCGCGGACAGTGACGCGGAACATGGCAAACCCTTGATTTCCTTGTCTATCCACTGCCGTGAAACGAACCATCTCGCTGCTGGTGCTGCAATCGAAATTACTACGAGAGACAGAGACAGAATTAATCCCACAGGCTTCCGAGATGCGGGCTGCTACTTTGTCAGCAGCTAAACTCACTTTGCCTGCCGCATCTAGGTACAGCACGGTGTCTTTGACACTCACCACAGGCGCAATGGTATCCAAGACTGTCATCATCGCCGTAGCTTTGCTGAAGTTCCCTGCTGGGTCAATGAGCTTGACTTCCACGGGTCTTTGTCCGATGAAAGAACAATCCAGCAATCCAACATTCACTTCGATTTTCGCGATGCTACAGTTATCACTCGACCCACGCGAGAAGGCGAATACATCCAATTCAGCTGTACCGTTTGCTTTCAAATACACAACCGTATTGTTGGCTACTGCGCGCGGTGCGCGGTTGTCAAGTACACGTATGACGGCGCGTTGCGATGTCCGGTTTCCAGAGAAATCCACCGCTGTAAGAAGGACATCTTGTGTACCCAAATCCGCACAAGTGAAGGCGGTCTTGCTTAGAGTCAGGGATTGAATGCTGCAATTGTCAAAACTTCCCGCATTGACCTGCTCGACAGACAGACTAGCACGACCTGCATCGTCTAGGAGTAAATCCACTGAACGGGTAATGACCGTTGGCGGGATTTGGTCGGCGACAGTCAGAAGTGCAGTACACGTCGAAGAAGCCCCGTTGATGTCGGTGACGCGGAACTCCACGCTGTAACTACCCACAGCGTAAGGGCCCGTGAAGTTGATACTTCGGGTTAAGGCGTGTCCGTCGGGGTCAGAAGAGCCCCCGTCAAACTCTTGGGCACTGACAAATACTTGGCAGGCAGCGTTGACTTCCCGCACGACTGTCTGGCAACGTGCCACAGGCGCTTGATTGGCGGTAACGGAAATAGATGCCGAAGATGAAAACACAGGCGGACAGCCCAAACCTTCGACTACAACCCGGTAGAAGCCTGTAGCTGTTAAATTACTTGCCGTATAGGTCGGTGTTGTAACAGCGATGTCTTCAACCGTCGCAAAACTAGCATCGCTAGAAGATTGCCATTTGACGATGCTTCCTGTGTGTCCCGTTAGAGTCAAGGTGGCGCTGTTGATACCAGCTACAACCGAGCTGCTTCCGCTCAAAGCACCGCCTGAGACGGTAGGCGAAGACAGCACAACGGGACCTGCGACACTAGTGGTACACGCGTTGAAAGTAACCGAAAGATTCGTATAAGTGCCAGCTGCTAAGTTAGCTAGAACAAAGCTACCGGAGCTCACCGAAACATTGACCGTCTGGGCAGCAGCGCCATCTTTTTGGAAAGAGAGGGCGTGAGTACCGTCCGCGAAATTGGTGGTAAATGCGATGGAGCCATTGGTTCCTGTACACGTTGTCGGAGGTGTAACCGTACCGAGCGTGAGCGTTAGTGGGGTTGTATTGACGATAATACTGACAGGCGTTCTTGTACTTTCACAACCGTTCACCGTTTGGGAAGCGTAATACGTTCCGGTTGCAAGCGCCGTAGTTGGTGCTAAAGCTGTTCCACCTGTTGCTTCGGAATACCATTGGATAGCTGTACCAGTTGCAACCAAATTGGCTACCGTCGCTGCTCCACAGAAACTCTGTGCAGATGCTGTGGGAGCGGTTGGAATCGGGTTAATCGTTACACTAACGGCAACGCGTGAACTTTCACAATTATTAGTAGTTTGCGAAACGTAATACGTTCCGGTGGCAAGCGCCGTAGTTGCTGCTAAAGCTGTTCCACCTGTTTCAGCTGCATACCATTGGATAGCTGTGCCCGTTGCAACCAAGTTTGCCACAGTTGCCGTTCCGCAGAAAGGTTGCGTGGCGGTAGCCGTCGGTGCAGATGTGACGGAATTAACCGTAATTGAAACAGATGTTCTCGCACTTTCACAACCGTTCACCGTTTGCGAAGCGTAATACGTGCCCGTTGCAAGCGCCGTAGTTGATGCGAGTGCCGTTCCGCCTGTTGCTGCGGAATACCATTGGATATTGCTGCCCGTTGCGACCAAATTCGCCACCGTCGCTGCTCCACAGAAACTCTGTGCAGATGCTGTGGGTGCCGCTGGAGACGTGCCCACATTGATGGCAATTCCTGGGGCAGGAAGTTGCGGGAAGTTGAAATTATTGCCGTTACACGCATCCACCACACGGGTATAAATGAAACGATTTGTTCCTGAACTTAGGGTGATAGGACTAGTTACATTGAAAATTACACCTTCTGTAGCGAATAAAACTTGTGTCAAAGGATTGTCACCCAATGCCGCGCCCGTTGTGGCTAATGTATAGGTACCCGGGCAAAGTGTTCCGCCTGTATAGTTAGTTCCGTTCAAGGCAATGCCCGTTGCAGCAGAAGAAGCACTCGTAAATGCCGTAATAGCAATTGATGATACATTAGGTGTTGGATTACAACCCGCACTCAATACTGCGTAGTAGGTTCTTGTTTGTCCACCCACTTGAGGTGCTTGACTGCTTGGAATATTAACAGAAGCCCCAGAAAGATTTAGATTCACATCTTCACTAACTTGGAAACCTGGCGTTGCACCACTTTCTCTGTACCACCGAATATCATTGGCTGTTGCCTGATTGAAGGTAATGCCAGCCAAATTCATGCTCAAAACAAATCCACCTTGTGGACATACATAATTGATATTACCTGCTGTATTTGTATTTCCTGCACTATTCAATGGATTGATAGCAGGTAAAGTAGGCTCACTTGAAGTCACAGTGGCTAACACAGCGGATCTCGCTGTACTGACCAATGAACCGCTCACTGCCTCTGCGTACAAGGTAGTTGTAGTTGTTAGATTTTTTAATGTAATGGAGTTACCAGATAGTGTGTAGGCAGTTCCATCTGTCAAAGGACTACCTCCCGTTTGTGTGGTGTACCACCGGATACTTCCAGCACTAGGAGTCGCAGAAAGCGTGACGTCTCCTGGGCCGCATCGGGTTGCAGGGGCTGTGGCTGTAATTGTCGGTGGACCAACAACCGGGCAGGGTTGATAGGTAACTGTTGGGGTAAATGACCGTTTGAAAATGCCAGCACTTGAACCACTTGAAGCACGGTAGTAGATTTCTCCATTTTTGAACACAGGGATAAAGAAGAAACCGCTGCTTAGGGCAGTACTAAACGTGCCAGTGCTTACATTTACCAACGAAAGTTTACCCTCAGAGCCATGGGAAATCCATAATTGCCCATTCTCATCAAATGCTAAACCACGGAGTCGGGGTGTTGCCAATACTCGGGTTGGCGAACCCGTCCCATTTACATTTGCACGAATTAACTTACTGTTATCTAAACCCGAACTGTCTAGATAATAAAGCACATCCCCAGTCGGGTCGATGACCATGGAAATCGGATTTGCATTGGTCGCAAATACTTGGGTAGGCGTACTGGCATCAGTGAAATTAGCGGGTAGTTTAAATATACCACCACTTGCACCAAAATTTAAGAAAAGAAGCTCGTTGGCTCGGTTCGTTCTAAAACTAATAACACTTTGTGCAGCAGACGTTTTAGTGGCTTCAAATGTTTGCCCATTGTAGCGTGTTATATTTTGTGACCCGTTGTTTATAAAATAAAGTTTACCATCTCTTCCTATATTTAATCTACCAGGACTGGTTAAGCCAGTAATGTAACTGTAATTTGGAGATGCACCTGTTAAAGAAAACTGAGCAATAGAACCTTGTACAAAAGGTGCGCCAGGAGAGTTTCCAATTGTTACATAGAGGTTATTGTCTAAACCAAAATCAAAACTTGATAAATTATTGGTAGTTGGAATAACGACAGTTTCAGACCCTAATGTAGCTGGACCTGCTACTAATTGGCCTAAAGCCAACGTGAACGTTTGGGTAGCCGTTCCTCCTGAGGCATTTGTCGCGGTGACAGTAATGGTCGTGCTACCTGCTTGACCAACAACGGTTGCGATAGTTAGAGTACGCGCTGTGCCCGTACCACCAAACGTAAAGGTAGGCGTAAAGGCTGTATTGCTGCTAGAAGCAGTTAGTGTAACCCCGTCTGTATTGCCACCCAATGTAATAGCAATATTGGAAATTGTCTCGCCATCGCACGTTGCTTGGTTCGTGATTGCAGAAAGCGTAATTGGATTAACAACCGTCACACTCACAGCAGTTCTTGTACTTTCACACCCGTTGATGGTTTGAGAAACGTAATACATTCCCGTCGCAAGAGCCGTAGTTGATGCCAATGCTGTGCCACCTGTAGAGGCTGCATACCATTGAATTGTGCTACCCATGCTGCCTGTGGCAACCAAATTCGCTACCGTCGCTGTGCCTACAAAGTTTTGTGCAGATGCTGTGGGGGCTGCTGGAGTAGCATTGATAGTAAGCGTGAATGTTGACGTTGTCGTTCCACCCGTCGCTGTTGCTGTCACTGTTACCGTCGTTGTTCCTACTTGACCTGCTGTGGTAGCAATCGTCAAGGTTCTATTTGCGCCACTGCCTCCAAACGTAAAAGTAGGTGTGATGGCTGCATTGCTGCTGCTTGCCGTCAAAGTTGCACCTGTATCTCCACCCAAGGTAATGGCAATATTTGAAATCGATTGTCCATCGCACACGGTTTGATTCGTGATTGCAGAGAGGGTTGGCTGAATATTTATGCTTGTATTATACGTAGTTTGTGCTGCATTTCCACATGCATCGGTTGTCGTAACGGTGATGACAGCACTTGAAGTACCAACAGTTGATACTGTTTCTGTCAAAGCACCTGGGCAATTATCACTTGCTGTAGTTGCAGCCAATGCTGCGGCTTCAGCTGCGGCTACGGTGGTGTATGTGCTTGCAATCGTACCTTGGGTTGCAGTAGGCGCATCAATACGTGTATTGTACGTGACTGCCGACGAAGTTCCACATGCATCGGTTGCAGTCACGGTAACAACAGCACTACAAGTTCCTGAGGTAGAAGCTGTTTTGGTAACAGTGCCTGGGCAACTGGCATCGGCAGTTGCAGTCGTGGCTGCAATAGCAGCAGCTTCAGCAGCAGCAGCTGTTGGGTAGCACGTGGCGATTGTGCCTTGGGTAACGGCGGGGTTGGTGCTGGACGGAAAATTCTCATACAATAGCACAATACCGCCATCGCCTACTACTCTGCCTTGGGCAGCATTGCTAAAATGAATTGAAGTCAAACTATTGATTGTGCCACTTGCTTGCGCCTGCCAGCTAGCACCGCCATTGGTAGTAGTAAAAATTGTACCACCAGAGCCAGCAACCCAGCCTTGGGTGGCACTGGTAAAATAGACTGAACGAAGGTCACTGGTAGTACCACTTGTTTGCGCCTGCCACGTAGCACCGCCATCGGTGGTGGTAAGTATAGTACCAATATCACCTACTGCCCAGCCTTGGGTAGCACTTATGAAGAACACTCCCCTCAAAACTCGATTTACGCCTGCTGTTTGAGCTTGCCAGGTAGCACCTCCATCTGTGGTTCGTACGATATTCGAAACAGTAGTGCGTGCAGCGAGTCCACCTACTGCCCAGCCGTTGGTTGCATTGATAAAATGTACTGAGTTAAGCGCATTGGCAGCGGGCACACCACTGGTTTGTGCAGCCCAGCTGCTGCCACCATTGGTGGTAGCTATAATAGTTCCTGCTGCACCCACAGCCCAACCTTGGGTGGCGTTGGTAAAGTGCACCGAGTTGAGCGCATTAGTAGTGCCACTCGTTTGCGCCTGCCACGTTGTACCGCCATTGGACGTAGCCAAAATGGTGCCAGACGCCCCTACAACCCAGCCTTGATTCGCATTTACAAAATTTACAGATCTTAGTGCATTTGTAGTACCCGAAGTTTGAGATTGCCAGTTTACACCGCCATCGGTAGTAGCTAGTATCGCACCGGTGTTACCTACTACCCACCCCTGGGTGTTCGTAGGGAATGATACCCCGTTTAGTGATGATGGAATTGCCTGTGGCTGGCTGCTCCAGGTAACACCGCCATTGCTGGTAGTGAGTATGGTTCCATTGCCACCTACTGCCCAACCTTGGGTAGCACTGACAAAACTTACTCCGAATAAAATACTTGTAATGCCGCTGGTTTGTGCCTGCCACGTAGTGCCGCCATTGGTAGTGGTAAGTATAGTTCCATTACCACCTACTGTCCAGCCTTGGGTAGAGCTGGTAAAACTTACCGAACGTAGCTCTGGACTCCCAGCTGTGGCTGCTACTTGTACACTCCAGCTAAGTCCCCCATTGGTGGTAGCCAATCTTAATCCGGCTGCGCCTACTGCCCAGCCTGTGGTTTGGTTAATAAAAAACACATCAGTTAAACCAACAACTCCATCGTACGTTTTAGTGTAATTAGCCCCTCCATCGGTGGTAGCATATACTTTGCCAAGAAGTGTAACAAACACACCATTGTTTTCATCGGTAAAATGAATGGACGTAATAGTATTGGTAGTACCCGATGTTTGTGCTGCCCAAGTAACACCGCCATTGCTGGTAGTGAGTATAGTACCATTCTCACCTACTGCCCAACCTTTTGTAGCATTTATAAAATGAATGCCTCGCAATGCATTGGTAGTGCCACTGGTTTGTTCCTGCCAGGTAGTGCCGCCATTGGTAGTGGTAAGTATAGTACCATTATCTCCTACAGCCCAACCTTTTGTAGCATTTACAAAATGAATTTCTACCAATGCATTGGTAGTGCCGCTGGTTTGTGTCTGCCAGGTAGTGCCGCCATTGGTAGTGGTAAGTATAGTTCCATTGGCACCTACAGCCCAGCCTTGGGAAGCACTTACAAAATGGGTGCTAATTAAATTCGGGCTTACAAAATAGTTGCTTGGCGCAACAGCTGCCGGTAATTTCCAGAGGGACTGGGCAGCAGCTAATTGTGCTATGCACATTAGAAAAACTAAAGGCAAGTAGCGCACTAGTTTTCGAAAGTTATTTGAGTATTTCATGATAATTTACAAATTAATGGTGAATAACGGTTTTACAATCGCGGGGCAGAATAGCCTGAATGAACTGATTGTAATGACTAATAAAATCAGAGTCAAAGCCAAATCCTTCGCTGTAATAGACCGAAATATGTTGGTACATAGCCTCGGTCATAAAAGCACTATCGCCTTGTGGGGTGGGTTCTAAGGGAAAGGCTTTGAATGTACACTCTTTAATATCGTACATTCTATAGTAAGGATGGTTTACTTTTTTCAACTCGGCAACTAAAAAATTTAGAGTATTTTTCAGTTCTGTATTTGGTACTACGCCAAACCCTATGTAAGCATCGGGTATTTGTCCAAAAGTATTTGCTTGCCAAGCCATTGGTACAATATCATTAAAGTTATACATCGAGTTGATGTATATTTTATCACTTTTACTTAGGTCTGAAACATAATTATTAAAACTAGAATCGCCAATAACTGGGGCTGCTGTGGGGTAACTACTAATACTTACATTTCGCCAAGTAGCCAAAAAATGTTTTCTTTCAGCAATTTTTAAGGCTACCAAGGGGCATAAAGCACCACCTAGGCTGTGGCCGCAGGTAATTATTTCGGCAGGTTCATTATACCTGATAGTCTCTTCTAAAAACTGCAATAAAGTGCGACCATGAGAATCCTTCAATTCATCCATCAAAACTTCCACACCAATTTTTGCACCTTGAGAAATATGCCCATGATTTGGGTTTAGTATATTCCAAGGTTCTTGTAAAAAGACGTCCAAATCCTCTACCTCCTGCTCGAAGGTAGAAAGCATGTTTGTAGCAGCCACACCTACTACATAAGCATCACCCCCTTTAATTACATACATTGCGTTATTAGCATGGTATGTGCCCACAGTCTCAGGGTATTGTTTGCTTTTTTTTGTAATAGACTCTTTCATGCAAGGACCCCAAACTATTTGCCATTCCCTGTCCCAAAAACTTTTTATTTTTTGAAGAATTACATTTTTCTGAAAACCCTCAATTTTTCCTTCTATAATTTTAGTAACATTATTCAAATTATCTTTTAAGCCTTGTGGATTAGCACAATAGACTCCAAAATTGATATTTGAGAGTTGCGAAAAAAGAAAGATTGCTTTCGATTTACCGTCAGGCTGATTCATGGTTGTAGGTATAAAAGTTACTATTTAGTAGTAATGAATTGGTATCCAGTTGCTGTAAATACCATAGGGCCAGTAGTAGGGGTAATAGCGTTTGGGTTTCACTGTACACGGAACTACCCGAAGCCGACCCCTGCAAGATGCTGACACGCATCCCGACCGCTTGGTTGGTTACTAAAGCATTGCTTGTATTCCGGACGACCGCCTGAAAACTGATTTTCTCCGGTGCGCCACTTTGTGCCCATGATTTTGTAGCAAACAGGGCAAGGAAGAAGAGTACTGTAAATAGACTTCTTTTCATTATGTTGTTTTGGTTTTTTGATTAAAAATACATCTGCGACAAATACATGTTTTTTAACCACGAGAGAGGAAGGAGATGTCTCGATTTCGCACCAGCTGTGCAAACCATAGCCAACCGCAAAAGGTGGCTAAAGACATTCCTCTTTAAGGAAGTGATGTAAACGTGTTTTGGGACAAATTAAATTTCAGCAAAGTAAGAGACTTTTTATTCACCAAAAAATACCTGGTATCAGGTATTTTTTGGTTTTTTTTGAAAATATAATTGTACTTTTTTTGTATTTATTTTAAATAATTCAAGATTACCAGAATTGACTAATGAATTTCTATGCCAGTGATGACCGGCTGTAAGTTAAAACAGCAAATCCAGATGAACGTAAATTTTAGGCTAATAAACGAAGCTAGTTGCCGTCGATCGCAGCTAAATAAACAGATTTATTGATTTGTATTTTTGCATTGAAAAGGCTTTTTTACAAAAAAGGTTGGTACAAATTCGAAGTATAAAACGGTCAAAAAATGAACTTAAAAAATTCATTTTTTGACATTAAAATAATGACTTTCACCCGTGAGCTAGACAAAAACAAGTCATTTTATAAAAGAGGTAAATTTAGCGCTTCTCGTCTTTCCTGATATAAATTCGAGATTTGTCGGCTTCTCCGACAAATACGTAATGTGACTCAATTAGTTTTCTTAGTTCTGGGAAATGTGCATGGGACTGTTCTTCCCGATTATTCAAAAGCAATCTGTTTGGTGCAACCGCATCCACGAATATTTTTGGTTTCTTGTATTTTATATCTTGAATATATCTTTGATAATATCTCTCCCTCAATGGATGTTCTAGTATGCATCTTTCTGGATGTGTTTCGGTTGCACCTTGAGGAATTTGCGTCTCTACATGATACCTACAAACCCACCCCCAAATAGCCATTCTATCCTTTGAATTAGCATATTTTAAAATGAGTTTAGAAGCGGGACTTATTTGTAAATCTGGTTCAGAAATACAGTACATATATGCCAATTTGGATGTTTCAGAAAGCTTTTTAAATACTGTACTTCCTACAATCCACAGCGTTCCAATCCAGATAATCCAGAACATACCTTGGGTACGTAAAGTATCTTTTCCAATCAGAAAGGCAAGGAAAGCGAGTGGATATAGCAGAAGATGTAGATAGTGATTGAAAACATTTCCCGTTTTAAGGACTGAGAAAATAGAAGCGATAACCAAAGAGACGGCTAAACCAAGATGATGACTCTTTTTTATATGCTTCCATCCGTATAGTAGTAAAGGACAAAGAGACAACGCAAAGAATGAAAAACTCGAACTATTTCTAAAAAATCTGTACAAATTGATTGTTTTTTCAATAAAACTTATCGGGCTTCCGTATATTAGATTTCCTTCTATGTAAAAAGTCAGGAAATCATCCCATAATTGGTGATACAAAAGCCATTGTAAAACAATAATCGGAAAAAGCATACTTCCTGAAATTAAAAAGAAACCCCCTTGCCAATCTCTTGTTTGCTTACGTGCATTCCAGAGTGCAAAAACACCAATAACGAGGGCGATGGGTACTGCTTGAAGTTTACAAAATGGAATAATACCTAAATTAAGACCAAGTAGAAACCATTCTGATGGATGTTTGTATGGTTTTTCAGTAATTCGAAGGTAAATCCATTGAGAAACATTGAGAAGAAACACAGAGAGTAGTTCGCTTGAATAATGAATAAAATCATATTCTTGCGTAAAACCATAAAAGAAAATGAGGGGGAAAACGCCAAGCCAAGCTATAGATGATTGGGTAAGTTGACGCAAACTTTTGTAGAAAAAAAATAGACTACCTAGCATTAAGAAATAGGCGGTTAATCGAGCAGAGGTGTAATCAAAAGCCAGTCCTAGAAATGTAGGAAGAATCAAAAGATACGAGCTGAGTGGCCCGATTGTATGCCCATCTACGAATTTCCAATAAATATGGTCAGACCTTAAAGTCATCGAATGAGTAATCATTTGGCTCTCATCTGGATTAAGTTCTTGATTGAAAACGATGAACGGGAAGCGAAGCCAAAAGAGAAAAAGGATACTTAAAATGCTTAAATACCTTGATTGAATATTAGACTTATACTTCCACCAGTACATGAGGATTAAAAGTCCGATGAAATAACCAGTTAGTAAATACAGGATTGGGAACTTGGAGTAGTTCATGTTGGCTTTTGATTTATTTTATAAATGACTAATTATGAGACTAGTGTAATCAACTATCTCGTATCAAATACACAGCTATTTCATGGTGTGGCTCAATATCTTTTCATCACCCGCTATGGGTTATTAGGACATACCTATACAAAGAATTAATGCAAAATGTACGCCTAGAATCGAGTCCAAAACTTAACTTTATATATATTTCGGGATGGCTATGTTTTTATAAATGAAATGTACAATCACGTCTGTATTACCACTTTCATACAGAAGTAGCTCAAACATTTTCTACATTGAAAATAATAAATACAAAGTGATAAATTGAAAGGCACATTAATTTATAATCAGGCTACTGAACTTAAGGTTTGGGTTCTAAATTGGAGTGGCTAAACAATACTTTGCTTGTTTATATTTGTACTACATAATTTGAATGTATCCATTCGTCAGTACCAATTTTGAACCAAACTCCCTCTTCTCCTATTTTCACAACTGTTTCATTTTGCCTTAATTTCCTTTTTATGGGAAAACTCGTAGCACTACCTGTTCGCACATTCAGTTCAGAAACGTTCACTCTGTATCTTACATCGTTCATGCTATAATTTTTCACTTCTGTTAAAAACTGCTCCCAAATTTTCTGGTCAAGCATCATTTTGGGGCAATCTTTGCCTGTAATATCGAAATGACGATACACATTATCAGCTGTTAAATGATACTTCTTTAAGAGAAAGTGGGTTAATTCAATGGTATTTTGTCTGGTTTTTGTAAAATCCCCATCGGAGTTTACACACATTTCAATACCGATTGTATAATAATTTGGACTTGAGCCTCTGGGAACTCCAATTTTAGTGTAAACAACTTTGGCGTTGTAGGATTTTGCACCAACGTGGTAAGCAAATTCATTATCAGGAATGTATTGATAGATACTTTCTGAGTCAACAACATAGTGTGCAGACCCAAATGTGACTATCTCCTTTCCAATATCTCTCAAATTTGCCTTTTTTCGCTGTTCTTTGGTATGATTAAAATAGTCAAAATGCCTTAATGCATTTGCGCCTTTTCTTTCATTGGCAGTCCAGTGAATGATGATGGCTTTTAATTGAATAAGTGGGACTTTTTTTCTGTTATAGTTGGTAATAAATTTTTCGATGATTTTTTTCATGCTAGTTTATATTAAAAATTTTCGATTTCCTGATCATGACGATTATTTCCGGTGAGCGCTTTTATCCATTCATCTGCATTCATGTGGCTCTCCGATGCTGATAAACTGTTCTCCATTTCTTGTTTGCTGTAAAGTGCTTTTTTCATATTTTTGTAATACAGCAAAGTATCCAATAAATCGTGAAAAAAAGCAGAGCCTTGGCTTAAAAAGAGACCCGTAATGATACAGCCGATGGTTCCTTTCAGTGATAGTTCCGTCAAGGGTACTATAGTCCCACCCTGCCGGACGAGTAGAAAGAAATCTGCATTACAAAGAAGTGCAACCAGGATTCCGACAAAAGTTGAAACCAATTGAATTTTTTGTTCCCTCTTTTTTTTACTCGATTCGTCTTCAAATTTCGAAAACAACGATGGAACATGAAGTTTAATGAAGTTCGTAATTTTTTCGGTGATTAAACTCAACATAAATAAGGTAAGTACTACCGAGGTAATCATAAGTTCTTCTGTTTCTGTATTCATGGTATAATTGTTTCATGTACTTTTTCTTTAACATAGGAAAAACATTCAAATGTATTTACTGTTTTTGTCAATTCCAAATAAATTCTACTTTTAAACAACCTAATTAGCTCTTTACCTGATGTTTATACACTTTCTCCACATTGTTTTACTTATTTGCAAAGGTTAACTTACTAGAACCAATACTGCCTCAAACCCACTATTTCGCAGAATCTACTTTTATGTGGTTCAGACGCGCTTCGCTGTTCCTATTTGGCGTTGCTAGTTTCAAAGATTCAGATGTATATCAAGCCCATTTTCGTTTACATACATTCACTCAAAAGACTAGCTCAAAACAACGGGGGAACTTTTTCTTATCCAATCGAAGAATCATTACAAAACAATAAATTCTACACGTCTATTTCGCTTTTTATTGGCTTCTGTATCGTTTGGTGCAATGGGTTCTACGGAGCCACGTCCCACGGCAATTAGTCGCGAAGCCTCAATTTTTTTAGCGAGTAGATACGTTATCACAGACTCACACCTTGCTTTAGAAAGCTTCACATTCTCATAGAAATCACCTACATTGTCTGTATGCCCCCGAATTTCGATTTTCAAGGCTGGATTTTCTTGCAATACTTTCGCTAATTCGTCTAATTGCGTGAACGATTCTTTCCGAAGGACAGGGCTACTTTGGTCAAAGTAAATATTTTCCAATGTCACACGTGTGCCTTTTGAAATCGTACCAAATGCGACTGTCCGAATGACCTCCGTATTTTTTTCAGGTACTGCTGCGGCTACATCTTGTTTTTCGGGAGTCAATAAAACCATTTTTTCAAATTCTCCTTCTTGTATCCATGTCATGGCACTGATTTTCTGAGAAACAGACTGGTATCCAGCGGCACTCACTTGAAATGCATAGAATCTATCTGGACGTAGCGATGCCATAAATTCACCTTCTGTGAAACTCTGCACCTCCGATTTATCCGTCAAATCAATCATTTTCAGTGCGACTCTTGGCAGTTGCTTTTTGGTTTGTTTATCATAGAAACTGAAATAAAAATCATATTTCGCCCGCTGTGCATATAAAATAGTACTGACTTTGTTCATGAGCGAGTCATTAAAAGCCAACTTGTATTTTTCAGATGTGAAATCCTTATCTTTGATTTCGATTGAGAAAATTTGCCCTTCTTTCCCTTTTAAGAAAAACGGGGCTTTTTGCGTAACCGTTTGGTCAATCAGTACAGAAGGCAATGCGTTTTCTTTTGTATATCTATCAATGAACACGACCTTAACCTCATTCATAGAAACTTTTTCCTTGACAGATTTGAAGAGAATCGTCGTGGTTGGAAGTAATTCAGCGATGACCTGTTCAGCAAGATTGAATCCATCCGCCAAACATTGAACTGTGAATGGCCCTTTGGAAGTTAATCTACCGTTTACTTTTCCTGAGTTATCAGCTAATAATTCCAAAACCTTATTTCCTTGTGCGTCTTTCACATAGAAAACAGCACCCGCGAGGGGCAATCCTGTTTCTAAATCAATCGACTCTAACTGCAAGAGATAGTCATTTCTCACCAATTTTAGCTCCACTTCCACTGTTACGCCACCCGCCTCTGTCAGGACAATATCCACCTCTTTTTGCAGAGGTAAATATCCTTGCGCTTCGCCAGCTACAACCCACTTTCCTCCTTTTGTTAAATCGAGCTTTAATTCACCTGACTTTACCGAATATGCGTTTACTTCTTGACTAGCTTGTTTAAGCTGAACTTCACCTGCCAATGGCTGCCCGTCTTCTTGCGAGAGTAACCGAACCAAGAGCGTATTTTTGAGTTTAGGAGCAAGTTTAATTGTAATTTTTTTATCAGACTCCAGTTCGGGCAAGGGAGCTGTGAACGGTAAAAAACCATCGGCCTCCACTTGAACTTGCAGGGCTACTTTTTCAGCTATCTTGAAAACATACTCCTGCCCATTAAACTGTGGATTTTCAGCATATGCTTCCCCACTTTTTTGCACCAGACGAAAGGTCGGTTGATTGATTAGTTCTCCTGTTTCTTTGTTCACGATTTTCAGGATAAGCGCATAATTTTGAATAAGCTTGGCACCGACTTGTTTCTCTCCCTCCACAGCGAACTTCACTTGCTCCTCGACGGGAGAATCTGCAATAAGCTCTATTTCTTCGATGGGTTTGGCTTTAGATATTGGTTGATTTATTGAAGCAACTTGAGTAGGGTTCTCTGGTGTTTCTTTTGGAGGAGTTGTAACGCTTATAGGCATACGAACAGGAGGCACAACAGCCAGAGCCGTTGGTGAACTTGCCGTTCCCTCAACTTTTTGAAGCGATATATTTATGCGCAGCGGAGTACAATTCACCATTTCGCTATCCAAAACCACAACCTTCTTTGTTTCATACGCAGGATGATTGACACTCAGCTCATACGCATTACCAAACGGAACAATCGCAGTGTATCGACCATCTGACGCATTATTATCAATAACCGCGTAGGTTTCACCCGTTTCTTTGTATTTAATAACCACTTTACTTGAAACAGGTGCTTTCGACATAGAATCAAGCACAAAACCTTGAATAGTTGCACTTTTAACGGGTCTTAGGCTTTCAGGAACAACCGTTTCGTAAATATCCCCATTGGAGACATAATACATTTTATCACCACATGGACTAATTGATACAAATAAATCTGATTTTTTGGTATTCACAAATTCCAATGCTTGTGGCTCAGACCATGTTCCATTTTCTTGAAAAGAAGACTTATACAAATCGAAATCTCCTTTTCCACCTTCTTTGATAGAAGAGAAAACCAATGTTTTACCGTCCGCTAAGATTCTTGGTGCTTTCTCGCAGTTCATGTTTACGGGAGCAGGCAATTCGTAGGGAGTCCGCCACTGGCCATTTCTCCCTTTCTCCGAAACCATGATTCTATAACATTGCTTATCTTCTACTCTTTTTCCTAGAATTTCACGTGTAAAATATAATTTCTTCCCATCAGGCGAGATAGAAGGAAAACCTTCATAACCATTTGTATTGATAGTTGGCCCAATATTTTCAGGTTTTGTCCACGAATTTTTAGTTCGATACGAGACATAAATATCCTCTCTTCCGTATCCATTTTTTCCAAAATTTGCGAAGAAATAAATGGTATTTCCGTCGTAACTAATGGTTGGCCCACCCATTACAGGTGCCATAAATTCATTGGCAAACAAATTAATAGCATCAATATTTTGCGGCTTCATCCATTCACCAGAAGGGTGTAATTTCACTTCATAAATACCAAAAAAACTTGTTTCGTATTCATCAATCCATTTCTCGGACTTGCCATCGGCACTAATTTGAGGCACTTTTTTATTTGCATTCACAAATAAACCGTATTGATCAGATTGGTACACCAACGTCTGCCCATCTGCCGTAATTGAGGGTGCGTACTCCGTATAAGTGGGTGTATTAATTGGATTAGGTAGCTTTTTTTTGTCCTGCGCCCAAGTAGTCCAAGCGAAGAAAAGAAGAATACACCACAAACTTACATTACTGAACCGCAATACTACTTTCATCATTTTTTTCGTCGATTACCTTGATTTCAAAACCCAGTTCTTTTAATTTTTCTCCGTACCATGGAAGGAATTTAGTAGCTAACTTTCCTGAAATCACAAAGCTCAATGTCCCTGATAAAGAACCCGTTAGTATTCTAATCTGATTTTCCAATTCTTGGTTTTCCTGCTTTTTCGCGATGTTTTGTAAAAAGTTTTGAAGGAGTATGTTGGAGGATGCGTCAATGTCTTCAATGGCGACATTTGTAATGTTCATCACGCAGCCATCCCACGCAGAAATACCTAGCTTTGCGGGGCAAAAATCTAATTTATCTATGATTCCATCCCCGTCTGAGTCAGGACACCCTTTGAGGGATTTTGGGCCAGCTATTTCAGGACACGCATCATCCAAGTCGATTATTCCGTCACCATCTGAATCTGGGCAGCCTCCATTTTGCTTTGTTCCTATTTCCAATGGGCATCCGTCATATTTATCAGGAATACCATCACTATCTGTATCGGGGCAACCTTTAAATAATTTGCTACCTGCTACTTCTGGGCATTCGTCTTCCGAGTCAATTAATCCGTCTCCATCTGTATCGGGGCATCCTCCATTTTCTTCCGAACCTGCTTTTTTCGGGCAATCGTCTTCTTTGTCTGGAATCCCATCACCGTCTGTGTCCGGGCAACCATTGAACTTCGTTAGGCCAGCTTCTTGCGGACAAGCATCCACGTTATCGTTCAAACCATCGCCGTCTGTATCAGGGCAACCTTGTGTTTCCGTTGGACCTGCGTGGTTGGGGCATTTATCCAAAGCATCTTCTATACCATCACCGTCTGTGTCCGGACAACCTCTGAAAAGCCATAAACCAGGAATATCAGGACATTTGTCTTTTCCGTTCGACACATTATCTCCATCGTAATCCTTTTTCTTTTTTGCTTTCCCTGTAAACGCAAAACCTGCATAAACAGAAGGCAGAGCACCTTGTGAACTCCATAAAGTATTCAATCTTTCTGCACCCAATACAAGAGGTCCAAGGCGAAGATGTATGCCAACAGAGGCCTGTTTCTGTTGTGCAGACCAACTTAGAGGGACAGAAAACTCAAAACCATCTTTTTCTTTTCGTGGAATAAAAGCAAGTACCGACTGACTACCCAAATTAAGCGCTTCATTTTTAGGCTGTGACCGATACAATACGCCCAAATGCCATCCTTTTTTACCTGGTGCAACCTCTGCTACAAGATTCATTTGGGTAGGTAAGTCAAACCGAAGTAGTGCAGACTCCGATGTCGGGATATTCAATTCTTGAAGAGCCGATGAGAATCCTTCAGATAAAAGGTCTCTATCCACACGGGTATTTACGAATGTGCGAGAACCTAGAAAAGAGTTTGTCTGTATTTCGCCTATGTCCGTGATACTGAAAGCAATACGTGCTTTGTACTTGTTAACGGCGGGTTCATAGCGTTTTTTTCCATCGAGCGTATAGGAGAAATCTTCTGCTTGTGGACGAAATTCATAGACAAATCCGAGATCTAATCCGGTGTTGGTAAAACCGCCATTCAAGAAATTTCGGGGCGAGAATGCTTCGCTTAGTTGTGGGGAAAAAGCCCCTGAAATCATTCCATTATTGATTGTATTGCCAAGCAGAGAAATCCCATTTGTTTGAACTGTATTCTGATGCGTGAGGAGCATTCGTTTAACTGTCACGCCTGTTTTTAGGAAATGTTTATTGAAATGAAAAGGTTGAGCAAAAGAAAAGGCTACTTCGCGTAAACCACTAGATGCGTAACTTCCATTTATCTCTAAAGATTTATTAATTAGGCTATTATCTAAACGAAAAATTTGATACAGATTACCCGAAGCTTGCTGAAAAGCGCGATAATGTGTACTCACGGCGAAAGAAGAAAGATTTTTAAACTGTTTCATGTAAGCAGGCCCCAACCAATCTAGCCGCTGAATTTGATAGCGTTCTTCTTTCCGTTTGACTGTACTTTTGGAGAAAGGGACTTGGTTGTTGGTAACGGCGTTTGTGGATAAATCAGCCCGAAAAGTACTGATGTGAAGAGAGCCTCCGTAGTACGAATCAGCGAGTAATGCAGGATTAAAACCGATAGCCTGAATACCAGAAGAGTTAGAAATACGATGTAAGTCCAACTGCTGGCTAAAAGCAGAATACATACTAAAAAACAAGCAAGCAAAGAGTAGTTTTTTTATCATAGTAGAATGGGAAAATGTGGACAATCATACGGAATATGCACCCCTTGTTTATCTATCAATTCGACCAAAAAAACGCTTTGAGACAGCTTTACTTGGTTTTCATCGATAAAGAGAAAAGCAATTATTTTCTTGTTATTTAAAGGAAATGGAACAACCTACAGAACATGAGTAGAAGCGGCGAAATCCTTTTTTCAATCGGTACTTTACTCTCAAAGATAATTTGCAATACGAATTATCCCTAAAAAAACAGCAAGTGACTCTCTTATTTTTACTGAGTGGTCATTTTTGCCCATTTTATGGTAGATAATGAAGCGTTTCTCGATTGCTTTTGTTGCTCGTCTTAGTAATCTTCCCAAAAAACAACTACGCTAATTGATGTACTATTTTTAATTTTGGAGTAATGCAAAGAGGTAAAAAAAGCCGAAGAACTGCCTCTAGTGAGGGAAGTTCTTCGGCATCTTCAAAATTGGTTTTTTATGGCTCAATTACAGCTGATTTAAGCCCTCCAAAAAAGCAAGATTAAAACCCTGAACAAAAGAGACCTTCCCTCAGAAAGCCTTAAATAAAGCCAAAATTTAGCAAAATCTAGTAAAATCAAGAGAAGAGAGAAGTTGTGCAACGGCTACCGCTGTTAGCGGTAGTTATTTTAATCTTCAATTTCTTTCCATTTTTTCATAACATAATCCGTCAGTCCATTACCACTATCGATGTCAGCATTTGGTAACGTTATTAAATTCCAATCAGTCGAGTCTTTATAGAATTGATGAAAATTGAATTCTGGTAGTTCTTCTTTAAAGTATTCTTCTGCTATTATCCAAAATGACCAAGCTATCGGATTTACCCCTGCGGCAATTTCATACCCATTTCCACCGCAAACAACTAAATTCCATGTCTTGAATTTTGCGTTTTTGTCACCATCTGTTGCAACCTCTCCCTTTCCATATGTTGATAAATGTCCCAATATTTTTCCAACATCTCCCTTTATTCCATTGTTTGGAGTAGCGTTTCTCATTGCAAACCTTCCAAGTAGTTCGTTCCAAGGTTCTGTACTAAACAGAAAATTATAGAGCATAAGTTGCCCAAAAAACTTTCCATTCCATACTTCTGGACTTTCAATTTTTTTTAGTTCCCACAGATGGAAATTTCCTAATTCATCAAATTCAACAACATCAAGAATTGTATCTGGCATTCCAAAATCCCGTCCTCGATAGTACTTTCCTATTGAGTATTTTAGGTCTAAAAAAGGAACAAACACATGATTTGGAAATCTTTTATATCCTTCTTCAATGAATTTTTCTTGGTATTGTCCTTCTGTCATGTTGTTCTTTTATAATTGAGCATAACGAGCAGGGCTTGTGGTCAGGTGGGGATTTTGAAACACCTCCGCCCGAACGTCTGCCGATATAAATTACTGATGTTCAATTACTTAAAAATGTTCAGTCAGTTTCCGTCCGCCGAAACAAAAGTACAATAAAGTTACCAAAGTTCAATAACTTCCGTCAGCCCCCACTTGCCACAAACCCATGTTAGCTGCTGTTAATTTCTGTATGGCAATTTTGATTCACTAATGGTGATTGTCGAAATATCATAACCGTAACGCTCTAATACCTCAATGATATTTTCTTTTTTTTCTTCCTTTTCTGTTAGACATGGACCTAAAATGATTTCTTTAATTGGTATTTTTGTGTCGCCAAATTTCAAATCAACAAAGGGAACTATTCTTTTATTTCTCTCAAATGTGCTTATATTTTTTATTGGGTCTTTTTTATGTTGTAACCAAAAAAGTCTGTATTCTTTTTCTTCAAAAAATGAACTATCTTTTAAGTCTTGCATTCTCATAAATAATCTTCGGGTAGTATCGTCATAGTGTTTTAGGTTATCCACCCTATTGAAATACTCATCAACTGATAGATTTGACAATACAAAGTTTCGAAGTAATTTGGTAATTATTTCTATTAAATCTTTATATACTATATCATAATTATATTCTAAATAACCGTGTAATAAATTGAAATCACCCTCATTGAACTTATATAAACAATCCTTTAATTCATTTACATCAAAGGCAATAGCTATACCTTGTCCATTGTCCCCATAAGCTCTCCATTGAGACAGCAAATCCCGTTCTTTACTCAAACAAGTGACATAACAATCATAATCTTTATAACTTTCAATTGTCTGTTTAATTTTCATAAGAAAGGCTTCAAAAGTTAATATATCTTCTTTTTGTTGAAACCTTTCAAATACCAAATCAAAAATATCAAACCATATTTTATATTCCTTTTTATCATTCAATCTCTTTAAATCGCAAGCTCTCAATGAATTACTTTTAAATATTTCATTTATTGTGTTAAATGAAGTATAGTGATAAACTACATCGTTTTGTTCAATTGGGTTGGGTGTTAATTTTTTAAATGTTGGGTTATAATTACTAATGAAATCAATTTTTTTTAATCTTAATTCATACATCCCCTTCATTCCATAACGTTCATTAGTTGCAATATCGAGTTGAGCATTTATCTGCTCTTCACAATAAATTTCAAAAAGTCTAAAAATTTGGAAACCCCACAGTTCATTCAGTGCTTTTTTGATTGACTTATCGTCATTTTCAACATAAATATGTACATCAACTTTTTGTTCAGCATCGTAAAGTAATTTGTCGGGTTTTACTAATTCTATTTCTGATACAAAAGAACCTACTATCAATGAAAAAAACAATTGCCAGTCAAAATCGTCCTCTGATTCTTTTGGACAGTTAACAGCTTCATAATATGGGTAAAATTTACTGATGTAATCAATAAACCAAATTTGGTTTGTAATGTCTCCTTCTATTTTACCATAATATTTTTCATATTCATTAATGACTTCTTTTTTTTCTGTATTTTCTTTTAATTCATTGATAAATTTCATGAAATCGAATATCATATATTTTCAATTTTAAAGTGTTTTTTTAATAGCAGCTAACTCCTAAATAGACGCAAAAATTACAGTACTCTTTGTATTGTTTTGTACTTTTTCCATCATTGATTGCACTATTCGATGTGTATATTTCGCCTTGTTTTATTACTACAATTATCTATTCCCTCACCAAGACTCAGAAACTGAGAGGGATATACGATGAAGTAGTTTCCTACGCTTAATATGCCTAAAGAGTTCCTTTCTGTCTTATTTTCTTTTCGTTTTGGAGGTAAATTATAAAGCACGGTTTTCTGTATGCAACGGTTTTCTGTATGCAAGAGAGAAGCAAACGAATGTGTTTACTACTTTTGAAATTAACAAGCAATCTTTCGTTTTAGAAAAAAATAAATCTCATTGGTTCTTTAGCCAGTCGTTAGTCCATCTACTCTTACACGCCACCAAAACTAATCAGACTGACAAACACACGCACAGATTTTACGAAAAATCTTAGTGAACGGTCATTTTTGCCTTTTTTATGGTAAATAATGAAGCATTGCTCCGGTTGCTTTTGTTGCTCATCCAACTCAAACCACTTGTTTTCATCCTCAAAAATCTGTAATTAAGTCTCATTTACAGTGCCTTACTTCGCTAATCCGTTGATTTTGAGTGAAACACCCGTTCGTTTTTTCAAAAAAATAGCTAACTTTCCCTCTCATTTACACAAACCCTAATTTGTACTATATGCCAACCTATCAACTGACCATTAATCAAAAGAAAATGACGGTGGATGTGGCCGCCGATACCCCACTTCTCTGGGTGCTCCGTGACCATCTTGACCTCTGCGGAACCAAGTACGGCTGTGGCATCGCTCAATGTGGCGCTTGTACCGTGCATATTGACGGCCAAGCTACCCGCTCTTGCGTTTTGCCCGTTTCGGCTGTCGCAAAAGCAAAAATCACAACGATTGAAGGACTTTCTGAAACCGCCTCGCACCCCGTGCAAGTCGCCTGGGATGAAGTCGATGTGCCGCAATGTGGCTACTGCCAAGCAGGACAAATGATGACCGCCGCTGCCTTTCTGAAGGATAACCCGAATCCTACAGATGAAGATATCTCCGCCGCTATGAGCGGGAATATTTGTCGATGTGGTACGTATCACCGGATTCACGAAGCGGTGAAAATAGCTGCATCGAAAGCAAAGAAATAATTTTTCATGTCATCTAAAAGGTCTTTCAATCTTATGCAATCTAACCGCAGAAATTTCTTAAAAACATCGCTCGCTGCCGGCGGTGGCCTCTTACTTGGATTCCAATGGAGTGGCCAAGAAGCCTTTGCCGCCACAGTCATCCCTTCCAATACATCTCTGGCTGATTTTCAAGCAAATGCCTTTCTTTCCCTTCTACCCAACGGAAAAGTAATTATTTATTCGCCAAATCCAGAAATTGGTCAGGGTATTAAAACGGCTTTTCCACTCATCGTAGCTGAAGAATTGGACATCGACTGGAAGGACGTCACCGTAGAACAAGCTCACCTCGACACCCAAAAATACGAGCGGCAACTTACAGGTGGCTCCGGTGCTATCAAACATTCTTGGGAACGTCTTCGTATGGCTGGAGCAACCGTTCGCGAGATGCTCAAACAAGCTGCCGCCGACCAATGGAAAGTCGATGTGGCTACCTGTACAACTGCCAAAAGTTTTGTCATTCATACGCCTAGCAAGAAAAAACTTCCGTACGCTGCACTCGTAGAAACAGCTGCAAAACTACCCGTTCCTACCCAAGTAAAATTAAAGGAAAAATCCGCGTTTACGCTCATCGGTCAGTCTATCAAAGGGGTAGATAACCCCGCAATTCTGACAGGAAAACCCGTTTTTGGTATCGACTACAAACGGGAAGGAATGGTTCACGCTCAAATCCAACGTCCAGCGTTCGGAATGAAACTCAAGTCGTTTGATGCTACCCGCGCAAAGAAAATGCCCGGTATCTTGGATGTCGTTTCGTTTGGAAATAAAGTGGCGATTGTTGGAAAATCTACGTGGGAAATCCTGAAAGCAAGACAAGTTCTACAAATTGATTGGGAAAAAGAAGTCGAACTAGAAAGTTCAACAGACCATGACGCGCTCTTTTCGCGAATGATGAATCAACCCGACGCTGAAGTGAGAAGAAAAGACGGGGATATTCAGAAGGCATTTCAGGAAGCATATAAAATAGTAGAAGCGGAGTATCAATGTCCGTTTTTATCTCATGCTCCTATGGAGCCGATGAACTTTTTTGCGCATGTGCAGGCAGATAAAGTTGAACTTGTTGGTCCTACACAAACCCCGCAAGCGGCTCAAAATCAGGTGGCTAAACTACTAGGTGTGGCACCAGAAAAGGTTTCGGTTGAATTGACAAAAATGGGTGGCGGTTTCGGACGACGCCTCAATAACGACTATGCCCTTGAAGCCGCTGAATTGGCCAAAATAATTCAGAAACCTGTAAAAGTTACCTGGACACGCGAAGACGATTTGACCGGTGGTATTTATAGACCGGCTGTCCGGTATCGTTTCAAAGCATCGCTTGATAAAGATGGAAATATTACCGGATTTTACCTCAGAGGTGTCGGTTTAAATGCAGGAAATAGCACACGCCAAGACAATTTTCCGGTTGGTGCTATCGAGAATGTCTTGATTGAATCCGTTGATTATAAGTCTGCGATTACAACTGGACCTTGGCGCGCACCTATCACTAATTTTTTAGCCGCTGCGGAACAATCCTTCTTGGATGAAGTCGCACATGTCGCCCAAAAAGATGCCGTTCAGTTACGTTTGGATTTATTGCAACGCGTAAAAACAAACCCAGTCGGCAAAATCACGTACGAACCCGAACGTTTTGAAGCCGTTATCAAGGAAGTAGCCCAAAAAGCAAATTGGGAGAAAAACAAAGCAAAACAAGGATTTAGTGTGTATTTCTCGCACCTTTCCTACGTTGCGCAAGTAGCTGAAGCCGAACTTATCGACAATAAACCAACTATTACCAAAGTATATGCCGTTACAGACTGCGGAGTCGTCATTAATCAAAGTGGTGCACGCAACCAAGTAATCGGCGGTATTGTTGACGGGATGGGACACGCATTGTTTGGCCAGCTGACGTTCTCAAACGGTCGCCCTGACCAACGAAATTTTGATAGTTACCGACTCATTCGTGGGCACGAAGTTCCTAAAATCGAAGTTTCTTTCGTCAATAACGGCATTGACCCAACCGGACTTGGTGAACCCGCCCTCCCTCCTACGGGTGGAGCAATAGCAAACGCACTTTTCAAGGCTACAGGCAAAAGAATGTATAACCAGCCATACGCCATGGAAGATGAAAGGCTACAAAGCTGATTTTATTCCATCCATTCTTCCTCGTCTTTGTACGAAAAGTCGAGGAAGAAAATGGATGATTTACCTTATCTTATTTTCTATAACTCAGCCACTCTTCGCGCAATCGCTTAGTCTACATGAGATTCTCGCCAAGACATTACGGGTTCATGGGAATCCCAAAAAGTGGGAGAAGATGTCTATTCAATGGGAAATCTCTATTATCCGGAAGGGAGTTAGCGATAGGTATTTCCAGGTTGGGACTGACTTTTCAACAGGTGATTTCGTCTATGCTGTTCAAACAGATACACTTTCGTACAAGCAAGGCTATATAAACGACGTTTTTCAGGTTAGCGTGAATGGAAAAACAGAAATTCCTGAAGCGATAAAAAAGAGGTTGGACATGACACCCAACCGGACAACCTACCTCAAAGAAGTTTATTTTTACTTGTTAGGATTACCAATGATTCTGCAAAAAGACACGAACTTTCTCGATTCTCAAGCACCGTTCAGTATATTTAACGATAAAAAGTGCTACAAATTAACTGTTCGCTACTTACCTATCGACGAAAATGAAACGTGGGAATTTTACATTGATGCAACAAGTTTCCGACTTGTCGGGTACCGATTTTATCTGAAAGACCCTTCCACCAACGGCGAATTTATTTATTTGGATGACTACAAAAAATGGAAGGGGTTCTTGATTCCATTGAAACGTACTTGGTATTGGAATAAAGATGCTTCTTATTTTAGAACGGATCAAATTCATCAAATCAAGAGAGGAAATGCAAGTACCTTCCTATTCTGAACTTCTTCTTTTCTATCTTTTTGGGATACGTTGTTTCAAGTACACCGTATTCATTTTAATCAAAAATAATTTTGTCAATGTAAGTTATTCTTTACACGCTACTCTTCATTTATGTTTTTTTCTTCATGACCTACGCAAAATCATAAAAAAGACATAAAATATAAGTTAGATTGAACGTATTTTCAACCTAACTTACTCATTATCAATGACCAGTTTCCGTGTTCGGCCCAAGTTTAAACAGCTTTCGCCTGTATCAAAAGAAGAAATTATCAAGCGTTTGGAGGAGAAAATTGCCGCCTGCCCTACGTGTATCGAAGGGAAACTCATGTCCACGCATGGGCTATTGCGTATCAAACCAGAAGATCAGCATTTTTGGTCGCCTCAGTTGGCGATCTCTTTCGAAAGTACGGCAGAAGGTACGGTTATTCGCGGTATGTATGGGCCCCACCCAACGGTTTGGTCGTTATTTGTACTTGGATACGCTATCCTTGGGTTTTCGTTTTTCTTTGCTGCGTTGGTTGGATTTGCCCGCATGAGTCTCCAGCTCAGTTACAGAATCCTTTGGGCACTACCCGTTATTTTAATTTTGTACCTTATCATGTATTTACTTTCTCAAACAGGACAAAAAATAGGTGCAGAACAGACCTTCCTACTACACCATTTCTACGAAGATGCGATTGGAGAGAAAACGACTATTTTATAAATGAACAGAAACTATGCTTACGAAGCATTCATTCTGGTACTGAAATAAAAAAATATAAGCATCTCTTTAATCAAAATAGGATACATTTATTTTTCTTTGAGTCAAACAAAAACACGAATTACCAGATATTTTTGGTAATTCGTGTTCTGTATGAATCAAATTGTATTCTCACTTCAAAGTCTATAAAACCCTGGCTTAATACCCAATACTTGTATTGTCTGCGCGTGGGTCAGACGCTCCCTCCAATGTACCGTCTGGACGAAGCATAATACAGTCCATACGCCCCAATGTTCCCTTTTGTGCCTCAAGAACAAAGCCCTTTTGTTTTAACTTTTCAATGGTTTGCGGCGTAAAGGCATTTTGTTCATAGACCGTTTTATCAGGCAACCACTGATGATGGAATTTCAAGGCATTGACTGCCTGTTGCATGTTCATTCCGTGCTCTACCACATTTAAGATAACTTGAAAAACAGAGGTGATAATGGTCGAACCGCCAGGCGTACCAACTGCCATAAAAAACCGATTGTCTTTTTCAACAATCGTGGGTGTCATAGAAGAAAGCATCCTTTTTTCAGGTTGAATTTCATTGGCTTTGTTCCCAATTAAACCAAACATATTCGGAACGCCCGCTTTGATACTGAAATCATCCATTTCGTTATTCATTAAAAATCCAGCCCCTTTGACAACCACTTTGCTCCCGTACCCTCCGTTTAAAGTCGTTGTAATTGAGACCGCATTTCCATCTTTGTCCACCACAGAATAATGTGTTGTTTCATCGGACTCATACCCAGGCACTTTTCCTCCTCCAATTTCGCTACTTAGCGTCGCTTTTTCAAACGAAAAATCTTTCCATCGATTTTGTAGATATGGATAACTCATGAGTTCTTTCATCGGTACCTTCACAAAATCCATGTCACCAAGCCACTCGGCACGGTCGGCATAGACTCTTCTCTCCGCTTCAATCATCACGTGTGTAGTAGAATCACTGTTCCAGCCCCATTTTTTGATGGGATGTGGCTCCATCAAACGCATCAATTGAACCAATGCGACACCACCACTCGAGGCAGGTGGCATGGTTAAAATCTGATAATTTTTGTATTTTTCACGAATTGGTTCCCGCCAGGCGGATTGATATTTTTTCAGGTCATCGTGCGAAATAATTCCACCACCTTTCTGCATTTCTTGAACGAGTAACTCAGCAACTGACCCAGCATAAAAGCCATTTCTCCCCTCTTTTTGAATGGCACGAAGCGTTTTCGCCAAGTCTTTTTGTATCAAAATATCCCCTTTTTTCCATTCTTCACCCGATGGATTCATAAAATAAGGCGTATCTTCTCCATTTACGTCTTTAAACACCTGCTTCATTCGATTGAGTCCCAATGCTTCCCGTTCGGTCAATACCACACCGTTTTCGGCCAAATCAATGGCTGGTTGGAGAATTTTTGACCAAGCTAATTTTCCTAATTTTGCATGAAGCTCCGTCATTCCATCTACAGAACCAGGCACGCCACTTGCCAGATGACCCAGTAAACTCAACCCTTGGCGTACTTCGCCTTTTTCATCGAGATACATATCTCTGTGCGCCTTCAATGGGGCTTTTTCACGAAAATCCAACGTATAAGCTTGTCCATTTTTTGTACGCACAACGGCAAAACCTCCGCCACCAAGATTACCGGCAAACGGAAAAACAACAGCAAGAGCGAAATGTGTTCCAATAGCGGCATCGATGGCATTTCCACCCATTTTGAGTATTTCTACGCCCACTTCAGAGGCATCTGGGTGCGCAGAGGCTACCATTCCGTTTTTGGCTATGACTCCTTTTTTATCTGAATAAAACGGTTTCTGGTTTTCATCCTCCACAAATAAGGAGAATAATCCATCACCCACTTTTTCTTGTACCGGTTTTTTAGAAGTTTGGCAGCCCACAAAAGCAAGTGTGGTGCAGAGAAGTAGTATTTTTTTCATTCGTTTCGATTTTGGTTGCTCGTTTGAACGAATTTACGGGCAAATGCATAGACATCAAAATAAAAGCGACGTTTCACCCAAATTAGAATAACCCTTTCACTCCATTCTATACCATCGCACGAATGGCAAAAAACAAGGAAAAATTTTGAATTCATAAATTGATTCTTACATTTGCAGTATGAAAATAACACAATTACAAGCAGCAAATTGGTGGCGTTCAATCCGACAAGATTGAACAGTACGCGCTATGTAGTTATTTCAAGGAAATTATCTGGCTTGCTGTTCTTTCAGTAAGCCTTTTTTTATGACTAAAAATGACGTAAACATGTCTAATTTTTCGATTTCTACCCGCCAAAAAAGATTTTTAGCGGATACCCTCACGCCCGTCAGTATTTTTCTACGTCTGAGGAATCAATATCCTTTCTCTGTCATTCTGGAAAGTGCAGATTATCATGCCATGCAAAACAGTTTTAGCTACATTGCCTGCGACCCTGTTGCCTCCTTCCAATTAGACAACAACGAGGTCAAGCAAGTTTTTCCGGATGGAACACACGAACAGTTTACGCTCCAATCTCGTGAAGAAGCCATGGACGCTCTCCGTGCTTTTGCCCAACGTTTTCAGTCCCCAGAAAATCCTCATCCATTCATTTCCAATGGTCTTTTTGGGCATATCACTTACGATGCTGTTGCCTATTTTGAAGACATTGAAATGCAAGCAAAAAGTGCAGAAACCGCCATTCCACAAATCTTATACCGCGTGTATCGCTATGTCATTGCTATCAATCATTTCAAAGACGAAATGTACTTGTTTGAGCATACTTATACACCCGAAGGCCAAATACCACAACCCATTGAGAACGGACTGGAAACGCTCGAGATTTTTGTAAAAACACCTAAAATTTCTACAGGCTCATTTCAGGTAACTGGGGCGGAAGAAACCAATTTGACAGACCCCGAGATGCGTCAAATCATTGAGCAATGTCAGAAACATTGCCTTCGGGGCGACGTTTTTCAAATTGTTCCTTCGCGTCGGTTTTCTACTGCATTTGCTGGCGATGATTTCAATGTATATCGCGCTTTGCGAAGTATCAACCCTTCGCCTTATTTGTTTTATTTTGATGGCGGAGATTACCATATCTTCGGTTCTTCGCCTGAGAAACAAATTTATATCAAAGACGGGCAGGCGGAAATTCACCCGATTGCCGGGACTTTCCGAAGAACCGGAGATGATATACGTGATGCCGAGTTGGCAAAGGAGCTTCATGAAGACGTGAAAGAATCGGCAGAGCATGTGATGCTTGTCGATTTGGCGCGAAATGATTTATCCAGAAGTGCTGATACAGTACGGGTTGAAGTTTTCAAGGAAGTACAATTTTATTCGCATGTTATTCACTTGGTATCTAAAGTAACGGGTAAAATGACGGCTGGGACGAACCCGCTTCAATTGGTGGCAGATACGTTTCCGGCGGGGACACTTTCAGGCGCACCCAAACACAATGCAATGAAGTTAATCAACCAATTTGAGCCAACGAACCGAAGTATTTATGGAGGAGCGATTGGTTTCATGGATTTCAACGGTAATTTTAATCATGCCATTGCGATTCGTACTTTCTTGAGTAAAAATAATACGCTCTTTTACCAGGCGGGGATGGGCGTAGTTGCCAAATCGAACATAGAATCCGAGATGAACGAAGTCCACTTGAAGTTAGGGGCTTTGCGCAAAGCCATTGAAATGGCACAAGAAATTTAAGTTTTCACCCTTGAAATACACCCGATTATGCAAGTATTAGTTTTAGATAATTACGATTCCTTTGTTTACAATCTTGTTTATATTTTAAAAGAACTTGGGGCACAAGTTGACGTTTTTCGCAACGATAAAGTTGCGTTGGAGGATGTCAAGAAATACGATAAAATACTTCTTTCTCCTGGGCCTGGGATTCCGGAAGAAGCAGGAATTATGATGGAGCTCTTGAAAGAATACCACACAACGAAATCAATTTTTGGAGTTTGCTTGGGGCACCAAGCCATTGCAGAAGCATTTGGCGCACAATTACACAATATGGGCGAAGTCCTCCACGGTGTGACAACCGACTGCGAAGTGATAGATTCCACAGAACTTCTTTTCCAAGGGATTCCTTCGCACTTTCAGGTTTGTAGATATCATTCTTGGACGGTTCTGCCCGAAACACTGCCTACAGATTTACGTGTCACGGCTATTGATAACCAAGGATTTGTATTGGCAGAAGCACACCAGAAATACAATGTTCGCGGCGTACAGTTCCATCCGGAAGCCTACCTGACAGAACACGGCGTTCAAATGGTAAAAAATTGGTATCTATCTGAATAATCCTCCAACATCATGAAGCACTATTTACAAAAACTTCTACTCGGTTTATCTTTAACAGAGCAAGAAGCCTACCAAGCTCTCTTATTTACTGGAGAAGGAAAAGCAACTTCTGAAGAAATCGCAGCCTTGTTGATGGGCATTCAAATGAAGAAAATCACAGCACCCGAACTCATGGGTTTCCGGAGAGCCATGTTGGAATTGGCCATCTCCTTTGACTTTCGTTCGTATGAAGCCATGGATGTTTGCGGAACCGGTGGGGATGGAAAAGACACGTTCAATATCTCAACAACTGCTGCCTTTATTGTAGCTGGTGCAGGGCAAATGGTCGCCAAACATGGCAATCACGGGGTTTCATCTGCGGTAGGTTCTAGCACCGTTTTAGAATACTTGGGAGTTCCTTTTACCAACGACGAGTCTGTTTTGAGAGAAAAAATCGAAAAAGCGAACATTTGTTATCTTCATGCACCGTTGTTTCATCCTGCCATGCGTTTTGTAGGCCCCGTCCGCAAAGCTATGGGAATCAAAACGTTTTTCAATATCCTTGGCCCACTTTTGAATCCTGTTCAAGTAACAAAACAACTGACAGGTGTTTATAATGAAGAAACTTTTGAAGTATATGAAGCGCTATTTCAGGCTACCAGTGGCGACTTTGGTATTTTATACGCTTTGGATGGATACGACGAAATCTCTCTGACAGGCGACTTCCTTTTGGCTACTTCTGAAACACCTAAAAAGCAATATACTCCGCAGGATTTGGGCTTTGAGCAATTGTCCGCAATGGACCTTCAGGGAGGAGAAACACTGGCAGATTCAGCAAAAATTGTTCTCGACGTACTGCAAAACAAAGCAACGGCTGCACAAACGCAAGCTGCTTTAGCGAATGCAGGCGTTGCACTTGCTATTGCACAAAAAATAACGCTTGAAGAAGGAATTAACAAAGCGAAGGAATCCCTCCAATCTGGGCGTGCATACCAAGCGCTCCAAAAATTGGTCGACGCATAAAGTTTTGGTAAAATGCGCTATTCAGATATGAATTAAACGCATCGTATTCGGATTAAAATGGGTGGAGTGAGTCTTTGGTGATTAGTCCACCCATTTTTAATTATTTCGGCATACGAATTTGAATAAGCAAGGAAGAGAAGATAGTTACTCCACCAATAAAGACAATCGCGATTGTTATACCTAGTGCGTCTGCCATAATTCCGGAAATAAGAGCGCCAATGGCATAACCTAAATCTCGCCAAAGTCGGAAAGTACCAATACTTTCTGCTCGCTGTTTCGGGCTTGTTGCTTGGGCAATGGTTGATAAAAAAGTAGGATAAACCAAGGCAGTCCCTAAACCAAGCATCGCTGCAAGGAGCAATAAAACGAACATATTTGCCGTGAAAGGTAAATACATAATTGCGATGCCTTGCAGCAACATTCCCCAAACCAACATCGACTTTTTGGAATATACGTCTGCCATTTTACCTGTGAATAATTGACCAATTCCCCAGACTGTCGGGTATGTAGCTGCAATGATGCCCATTTTTTCTTGGTCAAACTGAAGTGAAATCAGAAGAATGGGTAAAAGTCCCCAAATCATGCCATCGTTCAGATTATTGACTAACCCGGCTTGGGTAACAGAGCTCAAGGTTTTGTTTTTTAGGGTCGTTTCCCAAAAAACACTTTCTAGCTGGCTCACCTCGTTGGTTGCACTTTCCTCATCAGCAAAAACACGCGTATCTTTTACCCAAAAAACGCTTAAAATTAAACCGAAAAGAGAAATACCAATTCCCAAATAAAACGGATAGGGTGTCACGCCATACGTATGTGCCAAGTATCCGGTTAAAAAAGCGACAAGACCGACCGCCAAATAGCCGGCAAATTCATTCAATCCCATGGCAAAACCTCTGTCTTTTTCACCTACCAAGTCGATTTTCATGACAACCGTGCTACTCCAAGTAAACCCCTGACTAATACCGAGAAGTACATTTGCCAGAATTACCCAATTCCAACTTGGTGCATACAATAGAAGAAAGGGAATGGGCAGGGCAAGTATCCAGCCAAAAATGAGTAGATTTTTACGTCCAAAACGATTGGCTAATTTTCCTGTATAATAATTTGCTGTGGCTTTTGATAGCCCGAAAGCGGTTATAAACGAAAGAATCGCTGTTTTAGAAGCAATTCCGAAGGTTTCCTCTGCAAATTGTGGAAAAATCGTTCGTTCCATCCCGACCATCCCACCGACAAACGCATTGACGACGACCAATAACACAAACTGTCTCCAGTTTTCTTTTAATCCTAACGTAACTTTCACTTGGCTCATACCGACTTGTGTTGATTTGGCTGCAAAGTTCGGGGATTTTTAATTAATTTACTTTAGTGATAAAAAATAAACAGTCGGGCTTGTTTTCTTTCTTCACAATTTATTTTGTGCATTTTGAACAAATTAGGCTTTTCTTGAAACCAAGATAAAGACACGATATATTCACTATCCAATATTTACATAAGATATATCTATCTAATTTGATTAAAAGTTGGAGATTACTGGATAGAAGCAGAAGTGTAAACCTCTTTCATGAAGGTTGGAAACTATGTTGTTGGCTGCCAAAAAACCCGTATATGGCTGGTATCCACTTTGGTTTTGGCTTTAGCAAGATCGTAATTCTCCTGCACTTTCAACCAAAACTCTGCTGTAGTGTTTGGAAATGCCGTACCCAAGCGAATAGCCATTTCAGGGGTTACGTTCTGCTTTCCATTGATAAGTAATGACAAGGTTTTACGCGTCGTACCCAAACCTTCTGCGACTTCGGCAATGGGTAACTTTTCACCTGTTTCTTCACGTAATCCCTCGATGATTTCACGAATCAATTCGCCTGGGTGGGCCGGGTCAAATAATCCCATAATTCAATTTTTTAATGGTAGTCTAAATAATTTACATCTGAGGCATTTTCACCTTCAAATCGAAAGATAATTCGCCAATTTCCCGACACTTTCACTGTATAAAATCCTCTTAAATCGCCCTTGAGCGCATGAAAATCATAGCCTACTTGGTTCATTTGCTCAGGCGTAGTTGCTGCATCCAAACGGGTTAGAATCAATCTTATTTTAGCTATATGGTTCTGTTGCAATTTGGAACGATCGCCTTTGGTCGCATAAAGCTCTAGACCTTTGTGTCGGTAACTGATAATCATAACACAAATGTAACATGTTACGTTTCACGTATCAAACTATTTATCATTTTTTTAGCATATTGAAACCCTATTCACGTCACAACTCTATTTAATAAAATACCTAGATTTATCAATAGTGCTGTATAAAACCAGTACGTAGGAATAAATACCAATAACTAATCAGAGCATTGCACCTCTTCAAACATAGTAAAATAGATTTCAATGCTTTCCCTCCCTAATCTCGTCCTCCTTGTTTTGTTCGTACAACTCGATGGGGAGCCCGTCGGGGTCTTCAAAAAAAGTGAATTTTCGGTTTGTATATTCATCCACCCGAATTGCTTCTACGTGTATTTCGTTCGCTTCCAGGTATTTTTTTCCTTCTTCCACGCACGGCACTGCAAATGCCAAGTGCCGTAAACCCGCCGCTTCAGGCCGTGACGGTCGCGCAGGCGGACTCGGAAACGAGAAAAGCTCTATTACGTATTGCTTCCCGATAGCTAAATCTAATTTATACGATTGACGTGCCTCCCGATATACTTCCCGAATGGCCTGCAAACCAAGTATTTCCGTGTAAAATCGCTTCGATTTTTCGTAGTCTGTACAAATAATCGCGATGTGATGAACAGCTTGTAACTTGAGCATTTGTTCTGTATTTTATTGATATAATAAGCTACTAATATGCATCTATTTTCCCAAATTTCTATTTTTCGAATCATTCGAAATCAAAAAAATCGCATAAAATGAATGAATCATCTTATGCGATTTGTACGTTTTCCTTCTTATTTTTTTCAGGCAAATCCGAAAATCAGGGGAAAAGCAAAGAGAACAAGACCCGCCCAAAGTCCATACATTGGAATGAAAAACACAACTGATTTTTCTACTTTCGTAATGTCGTTCTGCCCTCTTAAAACACCTAAAATTTGGTAGGCGACCGCAATCAAATGGGTAAATATGAGAACATTACTCCCGAAGACCGTCAAACGATTTGGGGTAATTCCGTATTCAAACAAACGAAAAACGATGGCTGACAGTGCCATTCCGTTGGTTAGCAATGTCAGACAAGCCAAAGCCAATAACACAAATAAATTGATTTTACTTATAGACTTCTTGGTTGCCTCAGACAGAGAAAATACGATAATCGCCATCACTGCCAAAAGTAGGATATTAAACAAAAGAAGAAATTCACGGTCATTATACAAACTTTTTTGCGTGTAGATGACAACGACCAAGAAGGTGGTTAATGTAGCTAAAACAAGTGGGGTAAAAATTTTGGCGATGAGGGGAGATATTTTTCCCACCAATTGTGGATTTTCTTGCACGAAGAAAGTGGCAACCACAGGCAAACCAGCCAAACCCCAAACGGCAATCCGATTAAAATAAAAATCGGCGATATCGAATCCAATCAAGCTAAACAAACCGAGTGTAATACCTGTAAAAACACCACCGGCTAAAAGAATAATTACTGCCATAACGAGTAAATCACCGTTGTAACGTAAATAAGCCATTTTCGTGTGTGCGTTCGTCATGTTGCCACCTACAAACGTAAAACCAGTTACAACCCACAAAAAAATAGGCAAATGCAAACATGCCAATTGAAAGGTATCACTAGCCTGATTTTCGGGTAATAGATTGATATACAACACAGTAACAAGTAAGGCGAGAATCGGAAAAAGGAGCGAACGGAAGGACATTTCATTTTTTCGGGCGAAATACAGCATCACCATCGGAAACAACACATAGCTTATATTTCTTTGTAGAAAAAAATCACTTTCTTGCCCGATGAAGGTAGGAATTTGTGCAATAATTCCGGAGACTAAAATACCAATGAAGACAAATAAAATATCTTTTTGTTGGTATTTAGGCACGGATGAAGCGGAGAAAGAGAGACGTTCATACCAAAAAACAGCGAACGGACTGTCAGCCAAAGAAGGATAAACGGCATCAAAAGCACGTTGAAACGCTGCGGGATTTGTGCGGTATAATTGCTCTAATAAGCGAGGATTATCTATTTCCTTGCTAATGGTTGCTTGCAGTTGTTCCTGCGAATTTTGTTCAGATTTCATTAGTAAAAAAAGGGTTAAAAGGGTTACTGGGAAGAACGAATAAGCATTTCGAGTGCGTTAAGATGAGCAGCAAAGGCAGCTTTGCCTTCGAGCGTGACACGGTAGGAAGTATTCGGTTTTTTACCAATAAATTGTTTCGTCACCTCCACGTACGCGAGTTTTTCGAGGGCAGAAAGATGACTTGCTAGGTTTCCATCAGAACTTTGGAGTTGGGCTTTAAGCGTACCAAAGTCAACAGAATCATTGACAAGTAAAATAGACATAATCCCTAGCCGCACCCTGCTTTCAAAGGCTTTATTTAGGTTTTCTATGTAATTTTTCACTTCTCGTATTTTTGATAGATAGTTAAACCATACACGATGTGTAAAATCCCGAAACCTAGCCCCCAAAGAAGCAGTGCATATTCGATAAAAAACAAAGCAGAAAGCCCTACGGCAATTTCTGTTATTCCTACATAAAAAATATCCTCAATCGTATATTTACTTGCATTTAGAAGGGCTAAACCATAGAAAATGAGGGTAAACGGAAGAATTAAATCAATTTGTTGGCGAAAGAGAAAGAAAATACACACGATTCCACCGACTAAAAGTGGCGTGAAAAAATGAATCAAAAATCGCTTGGCTGTTGCATCCCAGAGAAGTAAACTGAACCGTTTTGCCTTGATTCGTGCCCAGATAAAACCCGTTACTAAGGAAAAAATCAGTACAAAAATAAAACCTGTAACAAGTGTTGCCAATTTCTCCGAGTTTTGACTTACCGAACGGTAATATCCCCCATCTAAAAGAGATAAATCAAGATAAATATATACACTTACTACACATAGAAGCGCGTACATGCCAATAAATATACCTGCTTTGCCGCTCAAAGAAAGAAATCGACTCGCACGCTCCATCAAGGCTCTGATTTCCTGAAGGGTTTCCAATTGATTGTGTTGTTCACTCATAATTTAAAATAAATATAAAGTACTTTGAAATACAAAGTATGTTAAAAAAAAGAAAAGAGACAAATAAATGTCTCTTTTTATTCTTTCAGGAGAACTGATTAATCCGTCTGAGGCAAATTAATAACAACTCAATGCAAACAACGTGACGAAAGGAAGAACGACCAACCCGTTGTAAATCCAATAGCCATTGCTATAAGGTGGCACCTCGATTAGTTTGGTAATTTCTTTCCCTGCTTCCATTTTAACGGGAACATGCGCGTCTAGTTTTTCCTTGAGTCGGCTGCTCTCTGTTGTGTAATGAATGGTGTATTCACCAGCTGGAAGGTTGTTGACAGTCAGGGACTTCACATTTTTTCGGTTTACAATCAATTGGTCATTTATTGTAACGTACGTAAAAGGAGTGGGTCTATTGAGTTTGATTGCTACGCTTCCGGTATTCGACGTTTCTGTTTGGTAAGCAACCTGTATGTGTTTTGCACACGAGCTGAACAGAAACATTCCACTGATTAAAAGAAAAGCCATTTTCGTTTTCATTGATACGTTGGATGGGGGATAAATTGTTTTGTGTCATGCAAATAGAAAAAAGTGTTTTATCTTCTGTTATTTGCCGCAATTGAAACGGAAATAAACTCATTTTAGTATCGAACGGAATGCCCTCATTTATTTTCCCATCCGTCTATGATTCCAGCCTTAATATCTGTGTAATTTGAAACAAGCCAGATAGCTAAAAGAATGAGCGCAATGGTTTTACCGTGTTTTTTAAGTAAGACTTTGACATCATTTACGAAAGTATCCATATCAGTAATTTTAAGGGTAATACTAAACTCGTAGGGTCGGGTATCTTTGTCGGCTAAAGAAGAAAAATCTGTTTGCAATACTTCACCGATGACTCGCAAAGAATGTAAACTCGGCGTTACCTCGTTGTTTTCAATTCTTTGAATTGTCCGAAGCGTTAACCCTGTTTTCTCAGCAAGTTCTTTTTGGGAATAGTGTTGACTTTTTCTTCTTTCCCTTATTTTTTCACCCAAATCCATGTGCAAATATCTCAATTAAAATTCGTTTATGTACTGACATAAAGGTGTCAACTGTACGTCATTTCAACGTAAATGAATGTATAAGCTATACTATTTGATTTCAACGTTTAAAATCTCTTTGATTTCTTGTTTTTCTTGAGCGGTTATCTCGTTCCAACGCCTGTTTTGCAAGCCCATTTCGATAGAATAAAAAAGATTAAGATGTGGGGTAACTCCAACTTTCACCAAATCTGCTTTGATTTTTTTGTAGTCTGCTGCCAGTAAATCTTCTTTTGAGTGTATTCCTATCAAAT
Organism: Spirosomataceae bacterium; assembly: GCA_046293395.1. Taxonomy (GTDB): domain Bacteria; phylum Bacteroidota; class Bacteroidia; order Cytophagales; family Spirosomataceae; genus CAYNRA01. The sequence goes on from JBKBOU010000003.1 coordinate 418,849, forward strand.
TCAATATGTTGACCATATAAGGTCCGAAATTCTTGATTTCTTCGAGGTTTTCCATAAATTCTATATTTGAAGATGAGTGTACTTGTACAAACAAGGAAATTTAAAGGATGAAATATTCTTTTTCATACAATAAACAGTAAGTTTGTTGAAAATCAATTAATTATATGAAAAAAGTCCACCTATTCACTTGTCTGAGCATTTTCTTCTGCACGTCTTGTTTACCGTTTGCATCTTTAAACTCTACCACACAAATAAAAGCAAATGATGCCTTTATTTTGGGTGATAATATACACGAGAAATTTACGGCAAAAGTGACCAATACCTCCAAATTTGAACTCACACTTTGGCAATATCCTATAGATGGAGGAAGACATTCGCCTGTGAACCTGAAAGCGTCTTCCGAAGTAAAGGTAAAGGTTGATGAAAATACGGCATTACGAATTGAAAACAAAGCCAATGAAGAAGTTGCTGTAAAACTGAAAGTGTATGGAGATACGGGGTTATCTATGGGCTATAAGAAATAATCTGAAGTTGCTTTTGAGTACATCAAACTGGCTGATTAATGAGTAAGAAAATATGGACTATTTAGTAAAAGATAAAGAGCTTGAATTAAGATACGAACCAGGCAAAGGTGCTTGGACGTATCATATTCAGATTCCTAATACGAAACACCTTACAGGTAAGTGGGGAACATTGAAGGTTGCAGGAACTATTGACACCTATAAAATTGACCGTATCAATCTATTTACTATCTCTGGTCAAGACAAGCTAATTTCTATCAATGCTAAAATCAGAAAGGCGATTAATAAAAGCGGTGGCGACCTTGTGAACGTGACGCTTTTCTTGGTTGATACCCAAAAGAAGATTTCTGAAAAGGAAATTTTAGAAATATTTGAAGAATCGGGCGTATTAATCCACTTCAAAAAATTACCGAAAGACGAAAGCGAGGAAATGCTGAAGAAGATTACCTCTCTTACGTCGGAGGACAATCAGGTAAAAATGATTTTGAAGTATATTAAACAGCTGGACAAATAAAAAAAGGTTATACTGCCCAAGTATAACCTTTTTTATTTGTATCTGCTCCCGAAGCTGGGCTCGAACCAGCGACCCTCTGATTAACAGTCAGATGCTCTAACCGACTGAGCTATTCGGGATCGTTTTATTATAAACGTGGTGCAAAAGTATAGTATTTACCAATACTTGTCAATAGTTATCTCTATTTTTTTTTCAAATACCGTATTTTATCTTTGAGCACGGTCTAAAATAAGCTCTTTTACACGTCTTGCGTCTAATTTTGTAAAATTTTGAATAATAATTTCTTCTTCGCGTGCTCTTGCTTTGATTCGGATTGTCGAGAAAAATACACCTGATTCTATTTCAACTCCTGCGATGTCATTGTAAAAAACGAAATTCTCGTTGGAAGACATGAACTTACGAATAATGAAGGTCACTCCTTTTTCAGAGAACTCAACAACATCCGGGAAAAGTGGATTCATCCAAAAACTTGCAGCATATTTTTCTATCATCGTGGTTTGGATTAATTATTTGAATGGGACATACACTACTTTTTTTGTTTCAAAGAACTCTTCTTCAAAATACGAACTCAAATCATATACTTTTTTAGGTCTATTGACCTCCGCAAGTTCTTCTTTCAAGTCCCCTCCCTTGAGATACAGGACACCATTATCTAGTTTATTGAAATGATTTCTACTGATTTTATTTTGAATCCAGCCCATAAAAGGTTGCAAGCGCGTAACCGCACGAGAAACCACGAAATCATAGAAGCCATCGGCGCGTTCGGCGCGTTCATGTTGTGCGCGAACATTCTTTAGACCCAAACCGTCAGCCACCTCTTGTACCACCTTGATTTTCTTTCCGATGGAATCAACCAAATGAAAGCTTACTTCAGGGAACAAAATAGCGAGTGGAATACCCGGAAAACCACCACCCGTTCCTACATCTAAAATTTCTGAACCATCTGTAAACGAACAAATCTTCGCAATACCAAGTGAATGTAGCACGTGTTTTTCGTACAAATTATCCATGTCTTTTCTGGATATGACATTGATTTGCGCGTTCCAATGTGTATATAATTCGTGAAGCTGAGCAAATTGTGCTTGCTGTTTGGGAGTAAGATCCGGAAAATACTTTGCAATAATCGAGAAATCTGACACTTTACTAAATTAGTTTAAATGAAACCGTTATTTCCAACGTAAACGCTTGGGATTTGTAAATAACGTAACAATACCCAAGATAAAAAGATAGCCTGTAAACAAAAAGTCATAGTAAGGCATTCTTCCAATCCCTACATACGCTCCTAATCTTTTATTTAAAACACGGAATACAAGCCATTTAATCAATATATAACTTATAAATATACCAACTACGAAGCGCATCCAATCTGTAATAAAAAGGAGTTTTTCCAGATGAAATTCTTTTGAGATAGCAGCTGGAATACGTGCCCAATCCGGTACGTGGAATAGTTCAGGTTGGAAGAACAAAGCAGGTATCAGCAAAAACCAACTAAATAATTGACCGTACCAGAGTAATCCGAGATGAACTTTGTGTTTCAGTTTGTATTTTTTACCAACAGATAAATGTCTTCTTTTTTGGATGAACCAGTCTGACCAATTTCGTTTCGGCTCCGAGAGCGTGTGCGCGTCAGGCTCGATACAAATAGCCACATTTTTAGCATTTGCGGTTTGGTTGACAAACAAATCGTCGTCACCACCGAGTAAACCATAATGCGCAGAAAAACCACCATTCGCCCAGAAAAAATCTTTTCGATACAATAAGTTTCGTCCTACGCCCATAAACGGAATCCCGGCGAGAGCGAAAGAAAGATACTGAGCGGCTGTCTGGAAAGTTTCGTAGCGAATCAAGGCGTTTAGACCGCCTTCGTACGCGGGATAGGGAGAGTAGCCAAGCACGATATCTTTATCTCCCAACGACTCAGCCATTCGTTGCAGCCACAATTCACTTGCTGGGCGGCAGTCTGCATCTGTCAATAAAATAAGCTCTTTCGATGCCTTTTTGATGCCCATTGTTAGGGCATACTTCTTCGCTGTAAAATGAACTGGAACCGATTCAATACGGACGATTTTAACATTTGGAAAATTATCCTTGTTTGTCAGAAGATAATCGTACGTACCATCAGCGGAGCGATCATCTACGATAATAATTTCAAAATCGGGGTAGTACTGTTTTTCCAGGAGAGGAATCAGCTCTTGCAGATTTTCGAGTTCGTTCCAAGCGGCAACAACGATAGAGACACCGGGCGGGTTTTCGAGAAACTCAGGTATGCTTCTTTTGTAAAAACCGAGGCGAAGAAATACAAACAAGATGTATATCAGTTGCACTAATATGGCAAATAAAAAGAGGAAGGGTATAACGTAATGCCAGAGCATTTATTGAGTTATTTAGTGAGAAAAGAATACAAATATAAGGATTGTTCATAAAGTGCGTCTATTAATCGCCTGTTTTGGTAAAAAACAAAGGAACAATTGCGCTAAAAATCAATTCCTTACAAATCTATCCTACTTTTGCAGACTTCTTTCATTGATTTCAATTTGTTGCTATATGTTGCGTTCTTTTTATTCCATAAACACCCTAGAAGCAGGATTAGACGAGGCAGGCCGTGGTTGCCTAGCTGGGCCTGTAGTTGCGGCAGCCGTTATTCTGCCCTCAGATTTTTCACATCCATTCTTAAATGACTCCAAACAACTTACAAAAGCTGAACGAATCAAATTACGTACAGAAATTGAGCGTGAGGCTATTTCTTGGGCAATTGCAGAAGCGTCACAACAAGAAATTGACCAAATAAATATTCTAAAAGCAAGTTTTTTAGCCATGCACAGAGCTGTCGAAAAACTAAATGTTCGCCCGGAACATTTACTCATTGATGGAAATCGTTTCACTCCTTTTCCATTGATTCCACACACGTGTATCGTGAAAGGAGACGCGCTGTATTATTCCATTGCGGCGGCATCTGTTTTAGCCAAAACATACAGAGACGATTTAATGGAAAAATTGGATGAACAATTTCCCGCTTACGGTTGGCGGAAAAATGCAGGATACCCGACGATTGCACACAAAAAAGCCATTGCTGAGTTTGGGCTCACGGAATGGCACCGGAAGACATTTCGGAGTACGCTTTCGAAGGAGCGGGATATCCAAAGAAAATAACGCGCCAAAGCGGATATTCCATATAATCTTGGATTAATCGTTGGAGACTCTCTCTCCCACCAACAGAAATAATTTTGGCTACTTCCATTCCTGACTGGTAGTAGGCTTGGCGCGTGTCGTACGCAGAAATACCAAAAAACTGCTTAGAAGTAGATAAATCGGACAGATTTTTACTTGCTCGGCCACCAAAAGTGATAAACAGCCACTCCTGCTTGAAATCAATGTAACGTTGTACAGAGTCAGCTGAGCGAACAAACCGATTATCTACTTGAAGGGCTATACCTTCATCCAGCCAAGTAGGAATTTTTGTTTTCGCCCTCCACCAACCAACTTGCTGCATCAGTTCAATATGGGCTAATTCATGCGCGACGACATCCGCATTGGCATCGTCTTTATGTAGAATAATCCAGGAACCAAATGGTGTACCAAGGCTACAGCCAGCCCCTTCGGGTTGGTGACAAATATTCTGAAATGATTCCTCTGTGGAGCAAAATAAGATAGTTGGCGAACTAACCATCTTCCCAAAAAAATAGCTTACTTTTTGCTTTGCTTGCTGTACAATTGTGCTATACTCTCGTTGCTCTTTGCGGGATAACTCCTTATTTTCATGGGTAAATTGTGCGTATTCTTTGCCATCTAACCAATACAAACGTGCTACACTCACGAGGGGAGAAAACGAAACATACAGCAATGCCAAAAAAAATACAAAGCCAATGTAAGAAAACCGCATCTGATATTTCATTCCAATAAGTTTCGTTTTGTGTGTATAGTAACCCATTTTGGACAAACTAACCAATCTACCGATATAAATAATTTCCCATCCTCTTTAAAAGTCATTTCATTGGTCGTACTTTTGTACTCTAGTTACTAAATCCAGTACGAAGTTAAATCATTTTAAACTAAATATTCTACGTATGTCTTTCTACAGCATCATTTTAAATGTACACCATTACCTAGCGTTCATCGCTTTATTACTCCTTTTGTTGGCTACTATAAACGGCATCATTGGCAGTACATCCGAGAAAATTTTTGAAGATAGCCACCGTAAAGTCAATCTTTTTGCTCTGATTTCAACACATACCATGTTGCTTTTGGGTCTGGTTCTTTTGGCTATTTCCCCGACGGCACAGGTTGCTTTTTCAGATATGGCAGCTACTATGAAAGATGGTGCGCTTCGTAAAGCAATTATTGAACACCCAACGACAAATATTTTAGCAGCCGTTTTGGTAACAATTGGTAATGCGAAATCGAAAAAATCCATTGGTCACGGGAAGAAATTCAAATCCACAGCTATTTTCTTTGGCTTAGGGCTTGTCTTAATTCTTAGCCGTTTACCTTGGGAAAGGTTGTTCTAACCTTTGTGTTTTAAACTAAAAAGCCTTTTTCAATGTATCATTGGAAAAGGCTTTTTTTATGGTTGTATTTTTTGACGGAGTTTGTTTGTTGTGCGCACGTTTTATTCAAATTATCTTAAAAAAGGATAAAAATAGAACGATACGAATAGCCCCTTTGCAATGGATTTCCGACCCACGATTGAGAAACCAATTTGGGGATTCTGTCATGGTTCTTACACCCAACGGCAAATGGCTAGGAGGCTCTGACGCCGCCCTCTACGTACTTATCCACTTACCTGGATTTACTTGGTTAAAAATAGCCTATATCATCCCCAAAAGCCTCCGTGATTACTTTTATTCTTTCATAGCAAAGAAACGGTATCAATGGTTTGGCGAATCAGAAACGTGTAGAATACCCACACAAGAAGAAAGAAATGTATTTTTGACACCTGAGGAAGTCAGTCAAATAGAAATCCAATGGCATTCCCAAACTAATTTTCATTGATTTTCACTCCAATTCTTTTTTAAAAAAATCTTCATCAGAAATAGAAAAAATATATTTAGAGATTGATTTATCATCGTCTTGACTGCTAAATTAAGCGTAATATTCTTCTTGATATTACGCACCAATATAGAAGCTCATGGCAAATTTTGTACCTTTGTTTTTACATTTGACTTCATAACTAAACCCAACAAACCTATGCATAATGCGTTTTTCAATACGCCAACACCTCAAAACGAACCTGTTTTGTCGTACGCACCCGGAAGTTCAGAACGCGCGAAGCTACAAAAAGCCCTTGAAGAAGCACGCGCCGTAACGGTCGATATTCCGATGTATATTGGAAGTGAAAAAGTGTTTACAGACAAAAAAATTCGTTTATCTCCTCCACATGACCACCAACATACGCTTGGTTTTGCGTCAGAAGGCGATGCAAATCATGTCAAAGCAGCTATCTCAGCCGCATTAAAAGCAAGAACTGCTTGGGCAAATATGCCTTGGGAACACCGCGCTAGTATCTTTTTGAAAGCAGCAGAACTTATTGCAGGCCCGTATCGTGCCAAACTCAATGCAGCTACCATGCTTGGGCAATCTAAGAATGCATACCAAGCAGAAATAGACTCTGCCTGTGAACTGATTGACTTCCTCCGCTTCAATGTAGCGTATTTGCAAGAAATATACTCCGAACAGCCTGCCTCTTCACCAGGTGTATGGAACAGACTGGAATACAGACCATTGGAAGGGTTCGTATTTGCTTTAACTCCTTTTAATTTTACGGCAATTGCTGGAAATCTCCCTGCCAGCGCCGCTTTGATGGGCAATGTAACCGTTTGGAAACCTGCCTATACACAAATTTACTCCGCTCAAGTCATCATGGAGGTATTTAGAGAAGCGGGTTTGCCAGACGGCGTAATCAACCTTATTTATGTGGATGGCCCCGTTGCAGGAAACATCATTTTCAAAAGTCCTTTCTTTGCGGGCATTCACTTTACAGGAAGTACCGCTGTTTTCCAGACTATTTGGAAAACAATTGGCGCCAATATTCAACGATATAAAGCCTATCCACGCATTGTTGGAGAGACTGGTGGGAAGGACTTTGTGATGGCACACCGTTCTGCCCATCCCAAAGCACTGGCTACGGCACTCGTGCGTGGAGCTTTCGAATACCAAGGGCAGAAATGCTCGGCGGCATCTCGCGCCTATGTTCCTTCGAACATTTGGTCAGAAGTAAAAGAATACATCTTGGCAGATTTAAAATCCATGAAAATGGGTGGAACAGAAGACTTCTCGAACTTCATTAACGCAGTCATTGACGAACGTGCATTTGATAAAATTAAACGATTCATCGATACAGCCAAAGAATCTGATGAAGTTGAAATCATAGCGGGGGGTCATGCGGATAAATCCAAAGGATATTTTATTGAACCTACTGTTCTAGTGACGACGAACCCGAAATATACAACGATGTGCGAAGAGATTTTCGGTCCTGTCTTAACGATTTATGTATATGATGAAAACCAATACGAACGAACATTGGAATTGGTTAATAGCACTTCGCCGTATGCCTTGACGGGGGCTATCTTTGCACAAGATAGATATGCCGTTGAGCTGGCAACGCGCAAGTTGGTCGATGCCGCAGGTAATTTTTACATCAACGATAAACCGACAGGTGCTGTAGTTGGCCAACAACCATTCGGAGGAGGTCGCGCATCTGGAACAAACGACAAAGCGGGTTCTAAACTCAATTTGTTACGTTGGGTGAATGCGCGAACAATCAAAGAAACGTTCAATCCACCGACAGACTATACATATCCGTTTTTGGGTTAATTTCTGGTTGTATTTACACGAAAAAAGACGGCTACGCCGTCTTTTTTCGTGTAAAATAAGTGAAATGAGATTATTTCGCTACTTCGTCACGCAGAGCTCTACGCAAGATTTTACCCACATTGGTTTTCGGAAGCTCGTCTCTAAACTCAATGTGTTTCGGACATTTATAACCCGTCAAGTTTTCTTTGCAGTACGCCTTGATTGCCTCCGCTGTTAAATTAGTGTCTTTTTTAACGACAAATATCTTCACAGCCTCCGTCGATTTCTCATCAGGAACACCCACACAAGCTACTTCCAAGACACCCGGCATACTTGCTACGACATCTTCAATCTCATTCGGATATACGTTAAAACCAGATACTAAAATCATGTCTTTTTTCCGGTCAACGATTTTAAAATAACCATCTTTATCCATAAATCCTACGTCGCCCGTTTTGAACCACCGACGGCCATCTGCCGGGTCATCAAACATTACTTTATCAGTTTCATCCGGGCGGTTATAATACCCAAGCATTACTTGCGGCCCATGCGCACAGATTTCACCCGCTTCACCAATTTCTGCCCATGTACCGTCTTCACGCATGATTTTGACGTAGGTACTTGGCCACGGAATACCGATTGTTCCGATGCGGTTATCTCCTACCAGCGGATTGGATGTTAATACAGGTGATGTTTCAGACAAACCATAGCCTTCTGTCGGTAAATTTCCTGTCAGTTCTTTCCAACGAGTAGCCACCGCCGACTGCAACGCCATTCCACCAGCAGAAGTAATCACCAATTTAGAGAAATCTACTTCCTTGATTTTTGGATGATTCAAAAGTCCGTTATATAGTGTATTGACACCTGTAAAAATATGTGGCGGGTATTTTTTCAAATCTTTGATGAATGCCTCCAAGTCTCTTGGATTGGTAATAAGCAAATTCATCACACCTGTTCTCAAAGCAGTTAATGCGTTGACAGTCAAGGCATAAATATGATACAAAGGCAGTGCAGCAATAGCTACGACTTTTGTATCCACTAGTTTATTGGTGACAGCACCTTGCCAAGATTCGTTGGTTAGCGTATTAGCAACCACATTTCTGTGTGTGAGCATCGCCCCTTTGGAAACCCCCGTTGTACCACCCGTGTATTGAATGAATGCCAAATCTTCATGTCCAACCGCCGGACGTGTATAGGTCATGTTGGCTCCTGCACTTACCGCCGACATAAAAGACTGCGCTTGGGGTAAATTGTAGGGCGGAACCATTTTTTTAACCGATTTCACAACAAAATTGACCAACTGTTTTTTCGGGAAACCCAGCATATCGCCTAGTTGAGTAACGAAAACATGTTCAATCGCTGTGTCTGCAATTATTTTCTCCAGATGCGAAGCGAAGTTAGCGACAATCACGATGGCTTTTGCGCCGGAGTCCGTGAATTGGTGCTTCATTTCGCGTGGCGTATAGAGTGGGTTGGTGTTTACGACCGTCAAGCCTGCGCGGATTGCGCCAAACATGGCGACAGGATATTGCAAACAGTTAGGCATTTGGATGGCAATCCGGTCTCCTTTTTTCAGACCTGCGTCTTGGAGATAAGCGGCGAAGTTACGAGACAGAATATCCAATTCCTCAAAGGTAATTTCTTTTCCCATATTTGCGTAAGCAGCATTGGAGGCGAAGCGCGAAAAGCCCTCCTCTACCATGTCCACCAGCGACGTATATTGATCAGGATTTATATCAGCAGGAACACTATCAGGGTAAAAATGTAGCCATGGACGTGATTCATCAGTCATTTGCATAGGGGTTGTTTTTAGTATTGTGGTAATGAATTGGTATTATTTTCTGTAAAAATAAAATAATTTTAAGAAATTCAATTGAAACGTATCTGATTTTTTCGGGTCAGGGAGAGATACACGAAAAAAAAGAAGCTACCCAATCTGGTAGCCTCTGAATATCAATCTTTTGCGTAACCGAATTTTTCCAGTTTTGCTTTTTTCATTCGCCAGTCGGGTTCTACTTTGATGTATTGTTCGAGGAAGATTTTCTTGGCGAAGAACTTCTCCATGGATTCTCGTGCTTCGATACCTACTTTTTTAATTCTTTCTCCTTTGTGCCCGAGGAGAATAGCCCTTTGTGTGGCACGTTCCACGTAGATTTCAGCGCTAATCCGAATAATATTTTCTTCTTCTTTGAATGCTACGATGGCGACTTCGCAGCTGTAGGGAATTTCTTTTTTATAATTCATCAAGATTTTTTCTCGGATGATTTCAGCGGCAAAAAAGCGTTCGGGCTTGTCTGTCAGCTCATCTTTCGGGAAATAGGGCGGGTGAACAGGGAGAAAGTCAATGATTTTAGCGAGCAAATCGGAGAGTCCAATACCTTGAAGAGCGGAGATAGTCAGGATAGCGGATGGTTGAAGGATACCCTGCCAATGTTCTATTTTTTCTTGAATTTGCTCTTCGGTTGCTAAATCTATTTTATTGATAATCAACAGAATAGGTGTTTCCGTATTTTTAAGTTTTTGGATAACGTCTTCTTCATCGTACTTTTCAAAAATATCTGTTACAAATAGGATAACATCGGCGTCTTCAAGTGAACCGTGGACAAACTCCATCATGGCGCTATGCAGTTCATACATAGGTTTGATGATGCCTGGGGTATCCGAATAAACGAGTTGGAACTCGGTATCACCGATAACGCCATTGACCATTCCCATGATTCTGTGGCGGGTAGTTTGGGCTTTGGATGTAATGATGGATAGCTTTTCGCCTACCAATTCGTTCATTAAAGTAGATTTCCCGACATTTGGTTTACCGATGATGCTAATAAATCCGGCTTTGTGGTTGGGGCTAATGGGCTGCTCGTTCATTCTTTTTATAATTTATTTTGCAAAGATACTTGATTTTAACAAATAAACTTGTACCTTTGTATTCCCAATTAAGGGAAACAATATCGCGGGATGGAGCAGTTGGCAGCTCGTTGGGCTCATAACCCAAAGGTCACAGGTTCGAGTCCTGTTCCCGCTACTAGAGAGAAAAGTCTTGAGAAATCAAGACTTTTTTTTTGTTAACTCAAAACCAAAGAAATCGTACAAAATTGGGTTTGACTTTTGTATTTTCTGGAAAAAAATACATAGAAAGCTTCATAAATTGGTTTAAGATAGACCCGCAAATCTTTCCATAAGAATCATCGCAAAAAATTTGACCAAACAAAATCTTATTTTTTCAAATTTCCAGTATCTTTAATGCAAAGAATGACTCTATCCTAGCGTCTTTCTTATTGACTGCAATGTCTTTCTTGATAGCTATTTTAACACAAACCCCATACCACCAATGAAATTCCCCCTTTACATCAAACTTATCCTGCTTGCCTTGGGCTTTGTTGCCTTGTTTTTCAATACAACTATCGGCTTCTCTCTTCTCATTTTTACCTCCTTCCTCGAAATCCTGATGAGATACGTATTAAAAAAAGAGTAATCATTTGCTACATTCGAAACCCGTAGGAGAAATACCGAAGGTACATCAATACCCGTTTATCCGTATAATCAAAAAGAGGAACCACTTACCAAGTAGTTCCTCTTTTTGATATATATACTTTCTGTATTTACTTGCCTGTCATGACCAAGTCAGCAGCGATACGTTGTGCCTCAATCATATAGGCATCTTCGTCTTTTTCCGACTTTCCTTTCGCCAATTTCTTGATTGCATTTCGGCGCTGTTCGGTCTCATCTCTTTCTGACTTTCGTTGCTCCAAATTAAGCGAATACGTTTTCTTTTCACTTAATAACTTATATTCAGCTAGTTCTTCTTTTAGCACACGTAAGTCTTCGTCTGTAGCGAGACGGGTATTGTACTTTGTCAAAACACGCTGAAATTGCTTGTCAGAAACCGTATTTAAACGTTCGTAATTGGCCTTTGCAACCTCATCATACTGGAGTGCATTTGGTTGTGAACTCTCTCCCATTTTATCAGAGTCAAAAGGAGAAGGAAGTAGGATATCAGGCATTACCCCTTTTCTTTGTGTGCTGTTTCCTGAAATTCGGTAGAACTTCTCGGTCGTTAGCTTCAACTGGCCATATCTCTCTTTATCTTCCAAACTACCTACGCCAACAGATGTTCTCGAAGCAGTTCGAGGAGATGACAAGAACTGATTTAAGTCCACCAATTGTTGTACCGTTCCTTTTCCGTACGATTGCTCGCCTACGATAATTCCTCTTTTATAATCCTGAATCGCACCCGCAAAAATCTCGGAAGCAGAAGCACTAAATCTATTTTGAAGAACAACCAACGGCCCATTATACGTGACAGACGGGTCAGAATCTTGTTCAACTTCTATGGCAGCGCGACCAGAGCGACGTTGTACGACAGGGCCATACGGAATAAATAAACCCGTTAAGTTGATGGCTTCTGTTAAGGCGCCACCGCCATTATTACGCAAATCAATCACGACGGCATCTACACCTTCTTTTTTGAAGTCAACCAAGAAACGTTCAACATCTTTGGACGTACTTTGAAAATCCCCTCCTACACGTGCTCCTTCGAAATCACGGTAAAACATAGGAATATCGATTACACCAATTTTGAGTTGTTTCTTTTCGTGTGTAATGGGTACGACTTTGGACGTAGCTACGGCTTCTTCCAATTTTATTTTTTCACGAACCAAAACCACTTCTTTGGGCTCAGCACCTGCTGGAGAACCTGCTGGTAGAACTTTTAGTCTTACTTTTGTTCCTTTTTTACCCCGAATTAATTTGACAGCATCGTCTGTAAGCCAACCGATAATATCTTGAAAAGGCTCTTGGTCACCTTGTCCGACAGCAACAATCTTATCGTCTTTATTCACTTCTCCACTTTTGAACAACGGACCGCCTGGAATCACATCGACAATCATCACGTACTCTCCTTCGTTTCTGAGCGTGGCGCCAATTCCTTCGAGCGACTGGCTCATGTCAATATTGAATTGTGCTGCCGTACTCGGAATCATGTAGTTCGTGTGTGGGTCAATGGATTCTGTAAATGAATTCATAAACGCTTGAAAAACGTCATCTGAACGCCATTTCGCCATTCTTGACTCATACATCGTGTATCTTTTTTTAAGATTTGCGACGATTGCACTGTCTGTACTTCCACTCAGTTTCATGCTAAGTGCCTGACTAAGAATGACTTTTCGCCAAACACCATCTAATTCTTCCTCAGACTTAGCCCATTTGGCGTTCTCTCTGTCCACTTCAAAAGTTTCGTTGGTTGTGAAGTCAAAAGGTTGATCGAGTAGCGTAATGATTTTATCGTGTCTCTCTTTGAATTTTTTGCGGTACAAATTAAAAATTTCGAAAGGAGCAGATAAATTTCCAGTGATGATGGCATCATCAAACGAATACTTGTACTTTTCGAATCCTTTTACGTCAGATTCCAACAGATACGACTTTCCGCCATCGACATTATCCAAATAGTTGTTCCAAATTTTAACGGAGAGAGAATCATCAATCGCAAATTTTTGGTAATGATAATTTGCCAAAAATTGCGTGACGAAACGCTCCACTTTGACTTGGTGCGCGGTAGGATTCAAGTCATTGTATCCATACTGAGGAGTTGTTTGTGCTTGATTATCAAAACAACTAAATACCCCTCCGAGCAATAAAAAAACGAGTACTTTTTTCATAATTTTAAGCATAAGTTAGTCAAATTGAAGTCACGAAAAGGGAAAGTGGACCAATCCATTAGCGAACAATTTCCAGGAGCTCCACTTCAAAGATAAGTAGCTGGTCTGGGCCAATTGAAGGAGGACCTTGTGGACCGTACGCCAACTCAGAAGGGATAAATAATTTCCATTTACTGCCAACTGGCATTAATTGAAGCGCTTCTACCCAACCGCTAATGACTTGTGTAACGCCAAAAGTGGCTGGTTCGCCTCTTTTGATAGAACTATCGAAGACGGTTCCGTCCAGTAACGAGCCTTGATAATGTACTTTCACACGATCCGCAGACGTTGGTTTTTCGCCAGTTCCTGCTACCAAAACTTGGTATTGCAACCCAGATGCCGTTGTCACGATACCCGGTTTCGTTTTGTTTTCTGCGAGGAACTTCACACCTGCATTTTTATTTGCATTTGCTTTTTTAGCAAATTCTTTTTCAAAATAACTCTGAATAAAGTTATTGCTTTCTTCGGCGGAGATAACGAGTTTTTTCGATGCCAAAACATCCTTGATAGCTTGTGCAAATACCTCTACATTGGCATTTACACCTTGTCTTTTTAAATTTTCTCCAACATTTACACCAATTGCATAGCTCAATGAATCGACGGATGTTTTTAGAGGAACAATTGTTTGCGCCACTGAAGAGAGAGAACAGAAAAGAGCAACAGCGACGAGAGAGGTAATTTTAAAATACGTGTTCATTAAAATAGATTAGATTATGAATGGATAGTTATGGAATGAAAAATCGTTGTTGTGGGTAAGTTAGTTAGTATATTAAAAGACTTTTAGCCATTTTTTTTGAGACTTCATAACGAGCTCAATGACATCACGAACAGCCCCTTTTCCGCCGTTCACTGGAGAAATATAATCAGCTTGTCTGCGAACTTCCTCTACGGCATCGGCGGGGCAACAAGAAAAAACCGTTTTCTGCTGCATCACCAGTAAATCCGGGATGTCGTCTCCTATATAAAGAACTTCTTCTTCTGTTAGTTGATACTTTGCGATAAATTGATCAAAAATTTGTGGTTTTTCCTGTGTACCAACGCCCAAGAAAATATCTTGAATACCTAAACCAGCAAGCCTTTTCCGAATACTTTCCTGCCTTCCGCCTGAGATAACCGCCATTCTGAAACCACTTTTGGCGGCTATTTGAACTGCATAGCCGTCTCTGACGCTGAAAGTCCGTAAAATATCGTTTTCACCTACTTGAATGGTTCCGTCTGTAAATACGCCATCAATATCAAAAACGAAAGTGGTTATTTTTTTACATTTGGACTGAACTCGTATCTCCATTTGATTCGCGTATTCATTTTTTTAATTTGTTTCTACTTTCCCTTTGTAGAGTTTCTCTTGCCACTGTTTTAGCTCGTCCCAGCGTCCTTCACGCGCAAGTGAAGCCTGCTCCGGCCAGGTGCTTGGATCGTGCATTTGGTATCTTGAACCTGCTTTGGCGAGCATGGTTTTTAAACTCTCGATAGGCGTATTTGCCAAGTCAT
Organism: Spirosomataceae bacterium; assembly: GCA_046293395.1. Classification (GTDB taxonomy): domain Bacteria; phylum Bacteroidota; class Bacteroidia; order Cytophagales; family Spirosomataceae; genus CAYNRA01. The sequence goes on from JBKBOU010000003.1 coordinate 433,860, forward strand.
TGAAAGTAAATATACCTTGCTGATGACATAAGATTTCAATTTTAGGCCCAATTCCTTCCACAATTTTTAAATCATCTTTTTGCGAAAATACGGTGAACCCAATCTCTCTTTTGGGAATATCCTCTTCTTTTTTTTGTACAGAAACAGCCATGCTTATTTCCTCTACGCGCAAGGATAGCGACTCAATTTCTTTTTTGTACTTGTTCATTTCTTTCTGACAAACAAGCCGCTGAACTCCAAATACCAAAAGACCTACGCTTAGTACCTCAAGTGGATAGTCGATTAATAATTGGATAAAATTAGCCATTTTCTACACGTTGGATTCAAATAAAGACGCTTGTAGATGCTTCTTTACTTGGATTTATATTTACTTTAAACTATCAAAACTAAGGAATATTTCAAAAAATCAAGTACCTAAATTATCCTTTTTTGCCAATGGTTGTGATTATTGATAAACGGACAATGGCTCGTTCAGAAACTAAACGAGCCATTGCATGCCTATCTTTTCGTATAATTATCCTCTTGCCAACGCCGTTTGGAGTCTTTCTTGCATTTCTTGCTTACCGATAATCTCCAACATAAGCATCAAATCTGGGCCTTTTCCTTCCCCTGTAATCGCTAACCGGAGTGCCTGCATGACTTTGCCGGGTTTAATTCCTGCTTTTTCAAAAGCTTGGAATACTAAATCATGAATTGCCGTCGCGGTCCATGCTGTATCCTCTGAAAATACTTGAATTGCTTCTATAGCCACCTCAAATGCAGATTTCGCTTGTGCATCCCATTTTTTAGCGATTAATTCTTCGTCAAATTGAGTTGGTTTTGCGAATAAATAAGGCACTTCACGTACGATTTCATCCACGAAAGTCACTCTTTCTTTCATAAGAACAACTAATTTTTGGGCAAGTTCTAAGGAAATAGTATCTCCACAAATCGCTTTTGCCAATGTTTCATTATTTTGTGCACGTAAATAGTTTTGATTAAACCATTTGGCTTTTTGAATATCAAAACGTGCACCTGCTTTGTGAATTTTTTCGAGACTAAACTGTTCGATTAATTCATCTGCAGAGAATATTTCTTGTTCAGATCCTGGGTTCCAGCCAAGTAGCGCAAGAAAATTAAGTACCGCTTCTGGTAAATAGCCGTCTTCCTTGAAACCCCTCGCCTTTTCACCCGTAGATGGATCTGTCCACGCTAATGGGAAAACCGGAAAATCGCCCAATAACCCATCTCGTTTACTTAATTTACCATTTCCTTCTGGTTTCAACAGCAAAGGCAAATGAGCAAATTGCGGGGCTTCCCAACCGAATGCTTTGTATAAAAGAATGTGTAATGGAGCAGAAGGCAACCATTCCTCCCCGCGAATAACATGCGTGATACCCATCAAATGGTCGTCCACGATGTTTGCTAAATGGTACGTTGGCATTCCATCGGATTTCATCAAAACCTTGTCGTCTATGGTTGATGAATGTACGACCACCCATTCGCGAATTAAATCTTTGAATCGAACTTCGTCTTTGATAGGGACTTTCAACCGAATCACGTACGGGTCTCCTGAGGCGAGACGCGCTTCTACTTCTTCTTTAGGCAACGTCAGCGCATTTTTCATCTGCATGCGTGTCACCGAATTATAGGAAGGATTGTCCACTTTCGCATCTATAAGGCGTTGACGCATGGCAGCGAGTTCCTCATCAGTGTCAAAAGCATAGTATGCTTTTCCCTCTGAGATGAGTTGGTTTGCATACGTTTGGTATATTTCTTTTCTTTCAGATTGTCTGTAAGGCGTGTGAGGGCCACCGTGGAAAGGGCTTTCATCAAGGGTAATTCCGAGCCATTCCAACGATTTCAATATGTATTCTTCAGCGCCGGGTACAAAGCGGCTTTGGTCAGTGTCTTCAATGCGGAGAATCATTTCACCTCCCATTTTTCGAGCAAAAAGATAATTATAGAGGGCAGTCCGAACACCACCGATGTGTAATGGTCCCGTTGGGCTTGGCGCAAAGCGCACGCGTACACTCATGTAATATGGATTTTAGGTAGATGATATCATTCAAAATAGGGTGCAAAATTAACAAAACTCATTGGAACATAACGTCATCTCCTCTAAAAATCAATGGTTGCGGTGTCCTGGTTCATAGATTAACCGGATAAACGAACTGAACCGTTGCATTTCGCGCTGTACGGGTATTCCAGTCACGATACCGACAATCAGGTTATCTGCCACACTAACGCGCATTTGTGGGCGAAGTGTCATGTCAAAATCTCCTGATTTTATTTCTTTGTTTACCTCAAAACCAATGAAGTTCCGTGTACCGGGAATCATGTAATGAAAATTAGAATTTACCTGCCAAAGTGCCTGCTGCTCCCCTGTAAATCGGCTGCGCTCAACAATTGGCCCAGTATAAACCAGGGTATGAAAATTTGTACCCCATCTTTTTGCACCAACAAAAAATGGACTAAAGACATTTCCTTGATACAATGACTCTTTTCGGTAATTTACAAATGCCGGCATCGCAAATTCATGCAAGTACCCAATCGCCAAAGACGTATTGTACTTATCGGATACAAGAAAAGTGTATTGGGCAGCTAATTTTAAACCCTCTAATTTACTTGAAGGAATTTCCTGATTACTTACAAACGAACGAACAGGGTCGTACAACGAAAAAGGCAATTCAATTTCTATCCCTAGTCTATTAATTGGAGCGAACTCGTATTCAATGAGTGCTTGGTATCTATCAAAATTGGTATTATCTGTCAAGCCAAGCCCAACATTCCATTCTTTCTCTCCTTTTCTTGCGCCTAAATCACGGATTAGGTCAATGAATAATGGCTCTGCATGTAGCACTTTATCTGGCAGTTTCTTTCCACCTTCAACTAATTCTATGTAAACACTGTCCCGTGTTTTTCGCTCAATTTGGGCAGAATCCAATACCATTTGTTGTTGTGCGAATACATGAGCTGGAGAAAAAACAGACAAAAAGAAAACAAAAAAATACAGCTTTACAAATTTCATTTGTGTGGTTTTACGTTCGACCTGATTTACTTTACGTACTATTTTAATGGAGAGTTTGTAGCAAATATTGCTCAAACAAAATAAAAAATGCTGTTAGTAATGTAACCTAACAGCATTTTTCAAGACACTTTTCGTATTTATATTCCCGTGTAATTATAGGGAGTAATTTGAAGTAATTCCTGTTTCACTTCCTCCGAAACGGCAAGCGTTTGGATGAACGCATGAATAGTAGATTGCGTAATGGCTTCGTTTTTTCGGGTTAATTCCTTCAAAGCTTCGTATGGTTTTGGATAACCCTCCCGGCGTAAAATAGTCTGGATAGCCTCCGCAACGACCGCCCAATTATCAGCCAAATCCTTTTGAATGGCAGATTCATTCAATTCCAACTTACCAATTCCTTTTTTCAAAGATTTTAAAGCAATGACGACATGCCCAAAAGGTACGCCCAAATTGCGGAGAACGGTGGAGTCCGTTAAATCTCTTTGTAATCGTGAGATGGGTAATTTCGCCGCCAAATGTTCAAATAATGCATTGGCAATACCCAAATTCCCCTCTGCGTTTTCAAAATCAATGGGATTTACTTTGTGTGGCATCGCCGATGAACCTACTTCTCCAGCTTTTATTTTTTGTTTAAAATACCCCATTGACACATACTGCCAAACGTCTCTTGCATAGTCGAGCAAGATTGTATCGATGCGTTTATAAGCATCTAAGAGAGCTGCAAGATGGTCGTAATGTTCAATTTGTGTTGTGTATTGACTCCGGTATAAACCCAATTGATTTACGACAAATGTATTTCCGAATGTCCGCCAATCTATCTTAGGATACGCAACATGGTGGGCATTAAAGTTACCCGTTGCTCCACCAAATTTGGCGGCAAATGGAATCGCAGACAAATAGTTTTTCTGTTGTTCCAAACGTTCAACAAATACCTGAATCTCTTTTCCTAAACGGGTTGGAGAAGCAGGTTGCCCGTGTGTTTTTGCAAGCATTGATACTTCCGCCCAATCTGTAGCTTGTTGCTTTAAAAGTGCAATGACTTCTGATAAAAGTGGAACTATCTCTTGTTCAGAAGCTTCTTTGAGCGACAAAGGAATCGCTGTATTGTTAATATCTTGAGAGGTAAGGCCGAAATGAATAAACTCTGCATACGCTGCCAATCCGAGGGCTTCGAATTTCTCTTTGATAAAATATTCAACGGCTTTCACATCGTGGTTTGTCACCTTCTCAATTTCTTTTATTTTGAGCGCATCTTCTTCAGAGAATTGAAGGTAGATAGCACGCAATGACGGAAAAACGTCGGCTGAAATTCCACTGAGTTGTGGCAGGGGGATTTCGCACAATGCGATGAAATATTCCACTTCAATTCTGACCCGGTAGTGAATCAAGCCGAACTCCGAAAAGTACGTAGAAAGTGATTGGACTTGGTTATGGTAGCGCCCGTCAATGGGTGAAACGGCATGTAAAGAAGTAAGCGACATATTGAAAGTAAGATTAAGAGACAAAATTACTAAATTGCCTTACTTAATCAACCTTAACAAGACATAATCAATGCAAACTACTACTTTTTTAGGTGAGTTTTTGGGCACGCTTGTGCTTATTTTATTAGGAAATGGAGTCGTTGCCAATGTTTTATTGAAAGAATCCAAGGGATATAATTCCGGGTGGATGGTCATTACGACGGGCTGGGCTTTTGCCGTGACGATAGGCATATTTGTCGCACAAAAATTTGGTAGCCAAGGCGCACATTTGAATCCCGCCGTCACCATTGCCTTTGCCTTCATCGAGAACGATTGGTCGAATGTTCTACCCTTCATTGCTGCTCAATTAGTAGGCGCTTTTTCAGGCGCCGTTTTAGTTTGGCTAGCCTATTATTCTCATTGGTCTGTTACGAATAACGCAACAGATAAACTAGGAATTTTTTGCACGATTCCAGCCATCAAACATCCCTTCGGAAATATCCTTAGTGAAATCATCGGGACATTCGTATTAATTGTAGGGGTTGCCTCCATTTATGCAACCGAAGACAGTGGATTGAAACCTTTTTTAGTTGGTGTTTTGGTTTGGTCTATCGGACTTTCTTTAGGAGGACCCACGGGCTATGCGATTAGTCCGTCCAGAGATTTAGGGCCGAGACTCGCACATCAATTTTTACCTATTCCGGGCAAAGGTGATAGCCAATGGGGATATGCGTGGGTTCCTATTGTTGGGCCAATCATTGGGGCATCCATCGCTTCTTTGTTCTTTATTTAATCGTATAAAAATGGGGCAACCAGAAGAAATTTACTTCTAATTGCCCCATTACATCAAATCAAGTACGAATTATTTTTCGATTTGTGCAGCTAACCAATCACCGACTTCACTTGTCGAGAATGCTTTTCCTCCATCTGCAATATCCACAGTAACAACACCTTCTGCCAACGATTGATTGACAACGTCTTTGATCAGATTGGCTTCTTCGTGCAATTGGAACGCATATTCAAACATCATCGCAGCAGAAAGTACAGTACCCAGCGGATTGGCTATATTCTTGCCCGCAGCTTGTGGATAAGAACCATGAATAGGTTCAAAAACAGAGGTATGTAAACCAATAGAAGCAGACGGCATAAGTCCCATTGAACCCGAAATAACGGATGCTTCATCTGTCAAAATATCACCAAACATGTTTTCCGTCACCATCACGTCAAAACCTTCCGGCCATTGGATGATACGCATTGCCGCTGCATCTACGAAAAGATACTCTGTCTCTACTTCGGGAAATTCCTTCTCGATTTGCTGCCCAACTTCTCTCCATAAACGTGACGACTCCAGTACGTTTGCTTTGTCCACGATACACAATCTTTTGCGTCTTTTCATCGCATAATCGTATGCCAAACGGATGATTCGCTCTACCTCTTCTTTGGTATAAACACAAACATCCCATGCCTTATCTCTCGTTTCGTTTCTACCTTTTTCACCAAAATAAATACCACCTGTAAGCTCTCTGATACACACAAAGTCTGCGTTTTCAATTAACTCTCTGCGGAGCGGGGATTTATGCAACAACGAAGGAAAAACCAATGTCGGGCGAATATTTGCGTACAATCCTAGTTTTTTACGCATGGCCAAAAGACCTTGTTCTGGACGAACCTTTGCCGATGGGTCATTGTCAAATTTAGGATGACCAATTGCGCCGAACAAAACGGCATCTGCTTGCATACAGATTTCGTGCGTTTCGTCTGGATAGGGATTTCCAACGGCGTCAATCGCAACAGCACCCGTCATGGCGTGTGTAAGATTGATTTCGTGGTTGAATTTCTTACCAATCGCTTGAACTACTTTCAGCGCTTGTTCAACTACTTCAGGGCCGATACCGTCGCCCGCCAATACTGCAATATTTAATTTCATTTTATTTAGAATATACTTGAGAAATGTCTTTAAAATTGGGCCAAATCAGATGATTTGACCCGTATGGATTCTGTTGTACTCATATCAAATTGAGCATCTTTTGCGTGGCAATAATGGCTGACACCGTTTGGTCAGAATCAAGCCCTCTTGTCTTCATTTCTTTTCCATTGACTTGCCACGTGATGATTGTTTCACATAGCGCGTCCGATTTCCCGCCTGGTGGAATCCGGACGGTGTAATCTGTTAAGAGTGGAAGTTCTATTTTCTTTTTGGCATAAATCTTTTTCAGTGCGTTCATGAAGGCATCATATTGACCATCTCCTTGTGCGCTTTCTTCGAATAATTCTTCACCCATTTTTACTTGTAAGGTTGCGGACGGTTGCAGATTTTTTGCGTGAGTCAATACATAATTAACGACCTTCACATGCTCCACAATAGCCGTCGTATCCAGAACGTCCGATAAAATATACGGTAAATCTTCCCGCGTGACGACTTCTTTTCTGTCACCCAGTTCGATAATTCGTTGGGTAACTTTCTTGAGGTCTTCTGGAGCTAACTCGATACCGAGTTCCCGTAGATTATTTTCAATATTGGCTTTGCCAGACGTTTTTCCGAGCGCGTACGAACGAAGGCGACCAAAACGTTCCGGCATTAACCGACTGAAATACAAGTTATTTTTTTTATCTCCATCTGCGTGAATACCTGCTGTTTGCGTAAATACGTTTTCGCCAACAATTGGTTTATTTGCTGGGATTCGAAGACCAGAAAACGTTTCTACCAACTTACTCACAGAGTACAGAGAGGCTTCTACCACCTTTGTTTCAACTTCGTCCATGCAGTCATTAATCACGGCAATGGCACTAGCGAGAGGAGCATTTCCTGCTCTTTCTCCCATACCGTTGACAGTCAGGTGGAGACCGTGTGCGCCCGCTTTGAGCGCAGACATTACATTGGCTGTACCTAAATCGTAATCATTATGTGCATGAAAATCGAAGTGCGTGTGTGGGTATTTAGTAACGAGTTCAGCGACGAAGGAAAAAGATTCCTCCGGTGTTAAAATACCAAGCGTATCAGGAAGAAGAACTCGTTTGATGGGCAAGGTCGTGATTACATCCAACATCTGGAACACGTATTCTTTGGAGTTTCGCATTCCATTGCTCCAATCTTCCAAATATACGTTTGCCTCAATTCCCTCTGCTTGTGCCTCAAGAATAACTTTTTCTATCTCACGAATGTGTTCTTCTGGTGTTTTCTTTAATTGATATACCAGATGATTCAGAGAGCCTTTGGTGAGTAAGTTCATGACTCTCGCACCTGTTCCAATCATCCAATTGATGGAGTCGCGGCCATCTACAAACGTGAGCACTTCTACTTTGTCCAAAAAGCCTGCTTGCGCTGCCCACTGCGTTATTTTCTTGGTTGCCAAAAATTCTCCATCCGAGACCCGTGCGGAAGCCACCTCTATTCGGTCCACTTTTACTTCTTGCAATAACAACTGGGCGATGGTCAGTTTTTCGGAAGCAGAAAAAGACACTCCACTGGTTTGTTCACCGTCGCGGAGTGTCGTATCCATGATTTCTACGTATCTTTTTTCCATATCGAGAAAGCCGCTTGGGGCTTTGTTCTTAGAAAATACGACTTTTCTCGAACTCTACGATTTCTTCTTGCATAGAGCGTAGGTAATCGATATCATCGAAGCCATTCAGCATATTATGCTTTTTATAGCCGTTGATGTCAAATCCTTCCGACTCACCTGTTGCTACAATCGTAACTTTTTGATTTGGTAAATCGACCTCAATTTCTGCTTGTGCATCCTTTTCGATTGCTACAAAAATTTTATCCAAAAACTCAGGAGAAACCGTAACAGGTAAAATTCCAATGTTCAAGGAATTTCCTTTGAAAATATCTGCAAAGAAACTAGATACAACGCATCTGAAGCCATAATCATAAATCGCCCAAGCAGCATGTTCTCTACTAGAACCACTACCAAAATTACGACCTGCCACCAATATTTTGCCTGAGTACGTCGGGTTATTCAAGACGAAATCTGCTTTCGGAGAACCGTCTGTGTTGTAACGCCAATCTCGGAATAAATTATCGCCAAACCCTTCTCGTTTTGTTGCTTTTAAGAAACGAGCCGGGATGATTTGGTCTGTATCCACATTTTCTAGTGGAAGAGGTACTGCTGAGCTTCTCAGTACTGTAAATTTATCGTAAGCCATAAGTGTCAAGATGAATGCCCAGAGAGACATCTCTCTGGACGGTATGTAATTGGTTAAAAAAGAGTCTTATAAAAGGTCACGTGGGTCGGTTACTACTCCCGTAACTGCGGCTGCCGCTGCGACTAACGGGCTAGCCAACAAGGTTCTAGCACCTGGTCCTTGGCGACCTTCGAAATTTCTATTTGACGTAGAAACTGCGTACTTCCCAGCCGGAATTTTATCGTCGTTCATTGCCAAACAAGCTGAACAACCTGGCTGACGAAGCTCAAAGCCCGCCTCTGTCAAAATATCGTATATTCCTTCTTCCTTGATTTGCGCCTCCACAACGTGTGAGCCCGGTACAATCCAAGCAGTTACATGCTCTGCTTTCTTTCTCCCTTTTACAATAGATGCAAAAGCTCTGAAATCCTCAATGCGACCGTTTGTACAACTTCCGATGAATACATAGTCCACTTGTTTACCTAGAATACTCTGCTCTTCTTCAAAGCCCATGTATTCAAGTGATTTTTTGTAACTAGCTTCTCCATCTTTCACTTGCCCAGCCTTCGGAATGACATTGGAAATCCCCGTTCCTAGCCCAGGATTCGTACCGTACGTAATTTGTGGTTCAATATCTTTGGCATCAAACGTAAGTTCGACATCAAATGTAGCCCCTTCGTCTGTTTTAAGTGTTTGCCAATATGCCATCGCTTTTTCCCAATCTTCGCCTTTTGGTGCAAACTCTTTGCCGTCAAGATAGGCGAATGTTGTTTCATCAGGTGCAATCATACCTCCACGCGCACCCATTTCGATACTCATGTTGCAGACAGTCATACGTCCTTCCATCGACATATTCTCAAAAACGTCACCGGCATACTCCACAAAGTAACCCGTCGCGCCTGATGCCGTAATTTGCGAAATGATATACAGAATTACGTCTTTGGGTAAAACAGCTTTGTTCAATTCACCATTTACGGTGATACGCATTTTCTTTGGCTTGGGTTGCATAATACATTGCGAAGCAAGCACCATTTCAACCTCAGATGTCCCGATACCAAAGGCAATTGCACCAAATGCACCGTGGGTAGAAGTATGCGAGTCTCCACATACAATCGTCATTCCAGGTAGTGTAATTCCATTTTCTGGCCCTACAACATGCACAATTCCGTTTTTATGATGACCAAGTCCCCAATGAGAAATTCCGTGTTTGGCTGTGTTTTCTTCCAATGCTTTGAGCTGCTTGGCAGAAAGCGCGTCTTCAACAGGTAAATGTTGGTTGATAGTCGGTGTATTATGGTCGGCGGTAGCGAATGTTCTTTTTGAAAACATAACGTCCACGCCTCTGTTTTCAAGTCCTAAAAAAGCAACAGGGCTAGTTACTTCGTGAATGAAATGACGGTCAATAAAAAAAACATCTGGACCATCCTCAATTTTTCTGACTACGTGTGCATCCCACACTTTGTCAAACAATGTTTGCTTACTCATTTGATATATTGGTTCATCTATTTGCTTAGACACAATGCCTTTTCCATAGATTTTGGTAAAAGAGGAAAATTATGCTGCAAAGATGTTCTATTTTTTGGTTGTTTTATTAACGTTAATCGACCAAAAAATAGCGTTTTTAGCCCAATCTGGTTTATTGAGCGTTTTTTAATAACTGAAATTGATGCGGCGTTACTTGAAAAGCCGTTTTAAATGCCTTGATAAAATGGGAAGTGCTTTCGTATCCTATTTCTAGGCTGATTTCTGCGATATTTTTAGACGAGTTTTTTAATAAAAAGGCAGCATGTTGCAGGCGTTTTTGCTTGATCCAGTGGGCGGGAGATTCACCAAATTCTGCTTGAAAATCGCGTTTAAACGTGGACAGACTTCTTCCTGATATATGGGCTAATTCATCTATACTTAATGGTTTTAGAAAATAGTTATTCATCAAATAGGTCAATTCTGTTTTTTGTCCGGTGTAAATGGTGAATAGTAAATTTTTCAAGGCGTCAGACTGGTCGGTTTCAAGTAGATGCAAAAGCAGTTCTTGTAATTTTAATTTTAGAAATTGATTGATGTATTTTGTGTTGGACCGGAAATACGGAAAAATGGATTCAACGAATTTAGCGAATTTTTCATCCGTTGGAAAAACCTCTCCGTTCAAAGAGGTATCCACTTTTGAGTGGGGGAAAGTGAATAATTCTATGTTTTGCGAGACAAACTCTTTGATTAGTTTTTCATCAAAAAAGAAAACCAAGCTTTTATACGACTCATGAATGGATTCTGACATTAGAAAGTAGCCTCGACGAACGAAAAAGACGTCCCCTTTTCGTATCAAAAATTCTTGTGTTGGACTACTAAACCGCTTTTCTCCCTCTAGTACATAAATGACGGCATGTTCTTCAAAGAAAATCTCACTTTTGGAGGGATATACATCACTGCGATATGCCACAAAAGTTAACTCTTGGATTTTGAGTAATTCAAATTCATGTGGATGAATAGCTGAAGGAACACGTAACATGTCAATTACCAATTTTTGAACTTCAAAGTTAGTATTTTTGTCATGTATCCACTTATTTACCACTTATTTCATTTCAAATGGCTGAAAGTATCTTTATTCCAAAGGCGGCTTCAAGAGCAGACATATACGAAGCGCTACTTCCTCAGATTGCGTCTATTATAGAACACGAACCCAATAGAACAGCAAATTTAGCCAATGTAGCCGCTGTACTCAAAGAGGCATTTGGTTTTTTTTGGGTTGGTTTTTATTTACGTGACGAAACAGATTTGGTTCTCGGTCCTTTTCAAGGTCCGCTTGCTTGCACCCGAATCGCTTTCTCAAAAGGAGTTTGTGGGCATGCTTATTCTACTCAAAAATCCGTTTTAGTACCAGATGTTGACCAATTTCCGGGTCATATTGCATGTTCGTCGACATCAAAATCAGAAGTTGTCGTACCTATTTTTTCTCTTACTGGAGACATCGTTGGGGTTTTGGACGTGGATAGTGACCGTTTGGATGATTTTACGGAAGTAGATGTCATTGGACTTGAGAAAATCATGCGTGTACTTTCAACGATTTTCAACTAATTCATTCATGCCGAACAAGATATCGCCCATATTGACTTTACTGAGTAAAAAACCACTTTGGGCGGCTCTTGGTCTGTCCTTAACCCATTTTCTGCTTGCCCGATTTGGAGAAAGAGAAGAAATTTGGAGGCTTTGGGCACTTATCGGTCTTGCTTTCTTTTTTTACTTTCTTTTAGTCAGAAAGAGGAATACATTTTCTCCCACCTTCCTTCTTTTAGCTGCACTTGCTTTTCGGATTCCTTATGTAGGTCAACAGCCCTTACTTTCGGATGATTTCTATCGTTTTTTCTGGGATGGGCAATTGTGGCTTTTTGGTTACAATGCATACGAATGGTTGCCTTCAGATTTGATGCGGACAAATCCTTCTTTCATTTCTCAAGCGCTTTTCAACAAACTCAATTCACCTCAGTACTACACCGTTTACCCGCCCTTAAATCAGTACCTATTTTCATTTTCTGCTTTCGTAGCCAAACGAGACATTAATCACTTTGTATTTATTTTACAATTTATCCTTTTGGGGGTTGAAATGTCCACATTGTGGATAACTTCAAAGTTATCCACAATGTGGAAAAACTTTAGATTAGAATTATACTATTTCAATCCACTTATTTGTCTTGAATTTATTGGAAATATTCATTTTGAGGGGTTGGTGGCCTCTTTTTTACTTCTTGCTTATGTTATTCACACGAAATATGACAAATTGTGGATAACTAGTTTATTTTGGGGGTTAGGCGTTGCAACCAAACTAACGCCTTTGCTATTCGCACCGCTTATTTGGTTTCGACTGACTAGAAACCAGCGTTTTTCTTTTTTTGTGCTTGCATTTCTAATCAACGCATTTTTTTTCTTGCCACTTTTCCAGCTTTCTACATTTGCCCATATTTTTAGCAGCATCAATCTTTATTTTCAACACTTTGAGTTCAATGCAAGCGTGTATTTTATACTTCGTTGGTTTGGCACTCTTTTATATGGTTACAATCCTATTGCAACGTTAGGCCCTACTTTGTCTTTATTAACTCTTCTTGGCATTTGGTGGATAAGTTACCGTCTCCGACATGTATCCATCATAGAATCAGCTTTACTGGTTCAACTAGTTTTTATTTTATTGGCAACGACTGTACATCCGTGGTATTTGTTTCCCCTTATTTTACTTTCTAGTATGAGTTCTTGGCGTTTTCCATTGGTTTGGTCCGGACTGGTTTTCCTTACCTACTTTTCTTATACAACATTTCCTTACAAAGAAAACCTATATTTGGTAGGAATAGAATATACCTTAGTTCTTGGATTTGCTTGGATGGAATACAAACGTAGCAAGCAGAAAACAACCTCATTTACTTGAGTTGAGGGCACAAAAAAAGGAGACCTATTAAAGTCTCCTTAGTACCGGGGACGGGAATCGAACTTGTGTAAAATGCCTGTTTTTTACACACAAAACCCTGAATACTACCTATTTATGAAATATCAAATTGTCTTTTTCGTGTTTTTAAAAATATTTTTTTGTCATTTTACTTTTCTGAAGCTTGTCATTGTTCTGTCATTAAAAATCACATTCTGCTTTCCCTAAGATAATTCTATGACCAGCGTCCAAATCACTATTATCATCCTCTTTATATTCCATGATTTTTACTTTTATACCCCTTGCATTATTTTCATGCAAAAGTTGACAAATGTAGTTAGCATATCCTGTTCTATTTGTTCCATCATCTTTTACTGCTACATACATAGTTTTTTGTTTTTCGTTGTAGAAAGACTGTAAGACTTTTGGTTCTTTTTTTATGACTTCTACTATTTTTTCTATGCTAAGATTCTCAGTTGCTTTTGCTATTGAATCTGCTGCTATTTCTCTAGCTTGTTCTGCATTTAGAAGGGCATTTTTGGCATCTATCTCTTTTCCATGAAATATTCGCTGGTAAGCACCCCAAACTATTATCATAGCTATTATCCCAATAATAATTTTACTTCTTTGCTTCATAAATTTTAGATTTATTTTCCTATTTACATTTACAACCAGTACCAACAATCCATTGACAGCACGGGTCTAACCCACATACAGATTTTGTTTTACCCGAACAACCACAATTCGATGTAGAGAGACAAGTTTTAACAGTATTGCCAGGTTCCTCACAAGCTATGCCGTCTTTATCTGCATCTAAGTCCCTTCTACACTCAGGATTTGAAATAAAATCTGCCTGTGCAGCTGCCTGAGAAGTATAATTTCCGCAATTTTTATCAATACAAGGCACTGTGACAGTTTCTGTTTTCGAGCAGGACAATATTGTTAAAAGTACACCTATTAGGACTTTACCCATTGTTTTCATTATTCTATCAAATTATATTTAGTTGAACTTTTCACGATTAGCATATTTGTTATTTTTGTAATGCCAACATAGAATGGGTCATAATATGTTTTTTTACTTAGCAATCTATCCTGTCAGTTTTTTACACACAAACCCCTGAATACTAGATATTTATAAAATATCAAATTGTCTTTTTCGTGTTTTTAAAAATATTTTTAGAATGTAGTCAATTCTTCGTCGCTTGAACTAACTAATTACATTTACAGTAACTACGGTCAACATATACTTTATTTCCATTTGAGTTCAAGTAAAAACAACCACCTTCTGGTCCGGTAATTGTTATGTTACCGTTATAAACACCACATTTGTATTCCTTAGGGGCTTTTTTTGTAGTTTGAGTAGTCTTTGCTTTTGTATTATATACACTCAAAATACTTCCAAAAGCATCACTGACTAATTCTGTAAATACAGGCTTACCTTTTACCAAAAGTTCTACCTTTAATGTTCCACTCACATTATTTTTTGCAATAAACACACTACTTTCATTTAATGTAAAAATCTTAAATCTTAAAGTATAAGGTAATGGTATATTTTTTAACGAATCCAGAGTGCCATTAGAATTTATATAAGTTATCGTAACCGGTTCAACATTTCCAGATATTCTATATTCAAGCGTATAATCAAAAGCATTGATATAATACTTCATTTTCAGGCTGTCTGTATATTCTTTTATCTTTGTTGTGTCATCAGTTTGCAAGCTTAGATAATTCAACCCTATATCGGACTTCGTTTTTACAACTATCTTACTATTTGATGGAACGACAGTACTAACCAAATTTGCCTTTGAATTAGTAATATCTTTGTTGGTAATTGTAATAGGAATATCCGCAATATTTTCTACTTGATACGAATATTCTTTATCAACAGGTGTTGGTTCTGTGGTTTCTGATTCAGTACAAGAAGCTATGCAAACAACTAATAAAAGAAAAAAATACTTCATTTTGGATTACTGTTAAAGATAAAAATGGCGGGTAAGTTGTAAGATTCAAATATAAATAAGAAACTCTACTAAAAATATTAAAGGCTGATTTATATCGGAGTGTTTTTTGTTGTGGCCATCACACCGTACTTATTAAATAGGTGAGTATAATTTGGATTTTTATCTTTTTCAGCGTTCGAATTTGTCAGAATGACAAATCCGATCTTCTTATAAACAGTTAAAGCCTTGAAAATCAAGGCTTTAACAAAGTACCGGGGACGGGAATCGAACCCGTACGAGCGTTTCGGCTCACAGGATTTTAAGTCCTGCGTGTCTACCAGTTCCACCACCCCGGCGGGTGGTTTACCCTCTGAAAAAAAAAGCCCCTAGAACGGAGCTTTTAACTTCGAGCGGAAGACGGGTCTCGAACCCGCGACCTTAACCTTGGCAAGGTTACGCTCTACCAACTGAGCTACTTCCGCTTGATTTTCAAATCTGAATGCAAATATATAGCTTCTAAATTCATTTGTCAAGTGTTTTCTCGAAAAAATTCAAATAAAGTTCTCAAACAGAATCAAACTCTTTTTAAGATGCGTCTAATTTGCTTATTTTTACGTGAAAATATACAAATACACGTGAGAAAACCAAACTTTACTTTATCAGAGAACGGACTACTTCCTGCTGTCATTCAAGATTATCTTTCAGGAAAAGTCCTCATGCTTGGGTATATGAACCAAGAAGCTTTTGACAAAACGCTAACAGAAGGTAAAGTTACGTTTTACAGTAGAAGCAAACAAAGGCTTTGGACTAAAGGAGAATCCTCTTCCAACTTCCTTCATTTTGTCTCTGCATCCGTTGATTGCGACCAAGACACAATTCTCATTCAAGCCTCTCCAGACGGTCCTACTTGTCATACTGGCGATGATACGTGCTGGGCAGAAAAGAATACTTCCAAAACTTTATTCATTGATGAACTACGAAGAATAATTAAAGATCGGAAAGAAAACCCGACAGATAAATCGTACACAGCCTCTTTGTTTGAGAAGGGAATTAACAAAATTGCCCAAAAGGTAGGTGAAGAAGCAGTTGAGTTGGTCATTGAAGCCAAAGATGACAATCGGTCATTATTCATTGGAGAAGCAGCAGACCTCCTTTTTCATTACCTTGTTTTATTGGAAGCAAAAGAAATTTCGCTAGATGAAATCATGCAACTTTTAGTAACTCGTCACCAAAAATAAATCCTCTATATCCTATGGTCAAATACATCGTCAAATTAGTTCTTTTGGGCATTCTCATCTTTTTCCTTCCCAATTTTGTGGATGGCATCAGTATTCAATCTTTTACAGATGCTATTGTTGTGGCTTTTCTAATGGGTGTTCTTAATACATTTTTAAAACCCATTCTTCAAATTATTGCTTTACCCATTACTTTCATGACACTTGGACTCTTTTACTTTGTCATTAACATCATCCTGGTTTATATCTGCTCTTACTTTGTTGATGGCTTCGCAGTCGTTGGTGTTATTCCACCTCTGGTATTTAGTTTCGTCATTTCATTAAGTAACTGGTTTATTGGTCTTTTCCTTGACTAATTCCTTTTTTCTCGTTTCTGTCCACCCAAAAAATACCGTAAAAACCCCCTTTTTATAGGGGGTTTTTACGGTATTTTTCTAAAAGAATCTATATAAAATGTTGATTATCAAATATTTAATACTTTTCGGCTTCTAACGGCTATTTTGACTTTACCTGTATTTTACGGATATTTGAATCATCAAACTTCTTCTTTATAGCCTTGACAATGACTAATAAATAAAAGAATAGATTCAAATTGGCATTCATTCAATTTTTCTACTCTTTTTGTGCAATTTTTAGGATTGCAAAACTAAGTGGTTACAAAATAGGAGCTAATATTTAATTAGTTCCTATTTTTTTTAGTGCAATTTGAGCGAGGAAGAATGTGATACCAACAAGCAGAGTTCCCATGATAAAGGGTGCTGACGGTAAATAAATCATTGCTTTATCAGATGTAAAAAAGCTAAAGAGTCCTAGCATTAGTGGCTGGCCGAGTATAGCTGCGAGACTGTTTAAGCTTGTCAAAGCACCTTGTAGCACACCCTGTTCGGATGGTGAGACTACGGAAGACATAATCCCTTGGAAAGCAGGGCCTGCCAAACCACCGAATGAGTAAAGGGCTACAATAGCATACATTTGCCAACCTTCTTGTGCAAGAGCAAAAAGCAATAAACCGATAAAATTTAAGAGTAGCCCAAGCAAAAGTGTTTTCGACTGTCCTAATTTTTTGATAATTAGCCGGATTGCACCGCCTTGAACGATAGCAACCATAACACCTATAAAACCGAGAGATAAGCCTACCTCCCACTCTGTCCATCCAAATCGCTCTATTGTGTAGAATGACCAAGTTCCTTGTGTTGCAAAATTCGACATATATACTAAAAATATACAAAGAAGAAGAGAGGCTATCACGGGATATGAGGTAAATTTTAAGATAGCACCAATTGGATTTGCTTCACGAATTGAGAACTTCTTCCTATTTTCCCTCTTTAGTGACTCTGGGAGAATGAAGTATCCATACAGTGCATTGAGAAGCGTAAGGGCAGCCGACATCCAGAAAGGCGCTCTCAAGCCAAAACCAGCCATGAGACCACCCAATGCTGGCCCAATAATGAAACCAATTCCGAAAGCGGCTCCTAGAATACCAAAATTTTGCGCTCGTTTTTCAGGTTCACTAATATCGGCGATGTATGCACCTGCTGTGGTAAAGCTAGCTCCAAAAATACCGGCTATCATTCTACCTATAAACAGCCATGCGATAGATGTTGATAATGCAAGGAGAATATAATCTAGCCCAAACCCCAACAAAGCCAATAACAGTACGGGTCTTCTCCCATATTGATCACTTAATCCACCGATAATCGGTGAAAATATAAGTTGCATAACGGAATACGTAGTGATGAGTCCGGCAGCGTATCCTGCTGCTTTACTTACATTTGTTTGAGTAAGCTCCTGAATTAGACTTGGTAGAATAGGAATAATAATTCCAATTCCAATTACATCAAGCAAGACAGTTACGAAGATAAATAGAAGGGCTTTATTCATATTTTTAGGATGTCTATAAAATAAAAAAGCACTCCTTTCGGAGTGCTTTTTCTATAAAGAGAATAAGGAAATTATTCTAAGATTTCAGTAACCTGTCCAGCACCTACTGTACGTCCACCTTCACGAATTGCAAAACGAAGACCTTTGTCCATTGCAATTGCGTTGATTAAGTTTACAGTGATTGTTACGTTATCACCAGGCATTACCATTTCTACGTTCTCAGGCAAGAAAATTTCGCCTGTTACGTCCGTTGTACGGAAGTAGAACTGAGGACGGTATTTGTTAAAGAATGGAGTGTGACGTCCACCTTCTTCTTTCGAAAGTACGTAAACCTCTGCTTTGAATTTCGTGTGAGGCTTCACAGAACCTGGCTTACAAATAACCATACCACGACGGATAGCTTCTTTGTCAATACCACGAAGTAGAAGACCTACGTTATCACCAGCTTCACCTCTGTCAAGGATTTTACGGAACATCTCAACACCTGTTACAGTTGATTTAAGACCTTCAGCACCCATACCCAAGATATCTACTTGGTCACCTGTGTTGATAACACCTGTTTCGATACGACCAGTTGCTACAGTACCACGACCAGTGATTGAGAACACGTCCTCAACAGGCATCAAGAAAGGCTTATCAGTTGCACGAGCTGGAAGTGGAATCCAGTTATCAACTGCATCCATCAAATCTTCGATAGTTTTTACCCACTTGTCTTCTCCGTTCAAACCACCTAGAGCAGAACCTTGAATGACTGGGATGTTGTCACCATCAAATTTATAGAATGACAATAACTCACGAATTTCCATTTCTACTAGTTCAAGAAGTTCGGGATCGTCAACCATGTCAACTTTGTTCATGAAAACAACAAGCTGAGGAACACCAACCTGACGAGCAAGAAGGATGTGCTCACGAGTTTGTGGCATTGGACCGTCAGTTGCAGCAACAACGATGATAGCACCGTCCATTTGAGCCGCACCCGTAACCATGTTTTTAACGTAGTCAGCGTGACCAGGACAGTCAACGTGCGCGTAGTGACGGTTAGCAGTTTCGTATTCAACGTGAGACGTATTGATAGTGATACCACGTTCTTTCTCTTCTGGTGCGTTATCGATTGAAGAGAAGTCTCTTAATTTGGCTAAACCTTTATTAGCAAGAACCGTTGTGATTGCTGCTGTTAAAGTTGTTTTACCGTGGTCAACGTGACCGATTGTACCAATATTTACGTGTGGTTTACTACGGTCAAAATTCTCCTTTGCCATGTTATAAAATCTAATTTAAAAAGTTTCAGTTTAAAAATCTATGCAAAACGGCGACACCCGTGTCTAGATACAACTAGCATAAATGATACGAAGTGGCGAGCCTTCGAGCAGGATTGAACTGCCGACCTCTTCCTTACCAAGGAAGTGCTCTACCACTGAGCTACGAAGGCTTATGGAATTGAGCGGGAGACGGGGCTCGAACCCGCCACCTATAGCTTGGAAGGCTATCGCTCTACCAAATGAGCTACTCCCGCTTATAAAGTACCGTGGGGGCGGATGGATTCGAACCACCGTAGGCGTACACCAGCAGATTTACAGTCTGCCCCATTTGGCCACTCTGGTACACCCCCTTATTTAGCTACGTATTAACATTAACTAAATTGAGTTGCAAAAGTAAATACTAAATTATTAATATCCAAACATATTTAAAAAAAAGTGTTATATTCTTACACCAAACGACCAAACTCGCTCATTTCTACCTTCTACTTGAAATAATGACGTAAAATCATTCTTGAAGAAGAATTTCATTCCTGAAACTTTACCTACTTCCAGCCCCCAACCAACAAATAATTTACTCATATTGAAATCACTTTTTAGTTTCTGTCTTCCTTCCTCTCTCGATTTCACCTTAGAAAAACCTCCATATCTAAAACCCACACTCGGCCCCGTGCTCAACATCCAGCCCGAATCTTTAAGTCCAACATTTATAGTCAATGGAACATTTACCATAGGTACTACTACTTTTGACTTTTTGAGTGGTACACTTGAAACGACGAAACGAGTTACCTCCGCTTGCTCTTCAATACGTCTATCATTCTTGAGATGAAAATTATACCAAGCGATTTCAGGTGCTGTACCAACTGCAAATTCAAGGTTACGAAATTTACCTATATATGAATACTTTTTGAAAGAAATAGCAAAATACCTAGACCTCCAATCATTCAATTTGTTATCTGCTTGAATTGTATTTACTGGATTCCACTGATTAAATCCAAGATAAATACCTACATCTCTCTTTGGAAAAAACGAAGGTACTTTTACTTGTTTCTCACTTTTACTTTTTTCATTTTCGTCGTTCCCTTCATTTATGCCTTCATTCACAATTCGAATATTCAGACAATTCGTCTCATTCATACAAAGTCTATATTCTTTATACGATTGACCTCTCTTCATAAAAGTTTCGATAGAATCTAATTGTACCTCATTTGCACCAAGTTCACGCATCAGACTTAATGTTGTTAAATTGGAAGGCAAATTAGGGACGTCTATGGTTAGTTGAATTTTTACTTTTTTAGAGAACTCCTTATCGTAAAATTCAATGGTAGTCGAATCAATATCCATTTTTTCAGCTTGCACGTTTTCTACTTGAAAGATAAAAAACAGCAAACAACACATCAAAATATGTACTTTTTTCATTCCTTACTCAATTTATTTTTAAACCAAGTTACTCTCGACTTGAACTCGTTGGCCTCGTTGTATAAAAAATTATCTTCTTTTGTGAATAGCTTAGCAATCGTTGCTTTCTCGTCTATAATTTCACCATACTTTAAAAGCATCAACTCTTGTACAAAGACATCTCCTTTCTTTACCTCTTCCTCAACAATTGAGTTGCTTGCCAAAATCACCCAATTGTTTCCGTTAATTTTATCTATTTTTTGATCAAACTGAACGTCCAATAGAAAAGCATTCATGCTAGCCATTTTATCCATATTGGATGTATTCAACTTACCCAGAAATCTCTCGTCATCCTTCGTAAATTCATTTTGTACAGAATCTACTTGTAATAAACCCTGTTTTTGAACTGTCTCACCTTTTGCAAACCATGTTGACTTCTTAGTTTGCTTTCTCTCTTTGCTATTTGGATAAAACTGAGCAATTCTCGAATCATTTTTTATAGGTTTACCAGTATCTCCCGTATCTACTTTTTGCACTATGGTACTATTTCTAGCCTCTTTTCTATCTTCCTGATTCAAATAAACAAGAAAAGCAAGACTACCCAATACGACTCCAGCTGCTACTCTCCAGATTCCATTACTTCTATGTAAGACCAATCGACTCTGTTTTTTTCTAAACAGATCATTCGCTCTTTGTGAAGGAAGGACTTCCAAATTTTGTATTTTCTTTACCAATTCATCTTCCATAATTATTTAACTTGTCTTATGGTATTATTTTCTTTTTCGATTTGTTCCCGTAATATTGCTTTTGCTCTGCTCAGTTGGGATTTCGACGTTCCTTCTGAAATTCCTAAATTTTCTGCAATCTCTGTATGTGAAAAACCTTCCAATACATACATATTAAAAACGGTTCTGTACCCAACGGGTAAATCTGATATCATTTTATACAACTCCTCCGCTTCTAAACTTGTGAATGCCTCAATGCTGAACTCCGATTCGTAGTCATCCGTCGCAACCCAATAAACCTTGGGACCTCTCAGTTTCATCAAACATTCGTTAACCATTATTCTTTTTATCCAACCTTCGAAAGAACCCTCTCCTTTGTATGAGTCAATTTTAGTAAAAACCTTCATAAAGGCTTCAATCATACTATCTTCTGCCAACATTTGATCCTTCAGGTAGCGCATACAAAGAGCTAACATTTTGGGTGCTAACTTTTCGTACAGGTAGGTTTGTGCGTCTTTTTTTTGTTTTTTTAACGCAAACACCAACTGAATTTCGTCTTTGTAATCTTTTTGTTGGAAAAGTTTCAACATATCATTTGCTTGGGTTATTTCCAAGATGCATTCTTTGGAAACTAGGTTGCATAAAAAAAGGGCACGAAGCCCTTTTTTTATTTTTTAAATATGTCATTCAATCTAGCCTCCAAAGTTAATCTTTCCTTTAACTCTTTTTTTCCTGTTCTGTACCACAGAAAGCCCACGATAAGTACCAGCAAGTAAGGCATTGAAAGCAGATAAAGAATTCCAAAATTAATACCAGTTCCAATTACTCCTCTACCTTCGCTCAAATTACTACCGACTGTCGCTCTACACATAGCACATTGTGCAGCAGCGTCTATCATTGTTCCCAACAAAAGGAATAAAACTATGACTATTTTTCTCATTTCATTTTACTTTAATTGTAGTAAGGAGAAATCATTAAGTACGCGATAACACCCGTCACGGATACATATAACCAGATAGGAAATGCAATTTTTGTCACTTTTTTATGTTCAGCAAATTGTTTTGTGACTGCAAAATACATTGCTCTGAGCACAAATGGCAATACTACTAACGAAAGCAATATGTGGCTAATCAGAATGAAGTAATAGAAATATCTGATAGATCCGACGCCTCCGAACTTAGTAGATTCATTTGTGAGATGATATAATACGTAAAAAACAAGGAAGATAGCCCCCAAAACAAAGGCGAATCTCATTAAATTTTGGTGAAGTTCAATTTTTTTGGATTTAATTGCCCAGACTGCTATAACTAGAACGACAGAAGTCAAGGAATTAATGAATGCGTTTATATGCGGTAACATCTTTGTCCATTGACCTAGTTGTGCTTTTTGGGGCAAACCGAGTAGAATAGCTACTACAAGCGGGATTATAACTGAAACTATATTTATAAACTTCGTTGATTTTACTTCCATTATCTCATTCTTTATCATTAAAACCTTCAAGAAGAACCTTGATTTCTACGTTTAGGCGTTTTATTTCCTCTTTGCTTGTCCCATCGTAAATACCTCGCACAAAACCCTTATTGTCTATTAGTAACAACTTTTCGGAATGAATAAATGTTTCATCTGGGTTTGTGATTGTCGAATCGTATGCGGAAGCATCAGCGACAGGCAACTTGAACCCTTTGATAGCCAAGTCATATATATACGATTTTTCACCTGTTAGTAAGTGCCATTGACTTAAATCAAGCTCATTTTCTTGCGCATATTTTTTCAAAACGGCTGGAGTATCAAATTTGGGGTCTATCGAAATAGATACAATTTTAACTCGTTCATTCCCTTTAAATTCTTCTTGTACGGCTTTTTGGTTCCGTGTGATAACTGGACAAACAGTGCCACATCTTGAAAAAAAGAAGCTGACTACATAAATTTTGTCTTTAAATTCACCCGAATTTATAGTATTGGCTTCTTGATTGATCAGTTCAAAGTTGGGTATTTGATGAAAAACCGTATCCCCGTTACTTATCAAAACCTCCCCGTTGTCCTGAATAACAGGCATGAAATATGGAAGGTTAAACTTATTTTCTCCAAATACCTTTAAGAAAATAAAAACGGAGGCCGGAACAACCAATAATGCTATTAGTATTCCGGCCTTTACATATTTATTTGTCATCTTTATATGTTTCCGATGTAACCACCTTCTGCAATCAAAGCAACCAATAGCCATACTACAAAGAGTGCTGGTAAGACAACAGACCAAACAAAGACTTTGACCTCTTGTTTTAAGTGCATAAAAGTACCTACGATATAGAATGCTTTAACGATTGTCATCAGGATGAAGATAATAATTTTCGTCCATTTGAACTGATCGGTATCTAAACCAAAAGCGATTGCAAATTCAAGAGCTGTAAGTACTAAAAGAATTACAAATACCCTCCACAACTCTTTTGTTTGTGGTTTAATTTTCTCGCCAGAATTATTTATTTGACTTGCCATGATGATATTATTTTGACTATTAAACTAAGTAAAAGAATGTAAATACAAACACCCAGACTAAATCAACAAAGTGCCAGTAAAGACCAACTTTCTCTACCATTTCGTAGTGTCCTCTTTTTTCGTACACTCCATTTACGGTGTTATAGAAAATAATGACATTTAAAATAACCCCTGAAAGTACGTGCGTACCATGGAAACCTGTGATAAAGAAAAAGAAGTCAGCAAATGCTGTTGGTCCGTATTCGTTTACAACTAGATTTGCGCCAAATATTTTGGTACCATCCGCTAGCGTTAATCCTTCAGCTGAACCGTGGATAAAGTGTGACCATTCCCACGCTTGTGAACCTAGGAATACAAAACCACCTAAAATGGTCCACAACATCCATTTTTCAACATCCTCTTTGTCTTTTCTGTGCCCAGCTTCTACTGCAAGAACCATTGTAACTGAGCTAAAAATCAAGATAAAAGTCATGATTCCGACGAATACCAAGGGCAAACTTACCCCATGAAAGAAAGGTACTGCTTCGAACACTTTCTCTGGAACAGGCCACCAATCATGTGAAAGTTCAAAAGTTTTATGTGTCATATCAGGCATTACGTCTTTAAAGCTTGGAAAGCTAAATCTTACCAAACCGTAAGCGATAAGTAATGCTGAAAATGTAAAAGTGTCTGATAGTAAAAAAATCCACATCATCAGTTTGCCATAACCTACTTTCATAGGTTGGACCCCACCTTCCCACATTAAATGTTCTGGGGTACTTGAAGTTTTAGTTGCTGCCATAAAAATTGATTGAGTTTTTCAAAAACATAAGCAAATTTAGTAAACAAATGATTTAAAATACTTCTTGCTTAAAAGTTTTTAGGATTATTTTTATCTAAAGTAAATTAAAAACACCAGTAAATACACCCAAAGTAAATCTAAGAAATGCCAATATGTATTACATACTTGAAGTTGTACTAATTTTTTCGAGTGTATTTTAGTTCTAAATGCGGCTAAGAAAGCAGCTAAAATAACAAAAAGACCTGAAACGAGGTGAATTCCGTGTAAGCCGGTTAGTATATAGAAGAAACTTCCAGACGGATTTCCCTTTAAATAAACACCTTGTCTTTGTAAGTCTTGCCATCCAAAATATTGCAAAATCAAGAATATCAATCCCAAGACAAATGCTATCGAAATGAATATTTTCAGGTTTTTAAACTCGTCTTTTTTTGCCATTTTAAGTGACAACTCAAGAAAAAGGCTACTAAATAACAAAACTACGGTACTTACATAAAAAATGGAAGGGATTGTAAATTCAGTCCAGTTACCTTCTGCTCTTCTAACCAAATAGGCACTCGTTTGCGATGCAAACAACATGACAATTGAAATGATGAATAACCATGTAATAAACTTCCATTTATTGACGGTCAAAATAGGTGTTGGCTTTTGAGAAATACTTTTACTTTTCATTATATTTTATCAAAAAGATACGATAATTGAACAATTGGTAGATATAAAAACGAACCAAACATTAACTGAAGTGCTGCTTTGTCATTCACTTTTCTCATTAAATGGAATGTTTGTGCCAAGAATAATAGACCACATAACATCGCAATTATGGCAGAGTTTAGACCCGTCATTTCCAGATAAAAAGGAACCCAGCAAAGAGGAATTAAAAAGAGCGTATATATCATCATTTGAAAAGCTGTATGGATATTTTTTTCACCTGATGATGGTAGAAGTTTGAAACCTGCCTTTTTATAATCCTCGTCCAAAACCCAGGCAATTGCCCAAAAATGCGGAAATTGCCAAAAGAACTGAATGGCAAATAATATACCGGGCTCTAGTCCAAAATGACCTGTTGCTGCAACCCAGCCAATCATTGGTGGAAAGGCACCAGGAAGTGCCCCAACTGCAACTGCTATTGGACCTACTCTTTTTAAGGGTGTATAGACAAAACCATACAATATAATGCTTAACAAGGCTAATAAAGCAGCCTTATAGTTAAAAACGAGTGTTAATAGACATATTGAAGAAACACCCAAAACAAGTGAGAAAATCCTGGCTTCTTGTGTCGAGATTCTTCCTGATGGAAGCGGCCTATCCTTCGTTCTTTTCATGAGTTTATCCAAATTGATTTCTATCAATTGGTTAATCACATTTGCCGATGCCGTTGTTGCGTAACCTGCTACGGCAAAGATTACAAGCTTTACTATATTGAAGTCTTGGACAGCTAAAGCGTATCCGAATAAGCTCGAAAAAACAACGGTTATACTCAATCTAAACTTTGTTAAGTCGAAGAGCGCCCTTGCCTTTTCTATGTTTTTATTTTTACTTATTGAAATTTGGTTCATCACATTACCTTAATTTAGACCTGACTAAAACGATGGATAATACTCCCAAAATAATCGTTGAAAAAGCAAGATGGAATGGCTGTGCATATCTTGAAATATCAAAAATATACAAAATCAAGCCTGTCAGAAATTCCGAAATCACTAAATAGAATGTCCATTTAACGGATGCATTTATTGTCTCTTTTTTTCTTTTTTCTGAGCTATACAAGATGTAGGAAAGAATTGTCAACGCTGAAGCAAGTAAAATGTGTACGTAGAAAATGTTTCCAAGATTATTACTCCATTCATTTCTCGGAATACTTGAGTATAACGAAAGGGAGTCAACAACTTCCCTTACTTGCGTACCAAGTAGAATTTGAAGACTTGTTAGTATTAAAAGTAATTTTGCAATAAATTCTGACTGATTATCTAGCTCAAATGCCATCGAAAGTTTATATTCATTTTTAGCATGAACATAAATGTAGTTATATACATAAACCATTAGTAAAGCAACAATCATATGTAACGTAACCATCACCGGAAGTAGCTCGTTGAATACCACTTTAGAACCCAACCAACCTTGGAAAACAACCATGATTAGCCCGATGAGGGAAGCATACCATGTCTTTCTATTTCTTTTCTTGTGTACGAACCATGATGCAACAGTCGTTGCCAAAATGATTAGGCCTACCAATACACCAGCGAGTCTATTTAGGTACTCAGTCCATGTTTTGAACACATTGAACTCAACCTCTCCTTTCAACTTCTGACCAAATATTTCTTCATAATTTGGAGGTAACTCACTAACATCCGTTGGAGGAATCCATAAACCAAAGCATTTTGGCCAGTCTGGACATCCCATACCTGAACCTGTTGCCCTTACCAATCCACCGATAAAAATCAACAGATACAGTGCGACTAAAGCTACAACAGACAAATAATAAAATTTTCTTACCATCTTATTAGAAAAAAAGCGAAATATAAGGTACTGTGTACTTTATATTTCGCAATTATTGTACAATTTACCTTGCGATAAATTAATCAGGGATATTGTAATCGAATTTAATATTCTTAATGTCCTCTTCTTGTTTGATTAACTCTGTTTCTTCAGGTAGATTAGACTCAGGTGTTTCAGAGAAAGGAACATTTTGAGGTATAAAATCAACTGCTGAACCAGGCTTGCTATAATCATAAGGCCATCTGTAAACAGTAGGGATTTCACCTTCCCAGTTACCATGACCTGGTTCGATTGGGGTTGTCCACTCTAATGTAGTAGAGTTCCAAGGGTTTGCAGTTGCCTTTTTCCCTTTGAATATAGAGTAAACAAAGTTATATAAGAATATAAACTGAGCCACGAAAGTCAATATTGCAGCAATTGATATGAAGCTATTCAAGTCTGTGTATGTATTGAAAGTTTCGAAGCCTGACCACTGGTAGTATCTTCTTGGGAAACCGGCAATTCCTATATAGTGCATTGGGAAAAACACTAAGTAAACACCAACGAATGTTAACCAAAAGTGTACATAACCCAATGATTTGTTCATCATTCTACCAAACATTTTTGGGAACCAGTGGTAAACACCAGCAATCATACCGAAGAATGCAGCAGAACCCATCACAAGGTGGAAGTGAGCAACAACAAAGTATGTATCATGTAGCTGTATGTCTAAAGCACTATTTCCAAGAATAATACCAGTTAGACCGCCAGATACGAAGAACGATACGAGACCAATCGCAAAAAGCATTGCTGGCGTAAAGATGATGTTACCTTTCCAAAGTGTTGTTATGTAGTTGAACGCTTTCACAGCAGATGGAACAGCAATAATCAGCGTTAATAACATAAATACAGAACCTAGGAACGGATTCATACCTGTCATGAACATGTGGTGAGCCCACACAATGAATGCTAAGAACATGATACCTGCCATTGAGAAAATCATTGCTTTGTAACCAAAAATCGGTTTTCTTGAATTAGTTGCAATGATTTCAGATGTTAATCCTAGTGCAGGTAGAATTACGATATAAACTTCAGGGTGCCCTAGGAACCAGAACAAGTGTTGGAATAAAATAGGGCTACCACCTTGATTTGGCAAAGCTTGTCCGTTAATGTAAATATCAGATAAGTAGAATGAAGTTCCGAAACTTCTGTCGAAAATTAGCAATAATACTGCTGAAAAAAGAACAGGGAAAGAGAGAATCCCTAGGATTGCGGTAAATGTAAATGCCCAGATTGTCAAAGGCATTTTGTCAAATGACATACCTTTTGTTCTTAGGTTGATAACAGTTGTTACATAATTGATACCACCTAACAAGCTTGACATAATGAATAGTGCCATTGCCACTAACCACATAGTCATACCCGTACCAGAACCCGGATTTGCATCAGCTAACGCACTTAACGGAGGATAAATCACCCAACCACCACCTGCAGGGCCCGTTTCAAGGAATACAGAGTAGAACATTATAACACTTGATGCAAAGAAAATCCAGTATGACAACATGTTCATGAAACCAGACGCCATATCTCTTGCACCAATTTGCAATGGAATCAAGAAATTTGAGAATGTTCCGCTAAGACCAGCAGTCAATACAAAGAATACCATGATTGTACCGTGCATTGTTACCAAAGCAAGGTAAAAGTTAGGATCTAGTTTACCTTGTTCGTCAATCCACCCTCCTAGGATTGGCTTTAACCATGACAAGTCCATATCTGGAAAACCCAATTGAAGGCGGAATATACTTGACATTAATCCCCCGATAATTGCCCAAAATATACCAGTGAATAGGTATTGTTTTGCAATCGTTTTATGGTCTAGGGAGAATATGTATTTACTAAAAAAACCTTGCTCGTGATGATGCTCTTCGTGTGCATCATGCGAGTCTGTCTGTACATTTTGTGCTAGCGTTGACATAGTCTATTTTTTAAATTATTCTTATTTCAATGATACACTTACATTTGATGTATTTCCTCCATCTGTGGTTGCTTCATTTGCAACTTCAGTTCCTTCAGCAGCTGGGATATATTTCATTGCTCTTGCCTTCAAATTTTCGGGCACAGATTCTATGTATTTCGGATAAACTGCGAGGAAAGGTTTTTGTTCCTTCTTCCATTTTTCAAACTCATCTTGCTCTTCTACTACTAACTTGAGTTTCATTGCAAAGTGACCTCTACCGCAAACCTCAGTACAAGCAATTTCGTAATTAAAATCAGGATTACCCAATTCTGCTCTCATCTCCTCAGTACTTTTATCAGGATGAAACCAGAACTTTGTTGGCATACCAGGTACAGCGTCCATTTTGACGCGCATGTGAGGTATGAACACGCTATGTAGAACGTCCCTTGCTCTAATTTTGATTAGTACTGGCTTACCTTTTGGGATGTGCATTTCAGTTTCGTTTGTAAAATCATCAAACGAATTTTCGTCTGTGAAGTCAATCCCAAAAATATTACCATTTGCATCATCCATCAATTTGTACGAATAATCACCCAAAGTATTATCATCAACACCAGGGTATCTAACTTGCCATCCAAATTGCTTACCCATAATTTCAACCACTTCGGAATCTTCAGGTGCTTCATCCATTACTTTGTTCCATACTAACAAACCTGAAAAGACTAGGCCTGCCATTACAATAGCTGGAATCACAGTCCAAATTAGTTCAAGTTTATTATTGTGTGGGTAAAATGTAGCTCTTACATTCTTGTTGTATCTATACTTGTACGAAAAATAGAATAACAATGTGTTTACTACAAAGAAAGCAACTGTGATAACAGTCATAGAAACCCAAAACCAAAAATCTGTTTCTCGGCCATGAACTGATGATGCCTCAGGAAGAAAATCTTTTCTATATACCATGAAAGACCAAACAGCACCGATAACACTCAATACCCAGAAGATTACCAAACCAGCTGCATTTGCATTATTTGCACCATCAACTTCTGAAGAGGCATCTTCTGCAACCCCTTCATTCTTTACACCCTTGATTAGCTTCTGTGTTTTGCCAATCACCATGAAGGTTAGAACAAGGAAAACAATAGCTAATAAAGCAACAACGATAGTCATAGTTTTTGTATTATTACTTGAATACTAGTTAATCAATTTGTCCAACAAAAATGTTTGGAATTAAATATCGTGGTGCAAACTTTCTTCGAGGAACGGATGGTTCTTAGGAATTAGATTTGCTTTAGATAATTGATTCGCAACAAAATAAATGAATAGAGAAGCGAAAACGAGTGTAGTACCCCATTCGATTAATCCTATTCCACCCTGTTCTTTCGCAATTCCAGGCATGTGCATTTGATAAAAATCAAACCAATGACCCACTAGAATTGCTCCACACGCAAGCTTCAAAAGCGTCTTGTTTCTTTTTGAATTTCTTGCCATCAATAGCAATAATGGAAAAAAGAAATTAAGAACGAAATTGATATGGAAAGGCCACCAATAACGCCCGTCATATCCTGTAAATCTTTCTCTGAAGTAGATTGTTTCTTCTGGTAGGTTTGCGTAAAAAATCAATAAATATTGTGCAAACCAAACATACGTCCAAAAGATAGAAAATCCGAATACCAACTTACCTAAATCATGAATTGTACTCTCTTTCACAGCATTTAGATAACCATTATCTTTTAGGATAAGAACCGTTAACATAATTGTTGCCAAACCAGCTACGTGCCAAGAGGCTAAATGATACCAGCCATACATCGTAGAAAACCAGTGGGTATCGATTGACATGGATAAATCCCAAGCTGATGTTGAAGACGTTACTGCGAAGAATATCAAAAAGAATTTAGCATACTTTCTACTTGTGTTATAATATGATAAGTCTGCATATTGATCCTCTAGCAGAGAGTTTTTCCGAATCATTAACCACAGAATATACCATACAACGAAATACGCTACTAATCTTGCCAAGTAGAAAAAGTTGTTCAAATACCAAGATTTGCCAGCGATTATTTTGTCATAGTTTTCAGCCAATGGATCCATGATACCATCATGCGTCCAGTGCATTACAATATGTCTCGTTGAAGGAATTGCAAATAAAGCCAGAAGAATCACAGATGGCACGATCATAAATGCTGGTAATGCCTCAGGAACTCTTTTAATTGTAGCATACCATCCTGCTTTGGCTACATAATTGTATGACATAAAAAATACGCCTACAACTGCTATTCCAAGGAAGTAAACGCTGTTCATCCACAAGTTTGCTATGATTCTTGAAAACAAAGTGGCACCATGGTGTCCTTCCCCATGACCATGTGCCGCGTGACCTGCATCGTGGCCACCTTCTGCGCCATGACCTGTACTTTCCCAGACGCCAATGCTCCAGTGATTATGCAGTAAAAAGGCACCTAGTGCGACCATTATAATACCCAAAACAATGCCTAATCGTAGCTTTGATTTAAGTTCCGAGCTAAAAACAAATTGCTCTTCGATTGAATGTATTTCGTGTTTGTGAGCCATTTCTTAATAAGATTAACAATCCCCTTCCCTATGGGGTAATTTTACGAGCATAATTCCTTCTAGGGTGAAGGGACTCATTACTTTAAATTAACTGCCTAACTGCAGGCGATGTACGTAATGTACGATTTTCCATCTTTCTTCGGCAGTCATTTGCGAACCATGCGGCCACATACGACCTTTACCATGTGTTATCACGTGGAAAATATGCCCACCACTTACATCTTTCAATGCATCAGAAGCATAATTTGGTACACCCGCATACTTTTGTCCAACTTTTCCATCTCCTGCTCCATTCGCTCCGTGGCAGTGCTGACAATATCTTTCATAAAGTAGTTTACCTTCTTCTTCAACACCTTCAGACCAAGCTATTGGATTGACCAAAACTTTTGAGGCTAAGTTTAAACTATCTTTGTGTATATCATAAACCATAAGGTCTCTTGTATATGTAGAGTCACCTTCATTTACAAATACCGTATTGTAATTTCTTCTTGAAACAGTACCTTGTACCGGAAGTCGCATATTCATTCCCTTTGGATTAATGGTATTTTCCCTCCATTGAGTTTGAGACTCATACGCTCTCGAATTATACATATTTGGAGCAAACTCTATTCCCGTACTATTATTATCTTTACATGAAATAATAGTAGTACTAATGAGAGAAAGAGTGATTGCTGATAAATTTCTGATTTTCATAATTATTTGGTTTTCAACAATTTATACCTCTTTAATATTAACTTCTGACGCACCACTCTCCTTCAAGTACTCCGTGATTTCGGATTCAGTCATCGTATTTTTATCCAAGCTGATTGCCATGATAAACTTATCATCTGTACTTCTTGGATCAAAAATTAATGGCTTTTTTGTCGGGCCGAGATCTTCCATAAAGAAGAAAGTGAATGACATACCGAAGGCAGCAAAAAGAACAGTCATTTCAAACAAAATTGGAATATTTGTTGGAAATGGAAAGAAGTTTTTACCCCCAATGTTCATTGGCCAGTCGATTCCTAGCGTCCAGAATGTCAATAGTAAAGCAAGTGAAATACCTGTTACACCAAATAAAAATGCGGGAACTCCCATTCTTGGTCTGTCGTATCCCAACGCGTGATCAAGACCGTGAATAGGGAATGGAGTAAATACTTCATGAATTTTAACTCCCTTTTGTCTTACTTCTGATACAGCATTAACGACAACTTCTTCGTCATCGAAAACACCTACTATATATTTTGTTTCTGACATCTCTATTATATAAAATAATTAATGAATGATTAGGCTGTTACTTTCTCTTTTGTTTCCTTTTTTTCTGAGGAAGACTTAAGTACAGACTTAACCTCAGCCATGTTTACTACTGGCAAAAACTTCGAGAACAAGAAGAATAATGTAAAGAACAAGCCGAAAGAGAAGATGTAATCACCTATATCACCCATTCTTGGTGTGAAGTAAGTCCAGCTTGAAGGTAAATAATCTCTGTGTAGTGAAGTTACGATAATTACAAATCTTTCAAACCACATACCAATATTCACGATAACAGCAATTACAAACGACACGACGATATTTTCTCTTAATTTTTTAAACCAGAAGATCTGTGGAGATATTACGTTACATGTCATCATTGCAGCATACGACCACCAAAGCGGACCTGTTGCTCTATTTATAAATGCATAAGCCTCGTACTGTACTCCAGAATAAGCTGCAATAAAGAACTCAGTAATGTAGGCAACACCTACAATTGAGCCAGTTACAGTAATGATTTTATTCATCAATCCTATGTGTTCAATCGTGATATAATCTTCCAATTTGTAAACGACCCGAACAACCAACATCAAGTTCTGAACCATAGCAAATCCTGAGAAAATTGCACCTGCAACGAAATAGGGAGGAAAGATTGTCGTGTGCCATCCAGGGATAACCGAAGTTGCAAAGTCGAAGGATACAATTGTGTGAACCGACAATACTAGAGGCGTTGACAAACCAGCTAAAATCAGCGAGATGTCCTCGTATCTAGCCCAAGCTCTTGCACCACCTGTCCAACCGAGTGATAGAGTTCCATATATTTGCTTTCTAATACCTGTCGCTCTATCTCTGATTGTTGCTAAATCTGGAATCAAGCCAATAAACCAAAAAAGACAAGAAACTGAAAAATAAGTTGAGATGGCAAATACGTCCCAAACTAATGGTGAGTTGAAGTTAACCCACAAAGAACCGAATGTATTTGGTAGTGGTAAAGCCCAATAGGCTAACCAAGGTCTTCCCATGTGCATGAGGATAAATGAGGCTGCACAAAGTACGGCAAAAATAGTCATGGCCTCGGCTGCTCGGTTGATAGATGTTCTCCATTTTTGACGGAAGAGCAATAAGATAGCTGAGATAAGTGTCCCGGCATGACCAATACCTACCCACCACACAAAGTTAGTAATATCCCAAGCCCAGCCAACTGTCTTGTTCAATCCCCAAACGCCAAGACCTTCCCACCAAGTCCAAAATAACCAACCTGTTCCATAAATAAGAACAAGTACTGAGATAGTAAGGGCCACTTTCCATTCTTTTGTGGGTTTGCCCTCTACCTGCTTACAAATATCTACCGTAACATCATGGTAGGTTTTACCTCCTGTTACTAAGTGCTCACGGATAGGCGAAACTACTTGCATATTTTTAAGATTCAAATTTAAGAGTGATGGGTTTCTAATCCCTTAGAAACCCCTTTGTATTTTTCAGATATTATGAAGCGACATCTTGCTTGTCCTTGTTTCTAATCTTGGTCAAGTAATTAATCTGCGGACGCACATTAATTTCCTCCAAGACTTCAAAAGCACGACCATTTTCCTCTTGCGCAACTAACTTAGAGATTTTGGACTCTGGGTCTAGCATATCTCCAAATGTAATTGCACCTGTTGGACATGACTGAGCACAAGCAGTAATGATTTCGCCATCCACCGGACGACGTTTCTCTTTCTTAGCTTCTAATTTACCCGCTTGTATTCTTTGAACACACATTGAACATTTTTCAATTACCCCTCTTGAACGAACTGTTACGTCTGGGTTCAATACCATTCTACCCAAATCGTTGTTCATGTGGAAATCGAAGTTATCGTTTTCGAAGTACTTGTACCAGTTGAATCGTCTCACTTTGTACGGACAGTTATTGGCACAATATCTTGTCCCAACACATCTATTATAAGTCATCTGGTTCAATCCTTCTGAACTATGTGTTGTAGCCAACACCGGACATACCGTTTCACACGGAGCATTCGAACAATGCTGACACATCATTGGCTGGATGACAACTTCTGGATTTTCAGATGCGATTTCCATCGCTCTTAGACCCGAAATCGACATATTGTCTGTTACATCTGCATCCGTACTGTAGTATCTATCCAAACGAATCCAGTGCATTTCACGAGCACGAACTACC
Source organism: Spirosomataceae bacterium (assembly GCA_046293395.1). Taxonomy (GTDB): domain Bacteria; phylum Bacteroidota; class Bacteroidia; order Cytophagales; family Spirosomataceae; genus CAYNRA01. The sequence continues at coordinate 468,975 of JBKBOU010000003.1, forward strand.
TCTTTTTTACCAACAACCGGCACGTTGTTTTCAGCTTGGCAGCTAACTAGACAAGAAGCACAACCAATACATGTATTGAGGTCAATAATCATTCCCCAGTTGTGATTCTTTTTCTCATGTCCGTTCCAAAGTGTAATCGTATTTGGTTTCCTTGGACCTTCAGATGTCTCAATCATTGGTTCAAAGCGACCTGCCTTTGGATTTTTAACGTACTCAGCCAAGATTGATTCTTGTACAACTGCTTGGCGACCCATTACGGTCTCATGCGTTTGAGTCTGAGCTAATGTATAACCCGAGTTCACAACAGAAACCTTTGCTCCAGTAGCGAAATAATTACGTTGTCCGCCAACTATTGACGTAAACTCATACATATTGACACCTACGTTACCAGATTTCCCAGCAGCCGTGCGGCCGTAACCCATGGCAACAGAAATCGTATCGTGCGCTTGACCAGGCTGTATTAAAACAGGAAGCTCAACAGCTTTACTTCCTACAGTTAAGCTGATAACGTCACCCTGAGCTATGCCCAACTTATTTGCCGTTTTTTGAGAAACAGCTGCTGTATTTTCCCAAGTAACTTTTGAAATTGGGTCAGGTAATTCTTGCAACCAAGGATTGTTCGCTTGAGAGCCCGTTCCGATAGCAACTGATTCAAAAATTGAGACTTCTAAATCACTCCCTTTTACAGACGTTGCTGCTTTAGCTGCTGTTGATAAATCACCAACAAATGATTTTTCTGAAGCGGGAACTTGGCTACCTGCTATTTCAAATACTCCATCATGTAGGGCTGTAACCCATGATGTTGTACCTAGAATATTTGTCTTCCAATACGACTTAATAAATGCTTGGTAATCTACTCCTAAACCAGACCACTTCAGCAAACTTATTTCGTACTGTCTTGTATTATAGATATTCGAGATTGTAGGTTGAATCAAAGAGAAAGAACCTCTTTTTGGCTCTACATCGCCCCATGACTCTAGATAATGAGGAGTAGGAGCAATAAATTTACAAACCTGAGCTGTTTCATCCGCACGGTCGCTGAATGAGACAGACAATTTCGCTTTTGAAATGACTGATTTCAACTCATCTGACATAGATGAATCATACACAGGATTAACCCCCACGAATAAAACGGTATCAACAGAACCATTCTTTAGTTCAGCCACAAGCTGAGGGAGTGTTCTATCTGAACCTTTTTTCGTATGAAGGGGCACATTGAGATTAATCGTTGAATTGTATGAACCAAGAAGTTGGTTTAATGCATTTACAACAATTTGAACATTTGAATCATTTGACCCAGATACAACCAACGCACTACCTTTAGCTGCTGCTAAATCTTTCGCACATTTATCTAAGTTGGGTGTGTTTATCGTACTTCCTGCTAGGGGCGCACTACCTAAAATAGCTGCAACTTTATTATAAAGTGCTACTACTACTTTACCCTCTTCCGAAGGCTTTATCATAGAGCGATAATCCGCAGCTCCGCCCGTAATTGTCATTCCAGTTTCGAACTGATAATGGCGAGACATCGTCTTTTTACCCCCTTTAAGACTATTCAGCTTACGTGTTTCAGCCCACTGTCCAGCAAACTCGATGGGTGAAATCCAGTTTCCTAGAAAATCACAATTCACACCTACGATGACATTTGCTTTGTCAAAATGATAAGAGGGAACAACAGCTTGACCGAATGATTTTAAGTTTGCTTCAATTAATCCAGAAGCTGAAGACGCATCATACGTCAAATGTTGAGCCGTTGGATATTTTGCTATAAAATTAGCAATAACACTCAGAGCAGAAGGCGACATGATCGTGTTTGTCACGATACGAATCCCTTTAGAAGAAGACAAACCAGAAGCCACAGCTTTATCTAAATCTTCCCAAGAAATATCTTTGCCACCAGACTGCGGTCCTTTCAATTTTTCAACGTCGTAAAGAGACAAAACAGACGCCTGAGCTCTTGCGCTTGTTCCTCCTTTTGTAATATTGGACAATTTATTTCCCTCTACCTTAACCGGACGTCCCTCACGTGTTTTCACCAAAACACTGCAATATTCTCCGCCATCAACGAAAGAAGTCGCATAATAGTTAGGGATTCCTGGCTCTACATCTTCAGGCTTATTTAGATAAGGAATTGTCTTTCTTACTGGTGCTTCACAAGCTGCTAAGGAAACAGCGGCCATACCAAAGCCCAGTACTTTCAAGAAGTCTCTTCTGTGTGTTGGTTCAAAACCCTCTACATCATCCAAGTTAAACTCTCTATCCGCATTTTTTACTAGATTGATGTCATTTTTAAGTTCCTCGACACCTTTCCAATACCTTTTATTCGTATTCTCCATGAGATTTATTTTATGATTGAAGTCTTTTGGCAGACCTATGTATCTATATGCTTAAAAAATGAATTAATAGTGACACTTAGCACACTCAAGTCCACCAATATCCTCTACCTTCATTGCCTCGCTTGATGTAGCATTATGTGCTTTCAAAAGGTTGTCATAATATGCATTCCCTTTTGCATTCACGTCTGTCTGTCTGTGACAATCAATACACCATCCCATTGTTAGTGTTGATCTTTGTTGAACAACCTCCATTTTAGGTATTTCACCATGACAGTTTGTACACTCCAAACCTGCAACGTTTGTGTGTTGTGCATGGTTAAAATAAGCCAAGTCAGGAAGATTGTGTACACGAATCCATTCAATAGGCTGATCTTTTTCTATTGCAGTATAAATTTTCTGAATTTCAGGCGATTCTCTTTTGATTGCATTGTGGCAATTCATACAAATATTTGCAGATGGAATACCAGCTTGTTTACCTTTGTAAACACCAGTATGGCAATATGCACAGTCAATTTCATACTCTCCCGCATGTAATTTATGTGAAAAAGAAATGGGCTGCTTAGGTGCATAACCTTGATGTACACCAATCCCGAACATTCCGTCAAAACTTGCTTTTGTAGCCAATAGGATAAACATCCAAACGACTGCAGAACGAACCGTTTTGTTATTTACTAGAGCCTTTAGATTATCTTGCAAAACTTGTAGTGACGTCTTTCCTTCCTGACCCGCCTCTTCAACGCCCGAGAGACGCGTCAATAATTGTAGAATAGCCAATAAAGCGACAAGTACGAGAGCCATTATTACGAGAAGAGCAACCAATACAACGTTGAAGAAGTCTCCACCACCCGCATTAGATGCAGCTACAGTCCCAGCCGCTGCCGTGCCATCTCCGCCAGCTGGTGCAGCCGCAGCAGCTGGTGCAGCATTTGCTGACTTGATATAAGCCAAAATACCTTTGATTTCAGTATCGCCAAAACTAGGAAATGCCGTCATCTGTGTTTTGTTGTATGCATTATACAAGTCAACAGCGTACTTGTCTCCACTAGCGATTACACCATTTGGGTTATTAATCCATTTTTTCAACCAAGCATAATCTCTACGCTCTTCGATTCCTGCCATTCCAGGCCCAACTACCTTGTTACTCCCCACTGAGTGACACTGAGCACAGTTGTTTTTAAACAATTTCTCTCCTAATGCAGCATCACCTTCTCCCGCATCTGCGGCCGCAGCATCTTGACTAAATGACGTCTGAACTACGCAACTAAATATAATTGCAAACGCGATTGTTGATTGTATTATTCTTTTTAACATAATGTAACGATAATAAGCCTTTTTTCTATTTGCAAATCTAAGGTAGGAATGATTTTAATCAAAAAGTTATTACATTTTTTTCATAGAAGTTTTCAATTTAGAATTATTATAAATAATATAATAAACAACTGATAATCAATTTATTATCTCATAATTTAATCTTAAAATTGAATTATATAAGTGAAAATAAATTGTATTTTATCAGGATAAAGAAACCTTTTGGAGAGAGAATGAAAAATCGAAGGAACTTAATTCCATAAACTCATGAAATAACTTTCTGATTTTTTAGGCTACTAGTAACCTAAAAGAAAGAAATGTGTACATGCTAAAAACAAAAAAAGCGACTAAAAGTCGCTTTTCTGGAGGTCCCGAGCGGATTCGAACCGCTGTAGAAGCTTTTGCAGAGCTCTGCCTAGCCACTCGGCCACAGGACCATTACTAATTTTGGAATGCAAACTTAAACAATCAGCTTTCTAAATCCAAATTTTTGTCAAAAAAGTATGGAGATAGGAATGAATCCTATCTCCATATATTTCCTGCGAATTATTCACCTTTCATTTGATCCTTCAAAGCAGCTAGTGCTTCTAAATCACCTAAAGTTGACTTTTCAGCCTCTGGAAGTTTCGCGCCTTTGTCTGCTGAAGTAGCTTTTGCTGCCTTCTTCTTTGGTGCAGCTTCTGCTGGAGCCTCCCAAGTTTTGCTATGTGAAAGTACAATTCTTTTCTCTTCCTTGTTAAACTCGATAACAGTAAATGAAAGTTTGTCACCAACCTCTGCAGTCGTACCGTCTTCTTTCGCTAGATGCTTTAGAGAAGCATATCCTTCGATACCGTAAGGTAGCTCAAGTACAGCTTGGTTGTTTGCTTTGGAGTTGATTGTACATTCATGCACGCTGTCTAATCCGAAGATACTTTCGAACGTATCCCAAGGGTTTTCTTCAAGGTGTTTGTGGCTAAGAGCCAAACGACGGTTTTCTCCATCAAGCTCAAGAACTACCACCTCAAGTTCATCACCTACTTTAACAAAGTCAGAAGGGTGTTTCACTTTTTTCGTCCAAGATAAGTCAGAAACGTGTACTAGACCGTCAATACCTTCTTCTAGCTCTAGGAATAACCCAAAGTTTGTTAGGTTACGCACCATTCCTTTGTGTTTTGTACCTACAGCATATTTGCTCAACAAATCTTGTTTTGTCCAAGGATCTTCAGTTAACTGTTTGATACCCAATGACATTTTTCTATCATCGCGATCAAGTGTCAAGACAACAGCTGCAATTTCATCACCGATTTGCAAGAAATCAGATGGATTACGTAAATGTTGTGACCAAGACATTTCAGAAACATGGATTAGACCTTCTACACCTGGTTTTAGCTCGAGGAATGCACCGTAATCTGCGATATTAACGATTTTACCTGAAACTTTCGACCCAATTTCTAGTCCTTCCGCCAAAGAATCCCAAGGATGAGCTTCCAATTGCTTCATACCCAAAGAGATACGTTTCTTGTCATCATCAAAGTCAAGCACTACTACATTGATTTTATCATCAAGTTTCAATACTTCATTTGGATGATTTACGCGGCCCCAAGAAATGTCTGTAATGTGTAGTAATCCATCTACGCCACCAAGGTCAATGAATACCCCGAAGTTCGTGATATTTTTCACGATACCTTCAAGTACTTGACCTTTTTCAAGGTTAGTTAGGATTTGTTGACGTTGAATCTCAAGATCTTTTTCAATCAATACTTTGTGAGAAACAACTACGTTATCGTTTGCGTGATTTATTTTAACCACTTTAACTTCCATGCGTTTGCCGACAAATACATCGAAATCACGGATTGGTTTCACGTCAATTTGTGAACCTGGCAAGAAGGCTTCAATACCGAAAATATCAACGATAAGACCACCTTTCGTACGACGCTTAACCAAAGCATCAACGATTTCATCTCCTTCGAAAGAAGACTCAATTTTCGACCATGCCGTTAAGATTCTCGCTTTCTTACGAGAGATGACCAACTGTCCTAGAGCATTTTCTTGCTTTTCAATGAACACTTCTACTTTATCACCGATTTTCAAATCAGGTAAATCTTTGAACTCAGAGCGAGAAACCAAACCATCTGATTTAAAACCAATGTTTAGCAAAACTTCTCTGTCAGAGATACCTACAACTGTTGCATCCACAACATCTTTTTCCTCGATGCTCGTAACAGTTTGCTCATAAAGTGCTTCTAATTCCGCTTTCTCAGCTGCTGTGTAGCCAGAGCCAATACCTTTTTTCGATACTTTGTCCCAATCAAACTCGGGAAATTCTTGATTTGTCATATACTAATGAATTGCTCCTCTAAGTACATACGCACGCGGAGCAGTTGTGCGTAAAATTTTGGTTTATAAATAAAATGATTACAAAAAGGTCACAAAAATAGACAAAATTTGTTGATTAGAAAAAGGGATACCCAATTTTCTCCAATAAATATTTGAAAAATAGCGACTTAGGTCAAGAGGAAATACCCAGAAAGGGTTTCCACTCTTTGTCTATAATCCCGTTGGAATCTCTTAAAAAACTAAGAAATGTAGGTCGATACGGCTTGTGGGACATCGTCATGTAAGCTTCTTCTGGCGTATAATCCCCTTTTCTTGCATTGCATTTACGGCAAGCCGCCACCAGATTGTCCCAACTCGTTTTTCCTCCTCGCGACTTTGGCATCACGTGGTCTAAAGTCAAATCCTCGCGGTTGCCACAGTAAACACAGGTATGATTGTCTCTTTTAAATATGTTACCTCGAGAGAGTTCAACACTTTTATAAGGAACATTCACATATTGATTAAGCCGAATTACAGAGGGATAAGGAAAGGATTGGGAGACAGATCTCAACCTAAAACTCGAACTAGAGGCCACCAATTCAGCTTTTTTTAGATAAACCAAAATGAAGGCTTTTGACACCGTACATAAACTAATCGCACTATAATCTGCATTTAAAACTAACACTTTCCTTCCCATAAAGATAAGTTGTTTTGGTAGCAAGCAAATTAAGTCAATAAAGCAAAAAATCCAAATACTAAGAGGAAGAAAAAAAGATTCAAACTATTTGATATTCAAATAGATAGTACATCTATTTATCCATTCGGGCTAATTCTCTAGCTGTATCTTTTGATTTAATGGATTCTCTTTTATCGTAGAGCTTTTTCCCTTTGGCAACTGCCAGATTGACCTTTGCATAGCCATTCTCGCTGATAAAAAGTTTCGTAGGAATGAGTGTAAGCCCTTTATCAAGAAGTTTGGAGGCAATTTTTCGTATTTCTTTTTTATTTAAAAGTAACTTCCTATCACGGAGTGGTTCATGGTTTAAGTAAGAGCCTTGGTCATATTTTGAGATATGAAGATTTTTAATGAATACCTCTCCATCGTGGACAAAACAGTAGGCATCCGTAATGGTTACTTTTGCTTCCCGAACAGATTTAATTTCTGTACCCGTCAATACAATTCCTGCGGTGTAGGTATCCAAAAAAAAGTATTCAAAAGAAGCTCGTTTATTGGGAATATTGATTTGTTTTTGAGTTGGCTTCGACATAATGTTTTCGTTGATAGATGTAAGATGTTACAAAAAACTAAAATCCCTATCTCAATTTTAGAAATAGGGATTCCGACTTACGTGCTTTCCTAATAATCCGGTCGTTACTAAAGCAACGACGAGTGGATTAAATCTTGAATATTTTCTATGTAGCGACATATATCGCTACAATTGATTCGAAATGTTGACCAAAGTTAATAAGTGAAATTTGTATTTACAAAGATTTATTTAAAATATTTTGAGTAAAAAGTCGAATTACACAAAATCTACGCATTCTCGTGTTGTAAGAAGAAACTTCTTCATCGAAATCTTAGAAACTCTCTACAAAGAAACCGTGTTGTGTAGTAACTTTGTAGATATATTCGTAAAAGTAAATTGAAAAAATATTGTTAAACTCACCCCTTATTTCCACTGCCAAAAAACAAGAAACAGCAGTCTTGGTTGGACTTATTACACAGAAGCAAAACGCTGAAAAAACCAAAGAATACTTAGATGAATTAGCCTTTTTGGCATTAACATCGGGTGCTCAGACGGTCAAGACGTTCGTTCAACGGCTCAATTACCCAGATCACAAGACGTTCGTTGGAAAAGGAAAATTGGAAGAAATCCAAATTTGGCTCAAAGACAACCCAGTAGATACGATTATTTTTGATGACGACCTATCTCCGATTCAAGTACGAAACTTAGAGCAAGCCTTTACAGAAATAAAGGTGTTGGACAGAAGTCTTTTGATATTAAATATTTTCTCACAGAGGGCACAAACAGACCAAGCCAAAAGGCAAGTAGAACTAGCACAGTACCAATATCTCTTCCCAAGATTGACCCGAATGTGGACTCACTTGAGCCGCCAAAAAGGAGGAATCGGGATGAGAGGACCTGGCGAAAAAGAATTAGAGACAGACAAGCGTATTGTCCAAGACAGAATCGCATTTTTGAAGGAAAAACTAGCAAAAATCGATAAGCAATCAGCTACTAGACGAAAAGAAAGAAACCGATTAGTCCGGGTTGCCTTGGTCGGATATACAAATGTTGGAAAATCAACACTCATGCAACGGTTGGCTAAAGCAGATGTATTTGCTGAAAATAAACTCTTTGCCACCATTGATTCTACCGTGAGGAAGGTTGTTTTGGGTAATATTCCATTTCTTTTGACAGATACCGTTGGATTTATAAGAAAACTACCGACCACGTTAATCGAGTCTTTCAAGTCAACCTTGGATGAAATCCGAGAAGCGGATATTCTTTTACACGTTGTCGATATTTCACATCGTGGTTTCGAGGAACATATTGAAATTGTCAATACTACTTTGTCTGAAATCAAAGCAAAAGATAAGCCTACTATTCTAATTTTCAATAAGTTAGACTTATACGAACCTGAGTCAGAAGAAGGTTTGGATAAACATTTAGCAACAGAGGAAGACCTGCAAAAGAATTTGGCACGATTCAAAGAAAGTTATCTCAACAAAAACATGGACAATGTTGTGTTTATATCGGCTGGAAAAAACGAAAATATGGCAGAACTTCGCGAAATTCTCGTACAACTGATATCCAAAAGACATTTTCAAATATATCCGAATTGGGACCCTAGACAAAATCCAATGTACGATTGGCAAGGAGAGATTGACGGCGAATTTACCGAATAAGATTTCGCTGATTCTACCTAAAATTCAGACAAGTATCTCTCAAAAAGCGAGTCTAAGTGAATTAAACTTTGCAGAAAAGAAAAAAGCCGAGTGACCAACTAAAAAATTGGCAAACTCGGCTTTTTTGGCGTAAATACCTTATTTTATTTATTTTTTACGGAAGTAATGTAAGAAACAATATCCTCTTCAAGATTCTTTGCGTCTTGTAAAACACGAATAAACTGACTTCCAATAATTGCTCCAGCAGCAAACTCGGAAGCTTTGTGGAAAGATTCCGAATCTTTGATACCAAAACCAATCAAACGAGGATTTCGTAAATTTAGCTTGTTTACGCGATTAAAATACGTTTCCATTGCACTTGAAATACCGGATGTTGCCCCTGTAACACTTGCTGAAGACACCATATAAATGAAACCTTCTGAGATTTCATCAATTCTTTTGATTCTTTCTTCGGATGTTTGCGGTGTAATTAAAAAAATATTTAGTAATCCGTAGGCATCGAAAATAGGTTTATACTCCTCGTAGTATTCGTCCATGGGTAAATCTGGTAAAATGAGCCCATCTACCCCTACTTCTTGGCATTTTTTACAGAAGTTTTCAACACCAAACTGAACAACAGGATTCAAATAACCCATTAAAACGACAGGTATTGAAATTTCAGAACGCATCCCTTGCAGTTGTTCAAAAAGGATGGCGAGCGTCATTCCGTTTTCGAGTGCTACTTGATTTGACTGTTGGATTGTCTCGCCATCAGCGATGGGGTCAGAGTAAGGCATTCCAATTTCAGCGATATGAGCGCCTCCATTCTGGATAGCAGCAAGCACCTTTCTGGTGTCGTCAAGTGCAGGAAAACCTGCCGTAAAATAAATATTAAGTACAGGTTCTTTCACCTGCTCAAACATACGAACGATTTTATTCATCTATTTATTAAGTCAGGAAGGCTTCTTACCTTCGTTAATCTTTCAACCAATAATCAACAACTAACACTTTATCAAGAACAGGCCCAAGTAGCGCACCAAACGCTTTGTGGTCTGGGTGAGGCAGATAGATGGCTCTGTCTGCCTCAGACGAAAAAGTCAAGAAGTAACAGTGTGTAAATCCTTGATTTAAGCCTTCGGGGCTATTATTGAGTCCCCATTCAAAGTCTCGAATTTCTTTTATTTTACTAGGCAATGCCTTAAAAGCAGCCTCGACTTTGGCAATTTCTGTTGCGGACGCACCTTCTTTAAATTTAAAAAGAACGACGTGCCGTAGTTTGGTTGGTGTTGTTTGAGCCATTACTTGATTGACGAAAACAGTCGTAAGGAAAACCCCAAAAGCGAGTAAAAAAGTGGTTATTTTTTTCATTATAAGAATTTCATATATGTTGACAAATCTTTATCTCCTCTACCTGAAAGACCGATAACTACGGTTTCCTCAGGAAGTGCATGTAAATACGGTAAAACCGCCAATGCGTGTGAGGTTTCTATGGCAGGAATGATACCCTCTAATTTAGCGAGTTCGAATCCAGCTTTTAGTGCTTCTTCGTCTGTAATGGCGAAAAATTCAGCCCTTTTGGATTCCCACAAATGTGCGTGAAGTGGGCCAATACCCGGATAGTCTAAACCAGCTGAAATAGAATGGGGCTCAACTACTTGACCATCCGTTGTTTGCATAAGAAGACTTTTGCTGCCGTGTAAAATACCAGGACGTCCTAGGAAAGTAGTTGCCGCCGACATCCCCGACTCAACACCGTGCCCGGCTGCCTCTGCTGATATGATTCGGACAGACGGTTCGTCCAAATAATGAAAGAAAGTTCCTGCGGCATTTGAGCCTCCACCGACACAAGCAATTACATAATCTGGGTTTTCGGTACCTGTTTTTTCAAATAATTGTTTCCGGATTTCCTCGGAAATCACGGACTGAAAACGTGCAACCATGTCTGGATAAGGGTGTGGACCAACCACACTACCTATAATATAATGCGTATCCACCGGATTATTAATCCAGTGTCTCATGGCTTCATTTGTAGCGTCTTTCAACGTTTTAGAGCCACTTTTTGCTGGTCTAACCTCTGCTCCGAGCATTTTCATTCTCGCTACATTAGGTGCTTGTCTCTCAATATCAATTTCACCCATATAGACGATACACTCCATGCCCATCAAGGCACAAACCGTTGCAGTTGCCACGCCATGTTGGCCAGCACCTGTTTCTGCGACGATTTTATTTTTACCTAATTTTTTTGCGAGAAGAATCTGCCCAATTGTATTATTTACCTTATGAGCGCCCGTATGGCACAAATCCTCTCTTTTTAGGTAAACAGTCGTTTGGTATTTTTCAGACAGACGTTGCGCCAAATACAAAGGCGTAGGTCTGCCCACGTAATCTGCTAAAAGTTGGTTGAACTCAGCCTGAAAATCTGGCTGATAAATAATGGACAGATAATTTTCCTTTAATTCCTGAATATTGGGATAGAGCATTTCAGGTACGTACGCCCCACCAAATTGGCCGTAGTATCCTCTTTCACTTACACCGAAGGCTGAATTGGTTACATCAATCATAATTTGTATTTGTTATATTCGTCTATTTTGTGGGATAAAACCCCTAAAGCAGTTTTATTTTTAAAAGCAGGAAAATCCTCAAACCGACTGTTTACGTCTATCCCCCAAAAAGGTAGATTTTGCCAGTTAGGTAGATTTTGGAAATTGTCCAGGCAAATTCCACCAGCCAATAAAAAAGGTTTTGACAACGAATAAGCATTGAGCAAATTCCAGTCAAATGATTGCCCTGTTCCCCCATGATTGGTACTTTTTGTATCAAAAAGGAAATAGTCTATCAAGGGTTCCCATTTTGTAAGTGCATCGAAATCAATCTTTTCAGCTACACCAACAGCCTGTACCACTTCAAGGTTTGCCTTTTTGAGTGCTTTGTAAAAAGATTCTGTAAGCAGGTCTCCATGAATTTGAACAATATCTAACTGGAAGGCAGCTGCTTGCTCCAATAACCATTCTAAGGATGGATTGACAAATACACCTACTTTTTTTGTGGTGTATGGCCAGTTATGCAAAAACTCAGGCGACAACTTTCCCAATACATAGCGAGGAGATTTGGCATAAAAGATAAAACCCATCCAGTTGGGTTGGAGAGATAACACCTCTTTGATATTTTGCTCGTCACGCATGCCACAGACTTTCCAATTCATGACAACTCAGCGATAAATTTAGCAAGTAAATCAGACGGTCTGGTCGAGCGCATGAAAGCCTCTCCTATCAGAAAACCTTGATAGCCAATATTTTGCAAAAGACGAACAGTTTCAGGAGAATCAATACAACTTTCGGATATTTTGACTTTATCAGCTGGGATGATTCCGGATAAATCAAGAGAAGTTTGGACATTGGCTTCCGAGAAAACTTTTAGATTCCGATTATTTACCCCTACAATATCTACATATTTAAGCGGTGATTTGGCTAACTCCTCCTCGTCGTGTACTTCCAATAGAACTTCCAGTCCGAGTTCATGAGCGATGCCACTTAATGTTTCTATTTCTGCGGGTTCCAGACAAGCGGCAATCAATAAAATAACATCCGCGCCCCACGCTTTTGCCTGGTAAACTTGGTATTCATCGACCATAAAATCTTTTCGAATAAGGGGCGTCAGTGGGTTTTTCTCCCGCGCAATGAATAAATCCTCTTTAAATCCACCGAAAAAAACGGTATCTGTAAGGACAGAAATACCCGCGGCTCCAGCTTCTGTATAACCAATTGTGGTTTCAGAGACGCCAGCACCTGCATTGATTAGCCCTTTCGAAGGAGACTTTCGTTTGAACTCCGCTATGATTTGCGAAGAGCCTTCCGCCTTTACTGCCTTCACCAAAGAATTTCCTTTTCTGTGAAAACCAGATTCATCTTGCAAACGCTGTATAGGCAAAGAGCTTTGTGCCCGGGCTACTTCGTATCGTTTATTTTCTACTATTTTCTCTAAGATGGTCATAACATTCAATATATATGTAGCGGATTCAGATTATTTGCTGGGTTAATTTACAAATTTCGCAAAATAATTGATTTTTCAGCGGGATAATCAACTGAAATCCCGATTCTAAAAAGAAACCTCTTGTATGAGAAACAGTTCATACAAGAGGTTCATTCATCTATTTTTTTCTTTTGTCTTACTTTATAACAGCGGGAATTACCTCTCCCATTGTGCCACTAGGTGCTAATATTTTAAGAATAGCCGCCAAAGTAGGTGCAGTGTCTGCTACGCCCGTGCGTGCGTATGTTTTCCCTGGAGCGACTCCAGCACCATAAAAAATAAGTGGAATATGCGTATCGTAATTGTATGTTGAGCCATGTGTTGCCGTAATAGAACTTGCAATCCAGCCTGGCATTGTCACTAGCTGAATATCCCCAGAACGCACAGCGTGATACCCGTTTTTAAATAATTCTTGTAAGTGATGATTTAGATTAGATGCTCCGATTTCATCCGAAACTATTACATCCGAAATACCTTCGAATTCCATTAAAGTTGGACGAATGAGTGCATGAATTTCTTTGATGGAAACGCCTTTTTCGGCCATTTTTTTTCTATCAAAGTACAGTTGGTAGTTAGCAGATGATTCATAAAGACTTGCGTCGCCATATTTATCTGTCAGCGTTTTTTTAATGGCTTTCACCATGTCTGAATAAGCCAAGCGACCGGCAGGCAATTTGTATTTTTTCCACATATCTGTCACATCCATGACTCCATGGTCTGCGGTCAAAAAGACAGTGAAATTATCCTTACCAACCCATTTATCAAGAAAAGAAAGGAGTTCTGCAATATCTCTATCGAGGCGTAGATACATATCCTCTGTTTCAACGGAGTACGGGCCAAAAGCATGACCAACGTAATCTGTTGAAGAAAAACTAACAGCTAGAAAATCTGTAGTCCCGTTTTTACCTAGATTTTCATTTTTGATTGCTTCGAGGGCAAGTTCTTTTGTGAGAGTCAAGCCGTGAGGAGAAGTCGATAAAGCAGCGAAAGATTCCCCGAAAGAAGCCGTGAATGTGTATGGGAAATATGATTTTTTATCTGCTGTAATTTTTGATTCATAGGGTTGGTCATCGGCTTCACTTTCCGTATATTGTTCGATTGGCAAAAGTGTTTTCCATCCTTCTTGGAGAAGCTGATTGGCTCTTTTTTGCTCATTGTATTTTTTTACCCAGCTCGGTAATTCTTCTGAGTAAAAAGTACTTGTTATCCAATTTCCGGTTTTTGTATCAAACCAAAATGCGCCATTTGCGGAGTGACCAGCGGGTAAAATAGCCCCTCTATCTTTGAGAGAAATACCAAAAATTTTTGCTTTAAAATTAGTGGATAGATGCAGTTGGTCGGTAATTGTGGTGGTTAATAAATTTTTTGGAGACATTTTTCCGGCAGATACATTGGAGCTTCCGACTGTCTTCACGGTTGAGTCAGCGACGCAATACATCTCTTTTTTCGTTGAACGGTCAAACCATTCATTTCCGACGATTCCGTGCATAGAAGGGGTAGAACCTGTATAAACAGAGGCGTGCCCGGCAGCAGTGACTGTTTGCGCGTAATCGTAGTGGTGGTTATGACAAACAAAACCTTGGTTCATCAATCGTTTAAAACCACCTTCTTGGTATTTGCTGTAATATCTATGCAGAAAATCGTATCTCATTTGGTCCACCACGATACCAACAACCAGTGGGGATTTTACGGATGATGTTGTCGAGTTTTTCTGTTGTCCAAATGCTGAAAAACTGCCTAGCAAAAGAGAAAGAGCCACAAAAGTTCTCATAATCTTCGTTTTTAGTGAATAAATTTTCAACAAAAGTACCTTTAAATACGGAAAATCAACTTTCGTTCACATCAATGTTATGTAAAATCGAACAAAGTGTAGATGTAAAGAGATAAAACGTGGTGAAGTACCTCCGCTTAGTTGCTTTTGTAGTCAATGACAAACTCTGACAAATCGGGTAAATGCGTTTTTTTACGCTTCAGTTCGTGTTGATAAATCGTACGACCGAGTTCCCCCATAAAAGGAAAACCAACTGTTTCGTAGTCGTATTTATCGTCGTTAAGAATCCCGTCGCTATTGCAATAGATAACGGCAGAGAGCATAAATTCCACTTTATTTTCAAAATCAACGACATAGGCATTGTCAATTAAATAGCCATACGCATCACCTACTTTATTAAAAATACGAATATGGGAGGGCATTTTTTCTTTTTTATCCCCAAAGAGCAGAAACTTGACGTAGCTATCGTAGTATTCTTTGGGTGAATACGTTGGATAGGGTTGTTCGGATGGCAATTGTGACATATATCTGCGCACAAATTGATAATCGTCTGGGGAGAGATTAAACCTTGCGCCCTCAGGTACTGCATTTGGAAAAAGGATAGCGGTGAGCATCCGCTGTTGGTCTGCGAGTAAAAACACATTTTTTGCCGCAAAGTCAAACGGTTCTTTGATTAGTTTATCTTCTTTGAAATAGCCATTGCCTCGGAGAATCGGGAAAGGGTTGGCGTAATTTTTAGAAGATGCTTGGGCAGGCTGCGTGTAAACAAGCAGACTGTCTTTTACATCATTTTGGGTATCAGAAAAAAAGCGAATACGCGGCGTTACTTTATTTTGTTCAACAGAGTACGGGACAGACAAGCGATGAAGAATATTTGTATTCAGATAGCCTTTTCTGTGTAAGTGCGTATTGATGTAATCAATGCCTAGAAAGTCATATAAACGATTGTAAGCATCGTTGTCGCTTGTTAACAATATTTTCTTGGCGTAGTGTGCTACTGTTGCAAGCCCGTTTTTAGAAGTCGAATCACCCTGTACTGCCTCATGACCTTTGAAAGCACTATCAACAAAAAGAGGACTATATTTGGAGAAACCGAGTGAACTATTGGAAACCTGATTGATTTTTTCAAGTGCTAATACTACCGCTGGAAACTTTACGGTACTGGCTGGATAGAAATACTTGGTCGGATTGTGATTCAAATAAAAAGTTGTGAAAGTAGGTTTATTAGCTTCATCTCTGTCGATTTGCGTATAAATAACCTGAATTTCCCATTGCTCTGTATTTTTTAGGATGGGTCGCAAATTTTTACTTTTTTCGAGGATTCTGACTAATTCAGGGGATGTTTGCGCTTTTACAAATCCGGGAAAAAAAGCAAAAAATAGGCACGTATAAAGTAATCTAGCTTTAGATAAACGGGTAAATAAGTACATCATGGTTTTTAAAGATAAAAGTATTACATAAACAAGATTTAAGATAAATTTGTAGCTTATTAGAATTGCATTTACAAATCTCTTATAAAATTAGAAGATGAAAACATTTGAAAAAAAAATAACCCTCATTTCAAAATTATACGGTAAAAAAATATTCCATCCCCATATAATCTTACTTTTAGCTTTACTTTTTAGTGGATGCGGACAGGTAAAAAGGGTTGATACTGCGGAAGTTAAAAAGCATATCAATGATTATAAAATTGTTAAGGTGGACAATGCGACTATCAATTTACAGGCTGAAAAATTTGGCAGAGGCGTGGTAGATTCCGTTTATCGAGAATTAATCTCCAGTCTGGCTATTTGTCAATTAGCTGACCTACCTTTGGTAGATTCCCTTCAAAAAAATTCACGTGTTCAAATTTCTTTACGAACGGTGGGGCAACCTCAAAGTGCATCTGACACATTGTATCCGCAAGAAAAAAGCATTTTGGAAGCCTATCAATACAGTTTTGAAAACAAACTTCGTATGGATGATAACCTTCAACGGATTGTAGATACCCTTTTCATTTACACTCGGCCCGTATTAACACAAAAAACACCTCTTTCTCCTTGTTTAGGAAATAAGGATGCCGCGTTCCAAGTTCTTGTCATGCGCATGACCAAAGCAGACATCATTAAAAGTTTACCTAAAAAGAAAAAATGATTATTGCCTGAAATCTTGCCAGTTTCTAAGAAAAAATTGTAGTTTTGTGCCCCGTATGCAGAAACTGTTTATACATATCACCCGAATAACACAACTTCTTTTACTGGTAGTTGTACTGGTTGCCAATTCGTTGGTCAACCACGGTTTCTCCTATGATATGCCGCCTTGTCAAGAACAAACAACGGAAAAACAAGCAGCAAACTCTTCAGACGACGAAAGCACAACAGTGAGCGAACTATCTATTCAGTCACTCGCTCCTTCTCATGCTTTTTCCTTTGCCACGCAAGTATTTATCCTACCTACACAGCAAATAGCCACTTGGTATTTCTCTGTGATTAGTTATTTACCTAGCCAATCTTCTGGGTATATTTCTGCATATTTTTCCAATATTTTTGAGCGTCTCATCGCCATTAATGCACCCTGAAAAACCTCTTCAGGGCTGATTTCCCTTTCAGAATCCTTCGTTCCAATTACAGTATATTCAAGTAAACATCCCCTTCGTGTTTTACTTATTCATTTGTGTATCTTATCTTCTTTGTGAAGGGCAAAGAAAACGTAAATCAAATTTATTATGAGAAATAAAGGCGGAATAGTAGCTTTATTAGTTACTTTCTTGGCAATCAGTGTTTACTTTCTTGTTCGTACTTGGAAAGTAAACGACATCCGTAAAGATGCGGAAGCATACGCACGCACAGCTGATGGGAACATCGACCCCATCAAAAAACAAAGTTATTTAGACTCTTTGTGGAAAAAAGATGTTTTTCTTGGAAGTACACTCGAAGACCTAACAAAGCAAGAATTAGGACTTGGCTTGGACTTAAAAGGGGGTATGCACGTCATCTTAGAAGTATCACCTGCTGAAATCGTTCGGGCTCTCGCTGGTGGCTCTAGAGACCCACGCATCAACACTGCCCTTGAAAATGCAACAAAAGCGGCGGTTACAAGCAGCACAAACTACGTTGATTTATTCGTTGCAGAATACCGTAAATTATCTCCAGATACCAAACTTGCTTCCATTTTTGCAAGTACTGCCAACCGAGGCATACTTAGTTTAGCTTCTACAGATGCCGAAGTCATCAAATACGTTAAGACAGAAGTGGATGGCGCTTTTGATAGAGCTTTCCGTGTAATTCAAACACGTGTTGATAAATTTGGGGTAGCTAACCCGAACTTACAACGTTTACCTGGAACCAACCGCATCCAAGTTGAGTTACCGGGTGTTGATAACCCACAACGTGTGCGTAAATTATTGTCAGGAGCTGCGAAACTTGAGTTTTGTCAAGTAGTTGAGTTCCAAGAAGTAGCTAGCTCATTTGATGCACTAACGGCTATGTTGGCGCAAATGGACATCGAAGAGGCAGCAAAGAAGAAAACGACGACTCCGAAAGCAAAAGTTGATTCTACGACCAATAGCTTAACAGCACAATTGGCTGCAAAAACGGATTCAACAAAAGCAGATTCTGCAACATTAAATAACGCATTTAGCCGTCTTTTCACATCTGGTACATATTCCATGCTTGGTGTTCGCGTAAAAGATACCGTTCGTGTGAATGCTTTGATGAAAAAACCAGAGGTTCAAGCATTATTCCCAGCGAATTTAAGCTTCGTCTATGACATCAAGCCTGTGATGAACGCAACGACCAACGAAGAGGTTGTCGATTTATATATGGTCAGAGATTTAGGCAAAGCACCATTGGAGGGAGACGTTGTAACAAATGCAACACAAGATTACGACCCAACTACTGGAAAGCCAAATGTTGATATGCAAATGAATGCGGAAGGAGCCCGCAAATGGAAGGCGCTTACTGGTGCAAACATTGGTCGCCGTATCGCTATTATCTTGGATAATTATGTGTATTCAGCACCGAATGTACAATCGGAAATTTCTGGTGGTCGCTCAAGTATTTCAGGTAGTTTTTCTATCGAAGAAGCGCAAGATTTAGCTAATGTTTTGAAGGCAGGTAAATTACCAGCGCCGACCAATATCATCGAAGAAGCGGTTGTCGGGGCAACGGTTGGTTCTGATGCCGTGCGTGCAGGGGTGATTTCATCTGTAATTGGTTTGTTATCTGTTCTTTTATTTGTACTTATCTATTACAACCAAGCAGGTTGGATTGCCAATATTGCTCTTTTGGTTAACCTTGTTTTATTACTTGGTGTCATGGCGTCATTTGGTGCAACATTGACACTCCCAGGAATTGCAGGTATCGTTCTTTCGGTTGGTATGTCTGTTGATGCAAACGTACTTATTTATGAACGTATAAAGGAAGAATTGAACAATGGCAAACCTTTTGGTGTCGCTATTTCAGAGGGCTTCAAACACGCGATGCCGTCTATCATTGACTCCAACGTAACTACCTTGATTACAGGTATTATCTTGTTTGTTTTCGGAACAGGATTGATTCTTGGTTTTGCTACTACCCTACTTATTGGTATTTTCACTTCGTTGTTCTGTGCCGTTTTTATTACTCGCTTGATTTTTGAACAATACATCAAGAAAGGTAAGTCTGTGAATTTCTTTACGAAATGGACAGAGAAATTATTCAAAGATGCAAACTTTGACTTTGTAACTCGCCGCCGTACGTTCTACTTAATTTCAGGTGGAATTATTGCAGCAGGTATCATATCCATCGGTATCAAAGGATTTGGACTCGGTGTGGATTTCAAAGGTGGGCGTACGTATGTAGCCAAATTTGAAAAAACAGTAAGTACGGAAGATGTACGTTCTGCCTTGGAAAAAACATTTGAAGGCGCAGCTATTGAAGTAAAAACATTTGGTGGATTTGACCAAGTGAAAATTACTACTCCGTATAAAATTGACAATACCTTGCCAGAAGTTGAACAAGAAATTAAAACAGGTATTGAGGCAGTCATTGCGGATGTTAAAGGAAATAAAGGGCAAATCATGAGTTCTTCGAAAGTAGGCCCGACGATTGCAAACGACACCATTTGGTCTGCACTCAAGGCTATTTTCTACTCACTTGTTGTAACTTTCATTTACATTTATATCCGTTTCAAGAACTTTGCATTTGGTTACGGCGCAGTTGTTTCGTTGTTCCATGACGTATTGATTATCTTGAGTATCTTCTCGATTTTCAATGGTATTCTTCCTTTCTCTTTGGATATTGACCAAGCCTTTGTGGGAGCGGTATTAACCTTAATGGGTTACTCTATGAACGATACAGTTGTTATCTTTGACCGTATCCGTGAATATTTGAACGAGAAAAGAGGTGCAAACGAGACCATTGCATCTGTCATTAACAACGCGTTGAACACAACCTTGAGCCGTACGGCAGTAACGGGTGTAACAACATTGCTTGTCTTATTAATCCTGTTAGTATTTGGTGGCGAAACCATCAGAGGTTTCATCTTTGCTATGTTCATTGGTGTAATCGTTGGTACGTATTCTTCGCTCTTCATTGCAGCGCCATTGGTAGTAGATACCATGCAGCGGAAAGCAAACAAAGAGAAAAAAGAGGCGACAAACTAAGTCTTTTCCCTCCTTCAAAAAGGGGCTAGTTCACTATTGAACTAGCCTTTTTTTATTGTACGAAGAAAAAACGGTTGTAGGCTGTTTTGCGTCCTAACATTTATCCCTACATTTGTTTCACAAAAAGCTTTGCCCACATCATTTGTTGTGGGCTTTTTTATCCATTTCTTGTATCTATTTATTTTCATGAAGCATTTCATTTCACCCAAAGATGTCCCAAATATACCTGCCTTGATAGAAGAAGGACTTGCCTTAAAGGCGAATCCGTACGCATTTCAGCATCTAGGTAAAAATAAAACCATTGGTCTTCTCTTTTTTAATTCGTCTTTACGGACGAGACTCAGTACCCAAAAAGCAGCAAGTAATTTGGGTATGCATGTGATGGTGATGAACGTCGGGTCAGACTCATGGCAACTTGAGATGGAGGATGGGGTAGTGATGGATGCGGGAAAAGCGGAACATATCAAGGAAGCGGCAGCCGTCATTGGTCAATATTGTGATGTAATTGGTGTACGGGCTTTTGCAGAATTGCAAGACAGAGAGCAGGACTATCGCGAAATTGTTATGGAGAAATTCAGACAATATGCGGGAGTACCGATTATTAATTTAGAGTCTGCCACGCGCCACCCGTGTCAATCCTTAGCTGATTTGATTACCATCGAAGAATTACGCATGAAGGCACGTCCGAAGATAGTTCTTACTTGGGCACCCCATTTCAAGCCATTGCCACAAGCTGTAGCAAACTCATTTGCGGAATGGGTGAATTTGACAGACTATGAGTTAGTCATTACACACCCGGAAGGGTATGATTTAGCACCTGAGTTTGTTGGAAATGCACGCGTTACGCATAATCAATTAGAGGCATTTGAGGGAGCAGACTTCATTTATGCCAAAAACTGGTCTTCTTACGCACAATATGGCCAGGTACTTACACAAGACCCATCTTGGCGAATTACAGAAGAAAAGATGGCACTCACAGATAACGGAAAATTCATGCACTGTTTACCCGTTCGTCGTGGATTAAAAGTAGAAGATGCTGTTCTGGATGGCCCACAATCTGTTGTAATTCAACAAGCTGGAAACCGTGTTTGGTCTGTTCAAGCTGCTTTAAAGAAAATTCTGGAGAGTCTGTAAGAGAAGCGTTTTTTTACTAGACTGATTACAGAAAAGGCATATTATTTATCTAAAATAGTTTCAGATGAATAATATGCCTTTTTTCAAAGGAGTGAATGTTGAATTACTTCTTTTTTGCTTCTTCCCAAAACACATCCATCTCGGACAATGTCATGTCTTTCAAGTTTTTACCCAATTCCTTTGCCTTGGACTCCAAATATTGAAACCTACTTTTGAATTTAATATTGGTTTTTTCGAGAGCTGTTTCGGGATTAATATCTACAAAACGAGCATAGTTTACGAGTGAAAAAAGTAAATCTCCAAATTCTTCCTCAGCTTCTTTTGCATTGATTTTCTCACCTGTTGATGGGTCAAAATGCGCACGAAATTCACCTAATTCTTCTTCAACCTTTCCCCAAACTTGGGTTTTATCCTCCCAATCAAAACCGACACCCCTTGCTTTTTCTTGCATTCTCATTGCCTTCACGAGTGCGGGTAATGAAGAGGGTACACCACCCAAGACAGACGAATTACCTTCTTTTAATTTGAGTTGCTCCCAATTTCTTTTGACTTCTTCTTCTGTTTCTGCGATGACATCCCCGTAAATATGTGGGTGTCTTGCTACCAATTTATCTCCTATGGCATCGAGTACATCTGCTATATCGAAGGTTTCTGTTTCAGATGCGATTCGGGCATAAAAAACGATATGAAGCAGAATATCACCCAATTCCTTTTTTACTTCGTTCAAATCTTCCGCTAGAATAGCGTCAGATAATTCATAGGTTTCTTCGATGGTCAGATGCCTGAGTGACTGCATGGTTTGTTTTTTATCCCACGGACATTTTTCTCGTAACTCGTCCATAATGGTCAATAAACGATCAAAGGCGAGTAGTTGCTCTGCTCTCCGCGAAGAAAACAAAGTAGGTAATTGCACAGACATAATGTATTTTTTGCTGTAAAAATACAGTTTTTTAAAACGAATTTCTACTTCCTTACGGGATTAAGTGCGACCAGACGACTCCCTCATTTTCTTCGGCTCAGTAAAAAAATGGTGGAAATAGCATCATCTATTTTTCGTATGGATGTATAATTGTACCAAATTTTCTCTATTCAAGAGTACGTTCACGAAGAAAAAAAGCTGCCTTAGATAGGCAGCTTTTTAAAACAAACAAGAAGATATATGTTAATTCTGAGAATACGGTTTAGTTAAAATAAGCATCCGAGACTCTTTTTATAATCAAAAGAAATTACCGAATCATAATTCGTTTAACCATTTTTTTATCTCCTGATTCGAGAATCACCAAAATACTTTTTTCTTGATTACCAAACTGAGATAAATCAAGATGAATGGGCTGTGAACTAGGCTCTTTGATAAAAGTTGAGTATAATTTTCTTTGCCATCCTCCATCAAGAATTGTGATGCGTGTATTTCCTTTTTGCAATAAACTCGATTCGATGTAGAACTCTCCTTCCGTTGGATTTGGGTACGTAACCAATTCATCTATTTCTGGTTCCACTTGCATTTGATACGCAGCTGATAAAGGATCACTGGAAGCTGCAACACGACCATTTACAGGATTTTCAATGGATATTGTCTTTGTAATGATAGCCTCGCAATCTTCTTCTTGAACAATTAACTCAACCTTATATTCGCCAGCCTGCTGAGCTGTAAATGTGAGTCTATCAAAACCTGAATAGATAACTTTGAGTCCTTCCGATACACGCCAAGATTTGAAATTTGTAGCAGATACACCAACGGGTACTGAGTGGATAAATTCATCCGTTTTACCAAAAATACCCATCAAGAAATTTGCGGATGTTTCTCTATCAATTACCTGAATAACAAAGGAATCTTTTGCCTTACAACCAGCCTCATTTGTTACCTCAATCTGGTATGAACCTGCTTCTCGTAATGTAACTATCGGATTCCGATTCAAAGAACCGTCAGCGAGTGTCCATAGATACTCTTTACCAGATAATTGCGTGGCATTTACTTCAATTTCTCCTCCTTTGCAGAACTGAATATCATCTGCTACTTGGATTTCGAACTTTTCTGTAGCGCCTTTGATTTCAAATGATTTTTGAACTCGACATCCACCAGCTGCTACAATAGTCGCGGTATAAATACCAGGGCATTGATTGACAATTTTACGCCCGGTTTGTCCGTTCTGCCAGCTAAAACTAAATGGGTTCAATGTACCACTTCCGGTGATATTCACTTCCAATTCTCCAGTACACTCTCCTTCACAGACAGCATCTTTTTTATTAACCAATCGAATATCAAATGATTGCGCTTCTTTAAGTTCAACGGCTACCTCACCATAGCAACCATTTTGGTCTTTGATAACTCCAAAATAACGACCTGGAGCTATATTATCAAGTTTCATTCCCTCCAAACCTCTGTTCCAAGAAACTTGATACGGTGCTACTCCACCCGTTATTCCTGCTAGTTCGATGCTTCCTGTATTCAGATTTTGGCAACGAGGTTGATTTGTCAGGATATTAGTCACTCGGATACTAGGCGTTTGGGTGAGTTCAAGATTAAACTCCGCTTCGATTTGATTTTTATCTATTACTTTTAGAATATACATACCTGCCTCGACGTTCCGTAGTGCATTCAAATCCGTTGTCGGAATTTCAACTTTTGTACCACCATCCAGTTTAAACCATTTCAGTTGGTATCTTTCACCAATATCTCCTTGTTCTTTTATTGGAACGCCACCGGAAACTATTGCGCCTAATTCGCCATCTACTTTTCCAGCACAAGAAGGTTTGCGAAGAATACTTGCCGTTGCTGTTAACTTATCCGGCTGTTTCATTTCAAAAGTAAATACATTTTGACATCCTGCTTTATCCCCAGCGCTAAAGAAATTGGCATCTGTTGTGGTCAGTGTATAAATACCCGCTTTTGCATTGACATATTCTACTTCGATTCTGTTCGATTGAATATTTTGATTCGATAAAGCGACAGCCTCCCCATTCACTTGAAGACTGAATGTATATGCAGAAAAAGGTCGATTTCCTCCCTGCACACCGAGTTTAAATTTGCCATCTGACAAACCAAAACCACGTGGAGAAGTGCTTTCTATGAGATTTGTGACCAATGGTTCTGCGGTGCCTTTGATTTCAATTGGGTCAATTAATTCCACAATACATCCTTTCGCATCAATAATCGAGACGTTGTATTTACCAGCTTTTAAATTTTGAATTGTATTTCCGGCAGCATAATTAAGCTGCTGTCCTGTATTTAGATTCACGGTATATGGGAAAGTCCCGCCGACTATATTGAACGTCATTTTTCCGTCTGATCCACCGAAACACAAAACATCTGTCGTGGTAACTTCGACTTGCATAGGGTCTGGGCCCACTACATTTTGAGAGGCTTGTTGTACACAACCTCCAGCATCTGTTACTTGAACACTAACAAATCCTTTTTGAAAATTTGAAATTGTGCTACTTGTTTCTCCATTATTCCACAAAAAGGTGTAGGGTGCAACTCCACCAATAGGTGTCACCGTGGCAAATCCATTTCGTTGATCGTGACAAGTTTCACCTTCCGCGCTTAAAAGTAGGCTAAATGTAGTTGCAGGTTCAGTAATGGTGAATGTTTCTATTTTAGAACATCCAACTGCATCTCTAACTTCTACTGTATAATTACCAGCAAGTAACGCTTCACGTGTAGAACCAACAAAACCATCTGTCCATAGGTAAACAAAAGCACTTGCATCGTCACCCCCATTTGACCCACTGGCTGTTACGGAAATTTTACCTTGTGCTTGGCCACGGCATATCACATTTGAGATGGTACTTTTAATGAGTAATGGGCTTTTGGGCTCAGAGATTACTGCTTGCCCTCCTACTTTACATCCGGCTGCGTCAATGACTTGTACAGAATAATTTCCTACGGGCAGATTACTAAACGTGTAACTTCCTGGTTCATTTACCGTTTCAGGTATTTTTGCCGTAGATGGCAATGTAAGTTCCGCAGTATAAGGAGCCGTGCCTCCAGAAATGAACGCATTAATTGAACCGTTTTTTTCATCAATACAAAGCACGTCGCTCGCTGATACTAGTACATTCACTGGCTCCGCAGGCTCTTTTAATGTAACTTCCAAACTCTTTGTACAATTTGCGGCATCTGTGACAGTTACCGTGTAAGATCCAGCTGATAGATTGGTGAGAATTGTCCCAGTTGCTCCTGTATTCCAACGATACGTATATGGTCCTGTACCCCCTGTTGCTGAAATTAAAATTCTTCCCGAGTTATCTCCAAAACATTTTGAATCTACAGCAATCGGTGTGATAACTAATTCGGGAGGAGAAGCTAAAGTAACTGTTTTACTCACAGAACAACCCTTCGCATCACGAACAGTTACTGTATAGTTACCTGCTTTGACACCCACTATTTCCGTTGTAACCGCCCCATTACTCCACAGATACGTGTAGGAGCCATTACCACCTACTGCTAGAGCACTTGCAGAACCCGTATCATTAAAACATTTCGGGTCAATGTGTGATGTAGTTAATGTTATTTCAGATGCCGGTTGCACTAATTCAACTTGGATTGTTTTTTGACATCCATTTGCGTCCGTAACCATGATTGTATAAGTACCAGCAGCTAGACTACTTGCTTTTGAAGTAGTAGTAGTTACCCCTCCAGACCAAGTGTATGTGTAATTTCCAGTGCCACCTGCTGCCGTTACTTCTATGGCTCCATCATTACTTCCAAAACAACTTAAATCTATTTTTGAAACAAGTTGGATAGATAAAACTGCTGGTTGTCCTACATTCACGGTTTGTTGTGCGGTACATCCGTTGGCATCTGTTACCGTTACGGTATAACTCCCCGCTGATAAACCACTCGCCGTAGCACTCGTACTCGTCACCCCGTTATTCCATACATAACTATAAGGAG
The DNA here is from genome assembly GCA_046293395.1 of Spirosomataceae bacterium. Classification (GTDB taxonomy): domain Bacteria; phylum Bacteroidota; class Bacteroidia; order Cytophagales; family Spirosomataceae; genus CAYNRA01. The sequence continues at coordinate 495,258 of JBKBOU010000003.1, forward strand.
CCGTTCCGCCACTCACTACAGCCCGCGCACTGCCAGTCGATTCACCAAAACATACCACGTTGCTCGACTCCCCAACCACACTCAGTGCCGCCGGTTGATTTACCGTAAACATCTTTTGGAAACTACAACCATTCCCGTCTGTCACTGTTACCGTATAACTCCCCGCCGACAAACCACTCACAGACGCACTCGTACTCGTTATGCCGTTGTTCCACACATAACTATACGGAGCTGTGCCGCCACTGACTGTCACACTTATACTCCCATTCGTACCACCAAAGCAACTCACATCCGTGATTACCTCACTTATCGCAAGTTGCGTAGGTTGCGTGATGGTAATACTCCGTTCTGATTTACAGCCGTTCGCGTCGGTTACTGTTACCGTATAACTTCCCGCCGACAAACCACTCGCCGTAGCATCCGTGCTTGTTACCCCGTTGTTCCACACGTAACTGTAAGGAGCTGTGCCGCCGCTCAATACAGATACAGTAGCAGAACCATTTGTACCACCTGGACACGAAACATTGACAACTGAAGAGCTTAGGTTAATTTGCTCTGGTTGTGTAATCACAAAGCTAATTTGCTTTGTACATCCATTCGCATCTATTACTGTAGCTGTATAGTTTCCAGCTTGTAGCCTAGAAAACGTATTTATACTCACAGTTTCTCCACCCAAAGAGTAGGTAAATGGAGCTGTGCCACCACTCACATTGATAGTTGCTTGCCCGTTGGATTCACCAAAACAAGAAGCATTTACTTTTACGACCTCTAAAGATAAAACTGCTGGTTGTCCTACATTCACGGTTTGTTGTGCGGTACATCCGTTGGCGTCTGTTACCGTTACGGTATAACTACCCGCTGACAAACCACTCGCCATAGCACTCGTACTCGTCACCCCGTTATTCCATACATAACTATACGGAGCTGTTCCGCCACTCACCACAGCCCGCGCACTGCCAGTCGATTCACCAAAACATGCCACGTTGCTCGACTCCCCAACCACACTCAGTGCCGCCGGTTGATTTACCGTAAACATCTTTTGGAAACTACAGCCATTCCCGTCGGTCACTGTTACCGTATAACTCCCCGCCGACAAACCACTCACAGACGCACTCGTACTCGTTATGCCGTTGTTCCACACATAACTATACGAACCCGTTCCGCCACTGACTGTTACGCTTATACTCCCATTTGTGCCACCAAAGCAACTCACATCCGTGATTACCTCACTTATCGCAAGTTGCGTAGGTTGCGTGATGGTAATACTCCGTTCTGATTTACAGCCGTTCGCGTCGGTTACTGTTACGGTATAACTTCCCGCCGACAAACCATTCGCCGTAGCATCCGTGCTTGTTACCCCGTTGTTCCACACGTAACTGTAAGGAGCTGTGCCGCCAGTTACACTTACACTCGCACTGCCATTTGTACCACCGAAACAACTCGTCGATACATTCGTAGCTTCCGAAACAACCAGTGCCGATGGTGCTGTCAGTGTTACTGTTGCGCTGCGTACGCATCCATTTGCATCCGTTACCGTCAAAATTACTTCTCCAGCACCCAGATTGGAGACAGACGATTCTGTACTCCCGTTACTCCATGAATATTTGTAAGGACTTACTCCACCACTTACCAACGCTTCCGCTGAGCCATCCGTACCACCAAAACATGACACGTTTTTCGGATTTGTAATCGAGACCGATAACAACGAACTTGGAGCAGTTACATTCACGGTTTGTTGTGCGGTACATCCGTTGGCATCTGTTACCGTTACGGTATAACTCCCCGCTGACAAACCACTCACAGACGCACTCGTACTCGTCACCCCGTTATTCCATACATAACTATACGGAGCTGTTCCGCCACTCACTAAAGCCCGCGCACTGCCAGTCGATTCACCAAAACATGCCACGTTGCTCGACTCCCCAACCACACTCAGTGCCGCCGGTTGATTTACCGTAAACATCTTTTGCAAACTACAGCCATTCCCGTCTGTCACTGTTACCGTATAACTCCCCGCCGACAAACCACTCACAGACGCACTCGTACTCGTTATGCCGTTGTTCCATACATAACTATACGGAGCTGTGCCGCCACTGACCGTCACGCTTATACTCCCATTTGTGCCACCAAAGCAACTCACATCCGTGACTACCTCACTTATCGCAAGTTGCGTAGGTTGCGTGATAGTTACTTGTCCAGTGACAGGCGTATTTGCGGCATCTGTCACGGTTACTGTATAAGTACCTGCTGCTAGATTGGCAATAGAAGAAGTAGTAGCTCCGTTACTCCAAGTATATGAATAAGGTGGAGTTCCACCGGTTGCATTTACGGTAGCTGTGCCATTTGTACCACCGAAACAACTCACGTTTGTAGAAGTGAAAGATAAAGTTGCACCAGCAGAAATAGATACAACCGCAACATCACTTGTTGCAGTTAGAGTACATGCATTTGAACCATTCAAGACTACATCGTAATTTCCGGCATCCGCAAGTGAAACAGAAGCAATAGAATAGGTAGAGCTATTTGCATTAGGTATATTTACTTCATTTTTTCTCCATTGATAGGATGTAGCATTTTGTGCAGTTACGGATAATTCCAAGGGTTGCCCAACCAACAAAGATTTACTTTGAGGTTGTTGGTTGATGTTAATATTACTAGCGAATAAGAATAAATAACTACTTTGTCTAAAGTCTGGACAAGACTCGCCTGGAGGTAAAAGAGAGGGATTACAGCAATTTGAGCTAGGCCCTAAAACTTCAAAACCGCAAACATTGGGAGGATAGACACAATCCATTTGATACTGCTCACTACATCCTGGAGTTATGAGAATGGAAGATTCTGTGGAAAAGGGTTGCCCAAATCTACTCCAATTAACAACGCCGTAACATTCACTGACGGTTAATCGGTTCTGTACGCCAGGTACGAGCTGGCCATTACTTACAAATTGAGTTGTATAGATACTTATTTCAGGATTGGGTAAATCCCGCTGCGCTCCTCCTCCCAATTTGATTGTAGTTGGGTCACTGACAGTTTTCCCATTTTCTGTACAGAACACCTTATATGTCAATGGTGGCGCGTACGTATCAAATTCGACATAACTACTATTTGACACTACATGATCTCCCGCCATCCAAGCGATTTGGCCGCTACAGCTAAATGTTACCGATGTTTCTGTCGCATCAGAAGTATTCGGCTGCGCTGATTTTGTACCGTTTGAGACATCAATAGTTACATTTCGCATCATTTTTACAAACTCAAGATCCGTTCGGTATTGTTCGTCTGGTTCGTCTTCAAGACGGTAATAATACGTGTATTGACCTATAGTAGTATGACTTCTTTTAAGTGTTTGTCCATATCCTACTATATTATCGTTTTGGTCATACCATAAAACTCCGCCACTACCGCCGCTACTACTATTGCCTCTTCCGTCTCTAGGAATGGAAAGATACACAAATGTATTTACCCTAACTCGTGTAGAACTTACGTACGGCTGTCCTCCACTTGAGAAATATTCGTTTGAGAAAACCTTAAATCCTTGTGCGGTACTTTCTAAGGGAGTTAAGAAAACAAGATAGAGAACTAGAGCCCTCAATACGTGATAAAAATTCTTCATAATACCATCATTTACTTCTTCGATTCAACTTCATATTAAGGTTTGCGAGCTACTTTAATATCTGCTAGGATATAATGATTAGCTCCTTCATTGACGAACGACTTAATTTTCACAATGCCCGTTCGTCCATTTGCCGTTCGGAAAGGTACAAAGCGAGGTGTGATTTGCTTTGAAAAGCCTTCGATTACTCCATCACTGAATGGAAACACAAACTTCTTAAAGTCATCTGCTTTTTGTATGTCTTGAAACTGGCTTTCAGTCACTTTTGTACAGGTTGCACAGGTTTCAATGACATTGATAAAACTTGTTCTTTGCGCGTTCGGAACTGCTGGTAAAAGAACACTTGAAGTACGATCTGGGGAGATGAACCTACTGTAATTAAACGACTCATCTTGTGAGAAAAAAACAATATCCAACTCTCTCGAAAAGGAAAGTGTATCTAGCTCGCTTTCTTGAATACCGAGCTTTCTTCGTGTTACAAAGAAGCTAGGGGAAGTAGAAGCCTGAGGTACGCCTAACTTCACATCCTTGAGATGAAGTAAATTTGTACTTTTATTTACCACTATACCAACCGTTTTATCTTCTGTTTTTTTCCCGTTTGATGCCCGAATAGTTATCTGATATGACTTAGGTTCAGGCAGCAAGATAGTTGTGATTGAATCGGTCACGGATGTAATTTTAGCAGCGGGGTCATCTACGAGCCATGTATGTGTTTGGGCACCTTTGGATGTATTGACAACTCGAAGCAATAAAGGTGCTTCTTGATGGAAATTAAAGTCAAGGTTTGTAGAAGTAAAATCTGGTTTTAATTCACTGCCAATGACAATTGTTGAATCAAACTGCACAAACTTTTGTCCGTTGAAAGCTTTCAAGGAGACATTAAATTTTCCTTCTTTATCAAAAACTATTTTAGGATTTCTTTCTGTGGATGTTGCTGGTGTTGCTCCTTGGAAAGACCACTCAAAACGGGTTGCTCCTACTGATTCGTTCGTAAATAGTGCAGTAGCTGGAGGCGAATTATTGATATCAAATGAAACGGAGAATTTAGGAACAAGTGCGTTTCCGATTTCAATGATTATTTCTTTTCTATCTATCAGGTTATCTATATTACTTACTTCGAGTGTAACTTTATATCTACCTTCTTTCAAAAAAAGAAGTTCTGGCGGAGTACGGTCATCAAAAGAGGTGATGGTGGTTCCCTCAAAAGTCCATTTATAAAAATCTGAATTAGTTGATGTGTTTTCAATCCGGAGGCGAGCAGGCGCGGCTTGGCTGTCATCTACAAATTGAATGGTAAAATCAGCTTTAGGGGTGAAGGCAACCTCATTAAAACAGCCAGTTAATGGAAGGAAGCTACCTAAGTAAAAAAATAGGCCTATTATTCTTTTCATAGGTGTGTATTTATTTAATTATTTTTTTAAACTGAATTGTTTTTCTCTGACTTTTTAAGCTTTCTCTGCCGTCTGTATCTACTATAGTTACGGCATACAGATAGGATTTTCCGCTCTGAACCTCCTTATCTAGCCATTCAAAAGTACCAGACTTTACATTTCCTTTGAGAATCATTTTTCCGGACGGAGGGTCATTTCTATATATATTGTAGGATGCAGTTGCTGTTTCTTCTACCGTTGGCCATTTCACAAGAACACCATACGGAGTAGATGACACCTGGATAAAAGCTACCGAATTTTGCAGCGGTTTTTCAAAGTCTATTTGGAAAGCAGGACTGAAAACGCCTACATGTCCATCATCGGCAACCGATGCGATTCGATATTCATATAATTCATTGGTTTGAATCGTCGTATCTATAAAATAATTGGTGGAAATCAGTTGCTCGACAAGAGGTCGAAAAACTGAATCCGCCGAACTTCTTCTTTCTAACCGATACCCACCGATGAATGAATCTTTACTTCTCATTTCGAACCAATCGAGAAAAAGTTTACCATTGATTAATTTATGGTTCAATGCTGGGGGGGGAGCAACCTCTATTGGTACTTTCGGACGAAACGCAACGATATTTGAGTAATCGCTTGTATCTTGGGTCACGCTCTGCGTAACAACAGCGTAATACATTCGAACTTTAGGGGAAAAAACTCCTGTAGAATCCACAAATGTATTTCCCTTCACAATTTCTCCTAGATGATTTAAGTTCGTCGGTTTTGTTCCTCTATACACAATGAATCCGAACTGTGCAGGGCTCTCTGGAGCTTCCCAATGCAGAATAGGAAAACCACGTGATGCGGTGTCCACACGTAAATTAAATGGAGGAAGTGGCGTTGAGAACGTTGTCGGCGAGATACTTGTACTGGCTGAAATCGACTGTTTAACATTCTGTTTAGAATTAAACAGAGCCTTAACCCGATACGTATATGTGATGCCTGGTTTGACGGAGAAATCAGTGAATGTATTTACATCTCGATAGAAAACTGCCAACGATTGAGGTTCAGCATCTCCATCTAGGCGTTCTAGTGCTATTCCGTCAATGTATGATTTATTGGGTAATTTCTCCCACTGTAGTTTTATTCCGTTGGTCGTATCTTTTGCTGTAATGTAGGTGACAAACGGGACATTCATTTGAGAAAGTACATACGCGCCAAATACACGTACAGAATCTGTTGTCGCTTGAATACCTCCTAACAGTTCAGGTACTGTTTTTACTTCTACGTACGACTCAGGAGCGGCTTTTATCGTCGCTCCAATTGGGTAATTTCCATGCTCGTCGGCAGTAACCTGAAACCTATTAAAGCTACTCCATTGCCCCTGATTCACTCTGTAATATACATGGAAAACAACTTGTTGAGGAGTGACAGGTCGTTTATTCAAAAAGTCTATGAAGCGTTTATTTTGAGCTAACATTACTTTTCTTTGCTCTTTGCTAGTTAGACGCACGTTTGGAGCCTCATAATTTGGGAGAACATTCGTAGCTCTGAGTTCACTGGCTGGAAACGAAGACAAGAAGCGGAAACTAATCAAGCTATCAGAAGAAATAACGGTGTCCTGTTCTATTTTAATTTGGTCTAAAACAGGATTCACGATACGTCCTACAATTTTATTTTCACCCCAGATTTCCTCACTTCCGTCTGTGGCAACACGCGTAACTTTGTATGAATAAACAATTCCTTTTTCAGCTTGCGTATCCCGAAACCCCAGCCCAGATGCTTCAAGAATAGAAAAGGAGAAAATTCCTAGAAAATTCAATGAATCTAGATGATACTCGTTCGAAAAATACGTGAATAGAGCCTCATCACTTGCTGCATTTTTCCACTTTTTCAAGCCTTCAAAATCTGTTGAACCGAGAACTAAACGCATTTCACTTACTGACTTCACACGGCGTGCTTCCCCGACCTTTTTAAACGAAGAAAACGTATTTGAAATCAATAGTTCGGCTCTTTCGATACGAAACGACGCCGTGGATTTTAATAGCTTATTTGCTTCTTCGTCTTGGTTTTTAAAAAGGATGGAGATTCGATTACTTTGCTCATCAGGTTGTATCGAAATGGCTCCTTTTTTTCCTTCTTGCGCATTTGCACTAAAGAAAGTTAAAAGAAAAACCAGATGAATGAGCTGATTAAAACCCATGTTGAAACTAAATATTTTCATTTTTAACGGACAATTTGAGAATTTCAATAATTTATAGTTCATACTTCCAGCCGGAGTTACTTCCTTTTTGGTTATATCGGACGGAGAGCATTTTCTGTACACAGAACTTCCAATCCAGTGAGCAGGGGTAAGGAACGTCAGCTACCAAAACATCCACTTCACACATTTTTATATTAAATGAGTTACAGCTTACGTCCATGTTATTCCCTATTTCAAGATTTAGTCCAGCTGTTCCGTTAAAATTCCAACCGACTGTTTCATTATATCCTCCAGCGATTAGAACCCGTATGTCTAGCTTTCCATAAGCAGATAAGTTAAATCCTGACGTACCTATGCGTGCGTAGGTGTTCACGTTTAGCTTAAAATCATTACTTACGGCAAAAGATTTATTTGAGAATGATTTGAATAACTCGGCTTTGTTCTCCATTACGACCTCCGCAGACCAAGCAAAGACTCCATAATCTCCTGAGCCTTCTTTCCGGAGAGAAAGAGCAGCACCCAGATAAATTCCATTCAACTTGCTTTGCCCTTCCTCAAGATAATTCGTATTCAATTCTCCTCTGTATGCAGCAACTTCTCTAGGGATTTCAGAACCTATCAATTTCGCGTTAACACCGAGTGCAAACACAGCATTTGCATTCATACCCAAAACGACTGTTTTGACATTTGCCCCCACGAACACGGAACCAGGTGTAAGGTAGATGGTTGCTTGTATGTTTGCCTCCGAGCCTTCAATAAGTTCTTTTGTACAATTTATATTGGCAAGTACGACTGTCTTACAGAAATCTAACATCATGTTCGCACTACAGAACAATTCTTCGTTTTTATACCAATCACCAGAACCCTTCACGACTGGCTTCGCACCACATTCGTTTGTATCAAATGAAACCTCTACACGTATATTTCTGAGTTCACTTACTCTTGGGTTTGTACCGGGTGTCGTGGCAGAGCCCAAGAAGAAAATTTGGTATTTATTTGTAGCCGTATTAATATCAATACCTCCCCCTACGGAAGTCCACATGACAGGACCAGTTATTAATCCGTACGTACTTGCTTTGATGGCTATACCAAACTCAATCCCGGTTGGCAAAGAGTAAAACTTAAATGCCCCACCCCAACGACGTGTCATGGTATCGACTTCACCCTTCCCTTCAAAACCAACCCGATCGCCACTTGTAGATAATTCAACCGACATATATGCTTTGAAAGCCGTTGAAGACATCACCATATCAATCGAATTGAATTGAATGTCAAATTCTCCTTCTCTTTCACCAAATACAAAAGAAGCATCTCCTTTAACATCTACCCCCTTGAGTTTATCCACTTGTACGCCTCCGGCTATCCCAATTGCCCAATCTACTTCTCCTTCGGCAAGTTCTATATCCCCACCTTCTTCTGTAAATTCATATCCTTCTACGTTGCTATCTCGATTGATTACTCTTTTCTTGTTTAGCGTTCTGTAGTTGGCGTTATTATAGTTTTGCGTTTTATTTAATGCATCGTTTTCCTCCTTGTTTCTACGCAAAGACAGCAGCATTTCATCCCAAGAGACGGCTCCACCTTTATTGACAATAATTTTTCTGATATTGATTTTGACTGGACCAACTTGTACTGTTTTACCTGGTTTTACAGCTAAATAAAACTTACCAGCCGTATTATAGACAAATTTTTCAACCTCCAGTGGTAAAATCTTTTTCATCATCGACCCCGCGCCTTTACCGGCTTCAATTCGAACGCCTGCATCTATTTCGTAAGCTTCATCTTCAAAATTGTACCCCAATAAAATATGCTGTTCTTCCGGACTTTTTAATAGTAGTGACTTAATTTTAAAACCTTGCTTTGGGAACTCCATATCCAAAAATGGATAATATGAACCATTTGCTTTCCTGACAGCCATTGAATGTACAATCAGGTGGTTTGTTTTGTCTGTGAATAACTTTCCACCTATACCTGCATTCGAGAAATCATCAAAAACTTGAATTTTATTTATTTCGAAACGCCATGAGTTAGCCACTCCAAGCCGAACATAATATGGGTCAGCTCCTTCTTCTACCATTTGAGCCAACCTCAACTCCCGCATTGAAAGCTCTTCGTTGGGCGATAAAACAAGTTTTTCAACCATTGGCATGATGCCTTCAATACCAATCAACTTCATCATTGGAAACGCTAGATTGCCACTGAACTCCACGCCACCTTTTGATAAGGTCGCCTTCTTGGATTCATCAATCAACATAGAAAAACCATATCCAAGACTCATAGACATTCTTTCTTTTTTTCCTGTTGATTCTCCATCTTCATCTACTATGTCTCTTCGTTCAACACCGTTTAAATCCTCGGCAAACTTGAGTTGAAATTGAAGTCCATCTTGGAAATTACTTAACTTCTTCTTTCCAGACACAAAAACAGGAATCATCTCTCCTTCACTTTCTGTCTCTTCAAATTTTTTCAAAGCGGGTTCTTCTTTTTTCTCTTTTTTCTCATCCTCTACTGCATACTTTCCTTCTTTGTCTTTTGCCTCTCGTTTTGCATTTGAAGCAAGTAATTTTGCTTTATTCTTATCTGTAATATCGTTATTAAAGCCCACCTCATCCTCTGTGTTCGGCAATTCAGGCAATAAATCAATTTCTTGAAGAATCAAATCGGGTGTTTTTTTCAAAAATGATTTAGGTTTGAAAATAAGACGTTTCCCACCAATTTTTCCGTAAGCCTCTCCATCATCTGTTTTGAGTTTCGCTAACTTGATGGCGTTCATCGTTCCGTTGTGCTCACTCATAGACTCTACAGGAGCAAAATCAAACATTTTCAAAGCCAAGGTTTCTTGGTCTAAGTCAACTTCATCTTCTACTAAAATGGCATTTTCTTCGTCATTTTCGTCCTGTGTAACTTCAATATCTTCAAACGTTAATTCTTCCCCTTTTTCAAGTTTATATATGTACTCATCTTCCGTCAAATTCAAAGTACCAGTAATTAAAAATGTGTTGTCATCCACTTTTTTGGCGACTGAAATAGCCACGGGGAAATTCTGAAGCTTTTTAAACTCCGGAATGTCTTCATCTCTCTCATAAATAGCTAAATCTAGCTCCCGAAGTTCGTCCTCTGTGATGTATTCAAAGGTAGCTTCTTCATTATTCAAGAAGTTTTTCACTCGGTCTTCTTCCGTGATTGTCTGAGTTGTAAAGGAATAAGAAACATCATTAAAACCTTTGTGGGATAATTCTAACGTAACTTCGATGGCATCTTTCTCCAACCAAATTTCAAAGTTACCCGTCGAATCGGTTTCTACATCTTCTAGTCCTTCACTAGAAATAGTTAATCCACCAACACCTCCAATTTTAGAAGAATCCGTTCTAAAACCCGTCACAACACCAGCTACTAGAATAGCATCCTTTACCTCAATATCTATATGAACTGTATCTAATTTATTGAGAGGTGAACGAAAATTAAGTGTGAACTCTTTCTCCAATAGTACTTCTTTTTCAGTCTTCGATTTGTTCCGGACTGTACCTACGAGTTTTGTTCCTTTCTTTTTTAAGATTTGACTAACTCCTTCAATAGGTACATCCAGCGCCTCGTCTTCTCCTTCTAGCTCAAGCGATGTATTCAAATATTCTTTTACCTTCGTATCACCCTCTTCTACGGTTCGGTAAGTTCGGATTTTCACAATATGTTCTATGCTTTCAACACCTATGGAATCAAGAGAGAAAACGTCTTGCAGCGTCGTATTATAAAGTCTAAAGTTGTTCCGGAACCAATCTTCATTTCCCAATTCGGTAAATTCTGATTTTGTTTTTTCCCGTATTTTTTCTATTTCACTGGTCCAAAAACTGGAACCATAGTCCTCAACGACCTCTTTAAACTCTACCTTTTCAAAGTTTTCCAATTCGATGTCTTCGACCAAATACCCATCTGCTACTACTTGTATAATTGGGTCTTTTTCTACGGATGGACTAAACTGGACAGGAAGGATAAATTCCCCTTTCTCGTTTGTCGATGTAAATGCACCGCTGCTATGTGTTAGTTTTGCTGCTTTTACGGGGTCTCCGTGCTGATCTTTAAGTACCGAGGCAATAGCCGCACCCGTAGATTGTAAATTTAGATTGACCTCTACATTAGCGAGTGGTTTAGGAATTCGGACAGCTTGCGAATAGGCGTACACGCCCGGAATCCGCGTATAAATAATTACATCATCTACGTCTTGATTGAAAAAAATCTCACTTGGCAAATACAACTCATAATTCCCGTTTTCATCCGTAAGAATTTCTTCCCAATGTACTTGAGCATAACTGCTTGGCGGATTCATTTTACCTGTGGCATCAATCGCACGAATATCTTTTGGCTCAGAAGGGACTAAGATACCCACTTCCCAATCAGATGCAGGCACTCCTCCTTCTTCTTCTCCTCTCACACGTGCTGCCACATTTCCATAAATCCGGACAAGCGGTGGCGTGTAATTCACCCGTTGAGAGATGATAGGAATTGAGTTTTCGTACGCATTTTTTTGATCAATACGAATACTTTTATATTGCGTAACTGGATTTAAGGGAAATAATTTTTCATCTTCTCCTGGCATTTTCACGCCAATTAGAAAGTGGTCGGAAAGAAGGCTATTTCCAAAAAATTGTTGACTTTCTGCTAGTAAATCACCTACTCTCACGTACTTTTCCTTATTAAATCGAACCTCAACGTCACCTATCGAAGTGCTTTTTTCATGAGAAAGTAACTCCTTATTTGCTTCGAAAGAAGCCTTAGGTCTATACAAATAAATACTTTCAAAAAGGCTTTTTTCTACCTCCGCTCCGTCAGCCCAGATAAAATTCGGTTCTACCCGAAAGGTGTTTGTAAGTAAGGTTTGTTTTGCTAGATTCCGAACGGCACGTCCTCCCTCGTCTGGTACGGCAATTTGAGTAACAACATCTGAATAGTGAGCAGATGGCGCTTGAATCGTAAGATAATAAAACTGACTCGATAAATTTGCTACTTTGAGGTAATCCGAGGAAAGTTCATATTTCCCCTGTTCATCTGTTTTTGCACACGTTATCAATCTTGCTTTCGTTCTGTTAAAACGAAAATCTTCCAGTTTTTGACTTGTCACTTCCTCATTCGTTACATAAAAACATACTTCGGCTTCTTTTACGAAGAAAGTATTTCGAACTCCCGTTCGATTTATACTTTGCCCTTCACCTGCCGTATATGTACGAAAATACGCATCAACCTCCCCTTTCAAAGTGAGTAACTTTTCCTGTTGCGTCACAAACGTATCGTTATCACCTATTCTAGGTAATTCTACTGTGACGGCTTCAGATTCACGACCAAAAAGGTCAACTGCACGAACGGTAAACGTCCAATCAGTGTAAACTTCTCCTTCTGAACGTAGCCTTTTGGTTACATTTGTTATATCTTCAAACTCTTTATTGACTTCAAACTGCTCGCGTTCGACGAGTTTCGTTCCAATTTTTTCTCCTTCACTATTGAAAACATCTTGAACAGTAGATTTAGTAACAATGTACTTGAAATGATTTTCATCTCCTTTCCATTTGTAATATGTACGATTAAAGTCAGGCGACCAAGCAATCTCTACGTCTCTAGGCGGATTCAGCTTTTGCGTTGGTTTTTCGTATAAAAACGAAAAGATTTCAGAAAAGCCCTGATTCACAAATTCGCCTACTTTCCCCTTTGAGCCTAGCTTTCCTTTTACTTGAACACGCCATGCATATACGCCACCTTGTCTTAGAGGTGGAAACTTCGCATCATAGAGTAAATAGGGTTGTGATACTGTCGTTTTGAAAATAGGAGGTTGCGAAAGAAAAATATTCTGAATATTCCCACGGTTTGCGACAGGTAGTTCGGTTAATGTGAACTCATATTCTATTTGGTTCGAAGGTGTATGTCTTGGCAACCACTGAAAAACCACATTTTGAACTTGTGTGGCTTCAATTCCTGAGTAATTATCTGGGAGTAAAGGAAGAGGCGGGTCACTCATTTCAACCCAAGTCGGGAAAGTTTGAATATCATCTGAAATTTCAGCTCCAGAAAACGCATCAATGACTTTGAACGAAAATGTATAAACACCCGATGGCAAAGGATTTTGAAACAAAGCCGGACTACTTCCCCTGAGAAACTGAGGTGTAAAATAAGAAGCCATAACATTCGCAGGAACACGCGAAACCACGCCGGAACGTAGGTCAAAAGTTAGTTGTGGCTCCTGTGAAATAACCGATAAACCAGGACCAGTCATCTGCATTTGAAGATATACCGTTCGAAATTGGAAACGAGTATCCGTCAATACCAAATCCAATTGGATCGGATTCGTGGCAGCATTCGCATACACTTCCATTTGGGTTGGTGCTGGTAAACCAACAGATGCTGTTCCTTGTACAGGATAGTTTTGAGCTATTTGCCCTATAACCGGAGACGATGACACATAGGTCACTAAAAATAAAATAATTGCTAAAAAATTTCTCATAAAGGGTTTATGTGCCTTAAAATTTAAAAATATACCCAATTGTAGTCGTTACTATCGTTGATGGTAGCGCTTGGTTCGGGCCTACCTCACCCCCCTGTTTGCTTGCAGGATTATTCATTAAAAGAAAAGTACCCTGTATATTTGACTTGGCAGACACTCTGTATGAAGCTGTTAATGACTCTGTGAAAATCCCTCCAGACGTATTCGTTAATAAAAGAGTACTAGATGATGAGACCTGTGCTTTTCCACCCAAAAAACCTTGTTGGAGTATCATAGTTGGGCCATGTGCCACACTTTGTTGTGCTGCAATCTTATTGTTATTCAAATTGTAACCCAGAGAAAAAGAGGTATTCGATGCCAACATATTTAGTGAATAACCACCTTGCAAATTTATCACCCTACTTGTCTGCCCTGTGCGTATGAACTCCCCTTGCTTTGATGCGCCTTCTAGTATAGAACCAGTCAAGTTTAGCATCTGAGTTGATTTCTCTGTTTGGCGTACCGAATACGTCATCGTCACATTCGTATTCCGATTTATCTGCGTGTAGTTTAATGTATCGATTGGAATAAAACTTGATTCTCTTTTTACCTCTTGTATCAAGTCTCGAATAAAAACAAACCCTCTAAAGTTGGAATAACCTGCGTTTATATTCAGCTTTGGACTAGGCATATAGGTGACTCTTGACGAAACGACAAACCGGTTTTGGCCATTTGCCTTTGTTTCAAGCAAATCTCTTTGATTTCCTACATTACCCGAAACAGCCAGCTTATTACCCAAAAGTCGTTGCGTAAAATGTACTGTGTAATTTTCAAAATCATTTGTAAAAAAGTATCCACCAAACGTTCTGTATCCAGGATCTACTCGTTCGTAACCAACTCCCACGAGGGTTTTCCCTTTATTGAAAGGTTTTGAATATTTGGTTTTCACAGCAACTTTGGATTCAATGGGTGCGTTCGAACGAAAAAAAATACGGGCAATTCCTTCTCTCATTGGCTCACCAATTTCTAAAACACGATTCTGGGAAATAAAACTTGTAGCCACTTCTGCTTCCAACTGCCCGAATTTTGGTGAGTTGTATCCTCCTTCAAAACTTAAAACCCAATTTTTCTGTGGAATAGTTTGTAGCCCTTCTTGCCTTTCCGGTGTTACACTCATCGGATTATCTGCCGCATGAAATACAGACATGCCTACGTGGTACTTCCCCGGTTTATATACTACCTTAGCTCCAACCCCATTTCTACTAAATGTAGAATCATTTGTACTTCGAATCAACTTTCCAGCCATCAGACTTATTTGCCAATTTGATGGACTTAACTCCAGCCCACCTCCTTGAAATTGATGTCCATTCAACGTGTAAGGAGAAAAAGTTAAGGATGACGTACCCGCATGTGCCGTCGCCCATTTGTACCGTGGGCTAATCGAAAACTGATTGAAAGAAAATGGCTGGCTGTAATTGAATTTCCGATTGGAGTAATTTAGGTTAAGTGGTATGCTCAACAATCCTAAAAAATCAAACTGAACCGTTCCATTCACAAAATAGCTTAACTTATTTGTAGCAACCGGAACATAACTATTATACAAAGTATTGACATTTAACCCGCCTGTCACCTTCAAAATTTTTTTATTCTTGAGGTTCGTAAAATCAATAGACTGTGCATACCCAGAAGACGAAGTGAACAGTAATGCACACACGCCAAAAAGCAAGTACAACATGTACCTAAAGTAAATTTTTATCATTTAGTACTGATTGAGATGTATTTTAATAGGACAAATTTTTACACAAATATCAATGTAATTAGCTGCCTCAGTGATAGCTACAAAACCAACTGAAAAAATCAAGACGTTCTCTATTTGTAAGCTCTCAAGATTTTACGATTTACATTGTACGCATGCATAGTATGTTTTTGGTTAAAAAGGAACAATTTGTACGTTGCAAAATAACCATCTTTAAAATCACCAAAAAATACCTGATACCAGGTATTTTTTGCCCTTTTTTGAAAATATATTTGTATTATTTTGTATTTTATTTGAATTATTTCAAGAAACTATCTATTTCGACAAAACTATATCTTCAAGACTAAGAAACTATACATCAAATACAAACTAAATCTAAAGCAGTAGAAAACAAGAAACTGTCTGAGGAGAAATCTAAAAAACAATGAATGGCAAAGAGAAAGAATTGTACATATAATAACCAAATCTATCCGAATAGGTACAAGCTATTTTGGGTGATGATTGCAAGTGTACATACTAAAAATAAATCACTGATGAATGAACAAAAAAGAGCAAGAAGTTTTTTCCTCTTGCTCTTTTGATAGGTTATTTTTAAAGTTTCTTTAACGCAACTCGCGAACAGCAAAATCTACTGCCCGCGCCGCCAATGCCATATACGTAAGTGACGGATTTACGCACGAAGAAGATGTCATACAAGCACCATCCGTGACAAATACATTCGGCACTCCCCATACTTGATTGTGCTTGTTCAAAACGGATGTTTCCGGCGAATGTCCCATGCGTGCCGTGCCCATCTCATGAATACAACGCCCAAATCCACGGATTTCATCGTACCCGTGAATATCCTTAAAACCCGCTTTTTCTAAAAATTCGACAGCATCGTTTTTCATATCCGCACGCATTTTTGCTTCGTTCTCTTGGTAATCCGCAGAAATAACCAACAACGGTATCCCCCAACTGTCTTTTTCCGTAGGATGCAAATACACTCGGTTGTTTTCGTAGGGAAGCGTTTCCGCAAAAGCAGATAAATCGACAGTCCAAGGACCAAACGTTTGATGCGCTTTCTTCAAATCTATTCCAAAAGTGGCTTCATCTGGAACTTGTGCCACGCGTTTGGAATTTCCCTCGTATCCAAATCCCCGTAAATAATCCCGTTTATCCTTACCGATATTTCTGTATCTAGGGATATAAAAACCATTGGGACGCCGCCCGTACTGCACAACGTCTGCATGGTTCTCTGTTGTGGCTTTCGCTCCCGCACCGAAGTGGTGGTCCATCAAATAATGTCCCAAAACACCACTGTCATTTCCGAGCCCATTCGGAAAACGTTTAGACTTTGAGTTCAAGAGAATTTGCGTTGTTCCGAGGGTCGAAGCATTCAAGAAAATAAGGTCTGCTTCTATTGTTCTTTCTTCTTTTGTTTCTGCATCGACAATGGACACGCCAACCGCTTTTTGTTTTTGGTCATCATAGATTACTTCTTTTACAACGGCATGCGTTAGAATAGTTAAGTGATTCGTCTTTTTAGCTGCCGGAATTGTCGCCGATTGTGAACTAAAATATGCACCATACGGGCAACCGCGGCTACACATATTTCGGTATTGGCACGAGGCTCTTCCTAGTGCCAATTGTTCTTCTGTTGGCGCTGTCAAATGTGCTTGACGTGCCGGAATAAGCCGTGCTTCCGGGTGTATCTTGTCTATTTTCTTTTGTAAATCCAGCTCTACACAAGTCAAAGGCATGGGTGGCTGAAAAATACCATCGGGTAAATGAGGGATTCCTTCCTGGCTACCTGCTACGCCAATAAAGCGCTCTACTCGGTCATACCAAGGGGCTAAGTCGTTATACCGAATGGGCCAGTCAATCGCAATACCTTCCTTTTTATTGGCTTCAAAGTCAAGTTCAGACATACGCAGGGCAATGCGTCCCCAAGTAATGGACTTTCCACCCAGTTGGTATCCTCTAATCCAATCAAAACGTTGTTCTTCTTGGTAAGGATGGAATTTATCTTTGGTAAAAAAATGAGCCGTATATTCATTCACTTTATTATATACACGCGATGTAATGGGGTAATCTTCGAGTAATTTTAAGGGAGCAGCTCCTCGATGTGGGAGCTCCCAAGGCGGGGTTAGTGCGGTCGTATAATCGGTGATGTGTTCTACTGGCCGCCCTCGTTCAATGAGCAAGACACGCAACCCTTTTGTGCATAATTCCATGGCGGCATATCCTCCTGAAACGCCGGAGCCTACGACAATGGCATCATATTGATTTGATTTGACAGACATATTTTGCGAGGTAATGAGATGAATATACGACCAATTTCAGAAAGAATACGACAAAACAACAAATGTATATTTTCTTGATTAATTAACTATTTATTAATCAGGTAAATATAGAAATTCAGTGTAAAAAAACGAGTAAAATATTGTTTAAATATTTTTATAAAAATTTGCATTAAAATAATATTAAGAAAATTTAAAAAACAATATATTTACCATTGCTTACAAAAGCACACTTGTATTTCTATTCTACCACCTAATCATTTACCAGTATATGAGACAAAAATCTCTATTTTTTCAACGTATAACACAATGGTCCTTTGTTTGGCTGTTGCTGTTATCCCAATTATCACTCGCACAGAGTAAAATTACCGGAACTGTCCTAGACGGAGAATCCAACACAGGACTACCCGGGGCTACTGTTCAAGTGAAAGGAACAACTCGCGGAGCAGCCACAGACTTAGACGGGAAATTCAGCCTAGAAGCCAAGTCTGGTGATGTACTTGTTGTATCTTCTGTAGGCTATGTTTCTAAAGAGGTGAATCTGGGCAATCAAACCAATTTGACGATTGTTTTGGCGACAGATGCACAAAGTTTGGACGAAATCGTGGTCACTGGCTACGGGGCACAAGCCAAAAAAGACATCACAGGAGCGGTAGCAACGGTTGATATGAAAAAAGCGTTGGCTGTACCTGCTACAAACCTTGCCCAAGCGATTCAAGGGCGTGTCGCCGGTGTGAATGTAAGTAACGAAAATGCTCCTGGTGGAGGTGTGATGGTGCGTGTGAGAGGTTTTGGTACAATCAATGATAACTCACCTCTTTATGTCATTGACGGAACTCCTACAAAGGGTAACTTAAATACCTTAAACCTGAACGACATCGAGTCCATGCAAGTACTTAAAGATGCTTCTGCTGCTTCTATTTACGGTTCACGTGCAGGAAACGGGGTAGTTATTATCACCACAAAAAAAGGAAAAGGCGGAAAACCTAAATTAACGTATGACACCTATTACGGAAATCAAAGACCGATTAAATTCTTGGATTTAATCAATACACAAGAATATGCCGACTTGCTCTGGGAGTCACGGATTAATGCCCAAAACCCAGGTTTGTTGGTCAATGGAGCTATTTCAGACAGAAGTAAAATTGTATATCCGAATATTCCTATGTTTGGTGGCCAAGTAGCTACACCAATTATCCCAGATTATATCACGCCTGTTGGTGGCCGTGACGGTCAAGTGGACGAAAGCAAGTATTCGCTTACTCCCAAAAATCTCATTACCAGAGCAAACAAAGAAGGTACAGATTGGTTCGGTGCTATTTTTGGAAATGCACCTATTCAAAATCACCAATTGGGTGTATCTGGTGCAACAGATGCCGCACGCTATGCGATGTCTGTAAACTACTTTGACCAAGAAGGTATCATGAAGTTTACCAGTTACAAACGTATTTCCTTACGCTCAAATACAGATTTTGTGGTAAACAAACGCCTACGTATCGGCGAGAACTTCCAAGTCGCATACGGCCAACAAGTCGGACAACCCAACGGAAATCAAAATGAATCAAATGCGATTTCATTTGCCTACAGAATACCTCCTATTACACCAATTTATGATATTCGTGGAGAGTTCGCGGGTTCTCCGACTGTCCTCGATAACAGTCCAAATCCATTGGCATTGCTCACACGTAACAAAGACAACGTAACCAGAGAACTTCGTGTTTTCGGTAATATTTATGCAGAATTGGACATTTTGAAGGATTTGACAGCACGTTCACAATTCGGGATTGACTACAACTCCTCGAATCTGAGAAACTATATCTTCAATAACATTCAAGACCCTGAACCACGCGGAACAAATACATTGCAAACTAGCAATAGCTATGATTATTCTTGGACTTGGTACAATACATTAACGTACACTAAAAAAATTGGAGATAATCACCGCTTGAATTTCTTGGCAGGAACAGAGTCTATCAAGAGTTATTTTGAGTTTTTCAATGCAGAACGTTCTGGATTTGCAGTAGATGATATCAGTAACCGGTATTTATCAGCAGGTCGTGCCGGAATCAACAACGCAGGAGGCGCTTCTGAATGGCGTTTGGCTTCTGAATTTGCTAAAGTGAATTACGGATTTGGGAACAAATACTTGGCTGACTTTACACTCCGTAGAGACCGCTCAAGTCGTTTTGCCCAAGAGTTTAGAGCCGCGATTTTCCCAGCAGCGAGTGCAGGATGGGTCATTTCTGAAGAATCATTCGCCAAAAATTTAAGCTGGCTTTCTTTTGCTAAAGTTCGGGTTGGTATCGGTCAAACAGGTAATCAAGAAATTGGTAACTACAACGCCTTCTCTACGTTTGCCACTTCCCCAGAATCATCTTTTTATGATTTACAAGGTGCAAATACCTCCGCACTTCCTGGTTATGAATTGGGACAATTTGGAAATGCACGTGCTAAATGGGAAACAACAACTTCGCAAAACATTGGTATTGATGCAAACCTCTTCAAGAATAAGTTAGACTTCAGTTTTGATTTATTCCAACGGACAACTTCAGACATGCTCTTCCCAGTTGAAGTACAATTTACACAAGGAGTTGCTGCCAACCCTTTCCAAAATATTGGCGAAATGGTCAATAAAGGATTTGAGGTTAGCTTGAATTATGGAGATAAAAAAGGTGACTTCTCGTACTCAATCGGTGGAAATGTTTCTACGTATAGAAACACTGTTACCCGTACAAATGGCGACCCTAATACCCAGTTTTTCGGATTTACGACTCGTTTAGCACCTATGAGTGTTACACAACAAGGCTTCCCGCTTGCTTCTTTCTTCGGGTATCAGATTGATGGTATCTTCCAAACAGATGCAGAAGGGGAAGCACATGCAACGCAGTTCGGTGGAGGACAAATGAACAAAGCAGGTTCTTTCAAATACCGTGACATCAATAACGATGGAATTATCAATGCAGCAGATAGAACCATTATCGGCAGTCCACACCCAGATTTTGCCTACGGTATCAATGCAACATTGGGCTACAAGAACTTCCGTTTAGATATCTTCGGACAAGGTGTTCAAGGGAATGAACTTTTCAATTATGTGAAATACTGGACGGATTTCCCGACTTTCGGAGGAAACCGAAGCCGTACAATGTTGGAAAAATCGTGGAGACCAGGCATGACGGACGCCGTTTTGCCACTTCCACGCTCCAATGATGTCATCAGCTCTAATCCATCGACGTATTATATTGAGGATGGCTCGTATTTCCGTTTGAAAAACGTACAATTGAACTACACAATTCCGGCATCTATTCTTTCAAAAGCAGGAATCAGCAGTGCAACAGTATATTTACAAGCGATTAACCTATTAACCTTGACGAAATATTCAGGACTTGACCCAGAAGTAAACTTGAGAAACTTCAGCGCGGGTTCAGACAGACAAATTGGGGTGGATGAAGGTTCTTACCCAGCGTACCGCTCATTCAATGCAGGTTTAAGCTTATCGTTTTAATGCATAACTATCATTTATAATTGAAATCAATGAAAAAAATAATCACCTTATCCTCACTCTTAGTTCTTGCGAGTACGATTTCGTGCAAGGAAGAATTCTTGAATGTACAGCCTTTGGGTGTACTTAGTGAAAGCAACCTAACCAATAAAATTGGGGTTGAATTAGTACTTACAGGCGCCTATTCTTTGATGGATGGTGTCCAAACCAACGTCGGTTCAGCATTTGCAGATTGGCAAGGTGCTGCGGACAATTGGGTGTATGGCTCAGTCGCTTCCGATGATGCCTACAAAGGGTCAAATGCAGGTGACCAACCAGAAATATCTGTCATCGAAGCCTACAACCACACCGCCGACTTGGTGCATTTCCGTGGAAAATGGCGTGCTGTTTATGATGGTATCGCACGTACAAACGACGTAATTTTATTGGTAGCGAAGGCAGAAGATATGACCGAAGCAGAGAAAACAGCCGTCATTGCACAGGCACGTTTTTTACGTGGTCACTATCATTTTGAAGCGAGAAAGGTATTTGGAAAAGTTCCGTACATTGACGAGAAAACGTACAATCCGGCGGATGCTAACTCAACCAAAGTACCTAATACTGAAGAAATTTGGAGTAAAATTGAAGCTGACTTAGATTTTGGTTACAAAAATCTCCCGAATCGTTGGGCAGGTGCTCCGGGCAAAGCTACCAAATGGGCAGCAGCGGCTACGCTTGCCAAAGCAAAATTATTTCAGGCAAAATACAGCGAAGCAAAACCAATTTTGGAAGATATTCTTGCAAACGGTGGGTATAGATTGGTTGACAAATACCACGACAATTATCGCGCAGCGACTAACAACAACGCAGAATCTATTTTTGAGGTACAATATTCTGTGAATGACGGAGCAGCAATTTCAAACAACGGAAACCGTGGCGGCACATTGAACTATCCGTATGGAGGTGGTGCATTAACAACTTGCTGTGGGTTCTTCCAACCCTCACAAAACTTAGTAAACAACTTCAAAACAGATGCGAACGGTTTGCCAATTATGGATTTCAATAGCAGCGACGTTCCCGGAGATAATTCTGTTTCATTTGCAGGAAACGTTGACCCACGGTTAGACCATACCGTCGGCAGAGACGGTGTTCCTTACCTTGATTGGGGAATTCATAACCCACAATATATCCGAGATAGAGCCTATGCTGGGCCGTTTTCACCAAAAAAAGGTTCTCCTTACAAATCAGAGGCAGGAAGTTTGACTTGGACGAACAACCCGCGCCAAAATGCAAACAACTACCGTCTCATTCGTTTGGCTCACGTTATTTTGTGGTTGGCAGAATGTGAAGTAGAAGTAGGAGATCTAGAAAAAGCACGTGACTATGTTAACCGAATTCGTCGTCGTGCTGCCAATCCAGAAGGGTTCGTACAATTGAACGGAAAGCCCGCTGGAAATTACGCCATCAAGGAATATTCAGCAAGCTGGACAGACAAAGGAGCTGCAAGAGATGCCGTTCGTAGAGAACAACGTCTTGAATTTGCAATGGAAGGCCACCGCTTCTTTGACCTCGTACGTTGGGGAATTGCGGATAAAACCATCAACGATTATCTAACAGTTGAAGCAACCAAACGAACCTACTTGAGAGGAGCGAAATTTGTAGCAGGAAAGCACGAATATTTCCCGATTCCAAACCAAGAAATCTTGAATAGTGCAAAAGATGGCCAAGCGACATTGAAGCAAAATAACGGGTATTAATTTACCGACTTCATTCATCCCAAAAGAGAGCAGGAACTGAAAAGAACCTGCTCTCTTTTTTTGAATTGATTTACGGATTACGTCTAGCTATCCACGCGTTTCATCCAGCACGTGTTGTATTTATCTATCGAATACGCTAAATTGAACCAATTTCGGTGATAAAAACCAAGTCATTTTCTAATCAACTATTCTTAAAAACAAAAGAAATGAAAAAAATAACTCCATTTCATGGACTGTTTGCCTTTCTCTTGCTTTTCGTTTCTACTTTTTCGTGGGGACAAGCAAACCAGTGGGTAAAAGACAATTACACCAAATATGTGTATAAAATTCCGATGACAGACGGAACCCTCCTGCATACACATGTATATGTACCTAAGGACGCCAGTGAATCCAATACGTATCCAATGATTATGCAGAGAACCTGCTACAGTGTCGCGCCTTATGGGGAAGATACCTACCCAGCGAAACTCGGCCCGTCTGAACATTTGATGAAAGAAAAATACATTTTTGTTTATCAAGACGTACGCGGACGTTGGATGTCGGAAGGGAAATGGACGAATATGACTCCCAACAACCCAGGAAACAGCAAAACGATTGCACCTGACGAAAGTTCGGACACGTATGACACCATCGACTGGCTTGTGAAGAACGTGAAATTCAATAATGGGAAAGTCGGACAGTGGGGTATTTCTTATCCAGGATTTTATACGGCTGCTGGGATGGTAGATGCACACCCTGCCTTAAAGGCGTCGTCTCCACAAGCACCAATTGGCGATTTCTTCTTCGATGATTTTCACCACAACGGCGCGTTTATTCAAGCCTATTTATTCACGTTTCCTGTTTTTGGAGTACAACACAACGGGCCAACCTCCGAAAGCTGGTACAATCACCAAATCATTCGTCCAGATACAAAAGACGGCTATCAGTTCCAGCTTGACTTGGGTCCTCTGAAAAACGCCGATAAATACTACAAGGACAACTTCTATTGGCAAGAAACAATGGAACATCCGAATTACGATGAATTTTGGCAAAAAAGAAGCATTATTCCTCATCTGAAAAACGTAAACCATGCCGTCATGACAGTCGGTGGGTGGTTTGATGCGGAAGATTTGTACGGGCCCTTGACCATCTACAAAACAGTTGAGAAAAACAATCAGTCCAAGGGCTACAATACCCTTGTGATGGGACCTTTTGGACATGGGCGTTGGTCAAGAGAAACAGGCCACACCTTGCACAGCAATATTTATTTTGGAGATAGTGTCGCTACTTTTTATCAAAAAAATATCGAACAAAAATTCTTCAATCACTTTTTAAAAGGCGCTGGCGACGGAAAAACCGGTCTTCCCGAAGCATACATGTTTGATACAGGTTTGAAAAAATGGGACACGTTCAACCAATGGCCCCCTAAAGAAGCAACCAAACAAACATATTACTTACATTCCAACGGGAAACTCACCACGCAAACACCAGCCAAAGTAACAGCGGCTTCTTTTGAAAGTGACCCCGCCAAACCAGTTCCTTATACCGAAGACAATACAACTACCATTGGTTTTACACCATTTAACTATATGTCTGAAGACCAACGATTTGCTGCACGTCGCCCAGATGTACTTGTATTTCAATCAGATGTACTGACAGAAGACGTAACGGTATCTGGCGAAATTATGGCAAAATTGAAGGTGGCGACAACGGGTTCAGATGCAGACTGGGTTGTGAAACTTATCGATGTTTACCCAGGCGACGAGCCAAACCACCCGTATATGCCAAACAAAAACATCATCTTGAGCAATTACCATCAAATGGTACGGAGTGATGTTATGCGAGGTCGGTTTAGAAATAGTTTTGAGAAACCAGAACCTTTCGTTCCAAACCAAAAGACCAATGTAAACGTCAAATTACAAGACGTTCACCATACCTTCAAAAAAGGTCATCGCATACAAATACAAGTACAGAGTACGTGGTTCCCGTTGATTGATAGAAATCCACAAAAATTTGTACCTAACATTTACAAAGCCAATGCAGAGGATTTCATCAAGGCGACACACAAAGTTTTTGCTGACTCGTCTATCGAAATGGATATTTTGAAGTAATTGCTTCAATATCAATCTATAAAAAGGGAGGCACTCTAGAATTAGAGTGCCTCCCTTTTTATAGACCATTCGTTCATCAAACAAATTCTAGCCCTTTTGCTTCTGCATCAGATACAAACTTTTTAACAAGCTGCTCGTCTTCTTTTTTACAAATCATCAGAACGTTATCATACTCTGCTACAATGACATTATCGAGACCATTGATAACAACCAACCTGTCTTTTGGGGTTTTGACAACGCAATTCTGAGTATTATAGAGCATCACTTGGCCATCAATTGCGTTTCCGTGTTCATCTTTGTCTGAAATTTCATAAAGTGATTTCCAAGTGCCTAAATCCGACCAACCGATGTCGCTCAAAACAACAAATACGTTCTCCGCTTTTTCCATTACGCCATTATCAATCGATATACTGCGACATTGTTTGTATGCAACCCCAAGTGCCTCCTTTTCTTCCTCTGTAAAAAAAGCTTTTTGAGCCACTTGGAATGCCTCCGCCATCTCCGGTAGAAAAGCATTGAAGGATGTCAAAATACTTTTAACATGCCAAATGAAAATGCCTGCATTCCAGACGTAATCACCACTTGCGATAAATTTCTCAGCCAATTCTAGGTGGGGTTTTTCTGTGAACGTTTTGACACGTTTGACTTCCGTTTCATTTTCCAAAAACTGGATATATCCGTAACCCGTATCTGGCCGGGTCGGAGTGATACCGAGTGTCACCAAGACATTTTGCTTGGCTGCACACGCTATGGCTACCTGAATCCTCCTCTTGAACTCCTCCTCTTTCAATATAATATGGTCAGCAGGTGCCACCACAATGGTTGCATCCGGATTTTCTTTTTCAATTTTATAACATGCATACGCAATACAAGGTGCTGTATTCCTGCGGCTAGGTTCACACAAAATTTGGGCATCCGACAAATACGGGAGCTGTTCTTTCGTAATTTGATAATATTCTTCGCTCGTGACCACGTAAATATTTTCTTTCGGACAAATCCCTTCAAAACGACTTGCCGTTTGTTGTATCAATGTTTGCCCTGTACCTAGCACATCATGGAACTGCTTGGGGTTCGTTTGTCGGCTAAAAGGCCAAAACCTAGTTCCTACTCCACCTGCCATGATGATCACATAATTATTCTTCATGCTCGAATTATCTATATTTAGTTTGTTTTTAACTAGGACGGGTAAACATTACCTCGCCGTCATTGTGAATAATTTCTATCTGGATTGGCTCAAAAAGTTTTCCAAGCGCAAAGCTACATTTTCTCGAATGTTTCCCCAATATAAATTTATATCAGCGTAGTGCCAAATTTTAGTTCGTAAGAAAATACGCCCTTTGATGTAAGGCTGATGAATCCACAATAAACCTTCATGTACTTGGGCATCTGCCGGGTTCTCCACCCACTTAAAGCCCAATCCGACCCCACCTACATTTTGTTTTTCTGAAATGAACTCTTTGGTGTCTGTCCAAGTCAAAGGATTCACACAATACGAAGTATGCAATCCGTTTTTATAATAAGTTGGATAGTAACCTGTCAAAAACGTATTCCAACTCACAAAACCACCTACGTCACCGGGTGTTTTGCTTGGCGAAATAGACTGGAAAGTATCCGGTTGGACTGCGATACCGACCAAATAAGCAGCAACCAATTGTTTTTGTCTTGGCGTTCCATCAAAAAAGTCTTTTAAAAGTCTGCGTGCGTGAATTGTTCCTTGGCTATGCGAAGCAATTACAATAGGCCGACCGTCATTTTCTTTTTCCAGATAATGAACAAAAGCGGCTTTCACATCTTGGTAAGCTAACTCCAACGCTTGCCGATTCGCCGACGTATCGGTTGTCAAGAAAACACTGTAATGCGCTTGGCGGTATCTCGGTACGAAAACACGGCACGAACCATTGAAAACCGATGCCTGATTTAGAATCGTTGAACCGTCAATTTTTTCGTTCAATACGTCATCATTTACAGAGGCATTCCATGTGTATTCGTTGGCGGGTTTATCCCCATAGATAGTGGGATAAATAAAAAAAACATCTGCCTTCGCTTCTTCTTGTTGGTCTTTGAAAGGCGAACCTTTCGGTATTTTATCCGCCATGTCTTCCTTTTCAGGATGGGCAGCCCACATGGATAAAAGGGTATAGTCTGGCGCTGGAGGCACTACATTTTTATTGAATGGGTCCTTAATTACGTATCGCTGCGCCAATAAATTCGAAGAAAAAAGAGACGAACAAACTACGAAAAGAAAAAGAGAAAATGATTTCAGCATATTAATATTACTTTTTTTTGTTTTTTTTGCACAAAAATGATATTTCTTTTGTGTAATATTACCACAAAATTAAACTAACTACCTAATAACTATGTCTAAAATCTACATTAAGAAATGGCTAATTAGCACATTTTCGCTCTTGTTGATTTCGGTGGTTTCGTTCGGGCAGGCGAAAATCACGGGGATTATCACAGATGCAGATACAAAAGAGCCACTCATTGGCGTGAGCGTGCAGGTGAAGAATAAAATCATTGGTACAATTACAGATACAAAAGGTAATTTTTCTCTTTCTACTGCAACACCTGTTCCTTTTTCTCTCGTCATTTCATCTGTTGGTTATCAAACCATGGAAGTGGAAGTCAAGAGTGATGTTACTTCCTTAAACATTGCCTTAAAAGAGCAATCCATTATGGGACAAGAAGTAGTTGTTTCTGCTTCTCGTGTGGAAGAAAGCGTCATGCGTTCATCTGTTACCGTAGAAAAAATGGACTTACGCACGATTCAACAGTCGGCAGCACCCTCTTTTTATGACGGACTAGCCAACATGAAAGGCGTGGATGTTACGACCCAAGGTTTACTTTTCAAATCTGTGAATATGCGTGGATTTGGTGCAACAGGAAACCCACGTATCGTTCAAATGATTGACGGGATGGACAACCAGGCTCCTGGCTTGAACTTTGCCGTGGATAACATCGTCGGGATGCCTGAACTAGACGTTGAAAGCGTTGAGGTTCTCCCAGGTGCTGCATCTGCCTTATACGGCCCAAATGCCATCAACGGATTAATCCTAATGAACTCCAAAAGTCCTTTCTTATATCAAGGATTAAGCGCGACAATCAAGTCGGGTATTATGAACTCATCAAACCGGACAAATGCCGATGGTTCTGCTTTGGGTATTACTCCGTTCAATGATGTGGCAATCCGTTATGCGAAAGCCGTCAATGATAAATTTGCTTACAAAGTGAATGTCTCTTACTTGGCAGCGCAAGATTGGCAAGCCAATGACTACACAAACCTAAACATTGGTGGCGTACAAGACGGTACACGTGGGCCTGGCGTAAACAATGATTACGACGGGATGAACGTATATGGCGATGAAATCCAAGCAAATATGAACTCCGTGGCCAATTCGTTAGTCACCGCAGGATTACTTCCAAGAGCTGCTTTGGGACTTATCCCAAACACAAATGTCAGTAGAACTGGTTTCCTAGAGAGAGATTTAGTTGATTACAACACAAAATCACTCAAAGCAAACTTGGCACTTCACTACAGAATCAACGAAAAAGTAGAAGCGATAGGTCAAGTTAATTACGGAACTGGTACCACAGTTTACACTGGAACAGGCCGGTATTCACTTCGTAACTTCAACATCACACAAGCAAAATTAGAACTAAGAGGTGATAACTTCACGCTACGTGGATATACAACACAGGAACGTTCAGGAGAATCTTATACAGCAGGTTTAGCCGCTGTCGCGATGTTGAACGACATCAAACCTCATGCAACTTGGTTTGGTCAATATGTAGGCGCATTTGCTCAATCTCGTTTAGCGGGATTAAATGAAAGTGCTGCGCATTTGGCAGCAAGAGGCATTGCAGACCAAGGAATGCCTACACCTGGAACCCCAGGGTTTGATGCTTTACTAAATGAGTTTAGAGACAAAACGATTGTTGATGGGGGTGGTTCTTTCCTAGACAAAACCAATCTATATCATGCAGAAGGGGTGTATAACTTCAAAAACCAAGTTAAAGTCGTCGAGTTATTGGCAGGTGCAAACGTAAGACAATTCCAACTTCGTTCAAACGGAACACTTTTCGCAGATAATAAAGAAGGTAGAACAGGTACAATTCCAATCAACGAATACGGTGCATTTGTACAAGCAGGAAAGAGCTTATTCAAAGACCATTTTAAATTAACCGGTTCGATTCGTTACGATAAAAACCAAAATTTTGACGGACAATTTACGCCAAGAATTTCTGGTGTAACCACATTCGGCGAGCAAAACATTCGTCTATCTTACCAATCTGGATTTAGAATCCCGACGACTCAAAACCAATACATTGACCTACGTACGCCAGCAGGTACTTTGATTGGCGGACAACCCGAGTTTGATGCACGTTACAACTTACAGAATGGTATTTCGGTGGCTAATTTGTCTCCTAGCGTGATTGCTTCTGTTATCCAAAGTAACCCAGCGATTTTACAACAAGCCCAACAATATGCCATTCAGGCGGTAACAGCACAAGCACTTCCACAAATTCAAGCAGCCGTTACAGCAGCCATTACACAACAAGTTACAGCAGCCGTTACAGCGCAAGTAAATGCAGGTGTTGCAGCAGGACAAATTCCAGCAGAAGCTGCACCGGCTATCATTCAGCAACAAATTGCAGCAGCACTTCCGACAGCCTTACAACAAGCTCCTGGAATCGTTCAACAACAATTGACTGGAATTTTGGCACAACAAGTACCTGGTGTAACAGCACAAGTGGTTCCTGCTTTTGCTTTAGCAGCACTTCCTAAATACGCGGGTGGCACTTTGCAACCAGAGCGTATTCAGTCGTATGAAATTGGTTATAAAGGACTTATCGGAAAGAAACTATTTGTAGATGCTTATTATTACACAAGTAAATACACGAACTTCATTGGTGGTGTATCTATTGTTGTACCTACTGCTCCGGCAGCTCCAGGTTTACCCATTGAATCAGGTGTAGGTGGTGCAAGTACACGTCTAGCTTATTCAAGACCAGCCAATACCCAAGAAGAGATTACAGTAAACGGATGGGCAGCCACATTGAACTACTCACTTCCGAAGGGCTTCAACATTGGTGGTAACATCGCTTACAACAAATTAACAGGTTTTACTCCTTCACCTGAGCAACAGTATGCTGGGTTTAACACACCAGAATACAGATACAATGTGTCGTTCGGAAAGAGAATGGGTAGTGGTGATAAATTTGGTTTCAACGTGAATTTCCGCCACCAAGATGCATTTGTGTGGGAGGCTTCATTTAACCAACCAACAACGACTAGCAATCCTTTATTCACGAACACGACTGTTCCAGCCATCAACAACCTAGATGCACAAGTAAGCATGAAACTTTCAGCGCTGAAATCAATCATCAAAATTGGTGGAACGAACTTAGGAGGCAAACCATATATCCAAGCATTTGGTAGTGCGCAAGTGGGCTCTATGTATTATGTGAGTTTAGCATTTGATGAATTATTGAATAAATAAAAAATTGTATTGACCGATCAGATTATATCATTCTTGTACCAAAAAGAATGAAGAAAGATTGAAACAGCTTCTATTTTAGAAACAAAAAATCAAGTATTCATAATTTTCTTTGGTTTAAGTAGAAAAAGAGCCCCCTTTGGAGGCTCTTTTTTTTGGTCTGTTCTAAGAAAAATACTATAAAATTACTAGCTTTGCAGCGCTGTATTTTCTGATAGAAATATCAACTCACTCAAAAAAAGTAATCATGGAAAAAATCAAAGTGGACAACCCCGTTGTCGAGTTAGATGGGGATGAAATGACGCGTATCATTTGGCAATTCATTAAAGATAAACTCATTCTTCCGTATTTGGATATTGATCTTAAGTACTACGATTTAGGTATCGAGCACAGAGATGCAACCAATGACCAAGTTACAATTGACGCCGCACATGCCATCAAAGAATATGGTGTAGGTATCAAATGTGCGACTATTACGCCTGATGAAGCGCGTGTAGAAGAGTTTGGACTAAAAAAGATGTGGAAATCGCCAAACGGAACGATTCGTAATATCTTAGATGGTACGGTTTTTAGAGAGCCTATCGTTTGCCAAAATGTACCTCGTTTGGTAACAAACTGGGACTCCCCAATTATTGTTGGTCGCCACGCATTCGGTGATCAATACCGCGCAACGGATTTCGTCGTACAAGGAAAGGGTAAATTAACCATGAAGTTTGAGGGGGAAGACGGCTCTGTTCAAGAGTTTGAAGTCTATAACTACGAAGGGCAAGGTGGTGTTGCTATGGGTATGTACAATACCGATGAGTCTATTTATGGCTTCGCACGCTCCTGTATGAACATGGCATTGGCGAAAGGATGGCCTTTGTATCTATCTACGAAAAATACAATTCTTAAAAAATACGACGGTCGCTTTAAAGATATTTTCCAAGAAGTTTGGGAAAATGAGTTCAAAGACAAAGGCGTACAGTACGAGCACCGCCTCATTGATGACATGGTTGCCTCTGCCCTAAAATGGAACGGTAACTTTGTTTGGGCTTGTAAAAACTACGACGGGGACGTTCAGTCGGATACCGTAGCTCAAGGTTTCGGTTCTTTAGGACTTATGACTTCTGTATTGGTTACACCAGACGGAAAAACATTGGAGTCTGAAGCAGCACACGGTACAGTAACAAGACACTACAGAGAGCACCAAAAAGGAAAACCAACATCTACCAACCCGATTGCCTCTATTTTTGCTTGGACGCGCGGTTTGGCGTTTAGAGGGAAATTGGATAATAACCAACCTTTGGTTGAATTTGCGGATGCCTTGGAAGCAGTTTGTGTTGAGACCGTAGAGTCTGGTAAAATGACTAAAGATTTAGCTGTTTGTATTTACGGTAACAAAGTAAATCACGGAGAGCACTATCTATATACAGAGGAGTTCTTAGAAGCTATCAATACAAATTTGAAAGCGAAATTGGCGAAATAATTCCCAACGTTTTTCAGTATGTAGCAAAAAAGAGAGAGATGTTGGAAACAACGTCTCTCTCTTTTTTTAATCGACTTGTAATCTTCCCCAAAAATAGCTACGCTAATTGATGTAGTATTTTTAATTTAGGGGTAATGAAAAAGAGGTAAAAAAAGCCGAAGAACTGCCTCTAGTGAGGGAAGTTCTTCGGCATCTTCAAAATTGGTTTTTTATGGCTCAATTACAGCTGATTTAAGCCCTCCAAAAAGGCAAGATTAAAAACCCTGAACAAAAGAGACCTTCCCTCAGAAAGCCTTAAATGAAGCCTAAATTCAGCAAAATCTACTAAAAATCAAGAGAATAGAGATGTTGTGCAACGGCTACCGCTGTTGGTGGC
Organism: Spirosomataceae bacterium; assembly: GCA_046293395.1. GTDB lineage: Bacteria > Bacteroidota > Bacteroidia > Cytophagales > Spirosomataceae > CAYNRA01. The sequence continues at coordinate 527,618 of JBKBOU010000003.1, forward strand.
TGGTGTTTATTGTCTCGATATAATTTTTCCAATTGCATCACTTGGCATTGTTGGTGAGGAATCATCTTTTAAAAGTCCTGTTTCAGCTCTACTAAATAAAGATTGCATTATTAATTGTCTGTCTTTCTCGTCAACATTTGAATCTTTAAGTAAGGATAAATAGAAATAAGTCAATGTGTGCCTTTCTTCGCAGTCTCTGGCTAAATGGAAAGAACTGAACATAAATTTTGTCAAAGCCCGAATAGCGTATGCAATAAAAGATATTAGTGTTACATAGATAATTGACCATCTGATTGCTGCACTTTTGTCGTCTCCAAACCACGATTCATAAATTTGTTCAGGTGCTGTCCAAAGTATTTCAGCTAATGACCAACACGTAATTCCAACGAGTAGAATAATTAATGAAAATGCAATCCAACCTTGTGTTTTTAATTTTCCCGCTCTTTCGTTCCAATACTTTGCAGGTTCTTCAAGTTTAAGTTTTTCACGATATGTATCTTCAAGTTCTTTTACTCTTTTAGTTGTTGGGTCATACCAACTTTGCCATTGAGTAGTTTTGGTGTCGTCAAACCAAGTGTTGAATAAGGTGTCTTTTTCGGATTTTAAATCGTCAATTTTCTTTATAAACTCTTCATATTTATCATTTGCATTTTTGATATGGTCAACAACTACGCTCTCAGATTCGGTTAAATATTTTTGAAAGTCATTACGAATTTTTGAAATTGAAGACTTTTCAGCGTTTCTTCTTTCTACAATTTCTGAGTTATCTTTTTGACTGAATTCATAGGCCAATAAGGCTCCAAAAAATGAATCTTTATTATTGATATTGAAATTGTTGCCTATGAGAAAAATATAAGCACCTTGAAAATATCGAGGACTTTCTTTGTGAACTCTAATCAAAAACTCTGATTCAGGAACATTGTAAGGTAATGGGTAATTATTTGTGCTTGAAAAACCACTTTGGATATTTCTCCAATAACTTGTCAAGTTGCTACCCGTTTGATTATGATAATTATTTACAAACTGAATTATGGAAGTTTTCAGTTGATTAAAATAGGCTTTAGAATTTTCAAGTTCTCTCGGTAGAGTTAAATCAACTTTGTTCCAACCTTCAATTTGTTGATTAACATATTCATAAATAGCTGTCAGTCCAGTTATTTGTTGATTTACATTAACGTAGCTAAAGTTGAATGTCACAGAAATATTTTTAAACCATTCTGGGTCGGTTGTCTCCGAAATCTTCTTTTTAAATTCTTTATTTGTCATTACGTTAATTTGTTCAGATGTCGTTCTTTACACTTGCCACCAACGTTTTGCAGATTGGCGATGGGCGGGCTTTTCAGCACAAAAGTTAGTTCGGAGAACTGAACTTTCGGTTACCACAAAACTGTCAAGCGAAGACGAAACCCCGCCTATTGCCAATGTGCTGTTAGCTGTAGTTGTTTTGTTCAATTCTTATATCTAATTCATTTTGCCAAAGTCCAAATGAATGTGTCGCCATTCCATATGGACAAATAGTTTCTGTATTTTCTTTTATGTTCATCCAAGGTGCTGTTTGGCAATTATATTCATTTCCCACAGCTTCTTTGTATTCGCAATTTTCAAAAAGTGGACATTTACATTTCTTGTTTATTTCAGCTGAGGTTTTAGATGTCAATAAGTCATAGAGAATCCAATGCATCCAAATGGTAGCTGCTGACTGGAAATACTCTTCATAAATATTATCCTGGTCAGGGTTTTGTTTGTCGTAATAACGATAGAATTGTTTGTCGTTCACAACAATTGGAGGTGGAAAGCAACTATTGAACATTAAAAAATTGTCCATACTCATAACAAATGGGTAGGAGAAAAATATTGGTGACAAATTTTCTTTAATATCAGAAGCCAATTTTATTGTTTTTAAATACCACTTCAAAGCCTTAGACAAATGAACCCTTGTTTCATCTTCGCTCCAAGTGGTTATATCTGGAATAATATTATTGAGTGCTTCGTGCTTTGGAAATGAAAATTCTAATTCTTTCGCTCTAATAATTTCAAAAATATTTTTCTTATCTCTTTCCCATTCAAGTGTCCTGTTTTTTAGTTCTTCAATTACGGCAAGAAAAATCTTCGGTGCTTGAATAGTGTCCAAGCATAAGTCTGTTATTAAAAACTTGGTTTCATCACTTGCACTGATATTATGGTGAGAAAAAATAAGGTCTCCGAGTTTATAAGGAAGTGTCATTAATTCAGAAGTTGGAACATCATATTTTTTGTCTCCTAAATGTTTTTCACATATTTTTTGGGCATAATAGGCTTGTATTTCTTGAAGTGGAATTAATCCAAAATGATACTCATTCGTTACGTCATTTTTAAATGTCAATGTGTTTTTAGCAATCGTACTTACACCTTTGTCAAGAGGAATATCAATTATTTCAGTTTGAATTTGGTCTATGAATAACTCTTCGTATTTTATGTTTCTTTCAAGTTGTCCTGTTCCGCAATATATGAGATAGAACTTTCTGAATTTACCATACTGTTCGCCATATGCGTCTTCGTTTAAAGGGATTTCTATGGTTTTCTTTTCTCCTTCTGAAAAAACGCTTGTCAGATAAACAATGTCCCGAAGCCAAAGTGAAAATCCAAAAATTGAAGAAATGTGTGTTATGTCTTGAATATAATGGCAGTACTCGTGAACAAAGGCAGGATAACTTTCAGCTTGAAAGTTATCTCCGTCATATTTTAGATTTGTAATGTCAATTGAAAACTTGCTCGGGCTATATGAAGCGAATGTTTGTCTCATCTTGTTGTCTTTTTACAATTACAGCTAAATCATAAATATACGCAAAAATTACAGTACCCTTTGTATTTTTTTTGCACTTTTGCCATTATTTATTGAATTATTCAGTGAGTGCATTTTATATTGTATTTAATTAAATAAAACCAAGATTTCCCCAATTCATGGTACAATGTATAAACAGCACGAGGACTCGTTTCCAGACCTTTCGTACGCAAATGCCATTCTTCTGCTCATGATTTTGCATCTCTTGTTTGTTTTGGAGGTAAAATAGTAATGCACGTTTGTTCGTTTTCTTCCGAAAAACAAACGAATGTATCTACTCTTTTTGTTAATTCCAAATAAACTTCTGTTTCGTTTTAAACCAAATAGGTTGTCTCTACCCTTCATACAGAGGTTCACCTTTTGTGTGTAGATGCGATTTCAGTAGATAGGAAATAGCACCCAGCACAACCAGGGAATTAGCTAGAGAACTCTCCAAACCAAAGTTATTTCCTGTGAATATATTAAATTCGTAACGTATGTCTAAGAAATGATAATGCGTATATTTTCTATCAAAATTCGCCTAAAGAAGTATTCTTCTGCTCAGGAAGCCAAGAATAAAATGATGACAGACTCAATAAAATGAGAAAAAAGGAGATGAGCGAGGTTAAAATGAAATATATCAATACCAAAGAAATAGCTCGTAAAATGGCAAAAATGAACATACGTTTACATGAAAATTTAATTACTACTCACACATACGCAACACATCCCATGTATATACTTCTGGCTATCTTGTCATTTTGGTCTGTGTTTACTCCTCTAAAATAGCCAAAAAATAAAAAAATCAAATACTTTTGAAAATATTTCGAACTTCCAGATACACATTCGTTTTTTTAGGCTCATTGAACGAACAACATACGAATGCAAAGAAGAATGGCTTATTTAGGCTCATTTTTTCTGTATCTACAAACAAAAAAACCTCTCGTTCCGAGAGGTTTTTCTTTGCATCGAGTACACCATTATTTCACGAACTGCTCCGTCACAATTTTCAATTGTTGCAAAGACAAAACACCCGATTGCCTCCACTTAATCTGTCCGTTTTGGAACAACATCAACGTTGGCACTCCTGTAATTTTATACTTATTTGCCAATGCTGGATTTCTATCCACGTCGATTTTCACAACTTTGATTTTATCGCCCGCTTGGTTCGCAAATTGTTGCAATGTGGGTGACATTGCTTTGCATGGCCCGCACCATTCCGCAAAAAAATCAATCAAAACAGGGGTTTCTGTACCCACCAATTCTTCAAATGAACCTGTCATTGTATGTATCTATTTAATGTATTACTTTGTATATTTTCCTCTCTTTTCGGGTTCATACTTCACCATGATTTCAATCCAAATGGAGCGCGATAATCGGTAAATAATGGGGGTAAGTACGAGTGTCAAACCTACATATATACCGATGTAATACCGCCAATCTGCCTCTTGGAAAAACAAAAAGTACCCGACTACCGCCGTAACAAACAACGCCATATTCAACATATAACTGATGTACATCGCACCGAAGAAGAAACCCGTTTCGCGTTCGTATTTCATCTCACAATGCGAACAACTTTCGTTCATTTCAAACATTTTTCCTGGCGCATACGGATTTTTGGTTACGAATAAATCCCCTTTTCTACATCGAGGACATTTCATGGTAACGGCTGCAACTATTTTACTCATACTAAAGTGGAAGGTTTTTGGTCATTTTAAATCCAAAGATAGAAAATATACCTTGTTTAAAGGGTTTGTATTCGTCATTTGTCACACTGATTTCGTACAATGTTCCACAAAGGTATCATTGATTTATGCTATTCTTCTGTGACAAATGTTATACAAGCAGCTATTTTTTTTCTTTTTTCTATGGGCAATTTTCCTTCAGTCCTAAATCTATTTTGTAAATTTCAACTTCGATGAACTGAACCCCCTATTCTATGAAAAAATTACTCTACTTCTTATTCATTCCTCTTTTCAGTTGGGCACAAATCAAACCGGCACCACCTAGAGCAGAAGGCCAAGGGCCTTACAACAAACTCATTATCCGGGGCGTGACGCTCGTCAATAGTACAGGTGCGCCACCGGTTGGGCCTGTCGATATTGTAGTAGAAAAAAACGTCATCAAGCAAGTTCGGCAAGTGGGCTATCCGGGTGTACCCATTGACCCAAAAAGAAGACCCGTTGCAAATCCTGGCGACCAAGAACTTGACTGTACGGGCATGTATATTTTACCTGGATTTGTGGATATGCACGGGCATATTGGCGGTAGCGCGCAAGGAACTCCCGCCGAATACGTCTATAAACTATGGCTCGCACATGGTATCACGACTGTTCGCGACCCGTCTGCTGGAAATGGACTTAATTGGACTTTAGACCAGAAAAAAAAGAGTGAGAAAAACGAAATTACCGCGCCAAGACTACTCGCTTATACCGCCTTTGGAATGGGTAGCGACCAACCGATTTCTACGCCAGAGGCAGCCCGTGAATGGGTACGTAAAAACGCACAACAAGGAGCAGACGGTATCAAGTTTTTTGGGGCAGAACCAGAGGTTTTCAAGGCAGCGCTAGAAGAAAACAAGAAACTGGGCTTGCGCTCGGCTTGCCACCACGCCCAATTGGAAGTCGCGCGTATGAATGTACTTGCCACAGCCAAAGCTGGTCTCACAAGCATGGAACACTGGTACGGGCTTCCGGAAGCACTTTTTGATGACCGCACACTCCAAAATTACCCAGCAGATTACAATTACAACAACGAACAACACCGATTTGAAGAAGCGGGTAAACTCTGGAAACAAGCCGCAGAACCAGGCTCTGAAAAATGGTACCAGGTCATGGATGCTCTTCTTGCATTGGATTTTACATTAGACCCAACTTTCAATATTTACGAAGCCAATCGCGACTTGATGATGGCTAGACGCGCCGAATGGCATGATGATTATACACTCCCTTCACTTTGGCGTTTCTATGGCCCAAGTAGGATTTCGCATGGTTCATATTGGTTGAATTGGGGAACAGAACAAGAAATCCAGTGGAAAGAAAATTACCGTATTTGGATGCGTTTTGTGAATGAATATAAAAATCGGGGAGGGCGTGTGACGGCAGGTTCTGACTCCGGATTCATCTATCAATTATATGGTTTTGCCTATATTCGTGAGCTAGAATTACTAAGAGAAGCGGGTTTTCACCCGTTGGAAGTCGTTCGCGCGGCAACGATGAAAGGTGCCGAAGCTCTTGGTATGGCAGATAAAATTGGCTCCATAGAAGTTGGAAAATTAGCGGACTTCGTGATTGTCAAAGAAAATCCATTGGCTAATCTCAAAACACTTTATGGAACAGGTACGATTCAAGTAAATGAGCAAAACGAGGTTGTACGTGTGGGTGGCGTGACCTATACCGTAAAAGATGGGATTGTCTATGATGCCAAGAAATTGTTGGAAGATGTCAAGAATATGGTTCAAACAATCAAAGAAGAGGAAAATTACGAAATTACACAACCTGGGCTACCAGCCAAGACACCGGCCAAAACAAGCGGAGCAGGGAAGTGATTCGAGTAGCACTTTTCTTCAAAGTTTGACTCATCATTCATAAAAGTGTATTTTTTTTCATTTTTTATTGATTTTAAGGTAAATAATCCAATAAAATACCTGGTAGCAGGTATTTTATTGGGTTTCTTTTTTATATTCCTTTGTGCCCGAAATGATGTCCCTTTTTTCAAGCGCATGTCCCATATAAGAAAAATAGTCGTTTTTATCTTATTGATTTTATCCTCTTGTACAAACAACCAGCAAAATGAAATCACTCATCCCACTGGTCAAATTGTACTGGACGAAGATTTCCATGCGGTTTCTTTGAATAACCTTGTTTTATACGATACCTTATATACGAAAGAAAAACTAACAACAGAAGAGGCAGGAAATTTCCTATCTCAAGCAAAGCCCGTACCTATAAGTTCTTCTGGAATGCTGTTTCTCGGCAATTATAAAAAATACCCAAACGGATGGTTTTGCTTTCGGCTTGTGAATGAGGGGAATGTGAGTCGTCGGGTTATTATTGATGAAGACAACTATGTTCGCTGTGATGGGCTGGAGGTTTTCACTCACAAAAACAACGAAATCTCGCATTGGGGAAAAGTAGAACGTACAACAGAACTGACAGATAGACCCATCCCATTCTATACCTACGCCGTCCCTTTTACGATACATGCGCAAGATACGCTCGATGTTCTTATTCATACAAAACGAATATACGGGATACATGAAGTAAACATTTCTTTGTCATCTGAAGAATATTTTTTCGAGAAAATACATACACAGTTTTTCAAACGAATCATCGAAATCATTGTCATTATCTCATGTATCTTACTCATGGCAAGCGTAGGTTGGTTATTCAAAGACCGCGCCATGATTTATTTGAGTATTTACATGACCGTTATCCTCATCTCTCTACTTGGATTTCCTGGTTTTTTGGATGCCATTGCCCCAAAAGGTACAGTGGGCCTCAGCCGAAGTGGAATTATGGCATTGACACCCTTTTTAATGAACATATTCTTTCACCCGTACGGAATAAAAATAATGGAGCGCGTCCCTAAAAATGAAACTCTTTTCTTACGTCTGAGCTATTTTTTAATGGGAATTAACACACTATTTATCGCTCTGTTTTTCTTGCCTATCCCTTTGTATTTACACGTTGACTACTACCTACCGTATGCCATGACTTTTTTGTCAAGTATCGGCATTATTTGGTTATTTTATGTAGGAATTATCGCGTATGTTCGAGCGAATATTTCCTACTTTCTCATTGCTATTTGTTTTACTTTTTTCCCGTTCCTCATCGACCAAGCGACCCATTTTTTGGTGGATACAAATGGTATTTTCATTTTTAAATTAAGCCGTTCAAGTTTTGTACTTTCGCTTGTTGGACTTAGTATCATCAGTATTTTTCAGGTTCGAGAAAAACTCGTATCCAAAAAGAATTACGAATACCAAGTGGAGTATTTACGTACAACCATGGAAAACATCCGGCGGGAGGATGTAGAATCTGTGGGGCGAAATTTACATGATAATGTAGGAAATACGCTGGCTACTGCATTAGGTTACTTGAACCTAAAAACGCTCCATCTACAAACAGTTCGAGAAATTATTCTGGATGCAATCAATGAAATTCGTTTTTTGAGCCATAACTTGGTAAAAAATGATGAATTACCCATCAGCCAGAAACTTCAACGATTGACAGAGCGTTTCAATGATTTTTCACCAATTCATTTTAGATTTTTTGACTATACAGACAACGCTTTGGATGCGATTAGCCCAAACCAACAGTTAAATCTGTATTATATCGTTCAAGAATTATTCACAAATAGCTTACGTCATTCGCAAGCAACAGAGGTCGTACTTCAGATTTTCAAGGAGAGCCGTCTCGTGCGTGTAACCATTGAAGACGACGGCGTAGGCCTTCAAATCAATGCAGATGCCAAAGGCATTGGCTTGACCAATATGTACAAAAGAGCGGAATTAGCCCATATTTTATTGTCTATAGATTCTACCTCCCAAGGAACAAACACCATTATCGAAATTCAACATGAAGACACCCTGCTTAGTCATTGACGACCACCAATTATTCAACGATGGTCTTGCCCTTCTTTTGAAGGAGTCTGGTAAATTCGATGTACTCGAACAAGTGACGGACAGTCGCATGACCTACTCCAAATGTCTCGAAAAACGACCTGAACTCGTCATTGTTGATTATAATATGCCTTTTTTGAATGGTATTGAAGTCATTAATCAATTGAAAACTCTCCCTTTTTTACCAAAGGTTGTTGTCGTAAGTATGTATGCAGACCAACGGGAAATCGAGCAATTTGAGCGTCTAGGTATTGATGGTTATTTCCCAAAAACCATTGCGTCCTATTCATTAATTGAATATCTCGTACAGATTATGGAGGGAGAAAAACACTTTGAATACAGCAAGAAGTCCGTCAATTACGATGAACGTTTCCAATTAAAAAAACAATTAACTAAACGTGAACTGGACGTACTTTCGCTTCTCAAAGAAGGATTTACGACAACTCAAATGGCTGAAGAACTCGGCTTGAGTTACCATACTATCGAAACGCACCGGAAAAATATCAACCAAAAAATGAAGTTTGTAACCAAAAGAGAGCTGTATGATTTCTTAGAGAACTTTCTCTAAAAGAGGTAATTTCGTTCGCATCATCTAAAAATAAAAAAGGGCGTGCATCCTCACACCTGTGAATAAGAATTGCATAAGACCACAAAAAACAGCATTTTCCGTACACAGATTCACAAAAAATCTTCTACCTTTGCCCCCGTTATCTCAAAAGGGGTGCCTTAATACAACGGGCTGAGATCATACCCATTGAACCTGATGCGGCTAGTACCGACGAAGGGAACCGAGTCAACACCGGGCTTTAAAAGCACGTGTCTCTCTAAAATTCAATCTTAAATTTTGTCAAACCAACGACAGATTTTTGCTCCTTATTCTGCTTCGTAATAGTTACTAAATTATTATGAAACAACTTCTTCTATGGGCTAGTCTATGTATGCTAACCCTTTTTCAAACTTCATTTGGACAAGACTCCACGCGCATTCAGTCGCTGAACGAAGTCATCGTCAAGTCAACACGTGCGTCTGACAAATCAGCTATGGCTTTCACTACCGTGACCAAAGCCGACATTCGCAAGCAAAATTTAGGGCAAGACATTCCTTTCTTGCTCAATCAACTTCCTTCTGTTGTTGTTACCTCAGACGCCGGTGCAGGGATTGGCTACACAGGGATTCGTATCCGAGGAACAGACCCAACCCGTATTAATGTAACCCTGAACGGTGTCCCCTACAATGACTCCGAATCGCAAGGTGTGTTTTGGGTGAATATGCCGGACTTCGCTTCGTCTGTTCAGAGTATTCAAGTGCAAAGAGGCGTGGGAACATCCACCAACGGGGCAGGTGCATTTGGTGGTAGTATCAACATCAATACTCTCGGTTATGAAAAAGAACCCTTTGCAGAAACCAATGTTTCAGTAGGCTCCTTCAATACCTTGAAGACCAATCTATTGGCAAGTACGGGTTTGATTAACAACCATTTTGTGGTTGATGCCCGGCTCTCTCGCATTGTGTCAGATGGTTTTTTGCAGAGAGCTGGTTCTAACTTACGTTCCTTTTATTTATCTGGTGGCTATTACGGAAAAGATAGTTTTGTACGCCTCAACGTTTTCTCTGGCCACGAAATCACCCAACAAGCATGGGAGGGAACGCCGGAAGCCCTCGCTAAAGGAGACAGAGCGGGTGTCCTCGCTTATGCCGAACGCAATGGTTTTGATGATGTATATGTGGAAAGAATGTTCCGAGAAGGACGACGGTTCAATCATTATACCTATGACAACCAAGTAGATAACTACCAACAAGACCATTATCAGCTCATTTCTTCATTCAAATTGGGTAACCATTGGCGTTTTAATCCTACACTACATTATACCAAAGGACGTGGTTATTACGAACAATTTCGTGCCAACGACAGACTCTCCAGATACACTATTGAACCCGTCACAATCGGAAATACGACTATCAGTCGGTCGGATTTAATCCGTAGAAAATGGTTGGATAATGATTTTTATGGCGCGGTTTGGTCGTTTGATTACGAACCCAAAACTAATCTTTCAGCTACATTTGGTGGTGGCTGGAACAGATATATCGGAGACCATTTTGGCGAAATTATCTGGGCACGCTTTGCCTCAAATTCGCAAATAAGACAACGGTGGTATGATAATACAGGTATCAAAAATGATTTCAATGTGTATGCCAAAGCAACCTACGACCTATCACCTAAACTCGCCAGTTTTGTCGATTTGCAATACCGCCAAGTAGGACTAGATATCAACGGTACGGATGATAATGATGTTTCGTTAGCTACTGGAAATGTCTATCATTTCTTCAACCCAAAAGTAGGGCTAACGTACCAATTGAATGCCCAAGATATTGCTTTTATATCGGTTGCACGTGGTGCAAAAGAACCGAGCAGACAAGATTTTGTCGATGGATTTTCAGCAACTCCTTTACCTGAACAACTGACTGACCTTGAAGTTGGCTACAAATTAAACAAAAGCCGCTTTAAAGCAGAAGTTACAGGTTATTTCATGCATTATACCAACCAATTGGTGCTTACAGGTCAAGTAAATGATGTTGGAAATGCCATCCGTATCAACGTACCTGAAAGTTATAGAGCTGGTATTGAGCTACAAGCTTCTTGGCAAGTAAATGCGTCGTTTGTTCTTGCTGGAAATGCGACATTCAGTCAAAATAAAATCAGAAATTTTACGGAGACTATCGTAAGTTACGACGAAAATCCCAATCAAATCAATACGTTTGCCTCAACAGACATTTCCTTTTCTCCGCCTGTTATTGCGGGTGGTCAAGTAAGTTACTATCCAGTTAAAAACTTAGAAATAAGCCTTTTACCTAAATATGTGGGAAGACAATTTTTAGACAATACGTCATCTGTCACCAGACAAATTGATGCTTTTTTTGTGAATGACCTACGCGTCAATTGGAACATTCCGTGCAAACTCGTGAAGGAACTAAACATTAGTTTATTGGTCAATAATCTCCTCAATCATGCGTATGAGTCAAATGGTTATACATACAGTTATCAAGCGGGAGGAGTTATCACAGAGAACTTTTTATACCCACAAGCCGGAATAAACTTCTTGTCTGCGGTGCGTATTCGATTCTAATTTGTGTGTATTTCTATAAAATACAAAGAGCGGATTTCCACTAGTTGAGAAATCCGCTCTTTTATTATTTTCACTCTATTTATTAAAAACGCAAACCTGCCGAAAACACCTGACCATTCATGGCATTTGTTTCACGAAAAGCAGTTGTCATATCGTATTTAGCAAATAATTTAATCCCATTTTTTCTTCCTGCTTCAGCTAGAAAACCATAATTGAAAGGGTTTAGATTAAAGTCGTCTTTCACTCTTTCATCCTCTTCTCTGGATGACTTTAATTTCTGGTAGCTGCTGATGCGCAAACCGCCATACACACCGAAGCCCAAATGTAACCCAGATTCTTTGAAACCAACCTGCAAAAGAACGGGGATTTCAACACGTGCAACTGTCAATTTTGATTTTTCAACAGGCAATAAAAGCGTTTGGAACGTACTTGTTCCGTCTAATCGCTCCGTGAAACGCGTATCGTTTTCTAACATAAAGTTATTCCAAGCAATTTGTACACCAGAGCCAAGGGCAAAGTCGATTTGTTTTCCCGTGATGAGACGATCATTGTGGCGCCAATCAAGTGCAAAAAAACGGGAACCGAGCTGATTCAACTCCGGCGTTCTCGTAGCATTGTCCCAATTATTTAATCCAAGTAAAATACCAAAGTCGCTTGTCGGGAACATATTTCTTGACTTGAACTCACTGGAACGTGTCGTAGAATCATCGTCTTTTTTTCTTTCACAGCACGTTTGTGCAGACAAAGAAGTGACATGAAGCCACTGAAAAGCAAAGATAGAAGCGAAGATAATTAGGTTCTTTTTCATACAGATTACTTGTTAGCTTTTTCATTATTTGTATGCCCTTTAGATGACAAAAAAGCCAAGATGGGTTGCATGAAGTCATAAAAAAAACTTGTTTTTCTCCGTTTACTGGAGAAAAACAAGTTCTTATATTAAAATAAAATGCTGCTATTCAATACATTAGAAACACAAACTAGCTGCTCCAAGAAGCCCTGCATCGTTCCCGAGAGTTGCCTTTTTTATTGTCAATGTTTTGATATAGTAAGGCGTTAGCCAGTAGTTCAATTGTCGGTTTACTGCCGGGATGATATAGTCAAAAGAGGCAGAAAGTCCTCCACCGACGAGGATTGTTGTAATGTCTAGGATACGAATCATCGAGACCAATCCATCGCCCAGCATAGTACCTACTTCATCAAAGATTTGAAGTGCGAGTACATCTCCTTCGGCGGCTGCGGCTACCAAGCCTGTCGTAGAAATTGAGCCGTCAGCGGGTAGAGCCGTTTCACCAGAGAAAGCGGCACGCATCTGATTTGCCAAGTCAAGCAATTCATTTTTTCCAATATTTCGTTCGAGTACGCGCCCATTTCTGGAAGGCATGTGCCCAGGTTCCATGGCATTTCCACCACCTCCTTTGAACACCTGTTTGTCAATGATTGCGGCGCCGCCCACGCCTGTACCTAGCGTGACGAAGATATAATCTTCAGGTACGTCTCCTTCTCCGAAATAATACTCGCCCAACGCGGCAGCATTGGCGTCATTTTCAAGGAAAAACGTATGATTTTCAAATCGGCTTGAAAGCTCCGGAATAATATGAATGCCATCAATTTCAGGAATAGCTGTAATTTCTACCAGCGTATTTCTGTCACGGGAAATAAGACCAGGAACACCAATCCCGATTTTCTCAATGTTTTTATGCTCTGCAAGTTGCACCGCTATGGCATCACCTAGACGTTCAACAAAATGACCGGAATTTCTCCAGCTTGCCGTATCGTGGCTGTAAAAGTGAGAAATATGCCCTGTTTCTGCCTCAACAACTCCCATTTTTACGTTCGTTCCCCCGACGTCAATCCCTAGGTACTGTGCTCCCATTTCTTGCTTTTTTTTGATTGAATACTAATTTGATAAACAAAAATAAAAAAATTATAAGTCTGTGACTGAATTAATCTCTGAAATAAGCGTTAAAACCTCATTTCTTCCTGTTGCATACTCTGAAGAAGTGATAAAAAACTCAGGTAATATCTCCCATTTTTCCGCCATTGCCATCCGAAAGGCATCGATATTGCGCAGCCCCTCCATCTTTTTCACCTTATCCGCTTTGGTAAAGATTAATTTGAATGGAATTCCTGCCTCTCCTAACTGATTTACAAATTCTAAATCAAGTTTTTGGGGTGGAATACGCATGTCTATCAGTACAAAAACATACAATAGATTGGATCTATTTTTCAAATAATCCCATGTCATTGCCTCCCATTTTTCCTTTTCTTTGAGCGGTACTTTGGCGAAGCCGTATCCAGGTAAATCGACCAAATACCATTCGTCATTTACCAAAAAATGATTGATTAACTGTGTTTTTCCGGGTGTAGCAGAGGTCTTAGCCAGTTTTTTTTCACCCGTCAACATATTAATAAGCGACGATTTTCCAACATTCGACCGCCCAATGAACGCGTACTCCGGTTTATCTGGTTTAGGGCAGTTCTTCTCTAGGGTTGCACTTGTTACAAAAACGGCTGACTTTATTTTCATTTCTTTTTTCTATTTGGACACAGACGCCCCACTGCATTGTGGACATCTTCCTTGAACTAAAACATTGGTTTCTTCTTTTTCATACCCGACAGGTAAATGAAAAACCGGTACTTGGACAGCATCGATGCAGGTGGTTTGTCCGCAGTCACGGCATTTAAAATGTACGTGGTCGTGGTGGTGATGTTCGTGTGAGCAACTGCTTTTACAAAGTGCATATCTTGTACCGCCTTCGTCATCTAATATCTTATGAATCAATCCTTTTTCCAGAAATGTCTTCAATGTTCTGTAAATCGTAACGCGGTCAAACCGTTCACCCAAAACACTCTCTAAGTCATTGTGTGACAATGCATTATGTTGTTCGTTAAAGACCAAAAGAATATCTTCCCGACAGCTTGTATGTCGCAAATCAAATTCTTTTAGGGTATTTCTCACTGCTGTTCTCATACAAACTAACCAATTATTCTATTTCTGCTGGAGATTTTTCGAGTTGTAATTTGACCAAATTGGCATACATGCCATCTGGTTTTGCCAAAAGTTCGTCGTGCTTCCCTGACTCTACGATTTGGCCGTCTTTCAGAACAAAAATACGATCTACGTGGCGGATAGTTGCTAATCTGTGCGCAATGATAATCGTTGTTCGATTTTTCATTAATTCGTCAAGTGCATCTTGCACCAAGCGTTCGGAGGCGGCATCTAGGGCGCTTGTTGCTTCATCCAAAATAAGGATGGCAGGGTCACGTAAGATTGCGCGGGCAATGGCGATACGTTGGCGTTGCCCACCTGATAATTTCACACCTCGCTCTCCAACAAGCGTTTCCATTTTCTCCGGAAAACCATCAATAAACTCCCAAGCATTGGCTTTTTGTGCCGCAGCTTCTACTTCCTCACGCGTTGAATTTGGCTTACCATACAAGATATTCTCGTAAATAGAACCACCAAAAAGCATAACCTCTTGTGGAACAATCGCCATATTAGCCCGTAATTCCGAAATATTATACGTTGATGCCGCCTTTCCATCGATACGAATTACACCTTTTTCAAGCGGATACATTTGCATTAATAATTGGACAATCGTTGATTTTCCTGCCCCACTTTGTCCAACAAGCGCAATTTTTTCTCCTGGCTTAATTGTAAAAGATAGTGGTTTTAAAACTTCTACATCCAATCGTGCTGGGTAGCTGAATGCCACGTCTTCATAGCGAACTTCTCCTTGTAAACGATTTACGGATAATTCTGCTAGTACATCTACTTCTGGTTTCTCGTCCAATATCTCCACCAACCGCTCTGACGCTCCGATGGATCTTTGTAGTTGTGCGTACAAATCACCTAATCCGCCCATAGACCCACCGATAAAAGTGGTATAGAATAAGAATGTCAATAAATCTGCTAATTGCATTTCTCCGGCTGTAACTAGCCCACCGCCATACCAAACCACTGCGACAATACCGCCAAACATCCCGACGATAAAAAAGGAAATGAATGCTCCCCGCAAACCAGCGGCTTTCAGTGCAATTTCAACGACTTCAGACAAAGCACCAGAATATCTTTTTACTTCCAAAGATTCATTTGTGAAGGCTTTCACTACTTGGATGGATTGAAGCGTCTCCTCGACGATGACATTTGCTTCCGCCAATTTATCTTGGGCTTTTTTAGCAAATTTTCGAATGTATTTTCCAAAAATAAGCGCTGAACCAACCAAGATTGGAAACGTCGCCAACATAAAAAGGGTTAATTTCCAAGATAAAAACAAAATAACGCCAATACCGACGGTCAATGTGGCAATTTGCCGAAAGAACTCAGCCAATGTAATGGACAAGACATCTTGCAATGAACTTACATCTGAGGTAATCCGGCTTGTAAGCTCACCTACTCGTCTTTTTTCAAAGAAAGAAATAGGCAAAGAAACAAACTGTTGATACACTTCACGGCGAATATCCGCAGAAGTTCGCTCAGATACTTGCGCGAAGAAATACACCCTGAAAAAAGAAAAAATGCCTTGAGCCAATAAAATCCCACCGAAAAAGAGTGTTACTTGATTTAGGGAATACGACGAATTTCCTTCCATCACACGCGTCATTTCCCCGATTAACATAGGGAAAGAAAGTGTTGTTGCACTTGAAAGCACAAGAAAAACCATTCCAATGCCAAAAGGAATTTTATACGGCAAGACAAATCGAAATAACCGAAGTGTCTTTTTAATTCCCTCTTTACTTACTTTCACTTTGTTTTTGGGGTCGCCTTCTTCTCCAACACCGAACCCACCTCTTCTTTTTGCCATACGTTTGAATTAATCGGCGATTTCGCCTCTATACTTAGATTTTTGTAAAATATCTTGTGCATTTTTATTCTCCATCACCTCTACAAACGAGAGAGTCGGATTTTGCGTTCTGTAGGCATCGACAATGCGCCAACCTACCCATTGGCCAATTCTACCAGGACATGCCGGCCCGATTTCAACCACAAAAGGGCGTTCACCGAGATATACTTCTTTCAACCGAGGCGTTTTTTCGTATAGAACCCCTTTGTCTATCAAGTGAGCCCATACCAAATCTTGTGCGTACCATGTTTTCTGATACGTGCTGTCTGCATAGTCAATGATAAGATGAGGGGGAACATCGGGCAGCATCGTTTTCGTAAATTCAAACGATTTGCCAAAATATACCATGTCTCCTACTAGCGTTTGGTCTGCCACATCAGACTTTACATAACTATCTGATAACAAACGAATAACAGTCGGAACAAGAGACTCTTTTTGGTATCTCGTCAACATATAAACGGGTAATTGTGGGCGGTATTTAGCCTCAGGACCAACGAATGACTCCAAGGCAATCACGATGAGTGAATCCGACACATACAGGTCGTTTTGAAGTCCTGAGAAAGTTGTATAAATAGCGGGTGCTTTGAATTGCGGATAGTAAAATTTGATACGCTTGAATGCTTCTTCAAACTGTTTCTGAATATCTTTTAAATCACCAAAATATGTGTCTGTTTGGCTGTAAAGTGCCCGCGTTTCTGGATGTTGCGTAAGTTCGTATAGATAGGATACAAATGCCGTATCGTCTGGATAAGCTCTGTAAAAAGAACGAGTAATGGCTTCATTTTCCATCAAAAATTGGGCTACTTCCTCTTTATTTTTAACCGCCATCAAGGTTTTATCCAAACGAGTAATAGACACTTCCAAGTCTATTTTGGATATATCCACTTCTTTTTCACTGGATTGGCACGAAACCACAAACAAAGAAAATAGAATACTTATCCAACCAATTATTTGCTTCATTTTTTTCATTTACCAAATCTATTCAATATACAAATTTAGGCAATAATTTGTCGCGATTTGCTACTTTCACTTAAAATACGGGGACTAGATAGCGACTCTACGTACTTCATCCAAGATTTTCATTAAGGCAATGCTGTCCTCTAGGCGCATCCACGTATTTTCTTTTTCATTTGCGCGAATATTAGCACAAACCGCCTCAATCTCGAAATTATACCCAAACGAATCCCTCGGAAACTGACGGGTCTCCATTAACTCTCCGTCTTCGTTGAAAATACTCACTTGCTTTGTTTCATGGAAACGTTCGTGCATTTGTATGGCTCCTTTTTCACCGTAAATCAAGGCTTCTGTCTTGGTGCGCGTCACAAATGAACTATGTAAAACGGCAACTTCACCTCCTGCATACGAAAAAAGCATACTTGTTGACTCATCTACGCCCGTCGGGCTCCACGTACTTGTTGCCTGAATTTTAGCGGGCATACCAAGTAATAAATACGCCAAATAGGCAGGATAAATACCAATATCCAGCAAAGAACCTCCTCCCAGCTCTTTATTGAAAGCCCTTCTTTCTGGCACAAAAGGGGCAACAAAACCAAAATCCGCGTGAATGGATTTTATTTTCCCGATTTTCCCTTGTGTTACGGCATCCAAAACAAAAGTAGTTGCCGGAAGGAACCGTGTCCATAAGGCTTCCATCAGGAAAACATTTTTTGCACGAGCGGACTCCACCATTTGGGCTACCTCTTCACTATTCATTGCCAAGGGTTTTTCACATAAAACGGGAACACCTTGCGCCAATGCTAACAGCGTGCAGGAGGCATGGCTAGCGTGAGGAGTCGCAATATAAACAGCATCCAAGGGTTTTGCTTGAAACAGTTCTTCGTACGAACCAAAAGCAGCAGGCACGCCAAAATCACTTGCAAACTGCTCTGCGCGCGCCAAGTCTGTGGACGCTACCGCAGCCAAGGTCGCATGAGGTACATGACGGAGGTCTTCCGCGAATTTGCGAGCAATTTTACCAAGACCTATAATCCCCCAATGAATTACTTTTTGATTTTCCATTTTTTTATTGGATGTAACTTTCGTTGATACACAAATTTACCACAAATAAATAGAAACGCTACCCCTATCTTGCCCCGGTAGGGCAGTTGGCGTGGGGAATTACCTTTTAGTTTATTTATCTTTAGTTGGAATGAATGGAATCAATTCGGGCGTCATTCCTGTAAATGAATAGCCCCCATCATGAAAAAGATTTTGCATCGTGACCATCCGAGTCAAGTCAGAGAAAAGCGTTAGGATATAATTGGCACAATCCTCGGCTGAGGCATTTCCTAGTGGGGAAATTTGGTCGGCTAGTTCAAAAAAAGTATCAAATTCGCCAATGCCTGTTCCGGCAGTTGTACGTGTGGGCGACTGAGACACGGTATTGACGCGTACTTTTTTGTGTTTCCCATAACGATACCCGTAGCCACGTGCTATGGACTCAAGCATGGCTTTGGCGTCTGCCATATCTGTATAAAAAGGAAAAATTCTTTGCGCCGCAATGTATGACAGCCCAACCACAGAAGCCCACTCGTTCAAAATATCGTGCTTTTCAGCCGTTTGGAGTAATTTATGTAATGACAAAGCCGACACATCGATGCTTTTCATGTACCAATCGTAATTTAAGTCGCCGTATGTTTTTTTCTTACGAATATTGGGAGACATCCCGATGGAATGTAGTAGGAAATCAATACCTCCCCCAAAATGTTCTTGGGTTTTTTGATACAAATTTTCGATGTCAGGAATATGTGTGGCGTCAGCATAAATGATTGGCGCATCACAAAGGGCGCTTAATTCTTCGAGATTCCCTAGTTTTTGGGCAATCGGGGCGTTGGTCAAGATAAATTGGGCACCTTCTTCTTTGGCACGTAGAGCGACTTGCCACGCAATCGATTGTTTATCTAGCGCACCTGAAATAATTCCTTTTTTTCCTTGTAATAATTGAAATGCCATGAATAAAACGGTGAATGGATGAATAAAATGAAGATAAAAGGCATAAAAAAAGCGCGCCATTTGCATGACACGCTTGGAGGGAGGCTAATGGGGTTCGAACCCACGGCCCCCAGAACCACAATCTGGTGCTCTAACCTGCTGAGCTATAACCTCCGTCTTTTGGAATGCAAAATTATACACTCATGCTTACTTTTGCAAATGAAAAACCATAAATTTGATAAATTAGTTTATATTCAACAAAGAACACACCACAAAGCTTGTAATCACCCCCCTACTTCCACATGAAAATACTACATACCGCTGATTGGCACTTGGGCAAAAGATTGGACGATTTTTCCCGCATGGAAGAACAAAAAGACGTGTTGCAAGAAATCGTTGCATTGGCAGATACCCACCACGTGGATGCTGTTGTCATTGCTGGTGATTTATTTGACAATTTCAATCCTTCCTCTGAAGCCACAGAATTGCTTTATAAAACATTGCACCGCCTTGGGAATCACGGGCAACGCCCCGTTATTGCCATAGCAGGCAACCATGACTCTCCTGAGCGAATCAACGTTCCGGATACACTGGCACGCATGGCAGGGATTTTTTTCATTGGATACCCCGCCGCTGTCATCACACCAGAAAAACTAGATTCGGGCTTGGAAGTCACACAGTCAGCGCCTGGATTTATGGAATTACGTTCTCCGAATTGGTCATTTCCACTCCGGATTTTTCATACAGCTTATGCCAACGAACAACGCATTAAGACGTATTTGGGCCAAGAAAATGTAGAAGAGGCGCTGCGCGATTATTTGGCTACGCACTGGAACGAACTCGCCCACAAATATGCTGACGCTAACGGATTCAATCTACTTGTTACGCATCTATTTTTTACAAAACAAGGGCAAGAATTAGAACAAGAACCCGACGATGAACGTCCGATTTTGCATGTTGGAGGTGCGCAAGCTATTTATTCCCAAAATATTCCCGAAGGCATTCATTACGTTGCGCTCGGACATTTACACAGAAACCACAGCGTTGACACAAAGCCTTGCCCAATTGTCTATGCGGGAAGTCCGCTTGCGTATAGTTTTGCTGAAGACAACCAACAAAAATACGTTCAGCTTCTTACCGTAGAAGCTGGCAATTTGGTAGAAATGCAAAAAATACCTTTGACTTCCGGAAAAAAATTACTGCGGGTTCGGTTTGAATCTATTCCTGAAGCGCTTTCTTGGTTGAGTGAAAACACCGATTGTCTGGTAGAGCTAACCATCGTTTCTGATACATTTTTGGCCACCGAAGATAAAAAAGCACTCGTAGCTGCGCATCCTGGTATTATCCAGATTATTCCGATGATTCAGAACAAAACCGAGAACAACACACAAGCAAGAATTGATTTGAGTCTCCGGATGGATGAGTTATTCGTCCAGTATTTCAAAAGCAAGAACAATGACCAAGCACCGTCCGAGTCTTTGATGGATTTGTTCGCGGAAGTCCTGGGTCAAGAAAACACGTCTACCTCATCTTAAAAAACAAACGAAATGATACCTATTTCCCTATCAATCAAGGGTTTATATTCCTATAAAGAAGAACAGAAAATTCAGTTTAATGAATTAACAGATGCCGGACTTTTCGGTATTTTCGGCGGTGTTGGGAGTGGCAAATCGACGATTTTAGAAGCCATTACATTTGCACTTTATAACAATACAGAGCGTCTAAGCTCCCGAGATTCACGGTCATACAATATGATGAATCTGCAATCAGATGAGTTGAAAGTTGAGTTTGAATGCCTGGCTGGCGACCCGTCTGAACAGTATAGATTTAGTGTTTCTGCCAAACGCAACAGAAAAAATTTCAAAGAAGTCGGGACGATGGAGCGCCGTGTCGCCAAACGTATGCCCGATGGACAGTGGATGCCCTTGGCAGATGAAAAAATGACTGCCGAAGCCATCATTGGTTTAAGCTACGATAATTTCAGGCGTGCCATCATCATTCCGCAAGGTAGATTCCAAGATTTTATTGAACTCGGGGGTACAGAAAGAACCCGGATGATGAAAGAGATTTTCAAACTTGAAAAATACGAATTAACACCAAAAGTTAATGCGCTCATCCATCAAAACAACGAAAAAAAGGCAACCGTAGAAGGAAGTTTACTACAACTCGGAACAGCAACACCAGAAGAACTAGAGAGTGTTCAGCAACAATTGTATCTCACACAAGAACAAAGTGTATCTATTGCCCAACAAGTGACCGAATTTGAGCAAGCCGTTACAGCCTACAAAGAATTACAAGAAACGGAAGAACTCTTGAACCAACGTCTGGAAAATTGGAAAAAACTACACGACCAAACACCTCAAAAGACGGAACTGCAACAAAGAATAACACGCTACGAGAAAGCAAGCCAATTGTTCGGTCCTTTGTTTATTCAAAAACAAGAACGGGAAAATGAGCTTGCACGCCTTCAGTCTATCCTGGTACAATTGAATGAAAATATCGCTTCCCGTGAGCAAAATTTAGTAGTCAATCAAACCAAACGAGCCGCATTAGCCCCTTTCATAGAAACATTACCAGCACAAAAAAAAGAAGTCGAATCACTCCAAAAAATGATTGTGATTCAAGACGTTCGGCAGAAATTGCAACTATTTACGCACGAACAACAGCGTATTCTTCAAGATAAGGCACACATAGAAAAAGAACTTGCCGATTTACAGGCAGAACGAGTAAAAGCGCAGGAACTACTCGCTCAGCTTTCTAGCCGCATTCCAACAAATTTTGAGCAAACGGTAGGAGATATTCGGGTTTGGTTCACAGAATGCAGGAATCTTGAAGCTAACAAAAAAACGATTAAGCAAGAAGCAACGCAGGTTCATACCCTAGGGAACGAGCAAATACAACTCATTGCACAAATAGGCACGGAACTTTCCCCTAACTTGCCAATAGATACGCCAATACATGCAGCTATCATTGATAAAATTCGTGATGTGTTCCAGACGAGTTTCCAACAAAAAGAAGGTATCCTTGCAGAGTTAGAAGCGCAATTGCAGCAGGAACGAGTGAAAGAGAAACTCCATTCCTTTGCTCAACAACTCCAAGCCGGTGAACCTTGCCTTTTGTGTGGTTCGACGCACCATCCTGCCAAAATAGAGCCTGGTAGTCAATCGGTTTCTGTTCTTGAGAACGCCGTAAAACAAGAAAAAAACAAACAAGAAAAGCTTCGAGAATCACAGCAAAAATTTGAGCTTGCGGTGAGTAAATGGCAAGATACAGAAAGACAAAAAGAGGCAATCCGTGAAAAGTGGGAAATGGCTTCAAGGTTACTCAACGAGCAGAAAGAAACGTTTATTTGGGAGAACATTCCTTCTGTCGAGAGCGATTTCAATGCCTGGGTGGAAACCCACATTCAGTTGGTTGCCGAGCACAAGCAAACTACGGAAAGCATGTCTGTTATCCAAGCCAATATAGAGCAAAAAGTAGCGGTGATACAGCAAATAGAGGCTACAAAATTGAAAGAAATTGATCAAAAAATTGTTGCAGCCCAAACCGAAATTCAGGTATTGGAACAACAAATGGAGACGATAAATATCACACCATTTGCAGAGAAATCTGTTTCCGACCTAACCGTTAGTATCAAACAGAAAGAGGAGGAAATCAGACGCATAGAAGACCAAGCTCAGCAGCTTGAAAAAGAGTATCAAAGTTTACTGCAAGATGTGGAAACGCAGAAAGGAATGCTTGTAGAGCGTACAAAAGAAGTAGCACAAAGGAAACAAGATATTCATTCGATACAAATAAAAATCGACGAGGCATTGCAGCATACGCCTGAGTTTACAGATGAAAGTGACATACGCCAGACGTGGCAAACCTGGACATTGGAAGAACTCAAAAAAGCTCAGCAAGAAGTACAAACTTTTTTCACTCAACTACAAAGAGCTCAAGCAGATTTAGATGAAATACAAACCAAAAAACAGCAACTTTTTGGTGAATTAACCTACGATATCCAAAAGCAAACGCAATTAAACGAAGCACTCGGAAAAGCAAAAGCGGAGCAAGAGCAACTCCTGCAAACAATAGGGAAATTATCCTCTCAAATTCAGACATTGAAGGAGCAGTTAGCCCAGAAAACAACGCTTCTCCACCAATTGGCGTTGATAGCAAAGCGAGGAGATGATTTAAAAGTTTTGGAAACGATGTTTCGTTCCAGCGGTTTTGTTAATTATATTTCTAAAATTTACCTAGAAAATCTTTGTCGGGTAGCAAACGAGCGCTTTTCACGCATGACAAGGCAGCAATTGGAGTTGACATTAGGCGATGACAATACATTTTGGGTGCGTGATATGTTGAATGGCGGACATTTGCGTTTGCTCAAGACGCTTTCAGGTGGACAAAAATTCCAGGCGGCACTTTCACTCGCATTGGCGTTAGCTGATAGCATTCATTCACAACAAAAAATGGCGAACAACTTTTTCTTCATTGATGAAGGTTTTGGGTCATTGGACAAAGGTTCCTTGCAAATTGTCTTTGAAGCGCTGAAGTCCCTTCGTCGGGAAAACCGAATTGTAGGAGTTATTTCACACGTGGAAGAACTTCAACAGGAAATTCAAACCTATTTATCCATTTCAAACACAGAAGAAGGTAGCCGCATTGTCACAAGTTGGGAGGCGAACTAACTTTTTCGTAAATAAAAAAAATGAGAAAATATACTTTTTTTTCCTTATTTCTCCTTTCTTTCGGAGGGTTTGGTCAAACATTCGATAGTCAAAAATTACGAGGCGAGTGGATTAAAACAAACATCACCTTGACAGACGGCAGCCCCATTTATTCTGCTGATTTTCGGGACAGCCAACTTTACTATGATTTTTTTAGTCCTGATAGTGTTCTCAATACCATTAACGGGAAAAGTAGAAGACTCCGCTATCAAATCCAAGACAGTATTTTGGTCATTGAAGATGTTTATTTCAAAATCAAAGAACTAAGCGATATAAAGCTTATTATCAATCAATTACCTAGCAGTTCAGTAGAAATACCCATTCAAATAAGTTTAATCCCGCAACGTGTACATCGGGTTGGTTTTCAACCTGAATCTTATGTAGCAAAAAATGGGGAGCGCGTGTATATTTCAGACAATTACCACCTTGTGCCCATCTTTTTGAATAGCCAAAAGTCTGCGATGACATACATCTATGAAAAATTTGCGTTTCCAGACTGGCGACGGGCTTTATTTGTTGCACGCGCGATTGTCACCAAAAACGGACAATTAACAGGTGTTCGAATCGAAGAAAGTACGCAACCCAAATACAACCAAAAATTAATTGACGCCATCGTTTCGACCAAAGGAAGTTGGCTTCCTGCTAAACTGGAAAACCAGCCAATCAATACGGAAGTAATTTTTCGATTTGATTTGGGTTGGACAAAAACAAATGCGAGCCAAGAAGAAGAAGCCGCAGCTAAGCGACAACTGGCCGAGGAACTTTTTCAAGATGGAAGTTATTTCATGACGCTCAATCAACCTAAATTAGCCATCGAAAGCTTGACGGAAGCCATTGCCAACGACCACCTTCTTGTCAAAGCCTATTACCAACGAGCAGCCGCCTACCTAACGACAAAGCGCATTGATAAAGCATGTTTGGACTACAAACAACTTTTATTTTTGGAACAAAAGCAGGCGCAAACCTTGTACGATACCTATTGCAAATCATTAGAAACAGATAAGAAATGAGTGAAAGTACCGCCAAGGCTTCTATCTATGTTGTTATTCCTGCTTTTAACGAGGCCTTGTCTGTCGATAAAGTCATTCAAGAAATTCCGTTGGAATGGGTTCAGGAAATCGTTGTAGTCAATAATAATTCGAGCGATACAACCTCTTCTGTGGCACGAAAAGCAGGTGCGACAGTACTCGACGAACCGCGCCAAGGATACGGAATTGCTTGTTTAAAGGGTTTGGATTATATCCGACCTAAAAAACCAGATATTGTTGTTTTTCTTGATGCAGATTATTCCGATTTTCCTGAGGAACTTCCCAAGCTTATTCGGCCTATTTTGCAAGACGGCTATGATTTTGTCATTGGTTCGCGTGCGCTAGGGCAGCAAGAAGCAGGTTCCATGACACCCCAACAAATATTCGGAAATTGGTTGGCTACGTTTCTCATTCAACTACTTTACGGGTTCAAATATACCGATTTAGGGCCGTT
Organism: Spirosomataceae bacterium; assembly: GCA_046293395.1. Lineage (GTDB taxonomy): Bacteria > Bacteroidota > Bacteroidia > Cytophagales > Spirosomataceae > CAYNRA01. Next base: position 553,135 of record JBKBOU010000003.1, read on the forward strand.
TCGAGCCATTCGTTGGGAATCGCTCGAAAAACTACGCATGCAAGATACCACCTACGGCTGGACTGTTGAAATGCAGCTTAAAGCACTTCGCCACCAGTTAAAAATCACAGAAATACCTGTTAATTACCGCTGTAGAATAGGCCATTCAAAGGTTTCTGGCACTTTGAAGGGCACTATTCTAGCGGGTTACAAAATCCTTCGTTGGGTTTTTCTCTATCGTTGATTAATCTGTTATTCCTGCTAATGCAAGAATAAACACATACTCTCTTGCCGTATCTTGCAACGAGGCAAACCGACCCGAAGCACCACCGTGACCAGCCTGCAAATCACAGTGAAAAAGCAGTGGGGCATCATTCGTTTTCATCTCACGTAATTTCGCTACCCATTTGGCAGGTTCCCAGTATTGTACTTGCGAATCATGCAAACCGGCTGTCACTAATAAAGCGGGATATTCTTGTGCAATCACTTGGTCATAAGGAGAATACGAAAGCATGTAGTGATACGCCTGCTCTTCTTTTGGATTTCCCCATTCCTCCCATTCTCCGGTTGTCAATGGAATAGTCTCATCGAGCATCGTCGTGACTACATCCACAAACGGTACTTGCGCTACCACTCCTTTGTATAAATTAGGCGCCATATTGAGCACAGCGCCCATCAAAAGTCCTCCTGCACTTCCACCCATGGCAAAAAGACGCGAAGCATCTGCCCATTTATTGGCGATTAAGAAAGAACTACAATCCATGAAATCCGTGAATGTATTCATTTTGGCATTCATTTTACCCTCATCGTACCATTTTCTCCCCATTTCTTGACCTCCCCGGATATGGCAAATCGCGTAAACAAATCCTCTATCCAACAAACTCAATAGCCGCGAACTAAACGAAGCATCCATGTTGATTCCGTAGGAACCGTACGCATATTGAAGCAACGGTGCGGTTCCGTCAATGGATGTTGTTTTTTTATACACCAATGAAATGGGAATTTTCACACCATCCCGCGCAGTGGCAAAAACACGCTCCGTTTGGTAATTTTCTTTTGTAAAATCACCCAAAACAATTTGTTCCTTGCGCAATACCTTTTCCCGGGTTTCCATATTATAATCAAATGTCGAAAAAGGGGTTGTCAAAGAAGTGTATCCGTACCGAAGGACGGACGTATTGAAATTCGGATTTGTACCAATAAAAGCGTCATATACAGGTTCGCCAAAATCAAGCTGGTGTTCTTCTTTCGTCTGCAAATTGCGTATGACCAATTGCGCCAATCCTTCTTTTCTTTCTTGAATGACCAAGAAGTGTGTAAAGATTTCGAACGTTTCAAGCATGATGTCTTCTCTCGCCGGGATGACCGTCTGCCAAGCAGAAATTCCGTTTTGTATCTCCTTTTCTGGCACTTCCATTAACTGGAAATTGGCAGCATGTTGGGTATTTGTCCGAATGAAGAATGTATCTTGTACATGTTCCAAATAATATTCATGCCCCTCTTCTCTTTCTAAAAAAACGAACCAGTCACCTGTTGGTTTGGCGGCATCGAGTAGCTGATATTCCGTTGAAACCCCGTTTTGGACAGAAATAATGGCTATGTATTTTTTGGATTTCATCCGATAAAGACCCAATCCAAATTGGTTATCTTTTTCTTCATAAACCAGTACATCTTCTTCTTGTGCTGTTCCAAGTTGGTGCCGATACACCCGATAACCAAGCAATGTTTCTTGTTCACGGAGTACATAAAAGAACGATTGATTGTCCGCAGCCCAAGCGTAATTCCCGGCTTCTGTGTGTTCAATCTTCTCTGAGTACAATTCACCTGTTACCAAATTCTTAAATTGAACCGTATAATTTCTTCGGCTCACGGTGTCTATTCCGAACGCCATCATTTGTTCATTATCCGAGATTGCATAGCCTCCGATATGAAAATAAGCGTGGTCTTTTGCGAGATTATTTCCGTCCAGAAGTATTTCTTCGTTTGCATCCAGATTTCCTTTTTTTCTACAGTAGATGGGATATTCTCCACCTTCTTGGAATCGCGAATAATAGAAGTAATCGTCTATTTGATAAGGAACAGAGGCATCGGTTTCTTTTATTCGCGCTTTCATTTCTGTAAATAATTTTTCTTGCAACGCATTGTAAGGGGCAAGTACAGAGGCACAGTAAGCGTTTTCAGCCTCCAAATAAGCAATAACCTCTGGATTTTCTCGGTCACGCAACCAATAGTAATTATCTGTTCGCGTATGCCCGTGGGTAGTTATTTCGAAGGGTCTTTTTGTCGCTTTAGGCGTAGATAGTTGATTTATTTGCATGATGTAGTCGTATTTTCGTTTTATCAAACTCAAAAGAACACGTTATTTTACGGAGAAAAGATTTTTTTCAAAAAAACAGCCCTTAAAGTACAAATTAAACATCTAATCATCATAACTTTTTAATAAGTTTACAGTACTATCCTCTCATCAAATAGGTTCAGCAAACAGCCTATTAAACGTTTTATACTATGCTAAACAGATACTCACTTACTTTGCTTTCCATTTTAACATCAACGAGTTATTTTTCACTTGCACAGTCTTCCTCACCTTTCATTGCGCCGTTTACAAAAATCAATCAAGATGTTTTGTATCGCGGTAAAAGCTACGAAACATTAAAGGAAGCCAGCGAAAAAATTGGGCATCGACTGACGGGCAGCATCAACGCTAAAAAAGCGGAAGAATTTGCCTTTTCAACACTCAAATCTTACGGTATTTCTGATGTTCGTTATATGCCTTTTGAGGTGGAAGCATGGTCTAGGAGCTTCGTCACGCTATCCATAGCACCTGCACAAAGCGATAACTTTCGGGACGTTGAAGTAGTGGCCTTGGCGCATTCCCCTGTTTCTGCACACGTAACGGCTCAAATTGTTGACTGCGGAGATGGCTTGGAAGAAGATTTCCAAAAAGTTGCTTCCGAACTACCTGGAAAGGTTGCCATATTCAATATCAATATCCAAAACCAAGAAAATAAGGATAAAAAGAATCTTCACCGTTCTGAGAAAACAGCGCTCGCCATCAAATACGGTGCTTCAGGTGTCATTATTGCCAATGCCGTTGCTGGCGGCGTTTTACTCACAGGTACAGCCTCTGTGACGGGCGAGTTAATTCCTATTCCGGCGGTTTGTGTCTCCGTAGAAAGTGGCAAGGCAATTCGTAAATGGATTCGAGATGAACAGAATATCTTGGCTATTATCGATATGCAAAATTTTAGCCGCCCCATCAAGTCAAGAAATATCGTAGCCACGATTCCCGGTACTTCCCGAAAATTACGGAAAGAAAAAATTGTGATTGGTGGGCATCTAGACTCTTGGGACTTAGCAACGGGCGCGATTGACAACGGAATTGGTGCGTTTTCCATCATTGACATGGCGCGGGTTTTCAAAAGTACGCAATTACAACCCAAACGAACCATTGAGTTTGTCCTTTTCATGGGCGAAGAACAAGGGCTTCTAGGCTCTAAATATCTTGTCTCCAAATACAAAACTGACAAGAAATTAGACGAAGTAAAGTTAATGATGAACCTAGATATGGTAAATAATGTGCGTGGATTTAATGCCATGGGCAACGATGAACTTAAATCTTTTTTTGACCAAGTAGGCGCAACTATTCAAGAAATTGACACTTCATTTGCCAATGCAAACAGCAATCGTGCAGGGTTACACTCAGATCATCAACCATTTATGCTCCAGGGAATACCTGTTTCTGCGCCATCAGGAAGTTTCCCGGTGAAAGCCTACAACTGTTATCATGCAAATTGTGACCGGATTGATTTGATAGACAGAAACCACATCCAGAACAATGTCCGCTATACGGCAATGATGCTTTTTGCTTTAGCTAATGCAGATAAATTACCCGTTCAATCCAAAAATTCGGCAGAAACGAGAGATTTCTTGATCAAACAAGGACTCCAAAAAGAACTAGAAATTGGGAAAGAATGGATTTGGGACTAATTTTCAATATATTTGTCTAATATGCCACTAGAAAGCAGAAGAATAATAGCCACTTCTGCTTTCGATATTTACTAAAATTAATCAATAGAAATTATGTTAGCCACAACGTATGGAGCTGCTGTTTTTGGTGTAAGTGCTGCCTTAATTACAGTAGAAGTAAGTGTTATTCAAGGAATTGGACTGAGTGTTGTAGGATTGCCTGACAGCGCGGTAAAAGAAAGTTTACAACGGATTGACGCCGCCTTAAAAAATACAGGATACCAACCGAACCGACACAAAACAATCATCAATCTTGCCCCGGCTGATGTTCGTAAAGAAGGTTCGTCCTATGATTTGCCCATTGCACTTTGCTTAGTCGCAATGGCAGGGAAACTCACCTTTACACGTTCATTAGCGGATTACGTCATTTTAGGTGAATTGTCTTTAGACGGCAAACTACGCCCAATTCGAGGTGTTCTACCCATCGCGATTGAAGCCCGAAGTAACCGTTTAAAAGGTTTTATCCTTCCGAAGGAAAACGCAAGCGAAGCCTCGATTGTCAATAACTTAGATGTAATCGGTGTAGAAACCTTGGAAGAAGCCGTAGAGTTTTTCACGGGAGAGCGAGAAATCACTCCTTTGGTGACAGATACACGGGAGTTATTTTTTCACAGTCATTCGGAATATGAGGCTGATTTTTCGCACGTTCAAGGGCAAGAAAACATCAAAAGAGCTTTAGAGATAACTGCCGCTGGTGGGCATAATGCCATCATGATTGGGCCTCCTGGTGCGGGTAAAACCATGTTAGCCAAGCGACTACCTTCTATTTTACCTCCGTTGACACTCATGGAAGCCCTAGAAACTACCAAAATTCACTCCGTTGCAGGGAAGTTAGACACACGTGCAACATTGATAGCAAGACGTCCATTCCGAAATCCACATCACACGATTTCAGATGCTGCGTTGGTTGGTGGAGGAAGCTATCCACAACCTGGGGAAATTTCATTAGCACACAACGGTGTTTTATTTCTTGATGAACTTCCTGAGTTTAAGAGAACCGTTTTGGAAGTCATGCGCCAACCTTTGGAAGAACGAAAAGTAGTTATTTCCCGCACGAGAATGGCAGTGGAGTTCCCAGCGAGTTTTATGCTCATTGCCTCTATGAATCCATGCCCTTGTGGGTATTACAATCATCCGGAAAAAGAATGTACTTGTCCACCAGGAACGGTAGAGAAATACCTAAACCGGATTTCGGGCCCACTTTTAGACCGGATTGACCTACACGTAGAAGTAACACCTGTTAGTTTTGATGAGATAGCTTCTCGAAGAAAAAATGAGACATCCGCCGAGATTCGGGAACGGGTTGTTCGGGCAAGAGATATTCAGACAGAGCGTTTCAAAAATTATCCAACGATTCATTCCAATGCATTAATGCCTGCGGAGATGGTCAAGGATATTTGTGTAATTAATGAGGCAGGGAAGATATTACTCAAACGAGCGATGGAAAAGATGGGACTTTCAGCTCGTGCGTATGACCGGATTTTGAAAGTATCGAGAACAATTGCTGATTTAGCAGGTACAGAGGAAATTCGAATCGAACATTTAGCGGAGGCAATTCAATATCGGAGTTTAGACAGGGAGAATTGGGCAGGATAAGAAGAATTTGATAGTTGATTAAAGTAAATGGGTCACCCAACGTATTGTTGAGTGACCCATTTGTTTTTCTTACTTGGAGAGTAGATTAGAAACTTCCGTTTGCAAAATCCATTACTTCCGCTAAGTTGTTCAAATCAACACCATTTGCTCTCATTGCAGAAGCCAATGTTTGTTGGATGATGATGTAACGAACTTCCAAATTAGCTGCTGGAGCGAAGGTAGTTTGTCCACCGAATAATTGAGTTTGTGCACGGTAATAGAACTCAACTTGACCTGTTTGGTAAGCAAAGTTCAAACGTTCTACAGAACCATCGATGTCTTTTGTGAAAAACACAGGAAGTGACAACCATTTTTCGCCAGATTTGATGTATCCGATAGCTACTTTGTCAGCTGTAAGTTCAGCATTATCAAATTTAACGGCACCCCATGTACTTGTTGTAGTTGAACCTACACCAGCTACCTCTGTTCTTGTCCATTGACCAGGTGTTACTGTCGCTGTGAAAGAACGAACATTGGCGTTGCCAACAGGACCAGTAGGACCAGCAGGACCAGTAGGACCAACCGCACCAGTAGGACCAGCAGGGCCAGTAGGACCAGCAGGACCGATGTCTCCTTGATCTCCTTTTTCACCTTTACAAGACCACATAGCTACAGATGCAGAAAGTGCTACAACAGAGAAAAGTCTAACTAATTTGTTCATAATAAATAATTTTTGTTTTGTAATGACCTCAAGATTTCTAGCAATATTATCCAAATTGTGACAACTTTGCAAGTTGCTTTATGAGTTTATTTATTTTACGGTTAAAAAATACAATTTAATTTCAATAGTATGCAAAGCCCCGATTCTATCGCGTCTGTCGCTGAATTTCACGCCACTTTTCATCACCCTATTTTAGCACATCCACAAATTCCTACATCTGAAAGAGCCGCTCTTCGGGTAGCACTTTTGAGAGAAGAATTAAGTGAATTTGAAGAGGCAATTCAAACAAATAATTTAGTTGAAGCAGCGGATGCACTCTGCGACTTACAGTATGTATTGATGGGTGCTGTATTGGAATTTGGCCTAGCAGAAAGTTTCAAAGAACTCTTCGATGAAGTCCAACGCTCCAACATGAGCAAAGCGTGTGACTCCGAACAGCAAGCAATAGAAACTGTTGCTCATTACGAAGCAAAGGGTACACCTTGCTATTACCAAAAAGACGGTGAGAAATACCTTGTCTTTCGAACCGCAGACAACAAAACCCTCAAAAACGTCTATTATTCACCCGCTGATTTGAAAAAAATCATCGAAAAATACAAACGTTAACTATGACGAATGATCTTTCTTTCTTAGAAAATGAAATTATTCATCGCTTCGTTACGTACGTCAAGATAGATACCCAATCTGACCCACACGCAACCTGTTTTCCGTCCACCGAAAAACAAAAAAACCTCGCACATCTCCTTGTACAAGAATTGCTTGAATTGGGAGTCTCAGATGCACATACAGATGAGTATGGATATGTCTATGCCACTTTACCAAGTAATGTAAAGCACAAGAGCCCCACTATTTGTTTTTGTGCACACATGGATACGGCCCCAGATTGCTCAGGAACAAACGTAAAACCCATTTTGCATACGCAATGGGATGGCTCCCCCATCATTCTACCAGATGACCCTACCCAGCAAATCCGTTTGGAAGAACATCCTGATTTAAAATACCAAATCGGGAATGACATCTTTACAGCTAGTGGCAATACGCTATTAGGTGCCGATAATAAAGCAGGAATTACCGCAATTATGGCGGCCGTCGCTTATTGGCAGACGCATCCAGAAACACCACACGGAACTATCAAAATTGTATTTACTCCAGACGAAGAAGTAGGACGTGGAACCGAAAAAATCGACTTGGAAAAACTAGCAGCTGATTTTGCTTATACCATCGACGGAGAATCGCTGGGCTCTATTGAAAACGAAACTTTCTCTGCGGACGGTGCCACCATACAAATACAAGGTGTAAGTACGCATCCCGGATTTGCTAAAAATACCCTCGTAAATGCCATCAAAATAGCGGCTGAAATCCTTTCATTACTCCCGCAAGATAAACATTCACCTGAAACAACGGAATTAAAGGAAGGATTTGTACATCCTGTAGCAATTACCGGCGGACAAGAAGAGGCGCGTATCGACTTTATTCTTCGGGATTTTACCAATGAAGGACTTCTTGCTTACAGACAAATGCTTCTGCAACTCTGTAAAATAGTACAAGAAAAATACCCAAAAGCGCACATTGATATTGTATTTCAAGAACAATACAGAAATATGAAAGACGTGCTAGATCAACATCCTTTGGTGGTAGAATTAGCCGTCCAGGCGATTCGTGATGCAGGACTTTCCCCCAAATTACAGTCAATACGTGGAGGAACAGATGGTTCACGATTGTCATTTATGGGACTTCCTTGTCCGAATATTTTTGCAGGTGAACACGCATTCCACTCCAAGTTGGAGTGGGTTTCTGTACAAGATATGGAGAAGTCTGCTGAAGTCATCTTGCAATTGGCACGACTTTGGTCAAACGAATCCATTCAAAAATAGGTTTACACATCTAACCACTTTCATTCAAAAATATGCATCCGATTGTTCAGAATATCCAAGCCATTGAGAAACAATTAGCGGGAACGAATGTCAAATTAATTGCGGTATCAAAAAAGAAACCAGCCAGCGACTTACTTCTAGCCTACGAAGCTGGTTTTAGACGGTTTGGAGAGAATTATGTCCAAGAACTGGTAGATAAACAAGCGATTCTACCCCAGGATATTGAGTGGCACTTCATTGGTCATTTACAAAGTAATAAAGTAAAGTACATTGCTCCTTTTGTCTCGTTTATTCATTCGGTAGATAGTTTCAAACTGTTGCAAGAAATCAATAAGCAAGCCGCTAAATATCAACGCATTATCCCCTGTTTATTACAAGTTCATATTGCCCAAGAAGATACCAAAACGGGACTATCCGAAGAGGAACTTTTTGCTATTTGCCAAGGAGATGAATTGGCGCAACTCGCCCATGTTTCAGTCCGTGGACTCATGGGAATGAGTACATTTACAGAAGATGAAACGATTGTTCGGGAGGAATTTAGGCGACTAAAATCACTCTTCGATACGGCCTCGACTTTTTCACTTCCCGCTAACTGTGTCCTGCAAGAAATCTCTATGGGAATGAGCGGAGATTGGCCTATTGCCATAAGCGAAGGTAGTACATTTATCCGCGTAGGCAGTGCTATTTTTGGCGAAAGAATCTAGTTATTACACGTAAAAATATATATTTATGAACAAACTATTTTTGTTATCTGGCTCATTAGTGGGCATGTTGGGTGTTATGATTGGTGCGTTTGGCGCTCATGCACTCAAGGCAATGTTGCAAGCAACCCAAACAACGGAGACCTTTGAAACCGCCGTAAAATACCAATTCTACCATGCCATTGCTTTGTTAATTTTGGGTGTTTTAGGCAAAGATTTTCAGGCAAAAACCTTGGATTACAGCGGTTATGCCTTCCTTGTAGGCGCAATTATTTTTTCTGGAAGTCTCTACTTGATTTGTTTCACGGGTATAAAAGCATTTGGAGCAATCGCACCGATTGGCGGTACATTACTCGTGGCAGGATGGGCACTTTTATTCTGGACAATCTGGAAAGGCTAATTTTGAATGACATCTACTTCTGCACGGAGTGAAATAAGGTATTTTTCCTGTGTCGGTATTTCCTCACACAAAGCACGTGTTCTTTTGGTACCTATTTTCTTGAATAACCGATTTTTAAGTTTGAAAACCGTACCTACCTGGACATCTTCTAGTGCAAAAAATAGCTTATCTATCAAATCAATATCCCCTGATTCTCTTCGAAATGCTTTTTGCAACAGAGCATCTCGCCCTGAAGAGGCTGGTGGATTTTGAAGATGTTGCACCAAAATCGGAAATATGTAGGAAGGAATAATCTGCTCGTTTAAAACAGGAATCATCAGCTTTTTAAACATCGTTTTCCATTCATTCCCGTGTGGAAGTACCTTTTTTCGTGTCTTGAATGCCTGCTCATACACGCGTTGATGCGCGACTTCGTGTAGGTATGTCAACAAAAAATGGGTCGTACTTAAATTACTGTTCAACCGGATGTGGTGATGTTGATTTCGATACGTATAATTCCCATAGCACGACTTACGAGGTGGTGTAACTGTAAATGAAAACGGTAGCTCTTTCCATACATCGACAAGATACGGTACGGCATCTTTGTGCACGTGTCTCGTCAATATCTCTTCTAATTTTTTATCTTTACTCATCGTGAAGTATGTATAATTCGCCAAATTTACCGACTTTACCCAAACAAATTCTTTTTCAATGCCTAGAATTATTGCCTTAGATTACGGAGCAAAACGCACAGGGATTGCCGTAACAGACCCACTACAAATTATTGCCTCCGCCTTAACGACCGTCGAAACAAAGAATCTGTTCGTATTTCTCACCCATTATTTCGCGACAGAACAAGTGGAAGCACTCGTTATTGGTTTTCCTACACACCTTGACGGAAACGATACCCACAGTACGCCACTTATTCGTACATTTATCAGTCAATGCAAAGAAAAATTCCCAGATTTGCCGATTCACTTAATGGACGAGCGGTTCACCTCTAAACTAGCCGTTCAGGCGATGATTGCCGGTGGTATGAAAAAAAAGGACAGACAAATAAAAGGAAATGTGGATCAGATAAGTGCGGTTATTATTCTTCAAGACTTTATGCGAAATCCAACACCCACTTGTTGAATACCACCTTGCAGAGAATACACATTCACCCAACCTTCATTCATTAATTTTTGTGCCGCTTGCCTACTCCGCGCACCAGATAAGCAATGCAAAATGACGGGTTTATCTCTGTCAATCTTAGCTAAATTTTCTTCTATTTTAGCGAGAGGAATGAGTTTGCCGCCGAGATGTTCGGACGCGTGTTCCTCTTTCGTACGAACATCTATTAACTGAAAATCAACTCCTTGTTTTTTCCAAACTTGTAGTTCATCCCAAGTTATTTCAGAGATAGTGCTTGAACGACAAAAAGCTTCGTAATCGATTAATTCTGTCACGGGTTTTCTATCTAAATCACGTGGAATTTTAACTTTCCGAAAAGACATAGACAGCGTTTCTATTAAAAGGAGTTCTCCGTCCAATACTTCCCCTATTCCTGTCAAGACTTTGATTGCCTCCGTGGCTTGAAGCGTGCCAATTAGCCCAGCCATCACGCCCAAAACTCCTGCTTCTACACAATTCGGTGCGAGATCCTCAGGCGGCGGCGATGGAAACATATCTCTGTATGTTACGTTTCGTCGGTAATTAAAAACGGCAACTTGTCCTTCAAAACGATAAATAGCACCATATACCCATGGTTTTTTTACCAAAAAACAGGCATCATTGACCAAATACCGCGTCGGAAAGTTATCTGAACCATCAATAACTAAGTCAAAATTTTGAATGATAGATACGGCATTTTGTGCGGTTAATCTTTCCGGAAACGGGATAACGGTAATTTCAGGATTTAATGCTTTCAATGTTTCTACGGCATGTACCAACTTATCTTCCCCTACCTGATTAGCCCGATATAAAATCTGTCGTTGAAGATTGCTCATGTCAATTTGGTCATTTTCTATCAAACCCAATGTACCTACGCCTGCCGCTGCCAAATACAAAGAAATCGGGCTACCTAAGCCTCCACAACCTACGATTAAAACACGTGCTTTTTTTAAAATGAGTTGCTTTTCTAAGCCAAATTCCGGCATTTTGAGTTGCCGGTCGTACCTTAATTTCTCTGAAGATGTCAATGCGTTCTTTTCCATCGAATATCATTTATGAACCAAACAAATACGAAATTGCCTTCGGAAACTCCTGCCCCCATCTTTTCTCTTGATGCTCTCCCGCTAAATCAATAGATGTATGAATGTCTAATTTTTTTGCATCAAATCCCTGATTTTCAATTGTTTCTCTTAATTTTTGAAGATTGGGTAACATATAATCACTCTCTTTGCCCCCTGCATACAAATACATTTTCGTTTCTTGCGGGTGGAAGAACTCCATGGCATCAAAATAAATCTTGGATGATACCCAGAGCGACGGAGAAAAGACCAATAATCTACCAATGGTTTCAGGATACATTAGTCCAGAATAAATACTTACGAGTCCACCCATCGAGCTTCCTCCTACTCCTGTGAATGCCCTTTCTGGTCGTGTCCTATATGCCATATCGACGAAAGGTTTGAGTGTTCGAACGATAAAATTGGCGTATTTTGTTCCTTGTCCTTTGCCTTTTAATGTACTTTTATAAGGGGAATATTCTGTAAATCGGTCTTCATTCCCATGCTCAATGGCGACTACAATTACCTCTCCTTTTCCACTAGCCGCAAGCAAAGAAAGCCGTTTATCTATCTCCCAATTCCCGTATGATGACCCTTCTCCAAATAAATTTTGGGCATCTTGCATATAAAGAACAGGATACCTTTTCGTAGGATTTTCGTAGTAATTATAAGGCAATAATACATGGATTTTTCGGGTTTTATTCAATTGAGGTATATAGAAATCCTCCGCAAGCAACTCCGAAATAGGAAGAAATTTTTTCAAAAAAGGGGTTTGCCCATGGCTTCTCCAGTTTGGCACAAAATCTGTGACCGTTTGCTGTTTTGCCTCTATTTTTCTATTTGCAGACGGATTTCCCAGTAAATCGAGTTCTACATGTTCCCAGCCACCTTTGGTATATTTATACTCTAACTTTTCCTCTTTTAGCCATTTTTTGGGGAAATGATAGATATAGCTTGTTTCCGTTTGTCGTTTCATTTGGAAAGACGCTGTGTCGGGATACCAATCACAAAAGCCACCTGCCAAAAAAACAGGTCTATCGTCATTGATTGGAGTTTCTAACTCAATACATATTGTACTCTCTTCGCGTGTTACCATTCTTTGATTGAATCCAGATTAAACCTCAAAAATACGCATTTATTTATCAGCATGACCTAAAAACAAAAATGGTCGATTTCCTCTTTGGGAAACCGACCATTTTTGTGCGCTTCTTTTTTAATTACCTAGACGCACCGTTCCAACCGTTGTCTTTGCTGTAATTCGCTTGGTTGCAGCGCCTGTTTTTCCGCTTACATCTCCTTTTTTGATTTCTCCGGTAAATCCAGTCAAGGTAGGAATTTTCACATTCTGACCGGACAATTCCAAGGCGAGGTTGTCAAGGGAAGGAACTGTCATGTCAATACTCCCCGCTGAAGTAGCCAAATCAAGTGAATCACCTAGTTCATTCATTTGCGCATGAATACCACCTGCTGAGGTTTTCGCTTTGACATTTCCAGAAATTTCGTCGAGATATATTCCTCCCGCAGACGTTACCGCGCTTAATTCACCTGTTAATTGCGTGACGCGAATCGCCCCTCCACTTGTCTTGACATTCGCCGTACCTTTGATGCTTTTCAAGTTGATACTTCCGCCAGAAGTAGCTAAATTTATATCTCCTTCTACATCTAAAACCTCTATACTCCCGCCAGATGTTTTGAGATCAATGGTTTTGCTACCTCCAATCAGCGAGATGCTTCCGCCGGAAGTAGAGCCTTTCACGAAACCTCCAAGTTTCTCTAGTTCAAGTGCACCACCGCTGGTAGAAAATTGTAAGTTTCCCGTCAGATTTTTCAGACGAATATGGCCACCATTTGTCTTTAGCTGAACGTCCACGTTTTCAGGTGTTTTTACAACAAACCCAATAGAAAGTGTTTTTTGCCAATTTAAGGTAGATACTTTAGATTTGGCAGAACAATATACTGTTCCATTCACTTTTTCTACCTTGATTTCGTAGTTATCAAGGCGTTCTTGAATATCTGCTTCCGATAAATTGGATTTTACGGCGTTCCCCTTGACATACACTTCTACGACGAACTCATCTTTACTTCCTCCGACTACCTCAATTTTACCCCCAGATGTCATCACATCTAATTTATCGCCAACGGCGGCATCCCATTTTTTTGTTAAATAAGGTGCTTGCGCTGAAAGAGCAAATGGCAAGAAGAAACTCCAAGCCACCATTTTCCATGTATTTTTCATACGATTTTGTCTTTTTATTTGAATGATTTATTACTGAATCAAGGATGCAACTTACCCAAACATCGTTGCATAGTCCGTTCATTTTTAGGTTAAATCAAAATAAACCCGAAAAAGCCTATTATTTCACCTCGATAGGGCTGCTTATTTTCATGCATTTACCCTATCGACGAACAAGAAACAGTCCATAGATAGACACAAGTTGTTTTTTCAGCATAAACAAAAATTCTACTTTACCTTTGCTTTATGTACCAAAGAGGCAACGATGTCACCTTGCTTGCCGTTTCGTTTAGCAAAGCGTATCCAATTAAAAAATAAAATGAGTACAACCTGAATGGGTTTCATTACGTACGTAAATATCAAATTAACTGACAAATTCCTTTTTTTTCAAACATACCATATGACAAAGACAACCGTCGTCCTTTTCTTTTTTCTTTTTTCTTTCGTACCGACTTTTTCTCAACAGCGCACCTACACAATAGAGGTTGCGGGTGTTCAGGTGGGCAAAATGACTGCCAAACGCACGAATGCTTCTTCGAGCCAACATCAATACGAACTTACGAGCAAAGTGCGTGTCAATTTATTGGTCTTTGTTTTGGAAGTTGGCTACCAAGTAAATTCACTTTTTGGGGGGAAGCAGCCACATTTGGTCAAGTCCACGGTACAAGCAAAAACGAACAAAGGCACTTTTAATACATCGACAGAGTTAATTCGTGAATTTGTTTACCAGATAAACTCTGAACAACCCAAAAAACAGATAACCAAACAGGAAACTGGAAAAATCGATTGGACGGTCAGTCGATTATTCTTTGAAGAGCCTGTTTCACAAAAACGTATTTATGCAGAATATTACGCAGATTTTCTACAAATTATCCCTTTGGGAGGAGGTCGCTACAAGACTATTCTGGATAAAAATGAAGATATTTATACGTATAAAAAGGGGGAGTTGGTACAGATTACGAAGAAAAATCCGTTGAAAGATTTTAAAATCATTCTGCAAAATTAGGAGGAGAAAAATTGAAAGTACGCGTTTTGGACAAGTTGTTAGTCTCAAATTATCAAAATTGGGCTGAAAAAATGGCTATTTTTCTTTTACTTTGTAGTTTGAAAAGCAAGATTCGCTTCCCAAAACATAACTACTTGTATTTTGAGGAGTATTCATTTTGATTTTTTAACCACTTTCATTTCATCTATCCAAGCGTAATGCACGAAACCATCATTGAGCCAGGCCGTTCAGAGAGGCAGTATTGGTCTGATTTAATACGATTCAGAGAACTACTTTGGATTTTAGCCAAACGAGACATCACAGTTCGTTACAAACAAACCTTATTTGGTGTTGCTTGGGCTATTGTTCGTCCAATTTTAACGGTAGCTGTTTTTATCTTCGCTTTTCACAAAGTAGCCAAAATACAGGATACTTCTGGTGTAAACTTCAATGTTATTATTTTCACGGGAGTTATTTTTTGGAATTTCTTCGCAAGTTCCTTCCAACAAGTGAGCAACAGTATAACCGGAAATGCCAACTTGGTTGCCAAGGTGTATTTCCCTCGGTTATTAATGCCATTGAGCGCCATTGCTGTTCCATTGGTTGACTTTTTGGTCGCCTTCGTTGTTGTCATTCCTTTTCTGTTGTACAATGATATTCAGATTGGTTGGCAGCTCGTACTCGTTCCGGTCTTTTTACTCATTTCTTTTTTTCTAGCCTTTGGGTTAGGACTGATATTTGCCTCATTTAATGTTCAATACCGTGACTTTCAACAAATTGTACCCTTGGTTGTACAATACGGATTTTTCATCTGTCCGGTAGCCTATTCCAGTTCTTCATTAAGTAGTTTTGGTTGGTTTGACTGGTACATGACCCTCAACCCGATGGCTAGTTTGTTAGAAGGGTTTCGATGGGCGTTGATTCCCGGATATCCTCACTTCCAATGGATTTATTTCGTATATACTACGTTATTTGTGGTATTTTTAGTAATTCTTGCTATTTATTTATTCAGAAAAAAGGAAAACTCCTTTGTAGATTATATCTAAAAAATTAGAAAACGAATGCGTATTATTCGAGTAGAGGGTGTCAGTAAAAAATACATCATTGACCATAAAAAAGGTAAAAATGCACCAAGAACGTTAAAAGAAGCTTTCTCAGAAACGCTGAAAAACGGTTTTGGAAAACAAACTTCTACAGAAACTGATTCGAAAGAGGTATTTTGGGCATTAAAAGATGTTAGCTTTGATATACAACAAGGGGATAGAGTAGGAATTATCGGCTCAAATGGCGCGGGGAAATCCACACTTTTAAAAGTCCTCAGCCGAATCACAGAACCCACCCACGGTCGTATTTCTATCAAAGGACGAGTGGCTAGTTTATTGGAAGTCGGTACGGGTTTTCATCCAGAATTATCCGGAAGAGAAAATATTTTCTTGAATGGTGCGATACTCGGAATGAGCAAACAAGAAATCAAGCAACATTTTGATGCCATCGTGGACTTTGCCGGTGTCGAGAAATTCTTGGACACACCCGTAAAACGCTATTCATCAGGCATGTATGTTCGCTTAGGATTTGCTATCTCTGCACATCTTGAACCTGAAATTCTTATCGTTGACGAAGTGTTAGCCGTTGGAGACGCTGATTTCCAACGCAAATGTCTTGGTAAAATGAAAGATGCCTCCACGTCCGGGCGCACCATTATATTTGTAAGTCACAACCTAACAGCAGTAGCGGGGCTTTGCAATAAATCTATTTTCATGAAGCACGGGCAGATGATGCAAATAGGCGAAACCAACGAAGTTATCGCTACGTATCTAAGCCATGTACAAAAGACTGCCCTTGAATCTTATTTTGAAAAACCACAGGAGGCTCCGGGAAATGACCTCGTTCGCTTGAAGAGCATTCGGGTTGTCCCACATTGGTTAGATAATCAGAAATTTATTGACGTTCGTACGCCTTTTCGCATTGAAATTGAATGTTGGAACTACCTAGACGATGCCCATTTGAATTTTAGCCTTCATGTTAACTCATTGGCTGGCGAGTGTATCTTCAATATTGGTACGCCTTCGGTTCTGTGTAAATCGGGGGTTATCTCAGCTAGTTGTGAGATACCCGGATATTTTCTGAATGATGGTTCCATCTCCTTGTCATTTATGGTTGTAAAAGACACAGCCACTCCTTTGTTTAATTTCGAAGAAGCACTTATTTTTGATATTGAAGATTACAGAGAGGGCGTTTCATGGTATGGGAAATGGCCTGGTTTTATTCGGCCACAAATTGCATTCCCTATTCAGCAAACGAGCGAAACACTACCTATTTAATTCATGACTTACCCGATTTCACTTTAAATATGAACTGGACAAAAAAAGGTGTTATTTATAAACCAGACGGTAGCTTGGCACACAGCATTACCCATGCGCAAGTACCTTTTGCTTACCCAAAAGAAGATTTTTTACGTATCTATTTCTCATCAAGAGATGGGCAAGGTTACTCTCGCCCAACCTTCTTAGATGTTTCGTACGATAATCCCAAAGAAATTTTATACATCCACGACAAGCCCGTTATGGACTTGGGTGGACCCACCGAGAACGACGAAACGGGAGTCATGCCTTCGTGGTTTGTAGATATGCCCAATGGTGATATTCGGTTATATTATACAGGTTGGAGCAGAACACACAATTCATACCGGCTATCTATCGGCTTGGCACTTAGCCAAGACGGAGGACTAAGTTTCCAAAAGATGTTCAGAGGCCCAGTAATGGATCGCTCCATTTACAATCCTATTTGGGCTGCTCAACCTTGTGTCATGTTTGATAACGGGGTTTGGCGAATGTGGTATATTTCTGGTCAGAAATGTGAGTACATCCACGGTTATCCAGAACCTTTCTATGATTGTCGTCATGCGGAGTCAAAAGATGGAATACATTGGACCCCAACAGGCCATATAGCTATTGGGTTTGATGATTTCCTCCATGCAGTTGGCAGACCAAGCGTTTACAAAGAAGACGGCATCTATAAAATGATTTATTCCTACCGCAATACCGTAGATTACCGCACTGACAGAACCAAAAGCTATCGCTTGGGCTACGCAGAATCTAAAGATGGACTAGCATGGGAGCGTAAAGATGACTTAGTTGGTATCGCAAAATCAGAGAATCCGGCAGACTTTGATTACCAAATGATTAATTACGCGCATCGGTACGAACACAAAGGCGAACAATATTTGTTATATAACGGTACGGGCTTCGGGGCTCTTGGCTTCGCGTATGCACAACTAGACAAATGAGTATAAACAAAACTCGACTTTTTCGCAAGAAAGAGAGTTAATTATAAACTTTAATCGTTTCACTTCACTATTATACAGATGGCGACTACTCTTAAAGAACAGTTTAAAAAAGACGGCTTCATTATTGTTAAAAATTTCTTTGATAAGGCAATTTTAACACAGATTTATACAGAAGCGAGGCAAATATTTGCTGTACAAATCAAGCGTGTTGTTGGGGTTGATGTGGACATTGACAACCGGGATGAGTTTGAAAAAGCCATGTTTGCTTTTTTTGAAAAAGACTTCCCTTCATTTGTTAATACAGGGAAACAAGTACAACATCTTATTTCATTGCATCGTCTAGGCACAGACCCTTCCATTACTTCACTATTGAAAGAGATTGGATATGAGTTCCCGATTATTGGCGTTCGCCCTGCTATGCAATTCAATAGCCGTTATTTATCCAAAGGAGGTAGCCACTGGAAACTGGGCTCACACCAAGATTGGCGAACAGGCCAGGGCTCACTAGATAGTGCTGTTTGTTGGTTTCCTTTAGTGGACTGCGGTGCAGACCTTGGTTCACTCCAGATTATTCCAGGAAGTCACCGCAATGGTTTACTTGACGCACAAGGAAACGGGTATTTGGGAACAATCAAAGAAGAATTACCCGAAGATAAATTTGTTCAGACCTCTTTTGAAGTCGGTGACTTACTTTTATTCTCTGCTTTCCTTGTACATCGGTCTGGTGAAAATAGTACGCAAAACATTCGTTGGTCTATTCAGCTTCGCTACAACAATATGCAAGAGAAAACCTTCCAAGAAAGAGGTTTCCCTATGCCTTATATTTACAAACCAGAAGAAGAACTTGTTACGCCTAATTTCCCGAAAAGAGAAATGTTAGACAAGATTTTTGCCTAATTTTAGCGTATAAATCATGGAATAAGCTCTCCAAAAAGGGGAGCTTGTTCTTTTTTTAACAGACTACATTCTATTCCATTTTACTTTATGAAAGTCAGCGTCACGGTACATGTTTATAACCACGAAAAGTTTATTGCAAATACGCTAGACAGTATTGTTTGCCAAGAAACGACCTTCCCTTTTGAAGTAATCGTGGGAGATGATTTCTCTACAGATGCCTCTCGTGACATTATTTCAGCGTATCAGCAAAAATATCCTGATATCGTAAAGCCTATGTTTCACCCTCATAATTTGGGCGGGTTTGGTAAAAATAATGCTATAGCAACGTTTAAAGCAGCCAAGGGAGAATACATCGCAACCGTTGATGGAGATGACTATTGGATTGATTCAAAGAAACTCCAGAAACAAGTTGACTTTTTAGACGCGCATCCTTCTTTTATAGCAAGTTTCCATAATGCCATTATTCGATACGACGATGGAGCTTATCCAGATAGCTATGTAAATCAACCGGATCAAAAAGAGGTAGTGACAGTTGCTGATTTAGTTGGTGAAGACGAAGTTTGGTTCATGGCAACATCCTCTATTCTATTTAGAAACCATGTTTTGAACGAATATCCTGCTTGGTTTCATGCATCAAAAAGCGGGGATATACCAAGATATATTTTACTCGGGAAAAAAGGAAATTTCAAATACCACCCAGATGTTATGTCTGTCTATCGGAAAAACAATGGAGGCTTGAGCTTTACAGACGGGAAAGACGATGCCGGTTTTTTATGGAATAGAATCGGAATGTACCAAGGAATTGACAAAGAGCTAGGCTTCCAGTTCCACCATAGAATTCGAAAAAATATTGCCCGTTACCATCTCCTTTTGGCAGACTCAAAACAGTATAAAGACACGTATTGGCGCTCTTTCTACGCGCTTAAATCGCTTTATTTGTCTCGACCGAATACCAAAAATCATATAAGAGATATTTTGTTAACATTCGTATTACCCAAAGCATTGATGCAAAGGTATGCACATTTCAAAGGAGCGCTTTTATCCGTATTCAAGTAGAGAGACGTTGTGAAGTAACGTCTCTCTCTTTTCATAAAATTTCGGTTATACTAGCGCATCGTACAGAATTTCAATTGGGTGATACGCCTGTCTATGTGTTCCGTCATGGATTTGATGCCTGCAACTTGTACCTGGGGCTGCAATCAAAACTTCGTCTGCTTGTGCCCGTACCGTTGGGAATAAAACCAACTCACCGATTTTCATAGACAGTTCGTAATGTTCCTTCTCATAGCCGAACGAACCCGCCATTCCGCAACATCCGGAAGGAATCAGTTGAACTTGGTAGTTTTTAGGCAATGAGAGCATTTTTTTCGTCGGAACCAACGACCCAACTGCTTTTTGCTGGCAATGTCCATGCAGTTTGATGACCTTGCTTTCTGCCGTAAATAAATCTTTTGAAATCTTCTTTTGGTCTATCAATTGGGCAATCCATTCATCCATCATCAAGACATTTTTAGAAAGCGTTTCGGCTTTCTCTGCTAACTCTGGTGATACTAATTCGGGATATTCATCGCGAAAAGTCAAAATCGCAGAAGGTTCTATACCAAGTAAAGGCGTTTCATTTGTAATGAGCGTGCTTAAGTTTGCTACATTTTTATTCGCTAAAACGCGTGCTTCATCGAGCATTCCTTTGGATAAATATGCACGTCCTGAAGGTTCATGCGAAGGGACAACGACATCAAATCCTAATTTTTGAATGAGTAAAAAGGCTTTTTTGCCAATTTCCACATCATTGAAATTCGTAAATTCATCACAAAATAAATAGACTTTTCCAACTGGGTTTGTTAGAGAAGGTTGTTTTTTAATCCAAGATTGAAACGTTTCCTTTTGTAAAAGGGGCATTGTTCTTTCTGGATGAAAGCCGACCACAGAATTTGCCACACGTCTCAAAGCTGGTGTTTTAAATACAAAATTATAAGCCCATGGAACATACGAAGCCAGCGAACTTAATTTGGCAAAATTTCCCACAAGTCGAGAGCGAATCGGAACCCCATTTTCTTTTTGATATTGATACAAGAACTCCATTTTCAGTTTGGCAACATCCACATTGGAAGGACATTCCGACTTACAACCCTTACACGCCAAGCATAAATCCATGACTTCTTTGACAGCCGTGCTATCGAATCGGTTCATCCGGTCAGAATGCGTGAGTGTCTCCCGCAAAATATTTGCACGCGCACGGGTCGTGTCCTTTTCATTCCGTGTTGCCATAAAACTCGGGCACATCGTGCCACCGCTCAAATGTGTTTTTCGGCAATCTCCAGAGCCATTACATTGCTCTGCGTGCTGTAAAACATCTTGATTTTTATACCGAAACGCCGTATTAAATACGGGTGTAGTTTGTCCTGCTTCATAACGCAGATAGGCATCCATCGGAGGCGTATTTACAATTTTATTCGCGTTAAATACATTTTTCGGGTCCCAAATCTGTTTTAGTTCTTGAATGAGTTGGTAGTTTCTCGAACCAATTTGCTGTTGAATAAACTCTCCACGCAAACGACCGTCTCCGTGTTCACCAGACAATGAACCTTTGTACTTTTTGACGAGCGTAGAAATTTCTTCTGCAATTAATCGAAATTGTTGATGCCCCTCTTTTGTTTTTAGATTGATAATGGGGCGTAAATGCAACTCTCCTGAGCCAGCATGTGCATAATGCACCGAGTACATTCCATTTTTTTCTAGTATTTGATTGAACTCAATAATAAACTCCGGTAAGTCTTCTACATCGACGGCGGTATCTTCAATGACAGCAACAGCTTTTTCATCACCAGGAAGATTAGATAGCAGCCCAAGCCCAGCTTTCCGCAAAGTCCACACTTTCTTGATATCGTCTCCGACAAGAAGCGGAAAATGGTATCCAAACTTGTTTTCCTTCATTTCAGCCTCCATCTGAGCAGCCACAGACATGACTTCCTCCATCGAGTCACGAGAAATCTCGATACAAAGGATTGCCCCAGGGTCGCCTTGTACAAAAAAACGATTTTGACTTTGTTCTTTATTGGCTTTCGTACATTCTAAGATGTAATGATCCATTAATTCAACGGCAGACGGAGCATATTTAAGTGCGATTAAATTTGCTCTCAAAGATTCGTCAATGGTATGGCAATGCATAGCCAGCACACCTTGATATTTTGGAGGAAGCGGATTGACATGTACCTTTATTTCTGTGATAAAAAGAAGAGTACCCTCAGAACCGGCAATCAGTTTACAGAAATTGAATTTCTCTTGAGATGACGGCGTAAAAACCTCTGTTTCAAGCAATTCATCAATGGCGTAACCCGTATTTCTTCTAGTTATCGATCGTTTCGGAAACTCCGCCCTAATTTCTGTTTGGACTTCCGTAGCAGATAAAGTAGAATAGATATATTGATACAACTGAGTTTCCAATGTATGTTCATTCTGATTGCACTTTTCAGAAAACTCGTCGGGGGTGAGCGCTCGGAACGTCACAAAGCTACCGTCGCTCAAGAAGCCAGAAACCTCGAGGAGGTGGTCACGGGTACTTCCATAGACAACGGAATTTGAGCCACATGAATTATTCCCGACCATACCGCCAATCATGGCTCTGTTCGCCGTAGATGTTTCGGGGCCAAAGAAAAGTCCGTGAGGTTTTAGTGCCATGTTCAGTTCATCACGGATGACACCGGGTTGCAGCCTGACCCAATTTTCGTCAGCGTTAATTTCCAGAATTTGTGTAAACGTTCTGGACACATCCACGATAATCCCTTTTCCTACCACCTGCCCTGCAAGAGATGTTCCGGCGGTACGCGGAATAAGCGTTACTTCGTGTTGATTTGCATATTGAATCAGCAATTGAATATCTGTTTCATCAGCAGGGATAGCGACAGCGAGAGGCATTTCTCTATAGGCCGAGGCATCTGTTGCATACAAAGTACGCATGACATCGTCTGTATAAAACTCCCCTTTCAAAGAGGCTGCAAGTTGATTCAACATAAGTATTTCTTGATATAAAACGAATAAACTAAAAAAATAGCAGCCAAATATACATGTATTACCTTGAAAACGAATGGATAAATATGTCATTCTCATGAATTTAACCAGGCAAAAAAAGAGATACAACAGCCCTATTTAGCGATATATTCCTTTGTATGTATATTTTTATTCAAAAAACTATTAAGAAATTAAAGAAGAGTATTGGACTTTAAATCTTAATTTTTGTACTTTTGAGGGCTGAATCTATTAATAATTCAAACATTTATTCTTTAAATGTTATTTATTGGTTTGATTCAGGTTTTCTTTTTAAACATTTAACTATTTACCTATGATGATTCAGTTCTACCAGACTGGCCTCAATCGGCTAATCTCTGGCAAAAAAAACGCGTATCGTAGCTTTACGATGTTTTTGATGCTTCTCTCATGTGTTTCCTTCTCTGCACTTGCGCAAGACATCACGGTGTCTGGTAAAGTGACTGGTTCTGACGGAGACGGCATTCCTGGTGTTACAGTACAAGTAAAAGGTACTTCAAAAGGAACACAAACTGACTTAGAAGGAAAATATACACTTGCTGGTGTATCTTCTAAAGGTGTTTTGACATTCTCATTTGTGGGTATGACAACAACTCAAGAGGCGGTCAATGGTCGTTCTACTATCAATGTAGTTCTAGCTGAAGACAGCCAAGTTTTGGACGAAGTGGTTGTTGTTGGATACGGTACTGTAAAGAAAAAAGATGCGACGGGTGCAGTAAGTGCAATCGGTACAAAAGATTTCCAAAAAGGTATTGTTACTTCTCCTGAGCAATTAATGCAAGGCCGTGTTGCTGGGGTTCAAATCACGCAAGCGAATGGTGAGCCAGGTGGTGCTATCAACGTGCGTATCCGGGGTACATCTTCTGTAAATGGTAGCAACAACCCATTATTCGTAGTGGATGGTGTTCCATTGAGTGGCGAAGAGACATCAAGCGGTAACTCAGCAAGTGGTGTAGGTCGCCAAGCAGCGAAAAACCCATTGAACTTCCTTAACCCTGACGATATTGCAAGCATCGACATCTTGAAAGATGCATCTGCAACAGCAATCTATGGTTCACGTGGTGCAAACGGTGTTGTTTTGATTACTACGAAAAAAGGAAAAGGAAAAGGTACGTTGGATTATGGTTACTCACTTGGTGTAAGTAACATTACTAAAAAATATGATCTTCTAAGTGCTGAAGAATACGTGGCAGCAGGTGGTAATGACCTAGGTGCAAGAGTTGACTGGCAAGATGAGGTATTCAGAACAGGTTACACAAACCAACATAACTTATCGTATGGTGGTGGTGACAACTCTGGGAACTACCGTTTCTCATTGGGTTATTTAGACCAACAAGGTATTGTAACTAACTCAGACATCAAACGTCTAAGTGTTGGTTTCAATGGCGCTAAAAAATTCATCAATGATAAATTGACGATTGCTTCAACAATCAATATTTCTGAAAACAGAGACACAAACGTTCCGATTTCTGAAAACATCGGGTTCACAGGTGATTTGTTAGGTTCTACTTTGAAAACTAACCCTACGCTTCCAATCTATAAAGCAGATGGTACATTCAACCAACCTGGTATTACAGAACCAAACCCATTGGCATTCTTAGGTCTTTCAAAAGATAACACAAACACATTACGTGCTTTGGGTAATATCAATGCAGAGTTACAACTTGCTGAAGGTTTGAAATTCAAAACTGTTGTAGGTTTTGATAAATCATTCTCTTCACGTAAAGCAGCTTATTCAAGAGACTTAGTTATCGAAGGTACTCCTGGTATCGGTCGTGCATACATCAACGACGTGGAAGTAAACAACCAATTATGGGAAAACTACTTCACGTATGACAAAGATTTCGGTGGTGCTACAATCAATGCCTTATTGGGTTATTCATACCAAAGCTTTGAGCAGTCAGGTAAAAGCATTGCTGCTGCTAACTTCCGTACAAGTGACTTGGATCTAATGTTGAATAACATTGCTTCTGCAACTGCAAACGTATTAGGTAGCAACGTAATCAACAACTCATTCAGCGCAAAAGACGAATTACAGTCTTACTTCTCACGCGTAAATGTTGGATTTGGTAAATATCTATTCACAGGTACACTTCGTGTGGATGGTTCTACTCGTTTCGGTGGTAACAACAAATACGGTTACTTCCCTTCAGGTGCATTCAAATGGAAATTAATCGAAGAAGATTTCATTCCTAAGAATGTATTCAGTGACTTAGCTCTACGTGCTGGTTATGGTGTTACTGGTAACCAAGCAATCCCTCGTAACCTTTACGACAGACGTGACCGTTACGGCAACTGGGGAATCAACTTAGGTGCAAACAATATTGAAGGTGGTGGATTGAACGCAGTTGCATTCAACAACCCGAACCTTAAATGGGAGTCTACTTCTACTGTAAACGTCGCTTTGGACTTTGCTATATTGAAAAACCGCTTGAGTGGTAGCATCGATTTCTACGATAAAGCAACAAGAGACCTACTTTTCCAAGTAGTATCTGCACAACCAGCACCAACCCCATTCGTTTGGAGAAACTTGAATACAAACATCCAAAACAGAGGTATCGAGCTTTCATTGAATGCATCTGTAGTTGACAAGAAAGATTTCTCTTGGGAACTTCTATTCAACGTAGCAAACAACAAAAACTTCGTGAGAGGTCTTGAAGGAGCATACGACACAGGTGAAATCAACGGTCAAGGTTTGACAGGTGCATTTGCACAACGTCTAGCTGAAGGTCAACCATTATTCGCGTTCTTCCTACGTGACTTCCAAGGATTTGATGAAGCTGGTAACAGTATCTACAACGGTGACTTCCAACGTTTCCTTGATGGAAAAAGTCCACTTCCAACTTTCACAGGTGGTTTGACAAACAACTTCCGTTACAAAGCGTTTGATTTCAGCATGTTCTTCAACGGCGTATTTGGTAACTACATCTACTCTAACACAGAAAATGCTTTCTTCACAGCTGGTTCATTGGCTAACGGTCGTAACGTAACTCGTAACGTTGTTGGAAACGGAGAAGGTGCATTGAACGCGCCAGACGTATCTACAAGATTCCTTGAAAAAGGTGACTTCGTACGTCTTCAAAACTTATCATTGGGTTATAGAGTACCTGTTAAAGGCTCTACATTCTCAAGCATTCGTGTGTATGTAACTGGTCAAAACGTGTTGACTTTCACTAACTACAGCGGTCAAGATCCTGAAGTTAGTACAAACAAATCTTTGAATGGTATTCCTTCATTCGGAATCGACTACACTGCGTATCCTAGAGCTAGAACTTGGACATTCGGTGCTAACTTATCATTCTAATTAAATCCTATTAATTAAGTACAAAACACAATGAAAAGAAATCATTTTTATAAGGCATTAGGTTTTGGTATGAGCTTCATGGCATTCACAGCTTGTACTGACCTCATCACAGAAGAAAAAGATTCTATCCTACGTGAGAACTCGCAAGCGGGATTCACACCTGGTAATCCATCTGAATTATTGGCATCTGCTTACATCGACTTAGGTGCTTACACAGACCAAAACAACATCTACGCGTTAGGTCAGCATACAACAGCCGAAATGATTCCACCAACACGTGGTGTTGACTGGGGTGATAACGGTATCTGGCGTACTCTTGATGCACACACATGGGATGCTGGTCACCCAGCAATGAGAGATACGTGGAACCAATTGAATCAGCGTGTTTTCAAAACAACTGAAATCTTGGCTTCAAACCCTACTCCTGCTCAAGCTGCTCAAGCGAAATTCTTGCGCGCCTTGAACATGTACCACGTGTTGGACTACTTCGGACAAGTTCCCTTCCGTGAAGTAACACAAGGCGTAGATGAATTCCCGAAAATCTTGTCAAGATCAGAAGCTTTTGACTTTGTAGTAAAAGACTTAACGGAAGCTCTTCCTGGTTTAGTAAATGCCGGGCCATCTGCAACAAACGCGGTTGCTAACAAAGCTGCTGCAAACTTCTTGCTTGCTAAATTACATTTGAACAAAGCGGTTTTCAAAGGTGCTAACCCTGCTGGCCCATATACACATGACAAAGCAGATATGGACAAAGTAATCGCTTATGTAGATGCAATTACAGCAGCTGGATACAGCTTAGAAAGTGACTACTTCAAAAACTTTACGACAGAAGCAACGAAAGAAGTTCTTTTTGTAAGTAACGAAGGTACTCCACAAAACCGTTGGTTCATGACGTTACACTACGATCAAAACCCATCTGGTTGGAACGGTTTCACTACACTAGCAGACTTCTACGATACGTTCGATAAATCGGATGCTCGTATCGGTTCTCCTGCAAAAGGAAATGGAAAAGAGTTCTCTGGTATTGGTTTAGGGTTCTTAATTGGACAACAAATCAATGACAAAGGTCAAAATATCGTTGACTCTCGTTCAAGAAAACCACTTGCGTTCACAAGAGACGTACAACTTGCAGGTGCTGCAACTGACAAAGGTATCCGTGTTATCAAATATCACCCAGCTACAGCAGGTAAATATATCTTGATGCGTTATGCGGAAGCCGTTTTGATGAAGGCAGAAGCTCAGTTGAGAGGCGGAAACGCAGCTGCTGCTCTTGCCACAGCGAATACACTTCGTACTACTCGTTCGATTGCACCTTTGGCTTCTCTTAACGAAGAAACGCTATTCGCAGAAATCGGACGTGAATTGTACTGGGAAGGTGGAAAAAGAACAGTTGAAGTTCGTTTCGGTAAATTTACAACTGGAACAGGAGCTGAAGTGAAAGAACCACACACAGTTCTATTCCCGATTCCTTCACAAGCAATCGTTTCAAATCCTAACCTTACGCAAAACGCAGGGTATTGATTTAAAAAATAGCTTTTTATGCAAAAATGCTCGAGAAATCGAGCATTTTTGCGTTTATATAAGACATACTTTACAATGATGAAAAATTTACTACTACTTACTTTATTCCTTTTCACACTGGTTTCGTGTCAAAACAAAAAAGAAAATGACATCGACCAATCACTTATTGATGATACCCTCAAATCATTAAAAAAAGGAGAAACAAAAATTCTACTTGAGCTAGACGGAAAACCATTCTACCAAGAAGACCACATTTTTAAAGGCGATGTGACTCTCTTCGACAACTTATTCCGCTTCAGCCTTTTTGACCAATACGAAAGTAATGTTATTGTTGCGGTAAGCGCAAACGGATGGTATCAACAAAAACCCATATCAAGACAAATCATACAAAATGACCAAAAAACGGCAAGTGTAATGATTGGAAAACTCATTGATAAAGAAAATAATGTCGGTGAAGGCTACTTAATGACCGATGGAAAGATTGATTTCATTTCATTGAATAAATCAAAAACTGTTTTAAAAATAACGGGACTTGTTGGAAAATACAACGCACAACGTATGCCCGATAAATGGCAAAAATTAGAAGGATACATTATTCTAAAAGAGCCAACTATTATTTTATCCAATTTGGAAGAAAAACAAGTATTCTATTGATTCCCAGCATCTAGCGATATGAAAAAGCTACTTACTTTACTTATATATATTTCTGTTTATATACCGCTCCAACTCGTAGCGCAAGAAACAGAAACGATATTCTCCCCTGACAAAAACCAAAAAGTAATTATAAAAAGAAACTCCTCCGGAGAGGTAACGTATCAGCTCTCGTACAAAGGGAAACCCGTTATTCAACCATCCAAGTTGGGCTTTCAACTGGCTAAGCCAAGTATTCAGCTCGAGAAATTCAAATGGGAAACTGCTGAACAAACAACTGTTCTTGAAGATTGGGAACCTGTTTGGGGAGAGCAAAGAAAAATACGAAATCATTATACACAAGCAATTATACAGCTTGAAACAGAGCAAACGGCGGTCAAAATCCAACTTATTTTTCGTGTATTTAATGACGGCGTTGGTTTTCGCTATGCATTTCCTACACAAAAGAATATAAAACATTTTATCGTAAAAGAGGAAAATACAGAATTTAACCAGGTAGCGAACCATACTGCTTTTTGGATTCCGGGTGACTACGATACCAACGAATATTTATACAATACAACCACTCTTTCAGAAATAAATGCGTTCGAGGTAGCAAAAAAAGAGAAAGACATTGCCCTCCAATCACTCATTGGAGAAACGACAGTACAAACACCGCTTCTATTGAAAGGTAAAAATGGCTTGTATATCAATATACACGAAGCAGCATTGGTGAATTATCCAGTTATGCACCTGGATTTGAATAAAACCAATTATTCATTCAAAACACATCTTACACCCGATGCCGTAGGAAATAAAGCATACTTGCAAACTCCATTCAATACACCTTGGCGGACTATTCTTGTAAGTGACAAAGCAACCGAGTTACTCGCCTCAAAAACAATTCTAAACTTGAACGAACCCTCAAAAATCCAGGATGTGTCTTGGATTAAACCACAAAAATTTATTGGGATGTGGTGGGAAATGCACGTTGGAAAATCCGATTGGGCAAAAGCAAGTGGCAAACACGGAGCAAATACAGAAAATGTGAAAAGATACATTGATTTTGCTGCCAAAAATGGTTTCGATGGCGTATTGGTAGAAGGCTGGAATGAGGGCTGGGAAGATTGGTTCGGAAACTGGAAAGAAAATGTATTCGACTTCGTGACTCCTTATTCAGATTACAACATCGAGGAATTAACCCAATACGCAAAAACAAAAGGGGTCAAAATTATTATGCACCACGAAACGTCTGGCTCGGCAACAAACTACGAAAGACATCTAGATAACGCATTCTCGTTTATGAAGAAATATGAAATGAATACGGTCAAAACGGGATATGTAGGGAAAATTATCCCGCGTGGGGAGCATCACGACGGGCAGTGGATGGTCAATCATTACGAAAGAGTTGCACAAAAAGCAGCTGAAAACCAAATTATGGTAGAAGCGCACGAACCCGCACATCCCACTGGTTTACACAGAACATACCCCAATTGGCTCGCAAATGAAGCCGCAAGAGGAAATGAATTTAATAATGCGCCAACATTAGGACTTGTTCCTGAACATGAAACCATTCTGCCTTTTACACGGCTCATGGGTGGACCAATGGATTATACGCCCGGATTTTTTCATTTTCAGTTGAACCAATACGACACAACCCGCACGCAACGTGTCCGGACAACCCTCGCCAAACAACTTGCCTTGTACGTAACCATGTACAGCCCCTTGCAAATGGCAGGCGACTTTCCAGAAAATTTCGATAAATATCCAGATGCTTTTCAGTTCATACGAAATGTACCCGTAGATTGGGAACAAACCCATATTTTGGAAGCAGAGCCCGGTGACTACATCACTATTGCAAGGCAACAAAAAGGTACAACAAACTGGTTTATTGGTGGAATTACGGATGAAAATCCACGAAGAACAACGTTGGATTTTGCATTTCTTCCAAATGATAAAACCTACCAAGCAACCATATATCAAGACGGGAAAAATGCCCACTGGAATGCAAATCCAACCGCGTATCAAATACAAACACAAACGGTAAATTCCAATACAAAATTAGCGATGCAATTGGCAGCAGGAGGCGGCTTTGCTATTGAATTAATAGAAAAATAACCACCCTAATTACTACCTATGATGAAAATAAAATTACACATACTCGTGCTCGTGGCCACTCTTGGGACACTACAACACTGTACACCTAAAGAAGAAACACTTTTTGAAAAGCTTGAAGCCAATGCCACAGGAATAGACTTCGTAAATGTTGTTCAGAATACGGAAGACTTCAATATTTTCAATTACCGCAATTTCTATAACGGAGGCGGTGTAGCCATCGGAGATATTAATAACGACGGCCTTCCCGATATTTATTTCACCGCAAACATGGGGGAAAATAAGTTATATCTAAACAAAGGAAACATGACTTTTGAAGATATTACGAACAAAGCAGGCGTAGCAGAAGCACTCAAATGGAGTACGGGGGTTGTTATGGTGGACATCAATCAGGACAATCTCCTTGATATTTACGTCTGCAATGCTGGATACCAAAAAGACAAAGGACAAGAAAACGCGCTCTTTATCAATAACGGAGACTTGACTTTTACCAATAAAGCAGCAGAATACGGACTTGACGACAACGGCTACTCTACTCATGCCGCCTTTTTTGATTATGACCTCGATGGAGACCTCGACATGTACTCCCTCAATAATAGCTTTATCCCTGTAAATACGCTTAATTATGCCAATAATAGAGATTTACGTGCCGAAGACTGGCCCGTCAAAGACTTTTTGAAAGGTGGTGGAGATAAATTGTTTCGCAACGATAACGGGAAATTCGTAGATGTAAGCAAAGAAACAGGCATCTACGGGAGCTTAATCGGATTTGGCTTGGGCGTGACTGTCGGTGATGTAAATAATGATAATTATCCGGACATCTATATTTCTAATGACTTTTTTGAACGTGACTATCTATACATAAATCAAAAAAATGGCACATTCAAAGAGGATTTGGAAAATAGAATGACGCATACCAGCTTCTCCTCCATGGGTGCTGATATGGCAGATATGAACAACGACGGGCATCCTGAAATCTTTGTAACAGACATGCTCGCACGCGACGAAGAACGCCTAAAAACAACTACTTCTTTTGATAATCATTACGTCTATGAATTAAAAAAAGAAAAAGGTTTCTATCACCAACTCATGCAAAATACGCTGCAACTCAATAACCAAGACGGAACCTTTACGGATGTCGCGTATCTTGGAAATGTGGCAGCCTCCGACTGGAGCTGGGGCGCTTTGCTTTTTGATGCTGATAACGATAAAAATACCGATATTTTTATCTGTAACGGCATTTACCACGATGTCATTGACCAAGATTTTATAGACTTCTTTGCCAATGATGTCAATCAAAAAATGGTTCTATCTGGCGAAAAAGCAAAATTCGATAATATCATCAATAACATGCCTTCCCGCCCAATTGCCAATCTATTCTTTAAAAATAAAGGTCAATTATCCTTCGATGAGGTAGGAAAGGAAATGGGATTGGACGACGAGACGTTCTCCAATGGCGCAGCCTATGCGGATTTGGATAACGACGGCGACTTAGACCTCGTTGTGAACAACCTCAACCAACCTTGTGGTATTTATAAAAATAAAGCCAACGAAAGAAAAGAACGAAACAAATACCTTAAAATTCAACTCAAAGGTGATTCCACAAATACCTTTGCCATCGGAGCGAAAGTACATGTTTTTATCGGAAATGAAATTCTTTCCAAACAATTACACCCAGCACGTGGGTTTCAGTCGAGTACAGAGTATCCCATGACTTTTGGCGTTGGTCAAGCAGAAAAAGTGGATTCTATCCAAATTATTTGGCCAAATCGCCAATATACAACCTATAGAAACATCCAAACGGATTCTACATACAGCTGGAAGCAACAAGCCGGTCCCATCTATCCCGAATCCATCCTCTTGGCTTCTTCTTTATTTCAAACCTCGACTCTTGAACTCCCCAAACACCAAGAGAATGAGCACATTGATTATTACAATGAAAAAAACATTCCGATTATGCTCTCCAAAGAAGGCCCCAAAGTGGCTGTTGGCGATGTAAATAACGACGGAAAACACGATTTGTACGTCTGTGGTGCCGCAGGTCAAGCCGGACAAATGCTCATACAACAAACCAACGGAAAATTTCTACCAACCAACGAACGTCTTTTTGGCGTTTATACAGATTTTGAAGATACCGCCGCCTTATTCTTTGACATGGATAAAGACGGAGACCTTGACCTCTACGTCGGTTCGGGCGGCAATACCGCACCAACCAATGACCGTCTCTTAAACGACAGACTTTATGAGAATGACGGAAAAGGGAATTTCACCGCCGTCAGTAGAAAACTTCCCCCAAATGGGTACAATACCTCTGTTGTTCGTGCCGCAGACTTTGACCAAGACGGAGACCTCGATTTGTTCGTCGGAAGTAGAAATACCTCCATGCAATACGGTGTAACCCCAGAAAGCTACTTGTTTGTCAATGATGGCAAAGGGAATTTTACCAATAAAACCGAACAAATTGCGCCAGATTTACAACGAATCGGGATGGTACGCGATGCGCAGTGGACACAATTAGTCGGTGATAAAAAACCAGAATTGGTGGTTGTCGGTGATTGGATGGCTCCTCAAATTTTTACGTTTGATGGAAAAAAATTAAATCCAACATCCAGCGAACTCGCAGAAATGTACGGATTTTGGGGAAGTGTAGTGGCGGAAGACATCAACCAAGATGGTTTTACAGATTTAATCCTTGGAAATATAGGTGAAAATTTTGCGCTCCGTGCCGACCAAGAAAATCCTTTGAAAATTTGGGTTGCTGATTTTGACGAAAACTCCATCGTCGATAAAATAATAACTAAATCTATTCAAGGTGAGGATGTCCCTGTCTTTCTCAAACGTGAAATGATGGAGCAATTTCCTTTCTTAAAAACCCAAAATTTAAAACACAGCGAATACGCCAAACGTACCATCCAAGACTTATTCAAAAGCTCTATTTTGGATAAAGCGGAACAAAGAAAAGTTAACTTTTTAGCCTCTGGTATTGCCTATAACCAAGGAAATGGTACTTTCAAATTTGAAAAACTACCCATTCAAGCGCAGTTTTCATGTATGAATGCCATTCAGGTTCTAGATATCAACGGCGATGCGAAAAAAGACCTTGTCTATGGCGGGAATTACACGCATTTTATTCCGCAATTTGGGCGACTTGATGGCAACCGAGGCGGTGCATTTATTCAGGATAAACAAAATAACTGGACGTGGCTTTCTCCCCAAAAATCGGGGATTCAATGGACAGGAGAAATTAGAGATATTCAAAAAATCACTATTGGAACAACCCCTACTCTCCTATTTGTGCGCAATAACGATACGCCGATTTCCTTTATCCCAACGACAAAAAAATGAGAAATACAACGAAATATCTTTTCTTATCGCTCTGTATCTGGACTCTCGTTTCCTGCCAACAAAGCAAGGAAAATAAAATGATTTTTAAGGTTCTAAATGCAGATAGAACAGGCGTTGATTTTGTCAATACCGTCACCCCAACCAAAGACCTCAATATTTTTTCGTACATGTATTTCTACAATGGCGGAGGAACGGCAGCAGGTGACTTGAACAAAGATGGATTCATTGACCTCATTTTTACCGCAAATTTGGGCGAAAACAAAATTTATCTCAATAAAGGTGACTTAAAATTTGAGGACATCACGCAAAAATCAAATTTTACATCGGATACCGGCTGGTCAAACGGTATTTCTTTGGTAGATATTAACCAAGACGGACTGTTAGATATTTACGTCAGCCAAGTAGGAAATTATCTTTCGCTAAAAGGGCATAATTTACTTTTCGTATGCAAGAAAATCGAAAATTCAATTCCTATTTATGAGGAAAAGTCCGCTGAGTACGGGCTGAATCTCGTTGGGTTCGGGACACAAGCTGTTTTCTTTGACGCAGATTTAGATGGAGATTTGGACTTTTTCCAATTAAACCATTCGGTACATGCCAACGGAACATTTGGTAAAAGAGACGATTTCTTAGACACATTCCATCCACTTGCTGGTGATCGTTTTTTTGAAA
The DNA here is from genome assembly GCA_046293395.1 of Spirosomataceae bacterium. Classification (GTDB taxonomy): domain Bacteria; phylum Bacteroidota; class Bacteroidia; order Cytophagales; family Spirosomataceae; genus CAYNRA01. The sequence continues at coordinate 587,632 of JBKBOU010000003.1, forward strand.
ATGTAGAAGGTAAATATCTGGAAAAAACGAAAGAATCCGGGATTCACAGCTCTGCGTTAGGGTACGGGCTTGGTGTTGGTATCGGTGATGTTAACTTTGACGGATACCCAGATTTGTATATTGGCAATGATTTTCATGAAAATGACTACCTGTACATCAATCAAAAAAACAAACGTTTCAAGGATGAAATAGGAACGCGCATCAAACACACCAGTCGGTTTTCGATGGGAATTGATGTGGCGGATGTTAATAATGACGCTCTACCCGAAATAATCTCATTGGATATGCTTCCTTATGACCCCAATATTCTGAAAAGGTCCGAGGGCGAAGACGCGTACTACAATTTTAAGTTTAAACTTCAGATGGGCTATAATGTCCAATTTGCGCGCAATAATTTGCAGTTAAACCAAGGAGATGGCTATTTTAGTGAAGTGGGTTTATTTGCTGGCATTCATGCCACAGATTGGTCATGGTCATCGCTGTTTTTAGACTTTGACAACGATGGTTTGAAAGACTTATTCATCTCGAATGGGATAAATAAACGCATGAACGACATTGATTACATCAATTATGTATCCAACGACGATATTCAAAAAAGAATCAATGACAAAACATTTGATGAATCGGATATTTCTCTCGTTGATTTATTGCCCGAAGTAAAAATCCCGAATAAGTTTTTCAATAATAAAGGAGACGTATCTTTTGAGGAAAGTACAGAAAATGTAGAAAATCAAGTCCCTTCCTACTCCAATGGAGCTATTTATGCTGATTTGGACAAAGATGGCGACCTCGACATTGTCACCAATAATATAAATGCGCCTGCCTTTATTTATGAAAATACGACGCAAAAAAATACCAATAAATACCTCCAAATTTCATTGGTTGGTAGTGACAAAAATCGTCAAGCAATTGGGGCAAAGGTTATTGTTTGCCAAGCGAATAGTTTGCAGTTACAAGAAAAATTCCCTGTCAGAGGTTTCCAATCCTCCAGCGAGATACCTCTCCATTTTGGTTTGGGGAAATCGCGAAAAATAGATTCATTGTTGATTATTTGGCCGGATAATTCGTACGAAAAAATCATTCCAGATAGTTCGTCCAATCAACTTACGCTTACCTACAAAAAGGGACTTCCACCGTTCGATTATACCAATTGGAAAAAGAAATCTTTGCACCAAATACCCGCACAAGATATTACAGAACAAGTAGGGCTTTTGGTAAAGCATGAAGAAAATAAGTTCAATGAATTTGACCGCGAGGCGCTTATTCCGTCGATGTTATCAACAGCAGGGCCTGTTTTTGCCGTGGCAGATATAAACGGAGACGGACTAGAAGACATCTTTATGGGAAGTGCAAAATGGCAAAAATCACGTTTATACGCACAAACACAACAAGGAAAGTTTCAGGAAATCCCTTCGCCTAGCTTAGCTGCGGATAGTACATTCGAAGATACGTATGCTCTGTGGCTAGACGTTAACGGCGATAAAACCCTCGACCTGATTGTCGCGAGCGGTGGCAACGAATATTACGGAAAAACAGGTTGGCTCTCTCCTCGTGTTTATCTCAATGACGGAAAAGGGCAACTGACCAAAAAAGGAGACGCGTTTCAACAGATATTCTTAACGGCATCTGTCATTGTTCCGTGGGATGCCGATAATGACGGACAGCCCGAGTTATTCGTTGGAGCGCGTGGAGAAGCATGGGCGTATGGCGAAATTCCAACGTCGTATTTACTCAAAAACGATGGAACGGGTCGTTTCCGTGATGTTACGCAGCAACTCGCGCCAGAATTACGGAAAGTAGGACTTGTAAAAGATGCGAAAGTCGTCAAATTAGACAAAAATAACCCTGCGTCTCTCCTTCTCGCCTTGGAATGGGATGGAATCGTTGCTTTTGAACCAACAAAAAATAAGAAAGAGATAAAGAAAAATTATCTGACGGAACGCAAAGGTTGGTGGAATTTTATCTACGCCACAGACCTCAATCAAGACGGAAATATTGACTTATTACTCGGTAATCTCGGAAAAAACAGCCGTCTAAAAGCCTCCCTAGATAAACCAATTCGCATGTATGTCGATGATTATGACGAGAACGGACGAATTGAACAAATTTTAACCTATCATTTGCAAGATAGAGAAGTCCTTTTTGCAGATAAACGGGAGATTGAGAAACAATTACCCTACGTCAAAAAAGCATTTACCTACGCCAAGGATTTTTCAGAAGCTGATTTTAAGTCGATATTAGGTGATGGAAAAATAGCTAATGCGACGCTATTCTCGGCAGATTTCTTAGAAAATGCGTGGTTAAAAAACGATGGAAAGGGTTCGTTCCAATTGGAAGTTCTCCCAGCAGAATGGCAGCATACGTCTTTTCATGCAGCAGCACAAATCAATGCAAACCAGTGGCTGATGGGTGGTAATTTCTACGATTGTAATATCCAAATGGGGCTCTACGATGCAGACTATGGAAGTGTTCTTCAAATTGACAAAAATAAAAGAATGACCAAGAATCGAATTGGTCAATTGCAAATACAAGGACAAATACGCGGCATCTACCCGATAACTATCCAAGGCAAAAAATCCTTTATTTTAGCTAAAAATAACGATTTCGTGCAAGTTTTGACTTTTTAATGACAAAATCCCTCCTCTCACATTTCACAGTAAAAGGAGGGATTTTTGCTTCTCTTATTCTTCCCAAGCCCAATCAATTCGGTGCTTTAAGTCTTTGATAACCATGCCATTGTTTTTGAAATAAGCACGAATCTGATCTACTTTATCGTATTGCTGCGCTAATTTATATTCTTTGTAAAGTTCCAACATGCCAGCTAGAACGGACGCATCACTGTCATTTTTCTCTTCTTTCAATCCTAAAATATCCTCGATAAAAACGGAGAACAAACGAACCAATTCTGAGAAGGTTTCTTCACCAAGTGCAGCAGGTTTTAATTGATTCATGTAAATCATGTTGATGTATTTCAACAAGGTAAACAATTGTGCAATCGCTACTGCCGTATTCAAATCATCGTTCATGGCTTCATAAAAAGTCTGGATAGCTTTTTCAATATCGGCTTTTTTCTTCTCGTCGATTACTACTTCATTATCCGGTTCAAAAACCAATGTTTTCGACATACGAAGACCGTTTATCAAACGTCTAAATGCTTTCTGTGAACCTTTTAACGCCTCATTTGAAAAATCGAGTGTACTCCGGTATTGGGATTGCAACATAAAAAACCGGACGGTCATCGGGCTATATGCTTGCTCTAATAAAGGGTGACTACCCGCAAATAACTCGGACGGTAAAAAGCTGTTTCCAAGCGACTTAGACATTTTCTGCCCATTCACGGTCAACATATTGGAGTGCATCCAATACCGAACGGGCTCCACGCCAGTCAAAGCTGTTCCCTGTGCAATTTCACATTCGTGGTGCGGGAATTTCAAATCCATTCCTCCACCATGAATATCGAATTGTTTCCCTAAATACTTGGTACTCATGCACGTACATTCCAAGTGCCAGCCCGGAAACCCTTTTCCCCAAGGGCTATTCCATTGCATGATATGTTCGGGTGCGGCACGTTTCCAGATGGCAAAATCCAATGGATTTCGCTTCTCCGCTTGCCCATCTAATTCCCGTGTTTCATTCAATAAATCTTCTAAAATCCTGCCCGATAATTTGCCATATCCGTGACCTAATTCATTGTATTTATGAATATCAAAGTAAACGGAACCATTTGCCTCGTATGCCAATCCTTTTTCTATTAAATCCTGAACGGCTTCTATTTGCTCTACCATGTGGCCTGTGGCAGTGGGCTCTATACTTGGTGGCAAAAAGTTAAATTGATTCAATACATCGTGGAAATCATTCGTATAACGCTGTACAATTTCCATAGGCTCCAACTTTTCTAGTTTAGCCATTTTCCCGATTTTATCCTCGCCTTCATCTCCATCACCAACTAGATGCCCAACGTCTGTGATATTCCGAACATACCGAACTTTGTAGCCGATATGCGTCATGTAACGGTATAAAACATCAAAAGTGAGAAATGTCCGTACATTGCCTAGATGCACGTAATTATAGACGGTTGGGCCGCAAACATACATGCCTACATGGCCAGGAACAAGGGAAGTAAAAAGTTCTTTTTGACGCGTTAATGTATTGTAAATCCGTAAAGGTTGCATGAACTTGCTAATTATTTGAACAAAAATAGGTCATTCTTATCAAAACCGAAGAAGTTACTACAAAGTTTCTTCCACTCAAAACAGACGGAAAGCACGGTCAATATTTGTTTACCCCATCCAAAACAACGAACTTTGGCTCAATTATCCTCACAAATAATGCAGTATAACAAATGAAAATCGTATCAATAGGACAAAATAAAAAGCTCATTCAAGCCTTTCACGACTTTGCCGTTTCCGTTTACAAAGGAAACCCCTATTGGATTCAACCGATTCGCGCAGACATCGATAAATTATTCGATGAGTCAAAAAATGTTCTTTTTAAAGAAGGCGCAGAAGCAACGCGTGTTTTAGCCTACAACGAAGAAGGCGAGATTGTGGCACGAGTTGCTGTGTTTATTAATCCACGCACGACACACAGAAGCAATGACCAACCCACAGGAGGTATTGGTTTTTTTGAATGTATCAATAATAAAGACGTTGCCTTTCAGGTATTCGATTACGCTAAAAATTGGCTTCAAGAAAGAGGAATGGAAGCCATGGACGGGCCCATTAATTTTGGTGAAAGAGACAATTGGTGGGGACTTCTCGTTGACCCATTTGATCTCCAACCGTCTTGGGGAATGCCGTATCACCAACCGTATTACCGTACATTTTTTGAAGAATACGGATTTCAAAATTATTTCGAGCAATACACTTTCTGGCTGCCAATCCCAGAGGTTGAGGCGAAAAAATACGTTCGTCCTGCTCTTTTCGAGCGTGCCAATCGAATTTATGATGCGCCGGGCTATCATTTTGAGCACGTCGATAAGAAGAACCTAGATAAATACGCGCACGATTTCCGTGTCATTTATAATAAAGCATGGGCTAAAAACCTCTCGACAGGTGAAATGTCCGAAAACCGTGCGAAAGCCATCATGAAAATGTTCAAACCCATCATGGAACCGGAACTCATGTGGTTTGGCTATTACGAAGGAGAGCCCATTGCCTTCTTTATCATGATTCCGGACTTGAACCAAATATTTAAGTATGTGAACGGTAAAATGGATTGGAAAGGCAAGCTCATTTTCTTGTACCACCAATGGATGAAAACCAATAAAAAGGCACGTGGCGTTATTTTTGGCGTTATTCCAGAATTTCAGGGCCGTGGTGTTGAATCTGCCATCGCACTGGCTTTCTCTCAAGTTTGTTGGACGCCCAATTACCAATACGAAGAGCTAGAACTCAACTGGATTGGCGATTTCAACCCAAAAATGCTCGCTATCGTCGGGATTCTTGGCGCGAAGAAATACAAAACATACATCAGTTATCGCTATCTGTTTGACCGTACAAAACCATTTACCCGCCACCCTCAACTCTGATTTATATGCACCGTTTATTCTTTGTATTTTTTGTCGGACTTACGCTCATCGCATCAAAGGTTTCAGCCAATGATTCCTTGTATGGATTTGCGTTTACGCAGACATATCCGCAAGATTCTACTAAAAAAGATTCTGTGCAAAAGTCTGTACCGAAAACATATCTTTTGGATAAAAAAACCTACAAAATGACGCTTCCTGCTACTTGGGAAATCGCCCCAAATTGTACGGAAGAGTACTGCAATGTCTTTTCGCCTACGGACACGCTCGGTTTCATTGACCGTTTTGTAGAAAACATAAACATCACCGTACAGAAACTCCCTACGCCTACTTATACAGTGGATCAATATGCCACGTTTTCTGTTGGATATTTGCCCAAAGTTGTCAAAGAATTTGTCGTTGTAGAGCGTAAAAAACTGAAAAGCAATCTTGTACGACTTACCTACAAAGGCATTAAAGATAATTTTCAGCAAACGTGGAGACAGTATTATTACATCAAAAACCAAAAGGTTTTCATTGTTACGTTTGCCTGCGAGACGAGCAAATACAAATACTATCAGCCGTTTATCGAGAGCTATTTGAACAGCTTCACGCTTAAATAAAATCGGTGTTTCAGTGCACGACACCTACGGGTTTTCCATCCAGAAAAGCCCGTAGGTTTTGAAAAACAATGTCCATCAGTCGTTGGCGCGCCTCCAAAGATGCCCATGCAATGTGTGGAGAAAGCAAACAGTTGGGGGCTGTAAGTAACGGATTATCCGGCAGAGGCGGTTCTGTCGTTAAAACATCCAAATAAGCGCCCGCAATCTGACCTTCGTGTAAAGCTTTAGCCAAGGCGTTTTCATCTACCAAACCTCCGCGCGACGTATTAATCAACAAAGCAGATTTTTTCATTTGACCCAAAAAATCAGCATTAACCAATTCTTTTGTGTCGGTTGTCAAGGGCGAATGAAGCGAAATAATATCCGATTCTTGCAAAAAATCAGTACGTTCCACTACTCGATACGCAAGCTGTTTTGTCCGATTTCGTTCAGACGCATACACAATGACGTCCATCTCAAAAGCCGTTGCCAATTGAGCCACTTTTTGTCCGATTTCACCAAAACCAATGATACCAAGTGTTTTTCCTGCTAATTCTTGGAAAGGATGTTGGTAATAACACCAATCAGGCGACTCTACCCAGGCTGTTGGAGATGTGTATTCACTCAATCTATTTGTAAAAGTAAGTATCTGAGCAAAAACATGTTGAGCAACAGATTTCGTGCTATACCCTTGAGCATTTGTCACGGTAATGCCTTGTTGTCGGGCGGCGGCAACATCAATGATGTTGTATCCTGTTGCAGTCACACCAATGTATTTTAGCTGAGGCAATTGCGCTAGCATGTCAGCAGAAAAAGCACATTTATTGGTTAAAATGATGTTCGCATCTTTCGCTCTTTCAAGAATTGCCTCGGGGGCGGTTCGATCATACGCGATGAAATCTCCTAAGGCAGAAAATCGCTGTAAATCTATCTCTTGACCAATCGCGTAGGCGTCCAAATAAACAATTTTCATAAATAAAGAGAATAGGGTTGGTAAATGAATAGGTCAAAAATAAAGCAATGTGTGTAAATTGCGGCAGTTTTCACGGGAAATCACTTGGATTCTACGCAAAGAAATGCAAACCATTCAAACTCATTATTCTTTAAAATCAGCCAATACGTTTGGTTTTGATGTACCCACGGACTTTTACACGGAAGTTCAAACCTTGGAAGAGCTTCGCGCTGTTCTTTCGGATACAACTTGGAAGGACACCCCGAAACTTATTTTAGGAGGAGGAAGTAACGTATTATTGACCAAACCTTTTCCCGGATTAGTCATTAAAAATAATCTCAAAGGAATAGAAGTTATCCACAATGATGAGAAAAATGTGTGGATAAAGTCCGCAGGTGGGGAAAATTGGCATGAATTTGTTCAATATTGTGTGGAAAACCAGTATGCGGGTGTGGAAAACCTTTCTTTGATTCCGGGAACAGTAGGCGCAGCTCCCATGCAAAATATTGGTGCGTACGGGGTAGAAATCAAAGATGTTTTTGATTCTTTGGAAGCCCTTCATTTACCGACTGGCGAAATACATACTTTTTCTCTGGAGGATTGTCGCTTCGGATACCGAGAAAGTGTTTTCAAACACGAAGCCAAGGGCAAATACTTTATCACGAGTGTGACCTTTAAATTAGCGCTTGTTCCGGAGTTTCGCTTGGATTACGGCGCCATTCGAGAAACTTTGCAAGCAATGGGCATTGAAACACCAACACTTCGGGCTGTCAGTGATGCCGTATGTGCCATCAGACAAAGTAAATTACCCAATCCGGCAGAAATTGGGAATGCAGGTAGTTTTTTCAAAAACCCAGAAGTTCCGCAGGCTGTTTTAGAGAAAATACAAGCAAACTATCCAACAGTTCCGTTTTATCCACTTCCAAACGGTCAAGTGAAAATCCCAGCGGGTTGGCTCATTGAACAAGCCGGCTGGAAAGGCAGACGAATAGGTGCTATTGGTGTTCATGCCAAACAAGCCCTTGTTCTTGTACATTATGGCGGTGGAAAAGGACAAGAAATTGAAGCACTTGCCCACGAAATTCAGCAAGACATTGCTACTAAATTTGGTATTTCTTTACAAACCGAAGTAAATTTTATATGACGATTACACTCACTTGTTTTGGTATTACCAAAGAAATTATTGGTGAATTTTCATATACCATGACATTGCCAGACGGCGCCACAGTAGCGGATTTAAAACAACTACTTACCGAGCAATTTCCGGCATTGAAACGGCTCACCTCCTTGCGCATTGCCCGCAACGAAGTCTATGCAGAAGATACAGATATTCTTCTTGCCACAGACGAAATTGTCCTCATTCCCCCGGTTTCGGGTGGTTAAAACAGATAGAGAATGGAAACCATTGATATTCGATTAGAAAACGCACGTTTGGAAGAAGCTGCTGCACTTAACTTCGTAAAAACAGACTCAGCCGGCGGGATTGTTGAGTTTGTCGGGACGGTGCGCAACCAAACCAAAGGAAAAACCGTATTATTTCTTGACTTTGAGGCGTACGCGCCTATGGCAATCAAGGAAATGACAAAAATTGCAGAACAGGCAAAACAACAATTCTCATTAGAAAAAATAGCCATACATCACCGCATCGGAAAACTAGAAATAGGAGAAACCGCCGTCGTAATTGCTGTGGCAGCTCCACACAGAAAAGCAGCATTTGACGCCTGCTCTTTTGCCATCGACACACTCAAAGAAACAGTACCTATCTGGAAAAAAGAATACTTTGAAGACGGCTCCGTTTGGGTTTCAGCAACGCCTTGAGGTGGTTATAAGGGAAACCTAGCACAAAACGTATATAGACAAAAAAATCAGGAAAAAAGAAATGAAAATAATGGAAATTAAGTACATTTGGTTCTATAAATGATTGTCTGTCAAATAATTCATTCTTAAAACATAGCATTAGAAATACCCAAACGACTTGTTATGAAAACATCTAACCTTTCCTCTAAATCAACCAAAAGAGTGTTGATAGCCCTTTTTTTAATTGCTTTGATCGTATATGCTGAATTTCTTAACTCATTGGGAACTCCCAGAATTTCTACCTACGGCATGTATTTGGGGTTTGTTTTCATATATGCAAGAATGAAAAAGCTATCGCAAGGAAAATCATCCATTCAACAAAAAAGTATGACAAAAGCAACCTTCTTTATATTTATTCTCATCCTTTATTCTATGTACGAAGTTACTTCATGGAATGAAAAATTACCTGAAATTCCTTTCTGGTTGCGTTGATATTGCCTGCATACAATCAAATTAAAATCGTGTTACCAATGAAAACATTATTCTTTCAAAAAAAATCAACTAGACGGATATTCATCATTCTGTTGGTATCTGGGTTGATTATTTACGCTGAAATTATTAGCTATCTAGGATTTTCGAGAATACTCATCTACTCGCTTTATTTCTGTTATTCTCTACTATTTTTCAGAACCTATCAACGACAAGAAACATTGCCCATAAAGCAACGAAAGTCCAATCTAAAATACTTTTTTTACTTTTTTTTACTGGTTCTACTTTCGCTTTTTATGGCTGCTTATTGGGGGTACAGCATAATAACCATTCCTGGTTAAAACAGGAGTGACCATAAAGTTATACGAACTTTTCGAACCTATACGTTTCCACTTTATCCCAACTTCTTACAAATGAAAACAATCTACTTCCTTTTACTTATTGCTCTTTCAACAGCTACACTCGGGCAAAATCAGATGGTCAAGAATGGCGAGGGCAACGCGCTTATTTCTATTCGTTATACGGGCATTACGGGCAGTCCCTACTTGCAAGAAAACTTCACGCAAGCCGTAGTGGTTTCTTCGCGCAATGGTAAATCTTATACGTACAGCCAGGCGCGTTTCGACGCACACAAAAACCAACTCGAATACCTCGACGCAACCAATAAATTACTCAGTTTAGACTACAGCCAAATCACTGAATTTAAACTAGATAACCGCGTTTTTAAAGCCAATTTTCCAGCTATCGACGACAATACATCACGCTTTTTTTACGAAATTCTATACGACGGAGCCACCAAGCTCCTCAAAAGTACCAAAGCCAAAATTGTGACAGAAACGGTCTTCGGGAATGTCACCCAGGCGTCTCGCTTTGAAACAGAAACAGCTTATTTTATTTTCTTGGAAAATAAAATAACAAAACTAAAAAAGAAAAAATCCAGTGTATTGGAAGCCCTCCCAAAGGCACAAAATGACATCGCCCAGTTCATAGAAGAAAACCACCTGAACATCTCCAACGAGGCAGATTTAATCAAAATCGTTTCGTTTTACGACCAAAAGGCGAATCCATAGCCTAATACAGAACGATTTTGACCATTGAATCATCTTTTTTGGAAAAAAGAAAGATGAATTGAGAATAAATACTGTGAATTAACTAATTTTAATTTGTCATCGACGAATGTATATGACAAACAATCCGCTTTCCTCTAAAAAATAAAAAAATGCCAGAAAAACATTTTACCAAGCCTTCTTTTGTGCAAACAAAAGCGTTTCAGCGAGTACTTATTGCTTTGGCTACTATTGCCTTGGTAGGTTATGCTGAACTCGTAAGCAATCAAGGAATAAGTAGATTTATCATCTATTTCTATTATTTTCTTTGGTTTGTTCTTCAATCCTACAGCAATAAAAGAAAGAATCAAATGACGGAGCGAGAGAAACAAATTATCTTTTTGCTCATGTGTATTTTATTTGCGTTTGGCTACTTATTAACTGCCTCGATTCTATTTGCATAAAAACCACTAGATATTTTCATCCTCATTTTACCAAAACAAGTGATATACCTACGAACATATACAAGTTAACTAGGAAGAAACGTCAAACTCCACACTATCGGAAATAAAAAATACAAGGTTTGTAAAACTAAGTTTAGTAATCAAATTCTACTAAGAAATACGCAGGTAAATTTTGTAATAATGAGAAACGTAGGATGCTTCTTTCTCAATAATCCCGTTACCAAAACATTAATTCTCCGTATTTCTCTCCAAAAAATAACCCAAATTTTGTAGCTTTAGGGCATATACCAAAAGGAAAGTTCTTGGCGTTTTATCAGAGCGTTGCAGTACTATTTTATCCACCCGTTCGCTATGGAACCCAAAAACACCCCCAAAGACCGTAAAGTTGTAAAGAAAATGTTATCACTGTTTGGTGCAAAAAATAAACAACAGAAAGTAGAATCGTACGACACTTTCTGGAAACAATACCAGCAAACTATTGAAAAGTCTGACCTCATAAGTCGGGATTTGAGTTGGCTGAAGTTCAATGACCGTGTGCTTGACCAAGTAAAAAAGAAGGATTTATCGCTCATGGAACGGCTAAAATTCATGGCAATCACGGCATCGAATTTAGACGAATTTTTTACCATCCGTGTTGGTAGTTTGTATAATTACTTGGATTACGGCAAACAGCGCATTGACTATTCTGGACTCAAAGAAACGGCTTTTAAAAAAGTTTTACTCACGTCTATTCGTAAATTTCGGGATGAGCGCAATGCGATTTTTAAAGAAGAGTTGTGGCCTTTATTTCGTGAGAATGGACTCGATTTGATTTCTTTTCAGGATCTTTCAGAGGAAGAAAAGCAAGATGTAACTGCCTATTTTGACCATACCATCTACCCGATGCTTACCCCGATGTTGTATGATCAAACCCATGCGTTTCCGATATTATTAGCCAAAAGTCTCATTTTTGCTGTTGTATCAGATAGTCATCCGTCCAACCCCTTGCATCCTACAAACGCAGATACGAAGAAACTCTCGTTTGTACAAATTCCGTCCAATTTACCACGTTTTTTTCCGATACGAAGAGACGATATTTGCGCCTTATTGCCCATCGAGGAAATTGTCCGGCACCAAATTCACAAATTATATCGTAACATCGAAATTCTGTCAATCAACTTGTTCCGAATTGTTCGGAACGGTGACTTTACCCTTGAGGAAAGCGATGATATTGAAGCAGATTTTGTGGACGAAATCAAACAAAAAATCAAGAGCCGCCGCGTCGGTCGAGTAGTACGAATGGAAATCGAAAATGACTTTTCTCCTTGGGTCATGGACATCTTGAAAAACCGGTGGGAAATTGATGAATACAATATTTTCGGGAATAATCCACTCATCGATTATACTTGCCTTTGGCAGATTGTTGGTATGCCGGAGTTCCGAACAACAACCAAACAGCAAACCATTCTTCCTGTTGGCATGACGCGGGATAAAATGAGCCATATTTTTGAGGCTATCGAAGAAAATGACATTCTACTTCACCATCCGTACAATAATTTTGAACCTGTTTTACAACTTCTTGAAACAGCAGCTGAAGACCCGAGAGTTCTCTCCATTAAACTAACTATTTACCGTTTAGCGAAAAACTCACGCGTGACAGCCGCCTTACTCAAAGCAGCAGAAAATGGCAAACACGTCTCTGCCCTTTTCGAAATCAAGGCGCGGTTTGACGAAGAAAACAACATCAAAGAAGCACAAAAGTTAGAAAAAGCAGGTTGTTTTGTTATTTATGGAATTGGTTGGTTTAAAACACATACCAAACTGATGCTCATTGTGCGCAGAGAAGGAAACCAAGTGGTTCAATATGCGCACATGGCAAGCGGAAACTACAACGAAGATACCTCCCGCCTCTATACTGATATTGGCATCTTAACGACGAATCCGGACTATACCCGCGATATTTCTGAGTTTTTCAATGTTATTACTGGACACTCACAACCTCTTGGTTATAAGCACCTTATCACTTCCCCGAGGGATATGCGAAACAAACTTATTTCGTTTATTCAACGAGAAGCCGAGCATGCAAGACAAGGTTTGCCAGCAGGGATTTGCATTAAAATCAATTCATTAGAAGATAAATTAATCATTGAAGAGCTATACAAAGCATCTCAGGCGGGCGTTCCGGTTCAGCTCATTGTTCGCGGTATTTGTTGTTTACGTCCTGGAAGAAAAGGATTGAGCGAGAATATCCGAGTCTATTCGATTGTTGGTGAATACTTAGAACATGCGCGTATTTTTAGCTTCCGGAATAACAATAACCCATTGGTGTATGGTGGTAGTGCTGACCTGATGGTGCGGAGTTTCGACAAGCGCATCGAATCTCTTTTTGAACTCATTGACCCAAAAGTAAAAAAGCAATTATTACAAATCTTAGATTTTAACTTGAGAGATAATGTCAATAATTACCTACTTCAAGAGAACGGAGATTACCAAAAAATAGAGAATGACGAACCTGCATTCAATATTCACCAAGTATTTTATACGATACAAGACGTAGTGGAACCCGATTTAGATTTTATTTTCGGGACTTCTCAAAAATACGAAGAAGCTATTTCGGAATAAACAGCAATTAAACTGTTTAAAAATTAAAATACATCGCTTGTTTTTTGAGTCAGCAAAAGGGGAGAAGCCAATTATTTTCTGGATTCTCCCCTTTTTATTTGGATTTTCTAAAGAGAAACTCCCACACTAACACCCCCACGAATGCCATTTCCGGCGGTATTATTTATATTAATCGTAATGAAGTCAAATTTTCCCTCACTGTACTGAGGCGTTACATAAGCGCGCAAGAAAAGGATACGTGCTTTGTCTGGATGATCAAAAATAAATTGCTGACGAATACCAGCCAAGCCCCAAAACGTAGATTTACTCGATGAACCAGAAGATGTTACAAATGTATAACCTCCGCCAAATTCTAAGAACGTTTCTGCCCCAAACTTAGGAGGCATAGAAAAGCATTGGTTCGTTATACGGTTCATCAATCGTTTCCTCAATTTATTTGCTGTTTGGTTGTAGGTTACAGATAGAGGCAACATTGCACTCCCAGGAATAGAAGCAGATGGCGTTCCCAAAACATACCCAAAGCTTGCTCGAGCCGCCACGAAACTTTGCTTAAAACGTAGAAAGGCATTCTCATAACCAATGGAGAATCCACCTGAGCTAGTACCTGAAATCTCTGATACAACAGCTGACTTATAAACAGTTCTGTACTGACCTTGCCCCCGCAGCTGAAGTGTAAAAAAAAGCCCACTGAAGAAGACGAACTTAGAAATATTTTTCAAAATTAACACGAATTTAACGTACCCTTCTTTGCAAGTACAAATACAAAAAAAGCAATTGTTTCTGAAAGTTTAGTGAAAATTCACTTATTTCACAGCTTAATTTCGTAAACTCAACAAATTGCATGGAAAGATTCACCGGAATTATTGGAATAATAGGTATCCTGGGCATCGCCTTTCTTTTATCCAATAACCGAAAAGCTATTAATTATCGAACGGTAGGTGTTGGATTAGCACTCCAGTTTGGACTTGCCGTTTTTATCTTAAAAACAGACATTGGCCAATCTATTTTTCAAACTTTAGGTCTGATTATCAACAAAGTACTGGGCAAAGCAGAAAAAGGAGCTGAGTTCGTTTTTGGTCCTTTGTATAACAAAGATTTAATGGGTGAAGCCTTCGGAACTGGAAATACCTTCGTCTTTTTCTTTGACGTTACAGCTAAAATTCTCTTTGTTGCAGTATTGGTAAATATTTTTTATCACCTCGGTGTCATGCAACGTATTGTTGCCATTCTTGCCAAAGGAATGAAGTGGCTCATGGGTATTTCAGGTGCAGAGGCTCTTTCAAATGTAGCGAGTGCTTTTGTGGGCCAAGTGGAAGCACAAATCATGATTAAGCCGTATGTCAAAAACATGACTATGAGTGAACTACTCGCCTCCATGACGGGGAGTTTTGCTTGTATTGCTGGAGGTGTCATGGCAGTATATATTTCTTTGGGCGTTCCTGCACCCTATTTGTTGGCAGCTAGCCTCATGGCAGCTCCGGGCGCATTGGTTATTTCTAAAATTATCTGGCCAGAAACAGAAACATCTGAAACCATGGGAGAAGTGAAGCTAAATGCGGCAAAATCGCATGTCAACTTACTCGACGCCATCGCTGCTGGTGCAAGTGAAGGACTAAAAATCTCCTTGAATGTCATGGCGATGCTTATTGGTTTTATCGGGCTCATCTTTTTGATTGATGCACTTCTTTGGCGTGTAGGATATTACGGTTGGGGTCAAATGGATCTTAGCATGAATTACATGCTTGGCAAGGTTTTCAAATATTTTGCTCTAGCGATGGGCGTTCCATCAGCGGATATTGAAGTGGCTGGCTCATTGATGGGAACCAAAATGGTTGTGAATGAATTTGTTGCTTACCTTGATTTGGTTAAAATCAAAGACCAGATTCATCCGAAAACATTGGTTATTACAAGTTTTGCCCTTTGTGGCTTTGCGAATTTCAGTTCGATTGCCATTCAGGTCGGTGGAATATCCGAGCTAGCTCCCTCTCGTAGAAGTGATTTAGCAAAAATAGGTTTCAAAGCACTTATTGGTGGAACTTTAGCAAGTTATATGTCGGCAACTATCGCAGGTCTCTTGATTGGATAAAATTTTACAAATAAAAAAAGGGAGTACTAGATGAAAGTATTCCCTTTTTTTGTTTAAATAATTACCTCATCGATGTCAATACCGGCAATAACCATCGGCTCATACAGTGCTTCAACAATTAATTCAACCTGCTCATTTTCAAATTCCTCTGTATCCCAAGCATTAAAATATTCCTGAATATCATCGAATAGATTGATGGAGTTTTGTTGTACTTTTTCCATAATAAAAGCCATGAAAGTATGAACTTCATTCTCCATTCTGCGGATAACAGCATCACCGGGCCAATCTATGTTTTGGTCTTCCCAAACATCTAGTTTAAACCAATCCTTTTCTAAAAAAGCCTGAAATAGTTCCAGCTTACGTTCTTTATCTAACTTTATTTCTTTCATTCATTGCTTGTTTATCTGTTTTACAAAATTACCTAAATTCACACAAACGGATGAAATCATTTCTTTCAACCCATAACCAAAATTATTTGTACTTTTTTACCGTTTGGATTTTATACACTATCATCTATCTCCAGAAAAGATTGGATAACAGATAAATAGAATAAAATCAAATACATTCCAACCATCTCTACCCCTCTCCGACTCTTACTGGTACATTTCCAATTAAAGTATTTATTCGTATGCGAAAAGAAGGTATCAAATTACTTGTATTCAGCGTGGTTCTGTACACGCTTTCCTCTTGTCAAAAAAATACATCTAACATTGAACCACAAACATGTTGTGGGCAGCAGGATTTGAGCATTCAATCATCGGGAATATTTGGGAACTGGCGATTTGTACGATATGAAGGACAAAATCCAAGCAAATATGTAATTTCCATGGAAATCAAGGACGAACGAAACAGCCAAGGACTTTATCAATTGTCTGGCAAGAGTCCTGTAAATTTCTATTTTTCAAGTTTTGCACTTGATAAACAAAAAGGTGAAATTAAATTGGAAGGAATCGGCGGTACAAAAATGGCAGGCCCACAAGAAGACATGCAAGCTGAATATGAATATTGGGAAAAATTAGCCGCAGTTTCTTCGTTTCGCCTATCTGATGACGCACAAACGCTTACTTTCTCGCTACCTGCTCCACAAACTGATAAACTTGTCTTTACACGTCTAAACAACAATAATTAATTACACATGAAAAAGCAATTTTTAAATCTAGGTATCGCCTTTTCTTTGGCACTTGTGTCTGTACAATGTGGACAACTAAAAAACGTTGAGCCCACTCCCTCTTCTATTTCTGTTCCCGAAAGTTTTTCTACCACAACGCGTGCGTTTTCGTTCGATTTTCTACAAGCTATTCACAAAGAAGAAGACCCAAGCAAAAATTTCTTTGTCTCGCCCCTCAGCTTGCATATTGCGCTAGGAATGTTGCTTAACGGAGCAGACGGACAAACTAAAGAGGAAATAAAAACGGTTCTTGGTTTTACAAATGAAGACCTCGCACAAATCAATCTTATTTACAAAGAGTTAATTCAGAAATTGCCAACGCTTGACGCAAAAGTCACCAATACAACAGCGAACTCCGTTTGGCACGACAAGGATTTTACTGTAACTGCTTCGTTCCTCGAAACATTGAAGTCAAGCTTTAACGCAGGTGTTTTTGCGGAGGATTTTAGTAATCAAGCGACAGTCGATAAAATAAATAAATGGGCAAGCGACAATACAAATGCGAAAATCAAAAAAGTAATCACTGAGATTAGCCCTTCGCAAGTGATGTTTTTGATGAACGCCCTTTATTTCAAAGGAGATTGGAAATATCCTTTTGATAGCAAACGTACCTACGACGCGACTTTCCAAGGACTAACCAAACAAAGTCAAGTTTCTATGATGTCCCAACGTCAAGCGGTTCCTTACTTTCAATCTTCTGATTACCAGGCATTTGAATTGCCTTATGGAAGCGGAAATTATGTCATGACCATCGTCCTTCCTAGTACAGAAACAAATATATCGACTGTTATCAAGAAGTTCAATCAAACAGAATGGGAGAGACTTCAAAGCAGCCTTACTCCTTCTACCATCGAAATCGGTTTACCTAAATGGAATATGGAATATAGTATCAAATTGAATACTATTTTGAGCCAACTTGGTATGCCAACTGCTTTTTCAAACCAAGCGGATTTGTCAAAAATTGCTCCTCCAGCTGGCAGACTAAAGGTTGGATTTGTCAAACAAGATACGTTTTTAGCCGTAGATGAAAAGGGAACTGAAGCTGCTGCTGTAACGACAATTGGAGTCGAGCTTACCTCTGTACCGAACTATCCAACCGTCATTTGTGACCGTCCTTTTTTCTTCTTTATCCATGAAAAATCATCGAAGACTATCCAGTTTATGGGTAAAATCGTCAATCTATGAGTAAGCGAATCATCGGATTTTTAGGAATTTTCTTGGTTTTATGTATGTCAGGCTGCTCCGATTCCCCTCTGGGGCAGCCTGATTTAAGCGGCACTTGGGAGTTGAAGAAAATCGTGTATGGATTTACACAAATCACCAATGATTCGCCTCCCAAAGAAACTATTGTCATTTCTTTACGCCAAAAATCAATCAAAAGATACGAAGAAGATAAACTTGTTGAAGACAATAGGCTGTCTCTTTCCACGCGTAACGAACGCGCTATTTTGGTTTTACAAGATACGCAGGAATACTACTATTATCAGTTGCTTGAAATAAATGGGAAAACGCAATTGGTTTTATATGAAAAAACGCCAATAGGCTATGACATAGCCGACGGCGCAGATTATTATTACGAGAGAAAATAAAAAAGGTCGAATAGAAATATTCGACCTTTTTTTATCAGCAAGTACCTGAACTTTATTATACAACTTCTTGCCTTTGCTGGTAACATGATTTATAAACGACTATCTTGTTTATTTAGTTTTGCACTTGAAAAATTATTTGATAATTTTTCAAAAAATAATTTTTCTGAATTTAAAATAATAGAATCCACTTTTTGAACAAAAAAAAACAGACTTGCAATCGGCATTTTCAAAAATAAGTCTGGTGATTCCACGTACAATTCTAAAAATCTTGAATAACTTGCCTATTCATGTCCGTGACGGTTAGCAATACAATGGATTCGACAGCAAACTTATGGGATAAAACGCGTGATTTTCGGCGTATCCTCGTAGATATTTCAACTTTAAGTTACTTTGCACTTCCTACTATGAACAATGATTTTCTTTCCTCCTATCATCATTTATTCAAAGAACCTGCATTGAAAAACAGGTGGTTCAAACACCGCGACATCGTTCCGTTGATTCAACGATTGCCTTTTGAAAAAGCAGTTATTGGGCAGTCTTTTGAGAAACGGAGTATTCATAAAATAACGCTTGGAAATGGCCCAATAGATGTACTTCTTTGGTCACAGATGCACGGCGACGAACCTACAGCCACGATGGCACTATTCGATATTTTTCGATTTTTTGAGTCAGACAATGCCATTTTCACTCAATTTCGGGAAACGATTCTTTCCAAACTTCGTCTTCATGTAGTTCCTATGCTCAACCCAGATGGTGCGGAGCGAATTTCTCGTCGGACTGCCTTGGAAATCGATATGAACAGAGATGCTTTGGCGTTGCAATGTCCTGAAAGTCGTCTTTTGAAGGAATTACAGCAGACCATTCAACCGACATTTGCCTTCAATTTACACGACCAAGGAACCCGTTACAGCGCAGGCGCAACCGGAAAACAGGCAACTATTTCATTTCTTGCCACCGCTTACAACGAAGCACGTGAATGGAATGACGTTCGAACTCGTTCAATGCAAGTTATTTGCGGGATGAATGAAAAACTTCAAGCACTTATTCCGGGTCATGTCGCAAAGTATTCGGATGAATTTGAACCACGTGCTTTTGGTGATAACATTCAAAAATGGGGAAGTAGCCTGATACTTATCGAATCTGGTGGATACAAAGACGACCGCGAAAAACAATTTATTCGTCAGCTCAATTTTGTTGCTATCTTAGAAGCACTTTTTTCCATCGCTACGAATCAATATACGGAGTATAAATTAAGTGATTACGAGAAGATTCCACAAAATGGGCGTTCACTTTTCGATGTACTCCTTCGGAATGTTCAATTTATTCAAAATGGACAAATCGTTAAAAAAGATATCGGAATTAATCTTACAGAAAACTGGAAGTCAACACCCCCTTTCTATAAACTCAACGGCAGCATTCAGGATGTGGGGGATTTGTCCACATTTTTCGGAATCAAAGAACCCGATGTATCGAATCTCACGTTTAAGTCGTTGAAAGATTACCCCGCGTTGGCACAGAAATACAAAGGTCTCACGATGCCATCTGCGACCAATATCTATGGAAAACCCGCCAATTTTGTTCTAACCAGCGGTCAATCGATCAAATACCTTGTCATCAATGGCCAATTACTCGACTCATTTTAATTTACTTTTTTTTCTGTTGCTCTCTTTTGTTTCAATAGACGTATCTGGACAAATTAAAAACAGAACAATTTATGGGCAAGTGTTGGATAAAGACACAAAAAATCCGTTGGGCTCTATCACCGTTGTAAATAAACGAACGAAGCAGCGAACGACGACCAACGAAAAAGGCGACTTTTTTATTTGGGCTGCTGTTGGTGACTCTCTGCTTTGTTCGTCTATTGGCTACGCAGACGGTGGTTGTTTGCTAGACGGAAACAACAATAAACCGATCATTTTTTTGAAACGAACGGCTATTCAGCTCGATGAGGTCGTTATTCGAGAGAAAAGAGCTGAAAACCTAAAGAAGGAAATAGATGCGTTTTTAGCGAATCCCTATGGTTCAAAGGAAATCAGGCAAGAAATTATGCGGAGTATGTTGTCAACAAATACAACAACACCTGGTCTAGGGATTTCGATTGACGCGATTTATGATTTATTCAGTAAAGAAGGCAAAAGCAAACGCAAATTGGCAGATTTACAAATGGCGGATGCGCGCAAATACTATGCGACGCTTCGGTATAATCAGAATCTCGTGAAATTCATTACCAAACTAAATGGGTTAGAATTAGAGGCTTTTATGCGCTTTTGTGTGTTACCTGAGGATTTTATTCTTGCTGCCTCTGACTACGAACTCACCCTTGAAATCAATAAATGCTTGCAGGAGTTTAAAAAATGACCTCATCCATTCGCTATAATTTTTATCCAACTATCCTGAACGAATACGTTCGTTATTTAAAAAATCCAAATTCAGAGGCTTTTCAACAACTCATCAATCGGATTAATCGAGTACCTATTTTGGACGATGTGCTACGAGAGAAATTTGCCAAAGGTATTTCGTTTGAAGCAGCCGTTCTAAAGAATAAACCGCATGATTTTTCACAACAATTGGTAGATAAAGCAAAAGAATTATTACCCAATAAGTGGAAGTCACAGCAGCTTGTTGAATTAATCCACGGCCCAATCCGGTTTTATGGTTATTTAGACGTTATCGGCGACCAACGCGTCATTGACATCAAGACAACGCAGACGTATCTACCGGGCAAACACGAAACGAATTTTCAGAATCTTTACGCGTACGCACTTCGAGAAAAAGGCATCAAAACGATGGAATATATCATCTGTGATTTTCATCAAATTTATGTGGAAAGGTATGATGTGTCCACATATCCATTTTCTCATCTCCTAGAAAAAATGGAATCTTTCACTCAATTTATAGAAGAAAATAAAGGACAAATAACCGACGCAAAGATTCGAGTAGAAACAAAAAATTCTTCTCAAATGACTTTGTTCTAAAAAAACAGACCGCGCAGAATGTTCTACGCGGTCTGTTTTTTTATTTCGTATGTATTTTTTAAAAGAAGAAGCCAAAACGAAGAATGAGCGGGGAGTTACGTCCTCCCAAACCTTGTGGACTAACAAAGCCATTTAGGGGATATCCTAAATTATACATCACAGAAATAAAACTTCCTGACTGCCCTCCTTGTCCTTGATAAAAACCCAAGCCAACCAAAGGCGCGCCTTCCCATTTTTTGGGCAAAGTAGGAACATTGGGAGCTGAAACGGGGTCAAAAGAATAGAATTGGTCTTCCGTTGCATTCATCCACTCGTATTCTGCATGTGCGAAAATAGACCGCCAGATAGGTTGACGAACAAAAATACGAGGCCCCGCCGCGACATCAGCGGGCTGCCCGAAACCACCTTGGTAAATAAGTGTTCCGCCTAGACCAGCTACCGTTCCAAGTTTTGTTACTTCATACCCGACCATCGGGGAGACATCCACATAAAAAGAGCCAAAGAAACCTAGCCAGATATTTCCGCCTAGGTGTAGTTTTTGTCTCCAGGTGGGTAGTTCCTTTTCATTCGTTGGAGAGGATATTTTTTTCTCTACGAGGGGTTTTTCCTCCAACGGAATTTCTTGTGCAGACGAGGCGAGAGGAAAAGTCAAGAGAGAAACCGCGAACAAAAGCTGGTTAAGCCCAAACAGGCGTTTTTTCATTTACAGAGAAATTAGGTAATTCGATTTGGTCCAAAAGCTGTTCTTCCAGCATATTAGCCCATTCGTTCAAATAAACGACTACATCCTCTTTGTAATTGCGACGTAGGTGGCGTTTTTCAAGTGGCAGTCTTTCTAGGATAGTTGGATTAGAAAGATATTCCAATGCTTGGAGGTCTTCTGTCGAGAAACCAAAGGAGAGAAGTTCAAAAATGAGTAAATCCATAGGAAGTTGGCTACCCGGGCAATAGTCGTTGAGTTGTTCACTCCAATCTCCTTTTCCACGCATGGCGTATGCATGAATATCTGCTTTGGATAATTTAGTAATTTCTTGGGCTAAATTCCCGCAGTTGCAGCTACCCATGTGACCCCACATGTAAGGAGAGCCCTCATTTAGTCTTTTAGCTGTATTTCGCAATGCTTGGATAATTTTCAAATCTGCTCTTGCCATAGCTTTGTATCGATTAATAGTTGAACTAAATTTACGTTAAAAAAGCGATTAAATATACACGATTCCGATTTGGGAACTAACATTTTGTTTTTTTAAAATGTTTATTCAAAAAAAAATGATTGGAAAATAATCCAAAACCTCTTAATTCCACGTATATGAAAGACATCAAATCATGCATTGGAAGATGTACGCGTAGTTTCACGTATGTCCACAGGAATTTTTTGAACCTCTAAACAACTAGTAACATTGGCAACAATTGCACTCAAGTACACAGAAGATGAGTTAGTTGCTTCGCTGAAAAGGAACGAGAAAAGAGCGTTTGACTATTTGTACGACAATTATTCATCGGCATTATTCGGGATTATCTACCGGATAGTCAATGATGAAATTCAGGCGGAAGATGTCATGCAGGAAGTTTTCTTGAAGATTTGGCGAAAGATTAACGACTACGACCCTAGCAGAGGTCGCCTTTTTACCTGGATGATGAATATCGCGCGAAATTCGTCGATTGATCACCTAAGGAAAGACAAAGTAGCGCTTGACGACATCGATGAGTCTGTCAGTAAGTTAGATAAAATGGCGCATTTTCAACCAGAAATCGCGACATTAGATTTGCGTGAACTGATGAAAAAGCTTAAACCAGAAAGACAGATATTGCTGGATATGGTGTATTTGCAAGGTTACACACAAGAAGAAGCAGCTACCAAGCTGAATATTCCGTTGGGTACAGTTAAGTCGAGGATTAGAATTGCTTTGCAAGATTTGAAAAATTATTTCGCGATATGAATGTAAATGAATATATAAGTTCAGGTATTTTAGAGGAATACGTTTTAGGCGTAGTCTCAGACCAAGAACGTCGTGAAGTTCAGTGTCTTTCTAAAATTTACCCCGAAATCGAGTTGGAGCTCCGTAAACTAGAAGAGTCTATGGGTAGCTATCTTGGTTTGTATGCAAAAGAACCGCCTGTGTCTTTGAAAAATAAAATCTTTGCACAGATGGATTTTTCCTCTCCTTTGGAGGAGAACAAGACAGCAGAACAGACGCAATTTGTTGCGCAAACTCCAGTTTCTGTTGTACCAGAAGTTGAGAAGGAAGTTCAGGTCATTCAGTTTACGCCTGCTTGGTCTAAAGTTTCTGTTGCAGCATCTGTTTTGCTTGCTGTTGGCTTAGGTTGGGCGGTGTTCAATATGAAGCAAATCATTGAGACCAACGGGCAGCTTAGCAACCAAGTGAGCATTTTAGAAAAAGTAACAGACCAAAACAGTGATTTACTCGCGATGTACCAAAACCCGCAAAATAAAGTGGTTCGGTTGGCGGGAGTAGAAAAATCACCTGAAAGCTCTGTCGTTGTTTTCTGGAACCAGCAAAATAACGAAGTAGCCCTTGTTGTGGATAATCTTCCCAAACCGGAAGCAGGCAAACAGTACCAACTCTGGACTATCGTAGATGGCAAACCAGTTGACATGGGCATGCTTGACCAAGAGTTTGGTAGTAAAATATTGCAGATGAAAGGAGCCGCCGGCAACGTGGCAGCCTTCGCAATCACCCTTGAAAAAGAAGGAGGAAGCCCCGTACCTACATTAGAACAAATGTATGTCGTGGGCAACGTTTAGAGGTAAAGTGAATAGACACCATCGTTTCTGACTTTGGTGTCTTTATTTTTTTTCTACCAATGTAAACGTATAAATAACAACTACACAAAAACAAACCAAAGGCACGAAAAACGAAAGCCGAATATTTGTCAATGCGTCGGATAATTGTCCTTGCAGACCCGTCATGACAGCCCCCCCGACAATCGCCATGACAAATCCAGCGCTCGCCAATTTTGTGTTTGTCTCCACCTTAGCCATCCCAAGTCCATAAATAGTTGGAAACATCAAGGACATACAGCCGGAAACACCCACCAATCCCCAAACGCCCAATTCTCCCGAACCGAAAATGGCAAATCCTGTGAGTATAACTGCTTTCACAGCCGCCCATTTTAAGAGAAAAAGTGCTTCGTAGAAATTCATCAAATACGTGAAAATCAAACGCACGACCAAAAATAGAGCCAACGAGGCTAAATAATAATTGGCTGCTTCTGCTTCATCTATCTTCAATTCTTCCATTACATATCGAATGGTAAAAGACCAGACCGTTATTTGTCCGCCTACATAAAAAAATTGAGTTAATACCGCTTTTCTATACGATTTATGTGAAATCAACTGATAGATACCTGAGGCAATCGAATGTGAATCTTTGGTATCTGACACTTCTGGCATCGGCGTGTAAAAAATAAGTAACCAAATGATTATCAAGACAATAGCAACGCCAACGTAGGGAGTCATAACGGCTGCCAACTCGTCGGATTGCAATTGGTATAGCACTTCTTTGGACATGGTTTCACGTTGCTCTGCCGTGGCGGCATGTAATTCAGATAGAATCAAGAATTTACTCAAGGCTACGCCAATAATTGAACCAATGGGGTTGAAAGATTGGGCAAGATTGAGTCGTTTTACGGCTGTTTCACGACTTCCTAAGGTGAGAATAAACGGGTTCGTCGCGGTTTCTAAGATAGACAAACCACCTGCCAAGATGAACAACGCTCCCAAGAAGTGACTATATACTTGTGTTTGACTTGCCGGATAAAAAAGAAGTGAGCCACCAATAAATAAGCCCAAACCCATCAAAATACTTGTCTTGTAACTAAACTTTTGTGCCAAAATAGAGGCTGGAATCGCCAAACAAAAGTAAGCGCCATAAAACGCATATTGGACAAAAGTAGTCTGAAAATCGCCCATACTCATAATTCGTTTGAAAGCCGCAAGGAGCGTATCTGTCATGTTATTTGCTAAGCCCCAAAATAAAAAAAGAGAGGTCAATAGAATGAAAATCCAACGTTGGTTCGTAGAGGTAGTTTGCATCGGGTTAAGGTAGATTAGGTTAAAAAAGAAACTACGAATTACTCATTTTTCGGCATGTTTTTTACCATCTATCTCCATATATTTCTATTTTTTCTATGTATTCATCTATTTCTTTCCAATATTTACCATCCTAATTATTGAAATTTTACCCGCTATTCATCTATGAAATATATCGCATCTATAGACCAAGGAACAACAAGTACCCGTTGTATTCTCTTTGATTATTCTGGAAAAATCATTTCCATTGACCAAAAAGAACACCAACAAATTTTCCCCAAAGCTGGCTGGGTAGAGCACAATCCCGAAGAAATTTGGAAGAATACACAAGAAGTTGTGGCGAGAGCTCGAATCAACAAAGAAATATCCGTCAAAGACATAGCTGCTTGCGGCATTACCAACCAACGTGAAACGACGGTTTTATGGAATAAAAGAACCGGAAAACCCTACTACAACGCCATCGTTTGGCAAGATACACGCGTAGGGAAACGAGTTGAAGAACTAGAAAAAAGCCACGGCAGCCAATGGTTTCGCGAAAAAACAGGTCTTCCATTAGCTACCTATTTTAGTGGTTTAAAAATCCAATGGATTCTCGAAAACGTTCCGTCCGTTCAGGCAGATATTGAAAAAAAAGAGGTTTTATTCGGAAATATGGATACGTTTATCGCTTGGCACTTGACGGGCGGGCCGCGTGGTGGTTTACATATTACGGATGTCACGAATGCCTCTCGGACTCAATTGATGAACTTACATTCGCTTGCGTGGGACGAGACTATCTTGGATTTACTTCAAATTCCCGTATCTATTCTTCCACAAATTGTACCGAGCAGTCAAAAATACGGGCTCATTTCCTCTGAAATCATGGAGGGAGTTCCGCTTGCAGGTATTCTTGGCGACCAACAAGCGGCGCTTGTCGGGCAGACTTGCTTTACCCCAGGTGAAGCCAAAAATACGTATGGAACGGGGTGTTTTATGCTCATGAATACGGGCACAAAATTGGTTCCTTCCACCCACGGTTTGCTCACTACAGTTGCGTATCAATTTGCGGGACAACCAACGCATTATGCACTCGAAGGCTCTGTGGCAATTGCGGGTGCGCTGGTTCAATGGTTGCGCGATAATTTGGGAATCATCCAACAAAGCCATGAAATACAGCCACTTGCTGAAACCGTCGAAGACAACGGAGGCGCTTATTTTGTTCCTGCTTTCTCTGGTTTATATGCTCCTTATTGGGACAGTTCCGCGCGTGGTGTCATGACAGGTTTGACTCGCTACGTGAACAAAGGGCATTTGGCGCGGGCTATTTTGGAAGCAACTGCCTACCAGACACGCGATGTTTTGGAAGCAATGGAAAAAGATGCGCAAATAGCTATAAAATCGTTGCGCGTGGACGGTGGAATGACGGTGAATGACTTGCTCATGCAATTTCAAGCCGATATGCTTGACGCGGAGGTAATTCGGCCGATGATGATTGAAACAACGGCTCTGGGAGCTGCTTACGCCGCTGGTTTGGCTGTTGGTTACTGGAAAAGTCAAGAAGATTTGCTCGCAAATTGGGGAATTGATAAGACTTGGAAACCCAAGATGGCAGAAACAACTCGGTCACAAAATTACCACGGTTGGTTGAAGGCCATCGAAAGAGCAAAAAAATGGGAAGATTGACACACGTTTATCACCGAAAGAAAAATAGAAGTAACCTTTACATACTCTTCTAAACGCATTTGGTCTTTCATTTTAAATTCAAATCTACAACCATACTCTTTAGATAGTACAAAGTAAAAGCGCCATTCCCTTTTTGGGATGACGCTTTCACTCATTTAATGACTATCTTGTTCACCGAAACACCTCACAAAACCCCTGCCTGGTTTTCAATATACGCCGAAAGCAAGCGAATGCCGTATGCGGTGGCAGACTTCATTTTTCCGTAGGGTGAGTCGCCAAAAGCTACTCCTGCAATGTCTAAATGTACCCAAGCCGGATGTTTTTCCGTGAATATCTCCAAAAATTTAGCTGCTGTGATTGCTCCAGCTATCGGCGCGGACGAGAGGTTTTTAATATCGGCTACGTCTGAATCCATCATCGGGGCATATTCATCCCACAAAGGCAAACGCCATACTTTTTCACCTGTTTGCATTCCAAATTCAGTTAAGGAAGCCGCCAATTCATCGTTTGAAGTCAACATAGCCGCAGCAGCATACCCCAAAGCCATGATGCAATTGCCCGTCAGCGTTGCCAAATCAATCAAAATATCTGGTTGGAAGGTACGGTTCAGATAAGTCAATCCATCCGCTAAAATCAAACGTCCTTCGGCATCTGTATTAATCACTTCTATGGTTTTACCTGAAAAAGAAGAGATAACGTCGCCAGGTTTCAATGCCAGCCCATCGACACAATTCTCTGTAACAGGAATTGCCGCAACGAGGTGAATCGGCACGTGGCGTTTCGCCATCAACTCGACTGTTCCCAAAACTGCCGCCGCTCCTCCCATATCTGACTTCATGTAGTTCATATTGTCTCCTGGTTTGAGCGAAACTCCGCCGGTGTCAAACGTTACACCTTTTCCGACTAGGCCAATCGTTGGTTTATTTGCTTGTTTCTCTCCGTATTCGAGGACGATAAATAAAGGCGGATGTGCGACACTTCCTTTTCCGACTGCCAAAAGAGCATGTAAGCCGAGCGTTTCACAAGCGGCAGCGTCCAAAACTGTTGCTTTGTACTTGTATTTTTCAGCACTAGCAAGCGCCCAATCCGCTAACTTATCTGGCGTTTTATGATTTGCCGGAGCATCCACCAAACGCAGCATTTCAAGTTGTGTCTCCGCCGTTTCAAATCCGCGTTTCATCTGTTTTTCCACAACCTCTCCTTCTTTTTCCGTGATGAAAGCAAGAGCGGGATTTACATAAAATCCAGTTGCCGCCAAGGTATCTGTTTTGTACAAACCAATGCGGTATTGCCCCAAATAAATACCAGTAGCCAAAGCTTCTATTTGTTCGCCTAGATAACAAATTTGAAGAGATTGATTTAATTTTTGATGAAATTTGAAGAAAAAGTGCCGCGCTACTTGCAGTACGCGAAGAGACGTTGGGTTATCACCTAATCCAACCAAATAGACTTTTTTACCTTGAATAAATACCGGAAGAATTTCATCGGTTTGTCCTTTGAACTCACGCTCCAATGTTGCGGAATCCAGCGGGAATGAAGTTGCTATTTTAGCTAGTTCGGCCGAAAGTGTGCTGGCTGAAAGAAAATATATATCTGCAATTCCTGTGAAAGAATTTGTGTTCTGATAACTCCATTTCATATTTTTTGTATCTGATTGATGCGTGAATAGTTTAATTTATCTCTGATTGTAAAGAACATGTTTTGGGACACAAATGATTTCAAAATGTTCATTCTCTCTCTAAATCACGAAGGATAGCTCCAATCCCGGGTCTTTCCGGAAAAATCACAGCTCCTTTTTCTACACGAACACCCGATGCAGGGTCATTGGCGATGAGCAGAGCGCCATCCATATCTACATAATCTAAGAGAGGCAATAATTGCGCAATAGCCGAAATTCCTACACTGCTTTCCGTCATGCAGCCGCACATGGTTTTCATTCCAAAGTCTTTTGCTTGGGCTATCATACGCCGTGCGGGAGTGAGTCCACCACATTTGGCTAATTTGATATTTACGCCATGGAATTTCCCGACGCAAGCCAAAACATCTTGTTCCTGAACACAACTTTCATCAGCAATAACAGGTAAAACAGACTTGGCAAAGACTTCCTCCATTTCTGCCATTTGGTTTGCAGGCAAGGGTTGTTCGATGAACTCTACACCCAATTTTTTTAATTCAGGTGCATATTTAATGGTCTGTTCGACAGTCCAGGCGCAGTTGGCATCTACTCGAAAAACTGCGTTGGAGTGTTTTCGGAGTGCTTCGACAATCGCTAAGTCGTTTTCTGTACCCAATTTTATCTTATAAATAGGAAAATCAACCTCTTTCATTTTTTGTACCATTTGGTCGATTTCGTCAATCCCGATGGTATAATTGGACAGCGGAACACAATCTAAGCTCAACTCCCAAGACGCATACAACGGTTTGCCTTGTTTTTGGGCGAATAAATCATGTGCTGCGATGTCTAAGGCACATTGTGCAAAGCGATTTTCGTGCAAGAAAGGATCTAATTGTTGCCAAAGGTCTTCGGGCGATGTCCAAACTGCTGTTTCGATTCGTTCGCGCTGTATTTCGAGCAATTCTTCCATTTTTTGTGGTGTCATGCCATAATACGGGACAGGCGTTGCCTCCCCGACACCCTCTAGCCCATCTGCTTGCAGCCGAACAAAAAAAGTGTCTATACTAGACCGAGAACCGTGTGCAATCCGAAAAACAAAGGAATTGTGGAGACGATAAATATGGGTTTTTAAGCGCATTATTTTCTCGGATTAAGCAGGTTCTTCATTCAACTTTTTAACTCCTTTGTACAAAGGATAACTTATCACCAAGAAAATCAACGCATATTGGCTGCTCTTTAGGTCATTATAAACGGCGCCTATCAGAAATAAAATAGACACAATCAGAAGAAACCAAGGAACAAACGGATACCCCCAAACTTTGTATGGACGAGGAAGTTCAGGTTCTTTTTTTCGAAGCATTAACAAAGAAGCAAACCCTGCGGCATAGCTCATTACAAAGAAAAATGTAGCGATGTCAGATAAAATCCCACAGGTATCTTTTCCGCTCAAAATAAGCAAAACGGAGCCCGCAGTCGTAAGTGGCATGGCCACAGAAGGAGTTCCACCTGCATTGACGCGTTGGGCTTTGTTCCAGAAAAGTCCGTCACGGCTCATCGAGTAAATAACACGGGGGGCAAACATGACTTGTGCGTTCACGATTCCGAAAATCGAAAGCATCAAGAAAAGCGTAACGACTTTGGAGGCTTGGTCTCCGAAAATGAGTAAAATAGCATCTGATGCAGCTAATTTTGAGTTTGCCAAAACATCCATGGGCAATACATATAAAATGGCGGCATTGAC
Organism: Spirosomataceae bacterium; assembly: GCA_046293395.1. GTDB lineage: Bacteria > Bacteroidota > Bacteroidia > Cytophagales > Spirosomataceae > CAYNRA01. The sequence goes on from JBKBOU010000003.1 coordinate 617,976, forward strand.
TAACAAATAAATCAAGACGATGAGCGCCAATCCACCAATCATGGATTTCGGTAAATTTTTGGCGGGGTCTGTATTTTCTTCGGCAAAATAGGCTGCTGTATGCCAACCGTCGAATGTATAAAAAATAGCTTGAAGAGCTGTAATAACACCTACCAACAGAGCAGGGCGGAGAACGGTTTCTGTCGTGGTTGTCAAATTAGATGCTTGTACAGAACCACCATAGGTAAAACAGATACCAACAAAAAGCAGAAGTCCAACCGCTTTTAGGAAAGACAGAATTTCTTGAGAGCGGCCACCGGATTTCGTACCAAACCAATGAAAGACAGTCAGGGCAAGGAGAACGGCAATCGCAATATATTGAATGAAGGGTTCGGTAGAAGGAAAGAGAAGCGCGAGGTACTCACTCATGGTATAAGCGCCAAAACCCAATGCTGCGACCGTTCCAAACCAACTGGTAAAACCGGTGATAAAACCAAAATAATCACCAAAAGCCCGGCGAGCATAGATATACCATGCGCCTGCTTTGGGCATGGCAATACCGAGTTCTAAGGCACATAAAACACCTAAAAAGGCATATAAACTAACACTTAGCCAGACAAGCATAATGAGCCATGGGTCGCCAAGTTGTGCAGCGATAGGGCCCGGTTTGCGTAAAATTCCCGTTCCGATGGTTCCACCGATAGTGACGGCAATACCAAAGCTGACACCGAGAAGTTTGAGTAGTTGATTATCGTTTTTTGTGCTCATGCGTACAGAGTAAGGTTGATTATTGGTTTTTAGGATAAAGCAAAAATAACCAACCAAGCGGTTATATCTACTATTTGGCGCATTTTTTCGTATATTATCACAGCCTAGAAAGTGTAAAATAAAAAAGCTCCAGCAAAAAATGCTGGAGCTCTCTGATTCATTATAGGTTATTAAGTATCTCAATGCAAATCTATGCAATATTGTTTTAAATTTGCAATAATAAATAGCAAATATTTGCACAAATTTGCAAAATACATCGCAAAAATATGCTAAAACACGAACGTCACAAACGAATATTAGACCAATTAAGTACAGATAAGAAAATCAATTTTGTAGAGCTTGCCCAGCTGATGAATGTTTCCTATGACAGCATCCGCCGAGACGTTATTGAGCTCGAAGACAAGGGTTTTCTAAAAAAAGTGCATGGAGGCGCGGTTGCCAACTCCTACTTATCACGCTTGGCAGGAAACGGAAATTCTACGTCTAAAAATCAGGATTTTCAGACGATTTTCAAGAAAATTACACCTATTCTCGAAACCAGTAGAACCTTGCTTTTGGATGGTGGAACCACCAATTTTTATATCGCAGAGCATTTCCCGAAACATTTATCCACAACGGTTATTACGAATAATGTGCCGCTTGCTATGGTACTCAATGATCACCCAAAAGTAGAAGTCATTTTACTCGGAGGAACGTATTTCAAGCGATACCAAATTACGATGGGTTTTGACCTAATCCGGCAGTTGAAGAACTTCAAAGTAGATACCTATTTTATGGGAACGAACGGCATTTCTGTTGAAAACGGTTTGACTATCCGACACCACGAAGAATCTCTCCTGAAGCAACAGATGATGGCCATTGCCTCAGATGTTGTTTGCTGCTCCATCGACGAGAAAATCGGAAATGTAGAAACATACCGTATTTGTGAAATGAACCAAATTAGTACATTGGCAACAAATCTGAAATCTAACCACGAGCTTCTCCTGCCTTTTCACGGAAAAGTTCAACAGATTCTTTGAAATAAATCAGCCCTTTTTCTGGTTAAAAAAAAGGAGTTACATTACTCCTACTCATAAACTCATAACACACCTACACATGCATTCACTTCGTATTGCGTTGGATTGGACACCCAACGTGAATCATATCGGTCTGTTTGTTGCCAAAGAACTTGGTTTTTATCAAGAAATAGACATTGACCTTACGCTCGTCAGTCCACAGGATGATGATTACCAAACTACACCCGGGAAAAAACTGGAGTTTCGCACCGTGGATATGGCAATAGCTCCTTTTGAAACCGTTATTAGTCTGCAAAACAAGGAAAATAAGGTCGATGCTTTAGCCATCTATGCGCTTTTACAAGAAGATATCAGCAGCATTGCTACCCTGACAACCACGGGGATACATCGCCCGAAAGACCTTGATGGCAAATTATATGCCTCCTACAAAGCGCGTTACGAAGATCATATTGTACAGCAATTGATAAAAAATGACGGTGGAAAAGGAGAAATGAAAATTGCGTACCCCGAAAAACTCGGAATCTGGAACACCCTCCTCGAAGGAAATGCCGACGCCACCTGGATTTTTGATAATTGGGAAGGTGTAGAAGCGCTACACAAAGGCATTGACTTAACTACTTTTTCGTTAGCCAATTTTGATATTCCCTACGGTTACTCTCCCGTTATTTTAACCACACAACAACAGCTCGATGCAAACCCTGCCATTTATACGCAGTTTGTAACCGCCACGCAAAAGGGCTATCAATTTTGTATCGAAAATAAGGAAAAAGCAGCTGCCATTTTGCATCCTTTCCTGACCGTCTATGACCAGCAGAATGTACCTTTATTACTTGCTTTAGAGAAAACAATACCGTATTTCGGTTCTGGAAAAATGAAACCCGAACGCGTTCAAGCATTCTTGAACTGGCTAGTTACCAATAACTTAGAGAATGAAATTATCTTGACACAAAGACTATTCACGAATGAATTGTTAGAGAAATACTATTTTTCCAACAGTTCATTTAGATTTTCATAACGGAACAAAAAAACCCCCGCTGGAGCGAAAATAAATAAAAAAACCCAGCGGGGCGAAATTGTGTTTTACACGTTTATTTTTCAGTGTGTATCGAATATTGAACAAGTTCGAACCAACCCTTCTAACCAATTATGCATCTCTTTTCTTGGTATGAGTGCTTCGATTGGCGCCTATCTCCGCATTTAAAAATCAAACAAAAAACCAAGATTAAAACAAATGAAACCTTCGTATTGGCAGACGATTTTCAAGAAAGAAAGCGTAAAGAATCAGGAAGATAAAACGCAATTCATAACCTATTTTTTGGGCTTATTCATTGCATGTATAGGTATTTTGTACGGAAATGCCATTCGGGAAGAACATACTTTTTTACGTATTTGGGAGTTTGAAAACCTCTTATATTTGGCAATAGGTTTGCCATTCATTTACCTGACTTCATTCGTTGGTATTCCTTCTTTTTGGGATAAACAGGTGTCTAATTTTCGACGCTGGACGCTTCCCCTGCTCATCGGTTCTGTTTTTGGGATTGCCGATGTTTTCGTTATTAAAGTGCTCATGCACCCAGAACCTTATACCTCCCTCCCTCCGTTTTTACAGCCTTTTCCTTACTCGCTTTTTTTGTTTTTTTCTGGGGCACTTGAGATAGAAGTATTCTATAGACTCATTCCTCTCACACTTTTTTTACTTGCCGGAAAGCATTTTGCACAAGGAAAGTATTTGTCATTTATTTTTTGGTTTGGTGCTATTCTGACAGCCATCCGTGAGCCACTCGAACAATTTCCGGACGGCTCTATGCTGTTTGTCGCTTATTCACTTTTTACAGGTTTTGCCATGAATTTCTTACAAGCTATTGCGTTTCGGCAATCTGGTTTCTTGGCAAGTTTGGCTATTCGGCTGGGACATTATCTGTTTTGGCATATTTTATTAGGCGTATATGTCGAATTTTTTGAATTGCCCTAACGCAATGCATCCTCTAAAATACACATAGGAGTTCCCCAGATTGTGCCCTAACACGATATTTTGTATTTTTTAATCATTCTAGTCCACCCAGATTTCGCCCCCAACGGGGCGTTATGCCTTCTCAATGATTTTAATTTCCTCCTCCGTCAATTCATACAGTTGATAAACCAATTGGTCTATTTGAGATTCTAAATCGGTGGTGTCTTTACCTTGTTGTTTCAGAATCAAAACTTCTTTTGACAATATACTAATTGATTTATAATTACTAAGTTTTGGAATTGGTAACTTTTTAAATTCTTCAAGTCTGATTTTAGGAAACAAATCGTCAAATTCATTCTTTTCATATTTAAACAACCAAATAAGTAACTTTGAACATAAAATTCCCAAAACATAATAGATATCGACCAAATCATCTTTAGGAAGAGCAATATATAAACTACGGTCTATAATAAAATCTTCCTCAATTACAGTACAAACAAAGCGTTCTCCAATAATTTCACGAAATACTAATCTTGAACCTTTAAAGAATTTCGGTTCTCTTGGAGCAGCTAACCAATTTCCATAGCTAATAAAATGTTTGTTATCCCATTTATATTGAAATGTTGAAACGTGTTTACCTTTAAGTTCAGGAACAAATGTATCGTCTTTTTGAGTTGATGAATGATAAGCTCTTGTTTTAATAACTTCCTCTGTTTGTCCTCTATATTTATCGTATGGATTTACTCCTCTAGTAATTTCGAATTTATCTTCTAGAATATTACTTTTACTTCTGATTTTTTTAAGAATCGGTAAAACTGATTCGTCAACTTCTACGTCAAATACTAAATTATCGTTTTCTAAAAATCTATTTTGGTAAATTGAACTTTTGATAAAAGTATTCTTAGATGAATTAAAATCAAAAATGTCAAGAGAATTATCTTTGCTTTTACATTTAGTTGCAATAAAAACAAGGGTATCAACTGAAGCTTCGTCAAACACTCTTGCAATATTTGGACTTAATGCTTTTACATCAAATTTATCAAGAATAAATCTCCTTGTTTTCAGCATTCTTAAATTTTTTAACCAAGAATTTGGTGTTATCAGAGAAATATGGCCTTCTGATTTTAGTATTCCATTTGATAATTCAATAAAGAAAGTATACAAGTCTAATTGATATTCTGCAGTTAAATAAGTAGTATTAAAAAAAGTATGATATTCTTTAAATGCAGAACCCGTTATATACGGCGGATTCCCAATCACCACATCAAAGCCCACAAAGTCGCCGTCGTCGTTCAATACATCCGGAAATTCAAAACGCCATTCAAAGGCATTGTCATAGATTTTGTTTGTTTTAATTTCCTCAATTTCGTCTTCTAGTTTATTCAAAGTTGCCTCCACTTTTTCAATCTTTGCCAATCGGAGTTTCTTGTCTTTTGGGCTTTCTTCGAATAAATCCTGCTGCATCGTGAGGTTATACAATTCCCCAGCAAGCTGCGCTTTCCGCTTCATTTTTGGGTCGCTCCTCGAAATTTCACTCCGAAAATCCGACTTAATATCGGCAATCAGCCGTTCCATTTCGCGTTTTTGTTCTTTGTTTTCGGCATTTCGGTACGTATCTATCGCGATTTTATAGGACTCAATCGTCCATTTTTTGCCTTTGCGGAGCGCTTGTTTCAAATCCGTATCGAGCGCAAATCGGCTTACCAAAGAATTGCCGCATTTGATATTGATGTCGATGTTCGGGAGAGTTTCCAATTCTCTTGTCCCTTGGTTAAACCCGTTTGTTTTATAGTACGCGTTTTTCAGGAGTTCAATCCAGAGCCGGAGGCGGCATATTTTCACAGAATTTGGGTTCAAGTCCACCCCAAAGAGGCAATTCTCGATGATTCGTTGTTTTTCATGAAAAAGCGTTTCCTGAATGCGCTGGCTTTCCTTGTCGTAGGGGTTGTACTCAAACAAAGCCCCGTCCAAATTCGTGACAACCAATTCATCGTTTACAACCTCAATGGTATGGCTGCTGACGGGCTCCAAGTTTGCATCTACCAAGATTTTCAATTCACTTTTGATGGCAATCAGTTCGTTCAAAGCAGAAACCAAAAAGTGCCCAGAACCAACCGCAGGATCTACAATTTTGATACTGCTGATAATTTCATTGGCTACCTTCCGGACCTCCTTCCTATTTCCCGACCTAATTTCCTCTTGGACATCTTCTTTTAGTTCATCAAATGTTTGACAATTCCAGCCTTTTGCCTCGTTGAGTTTCTGGACAACGGCTTTCCGGATAGTCTCACGGCACATATACATGGTAATAAAGCCGGGCGTAAAAAACGAACCATCTTTGTATCCGTTGATTTTCTCGAAAATCAAACCAAGAACAGACGCATTAATCAGCGATTTATTTTCTTCTTGAATATCAATGCCGCCCTCTGCCCCGAAGTCATACGCATCCAGAAATGCAAACAAATAGTGAAGCGTCGGCATTGTTCCGGTTTGTCTTTTTCCTTGCGTGTCTTTCAGCACCGTTTGCGGGTAAACCGGGATGGCTTTGTCGTCTTTCAGATTACTGATAAACAGTGTAACCTGCTCCATTTCAGTAGGTTCAAAGAGAGAAGAGTTGAGATAAGGCACTTTTTCAAACACCTTTTTTACGTCTTCGTTGCGGTCGGCGTGTGTGCGTGCCAAAACCTGAAAAAACAGACTATTTAGGTCATCGTAGGTTTTTATTTTTTGGGTATTGAGAAACGCAAAAGAGGTAGCGGCGTTTTGTTTGTCGCCTTTGTGGTAGGTGATGAGTTGGGCTTCTAGCAATTTGAGAAAGAGAATGCGATTTACCCAAGTGATTGCCAGCTCGAGGGCTACCTGAAAAAGGCGTTCTTGGTGCGTTGCGCCATACTGAGTGGGTTTATCTAGGCGGCTTATTTTATCGAGACTATCCAGCTGAATGATGGTATCTTCGATCAGCGTTCCGGAGTGTCTCTTGCCTTCTTGGTTTCGTTCGATCAGTTTTTTGCCTCCTTCTTTGGTTTCTGTTAATCCTATAATATGGAGGAGTTCGCTGTAAAAACGTTTATCGAGACTGTTGCTGTCGTTGGCAAAAGGGAGTTTGAGCAGATGCTCCGGCGACAGCAATTTAAAGAGAGCAATAAGCTCCCGCACATCCGATTCATCGGAGAGAAATTTTCGGTATTGTTGGAGATTAAAGTACGTAAACTCGATTTCCTCTACGATGCTTGCGATGAACGGTTCAGCAATTTGTTTATAAAAAAAGTCTGTTTTGGTTTCTGCCAATCTACCCTTTTCAAACTCTTTGAACTGCTGTACCAGTCCTTTGTTTTGGGCAAAGAGTCTATCGAACGTTTGCGCGTCAAAGAGAAACCATTCGTTAATATTGGTAATAGCTAGATGTTTGATTTCTAAGTTATTATATAAAATCCTTTCTCTCAAATAATATAAAACAAGTTCTTGGAGTGCCTTTGCATTGAGTCTTTCTTTAGTGACCATTTCCAGCTTATTGGTTGGTTTTTTAGCTTCAATAAGCACACCGACAGGGCTTTCGGGTTTGTTACCATTGTGAATAGCTAGGTCAATATTTTCTTTGGTATTGATAAAAAAGGAAGGGTCATAATACGTTTTTTTCAGAAAGTCTATGACAAGATTTTTATGAAACTCCTCGCTTGCGGTCTCGTTAATTCCGTCTAAAAGTTGGACAAGATTCACTTTGAAGCGTTCTATGTCCAAACGATTGGGTTTCACTTTTAAAAAGGCTTTGTTAAGCGCTTGTTGTGGCGTATTTTTTTTCAAGTTCATTGGGGTCATTCATATTTCAGGATACATGTTCGTTCATTCTGTTCAAACATAGCTACCAAGAAAGGTTTCGATTCGCAGGCAAAAGACAATCAAAAATAAGTTATTTTCGTGGCTAATTCGAGAAGATAGACGGAGAATTTATTAATCGGTATTTATAGGCAACAAACCACCCATCCATGTTTACAAACAGGACATTACTACGAGGAGATTTCAGAAAATCAATCGAATGTTCCGGTTGATTTTAGGTATTTGTTCTTTGGTATTTTCTAATTTTCTTATTTCTTCTTTCAGAAATTTTATGTGCTGACTTTTCATAAAATCCAAGAAGATTTCTATGTTTTCATTCTTCCGAGTTTCGATTACGCTCTCGATGTATTCTTGTCGATCTTCTTCAAAAACAATTGTTAGTGGAACTTGGTGATACGCTTGAATGTAATTCATCAATAGTCGGCTCGTTCGACCGTTCCCATCTACGAACGGATGTATCGTAACTAATTGGTAATGAGCAATAAAAGCCAATTCGTTTATTTCCTCTACTGTATGTAGAGAATCGATTTTTTTATTCAAATCTTCGCAAAGATTTTTCAGATACATGGGTACTTTATCATAACTCATATAGCTTTCACCCGATATGCCTGCCCGTACGTTCAGAAGTCTTAATTCTCCTTTTGAGGCATCAAAATTACCCAATGGAGTATGATGCATTGTACCTGTATTTTGCATAATATGTGCATTCATACGCTGTACAAATGCCGTAGTAAACTTCTTTTTTTCTTTGGCAGTTTCAAGAATAAAACGCAACGCTTCAAAGTGGTCTTTTACCATGAAATGATGCTCCAGTGGTTTACCTTTTGCTGTCAATCCTTTCTCAAGAAAAATCTCTGTTTCGAGTACAGTTAGGGTACTTCCTTCTATTGCAGTGGAGTGGTGGGAAATCAAATACAGATTAAGCCGCTCCAAATCCAAATAGTTTTTAGAGAGGTTTTTGTACTGTTCTGTTACTAATTCTAATTCACTTGCCACTATTTCTATACGTTAATTGCCTTTCGTTTGCCATAGCCCCTCATTCCTATATCGAGTACATAAAAAGCAATGAAATGGGTTAATTTTATATTTTGCTCTACTTATTTTAGAGAATCCTTCACCAACAATGTATTCAACTATAACTACTTCTTACCCGTTTAGTTGTAAAACAAGTTTAATTCCAATCTATGAGTTATCCATAGACCAGCTAGTAAAACAGAAACGTAAATCGGTTACGGACGAATTATACCAAATCCCTTTAACAACAAATGTATTTACATAATTTTGCAATTAAAAGTCTCATTTGAGACTTTTTCATCCCTCAAACCACCCATCCATGTTTACAAACAGGACATTACTCATTGCTACCCAGCACAAAAAGGAGCAGGTTATTGCACCCATTTTAGAAAGAGAATTGGGCGTTCGGTGTATCGTGAACCAAGGGTTTGATACCGATACGTTGGGCACGTTTACCGGAGAAATCGAACGAAAAGACGACCCCATCGCTACCGCAAGAGCCAAATGTCTGCAAGCAATGCAGCAACAGAACTGCGACCTCGGCGTTGCAAGCGAAGGCTCGTTTGGCCCCCATCCCGACGTGTTTTTTCTTCCTGCCGACGATGAGTTTCTTATTTTCATCGATACCAAAAATCAAATCGAGGTCGTCGTCAGAGAAACTGATTTTTCTACCAACTTTGCCGGAAAATCCGTCTCGACAGAAGAGGAACTCCGCACATTTGCCTCACAAGTTGGTTTTCCGTCGCATGGACTTATCTTGAGTGATGCTGAAAAACAATGGAAGGTCATCTACAAAGGTATTCAGGAAGAGGATGTTTTGCTGACGCATTTTGAGACAATAAAAGCCAATTCTCCCACTGTTTTTGTCCGTACAGACATGCGCGCGATGTACAATCCTACCCGAATGCGGGTCATCGAAAAAGCTGCGCAAAAATTAGCGAAACGCTTGCAAATAACGTGTCCGTCTTGCCAAACACCTGGGTTTGACGCCACAGAAGCCATTCCTGGGCTGCCTTGTAGCCTTTGCGCTTTTCCGACCCGTTCGCCCGTTAGCTATCTTTATACCTGCCCAAAGTGCGCCTACCAAGAAGAAAAGAAATTCCCAAACGGAAAAACCAGCGAAGACCCCGCTCATTGTGATTTTTGTAATCCGTGATTTGGAGAAATAGAAGAGATAGGATTAACCTGGCTGGTATTCTTCCTATTAACGATGAGGGAAGAATACCAGGTTTTGAAGAATGAAATTAGAATGAATAACGCAGCGTTGTTCCAAATGTGCGCGGATCACCCAAAACACCTGCAAACTGCCCTGCACTTCCTGGAGCGACAAGGAGTTGTTCATAATAATCAACATCCAGGATGTTCCGTCCCCAGACAAAAAAAGTAATCCCATTTGTTGCTCTAAAACCCGCTCGTAGGTTCGTTAGCGCGTATCCCTCGATATTCAAGTATGTTGAGGGAGTCGGACTTGATGAAAAGGAAGAACGGTAAAAGACGTCTAATCCCACAAAAAGATTTCCTTTCAAATCCAAAATATCTTTGCGTTTGGTTGCTTCTAGCCCGATTGAGCCCGTATATTTCGAAATTCCTGGTAGCCTTTCCCCTGATATGTCTTTAAAAGCCGAAGCTCCACCTACTTCTTCCAAAGGAACAGGGGCATTTGTAAAAGTCACGTATCTACCGTCAACATACGTAAAAGACCCATTCGCAACCAAACCACGTCCTACGGAGATTTGCCCGTCTAGTTCTAACCCATTCACACGCACTTTTTCTGCATTCGCCAAATATCCTCTGTTTACACCCGGCTCAGGACTTTGTACTTGCGTTTGAAAGTCATTGATTGTCGTAGAAAAGAACGTCACATTCAAAATACTGTTGGAAGATGGTCTCGACTTGGCACCCCATTCCAAGTGTTGAACAAACTCAGGCTTTACTTCCGCTAATTCTGTCAACACTCGACCATTTGCTGTGGGCAAACCACCAACATTCACCCCGATTGGCTTGTAAGTTGTTGAGAAGGTAGCAAACGTATTGATTTTTGAGCTGAATACATATTGTAGCGTTGCCTGCCCAGAAACGTTTCGTTGCTGTGCATCCACATCAAACTGTTGATTTGTGTAGATGGCTCTTTTTATCGCGAGGAGCGCAGGATCAGTAGTAGCTAAACCACCGTATGTTTGGCGGTCGTAATTCGCTATTTTTCGGTCATAGTTGTATCTTATACCCGGTATCAAGTGAAGTTTTGGCGTAATTGTATAGTCTAATTGCCCAAAAGCAGCTAAGCTGGTGCTGTAGAGTCCATATTTCGTTTGAATACCAAACTGATTGAAAAGTCCTTCCGTCCTCCACAACGAACTTGTTGAATTTTGTGCAAAACGCCCTTGTGCTTCACCAACTTCTTCGGTATGAACAGGGTCTGTTTGTAAATTTTGCCATAAACCAAATAAACCAACTGTTCCTTTTAGTTTATTCGTCCACTCACCTGCGTACCGAATTTCCTGTGAAAATTGCGTGTGTACGGAGTTTCCTGCCGAAACTGTAAAGATAGGTAAACCTGTATAATCGCGGTCATTCAAGGGTGTCCATTTCCAGTAACGCCACGCTGTTGTTGAGGTCAAAACTCCTTTCCCCATTTGAATATCTGCATTTATAGACGCACCACCCATCTGATTATCCGCTTTGGAAGGTGTGTCATGATCGACAATTCGTTCGAAAGCACTTGTATAAGGAAGTTGGTAATTTAGGTCTGCAAGAATGGCAGAAAATTGACGATAAGCCGGTCGTTTTGTTGTCACCACGCCCGCGACAGGCCAGCCATATCCACTTGGTTTTTGGGTATTGTTATCGAGATTGAAAGTGATTTTTACTTTTTCAATGGGAACGTATAGCAATTGTCCTCTCAGTCCCAAGTTATTCATATCATTGATAAACAATTGAGTACGTGTGTTGAACAGTGTGCCGTCCCGTTGTGTCCCAGAAAAAGAGAGTCTAGCGGCTAATTTTTTACTAATCGGGCCAGACAAAGATGCTTTTGCTTGAATATATCCCAGATTTCCAAATGTAGTTTCGAAACTTGCACTTGGGTCAAAACTAGCAGCCCGTGTCGTGATATGAAAAGCCCCTGCTGTGGTATTTTTTCCAAACAATGTACCTTGAGGCCCACGCAAAACTTCAATTCTGTCAATATCCACAAAATCCAAAGAAGTGGCAGCAGGCCGGGCATAATAAACGCCATCAATGTAAAATCCCACACCTTGGTCAATTCCATCATTTGTTAAACCAAACGTAGAACCCAAACCTCGGATATTCAAAGTCGTATTTCTAGGGTTGGATGAGTATAACTGAACACTCGGAACCAGTTCCTTGATTCTGTTCACGTTGAACGCCCCCGCGTCTTCTGCAACACTTCCTCGAATAACGGAAATCGGGATAGGAATTTGTTGTACAGACTCTTGCCGCCTACGCGATGACACCGTTACATCAGCCAAAACGGTTGGATTTACCTCTAATCGGATATCAACAGTAGGCACCTCAATGACTACCTCTTTGGTTTGATAGCCAACATAACTGACAAGTAAAAGAAAAGGAAGTTTTTGCCCTGTAATAAGTCGAAATTCTCCATTTTCATCTGTATTTGCGCCGTTCGTAGTTCCTTTTATAGTGACAGTCGCGCCAATTAATACTTCGTCTGTCTTTGCATCCAAGATACGCCCTTTGATTTGCGCATTAATCTGCGGAGCTTGTTGTGCAAAAGTCTGTGACGCAAGAAAAAGAAGCCCAAAGCAAAAAATAATTTGTCGTTTTTTTTTCATAATTTGAAATGATTTAGTGAAAATGTGATAAATACCCACCCAAGGTAATTTTTAGTTTATTCGCTAATTCAATGATAAAAGCCAGTCTTGGTTGCCGCCAAGCTGGCTTTTTTACTTCTCATTGTACCAACTCAATGACAAAAATAATAAAACTATTTAATCTATATATTTTATAGACTAATAAAATGTCTATTTCTATAATTTTTCATACAAATACTTAAAAAAATTAAATAGTAAGCGTAAAAAAAAGAGGAATACGCTTTCTTGTATTCCTCTTCTAAATCAGCTAATCGCCTGTTTTACAATTCTTTGATACGAATATTTTTAAATGAAACAAAGTCTCCGTGGTCTTGCAACGCAATGTGTCCTTTTGCATGAGGCTTTGCATACGCCCACTTTGCGAACTTACTTTTGGCTACATCCGCCGACCATTTTGTGCTGCCATATACATAACTCACCACTTTTTTGCCGTTCAGCCAATGCTCCACTTGGTTATTATTCACAACGATTTTTCCCTTATTCCATTCGCCGGCAGGCTTGGTTGCCGAGAAATCCGCTGGTTCATACACGTCGTAGTTTGCACCCGTTTTTTGCTTGTCTGTTATCGGATTTGGGTAATTCTTGTCGTCAATAATCTGGTATTCTGGGCCTGAGGCATACGTAGCAAAGAAGTCTTTGTTTGCTGCGTCTTCCTGAACTTTGTAAATGATTCCGCTATTGCCTTTGGGTGCTACTTTGAACTCAAATTCCAGAATGAAGTTCTCGTATGCTTTGTTTGTCACCAAATCTCCGTTACTTCCTTTGGTAGAAAGTACGCCGTCCTTGACTTCCCAGCCCGTCACGGTTGTTGTTTTCCAAACATGAAATTGCTCCGTTGACTTTCCATCAAACAAGCTCACCCATTTTCCTTTTTGGGCGAATGTAGCCGTTGAACTCAACAAGAGAGCGAACATAAACACTTTTTTCATACGTATATTGGTTAATTGAATAAATAAATTACACCTTAAAAATACGATTTTGGCGGTAGAAATACGTCAGAATACCACCCCAAATCACCAAATAAATCAATGCACCTGCCAACGACGCGTTCATAGGATTTGTAAAAGAAGGCAAAATCCAGGTCGTGTATAGGTAGGTCGTTAGTCCCATCTCTTCCTCACCTGAGCCTATCTTAATCATGCCCAATGCACGTGGGATAATCCCGGAGAAAAAGAAAACTGTGATTGCGTTCGTTCCAAACACAACAAAAGGCAAAGCTATTTTTGGGTACGCCACCAGAAGGATTTCAAACAAACCGAACAAAACGCCCAATGTCATGGCTGCTACACCTGCCATCACGAGTACGTAGGAGCTTGTCCAGAGTGCTTTATTGACAGGAAAATAATGTCCCCAATACGTTCCTGCTGCAAATAGCAAACCTCCTGCAATGATAGTTATTAAACTGATTTTATACTTAGAAAAGTCTGATTTTAAGACCAAACCAATCAAAATGCCGATGTTTCCTGAAGCGATGGCGGGCAAGGTACTCAAAATACCTTCTGGGTCCCAGGTTTTGGTTTGGCTGTATAAATGTCCGCCCAACAGCGCATTGTCCCAATAAGCTGCCACATTTAGTCCGGGTTCTAATGAACCTACGGGTACACCGGGGACTGAAACGGACTGCATAATATACGCATATCCTCCTAATAATAAGAGAGTTAACAAAATGATTCCGGTTGTGGATAAATAAACATACGCCAAAGAAGAGAAGAAGAAAACCAACGCAATTCGTTGCAATACGCCCGGTACGCGCACAGAGGCAAAAGCTTCGAAGCCCCCAAAAGCCAATACAATCAAGCCAGAAAGGAGCATGATTGTTGCGTAAAACTGAATTTTTTTATCGTAATCTCCCAAACAAATAATTACGACCAGACCGGTAAACAAAAGACGAAAGAGCAAAAGCGGAATTCCGTCCAAATTACCCAATTGGATTTTGCTGAAGAAGCTCAGAAATAAACCCAAAATGAGGATTTTGAATGTACGGGTTAATAATTTACCCATCCAATCGTGGGAGAAGGCGCGTTCAGGAGTAGAAAGCGTAATGGAGATTCCGACGATGGTTATGAAGAAGGGAAAAACGAGGTCGGTTAATGTCCAGCCGTGCCATTCTGCATGTAAAAGGGGCGGATACACATTTCCCCAATCACCCGGATTATTCACAATCGTCATCAACATGATTGTTAATCCTCTAAATACATCGAGGGAAACTAGCCTATTTTTCATTTTTTTGATTCGTTAATGTTTTATCCAAGAGTAACTGAACGCCTTTTCGAATGTTTGGAACGATTTTCTTTTCTTGCCAATGAATAAGCCCCAGGGCTGCAAGATATATTCCGATTAATACCAAATAACCCAGCCACCGGCTATCCAACCAGTAGTTAAGCAGACTACCCAACAAGACACTCAACAAAAGCAGAACTGTCAGAAGAATACTTATTTTCACGAGCGCGAAGATGGCTTGCGCGATGATTTCTTCTAATTTTTCTTGAAACTCGATTTTCGTCAAAGCGATTTTAGCTTCAATCAGGGCAATGATATTTTCCCGGAGTTGGTCGAGACCAAGGTAATTCGTTACTTTTTCTTTCATTCATTCTTTTCTTTTAAATCGCATCCACATCTACAATTACTTGTACTTGTTTATAGACGCGGTTGGTTAGTACATCTTCTATTTGTTCTGTTAAAAAAGCTTTGGTTGCCTTGATATTCAGTTTGTCTTTTTCCAGTTTAATCCAAATTTCAAAAATAAATTTATTTCTAACACGCTCAATCATGGCTTTTTCAGGACCTAAAACCCGCTTTCCACCTAATTTTGCCTTTAACTGTGCCGCTATCTGTTGTGCTGCCTTGAAGGCAATGTCTGCATCAATATGCTTGACGCTCACCTCCAAAATACGTGAAAACGGCGGATAATTAAACGATTCTCTTTCACGAATTTCTTCTTCGTAAAAGCCCAGATAATCATTTGCGACGACTTTTGCTAACAAAGGGTGTTCCGGATTTTTCGTTTGAATCAATACTTTTCCTTTTGTTCCACGCCGCCCAGCACGGCCACTCACTTGGGTCAACATTTGAAAAGCACGTTCACTTGCCCGGAAATCTGGAAAATGAATCATTCGGTCGGCATCGAAAATACCCACCAAACTTACTTGGTCAAAATCCAATCCTTTGCTAATCATTTGTGTACCTACAAGAATATCCACGTCTCCTTGTTCAAATTCACCAATAATTTGCTGGTACGCGTGGCGACTTCGGGTCGTGTCAAAGTCCATACGTAAAACCCGCGCACTTGGTAGAAAGACCGCCAATTCGTCTTCAATTTTCTCTGTTCCCACCCCAACAGTTTGTACGTGTACGGAGCCACAGGCAGGACAAGTCCGGACGGGCGTTTCTTTGTGTCCGCAATAATGGCAAACCAACTCATTTGACCGCAAATGAAATGTTAAACTCACATCGCATTGCGCACATTCGGCAATCCAATCACACGTTTGGCAATGAATGTACGGAGAATATCCACGTCGATTCTGAAAAATAATGGTTTGCTCTTTATTCGCCATATTTTGTTTGATAGCCTCTAATAATGCACTCGAAAAATCATTTTTCAAGGTTTTGTTTTTTCGTTCTAGCTTCATATTAACTAACTGAATAGAAGGCATTTGAGCATTTCCGAAGCGCGTAGTAAGTTCAACCAAGCCGTATCTTCCTTGTTTGGCTTGGTAGTAAGTTTCAAGTGCAGGCGTGGCAGAACCAAGCAATACTTTGGCATTTTCACGCATGGCGAGCATAATCGCGACATCGCGGGCATGGTAACGTGGTGCAGGGTCAAATTGCTTGTAAGAAGTCTCGTGCTCTTCGTCCACGAGAATGAGTCCAAGATTAGTAAACGGTAAAAAAATGGAAGAGCGAACACCGACCACAAATGAAAACTTCCCGGATAAAACGCCTTGATACACTTCTACCCGTTCATTATCTGAAAATTTGGAATGGTAAACGCCCATTTTATCCCCGAAGACCTTTTGTAGCCGAACAACAATTTGGGTTGTCAAAGCAATTTCTGGCAACAAAAAAAGTACCTGAGAGCCGTTTTCAAGTACTTGTTGAATGAGCTCAATATAGACTTCTGTTTTTCCACTTCCGGTCACGCCGTGCAATAAGGTAACTTGTTTGGTTTCAAAGTGTGTTACTATTTCTTGCAAAGCTTTTTCTTGTGGCGCTGTCAAGTTCACGCGACCGAAAGTTTGTGTATTTGTTTGTTCAAAGCGCGAAACGATGGTTTCGAAAGACTCAAAAATTCCTTTTTCTAGCAATGTCTGTAAGGAAGACATAGATAGTTCTTTTTGCTCGGTGAAGAAACTCTTCAGCACTCCTGCTTTATTTTTTGACTCTATATTTTGAATACCTATTTCGGTTAGGTACGCATACATGATGGCGTGCTGTTTGGGTTTTGTGCGGAGCGAATCCATTAGTAGCGTCGCTGACTCAAGAGAGGCATACGTTGTAGCCAAACGAATTTTCTTTTGAACTTTGGGTTTGTATTTTTCTTTTACTTCTTCATATAATAGGATGGCTTGTTTTTTTACCAATGATTTCAGGACTTTATTGATTTGCGTTGCGCCCACATATTTTGTCGCATCATTATATGTAAGGAAAGGCGTGTTTTGAAGCGCATCAAGAAGTTCTTTCTCTGAGTCGTCGATGAGTTCAGGATAGTCAAAGTCCGGATTGTATTGAATGCGCGACTCACTCGTCACTTTTAAGCCGGAAGGCAAAGCGATATTCATGACCTCTCCGGGGGCGCACATATAATATTCGGCAATCCAATTAAAGAGCCAAAGTTGAGCAGGCGTGACAATCGGATCGGCGTCCATGAGTTCCAAAATATATTTGGCTTGGTATTTTTCGGGGGGTGATGTATGAATAGCCCCAACGATGGCCGTCAATACGCGTCCCCGCCCGAACTCTACAATTACACGGCAGCCCACTTGAATATCCACCGCCATATCGCGGGGAACCCGATAGGTAAATAATTTAGGAATGGGAACTGGCAGAAGAATATCTGCAAAGAGAGTCACCTCTTGCGCATCGAACGTTATTTTTTCCATACAAATAGGAGGAAGCCGTTATTTCAAAGAAACAAAAATAGCGGAATTAGTTTAGATGGACTTTTCTTTTGCCTTAGAAAACATCCAAGTTCTCCGATTTTACGTTTCTATGTTTGTTTAATCAAGTATATACAACTCTTCAACAAAGAGAAATGGCAAATTCTTGTTTAACAAAATATCGCCTTGTTTCACCTAGAGGAACAATTTGTTGAACATATAGAAGTATTCTCTCAGTAAAGTATGGTATATTTTTTAATTATTTTTGAACATTATCAAGATTTTTAATAGAACAAATATTTCATAAAATACTTATTATCAATTACTTATAAAAATAAATAAGAAAAACAAAAAGAGTCAACAAGAAAATAAACCTTTTTCGTAAAAAAAATTGAATAAAAAAATTCGAAATAGATTTTGCTTTTTGTTTAAGGTTGTTTAACTTTGATTCAACAAAATGACAATATTATGACAGCAATTGAATTCAACTACGCGATATACAGTACGTCAAAAGCGTTGAAGCCTTTCGCATTAAGGTTAACAAAAGATTCAGAAGATGCGAATGATTTGTTACAAGACACGTTGGTAAAAGCTTTTTTGAACCGTGACAAATATGCGGACGGCACGAATCTGAAGGCTTGGTTATATACCATCATGAAGAATACGTTCATCACGAACTACCAACGCATGATTCGCAAAAATACGTTCATAGATACAACAGACAACCTACACTATATCAACAGTTCTGACAGTTTGGTGGAAAACGATGCCTATTCTTCGTTTGCCCTAGACGACATCAACAGAGCGATTGATGGTCTGGAGGATACCTACAAAGTTCCGTTTATGATGCACTTCAAAGGGTTTAAATACCACGAAATAGCGCAGAAATTGAACATTCCGATTGGGACGGTTAAAAACCGAATCCACATCGCCCGGAAGGAATTAAAAGACTTACTTTCTGTTTACGCATAATTATAGGTATAAAAATATCTTATTTCTGAACAATTCACAGAAAAATTGTGTTTGTTTATAGATTACACAAGAAATATTATCTTTGCATCGTTTTTTTGAAATGCAAGGAATTGCAATACTGATTGAGTAGTTTTTGGTTAAAAAAGAGGAAGGTTCCGAAAAGTTGCTTGCACTGCGAGCAACTTTTTTGGTTTTAGCCCTCTTCCTCCAAAACATTGCATCCCCAAAGCAAGTTAGGTATGTGTAACCATTGTGTATAATTCACACGATACATACAGACAAACTCAAATTAGTACGGTTCCTCCGTTTTCAGTACACATGAACAAAAAAGTCGTCGTTATTGGTGCTGGCTTTGCTGGGCTTTCAGCTGCCACAAAACTTGCTTCGCAGGGATATGATGTAACCATTTTAGAAAAAAATTCTATTGCCGGTGGGCGCGCTCGTCTCTTTGAAACCCAGGGATTCAAGTTCGACATGGGACCAAGCTGGTACTGGATGCCTGATATTTTTGAGCGTTATTTCGAGGAATTTGGGAAAAAACCTTCCGATTATTACAACCTCGTTCGGCTTGACCCTTCCTACAAAGTTATTTTCGGTCAAAACGATGAAGTGGATTTACCTGCTTCGTACGAAAAACTAGAAGAATTATTCGAACAACTCGAGCCGGGTAGTACGCCCCAACTTCGGGAGTTCCTCAAGCAAGCGGAATACAAATACAGAGTAGGTATCGGTGAATTTGTTTGGAAACCAAGCACTTCCATCACAGAATTTTTCGACTTCCGATTGATTTCAAAGGCGTTTAGCTTGGATTTATTCGCTTCTTTCGGTAAACATATCCGGAAATTTTTCAAGAACGATAAATTACTCCAAATCATGGAGTTTCCCATTTTATTTTTGGGTGCGACGCCACAAAACACGCCCGCTTTGTATAGCCTCATGAATTATGCAGAAATCATGAAAGGTACATGGTACCCGATGGGCGGTATGCACGAAATCATCAAAGGAATGGTGGCGTTGGCAGAAGAAAAGGGGGTTAAAATCAAGTTAAACCAGGAAGTCAGTCAATTCTCTTTCGAAAACAACAAAATCAACAAAGTCATTACTTCTCAAGGTAGTTTTGAGGCAGATGTTGTCGTTGGAGGCGCTGATTATCAACACATTGAAGAAAAGCTATTGGGTAAAGACTACCAAAATTATTCTGATTCTTATTGGGATAGCCGCGTAATGGCTCCTTCTTCTCTCCTATTTTATTTAGGTGTGGATAGACGAATTGATAAATTAGAACATCACAATCTTTTCTTTGATGAAGACTTTGGTGTACACGCAGAAGAAATCTATACAACACCTGTTTGGCCAAGTAAGCCTCTATTTTATGCATCGGCACCTTCAAAAACAGACCCGACCGTAGCACCTGAAGGAAGTGAAAACCTCTTTATTCTCATTCCGATTGCTCCAGATTTGGAAGATACAGAAGAATTAAGAGAAAAATATTACCACATCGTCATGGAACGTTTGGAAAAATACGTAGGACACGATGTTCGCGCGCATGTAGTTTATAAACGGAGTTTTGCCGTAGAGGATTTCAAGAAAGATTACCATTCTTACAAAGGAAATGCGTACGGACTTGCCAACACTTTATTTCAAACAGCCTTTTTGAAACCAGGCTTGAAAAACAAAAAGGTCAAGAATTTGTTTTATACAGGACAGTTGACTGTTCCCGGGCCGGGGGTTCCCCCATCTCTTATTTCTGGACTCGTTGTGGCGAAAGAAGTACAAAAGCAATTCTAAAAAAATAGTGGGTTGCTTGTCAACCCAATTATTATAGATACATTGTAAAGCGTTTCGCAAGTTAAACCCATAAAAGACCTTCTATCTATGTTAGCACTGTATGAAAAAACTACATTTGGATGTAGTAAGCTAATCACGGAACACTACAGTACTTCCTTTACACTTGGGATAAAGACCCTTGACAAGAAGTTCCATAAAGCCATTTATGCGATTTATGGGTTTGTAAGATATGCCGATGAAATTGTGGACACCTTTCATGATTTCGATAAAAAAGTACTTTTAGACCGTTTCAAAGCAGATACCTATCTTGCTATTGAAGAAGGCATTAGTCTGAACCCGGTTCTTCATTCATTCCAAAAAGTTGTACGCGAATATTCGATTGAACACGAACTCATCGAAGCATTTCTATACAGTATGGAAATGGATTTGTACGACATTGAGTACGACAATGCCACATACGAAAAATACATTTATGGTTCAGCGGAAGTGGTCGGTTTGATGTGTCTCCGTGTATTTTGTGAGGGTGACTTGGCTATGTATGACCGATTGAAAGACGACGCAAGAAGTCTTGGAGCGGCTTTCCAAAAAGTAAATTTTCTTCGTGACATAAAAAGTGACTTTACCGAGAGAGGACGCGTTTATTTCCCAGGGGTGGACTTCACAGACTTCTCAAAAGATGCGAAGGAACTTATTGAAGAGGACATTCAAGCGGATTTCGACAAAGCGCTGCGCGGAATCAATGGATTACCTGACGGTGCAAAAAGAGGAGTTCATTTGGCTTACACGTATTACCTCAAGTTATTCAGCCGCATTAAAAAAACATCCGCTAATCGTATCCAAAATGAAAGAATCCGTGTTCCTGATTCTGTAAAATTGGCGTTATTAGCGAAAACATTGGTTAAAACGAGTTTCAACGTACTTTTCTAAACGATGTTTATTTTTGGGAAATTAAAAACCCACCCAAAATAACCAAAAAGATGCCGACTAGACTTGTCCAAGCTGGAAAGGCATCGCCCAACAACCAACCGAAAAAAACAGAAAAGACAATATTTGAGTAGCCGGCCACAGAAATGAGGCCGGCTTTTCCGTGTGTAAATGCCTTTGTTAAATAAATTTGCCCGAGCAAAGCAGCAAAACCAAGCAAGGCAATCCAGAGCCATTCCCAATAAACGGGAAAAACAAAAGTTGGAAAAACAATTTGCCATGCGCCTGTTGGTTTTGCGATATAACCGACGAGCAGAGAGAAAATCGGCAATAAAATCCCAGAAAGCATGAAAGATAGAATAATGACGCGTGCATCGTAGCGCGTGGATAACTTCCGGATACTCAGATACGCCATGGCTGTCATGATGGCATTCAGAACACCCAAAAAGTGATTATTAATTTGTGCCAAACCACCCGACATTTGAGGAAGAAAAATGAAGCAAATTCCGCCAAAACCTACAAAAATGGCTGTCCATTCCTTCTTTTTTAAATATTCCTGCAAGAAATAATAGGACATCAACGCCAAAAAAATGGGATACGTTTGTTGGTACGTGATGGCTTCGGCTAAGCCAATGGCTGTAATACTATAAAAGAAAGTGAACAAAGCCAATGTCCCGATGATACCTCGAAAAACGAGCAGCCCATTTCTTCCACCAACTTGCTTGATTGGACGTTTCCAGACGGAAAAAAAGAGGAAAATAACACCAATTAAATTTCGGAATAAGACCAACTCCACCGCGCCAAGTCTTTCTCCTAAAGCACGGGCGGCAGCACCCATCAACGCAAAACAGAAGGACGCGAAAACCATGTAAATAATTCCTTTTCGGAGCGTATCGTGTGTCATTTGCTTTCAAATAAACGACAAATATACAACAAGAAATTGCCGTCTGTCCTGAAATGAATCGTGTTACACCTATTTGAAAGAAAAACAAAAAGGTATTCGTCATTTTTAATACACTTGTTTTCTATTCGTTACCTACATGAAAAATGAGCGCTTTTCATATAAAATCCATTCTTAAACGCATTTAGTCAAAATGAAACCCAATCACTTTACCTTTTTCATCTTTCACACATTCCTTCTTTTACAGACTTTTTATTCATTTGCGGCGGGTACAATCGAGGGTATCGTCCGTAACCAAGAAGGAGAAATCCTCCCGTTTACGTCCATTAGTATTGAAAAATCAACGATAGCAACTATGGCGAATGAAGAAGGTAATTTTTTACTTTCTTTACCAGCCGGAACGCATGTCATCAAGTTTCAACACATTGGTTATCAATCGTTTGTTAAAAAAATTGACTTATCTGAGAACCAAACAATTTCATTGGAGATACGTCTGGAGAAATCGGTTATTCAGTTAGGTGAAGTAAAAGTCAATAATTCGAATGAAGACCCAGCCTTAACGATTATTCGAAAGACAGTGGCGATGTCTTCTATTCATCACAAAGAAGTGCAGAGTTATTCACTAAAAAACTATGTACGTGCTGCGATTCGGGTGGATAAAGTACCTCTTTTGTTGAAAAAACAATTAAAAGACAATTTTGTCAAACTGGGACAAACGTATGTTCTAGAAAGTATCAAGCAAATTACGTTTCGGCAACCGAGCAGTTATACAGAAAAAGTGGTGTCGGTGCGTTCCAATATTCCTCCTCATTTCCAAGGTAGTGAAAGCATTTCGTTCAATTTAGAAAATATGTACGACCCAAAGAATGAAATATCACCAATTACACCCAAAGGTGCAAGCAGATATACCTACGAATACATTGGGTATTTCGAAGATAATGGACTACTAATCAACAAGATAAAAATAAAACCACGTATTCAAGGAAGAGGTTTATGGGATGGAGTGATTCATATCATTGATGGCAGCTGGTATATACACAGTTTGGATGTTCGGGTGAATAATGGTTCAGGCGATGTCCAATATAAGACCATTTATGCACCTATTCAAGGAATTTGGCTTCCTGTTCAGTCTGATTTTTCAGCGAAGGTAAGCACTTTTGGGTTTTCCTTGACAACCAAAGCCACGACTTCATTTCGGGATTATAAAATTCAAATCAATCCTCGTTTTCATCAAAGTAAACCTGTTTTGATTGATGAAAAAATAGCCAAGTCTGAGGCAAAAGAAGTAAGAGAAAAAAATAGGGCAAATGGGAAAAAGCTGTCAGAGGAAATGACCTTGAAGGAATTTAAGCGATTTGTTCAAGAAACCAAGCGTCAAGAAACACCACGTGGGGAAGTTCAAATTACGGAACGGAATACCTCAGAAGATTCGCTTGCCCGGAAAAGAGATGAGCAATATTGGCAGACTGAACGCATGGTTCCTTTGACCGATTTGGAAGTGAAAGGCTACCAAGAAGCTGATAGTATCTATGCGCGTTTAGAGGATAAAATAAAGCAGCGAATACAAAAAGACTCGGTTGCGCGGGCGGGTGGAGCGCCATTCAAATGGAATCATTTATTAGTTGGCCATACATACAGATACCAAAAACTATATCCTGAAAAACGAAACTCTCCATTCAGACATTCTTTTACGTTTGGTGGTTGGCAGACAAACTCGCGATATACAGCTGTGGAAGGGTTTAATTGGCAGCTTCCGAAGATAGGATATGTACATGCACAAGACACTCTTCGTTCTTGGTCGTCGGAGGTACAATTGGCGTATGCGTTCGCTAAAAATCAATTGAACGGAGAGATGAGGAACCAATTTACAAGCAAATATGGTCGGTTTAGTTGGCAACTTGGGAGAAGAATCACACAAATAAATCCTGTTGTTCCGGATGCGTTGGGTAGCTTTTATACATTTTGGCTGAACCGTTCGGAAAATAAATTTTACCAAGAAACCTTTCAGGAATTTTCATTTTTTCGCCGTCTATCCCCACAGTTATCAACCGACTTCAAAGCCTATATTGGCAGACGGGCTCCTTTGGAAAACAGCATCAATTCCAGTTTTTTTAATCCAACTTCTGAGAGCGTGTTTTCATCCAATCATCCGCAAAACCAAGTATTTGGAGAAGCTAGTACGGCATTTACTGCGCATACGTTTGGTCGTATAACCGGCGTAGTTACTTACCAACCCAATGTGCAACTTTACCGTACGAATAACCGCGAATACCGGCGAAACCTCGGCACGACCTATCAATTTACCTACCAAGCAGGATTTGGGGAAAATGGATTTCAACGCGTTGAGCTGATGGCAAAACAAGCGATTCGCGTACCTCGTTTTACGCTAAATTGGCAAGCTTCGGCAGGTACGTTCCTTGGAAAGCAACCGACGTATTTTCTAGATTTTCGTCATTTTGAAGGCAATGAGCTACTTATTCAGACACATACGAAATTCCGTGCTTTGCCTTTTTATCAATACAGTACAAATGGGCATTATTTAGAAGGGTTTTTAGATGTCGAATTTCCGAAGTTCTTCCTTACGCAACTACCTTTTATACAAAAGAAAAAAATACAAGAAACATGGATGTTCAATATTCTGAAGACCAAAGAACTTTCTTACTATGTGGAAACCGGTTACGGAGTACAAATTCCTGCGCCAGAGATTCGTGTAGAGGGTTTTCGGAGTTGGTCGGCAGCAGATGCGGCACGTTGGGGCGTTCGTGTACATTTACCCATTCGATAAAAAAAGAAGGGGTTTAGGCCCCTTCTTTCATTCTTTCCGTATTTTCTGCAATTCGTAGTTGCTCAATAAAATCACCTACTTGGCCATCCATAACGGCGGGTAGATTATACACGGTATAGCCAATTCGATGATCTGTCACACGGCTTTGCGGATAATTATAGGTTCTAATTTTATCCGAACGATCTCCAGAGCCCACCATACTTTTGCGGTGAGCAGCGATTTCGGCATTGTGCTTGGCGAGTTCCATTTCATAAATTCGGGAACGAAGTACCGAGAGCGCCTTCTCTCTGTTCTTAATTTGAGAACGTTCATCTTGGCAAGAAACTACAATTCCGGTAGGAATGTGCACCATTCGAACTGCCGAGTAAGTTGTATTCACTGACTGCCCACCCGCACCCGACGAGTTGAATGTATCTACTCGAATATCATTCATATTGATTTGAACATCGACCTCATCGGCTTCAGGTAAAACAGCAACAGATGCCGCAGATGTGTGTACGCGGCCTTGAGATTCCGTCGCAGGGACACGTTGCACGCGGTGAACGCCCGACTCAAACTTCATTTTGCCATACACATCTTCGCCTTCTACTTGAAGAATAATCTCTTTGTATCCACCCGCAGTTCCTTCGTTTATATCAATAACAGACATTCTCCAGCCCTGCGTTTCAATGAATTTTTGGTACATACGGAACAAATCTCCAGCAAAAATAGAAGCTTCATCGCCACCGGCGCCAGCTCGAATTTCCAGAATAATATTTTTACTATCGTTCGGGTCACGCGGGATAAGCATTTCTTTCAAAATACTTTCCATTTCTTCCTTTTTAGGAAGCAGTTCATCCAATTCAGCTTTAGCAAGCTCGCGGAGTTCCTCGTCTTTTTCGGTAGAAATTATTTGTTTGGCTTCGTCGATATTTTGCAGGATATGGGAAAACTCCTTGTATTTTATTACAATTTTTTCAAGGTCTTTGTATTCTTTACTAATCCTTTTAAACTTAGACATATCTGAAACGACCTCTGGCATAGTGATTTGTTGAGAAACCTCCTCAAATCTTTCGCGAATTGCCTCTAATTGATCTAACATCATGGAGTAAAATGTCTTTTGATTTAATTTTCACAAAATTAATCCTAATTTTAATATGATTTTGACAAACACAGGGATTACTTGCTTGTTAAATCGTTTATTCAATCTATTACCCAGCGCTATTTACCTATCAAAATCATGCTCATAGATAATCACGGACGGCCCGTCAACTATCTTCGGCTAGCCATTACAGACAAATGTAATTTACGCTGTTCTTATTGTATGCCTTTTGAAGGGATTCAATTTTTACCCAAAAAGCAACTTTTAAGCTACGAAGAAATCATTCGGATGATTCAATTGATGGCGGAAATGGGGATTTCCAAAGTCCGAATAACAGGTGGTGAGCCTTTTGTTCGCCGCGACATCATGCAGCTATTGGAAAAAATAGTACAACTACCTGGTATTGAGCAAGTTCACTTAACAACCAATGGCACACGAACAGCTGAACATATTCCTAGACTAAAAGAATTAGGTATCAAATCTGTTAATTTAAGCATTGATTCACTGGACAGAAACCGATTTTTTGACATGACACGGCGGGATGAACTTCCACAAGTTCTGGAAACGCTCCATGCACTCATTGCTCATGGTATCCCGACGAAAATCAACTCGGTGGTGATGTCGCAAAAAAACAAAGAGGACATTCATTTATTAACGGCATTGACCAAAGACCTTCCTGTTTCTGTTCGATTCATTGAAGAAATGCCTTTCAATGGTTCGGGTAATGAACAAGTGGAATTTCTCTCCTATCAACGTATCATTGAGCAAATTCGAGGGTCTTATCCGCATCTTGAGAAAATAGACGATGATGCGTTTAGTACTTCGTATAATTATAAAATCCCGGGTCATGCAGGGACGGTTGGGGTTATTGCTGCTTTTAGTAGAACATTTTGCGGTACTTGCAATCGTTTGCGTGTTACCCCCACGGGAGACGTAAAAACCTGTTTGTATGACGAAGGAGTTTTCTCTATCCGGGATTTACTTCGTTCTACTGACGACAATCAGGTAGTTCAAACGAGGCTTCGGGAAGTTATTGGACAGCGTGCAAAAGATGGATTTGAGGCAGAAAAAAATAGGAATACGCATATTAATGAATCAATGACTACAATCGGTGGATAACGTATGATTTCAACAAACGAAGCGGATAGACACATTTTATCTACCCGCATTAAACTCAAAACAGAACAAATACCCTTTCAAAAGTCTGCCGGACGCATTTTGGCGGAACCTATTCAAACAGACAGAGATTTACCTCCTTTTCATCGGGTGACGATGGACGGTGTAGCGGTTTCTTTTGAAGGTTTCAAGCCAGACAAACCCTTTTTCTTGGAAAAGACAATCCGAGCGGGCGAACCCCAAACGACCTTAACGAATCCGAACCATGGTATAGAAATCATGACGGGTGCCATGTTACCTATTGGAGCCGATACTGTTATTCGGTACGAGGATATCATGATTGATGGGCGAATTGCGTACTGCAAAAAAGAAGCGGTGGTACAGAAGGGACAAAATATTCACTTACAAGGAAGCGATTTAAAAAAAGGAGATACAATTGCCGCTGTGCATAAATACATTCACCCAGCGATGCTCGGCGCTTTTGCCAGTGTCGGAAAAACCCATGTAACCGTCTTTACCCAACCCAAAGTACTCATTATTTCAACCGGTGATGAAATCATTTCTGTTGAAAAACAACCGTTGCCACACCAAATTCGCTCTTCCAATTCGTATGCCATTGAGGCTGCTTTACTCCCGTGGACACAGCAAATTGAGCACTTACATTTGCCAGATGACGATGTTCTTATTGATAAAATCCTAAAAAAGAAACTACCTCTTTTTGATTGCATCATTCTTTCTGGTGGAGTATCAGCCGGAAAATTTGACCATATTCCTATTGCTCTTGGTCGTTTGGGGGTACAAACGTTATTTCATAAGGTGACACAAAAACCGGGGAAACCTTTTTGGTTTGGAAGAAAAACAGATGCAAGCAACAGAATTCTTCAAGTTGTATTTGCTTTACCCGGAAACCCTGCGTCCACTTTTTTGTGCGTTCATCGGTACGTTATTCCTTGGTTTAAGCAAAACTATCAACTCGAAAATAAGGCAGAGTGGGCTATTTTAAAAGAGGACATTGCCTCACCCATTCCATTAACCCATTTTGTGCAAGTAAGCTTGGCATACAATGAGGCGACGCACCAACTGGAAGCAAGTCCAGTTTTCGGAAATGGTTCAGGTGACTTAGTTAGTTTGGTACATATTGATGGATTTATAGAATTGCCAGCCAATGAAAATACATTTGCAAAAGGCACGGCAATTCGTCTTTGGCGTACGCGAATTTGACTTTATTTGCATTGAATTTTTGGGATGAAAGTGAATGATTTTTTACCTTGATGAACGCTTGAAAATCGAAATTTCACAATTCGAAAGAGACTTTTCATAAGAACTAATCATTTTGAATAGGACAAAATGAATGCAATTTTTTTTAATCCATTAATCTAATTTTATGTCTCAGTTTTCACACATTGACGACCAGGGAACTCCACTTATGGTGGATACAGGCGCGAAAAAAGTAACCAAAAGAACTGCCGTTGCACAAAGCATTGTGGAAGTCGGGGATGCCGTATATGATAAACTACACGAGCTTGGTTTTTCAACCTCAAAGGGTTCTATTTTTCAAACAGCGATACTCGCTGGCATTATGGCGGCAAAAAAAACGGGAGATTTAATTCCTCTTTGCCATCCTATCGGGATGGATCATTGCACCGTTACAATTCAGGTGAACGACAAAAAGCAAATCTGTATTCAATGCAAGACAGAAGTAGAAGCCAAAACGGGAATTGAAATGGAAGCGCTGGTAGGTGCCTCGTTAGCGGCTTTAACTATTTACGACATGTGCAAGGCACTTTCGCACGATATTCGGATTGTCGAAACTCGCTTAATTCAAAAAACAGGCGGGAAAAAAGATTATTTCTACGCAAATCAAGAAAAATGACTGCTCTGATTTCTTTACAAAACGTGTCTGTCAAAAAAGGAACACATTGTATTTTGAAGCAACTAACGTGGGAACTTCAGGCAGGTGAAAAATGGGTTGTACTCGGCAAAAATGGTTCAGGGAAAAGTACTTTTTTTGATTTGCTCTTGGGTCGTATTTATCCAGCAGGAGGTAAACGAGTGGTAGCACCTCATACAAAAATAAGTTTAGCAGAGCGTGACTACTCGTTTGACCGCCTTGTCAAACAATCCTATCTTTATTACCAACAACGTTACCACAGTTTTGATACGTCGGGTACGCCTACGCTTTGGGAAGTACTCCAAAATCAAACCAAACCATTGGGCACAATTCATAGCCAATCTGTGGAACTTCCTCCTTTGGCTTTTGAGGAACAGGAATTACAAAAGTGGGCAGAGACATTCAAAATAAGTCATTTATTACAACGTAAAATCATTAGTCTATCCAATGGTGAAGTACGGAGGTCGCTGCTTGTTCGGAGTATCTTGCAAAATCCAACTATTTTGTTGTTAGATAATCCGTTTAGTGGATTAGACCTTGAAAACCGGCAGATTCTGCGTACAATTTTAGGTCAACTTGCGGAAACTAACACAACAATTGTCTTGACGTGCAGCCACCAAGATATTCCATCTGGTTTTACCAAAGGATTAGAGCTTGAAGAAGGGCAAATCACGAGACAATTCGATTGGCCAAATCCTCATTTTACATTCGAAGAAGAAAAGCATTCGTTTGATTTCTCTCCGATTAAGACCTTACAACCACCTCTTCCCTTGGATTCTGCGACAATTTTTGACTTACGCAACATTCGTGTCAATTATCCTCCACATCAAATACTTGATGGTATTTCTTGGAAAGTACAGGCGGGTGAAGCGTGGGCATTACTTGGTGCGAATGGTTCAGGCAAAAGTACGTTATTGAGTATTTTAACAGCTGACCACCCGCAAGCGTACCTCAATGATTTTTCGCTATTTGGCAAAAAACGAGGAACGGGAGAAAGTATTTGGGAAATCAAGCGCCGCATTGGCTTTGTTTCACCTGAAATCCATTTATTTGTGGATAAGTCCATTCCAGCTTGGAAGGTTATTGGATCTGGTTTTTTTGATGCGACAGGATTGTATAAAAAGCTAGATGAAACCCAAGAAGCTATTCTGGAATCATACATTGCGCTGCTCCATCTTGAGGCGCTTCGTAACCGAACACTTCGGGAGTTGTCTATGGGAGAACAAAGGCGAGTACTTTTAGCTAGAGCGCTGGTGAAGAATCCGCCGGTGCTTATTTTGGATGAACCCTGCCAAGGATTAGATACCAATCAAATGATTTATTTTCGGGATTTAGTCCATGAAATTACTGTTCAGTTGGGGAAAACTCTCATTTACGTAACGCATTACGAAGAGGAGATTCCAGCCTGCGTGACCAAAAAATTGGTTTTACATGCGGGCAAAATACTTCCCTCGTAACCAACCAACGTAAGGATGTATCGCATACGCCCCTATGGTTGCCGACACAAACAATCGGTGCTATTATTCAGGGATATAAATCAGCCGTTACGAAACAATTAGGCTTGCTAGAACCAACGGAAAAACCAGGACAACGCCATTACCATGAACACATTATACACAATGAACAATCACATCAACGTGTTTCCAATTGCATTCGTCGTAATCCTGAAAAATGGAAAAATGGTGTATTTTTAAAATCTTAAAATTCTCTAGAAATAGAAATAATTGGCAACCAATCGTTCTTTATTCCTACATCAAAACACCTCGTTTTATCCATTTTTTAGGGCATCGTATAAAATTTCGATAGAATGTGCCGATAAACGCCCCGTCCCATCCTTGATTTGATGTCGGCAACTTGTACCCGTTGCCGCGATGAGTGTACATTTATCTTGGCTTCGGACTGCTGGAAATAAAACAAGTTCACCAATCTGCATTGATAAATCGTAATGTTCTTTTTCATAACCAAACGAACCTGCCATACCACAGCAACCTGATGGAATCAAATGTACTTCGTAGTTTTTAGGAAAAGAAACAGCTTTTTTTGCTTCCACCAAACCTGAAATAGCCTTTTGGTGGCAGTGTACATGCAGCTTAACTACTTTTTTATCGAAGGTGAACTGTTGCTTCGTAATTTTCCCTTTTTTAACTTCTTGGTTAAACCATTCCTCAAATAAAAAGGTATTCTCTGCTATTTTTCGCGCGGCTTCTTTTTGCTCTCCATCCAATAAATCAATGTATTCATCTCGGAAGGTGAGAATCGCGGAAGGCTCAATACCGACCAATGGTGTATCTTTTGTTATTTTTTGAGTGAATAATTCTACATTGAAAGCTGCTTTTTCGCGTGCTTCACGGAGAAACCCTTTGGACAGATACGTCCGCCCACTTTCTTGATGACGGAGAATAACGACTTCGTAACCCAATGATTCTATCAAAAGAATGGTTTTGATACCAAGAGAAACATCGTTGTAATTGGTAAATTCATCCACAAACAGATATACTTTTGGATTTCCTTTGAACGTGTTTTTCGCGTGTTTGTCCCACCAAGCAAGCACCGTAGTAGCTCCAAGAAGCGGCATTGTTCGCTCTGGTGCAAAACCCACCAACCGATTTGCCGCCCTCCGGAATACCGGATTGCCAAAAAAATAATTGTATAATTTAGGTGAAATACTCGCCAATTGCATCATTTGAGAAAAACGAGCGATGAGTTTTGCACGAACAGGAGCGCCCTCTTTGTCGTAAACAGATTGCAAAAACTCTGCCTTCATTTTGGTAATATCCACACTAGAAGGACATTCTGTTTTACATCCTTTGCAAGAAAGACACGTATCTAGCGTTTCTTTGAGCTGGCTGGCGTGTGCTTCGGTTTGGTCGCCGTAGAAATTTCGGAGCATATTTGCACGGGCGCGGGTCGTTTGTTGCTCTTGCCGTGTAGCCATAAAGCTAGGACACATCGTCCCTCCTGTTATTTCTGTTTTCCGGCAATCTCCAGAACCACTGCATTTTTCAGACAGACGAAGAATATTTTCTTGTGCTGAAAAATCAAAAACCGTTTGAGGCAAATGATTTGTATTTTGAAGAGAATCCACGCGTAAAAATGCGTCCATTGGCGGCGTATCCACAATTTTACCTCGGTTAAAAACACCGTTGGGGTCAACGATTTGCTTCGTTTCTTGAAAAAGAGCATATACCTTCTCTCCCATCATTTGTGGGATAAACTCTCCGCGCAAACGTCCGTCGCCATGTTCACCAGACAAAGAGCCTTTGTATTTTTTCACGAGCTCCGTTGTTTGTTTCAAGATTTCTCTAAAATCTTTTCTTCCTTTCTCTTCTTTGAGATTAAGCATAGGTTCGACATGCAATTCGCCTGCTCCAGCGTGTGCGTAAACCGAATATTGAACGTGAAAACGTTGAAGAACCAGCTCCAATTCATCCATATAATCGGGTAAATCCTCTACGGCGACGGCACAATCTTCAATCAGATTGACAGGCTGTGTATCACCGGGTAAATTTCGAAGTAAACCAAGCCCCGCCTTGCGCAAATCCCAGGCTTTTTTGGTCTCGTCTCCTATCAAAACAGGGTACGCAAATCCTTGTTGGTTCTCCTGCAAGTTGGCAATGAATTTCGTATATTTTGACGTTAACGCTTCTAACGTATCTCCGAAAAACTCAACCATCAACAAAGCTTTGGGCGAACCAACCACAAAATCGCTATTGGCTTTTTGTTGTGGATTTTGTGCTGCGAAACTCATGATAAAATCATCAACTAACTCAGAGGCAGCGCATTGATGTTCCAAGGCTACGAGATTTATTTCCAGCGATTCCCGCAATGTAGCACAATGAACAGCAACAACCGCGACTTCCTTCGGCGGTAAAGGCATCAACCGGAGTTTCGCTTTCGTGACAAACCCCAAAGTTCCTTCTGAGCCTGCAATCAGCTTGGTTAGGTCAAGGTGTTGGTTCGTCTTTTTTTGAGCAAGAAGAACATCCAGAGCATAGCCTGTATTTCTTCTCTTCACGGTTTTTTTAGGAAAATTCTCTTCGATTAATTCTTGATTTTCTTCTTTGCTTAGTAAGTTATCTAGGTTTTGTTCAACCTGTTTCCCCCATTTGGACTTTATAGAAGAGCTATTTGTATTTTCATCGAGCCAATCTATTTCACCATTTGCCCAAATGATTTCCACGGCCATCAGTTGGTCACGGGTTGTTCCCCAGATGATAGAATGCAAACCGCACGAATTATTACCAATCATCCCTCCAATCATGGCGCGATTTGCGGTAGATGTTTCTGGTCCGAACATCCATCCTTTGTCTTTGAGAAAGGCATTCAGGTCATCCCGAATGACACCTGGTTCTACAATAACCCAACCTTCTTCCGTATTTAGTTCATGTATTTTAGTCAAGTGCGTGGAGATGTCCACGATGATTCCTGAGCTTACCACCTGGCCTGCCAACGATGTTCCCGCAGCACGTGGAACCAAGGTTTTTTTATTTTCATTTGCCCAGCGAATCAATTGAATAATATCCTCTTTATCTTTTGGGATAGCTACTCCTTCTGGCTTTTCTTGATACACAGAGGCATCTGTGGCATAAATCTGCAACATCTGCTGGTGTACCGTTGACGTGTCGAAGTATAATTTACCCGAAAACGACTTTTGTAAAATTTCTAAACTCATACTCAGTTAGGTCAGGAATACCGTCTTTTTTAGATACGAAATTAAGATGAAATAAAGATTTACGTTCATTTTGGTTTAGATAATCAAGAATTAAATCCGATTTATGAAAAATAGAACTTCAAATCTACTTTTCTTTCGTCGTTGACACCTTGTTTTATGTATATTTACTTCACGTACTGACTCAGACTCTCCCAGACAACAAGATACAGGAAGGAGTTCATTTCCTTTTGCTCTGCGCAATGAATATAATTATTCAAATCGTGCACAGCGTATGCTTTCATATAGTAAAATACATTATCTACTTCTTTCCTTTGGTCTGATTGCGGCGCTTTCAAGTTGCCGTTATTCGGAAGAAAAAGCCTTTAAAAGTTCGGTTGATAAACTGGAAGAAGAAAATCTACCCGCCTCTGAACGTGTCAAACGTGTAGATTCTTTGCTCGTTCAAACTTCTACCCATTTCTCAATGGACTCCAAAGACGTTTACCGACTTTATACCATCAAGCGTGATGCATTCATCGAACTCAATGACACACATTTGGCAGTGGAAACGAATGACAAAACAATTCAGTTGGCTCAGTCTTTACACGATACCCTGACCATTGCACAAGCCCTGACATTCCATTACTTACAAGATATAGACAAGACTTTTTTCCAAAAAAACACTTCTTACTATCCTTCGATTTTATCGTTTACCGCAAAATCAGGAAGTCGAATTATACACGGTAGAAATATCGTTTTGTATGCTTATATATTGATGGATAATGCCAAATATGCCGAAGCAGAGAAACAATATTTGGATGCGGAACGTGTGTTTCGGAGATATAACT
Source organism: Spirosomataceae bacterium (assembly GCA_046293395.1). Taxonomy (GTDB): domain Bacteria; phylum Bacteroidota; class Bacteroidia; order Cytophagales; family Spirosomataceae; genus CAYNRA01. Next base: position 652,442 of record JBKBOU010000003.1, read on the forward strand.
CCGAGATAGATTTAATTAAAATCTATCTCGGATTGGGCAGTAATATGTTGTTTGCACAAGGACGTGAAAGAGCGGGATTTTATTATACAAAGGCGTTGAATCTTAGTCGTAAGATAAAAAATAACGATTTAATTGCCAGTTCACTCATGAATCTCGCCATCACAAAGAAAATTAGCCATCCAGATAGCGCATTAAAACTTTACAATCAAGCGCTTACTATGTTGACCAAGCCGGAGCAAGATTTTCTGAAAATGAAAGTAAAATTCAATATTTCAAATATTTATAGAGCGAAGAGGAATTACACCAAAACAGAACAAATTCTCAAGGAAATTTTAACAGACTGTATCAACCAAAACTTTACGGAGGGAGTTAGCGTAGTATCCGGCTCATTGGGGCTTCTATATGCTGAGTTAGGGCAGTTAGATAAATCTGTTGTTCTTTTGGAATCCTCTAAACGAAAAACAGACTCTCTGCAACTGAAAAGTTTATCCAATTCTTTTTTACCCGATTTGATTGATGTCTATACACGAACGAACCAGTTTGAAAAGGCTTTTCGTGCCTCACAAGAACTCATCAGCCAAAGAGATTCCTCTATTTCCATCGAAAAACAGAAAGCAATACTTGATCTAGAATCAAAATTTACGGCTGAAATCAAAGATATTGAAAATGCCCAACTTGCCCGTGTTGGTCAGCTCTGGGAGGCACTTACTTGGGGACTTTGTATTGTCTTATTCTTTATCGTTCTTCTCTATTTTTACAATATCAAGTACGATACCGAAAAGCAAAAAGCCCAGCTTTATCTGGTCAATTATTACCAAAAACAACTTGAAAAACGGAAATCAAAACAAGGTCAAACTACTCAACATGGGCTTTCAGGAAAATTAACCTACCTATTTTTGACACGTAAACCTTTTACAAATCCGGCTATTACTGCCACAGAACTAGCGAATACGTTGCATGTTTCAGAGCAGGAACTAGATATAGAGATACGCGCGAGGGGGTTTCAGTCATTCGAAGAGTTTATCCATTTTCATCGAATCCAAGAAGCAAGGCTTTTATTTGAATCCAAGGATAACAATACCATTGAGACCATTCTTCAACGGGTGGGTTTCACGAGCAAAAAGTATTTCAATCTCGTTTTTGAAGAAGTCACCGGACTAAAGTCCGACTATTATATTAGGAACATTGTAAAAAATTAAAATTATCTTTTTTACACGTGTAAATAAACTTATTTACTTTTTCTATACCTATATTTACGGTCATATAACCTCTAAAATCCCAAACAACACACCGCTTTGTATTCTGTTAGGTGACATTGCCTTTGCATTTATTTTATTGAATACTAACCAATATAAATATATGCCTCCTAAGAACTCACTCATACGCGTTGGAACTTTTGTTTTGACTGCTTTTTGCTTTTCACATTGTTCATCTTCCGAAGAGAAACGATATTTTGACCAAGTGAAACAACTGTCTGAGTCGAAAATCAGCCCACAAGAACAAATAAAAAAAGCGGACTCACTGATTTCCTCCACGCAGTCTTTCACAGTTCCGAAAGAAAGTCTTTACCAATTATACGCCATCAAGCAAGAAGCATTCACTCGTTTGAATGACATTGAAAGTGCTACCGAAGAAAATAAAAAAGCGCTACAACTCGCTGAAAGCCTCCAGGACTCCACTTATATCGCTCAACTTTTGCCTTTTTATTTATCTAAAAGCATTAACGAAAATGCCTTTCGAGCTACCCAGCGGTTTTTTCCCAATATCTTATCTCATGCAGAAGACGATAGCCAGACAGGGAAATTACAACTCCTCTACGCAAATCACTTGTATGTTACGGCGCGTTTTGTAGAAGCAAATGAACTTTTGCAAAAAGCACAAAAAATATTTGAAGAAGAACAAGACCAGCAAAGTTTAATACGTACTTACATTGCGACGGGCAATAACTTTGCCGGCATTGAGGAGTTCAAAAAATCAAATGAATATTACCACAAAGCTATTGTATTGGCAAAAAAAACAAACGACCTCCCGCTCGTCGCTAGTGGATACATGAATTTAGGAATTAATTTTCGGGCAACGAACCCCGACAGTGCTATTTTTTACTACCAAAAAACCCTTTCTCTCGCCGACTCGACAAAAGAAACCTCTCTGAAAATCAAGACTTTATATAATCTTGCTAATGTATATTTTGCACAAAAAAAGATAGATGAGTCAAAACGTGTTTACCTACAAATTTTGGATTTTGCAGAAAAAAACAACTCTCCTGAAGGCTATATTATGGCATCGAGTGCCCTTGGAGCCGTTTATAATGGTGAGAAAAAGTACGAACAATCTCTTGCATTAGTCCAACGGGCTATTGAGAAAGCCGACTCCAATAAACTCATGGAAATTTCGAGACGGCTTTTGCCGATGAGCATTGGTATTTACATCAATAAAAACGATTATGTATCTGCTTTAAAGCAATCCGAAAAGCTTCGTTCTCTAAACGACTCTCTTCTGTCTATTCAAAAACAAGAAGCGATTTTAGAGCTGGAAAAGAAATTTCAAACACAGAAAAAGGAAATAGACAACCAAAATCTACGAGAAATTAATACGTTTAGAGGATACATCATCGGTCTTCTGCTTTTATCTATTTCGGTTATTGTGTATTTATTTTACCAGCGTTCTCATTTGTACAAAGAAAGACAATCTGCGTATCAAATTCTGGTTCAAAAGTACAAGAATGAAGCCGAAGCACGTGCAAAAGAAAGAGAAACGCCTACCTCAAACCAAGGTCAGGAATCGTCTTCAAATCAACTTTTATTCTACTTTATACAAAAGAAACCTTATCTATCTCCTGACCTCACGCCGCACGAAGTTGCCAATGCTTTGCTCATAACACAACCACAACTGGAGCAAGAAATAAAAGCAAAAGGATATGCAGATTTTGTACATTTTATAAACAAACACCGTATCGAAGAAGCCAGAACTCTTTTTGATAATCCGGTTTTCAACAATTTAAGTATGGATGAAGTAAGTTCGAAAGTAGGTTTTAAACAGAAGCAAGATTTTCAAAATGCGTTTGAGTTTTTCACGGGATTAAAACCAGAATATTACCGAAATCAAGTCAATAATCTCAATTAATTTCTATACAAACCTCGTTATTCCCATCTGTATTTCTCATATACGGATGGGAATATTTTTTTTAAAGGCGCACCCAAAATCAATGAGCGATTCTGTTTTCAAAATACCCGGAATATGGTCAATTTTATCGTACAGAACCTCTCGCATGTGTTCACTATTTTTGGCGATTATTCGAATATACAATGCGTACTTCCCTGTAATATAGTAGCATTCAGTCACTTCAGGGATTTTTTGTAGTTCCGCGATAATGGCTTTGGAGTCTGAGTCCTCTTTTAAGATAAGCCCCGTAAATGCGCCCCATTCAAAACCCATTTTCCGTTCGTCCAATACCAAAGAAGCACCTTTGATGATGCCGTTTTTTTTCAATTTGGCAATGCGCTGATGAACCATCGTATTCGAAATACCCAATGTTTTGGCGATTTCGGAATACGGTTTTCTTGGGTCTTTCTCTAAAATCAATAGAATTTGATAATCGAAGTCATCCATCATAAAAGTCAAATTTTATATATTATTTCGTATAAAAATTAAATATTACATAAATTAAGTAAAAAATAAAAATATATACACATTAAAACGATAAATAAAGTCAATATGATACTTTAGAAGAAAAATACCCATTTTATGTCAGCAATAACCCATCTCACAGAATCAGACGTACTCATTTCTCTGGAAGAAACACACGGAGCACACAATTACCATCCCTTGCCTGTTGTACTTGACCGCGGAGAGGGTGTTTTCGTTTGGGATGTTGAGGGTAATAAATATTACGATTTTTTATCCGCCTATTCTGCTGTGAACCAAGGACATTGCCACCCAAGAATTATTGGTGCTTTGCAAGCACAAGCGCAAAAACTCACGTTGACCTCCCGTGCATTTTATAATTCTATGCTAGGGAAATTTGAAGAATTTATGACCCGGACTTTCGGATACGATAAAGTTTTGGTGATGAATACAGGTGTTGAGGCCGTCGAAACAGCATTGAAATTGGCAAGAAAATGGGGGTATGAAGTAAAAGGTATTCCGGAAGGAAAAGCGAAAATTATCTTTGCCAGTCATAATTTTCATGGACGTACGCTTTCGGTCATTTCAGCTTCCACAGACCCAAGTAGCCGAGGTGGATTTGGGCCTTATATGCCTGGTTTTCAGGTAATTCCTTACAATGACATAGAAGCTTTAGAGAATGCACTCATGGAAGACCCCTTCGTTGCTGCCTTTGTTGTAGAGCCCATTCAAGGCGAAGCGGGGGTTGTTGTGCCCGACGCTGGATACCTTGCCCGAGTTCGGCAGTTGTGCAAAGCAAGTCAAGTTTTGTTTGTTGCAGACGAAGTGCAGACGGGTATTGCACGGACTGGAAAGATGTTGGCTTCTTGCGGAAATTGTACATGCCAAAAGGGATGCGAACGTTCGTACGAAGCGAGACCCGATATACTTATTTTAGGAAAAGCATTATCTGGAGGTGTTTTGCCTGTTTCGGCTGTTCTTGCTGACGATGAAATCATGCTGTGTATCAAACCAGGGGAGCACGGCTCTACATTTGGGGGAAACCCGTTGGCGTGTGCTGTGGCGATGGAGGCACTTCAGGTTGTAATAGATGAAGAATTAGCCGCCAATGCCTTGAAGATGGGACAACTATTTCGGGATAAAATACAGGAAATTGTGGATAAGTCTTCAGTTGTCCGTCTTGTTCGTGGAAAAGGGTTGTTGAATGCCATTGAGGTAAATGCGCCGGAAGAATCTAGTTTAGGCTGGGATATTTGCATGAAACTGAAAGAAAATGGCTTACTTGCCAAACCGACACACGGCAATAAGATACGATTTGCACCTCCGCTCGTCATTACAGAAGAGCAACTGTTGGCATGTGTTGAAATCATCGATAGAACCATTCAGAGTTTTGAGTGAAATAGTGATAATTGAGATGTTGGAAACCAAACAGAGTACCCTTTCTTTTGTAAATTTATTTTAAAAAAGAATTTATAAACAGTGGCTGAATAAGAGAAAAATACGCTATTTGGGAATAGCCCAAGTAGCAAAAAGTGAATCTATGTACAAGTAGGTTCACTTTTTTTATTCATACGATTTGTCCCAAAATGACCGCTTAATAAAAAAGGTTTGGTGGGATGTAGGTTAGGTAGTAGATTTAAGAGATAGCTTTTAAATAAGAGTAAAATTCATTAATTATAAAACATGGAAGAAGACATTCAAGAACAACAAGTATGGTTTGAGAAACTGTACCGCCAAAGAAAGCAAACAGCTCAGACTTTAATGGAGGACTTTGCCATAAGTAATATTTGGAACAGTGTTGTCGAAAAATACAGTGATCAAGCACATTTTATTTACGAATTGCTACAAAATGCAAATGATGCGAAGGCAACATCATCTTTATTTCATTTAACTAAAAACGGACTTTATTTTAGGCACAACGGAACAAGGAATTTTTGGGTTTCAAATCCGGATAGCGAGAAGATAGATCAACGAAATAATAGACTTGGAGATATAAATGCAATCACAGCTGTTGCTCAGTCGAACAAGAAAGACCATTCAACAATTGGCAAATTTGGAGTTGGTTTTAAAGCCGTTTTTCAATACACAGACACGCCTCACATTTACGACCCTAATTTTCAGTTTAAAATAAGCAAATTTATTGTACCGATTAAATTGGACAATAATCTAGTAGATAGACAAGAAGGAGAAACTGTTTTTTATTTTCCTTTTGATAAACAAGTAGGACATGAAGGTGGAAAATCGGAAATGTCACAAGAAAGAGCTTTCGCGGATATTTATAGCAAATTAAAAAGCCTAGTCTTCCCGACTGTTTTTCTATCAAATTTGCAAGAAATAAAGTGGAAAGTAGAAGGTAGTGAGGCCGGAGAATACACAAAAAAAAGAATTAAATTCGAGAAGAACAGAGACCTATTTTACGAACGACTGGAGGTTAGTCAAAAAGTTGGTTCAAAAATGACCAAAGAGAATTTATGTTTGTTTTCACGTCAAACAAAGAGCCAAAAACTCAATTATTCCGTTGGATTTTTTCTGGACAATAACGATAGACTAATCCCGAAAGAACATTACGCATTTTGCTTTTTCCCAACAAAAGTCACTACGAACCTAAACTTTATTATTCATGCGCCTTTTTTATTGACGGATAGTAGGGAGGGTATAAAAGAATCTGACCCTCATAATATTGAGATGATAGAGCAACTCGCAAAACTTTCTGCAGATAGTTTATTGTTTCTCAAGGACTTAAAACTGCTAAATGATGCCATACTTGATATTATTCCCTATAAGAAAAAGATATTCTTTGAATCTCACTACGATTATGATGAACACGAGAATGTAGAAAAAGCTAAATTTTTTTCACCTTTTTATAAAAATATCAAACAAAAATTTCAAAGTTCGCAAATACTACCATCTACCTATGGTGTATATGTTTGTAAAGAAAATGCTTATTGGGCTGAGTCCCCTGATTTAACCACTTTATTTAATATTGAACAGCTTACCTATTTGGTAGAAAACCAGAACGCCAAATGGGTGTTTACAACGATTGGAAGGACCAAAAATAAAGAAATTACGGATTACATTGATGGTGGGTCAGATAGATCTTGGGACAAAAAAGAGCCAAATTTGATTAAAGCAAGTTTGGACTTTGAAAATAAAATTGCGGATTTGATTACAAGTAATTTTATACAAGAACAGTCAAACGAGTGGCTTCATAAATTCTATAGTTATTTGCTGTCAAGAAAATCCTATCAAGATAGGTTTAAAACGAAGCCCATTTTTAAGGATTCTCAAGGTAATGCAGTCGCTGCCTTTGAAAAAAAAGCTGGGGAGTTACATAGTATCTTGTTTTTACCGATGGATGGGATAAATTCAAGTGCTAGAACAATTGATCCTGAACTACTTAAAAATGAAAAAACAAAAGAGTTCTTAGAGAATTTTGGAATTCATAAACCAAGTTTTAAAGATGAAATATACAACAATATACTTCCACTCTATGAGTCTAATGAAGGTATCGATACTCGACCGCATTTCGAAATATTTTTCAAGTATTGGAAAGAAGAAGGAAGACCAGAAGACTTTATAAATTTAATAAAAGATAAATCATTTATTCTGTATAAAACAAATGACTCCGAAATAAGGTATAGAGCGAAGGCAAGTTTACTCTATTTTCCAGATTCTGATTTATTAAAGTATTTTGAATATAAGCCCGATACAAGATTTGTGGACTTGGATGAGTATCACACTTTCATCACAGTACAGGATAAACAGATTTTAAAATCCTTCCTTTTGAAGCTAGGTGTTAAAACAAGTCCTAGTATTGATGTAAAATTAATAACCTCATTTGATGAAAAAAGGAAGTTTAATTTAAGTTATTCTACAGGAAGAAGTGATTTGTATGATCGATATATTGACGGGGCTAGGGAACTCACTAGACATATTGACTTTGAAAAATCAATAATGCTGTGGAATATACTTTTGAAATTTGACGATTTGAGTACCAAGTTGAGAGCGGTTCATTATTATTTTTATCGTAAATATAAAGAGGAACGTTTTGATTCTTCTGAGCTTTATCGTCTTAGAAACGGAAAATGGCTTTTTACAAGTAATTATGAACTTGTCGCACCGAAAGATATTAATGTCAACCAATTAGCTGATGGCTATAAAAAGAACTCTGATCTAGAAAAGTTACTAGGATTCAAGCCCTTAGTTGTATTAACAAAGACTGAAAGAATAGCTTCGAAGTTTGGAAGTGAGGAAGAGGCCGAGGAAGCATTAAGGGCATTACAGGAAAAACGAGAGAAAGAAAGATTAAGAAAAGAGAAAAAGACATCTGAACGGCATTTAGAAGTTGAAACAGACGATTATGATGATGCGATTAGCGGTTTAAAAAAAATTTCCGAATCTATTTTCAAAACTAACAAAGAAAAGGTGAAAACTAACTCTTTACCTGATTTCAACGAAGACGAAGAGCTTGCCAGAGGAATTGAAGAAATAAAAAAGCAAATTGAACAGAAAAAAAACAGGGTTAACCTAGCACAAACTATCAATTCAAGTAAAAAGTATTCATACAATTGGTTTAAAGCATACTTACAGCTACTTAAAACATTTGGAGAAAAAAATGATACACAAAAACAAAAGGTAATATCGTTTCAGAGCATTACACCTTATAAAGCAAGCAATAAGTACCTCTTATTGTCTGGATCGAATAGCTATATATCACCAGAAATTGAAAACGCCGATGATTTTAAGGTATCACTTATTTTTGAAAGTGGTAAAAGAGAAAATATCTTAATTGAGGGAGTGTCAAAGAAAGGACAAGATTTATTGGTCTATTGTGGAGATGGGTTAGCTAGTAATTTCTTATCTAAACTTTCGAGTGCCTTTAAGGTTGAAATAAGATTTACACCAACGATTGACCTGATTGATAGGCTTTATTCTGCATTTTGTAACACAAACAATATCGATGAATGGGAGGATATTGAAGATGCAATGCCTCCGATTAGTTATATATATGGCCCTCCTGGAACTGGAAAAACGACAAAGCTTTGCAATGACATAAATGAGTATATTGAAGAAGGTATAAACTCAAAGATTTTAGTATTGACTCCAACTAACAAGGCAGCAGATGTCATTTGTAAGAAGTTACTATCGATTAACTCTAGTATAAATGTTGTACGATTAAGTCACCCTACTAGTCCTGAACTTGATGAAGCTATTTATAGAAATGAATTACTAGATGATGATTTGCCGTCTGATATTGATGTCGTCATATCGACAATTCATCGACTACCCTATTTTAATATAGAAGACTACGGGCAACTTTTTACATACCCTTGGGATTACGTAATCTTTGATGAAACATCCATGATTGGACTACATTATGCAACTTTTGCAATAATGTCCCTGTACAAAAATAACTCAGATACTGTTTTTATCGTCTCAGGTGATCCAAAACAAATCCCACCAGTTATTGAAGTAAATGATTTAGAACTAGAGAATTTTGATTTTCAAGATGAAAATCTTTATAAAATGGTAAATATTAACAGTTTTAACCCAAATGAGCAGATAATTGGAAGTCACGATACAATCAAAAATATGGACTTGCAGTACCGTAGTTTACCACAAATTGGACAATTGGTAAGTGAGCTGTCGTATTCAGGACTATTACGCCATGACAGAAAAGTCAATAGAAGAGAGGCAAGACCACTACCAGATGGGCTTGAAAGTATCATTCCATCGAACGTAGTTTTTGTTGATGTTCCTTTAAATGAAGAACAGTCAATTTATAAAGTGAGTAAATTAATTCATAGTTCTTATCAAGTTTATTGTTCTATTTTAGTTGCAGAAATCATTAAACATTTTGATAAATTTAATACTGTACAAAAGTGGACAGTAGGAATTATTACTCCATATAAAGCCCAAGCTATTCTATTGAATAAACTAATTTCACGTTATGAAATCACAGAAAATATATCTGTGTATGCTGATACTGTTCACGGATTCCAAGGTGATGAGTGTGACATCGTCTTTTTTGTTTGTAATCCGAATAACTACAAATATACTGGACATCCAAAGGCATTATTATCTAAAGAGTATATTTACAATGTGGCGATTAGTAGAGCAAAAGATTATTTAATCATTTTACATCCATATACTGTAATCCCGAATAATTTATTTCTCAACCTGATAAAGGAGGCAAGTGAGGGAAATTCAGTTGAAATAAGCTCTAAAGTAGTTGAAAAAGTGATATTTGGTGTTGAGAACCATATCGAAAGTAACTGCTATATTTCAGGACATGATGACATAAATATTTTTGGACAATCTGATATGAAGTATTTTATTAAATCTAGTGATACAGCAATAGATTTTCAATTATCAATATGACATCAAATTAAGAAAGCATGTAATAATCTAGGTTATAACCCACTTTCACAAGAATATCTTCCTAACCTTGATACTAAGAGGATATTTTTGCGAAAATGTGATTTGTATTGAGAGCTAATAAAAACTAAACTGTTTGTGTAATCTCCCCCAATTATCCCCTAAATAAAATTTAGTTTAAATAGTGAGTGATTAAACAACAAAAAAGGCTGACTTTTTCAGGACAGCCTTTTTTGTTTTCGTACCGCAGAAACGATTAGAATCTGAAGTGCGAGAATGCTTTGTTGGCATCTGCCATACGGTGCGTATCGTCTTTTTTCTTAACGGCAGCGCCTTCCCCTTTCGAGGCAGCGATGATTTCACCAGCTAGACGCTCAGTCATGGTTTTTTCACCACGTTTACGCGCATAGTTGATCATCCATTTCATACCTAAAGATTGACGGCGTTCTGCACGAACCTCCGTAGGAACTTGGAACGTAGCTCCACCTACACGGCGGCTTTTCACTTCCACAGCAGGCATTACATTGCCCAATGCTTTTTTCCAAACTTCGAGACCGTTCTCGCTCGTTCTTTTTTCAACAATTTCCAATGCGCCGTAGAAAATGCCATAAGCAAGGCTTTTCTTTCCGTCGAACATTAGGTTGTTTACAAATTTCGTTACGGTTACTTCACGGAACTTAGGGTCAGGAAGTACGTAGCGCTTTTTTGGTTTTGCTTTTCTCATTTTAAAAAAATCTCTTTAATGAGGTTTCGTTTTACTGTTGAAAACTAATTCACATTTTGGTTGGAAACCGAAATATTACTTCCCTGTTACATATTAGTCAAAGAGGACATTAGCGTGCTATTGGCCTCGTCAGATACATAACTGGTGTATTATTTCTTCTTACCTTTTGTTGGAGCTGCTGCTACTTGACCTGGTTTAGGACGTTTAGCACCATACTTCGAGCGACTTTGTTTACGGTTGTTTACACCTGCGGTATCCAAAGCACCACGAACGATGTGATAACGTACCCCTGGAAGATCCTTCACACGACCACCACGAATCAATACGATTGAGTGTTCTTGTAAGTTGTGACCTTCACCTGGAATGTAGGCGTTCACTTCTTTTTGATTGGTTAAACGCACACGAGCAACTTTACGCAAAGCCGAGTTAGGCTTCTTTGGTGTTGTTGTATATACACGTGTACAAACCCCTCTACGCTGTGGGCAAGAATCCAATGCCGGTGACTTAGATTTGTAATCAAGAGTCTCTCTTCCTTTTCTTACTAACTGTTGTATAGTAGGCATTGCGAAATAAAATGGTTTTAAATAAAAAATTAATCCTTTTTTGGTAAAAAGGACTGCAAAAATACGATATTTTTCTGTTTACACAAAAAATATGTGTTTTTTGTTTGCCATCTACTTGAAAACAAAGCGAGTAGCGTCAGGCTTCCCCGACGGGCCCACCGAAATTCATCGGAAACGGGCTTGGGTTTTCGTTCGGGCTTATCTCGCCAAATGAATTTTCAAATTTTGCGATATTGTCTTGCAAAGCCATAACAAGCCGAAGAGCGTGTTCAGGAGTTAGAATGATACGAGATTTTACCTTTGCTTTCGGTACACCGGGCATAAGACGGATGAAATCAAGGATAAATTCGGAATTGGAATGTGAAATCATCGCTAAATTTGCATATACCCCTTCTGCGATTTCTTCAGGAAGCTCAATGCTGATTTGCGTTTCTTCCTCTTGTTCGTTTGTTTTTTTTGCCATTTGTATTGTATTAGATTTCTAGTAATTGCCCTAAAAATGAACGCATTGAAAAACCTTCAAATAAAAATCTATCTTTAGGGAAACAGACAATTAGATGAAAGCAATTTACAAATTAACAAACAAAATAAAGAATAAATGGCATTAACTTTATTGAGTGGCAAGCAGCACACATAATAAACTAATAACAAATGAATTAGCGAAGTTTTTTCTATTTTCCAATTTAGTTTGTACCTTTGCCCCCCGAAATGTTACTCGAATAGTCTCCCTTTTATAAAGATAACAGGTGTCTCTTCAGTATATGTAGTAGTACAGCATTTTGCGTTAGAAAGAACTTACTACAAAATAACAGTAAACTATTTTTTATTAAATGGCTCGCGATTTAAAATTTACTAGAAACATTGGTATTGCCGCTCACATTGACGCCGGTAAAACCACCACCACAGAGCGTATCTTGTATTACGCTGGAGTTAGCCACAAAATTGGTGAAGTACACGACGGTGCTGCCACCATGGACTGGATGGAACAAGAGCAAGAAAGAGGTATCACAATTACTTCTGCTGCGACTACTGTAACTTGGCCTTACAGAGGAGACAATTACCATATCAACATTATTGATACCCCAGGTCACGTGGACTTTACTGTAGAAGTAAACCGTTCACTTCGTGTCTTGGACGGCTTGGTATTCCTTTTCAGTGCTGTTGATGGTGTTGAGCCTCAATCTGAAACAAACTGGCGTTTGGCAAACAACTACAACGTAGCACGTTTGGGTTTTGTCAATAAAATGGACCGTTCTGGTGCGGATTTCTTGAACGTAGTGAAGCAAGTAAAAGAAATGCTAGGTAGCTATGCAGTTCCGCTTCAATTACCTATCGGAGCCGAAGAAAACTTCCGTGGTGTCGTTGACCTAGTGAATTTCCGTGGTATCGAGTGGAATGAAGAAGATAAAGGGATGACTTTCAAAGAAGTGCCAATCCCGGAAGATATGGTAGAAGAAGCCACAGAATGGAGAGAAAAACTTCTTGAAGCTGTTGCTGAATTTGACGAATCTTTGATGGAGAAATACTTCGAAGATCCAAACTCTATCACTGAAGACGAGATTTTAGCCGCTCTTCGTGCAGCAACCATCAGCATGAAGATTGTTCCTATGCTTTGTGGTTCATCTTTCAAAAACAAAGGTGTTCAAACAATGCTTGACTACGTAATGGGAATTTTACCTTCTCCATTGGATAGAAAGGCAATCAAAGGTACCGACCCAAGAACAGGCGAAGAGATTTTCCGTCAAGCAGATGCTACACAACCATTTGCCGCTTTGGCGTTCAAAATTGCTACTGACCCATTCGTAGGTCGTCTTTGCTTCATCCGTTCGTACTCAGGTACGCTTCCTTCTGGTTCTTATGTATTGAACAACCGTTCTGGTAACAAAGAGCGTATTTCACGTATCTTCCAGATGCACGCCAACAAGCAAAATCAAATTGACCAATTAGAGGCAGGTGATATCGCGGCAGTAGTTGGTTTCAAAGATATCAAAACGGGAGATACCTTATCTGATGAGAAGCACCCAATCGTTTTGGAATCAATGGTATTCCCAGATCCAGTTATCGGATATGCGATTGAGCCGAAGAAAACAGCCGATCAAGATAAATTCTCGAATGCGATTACGAAACTAATCGAAGAGGATCCAACGCTTCAAGTAGAATCGAACGAAGAGACAGGTCAAACTATCATTCGTGGTATGGGTGAGCTTCACTTGGAAATCATCATTGACCGTATGCGTCGTGAATTTAAAGTAGAAGTAAACCAAGGTGCACCTCAGGTAGCATTCAAAGAGGCACTTACGAAGAACTTCGAACACCGTGAAGTATATAAGAAACAAACGGGTGGTCGTGGTAAATTTGCCGACATCGTATTCGAAATCGGACCACGTGACGATCACGAGGAAGGAAAAGAGAAAAAAGAAGGCTTGCAATTTGTTAATCAAATCGTGGGTGGGGTAATTCCAAGAGAATTTATTCCTTCTATTCAAAAAGGATTTGACGAAGCGATGAAAGCGGGTCCATTAGCAGGTTATCCTTTGGATTCCATGAAAGTTCGTCTGTTCCACGGTTCATTCCACGATGTCGATTCAGATGCATTCTCTTTTGAGATGGCAGCTCGTATCGGTTTCAAGGAAGCGGCTCGTCAAGCAGGTGCAAAATTACTTGAGCCAATCATGGCACTTGAAGTTATCACACCAGACGAATATACAGGACCTATCACAGGTGATTTAAACCGCCGTCGTGGTATGATGAAAGGGATGGATACAAAAGCGGGTTCGCAGGTAATCAAAGCGGATGTGCCTTTGTCTGAACTTTTCGGATATGTAACAGACTTGCGTACAATCACATCTGGTCGTGCAACAGCCAACTTGACATTCTCGCACTACGACTTTGTTCCTCAGAACATCGCGGATGCAGTGATGAAAAAAGAGAAGTAATTCTCTCTATCCAATAAATAAAACGGGTGTGGCTCACAAGCTACACCCGTTTTTGTTTTTTACCTCTTTTTCTAGCGATAAGCCCAAATGAACAACTATAAATCAACAAAATAACAAAACGACAACTCATCCAGGAAAACCTAATCTTCTTATTTTCAATCTCTATAACACGCACTACTATTTCTGTATTTTTTCTAATTCCTACACATACAAAGAAGGTTAATTGACTTGGAAAGCATATATTCACAGTTCATTTATTCAACCTTAAAATAAACCTTCAAATGAATCAATCCAAATTATCTGTGGTTGAAAAAGTAGGGTACAGTCTCGGAGACTTGGCTGCAAACCTGATTTTTCAGACCTTGATGACCTTCCTTGCTTTCTTTTACACCGATGTTTACAAGATTTCAGCCGGTGCGGCTAGTGCTATTATTTTTGTAGGCGGCTTTGTCGGTGCTTTTTTCAACATCATCATGGGGATTATTGCGGACAGAACCGTCAGCCGATGGGGAAAATTTCGCCCTTGGATTCTCTGGACGTCCGTTCCGTTTGGTGTTATTGCTTTGCTTGCTTTCTCTACGCCTGATTTCGGAGAAACCGGAAAAATTATCTATGCACTGGTCACTTATTTTGCTCTCGTACTCATTTACTCCGCCAACAACCTCCCCTATTCTGCCCTTAGTGGCGTATTGACCGGTGACATGGCGGAGCGGAACTCCGTTTCCTCCTACCGTTTTGTTGCCGTGATGATTGCCCAATTCATCATCCAAGCATTACTTCTTCCTTTGGTATTGATTCTAGGAGAAGGCGACCAAGCAAAGGGGTTTTCTACTACGCTTTTCATTTTTGCGGTAGTTGGTACTATTTTCTTCTTAATTACTTTTTTCACCACGCGTGAACGAATTGTACCCGCTGCCGAACAGACAGGTTCTATCAAAGAAGACCTCACAGATTTGCTCAAAAACAAACCTTGGTTGATTATGCTCTGCGTAACTATCTTGGTCTTTGTAACCCTCTCCTTAAAAGGCGGCATGTATATTTATTATTTCAAATACTATCTCGACCCAGAAGCCCTCACAAAATTCTTGGTTGATATTGGCTTTGTCTCAGGTATTGCTGCATTAAATAGTGGGCTTACCTCCATTGGTTTAACCGCTTTTGCTTGGCCAGAAGATGCGCCAACATCAGCTTTTAGTTTGTTCAATGCAGGCGGAATCATTTGTATGATTTTCGGAATTGGATTTTCAAAACCTCTGGCAGACATTTTTGGGAAACGGGATATTTTTGGGATTTTCCTAGCACTTTCTGCCTTTTGTCTCATTGCCTTTTTATTTTATGGAACCCAATCCATTGGACTTGTCTTCGCCACCCAACTTGCTCATGGGTTTACGTATGGTGTGACCATTCCTTTATTATGGGCGATGATTGCTGATGTTGCCGATTACTCCGAGCTTGTTAATAACCGCCGGGCAACCGCCATTATTTTTTCAGCTATGATATTCGGCTTAAAAGTCGGGTTAAGTGTAGGTGGTGCCATTGGCGCAGGTTTATTATCTATGTACGGATACATTGCAGAGTCGATGGAGCAAACCACAGACACAACTCAGGGGATTTTATGGTCTGTAAGTCTTTACCCAGGATTGACCTTACTATCTGCCGCCCTTTTATTGACAGGCTATGTCATTACAAAATCGATGGAGAAAAAAATTGAAACTGAATTAAAAATTAGAAGAAAAGATGCCTGAAAATCCTATTGATAACATAAACTTTGACGAACTGGCGCGTCAAGCGATTTCCGCTCCTTTGGTTCGTCATATTTATACCGCAGACCCTTCTACACATGTTTTTGAGGGGAAAATATATATTTATCCTTCGCATGATGTAGAGGCGGGTATTCCGTTTGACGACTTGGGAAGTCATTTTGCAATGGAAGACTACCACGTTTTATCTATGGAAAAACCAGGTGCGCGCGTAGAAGATCATGGCGTTGCTTTGCATGTGAATGACGTTTTGTGGGCGGACAAACAGATGTGGGCGCCGGATGCTGCACATAAAGATGGCAGATATTATCTGTTTTTTCCAGCCAAAAAAGCGGATGGGATTTTCCAGATAGGTGTAGCAGTTAGCGACAAGCCGAGCGGCCCTTTTCTGCCAGAACCAAACCCAATAGAAGGTACTTACTCCATTGACCCAGCTGTATTTGAAGACGAAGACGGCAGCTATTATATCTATTTTGGTGGAATTTGGGGAGGGCAATTGCAATCTTATCGAGAAAATACATACGATATCACATACCAAGAACCCGCGGCACACGAACCAGCTTTGGGCCCAAGAATAGCCAAATTATCAGACGATTTGGTATCATTGGCAGAACCTGTCCGAGAAATTTTGATTGTCGATGAGCAGGGAGAGCCCCTACGAGCGGGGGACAATGAACGCCGTTTTTTTGAGGCATCTTGGGTACACAAATACAATGGAGTCTATTATTTCTCGTATTCAACAGGAGATACACATTACATTTGCTATGCGACGGGAGATAATCCGTACGGCCCATTTACCTACCGGGGAAGAATACTAGAGCCAGTTGTTGGTTGGACATCCCACCATTCCATTTGTTTATTTGAAGGACAATGGTATTTATTTTATCATGATTCTAGCCTTTCTAAAGGAGTGACACATTTAAGATCTGTAAAAATGACTCCGTTGACACATAGAGAAGATGGTTCTATTGCACTAATTGATCCTTATAACGGTATGAAATTGATGTAAGATTGGGGTCGATTCTTAATGAAAATATGCGTAAAAAATAGATTTAAAATTGTACTTATACGTAGCTGGCTGGCGTATGGATAAACCCGTTCCATGCGCCAGCCTTTTTTGCAGATAAATACAGATAGTCTTGTTTTTGAAGCCTATTTTCTATGTATATACATCTATTTACGGGCTCATTTTCTAGCGAATAAAAAATTGCAAAGTTGCCATATATACATACTTACCATTAAAATAATTAAATTTTTCAGTATAATATATTTAAAATAGTTTCAAATGCAATTATAAACAAAATAATAATTGCTTTATCAAGTAAATTTTACTGAATGCCTCTCTGAATACTCAGAACGTATATTTTTATAAGGTGAATTGTGAATAATTTATATAAAAATCAAAAAAGTGTTTTATGATGTATCAAAAATAGCACGTTTGGACAAATTTTATTCAAAACTCATCTTGGAATAGTCATAAATTACGAATGATTGGTATTTATCGGGGTTAAATAATTGTAAATTTGCATTTATTCATTTTATAACTAAACCAAATCAATGTTATGAGAATCAAATCTCTATTCAGCCTAGTGATTGGTCTGGCCTTGAGTTTCGGAGCATTCGCACAAGCGCGAAAAGTCACAGGAACAGTGACTTCAAGTGCTGACGGAATGGCTCTTCAGGGTGTCAGCGTATCTATCAAAGGCACAACCACAGGCGTTGCTACAGATGCAGACGGGAAATACACACTTGATGTACAAGGAAAAGCAACCTTAGTTATTTCTTATGTTGGCTTTTTAAGCCAAGAAGTACCTGTCGGAAATCGCTCGGTCATCAATATTTCCTTATCTGAAGACGAAAAACTCTTGAACGAGGTCGTAGTTGTAGGTTATGGTACACAAGAGCGTCGTGAAATCACAGGTTCTGTGGTATCAGTGAGTGGAAAATCCATTGAAAACCTAGTTACAGATTCATTTGAGTCTCAATTAGCGGGCCGTGCACCAGGTGTTCAAATCACGACACCAAGTGGCATTTTGGGTTCACGTCCGATTATCCGTGTACGTGGGGTAAACTCAATTAGCTCAAGTGCGAACCCATTGATTGTTATTGATGGAGTTCCAGTAGTAGATGCAGACCGTTCAGCGGTAAACTCGTCGAACCCATTAGCGAACATCAACCCGTCAGACATCGAATCATTTGAAGTATTGAAAGACGGTTCAGCAACAGCTATCTTCGGTTCACGTGCAGCGAATGGGGTAATCCTTATCACGACAAAACGTGGTGCTGCCGGAAAAGCAAAAGTAAACTACAATACAAGTGTAGGTACAAACCAAGCGGTAAATCGTTTCAATTTATTGACAGGAGACCAGTTTGTTGAAATTGCGAACGAAAAACGTCGTAATGCAAACCAAGGAGCATTGGCTAACCCAGGTGTAAATACAGATTGGCAGGATTTCATTTTCCGTACAGGGATGACCCAACAACACAACTTATCTGTAGCTGGTGGTTCAGAAGCAACGAAATACTTCTTCTCTCTTGGTTTTACAGATCAACAATCTGCTATTAAACCGAACGATTTATCAAGATATTCGTTCCGTGCAAACTTAGACCATAAGGTTTCTAAGTCCATCCGAATGGGAACATCTATGTCTTATTCATTGACAGAGATTTTGGGACTAAACAACGGCGCGAACTCACTATCTGGTGCGATTTACAACGCAACAAGAGCGTTACCGAACGTGCCTATTTATGATGAAGCAAACACTCGTTTCGATGGATTTAACGTGACGGCTGATGGTGCAACAACTGGTTTTGGGGCAAACTTAGCAGGTCCAGACAACAACATTCCAAACATTGGATTTGTCATTCAGAATAACTTATATCGTAGCCGTGCGCACAGACTATTAGGAAATGCGTTTGCAGAAGTAGATATTCTACAAGGCTTGACTGCACGTACACAAATTGGAGTTGACTTAACTTTGGCGGATGATTTTCAGTCATTAGATCCACGTCACGGAGATGGTCGTAGCTCAAACGGATATGTTTATATGGCATATAACCCGGCTTTCCGTTGGAACTGGCAAAACACGTTGAACTACCAAACGATTATCGGAGAAGACCACACCGTTAACTTAACAGCGGGTGCTGAGTATCAATACACAAACTTCTATAGCTTTGCAGGTTGGGGAACAGCAATTTCTGATAACTTCTACCGCGGTCGTAACCTAATTACAGGTTCATACAACAACCAATTCTCGAGTGGTGGATTTTCTGAGCGTGGTTTTGATTCGTACTTTGGCCGTTTCAACTATAGCTACAAAGGACGTTATTTGGCTTCATTTACCTTACGTAACGATGGTATTTCTGATCTTGCTCGTGAGAACCAAAGAGGTACGTTCTTCGGTGGATCAGTGGGTTGGCGTGTATCTGACGAAGAGTTCTTCCAGTCAGAAATTATCTCAGATTTGAAGCTACGTGCTTCGTATGCGCAAGTAGGTAATACAGAAATCGGTACATTTGCTGCGATTGGTGGTTTTAATCCAGTTTTAGGTGGTGCTGGTGCTGGTATTGGTTATGCACGTGTAGGTAACGCTGGTTTACAGTGGGAAACTTCTAAAAAATTGAACCTAGGTTTTGATATGACCATCGGAAAAGTAACACTTTCTGGGGACTACTTCACAAACAACATTGACGGTTTGATTTTATCTGCGCCTACAATCCCTTCTTTGGGTGTACCGGGTAACAGCATCAACCAAAACGTTGGCGCCATGATTAACTCAGGTGCGGAGTTCAGAATTGCTACACCAGTTATCAAAGCCGGAAGATTTACTTGGAACACAGATTTCAACTTTACTTGGTTGCGTAACGAGGTAACGAACTTGGTACAACCATTGACTTCTACATACAACCGTACAGAAGTAGGCGGCCCAATTGCACAGCTTTACGGATTCCGTTGGGCAGGTGTGAATGCAGCAAACGGAAACCCAATGTACTACCGTGGTGAGCAAATTGTACAGTATAACTTACGCCCAGGTGCTATTGGTTGGAGAACATACGACCCATCTAACCCTGAAAACGTATCTACGGCTACAGCAGGACCAACACAAGAGTTTTTGGGTAATACGTTACCAAAATGGCAAGGTGGATGGAGTAACTCTTTCAACTTCGGAAACTTTGATGCTGAAATCTTCACGCGTTACTCCGGTGGTAATTTCATCATGAATGAGACGTTCAGAGGCTTACTTGGCCAAGGATTCTCAAATAACGATGCACGCATTTTAGACCGTTGGACAACAGCAGGACAAGTAACAGATATTCCTAAACTGTACTCAGGTCAAGATGCAAACATGTTCCAAACATCTGCATCTAACTCAAGATTCATCGAGAAAGGAGATTTTATCCGTATCCAAAACATCGTTTTAGGTTATACCGTACCGAGAACAGCTTTGGAAAAAGCATTTGGAAACTCTATCTCGAATGTACGTGCTTTTGCACAAGTACAAAATCCATTCACTTTCACGAACTATTCCGGTTTAGACCCAGAAGCAAACCAGTATTCAGGTCAATTAAACTTTGGAGTAGATTGGAACGTAGCGCCAGTTATCCGCACAGTTTCAGTAGGTGTGAACGTAGGGTTCTAATTGTCAATCATCAAATTTGAAGTAGTATTATGAAGAAATATGCAAAAAATATAAAAATGTTACTGCTGAGCTTGGCACTTACAAACCTTGTCAGCTCATGTGATGTAACCAATCTTTCTCCTGCCGACCTCATTCCAGACCAAGAAGCATTTGGAACGGCAGCCCGGATTGAGTCAGCGGTTCTGGGTGTGTACGAAGCAGCACAAAGAGGCTTTTATTTAGGTACAGTACAGCGTGGTTATCCTTTCGGTGCAGCTAACGTTCAACAGAACGAAATGCGTGGAGAGGATATGTACAATGACCAATTGTTCTATGAAGTTACGTACGTAGGTGGTTATAACCCACAAACAGCGAACAACAACGGACAATGGATTTCTATCTATCGTACCATCAACCGAGTAAATATTGTATTAGAAAACTTGGATGTGGCGCTTCAAAACGGCATATTGACACAAGCACAAAGAGATAATTACCGAGCTGAAATGCTGTTTATGCGTGCGTTAGGCCATCACGAATTAGTGATTAACTATGCACGTCCGTATTCAGACCCAAATGGACGTACTTCTCCAGGTATTCCTTACAGAACTGTAGCGGTAAACGATGTGCCGAAAGTTCCAATAGGAGAAGCAGTTGGCCGTGGTACAGTTGCTGAAGATTACCAACAAATTATGGCAGACTTGGATGAAGCAGAGCGTTTGTTCACAGCTGCAAATACTGTATTTCGTGCGAGAAAAGGGAGTGTTATTGCCTTGAAATCACGTGTAAAATTACACATGCAAGATTGGGCAGGTGTTATTGCTGAGTACGAAAAAATCAGAGGAACTTACTCATTAACAGCCAATGTAGCTGCGCCATTCCGTAGCGGTGGTATTTCATCTGATAATATTTTCTCTTTCTCCAACTCACCAGAAGCAAACCCAGGTGTAAACGGTGCGCTTGCATCAATGTTTGGAAACCCAGCAAAAGGTGGACGTGGTTTGGTAAAAATCAGTCCATTGATGTGGCGTGCAACATTTTGGCACCGTGATGATGCGAGAAGAACTTTGACAAGCTCAAACGCAACAGGCTACTACACAGATAAATATACAGATCCAGTTACTTATACAGACCCGAACCCGATTCTACGTTTTGCCGAAGTAGTTCTCAATGCAGCGGAAGCGTATGCACGTCCTGGTCAGCAACAAAATACACAACTAGCTGTTACATTATTGAACTCTGTTCGTAGCCGGGCACTTCCCGCTTCTGTTCCTGTATATACAACTACAGATTTTGCGAATGCAACAAGCCTATTGACAGCTATATTCCAAGAGCGCCGTATTGAGTTCTTGGCAGAAGGAAGACGTTTCTTTGATATTCACCGCCTAGCTGGTGAAGGTCTCATGACGGGTGTCCCTGCCAAAGCAACGACAAGATCAATCACAAATGTAAACTTCTATACCACAGATCGGGCTATTCCAACAGATCACGCCATTCCGTATAGCAGCCATTTGTTCATCTGGCCAATTCCTTTGGAGGAAATTATCAACAACAATACTTCTCCAATCGAGCAAAATCCTGGCTATTAATAGTCAAAGAATGAGAATATAGATTGAATTCTTTTGAAAAACCTGACCAAGTGCAAACTGGTCAGGTTTTTTCATATTGTAATCACCCAAACGAGGTAAATGTACTTCCCGTTGACTAAAATTATTCCTAGAAATAAAAAATAGCTCATTGGGTGAAAGAAAATAATTTGTTCATCTACCAAACACAAAAGAAACATATCCTATTTACTGTGAATAGATAGATAACTTTTTTATTATTAGGTAGATACGTTAATTTATCAAGAATATTCAGATGAGTTAGGTAATCATCAAAGAGAAAATAAGAGGATATGTATTCCTTTTTCTCTCAAGACAACAACTAAGAAAAGTACTATTTTCTAAAAACAGTTAAACCAACTTTGCATAGAGAGACAAGGAAAGGGCAGAGATATTTGTCATGACAAACATAGGCTTCAGACGCAAAAAAGCACATAATTACCTTTGTATTCATTAAAAATGAAGTTAAATGATATTTGCCAATTGAGTAAAACTAGGTATATTTTATATTACGAAAAGATAAAATAGCCAAATTAAAAACAAATTTCAACTTGGAATAGTTATAAAGCATTCGTAAAGCTACCATTCATTTTCAAAAAAGTGTAGATTTGCAATCATTCAATTTTAAAACTAAACCCAAATCAATGTTATGAGAATCAAATCTCTATTCAGCCTAGTGGTTGGTCTGGCCTTGAGTTTCGGAGCGATGGCTCAGGCACGGAAAGTCACCGGGAGCGTTGTTTCTGCCACAGACGGAAGCGCCTTACAAGGTGTAAGTGTATCGGTAAAAGGAACAACAACAGGCGTTGTTACCGATGCAGCTGGTAAGTATTCGGTAGATGTAGATGGAAAAGCAACTATCGTTTTCTCGTATGTTGGATTTTTATCTCAAGAAATTTCAGTAGGAAACCGTTCAACTATCAACGTAACCCTATCTGAAGACGAGCAACTTTTAAATGAGGTTGTAGTTGTAGGTTATGGTGAGCAGTCAAAAAAATTGAGCACACAGTCTATCTCTACGTTGTCGTCAAAATCTATCAAAGATTGGCCGGCTTTGTCACCACAACAATTGCTACAAGGGCAAGCAGCTGGTGTACAAATGGTTTCGTCTTCTGGTGTTCTTGGCTCAAACCCATCTATCCGTATTCGTGGGTCAGCTTCTATTACTGGTGGTGGACAGCCTTTATTCGTAATTGATGGTGTACCTCTAAACGACGGCGAACTATCTGGTGCGCAAGGTGGTGGTACAGGTCTTAACCCATTATTGAACATCAACCCGAACGATATCGAGTCTATGTCTGTGTTGAAAGACGCAGCTGCGGTAGCGATTTACGGTTCACGCGGTGCTAACGGGGTTATCTTGATTAACACGAAAAAAGGAACAAAAGACAAGAAAACAGAATTGTCATTGGATACATTTACAGGATTCTCAAATCCAACAAATATCCTTCCAATGATGAATACAGAGCAGTTCACGACCTTCGTAAATGCGTCAAGAACAGCTCGAGGATTAGCACCACAAACTTTCCCAACGGATTATTTTGACTGGATTGATAACGTCGTACAACAAGGTCGCACGAACAACGTGAGTTTGTCTGCGCGTGGTGGTAGCAGCAATACAACTTATTTCATTTCAGGTACGTATGCAACAGAAAGCGGTTTTACAATCGGTAACGATTTAAGTAGATTAGCTGGACGTTTGAACTTGGAACACAAAGCAAAAGATTATTTGACGATTGGTACAAACTTGGCACTTTCAACAGTTGACATGGATCGTATCGGTGTAGAAAATAACACATTTGCACCACTTACATCTTCTTATTTACAATTACCTTATATTCTCCCTAGAGATGCAAATGGCGCATTTGTAAATACAGGATTTATCCAAAACGTACTTGCTATTGAAGAATTGAATACAAACAAGTTTGTATCAAGAAGAACTACAGGTAACGTGTATGCAGACGTGAAACTCCTTAAAAACTTGACATTCCGTACGGATTTCGGTATGGATATCAACAGCGGAGATACCAAAACTAGAGCGGTGAACTTGTTAACTCCAGGTGGTTCTGCTTTCAGAGATATTCAAGTTGACAACAAGTGGTTATCTACGAATACATTAAGATATTACCTAGATAGAGAAAAAAGCAATTTAAGTATCTTGGCAGGTTATAGCTATGAAACGTCGTTATTTGATAACGTAGCCGTAGGTGGTAATGGTTTTGCGAGTGATGGTTTACCAAACGTAGCATCAGCAGCAACGCCAACAACAACCTTCGAAAGCCGCTCAGAGTGGGCACTAGAATCACAGTTTTTACGTGTGAATTATGCGTTGAATGGCAAATACTTGTTAGAAGGTTCGTTACGTCGTGATGGCTCTTCACGTTTTGGTTCGAACTTCCGTTACGGTATTTTCTATGCAGGTAGCGCAGGTTGGGTGATTTCAGAAGAGAATTTCTTGAAAGATAACGAGTTCATTAACTTCATGAAATTAACGGCTTCTTATGGTACAGCAGGTAACGACAGAATCGGTAACTTCTCATCACTTGCTCTTTATGGTGGTGGAGTAGCATCTGACTACATCGGCTTGCCTGGTTTACGTCCGACACAAACACCAAACCCGAACTTAACTTGGGAAGAAACAGCTCAGCTGGATTTGGGTATCAACACTACGTTCTACAAAAATATCTTCAATTTAAGCGTGAATTACTTCAATAAAGTAACTTCAGGCGTACTATTGAACGTGCCATTCCCTTTCACAACTGGTTTTGCGAGTGCAGCACAAAACGTAGGTCGTATGCAAAACAGAGGGGTGGACATCGACTTCTCGGCGAACATCATCAACAAGCGTGATTTCAAATGGAGCATTGGTATCAACTCTGCTTACTTGAAAAATACCGTATTGGAGCTTCCAAATGCATCTGTGGATCCTGATGGCAACCGTTTTGTACAAGGTTCGGCGGCACAAAGAGCTGTTGAAGGACGTTCTTTGAACGAATTCTACTTAGTTCGTGCAAACGGTGTAAACCCAGAAACGGGTAACTTCGAGTGGTTAGATAAAGAAGGTAATCCAACAACTACTTACTCAGCAAATAACCGTGTATTCGCAGGATCGGCTATTCCAAAATGGGTTGGAGGATTTAACTCAAACTTTAGCTACAAAAACTTCGACTTATCTGCGTTGTTCAGCTATTCTTACGGAAATAAGATTTTGATTGATGGACTTCGTTTCACAGATCAAATGAATGCGATTGGTTTCAACAAATCAACTGATTTATTAAACTATTGGAAACAACCAGGTGACGTTGCTTTTGCACCTAATTTGGCATCTCCAACAGCCGGTCTATTCAACCAGCTATCTACTTTACAAATGCAAAATGGTTCATTCTTACGTTTGCGTAATGTAAACATTGGATACAGCGTACCAATGTCTGTATTTGGAACTCAAAATGTCATTCGTTCGATTCGAGTTTATGCTTTAGGCCAAAACTTATTCCTAGTGAAAGACAAGAACTTCAGAGGTCCAGACCCAGAAGTTTCTGCAAATGGACCAAACAACGTAATTCAAGGGGAATCCTTCTTTGCGTTGCCACAAGCAAGAACATTTACTTTCGGTCTTAATGTAGGATTTTAATCATTAAACTATTATTACTAATGAGAAACACACATTTCAAAATACTCTCAGTAGCTGCCGGACTTTTCATTTTCTCGGGCTGTTCTGATAGATTAGAACTACAACCAGAGCAATCATTATCTGAATCATTGGCTTTCGCTAGTGGTGCCAATGCACAAGCCTCTCTCTTAGGGGTTTACTCACAGGCTCAACTTTTGGAGGCATTCGGTTCTGGCCCTCAGATTTTAGAGGATTTTATGGCGGATAATACAGAATTTGTAGGTTCATTTCCTACGCTTCAAGATATTAACCTGTATGTAACAACCTCTCCAAACGCTACCATCCAAGCGTATTGGCAAGTACAGTACAGAATTATCATCGCTGCGAACGCCGTGATTGCGAATGTACCAACCATTCAAGATCCACTATTGACACCAGCTCTTGCTGCTCAATATGTTGCTGAGGCTAAATTTTTACGTGCGATTACGTATTTCAATTTGGTGAACCAATTTGGTCAACCTTACCAAGTACAAAACGGAAACACACCAGGTGTGCCACTTGTATTGACTCCGTTTACTGGTGAAATTACTTTCCCTGAAAGAGCAACGGTTAACCAAGTTCACCAACAAATTCAGAAGGATTTGACAGAAGCACTTGCTGACCTTCCAGTTACCTATTCAAACAATAGCCAAACAAGAGGTAGAGCTACAAAAGGTGCTGCCGCAGGTTTCTTGGCAAGATTACACCTTTACAGAGGTGAGTTCCAACAAGCAGCTAGTTTTGCAAGCCAAGTGATTTCTTCCGCTAATTACGCGGTAGCTGGTAACTTCGGTTTCTATGGCGCAACACCAACTCCGGAGCACGTGTTCGCATTGATGAACAGTGCAACAGATAACGGACGTACAGGTTCTGGTGGTTGGGCTTCTTACCACAGACCAGCAGCAAACGGTGGTCGTGGAGACTGTGCTTTCACAACTGACTTGGTGAACGCTTTCTTGGCTGAACCAGGTGACAAACGCTACACTGACCTAAGTAATCTTGTAACAGCAGCAGACGGACAAAGACGCCAAATGACGACTAAGTTCAACGACGCAGTTACAAATACAGACGTTGCTCCTATCATGAGAACATCTGAAATTTACTTGACTCGCGCTGAAGCCCTTGCAGAACTTAACGGCATCAATCAAGAATCTATCACACTTGTTAATGCAATTCGTTCAAGAGCTGGCTTACCAGCTTGGACAACTTCTACGTTCAGCACGAAAGAAGCTTTGGTAAATGCTATCTTGACAGAAAGAAGAAAAGAATTGTGTTTTGAAGGACACAGAAGAATGGACTTATTACGCAGAGGTCAAGCTCTTCGTAGAACAGGAACGGCGGTAGCTGCTTCGGCATTTGGCCAACCAAGAACTATTCTTCCAATTCCACAAAGAGAAATTGATTTGAATCCAAACTTAACGCAAAACGCTGGCTATTAATCTGCCTTCGTATTGCCCCATGTAGGATAAAAATCCTTATTATCTTGTATAAAAGCGCCGTGATTGAAGCACGGCGCTTTTTTTATACCCAAAATTTAGCCTATAAATAATTGAAAAAAGAATGAACATTAAATTGAACAAAACGTATTTATTTAGAATTAATCCAAATTATATTTAATTTTATTTGGACTTATTCTAAATAGCAAGTAGTTTTGCGTTAGAATAATCAAATCATTCCACACATGACAAAGTATATTTTAGCTTTTGCAGTTGCAGCTTTCACGCTATCATCCTGCGAGACAAACGAAATTGAGCCTCTTTCTATCCCAACAACTTACGACGGCTCTGCATTTGTTGCTAATACCACAAACGAATATGAACTACGGGCGAACTTCACGAAATTCGTCGATGAAATAAAGAAAGGACGTGTATCCGGAGTTGTCGTAACAGCTGCTCAAATTCAAGCAACTTTTGAAGCAGGCGGAGCAAACTCTGTTTCTCGAGCTATTCCTGCAAGCGAATTAGCCAACTACCAAGCACTTTTTACAGAAGTTGAGAAAGCATCCAGAGGAACTACGTATCAATTTGGGTTCACACCAGCCCAAAATGGACAAGGTGGCGTAAACAATGGATACCTCTACGACGAAACAGGACTTGAACTTGAACAAATTCTGGACAAAGGTTCTTTCGGATTAATTTTCTTCCGAAAAGGACAACAATTGCTTCAAAATCCTACACTTGAAAACTTAGATAAAGCATTGGCTTTATTTGGTGCAAATCCAACCTTCCCGAACACGCCAACAGCCTCAAAAACGCAACAACCCGATGTTTTAATGGCAAATTATGGCGCACGTCGTACGCCCGCTGCTGGTGGTTTATACACACAAGTAAGAGACGCTTTTATCAAAGCACAAGCGGCAATAAAAGCGGGTGCTACTTACAATACAGAGAGAGACGAGGCTATTCAAGCTATTTTGTTAGGATGGGAAGAAATCAATGCAGCAACTGTAATCAACTACCTTTTCGCAACAGAAACAGGCTTGAGTACAACCAACGCAGACCAAAGGACGCTATCCAATGCAATGCACGCGTATGGCGAATGTGTGGGATTCCTTCAAGGCTTTAAAGGAGCATCTGGTAAGAAAATCACAGATGCGCAAATTGATGCAGCTTTGGTTTCCCTCAATGCAACACAACCATACCGCCTTCTTAACAGCCCGACGGAAATCGCTAAATTAGTAACATTAAGACGTACGCTTCAATCCATTTACGGATTTTCAGATACAGAAACAGAGAGTTTCCGGAATAACTGGATTACTGTTGAAGCAAGATAAATAATCACTGAGGTCTATTCTTAATAGAATAGACCTCTATTTATTTTTATGAATCCTATGAAACGAATCGCTTTAATTCTCATTAGTTTCTTGCCCTTATTCGGGTGTGACTCAAACCAACAAGAGCAACCAACCCAGAGTTTTGACAGAAAAGCCATGTTAGAAAACATGGCTGACAATCTGATAATTCCTGCGTTTTCAGAACTGCAACAACAAGTAATATCTCTGGAAACAGCCGTCAAGGCGTTCTCAGCAAACCCAAATACTTCCACACTTTCTACAGCCCAGCAAGCATGGGAATCTGCCTATCTTTCTTGGCAAAAGGCTACGCCTTATAACTTTGGCCCAGGAGAATTGCCTGTTTTTGGAACATTAACCGAAAACATCGGAATTTTTCCTGTGTCAACAACAAAAATTGAAAATACCATTCAGTCAGGAAATCTCTCTTTCGATAATTTCGAACGTGACTCCAGAGGATTTTTAGCACTGGATTACCTGCTCTTCAGTGCAGAAGGAAACGAGGCTATTCTCGCCAAATTTTCCGATGAAAACAGAAGAAAATACACAGTTCGCGTGGCAGAAGACATTCGAGAAAAAGTAACTACAGTTCGTACAGGATGGGATAGTTACCGAACGTCCTTTATCAACAATAGCGGGACAGATGCCGGCAGTTCTACATCTATTTTATACAATGAATTTGTAAAAAGTTTTGAGGCGGCTAAAAATTTCAAGGTTCAACTACCAGCCGGGCAACGCGCTGGACAAACTTCCGCGGAGCCGACACGAGTAGAAGCATTTTATAGTGGAAAATCACTCCTGTTTTTGGAAGCTCACTTAGCTACCATTCAACGTATTTGGGAAGGAAAAAGCGTATCAGGACAAGATGGCGCCGGATTTGAAGAATACCTTATCTCAGTAGAGGGAGGTTCAGATTTAATTGCTCAAACAAGAACACAACTTACCGCCGTGCAGCAAGCCAAAAGTCGTGTGCCTGCCGGAAGACTTTCTGAATCCATTCAAACAAACTTACCGATTGTCCAAGATTTAGGAGTTGAACTACAAAAACAAACTCGTTTTTACAAAAGCGATATGGCGTCATTATTAGGTATCGCCATCACATTTAATTCTGGAGATGGTGACTAATGCACTAACAAAAAAGACACTGACTGCATTTTGGAATGATTGGCGAACGGGTTTTCGTTGGTCACATTGGTCAAGAAATGACTTCCCCATAGAACCACTCGTTACTTTTCGAGTGGTTTTTGGGGTTTTGATGCTCTTCAGTACTTTGCGTTTCATCTACCTTGGCTGGATTGAAGACCATTTTGTGCATACCAAATTTCAGTTTAAGTATTTTGGATTCGAATGGGTTCCGCTGCTTGATGCTCCTTATCTCTATATTTTACACGGGATTCTCTGCCTTGCAGCGATAGGCATAACCCTTGGTTTTTTTTACCGAATTTCTGCAACCCTTTTCTTTTTTGGTTTTACTTATACACAACTCATTGATCTCACGTATTACCTCAATCACTATTATTTTGTAAGCGTCGTCTCATTTTTACTCATCTTTCTTCCTGCCCACCAAGCTTACGCTTGGGATAGTCGGAAGAATCCTGTCTATTGGATTCCATTTTGGCCTGTAGGCTTGCTCCGATGGCAAGTAGCTTTGCTTTATGTATATGCGGGTTTAGCAAAAATCAATGTAGATTGGCTATTTCATGCCTTGCCACTCAAAATTTGGCTACCAGCCGCAGACTCTATTCCGCTCGTTGGTAGTATATTTGCACACGATTGGGCTCCTTGGGTTTTTTCTTGGGGTGGAATGCTGTATGACAGCTTTATTCCATTCTTTTTAATGAATAGAATCACACGTTGGCCTGCTTATTTCTTTGTTTGGATTTTTCATATTGCCGTCGGCTTACTTTTTCAAATCGGTGTTTTTCCTATCGTCATGATTGGATTAACTCCTTTGTTTTTTTCAGCAGATTGGCATCAGAAAATACTCAGTAAAATAAAGAAGAAGACGGAGACATCCGTAAATCTGTCTAAATTTATCCGAGTTCCAAAATGGGTTTGGTTCTATTTAGGTTTTCAGCTGATTTTCCCGTGGCGATATTTGCTCTACCCAGGAAATTTATTTTGGACAGAGGAAGGATACCGTTTCTCGTGGCGGGTGATGTTAATGGAAAAAGCAGGAACGGCTACTTTTTACGTAAAAGACCCAAAGACAGGCAGAGAGGGAGTTGTGGACAACAGTGAATTTCTACGTCCACACCAAGAGAAACAAATGGCAATGCAACCGGATATGGTTCTCCAATTTGCGCATTTTTTAGCGGAGCATTACCAAAAAGAAGGTATGCCATCTCCTGAAGTTCGCGCTGAAGTATATGTAACATTCAATGGTCGCCCAAGTCAACTTTTACTAGACCCAACTGTCAATCTAGCACGAATATCAGATTCGTGGCAACATAAAAAATGGCTTATGCCAGCACCAACACACTAACTATGCGTTATTTTTTTGTATTTCTTCTTCTACCATTCCTCTCGTCAGGACAAAAAGGTAAGATTTCAGGTAGTGTAAAAATAGAAAATCGCGGGATTTCTGGTGCGATGGTATTTACCAAAGACGGAAAATCGTTTACCGAGACAAGCGCAGATGGTCGCTATTCATTGACTCTTCCTTACGGAACGTACACTTTGGTTGCCTTTGCTGAAGGCTATAACCAAACAGAAATAACTACAAGCTTACAAAACCCGCAAAGCACGCTCGATATTGAGCTAAGTATTTTGAGTAAAGAACTGGACGAAGTGAAAATCAATGCCGAACGCGAACGAACTTTTGGCATCACACGTCTTCGCTCGGTAGAAGGGCTCAATATTTTT
Source organism: Spirosomataceae bacterium (assembly GCA_046293395.1). Lineage (GTDB taxonomy): Bacteria > Bacteroidota > Bacteroidia > Cytophagales > Spirosomataceae > CAYNRA01. The sequence continues at coordinate 683,952 of JBKBOU010000003.1, forward strand.
GAAGCAAAAAAGTCTGAAGTCATTGTTTTAAAAGACATGACGGCGAATCTTGCAACAAACAATGCACGCCAAGTATTTGCCAAAGTACCCGGACTAAATATTTGGGAAAACGATGGTGCTGGTTTACAATTAGGTATCGGAGGGCGTGGATTATCACCCAACCGTACAGCAAATTTTAATACCAGACAAAACGGATACGACATCGCAGCGGATGCGCTTGGTTATCCAGAAAGTTATTATACACCGCCGACAGAATCACTAGAGCGCATTGAGGTCGTTCGAGGTGCTGCATCTCTTCAATATGGCACTCAATTTGGTGGCTTACTGAACTTTAAAATCAAAAAAGGTCCAACCGACCAAAAAATTTCACTTACTTCTCGGCAAACCGTCGGCTCCTGGAACTTCCTAAATTCATTCAATAGCTTGGGTGGCCAAATCGGGAAACTGAACTATTATACTTTTTATCAACGCAAGCAAGGCGATGGTTGGCGGCCTAACTCCCAATTTGCCTACGATATGGCGTATGGAGGAGTCATCTGGAAACCTACTGAAAAACTGGCTATTTCGGGTGATTTTACGTACATGAATTATCTCGCCAAACAACCTGGTGGACTTACTGACGCGTTCTTCAATCAAAATCCGAGACAATCTTTGCGCAGCAGAAATTGGTTTGCCATTGACTGGAATTTGGCTTCTTTCACAATTGATTATACCCTGACAGCCAAAACAAAAATGAATACGCGTTTCTTCGGGATTTCTGCTAGACGCCAATCTTTAGGAAATTTAGAACGCATTAGTGTAGCTGATTTTGGGCAAAATCGGGATTTAATTGACGGTCTTTTTCAAAATGTAGGAAATGAAACACGACTCATCCATTACTACAAAACAGGAACACAAAATGCTATTTTTCTGACGGGTGTCCGGTTGTATCGAGGCAATGCACGTAGCCAACAAGGCGAAGCAGATGCAACAGATTTACCCAATTTTTCCTTTTTGAACCCAACTAATTTAGAAGATTCCGACTTCTTGTTTCCAAGTAGAAATTACAGCTTTTTTATCGAGAATATTTTCAATGTGACGGACAAATGGAGTCTTACTCCGGGTTTCCGTTGGGAGAATATCCAGACTTTTTCTCAAGGTTATTTTAAACAACGTGTTTTCGATGCAGCAGGTAACTTATTGGTGGACAGACGAATAGAGGAAAACCAATCTCGTTTACGCTCCTTCCCTATTTTTGGTATCGGCATTAGCTACAAAGCTACCTCAGCGATTGAATGGTACGGAAATATCTCACAAAATTACCGCGCTATTAATTTCAACGACATTCGGATAAATAATCCAAACATACAAATTGACCCGAATATTCAAGATGAGAAAGGTTTTTCTGCTGATTTTGGGGCACGAGGAAATCTGGCAGATGGCAAAATTCAGTTCGATGCCTCTCTCTTTTATTTGCGCTATAATGACCGTATTGGACTCCTTTTACGCTCCGACCAACCACCTCTTTTTCTGGATTATCGCTTCCGAACTAATATTTCTGACGCGCGTAATATCGGTATTGAAAGTTTTATTGAATCTGACTTAATGCGTTGGCTTTTACCAAAGCCCAACTATTCACTTAACGTATTCGCTAATTTTTCATTGATTAATGCGCGCTACGTCAATACCGACGAACCTTCGATTCGTGGCCGCCAAGTTGAGCTCGTCCCCGCCGTTATGGTCCGGAGCGGACTTTCGTTCGTAGGAAAAAAATGGAAAGCTACCTACCAATATAACTTTACCGCGAAACAGTTTACAGATGCAACCAACGCAATTCGGAGTAGTTCAGCCGTAAACGGGCTCATTCCTGCGTATCAAATTATGGACTTATCCACAAGTTATCAACTCTCCAAACGGTGGATTTTTGAAGCATCCGTCAATAATCTCCTCAATACTGCTTACTTTACCCGCCGTGCCGACGCTTACCCTGGGCCAGGAATTATTCCGTCTGACGGGCGTGCTTTTTTCCTAACCGTTGGTTTTACTTGGTGATTCAGATTCCCTGTTTTTATACCTAAAACAACACAAGACCAAGGCGCAACACAAAGTATTTTCTCCTGAAATTCGGACTGTTGAGGCGTCTTGTATTTTATTTCCCATTCTTCCTCTTTGATTTGCGGAATAGCCTTCGCTTTATTCGTCAAATTGTGTAAAACATAGGTATTTCCCTCGCTGTGGGTTCGTTGAAAACTCACAATTCCTTCTATATTTAGTGGCCAATCCAATAGATTTACAGGTGAAATTTGTGCGAATGAAGGAATCTCTTTTCTCTGTTTAATCCAATTTTTATAATGCGTATAAATAGAATGTTCGTCTATTTTTTGTTGGGCAAGAGGACGAACTTTGGAGTCTGTATTATACTTCGGTTTTTGCCAATTTGTACGAGCGGAGTCTTTGCTGCGTTCATCCCAAAGAAATGCCTCTCTGATGCATTCATCTGGTTTTCTACCCAACATTCCCAACTCTTCGCCATAATAAATATAGGGCTGCCCAGGAAGTGTGAATAAAATATTCGCGACGGCTTTTAATTTCTCTTTGTCATTATCCAAAAAACTAGCAACCCTTTCTTGGTCGTGATTGGATAAAAAAGTTGCGTCAACAAACTCTGTATTGAACGAAGCAAACAAATTGTATCGCTGTTGAAGAGAAGAAATAAAAGAAGAGGGAATTTGTGCCAATTTTACGCTATTTTTGATTTCATCACTCAACTGAAAATCGAAATTAGCGGTAAGACCTTCAAAAAATGGAGCTACGCGTTCTGCCGATGTCCAGACTTCTCCAACAAAGTAAACGGCTGGAAATGAACGCCTTACTTCATCTGAAAACACTTTCCAGAAGTGGGCAGCCTTTACTTCATCCGAAAAAATATGTTTCGCTGCATCCAATCGAAAGCCCGCAACACCTCTTTGAAGCCAGTAAAGTGCCACATCCAAAAGCGCTTGTTTCGTAGCTGGATTAGCAAGGTTTAAATGCGGCATTTCACGCCAAAATAAGCTGTAATATTTCTCTTTCGCGCGTTGTACAGGCCAATGCCACGGGTCTTTCAATCCGGAATCTGCTGTTGCTTCTCGTTCTTCGAGCCTTTCTTGACGGATTTTTTCGGGCGATTTCCAAATATAAAAATCACGATACGGAGAATCTTCATTTCTTTGCGCGTCTTGAAACCATGCGTGCTGGCTACTTGTGTGGTTCATCACGAAATCGAGATAAACCTGTATTTTTCGCGCGGCTGCGTCTTGAATCAACGCCACCAAATCTTCTTCTGTACCGAAGTTTCCATCTATTTTGTAATAATCAATGACATCGTATTTGTGGTAACTTGATGATAAAAAAATAGGTGAGAGCCAAATAGCCTCTACACCTAAATCTTGTAAATAGTCTAATTTATTTTGAATACCTTTTAAGTCTCCAACCCCGTCTTGGTTACTATCACAAAAAGACGGTACAAAAATTTGATAGACGATACGCGGGATATTTTTTTCTTGATTCATCTTTATTTAATTCCCTTCTTCGCCAAATCGGGATAACCAGCACCTTGCAAATTATATACCTGTTTGAAACCATTTTGGGTTAAAATCTTGGCTGCCTGTGCGCTGCGGCCACCCACAGCACAATAAATAAATACAGGTTTATCCTTATCTAATTTTGTCACTTTTGACTTGAACTCTGGGTCTTGAATATTGATTAAATGGGCGTTGGCGACTTTCCCACTTGCCCATTCGCCGGGGGTTCGGACATCCAGTACTTGCGCATTTCCTACCGACTTCATTTTCTTTACGAAAGCATCAAGTGGTAAATTGGTTTGCCCAAAACTCACCATAGAAAGCGACATCAAAAGGGCTGTTACGAACGAAGTAAAAACACTCTTTTTCATAAAATATACTTATTTTGGTTGATGATACAATAACAATCGGGCAGCTGGACTTTCAATAACTTGCTGTACAGAGACTTCGTGCTTGCTTCCTACTTGCCGCAAAATATCTTGAAAATGATAGGCTACGCTACCCACAAACCCAATCGACGTTTCTTTTAACATCGGATATTTTAGCAAATATTTCACGAAGAATACATCAAATGCATCAAAAATAAGTTGATGCACAAAAGGCTCTTTTCGGTAATCAAATAAAAAAGGCGCAAAGGAGGCAAAATATCGGTTGGGAAATGGTTTTCGGTACGCGTGTTCCAAAACCGGTAGGCGGTCAAATTGACCAAATTGTTTTTCAAACGCTTCACGAATAGATTTAGGTAATTCATTGTGTAAATAACTCAAAACGAGGTTTTTCCCAAGATAGCCTCCACTTCCTTCATCACCTAACCAAAAACCCAAAGGTGGAATTTGGAAAGCGACTTTTTGAGCATCAAAAAAACACGAATTTGCCCCTGTTCCGAGGATACAAGCAATGCCCGAACCATCTCCGAATAACGCTCTGCCTGCACCGATGACATCACTTTCTACCTCACAAACAGCAGGTGAAAACAAAGAATCAAAAATTTGTTTCATTGCCTCTTTCGTTGCGTCACTTACAATGCCCGTTCCGTAATAATATATCTCATGAATAGGCGACTGAATCCGTACTTTTACGTGTGTTTCAATCAGGTTTTGTATAGAAATAGCGTCTTCATAGAACGGATTAATGCCTGCTGTTCTGGTTTGTTGGATATTTCCTTGGGCATCTATCCAACGCCAATCTGTTTTGGTTGAGCCACTTTCTGCTAATAAAATCATAAAAACGGAATAGTTTGGTAGAATCGGGAAATCGGCTTCTAAGATACACATTAAGTCGTATATGCTGTAATGGATGCGTGGTAAATCCCCTAGAATTGGGTTGTTGAACTTGTTTTATCCCTATCTTTGTTATCGTTTTGTCTAAAAACATTGACACCCAAGAATGAGTGAATACCAACTATATACCTTACCCAACGGCATCCGAATTGCACACAGGCAAGTAACCCATACCAAAATTGTTCATTGCGGAATCATGCTGGACATCGGTAGCCGAGATGAAAAGCCAAACCAAACAGGACTTGCCCATTTCTGGGAACACATGGCGTTTAAAGGTACCCAAAAACGAAATGCCTTCCATATTATCAATCGGCTAGAGTCTGTAGGTGGCGAAATCAATGCCTACACTACCAAAGAAAAAGTCTGTTTTTATGCTTCCATTTTGGATACGCATTTTGATAAAACCGTAGAACTTCTCACAGATATTACGTTTCATTCTACATTTCCTGAAAAACAAATTGAGAAAGAACGAGGTGTCATTTTAGAAGAAATGAGCATGTATTTGGATGCGCCTGACGATGCCATTCAAGATGATTTTGATGGAATTGTTTTCCCCAATCATCCACTTGGTGCCAATATTTTGGGTACAGCAGAGCATGTCAAATCATTTGACCAAAAAATGCTCGAACAGTTTATCCAGGAAAACCTTGATACCGAGCGAATTATCTGTTCGATTGTTGGTAATATTGATTTTAAGAAAGCGGTACGTGTTGCAGAAAAATATTTGAAAGACATTCCCGCCAAATCTAGTCAACGGAAACGAACGCCTCCGCCCGTCTATACACCGCAGGTTATTCAGGTAACTCGCCCGATTACACAGGCACATTCGGCGATAGGACGGCCGGCTTATGAAATGACAAGTACCAAAAGATTACCTTTCTTTATGCTTGTCAATTTACTCGGAGGGCCAGGTCTTAACTCCCGTTTTAATTTATCTCTCCGTGAAAAATACGGACTGGTTTACAGTGTAGAAGCCAATTTCACCTCTTATGTCGATACAGGTTTTATGGGAATTTATTTTGCGACAGATAAAGACAATTTAGCACGTGCGCATAAGCTGATTCAAAAAGAATTGCGGCAATTGCGTGAAAAGAAATTAGGCGAAGTCCAATTGCGTGGATTGAAAGACCAGATGATGGGCCAATTGGCGATGTCTGAAGAAAGCAACCAAGGTTATATGCTCATGATGGCAAAAAGCATTCTCGATTTGGAGAAAGTAGAGCCCTTACCTGATATTTTCCAGCAAATTCGTGAAGTAACAGCACAAAACCTATGGGATTTATCGAACGAGATGTTTGAAGAACAGCAACTCAGTTACCTGACTTTCATGCCGGAATTAGACGAAAATGATTGATAAAATACCTCCTCGAAAAGAAGAGGCATTTTATTTTACTACTTACTGTATTCTTACGAGATATATTTTACACATATTTTGGTATCGACACACTTTATTCAGAGCGACTTATTTTAAACAACGCAAAGACATACATTAAGTCAAGCTGAACAAGAAAAGACCAAAAATAGAAAGCAAGAAATACGGAACAAGCGCAGCAGCGCCTGCGTAGTCTTTGGCGATACGTTGCCCGAAGAAAAGACTTAGCAATGAAACGGCGGCTACTTCTATACCTAAAATGGCAATATCGTCTTGCCCTTGGCTGTAATAAACCCAGGCTCCGCCCAATGTGAGTAAACCAGCGGCTACTTCTAAGAATATAATTATCAAAAAGAGGAAACCTGCTACGGGTTTGAGGAAAGTGCGACTGAACACCTCAGCTATATACGTTTTGTTACTTTGAAAGGCAAAAACCTTGTCTAAGCCGGATTGTAGAAACAAGATAGCCAGAAAAAGAGTGAGCAGGATTTGGGCGTTTTTCAGGAGAGTGAAGTCAAAGATAGATTCTGTCAGCATACGTCAAATGGAAATGGTTTCTAGTAAAACCTTTGACAGGACAAATAGTTCGATTTTGGGAAGATGGAGAGTTCATTCATTTGATGACTGTAATAAGTCCGATGAGTGAGCCGATAATTCCAATAATGGTCGATGTCCAAAAAGTGACAATCTCTCCCTTTTCTTTCATTTCTTGTCTTATCAAACTCCTCACTTTAGAAAAGCCCTCTGTTGTAAAAATTTTTCTATCTCCCAAATCGTCATCAAAGTTAAATTCATAATAGTAACTATTGTTAGACTTTTCGGGTATCGGAATAATTAGTTTATTGCATCTCTTAAAATAATATTCCGTCTTCAAAAACTCAGTCCATTTTTGAAGATTTTCTACTTCATCATCCATACTTTTAAGCTCCATCAAATCATTTTGTGAATGAAACATTATCCTTTTTTCATGGAAATCATAGGTCTTTAGCAATGATTTCATTCTATTCTCTAATTTCCACAATTCATATTGATATTTTACAAATTCTATCATTTGTTATTTTTTGAATACTTTCCTAAGTTTTTAATCATTTCATCAACCTTCCTCATATTTCCATCAATCAACTCACTACGTTTATCATTGGTTATATTAATAACTTTTATACTCTCTTTGGGAAGTTCATGTATTTCTTTGAGAGATGGATGTTTATCTAACATAATCAATGTTTCCTTTTGGGCCAAAGGTTGAGATATATTTTGATTTGCAGGAGACTTTATCTTAAATCTTTTATCACCAATATCTCTCAAGACAAAATCTAATACCTTAGCTCCTGACTTAGCATATTTGTTTCTGTAATACGACTCGTTAACAAAAACAAAAAATGTGGTATCAAAATCATTCTGAAATATAAGATAATGCTCTCTAATATAGAGTACTTGAAACAATTTTGAAATGCCATTTATTTCCAACAAAAGACAATTTGAAGTTTTAATGTATTCCCATTTAGCCTTTTCAATTACACCATTTTTCGAAATCAGTAATTGATCATTTTTACTTCTAAAGATATACGATGTTTTATTTTCGATAGGGTCTATTGAAATGAGACACCAAACTTTATCAACCAATAATGTGTGGTTTTCCAATTTTTCACTCAAACTCTTTGTTACCGATAGGATTCCTTTGAATAAATTTTTCACTTGAATATTTTGAGAGTACCGATGACTTAAAAATTATAAGTGATATTACCCATTTTCTTGTTTTGTACCAAAGATACTATCTGTTTTTTGGGAATTGCAAGGGGGAATATTTGCTAATAAATATCGCCACGTTTTTTAACTTGCACAACTGTGACGGTTATGATTTGCTCTTCAATGGTGTAAATGATTCTGATATTACCTACTCTAATTCTATAATAATCGTCGCCTGCTACCCTGTCACTTTCATAACCTGACATTTTTAGATAGCCATGTGGGCGAGGGTTGCTTGCTAGCTCAGATATTTTGTTGATTACTTGCTTGGCAATAACAGAATGTAGTCTCTTGATTTCTTTTCCTGCTTTGTTATCTATGATGATGTGATAGCTCATTGTGCTTCAATAGAGGCTAAATACTCTTTCGCAAACTCATCAAATGGCACTGCTAACGAAGGATTTGCTCTTAGTTCTTTCATTCTGGCTTTGGCTTCTACTAAATCTTCGAGGTCTTCCATCCATTGTTCGTATGCTTGTCTGATCATCTTATTTCTCAAGTCAAGCTGTACCATAACGGGTTTGCCTTGGTCATCGGTGAGATACGTTCTGTATTTTCTCAATGTTTCTATTTTCATAACGTGTTGTTTGTTAGGAATTAAGAGTAATATTACCCATTTTCTTGTTTTGTAACAAAGATACTATCTGTTTTTTTGAAATTGTAAGGGGAAAATGGGGGATGTAATTATTCAAAATCTTTTGTTTCTAACTTTGCCTGTTTAATCAGACTGCGAAATAAACTTGTTGGTATATCTCTGTTGCCATGTACGGGTACAACGAGCGGTCTTTGCCTTTCAGGATGTATCAGGATATGATGGCTACCTGCGATTCTTTTGAGTATCCATCCGTTTTGTTCCAATATTTTTATAAAATGCTTCGGAGATTGATTCATTAGGAGGTAACAGCAGCTAAAGGTATATGTAAATGATACTCCATAGTTTGGCTATCATCAGGGATGTCCCATCTTTCTTCTTGCATTACTGCTAGTATGCCTTCGGCAGCTTCTTTGATGTGCTTCATGGCTTCTTCTACGGTGTCCCCATACGTCATACAACCCTCAATACTGGGAATGCTTGCATAATAAACCTTGTCTTCGTCAGAATACGACACGACAACCCTAAAGGTTCTGTTGAGTACATGTTGCGCGTTTTGAATTTCGATGCCTGTTTGTCCCATAGATGTATCACGATAAAAAGATAAAACAACTGACTATCAGCATGTAATATTACCCATTTTCTTGTTTTGTACCAAAGATACTACCTGTTTTTTTTGAAATTGCAAGGGGAAAATAGCATAACTTATTTTACTTCTTGTACGATTCTTTGCGATGTGCTGCTTTGACCACAGTTATGATACATTGCTGGTCTTGAATATGTTATATTACTCTGTACTCCTTTTTTACTTTAATTCTATGAAATGTTCTCACTTTGAGCCTTGGCGTAGAGTAGTTATTCATTTGCTTACTTCCAGATATTCTAGGATTGCAGGCCAATTGCTCTAAGGCTTCAAATATTGCATTTGCTACCTCAAATGGTAATTTTTGTATTTCTTTTTCGGCTGCTGGTAGGATGATAATTTCATACATTTCTTATTTTCGATTAGCGAGGTATTCTTTTTTGAACTCCGCAAGTGGTCTTCCCCCACCCGTATTCATTCTTTTTTCTGCCTCCAAGCTATCCAATAAATCTTCAAAATACTGTGCTACGTTCTTGTTTGTAATATCTATCAACAGTGCGTTCTTAACTCCTTTAGAGTCAGAGACATACTGGATACTTTTTTCTATGGTTTCTATTTTCATAACGTGTTGTTTGTTAAGAATTAAGAGTAATATTACCCATTTTCTTGTTTCGTAACAAACATACATTCTGTTTTTTTTGAAAATTGCAAGGAGAGATATTTTCTAATCAATCTCTCTACGTTTCTTCACTTGCACGACTGTGATGGTTATGACTTGTTTCCAAATCTAGTTTCTCCGATTCTAATTTTTCTACTCCTATTTTACTTCTACGGAGTAAATCCCTTTGGTGCAAAACTTTCCTTTGACAACAACAATGTAGTTGCTAAACACTCTATCGGAGAGAAATAGAACTGAACCAATCAGACTTTCGAAAGCGTCATCACAATTATATTGACCTGAAACAGCAAAATTTATCAATTTTAAGTAATTTCGCAGCCAAATAAATCATTAACAAAAGGCTTTATTGGATATATACTATGGGAAGAGCGTTTGAATTTAGAAAAGCAAGAAAGATGAAGCGTTGGAGTTCAATGGCAAAGACCTTCACGCGTATTGGGAAAGATATTGTAATGGCTGTCAAGGCGGGTGGCCCCGACCCTGCGACGAACTCACGTCTTCGTGCTGTTGTGCAAAATGCCAAAGCGGCGAACATGCCCAAAACCAACGTAGAATCTGCTATCAAACGTGCGTCTTCGAAAGACCAAGAAGATTACAAAGAGATTGTACTTGAAGGATACGCTATGCATGGTGTAGCTGTGCTTGTAGAATGTACCACAGATAATAATAACCGAACTGTTGCAAATGTCCGTAGCTATTTTTCAAAAACAGGAGGTAGCTTAGGAACAAACGGGATGCTCGATTTCATCTTTGAGCGCAAATGTTTATTCAAAATTGCCAAAACAGAAGAAATTGATCTGGAAGAATTAGAATTTGAACTCATTGATTACGGCGCTGATGATGTTTTCTTAGATGAAGAAGCCGGACAAATTAATATTTATGGAGAATTTGCTGCGTATGGCGCACTCCAAAAATTCTTAGAAGAAAAAGGATTTGAACTTCTTCATGCAGATTTTGAACGGATTCCGACAGACACCAAGAAGCTCTCAGACGAGCAAGCAGCTGACATTGAAAAACTTTTGGACAAATTAGACGAAGACGACGATGTTCAAAATGTTTATCACAATATGGTGCATGAGTAACCTATTTATCAGACAAAATACCCGCCTCCGGCGGGTATTTTGTCTTTATTCTCTCCTTTCTGTTTCATAATCTGCTTATCTTTGCCCGTTTTATAACCAAACACTTACTCCTATGAGAAAAAAAATCGCCGCCGGTAATTGGAAAATGAACAAAACCTTTGAAGAAGGTAAAATTCTCCTTTCTGAAGTCGTAAACATGGTGAAAGACGAACTCGTCCACCCAAATGTACACGTTGTATTGGGTGTTCCTGCACCTTATCTAAGCTCTTTCGCCGCTCTTATTGATACAACCAAAGTGGCCCTCGCCGCACAAAACTGTCATCCAAAAGAATCTGGCGCTTATACAGGTGAAGTTTCTGTAGGAATGCTTCAATCTGTAGGTGTTCAATATGTTATCATTGGTCACAGCGAACGCAGAGAATATTTCCAAGAAACAGATGCCTTTATCGCCGAAAAAGTAGATGCTATTTTAGCCAAAGGTTTAACACCTATTTTCTGTTGTGGCGAAACGCTTCAACAAAGAGAGCAAGGCATTCATTTTGATTTCGTAACGGGTCAATTAACCAATAGCTTGTTCCATCTTTCTGCCGAAGAACTCCAGAAAGTTGTTATTGCTTATGAACCAATCTGGGCAATCGGTACTGGTGTGACGGCTTCTAGCGCACAAGCACAAGAAATGCACCAAGTGCTTCGCCAGCATTTAGCATCCAAATATGGCCAAGATGTTGCTGACGAAATAAGTATTTTGTACGGTGGTAGCGTAGGTGCAGCCAATGCAGAAGAATTATTCTCGCAGCCAGACGTGGACGGCGGATTGGTCGGTGGAGCTTCGCTAAAATCCCGTGATTTTGTGAATATCGCTAAGTCTTTCCCCGCTTAATCTCTCAGTCATCGAAAAACAAAGAGGAGTGCTTAGATAAGTGCTCCTCTTTATTTTTTCTTCCAAAAAGTTTGAATTAAGCCAACAACAGATACAACGAGTAAAAGAATCACCACTTGTTGTTGCCATTGCCCTTGCTCTGGGTTTTCAAAAGCCTCCTGAATGACTTTTGCCTGCGTACCTGTCCAGACGGCAATTAATGTACGTGGAATCATACCTAAAACGCCACCCAATAGGATATTCCGTAACTTTGCTCCAGATAAAGCTAAGGCAATATTTGTTAATGTAAAGGGTAAAACAGGAGATAGTTTGGTAAAGAATACGACTTTTAACTCATTCGTTTTTACTCTATTAATCATTTTTTGCGCTTTGGCATTTTCATAGACAAAGGAAAACCAGCGCTCAGTTGGTAGCCATTGAACGATTATATAAATAAGATAAATGGCAAATACATTGATTGCAAATACCGGAATTACCGCCCAATAACTCAAAAAATAGCCAAACACAACAGCCAAATAGGTAGGTGGAGACAAAGCCAAGGCAGACGTCACACTCGTAATACACGTAAGCCCTACCCAATAATACCAAGGCCAAGCTTGAACGATAGATTCATTTCGGACTGCTAAAGCGACCCAGAAGCTCGTGAAAAGAATCGGCAGAAGAACCAAAAGTAAACTAGATAAACCAGAAAGTAAATATTTTTTCACAAGCAGAGAAATAGCAAAAGATGTATCAAATTTCTAAACTACAAATATCCGTTGTTTTCTGAATATTCTTTCTTCATTCACCTTAATTCAATCGATGAAATAGACTATCTTGAGAATCTACCCTCCTATTTTGACCAAGAATTTTTATCCATTCAATTCGTTCAACAAACCTAAAGTCTTGTGTTATCAAATAAATGAATGGAAGACAAGAAGGCTTTTAGCTGAACAAACAGTTGATTGGGTTGTATATATTCTTTGTAACGCATACTTTTGTTGATTCATCAGCAGAAAATTGTATCTCATGGAACGTATTTATCTCGACAACGCAGCCACTACTCCATTAGACCCTCGTGTCTTGGAAGTAATGCTCCCTCTCATGACTGAAAACTTCGGAAATCCTTCTTCCATTCATTCACACGGCAGAAAGGTAAAAAGTGCTATCGAACGAGCACGAAAAAGCGTTGCTTCTTTATTAAATACTTCCCCCGCTGAAATATTCTTCACCTCTGGCGGAACAGAAGCCGATAATACTGCCATTATCTCTTCCATTGAAACATACCAACTTACTCATGCCGTAACGTCTTCTTTAGAACATCATGCGGTGCTGCACACGCTTGAACATTTGGCGCAAAATGGCAAAATTAAACTGAGCTATGTACGCATTTCTGAAATCGGTGAAATTGACCTTTCTCATCTGGATGAATTGCTCGCAAATAACCCACGTTCTTTGGTTTCTTTGATGCACGGAAACAATGAAATCGGAAACTTATTGCCTTTAGAAGAGGTTAGTGCCATTTGTCGCAAACACCAAGCCGTTTTCCATTCGGATACTGTTCAAACCATGGGTCATTATGTGCATGATTTACAACAACTTTCCATTGATTTTTTGGTTGGTGCAGCACACAAGTTTCATGGCCCCAAAGGTGTTGGTTTTCTGTATGTAAACGCAGAAAACAAGATACATCCGTTCATTCATGGAGGCGCACAAGAACGTAACATGCGCGGTGGCACAGAAAATGTCTATGGGATTGTCGGGCTTGCCAAAGCCTTGGAGCTTGCGTACGAAGGAATGGAAAGCCATCGAAAACATATTGAGAGCTTGAAGCAAACGATGATTCAGCAATTAAATGACCGGATTCCCGGCGTTTCATTCAATGGTCTTTCTGGTAATTTGGAGAAAAGCTTATATACAGTCCTGAATGTTAGTTTTCCACCAAGTGCGGAAAAAGATATGTTGTTATTCAACTTGGATATTGCCAAAATCTCTTGTTCTGGTGGCAGTGCGTGTTCGAGTGGAACGAATGTAGGTTCACATGTTCTGCAAGCACTCGAAACAGACCCAGAGCGCGGAAATGTCCGTTTTTCATTTAGTAAAAATACGACACTCGAAGAAATTAGTTATACGGTTGACGTTCTAACAGGTATTTTTAGTAAAGTGACTGTTTGATTCGTTTGACATTTCTTCTCAAAAAATATCCTCCACAGCAAACTATGGAGGATATTTTTTTATTCTTCCTCTTCTTTCTGGAAATACAAGGGGTCATACGACAACTGATATTTATCCAGCACCTCTTGTGGAACGCCATCCCAGTTATTCGGTTGGTTGCCCATATAGCCAACATCCTGAAAACCCATGGGCGTCGTATAAAAACCTGAGATAGTCAAGTCCCGCATTCTCGAAAAAAAAGCAACGCCTTGGCTTACTTCCGGAGTAGCTTCTTGCGGATAGGCAATCAGTTCTACGATTTCTATTTGTTGCTTGTTAGAAAGCTGAACGAATGATTTACCAAACGTCTTCACGCTGAAATTATCAAGCCATTTTATTCCTCCACGAAGAGGCGTTTGGTAACTTGGTTGGTCTTTCGCCATAAACTCGATAAAGGCAGGAACTCCCGCCTGAGACGCACTTCCTGAAACCTCGTCTGCTGGAATAATGATGTCACACAAAACCTGTATGGTCTTTAGTTCTTCAGGGGTGAAGAATACCTGTTGCATCAGTAATTTATCCCGCTGAATTTCCTCTTCGGTGCGGCCAGGTGCTGGCTTAAATCCCTTCTCTTTTTTGGTATCCGTAACTACAGATTCTGGTGCGACAGCCAACCCAAAAGAACTTAGGGAAATTGCTTTTAAAGTATCTCTTCTTTTCATATTCTATACTTCGTTTCTTTTTTTAAGGTCTATGATATAATCGGATGTACGCCAAGCACTTGCCAAGATTGTCCAAGTTACATTTTTATCTCCTTGAGACACAAAAGGAGCTGCATCCACAACAAAAAGGTTTTTTACATCGTGGGCTTGTTGCCATTTATTTAAAGCAGATTTTTTCGGGTCGTTCCCCATACGAACAGTACCTATTTCATGGATAATTTCGCCGGGTCTTGCCAATCCGTAATTCGTAGAAGCATCCGGTTTGTTACCTAACGCAATACCGCCCATTTCATGGATAATTTGCTCAAACGTGTCTTGCATGTGCTTGGCTTGCTTGATTTCATGTTCACTCCATTTGTAATGAAAACGAAGTGTCGGGATACCAAACTTATCTACTTTGTTGGGGTCAATTTCACAGTAGTTACTTTCTAGGGGTATTGGCTCTCCTCTACCCGCCATATTTATTACCGCTCCAAACGTTCTCCGAACATCTTCTTTCAAAGAAGCACCGTACCCTCCTGCTTTTTGGGTTTGTCCATTTTTATTCTTGTATGTCCCGTTGATTCGCTCAATTCCTCCACTGAATCCGAAAGAAGGCATTTTCATTCCTCCACTGTATTCGATGTGATACCCTCTTGGGAAATCTAGCTTTTTATTGTCGAGCCACCAAGGCGTATAGACATGCATCCCTCCGACGCCATCTTCGTTATACCTGTCTCTATCCATTAATGACGGGATGAATGCTTGACGACTAGCTCCTGTGGAATCATTTAGGTATTTTCCGATTACTCCACTATCGTTTGCAAGGCCATTTGGAAAACGAGCGGACTTAGAGTTCAGCAAAATGCGCGCAGATTCACAGGCACTAGCTGCAAGTACGACCATCTTGGCATGAATCTTATAATCTTTTAAATCTAGCTTATTTACATAAGAAACTCCGTTTGCGAGTCCTGTATTCGTGTCTGTATGTACTTCACGAACCATGGCATGATTAATTAGCTTCACATTTCCGGTTTTTACGGCGGGAATACATAGTACCGAAGATGAAGAAAAGTCGGCATACGCCTGGCAGCCTCTACTGCATTGTGCACAATAGTAACACGCACCGCGTGAATCGTTGATGGGCTTTGTGAGCATAGCCATTCGAGATGGAATAACTGGAATTTGGATGTTTCCAGCCGCTTTTTTAATCATGAGTTCATGTAGACGAGGCTTTGGCGGTGGCAGAAAGTGTCCGTCGGGTTCATTGTATATACCTTCTTTGGTGCCAAAAAGACCAATAAGTTTATCTACTTTGTCATAATAGGGGGATAAATCTTCATAGCTTATAGGCCAATCATCACCGATACCCGTCATAGAGCCTCTCCGGAAATCATCTGGGCCGAAGCGCATAGAGATTCTTCCCCAGTGGTTTGTTCTGCCACCTAACATTCGGGAGCGAAACCACATAAATTCAGTTCCTTTGACGGCCTCGTAACCTTCACCTTCGATTTGCCAGCCGCCCCAAGCAGCATCAAAATCACCGAAAGGCCGAGTTGTTGCCGCGCCTCTTCGTGGCGATTCCCACGGATTTTTCATTTGCGTAATGTACTTAGGATCGGCGGGATCATAATATCCACCGGCCTCTAATAAGCATACTTTTGCACCGGCTTTGGCTAGTTGGTAGGCGGCCATTCCACCGCCAGCGCCTGAACCAACAATGACGACGTCAAAGACTTCTGTAGATTCGTGAATAGAAAACATAGGTATTTAGGTAGGGGTTAAATAGATAGTTGAGCATAAACATAGCTTGTCTATACACGTTGTCAATTTGCGTTTTTTTCTTTAGAAAGACAAATGGTTTTCGACTACCTTCCTGATTTTTAGGCTATAAAGTATCTATTGCCATCCCTTCTTACTAGTATTTTTTGATATTGAGCAATACGCAAAAGAGGGTCAAATAAATTTAACTTTATTTGACCCTCTCTTAAAATGAAGAAAACGTAGTGGATTAATTCCTAGAAATAATCTCTAAATCAAAACGAAGTGGTGTGAATGGGGGAATAGACCCGGAGCCCCGCGCCCCATATCCAATGGATGAAGGGAAAATAATCGTAGCTTTTTCACCTACTTGCATCAATGTAATTCCTTCTTCAAATCCTTTGATGACACCGCCTGAGCCAATGATAACGGTCAGTTCGCCACTATCAAAACTTGTATTATTCAAGAAACTGCCTTTGTATTTCAAAACAATTCTATCTCCATTCACAAAATTACCCGTTCCTCCTTGTGTCGATGAACGGATTAGGTGCAATCCTGATGCCGTGGTACGCGTCAAGGTTAGTTTATTATCTGCGATATGTTCTTCAATTTGTTCTTTTTCATCTCTGATTTTCACAAGTTCTAAATCAACGCGCAAAACAGACCAATTAGGAACGCCAGTTGGCGGATTATTTGCAAAAGCCAGGGAAGATGGAATTAAAAATACTCCTTTTTCTCCTTCTTTCAGTAATGCAATTGACTCCAGAAAACCAGAAATAGCGCTTCCTCCGAAATAGCCAATGCGTGCTGGTCTTCCCGTCATTAGGCTGTCAATCAATGTGCCATTTAGCAAAGATAATTTGTAATAAATCCCTGCTTGTTCACCTTCTTTGATTGAGCGTCCTGTTGCATTTTCTCTTGATTTCTGATAAAATACACCCAGAGTTGATTTCGTCAGAGTTAAGTTATTGGCCTTCGCATAGGCGGCTATTTCTTGTTCATTTCTCTCTTCTGCCTCCGCGTACTCTTTTTCTATGGAGGTGTCTAAGCAACTACTTAGCAATGCTGTCATTAAAAAGGCTAAAAAACCTACTCTTTTACTCATCATCTGTGTTCTATTTATTTTGATTTAATATCTATGATTTCTACATCAAAAAGGATAGGCGTATATGGTTTAATTACGTTACCCGCACCATTTGCACCGTATGCCAAAGCAGAAGGAATCAAGACGGTTGCTTTTTGTCCCTTCTTCATTTTTAACATCATAATTTCCCAACCAGGAATCACGTAATTTTGTCCAAGTGGTACACTAATTGGTTCTTTACCTACCGAACTGTCAAAAGTTTCGCCGTTCATGAATTTTCCTGTGTATTCTACTACTACGGTTTGTCCTGACTGTGCCGTTGCTCCAGTTCCTTCTTTTTGTGTAATAAAGTAAATACCTTCTTCCGTTTTTGTTGCTCCTTTCATACTTTTAGCAACATATTCTTCGATTAACTTCCCTTCTCCTTTTTTTGCTTCTTCCAAGGATGCGTTTACTTCCTTTTCAGATTGGATTTTCAGCATCCGAACGATGAACTTTAGGTCGCTTCCTTTCGTAATACCTGGAGGGAGTGTCGGCTGACCTACAAAGAGAGAGTCCGCAGCAACCAAAACGGTTGTACTGTCACCTTCCGCGATATTAAATAACGCTCTTTCAAAAGAACCTTTGAAACCTGTTTTTTGCGCCATTAACATCACAGGACTTCCTTCTGTATATGTGCTTTTCAGTACAGAATCTGAGGGTGTTTTGATTACGAGTTCGAAGGTCAAAATTTCTCCTTCTTTGGGTAAACGGCCTGTTTCCCCTTTTTCATGTGTTTGAATCCGGCTACCGTCCTCGGTGGTCGTCACTTTGAATTGATTACAAGCTACAAGTGTGGTAGATGCCACAGCAGTGGCTAGTAATAACGATTTGATTTTCATTTTTAATAAATATTGAATTGATTTGACAGTACGAATTGTTTATAAATTTGAACGAATAAATTACGAATGTAAACGAGGTTGCGCCAAAAGTTCTTCTTTGTATCTTGGCAAAACACCTAAAAATACCTGGACGGTTTCTTGTAATGATGCGTGTGACCTGCCTCCTGCCGCATTGTGATGCCCGCCTCCTTGGAAATGTTCTCGTGCAAAATTACTTACTGAGAATCCATCTACAGAACGAAATGACATTTTTATCATTCCTTCTTTTTCAACAAATATAACAGACATGACAACTCCATTAATGGTTAGACCATAATTGACAATTCCTTCTGTATCACCGTTTTGTGAATTAAATTTCTTTAATTCCTCTTCTGAGAATACAAAATAAGCCACACGGTAATCGGGCAAATAGATGAGTTTTTCACCTAGTGCATATCCAAGAAATTTAAGCCTTTCAAACGATTGACCATCAAATAAACGTCGATGTGTTTCCCCAGGGTTTGCGCCTTTGCTCAGTAATCCTGCTGCCACTTCATGTACACTTGGAGTTGTGGATGGAAACCGGAAAGAACCCGTATCTGTTAATAAACCTACATACAAGCATTGGGCTGCTTTTGTATCAAGGTGACTCAACCAATCTAATTCTTGCAGCATTTCATAGACTAATTGGCACGTTGCGGCGGCTTTTTGATTCCAATACACGAAATTTGCCTCGATTGTTGGCATCTCGTGGTGGTCAATGAGTAGGATTGGCTTTGTGCTTTTTTCAACCCAAGTTTGTAAACCTTTCACTCTTTCTGCGACAGAAAAGTCCAGGCAGCAAATTAAATCTGCCTTTTGCCAAGCTTGTTCAGCCTCTACAGGATTACTCTCAAAATTGATTACTATCTCTTGGAACGGCAACCATTTCAAAAATTTGGGATAATCTGTCGGTGTTAGAACAGTCACTTGATGACCAAGTTGTTGAAAAACCCCAGCGAAGCCCAGCGAAGAACCCATGGCGTCACCGTCTGGATTTTGATGCGTAGTAATTACAATATTTCGGGGGATAGAGAGCAATTCAAGAAATGCTTTTTTGTCCTCATTTGCGTGAGTAAAAAGTCGTTGCATAAATATATTTTGGCATGAACAAGCAAATGTACAAAGGGAATTTGAAATCTAGTGCATTTATATGGCTAGTTCAGGTATATATCTTTCTGTACGTCGATGTGTTTCAAGTCAAATTGCCTAATTTTGCAGTACATAAATCTTATACAAACAGAAAACCATTTTATATGTCAAACAGAACTTTCACTATGATTAAGCCACATGCAGTGGCGGCAAACAACGTAGGTGGTATCATTGAAATGATTGAAGCTGCTGGTTTCCGAATTGTTGCCATGAAAAAAACAAAATTAACACCTGAGCAAGCAGGTCAGTTTTATGCCGTTCATAAAGAAAGACCTTTCTATGGTGAATTGTGCGAGATGATGTCTGCTGGTGCTATTATTCCTATGATTTTGGAAAAAGAAAACGCAGTCGCTGATTTCCGCACCTTGATTGGCTCCACTGATCCTGCGGAAGCTGCTGACGGCACCATTCGGAAAAAATATGCACTATCAAAGGGTGAAAATGCAATTCATGGTTCTGATTCTGATGAAAATGCAGGCATTGAAGGTGCTTTTTTCTTTGCTTCTACGGAACAGTTTTAAGCGACCTTATGTCATATTGGGCTAGAATGAACGGACTCGTTGATTCTAGCCTTTTTTTCAAAAAACCTATCTCTTTTACTCAGGACGTTGTTCTTCACACTCAATTTTAATTCAATATGTCAATCGAGAATCCGGAAAGATATACCGTTACCGCCGCCCTTATTTATGCCAATGGCCCCATTCACATAGGTCACTTAGCGGGCTGTTATTTACCTGCTGACGTCTATGTACGCTATTTACGCGCCAAAGGCAAAGATGTTGCCTTCATTAGCGGAACAGACGAACACGGAGTCCCGATTACAATTAAAGCAAAAAAAGAAGGCATTACCCCGCAAGAGGTCGTCGATAAATACTACAAACAAATCAAAGAGTCATTCCAAGATTTTGGTATTTCCTTTGATATTTATTCACGTACGACAAGCCCTGTTCATCACCAAACTTCGCAGGATTTCTTTACCACCATGTTTGAGAAAGGCTTTTTCGACGAAGTTTCTACCGAACAATATTTTGACGAAATAGCACAACAGTTTTTGGCAGATAGATACATCATGGGAGAATGCCCTCATTGCCATAACCCAAATGCTTATGGCGACCAATGTGAAAAATGTGGTTCTTCCCTTTCTCCAACCGACTTAATCAACCCGCGCTCGACGGTTTCTGGTGCTAAACCCATCCAAAAAGAAACAAAAAATTGGTATTTACCACTTGATAGAATGCAACCTGAAATTGAGGCGTTCGTCAATAGCCATCCTGAATGGAAATCAAATGTTTTTGGCCAATGTCAATCTTGGCTAAAACAAGGTTTGCAACCTAGAGCCATGACACGCGACCTAGATTGGGGCGTGAAAGTTCCTCTAAAAGATGCCGACGGGAAAGTCCTCTACGTCTGGTTTGATGCACCCATTGGTTATATTTCTATGACCAAAGAATGGGCAGACGCAAATAATAAAAATTGGGAGGATTATTGGAAAAAAGAAGATACAAAACTTGTTCATTTTATTGGGAAAGACAATATCGTCTTCCATTGCATCATTTTCCCGGCAATGCTCATGGCAGAAGGTAGCTTTATTTTGCCCGACAATGTCCCTGCCAACGAATTTATGAATCTTGAGAACGATAAAATTTCTACTTCTCGAAATTGGGCTGTTTGGCTGCACGAATACTTACAAGATTTTCCCGGAAAGCAAGACGTACTCCGTTATGTGTTACTTGCCAATGCGCCCGAAACCAAAGACAATGATTTTACTTGGAAGGATTTTCAGACAAAGAATAACTCTGAACTTGTCGGAATTTTTGGTAATTTCATCAACCGCACAGTCGTATTAACACAAAAATATTACGCCGGAGTTGTCCCTTCCCCAAAAGAATTGACCGAATACGATCAACAAACTCTACAAACACTTGCTGATTTACCTTGCCAAATCGCAAATTCCCTCAAAAATTATAAGTTTAGAGAAGCATTGGCTGGAATGATGGAAATTGCACGTCTAGGAAACAAATATTTGGCAGATTCTGAACCTTGGAAGGTCATCAAAGAAGACCCTGAACGCGTTCAAACGATTTTATATATTTCCTTACAAATTGCAGGTTCATTGGCTATTACTTGCGAGCCTTTCTTGCCTTTTACCGCTGCTAAGTTAAGAGAAACCTTGCGCATAGAACAGTATGAATGGAAATTTGCTGGAAAATCTGATTTGATTCCTTCCGGCACACAAACAGTAGAAATTGGCTTGTTATTTGAAAAAATTGAAGATAGTGTTGTTGAAAACCAAGTAAATAAGCTTTTAGAAACAAAAAAAATGAATGAATTAGAGAGTAAATCTGTACCGGCTTTGAAGCCTGAAATTCAGTTTGATGATTTTGCTAAATTAGACCTTCGTATCGGAACCATTCTGGAAGCCGAGGCAATGCCTAAGAGCAAGAAATTACTAAAGTTTTTAATTGACGATGGCCTCGAAAAACGTACGATTCTCAGCGGTATCGCAGAACATTTTTCCCCAGAAGAGATGGTCGGCAAACAAGTTACATTTATTGCAAACTTAGCACCTCGTAAAATGATGGGAGTTGAGTCCAATGGGATGATTCTAATGGCGGAAGACAAAGATGGTTCTCTGGCATTACTTCAACCACATAAAGGGGTTTGGAGTGGCGCTTCTATTAGTTAAAATAGTCTATTTCTACAAAAAATGCGCTTTGAAGTAGTTTCAAAGCGCATTTTTTATTTTTTACATTCGTTACGAACCACTCGCAATTTCTAATAACTGCCTTACGTTTGGTATAATTTGTACATTGCTCGGAGTATCAAGACCTTGCCCGACAACCTGATAGCCTGTCATAAATATTTCAATATGTGGGAATGTTTTGCCCAATTTATCAATATAACTTTGGACTTCATCCTGCCCTGGAGTGGAAGTGATTGACGTAAAAATATAATCTGGTTTATGCAAGTCACAAACGAACTCGAGTTCAGCAAACGGTAAACTTTGCCCTAAATAGATGACTTTGTTGTTTCTGGCTCTCAGGATGTAGTTAGCAAATAAGAGGCCCATTTCATGCATTTCACCTTCTGGTGTATATAAGACATATTTCTTTGAGCTAGATGTCAATTTAATTACTTGACCATCAATAGCCACAATCATTTTCTGACGGATGAGATTCGTGATAAAGTGCTCTTGTGCTGGGCCGATAGAACCCGTCAGCCACAAGGTACCAATTCTACTAAGAAAAGGGTAAATGATATTAATCATTGTGTTTTCAAAGCCAAACTGCAAGATATTTGTTGACATAATCCGTTCAAAACGGTCTTCGTCAATATCAATCATTGCGATAGTAAGTGCATGAATTTGGTCAGGATAGCTTAGCTGCTTATCAGAAATGGCAATAACTTCTTTGGTAAGTTCATCTAAACTTAGTTTTGCGATTTCAGATATTTTATATCCGTGGTCTTTCAACAAAGAGATATTGAGAACCAACTTTAAATCTTGGTCGTCATACGTTCTAATGTTTGTATCAGTTCTTTTGGGATTAATAATATTGTATCGTTGCTCCCAAATCCTCAGTGTGTGGGCTTTGATGCCCGACAGGTGCTCTAGGTCTTTAATCGAGTAATTACTCATTTCTTTCTCACGTTTAAAAGTTCCGGTAAAATAATCGGTTGGAACATTTTAAGTTCATGGGCTATATTCACTTTTAATGGATCTATTCACCCCTCCTCATAGCAAGTAAACTTTTCGTTTTTCTTATTGTTTATTTTTTTATCAAATATTTTAACCAGAAATAATTCTTTTCTCTTTTCCCTTTGTCTATCTCGATATAGAACAGAAACATCTGTTTTACTGATAGTTATGAAAAAGCCGCCAACTTTATAGAGTTGGCGGCTTTGCGATGTATTTTCTTTATACGTAACTATTTAGCATTACCGGCATTAACAGCATCAATATATCTTCTTCTTCGTCTTTCTCTGTTGGTACAATCAACCCAGCCCGATTCGGTTGTGATAATTGAACTGTAACCGACGTACAAGTCAAGTTACCTAACATTTCTATCAATAACTTAGCATTGAAACCAATCTCCAATCCGTCTCCTTCGTAACTACATGCAATTTTCTCTGACGCTTCGTTGCTGTAATCCAAATCTTCTGCCGAGATAAGAAGCTCATTTGCCGTTAGTTTGAGTCGAATTTGGTGCGTTGTTTTGTTCGAATAGATTGAAACACGCTTTAAAGTGCTTAATAAAGCGGCTCTTTCGATGATTAAGTGATTCGTATTATTTTGTGGAATTACGTTTTCGTAATCCGGAAAACGCTCGTCAATCAAGCGACAAACCATTTTAATAGGTCCGAAGTGGAAAGAAGCATTTGATGAGCTAAATTCGATGTGTACGTTTTCACCATCTGATGGCAAAGAGGACTTCAATAGATTGAGTGCTTTTTTAGGCATAATCATGGAAGTCATTTCTGTAGAAGACACATCATTTCTTCTGTATCGTATGAGTCTATGCCCATCTGTTGCGACAAACGTCGTGTGTTCCTTCGATAACTGTACATACACACCCGTCATGGCAGGTCTGTGGTCGTCTGTTCCTGCGGCAAATATTGTGTTTGCGATGGCAGAGGCGAACACGTCAGACGGAATATCAAGACTATGGCTCCGTGTAACAGAAGGAATTTGAGGAAAATCGAGTGGATTTTCTCCCGACAGTTTGAATCTACCATTTGCTGTTGAGATTTCAACTCCAAATGTATTCTCATCTACATGTAAAAGAATAGGCTGGTCTGGCAAGCTACGAAGCGTATCTAACAACAGTTTGGCTGGTACAGCGATGGCACCTTCACCGTCACTATCTACACGAATCTCTGTCGTCATCACGATTTGCATATCAGAGCCTGTCGCAATGAGAACACCATCGTTTAATTGAAAAAGGAAGTTCTCCAAGATAGGAACAACCGGATTATTCCCGATAACACCGTTAATGGTAGAGAGGGATTTTAATAGAATTGATGATGATACTGTAAATTTCATACGTTCGTGTTAATCAAGACTTTATATTCACTTTTTGGAAAACTCGTGGACAAATAGATTTGTTGCTATTCAAAGTACATCTATCTGTACAAGACGTCAAAGTTACTAAATAGAATTGAATTTTCATTTTATACCCCATGAATACTTATGCTTATCTCGTTGTATTCCTCCGTTTGACCCAACTATATCTTGCTCCACCAAAGATTGCTAAGACGAACAAGGGTCCCGCCAGTAGAATAAGCTGCCAGTACAGCTTGTCTTGTTTGATTTTCTGAGCATCCAAAGGCCTTATCTTCACTTCTTTATTTCGGGCGGTAATTACCCCGTTTTCATCTAACATGTAGTCAATTGTGTTCAAAATAAGGTCTAAATTCCCCCAAGGTCTGCCCGTAATTCTATCCAAGCCCAAAGGAAGCGGGTTTCCAGAACTTTCATCTAATTCATTTACAACGATGTCTCCATCCGCAGCAATAAGAACTTTGGAAGGTGACTTTTCCTTCTTATACAAGCTGTTCCTTTTATCCGTAGGTAGAAGTCTATTCCGGTACAAAGACGAGAAATCACCCTCAATTAGATAAGAAATCGTTTTAGTTCCTTGGTTATACGTATCAAAATCCGTTTCCTCTCGGGATTCATTGTACGACAACATCGCAGGAGTTTGAATAATTTTGGTGTAATTCGTTGTTTGTAAAAGCGGAGTGAGCTGGTATTTTGTCCCTGATTCTACTGGACTTAAACTGGATGAAAATCGGGTAAATACCATGTTAATATTACGTGTGATTGGGCTTTGTCCAAACGTATTAATGAGAGGAAAAAAGCGAAAAGGCACGGGTTGTATATTGGGTTTATTTCCCATATTTCCGACAACCATCGGAATCGCGAGTGCATTCCCTGCATCTTTGATTAAATCGTTGTTCATCCGAACACCCCAATGAAAGAAAAGGTCTTCTAAATTCGACTCAAACGGCTGTGCAAAGTTACCTGAGAGATTTAAGGAATCTACACGCGCTCCATCGACAAAAAAAAGTGCTTTTCCTCCACTCGCCACAAAGTGGTCAATTTTCCATTTTGTTGAATCATCAATTGGTCTTTGTGGCTTCGGTACGATTAAGGCATC
Organism: Spirosomataceae bacterium; assembly: GCA_046293395.1. Classification (GTDB taxonomy): domain Bacteria; phylum Bacteroidota; class Bacteroidia; order Cytophagales; family Spirosomataceae; genus CAYNRA01. The sequence goes on from JBKBOU010000003.1 coordinate 709,596, forward strand.
TAACCCTTCAAATGTAATCGAAGCTTGTGCATCTAGGATAAATAAATCGTAATATTTCTGCAAAGACGTGATAAATCCTGCAAACTGAACGGGTTCTAGCGTAGTAAACTCTGTCAATAAGCCAATTTTCTTCTTTTCTTTTTGTTCTAATTGGCGAATTGCACTCGTAAACGCGTATTCAATGTTTTCATAGGATTGATTTAATTTTTCTTGTGCACTTGCACCCTGGTTCCCTTTAAGAAGCAAGATAATTCTCTCTTCTCCGTTTTGCCAAACCGTTGCATACGGAAAAACTAACGTTTCTATTTTACTTCCTCCCCGATTATCGTAAATATTTGTGGGTTGCATACCCATCTCGAGTAATTCATCTATCTGTTTCTGTTTGACCTCTGCATCCACGATTTGGTTTACGTCGATGAACTCATAGTCAATTTTCCTATTGGATATATTCCTGTAATCTTCGAGACTCTCCCGAATGGCCTTTTCGAGTCTTTTGAAACCACCGGGTAAATCATCTCCCGTCAGATAAACTTTAATCACAATGGGTTCTGTCACATTTTGAAGCAAATGAACAGACGCATCTGTGAGCGAATACCTTTTTTCCTCCGTTAAATCCAAGCGTTTATATATATAATTGGACGTAACATTTACGAAGATGAATGTACCTATGACAATGAGAAGAAATTTTATGTGCTTTTTCATTTGTAAAAAACGAATAAATACAAAATTAATGAACATCAAAGTTATCAAAAGAATGGCTTTACGTCACACGAAATCCAGTAGAACCTTGGATAAAAGTTGAGTTAATGTGTAGATTTGCAAAAATCAATTCTCCATTTTAATTCTGTCTGTTATGTTACAGCGTTTTCAATCTTTGTTATTACTGGTTTCAGCTTTGGGTATGTTCGTTTTTTTGGGGACTAATTCATGGAAAAAAACAAATGGCGATGGCTCAACTGTTGTGGTTAATCCGTATCATGTATTTGAAACAAATGCATCTGGCTCATTAGTTACTTCTGATTACCCTGTCTATTATGTGGCTATTTTGGCAGTTTTGGCAGCTGGTTTATCTATCTTCACTATATTTCAGTATAAAAACAGAATACGCCAAATGTTATTCGTTGCTTTAAACTCTTTACTGATGGGAGCAGCCGTTGGGCTTTCTGTGTATCATATTCAATACAAGGCAAATGTACTTGGCGATACCGGAACGGAAGGCGACTTTGGTATTGGCTTTTGGGCGGCTTTTGTATCGTTGTTTAGTAATTGGATAGCAAATAGAATGATTCGTCGGGATGAAAAACTGGTAAAGTCAGCTGATAGAATGCGCTAAATATCTCCTATTTCAATTCATTCCTATACACTTTAGGACTCTTTCCTGTCACTTTTTTGAATGTTTTGTTAAAGTGTGATACATTATTAAAGCCAGAGTCAAAGCAAATTTCTGTAATTCCTTTTGAAGTTTGTAAGCCTTTACACGCCTGATTAACTCGGTATTCGTTCAAGAAATCTATGAATGTTTGCCGAGTTTTCTTTTTAAAATACCGACAAAAAGAAGGAACTGTAAGGTGGGCAACTTCTGCAACCTCTTGTATAGAAATGACTTGTTTATACTTTTCTTCGACAAATTTGTAGATGGCTAACATTCTTTGTTCATCCAAATGTGTGAGGTCAACTAAAGTGCTAGACGCGTTCATGAGCTCATATTCGTCTATTTCTGCCATTTTTTGTAAAATCTCTAACAAAATCAACAGTCGTTGAAAAGGTTGTTCTTCAATCATTTGATTGAGGAGCTGCCCAATTTTTTCTTTTTTAGACCCATTGAAAACGACTCCTCTTTTGGAGCGTTCAAATAAGCGATGAATTTGTCCCATTTCTGGTGCATTCCAAAAGGTACTTCCAAGAAAATCTTCCCGAACTTGTATGATTATCTCCTCATGCTCACCTACAACCCCATAACCTAATCCCGTATGTGGAAGATTAGGGCCAAGAAAGAGTAATTGACCTTCTTCATAACGTCCTTGAAAGTCACCAACTCGAATACTTCCACTTCCTTTTTTGATAAAAATAATTTCATATTCAGGATGTTGATGCCAAAAAAATTTGTCGTTTTCTGATAACCAGTGAATCATCCGAAAGGAACTTCCACTGTCTGGAGCTATGTTCTCGTAGGTGATTTTCATGCTAAATTACCCTTATTTTATAGATTAATTAACTCATAATGCAAATATAGTACCACTAATTGGTAATTTCGGAGTAGTTATGATTCAATATATTTTCGAATTTTGTTCTACAAAAACCTTCGGGCCTTTTTAAGACGAAATTACATACACCTACAAGAATAAAAAAAGCGAAGATGACATCTTCGCTTTTTTTATTCTTTATTTATTTAAGAAGTTTAATCACTTTTTCGAGTGCTATTCCTCTGTGACTAATAGGATTTTTCTCTTCCATTGTCATTTCAGCAAATGTTTTTGAATATCCATCTGGAATGAAGACGGGATCGTAACCAAAACCATTCTTGCCCCTTTTCAATTCACTAATTTCACCTCTTACAACACCTTCGACTTGAGATATAACACCATCAACGATGAGCGTAATGACCGTACGAAATTGCGCATTTCTATTTTCTGAGTTTTTTAGCTCTTCAAGGAGTTTTGTACAGTTTTTTTCATGATTTCCATGCTCTCCCGCGTATCGCGCAGAATAAACGCCTGGTTTTCCACCGAGTACATCAACTTCCAAGCCCGAATCATCAGCCAAGCAATTTACTTTGTATTTCTCGTATATAAACATTGCTTTTAGCTTCGAATTTCCTTCGAGCGTAGTTTCTGTCTCTTCTATATCTTCAGAACAGCCAAGCTCCTTCAATGTTATGACGTCAAAACTTTCATTTTGAAGCATATTTTTGAGTTCATCGACCTTATGTTGATTATTTGTAGCAAGGCAAATTTTCATTCTTTTCTGCGTGTATGATTAAGACTTAAACACCAATTTGTAATTTTTACGAACAACGAGAGAAATGAGCACAGATAGTAAGCCTCCAACAACTGCAAAGGCGAGGATAATAACAGCCTTTTTAGGTTCTGATTTTTTGGTTGGTGCTACTGGTGGTTCTAAGATTTGAAATACAGGTGTTTCTTGTTGAAGTTTTATTTTTGCCTCTTCGTATTTTTTTAAGAGTTCATTGTAAAAGGAAGAGGAAATTCGGTATTCAGACTCAATGCGTTCCCTTTGAATATCTGCTGACTGAAGGCGAATCGTTGGGGCTTGGAACTGGTCAGCATACTGTGCTTTTTGAGATTGTTTTGTATAAAATTTACCTCTTGCCGCAGCCACCTTATCTGCTAAGAAGTCTAAATCCTTTTTAGCCTTAACCGTTCTATACTGTGTCACGTACTCTGTGAGGTAATCCATTGAAAACTTGGTTATTTGGGCAGCAACAACAGGATCAGGCATTTTTACAGTAATTGTAATAACTCCACTTTTTTTATCAATAACCGCAGTAATCCTTTCTTTCAGTGCCTCTATTCGTTCTTCTTTTTGTTGATTTTGAATAAGGTAGCCGTTCGGTTTTATTTTAAATAAATCTAATTTTTTTGGATCTACTTCTCTTCCTTGGTCGATGACCTTATCATAAAACTGATTAAAAGTCATTTTTTGGTTTTCCCGAGTGATTACTTCAAAATCAAAAAGCGTATTATAGAATGGGATACTTTTAAGAATATCAGGGTATAAATCGGGACGAATTGCCTCTCCTCCACTTGCTTTATCAAGGCTTACACCCGCCAAACTTGCAAGTCCTGCAAATTGACTGAGCCCTCCTCCCTTTGCTTCGAACTCAGGTAATATTCTGCCACTAGCCACAAACTGTTCTTGCTTTGTGAACGCCACGTAAGCACCCCCTCCAACAAATAAGGAAGTAACTAATAAAATGATTATCTTTTCTTTCCACAGAACCTGGAAAAAATCCTTTAAACTTATCGTGATAATTTCTTCTCTCTCTTCCATTTTAGTATTTGAATTTACGGCTGAATTAGGTTAATCAAATTAACAAGAACCAATGCTAAGGATGCTAAGCTTGAGCTCAAGGTAAATACTTCCGCTTTTGTAAGTGTGTTTTTCTTTCTTGTAGGTACGACAACCGTCATTCCCATTTCTGACTTGGGATGTTTTTTTATACCTAAAAAAGTTTCTGTCTTATCCATTAATCCGTTTCCATAAATTACATACGATTTTTTCACACTTGCACTGTCAGTATATCCTCCCGCTAGTGAAATATAATCATTGAACGAATAGTTAGAGTTGTACGCTACTACCGTAGGGTTTAGAACTTGACCCTTTATTTCAACAGTTCCAATTTTTGTAGGTATCGATAAACTATCCCCCTCAAAAAGCACTAAATTATTACTTGAGCTTTCATCAGCGATAACTTTAGAAATATTAACACCTAAAAGTTTTTCTTTTCTGTAAAGTTTCGCTCCGTCGATGAATGCATTTTCTTTTAAACCACCTGACCGAGCTATAAGATCTGATATTCTGTCTGTTTGTCCTTCTAGTGCATACTCCCCTGGGTATTTAACTTGGCCACTAATTGTAACTTTTCGTTGCATTTGATAATTCGTATTATCTCGTACATACACCTCATCGAAAGGAGCTAACTTGAATTTCAAATCATCACCTCTTTCTGGACTAAAAGTATATATTTGCGTTGTAGTTTTACTATTTTTTTCGTTTTCTGATACAATTGTTCTCCTTGCAACTTCCACTTTACCTTTGTTTGCTCCCTCTCTGAAACCACCAGCAAGTAGGATGATGTCTTCCACGGTCATACCTTCTAAGTAATCAAAGTCTCCTGGATTTACCACAGAGCCAAGTACCTTAATTTCTCTTGGTTCACGTAGCTCAACAATTGATTTGATGATTAGTTTATCCTCTCTTTGCAAAACAATATCTGCTTCTTTATCTTGGAGTATATTCGCTAAATTTATCTGTGTGATGGTACTATCTGCATTTTCATTCAATCTTTGAAGAAAAGCTTTTTGTGTAAATGCATCCTCTCTTGTTCCTTCAGCAGCCTTGATGAGTTGCTTAACTGTTTGAATCTCCCTCCCGATTGCATATTCACCAGGTCTAAATACAGCACCGATAACCTCAACTTTATTCGTGAATCTGTCTAAAATTGTACCTACAATTACCTCATCTCCATTTTTGACCAGCGATTTGCCAAAGTCTGTTTCTGAAAGCGTAATAATTTCTCTTTCCTTTTCTGTGGTTCTTTTCACGGTAATCGATGCACGATATGCCTTCTCTGTAAACCCTGCGGCATAATTTATCAATTTACCCATGTTTTCACCTGTTTTCAGTTCATATATGGCAGGTCTTCGCACTTCGCCATGCACATCAACATTATACTCGGCAACTGGGATTAGAATTACATCTTGATTTCTGAGAATCATATTATCTCTTTTTCCGAAAAGAAGTAAATCATACAAATCAAATGTTTTTACCAGCTTGTTGTCCCGATAAACCTGAATATTCCGCATGGTTCCAATATCTGATGGGCCACCTGCCAAATAGATAACATTTAATAAAGAAGATAAAGAGGAAACAGTGTAAGTTCCTGGAGATGCCGCTTCACCGATGACAGTAACTTGAATACTTCTTACATCTCCAAGAGTTACGTCAATTGTTAATCCTCCATTTCTTAAGCCTGCGAATAAACTTTTTAGTCGTTCAACTATTTTCGCCTTTGCTTCATCTACCGTCAAGCCATTTACATAAATCGGACTCAGATTCTCAATTTTAATTGTTCCCTCGTTTGAAACGGTCGCGTCATAATGTTGGTATGCGTATCCTGTTATATCAATCTTGAGTTGATCTGACGCACCCAACTGGTAGCTTTTTGGTGTAGGTATTTGTAAATTCGCTTCAAATGCTAGTTTTTTATTACTGAATAGTGCTTTTCCAAATCGTTCTCTTTTTAGCGGAATTTTTTCTACATTTACATTTAACGTATCTTCCACTTTCTTAGATAATTCACCCATTTGCTTTCTAGCTAACTCACTGGTATTTCCTTTCTTCTGGGAAGAAGAACTACCCGATTTTAACTGGATGATTCTTTCTTTAATTGTTTGAATATCTGACTGCGAGTACCCCCTTGTCAACGCCAACGTTTCTATCTGGCTCTCTGTTAGTCCTCTGCTTTCAGCTTCTTTTATCAAAGAACTTAGTTCTTTGTCAGAAACTGCATTTACACTTGGCCCGCTTTGTTGGCCATAAACAAAGCCTCCAATAAGCAAGAAAACGGCTATTAATCGTATTTTAAAAACCACTTGCTTTTTGTTTTCGTACACCATAATTGATTGTTTTAGTTTATATGTCTTTTGATGCTGACATTTGAACACCAAATTTACTCTTTAATAGATTACCTACATCCATACCAATCTCACTTTTTACAGTAAGATTACCTATTTTTCGTATCATTCCCTGATATATCGACGTATTATATGCCTCAAATTTTGCTCCGTAATTTCCTAAACTAGAGATATGTATAATCCGAGTCATTAAATCAAATTTACTTACTTTGTATTCCAACCCCATATACCAACTCGAGACACGGTTGCCCAATACTAGATTTTGAGGCGTACTCGAAGTTACACCTATGGACTTCAACACATCCAAGTCTAACTGTGCGGGAGTTGACAACAGTGGAGTTCCTATAATCTGTCCTTTATATGTCCAACCATTCGAATAAATACCGTTATTAAAGTAATTGTCTATGCCACGCAATTGAGGAATTGTATTATCACTTCCTGTTTCTCCTCCTTGGCTTCTTGTGTCCAGATGTTCAAAAATTATTTTTTTGATTTTTGTATTTTGTCTTCTATTCGTCCAAGACACTCCATAAAGCCCGTCGGAAATATTATTCAAATAAAAAAGAGAGCCGTCCTCAAAGATACTTTGCCGATATATCAAAACTGTACTTTCTTTTGCAAGGAACTCCATACCAATATCAACAGTACCCAAGTGATTACCTGCTCTATTGAAGGCTTCATTAAATGGAATACCGTCTAAATCTACACCGGCATCATTTCTATTTAAGCTAATGCCAGTTACGACATTGATATATGTATCTATTCCTGATGAAAAAGTAGTAATTAACCTTCCAGTTGGTGGGTCAATGTAAGGCATGGGCGGCCTTCCTCCCCACTGTACTTGGTGATTGAAACCACCGTAAAATTTCGTTTTCCATGCATCTTTACCTATTCTCATGTAGAATGATTTTTGGTGTAACATGGAACCTAAAACGTCTCCGTTATCAAACCACCCGTGCGCATAATTACCTTTTATTGAAATCACTCCTCCCTTTCTAAAGGGTGTGTATCGTGGAATAGCAATATTTATTCTAGGTAGTGGTAGCGCATTTCCCGACCAAATATAGGAGCCGGAAGTACTTGTGGAATCAACGAGACCCTGTATTTCAAAACGTCGGCCTCCATATATCTCAAAAGCTCCATATCTTGCACCCATGTATGCCTCTCCGATACGTACGCTACTTTCTTGACCAATATTAAGCCTTGTCTTTAGACCGTATGCTACAGAAAAACGTTTGAGTTTTCCGTTCATCGTGTATAAACTATCGTAATTTTTTTTTATCTCAACATCTTGAAAAAAAGTAGCTTTTGTTCCAGACTCTGGTACAAGACCATTCCTATTTATACGAAGCCCAAGGGGTGTATCGCCCTTTTGAGAAGTGAGAAAACCTGTCTCAAATCGTATGATGTGCTTACTAACCATGTTTTGCCCCTGGGCAATGTGGGTAAGTATGACAAAAAATAGTACTATTCGTAATTGTTTCCTCATGCTAGTTCTGATTTTCAAAAATTGTCACCGTGTATTTCACCCAAATAGGTATATTTGTGACGGTTACTCTATCACAAATTAATCTTAAGCAATGAAAAACGCTAGATTATCTTATCTTTTATTGATTTTCTTTCTTTGCGAATGTAAACCAACAAATTTAAGGCAGCCAAATTCAGACGAAAAGCAAATCGTTTCTTATGAGGAAGACCTTTCCTTGGTTCGCCCCTCATTTAATAACCAAGTTATTGACTTATCGGATGAATTGATTGAGCAAGATGCCGATTTAGATAATTATCCGACAAATGTACAAAGTATTCATGGGGAGTTGCATTCAAAAATTGAAGCAATGGTTCAAAAAAACAAAAGCATTGTGGATATTTCTGGCTACAGAATTCAAGTATTTGTTGGTAATAACAAGGACGAGTTTGACTCTGCTCGTCAATATATTCTTCAAAATTTTCCCAATGCTGAACTATACACGAGTTACAGCCAGCCAACGTATCGTCTTAAAATGGGTGATTTTGTAAGCAAAGCAGATGCAGAACGTTTTCTTTCCCTTCTTAAAATGCGATTTCCGATGAGTAAGGTTATCCCTGATACGGTTAGCCTGAAAAACAGTCTTAAATTAAACTAAAAAAGAGCAGCGAGTCGTGTTCGCTGCTCTTTTTTAGGTTTGATTCAATTAAAGGGCAAGTCCCCAGCAGTAGTTTCTTGATACACCCTGATAAACGCCACAGACTAAAATACCATCCTCATTGTTTCTTTTTGCAGCCAGCACCGCGTTCTCGAAATCCTTGACACTATTCACCCGGACATTCCCCACGCGCACAATCACTAATCCTGCTTCAATATCCGTATTTTGAGCTACTTCCCCTCCAGAAATCACTCTTTTCACACGTACACCGTTGGAAACTCCAAGTTTTGATTTCGTCTGACCATCCATATTCTCTAACTCAATTCCGAAATCTTGTAGAACACTTGCCGTCTCTTCTGTTTTCTTAATAATATCTTTGCCTCCTTCTCTGTTCCGTAGTACAACATTGAAATCCTTCTCCTTTCCATCTCTGTTCACATGAATTACTACTGCTTCACCTGGTCTTTTTCTACCAATCATTTCCCTGAATTTCGGCTCTGTTTTAATCTCAATGCCATCTATTTTCTCTATGATGTCTCCTTTTCTAATACCTGCCGCATAAGCAGCGCCTTCTTCAGGAACTTCGTTCACATAGATACCTGCTGAGGCTTTTAAATCCAACTCCTTGGCAACCTTCGTATTGATTTCAACTGGAACGATTCCTAAATAACCTCTTTGTACATTTCCATAACGAATTATATCAGCTGTTACTTTTTTGACAATACTAGAAGGTACAGCAAATGAATAACCTGCATAAGCTCCATTCGGAGAGGCTATTGCCGTATTTATTCCAATCAATTCGCCCCGTAAGTTTACCAATGCCCCACCGCTATTTCCTGGATTAACGGCGGCATCCGTTTGAATAAAGGACTCGATAGGTGTATCTCCAGTATTTCCCGACTCCTGCGTACTTCTTGCATATTTTTGTTTTAAGATACTAATATCTCTTCCAATGGCTGATATAATTCCGGCTGTTACGGTTGATTCCAAGTTAAATGGATTTCCAACTGCCAGAACCCATTCCCCAACTTTTGATTCATCCGAATTACCAAAAACCAAGGCGGGCAAATCTTTTTCATCTATTTTAACAACCGCAATATCAGTAGAAGGGTCACTTCCGATTAGTTTTCCTTTGATTGAACGTTTATCAAATGTGACGATTTCCAACTCGTCTGCTCCTTCAATCACGTGGTTATTGGTCGCTATGTAGCCATCACTTGAAATAATTACGCCCGAGCCAGATGATTCTTGTTGTCTCGACTGTGGCCCAAACATCTCTGGATCAAATCCAAAAAATTCATCAAAAATGGAAGGTCTTCGGCGGCTTTGTTGCGTTGACTTTACTTTGATATGCACAACAGATGGGGAAGCCAAAGCAGCAGCATACGTAAAGTCGGTTGATGCGCCTGAAGGCACACCCGATAAGTTGGTTAATCGGTTTAGTGAACTTGTATCTGAGCCAACTTCGTTAAATACAACCGAACGACCAGAACCCGCTACAAAGTGATAACCAACAACTGTAGCAATACTACTTGTAACGGCAATAAGAGTTGTTTTCCAATTGGATTTAAGCATATTTTTCGATGATTTACGGGTAAAATTTACAAAAACAAACGTCTTTTTATTCCTATTTATTTTTCAAAAAAAACAGTTTACCGTCTTATAAACAAAATAGGAGTCAAAATGATTTTTGACTCCTATTTTTTTATTAGCTCACAAGGAGTTTTTTAGGCTTTTCTTCTACCTCTTTTTTGTATAAGTCAATTTCCAAGATACCAGCCTCGTATTTGACTTCTATACGGTCTCTATCTATGTTTTTGGGCAATGCAAAAACCTTTTTGAACTGTGTGAAATCAAATTCTTTGCGAATCCAGTTGGTTTCTTTGTTTTCTTCTTTTGCTACTTTTACCTCGAGCGTTTTCTCCAGAACAGTTACTTCAAAATCTTTCTTTTCTAATCCTGGTACAGCCATTTGGAGACGAATCGAAACGGGTGTTTCTTCTATGTTAGTAGCAGGATTTCCTACATACTGTGTATGTTGTGCTACTTTTTCCATTTCTTTTACAAACTGACGAACATTGTTTGTAAAAAAAGGATAAACGGGCGTATGTCTTACTGTTGTTGCTTGCATTTTGTTTTGATGTTTAAATTGAAAATTTATCTACCGTTTTTCAATTTATATTCCAATTTACAAAAGACGACAACTTGTCATTACACTTTGCCTATACGAACAAAAAATCTGCTATTTTGTCATAATTTTCAATCTATTCACAACAAACTGACCAATTTTTATACCTGCCGCTTGCCCTTCTTCGCAACCAGAACGGTAATGAATCCCGCCATATAGACGACTGTACGAACATTCAGTAGCTGCTTGTCTTACAGACGTGAATTTCCGAACTCCATGCCCGTATTTATGCTCCGTTGAGTCTGTAAAGGCTACATTATCACCAAAAAATGCCGTCAATACTTCCGCTGATGCGCTAGAAATTGTACTGTGTCCTGATGCATATTCTGGGAACGGAGGTGTTTGAAGAAAGGGCTCCCAATTTGGGTCAATTTCTGCATTAATAACAGTTTCAGGTCGTACTTTCTCACTTTTGTATTTTTCATGCCAAGAACTAATAAATCCTTCGTGCAGCGCCGTTGCTACTGCCATGTATGCACGCGAAGATTGGAATAACGAGGCTTTTTTATTTTCACAAAGTGTTCTTGTAATGGCTAACCAATGTCCACCAGGTGTCATTTTCTTATTTGCAAACGTCACATGCCCCTGTACATTCATGACAAAAGCATTATCATCCCAAAACCAAGCAATGGCTTTTTCTTCCTCCGTTAAATTCTTTACTTTTTCATAGACTTCTCTAACTTCTTTTTGAAAAGGACTTCCTGACTCTTTGCTGTATTTAATTACTGGCGCTGGCGGAAACTGACCCGCCGAATCCATCAATGACGGTCTAATGGTTGGCCAATACGGTTCCATTGCATCACCATATTGAGGTGGTGTAGGAACCCACTTCCCTTCTTCATTTTTTACAGTATATCGTAAACCTCTCGTTTGCAAGTAATTATCTCCTTTTGCGTACTGAATAACATGATCGGCTATTTTTTCCCCAAAATCCTTTGACCGTTCCATTACGCCCGCTGGAATCCCCATTTCTTCGAATTGTTTATAGATTGATTTCTCAAACTCATCGTATTTTTCCAATGTAAAAGTCTGGCTTTTAGCCACCTTCAACATCGCCGTAAAGCTTGCCACAGGAAAACTGTAGTCTTTTCCTTCTTCTGGCTTTGGAAAGGGCGATAAACCAGCAAAAAGTCCTGCATTTGTAGGTAAAGAATCACTTTGAAAAACAAGTGCTTCATAACCAGCCAATGTAACATAACTATACACTCTACTCGCTACGGGCGGAGATAAAATATCATGAATAATGACATCCGTTACCTGTGTCATGGTTTCGTGGTACCATTTTGGGGACAATGTTTTTCCTTCGTACGTACTTTTATCTACTTCCTTACATGAGATAAGGAATAAAATAAGCATGGAATTAACCAAAAGTGTCTTGAACATATCTATTTAATTTTACTCTAAAATATCGTTTTCTAATGTACTAACCTTTCCCTCCTCCAAAATATCAATTAAATCTCTTATTTGATAAACCGACTTGTCTAGTTTATTACTAAGAAGAATAATTACAAAATCTTTCTTTAAATCAAAAAAGAAAATCGTGTTATAGCCTTTCCACCACCCCGTGTGATAGATGTAGTCTGTTTGTTGCTTGCTATTAAGCCAAAGCCGAAAGCCATATCCGTAATTTCTTAAACCTGGAAACTCAAAACTTCTTGGTGAGAAAATTTCTTTCAAACTTTCTTTTGATACAATTTTGGCTTCTTTCAGCGCTTGATACCACTTGAATAAATCTCTTGATGAAGAAAAAACACCTTTGTCCCCTACAATATTATCGTAAAAATCAAATGGTAGTTTTCGTCCATATTGATAGCCGTAAGTTCGGTTTTTTACAAATAATGTATCATTTTGTTGACTTTGAACGAAGCTGTCTTTCATTTCAAGCGGGTCGAAAATATTTTTCTTCACGTATGTTTGATAGCTGCAATTACATGCTTTTTCAACAATTGCAGCTAAAACAGCAAAATTTGTATTATTATACGCGAAGTAATGATCTGGTAAATTATGAATGGCGGGGGCTGGGTTTGCTTCCTCAAACCACTTTATTATTTCCTGATTTGTCAGGTATTTTTTCTCATATCGAACTGTCTTGTCAAAACTATACTCGTAGTAAGGCAAACCAGAACGATGGGATAATAAGCTACGAATTGTAATTCCTTTGTAGGGAAATTTAGGAAAATAGACTTGGATTTCATAGTCTAAATTCACCTTTCCAGCCTCTACCAATTGCATGATTGCAATGGAAGTAAATGTTTTGGAGATTGAAGCTAGTTGAAATTGAGACGAGGGTGTGTTTTTCTTTTTATCAGTCAGATTTGCATATCCAGCTGCTGTATCAACCAAGACGATGCCTTTTTGTGCGATGAGAATGCTTCCATTGAAACCATTTCTAATTCTTCTTTCTACAAGTTCATTCAGATTTTTTTCTTTTGCATCTGCATTTATTTCTGTTCTAATTTTCTCCAGTTGCTTTTTCATTGCAACCAAATCTACTTTTTCTTCTCTTTTCTCTGTTTTTCCTTCTTTGTTTCCGCAAGCAACGAGACTTTGAACGAAAATAAAGAGAAGTAAGAATTTACAATGCGATTTCTGAATAAACATTATTTTAAGACCCTGTGTAAAAATGATAATACAAGTGTTGTGTAGATGATACTTCCGATGACTTTAATCGAAGTACCAACAAAATAACCCAAATGACCTACTTCAACAAAAAAGAGGATGAAGTGGTGAATCATGGTCATGAGCAATACGTATCTAATAAATTTCTCACTCCCCATTCCGGTTATTGATAATTCGATGTCTGCATCACCTCCTTTTGAAGGGAAAATTCCCTTGATGATGAACCCTCTTACAAATGCCATTGCGACGGTTGCAGAGGCGTGAACTCCAGCAGTATTGTAAAAAATATCCACCATTAAACCGATTAAAAATCCAATTAAGATAACCCAGAAATCGGAAGTTTCGTACGGGATAAATAAGATAATACCAATGTAAACAAAGCAAAAACCTACATCTGCTATGACTAGGTTTCGAAAGATAAATACCTGTAAAAAGACGTATATGAGAATAATAAATACTTGTCTGAGAAGCTGAACACTAGCCATAATTTAATTTAATTTGTTTTTTCCACTAATTCTTGTTCATCCTTGAGCTTATTATCAATCACATACACATAAGACAATCCTCTGAAATCGGTAGAGAGCAGCACACTTATTTTAAAGAAAGCATCATCCGCTTCAGATGATAGCTTGATTATTCTTCCTACGGGAATACCAGCAGGGAAAATCGCATTTTGTTGAGATGTCAGTACGGTATCTCCTTTTGCCACAGGTTTGAACCGGTCAATTGTGTTTAACTGAATGATTTTCGGGTCTTTTCCATCCCACTTGGCAATTCCTAACGCGCTAGTTGTGGGGTCTTTTCTGAGATTTTTATTGACGACCTCCGCAGAAAGTGTGTAGCTCGAATGCAAAATGGAATAAACACGTGAGAAATGCTCTGTACACGACATTACTTGTCCTACAACTCCAGTCGGGCAAATTACGCCCATTCCGGGTCTTATTCCATCTTTTGTTCCTTTGTCTATGGTAATATAGTTATCAACGAGTTCTACTGAGCTGTTTATAACCTTTGCTACTTTGAAGTCAAAGCGGGTTTTGAATACACTATCTGGGTGGTACAATTTGGCATCTGTAACCCCTGGAGCAGCTTGTAGTAAATCCGTATATCTTTTCCGAAGGAGTGCATTTTCTTTGACTAAGTCTTCATTTACTTGGAATAAACCCCAGTAGTTCTTCCAACTGTTTGCAAACTCTAGTGTTTGAGCGGCATAGTAATTAGACGAATCGAAAGCTATTACGCCCCAATAACTATTATTTTTTCGTATCAGATACACACATAGGATTTCTAACCCGATGAATAGTAAGAAATTTCTAGCTTGAAGAAAAATTCGAAATAATTGTGACATAGTTCAAACAGAAAATACCCAAAAGCATTTTTCTTTTCTAGGATAGAATGCCTTTGGGTACTTGGATTTAATAATAATCTTTACTAGTAATGGACTAAAAAGAAGACTCCTTATTGAACAAGAACACCTTGGTACTTTTCTATGTTTTTCAGCACTTCTCCTGTTCCTCTTACAACTGCTTTAAGCGGGTCGTCTGCCACATGAACAGGGAGTTTGGTTTTTAGTGCCAATCTTTTATCTAGGCCATGCAACAACGCACCACCACCTGTGAGGTAAATCCCGTTTTCATAAATATCTGCGGATAACTCGGGTGGAGACATTTCGAGTGCCCGCATAATTGCCTCTTCTATCTTAGAAATTGATTTATCAAGCGCGTATGCGATTTCACTGAACGTCACTTTTATTTCTTTTGGAATACCTGTCATAAGGTCTCTTCCTCGGATTTCAATGTCTGCAGGTGGGTTTTCTAAATCTGGTAATGCCGCTCCTACTTGTATTTTTATAAATTCAGCAGAACGTTCACCGATGAGCAAATTATGTTCTCTGCGCATATAATCTACGATGTCTCTTGTGAACAAGTCACCGGCTGTACGTATCGAAGCTTCACATACAATACCAGACAAAGCGATGACTGCGATTTCAGTAGTACCTCCACCGATATCCACAATCATTGAACCGTTTGGTTGTTGAATATCAATGCCGATACCGATAGCTGCTGCAATAGGTTCGTGTACCATATAAACTTCTTTCGCACCTGCGTGTTCACACGAATCCTTAACGGCTCTTTTCTCAACTTCTGTGATACCTGATGGAATACAAACGACCATTCTATGAGACGGTGAGAATAAGAAGCTCTTCCCTGTATTAATCATCTTAATCATTCCACGAATCATCAACTCTGCTGCTGTAAAATCAGCGATAACTCCGTCTTTTAATGGACGAACAGTTTTGATATTTTCGTTGGTTTTTTCGTGCATTTGCATTGCTTTGTGCCCAATAGCAAGCACTTTACCAGAAACTCTATCCAAGGCTATAATGGACGGTTCATCCACAACAATTTGGTCTTTATAGATAATAAGGGTATTTGCTGTACCCAAATCTATTGCGATATCACTTGTCAAAAAATTGAAAAATCCAGCCATTTGAGCCTATGTTGGTTAATTGTTCTGTTACTAGCACACAAAGTTAAAACTATTCTCCACAAATATAATTCATATATACATTTTTACATGTTCTTTTTGTGACTTAATTATAAAAAGAACCAGGTAGATAGTCAAAAAAAAAGCCTCCACATTCGTGGAGGCTTGTGGGAGCAAAGGGATTCGAACCCCTGACCCTCTGCTTGTAAGGCAGATGCTCTGAACCAGCTGAGCTATGCTCCCATTGACTTTGTTGTCGTTTGGGATTGCAAAGGTGCATGATTGTTTTTTAAATTCCAAATTTTTTTTCAAAAAAAATAAATTTATCTAAAATCATCTTGAAAAAACGGGTATCTACCTCTAAATTTCTCCAACTCTTCTTTGTCTAATGTTACTATTTGAAGCGTTTCTTTCTGTTCTGTTTCATTCTTATTTTTTCCATTGTATGCATATATACTAGACAATCCATTGTATTTATTTCCGAGACCGTCTGTTCCAACCCGATTTACGCCTACCACATAACATTGGTTTTCTATGGCTCTTGCCTTTAACAAGGTTTTCCAAGCATCGCTTCTTTTCTCAGGCCAAGAGGCAACGTAAATTAATACATCCTGAATCTTGTTTTCCTCTTGCCAACTCCATGTCGGAAAACGTAAATCATAACAAATACATACCTTTATCGCCCAACCTTTCCACTGAATAATTTTGCGTTGGTTTCCTGCTGTTAGCCACTTATCTTCACCAGAATAGGAAAAAAGGTACTTTTTATCGTAGATTTCTGTCTTTGCCGAAGGTTCTACCCAGAGGAGACGATTGTAATATAAACCATTTTCTTTGATTAACGCACTGCCTACAATTGCTGAGTTCAGCTTTTTGGCCATTAGCATCATCCACTTATGGATTTCTCCGTTCATGGTTTGAGCCAAGTGGAACGCCTTCGGAGAAAATCCAGTGGCAAACATTTCGGGCAAAACAAGAATATCTAGCTTTCCATGCAATGAAGCCATTTTTTCCTCCAAATGAGCGAGGTTAGAGGAAATGTCCTCCCAGTAAATATCTGTTTGGACAATTCCGACGCGTAATTCTTCCGTAGCTATCATTTGGGGAACTTCATGCGATAATCTGCATCAACGATACCTTTGGTGATATTCGTGAGTCTTTTTTTCAACATTTGTTTTTTCAATGGTGCGAGATAATCTGTAAATAAAATCCCTTCAATGTGGTCATATTCGTGTTGAATAATTCTTGCCGCCATTCCGGAATAAGACTCTGTTCGCTCAATCCAATTTTCATCTCTGTACTTTATAGTCACGATAGAAGGTCTTTTTACATCAGCTCTGACACCTGGAATACTCAAACAGCCTTCTTCATACGGCCATTCTTCACCGGACTCTTCTATGATTTCAGCATTTATAAATGCTTTTTTAAAGTTTACCAATGACTCATCTATTTCCTCTGCACCCTCATTTATTGGCGTTCCATCTACAACAAAAATCCGCCAGTCTTTCCCGATTTGTGGGCCAGCCAATCCTACACCAGATGCCGCATACATGGTTTCAAACATATCCGCGACTAATTTTTTCACGTCTGTTTCTTTTTCATCAATATCTCGAGCAACTTTTCTTAGAACTGGATCACCGTATGCAACAATAGGATATATCATTTTTACTAATTTCTATTTTAATTAAATTGATTTGACGGTAAAATTAATGAAATTGTTTTTTACTACACGCCATTTTCTTTCAATGGATTATTTTGTATCGTCAAGATGTCTTTTTTTTGTTTTTAGCTTCGTTATTTTCTATTTCCTTTGCATTCCATTGTACTCTATTATTCGTTTTTTATGAAAAAAGATATTTTATTTTTACCCTTGGTAGATGTCTCTGTTATAGCAAAACCACTTGAAAACGACTCCCAGTGGCAAGTGATTTTAGTAAATCATTCGGACGAAACGCTTCAAAAAATCATGATTTCCAGTACGGGTTATGGTTTAATTGACGAGTCTATGACTCAAACCTCTACTCTGCGCCATTTCCACGAAGAACTTGCTCCCGGGCAACATCAACTCATTGAACGCATTGACCCGTCTGTCTTCGGTCTTGAAAATGAGTATTGGGTAAGTTGTTGGATAAATGAACAATTAGTCGATAAACGATTTCTTTTTGAGGCAAACGTCATCCAATCTGTGAATACAAAACAAGTTTCGTTTTTCCCAGAAGCTGTTGTTTTGGCTACTTATTAAAGAAAATAGGAGTTGAATAGCATAACTACCCAACTCCTATTTTGGTATTTAAGTCAATTGATTTTTATCCTATCATTAGAGATTCTCTTCTTCTCATTTTTCCAGCAGGGATACCAAACATCATCTTAAACCTTCTACAGAAGTAAGCTGTATCTTTGTATCCGACTTCCGCACCGATGGCTCGAATACTTTTTTTCGATGTTCTCAACAAGGTAACGGCTGCCTCCATACGTTGGTATTCAATATAATCTTGTGGATTTATACCAGTCAACATTTTAAAATATTGCCCTACATAATCTTCCGATACATTGGCTACATTGGCAAGTTGCTTGTTTGATAAGTCACCATCGATATTATTTTTGATGTATGTAAAAATATCAATCAAACGTGGGTCTTTGAAGTACGTACTATTTGTGGCGAGCTGCTCTACGAACATCCGATTTGATAGAATATATCGAACGATTTCAATGACAACCTCTTCCGTTTTATTTCGGATAACCCGACCTCTACCGACTTCATCAGTAAAGTCTTCTTGGAGGATTTCTTTTATCAGCTGAGCTAATTTGGAATGTTTGCGAATAAAAAAGGGAGGAATATCTAGTGACGTAAAGAAGTTGACAGAATCAAAAACTTTGGCTTCAAACGCAATGAGACCGAAGGAATTTTTAATTTTCCCAATTTCTTCTTTTACGCGCATGGCATCGAAGTAATTCTCTCTTCTAGTCATGAACTCTTCATACGAGATGGGCTTCGCTTCTCCTACACCGTAAGTTATTGTTGCAGCCTTTCCACCTGGAATAAACAGCATATCGCCCGGCTCAATTCGTTCGTCACTTCCTGCAATGTTTACATCTCCGTCATAAAGAACCATCAATGTATTCTCTACATCGTACACATTTTTAATTGTGATGGGTTGTAAAATACGGATATGTCTTGCTTTTGCGAACTTGACACCGAGGGATTCGATAATTTTATTGTAATCTTCCATAATATGTATGAAAAGGAGTTTAACTCTTAAATGGGGTTAGTATTTTCGCCAAAAACTGTTTTTACTCTTCTTTTTTGGTTTTAGAATTTGTACAAAACTAATAATTATTCTAAAAATTTCAAATTTAAGATTATTTAATGATACACGATTTATACTATGATGTTTCCATTTTATTGTTTTATTTCTTAAAAAAGTCTAATAAAAAGGCTATTTTTATGGTATTGATACGTTCTATGGCACTTGTAAGAAAAAAAGAAATTTTATTTTTCTTACCTTTTTTTGCACTTTGCTGGCTATAAATCCAAAAAGTATCCTTGTTTTGTACAAATTCATTTCTCTTGCACAAAAAAGGTTGCTAGATAATAGCTCATCTAGCAACCTGCTTATCTATATACTTTTTCTCACTTTAGAATCTCTCTTGCAATGACCATCTTTTGGATTTCCGATGTTCCCTCATAAATCTGAGTAATTTTAGCATCTCTCATCATTCTTTCTACATGAAATTCCTTCACGTATCCATATCCTCCATGAATTTGCACGGCTTCGGTTGTTGCCCACATTGCCACTTCTGAGGCGTATAATTTTGCCATTGCAGCTGCCTCTACGTAGTCCTTTTTTGTATCTTTTAAAAACGCTGCTTCATAAACAAGCAAACGTGCAGCCTGGATTCTGGTTCTCATATCAGCCAATTTAAACTGAATAGCTTGGTGCTCAGAGATCTTTTTTCCAAATGACTTTCTTTCCTTGGCGTATTGTACAGAACGTTCGTACGCGCCCGCTGCAATCCCTAACGCCTGCGCAGCAATTCCTATTCGTCCGCCATTCAACGTACTCATAGCAAACTTAAAACCAAAACCTTCTTCACCGATTCTATTCTTCGACGGTACCTTCACATCTGTAAACATCAAGGAGTGCGTATCAGAGGAACGAATCCCCATTTTATCTTCTTTTTTTCCAACTTCAAAACCCTCAACCCCTTTTTCTACAATCAGGCAGTTGATTCCTTTGTGCTTTAGTTCTGGATTCGTTTGTGCCATAACGAGACATATATCGGACGAACTCCCATTCGTAATCCAATTTTTAATCCCATTGATAACATACATATCTCCATCTTTTGTGGCAGTCGTCTTTTGAGAGGTGGCATCGGAACCTGCATCTGGCTCAGATAAGCAAAAAGCACCTAGTTTTTTACCTGATGCCAAATCTGTAAGATATTTTTCTTTTTGATAGATAGAGCCATATTCATTAAGTCCATAACAAACCAATGAATTATTCACTGACATAATTACGCCAGCGGATGCGTCTATTTTTGAAATTTCTTCTATGGCTAACACATAGCTAAGTGTATCCATACCACCTCCGCCATACTCAGGTGATACCATCATACCCATAAACCCAAGTTCTCCCATTTTTTTAACTTGCTGGTACGGAAAAACAGAGTTCGTATCCCGTTCTATGCTGTCGTGGAGTAATTCTGTTTCAGCAAAATCTTTTGCGGCTGACTGTACAGCCAAGTGTTCTTCAGAAAGTGTAAAATTCATTGTTGTTGATGTAATAGTGTTGAACAATTTAAGCCTCCTAAATAGGTATAAGACCTATTTAGGAGGCTTAAAGTTATATAATAAACAATCAGTATGCAAGCATACTAATCAAGCCATACCACCATTTACGGACAGACATTGACCGTTTATATAGGCGGCATCGTCTGAAGCAAGAAACAGATAGGCATTCGCAATATCTATAGGTTGGCCCATTCTTTTGGCTGGAATAGTACTTTCAATTCCTAGTTTAACCTCTTCAGGGATTAAATCCGTCATATCTGTTTTTATAAAACCTGGTGCTACTGCATTCGCAGTTATATTGTGTTTTGCAAGCTCCTTTGCCCAAGTTTTTACCATTCCTATCAATGCAGATTTAGTTGCAACGTAATTTGTTTGTCCAAAATTACCCGTTATTCCAACAACCGACGACGCACACAAAATACGACCAAACTTTCTCTCTACCATAGATTGCACAACCGCTTTGGTACAATTAAATACGCCCGTCAGGTTGATATCTATAACCTGATGCCAATCTTCCTGCGTCATTTTTAGTAAAGATTTATCTTTGGTGATACCTGCATTATTTACTAAAATATCTATTTTACCTTCCTTTTCAAGAATACGTTGAACCGCCTCTGTTACTTTCTCGTAATTTGTTACGTCCACTGACATGCAGACTAAACCTTCTTCTACTTCCATTTCTGCACGATCCCAGACATATACTTTTGCTCCGTTTTCAACGAATAATTCGGCGGTTGCCTTTCCAATTCCTCTTGCTCCGCCTGTAACTATAGCGACTTTATCTTTCAATTTCATTTATGTAATCAGTTAGGTTTTTTTACCTCAAAAATAAACAAAACGGGGTGACTTACCTCAGCTAAGTCACCCCGTTTCACCCAAAAATTTAGGTTGTTCACACAGTTTTTCCAACAAATGGCAACTTAACAACTTTGGCTTTGAGCAATTTTTCTCTCACTTTCACAAAAACCACTTGACCAATCTCTGAAAACTCCGTTTTTACATAGCCAAGAGCAATTCCTTTACTTAACATTGGAGAAATTGTTCCTGAAGTTATCTCGCCAATCTCATTTCCCTCTTCAGTTGCGATTTTATAATGGCTTCTTGGTATTCCTTTGTCTTCCATAAGCAAACCAATCAATTTTTCTGCCGTACCTGATTTCTTCTGGTCAGCTAAAAGGGCAGCGTTGGTAAAATCTTTTGTAAACTTTGTAACCCAACCCAAACCAGCGGCAATAGGTGAAGTCTCGTCAGTTATATCGTTTCCATATAAACAATAGCCCATTTCTAAACGCAATGTATCTCTTGCACCGAGCCCAATAGGTAAAATTCCGTGTTCTTTTCCAGCTTCAAAGAGTAAGTTCCAGAGGGTTTCCGCTTGATTTGAAGAAACGTATAGCTCAAAACCTCCTGCTCCTGTATATCCCGTTGCAGAAATAATAACCTCTTTTACCTCTCCAACTTCACCGACAGTAAAAGTATAGTACTCCATTGATTTTACATCTACTTTTTGTAAATCAACTAATTTTGACAATACTTCTATACTTTTGGGTCCTTGCAAAGCAAATAGACAAATGTCCGCTGAAATATTCGTCATTTTCACATTAGATACATTAAATTGACGAATCCACTCCCAATCTTTGTCAATATTTGATGCATTTACTACCAACATGTACTTTTCTTCACTCATTCTGTAAACCAGTAAATCATCTACAACTCCACCTTGTTGATTGGGCAGATAACTATACTGAACCTTCCCATCCACGAGTTTTGAGGCATCATTGGCAGAAACACGTTGAATCAAGTCCAGAGCCCCTGGCCCTTCAATAAGAAATTCCCCCATGTGAGAAACATCAAAAACACCAACATTTTGCCTTACACAAAGGTGTTCTTCTAAGTCAGATGAATACCTAACAGGCATTAGATAACCTGCAAATGGAACCATCTTGGCACCCATTTCCTCGTGTATTTTTTGAAGTGGAATAGATAATAAAGACATTATGAATAAATTGATTTAGATTTGTTTGCGTGTAAATTTTTTGAATAGACTCCAAATTTTCATCAGTATAACTCCAAAAACAGCTTCTCGGAATATTTTTGTTGACATTTTTGAAGCACCTTTTGTTCTATCCGTAAATATGATGGGTACTTCGATGTAATTAAAGCCGTATAGAAACGCATTGAACTTCATTTCTATCTGAAATGCATACCCGACGAAAGTAATTTTATTCAATGGAATTGTGGACAGAACGCGATTGGAATAACATATAAAACCACCCGTAGGGTCCATAATGGGCATTCGGGTGATAAATCGGACATAGACACCAGCAAAGTAGGACATCAGCACGCGTCCGATTGGCCAATTTACAACATTAACACCGCGAATATATCTTGACCCAATGGCTAAATCGTACTTTTCCTCGGCACAAGCTCTATATAACCGGATAAGATCGTCCGGGTTATGCGAAAAGTCAGCATCCATTTCATATATATAAGCATAATTTCTCTGCAATGCCCATTTAAAGCCGTGAATATAGGCAGTTCCTAATCCCATTTTTCCAGTTCTTTCTTCTAAGAACAGTTGGTCTGGGTAGTGTTCTATCTTCTTTTTGACAACCTCCGCAGTTCCATCTGGTGAACCATCATCTACGATTAATATATCAAACCTTATCTCTAGAGAAAGAACTTTGTCTAGGATGGCCTCGATATTTTCGATTTCGTTGTATGTAGGAATGATTACAAGGTTTTCTTTCATTTAGCAGATTTAATTGGTTGTGTTGGTTTTGTCATTTTGACTTGATAAATGCTATCTTTTTTCATTTCTAATTTTTGGCTCACAGCTTGGTAGATTTCCAACATTAGCTCTGGGTGTTCTCCATAAAATTGATATGACTTTGCATATTGGGCACTATCTACCCTGTATTTAGCATAAATTTTTTTTTCGTAATAATGGAAAGCAACTTTTGCGGAGTCTAAATCAACGAAATTCATCCGAGAAACATTGGCATCCAGTAAATGGAACTCAACCAACGCATCAACCATCTTTTTTTGTGGTATAATATTTTCTGGAATTGGCGTATTACCTACACAAGCCCAAACAAACATCGAAATAGATAGTGGATAAAATAGAATAATTTGTTTTAACTTACGTAGCTTTAATCTTAACTTATTCATTTTTTCACACATTATTTACTTAACAACAAAGTTAATAGGATTAAAAGTATTTTTTATTTGCCTTTTGTAATTACCCGAAAAATACCACTCAAAACATGCAAAATATTCTTTCTAAACTGATTAAGTACGAAATTAAGATACGAAAGGCGGTTAACTCACAAATGAGAGGTAGTTTTCATTCAATATTTAAGGGTTCTGGACTTGAATTTAGTGACTTGAGAACGTACCAATATGGTGATGATATACGGAGTATTGACTGGAACACGACGGCAAAAGGGCACGGAACGTACATTAAGATTTTCAAAGAAGAGAAAGAACAGAACGTATTTTTTATGCTTGATATCAGTGCTTCTCAAGAAATTGGAAACCTGAATCGTCAAAAAATTGATACATCAAAAGAGATTTGTGGTGTTTTGGCACTTTCTGCGATTCGTGAAGCCAGCCACGTTGGATTATATTGCTTTACAGACCAAAAAGAGCTGTATTTACGCCCTTCGCATGGCATGAAACACGGTTACGAATTTATATTGAAGTTGTTTAAGCTGGAACCAAACTCTACAAAAACAGATATCAATGCCGCCCTACACTTTGCAATGAATATTTTGAGACGAAAAAGTGTTCTAATTTTAATTTCAGATTTTCTGGACGACCAAAATTTTTTAAATAACCTAAAAGCTCTCTCTAGGAAACATGATTTGGTCGTGATTCACCTTTTTGACAAACGCGAGGTCCAACTTCCTAGCTTAGGGATTGTTCCGGTAGTGGACAAAGAGTCTGGCAATACGGTCTGGTTGAATACTTCTTCAAATTCCACTAAAAGAGACATGAAACAAGTTATTTTTGAGCGTCAAAAAACACTTGAACTCTTTTGTAAACAACACAATGCGGCGTATTTGAGCATAGATGCGCAAGAAGATTATGTTCCAAGATTAATCCAGTTGTTCCGTATTAGAAATTGAGTTATTCGAGATGAAGAAAATTACATTCCCTCTATTTTACAGCTTACTTTTCCATTTTACATTCATGGGAAATACCTGCTTGTTCGCACAGTCAAATCGTGTATTTGGGAAATTTATTGACGACAGTTTGTACGTCGGTAAACCCGTGTTTTATTCACTAACCTATCGACATGCACCCAATGAAGATATTTTCTTCCCGAATATAGACTATTCCATTCCTCCTTTCGAAATAATCGACCGAAAGTACTTTCCAACCCGTACAGAAAATAACAGTAGCACAGATAGCATTGTTTATACGCTGGTAACATTTGATATTAGTCCTTTTCATACCCTTTCTATGCCTGTTTTCTCTAGAAAGACGAATGGAGATAGTAGCGCCTTATTTAGTCAGAAAGATAGTATTTATTCACACACGTATTTCTCTGAAGCAAGTAGTTTAAATCAAATTTCACTCAAAAAATATCCCGATATCACGTCTATTCCCAAAGATTTTAATTTATTTGGTTTTTTCAGATGGATACTTATTCTATTGCTCATTGGGTTTATTCTTTCTGTTTTTATGGGTAAACGAATACGGATTCAATATCATTTATTCTTGTTTAGCAGAAGAAATAAGATTTTCACCAATTCATTTAAAAAGCAAACCAAGGATTTCACAAACGTAGAAAACATCGTAAAATCTGTGGTATTATGGAAAGAATACATGGAATGGCTAGAAAAAAAGCCTTACACTTCCTTTACAACGAAGGAAATTTATCAAGAAATACCCAACCAAAGGTTGTTGGATGCACTTCAAGAAATTGATTCTTCAATTTACGGTGGAAATAAATCTAACCATATCCCATTTGCTCTTTCTATTTTATTGAATACCACACAGGAGAAATACAAGGAGCATTACATTTTATTCTTAGATTGGCTCAAGCAAAATAAGTAACGTGTATCTTTGCTACTTAAAGCAAAATGTATAAGATGAAAAACCCAGTTTTAATTTTCGGTGGTGGTGTTTTAGGTAAATTGGCTATCGACATTTTCAATCAGAATGAAGTTCTTATCTACGGGATTTTAGATGATAACAAAGAATTACACGGTAAGGAGATAAGTGAAGTGACTGTCCTGGGTGAAACGGATGACGATGGTTTTTTAAAATTAATTGGACAAAAAACGGAGGCATTTGTAGCTATTTCGCACTTAGCTGATAGAAAAGCAATTGTAAAAATGCTTCTTGAAAAACGGAAGGTTATGCCTGTGAATGGCATTCATCCTCGTTCATATATTTCTGAGGAAGCGACAATTGGTCATGGAAATCTAGTTGCTGCGGGTGTTGTTTTGAACTCCGGAGCGGTTATTGGCAATCATTGTATTTTACAAAGTAATTCAGTGATAGACCCTAACGTAGAAATGGCTGATTTTGTACATGTTGGTTCAGGAGCTATTATCAATTCAGGGGCTCAAATTGAAGAAGGAGTATTTATTGGCTCCGGTGCGATTATCGTTAGTGGTATAAAAATTGGGAAAAACGCGCGAATTGGCGCTGGTTCTGTGGTAGTATCCGATGTAAAAGAGAAAGAAACTGTCTTTGGTAATCCTGCTGTAAGTATTAAAAAATGATATTCACCAAAAGCATAAAAAAAGCTCAATTCGATATGAACTGAGCTTTTTTTTATAAATAAGATGTTTCAAAGGACAGCTTCGGCAAGCACCAAAACTTTATTTTTGGATACTTCAACAACGCCACCATCTACAATCATCGACTTTTTTGTGCCCGCTTCCTCGTAAAACAAGTCACCTTTAGCTAATGTACTGACCATTGGCGCGTGGTCTTTTAATAATTGAAATTGACCTTGATTTCCTGGTAGGATTACGGAATCAACTTCACCTTCGAACACTTTTTTATCTGGAGTAATGATTTCTAAGCGCATATTTATACTCTTTAACAGCGTGAAATCCCATCGATGAAGATGGGATTTTTTATTATTTTGTTGCCTCAGCGATTAGTCTTTCACCTTTTGTAGCAGCATCTTCAATAGTACCAACCAAGTTAAATGCAGCTTCTGGTAGGTGGTCATATTGACCGTCCATGATTGCGTTAAACCCTTTGATTGTATCGTTGATATCTACAAGAACTCCTTTCAGACCTGTAAACTGCTCAGCAACGAAGAACGGTTGAGAAAGGAATCTTTGTACCCTTCTTGCTCTTGATACGATCAATTTATCTTCTTCAGAAAGCTCTTCCATACCTAAAATCGCAATAATGTCTTGCAATTCTTTGTATCTCTGTAGGATGTTTTTCACACGTTGTGCACAATCGTAGTGTGCTTTTCCAAGAACTTCTTCAGACAAAATACGAGAAGAAGAATCGAGCGGGTCAACGGCTGGATAAATACCTAACTCGGCAATTTTACGGCTAAGTACCGTTGTTGCATCTAAGTGAGCAAACGTTGTAGCTGGAGCAGGGTCAGTTAAGTCATCGGCAGGTACATATACTGCTTGCACGGATGTAATTGAACCTCTTTTTGTCGAAGCAATTCTTTCTTGCATAAGACCCATTTCTGTTGCCAACGTTGGTTGGTAACCCACAGCTGACGGCATACGACCCAAGAGGGCGGATACTTCAGAACCTGCTTGTGTGAAACGGAAGATGTTATCGATAAAGAATAGGATATCACGTCCTTTTCCTTCTCCATCACCATCACGGAAGTGTTCAGCGACGGTTAGACCAGAAAGTGCTACACGGGCACGAGCTCCTGGAGGCTCATTCATTTGTCCGAAAATAAATGTTGCTTGTGATTCTTTTAGCGCGTCTCTATCCACTACAGATAAATCCCATCCACCTTCTTCCATAGAGTGTTTGAATGCCTCTCCATATTTTACAATACCAGATTCAATCATTTCACGAAGAAGGTCATTTCCTTCACGTGTACGCTCTCCAACACCTGCAAATACAGAAAGACCTGCATACGCTTTGGCGATATTGTTAATTAGTTCTTGGATAAGTACTGTTTTACCTACACCAGCACCACCAAACAAACCAATTTTTCCACCTTTTACATAAGGTGCAAGAAGGTCAATAACTTTAATACCTGTGAAGAGAACCTCAGTAGCTGTTGCTAAATCTTCAAAGCGCGGAGCTGCTCTGTGAATAGACATTCCTTTTGTTTCAACAGCACCTAAACCATCGATTGCATCACCAACTACGTTAAACAAACGTCCTTTGATTTCCTCGCCGGTTGGCATAGTGATTGGAGAGCCCAAATGAACCGCATCCATTCCTCTTTGCAAACCATCTGTACTATCCATTGCAATGGTACGTACGCGATCTTCACCAAGGTGTTGTTGACATTCAAGAATAACTTTTTGACCATTCAATTTAGTTACTGAGATAGCATCTAAAATTTCAGGTAGAGAAGCAGACTCTCCCTCGAAGCTAACGTCCACAACGGGCCCGATGATCTGCGAGATTTTACCAATATTTGCCATTAGATATGAAGTGATTTAGAAAATAATCGTAGTTTTTGGATTGCAAAATTATAACACATTCACTATAAAGCAAATCTATATTGGATTTTTTTTAGAGAATAGTATAAATTCTGCCCTTTTTATTGTAGAATATATGGAATTTACATTTCTCTACACTTCTAAAAATTAATGCATTTGTCTATTTCTAGTGGTTTTATTCGCTTCCATCTATTTTAATTCAAATACAATTTTGCCTTTTTCGTCGTATTCCCGGAGTACTTTCCCTTCACTTTCCTCCTCTGTATATTCTATTTCTCGTTTCCTTTTATTGCCTTGCGGATAATATTCAATCCACTTTCCTACACGTTTTCCATCTTGCATTTCTCCTTCTAACCAAAGTGTTCCTTCCGGGTGATATGCGTAGTACTTTCCCGTTTTTTGAGCAAACTTAACGGGAATTACTTCCTTTAATTTTATTTTAGTACTGTCATAATAGGATTTCTCTGACTCTTCCAAAAAACCTTCACGCCAATATTCCTTGTCTATAAGTATATTATTTCGGTCGTGTGTCAACCACCTGCCATCTTTTGCACCCAAATAATAACTCGCTTCTTGTACCAAAACTTCACCAACATATTCTTGGTAAGGGCCATGTAATAAAACGTATCTATTTCTATCTCTACCGATACCCGTTACAATTTTTTTTGTTTTGGTATCCATCCAATGTAACTCTCGAATATATGAATCAGGTGACTGAAATGTTTTTAATGTATAAAATTCGGTGTAACGAAAACGTGTTCCCGTGCCTTGTTTGATGATTTGCTTTGAAATCGGTATTCCTTTGTATTCTTTTCCATTAAAAACAGTCAGTGCTTCTTCCCCCTTTTCAATTGTTTTTTTTACTTTGTCTTTTGCCTTTTGCCCAATTCCAGGTATTGTTTCCTTAATAAATTTTTTAGCATCATCCACTGATTGAATATCTGTTTGTTCCCCGTTGACCTTAAAATTAGGTAAGTTCACATCAACAGGTAAAACACTTTCTATTTTTTGCTCAATCGTCATTTTTTTTCGCTCTGCCCGAATTTCTTCCCTCGTTTTTGGCTTTGGGATAGTCGTTTGGCTATAAAGTCCTCCACTCTTTAAAAATAGAAGCACACATATAATTACTTTATTTTTCATTTTAGAATAAGGTATCGTAAATTCGCGTAATCTTTATAAAACGGCACAAATTAACAAAAAATTGGAAAAATCAGCCAAAATATACATTGCTGGCCACCGGGGAATGGTTGGGTCGGCTATACACAGAAAACTTTTATCCGAAGGTTATTCTCGTTTTGTCTTCCGTACTTCTTCTGAATTAGACCTGCGAAACCAAGAAGATGTCGCTCATTTTTTTGAAACAGAAAAACCAGATTATGTTTTCTTGGCTGCAGCTAAAGTAGGCGGTATTCATGCCAATAATACCTACAGAGCTGAGTTTATCTATGATAATATTCAGATTCAGAACAATATTATCCACCAATCCTACCTACATGGCGTCAAAAAACTCCTGTTTTTGGGCTCTTCTTGTATTTATCCCAAACTAGCACCTCAACCATTGAAAGAAGAATATCTTTTGACTGGCACACTAGAAGAGACGAACGAGCCCTATGCTATCGCTAAAATTGCAGGCATAAAAATGTGTGAAGCATACAGAAGCCAATACGGTTGTAATTTTATTTCTGTGATGCCCACCAACTTATTTGGCCCAAATGACAATTATGATTTGAATAACTCGCATGTTTTACCAGCACTTATTCGAAAATTTCATGAAGCGAAAATCAACCAATCTGCTTCGGTAGAAGTATGGGGTTCGGGTAAACCGATGCGTGAGTTTTTACATGCAGACGACCTTGCCTCTGCTTGTTATTTTCTTATGTTAAATTACCACGACTCAACGCTTATAAATATTGGAACGGGTGTTGATGTAACCATCCGGGAATTATCTGAAACTATTCAAGAAGTGGTTGGTTTTAGCGGTGAAATTGTTTGGAATACGAGCAAACCTGATGGTACGCCAAGAAAATTGATGGATGTATCCAAATTACGTGAGCTTGGTTGGGAAGCATCTATTTCTTTGAAGTCAGGTATCGAACAAGTTTATACTGAATATGTTCAAAATGTAAACATTCGAGTACATTAATTTTGAACTTAATTTTACAAAAAGAGGCGAAGTAATGCATTACTTCGCCTCTTTTTGTATTCAAAACTAAGAATAACTTAGAATTTTGTATCCACAGATACGGATGTTTTATCCCATCCAATGGTAATTTTTTTGTCGTCTGTCGTAATGGTTAACTTTTCCATGACGGATGCTGTGTTTGTAGCCTTCACCTTGACTTCCGCGACATTATTCTTCTTGATATCATTGTATTTGTAGGCTCCCCATTGTCCTAATTCTGAGTTAAGAATGATTGTCCATTCGTTTTCTGAAGGAATCGTAAATAAGGAATACGTACCTGCTTTCACTTTTTTCCCACCAAAAGTAACATCACTTTTAAACTGAACAGTCGTTGCTTCGTTGGCACCCGTTCTCCATACTTGACCGTAGGGAACTAGTTTTCCAAAAATTTCTCGGTCTTTTTTAGACGGTTGACCGTACGTAATGACTGTATTTTTACTTTCAGCAACAACTTTAGGGCTTGCTGGTGCTTTTTGTGCCATTGTGCTTGTTACAGCAAATACCACTGCAAATAGGGTTACTAGGATACTTTTCATTTTAGATTGTGTTATTTTATGTATAAACGATAAATTTAGTTCGAAAGTTTTTTGTTCAGTTCCTCCGCCATCTTTTTGGGATTCGTCGGGTTTGGATTTTTAATATCTGACTCAATAAGTCCATCTCTCAAACGAATTATTCTATGTGCATAATTTGCAATATCTTCTTCGTGCGTTACCATGATAATGGTATTTCCTTTCGCATGAATTTCCTCAAATAAACCCATGATTTCGTAGGATGTACGAGTATCTAAGTTTCCCGTTGGCTCATCTGCTAGAAGAATACTTGGGTTATTCACTAAAGCACGGGCAACAGCTACCCTTTGTCTTTGTCCTCCTGATAATTCATTCGGTTTGTGCATGGAGCGTTCTCCTAAGCCAACACTTTGCAAAACTTGCTGCGCTCTTTCCGTCCGGTCTTTTTTATTGAATCCCGCATAAATGAGTGGTAATGCTACGTTTTCAAGCGAGCTTTGGCGGGGTAAAAGGTTAAATGTTTGGAATACAAATCCGATTTCTTTGTTTCTAACATCTGCTAATTCTCCCTCAGACATCGCACTCACATCTTTCTTATTCAATACGTATGTTCCAGAGGTTGGGGAATCTAAGCAACCGATGATATTCATTAAAGTCGATTTACCAGACCCTGAAGGTCCCATAAATGCAACATATTCACCCTTTTCAATGGTTATGGAGATAGATTTTAAAGCATCTACCACTTCTGTACCCATTACGTATCTCTTTGAGATATTTTTCGTTTCAATTATTTTCACTTTTCTTTCTTTTAGGATAACAAACTTACTAACTTCCATGTGGTTAGCTATCTAAATTTTACCAACGACACGAATACCAATGAAAGTGGCTGAAATCATATTTTAATGGATTCCTGTATGTTCCTTAATAGCTACCAAAATTTTCCTTCTTTTTCTTTATTTTTTGTCCAGATTCTTTTTGAAATACTTCTTCTTTGCCTAGCTTTTGCAAAGCTTGAATACCATCTTCTGCATACGCCAGTAAATTCATTTCGATACTTTTCTCCACGTATTTTTTCCACAAATCACTTTCATACGGATTATCTTCCAATGCTGCCACCAACAGTCGGTACGCTGTATCTTGTCCAAATTTCGCTTGTGTTTTATCTATTAAATGGATAATCCAAGTTGGGTTATAGGGTGCTAATTGATATAAGGAATCTAACTGATTCTCATTTATAGAAGTCGTTTTTATCAAATTTTGCGCTCTTTTTTTCTGTTTTTCCCTGAAAGCCCGAAGCATTTCTGGACTAGTTTGCCATTTAGCTCCCCCAATGGCTTTTATTTCTCCTGAATTTACTTTGTAGTTTTCGAAAGCTGCTTCCTCCAGAAGTAAACCCAAAGCTACTGGACCAAACAGATTTTTCTCATCTTCCGCTACGCTATTCAATTGAAGAAGTTGCGCAATTCCCTCTGTTTTTTTTCCATTTTTATACGTATTCATCGCTTCCAGAAATAGTAATTCAGCGGAAAATTGCTCATTTAATTGATTTTCAAGCATTTTTTTCATCAGCGCTGTTTCAATTTTATATGTATCCTTTCTATTTGCTATCCGATTAAACACTACCGCGAAATCAAGCACATTCATTACTTCTTTTGGCTTATTTGTAGCTCTTTCAGTCGCCATTTTGGCATCTGACAAAACATGTATCGCTGATAAATTAGGATGATTCATTTCTTTTACTTCTTTTTCGAGCTGTTTTGCAAGAGAATTTATTTTTTCTTTCTTTCCATTCTCAATCCAAAAAGCCAATTCATTCATTTGTTCAACAGCACATGTTTTACAGGACTCCAATGCTTTTGTTCTGTACAAAAAGCTACTATCCCGATTGTTCGATTTCTGATACAAATTGGCTAGATACGTACTTATTTGATGCGAATTAGGATTTTTTACAACCCCATTTTGGAGATTAAACAACGCGTCAAAAAATAGATTTTCGTTTTCATACGTTTGTGTTAATGCTATGAAAGCGTGGGCAGAATTATTCTTTTTCAGCGCATTTTGGAGATAAAAAAGTGTAGAAGCATTATCTCCATATTTCTTGGCTAAAGTAGCCAACGTGTAATTCGCTTTGAAGTTATACAAATCAAAAGAAACACTTTTCTTTAGATACGACTCGGCAATACTTTCCTCTTTCTTTTCCAGATGGTAATCAGCCAATAAATTTTGTTGTGTAGCGATTAATTGATTGATGGAATATCCATTTTTAAAGGATAGGAAGAATAAAATCCCGAATATGGCTGCAATTTGCGGCAATATCCATTTTAGATGGATAGGTTTTTCCCAAACCTTATGAATAGGAAGCCCCTGTTGAATGAGTGAATAAAAGTTTGCTAACAAAAAAATGAGAAATGCGAGAGGAACGAGTAAATAGGAAATAGTAATAAACTCACGAATAAATTCACGATAACCATCATGTATGAGAAAGTCAGCATAGAAAGTAAGCGAATACGCGACTGCGATTCCACTCCAAAAGGCAATTTGTGTATTTCTTTGCCATTGATTAGACTGCAAAGTTGCCATGATGCATGAAATGACAAAAAGTACAATTGGCGTAAATATCTGTTGTTGGACTTCAATTAGTTTAATTTCTTGAGCATACAAAATGAAGACATTTACAAAATAAATACCAAAAATTAGAAAAATTTTAGGCCAATAGCTTTTCCCTTTTTCGATAGAAGTAGAGGATATTATCTTAATAAAATAGGAAAAAATTACATTAGCTATCAAAAACAAGAAAATTAAAACCAAAAAGACATAAAAATAAAATCCGTTTGCAATGATACTGGTTAAGTTTGATTCATTGATTTTGGCGAGAACGAGATATCCAATAACTAACAACAAAGTAATTATCAGCCAAATTTGTCTCGATATTGCCTTAATATTCGGGAATGAGTGAATTAAATAACCTGTAAAAGCGAGTGGGATAAATAAAAGCAAGAAAGAGCCACTTTGTGCCGTTTCAAAAATATTTTCCAACCTCATGGAGACCGTCCAAAAACTTAGAGTAGAAATATATACGTAAAATGCATATTTTGAACGATAGTGGAGCGTAGCATATAAAATCCCTAGGACACCAAGTAATAAGAGAATAGCAACAAAAGTTGTAACAAAATTATTTCCAGTAATTTTTTGTGGATTGTAGTATTCGTTTACATAATAAACTGGTAATGAGACATCTATCTTATGTATATCATCCAGTTTAAATGGTTGAATTTTACTTGTGGTTTTCAATTCACTGACAATATCCCAACCGATGCGATTATCTAAAGTACTTTCATTAAAATAAACTACAACACAAGAAATTACTAAAATAAAAATTCCTTTAACCAAGTACTTACGTAAGAAAGCGCTCATTATATCTATATTTAGGTATGACATTTTCTTCTTTTCACGTGAAACATATCCCGTTCTTGTACAAATGTAGAAGCGAATATGTACATTAAACTGTAAAAATAACGGAAGATTATCTGTAAAGGAGGCAATATCTTTATATTTGTAGTCTGAAACCATAAACCCTCAATCGTATGACTATTCACAAAGAAGGTACAGCAACATTACTAATTACAAGTATTGGCTTGGCAATCATGAACGGATTGGTACAGTTTTATAGTTCGTTTCCCCAATGGTTCGTCATTTTAATAGGTATTTTCAGTATTGTTTTCTTCCTGATAGTTTTGCAGTTTTTCCGCAAACCAACTAGAACGACGATACAAAACCCCAAGCAAATTATAGCACCAGCCGACGGAAAAGTTGTAGTCATAGAAGAAGTATATGAGGGAGAATATTTTAAGGATAAAAGGAAACAAATTTCCATATTTATGTCTCCATTCAATGTCCATATCAATTTTAATCCATTATCAGGTATCATTTCTTACTTTAAATACCATCCAGGAAAATATCTAGTTGCTTGGCATCCAAAATCAAGCACCGAAAACGAACGAACAACCATTGTGACAAAACACGCGAACGGTACAGAAGTATTGTTTAGACAAATTGCAGGAGCACTTGCAAGAAGAATATGTTGGTACGTAGAAGAAGGAAAACAAGTGGAACAAGGCACTGAGTTCGGGTTTATCAAGTTTGGGTCACGCATTGATATCTATTTACCCCTCGATGCAAAGGTACTCGTTAAACTAGATGATAGACCAATTGGCGGAGAAACGGTTATTGCAGAAATTAATTAAATATAAACAATTGTAGTATGAGAAAAGCGGAAATGGTGACCGACAAGGGAACTATGTTGATTGAATTTTATGAAAATGACGCCCCAATTGCTGTCGAAAATTTTATCAAATTAGCAAAAGAGGGATACTATGATGGCGTTTCATTCCATCGTGTGATACCAAATTTTATGATTCAGGGTGGAGACCCAACTGGAACAGGCGCGGGTGGCCCAGGATATACAATTCCTTGTGAACTCAATGGTGAAAATCAATACCATGACAGAGGTGTTTTGTCTATGGCTCACAGAGGAAGAAATACGGGTGGTTCCCAGTTTTTTATCTGCCATAACCGCCAAGGAACAGCACATCTAGACAGAAATCATACTTGTTTCGGGAAAGTAATTGAAGGTATTGATATTGTAGATTTGATTAGACAAGGCGATAAAATTCAAAAAATCAACGTCTTAGAAACAGAAGCATAAGTCGTAAACTCTGGGAAATTGCTTGAAATGGAATACTTTCAAGCATTTTTTTGTTTAAAAAGTATTCTCCATTTTGCACAACCATTTCGGTTATGCTAAAAGCCCTAAAAATGCGAAAATTATCTTTGTTTTTGATTCTGCTAAGCAGAAGTTTGTTTTCATTTGCTCAAATAGAAACACCAACCACTTGGACAAACTCCGTATCCAATCTCAAACCGAAAGTTGGAGAAACGATTGAACTACGATTTGAAGCCTCTATAAAAAAAGGTTGGTATTTGTATTCATCCGATTTTGACCCAGAAATTGGGCCAATTGTCACCACTTTCTCTTTTAAGCCAAGCAAAGAGTTTAAACTTATCGGCGGTATAACTCCCAAAAACCCAAAAACAAAGTTTGATGAAATCTGGGGAGCAAACATCAAATACTTCATAGAAAAGGCAGTATTTATCCAGAAAATTCAAATTTTATCTGAAAAAACTGTTATTCCAGGAGAAATTGAGTTTCAATCTTGCACAGATGTTGATGGAAGGTGCATTAATGGCAAAGAGAAATTTACCTTTACAGTTGTGGCTAGCCCTGCTGAAAAGCCAGTGGCAATAACAGACTCACTCCTTTTACCAGAAAAAGATACTGTTGGTTTAACAGCACTTTCGTCAACGATGGATAGTGTGCAAGCACAAATAGAACCACAAGAAGCCGACGAAGTAAATGCAGAAAGCAACAAAAAGGAATCTTCGTTACTTGATTTCCTATTCATCGCCTTCATGGCTGGATTAGCTTCTATTTTTATGCCATGTATTTATCCAATTATGCCCATGACGGTTAGTTTCTTCACAAAGCAAGAAAAAGGGAAGTTTAAAGCTATCTTTTACGGAGTATCCATCATGGCAATTTTCAGTGTAATGGGTTTTGTAACCATGCTTTTTGGTGCACCTTTCCTAAATTTCATTAGTACACACTGGATACCTAATTTAATTTTCTTCATTCTATTCATTGTATTCGGTATTTCACTTTTAGGTGCTTTTGAAATCGTAATGCCACATGAAACAGTAAATAAAATTGACCAATTATCTGAAAAAGGTGGTCTTGTTGGTATTTTTTTCATGGCACTGACACTCGTAGTCGTATCTTTTAGCTGTACCGTCCCATTTGTTGGTTCCCTACTCATTTACTCGTCACAGGGAGAAGTCATGCGCCCACTTTATGGAATGTTGGCTTTTGGACTTCCTTTTGCACTTGTGTTTTCAGGATTAGCCATGTTCCCTCAATTTCTGAAGACACTTCCGAAATCGGGTGGTTGGTTAAACGAACTAAAAGCAGTGTTTGGGCTTTTGGAGTTTGCATTAGCACTTAAATTTTTAAGTAATATTGACCTTGCTTACCACTTAAATTTGATTCATCGCAATTTATTTCTATTAATCTGGATAGTTATTGGCGTATTAATCACACTTTATATTCTTGGACTCATTCGTTTTTCTAAGGATAATCGTGTAGAAAAATTCCATTGGTCACGTTTATTTTTTGCCTTTATTTTTGCGGCACTAACGCTTTATATGGTACCTGGAATTACCGGAAAACCCCTTTCAGCATTGTCTGGTATTCTCCCACCCGCTCCCATTGAAAACGCTGAAAATGCATCGAATGCACCCGCTGAAAACATGAGGGCGCTTCCGCATAATCTTTGGGGATTTTATGACATCGATGACGCCAAAGCGTATGCAGCCAAAGTAAATAAACCTATTCTAATTGATTTTACTGGATACGCGTGCGCAAACTGTCGGAAAATGGAAGAAAACGTTTGGCCAAAACCAGATGTAAAGAGTATCCTAGGCGAGGTCTATGTTATTGCTTCCCTTTATGTGGATGATAAAAAAGAGTTGCCACGTGAGAAGCAGTATCTATCTAGTTACAGCAACGAAATGATAACGACAATCGGTGCAAAAAATATGGAATACGAGATAACTCAGTTCAATAATAATGCACAACCTTACTACGTCATTATAGATGCCAAAGGCAAAATTCTCATGAATCCCATAGGTTATTCATCTGAAAAAGAATTTTTAGATTGGCTAAAAGAAGGTGAAAAGAAGTTTTCTTTAAACTGATTTTTCGATAAAAACGCTGGAAAAACTACTTCCAGCGTTTTTTTATGGTTTCAATAACATGTTTTGCGCCCATTTCAATTTCTTGCTGTGTAGTTAGAAATGAAAAACTAAAACGAACACAACTTAAAGCCTCCTCCGTTGTTAACCCAATTGCCATAAGCACATGAGATGGGAATACATGCGCAGAATTACACGCAGAACCATTTGATGCAGCTACATCTGTAAAAGACTCCAACAGTTCTTCCGAATAAATTCCCTTGAAGTATAAATTCGAAATTTGAGGTAATCTAGCATCTATATCACCCATTTGTTTTACATCGTCAATCTCAGCCATAATAAGTTTTTCAAATACATCTCTCTTAATTGCTAATTGACTTACAACTTCATTACCCAATGTACTGAAATGTTTCAGTGCGTGATACATTCCTCGAATACCATGAACATTTAAAGTGCCGCCCCTCCGACCTCTTTCTTGGCTTTCTTGTATTCCAAATGGACGAAATTCAATTCCCTTTTTTATCAGCAAACCACCGATACCTTTTGGTCCATGAAATTTATGAGCCGAGAAAACAAGAAAATCAACATCCAATGACTGAAAGTCTATGGTTATTTTTGTTACTGCCTGTGTAGCGTCAGTCAATATATAGGCATTTGGGAAATCTCGTCGAATGACTTTTACAAATCTTGTCAAATCATGCAAGGTTCCAATTTCATTATTGCCAAGCATGAAGACAAACAAGTAATCTTCCTCTTTTGGAAGATGTGCAATCTCTTCTTCCAAGTTTACTTTACCTTTTGAATCAACGGAAACATAGGACACTTTCCAACCTCTATTTTGAAGAGACTCTGCACCTAGAAGTGTCATTTTATGTTCCGTTTTATTGGTAACAATATGTACTTGTTTGTTCCAAAAAAAATGATTGTAAACCATTTTTATTCCTTCAGAAGAACCACTTGTAAAAACTAATTCGTTGGGAGAAGCACCTAAAAAGGTAGAAATAAAGCGTCTTGCTTCGTTTACTTTTTCGTCAGCGTCCCAGCCTAGAGAATGAAATCTACTTGATGGATTTCCAGATAAGAAATGGTATTCATCTGTTAATTTATCCACAACTTCCGGAAAAATTCGGGTTGTAGAGGCATTATCGAAATATATTTTATGCATTTTTTCAATTATTCTTCGATGATATTCATTTCAAAAAGGTTAGAAAGATGTGATTTTAAGGCAAATTCAACTTCCGACATTTGAATTTTACGTCCTAACTCGAACTCCATTGACGTAACCGCTTTATCATCTATTCCACAAGGCACGATATAATTAAAAAAACGTAAATCTGTATTTACATTTAGGGCAAGCCCGTGCATCGTAACCCATCTACTTGCTTTTACGCCCATTGCACAAATTTTTCGTGGATTTTTCTGTTGAATATAATCCACCCAAACACCCGTTAAACCGTCAATCCGACCAGCTTCAATTCCAAAATCATGTAAGGTCAAAATAACAGCTTCCTCCAGAAAACGCATGTATTTGTGAATATCTGTAAAGAAGTTATCCAAATCTAAAATAGGATACGCAACCAATTGTCCAGGGCCATGAAATGTAATATCTCCTCCTCGATTAATTTTATAGAATTTAGCACCTTTCTCTTCTAAGTTTTCTTGATTGAGTAAAAGATTTTCAATTTTACCACTTTTTCCTAATGTATAAACAGGCGGATGTTCACAAAATAATAGGTGATTTGTCGTCTGTTTAGCAGGAAGATTCGGTTGCTTTTTACTTTCTAATTTGCTGTCAACGGTATTCTTAAACAGTACTTCTTGTAAATCCCACGCTTGTTTGTAGTCTATTAATCCAAGAGACTTAAATACAACTTGCTTATTTTTTTCCATTCAATCATTTGTTTGTAAAAATTAGAAAATTTCTAATTAAAGTAACTTTTACTAAATTACAACTTCAAACAAGAATGAGTGCCATGAAAGATAAAAAAGAACAAGGAAAATTTGGGGAAGATTATGCCGTTGCGTATTTGGTGAAACACGAGTATCAAATCCACGAGCGGAATGTTCGAATCGGAAATTTGGAGATTGATGTAGTTGCTCAAGAAAAAGACACGTTGGTTTTCGTTGAAATCCGGCTGAGGAATGATGCGACGTACGGATTTCCGGAGGATGGAATGTCCAAAGCCAAAAAAATGGCTATTTTTAGGGCTGGAGAAGCTTACCTTTCCAGAAAACCATGGGCTGGAGATATACGATTTGATTTTATTTCTATTGTCCAAAAACCCGATTTACAGTTAGAACATTTTAAAGATATATTTTAATTTTACTTATTTATGAATTTCAGAAAAATTTGGGTGGTATTGGGTATTTTTCTCGTTTCAAGTATCGCATTAAGCTGTTCATCCAATGGAACCGACGAAACCCCACCAAAAACAAAGAACATTCTTTCCCTCATTTTCATCGATAAGTCCGTGAGTTTGGACTTTGACAATTCCTATGTACAAACAAAATACAAGGACGCTGTAAATACAATTTTACAGGAAGGTATATTGAAAGCCGGCGACCAATTGGAAGGTTATTACATTCATGAGAATACATTAAAAGGACGGTGTCTGACCTTACTTTGTTCCACAGAAATGGAAGATGTCACGAATATGAATGCTACGGACAAAGAAATGAGTGAGCTTGATTACCAACTCCAAATTGGAAAAGAAAGAAATCAGTTCACAAAAAAAATACTTCGGGTATTTGGCACTAAAAATAATCAAGAATCAAATAAGTTTACGGACATTACTTCGTCTCTTCAAATTATTAATTCGCAAAATACAGGTGAAAAAGTAATTTCGGTTTACTTTTTTAGCGATATGATTGAAAGCACCTCTAATGGAAGAGATTTCCACGTAAAACCACCTTCAAGCGTAGATGAGGCAACCAAATGGGCAGAAGAAGATATTGAAAAAATGCAAGATATTAACCTAAATGGGGTTGCAATAAAGAGTATTTTACCTTTTGACCCACTTAGTTCAACCAAAATAAACAATCCCAATGTGAGTGCCTATTGGAAGGTCGTATTTGAAAGCCTTGGTGCTTCTAGTTTTGAAGAAATTTAATGTCTATTACACTTTCACTTAAAGTGGATAATTAAATCATATCAACCTGATGAAGCTTAAAAATAGGAATATAATTTGGCACATCAAACCTGTTTATCGGAGGAGTACTATTCTTGTACTTCTCTTTTTTTATACCTTTGCGCAACTAAACAATACTTTATGCTCTATTATTTATTTAATTACTTAGACCAAACATTTGATTTTCCTGGTGCAGGAGTTTTCAGATACATTTCATTTCGAGCATCAGCTGCAACTATTTTATCTCTTTTAATTGCTGCCATTTTTGGTAAGAAAATTATTTCACTTCTCCGAAACTTACAAATTGGAGAAAGTATCCGAGATTTAGGATTAACTGGTCAAATGGAAAAAAAAGGAACCCCAACAATGGGTGGTTTCATCATCATTGCCTCGCTACTAATCCCGGTTATTTTATTTAGTAAGCTGGATAATGTCTATGTTATTCTGCTAATAATCACCACTTTATGGACGAGCATGATTGGTTTTGCAGACGACTATATCAAGGTTTTCAAAAAAGATAAAGAAGGGCTTAAAGGAAAATTCAAAGTAATTGGTCAAGTTGGATTGGGTTTGATTGTCGGGCTTACACTTTATTTCAATGACCACGTCGTCGTACGCTATTTTGTTAAAAATAAGCTTGGAGAAGTGACTCGATTTGTTGATAAAAATACATTGATTACAACTGTTCCTTTCTTAAAAAACAATGAATTAGATTATTCGTACTTATCTTCTTTTCTTCCTGACTCACTCGCTTGGATTCCTTACGTACTCATCTGTATTTTCATTATTACAGCAGTCTCAAACGGTGCTAACATTACGGATGGAATAGATGGACTTGCTGCCGGAACATCTGCCATTATTGGTCTCACGATTGCCATTTTTGCCTATTTGTCTGGAAATAAAATCTTTGCTGAATATCTCAATATCATGCTTATTCCTAACTCAGGAGAAGTTGTGATTTTCTGTGCTGCCTTCGTGGGTGCTTGTATTGGTTTTCTTTGGTACAATGCCTACCCAGCACAAGTTTTTATGGGCGATACAGGTAGTTTAATGCTCGGAAGTGTCATTGCAACTCTATCACTCATTCTTCGGAAAGAGTTAATCATTCCGATTCTATGTGGTATATTTCTAATCGAAAACCTGTCTGTTATTCTTCAGGTATCGTATTTTAAGTATATGAAAAAGAAACATGGTTTGGAATATGCACAGAAAAACAGGCTTTTCCTTATGTCACCTTTGCATCACCATTATCAGAAAAAGGGATATCACGAGGCTAAAATTGTCACACGTTTCTGGATTGTAGGTGTCATTCTTGCCGTATTAAGCCTAGTCACATTGAAGCTAAGATAATTTTTAGAATAAGCAAGATTCCTTTAAATATCAATCATGAGCATCGTTTTACATTTCAGTTAG
The DNA here is from genome assembly GCA_046293395.1 of Spirosomataceae bacterium. GTDB lineage: Bacteria > Bacteroidota > Bacteroidia > Cytophagales > Spirosomataceae > CAYNRA01. The sequence goes on from JBKBOU010000003.1 coordinate 751,849, forward strand.
TAAACTAATGTTCAATCAAAAAAGCCGATTTGCAAAGTTTCCTTTGTAAATCGGCTTTTTAACTTTCTTCTTTTTTATCGCTTTGCTAACTCTTTTTTAACCTTAGTTTTAAACGTACTGACCGCCGAAATTGCAAAGAATCCAAGTGCCTTTTCTTTTGAACCCTTATTTACATTGACAATATTCGTAGGGATATTTCCAGATGGCACAGCAAAAATTCCTCCATTCGATGACTCCTGCCGTACTAACGATAAAAAGAAAAATGCTTCGTTAGAGATTGAGCTCAACTCAACCTCAATCTCATCACCATCTTGATATAAATTAGGCCCATTATTTATAGATCTTCGAATAGGTTGTATAAAAATTAATCCGTCGGATTGAGAACCTGGAGAAAATCCAGCATCATAAGCTAAAGTAATCTGTGCCGGTGAATTGTCTCTTACTCCATTTTTTTTGTATTTAACCCAGTAGGTATCTCCCAATCCTGGAAAATCACGCGCAAAAAATTCAGCAATATATCCTTCTCTGTTTACAGTATCAGATGGTGCAAAAGGCAATTGGAAAAATTCGTACCGTACAGAATCTATCGTCGGAACACGATTCAGTTTTGTAATAGATGTGAAAATCTGTCCGTCATTTTCTACAAATAATTGATATGTTTTACCTATTTTATTCAATGTCTGTGCTTCTGATGTTGGCTTAAATTCATATACACCCTGTTCATTTCCTTCCGAAAAAGGATATGTTATTTTATCTTCATCGACTAAATAAACACGTGCATTACGTACCATTGTTGGCACAGCATTGTCAAAATAGGGTTGTGAATAACTAAGTACAATTTTTTGCTTATCGGTTGTATTATTTAACCAAGCATCCACGACCAATTGGTTTTCGCCGTCAGCACGTAAATTAAAATCAATCACATCTTCACAGCTTATTAGACTACTAATTACGAGAAGAAAGAAAGCTATTTTATTAAAATTCATCGGATTAAAATTTAAAATTGTATGTAATTGCCGGAAGAATTGAACCAAATACTGCCAATCTTACAGCTTGTGTTTGTGAAGGATTTTCTGGATTTTGTCTTACATATACAGAAAATGGATTTTTTCGATTATACACATTATACACAGACAAGACCCATTCGCTTTCCCCTTTTTTGAATAATGCGTATTTATTTTTTAATGTGGCTGAAATATCTAACCGATGCGTATCTGGTATTCTGTAATTATTTCGGTTATCAGTAAAATTATGAGGCAAAGCATATCCTTGAAAAAGAAATTTATTGCTCGGAAAAGTAGCGGGAGTTCCACTTGTAAACGTAAAGTTTGAAGAAAAGCTTACCCTAGCACTTGGTTCATAAATGGCAATAACAGACAAATTATGAGGTCTGTCGATACGTGAAACAAACCAATCTCCATTGTTTAATCCGTTTACCTTTCGTTCTGTTTTGGACAAAGTATAACTAATCCAACCATTTAGCTTACCTGTTTTTTTCTTCAAGTAAAATTCTGCCCCATACGCGCGGCCAATTCCGTTTAGTAAATCAGCCTCAACAAACGGATTTAAAAGTAAATCAGCATTTCGAACGTAATCAATTTGATTTTCTAAGGATTTATAATAGGTTTCGACGGATGCCTCCAGCTTATTTTCATTGAAATTGAAAAAATAACCCAGAGCCAATTGATTTGAAATTTGTGGTTTGATATTGTTTGTGCTAGGTGTCCAAACATCCAAAGGTGACGAAGCTGCCGTATTTGATAACAAATGAACGTATTGTGCAAGACGGTTAAAACTTAATTTAAAAGAACTATTCGCAGACACGGAGTAATTCATCGCGAAACGTGGTTCCCAATTTCCGTACATTTGAATTGTTTCTCCTTTTCCAACTTCTTCACTGTTTACAATCGTTCCTCTATCAGCAGGATTTACTGTATTTGGAGTGATAGTAAATTTTCTTCCTGGCCCTAAATATTGATAAACAGAATACCTTAACCCGTATTGAAAACTTAACTTAGAACCTATATTTTGTTGATTATCTACATAAAATGCGGTTTCCACTGCATATTTATTCTCAAGTCCAATTTTGCGTTCCTCACCGCTGGAGATTGCAATTGCTTCACCTGGGCTAAAGTCGTAGTAAATAACTTGTCCGCCAAAATTCATCGTATTTTTAGCATTCAAATAATACGTGAAGTCTTGTTTCAAACTATAATTGATAATATTCGATTTCCACTGAAAGGAATCTTGTGTATCTGAACCATCCAGATTTGAGTTCAATGCGTAGTCGTAATTGCTATAAAACACGGTTGAATTAGAAAACAACTTTGGACTGAACACATGGTTCCAACGTAAAGTAGTTGTTCCATTACCCCAATCAAATCCAAATCCTGAACCAAATACATCCCGCCCGAAATATCCTGAGATATATACATTGTTCTTTTCGTTTATACGATAATTTGCTTTGGCAGTAAAATCGTAAAAGTAAAATTGCGAGCTTCGTAGGTCTGCATTTAAGAAAGGTTTGGCTAGAACATCAATATAAGAGCGTCTGAGTGCGACAATAAATGAGCCTTTGTCTTTTACGAATGGTCTTTCATAAGCCAAACGCGTAAAAATTGTCCCAATACCACCCGTAAATTCTCCTTTTTTTGCATTTCCTTCTTTCATTCGAACATCAAGAATTGATGATATACGGCCTCCATAATTTGCGGGAATACCTCCTTTTATCAACTTTACATCTTTGACAGCATCTGGATTAAAAACAGAGAAGAATCCAAATAAATGAGAAGAATTATAGACTGGTGCTTCATCTAGGAGAATCAAGTTTTGGTCAATTCCACCTCCACGCACATTAAAACCGGATGAACCTTCTCCTACTGTACTTACGCCAGGTAAAAACTGAATACTTCGAATTACGTCCACTTCACCTAATAATGCCGGCATTTTTCGAATGGTACTCATGGATACTTTACTAACAGACATTTCCAAACTTTTTACGTTTTCGTTTGGTGCTTCGGCAGAAATGACGACCTCGTTTAATTGATTTGACGCAGAGACCAACTCTATATTTTTTTGTACGTTTTTTGTTAGATTAACCTTTAATTCAATAGTCTCATAGCCAACATACGTAATACTCAGTGAATAGTTACCTGCTGGAACAGATAGTGAATAAAATCCATATACGTTCGTTTGAATACCGACATTGGCTTCTTTTAAAAAGACCGATGCTCCGATTAGACCTTCGCCATCTGCTTTATCTCGGATATAACCACTGATGGTTATTTTTTCCTGTGCAAAAATATACGGAGAAATAGCACAAAATAAAGTAAGTAAAACTGCTTTCATTTTTAAATATTTAACTGGAAGTAAACAAATCATGTATATCTTCCTTCAAGTGTGGATGTATTTACTAACACAAAACGATGCTAAATAGATATTAGTTTGGCATTTTACACAAGTGGTATTTTAAAATAAATTAAAAAGTAGTTATATATTTTATATTAATTTAAAATTATAGAAATTTGTTTATCATTAAATTGTCTAGACAATTATGCAAAATCAAACCATCCTCCGTGAGCCCATAGCTTACGAAAAAATTCCAACAAGAATTTTCAAAGACCCCAAAGACGCATCGAAGTCGGTTGCATTAGAAATTGCGAACCTAATTCGAGAAAAACAGAGTCAAGGGAAAAAATGTGTTTTAGGTTTAGCAACCGGCTCATCTCCTAAGACAGTATATGCAGAACTAATCCGGATGCACAAAGAAGAAGACCTTAGTTTTCACAATGTAGTGTCGTTTAATTTGGATGAATATTACCCGATGGAACCCAATGCAATCCAGAGTTATTGGCGTTTTATGAAGGAACAATTATTTGACCATGTGGATATTCCGAAAGAAAACTATTTTATTCCAGATGGTACTATTCCACAAAATAGAATTGCTGATTATTGTCTTGAGTACGAACGAAAAATTGAACAATTAGGTGGACTTGATTTTCAGTTATTGGGTATAGGTGGAAACGGACATATTGGTTTCAATGAACCGGGCTCTCTTATTAATTCAAAAACCAGGTTAATGATGTTAGATCATTCAACCCGTGTTGCTGCAACCATGGATTTTGGTGGTGAACTGCCCAAAGTACCTAAAAAGGCCATTACGATGGGCGTATCTAAGATTCTTCAAGCCAAAAGAGTGGTTCTTTTAGCTTGGGGGGAAAGGAAAGCAGATAAAATCGCAGATGCTGTTGAAGGAACTGTATCTGAACAAAATCCTGCGTCTTATTTACAAACACATCCAAATGCCTTGTTTGTTGTCGATGAAGCAGCAGCTTTAAAACTGAAAAGAATCAAAACTCCTTGGTTAGTTGAAGATGTAGAATGGACGCCATTCATGGTAAAAAAGGCAGTTACTACCCTCTCTTTCACCTTGGGTAAACCTATTCTCAAACTGACGAACAAAGACTACAACGACAACGGACTCAGCGATTTACTTGCCCAGCACGGGCAAGCGTACGAAATCAATATTGATATTTTTAATCAACTTCAATATACAATTACGGGCTGGCCAGGTGGAAAACCAAACGCAGACGACAAAAATAGACCTGAACGAGCAAATCCTTCAAGCAAAAGAGTGCTGATTTTCAGTCCACACCCAGATGACGACATTATATCCATGGGAGGAACGTTTCAAAGATTGGTTGACCAAGGTCACGATGTACATGTTGCCTACCAAACATCTGGAAATATTGCCGTAGCGGATGATGAAGCATTGAGGTTCATTGATTTTGTAGTTGATTACAACAAGCATTTTGCCATTGAAAGTCCAGAAGCCATTGCTAATTTTCAGGAGGCGAAACATTACTTATTGAATAAAAAAGACAGTGAAATTGATAACGAAGTTGTTCGAAAGGTAAAAGGAATTATCCGTCGTGGAGAAGCAAAAGCAACTTGTAGATACGTTGGTATTCCGAATGAGAATGTCCATTTCTTGGATATGCCTTTTTATGAAACAGGAACTATTCAAAAAAAGGCATTGAGTAGAGAAGACATTGACGTTGTACAGAATCTCATTGCTGAAATCAAACCTCATCAAATATATGCGGCAGGAGATTTAGCAGATCCACACGGTACACACAAAGTATGTTTGGATGCTGTATTAGGTTCTGTAGAAGCACTCAAAAAAGAGAGTTACATGCAGGATTGTTGGGTTTGGTTGTATAGAGGTGCATGGGCTGAGTGGGAAATTCATGAGATTGAAATGGCTGTTCCGATGAGTCCAGACCAGGTTATTCAGAAGAGATATGGTATTTTCAAACATCAATCTCAAAAAGACGGCGTCGTATTCCAAGGTTCTGACACGCGAGAATTTTGGCAAAGAGCTGAAGAGAGAAATGAAGCGACTGCAAAACTATATAACCATTTGGGACTTGCAGAGTACCAAGCAATGGAGGCTTTCGTTCGATGGAAGTTCTAAAATATAAAAATAGGGCTAAAATTTAGCCCTATTTTTATATAAAATCATCAGATAATTCTATATTTGCCGAAAGTTTGATAAACCTATCTGATGAATAAAATACATAACATAAATTTTTACAGACTTTTCCAATGGATTATGTTTGTTCCTTTAACCCTGCCCCTAGCTATTTTTATTGGAATAATTGAGGGCGTGAAAAAAGTATATTTACAAGCGAAAGAAGATATACTACAAAAAGAAGAAACGTTTTTTCAATAGAGAAAATCGAGATTTTCATCTTTGATATCTTCTTTATCTAACTCAAGAAATTCTTCCCAAAAAGAAATTTCAGGCACAGCAGCTTTACAGATTAATGGTTCTTTCTTTACGGGATGAATAAAATAAACCCTTCTCGCATGAAGGTTTATGCTACCATCCCTATTTCCTTCAGGATAACCGTATTTTATGTCACCGCGGATTGGGCAACCCATACTTGCTAACTGAACTCGTATCTGGTGTGGTCTCCCTGTTATTGGTTCAACTTCTATCAAATGATATTTATTGATAGTACCAACATATCTGTAGTTTAATTCTGCCTTTTGTGCATTTTCAACTTCAAACTTGTGTGCAGTTACAATGTTTTTTTCTTTGTTTTTTACCAACCAATGGGTTAGTTTACCCGCTTTTTTCTCAGGTTTCCGCTTGGTTATTGCCCAATATGTTTTTTGAATATCTCTTTTTCTGAAAAGCTCATTCATTCTTTCGAGTGCCTTTGACGTCTTGGCAAAAATAACCAAACCACTGACTGGTCTGTCTAATCTGTGAACTGTTCCTAAAAATACATCGCCTGGTTTGTCGTATTTTTGTTTTAAATACTCTTTAACATAATCTCCCAGCGTTTTGTCTCCTGTTTTGTCTTCGTGTACCAAAACACCAGCTGCTTTGTTTACGATAATCAAGTGATTATCTTCGTAAATTATATGGAATGCTTTTTTCATCTTTTTCTATACTAATTCAATTGCTTTACTTCGTGTTAATTCATCAGTCTGAACATAATCTTCCAATGTTGGATGAGAAACAAAAGGGATTTTCGCCATGCAGGTAGCAATTAAATCTGACATACCCAAGAACGAAATCTTATCATGTAAGAAAGCATCTACTGCGATTTCGTTGGCCGCATTTAATATACAAGGCATATTTCCTCCTTTTTCTAAAGCCTGAAAAGCCAAGGAAAGATTTTGAAAAGTTTCTATGTCGGGTTTTTCAAATGTCAGTGACGGATAATCTAGAAAAGAAAATCTTGGTGACTTTGAAGAAATTCTGGATGGATATGCAAATGCATATTGAATTGGTAACTTCATATCTGGCAGCCCCAATTGAGCTTTTATACTTCCATCTTCAAATTGTACCAACGAGTGAACAATGGATTGTGGATGAACAACGACATCAATTTGGGAACTGGTTAAATCAAACAACCATTTGGCTTCAATGACCTCAAGTCCTTTATTCATTAATGAAGCAGAATCAATCGTTATTTTTGCACCCATAGACCAGTTCGGATGTTTAAGAGCCTGTTGTTTTGTAACAGTTTCTAAGTATTGTCTATTTTTTCCGCGAAAAGGTCCACCTGACGCTGTTAAAATGATTTTCTCGATTTTATTATGAAATTCACCCGCTAAGCATTGAAAAATAGCGGAGTGTTCTGAATCTACTGGAAGAATATCCACCTGATTTTGTCTTGCTAACTCCGTGATTAATTCTCCAGCGACAACCAATGTTTCCTTATTTGCCAGAGCAATGTGTTTTTTCGCTTGGATGGCATGAACCGTAGGGATTAATCCTGCATAACCTACTAAGGCAGTCAGAACAAGGTGAATTGAGTCCATACAAACGACTTGGTTCAAGGCAGCAGCTCCTGTATATACTTTAACCGGAAGATCGGACAATGAATTTTTCACTTTTTCGTAGAACAATTCATTACCAATTACAACTACATTGGGTAAAAAAAGTCTTGCTTGCTGAATCAATAACTCAGCATTATTTTGAGCAGTTAGCACTTCCACGATAAATTTATCTGGATGTTCTGCGATTACCTCCAATGCTTGCGTACCAATAGAACCTGTTGAACCTAAAATGGCAATATGTCTGATCATAAGGAATGTTGATAAATAAAATTATCCACATAAAATATGTGGATAACTCATAAATGACTGTGGAGAATATAAAAACTATACGCTTACTATTTGTAATAAGGAGGATAATTTATCCTTCATATCTTTTCTATCTACAATGAAATCTAAGAAACCATGTTCTAAAACAAATTCAGCCGTCTGAAAACCTTTGGGTAAATCTTTTCCAATTGTCTCCTTAATCACTCTTGGCCCAGCAAAACCAATCAAAGAGCCTGGTTCTGCAATATTAAAATCACCTAACATCGCATAAGAAGCAGTTACGCCACCCGTTGTAGGATCTGTCAAAAGTGAAATATAAGGTAATTTATTTTCAGCTAATAACGCCAACTTAGCGGAAGTCTTAGCCATTTGCATAAGTGAGAAACCAGCTTCCATCATTCGAGCACCACCTGATTTTGAAATCATCAAAAAAGGTAGTTTATTTTTGATGGAATGGTCTATTCCACGTGCAATTTTTTCACCAACGACGGAACCCATTGAACCTCCGATAAAACCAAAGTCCATACAACAAATCGTTAAATGAACGCCATTCATGCTTCCATGAGCTGTTCTGACAGCGTCTCTTAGACCAGATTTAGCTTCTGTTGCTTTTAATCTATCGGGATATGCTTTCGTATCCACAAACTTCAGCGGGTCAGCCGAATGCAATGTTGCATCCAATTCTGTATAAACACCTTCATCAAATAATAATTGAAAATAAGCTTCTGAACCGATTTTCTCGTGATAATTGCAGTGAATACATGTAAACGAGTTTAATTTGTGTTCACGGGTATGCATTACATTTTTGCAACTAGAGCACTGATACCATAAACCATCTGGAACTTCTCTCTTTAATTCTGTTGGTGTTTGAATACCTTTATCCGTTCTTTTGAACCATGACATATGATAATATAGATTAGATGATAGTGCAAAGATAGAAAAACTACTACATACTTTTCTTTGACGGTTCTTTTTTGTGATTTACTCCAACTTATCTCCTCTCAATTGCCGTATTCTTTTTCGAGCATCCACTGCCAAAATACTTCCCGGAAACTGAAAAAGTATCTTTTCATACATTAACAAAGCTTTGTCTGAATTTTGGATGTATTTCTCTTCAATTTCTGCACTTTGAAAAAGCGCATCATCTGCAAGTGTATCAAATGAGAAATCTGTATATATCGTTTGAAGAAATGCATTTGCTTCTTCGTATTTACCTTGTTTCAAGGCAATTTCACTTCGTAGCCAAAGCACATCATCAGCAATGGGCGAATCTTTGGCTGTTGTATATAACGAATCCAAAATAAAATCAGCTTCTTTTAATTTATTTTGAAAAATCAGAAGTTCTGCTTTGGAGTATGAAATCAATGTATATGAAACAGAATCTTCTCCCCTGTTTTCTAATATATGTAAACCAAGTTTAATGGCATCATTCGAAATTTCTCGTGTTGTCGCTTTTTTTAAAATATCCAGTATTTCTTTTGCCAAATCAAACTCTGATTGATAATAATACAATTGCGCATTTTTGAGTTTTGCTAGTTCACCCAACGAATTTTCTTTTTGTGCCTTTTCCACTTGCATGTATAACAAACTAGATTCCCATGGCTCATCGTTTAAAACATAAATATCTGCTAAATCTAATTTACATTGGCTTTCCCATTGCGGGTTTAGTTGCGGGTTAGCAAGTAACTCAAGTAGTAATTGAATAGCTTTTTCTTTATTATCTAAATAAAAGGCCTCTAAGAGTGCTAAATTACGTGTGACGTCAATTTGTACCGTATGATCCCGTAAAGACTTCCTGAGTGACTCGTATTCGTTTTTAAGGGCAATCACTTCTTCTCTCTTGACAGGAAATGTATTCTTTATTATTTTCTCTTTGGATTGAATCAGCCAATACGTAGAAATCGGAAAAAGAGGTGTTTGTGCGTATTCTACTGTTAAATAAGAAAAAATAGCTTGGGCTTCGTCATATACTTGGTTATTAAAAGCCAACATGCCCAAATCCAACACATTTTGTCCATTTAACTTTAATCTTTTGTCCAATGCTTTACTGAACCGAAAAGCTCGGGCAAATTCTTTTTGCTGTGTGTAAAACCAAATCAATGTTTCATTGTAAAACACGTCGTTTGGTTTATCTTGGATAAACTGAAAAAGCGTTTTTTCAACAATCTTTCGCTCTTCATCCGTTTTAAAATTATCCGAAATAGAGCTTCTTACATAATCAATGTTTCCGTGTGTATCTCCCCATTGAAGTAATTCCAAAAGCATTTTATTTTTTTCACCGTTGAACAAATAAGCTCTGGCAAGCTGGATTCCAAACTTGTGGGGAATATTTTGGCGTGATTGAACGTCGAGTAAAAATTCTACAAGTTCCTTGAACTTTCCCTCGGTATAGTACCTATTTTGAATTTCATAAATGAATTGATCATTCTGACCTGCAAGCTCAATATACTTTTGCTTGGTGAGTTTCGCACCTTCCATATCCATTGAGAGCATTTGCACGTTTTCCAGATCTAAATAAAAACCAATTCGATTTGGGTTGACTTTTATTTGTGCCTGGATTATTTTTTGTGCTTTCTCAAATTTCCTTGTTTTTATCAATAATTGTATATAATCCCCATAGACTAAATCAACTAATTCTTTTTTGCGAATTAGTTTTTCGAACTCATCTTCTGCTTTTTCAAAATCGCCTTGTTTCATGTATTCTTTGGCAACGTCTGGATTTTGTGCCGAAATGCCCAAAGAGAAAAAACAAAAAGCGAAGACTAAACACAATCTAATAACAATCATATTTTTTTAAATTTTTATTATTGTATTCTATTAGGACTGTTGATATGTGGATTACTTTTTTGTGTGGATTGTTTTCTATTTTTCTCCACATAGTTCGTTTTATTTTGTGGATAAATACTTAGCTTATCAACATATAAATATCTTATTATAAGTATTTTAAATTTTATGTGTATAAGATAGAAAATTTTAATAACATTTTATTTTTCTTATACACATAGGTTATCCACGTTGATTAACCGTTCATAACTTGTGCATAACTTTGAGTTTGGTGTGGTTATACACATTTCGATTTTTTAATCCACAAGACTTATTAAGTTATCCACGAGTTATCCACGTTAATTTAGGGTTTATACACATAGTTATCCACGTGTAAATCAAGGAAACGGGTTGACTTGCTGTTCTATTTCAAAATTAGTTTTTATTTTGATTACATCGGGATGAAAATAGACGTTTTCAGGTAGTATGTTATTTTTCAGGTTTCCATTATCCCAATATCCATTTTTATTATTGTCTTGTACGATACGGAAACGATAGTCCCCACTAAGCAATTCTTGAAAGATGAATTGTTTTGATATGCTTTCCTTTCGTATCAATTTTAAATTTGTATTGTCTAAAAGTTCTACAAAACACGAAGTACATTCTTGTGCGAGGGTAAGTGTCAACTGTCCTGTTTCACTTTTAGGTAAACTGATGATTTCAATTTTTTTAGTTGTATTTGTATCACCTAACACACTTCGAAGCGCACCTGCTTCAATTTGTAGTTCTATCGTTTCTTTTTTCTCTATTTTTTGTTCAAGTTTTAAAACAAACTCGGTAGCTGTTATTTTCTCAAGCAAGAATGGAAGTACCCCTACTGTATCTTTTCGGAGGATAATTTTTTCTTTTATCAATGTATCTAATGGCACAAGTGTTTTCACTTGGATTTCTGACAATTCAATGATTTGTTTTCTAGCCTCTGGTTGTGTTATCCAGGATACTTCTGTATTTGTCTTTTTTTGTGATGAATTACTCAGAAACTTCACTTTTTCTTGAATTCTACTCGTTCGAAGTGTCGAATCAGTTAAGGTTAGATACACCTCCGTACTATCTAATGGAGATTTTACATCTTTATAAAATACTACCTCATTACTTGTATAAGAAAATGGAAGATTTTTTACGTTTCCTTTGGGTTGTACTTTTATATCTAGTATAGGCTTACTGAAAGTAATGGAAAAAGTTGTTGCTCTTGGTGTTCTTCTTTTAACTTGTACAGAATCTGTATCCGCGGCATATATTTCGATTTTCTTTTCGTCGTACTGCGTTTTTAGTTTCAATGTGTCCTGTACAAATCCGGCTTTCTCCGTTTCCAAGTCGATGAGTAAGTTATTATTTTTATCTTGGAATGCGAATACTCTAAATAGTCCATCTCGTATGTTTTCAAATATAAATGTTCCTGAACTATCTGTTTTGACGAAATAGTCCGGTTTTCTTTTAAAAAACGAGAGGGTATCTTTTTTACTCATATCGTATAATCCAATAGTTGTTTCTACTGCGTTTTTTTTGGTAAATAGGTCTGTTACTTTTCCTTTTAAACCCAAAGAGTCTATCTTGTTTCCTGTCGAGAACACGAGGCGAAGATTTTTAGCTGGATTTTTTTCGTTCAAGTCTTTTATTCCATTTTTGAAGTTAAAGGTATAAGTTGTGCTGTCTCTCAAATCCTCTGCGAATTTAATTTGCACGCTTGTTAGTTTGTTTTTCACTTCAAAACCTCCTGATAGTTCTGGAGATACCGACAATTCTTGTTTGAGGTTTGATACATCTATTGCCTCATCGAATTGTAGCTCTATGAGATTGGTTTTACTATTGAGTGCTTTGTTCTCCGGAATGCTTTTCAGCAATTTAGGAGGAATATTATCTTTTTCGCCTCCTGTTGGTGGAACAAATTGAGCACAACTTGATAAAACAAGTATGAAAATTGAGCTAATTGTGAATAGTTTATACATAATCTTTGAAAGAAAACAGACCTCTCATAATCGAGAGGTCTGTTTGTTTATCTACCTAAGTGAATCATTAATACGGAAATATCTGCTGGCGAGACACCACTTATTCGAGATGCTTGTCCCAAGGTTGTTGGCTTTATTTTTTTGAGTTTATGTCTTGCTTCTATGGATAAAGAAGTCAGGGATTCATAATCGAATGTTGGATTAATGAGTAGATTTTCCAATTTTTTCATTTTATCCACTAACTGAAGTTCTTTTTCTATATAGCGTTCATATTTTACTTTTATAGATGTTTGTTCTTGCTCTTCGGTTGTAAATTGTTCTAATTTATTTTTAAATTCCTCAGACAACTCTTTCAAGTGGTGAATTTCGATTTCAGGTCTTTTCAATAAATTGTACAAGCTTGCCTTTTCTCTTATTTCTGTGGATGCCAGTTGGTTCAGTTTTTCGTTTATTTCAGCTGGACTCACCTTGATTTTTTGCAACTCTTCAAATAGTGAATTGGCATTTTGAATTTTTTGATTGACTCTTTCTAATCTTTCGTTTGATGCCAGTCCTATTTCATTTCCTTTGGGTGTTAAACGAATATCTGCATTGTCTTGTCTCAACAACGTTCTAAATTCCGCCCGAGATGTAAACATGCGATACGGTTCCTCTGTACCTTTATTGATTAAATCATCTATAAGTACACCAATGTAAGCTTCATCTCTTTTGAGAACAAACTCATTTTTTTCATGTACTTTGTTATGTGCATTGATTCCAGCGATTAATCCTTGACAAGCTGCCTCCTCGTATCCGGTTGTCCCATTGATTTGCCCTGCAAAATATAGATTTTCAATTAGATGTGTTTCCAATGTATTTTTTAATTGAGTTGGTGGAAAAAAATCGTATTCTATCGCGTATCCAGGGCGGAACATTTTTACTTTTTCAAATCCAGGCACGAGTTTCAACGCTTTGTATTGGATATCCTCTGGCAAAGAGGTAGAAAATCCATTGATATACATTTCCACTGTATTCCAACCTTCTGGCTCTACAAAGATTTGATGTTGGTCCTTATCGGCAAATCGGTTTATTTTATCTTCTACAGATGGGCAATATCTTGGACCTAGTCCTTGGATTCTCCCTGAAAACATAGGGGAACGATCAAAGCCTGTCCGCAGCATTTCATGTACATTTGTGTTGGTATAGGTTATCCAGCAGCTTTTTTGTTTTTGGATGATGGGTGTATCTGTGAATGAAAACTTCTCTGGATTTTCATCTCCTTTTTGTTCATCGAATGCGTCAAAATTAAGAGAGCGGGCATCTACTCTTGGTGGTGTTCCGGTCTTCATTCGTCCAGCTTCAAAACCAAGTTCTATTAGCTGTTCTGTGATTCCTTTCGATGATGCCTCCCCTGTTCTTCCGCCACCAAAACTTTTTTCTCCAATGTGTATTTTCCCGTTTAGGAATGTACCATTGGTAAGTACAACAGATTTTGCTTTTATTTCAAGTCCGAGTGAAGTTTTAACCCCAGTGACTCTTTTGTCTTTCACGACAAGCCCAACTGCCATTTCCTGCCAGAAATCAACATTCGGGTTATTTTCCAGCTGTTCTCTCCATTCTGAAGCAAAGAGGTGCCTGTCGCTTTGACATCTCGGACTCCACATAGCCGGCCCTTTTGATCTATTCAGCATTCGAAACTGTACCATGGTTTTATCACTGATAATTCCTGACAAACCCCCTAATGCATCTATTTCGCGAACTATTTGTCCTTTTGCTACACCTCCCATAGCTGGATTACATGACATTTGGGCGATTGTTTGCAAGTTCATGGTAATTAGCAATACTTTAGACCCCATTGTTGCCGCTGCATTTGCTGCTTCACATCCTGCATGCCCCCCTCCTACTACGATTACATCATACTCTTCAAACATAATTTCTTTGCTTTAATGTTTCACGTGGAACAAAAACCCAAGACTTCGGGAGATGTTTCACGTGAAACAGGGTATTTATTGGTTTGTAAATTTAATTGATTCGTTTAAAATAATTAGAAGATTGATTCTTGTAAAACGGTGTAAAATTACCTGGAAGTGTTTTTACGAACTCAGTTTGTTTGGATTGTTTATTGAAAAACTTATCAAGTTCAGATGGATTAGAAAGGGAATAATTGAAACTGGGGCTCCCTTTGCGCATAGGGTCAAGTTCTTGTTCCTTCAATGACTTATCTACTTCTAGCAGTCTGATTTGAACTTCGCGTTGCCGTTTTTGAAGAGAAGAATTAATTCGTTTATTAATCAAATCATTTTCAGTTTCATCCATTTTCTGCTGGATTTCACTCAAATCATCACCTATTTTTTTGCCAAGGTCAGTCCCTTTCAACTTCATTTGTGCTTGATTTAACTCATTTCTAAGCCTTGCTTGTTCTTGGGCAAGACGTACTAATTCCTGAGAAAGTTGTTTGCCACTTTGCTGCCCGCCTTGCAATTGTTCGAGGCGTTTGTTGATGTCATTTTGACGTTCCCCAAAAGAGGGCATAGATGCTGGGTTTTTATTCTTCCCCTTGCTTTTCCCACTTCCTTGATTTGCCATCATTTGCTGCATCTGAGAAAAAGTGTCGGACAACAATAAAGCAAGGTTATTTATGGATGTCATTGAAAATTGCTGCTTAGATGCAGCTTGAGGGTACTTTTTATCCTTTAATAAACTCAATGTCTCATCGATAGAATTGCGCATGGTCGTGACCTCGCGTGTAACAAAACTTTGGATTTGTAATACACGATTAGCCAAAGCATACAAACTATCTTCCACCATTTTGGCATCAGAGGAAAGTTTGAGCTGTTCTTGAGCAATATTTGTAAGTTTAGGATCAACTTTTGAACTTCCACGAAGCTCTTTCATTAATCGCTCTTGACTAAAAGATAACTTTAATAGGTTATCGAGAAGAGCGCGCAAAGCATCCATATCTTCATTCATTTGCTGCATTTCTCCCGACTGCATTTCCCCAGCTATTTTCTCTGCCATTTTTTTCATTTTCTGCGCGGTTCGTTTCATTTGTTTTTGTGCTTCGGAAGATGACTTTTTCTCCAACAAGTCATCAATTTTAGCCAAATCTGTTGAGATTTCCTTCTGAGCCTCTTTTTCTAGTTCTGTTTCTTTGCGAAGCTCTTTACTAAGCTGTTCCGCTTTTTTCAAATCCTCTTTTACTTTTTCAAATGATTCACTTACCTTTTCTTGCTCAGATTCTATATTTTCATTTTTCTCATCACTGAGCTTTTCTTCTTTGTCTGCTATAGACTCCAATTGATTTGAAACAGACTCGAGTTTCTGCTGAAGTTGAAGATTCTTAAACATCCGTAAACTACGATCAATATTTCTGTTTAGATTTCGCTCGTTTTGTTGAATTTTATCCAGTTGTTCTTGCAACTCTTTGTCTGAGTTTTCCTCTAACATCTTTTTTAAATCTTCGAATAATTTAGAATCTTCTTTGGAAAGTAGGTCTTGAATAATTTGTTGAAGTTGCTGCATTTTCTCTTGCATCTGCGGACTAGGCTTTTCAAAAAGAGATTGCTTTTTCTGTAATTCAGCCAATTTATTTTTTAAATCATTTATGTCATTCAATAACTTTTCACGGTCTTTGATGAGTTGTTGAATATCTCTTTTCTCAGAAGCATCAAATTCATTCTTCTTCATTTTATTTTGGATAGCTTTCAGTTGATTTTGTAAATCCTTTGATTGAGATAAAATTCGCTCAAGTTGATCTTCTGAACTAGAAATATCTTTATTAATCTCCTTAGAAAGTGCTGTACTAGAAGGAACCGTAAAGCGGTTCATAGATGTTTTGGTAAACTTTGAGCCCTGTAAGCCGTCGTTATCCCCTACTTCAAAATAATACTCAAGTAAATCGCCTGGTTGGATTGATAAAGAAGCCAGTTCAAAAACGTAGGAATAATTTTGAACCTTGTTGTTTTTATCAATCGGGATATTCTTACTTAGAAAGCGAGTAGAATTATTCTTATTTTGAACAACTCTGTAATTAAAAACCAAAGAATGAAGTCCATAATCGTCGGAAATCTGACCTGATAGACCGATATATTGTAAAAAAGTAGAATCAATAGTTTGTTCGAGAGAAATTTGTGGATATTGGTCTGGAATAACCTCAATTTGGTGTAAGTTCGGAGATGTAGAATTAGGTACTTCGTTCAGTAGCTGAAGAGAATAAGACGTTGAAGCCAGGCACTTCTTTGCAAAAGAAAAACCACCTAAAAAACTACGTTCAACACGGAACTTTTGTTTGTTATCAAAAATTAAATCAATGAATTGAGTATCAGACGCATCAAATTTCCAAGAAAGTGTTGAACCTTTCGGAACGATGAAGTCGTATTGGTTTTGAAAAACCTCCGTGGGTTTATTCAAATAAGAGGGATAAGTTACTTCAACTTCGAAGCCATTTAAGACAGGTTTGGAAAGAACAGAAATCAGAAAAGAATTAGAAGAAAACCCACCTGCCTCAAAAGAAAACTCGGTGTCTTCTTCAATAGAAGAAAAAGTAAACTGAAATCCATTCATTGTGGAAATCTGTTCCATTTTGAATTTTCTTCCTTTGTGAAGGAGATAGACATCGTCTGGAAATGCAGTACCGTTTAGGTCAAGTAAAACCGTAAAGTCACTTCCCTTTGTAGTAGATAGAGATTTATTCTTTAAAATAAAACGAAAAGGAGCTTCTTGGATAAAATTCTTTCTGAAATAAACAATTCGTTCTGTACTTGAACTAAAAAAGCTTGGTGACGCAAGAAAAATAAAAAGTGTAATAAGAAAAGGAAATAACAAGAAAGGGATAAATTTTCTATTTTTTTTTAAATCAATAGCTTGATCAAACTTGAAAACAGTAAGTTCCTTTGATTTTTGTAAAATACTCGCCTGGAGTAAATCATTATCTGATTTATTCATGACAGACAGTTGAAGCGTGTTGAGTAATTTATCATTTATCTCAGGAAAGTGCGCTCCGATTAGTTTTGCAGCGTCTTCGTCTGTAATTTTCTTACGAAAGCCAACGAGATGTGCTGTGGGATTGAGGATGTAAAAAAAGAAGACGTAAGAACAAACAGAGAGAAAAAAAAAGAAAAGAATCGCGCGAAAAACTTGACCCAAATGTCCAAAATACTCGGTTGTTGAAACTGTAAGGAAAACGATCAAGATAATAGAAAAGCCAATAAGAATACCACGAATTAATTGGTTTTGGTAGTATTTTCTTTTGTATTCATTGATTTGTTGGAGAATTGGGGAGATAGAAATAGGCTCGTTCATAGGAATTATAAATCAATATCAATGGAAATAGGACAATGGTCAGACATAAGAACTTCAGGATAGATAGAAGCGGCGCGCAAACGAGAAGAGAGAGAAGAGGAAACAAAAATATAGTCAATTCGCCAACCTAAGTTTTTACTTTTGGCGCCAGCGCGGTACGTCCACCAAGTATAATTATGTGGTTCTTGGTTAAAAAACCGAAAAGAATCAACGAAGCCGAGACGTAGAAAATCAGTCACCCATTTGCGTTCTTCAGGAAGAAAACCAGATGAGTTGGCATTGGCTTTTGGGTTATGAATATCTATTGCTTCGTGACAAATGTTAACATCTCCGACAATTATCAAGTTATCCACATTTTGTTGTAAGTTTTCAACAAAAACGTAAAAATCAGTTAGAAATTTCATCTTAAAATCCTGTCTATCAGAAGAGGAAGAACCTGAAGGGAAATAACAAGAAAGGATAGAAAAGCCTGGAAAATTGATACGAATAATTCTTCCTTCTTGGTCATAAATAGGATTCTCCATGCCTATTGCAACAGATTCAGGAGAAATTTTTGAGAAAATGGCGACACCACTGTACCCTTTTTTGACTGCGGGAAACCAAAAACATTGATAACCAAGCTCTTGAATAGATGGTTCAACAAGCTCTGTTTCAGACAACTTTATTTCTTGTACACAGACAATATCTGGGTTTTGAACAGCAAGCCAATCGAACAACCCTTTTTTTATGTTGGAACGAATCCCGTTTACATTGTAGGAAACTATGCGCATACTTTATTTATTTATCCACAAATATCGAAAGTTATCCACAAATAACATGATTATCGTCAAAGATGTACACCTATTTCTTTCTTGAAATATTCAATTATAAAATGCTTTAGAAGAACTTCTTGTTTCATGAGGTCAAAGGGAGGAAGTTTTTTAGTCAATTTCCAATGGGGCCAGCCATCAGCATCGTATCCGTCAATTTCATAAAAACCACCAAGGCTTAAAACCTTACAAATTGCAATATGCATTAAATCTTGTTTTTCTTCTTTTGAAAAGTGTTTGGCTCCCCTACCATATTCTTGAAGACCAATTAAAAAAAGAACAGCTTTTAAGTCTGCTGGTTTTTTTCCAATTGTACTTTTGAAGAACTGCATCAATTTTTGCCAGTTTTCTTGTATTTCTATATCTTGCATACATTAAGTCATGATTAACTATAAATAAGTAATATGCGAACAAATTGGTTCACTTCTCTCCTAGATATATTATATCCGAAACTATGTATCACTTGTGAAGCTCAATTGCAAGTAACAGAAAACCAAATCTGCACGAGTTGTTTGATGGATTTGCCTTATACAGATACCCATAAAGTGGGTTTGATGGCATTAGAAAATAAGTTTATTGGTCGGGTAGAAATAACAAAAATTTTCTCTTTCGTACGATTTTCCAAAAAATCAGGGGTACAAAAACTGTTACACGCACTGAAATACAAAGAGAATGAAAAAATAGGCTTTGATATTGGCGTTTACTATGGAAAACTAATAGAAAAGGAAATAGAAGAATATCATTTGGATTATCTGTTACCTGTGCCGATGCATCCCAAAAAACTAAGAAAAAGAGGCTATAATCAAGCAGAGATATTTGCAAATGGTTTGACAAAATCTCTTCAAATAGAAACAATCACGAATATTTTAGTAAAAACAAGAGAAACCGTCAGCCAAACGAAAGAGAACAAACAAGAAAGATTTGAGAATATAAAAGGCTCATTTGAGATAAAAGACGAAAAAGCAATTGTAGGAAAAAATATAGGAATTGTAGATGATGTATTAACGACGGGAGCAACTTTGGAAGAAATAGCTCAAATGTTAAAAAAGGCAGGAGTTGCAAAAGTGTTTATCATAACAATAGCCACTGCTTATTAAACAGTGGCTATTGTTATGATGGTGATATGAAAAGAAAATTTACATTTTCTTCCCTTTAGGCCCGATGGCAATCATGGCACAACGGAAACCAACAGTAGCCGTTGAAGAATCTTGAGGTAAGAAACGTCTGGTTCCTGGAGAAAGCCAATAAGCTACATCATTCCAAGAACCACCTTTATATACACGAAGTGAATTATCAATCAATGAATTGAAATTTTTGCTGTCGTAATTAGAAGCTTCGTCTAAATAGTCATTTCTTCTGATTGGATTCAAGTCATTGAAATCTTGGTACGAATTGGGTCTGTACAAATCATATACCCATTCATTCACGTTACCAGCCATGTCATAAAGGCCATAATCGTTTGCTTGGTAAGATTTGACTTCAGCTGTGATGATTGCTCCGTCATTACTTCTACCTGCAATACCGGCAAAGTCACCGCGACCTCTTTTGAAGTTCGCACGCATCTCTCCTTTTTGTTTCCCTTTTGAAGAACGCATAGAAGAACCATCCCAAGGATAAATACGTTGACTTACTTGGTTTTCATCCACATATTGAGTTCCAATCATAGCTTTGGCGGCGTATTCCCACTCTGCTTCTGTTGGTAGTCTGTAAGCGGGTAAAACGATGCCTGACTCAACAGCGGTTCTGCCACCAACGTTGGTTTTGGGAGCTGCAACTGCGGTTGCTTCTTCCCCACGACGAGATTTTTTTGGCGCTTTTTCTTTTGGTGAATTTACACGCAAAAGTTCTGCATTTACTGCCTCCGTTCTCCATTTGCAATAGTCATTTGCTTGCAACCAAGAAACCCCAACAACTGGGTAAAAACGGAAACCGGGGTAACGTAAGTATTGGTCTATGTACTGGTCATTGAAAGACATTTCATTTGCCCAAACGGTTGTGTCAGGTAGTGCCGACTCATAAAATTCATACGAAGAATCCTTTTGAACGGCATACAAATACTCCAACCAGTGGATATTTGCTATTTCTGTTTCATCCATATAAAAGGAAGCAACGGTAACGGTTCTTTCCAAATTATCACGTGTGAAAGTCACATCTTCCTCCACTGTTCCCATTGTAAAACGACCACCCTCAATGAAAACCATGTTTGGCCCAGCAGGTTGACCACTGAATGAAGAGACTTTGAAACCTTCTCCGTCTTTGGTTGCGTACGCAATACCTGTAGCAGTACTTTTTTTACCAGGATTTAAACTACTTACGTTTTTCTGGTCTTTACACGAGGTAAAAACGCTCGAAGCGACAAGTAGTAATGATGCACCTAAAATAAGTCTATTCATTATAGCACTTTGATTTTATATCTAAATAATAATGTTGCAAAATAATATGAAAACTATGACTATAAAAATTATATCTATTGATATATCAGTGACTAAACAAAAGAATGTCCGTTTAATTGAAGTCTGTGTCTTAAATTAATCGTTTGAATGATTAAAAAGTTTGACAATAGACTCAAAAATTACATCTGCCTTCTCAATGGTTTGTATTCTTTCCGCCGTAAAGATTAACTTATCTTTCACTTGTTTCAATTGACACCCAGATTTATTGTCTCGAATAAACTCTAATATTTTGCCAAATTTGGGTGATTGAAAAAAGCTTTCTTGCTTCGAAGAAACGAAAAATCCTTTCAGTATATTATTTTTTAGAGTAACTTTCTCAAAACCAATGATTTCTGCTTTCCAACGAATACGAACGATTTGAAGTAAACTTAAAACCTCTTGTGGTAATTTCCCAAATCTGTCTTCCAATGACCTCTGAAGTTTATCTAATTCTTCGCTATTTTTTAAATTATCTACATCATTGTAAATAGAAAGGCGTTCAGAAATACTTGAAATATAGGTTTCTGGAATAAGAATTTGCATGTCTGTTTCAATTTGACAGTCACGTGCTACGATTTCATTCAAAGAAATTTCCTTCGCAAATAAATCCTTAAAATCTGTTTCTTTGAGTTCTTGAACAGCTTCATCCAATACTTTGTGATACATTTCAAATCCCAAATCATTTACAAAGCCACTTTGTTCAGCACCCAATAGATTTCCAGCACCCCGAATATCTAAATCACGCATCGCAACTTTGAAACCATCACCCAGGTCTGAGAACTCTTCTAGCGTTTGTAAGCGTTTTCTTGCTTCTTTTGTTAGAACTGAAAGCGGCGGAGTCAATAAAAAACAAAAGGCTTTTTTGTTCGATCGCCCTACTCTACCCCGCATTTGGTGGAGGTCTGACATACCAAACATGTGGGCTTGGTTAATGATAATTGTGTTTGCATTGGTAATATCTAAACCAGATTCAATAATATTCGTAGAAATAAGAATATCTAATTCGCCTTCCATGAAACGCATCATGACTTTTTCCAACTTTGCTCCTTCCATTTGGCCATGTGCAACACCAATGCGCGCGTCTGGAACTAATCGAAGAATAATATTGGCTATGGACTCAATGTCATTGACGCGATTATGTACAAAATAAACTTGTCCGCCTCGACGTAGTTCATAGCTAATCGCATCGCGTACAACTTCCTCTGTAAATACGCGAACTTCCGTCGTGACAGGCTGCCGGTTTGGTGGAGGAGTTGCAATAATCGATAAATCGCGCGCACCCATCAATGAAAAATGCAATGTTCGAGGTATCGGAGTTGCCGTTAAAGTCAGTACATCTACATTCAGTTTAATTTCCTTGATTCTATCTTTTGCCTTTACCCCAAATTTCTGTTCTTCATCAAT
Organism: Spirosomataceae bacterium; assembly: GCA_046293395.1. Lineage (GTDB taxonomy): Bacteria > Bacteroidota > Bacteroidia > Cytophagales > Spirosomataceae > CAYNRA01. The sequence goes on from JBKBOU010000003.1 coordinate 774,169, forward strand.
GATAAGCAATCCTAAATTAGAAAATTCAATATCCTTATTTAAAATTCGATGCGTTCCGATTAAAATATCTACTTTTCCTTCTTTGACCTTTTTTAAGGTTTGGTTGATTTCCTGAGTACTTTTAAAACGATTGATGTAATCAATATTGACGGGAAGGTCGGCAAGTCGTTCACAAAATGTTTTGTAATGCTGCATGGCTAATATAGTTGTTGGTACAAGCACACCTACTTGTTTGCTATCACCAACTGCCTTAAAAGCTGCACGTATAGCAATTTCTGTTTTACCAAAACCAACATCTCCACAAACCAATCTATCCATCGGATAGGGTTTTTCCATGTCTGCCTTCACGTCATTGGTTGCTTTTGCTTGGTCTGGCGTGTCTTCGTATAGAAAAGAAGATTCCAATTCAATTTGTAAATAAGAATCGGGCGAAAAAGGAAATCCGGGCGATGCTCTGCGTTTTGCATACAACTCGATTAATTCTTTGGCGATGTCTTTCACCTGTCTTTTTACCTTCGATTTCTTTGTTTCCCAGTCACCAGAACCCAGTTTACTCATCGTAGGCGCTGTGCCGTCTTTCCCTGTAAACTTCGCTATTTTGTGTAATCCATGAATATTTACATATAAAATATCATTATCCCTGTAAATTAACCGAATTGCTTCTTGTTTTTTGCCGCCAACATCAACTGTTTCTAATCCTGCAAAACGCCCCACGCCATAATCAATATGTGTGACGTAGTCGCCGGGTTGCATGGATTGAATTTCCTTCAAAGTCAATGCTTTTGATTTCGTAAACCGTTCTTTCAGTTTATATCTGTGGAAACGGTCAAACAATTGGTGGTCTGTGTAACAAAGTATCTTGGAATTGGCATCTATAAAACCTCCTCTAAGTGAAATTGGTAAAGAAATAAAGGAAAGCATCGGGTCAATTTCTCGAATGATGCGTTCTAATCGCGTGAGTTGTTTCGTTGAATCCGAACAAATGAATGTGGTAAAGCCATGAGATTGTTTTTCTACAAAATCATCAATTAATAACTCAAACTTTTTGTTAAAAGAGGGTTGTGATTTGACCTTGTATTGATGGCGATTGGTTTTCTTAAAAAAGTGGCGTTTACCAAATTCAATTAGTTTAAAACCCTGAATTGATTTTTTGAAAACTCGCGCATCTTCTGCAAGTTCTTTCGGAGGTAAAAGAAGTGAAATGTCCGTGGATTCTTTTAATTGTGCGTATCTGTCCTCTAATTTTTGAAAACCATTCTCCATGATTTCAAGCGTAAAGCTAAAGTCATCAAACCAAACGAATGAATTGGAAGGGAGAAAATCCAAGAAAGAGGCTCTTTCTTCGTGGCTGAGTTTATTGGCAATGTCAGGGACGATGGTCGCTTTTTCGATATGCTGAATAGAAAGCTGGTTTTCAGGATTGAAATAACGAATGGCTTCAATTTCATTACCAAAAAGCTCAATTCTGTAAGGATATTCACTGGCAAAAGAAAAAATATCTATGATACCACCTCGAATTGAAAACTGCCCCGGTTCGTAAACGAAGTCTGTTTTATCAAACGAATACGAAATAAGAAGTTCAGAAATAAAAGATATATCCAAATTATCCCCTACTTGAATCCCGAGCGTATTGGCTAAAAGGGTTTTTTTATTGATAACTTTTTCAGACAAAGCCTCTGGGTAGGTCACAATGAATGATTGGGTATTGGAGGAAGTCGTGAGGAAATGAATAAGTTCAGAACGTTGTACGACATTGGCATTATCAATCGTTAGTGCATCAAACTCGTACGCTTTTTTATAAGAAGCTGGGAAGAAAAAAAGAGGTGTTTGTGAACCAATCAGTTGGGTTAAGTCATTGTAAAAATAAGCGGCATCTTCTCTATCTGTCAAAATAATGAGATATGTAGAAGGATGTAAATTGAAAATAGAAGAAATAAAAACAGAATCAAACCCGTTGGTTAATCCTTCTATTTGTGAGATGGGCTCTGCTTGAATGGAATGCCCTATGGACTGAATGACACTGTCTGATGAAAAAAGTTGAATGAGTTCTTTCGCTTCCACTATCTTATTTTATAGATGAACAAAAGACAAAGCTACAAAATCAAATCTTTGTGTAGTTGCCTTTCCGGATATTCTGAGAACAGTTTTTACGAATCGGCTGTTTTAGAAGTAACCGAATATTTAGCAAGAATAATTTCCGAAACAATAAACCCTTAAATCCTTATTCACATGAAAAATAATATAGTATTTTTCGCCTTATTTATCGCACTTGCTTTTTCGGCGTGTGCACAGTCAACAAAAAAGAAAGAAAAAAAGATGGATAATCAGACAATTGTACAGGAAGGGAAAGAAGTAGCCACATTGGGTGCGGGTTGCTTTTGGTGTGTAGAAGCTGTTTTTCAAGACTTGAAAGGGGTAGAAAAAGTAACGTCAGGTTATACCGGCGGAAAGGTAGAAAACCCAACATACAAAGAAGTTTGTACAGGATTAACAGGTCATGCGGAGGTTTGCCAAATTGTATATGACCCGAAAGTAGTTTCTTTCAGTGAAATTTTGGAAGTTTTTTGGCAAACACACGACCCGACCACTTTGAACAGACAAGGAAACGATGTGGGAACACAGTACCGGTCGTCTATTTTCTATCATAACGAAGAGCAAAAAGAAATAGCAGAGAAGTATTTGGCGAAGCTTGATGCGTCAGGTGCGTTTTCGAAAAAAATAGTGACAACGATTGAACCCTTGGGCGCGTATTATGTCGCGGAGGATTACCACCAGAATTATTTTAACGAAAATGGAGAGCAGCCGTATTGCCAATTTGTGGTTAAGCCAAAAGTTGATAAGTTTAGAAAGGTATTTGCAGATAAGTTAAAGAACGAATAAAAAAAGCTACCGAAAGGTAGCTTTTTTGTTTAGTATCCTTTTCTACAAATACGCAGTAAAAAATCGAAAGAGCTCTATTTAAACGAATTGACACCTACTGGTAAGTTTGTCGTATCTGATACGTATTTGTAAGTATCAACAAAAAATACCTAAGTATTCATTATTGAGGTATCTGAAACACAATGTAGCTGGCTCGTACTATCAATCACTTGAATTGAAAATACGTTCTTTCTGATTTCTTCATTTGTAGTTTCCCAAAGTGTGTCGAACAGAAAGTCTATGGCATCTGAACAATACATTCCATCTACCCAAGATGCTTTCACCCTGTATTATAAAAGAGGTGGAAGTATCCCCAGGAAATGCCTCTTCCACACAGATTCCAAGTAGAGGTTTTCCCTTCTCTGCACATTTTGCATGGAATGGTTCCAATATTTTTTTTAGTTCTGCTCTATCCATGTTAGTATTCCATTAGGTTGTGAAAGTAAATGTATTAACCTTTCTACTTCGCGTAATCGCTGCAATGCAAGGTTTCTTATTTCTGTTGGATTTCTCATAGTAGTTTCTGGCTTATCTATTTAATTCATGTAGTTTCGAATCAAATGTTAGGTTTAACTAACATTTGATTCGACTAAAAAGAGAGTTAAGTTTAGTGTATTTTAATACAAACACAGGGCTTTTTTTGTTTTTATCGTCACAATACTTCGTCCGTAATCTTATACGGTTTCTGGCCAGCTGCGAAAAGCGGATATTGGTCAAAGATAGTTCGCACAACGTTGCGGTAATAATTAACGGTCTTGCCTTCTCGTATTTTCTCACTGAAAACATCGGAGGCATACCCGCGCCAAATAAGGCGGCTCGTGGAGGCATCTAGCAAGGAAACCAAAACCATTCCTCCACTAAAATTGAAAGTCTGTACTTTATAAACTTCCTCGTTATCGTACTTATTCACCCATCTATCAAACGAAGGTTGATTGTATCCTTTGTACCCAACCTTTTCTTTGATAATGCTGTAGCTCACAAGTAAATCTGGGTTCTCTTCGTTCAAAACATATCCTCGGGCTTTCATTTGTCTCCGAATAGCATCGTGGATTTCACTGCAAATATCAGATGTATCGATTTCACAATTAAGAAAAGCATACGACTTGAAAACAGTGAAATCTGTGTCGTAACTGTAGTCGTTATCTACCATTAACCGAAGGGACTGGCAGCCACCTACAAAGACACCAAGGAATACCACGAGAATAAGTTGAAATCGTTTCATTCGTTTTTTTGGATTTAATGGACAAATAGTTTGAATCAATATACGCAGAACACGCTGAAAATGTGCAAACTAGGTGTAAAAACGCAATGTTTTTTTTCAATTTATCCGATATAATACAAAATGGCGCGTTTCATCAGGGCAGCCGTGCAGGTTTTGTCATACACGCAGGAACCAATGCCGTTCAGTAAAGAGAAACGGACTTCTTTTCCTTTGTTCTTTTTATCTTGCTGGGTTAGCTGAATTATCGCGGGAATATCTTCTTCGGTCAAATAGACTTTTCCATAAACAGAAAATAGAAATTCTTCAATTTGAAGTAAAGAAGACTCATCAAGTAATTTTAATTCATACGCCATAAATGCTTCCATGATCATTCCGATGGCAATGGCTTCTCCATGAAACAAGCGAAGTTTGCCTTTGTCCAGGAAGTACGTCTCAATGGCGTGCCCAAGTGTATGTCCAAAGTTAAGGATTTTACGTACTCCTTTTTCAGTAGGGTCTTGTTCTACTATTTGCTGTTTGATGGCAACGGAGTGAGCAATATAAGATGGCCAATCAACGAGCGGGAAATCTAAAAGTCGGAGTTGTCCCCATTTTTCTGTGTCTTGAATCAAACAATGTTTGATGACTTCCGCAAAGCCAGATTTCAGCTCGCGCTCAGGAAGCGTAGTCAAAAAAGCGGCGTCAATAAATACACACGTAGGCAAAGTGAAAACACCGATATGGTTTTTGAATCCGCGAAAATCAATGCCGAGTTTTCCGCCAACACTTGCATCTACTTGAGATAAGAGGGTTGTAGGTATCTGAATAAAATCAATTCCACGTTTGTAAGTAGCAGCGCAGAAACCTCCCATGTCTCCGATAACTCCGCCGCCCAAGTTAACGACAAGCGAATGTCTGTCTAGCTCGTAGTCTGTCATGGCTTCCCAAATTTTTTCACAGGTGGCAATGGTTTTGTTTTCCTCTCCAGACGGAATCACAACCACGCGATGCTTGGGTAAAAAAGATTGTATCAGTGGGTAACAATATCTTTTGGTATGATTATCACAAATGATAAACACTTTGGTATAATGTGTATCCGTAAAAAATGAAGGTAAACTTTCTCCGATAGGTGATATAATGACAGACATAGGAAGCGATTAAAATAGGAATGATAAAATGAAGTAAAGGAAAAGCCAATAAGGCACGATGGTCACAACAAGTAAAGCTAGTAGAACAGAGTCGTAAAAAACGGTTCGACGTGTTTTCTTCCGAACAAACGGAATAAGTAAACCATACAGAGGAAAATGAAGAAGCAAACCTAGTAAATATTGGAAAGATGTTCCCGGAACTGAATGAGGTTTTGAAATCAAGGGTTCCAAACAAATGCGAAGAATGTCATTGAATTTCTTTACGAAAATCCCTTCCGTATCGCTTTTATCTAGTTCGGCTGTTTCATGAATCGGCTCCCCTATCTTTATGGTTACGTTTTTTCCAAATGTGTTGTAATCGTTGTAGGTAAGTCCAATCGGGACAATTTGAAGTGGAATATCTTCTTGCCATGCCATTTGGGTTAAGCGAGCTGTACCTTTTTTGAGAGGCAATAAGTGATCTTGGTATAAGCATATTCCTTCACTAAAAATTAAAACAACTTGGTTATCACGAAACAAGGAAAGGCACTTTTGGAAAGTCACTTCGTTCTCACCTACGTACTCTTTTCCTTCAGAAACCCGGTATATGGGTATCATATAAAAAGAGCTGAGAATACGTTTGGCCAATGGTTTTTTGAAAGCGTCACCACGGGCAAGAGACCAAACGCGTCTGTCCAGATAGCAAGCCAAAATAACGGCATCTAAAAATGAATTAGGATGATTAACGGCCAAAAGCACAGGGCCTTCTGAAGGAACATTGGATAAACCAACAATGTGTTTACGCTTAATGAAAAAGCCTAAAACAAAACGAACACAAAAACGAACGATAGGATAGGTCACAGGTTTTTTTCTGCAAGTTAATAAATTCTTTTTTTACGAAGTAAGGTTCTAAAAAGTAACCAATTGAAATTAAAATAAGTCAATTTATTAATAGAATAGTGCTATATTTTGCTTTAATTTGATGATTAATAGGCTAAAAAAATGGGGTCAAAAAAAAGGTATTCATTCATCTTGCTTACCAGTTTGTCGTATCTGATGGGTTGTCATTCAGATTTTCAAATCACGACTACGCAAACGCACAAGGTTTATCCAAACGAACAGACGTTTGCAATTGCTCAAAATGAAAGTATAAATCAAGCCATTGGTCAGGAAACGATGCACACGCTGGAGCAGGAAATAAGGAAACAAATGAAACAGAGAGGATTTATCGAGTCAAACAAACACCCGGATTTAATTCTGTTCATCACCTATTATAATCAAAAGGTGAAGCTTCCGGAAGTAGAAAATATTCAGAACAAGGAAGAAAATACATTCCAGACGGTTTTGAAAAAGGCAGGTACAAATACGTTGGTTTTCCAGCTTTTAGATATTTCGCGCAATAGCATTGTTTGGCGGAGCTTTGCCTCTCATCTACCAAACAATATACAAACCAGACAATATGTTCATGTAACAAAATGGCTGTTGGCAGATTTAAAATACAATTCGTCAAAAGAAAAAGAAAATGAAGAAAGATTGACAGAGCTAACAAGCCGCTGAGTTGCTTGGTCGCCTTTGCTTTTTTTCTTAACTTAGAAAGGATTTATAAACCAAAGAATCTGAATAATATGGAAGAAACAGCGAGGCACCTTCAAGAAATAGTAGCACATGCAGCCCGACTCATGCGAAAAATCACGGATAAAGAAGCATCTAAAAAAGTAAAACCAGAAAAATGGTCGAAGAAAGAAATCTTGGGCCACTTGATTGACTCCGCCGGAAATAATCAGCAAAAGTTTGTTCGGTTAATGGAAAATCCACAACTAACTTTTGTTGCGTACAACCAAGACTATTGGGTGACTGCGCAAAGGTATTGCTATGCCGACTGGAACGAACTCATTACCTTGTGGGAACTTGCCAATATGCATTTAGCGCATGTCATTAAATATACCATGCCCAACAGATTGCATCATGAAATCACGATTGATGGGAAAGGCCCTTTCTCCCTCGAGTTTATCATGAAAGATTATGTAGAACATCTAAAACATCATTTGAAGCAGATTCTTCCAGACGCAGGCATCGATAGTAAATTTGAAAATATTTACGCCTCTTGATGCTGAATCCAAAGTAAAGAAGAATCACCAAAGCTTAAAAAACGATAGTCATTTTGTAAAGCATAGTCGTACACCTTCTTCCAATCTTCACCAATTGCAGCTGCAATAAGTAAAATAAGCGTAGAGCCTGGTTGATGGAAATTTGTGATGATTCCTTGGCAAATCGCAAATCGGTATCCTGGGAAAATAAAAATTTCGGTATGTCCTACAAGCGTTTGTACTTGATGCTCACGCATGTATTTTAAGATTGTTTGAATAGATTCCTCTGCTGAAATCGCAACCAAACTAGAATCAAATGCGACCAGCTTTTCAATGAAAAAGGAAGGAATCGTTGCATCTTTTTGCTCTAGTGTGAAATGACGATGAAGTAGTACGCCATACCAATAAAGACTTTCGAGTGAGCGCATGGAGGTTGTGCCAACAGGAACTACACAAGTGAGGTTTTCCAGAAGTTGCTCAATAAACTCAAAGGTAAAAACCATTTGTTCGTTGTGCATCTTGTGTTCAATTACATTAAGTGCCTTGATGGGTTGAAACGTTCCCGCGCCTACGTGCAAAGTTAGGAAACCAGTAGCGATTTTTTTATTTGCTAACTCATCAAAAACACGTTCTGTAAAATGTAATCCAGCTGTTGGGGCGGCAACTGCCCCATCGTGTTTGGAATATACCGTTTGGTATGAAACAAGATCGCCTTCTTCCGCCTCTCTACCTAGATAAGGAGGTAAAGGAATTTCACCAAATAACTGTACTAACTCAGCAAATCGAACAGATTTGGCAGCCCTCCAAGTAAACTCTACCAAGTTGGTTTCCGAATCGAGGAGATTTGCAGTTATTTGAATGGTTTCTTCGCCACGTTGAAAAGTATGAACCAAGGTCTCCCCTTTCCATTTCTTTTTGTTCCCAATCATACAATTCCATTGGCAGGACGTTTCAGTCTCCATCACCTTTGAAATCACGGTTGATGGTAAATGAGGTTGTAAAAGGAATATCTCAATGTGCGCTCCTGTTTCTTTCTGGAAATGCAAACGAGCTGGAATAACCTTGGTATTATTAAAAACTAAAAAGCTATGTGCGGGTAAATGAGTCGGTAAATTTGAAAATTGTGAGGAACGAATCTCTCCGTTTTGATAAATTAATAACTTAGATGAGTCACGGGGCTCAATGGCATAACGGGCAATCCTATCGTCAGGTAAATTATATACAAAATCATCCAGAGATATTGCTGGCACTTCTTTAGACATACTCAATTTCTGATTCTTGGATTTGTATAAAGCAAACGAAGCGGAAGAAAGAAAATAAGAATAAGTAGAATAACGGCGCCAATGATTAATATCCAGTTCATGTTTACCGTCAAATTTTGTTCTGTATCGGAATTGATATTTTTTAATCCCATTAGTACAAAAACAAGATATGTATTAATCAACGCATTGAACGCCTCAGACCAACCGGCTAAAACATCAGCCAATTGTTCTTTTTCTTTCGCCCAAATGCTTAAGGGATTTACTTTGCTAAAATCAATTTTGCTTAATTGATTGCGGAGCAGACCAAGTAATAAGTTAAAGAAGATAAATAAGAAAGTAGCACCATAGAAGAATGTACTTTTATCCAAAAATGCCGTTGGTTTACCAAACGTATCGTACAAAACGGCTACCGACTCGGGTAATTCTGTGTAAGAAAACAGTAAGACACCCATAAGTAATGCAACAGAAGCTTTTCGCCAAAATCTAAAAAATATCGTAATCATTTGTATCAAATTAAAAATTGAGTGGTGAATCTCAACGCGTCCAAGCGGAGGATTGAGGATGCAAATTTAGGTCAGCAAGCATCACGTTGTACATTTTTTTTAAAATACTTGGAAACTGTTTGAATGAATGATTGAAAAAATGGAATAGGGTAATGTGTAATCTCCCAGCAAAAAACATTTAAAGAAAGAAGATGTTTATCTTTGGGTAGTAAATACATTGAAAATGAAAATATATACAAAAACAGGTGATTCCGGAACGACCAGTTTAGTCGGAGGCTCACGCATAGGGAAAGGAGAAGCTAAAATTGAAGCCTACGGAACCATCGACGAATTAAACGCTTGGATTGGTGTCCTCGGAGATTTGCCCGAAAACGAACAAAGAAAAGAGAAACTCAAAGAGATTCAAGATAGATTGTTCACAATCGGTGCCGAACTTGCCTCTGAAGTGGAGTTGAGAAAAAAAGCCATTCCAGATTTGAAAGAATCAGATGTTACAATTCTTGAAACGTGGATGGATGAAATGGATCAGCATATTCCGCCTCTTAGGGCATTCGTTTTACCTGGCGGCCACCTCGCAGTATCTTATGCACACGTGGCAAGAACGGTTTGTCGCCGAGCAGAAAGACAAATTATTCGCTTGAAAGAATTTGAAGACGTGCATCCATTGGTTATTCCATATATGAATAGACTGTCGGATTTCTTGTTCATGCTTTCTAGAAAAATAACCCAAGAAACGGGGTCTGAAGAAATAGCTTGGAAACCAAGAATCTAAGCAATTAGAGTTGTAAATATCCAAAATGAGTGGGTCGGTGAAAGGCAGGTACTTGCCCACTCATTGTTGGGCTCCAACAAAGAAAATGTGCATTCTCATCTGTACATACCCATTGTGTATCTTTTGGTTTTTCTTTGGCAACAATTCTGTAAAAATTAATTCGAAAATTTCTCTCATCCACCCGGTCGGTAATCAGTGCCAAAGGAATTTGTAATTCTCCGGACCAACTGGACTCTTGGCAAGTCACCTTGTGTTGAATAGAAATCTGCTCTTTTTGAATCATCTTCAGGGTATTGGGTTCTGTACCAAGCCCCAACGAAGGGTTTTGTACCCACCCAACCCAAAGTGCATTATTCGGATTTACTTCTATCTCCAAATAGTTTGTCGGGTTTTCTTTTCCCGCAGCAATGAAAACCTCAAAAACCTCCTGATTGTATAAATCATCGTTGGTTTCTGTCATTCGGTTGTATGAAAGAAAAGGATTGTCGCGGCAATCAAATCGGATGATGAGTGCGTCTTCTGTTTTTTCCAATGTAAAATGGGTGAGTACGTCAATACGCTGCCCGTCTGTTGCGCGGAAGAAATAAGGTGGTGTAAATTCGTAAGGAGAAGCGTCTTGTAAAGAAATGGTTGGTAAAGACAAGGTCATTGGATAGGTTGGGGTGTTTTTTGTGCGAATTAACGAATATTTTGAAGAACTTAGAACTTGTATGCGCTAATTTTTAGGAATGTAAGTGAACGGTTTCTTGTTCAAGTAGGGTGTCTAAATCATTTCTATTGTGGTTGAAAAACCTTATATGGAGCACGCATAATATATCTGGTTGGCTGTTGTTGTTCTTTTTTATTTCTTTTGTAAATGTCCAAATCGTTTAATTTATCCAATGTACTTACTAGATTTCAGTAGGAAGTACGCTAAGTTTGTAGAAAATAAAGAGAGATACGTATGAAAGTACTAATTACTGGAGCCACTGGGCTAGTGGGTGGTGCTATCGCCCAACACTTCGTGCAAAAAAAAATGGATGTTTACTGTTTGGTGCGTCCGGAAAGTAATTGGCACAAAATTGAGAAAATTAGTACGGCTATTCATCTAGTAGAAGGTGATATCTTGGATGTCTCTTCTTTGGAAAATGCCATGAAAGGCATGGATTATGTAGTCCATGCAGCAGCAATAGTTTCCTTTTCTCCGAAAAATAGAACGCAAATGTACCAAGTAAATGTAGAAGGTACAGCTAACGTGGTGAATTGTGCGCACGCAGAAAAGTCAATAAAAAAATTGGTTTTCATAAGTTCTATCGCAGCCTTGGGGAGGCCATCTTCAATGGAAATCGCTGCTGGAAATCCCATTACTGAAAATCAAAAATGGGAAAACTCTCCGCTCAATTCACACTATGCCATTAGCAAATTTCAGGCTGAATGTGAGGTCTGGAGAGGTCATGCGGAGGGACTTCCCGTTGCCATTTTGAACCCCACGATTATACTTGGAGAAGGAGATTGGACGCAGAGTAGCACACAGTTGTTTAAATATGTGTTTGACGAGAATAAATTTCTGACCGAAGGCTACATCAATTATGTAGATGTACAAGATGTAGCCAAACTGACAGAATTGGTCATGTGTTCAGATATAAATGGAGAACGCTTCATTGTCAATGCCGGACGTGTATCTTACAAAATGTTTTTTACACATATCGCCCAGTTACTTCATAAAAAAGCACCAAGCATTGTACTAAAGGGTTGGCTATTAGAAATCCTTTGGAGGCTGGAGTCTGTTCGGTCATTCATTACCCAAAATCCGCCTTTGATAACCAAAGAAACAGCCAAGTCAGCAAGTCTTGCTCTTCATTACCCAAGTGACAAAGTGAAAAATACATTCGGGAACGTCTTCGTATTTACCCCTTTGGATACATCCTTGGCACGCATCACCCACTATCTCAAAAAGAAATATCAATCCAATACCCAATTTGAAAACTAATAAATATTGATTACATTGAATCAAGATAATTGGGAAATACAATTTGGTTATTATAAAGAAGTAAGAAGTATGACTCCAAACACAAATGACGCAGAGGATGAGCTGAACGCAGCTCAAGTAAGAGAGTTTGTGGATAAATTCGAGCGATTGGTGAAAGAAAAAAACACCGCGCTGCTGGACGAAGAAACGGTGGAGGTAGCCGTCGATTTTTATTTCAATAAAGGAGATATAACAAAAGCGAAGAAAGCTTGTACCGTTGGTCTTTCTCTTTACCCCAACTCGCTCGTTCTAATCATCGTCCAAGTTCAACTATATATGGCAGATAATAAACTTAGACTTGCCTTTGATTTGATTGAACGTGGATTCCTCTTTTTTCCGAATGATCCCGAACTGACAATCCTGAAAGGTGTGCTTCTCAACTTGGAAGGGAAATTCCCAGAAGCTATTCTCGTATTTGAAGAAATTCTTCCGAATGCAGAAGACAAAGGGTTTATTTATTTTCATCTCGGTGAAGCCTACCAAAGTTGGGGGAAAACAACCAAAGCATTGGATTGCTACAAACAAGCGATGCGAGAAGGACTTGAAAACCCATTCGTCTTCTCTGAAATTATGTATTGCTTCGCATTAATTGACGAGCCCGCCCAAACAATCATTGATTTTCTCAATACATTAATCGATAAAAACCCGTATTCCGCTTACGCGTGGTTTCACCTCGGACAAACCTACGCAATGGAAGACAGACAGGAAGAGGCCATTAATGCGTATTTATATGTTTTAGCCATTGATGACAGACATACGGCAGCTAAGTTTCATCTTGGTCATGCCTACATGAATATCGGCAAGTATGAGGATGCTTTGTATTATTATAAAGAGACACTCAAAGAAGACGAAAATAGTCCCAATACATTGACACACGTGGCGGCGGCAAATGAAAAACTCGAACTCTGGACAGAAGCAAGAAAATATTACTTAAAAGCAACTGAAATAAGTGCAGACTGGCATGAAGCATGGTATGGTCTTGCTAGTATTATGTTTGAACAAGGAAAATGGGCAGAAACAATTCACTTCGTCAAGAAAGCAATTGCTATAAATCATGTAGAGGATAGCTATTTTGAGTTATTAGCAGAGGCGGAGGCAAATATTGGCCACGTCGAAGCTAGTTCTGAAGCATATAGAAAAGCAATTGAACTTGCCCCAACAACCGTTGATTATTGGCTTAATTGGTCGATGATTTATTATGAAGAACAAGAATACGAAACGGCTTTCCATATCATCGAAGATGCCATTTTGGAAGTTCCCAATGAAGCTGACTTGTATTATCGTGCAGCTGTTTATCTCTTGAAATTAGGAAGAATGAAAGAAGCCGTGTCTCATCTGGAAATCGCTTACTCGCTAGAACCAGACACACATACCCAAATTTATGCCTTCTTCCCGGATATAGAAATTCAAAAAAATCTTTTCAAATTGATTCATATGATAAAATGAGAAAACGATTCATCTGCTTACAAGGCGTATTTTTTTGTTTCTTTTTGCTAGGGTTCGAACAAACAGCCTTTGCCCAAAAAAGAAAGCAAATGGAAATTATCCCAAATCAAAAGGAAACGGATGTGGATAACCAACGCGTTTTCCTTGATGCAATGAAAGCCTATTTTGTGGAGGATTATAAAGCCGCTATTACACTCTTTGAAAAAATGGATTCCAGTCTAGCAACTTCCTCCAGCGTTCCCTTCATGATGGCTAAATGTTATGCAGCCCTGGATAATAACCAAAAGGCAATCTATTATTTCGAGCAAACAACAAGAAAAAATCCTGAAAATACGTACGCTTATTTGGAACTTGCCAATGCGTACGAGAAACAAAGTAATCTGATGGATGCGCAAAAAACGTTGGAAAAGCTACGCGCGCTTTCCCCACAAAATCCTACCTATCTGGAAAGGCTAGTCACGGTTGCAACGCGCCAAGGAAAATGGGAAAACGCATTAACATTTCTTGAATTACTTGAAAAAAATGCTGGATTAACAGAAGAATTTCTACCAAAAAAACAGCAAATCCTTTTGCAGCTCAATAAAGTAGAAGAGGTATTCAAAGAAAGTGACACGCAAAATGTAGCAACACCAACTACGATTTTTGCAGAAGTAAAAAAGATTCAACTCTTGTTTGAACAAAAAAAATGGATAGAAGCCGAGAAAGTCCTCACAAATTTATTGACTAAAAATCCGAAGACAAGTGAATACCTCGGCTTGCTTGCAACAGCCCAATTCAAGCAAAATAAATGGCAAGAAAGTATCGAAGTGTGTGTTAATTCATTGGCAAACGAAAACATAGATTACGTACCTTTTGAAGGGATTTTACTCGATTTGATAAAAGAGAATAAAATGACAACGGCATCAACGCAGTTACTCTTTGAGTCACTAAAGAAAAGAGTAACTTCTAATCAACAACCCTCGTCTTTCTCTAAACTCCTCGCAACATTAGCGGATTTCCTTGAAAATTGGGAAGAAACAGAGAAATGGGCAAAAGTGTGTGTAGAAGCTGATGAAAACTCCTTTGAAATATGGGAATATTTATTGACAGCTAATCTTCGGTTGAACCACGCCGATGAGTTAATTAAAAATGCCGAAGAGGCTACTTCCCTATTCCCGTCTCAACCTTTATTTTGGTTACGGTTAGCTGAAGGGTTCAGCTTGAAAGAAGATTGGAAAAAAGTGCAAGAATCCGCTGAAATGGCTCTTGATATTCCTTCTAACCAAGTGAAAGTCCAAGCTAAAGCTGCCTTACTTTTGGGAGATAGTTTTCTTCAATTAAACCAAAAAAGTAAAGCACTCGCGACTTGGAAGGATGCTCTATCTTTTGGAATAGACACGGATTTACTTCAAAGTCGAATCGAAAAAAACAAGAATTAACCTTTCTCACGTATTTGGGTAACAAAGGATTAAAGAATAGCTTTGTTATATTTTTTCTCAATGCGAATGAATGTATATATAATAATGATGCAGAAAGTAATCCTCTTTTCTCTTTTCTCTTTTTCTCTCCTTTTTTTTACGTCGTGTAAAAGACATCAATTGAAAAAGTCGGAAGTGTTTGTGCCAAATTCGACAGAAATAAAAAACGACTCTATTCAAGTCAGTTCGACGACATCAAAAGGTGACATCACTCCTGCTGAAACAATAGTTCCTCTGCGAAAACAAATAGATGTAAAAAAGAGTGACTTTGAATCTTTGAAAATCCGTTCGAAGATTGATTTTAACTCGGAAAAAATTTCGCAAAATTTTCCCGCAACTGTCCAAATTAGAAAAGATAGCATTATCTGGATTTCTGTTTCGGTAGGATTAGAGGCAGCTCGAGGAATTATAAGACAAGATTCCATTTTTTTTATTGACCGCCTCAACAAAAATTTTTACCAGTTTGACTTTGAGAGCCTCAGTAACCAGTTAGGTTTTAAACTGGATTACGCCCGAATCCAGTCGCTTTTGGTTGGAGACCTTTTTGCACAACAAGACGAGAATACCATTGTAGAAGAAAATGGAGGATTTGTATTCTTAAAACAAAAAGATAATCAGCTGAATATTGAATCTGTCATTGATTTACTCATGAAAAAACTGACACGTGTGGTCGCTCAAGAGGAAAAATCAGGCGAAAAACTCACCATTACTTATAATGACATCACTCCTTTTGATAAAAATAGTCTCCCTTTAAAAATTGACGTTTCCATTGACAACACAAAAACAAGTACGAATACGGCAAAAATAAATATAGAATACCAAAAGGTAGAGTTCTTATCGAGAAATATCAATTTTCCTTTTTCTATTCCAAAGAGTTATACAGAAAGGTTTATCTCGACACCTTGATACAACAAGAGGCAGACAAATATGACTAAATTAGGCAAGGTTTTCATTTCTTTGATAGTGGGGTTGTGGCTCTCCATGCCGTTAGCCTATACGCAAAAAATTACTTCTAGAGCGAAATTAGAAAAAGAAAAGAAACAGTATCAAGCGAAAATCAATCAGACACAAAAAATTCTCGCCAATACACAGTCAAAAAAACAGGTTTCAGTTCGCGAACTGAAATCCGTTACTCTACAGATTGAAAACCAAGAAGACCTAATCAAACTGCTTGAAAAAGAAATAAACTTACTCGAGGAAGAACGTAAACAAACCGTTGTAGAAACCACAAAACTTAATCAGAAATTACAAGCCCTCCGGAAAGAATACGCGGAAATGATTTATTTGGCAGGTAAAGCAAGCGGACAAATGAATCAGCTCACCTTCTTGTTTTCAGCAAATTCGTTTCAAGAAATGTATATTAGGTACAAATATCTCCAACAATACACAGAAAGTCGTAAACAACAATTGGCAAGTATTCAGAAGGTCGCAAACCAATTGAATGAAAGACGACTTGAGCTCTTCAAGAAAAAGCAAGCCAAAGAGGCCGTTCTTACAAATAAGCAAAAAGAGTTTGGCAAACTAAGGAGTTTAGTGAGCGAAAAAGAACAACTATTGGCCTCTTTGGGTAAACAAGAGGAAAGATTAAGAAAAGAAATTGCTGAAAATAGTCAGGCGGTTCGAAAACTAGACAATCTCATTTCTTCCTTGGTCTCCAAAGAAATTGCTAAGTCCAAGAAAGTAGAGACTAAAAAAGCAGAGGTTAAAAGTGATGTATCGAAGGTTGCCCCATCCCGAACAAAAGTAGTTTCAAAAATAGAATCGGGCTTTGCTGCATCTAAAAATCAGCTTCCCTGGCCTGTTTCATCTGGTTTTATTTCAGATAGATTCGGGATTAAGAATCATCCAGTTTTACCCGGAGTAAAAATTGATAACAATGGTATAGATATTCAGACATTACCCAATGCCTCTGTCTTAGCCGTACACGAAGGAAAAGTACTCGATATCTCAGAAATTCCGGGTTTAGGAAAAGTGGTGGCTATTCAACACGATGATTACTATACAGTTTATGCAAACCTAGAACAGGTTTCTGTGGAGGTAGGTGCGGATGTATCGGCAAAAATGGAAATTGGGAAAGCCGGAATGCGTGAAAATGTCAGCGAAATAAACTTTCAGATATGGCATCAGTTTGATAGACAAAATCCAGAAAATTGGTTAATAAAAAAATAAATAAAAGATAGTTATGTCTGTTCACTCAGAAATTAAACGTGTTACGACACACACGCTTCAAGCACTTAAAAAGAAAAAAGAGAAAATCGCCTGTTTAACGGCTTACGATTTTTCCATGGCAAGAATTTTAGATGAAGCGGGTATTGAGCTTATCCTTGTCGGTGATTCTGCTTCTAATGTTATGGCAGGCCACGAGACAACGCTACCAATTACATTAGACCAAATGATTTACCACGCACAATCTGTTATTCGTGCAGTGAAGAGGTCACTTGTTGTTGTTGATCTTCCGTTCGGCTCCTACCAAGGTAATTCCGAGGAGGCACTCCGTTCAGCCATTCGGATAATGAAAGAATCTGGAGCACATGCCATTAAACTCGAAGGTGGCGAGGAAATCAAGGAATCTGTCCAACGTATTCTCAGCGCTGGAATTCCAGTAATGGGCCATTTGGGTCTCACCCCTCAATCAATTTATAAATTTGGTACGTATTCCGTCAGAGCGAAAGAAGAACAAGAAGCAGAATATCTCATTCAAAATGCATTGTTATTGCAAGAGTTAGGCTGTTTTTCGATTGTACTTGAGAAAATCCCCGCCAAACTGGCAGAACAAGTAACTAATACGCTCGAAATTCCAACAATCGGGATTGGCGCTGGCAATGCCTGCGATGGTCAAATTCTTGTGATGCACGATATGTTAGGAATTAATACGAATTTCTCCCCACGATTTCTAAGAAGGTACGCAGACTTGTATAATACATCGCTAAACGCATTCCAACAATATATTAAAGATGTAAAAGATGCTGATTTTCCGAATGAAAAGGAATCCTACTGATTTTTCTACTTGGTAATTCTTGCCTTTCTAGGATTACCAAGTATATTTATGTATTAATTTAGAAGAGCCATGAAATCACAAAACACACCGAAGGCGGTAATCCCGCGCCTTCTACTCTATTATATTCTAGGTTTGTCTCTACGCCTTTTCTTAAAAGACACCAATATCTGGCTTAGCTATTGTACGCTTGGATTCGTATTCGTTACTTTTTTTATCATACGTTTCCTGCCATCATTAAGTAAAGGAATATGGATAAGTATTCTCTTCTTCCTATTCGGGTTGCAGAGAATATCTCATACAAAAAATACCTTACCCCCGATTCCAGAGAATGGATATGTCATTCAAATTATAGAACCTCCTGTTTCTAAGCAAAATTCGTATAAATCGGTTGCAAAAGTCTTATTAGAAAGAGTTGATTCCTCCCATTGGAAAAATGTAGATTATCCTGTCTTGATTTATTTCACCAAAAAAGATACGCTGGTTCCTAAACTTGGTTCTACCTATCTAATTCATAAAGCACCAAGCCGAGTCGATAAACCGAAAAACCCCAACCAGTTTAATTATCAATCTTACCTTGCTCAAAAAGGAATTTATTACCAGCAGTTCCTGCAAATAGGTCAAGTTCTTCCTATTTCACTCGACTCTCCTTTCAACCTGAAACTCTTCTTTAAAAACTACGCGCTTCGTATCGGTCAGATAATTCAAGATAATCTCGAAGAGGAAGCTTCGTCAGCCATTGTTCAAGCAATGATTACCGGCGTGCGAGATGACATAGACAGGGAGCTTGCTCAAGTTTATACCAATACCGGTGCTGTACATGTACTTTCTGTCTCAGGTATGCACGTCGGGGTTATCTATATTCTATGTACATATATACTTTCTATCTTATTTTCCTTTTTTTCTTACAAATGGCGAAAAGTGAAAATTGTGATTATTCTTGTTATCCTCGTTTTTTACGCATGTTTTACCGGACTCTCTCCCTCCGTCGTCAGAGCAACAACGATGTTTATTATTGTTCAATGTGCAAGTTTCTTCCGAAGATCAAGCTCATCAAGTGCGTCTTTGTTTTTGACAGCCCTTCTCCTATTAGTTATATCTCCTGACTGGCTCCAAGACCTCGGATTTCAGCTTTCCTTTTTAGCTGTCTATGGGATTATCAGAATAAATCCTCTCTGGACAAATTTGTGGAATCCTCAAAACCCAATTATTAAAGCAGTATGGAGTATTACTGCCGTTGGTTTTTCTGCACAATTAATTACATTTCCAATTAGTATTTTCTATTTCCATCAATTCCCAACTTACTTCTTTCTTGCCAATCCCATTGTATCGGTGTTAGCAACAGTGCTGATACTCCTAGCTCTAGCCCTGCTCTTCTTCGCCTCTCTCCCATTTACCTGGATAACCTCATTCTTGGGTTTTGTACTGAACAAGTTGGTCATCTTTCTCAACGAAACAAATAGATTCATAGCAAACTTGCCCTGGGCAGTATCTAATAATCACTTGATTGATTTCTTTGAATGTGGCCTACTCTACTTTTGTATCCTATTATGGATTCAGTTTTTCTACAAACCCTCATTTGCGTTATTTAGGAATGGGGTTCTTTTGCTTTGTTTTTTCTGCACATATAATATATATGATGACATGCAAAAAGCAAAACAAGATATGATACGCGTGCACCATATTCCCAAGTCAGCTGGTCTTTCTATCATTCAAGGAAAGTATGCCGTGTTTGTCTCAAATAAGCGGGTAGTTGATAATCCTCTAACGTACGAATACACACTGAAAAATTATTTCATCGCGCAAGGAATAAGGGATTTTGAAATGGTCGCTATTCCAGATTCTATAAATACACGCATATCTATCGGTTTAGGAAAAAAATTAGTACAAGTAAATTGGTTGGCTAATCCTCGGTATGTATCTATGATGGACAGTGCAAATGTATGGTTGATATCAAACCAGCGCAAAAGTTTCAATTATCCATTAAATGGTATGTTCGTGATGGATGAATCAAATAAAAGGTATTTTATGAAAGTAATGGAGGCTGAGGCTATTGCAAATAGGATACAATTAATAAATTTATACAAGGATGGAGCTGTTAACATTAACTAAAGATTTCATTATTTTCAGTATTTGTATAATTATTTGGTGTATTTTTTGGGGGTATTTGGGTGTATGGTATTGGTTGTTAGGGTTTTAGGTATTTGGTGGTGAGATATTCTTTAGTTTATGTGTTTGGATATTGGGTTTGGTTGTATTAGTTTTGCAGTCCGGTTCGGGTAGTAGGGCTGGGTTTGTTTGTTTGAGGGGCTTAGTTTTGGGTTTGGCGATTTGTTAGATTTCAATTATTTTTTCAAATAAATTTGTTTTGTTAATTTTTTCTATTACCTTTGCACTCCGATTCGGCGTCAAGTAGTCATTTTTCCCACCTGAACA
>JBKBOU010000004.1:0-147016 GCA_046293395.1 Spirosomataceae bacterium
TTCATTTGTTGTTCTTCACAAAGTGATTTCCCACGTTTTCCTTTACTCAAATGAGGTAAAATGAATTTTCTAATCTTTGTCTAAGATGCTCATGTTTTGGAAGTTGTTTTTTGTGTCCAAAACAAAAATAATTGCCACATGAGCATCTTTCAAATAATGTTAGACAAGTTCAAGATTATAAAAAATAAATTTGTTGGTTGCTAGTCGTTTTTTCTGCCGACTAAAAATGAGCTCGTGTAAATAAAAAACCGTTAAAAACGGAAATAGAGAAGGCCTAAATGAAAAAAAGAAATGCTTAACTACTGTCTTAGATTCAAAATTAGATATTTCAATTACTAAATGGTTAATAATTAGCAACTTAGTGTACTAAATAGTCAGAATCGAGATAAAAGTTGTGTTTTTAATGATATTAAAATAGTTATATTATTCTTGTTTCAATCAAGAAAAATGTACGAATATGGATAAATACTATACGAAAAAGTCAAAAATATAGCATTGTTTACAATTATCTAGTAGTCAAATATTTAGCTAAATTTTAACTTAAACGAATTTAAGTACTTATTTTATGAGAAAAATTTGGTAGTTGAAAAATCATAGTCGATATTTGAAGAAGTAAAGCGGAATATATTAAATAAATCCAATTTACTCAACTTGTAGCTATGAAACAATACAAACTCCTTGGCTGCCGTAAAGGTGGCCAAGGTCTTGTAAAAAAAACATCACTCGTGAATATGTAACATATATCACGTACTTTCTCCTCAATAAACATGAACTTTGTATTGTAGTCGTTGTATTAATCACTTCAAATTCAATAAGAACATGTTTAACTTCTTCAATTCAAACAAAGGATACGAAAACATAAATGCACAAAAGTTTAATGAATTAATGGGTTCAAGCAAAGAAGCCGTGATTCTAGACGTAAGAACTATTGGTGAATTTAGACAAGGGGCTATTCCAGGAGCAAAGAACATTGATATCATGAGCCCAAATTTCCAACAACAAATTAGTGCATTAGATAAATCAAAGACCTATCTCGTTTATTGTCGTTCGGGAAATAGAAGCGGGCAAGCATGTCAAATCATGTCTGGCGCGGGTTTCACGTCGCTGTACAACCTTTCAGGAGGGATAATGAGTTACACCAAATAACGTATAAAGAAATGAAAACAATAACTACTGGATGGACAATCGTCCGGGTAATACGATTCATTATAGGAGCTATAATATTGGTTCAATCCATTAGTATGAAGCAGTATGCAATTGCTGCTTTTGGAGGTATTTTTATGATTCAGGCTCTATTAAACTTAGGCTGCGGGTCTTCGAATGGTTGTGGAGTGCCTACAACAAGGATGACAAATTTAAGAAGAACGCAAAACGCAGGAGAAATCGAGTATGAAGAAGTTAAAAGCAAATAAGTGGCTAGTAGGGGGAACGCTAGTTGGTGGACTTATGGGTTATTTTTATTGGTCTGAAATAGGCTGTCTAACAGGTACGTGTCCACTAAAGTCTCAATGGCAAACCATGGTTCCATACGGCATGTTCATGGGGTATGTAGTGACTAGTTTTATAGAAGATTTTTTCGTAAAACCACAAGAATGAAAGAGTTTTGGAATCAAAGATATGCGGAAAAAGATTTTGCGTACGGAACTGACCCTAATGATTTTTTTGCTGAAAAGCTTTCAGTACTAAAGCCAGGAAAGATTTTATTGCCTGCTGATGGGGAAGGGCGAAACTCAGTTTTTGCCGCAACCCAAGGTTGGAATGTTGATGCATTCGACTACAGCGAAGAAGGTAAGCTAAAAGCGCAAGCATTAGCTAAGGAAAAGGGAGTTTCTATGCATTTTGAAGTACTTGATGCCGCCTTGTACCAACCTAAATTGGATGAATATGATGTCATTGGTCTATTCTACGCACACTTCCCGAAAGATTTGAGGAAATGGTTTCACAAGGAAGTAATAAAGTCGCTTAAGAAAGGAGGTATTATCATTCTAGAGGCCTTTCATCCACTTCAGATGAACCATTCATCAGGTGGACCGAGAGTAGAAGACATGCTTTTAACTGTCGATATGCTTAAAAATGAGTTTGAAGGACTTTATTTTCAGGAAATAGAGGATAAACAAATAGAATTGGCAGAGGGCAATTATCATCTAGGCACTGGTCATGTTGTACGCATGATTGCCGTTAAATAAATACAAAGTAATGGATAAGAATGTAGGGAAAGTGGATAAATTAGTCAGGATTATAGGTGCCTTGACTCTTGTCGGGCTTTATTTTTCAGGCCTGATAAGTGGTGTGCTCAGCTATATCGGATTGATTGCTGCTGGTATTATGATTTTGACAGGTCTGGTTAATTTTTGCCCTCTTTACAGGGTTTTGGGGATAAATACATGTAAAAGACAGTAATTGTTCTTTTACAAATAAAAAGGGAGTAATACAATGTGTATTACTCCCTTTTTATTTGATTTGTATTTGTTGAAATATATGTAAGTATTTGTTAATAAGTTATTTATGTGATTTTAGTCACATAAATAAGTGATGAATATCATTGATTTGTCACGTCTGTTACTCGTTTTGTGTATTGATGACGACTGTATGCGTGAATACTTTTGTATTATGTAAATAACGGAAGTATGAAAAAGAAACAGAAAACACAAAAATGGCTGATATTGCTTGTGTCCCTAATGTCGATGGAACAGGTAAGTGCACAGTCAGTTGAAAATTGGACGATGTTCCGTGGTAATCAAGTGGGTCTCGCGTTGATTGGAGGTATTATTACTGTATTTCTCTTGATTTTCTTGGTAAAGACTATTCTCAACTTGAAGAAATGGGAAAATCAATTGGAAGTAATTGAGCGAACACAGAGTCAGAAAAATGAAAAGGGTAGTAAAATTAAAACAGGTACTTTAACCATTGCAATAATGGTGTTAACCCAGATTTCTGTCATGGCACAATATGATATAGTCCCACCAACTAGAGACACGCTGATGTCTGAGCCCGGAGTAATAATTACATTAGTATTGCTATTTATTCCGTTATTCGTCGCTTTTTTGTTGTTAGTGGCTAAACTAAACAAAATTACGCAAAGGAAAATAGACGAAAGCGAGAAAGATGAAGCGGAGAGATTAGCAACATGGATGGAAAAAGAAATGAATATGGAACGTGTGGAGAAAGAAGCCCAAGTGCCTATTCTATTAAATGTGAAGGAAGATCAGGATGTCCATTTCTTTGCAAGTAAAAGAAAGCCTTTGCCAAGACCAAAAATTGACCCGAAACTGACAAAATTGATAGTAGCCTTTCTTGCCTCGGCTGTATTTTGGTTAGTGCTTGGTACAACTGTTGGCGAATATGTAGGAATTAAATTTATAGCACCTGATGCAGACTCGATTCCATGGCTGAGTTTCGGTCGTCTAAGGCCCGTACATACGAATTTAGTATTTTGGGGATGGGCATCATTGGGTATGTTAGGATTAGGATACTACGTTGTACCAACAGTCGGAAACGGAAAATTAGCAAGTTTGAAAATGGGGTGGTACTCACTGCACAGTATCAATTTATCACATACTTTGGGAACTGTCTCTTTGATGGCTGGTGTGAATAACGGTGGGGGTGAATACAGAGAATACATCTGGCCCATCATGGTATTTTTTGCGATTGGACTGGGTTTGAGTATGACAAATTACTTGAAAACAATTGCTCAACGAAAAACAAAGGAAATATATATTTCAAACTGGTACATTACGTCGGCATCTATTTTTTTACCCATTATTGCGCTGGTTTCTTATCTTCCCTGGTGGCAAGATGGTATTGGTGAAACAATTTTACAGGGTTTTTATATGCACCAAGCGGTGGGTTTGTGGTTTATGTTTTTTTCATTGGGTCTCCTCTATTATTTCATCCCTCAGCAATTAAACAAACCCATCTTCTCATACAGCTTGGGAGTCTTGGCTTTTTGGACGCAAATACTTTTCTACACACTCATCGGAACACACCATTTTGTGTTTTCTTCGCTACCCTGGTGGCTCCAAACGGTTGCAATCGTAGGCAGTGTAGGAATGCTTATACCCGTTACATCTGGAACAATCAATTTCTTGATGACATGTAAAGGGTCGTGGTCAAAAGTTTCTCAGAGTTATTCACTTCCCTTCTTTTTGGTGGGGGTAATCTACTATTTCACGGGTTCGTTTCAAGGTACGGCTGAGGCATTTCGTTCGACAAACATCATTTGGCACTTTACAGATTTTACAGTCGCTCATTCACATATTACCATGTACGGGATTATTACTTTCATTCTATTTGCTGGTATATATGCAATCGTACCACGATTAACAGGAAATGAACCGTCTCAAATATTAGTAGGTGCTCATTTTTGGTTTGCCTTGCTCGGTTTACAGTTTTATACAATTCCACTTATGATTGGTGGAACCTTGAGGGGGCTGTCTTGGGTCGAGGGGAAGGCATTTGTGGACAGCGTAGTTCTGATGGCTCCTTATTGGTTATGGAGAGCAATAGGTGGTTCTATGATGTGGATTTCTCATCTAATCTTAGCCTATAATTTATATAAAATGGTCTTCACCAAGCAACGCATAGAAATCAAGGAAAGAGCTTTGCAAATACTTGAAGAAAGGCTTCAGTTGAAATCATTAAATCAGCCGTTATCATGATACAATTTTTTAATAACCATACCAAACTATTTGGAACATCTGTTTCCTTATTCTCTGTCTTGATGTTATTTGTGGCTATTTTTCCAGCATTGGATAATCAAGAAAATAACGCTCCTTTACCAGGTAGTCGTACGCTTACACCTGATGAAATGGCTGGAAAACAAGTGTATATAAGCGAAGGTTGTGTAGGCTGCCATTCTCAGCAGGTAAGAAATGTAGAGGTAGATAAAGTGTGGGGTAGCCGTCCTAATATTGCAGCTGATTACGCTACTATAACACGGGATAACGTTTGGCAAAATACATCTACCTTGATGGGAACGGGTAGAACAGGGCCGGACTTGACAAATATAGGTGTAAGACAACCAAGCATGGACTGGCATCTTTTGCACTTATTTAATCCACGTGCAGTAGTTCCTGAGTCTGTCATGTCTCCGTATCCTTGGTTATTTGAATGGAAAGAAAAAGCCAATCCAGCAGATATAGTCATCAATGTGCCAGAGGAATTTCGGAAAGGGAAAAAAGGAGTCGTTGTTGCAACAGAAAAGGCACTTCAATTGGTCAATTATTTGCAATCATTGAAACAAGTAAAATTACCTGATGGTACACCGCAACCTGAATTTCTGTACAAAAAAGAGAAAAAAGAAGGAGATAATGCGGGTGGTGATGATGGAGGTTTAGATGGAGCAGCTGTATATGCGGCAAATTGCCAAAGCTGTCACCAAGCAAACGGAGAGGGTTTGAAAGGGGCTTTCCCTCCGTTAAAAGGAAGTAAAATTGTAATAGGAGATGATGTAGAATTATTTGTAAAAGTCATTATGAAAGGATATGATGCACGTGGAGATTATGGTGTCATGCCTGCAATTGGAGAAAATAATAACTTATCAGCAGAAGAAGTCACGGCAATTATGAACCACGAACGTACCAGTTGGGGAAATAAAGGCAAAAAAGTGAGTGTAGAAGAAGTGAAAAAAATTATGGAGATGCTAGGATCTCCACAATAATTGAACTAAAAATGAAAAAATACATAGTTGTTCTAATTTTAGCACTGATGAATTTGATGAGTCCATCAGCAATGGCTTGTGATGCTTGTAAGAAACAACAGCCGACAATTCTTCGAGATGTGGCGCACGGTGCAGGGCCGGAAAGTCAATGGGATTATGTCATCGTCTGGACAACTGTTCTGATTACTGCTATTTCATTATTTTTTGCCGTAAAATGGTTGATTAAGCCTGGTGAAGAAAGCCAAAATCATATTAAAAGAACATTTTTAACATTTGAGTAATGAAAGAGCCAAAAAGTAAAGTTATTCTGTATTTGGACAGCCAGACAGAGCCACTCGGTGAATACGAAGCCCCAATTCGATTTGAGTTGGATTCGCGGAAAATCCCAGATGGAGAACATACATTAAAAATTGTAAGTATTGACCCAATGGGAACACAAGGAGTAAAGTATGTTCCGTTTACTATTCGAAATGGCCCAGCCATTGCACTTGAAGGTCTGAAGGAACATGACACAATTGATGGTATTGTGCCAATTATGATTAACGCTTATGGAAAAGGAAATCAAAAGCAATTCTTAATTGATGGTAGTGAAACGCCACAAAGTATTCCTTCTTGGATTTGGGCAGCCTTGATTGTATTTTTTGGTTGGGCTTTTTACTATGTCATAACGTCCTAATACCAACAAAAAAGGCACTTCTCATGAGCAGAAAGTGCCTTTTTTGTATAAAGTAGAACCAAATCAAGGGCTAACTAAATTTAAGCTAATATTGAAATACAGAGGATTTCCTACAGAGGTAGTAAACGCAGGTACTTCATCTGCCACTGGATTTTGATCATTGAAAACTTCAAATCTATACGCATAACGCAATCCTGCCTGCGCCGCCACCCAAACAAAGCCAGAGAGCTGTCTTTGGAATGTAACACGAGGTTTTAGCTCACCACGACGAAGAAATAAATCCTGCGCACTATTTTGTGGATTTTGACCTAGATAAAAGGAGTTTCCTTCAATCTCATACCCAAAAAGTAAAGAGCCTGTCGTTCCAAAACTTCTACGTACGTTCAAACGAGCTGGTAAGATAGATTCAATCCCCCATTTAGGATTGTATGTTTTGTTGTAGTAAATAACAGGAATGTGAAGCAATTGGCCAGCACGGTACGTACGTGTAACCCCCAAACCAAACATCGTATTCTCGTTGTTTTTCCAACCGTAAATAGCTGTTGCGCTGTACGTCGTACTTTTTCCAATAGCGAGTTCATTTAGGTTTCTATAAACCCCATTGAGGTCAGCACTTCCTTGAAAAATAAGGAAACGAGTATCGTTCAAAGGTTTGAAAATAGTAGCATTGATACCTGTAGTACGGAGACCTTTTTCCAAATTACTACCGTAAGGAACGTTCTCAGGGTTTGCCAAAGTTGCTTGCGTGTCCCAATAGGTCAAACCGAGGTTTAAAATAAAATTTGAACGAGAAATAACAGGCGCATTGAAGCCAAGTCTTAGCCCTCTGAAGGCCGTTACGTTACTAGCACCAAGCGTACCAGGAGAAACGGTCGAAAGAGAAAAAGCTCCTTGCATTTCGTATCCAACAGAAATAAGTTGGGTAGGACTTAGATAGGGTACTTTTTGCGTACAGAAAGTCTTGACAGTAAAGTCATCTGCATTGTCTAAATTGGAAAAGTCAAATTCATCTTCAGAGGTCGTTGAACCCGTAGAAGTGGAATCTTGCGCAACGGTTTGTACAAAAGAAGTAGCAAAAAGTGCAGCGAGAATGAAAAGTTTCTTCATGAAAAAGGAGTTATGTCGATGAAAAAGGAATTATTTTTTAGTTACTTGGCGTTTCCAAACATCTGTACGACCAAACAGGGAAATACCGATGAAACCACGCACTTCAAGTGTATTTGGGTTCACAAGAGTCATTTCACACGAATAGTCATTCCCTGTTTTAGGGTCATAGACATTCCCATTTTCCCATTTTCCGTCACCAGCATATTGGAATCCACGTAGATTCTCTAGCCCTTTAAGTGGACGAGTGCGCAAGCTAGTTTCAGGGTTATTGATGTCTTTTCTAGGCGTACCGTCTGGGTCATTGGTCACTTTAAGCCAAACGATTTTGCCGTAGTACTTGTCGCCTTTCTTGTAAATTTGGACGATGCCTGTCCCCTCTCCGTTTTTCCAAAGTCCGAGTATATCGTCTGGGTCAGCGGCTAAGGTAGCAAAGCTGGTAAAGAATAAAAATGCAAACGAAAGTTGTTTTAAAATGGATGATTTCATAAAAAAAATGATATTAAATAGGAATAATTTAAGGTAAACGAACTTCAAATTTACTTTGTTTCAACGCGAAGTCCAATAAATCATAGATAATAACTATTTAAGAAGGTAAATCAAGTAAATACCAAGGTGAAACCAACCAGCCCATCTATCTCAAAAGGCAATGAACATTCTTTTAAATGATAACCTAAATTTACCGAATACTTACAGCCAAATTCATTAAAAATAGAGCATTGATTTTCTTTAAAATGGAATCAAATACTTTTTTATTTTGGTTGTTTTTTGTAAATAAACCATATCCACAGACAACAAATTCTATTCTTTTGGTGGATACGAACTCATATAGTATGTATTCGTATTTTGTATTGCATCGCATAATAGTCGCTTGATTACGTCTAGAACATGCATCACTACCTGGACTTGAGCAGACATTTTTACAAGGAATTTTATCCATCCTTCAAAATACAAATTCACCCAAATTGTTACCAAACGGAAATTAAAAATAAACAGTGAAATGTAACTAATATCACGCTGAGAGAGTAGGTAGTCCGCTAAATTTGTGAAAATTTTTAAGATGCGTATGAAATCATTCCTACCTAGTTTTTTGCTTCTATTAACGCTTTGGTCTTGCAGCGGTACAGACCAAAATGGTGTGAAAGGCGTAGATGTAGCTACCTTTAAGCAGGTCATTCAAGAAAAAAAAGAGGGAACTCTACTCGATATCCGTACAGACTCGGAAGTAGCTGCCGGAAGAATACCAGGTGCGATTCAAATAGATTATTATAGCCCGGATTTTATTTCCAAAATTGGTCAATTGGATACTTCAAAGCCACTGTTTCTGTATTGTGCCGTCGGTGGAAGAAGCGCCAGCGCGATTTCGGATTTCCAAAAGGCAGGATTTAAAGAAATTTATCACTTACAACCCGGAATTCAAGGCTGGAAAGCTGCCGGAGAAACCATTGAATACTAAATGAAAGAGTTATTAAATAATACACGCACGTGGTTTATTGCTAGCCTCACCCTTGGTTTAGCCCCGTTTTTCCCTGAACCTCACATCTGGGGAAAAATAAAATGGATAGCAGGAGGAGCAAACGGTATGGGTTTTATGGATTGGTATGATGTAATTCTACATGGAACCCCGTGGATACTCCTGATTCGGGCAGTCGTTATTCAACTGAAAAATAAAAAGACGACATAACCCATTGGTATTGTTTTCTAATTTACGAGCGATATATTCTGGATTGATTTCAAAGAATATATCGCTCGTATTTTTTTTAATCAATTTTTTATTTGAAATATCCTACAAATGTCGCGATATGTAACAAATGTTACAATGAAGCCTGATGATGGTCATTATTTTTGTGCTCATTCAATCATTATTAATCTCATTTGTTCATGGCACAAAAAGATTCAAATCAAGTAACCAAAACCTTGATTTTATCGCTCCGTGTAATATTTAGCTTGCTAGTTTTCACGATTGTATTAATCGGTATATTGACGTATTCCTACTTTTTCGGTGTTCCTTCTTTTTCTTCTGATGACGTAGCTGAAGTGGAAAAAGCACCTGTTGAAATGCCTAATCCGGATTTTGTAAACGTTTGGACCGCTCCACAAGAATGGCGACTCATGCGCTTGTCACCCGATGAACAAAGGCAGGTTTTGTATGGAAAAGAGTTGATTGCGCATACTGCTGCTTATCTAGGACCAAAAGGAACCGTCGCTCCTATATCCAACGGACTCAACTGCCAGAACTGCCATTTAAAAGCAGGTGCACAACCGTGGGGAAATAATTATTTTGCAGTAGAAACGACATACCCAAAGTTTAGAGCGCGCTCGGGTGGGGTAGAAAGTAAAGCAAAGCGAGTAAATGATTGCTTTGAAAGAAGTCTCAACGGAAAGGCACTCGACACAACGGGTAAAGAAATGCAGGCTATTTTAGCCTATATGAAATGGTTGGGCTCGGATGTCTCCAAAGAAAGAGTTCCCAAAGGTTCAGGAATTTATAAATTGGCTTTTATGGACAGAGCCGCTGACCCTGCAAAAGGAAAAGTAGTCTATGAAGCAAAATGCCAATCGTGTCACCAAGCGAATGGAGAAGGAGTTTTAGCTGCCGACGGTAAAGAATATACGTATCCACCACTTTGGGGGAAACATAGTTACAATGACGGAGCAGGGCTTTATAGAATGTCCAATTTCGCAGGATATGTCAAATACAATATGCCACTTGGTGCGACATACGAAAATCCGCAGTTATCAGACGAAGAATCTTGGGATGTAGCCGCGTATATTAACTCGATGGAGCGACCGTCAAAGGATTTGTCTCAAGACTGGCCAGATATTGCCAAAAAACCGTTTGATCATCCTTTTGGCCCATTCGCAGACCCCTTTCCAGAGTCACAGCACAAATATGGTCCCTTCAAGCCGATTGTGGATTGGAAGAAAAAGAATGAAAAACAAACTACCAAAAAATCAACTATTGCAAAATTATGAAAAACAGAACCTTCCTTTATTCACTGCTTGTCGTGTTGTTAGTCAATGTATCCATCAGTTTCGCACAAGAGAAGACGCACAAAGCAGTCTTTCATTTATCCACAAGTGATACACTTGCCTACGATGCCTTGCATATTCAGTTAAATAATGTTCTGAATCATTGGCCAACTGCACAAATTGAGGTGGTTGTACATAATAATGGCATTGCGTTTATGCAAAAAAGCAAAAGTAAACACGAAGCAAATATCCAGGCATTAGCCCAAAGAGGTGTTGTATTTGCCGTTTGTGAGAATACAATCAAGCGAAAAAAAATAGACAAGCAAGATATTATTTCGCCTGCAAAATTTGTCCCAGTTGGTTTAGCTGAAATCATCGAAAAACAAGAAGAAGGTTGGGCATACATCAAGTCCGGATTCTAAATCAAATACTCATTCATTCTCAATCCCTATTACTTATGTCATCATCAAGAAGAAAATTCCTACGTTCAGGTTTATTAGCCGGTGTAGCCATGCAAGGTGCAGCTGTTCCACTTTTAGCTGCGGAGGACATTCAAAAAGAGTCAAATAATACTACTTCGACGAATGCGAAATCTGGTAAAATTACCTTTTTGCAAACGACCGATGTACATTGCCAACTACACGCCCACGACGAACTTTTCTGGGAAAATAACCAACTGACGTTCCGGAAGGCTGGGGGCTATGCACACATGGCTACGGCATTGGATAAAATGAGGGCTGAAAATCCACAAAACACCATTACGGTTGATACCGGAGACATGTTTCAGGGTAGTATGTTGTCGGTAAAAACGGAAGGGGCTGCTTTTGTACCTCTGTTGAACGCGCTTTCGTATGATTTATATATCCCTGGCAATTGGGAGGTTGTTTACTACAAAGAGAACATGCAAAAATTGATGGGTAGCCTTTTAGCCCCTAAAATCTGTACAAATATGTACCATGATTTAGGAGATGGCAAACGCGGAGATTTTATCTTCCAACCGTATCAAATCATGCACAGAATGGGCGTAAAGATTGGTTTTTTGGGTTATACAGACCCACTTGTTCCGCTCAGACAGTCGCCGCTGTATAGCAAAGGCATCGTCTATTCTGAACCCAATGAAAATCTCGCAGAATATGTGAAATTATTGAGAGAGCAAGAAAAATGTGATTTTGTTATCCTTCTTTCTCACCTTGGTTTATCGCAACAAATTGCATTAGGAAATGACCCTTCTTGTGCTGGTGTTGATTATATTTTTGGTGCAGATACCCACGAACGAGTGCGTAAGCCAATCCAGACAAAATATACGAAAATTGTTGAACCAGGTGCTTTTGGTTCCTTTATTGGGCGTTTGGATTTAGAAATTAAAGACGGAAAAATCGTCAAGGATACGTACGAGTTAATTGAGGTTGACCCCAAAAAATATCCCGCAAACAAAGAAGTTCTTGCCTTAATTGAAAAAATAGAAAAGCCCTTTAAACCTCAGTTAGAAAAAGTTCTTGGTTATACGACTGTGCCATTGTATCGGAACATGGTCGTTGAAAATACGATTGATACGCTGATTGTAGATGCACTAAAGTGGAAAATCGACGTAGATGTTGTTTTATCCAATGGCTTTCGGTTCTGTCCGCCGTTGGTACCAGGAAAAGACGGCAAAGCAGCCATTACGGAATCCTATTTGTATGATATGTTGCCGGTAGAATCGACGGTTCGGACTGGTAAAGCGACAGGTCAGCAAATTTTAAATTGGTTGGAAAAAGAGCTTCAAAACGTTTTTGCACAGAACGCAGCAAAACGCTTTGGTGGTTGGTTTGTGCGTTTCAAAGGAATGCAAGTAGAGTTTAAAGCGTATGAACCCGCCGGAAAACGTGTACAAAAAGTAATCATTGGTGGTAAACCGTTGGAGCCAACCAAATTGTATGCACTTTGTGCGTGTGAACGTGAAGGCGACCCTGAAGATATGCTTTGCCGAATGAAAGGAGTTGTAGAAGCCAAAAATTTGCCTGAAACGCTCCACGGTGTCATAAAAGCCTATTTAGCGGAGTTTTCACCCGTTGCTCCTACGTTGAGACACGATGCCAAAATATTGGACGGCCCACAAGATTTACTCAGCCAAGTGCACGGTGTTGATTATACGTTTTCTTGATAAAATGACTGATTAAGAAAGAAAAGCAATGAATTTACACAACCAACGCCTCCGTGTAACATTTGTCACGAATAAAGCATGATGGGTATCATACTTTTGCAGATACAATCAGTCACACACTTTTTAATACTATGGGACAAAGTAGATTCATTGCTTTTTTATTGCTCGTTTGTTCGTTTGGACACACGTCTGCCCAGGGTATTCATACAAATCACGAACACGAGATTGACAAGGATACCAACACGCTAAATCACTTTTTCGAGAAAGGGCGCTTTTATGGACATGCACGTTCTTATTTTTCCTCGACTGTCAATGAAGGAAGTCTCACAGACTACTATGCGCTCGGAGTGGGAGCAGGCGTTGGTTATGAAACTCCGAAATTCTTAAAATACTTTCAAGTAGGGATGAGTGGTTTCTTTATGTTCAATGTCGCTTCCTCAGATTTAGGTGCTCCCGACCCACGAACGGGGCAATCGAGTAGATATGAAGTCGGCTTATTTGATATTGAAGAACCCAACGACCACGAAGATTTGGACAGATTAGAAGAATTGTTTATCAAAATTCATCCGACAAAGAAAACTGTTTTTACGTTTGGTCGTCAGATTCCACAAACCCCGTTTATCAATCCACAAGATGGTCGTATGCGCCCTACGTTGATAGAAGGGGCTGTTCTGGAAAGTGATGAAATAAAGAATGTGCAATTGCATGGAGAGTATATTTTTAGAATTTCACCCCGTTCTACGGTAGAGTGGTTCAATATCGGAAGAAGTATCGGGATATATCCAAGTGGCGTTACCACAGAAGGCGTACCAGCGAATTTCCACGGAGCTATCCACTCCAAGGGAATTGCAACAATCGGAGGAATTTACACGAAGAATAGGTGGTCTGTCCGGTATTGGAATACGTATGTTGATAATATCATGCATACGCAATTTGCCTCTGCTGAATGGAAATCTCCTGAATTAACTGGAAAAACGTGGTTTGTAGGCGGGCAGGTTGTTTCGCAAAAAGCTACAGGTGAGGGCGGAGCATCAGCCGAACACCCAACTCGGTACATCGAGGAAGGAGAGGCATCATTGGTTTTTTCAGGGCGTATTGGTGCGCGTTCCAGAACATTTGATTACTATTTGAATGCAACGCGAATCACCGGAAAAGGGCGCTATCTCATGCCCAGAGAATGGGGACGAGAACCGTTTTACACATTCATGCCTAGAGAGAGAAACGAAGGGTTTGGAAACCTGACAGCCGTAACCGTAAATACGTATTGGAAACCTGAAAAACACATCAAGGTGGAGTTAAGTGCCGGATATTTTCAGTTACCAGACGTCAAAAATTACGCGTTAAATAAGTATGGACTGCCGTCATATACGCAAGTGAATGCTGGCTTAACATATCAGTTTGACCATTTCCTTGAAGGACTTAACTTACTGGTTTTGGTTGTAAGAAAAGACCAACTCGGTGAAACTTATGCGAATGATCGCTTTGTTTTTAATAAAGTCAATATGTCTCACTTCAATTTTATCATTAATTATCACTACTAAATTTAACAAATCAACATGGAGCAAATCTTCGAAATCATCCGTAAACCTTGGCCTTGGTATGTTGCAGGCCCATTAATTGGTCTAACCGTACCTACTTTGTTACTAATCGGGAACAAGTCTTTCGGTATTTCATCTTCCCTACGCCACGTTTGTGCTGCTTGTATTCCAGCAGATATTCCTTTCTTCAAATACGATTGGAAAAAAGAAATCTGGAATTTAGTTTTTGTCTTGGGTGTGTTTTTTGGAGGTATCATCGCTACAAATTTCCTTGCAAATCCGGAGGCTTTCGTTCTGTCTGAAGCAACCATCGCGGATCTTTCAGCGCTAGGAATCCAAGATTTCTCTGGATTAATGCCCGCTGACTTGTTCTCACTCGAAACTTTATTCACACTGAAAGGACTCGTATTTTTTGTTTTTGGTGGATTTTTAGTTGGTTTCGGTACACGCTATGCCGGTGGTTGTACATCTGGTCATGCTATCATGGGACTTTCTACTTTGCAGTGGCCTTCGTTGGTGGCAACGTGTTGCTTTATGGTCGGTGGTTTTACCATGACACACGTACTCCTTCCTGTATTGTTCAAATTATTCTAATTCATTCCAACCCAATTTATTCGTAAATACATGGCAAATTCAAATATAGAATCTAAAGACGTAATCATTGAGCCGTTTGTGTGTGAAGCACCCAATGACATGCAAAAAACAGAAACATGGACAGACAACATCAAGTATCTTATTGTTGGTGTCTTGTTCGGGATTGTTTTCGTTAAAGCAGAAATCATCTCTTGGTTCCGAATCCAAGAAATGTTCCGTCTCCAATCTTTCCACATGTACGGCGTAATCGGTAGTGCCGTTGTAGTAGGTATGATATCCGTATTCTTGATTAAGAAATTCAATATCAAGACATTAAATGGAGAAACGGTGGTTTTTCATCCAAAAAAATTCCAGAAGGGTCAAGTAATTGGTGGTTTGATTTTCGGGTTGGGTTGGGCAATCACAGGAGCTTGTCCTGGACCAATCTTCGCTCAAATTGGTAGCGGATACACGGTTGTTGCTGTTACTTTACTAAGTGCTATCGCGGGTACTTGGGTGTATGGATATTTCAGAGATAAATTACCGAACTAAGTATGTCACTCAAAGCTAAATCTGTCCCAGTATATTGTATAGAATCGTACCCAAACTCTTCCCAAAAGAGAGGGGTCGTTCACATGTCCAGATTGGAAGATTTGGTTCGAGACTTCAAAGGTATAGACCAACCCCACGCACATGACTTTTACATGGTCATGTACGTGGCGGAGGGCTCTGGCTCGCATACCATCGACTTTAAAACCTACCCCATCGCCCCCAATCAGCTATACTTCCTGACTCCCGGTCAAGTTCATAATTGGGAATTATCTCAAGATAGTAAAGGATTTACTCTTTTCTTTGAAGCACATTTCTTTACGTCTATGTACAACCAACGTCTGTACGAATATCCGTTCTATCATACGTTGCAACACGTTCCTATACTTCAACTGGAACCGGATGTCGATGTCTTCAAGTCGCTTTTTACATGTGCTTTTAACGAATTTCAGGAAGCAAAATCCACACATGACACCATTATTTTGGCGTATTTGTATTTACTTCTTGAAAAAGCCAATCAGTTCTACAAAGAAGAACAGGTCATGGACACAAATAGCCACTACACAAAAATTCGTCACTTCGAAGAATTGGTCAACCAACATTTTGTGACAGAAAGAGAAGTGCGGGTTTATGCAAATTGGATGAATTTATCGCCCAATTACCTGAATGCCATCTGTAAAACGTATTTAAACAAAACAGCAAGTCAACTCATTCAAGAAAGATTACTTATTGAAGCTCAGCGGCTTTTGACACATACAGGCATGAGTATCAAGGAAATAAGTTATCATCTGAATTTTAAAGATACCTCTTACTTTTCTCGGTTTTTCCGTAAACATACCGGACAAACGCCCGTCGCGTTTAAGTCAAAGTAATTGCACGAATTTGTGCCATTTTTATAGCACAAATCAATGGATAAAAGGAATAGATATTCGACAAATGTATTTTGTGTGATGCGTATCACACAATTTTTCATTGGAATAGTGCTAATTTGAGAAATCAAAAACTACTCTCTTACAATGAATACACATTACCAAGTTCTCGTCATTGGTGGTGGCAATGCAGGGCTTTCTGCTGCCTCCCAATTACTCATCAAAAATTCCTCTCTTTCTATCGCAATCATTGAGCCCTCCCAAAAACATTATTATCAACCCGCCTGGACGCTTGTTGGTGCCGGTGAATTTGATATCAACGATACAGAAAAAGACGAAGCGAATTTTATCCCCAAAGGAGCAACCTGGATTCAAGATGCAGTCGCGACCTTTCAACCTGAAAACAACCAAGTAACTTGTACGAGCGGAACTGTCTATACGTACGATTCCATGATTGTCGCACCAGGTATTCAACTGGATTGGAATAAAATAAAAGGATTCAAGGAAACCCTCGGTAAAAACGAAGTTTCGTGTAATTATTCCTTCGAAATGGCGCCATATACGTGGGAGTTAATCAAAAATTTTGAAGGAGGAACTGCCGTTTTTACAAATCCATCAACGCCCGTGAAATGCGGTGGCGCACCGCATAAAATCATGTACTTAGCCTGTGATTATTGGCGAAAAAAAGGGATTTTAGATAAATGTGACGTGCACTATATTTCTGGCGTTGGCGCCATATTCGCAGTAAAAGAATATGCTTCTACACTGACGGAGGTCGTGAAAAATAATCATATCCAACCGCACTTTTTAGCCAATACCGTTGAAATTGACGGAGTGAATAAAACAGTGTATTACGAACAGAAAAACGAAGCAGGAGAAACGGTTCGCAAAGAAATTAAATTTGACTTATGTCATGCCGTACCTCCTCAATCTGCACCAAATTTTATCAAAGAAAGTCCATTGGCCGACGAGAAAAATGCTTTTGGATACATCGAAATTGATAAACACTCCATGCAGCATACGCGCTTCCCGAATGTCTTCGCTTGCGGTGATGCAACCAATGCACCATGCAGCAAAACTGGCGCAGCAATCCGGAAACAAGTGCCAGTAGTTATTACAAATCTTCTCGCTTTTCTCGCCAACAAAAAGGCAACCGCCTCATACGACGGTTACAGCGCCTGCCCAATTCCTACGCAATACGGCAAATTGATGCTCGCTGAATTTGACTATTCCAATACTCCGAAAATGACGTTCCCCTTTGATCAAACCAAACCGCGCTGGACGATGTGGGTGCTCAAAAGATATATCTTGCCTTGGCTTTACTGGAATAAAATCCTAAAAGGTACAGCTTAATCATTTTCCTTGATTTTTTATCCATTAACTGCTTCCCATCTCGTTTGGGAAAGCAGTTTTTTGTTTTAATAGATTGCTGACCAAGAAAATCATTGCTTTTCTGATAAAGCATTTTTTTCGTAATAATCATGAATCAGAAGGATTAGATAACCGAATAAAACCGCGCCGATAATCAAAGCATTGTTCATAATACCGTCAACGGAAAAAGAAATTTTTAAGAGAATTGTAGAAATAACAAACCCTGAATTTCGAATGATTTTGTGAAATTCATCCGAGTAAAAAAGAGAGGAAAGCAACAGAAAAACATCCACAATAATCAAGATAGTGAAGAAATCATCAAAGAAAACCTTGTTGATATTGGTAAAGACAATCACCCCGTTTTGATAATTCCGAATGAACTCGGAAGTCCAGTCAAGCAAGGTAAACGAGGCGAGTGAAAGTAAAATAGGAACAAGTAAGGTAGCAATGACTTGTTTTAAACGGATAAACGTACTCATTTTTAACCTGTTTTCTGCGTCTTCAGTCAAAGGGCGCGTGGTTTTTCTCTTTTTGTTATTCATATAAATCAACAGAATGAGGAAAAATAAAATAAGTGCCGTCACGACATCGTATGTAAATTGTAAATCATACCGATTTTGAAACCAATTGGAGGTTAATTCTAAATGAGAAATATCTTTGAAAATGCGGCGCACAACGATTAGCGTAATGATTTCATATTGCTTCCCGATGTAAATGGTAATCGATTTTGGTAGGAAAAAGATAAGCAAATAGACCTCATAAACAAGTATAAATGAGAAAGGCGTATAAATAGCCGCAATGGGACTTTTGAAAAACTTAGAGTCGATTTCCAATACATGCAAATTGACAAGTGTGATGAGTAAAAGGTGCAGTGCATAACTTATCAAAGCAATACTAAGCATGACTTTCTCGCTTTTCTCCTTTGTTTGGGAGGATAACAGCCGACTAAATAGAAGCTCAACAGAGGATGTACGATTCATTGGAATTTTTTTGCGTATGGAAAAAATGGGATGTTTGTATGAAATTATCCCGAACGAAATTCTAATTATTTCATTTTCAATTAAATACGTAAACTTGTAGTAGAACTATTTGGTTTTTTTGATGAAGAATAAGACAGAAAAAAGAGGTAGTTGGCTTAGATAAATTCATGAAAACGATTAAAAATAGAAAGTATAAGCTGCTTGAAAATGAATACAGACAGATTTTAGCATTGATAAGTACCCAATTAAATGTGATTTATTGGGTAACAAGATGCAGGATAAAGGGATAGATGTTTGTAATTTGGTGTTTGAGTATAAAACCCTATTGAAAAAAATGAAAATTGATTTTAAAGAATTGCATGACCAATTCGGTCGCATGTTTGAGGTAAGTCTATTACAAGAATTAGCGGAAGTCGGTAAATACATGGAAGTGGAAGAAGGATATGCACTCATGAAACCCGGTGGATACATCCGTTCTGTACCAATTATATTGTCTGGCTCTGTAAAGATTGTTCGCTCGGATTCAGAAGGAAAAGAAGCACTATTGTATTATTTAGGCGGAAAAGATTCTTGTGCTATGTCCTTGACATGCTGTTTAGACCACAGACAAAGCGAAATTTCAGCAATTACAGATGAAAAAACCCGCCTCATCTTGATTCCCGTCGAACGTGTAGAAGACTGGATGACGAAATATTCCTCTTGGAAGCAATTCGTTTTCATGACTTATCAGAAAAGATTTGAAGATTTATTGGGTGCAATTGACCAAATCGTTTTCCATAAATTAGACCAACGTTTGGTGATGCTTTTGCAGAAAAAAGCCAAACAATGTGGCTGTTCTGTGTTGCAAACAACGCACGAGGAACTCAGCAACGAGTTGGCAACCTCACGTGAAGTGGTATCGCGTTTGTTGAAACAACTAGAAAGAATAGGAAGCGTAAAACTTTCGAGAAATAAAATAGAGCTGTTAGATCTTACAAACGTATGATATTTATCAGGTGTTTGTAACTATTATCACGGAAACGGCGAAGTCGAGTCTCTACTTTTGTAGCATTCTTTTTTATATTAAAAAACGCACGAATCAATGAATGCTATCGAAATTATTGGCTTTGCCGCTTCCATTTTAATCGGAGTAAGCCTTGGGTTAATAGGTGGAGGTGGGAGTATCCTGACGCTCCCCGTTCTCGTTTATTTATTACATGTAGATCCTGTTTTATCAACCGCGTATTCGCTTTTTGTTGTAGGGACAACCTCGCTTGTGGGTTCCTTTTCTTTCATGAAAAAGAAGCTTATCAATTACAAAGCGGCAGTCGTTTTTGCCATTCCTTCGTTCACGACTGTATTCATAACAAGAAAATTTTTGGTCCCAGCCATTCCGGATGAATTATTTACCGTAGGTGATTTTACGTTGACCAAAAACGTAGGAATCATGGTTTTCTTCGCCTTGATTATGCTCTTTGCCTCTGTTTCCATGATTCGTAGCAAAAAAGGAGGAGCAGAAGAAGAAAATGGAGAACTCAAATTTAACCTTCCGATGATTGCCCTCGAAGGTGGACTCGTGGGTGTGCTAACCGGAATTGTTGGCGCAGGTGGTGGCTTCTTGATTATCCCAGCACTTGTTCTTTTCGCGCGTTTACCTATGAAAATGGCCGTAGGAACATCTCTTTTAATCATTGCTGCCAAATCACTCATTGGTTTCTTAGGTGATATTTCAAATTTAGTCATTGACTGGCCTTTCCTTCTTATTTTTACAGCACTTTCAGTTGTTGGGATTTTTATCGGTAGTTATTTATCGAAGTTTATCCCAGGCGAAAAACTAAAAACGGCGTTCGGTTGGTTTGTTCTTGTCATGGGTACGTATATCATCCTGAAAGAAATTCTTTTCTAAAATTAGTATAAAAAGCCTTCTGTAATGAAAGTCACTGACGGATATCAGAAAGCTATGTAACTTTGTATCATCATTTTAAACAATCTCTGTTATGTTTTTTCAACACATTTATGATAAGAGCTTAGCTCAAGCAAGTTATTTCATCGGATGCCAAAAAGTGGGTATCGCCATGGTTATTGATCCAAAAAGAGATGTGGATACATACCTCGAGATAGCGAAGCAAAATAATATGAAAATTACACATATCGCTGAAACCCACATCCACGCTGACTTCCTTTCGGGTTCACGTGAATTAGCAGCGATTACCGGCGCTACCATGTACCTTTCTGATGAAGGTGGTGAAGGCTGGGAATATGAATTTGACCACGTAGGTTTAAAAGACGGTGATATTATTAACGTTGGAAACCTAAAAATTGAAGTATTGCACACGCCAGGTCACACACCAGAAAGTATTTCGTTTTTATTGACAGATACGCCGGCAAGCCCAAATCCGGTTATGATGTTTACCGGAGACTTCGTTTTCGTAGGTGATATTGGTCGCCCAGACTTATTGGAAAAAGCAGCCGGAATGGTAGGAACGCAAGATGCAGGTGCTTTGCAAATGTATAAGTCTATCCAGCGTTTCAATGCGCTACCAGATTATATTCAGGTTTGGCCAGGCCATGGCGCAGGTTCTGCTTGTGGAAAAGCCTTGGGTGCTGTTCCTAGCTCGACTGTCGGATACGAAAAAGTAAGAAACTGGGCGTTCCAATACAGTGACAACCAAGAAGGTTTTGTGAAGTATCTTTTGGCTGACCAGCCAGAGCCACCAAAGTACTTTGCCATGATGAAAAAATTAAACAAAGTAGAACGTTCTCTTTTGACGGAAGTACCAGCACAAAAGAAAATGACAGCCGAAGAAGTAAAAGCAGCGATGGCAGAGGGTATCAAATTAATTGATACGCGCAACAAAGTCGCTTTTGCAGAAGGTTTTGTACCAGGAAGTATCAATATTCAACATAATAATTCATTTGCTACTTGGATGGGTTGGTTCTTAACCTACGACGAGAAGTTTATCTTGGTAGCTAATGACAACGAAATCGAAGAACTCACGCGTAAACTGATGCGTATCGGTTTGGATAACGTAGCCGGATACATTGATACGCTTGAAGGACTTGGTGAACTCGCGAAAGCAGATGTAATCGGGCTCGAAGAATTTAAGTCGTTTGTAGCAGATAATGAAACACAAGTAGTGGACTTGCGTGGAGTGGCTGAGTATAATTCTGGCCATGTTGCGGGTGCAGATAACGTATTTATCGGTACACTTCCCCAAAATTTGGAGAAAATCAGCAAAGACAAGCAAGTGGTTATTCATTGCCAAGGGGGCGATAGAGCCGCTATTGGTTACTCTTTGCTCGTGAAGCACGGATTTACAAACGTAAAAAATTATTCTGCGGGTATGAACGAGTGGGCAAACGAAGGAAACGCCATTGTTTCTGAAGCGTAATCGCCTATTTGACCGTATAGATTAAAAGATTACCTAGTAAGTGTTAAGGTAGGGTTAAGGTGAGTAAAATCACGAGAAATTTTTCTCGTGATTTTTTTATGTGTGACTAGTATCACGCAATATCGACATGGTCTATATTACATTTATATATCATTTAAAACTACTATATCATGTCAGAACAAACAACAACCTCTTTACCAAGAATCGGTGATATTGCACCAGATTTTACCGCAATGACAACCACAGGGCCGCTTACTTTCTCTGAATACAACAAAGGTTCATGGGTTGTATTCTTCTCTCATCCAGCAGACTTTACACCGGTATGTACAACAGAAATGTGTGGATTTGCAGAAGAGCAAGATACCTTCTTTGCTGAAAATAACTGTAAATTAATGGGTTTGAGTATCGATAGTATTCACTCGCACATCGCGTGGGTGGATAATGTGCGCCGGAACACAGGTATTTTGTATAAATTCCCGATTGTAGCAGATATTGACATGAGCGTGTCGAAATTATGGGGAATGTTGCAACCTGGCGAAAGCGAAACCGCAGCTGTTCGGGCTGTATTCTTTGTTGACCCAACAGGGAAAATCAGAATGATGATGTATTATCCAATGAGCGTAGGACGAAACATGGATGAAATCAAGCGTGTACTTTTGGCACTTCAAACAGCGGATGAACACAAAGTATCGCTTCCGTTAAACTGGCAACCGGGTGAACAAGTCATTATGCCCGCACCAAAAACCGTTGAAACACTCCAAGAAAGATTAGATAGTGGGGTAGAAATGGTTGACTTCTACCTCGCTAAAAAGAGTTTATAAGCAACAACAAATACAAACCGAATCAAATGGGGATTATCTGAAAAGATACCCCATTTTTTGTGGATATATAATAAAGTTATCCACAATTTGTGTGTTTATATTACATATATATATGATAATAAGTAGATTATGTGTTGTGTATATGTGGATACTATACGTGAATAGCTGTGGATAACTTTTTAAAGAGCTATTTATTTAGGGGAAATTGAGCGGTTTATGCAGAGTAAATAAAGAGATTATTCCAAAGAGTAAACACGGTAAAGAGAGGAGTAGAAAAAAGGAGATAAATCTGATTTCTATGAAAATGAGTGAGTGTAAAATCACATTTTATAAGTCAAAAAGAGGAAAGTAACAAAAGTACCTGTCTAATTAGGTAAAATCAAATAAAAAAATTTGGTTGAATCAAAAAATAGCATAAATT
The DNA here is from genome assembly GCA_046293395.1 of Spirosomataceae bacterium. GTDB lineage: Bacteria > Bacteroidota > Bacteroidia > Cytophagales > Spirosomataceae > CAYNRA01. Next base: position 23,049 of record JBKBOU010000004.1, read on the forward strand.
TGCAGTTAAGTAAGCAGTCTTGTATATACAAGATAGCATAAACGAGCAACTAGATTTGGGCAAACGCCTTGTATATAGTTAAGATTTCACATCCTAGCAATGGGGGTGATTCATCATAGGTTAAAGTATTTTCGTCGTAAAAAGGCATTCGGGTTTCCTGGATGTCTTTTTGTTTTTCAATCGGGGCTCTTTTCAACAATCATTATGAATGACTAACTTTGGAGCAAAATACTTTAACAAGATAAATGCAGACGAAAAAACCGCTTTATAGACATATCCAAAGTGGATTGAAAGAAAAAATAACTTCTGGATTCTATCCAGAAGGCTCTATGCTCCCGTCCGAACACGAATTATGTGAAATTTATGGAGCCACGCGCATGACTGTTCGCCAGGCTCTCAAAGAGTTGGTGAATGAAGGATACATTACCCGCAAACATGGCAAAGGTAGTACGGTTTCTGCCATGCGAAAATCGTTGGGTTTGCTTTCTTTAAAAGGTTGGACGGAGGTCGTCGGGGCAAGCGAACGCCACGGTGTTACTACCATCTTATCTGGTCCTAGCGATGTCCTGCTGCCCAATCCCGTATTCAAACATTTGATGTCTGAAGAAGAAGAGAAAAAATTCTTTATCCTGGAACGGCTCCGAAGTGTAGAAGAAGACCCAATTATGGTCGAAACAACGTTTATCTCGTCCACTATTTTACCTGATTTTAACAAAGAACCCCTTATTGACGGCTCTGTGTTCAAAACGCTATTCATGAAATACGGCATTGATGTACAAGATATGGTACAAGAAGTCAAAGCAGTATCCGCCGAGAAAGAAATCGCTGTACATCTCAAATGCAAAGTAAAGTCCCCTGTACTGCATATTTTACGTCGATATAAAACATCCAAACCCGGCTTTTTTCTCTACAGTTCGACCTACTGTAATACCGATAAATATGCAGTGAGTAGTTTTAATTAAGCTAGAATTAGTTTACATTTGCTTACTATCGTAAACCAAAGAAAACACACCTGAACTATGCTTAGTAGAGTAGCCGAATCCGTCTATTGGATGAACCGATATATGGAGAGAATTGAAAATTATGCCCGATTTGTGAGCGTAAATAGTAATTTGTCTCTCGATGCACCCGGTTTATTTGCAGAAGAATGGGAACCTTTATTGACGGCAACCGCCGACAATTACCTCTTCTACCAATATCACCAAGTCCCTACGCGTGAAAATGTCATTGAATTTATGACCTTTGACCAGCGAAATCCCAATTCTATTTTTAGCTGCTTATCCATGGCACGCGAAAACGCTCGGACAATCCGGGAGGTGCTTCCTAAAGAATTATGGGAACATCTAAACGGCTTTTATTTGCACCTCAAAGAAATTTCCAAACAAAAAGAAGAGGAACGTGTCTCGCACGATGCTTTGTATGAATTTATTAAAAAAGGAGCACAGCTGTTTTGGGGAATGATAGACTCCACACTCTCACGCGATGAAGGCTACCATTTCGGAAGGCTCGGCCGGTTTATCGAACGCGCCGACAAAACATCCCGATTTTTAGATGTTAATTATTTCGCAATTCCCTCGCAAAGCCAAAAATCAGCTAGCCCACAAGAACTACTTATCTGGTCCGCAGTCTTGAAGTCTGTCAGTGCATTCAATATGTACAGACAAAAATACAAGTCAATGGAGCCCATACATCTTGTAGAGTTCTTGATATTAGATAAAATATTTCCAAGGTCTATTTATTACTGTATTCGCGAAGCAGAGCTGTCTCTGTATGAAATATCAGGCCGCCGCTTCCAAGACAGTTATTCAAATGAGGCAGAACGCGCCATCGGAAAATTACGGAATGCCATTGAGTTTAAGACCATTGACGAAATTTTCGAAGAAGGACTTCATGGCTACCTCGATGCCTTCCAACGGGCGAATAACCAAATAGGACAAGAAGTATTTGACCAATACTTTGCCTGGAAACCCATTGAATAAAAGGCTCTGGGTGCGCTTAATTATAAATAAATCATCAAATGGGGAGATAGTTACGTAACTTTGTCCACCAATACCAAACCAAATGACGACATCAGTATGACCTTCTGTTTAGGTGTAAAAGTTGAAAAAGGAATCGTTGCCATCGCAGATACCCGAATTACGTCTGGAAATGAAGTTTCCAACAAAAAAAAGGTGTTTGTCCACCAAGTGAAAAACCACTCTTTGTTTATCATGACTGCCGGGCTGCGGTCTGTGCGCGATAAAGCCATTACGTATTTTCAAGAAGTCTTGGATAACGAAGACAAACAATTTGATAAACTCTACAAAGCTGTAAATGCTTTCGGAGACCAAGTTCGGCGTGTGGCGAAAGAAGATAAAGAAGCTCTCACAGGCGCTGGATTAAGTTTTGATTTATCGGCTATCGTCGGTGGGCAGTTAGAAAATGATAGCGAACACAAGCTCTTCTTACTCTATCCTGAAGGCAATTGGATAGAAGTTACTGAGGGCTCGCCTTTTATCATCATCGGTAATTCAGGCTACGGAAAACCCATTTTGTATAGAAATATTCGGTTTTCAACTCCCATGGAAGAAGTACTCAAACTGGGTTTCTTGGCGTTTGATTCCACGCGGGTTTCTGCCAATGACGTAGATTTTCCGATAGATGTCATTCTCTATGATAAAGATAGTTTCGCCATTCGAGAACATTCGTACGAAAAACACGATTTGGAGCATATTTCTTTCCAATGGAATGCCCTTCTGAACGAGTCCGTCAAGAAGTTACCCAATGATTGGATAGAACCTATTCTCCGTAAAAGTGAATAAATATGCACTTAGACATTACACATACACTTTCTTATACGTATTCTACGCCAGTTTCCTTGACGCCCCACACGCTGTACGTCATGCCGAAAGCATTGCCCAACCAGGAAGTACATAATTTTGAACTTACCATAAATCCTGTTCCGAATTTCTTGGTCAAAAATGTAGATGCGGAAGGAAATATTCAGCACATTGCGTATATAAATGAACCTTGTACTTCCTTGCATGTATGTGTACGTTTTCAAATGAGTACCCTCGATTTTAATCCTTTTGACTTTGTTTACTTTCCTTTTGAGGCCAAAGAACTACCGTTTAGTTATCCGGAAAAAGAAAAAGTATTGCTTAGTGCGTATCTAAATCAAGAACAAGTTACAACAACGATTCACCATTTTGCGCGGCGGCTTGCTGCTGAAAAAAATTGGATAACGGCTGATTTCTTGATGCACTTATCTACATATATTCGTGCTAATTTCGTATATGAAAAAAGAGAATTTGGCGCAGCAAATTCAGCGGAGAAAACGCTCCTTTCAGCCAAAGGAACATGCAGAGACTTTGCTGTATTGATGATTGCTACGTGCAAAGCATTGGGTATTGCGGCACGATTTGTGAGCGGGTATTGTTTTGGCTCCGAGTTGCAAGCTCACGAACTTCATGCTTGGGTAGAAGTGTTTTTACCCGGCGGAGGTTGGAGAGGATTTGACCCAACAGAAGGAAAAGCCGTGGATAAAAATTATGTGATGCTGGCAGCATCCGCTCAGCCGGAACTTATTAATCCCGTAACGGGTTCTTTTCGCTCCGATGTAGCCGCTATCTCAACATTGCAAGCAAACGTTCAGTTAGAACAAGTATATTCGTAAAATTCTATTCATTTATTTTATAAAAGAACAGTGACACTTATTAAATCAATTTCAGGAATTAGAGGAACAATCGGAGGAACGCCTTCTACAAATTTGACTCCCCTTGACATCGTTAAGTTTGCAGCAGCCTATGGAACGTGGGTGAAAACACAACAAAGTGAGGAAAAAAAAGCTGAAAAACTAATGGTCGTTCTGGGGCGTGATGCACGTATTTCCGGACAAATGGTCAGTGATTTGGTCGCTTCGACGCTTATCGGCCTCGGGATTGACGTCATAGACTTGGGTCTTTCTACCACCCCAACTGTCGAAATGGCGGTCGTAGATAAGCAGGCGGCAGGAGGTATCATCCTTACAGCCAGCCACAACCCAATTCAATGGAATGCCCTCAAGCTACTGAATAGCGCAGGTGAATTTATTGATGGAGACGCGGGAAATCAAATTCTTGAAATTGCAGACAAAGAAGAATTTACTTTTGCTGAAGTAAAACAACTCGGAAAAGTAACCAAAGACGAAGCTTATCTACAACAACACATCGAGAAAATCATTGCCTTGCCTTTGGTAGATGTTGAGGCTATTCGAGCGGCAAATTTTAAAATTGTTGTCGATGCCGTAAATTCATCAGGAGCCATTGCCGTTCCGGCTTTGCTAGAAGCTCTCGGTGTTCGGGAATGCCGTGTACTCAATGCAGAACCCAATGGGCATTTTGCACATAATCCAGAGCCTCTTCCAGAGAATATTCGTGAAATTTGTAGCGAATTAGTCAAAGGAGATTATGACTTGGGTATTGTCGTTGACCCAGACGTGGATAGACTTGCACTAGTTTGTGAAAACGGTGAGCCATTCGGCGAAGAATACACGCTCGTTGCAGTGGCAGATTATGTTTTGAGCAAGTCCTCGACACAACCCCTGCGCACGGTTTCTAATCTATCATCAACTCTTGCGCTCAAAGATGTAACCGAAAAACACGGCGGTACGTACGAAGCATCGGCAGTAGGTGAAGTGAACGTGGTGAAGAAAATGAAAGAAATCGGAGCCATCATTGGTGGAGAAGGGAACGGAGGAATCATTTATCCAGAACTACACTACGGCAGAGATGCGCTCGTAGGCATTGCCTTGTTTTTATCCCATTTGGCACACTTTGGGAAGGCAGTCGGTTTCCTACGCAAAAAATACCCAAATTACCACATCGCAAAGAAAAAAATTGAATTAAGTGATGACGTGGACTTAAAGCATATCCTCCACGAAATCGAGAAAAAATATACCGGAAAGTACCCTGTCATTACTATCGATGGCGTAAAAATCCTTTTTGATAAAGAATGGGTGCATTTACGGGGGTCAAATACAGAGCCGATTATCCGTATTTATGCCGAATCCGAGATGGAAACAACAGCAGATACACTTGCCGATAAAATCATCGACGATATTCGTGTGTTGATGCACCAGTAAAATAAAAATATTGGAATAGTCTAATGGAAAGCCACAAAGTTTATACTTGTGGCTTTTTTTATGTATAAATTTAGAATTTAATTAAATCTTAACAATTCCTTAATCTTTGGTTTATATTAGACTTAACGAAAATTGTTGACTTTTGCGCCACCAATAAAAACAGAAGTGCTGAAAAGCTGAACACGCTGGTTTTCCAGATAGGTATTTCTGAATTAATTACACCAATATAAACGAAAAATGAAGTTATTCTACTCCGCACTTGTGTGGCTAACTTTCTGTGTGCCTACTTTTTCCGATGCGCAGCAAACACAGAAAGCAGCCAATGTACTACCCAAATGGTACGACAAAATTTCTTTACGAGGATATACGCAAGTACGTTATAATCGACTATTTGAAACAAATCCCAATTTAAAATGTGACCAATGTGACCGTTCACTTGGAGATAACGGTGGTTTTTTCTTACGTCGTGGTCGTCTCATTTTATCCGGAAATGTATCTGACAGACTCTATGTATATATCCAACCCGACTTCGCTTCGAATCCTTCGAGTACATTCCAACATTCTTTCCAAATACGCGATGCTTACTTCGATTTGGCATTGGACAAAGACAAAGAATACCGCTTGCGCTTTGGGCAAAGTAAAGTCCCGTATGGTTTTGAAAACATGCAGTCCTCCCAGAATAGACTAGCACTCGACAGAAATGACGCCTTGAATAGTGCCGTAGCCAACGAGCGTGATTTAGGGGTTGTGTTTTATTGGGCACCCAAAGAAATCAGAGAAAGATTTGCGTACTTGGTTAGTAGCGGGCTGAAAGGTAGCGGTGATTACGGTGTTATTGGCGCAGGTTTATACAATGGGCAAACAGCCAATAACCAAGAGCAAAATAACAATTTGCACAAAGTTTTGCGGGTAACGTATCCGTTTAAAATTCCTTCAGGTCAAATTATAGAAACTAGCTTGCAAGCATATCAAGGCGAATTTGTAGTTCCGGTAAGTGCTAAAAATGAAGTTGTAGATAGAAATTTTACAGATGAACGTATCGCAGGGACATTAGTGATTTATCCACAACCTTTGGGGCTGCAAGCTGAATACAATGTAGGAAATGGGCCAGCTTTTGACCCAGAGCTGATGCGCACAACATCGCAAAGACTAAAAGGGGGGTATGTTCAAACGATGTATCGTCTCAAATTAGACAATAAAGAAGTTATTCCGTTTGTAAAGTATCAATTCTATGACGGCGGAAAAAAATTCGAAATAGATGCACGCAGTTACCGAGTTCGTGATTTAGAAATTGGGGTAGAATACCAACTCAACACTTACTTTGAATTGGTTGCGTTATACATGATTTCTGACCGAACCTTCGAAGATTATACACGACCAGATAACCGACAAAAGGGGAGAACGCTGCGTTTGCAAGCGCAGTTTAATTTTTAAATAAGATACAAAGACCCTCTGTATTTTCCAGATGGTCTTTGTCTTTTTAGAAGATGACGGAGGTTTCTTAAACGCGCTCAATAATGACAGCGTAGCCCATCCCGACACCAATACACATGGTACATAAAGCATATTTCTTCTGTCGTTGATGTAATTCTAAAACAGCAGTTTGTATCAATCGTGTTCCTGACATACCGAGTGGATGCCCCAGCGCAATAGCACCTCCATTTGGATTTACGCGTGGGTCGTTGTCATCTAATCCAAGTGCGCGTGTACAAGCGAGAGATTGGGCTGCAAATGCCTCGTTTAACTCGATAACATCCATATCTTGCAAGGTAAGTCCTGCTTTTTTCAGCGCTTTTTGTGTTGCAGGCACAGGTCCAATTCCCATGATTCTTGGCTCTACACCTACAACTGCTGAAGCAACAATGCGGGCTTTCGGGGTAAGCTGATGCTGTAAAATACCTTGCTCTGAAGCAATGAGCATCGCGGCAGCGCCATCGTTTAATCCAGAGGCATTTCCTGCTGTCACTGTGCCTCCTTCTTTCCGGAAGGCAGGACGTAACTGGGCAAGTTTTTCCAATGTAGTGGAGGATTTGATAAATTCATCGTTGGAAAACCAAAGCGACTCGCCTTTTCTTTGTTTTAGTTCAACGGCAACAATTTCGGGTGCAAAACGCCCTTTTGCCTGTGCCTGTGCTGCTTTTTGTTGTGAACGGAAAGCAAACGCATCCTGGTCTTCTCTGGTAATTTGGTACATGTCTGCTAGGTTCTCAGCAGTTACACCCATGGCATCTGTTCCATAAAGGGCATGAAGTGCGGGGTTCACAAAACGCCATCCGAAACTAGAGTCGAATAACTGAGAGTCATTACCAAATGCTTTGGAAGGCTTGGACATCACCAAAGGGCCGCGCGTCATGTGTTCCATACCGCCAGCTATCATAATATCTGCATCGTCTGCCTTGATGGCACGATTGGCATGGACGACTGCCGACATGCCAGAGGAGCAAAGCCGGTTGACTGTCTCGCCCGGAACGCTGTAAGGTATTCCTGCTAAAAGTAACGCCATTCGAGCGACATTTCGGTTGTCTTCACCTGCTTGATTGTGACAACCTAGTATGACGTCGTCAATGGCATCAGGAGCCAAACTTGTTTGTCGGGCAAGCAGTTCTTTCAGAGGAATAGCCGCCAAATCGTCTGCCCGAATAGGAGAAAGACTACCACCAAAACTACCAATTGGCGTACGAACAGCATCTATAATGAAGGATTCTTTCATGTGTTTATCGTTTTTTATGCGTTCGTTAATTGAATATGAAACGGAGCGCTCGTTTTGGCTTTTACTTCGTCCAAGGTAGCGCCTGGCATTAATTCGAGAAGCGTGAGTTGACCCTCTGGAAAGGCAAAAACAGCCAAATCTGTGATAACAGTATGCACTACGCCCGAGGCGGTTAAGGGAAGTGTACAAGATGGGACAATCTTACTTGAACCATCCGGATTGGTATGCGTCATGGTGATTACCAGCCTTTTGGCTCCTTTGGCAAGATCCATTGCACCGCCTACACCAAGCAAAGGCTTTCCTGGAACTGCCCAGTTGGCTAAATTGGCGGAGGCATCAACCTCCAAACCACCCATAATGGCGACGTCAATATGTCCACCACGTATCATGGCAAAAGAGTCTGCGCTGTCAAAATAACTACTGCCTTTTAATGCTGTAACAGGGATTTTACCCGCATTGACAGGGTAATGCATGGCTCCACCTCCATCTGAAGGAACGGGGCCAACGCCCAACATGCCATTTTCAGTATGCAATATAATGCCGTGTTCTTCTGTGATGAGGTCCGCGACGAGTGTTGGAATACCAATGCCCAAATTAACGACATCTCCCTTTTTCAACTCTGCCAATGCACGTTTCGCCATGTTCATCCGGGAATCATCTACTTTTTTCGAAGAAGATACCGAAGCCGAGCTACCAAGGTCTTCCAAAGTCAGGGTTGCTTGAACCAAATAATCTACGTAACACCCCGGCGTATGTACAAATTCAGGGGCAATTTCACCGACGGGAACAATTTCTTCTACCTCTGCCACTACAATATCTGCCGCAGTTGCCATGGCTTTATTGAAATTTTGTTCAGTCATTCGATACTGTAAATTACCAGCTGTATCCGCTTTCCATGCACGTACAAAGGCAATATTTCCACGAATCCCTTCGATAAATACTTGTTCTACCCCGTGTATAATCTTGGTTTCCCGCCCAGCTGCAATCAATGTTTGTGCGGATGTAGGCGTGTAAAATCCGCCAATTCCCGCTCCACCAGCTCTAAGGGCCTCGGCAAGTGTTCCTTGTGGTAAAAGTTCGTAGGCAACGTCTCCTGATTGAGCCGCTTTAACTGCATCTGGGTTTGAAGTAAAAAAAGAGCCAATCATTTTTTTGATTTGGCCATTGCGCAGCAAACGTCCACCGCCCATGCCTACTTCACCCACATTATTGCCAATGAATGTGAGATTTCCCGTGCCTAATTCAGCCAATGCGTGCATTAAATGAACAGGATTTCCGGTCATGCCGAAACCTCCCTGCAAAATGGTATCTCCTTCTTTGACAAGCTGAGCTGCTTCCTTTGTTGTAATAATGGGTACTTGTTTCATCTGAATAGTAACAAAATAGTTAATTATAGGGTAGCAAAAGAAGAAAAAGGTAGTCCAACGTAATTTTCGGCAATTGTTGTGGCATACGACTCTGAAATACCGATGTAGTCAAATTTAGCACGTTGCAAATGGTATTGGAAGGAACCATGCTCTGCTTGTTTATGGAAAAGCGTTGTCATGAAGTTCGAAAAATCTTGCGCTCTCCAAATCCGTTGCAAAGCAATTTTTGAATAATTATCGAGTTCATTCGTCGATTTATCTTGGTAGAAAGCTACGAAACCATCCACGAGATGCTTGACGTCTGCAATCGCGAGATTGAGGCCTTTTCCGCCAGTTGGAGGAACAATATGGGCCGCATCGCCAGCCAAAAATAGTTTTCCTGCTTGCATATTGTCTGTGAAAAAACTGCGCATAGGCGTGATTCCTTTCTCAAAAATGGGGCCTCTTTTTAACTCCCAACCCGGTGTACCCAAGCGAATTTCAAGTTCATCCCAAATTTGTTCGTCTGTCCAGTTTTCAACTTTATCATCGTTGTCCACCTGAATATACAAACGACTTACCTCCGGAGAACGAAGGCTGCTCAAAGCAAATCCTCTTTCGTGGTAGGCGTAAATGAGTTCTTCTGAAGACGGTGCAACGTTTGCTAAGATACCTAACCAGCTAAACGGATACGTTACAGAAAATTCGTTGAAGCTATCTTTCGGTAAGCTTTTTCTGCCAATTCCATGAAAACCATCACAGGCTGCAATGAAATCACAGTGAATAACGCCAGCTTCGCCGTTGTGGATAAAATGAATTTCGGGTTTTCCGTCTAAAAAGTTGACGAGTTCTTTTGCTTCGGCTTCAAAATAAATTTCACCACCGCCTTCAATCCAGGCACCTACTAAATCTTTTACGACTTCTTGTTGTCCATAAATAGTAATATTTCTACCGCTTGTTAAGTCGCCAAAAGGTACACGGATGCGTTCCCCATCAAAGCTCAAATAGACACCGTCGTGGCGATGCCCTTCTTTGTGCAATCGTTCAGCAAGCCCTAATTGCGTGAGAATATCCACCGTATTTTGCTCTAAAAGTCCAGCACGTACACGCGCTTCGATATACTCACGACTTCTGTGTTCGATGATGACGGAGTCAATTCCGTGGCTTTTTAGCCAATGCGCGAGGGTCAAACCAGCAGGGCCGGCACCAATAATTCCAATTTGAGTACGAATGGTTTTCATTTGTTTGTTTGTTTTAATTCTATTTCTTGACAAATTTCTGCAACTGTGTGAAGGGCTTCATTCGCAGCAGGTAAACCGCAATAAATCCCTGATTGCATCACTACTTCTTTGATTTCCGCTAACGTGACGCCATTGTGAAAAGCAGCGACCACGTGCATCCGAAACTCCGCTTTCCGGTTCAACGCAATCAACATAGCAAGGGTGATTAAACTTCGGTTGTGTTTAGATAAACCAGGTCTTGTCCAGATTTCTCCCCAAGCATATTTTGTGATAAATTCTTGAAAATCAGCATTTAATTCATTGATGTTCGCGTTCGCTCTATCGACGTGCGCATCCCCAAGTACGCTCCTCCGTACGTGCATTCCACGAGCAAATGAACTTTCCCCGACAAGGAAATGAAGAAGTGTTTCAGCAAATTCTTCCGGAAGTTCCGTGGCAGATAGGTGACGTGCAGGCAGAATTACCTTTTCTGAACCTTGAATTTGTTCGTGTAGAAATTGTGCATGCTCGGGTGTCGTAACGGCATCTTCTTCTCCCGTAATGACAAGCGTTTTACTTGTTATTTGATGAACTACTTCCCGAAAATCAGCATCCCGAATCGCCCCACAACATTTGGCGTATCCTTCGCGTTGGCTTCCCGAAAACATAGCTGAATATCGTTCTATCCATACAGGATTATGTTGTATAAATGCAGGAGTAAACCAACGTTCCATGGTGTCTGACACAATGGATTCCATTCCCTTAGATAAAATGGTGTCGATTCGGCTATTCCATCTTTCTATATCTCCAATTTTTGCTGCTGAATTGCTTATTATCAATGAGTTGATTCTCGATGAATGATGAATTGCTAACCATTGCCCAATAAGGCCACCCATGGATAACCCACAAAAATGCACTTTTTCTATACCCAAATCATCTAAAATAGATACTACATCCTGGCCCAAATCCGCCATACTCCAGTTGGGTTTTTGCTGTCCGATATGTTTGTTTTGTCCATGTCCTCGTGTATCGTAATTAATGACCCGAAAATAGGGAAGGAGTAGAGGAACTACCTTCTCCCACATCTGAAATGTAGAACCCAATGAGTTGGAGAAAACGAGAACAGGACTATTGGGCGTGCCTTGAACGGTATAATTTGGTACCATAATTTAGAGCTTTATTTTTTGATGAATGGTGTCAAGAATAGCTAGGCTGTTTCCAATCGAGGTTTCTGCCGAAAACACACTTTCCAAGTTTATTTGCTGACAAACATCTGTTTCCATTACCCATTCTTTCAAGTGTTTTTGTTGAGAAATGGCTTGTTTACAGGCTTTTTCTACCCATTCATGCGCCTGACTTTTGCCAAGTGTTTCGGCTAGTGCGAAGGTGAGGTTTTCAGCATAAATGAGTCCGTTTGTTTTTTCTAAATTGGCCTTCATCGCATGAGCATGAACTTCTAAGTTTTCGATTAGGTCAACTGTTTTTTCCAAGCTTCCACCTACCAGTCCCATGAGTGTTTGTAGGGTTTCCCATTCGGCGTGCCAGAGCCCAGCCGAGCGTTCGTGCTCCTGTAAAAGTGTGGAGTGCATGGTTGCTACAAGGTGTGGCACACGGGTTGCATTTGCCAAAATAGCGGCACATGTAACCGGATTACGTTTGTGCGGCATGGTGCTAGAGCCTCCTTTTCCTTCAGCAGCTCCCTCAAAGACTTCAGCAATTTCTGTTTGCATCAATAAACTGATGTCCTTCGCGATTTTGCCCAAGCTCCCGCTCAAAATTCCTAAAACGCTCGCCCATTCTACAAGGCCATCTCTTTGTGTTTGCCATGAAGCTCCCAATTCTAATTGTAGTTGCTCGGCAATATCTTCCTGAATAGCCACGGATAAAAATGAGTTTCCACTCCCAACTGCTCCACTCAATTGCAATGTCTGCCAACGACTTTTTCCTTGCTCTAACCTTTGTAAAGAACGCCATAAACCATCTGCCCAAAGCGCGACTTTCAGACCAAATGTGATAGGGCGTGCTTGTTGTAGCAAGGTTCTGCCTATCATCACCGTTGAGCGATGTGCCTTAGAAAGTGCCAAAAGTGCTGCCAATAATTTCTTTAATTGAGGAATCAGCCACGCACTATATACTTGTATTTGCAAAACAGTTGCTGTGTCCACGACATCCTGACTCGTTGCGCCTAAATGCACATATTTAGCCGCTTCTGGTTGATTGTTTTTGACAATTCGGGTTAACTGTTTAACCAACGGAATAGCTGCATTCCCTCCCAGCCGAATGTCTGCACACAAGTTCTCTTGGTCAAGGTAATGCGCTTGACAGCAGGCGTTTATAAGTTCAGCCGCTGAGCCGGGAATGAGTTTCTGTCTTGCCTGTGCCTGTGCCAATGATGCCTCAAAACGCAACATTTGCTGCAGCCACTGTGCGTCTGAAAGAATTTCCTCGACAGCTTTTGAATAGAAAAGAGCGGAATATAGCGCCATAATTAGTGGTTAAATAGCTAGGAAAATGGTTTCATTTGGCCCTTGCATCTGAATATCGAATCGGTATGTATTTGCTTCTTTTTGAGCCAAAAGGGTGTGGCGTCTATCTTCAGGAAGCTGTTGCCAAAGCGGGTCTTTTTCGTTTTGCTCGGTTTCATCAGCAAAATATATGCGCGTATAGGTATGTAATAATAATCCACGCATAAATACGATGACTGTCAAGAAGGGAAGCTCGGCATCTTCGCCAGTAGGTTTTTGTACAATAAACTGGAACGAATGGTCTTTAGCTGTGCCTGTGCCGCACCGTCCCAAGGTTTGGGTATTTCCGTCCCAAAGCTCAATCAATGCATCGGGGACAACCTGTCCTTGTCCGTCAAATACACGTCCTACGAGTGTAATGGCACGAGGGTTTTCAAGTGGATTTGTCAATTGGTTGGAGACAAAACTCTTGAAATCATATCGGTATTGTTCAGGTGTAAGTCCATACGCGAAATAAGGGCCGACCGTCTGTGAAGGTGTCTGTTTCATACGTTTTTTGGTGCGATGATGGGATAAAGTCGATTAGATTTTCTCAAATGGTGTTCGTTGAGGGCCACGCAAAACGATGTCAAAACGATACCCAAGTGCAAAGTTTGGCTCTGTCAATGCTAAGTCAAAGGTCGAAACCAAGAGGTCACGTCCTGCGGGTGGAACGCCCAAGAAAATTGGGTCATATTGCAAAAGTGGGTCGCCCGGAAAATACATTTGAGTGACTAACCGATTGGTAATATTGGCACCAAAAAGAGAAAAATGGATGTGATTAGGTCGCCAGGCATTCGGGTGATTTCCCCAAGGATATGCGCCAGGTTTGATTGTATAAAAGACGTAATTGCCGTTGGCGTCTGTCAAACACCGACCAGTACCCAAGAAATTTGGATCCAATGGGGCATCGTGTTGATCTACTTTATGTACATATCGTCCTGCTGCATTGGCTTGCCAAATTTCAACCAAAGTATGTGGAATAGGTTGGCCGTTTTCATTCATTACTTTTCCATGCACGACGATTCGCTCCCCCAAAGGTTGCCCGTTTTTCTGCGCATTTCTAGTCAAGTCATGGTCTAATTCACCCAAGTGAATATCTCCGAATACAGGCCCAGTAAGCTCTGAAAGCGACTGTTTAGTTGCCACCAATGGCTGAGTAGGCGACCGCAGAACAGTAGAAGTATAAGCAGGAGAGAGGTGTGGCGGGTGTACCTCCATATCCAGAGGTTGATAGAAAATGTCAGACATACGACCAAGTAGTTTAAGCGTTTTGAATGAAGTGTTTGTACCTCAACAAAAGTAGTCGTATAAGTCAATAAATTCTTGGATTAATGAAAACAATATTTGTATTAATCAAACATCATGATTTATTGATTATGAATAGTTGTCTTTTTATTTTGCTTATAATCAGGGATTTTTTGAATATATATTTGAATTAATGAAGTTGACTCGTATATTTAATCTATAATTTACTTGTACATTCAGAACAATGTCTTTAAAGAAAAACTTAATTAACTATCGAGGCCCTTACGGAGAAAATAAATTAATTTCTCCTGATTTTATACAGCACGAAATCTTGGCTACACGAAGTAAAATGTATGATTGGGAGATCAAAGAGCACGTTCATGCCGACTTATATCAACTGTTTCTTATCCAAGACGGTACGGGTGAGTTGTATTCAAATCAACAAAAAATTCCTATTCAAGGCCCTTGTTTGATTACAATGCCGAGTAATACGCTCCATGGTTTTGTTTTCCATCCTGAAATCAATGGTGAAGTGCTCACTTTCTCGGATTCGTTTCTGGAAAATATATTCAAAAATACGCCTTCTGTTTTTTTAACGATCAATACATTTTTAGCATTGCCTTTCGCAAGTAACTCCTCAGATTGGGCGGTTATCAAGCAAACCAAAGAGGCGCTTGTACATGAAATTTACGAGGAAAGGCCTGACAAATCGTTGGCGTTGCAGGCGTTATTTCAGTGGCTTTTTATTCAGATTGGCAGACTCGCGCAGCAGGATTCTTCGACACAAGTGACCACAGACAACAGAACGTTGAAGTATTTCACGGATTTCCAAAAAAGTATCAAGCGTTCTTACCAAGAATCGAAATCTATTGATACGTATGCACGTGAGTTAACGATTACGAGCGTGCATCTGAATCGTATTTGTCAGGCGGTTGTTGGTCAGTCTGCTTTGCATGTGGTACACCAATACGTAATTCAACAAGCCAAAACGTATCTGCTGAGCACCAGTTATTCAATTTCCGAAATTGCCTATTTTTTGAATCTCAAAGATCCTGCTTATTTCACTCGTTTTTTTAAAAAATATACGGGAGTTACACCGAGTGAATTTCGAAAAAACGAGTAAAAGTGTAATGAATCCGTAATTTTTCTTTATTTAGCTGCGTTCAACACAGGGATAGATTGCTGTTCCGCTTTGCTACACGTGTTTAGGTCTGGTAGCTAACGCTTTTTTGACCACGAGTAGATTTTATTGATTTTGAGTTGTCCAGTCTTCTAAAATTATGCCTTTGATTCGTTGAAAATGTCCCGTGTTGTTTGTAACTATTACCAAATTACTGATTATGGAAGTTACGCCTATCAAAAGGTCGAAATCGTCAATACGTGTTCCTGCTTTGCGAAGTCTTGTTTTTCTGGGGCATAGAGGTCTAATGCTCCAAAAATGGGTAAAATCTGTACGCCTGTTAGAAAATTGTTTAACGCCTTTCTGTTTTTGTCGGGGTGTTCGCTGTTTTCTACGCCAAATATCAGTTCTGTTAAGGTTATTTCTGAAATAAAACAGTCGTCTGTCGTTAAATCTTCAAAATGTTTTTCAAGGTCAAACATGCCTTTCATGTAGAAAATAGCCATGTTGGTATCTATCAAATACTTTTTTCAAAATGATTCTACTTGACGGTTTAAAACTCGGCTTTCTCGAATTTCTTCAGCTGATTTTGAAGACTCAAATGCCCCAAAAGCGTTTTTGAAAGACGATTTTTTAGGTTTTAAATCTGATTTTACCGATGCCGTCAGTTTGGCTATCAAATCTAATTTATTGGCAAGGCTCTAATAAACCAAAATATCCCTCTACTATTTTTGAATTGAATGCTGTTGTATTCATGTCTCACCTAAAAAATCTGAAATTGTTAAGATATTGGTTTTACCAAACTTGCCTAATGTCAATAAGTCGTTGTCGCCTGAAAGTAAAATGTTGGCTTTCCCATCTTTGGCGAGTGCCAGTAAAAAGTTATCTTTGGAGTCTCTACAAATATCCACAACACTTTTTACCTCCACAAAAATCGCATATTCTTCAATCGTTTCAAGCAAAGTTTCGATGTCTCCTGTAGGAAAAAACGCCTAAATTTAGGGCGTTTGGCAACCTCCAAAAATTCATCTAACAGTTCTTGACTAAAAATCAAAATGGCTTTTTTCCCAAAAAGAATTTCATCAAGTTTAGAATAATCTTTTGTGATTAAGAAACTAATCCACAAATTGGTGTCAATGATTATTCTTTTCATAACGTTTGGTTCTGACGGTTTCTACTTCTCTCGTAATTTCTTCGAGTGTAGGGGCAGATGCCGCTTTTGAACGCATTTTTTTTAAAACACTCGCAAAGCCAGTTGATGGTTTGTCTTTAATGGCTATCAAATTCAAATCTGCCAAGTCTTTTAATAGCTGTGCCGCCTTGGGGTTTAATATTTCTACGCTGATTATTTCCATGTCTCTATCTTTTATATAATCTTTAACTTTGTTGAAAATGACCTTTTTGTACTGTAACTTCACCATTATCAGCACCTTGACCAACATGTATGACAAATATAGTAAAAAATATTTTTATACGTTTCCTAATTGCCTACTAATCAAATCTTTAAAACTCAGTCATATATCTTCACAAAGACCAGAAAGAGAATAGGAACTTTGTTTTTCCAACTAAGTGACGAGTTCTTGACTTTGAAGAAACGATACAACTTTTGAAGGATTTAAAACGCGAATTTAAGCTTAAATAACAGTACGAACGCGCATTCAATTTATCAACAGGTTTATTATTTATTTACAAACTGCTCAGCTAATGCTTTTCTAGCGGCTAGATGGTCTGCCGGTTTATTCAAGGAATCTACCGCAATAAGCTGGTCGTTCTTGTAATAATAGACAGAAAATTTGGGAGCTTCACCCTTTATCTCGTAGCGGTCATATTCTGTATTGATACCCGCCATTTGTAGCTTTAAATCAAATTGATTCGTCCAAAACCAAGGAACTGCTTGGTATATTTGCGGACGACCCACGATGTGTAAAACAGCTGTTTTTGCTTGGTCATTGGCATTTTGAACAGATTCTAGCCGGATATTCTTGCCTGCAAACGGATTGAAATGAAGCGCACAGTCACCAATCGCATAAATTGATGGATGTGATGTTTGTTGAAAAACGTTGACTTCGATTCCGTTCGAGCAAGTAAGTCCTGCCTCTTCTGCCAATTCTTGATTTGGTAAGACGCCAATCCCGACAACAATCAAATCACTTTCTTTTAAATCTTCGTACGTTGCCTGTGTTTGGAGACGAACATCCACGCCTTTCTCTAGGTGTTTTTCAAGAAAAATAGAAGATAAAACGGGTGGAAGAACACGTTGCATCAATCGTTCTCCTGCTTCAAAAACGGTTACTTGCTTGCCCATTTCAATCGCTGCGGCGGCGGTTTCAAGACCAATAAACCCGCCACCAATGACCGCAATGTTTTGAGCCGTTTCCAGTTTTTGACGAATGGACTGCGCATCCTGCAAAGTCCGAAGTGTGAAAACCGTATCGGAAAACTCAGAGAGTGGCAATGTTCTGTTTCGTGCGCCAGTCGCCAAAATCAAGTGACTGAACGCCCAAGTTTGCCCCAACTGGTTTTGTATTGTTTGTTCGTTTGTATCAATGTGAACAATGATTTGACCAAGTTCAAGTCGGATTTTTTGTTCCTCAAAATAGGCGGCATTCCGAAAAAGAAGATTTTCTGTTGTTTGTTTTCCTACCAAAAAACCTTTTGAAAGTGGAGGTTTTTGGTAGGGAAGAACAGTTTCATCAGAGAAAAGGGTGATTTCTCCGTCAAATCCTTCTTCTCGGAGTAGCGTAGCGGCTTGGATGCCCGCGTGGCCTGCGCCAATGATGAGGCAATGCTTTTTCATCGTTCGTCAAAAATTAAAATATACATCAATAAAGAAGTAAGGAAATTACTGCTGTGCGGGTACTCGAACGATGAGACCGTCCATGTCTTTGGTAACACGCACTTGGCAACCTAGGCGACTCGTTGATTTTCTTTCCGCTGAAGCGGCTTCGAGCATTTCGTCCTCTTCTTCTTCCATTTCTGGTAGCAAAGACGCAAAAGATTCGTCGATATAACAATGGCAAGTTGCACACATGCAAGAGCCGCCGCATTCAGCGATGATACCTTGCACGCCATTCTGGATAGCGCCTTCCATCAAGGTTGCGCCCATGGGTAAATCAACTGTTTTTTCTGTTCCGTTTGGTTCGATGTACGTAATGTTCATAAGGATTTTCGTAAATTAAAATGGATTAAATAAATTGTTTGCCGCCGTCAACGACAATCGTTTGCCCCGTAACAAATCGGGACGCGGATGAGGCCAAATACAAGGCCGTTCCGACGATATCTTCGGCGGTTGATGAACGTTTGATAGCTCCCCGTTGCACACCATATTCGCTGGCGTTTTCAATCAAGTTTAAACTAGCGTCTGTCAAGGTAAATCCAGGCGCAATCGCATTAACCGTGATTTGCGCATCTCCTAATTCCTTTGCCATCGTTCGTGTTAGACCAATGACTCCACCTTTAGACGCCACATAATGAGACCATTGCGGAGAGCCACTCATGAATGTAGCCGAGGAAATATGAATGATGCTTCCTCCGTTGCCCGCTTTCATCATGTATTTTGCGACACTCTTCGTTGCCAACCAAACGCCCTTTAAATTGACATTCATGACCAAGTCCCACTCTTTTTCTGTTATTTCATAAAAAGGTTTTCGTTGGATAGTAGCATAAATAGCCGCGTTGTTGATGAGTACGTCAATTTGTCCAAATTGTTCAATAACAGCCGCTGCCATCGCCTTGGTTGACTCTTCTTGCGTGACATCTACTTGAAGCGCAATGGCTTTATCACCAATGAGTTGTACTGTTTCTTGTGCGCCTGCAAGGTTTAGGTCACAGACTGCAACGCGTGCCCCTTCGCGGGCGAATGCCTGAGCAAATGCGCGACCAAGACCACCCGCAGCGCCTGTAATTACGACAACTTTATCTTTCATATTTGTAAATTCTAAAGCCTATTTAATGTAAAAATGAATCTTGTTGGAGTAATATTTTCTCAATATCGAGCATGGTACGTGCTGTTTGTTTCCCTACTTCAGTCAAGAATCCAGGTAGGACGTATTCTTCTAAAATTACCAACATTTCTGGTTTTGTGATACCAAACCAACCTTGAATAACCGGAATCGCCTGCGAGGAATACCGCCAAAGTTTATCTGCATCCTTCACAAGGGCATCCTCCAAAGAGCGGGCTTGCGTCGTTGTATCGTGTCCGTCAATAATGGCAGTTACAGCCTGAATATGTGCGGACGAATAGCCCAATTGTTGCAGAATTTCGGTTGCTACCGTTACCCCTTCCAACTCATGCTGCCTTTGAATTTCGGGATATTTCGCCCCAGGGCCAAACGCCAATAGTAGTTTTTCTTGCTCCACTTTTGACCATCCCGTATCGTGCAAAAGAATGGCGTGTAAAACGATGTCTATCTTTGCTTCGGGATGTGCTAACAGTAAATTTTGAGCAAATACGGTAGAAATTAACGTGTGAATATCGTTGGAACGAACACGTAAATGCACTTTGGCTAATTCCCAAATGGGGATATCTTCGGGGCGTAACATGATGTCAATACGTTAGGTAAATGGTTTTTAATTCGGTGTAATCTTCCAAGCCATACCGTCCTTTTTCACGACCAATTCCGCTTTGTTTCATTCCGCCAAACGGAACATCTTGGTAAGATCGATGAATATTATTGACCCAAACGGAGCCTGCTTCGAGCTGTTCTGCTATCCGGAGTCCTGTGCCTAGTTGTTGCGAAAAAACGTAAGCAGCTAATCCGTACGGACTGTCATTGGCGGCTTGTATGGCTTCTTCGTTTGTTGAAAAAGGCATAATTCCCAAAACCGGTCCAAAGGTTTCCTCTGTCATGATTTGCATTTGATGGTTGGTATCCGCAAGTATTGTCGGTGGAAAAAACCAGCCGTTTTCATATCCTTCGGTTTGAAGACGCGCCCCACCCGAGCAAATACGTGCCCCTTTGGCTTGTGCATCAGCAACTTGTTTTTCTGCGTTTCGGTAGATTTTTTCGTTAATCATTGGTCCCATGTCACAACCACTTAATGGATTCCCAACCTTGAGGTTTTTCGCAAGATGGGCTGCCTCTTCCACAAAACGAGCATATATTTTTTCATGTACATACACTCGGTTCACGCGATAACAAAACTGACCGCTATTGGCAAAAGCATGTTTGACAATCGCCCCAACTGCCACAGATAAATCGGCATCTTCACAGACAATAGCTGGTGACTGTCCGCCGAGTTCAAGTGTCACGCGTTTGTTGTGTTCAGCTGCCAAAGCCCCAATTCGTTTACCTGTTGCTGTTCCTCCAGTAAAGGCAATTTTTGCCGTGATAGGATGTTGCACAAGGGCATCGCCAATTTCAAATCCGTAACCTGTAATAACCTGAAAAACAGCAGGCGGGAAGCCCGCTTCCAAGAAAATCTCTGCCAAACGAAGCGTAGAAAGAGGTGTATCTTCGGATGGTTTGGCAACAACGGTACAGCCAACCGGAAGAGCTGCACCCAGTTTCATACATAAAAGAGTTATAGGATAGTTGAAGGGTGTAATTGCGACAACCACGCCGACAGGTTCACGCACAACCAAGGCTTTTTCTCCATCTAAGTTATGCAAAGGGATTTCACCTTTCAGACGAAGCGCTTCCTGCGCGTAAAAATCGAGTAAATCAGCACTTCTACTGATTTCGTGGTGGCAGCCAGCCAAAGGTCTGCCTAATTCGCTTGCTAATAAATGAGCCAGCGAGTCAATTTCTTGGCGTATGCGCCGCGTAGCTTCGTGTTGTAGCTTGACACGCTCAGCAACCGGTTTTTTTCGCCATTGCTTGAATGCCTCCGCCGAACGCGAAAGTGCATCGTTTACGTCTGCAACTGTCGCACGTGGGCAAGTTCCTACGACTTCCCCGCTATATGGATTAATGACTTGAATGGGCTGCTGCATGATGAATATATATCTGTATGTTCTGCGTGTACATTAGATAGCACCCGCTTGTAAAATTCGTTTTGAACGTAGCAAATCGGCTTGAGCCATAGCAATGGATTCCGGCAAATGAAGTTGTGGAATCACATCTTTTTCCAAACGATTGGCATATTGCGTAGGTGTCATTTTGAACCAATCGCAGGCTACACTGATGCCTGTAATGTCAAAACGCCAAAGTTTATCCGCATCCCGGACAATCTCGTCCTCCAGGGACTTAGAAAACGAACGGGTGTCGTGCCCGTCAATGATAGTTGTTATTTGTGCAATAAATGACTCTGAATAGCCAAGCTGCGTCAGTAGTTCTATTGCCAAACGAACGCCCTCTGACTCATGTAAATACCGGACGTCACTCTGCATAAAATTTTCTGACTGAAATCCCTTTTTGAAAATATCGTCTTCGTCAATGGAATACCACCCAATATCGTGTAAAATAATCGCCACTTCGGCTACTTCAGCATTCGCTTCTGGGTAGCTGGCTAGTAAACGAAGCGCGTAGTCATAAGAAAGGGGAATATGCACGTCGTTTTTTCGTACACGCATGTATTTCTCAGCGGCAGAAAATATTCGTTGCGCACAGCTACCTACTTGGTAGGTTTGTGCAGTAGTTTGTTCACTCATTTTTTTGGGAATTAAGAAAAAGGGTAGAGGGAAACCGCTACCCTTTTCTAGCTATTAACCAATGATTTCTACTTCGCCAGTAGAACCATTGACACGAATCATGTCACCTGTTTTTATACTCGTACTTGCGGAACCTGTTCCTGTGACAGCCGGTAAGCCGTATTCACGGCAAACAATCGCTGCATGGCTCATCATCCCACCAATATCTGTAACGGCAGCTCTGATTTTACCAAAGACAGGTGCCCAGCTTGGAGCTGTAACCCGCGTTACAAGGATTTCACCTTCCTCAAGCAAAGCCAAATCATCTGGATTAAACAAAACACGCGCTCTACCTTCTACCAAACCAGGTGATGCAGCCATGCCTTTGAGTTTGCTTGTATCGTCTGAACCATTCAACCAAGACTGTACAGACTCTGTGGTAATACCCCAAAGCATAATCGTGAATGGCTCCGTGATGACTTCCGGTGGCTTGTTGTAAGCAGGTTGTGGAGGTGCTGTTGATAACGCATCCAAGATTTTTTTGCGTCGCTCAATTTCTTGCGGTAGATAATTTGGCCCAATAAACGGAACACCAATTGCCCACGCATTGCCGTAATCAAACAAAATTTGCCAAATTTCTTCTCTACGGAAATAGAAGATATCTTCAATCTCTGACCAGAATCCAGCTCCTTTGAATACGGCGCTTAATTCACGCATTTTACGCCAAAATACACCAAATGCCCAGTGCTCGATATAAAAGTTGTGGTTTTCTACATACGGGAAAACAACGCGAGAAAGTCCCAGTTTGCCGTCAAAAATAGCTTGAGCCTCTTCTGAAAGCAAAGAGTCACGGTATTCTTCTGTAATTCGAACACGCTCTTTTGAAATCTCTTCAGTTGGGCGGTCAATGTTTTCTCCTTTTTGAATCCGTTCGATGTAATTCTGTAAATAACCGAATGGAATTTCTGGATAATCTCTCCAGTATTTATCTGAAGAGTACATCCCATTACCTGACGTAAAGTTGAACCAAGGGTCTTTTGCTGCGTCCCATGCTGCAATCCATGCTTGTCCTGCTTCTGTAGTGGCAAGTGTTACGAGAGCTTCATCTAGTGTTGAACCCAACATAACATCTGCAATGCCCGATGCTACCGCCAGTTTGGCTAGTTTGCGAATTTCTTCATCTGGACGGAATAAATCCGACTCGATTCCTTGTACCATTTTTGCAATGGCAAGATCAGGTATTCCGGGGAATGACTCCTTGCAGAATCCGAAAAAGTCAAGGTAAGCAGCATAACCGAGGTTCAAGAACTCAAAGTGTAGCATACACGTCTCGTAACACAATTCAATCAAGCGATTGTAATTTTGTGTCATGTGGAGGTGTGGGTCAATTCCTTTGCCTTCTGTTACCCAAGACATATCAATGACATCAGGAAGTGCCTCAAAAGTAATCGCCTCCATATCAGCGGTTACTTTTGCTACTTTTTCATGCCACTGTGCGATTAAGTCATTCCAGTTTTGGAAATAAAACCCTGCTCTTTCCATAAACTGTGGAACGCGATCGGCAATCAGTGAGGGGTCAACACCCACGGGGCTCATGTAGCAATACCCGTTGTGAATCTTGAAATCAACGCCATTTGCCGGTGGAATCAACCATTGGCGTGTATTATAAGCACCTAAGCAACGTACAAAAAATTCGGTTGTGATGGCATCAAATGGTTTGAAAACGCTGTGCCAATGTTGGGAGTCACAGAAGAAAAATTTCTCTTCTTCTTGTTGTTTCAAATTCTCGTGAAACAACATATAGTAAGGATACAAATCCTGCCAGCCTTCTGCGCCTGCCGGTGCTTTGTCCTCATACGGACTGATAAACTTCGTCTTTGTCATAGTTTGAATAGAATAAAAATAGATAGATAGTGAAGAATTGAATAGTATCTTTTGCTTTTCGCAACTTATTTTTTGTGTGCCAATGGGTTCATTAATGTACTCACAAGCCCTTGCATTCCAAATTGGGTAGCCGGTGCTGCTACGGGTTTTTTCTGTGACCAAACCGTTTCAGGACGACTCTGTAACAAGGTAAAGTTTTGTCCCGCAGGTAAATCCGCATCGATGGCCCACTCAATATCCTGCGGACATTTGTAGTGTTTTTCGATGATTTTCGCCATTCGGCACACTTCCTTCACTTCTTCGTCACTTAAAGAGGGCTGTGTTGCCCGCTCTCCTTCAATCTCATGTGTGATAACTTTGCGGTTTACTTTATCAGGTACGTGTTCGATGTGTTTATTCTGGATAGAGGCTGTAATGATGGACAACATGATTTTATCCACCAAGAAATTATCAGGTGTGACTTCTCCAGAAACGACGGCTTCACCTAGCCCCCAAGAGGCATCAATCACGATTTTTGAGCGGTCGCCATTGGTCGGATTTAAAGTCATGGCAACACCCGCCGTACGCGCATTGACCATTTTCTGGATAACCACGCACATCAACACATCTGTTTCCGCAATTTGTTGATTACGGCGGTAGTTGATAGCACGCGAAGTGAATAAGCTAGCCCAGCACTTTCGGACATGGGCTAGTACTTCATCTTCACCTACAACCCACAAATAAGTATCTTGCTGCCCGGCAAAACTTGCATCGGGTAAGTCCTCCGCATTGGCTGAGGACCGAACTGCCACCGGTAAATCATTATTTGCGCCACATTGCGCACAAAGTTCTTTATAGTACGTTTTTATCTGCTCTTCAACCGATAAAGGCATGGGTTTTTCCAAAATCATCTCCCGAATTTCCTCCGAACATGCATCCAATTCACGCAGATTTGAACAGTCAATCTCTTCTACTTTTTTCATCAATGCATCTGTAATAGATGACTCAACTAAAAATTGGAGATAAGCGTTGGTCGTTACGCAAAACCCAATCGGGACAGGCAAATTAGCCAAACTCATACTTGCTAAACTTGCCCCTTTTCCGCCCAATAGATGAAAGTCAGACTCGGTGCTTTCTGTGAAAAAAAGACACGTTTTTGTAGATGATGGAGTG
Organism: Spirosomataceae bacterium; assembly: GCA_046293395.1. Lineage (GTDB taxonomy): Bacteria > Bacteroidota > Bacteroidia > Cytophagales > Spirosomataceae > CAYNRA01. The sequence goes on from JBKBOU010000004.1 coordinate 47,905, forward strand.
CTGGATGCAGCTGAAGTAACAGGAGAATTCATTTGAAAAAAGTATGTTGATGGTTTAACTATGTTCTCTATTTTAGGTTTACTCACCACTCCACTTCCAAGGCAACAGGTGCGCGGAAGGACGTATTGTAAGCAAATTCAAAAGTCTGATTTGGATTAAGGCGAAGGTTCGGAATACGTTGCGTAAGCTCTTCTAAGACAACCTTGAACTCCAATTTTGCCAAAGGTGCGCCCAAACAATAATGAATGCCACTGCCGAATGAAAGATGCTCTTTGGCGTTCTTCCGCTCAATATCAAGGACTTCTCCGTTTTCAAAAACAGCTTCGTCCCGATTTCCTGAACCCATCAAGAGCAAAATATTGGCTCCTTTGGGAAACGTGTATCCATCTACGGTTGTCTCTACGACGGCCTTGCGACGCCATGTAATAACCGATGGGTTAAAACGTAAAATCTCTTCTACAGCACCCGGAATTAAAGCAGGATTAGCTACAATTTTTTCCCAATTCTCACGTGCTACTAATAATTCCCGAATTCCGTTGCCCATCAAAGATGTCGTCGTTTCGTGTCCTGCAAATAACTGATTGTAGCACATGGCAGCAATTTCTTGGTCGTTTATTTCGTAGCCTTCAGCTTGCAAACGAACCAAGTCACTTGGGAAATCATCGCCCAATTCTGCTTTGCGTTTGGTCACTAAATCCTTGCAATATTGCCAATATTTAACCACTTGTTCAGCATGGAAAATTTGCTCTTCTTCTGTGGTTTCACTGAAAGTCAGCATCATGCGGCTAATTGCCCATGCCTTTACTTGTGCTACATCTTCTTTAGGAACACCCAAAAGCAAGAAAATGACGAAGGCAGGTAAATCATATACTAATTCCTTGACCAACTCAGCGTGTGAATTTCCTTGAAATTTCTCGATCATCTCGATGGCTAATTCCCGAATTTGGGGCTCCATTTTACGTAAACGCTTAGGTGTAAACGCCATCGTGACGATTCGACGAATACGTGTATGGTCTGGCGGAATACGCCCTGATAAGCCAGAAAGTCCTACAATTCCGCCTTCTTGCATGATTTTCTTGACACTATCCGGAACAGGTTTTGGCGGCGTCTGTGCGTTTTCAGATGAAAAAGCTTGCCAATTTCCAAATATTTCTTTGATGTGCTGATAGCGAGAAACAACATGATACCCCAATTCTTCACTGTAAAAAATAGGCTCTTCCGCCCGAGCACGGGCATAAAATGGAAAAGGATCTGTGAGATCAAAAGGCTGAAAAGACTCACTGACTTTATGAAAAGGGCAACCAACTGACTTGTCCATGCGATGTTCGATTTTAAAGAGTGCTCATACAATTACAAAACAAACGTAATGGATAATTCTTTGGTTTTTCTTTGGTTTTAATGGTATTTTTTTAATTTTTTTTTGAAAGATTCAAATAGATTTGAGGTTTTTTATCGAAATAGTGTTCTACACGGATTTTTCTTGGGCTTTTTGAGAAAAAAATCCTGCCCTACTTGGTATTATTTCTCGAAAGGAAGCTGTGCAAAGCGACCGTTGGTAAGCTCCTCCACTGAAGTTCCAAATATGTTCGCAATTTGCTCCATTCGACGGCAAGATATGCTTAATTCACCCCTTTCTATCTTGGAGTAGTGTGATTGGGTAATTCCCAGTTGGATAGCCATGTATTTCTGGGAGAAGTCAAACCATTCTCTCAATTTTCTTATCCGTTTACCTAGAACTTTAGTTTCGTCAGTGGCCATAAATTTCGGGTTGATTGGTGTGTTTGTTTAAAGGCTACAAAAAAGAAAAAGACTTGGGTTTATACCTATTTTTAATGGAATGCCACCTTGTTAACATCATCCCATCAAGAAAAAGAAAAAACCATTGTGTTCCAAAAAATGGGTGATGAAACACCTGAAATGGTGACGAAATGATGTTAGTTCCTCTTCTATCCATTTTTTCAGCTGATGAATGAACCAGGAAATAGATAGAGTCTATGACTAAAGTAGTCACGTCCAAAGTTGGGGCTTTCATCTCATGTACTTACATTTGAACCAATCCGTAAAAACAGCTTTTCGAGCAAAATTGTAGTCTAAAAGTAAAATCTATTTACACACGCGTAACTATGAAATTAACATCTATCTTAACATTGGCACTTTTACAAATGTGCGCAGGTAAAGCAGAAACAGAGAAAGCCGAAATCCACGTGTCTAAACTTCAGGAAATAAAGAAAGATACCATCCTCACACCCAAAGAAGAAAAAGTGGAAATAGACGAGAAAACATACCTAAAAGTAACGTACGAGGAGGTCGTAAATATACCTCCGGAGCTTTTGTTGAAACTGCCTAGCCATGTACAAACTGAGTTCTTAAAGCCAGTTAGATATACACTTATCTATGACGGCAACCAGTCCAAATACTATATGGAAGATAAAAATGTAGCGGTTTCTGTGGACGATGAATTTGAGCCCGAAAATAAACATACCTATCAAATGGTTGAGTTTGCTGTTTTTAAAGATTATCCAAACAGAAAGTTCATTTTAAAAACAAGTTTGAATAATGAGGAGTATTTGGTAGATAAAGATTTTTACAGTGAAAAATGGATTCTGAAAAAAGAAGTAAAGAAAATAGGCAATTTTAACTGTAAAAAAGCCGAAATAACGTTGAACGGCGAGACCATTACGGCTTTTTACACCGAGGACATACCTGTCCGTGAAGGCCCCTCCAGGTATTTTGGACTACCCGGACTAATCGTATATCTTGAAGCACCGGATAGAAATTATAGTTTGGTAAAAGTAGAAAATCCGAAAGAACTGAAAGTAGAAAAGTTTAAAGTAGGGATACCAATTCGAGAGGAAGATTTTCAAAAAATAGAAGTTCAGGAAAAAATAGAAATTAGGGATTTTAAAGAAAAATAAGCATTTTTTTCTTCAGAATAAATGCTGCGCGCTATGCAGTTAATACGTCAAATTTTTTTGGATAAGTTCAAATAAATTTGACGTATTTCTTCTGACGGTTGCCCATTATTGAATTTTTTGCAAGTTTCTACATAGATACGGTACTGCCGATGCAGTGCGTCAAAACGTTGGGAGGCTGCCAACGAAAGCATTTTTTCTTTGTGCGCTGCTTCCAAACTTGGATCTTCTGAAAGGGCTTTGTCGCAATATTTTAAGGACAAGGACAAATCACCCATTTGTCGGTAAATAGACGCCAAACTGTATAATAATTTGTGGTACATCTCCTTATACCAATATCTCCTGCTCCATAACCAATCGTTTTCTTGGCTATCAATGTATTTCGCCGGAATATCTTGAAATAAATCGCCGCTATACAAACGCTCCGCAGACTCGTAGCAAATCCGTACTTGCTCCAAAAGTCCTTCTTTCAAAAATTGATTTCCTTTGAAACACAATTCCTGAAACATAGGAAGGTCAATCCAACTATCAAACGGCAGACGGAGATAATAGGTTGCTCCTTGGTGGACGACAAAAGACGCGTTTTTTGTTTCCTGTTGTCCGCCCAAAACCAAGCGCAAATAGCGAACAACGTGGTACAAACGGTTGAGAGCTTGCTCACTGTCGTCGGCATCTGGCCAAAGTAAATCTGCCAATTCTTCCGCTGTGGCTCCTCGGTCTCCACGGCTCAGCAAAAAGGCAAATAACGTTTTGATTTTTTTCGTTGCGCCCGCTTTGGTATTCCATTCGATTAACTCACCGTTTTCACGATGGATTCTTAGTTCACCAAAACACCGGATTTTCCAACGTCCTTCGTTTCCTTGTGCGACACGCGTCTGGAAGGGTTTTTCCAAGGGGTAAGCATCTTGTAAAACGATGCTTGCATTTCCTAAAGACGAGGGTGCAGTAGGTATCCGTTGTGGGTCGAGTTGCTGAAGCCAGTAGGAAAAACGGGGTTTGAGTTGGTTTTTTCTTCGGAGTTCCGGAGGTAAATAATGTGGATTCGCAAGTACTTCGCCCGATTCATTTAAAATCGTGGGATGTGCAAATAAGCTGAGCCAAAGTTGTTCTTCCAATAAAATGGATTCATTGTATAGACAGATGATGGATAAGTCTGGATTTTGTGCTAATAAAGATTGAAATGCCTCTTGTAGTTCGCGTAGATAAATATCGCCGGATGGTGTCCGAACAGCCCATGTCATTTCTATAAATAGCAAAAGAGGCGAATTTTCTTGATGAAATGTGCGTAAAATGGCATCGCAAACAGGTTTTGCACGCACAACCGACTCCCGCAAATAATATTCTGCGGACGACGAAAAAGACAAAACAGAAAGAGCCGAAAAATGCGCGCGCGTCTCTGCAACGGGGCGCTCATCTGCAATGTAAATACGTCTCGAAAACGCCGTAGAAACGGAAGCTAAAAGTGACTCTATTTGTTGATTTTGGTCAAAAAAGTAGCCACTGAATGAAATTTGACTGCCTTGTGAACGAGGTAACTGCATACGAGATAGTTATCCAGATTGGATAAGCAAGGTACAACGATTTGAATGAAGTTGTTTTGTTTTTTGTGGTAAAATAGGAGAGTTAGATTATCCCAAAAATGAATGACACAAAAAAACCGATGTATGGATTACATCGGTTTTTTTGTCGTAAATGCTTTAATAACCTCAGAAATATAGGAGTAGGCGAGCAAGGGAAATACAATAAAACTCAATTTATTAAATTGATAGGCTTCCTCAAAATTGAAATGAAGAAGCTGAAAAATCGCATTCCCCATTCCGCAACCGTAGCACTCTATATCAAAAAAAACTTTGGAAATACAGATGGATTCTTTGCCGTGCAAATAGTTTTCGGGCAAACCAAGTAGAATAATTGGAATTCCTACGAGAGCAATCTGCTTGAAGCGTAAAAAATTAAAGCGTTTCGGTATAGTTGCCATCTTTTGGTTTTAGATCTCCAGTTGCAATGCGGATGATGTCAATGAGCGTCCAAACGCCACAACCACCAGCGGTAAGTAACTGCAAAATTCCTTGTGTTGTATAGCCAAGATAAAAACGGTGGATACCAACAACACCAACCAATAAGGCTAAAAGTAAGGCAATTAATTGACTTTTACCTTCTGCTAATGGAGCAGTTGCTTCTTTTTTAAGTTGTTTTTTTACCGCCTTAACAGCGATTTTTTCCTTGACGGTCAGTTTTTGCTCAGCAGAAGTCGGGGCTAAGGCTGCTTGGACATTTGCCTGATTTTTAGGTAGTACTGGAGTTACAACTACTGTGTTTTTTTCAACTACAGCCTGGTTTTCTTCTGCAACTTGTGAAACTTCTTGTTTTTCAAGGGCTGTTGGTGCAGCAGCGATTTCTTCATTGACAACAACCGCTTTCGGAGCGTTAGCTACTTTTTTGGGTTGTTCGAATGACTCCAAGGTTCCACGTTGGAAGGTTGCCATTTCTTTTTTACAAGAAGTTGCGAATAGAGTTAATGTTAAGAGAGAAAGTGCTAGTTTTTTCATAAAACGGGGAAGAATTAAATAGTTGGCCTACTCGTGACGTTTTTCGGTAACGACGGAGATGTAATTTCTCCTTAGCAATGTATTTATTTTTTCGGATATTCACAAAAATAAATACATCTTTTGTGGAGGGGTTTTCGCATTTCACTAACCTGTGAAAAAAGCTAAAATCCCTAATTGCCTATACATCCTGCGCTACTATTCAGGTATTGGTTGGATACCTATTTTCGCCGCTTTCGGCTTTTTTGATTCTAGCCATATTTTTATCCATGAAACAAACCGAATCAGGGCGAAATCTGGATAGTTTAAGAAGAGGTCAAGGAAATAAACCAATCTTCAATACGGAGTCCCTGTGCTAAGATGGCATCTTTTGTAGCATCTGCAACGATTTTCCCTTGGTGAATCACCAAAATCCGGTCACAAATGGCTTCTACTTCTTGCATGATATGTGTACTCAGAAGTACAGTCTTGTTTTTCCCCAAAGATTTGATTAATTCACGGATTTCGATAAGTTGGTTGGGGTCAAGCCCTGTAGTAGGTTCGTCCAAAATTAACAAAGCGGGGTCATGTAAAATAGCTTGTGCCAGTCCCACACGCTGGCGATATCCTTTGGACAAAGCACCGATTTTCTTGTGTTGCATTTCTTGCAATCCCACAGCTTCAATACATGCCTGGATACGTTCTTTTCGTTTGCTTGCCGAAAAACCATGGATGTCGCATAGAAAAGAAAGAAACTCTTTGACATACATTTCCAAATACAACGGGTTGTTCTCGGCAAGATAGCCAATGTGCTTTTTAGTCGCCACGGAGTCAGGTCGTACCGTTTCCCCTTGAATTTGAACGGTTCCGCTGCTTGCCTCCAAATAGCCTGTAAGAATACGCATCGTCGTTGATTTTCCCGCTCCATTCGGCCCAAGAAATCCAATGATTTCTCCTGCTTTTGCCTCAAAACTGATTCCCTGAAGCGCCGTATGGGTACCGTACGACTTATACACATCTTGAACAATAATTGACATCATAAAGAATGTAGCTAGAACATTGAAAATTTATAACCAATGAAGAACTTACCCCAAAAATACATGATTCTTACGAAAGGAGAGAAGAAGTCTTCGTTTAAGCATTCGAAATACCTTTTAACGACCCAATAAATTTGAAAATCAGTTAATTCCTAAAAAAATAAAACCAGCCTCCAAGAGCAGAAGCTGGTTTATTGATTTCTAGTTGTTGATTCTAAGCCGAAAATCTATCAGAATATGTATCTGTTCTCTTGTAATAACGCATCTGCTACACGGCGACGCGCATCTTTTAAATTCATTGGTTCTATTTTGGTGAATCTTTTCAGACCCATCAACATAACACGCAATTCGTCACCTTCTGCAAACGATGTGATGGCTGCACGCCCTGCTTGTTGACAAACTTCTACGGCACGGTTCAAGTAAATATATGCCATGTCTTTTTGCAATGAAACCGCCTCTTCACCTTTGATATCAATCAATTTCTCGACACGTAGCAACGTGGATTCCGCTGCATAAATCTCGATAATCATATCTGCAATGTTCATTAAAATTTCTTGCTCATGCGATAGCTTCATCATGAATTTCTGAACAGCAGCCCCTGCAATCATCAAAACCGCTTTTTTGAGCTGTGCCAATACTTTTTTCTCAGCTGCAAAAAGGACTTCGTCTTCGTCAGACCCAAAACTTGGGATAGACATAATTTCTTTTGCGACGGCTTGTGCTGGTCCCATCAAATCCATTTCGCCTTTCATCGCTTTTTTAAGCAACATATCAACAATCAACATGCGGTTGATTTCGTTTGTACCTTCAAAAATACGGTTGATTCTGGAGTCTCTGTACGCGCGTTCGAGTGGTGCATCTGCCGAATAGCCCATTCCGCCATAAACTTGGAGACTTTCATCTACTACAAAGTCCAATGCTTCTGAGCCGTGTACTTTTGTAATCGCGCATTCAATCGCAAATTGTTCTACACCCTTTAGTTTGGCTTCTGCTTCGTTTGTGCCGTTGGCAATGAGGCTTTCAATGGCGTCATCAATGTTTTGGCCAGCTCGGTAGCAAGCTGTCTCGCTTGCATAAATACGCGTAGCCATCTCGGCTAATTTATGTTTGATTGCGCCAAAACGACCAATGGTAATGCCGAATTGCTTGCGCTCATTGGCATATTGAATCGCATGATTTAAAGAACCTTTCGCACCACCAACAACGGCTACACCTAATTTGATACGACCAATATTAAGAATATTAACAGCTATTTTAAATCCATTTTGGCGGGCAGAAAGCATGTTCTCGACCGGAACCAAACATTCGTTAAAGAAAACTTGACGTGTATCAGAACCTTTGATACCTAATTTATGCTCTGCCTCGTTCATGCTGATACCTGCAAAGGTTTTTTCAACGATGAAAGCCGTTAGGTTTTTGTCATCTTCAATACGTGCAAACACGATGAAAACATCTGCAAACCCTCCATTGGTAATCCACATTTTTTGACCTGTTATGGCGTAATGTTTTCCGTCTGGAGTTAAAACTGCTTTGGTTTTTCCTGAATTTGCATCAGAGCCTGAGTCTGGCTCGGTCAAGCAGTAAGCTGCTTTCCATTCGCCCGTAGCTAATTTGGGTAAATATTTTGCCTTTTGTTCGTCGTTTCCGTAATACAAGATAGGCAAAGTACCAATACCAGTATGTGCCGATTGAGCAACAGAGAAAGAGTGACCCGTTCCGAGGGTTTCAGCGACAAGCATGGAGGTATTGAAGTTCATACCAAATCCACCGTATTCTTCCGGAACAGCTGTTCCTAAAAGTCCTAATTCGCCGGCTTTATCTAGTAAAGAGGCCATGAGTTCAGGTGACTCTGCTTTGTCTATCTTATCTAAAATAGGATGAATTTCTGTGCGGAGGAAATCTCTACATGTCTCGGCAATCATTTGTTGCTCTTCCGTAAATTCCTCCGGAATAAATACTTGGTTGGCTGGAGTTTCTTTGATTAAAAACTCTCCACCCGTTATCGCTGCTTTGTCTTGTGTTGAGATCATGTGGGTAGGTTTTATCGTGTTGAAAATTGAATCATTACAAATGGTATGCTTGCATACTGTTACAAAGTAAATAAATAAAAAAATGTTATGCAAGCATACGAATTATTTTTTTACAAAAAATCCTACGAAAGATGCCATTTCCTTCGTAGGATTTTTTATTTCAAGTAACTAATTCATTATTAATTAGTTAGGGAACGATATTTTTCCCATACTCACAGATGGTACGCCTTGGCGCGTGCCAAAATTGGTTTTTCCACCAACAAGTGCTTCGTTCGCGAGGGTTGCAAATAAGACGGCTTCTTTGGCATCGCCGGAAATACCCAAGTCATTTAACGGATACAAAGCAAAGTCTGGGAGTTGTTCCCGGATACACTCCATCAAAAGTGGATTGTGCATGCCGCCCCCACTTGCGTAGAGAACCGTCGGGAAACCTTCAGGAAGTTTATGTCGCATTTTTTCTATGGCATCCACAATCGTATCCGCTGAAAAATGAACAAGTGTTGCCAAAATATCTTGGTCTGTTGGTATTTCATGGATTGTCTGAAGCGCCTCATCCAAATAAGTTAAATTAAATAATTCTGGGCCTGTCGTTTTAGGGAAAGATTGGTCAAAAAACGGATGCTTTTTGAGTTGGCTCAGGAGAGGCTGAGATACAGTTCCTTGCCGAGCAAGGTGTGCATCTTTGTCGTACGGTTGTCCCCATATTTTTTGGACGAATGCATCCAAAAGCGTATTTCCGGTGCCTGTATCTGTGGCAAATACATCGTTGGGTTCAAGTGTGGCGGGCAAAAAAGTAAAGTTCGCAATTCCGCCCATATTTAGTAAGATGCGATTTTCATTTTCTTTCGAAAAGAGGAGGTAGTCGCCATATACAGCGAGGGGCGCACCTTCACCACCTGCGGCGCAGTGTTTTTGTCGGAAGTCAGAAAGAGTAAGAATACCCGTAGTTTGTGCAATGTGGTCGCCGTCACCGATTTGTAAAGTAGCATTCGGAAATTTGGGCAAGCCGTGCAGCCAAATAGGTGCATGAAAAACCGTTTGGCCATGGCTCGCGATGCAGTCCACTTCGGTTGGGTCGATATTCCATTTGGAAAGCGTCTGCAAGATAATTTGTCCGTGCATTTGTCCAATCCAGGGGTGGAGCACACAAAGTTGAAGGAAATCAATTTCTTTTTTCGCGAATATTTGACGAATTTCTTCCTTGAATGTCTCTTCAAACGGAAAGGTTTCAAAGTGGGTAACTGTAACAGTTGTATGCGGGCCGCTGTCTTGAAAAGAACAGAGTGCCATATCTAAACCATCCAATGAAGTACCCGACATCAGTCCTAAAATACGTCTGACAGGTTTTTGAGCTACGTGATATACGTGCTGTATGTTTGCGTTCATCTATATGAAAATTAGAGAATAAAATAGTAAAATCAGGTATCAGGAATATTCGTAAAAATAGGCATATTTGCAAAAAACCTAGGATGAAATGAAAAAATATACGTACGCAGTTTTAGCTGTTGGTGAGCTACTTGGTGATTTTATAGGCGCTGACATGACAGAAAATGTAGGGCAAACACCGGTCTTTAGACGTTTTCAAGGAGGAAGTCCGGCAAATTTAGCGGGTAACATGGCACGTTTGGGTAGTAAAACAGCCATCGTAAGTTGTGTCGGAAAAGAGACTTTGGGCGATTATCTTGTAGCCGAAGTAAAGAAAACAGGCGTGGACACGCAGTTTGTTCGTCAGTCGGTTGATTTTCCGAGTAGTTTGGTTTTGGTATCTCGAACAAAAGGTACACCGGATTTTATTCCTTATCGAACTTCTGATAATCAATTAATTCCTGAAGATATTCCAGATAGACTTTTAGAAGAGTCGGCTGTATTTCATACAACGTGTTGGCCATTGAGTTTGCAACCTGCTCAATCGACGGTTTTAGATGCTGCTGCGCGTGCTATTGCGCAGGGTTGTTTGGTCAGTATTGATGTAAATTACGCAGCGCGTGTTTGGCCAAACCGAGAAGAAGCCTTGGCAGTCATTCAGGAATATGTCGGCAAAGGAGCATTGGTCAAATTGAGTGAAGACGATGCAGCTCGTTTATGGAATCGGGAGATGGCTCCTTCAGAAATTATGGATACGTTGTTGTCTTGGGGAGCGAAGTTGGTTTGTTTGACATTGGGAGCGGAAGGTAGCTGGGTTGTAGCCGCTGGAGAAGAGCCCATTTTTGTTCCTGCACGTGCCTTGGAGGTCGTAGATGCCACAGGAGCTGGAGATGCGTATTGGTCTGGTTTTTTAACGGCGTATCTGGACGGTCATTCTCCCGCAGTTTGTGCAGAAGCAGGTGCGCGCATGGCAGCTATCAAACTGACGACCTTCGGCCCAATTACACAAGATGTGCCTAAAAGTCAATTGATAGACGGGATATAGGGCGAAACGAGCAAAATACAAAAAAGGAGTACTCATTTCTATTTGAAAAAGTACTCCTTTTATTTTTTACGCATTGGTCTGTTGAAACCCATTTCGAAGCTCTTCTCGGTCATCAAAATGATGTTTTACTCCCTGAATATCTTGGTAATCTTCGTGTCCTTTGCCTGCTACTAAAATTATATCAGACGGATTTGCCATTTCAATCGCTTTTTGAATAGCTGCTCGTCTGTCTTCAATGATTTGTGTTCTTTTCCGATGGGTGATTTTAACACCGGCATACATTTCTTCGATGATGGTGTGTGGGTCTTCAAAACGAGGATTGTCTGATGTAAGGATGACTTGGTCACTCAGCGAGCAAGCGATATCCGCCATGAGTGGACGTTTGCCTTTGTCTCTATTCCCACCACAACCAACAACGGTTATGATTTTTTGATTCCCTTCCCGAAGGTTCACAATGGTTTCAAGCACGTTTTTGAGTGCGTCAGGTGTATGCGCATAATCTACAATGCCTGTAGGTGCGTTGGGAACATAGATGCGCTCGAACCGACCGGGTGGAGGTAAAATCGTAGATAGATAGGTCAAAATTTCGTCTGAATCATTGCCAAGTAAAATAGCCGTTCCATATACGGCAAGAAGATTATATGCATTGAATTGACCAATTAATTTGAACCAAACATCTTGGTTATCAATCGTCATTTCTATACCTGCTAACCCACAGGAAAGAAGCTTTCCTTTGAATGTCCCCACGTTTTTCAAGGAATACGATTCCCGGCGTGCGACCGTATTTTGAATCATGATTTTTCCGTTTTTATCATCTGCATTTGTCAGGGCAAATGCACTAGCAGGAAGCAGGTCGAAAAATCCTTGTTTGGCTTTGATGTAGTGGGCGAATGTACCGTGAAAATCGAGGTGGTCTTGCGTAATATTGGTAAAAACACCACCAGTGAAATGAATACCCGCGATTCTCTCCATGACAACCGCGTGTGAGCTTACTTCCATGAACACATATTGGCATCCGCGTTCGTGCATGGTATGGAGTAGCTGCTGAATGGTCACACTATCGGGTGTTGTATGCGTCGAAGGAATGACTTCGTCCTCAATTTGGTTTTGTACGGTAGATAAAAGTCCACAACGGTAGCCAAGATGTCTATAAAGTCGGAAAAGCATAGTGGCGATGGACGTTTTTCCGTTTGTTCCCGTTACGCCAACCACGCGAACTTTTTTCGAAGGATGTCCGTAAAAAGTACTTGCAGCCCGTCCCATCGCTTGTGCAGATTGAGTCACCTGAACGTAAGTTATGTGCGGAGATAATTGAGTAGGAAGTTGTTCGCAGAGGATGGCTGTAGCTCCGTTTGAGATAGCCGTTTCGATGAATTGATGGCCATCTACTTGTGTACCTGGAATGGCCACAAAAAGAGTATTTTCTTGTACTCGGCGGGAGTCAAAGGTGATGGAAGTAATTTCCTTCGCCATGTCTCCGGCGGAGGCTTGAATGGATATGCCGTAAAGGATTTCAGAGAGTAGCATGAATTGTACTTTTTAGAGATTTTCGTTCAAGATAGATGAGCAAGGTAGCCCATGCAATGGTGATACCAATATGTAGAGTGGCATTGGTGACTGCCGAGGAAAAATTCCATTGCGGAATGACCCAAATGAGGGCACCTGTAAGGGTTGTATAGGTTATCAAACGAACTGTTTTGTAAGGAATGGGGAAGTATTTCTGTCCCAACAAATACGCAAGTAAACACATGATAAATGAAGATAAGCAAGCAGAAATGGCACATCCGACATACCCAAATTTTGGGATAAGCAGGATATTACTTACGACAGCCACAGACATACCGGTAAGGGTAATCCAGGTGCCGATTTGGGTTTTATCAATGAGTTTGAGCCAGATTGAAATGTTTCCATACACGCCAATAAATAAGTTAGCTAATAAAAGTAGGGGAACAACAAGAAGCCCACTTCTATAAGTAGAACCGATAAGCAGACCAATCCAATCAAGATTTATAGAAACACCTAGCCAAATAATGAGGCAGGCAAGTGTGAACCAGTGGGTTGATAGGGCAATGAGAGCGGGCGAGTTTTTATCACCCATTTTGGAGAAAAAAAGTGGGTCGGCTGCATAGCGATATGCCTGCACGACCAACGCCATAAAGATAGAAAGTTTATACACTTGGGCGTAAACAGAAAAGGCATCGTCTGTGGACTGCCCCGGATAGAAACCCGCTGGTAAGAAGCTACGGAATAACAAGCGATCGGCTGTTAGATTAACGGCTCCAGCTAGTCCCATAATGACCAAAGGAAAGGCATATTTGAGAATCGGTTTTAACTTTTCATATGCAATTGTCCACTTGAAATCACTAAATTGTGGATAAAGTAGCAAAATTGTGGATAAACTAGCGACAAGATTTGCAACGATGATATAGTCTGGACCGAGGGCAGGATTATAGAAAAAGCGTGCAAATGGGGTTAATTCCGATAAAAATAGCCCTTGAAGGATGTAATTACAGAAAATAAGAAAGAAGGCATTTAAGAAAATGTTGATAAATATGTTGATAAGTTTTATACCAACGAATCGCTTGGCTTTGTTTTGTGCGCGCAGTTTAACAAAGGCAAGCGCGGCGATGGTATCTAACCATAGAATCGCGGACATCCAATAAATAAGGTGTTCTTTTCCGGGGTATCCAATCGCGTTAATGAGAGGTGTCGCGAACAAAACAAACAACAAAGAAAGCGTGCCTCCCCATAGAATGAGGGCAGTCAAGAGCAATGAAAATACGTCCGATTGATTTTCTTTTTTGGAGCCGTACCGAAAAAAAGCGGTTTCCATTCCAAAAGTAAAAATGATATTCAACGGAATAACATAGGTGTAAAGTTGTGCGTTGTCGGCTAGTAAGCGGGGTTGTTCAAAGATACGGGTATGTACAATGACGAGCAGCCAATTCAATAAGCGCCCGACAATACTGCTCAGGCCATAGAGAACGGTATCTCCCGCCAATTTTTTGAGTAAACTCATAAAAAAAGGTTTTCAGAATATTTTTTGATTAATTAGAGGTAGTCGTATCTGGTTGTGGGCCTACGGGTGTATCTACCTGGGGTTGTGCAGGGAAAGTAGTTGGATTTCGCGCTGGTTTTTCCAAAAATAAAACATCCGTCACAAAATATTTGGTATCCCCATTCCATGGAAATTGAAAGAACTTTTCGTTGTACTTTAACGTGACGCGCTCTCCGGTAGCCATAGCACGTTGTAATTTCTCAACAACAGCCTCGTCTTTCGCAGAAAAGTCCCAATAACGTGCTTGCAGCGCTCCCGTCTCTCCTGAAAATCCACCCTCACTCAATACACCTTCGTATGTTTTGAACACATACCCGCGTTCGCTCAATTTGGAAACGGTTCCAGCCCGGCTTCCCGTGGAATAGTGACCTACCGTCACATACCAAAAAATACCAATTAACACAGCGACAAATACCAATAAAAATAGCTTGAACTTCATATAAATAACAAAGATTAGTTGAAAAAAAAGGGACGTTTCCATCACCGCAAAGGATGGGCGCCTGTCATAACGTGTACAAATCAAGTAAAAATAAGGCAGAAAAAAAATGAAGATACCAGACACCCCATTTTAGCTAGAAGTTTCATCCCTACTTTTGGGATTAGGGCAAATAGGACTTTTCTTAGAAAAAACACAAGCGAACCAAGTACTTCTTTGCAATGATTTTATATCTTTGTTTTGTATAAAATCAATAATATAAGGGTGCAAAATACGATAAAGGTGGATGGAGATACCCAAAAGTGGGTTTCGTGGGGTTTGTTACTATTTTTAGCTGTCATTTGGGGATTATCATTCATTATGATTAAACGAACCGTGACGACATTCACGTCCGTAGAGGTGGGTGCAGCGCGTATTTTCATCGCCGGACTGGCATTGTCTCCTTGGGCGCTACGAAAAGTAAAATCATTCCCCAAAAAAGAAGCGCCTTACTTGGCACTTTCCGGTTTATTTGGCTACTTGATTCCTGCGTTCATCTTCGCATTCATTGGTAGTAAAATCAACAGTTCTTTGGCTGGTACACTTAATGCCACAACACCTGTATTCGTATTGGTGGTAGGTGCGCTGTTTTTTCAGCAAGCCATCATTAAAAACCAAGTTCTAGGAATCACACTTGGCTTTGCGGGTAGCCTTATTTTGGTGCTTTCAGGGAATGACGGTCAGTTAAATTTCGACAATCCGTACGCCTTACTCGCCTTAGGTGCAACCATTATGTATGGATTCAACGGAAATATCATCGGAAAATATCTCCGAAATCTCGCCCCCATGCAAGTAAGTGCTTGGAGTTTGCTATTTGTGGGTACAATTGCCTTTTTCATTCTTTTAACAACCGACTTTTTCTATAAAGTTAGCTTACCCCAAAATCAACAAACAGTTGTGTATTTATTGATTTTGGGTGTGATTAATTCAGGTTTTGCCGCTGTCGTTTTCAATTACGTTATCCAAATGTCAAGTCCTGTTTTTGCTTCCTCCGTGACCTATCTTATTCCAGTCGTAGCCATGATTGTCGGGTTACTAGATGGAGAAATCATAGCACTTTCGCATTATATTGGCATGGCGGTAATCCTGGTAGGTGTGTACTTAATCAATAAAAAATAAACCAAAAACAAACTATGTATCAAGCAGTCGTAAACCAAGAAGTTAAAATGGAAGTGAGCCTCAATGAGGCAGGTTATTTAGTAGATGGAACTCCTTTTACATGGGATTTAATCCAGACCGTCGGACAAAATTACCATGTCATCAAAGACAACAAATCCTATACTATTGAGGTCGTATCATTGGATACAGCCACAAAAACATGTGTCTTGAAAATAAACGGAGGGCTTCATGAAGTAATCTTGAAAGACCAGACAGACGTATTAATGGATAAAATGGGAATGGGCGCGGCAAAGTCAAACGCCTTGAGAGAACTCAAAGCACCTATGCCAGGCTTGATTTACCAATTACCCGTCAAAGTAGGAGATGCCGTAGCAAAAGGCGACGTCTTGTTGGTTTTGGTTGCTATGAAAATGGAAAATGCCATCAAAGCGCAAGGAGAAGGGGTTGTAAAAGCCATTCATGTGAACTTGAATGACAGCGTGGAAAAGAACCAAGTATTGATTTCATTCGCGTGATTTGCCTAGGATACCCTTATAAAATGACAAATTTTTAACGTAATTTTGCCTAAAATTTCAATTATGTCATTAAAATATAAACGTATCCTCCTCAAACTCAGCGGAGAAGCCCTCAACGGAGGAGACAAATCCCAGATTATCAATTCGGATATTTTGGATCAATATGCGCAAGAAATCAAATCTGTTGTAGCTGCGGGATGCGAAGTAGCAATTGTCATTGGAGGTGGTAATATCTTCAGAGGGGCATCTTCAAACTCAGGAATTGACCGATCACAAGGTGATTATATGGGAATGTTAGCGACGGTCATCAATGGCATGGCTATTCAAAGTGCCCTAGAGGCCGTTGGATTGTCCACCCGTCTTTTATCCGCAATCAAAATGGAGCAAATCGCTGAACCATTCATTCGGAGAAGAGCTATGCGCCACATGGAAAAAGGACGCGTTGTGATTTTTGGAGCTGGTACTGGAAATCCCTATTTTTCGACAGACTCCGGTGGTGCACTTCGTGCCAATGAAATCGAAGCCAATGTCTTATTAAAAGGAACAAATGTCGATGGCATTTATACGGCAGACCCTCGCAAAGATAGCTCGGCAGTAAAATATGAAAGTATTTCGTTTGAAGAAGCCATCCAGAAAAATCTCAAAGTAATGGACATGACGGCCTTCACACTTTGTCAGGAAAATAATTTGCCAATTATCGTTTTTGATATGAATACGAAAGGAAATTTACTCCGCCTTGTATCCGGTGAAAAAGTAGGTACGTTGGTTATTCCAACGCAAGATTGAAAAACAGAATACATTTAATCATTTTATAGATAAGCGATATGGAAGAAATAGATTTAGTGTTAGATATGGCCTTAGACAGTATGGAAAGAGCCATGAAACACACACAAATCGAATTATCAAAAATTCGGGCAGGAAAGGCATCGCCACAAATGCTAGATGGTATCCAGCTTGAATATTATGGCGTAATGACTCCGTTGAACCAAGTAGCTACAGTGAGTACTCCTGACTCACGAACCATTGCGATACGACCTTTCGAACGCAAAATGATAGCCGCCGTAGAACGTGCCATCATTAATTCAAATCTGGGACTAAATCCAGCAAATGACGGGGAAACCATTCGCCTTAATTTACCTCCTCTGACGGAAGAAAGACGTCGAGACCTCGTAAAAAAGGTAAAAGCAGAGATTGAGATAGCGAAAATAAATGTCCGGAAGGTACGCCAAGAGTCTAACGATGATTTGCGTAAACTCAAAAACGAAGGTGTCTCGGAAGATGCCGTTAAAGTCGGCGAAGAAAGAGTCCAAAAGCTTACGGATAAATACATTGACTTGGTTGAACAAATGTTTACCGCAAAAGAAACAGATATTATGAGCGTTTAAGCTGTGCTATTGCTCCAAAATCTATGTGAATGAAAAATCCTGATTGCATGAAGTAGTCAGGATTTTTTGTGTATTTACCTTTTACTACCTCATTTAGAAGGACGTATTTCCTACATGAATGCTCTCGACGGAGCAAATTTAGTATAGCCTAAAATAGAGGAAAGTCAATTCGTAGTATTTATTCTTAGAATAATCCCTAATTTCTTGGAAATGTCACGAATGAATGACTCAAAAAAGCCTTGCATATTTAGAACTACTTGTTGTACTATTTTTATAATCATGGTACTTTTCTAAGAAATTGGTAGGATTGTAAGATGAACTTTTAAGAAGGGGTTATAAGTTAATTGACACGTATTCAATAAGTTCTGTAAGTTTGCATCAACAAAGGTTTTCAGGAAGAGGTATTTTATAGGACTCAGAAAGTTACCAAGTTGGTAACACAAGATTATTAAAAAAATACAATCACATTTTCCAAAGAAAACAAAACAAAGAAAATTATGAAAAGAACAATTTTGGCTATCGCAGTATTGGTGGGAGTATCAATCGCGAACGTTTCAGTGGCAAGCAACGGAATTAAAATCGTTGATATTTTGGCTGCTCAACCAGTTGCCGACTTGCAAGTAGAGGCTTTGAAAGACCTCAAATTCAAACTGACAGTAGATAAATTAGGCAATAAATCGTACATCGCTATCAAAAGCCAAGCAACTGGTGAAATCATGTACAGCGAGTTTGTTTCAAACGCAAAAGCAAATAGCTACAGCAAAGTGTTTGATTTGTCTAATCTAGCAGATGGTAACTATGTATTCGTTGTAGAAAACGGAACAGAGAAAATGGAAAAACCATTTGTTATCTCAACAGAAGTAAAACGCACAGCTATTCCTCTAGGAAACTAAGCACACGGGCGTAGTATCTTAGCATACGGTATTCGTGTAAAACCTTTGTAAAGTGAGTCAGCACCTTGGTGTTGGCTCATTTTTTATTTTTTCTCCTGTATCTAAAAGAAAAATTGATACATCAATTCAAAGAGAGATTGTGTAACTTTGTAATTGGATAAGCACAAGAGAGTGCCTTATTTTGATATTCATGAATCGTTTAATTGCTTTTTTAGTATGTTTGAAAGCTTACAGGATAAATTAAGTGGGGCGTTTAAGACGCTCAAAGGTAAAGGTAGAATTACCGATATTAACATCGCCGCGACTGTCAAAGAGGTGCGGAGAGCGTTGATGGATGCCGACGTAAACTACAAAGTGGCGAAGGAAGTCACAGACCGCGTAAAACAAGAAGCGCTAGACAGAAAAGTCATGATTTCTGTGGAGCCGGGTCAGTTATTCGTCAAGATTGTACAAGAGCAATTAACTGAATTAATGGGTGGGCAGGCCCAAAGTGTCAATATAAAAGGTAGTCCGGCTGTCATTCTCATCGCAGGTTTACAAGGTTCTGGTAAAACGACTTTTTCTGGAAAGTTTGCCAACTATCTAAAAAAACAAGGGCGCCAAGTACTTTTGGTAGCGTGTGATATTTATAGACCTGCCGCTATTACCCAGCTCCAAGTTTTGGGTGAACAAATTGGAGTAGATGTATATGCAGAGCCTGAAAACAAAGATGCGGTAAGTATCGCAACTAACGCATTGGCACACGCCAAAAAAATGGGGAAAAGTGTCGTCATCGTCGATACGGCAGGTCGTTTGGCCGTGGACGAAGAAATGATGCGTGAGGTAGAAAATGTGAAAAAAGCTATTTCTCCCTCAGAAATTCTCTTTGTCGTTGATTCCATGACGGGTCAAGATGCTGTAAATACAGCGAAAACATTCAACGAACGGCTCAATTTTGATGGAGTTGTCTTGACAAAATTAGACGGTGACTCTCGTGGTGGTGCTGCGCTATCTATCAAGTCGGTTGTAGAGAAGCCTATCAAGTTTATGAGTACGGGAGAAAAGATGGAGGATTTAGATATTTTCTATCCCGATCGTATGGCAAGCCGTATTTTAGGAATGGGTGACGTGATTTCACTCGTTGAGCGTGCGCAACAAGCGTATGACGAAGACGAGGCACGGAAACTCAGCAAGAAAATGCGAGAAAATAAATTTGACCTAAATGATTTTCTGGCTCAATTGGAACAAATCAAAAAAATGGGGAATATCAAGGATTTGATGGGGATGATACCAGGCGTTGGTTCTGCCATGAAAGATGTGGATATTGACAATGACTCCTTCAAACCCATTGAAGCCGTCATTAAATCCATGACTCCAAAGGAAAGAGAAAACCCAGATTTGATTGACGGAAGCCGCCGCAAAAGAATTGCTAACGGAAGTGGTACGTCTATCCAAGAAGTAAATAACCTCCTCAAACAATTCGACCAAATGCGGAAGATGATGAAAAAAATGAATAAAATGCAAGCAGGAGGGAAAATGGGACGAATGTTCGGTTAATCGTTCAGAAATTTCTGCTGCTCAAAAAAATCCCGATACCATCAAGGTACCGGGATTTTTTGGTAATAAAAGAGGGATGCTCTTTCTGGTTCACCGCCTCGTTCACTGAGCGAGAAAAAGCCGTTTTGTTCTTTGTCAAAACAAATGGCTTCTCCTTGTTTTTCACGCAGATAAAACGGTGCAATATCACGGGGTCTTTGCAAAGCTTGTTCTATCGTTTCGTCTGTTTTTACTTTCCAGTAATAAACGGCATCGTAATTTTTTAATAAAATCTCTCTGCCATCTTTGGAAATATCTCCGCCTGTCAAAAAAGGATACGGCATCGTGAATAAAAAAGTAGCTGTATTGGTAGTCGTTGTACTCTGTGGATAGGCTAATTTATACACACGAACGTTGAATTGGCGTTTGGTGATGATATATAAATCCTTCGTCGTCGGGTTGAGGAGAAGTGTCTCGGCATCGTAACTTTTTCCATCGTCATACGTAAAAGAGATGGTATCTACTGTTCGGACGGGTTGTTGTAAGGAAGATGGTTCCTCAAAACGATAAATGGTATATTCTGGATATTGCTCCAAATTATCCCCAATTTCTCCCAAGTAAATGTAGTTTTTCCCTGCTTCTGGCCCTGGCCCGATGGCTATGTCTTCCCAATCTCTAATCGGAACGGGTAACTCGAAACGTTCTAAATAAATACCTTGATGCGAAAGTAAATAAATGAAATTGGAACGAGAGCCATTGTCTTCATGCACCCAAAGATGTCCAGGGAATTGATAACTATCCTCTATTCCTGATGCTTCATCTAATAAATCTGTGTTCAAACGAGAAACAAGCGGAGAATCTGTGAATCGAGGAAGTTCGTTGCTCGTAGTAGGTTTGGGTGGTTTATCAATAATAATCCAACAAGATTGCAAAGTACAAGTGAAGAAAAGGAAGAGGAGGCTATATTTTGGCATATAAAATCAATTTCGGTTTCTCAAAATTACATATATCCAACGAAATCTTCCAATTAATCGTCTAAATGCTCCCAAAATGCCCTGCCTTTTTGTCGAAATGCCTTCTTTTCTCCTGTATGTTTTTTCGACTTCAACCGTGTAATCATGCTGCTTTTCGTCGGAGTTGTGGGTTTTCTCTCTATAACGGGCTGCAATGCTTGGCGAACCAATTGACGCAACCGCTGAATCCCCAACCGCTTGTTTTGTAATTGACTTCGTGTTTCCTGACAAACGAGAATTAACTCTAACTCTGATGTCATTAATCCTCGGGCATACTGCTGGATTTTTATCTTCTCTTCGTCTGTAAACCAAATGGATGTAGCCACATTCCACCGAATTTCCACTTTTGTTTCTACTTTATTGACATGTTGCCCTCCTGCTCCGCTGCTTCGGCTTGTACTTATGCGGAGTTCACTACTAAAATCTGGAAGTTGTTGGGACATATCGCCTACATTTAAGGTAAAAACTGCAAACATACAGGCATAGATATTCCTTCAAATGAATGGCTGTATGTCATGAACCCCGTTTTTTTATTTCGCTTGAAAACTGTAATCGAATCAGAATCTTGGTTGGCAACAAGAATAAACCGACCGTCTGGTGATAGCGTAAAGTTGCGGGGCGTCTTTCCTACAACTGCTTCTTGGCCAAGTTGTTTCAAACGACCATCTGGCAATACCTCAAAAATACAAAGTGTATCAAAAAAACGGTTCGAGACATATAGAAAAGCGCCGTCCGGAGAAAAATGAAGGTCTGCAGATGAATTATTTCCGGTAAAACCAGCAGGTAAAGTGCTTATTTCTTGCATAAATTGCAATCGGTTATCCTCATAATTGAAAACACTCACACGGCCTGTCAACTCTTGGACAACGTACAGATTTTGTCCGTTGGGATGAAAACGAATGTGCCGGGGGCCGCCTCCTGACGTTATTTTTTGGCTGCTTTGCCCTCGAGCAATCAATCCTGTTTTGGCGTCTTTTCTGTAATGATAAAGCGTGTCTGTCCCTAAATCTGCAACGAAAATATCCAATTGGTTGGGAGCAATATGCACAGAATGAACGTGTGGATTCTCCTGCCGTTTTTCGTTCATACTTTTGCCAATATGTTGCAATGTTTGCAAAGGATTTCCCAATTTCCCATCTTCCGAAATCGGAATAGAAGACCAATTCCCACCCCCGTAATTTCCGGTATATGCCCATTGTGTATTCTTATCAACAACAACATGACAAGGGCCACTTCCACCTGATGAGACGTAGTTCAACTCCGTCAATTTCCCAGAATTTTCTTGAATTTGATAGGCATAAACGCGCCCCTCTGGGCCAATTTCTGATACAGCATAAAGATATTTTTTATTGGTAGAAATGGTCAGAAAAGTCGGATTAACAATGTTCTTTGTGCTGTGCAATGAGGTAAGCTTCCCGTTTTTCGTATCAAATTGCAACGTGTAAATGCCATCACTTCCTTTGCCTGTATAAGTCCCAACGTATAGGATTGCCTTTTTTTGAGCATAGCCAGAAAGGGCAGAGAAAAAGGAAAGACAAAGAAGGGAAAAGAAAAATTTCATGAGGTAATTTGGGAAATAGGTTGAATAAATGAGTGGTTAAAGATGGCATTTTTACTTCAGAATGGCAAACGTTTGCTAGAAAACGAGCCGGCTATTCGTTTGAACTCCGTATCTTTGCGTTTTTCTACCAGACTACTAAAATCAATACGAGATGAGTACGGAGCGTTATATGCAGCGTGGTGTTTCAGCCGCAAAAGAAGATGTACACAAAGCCATTGAAAAATTGGATAAGGGACTTTTTCCCGCAGCTTTTTGTAAAATATCTCCGGATTTATTGGGAGGAGACCCCGCCTTTTGCAATGTCATGCACGCAGACGGCGCCGGTACAAAAACGTCGCTCGCGTATCTATATTGGAAAGAAACCGGTGATTTAAACGTCTGGAAAGGCATCGCACAAGATTCAATTATAATGAATACGGACGACCTTTTGTGTGTCGGTGCGCTGGGGCCTATCCTCATGTCTTCTTCTATCGACAGAAATAAAAATAAAATTCCGGGGGAAGTCATCGCTGCCATCATCAATGGCAGTGAGGAGGTGCTGGAAATGCTCCGGTCGTATGGTATCAATATCATCAGCACAGGAGGTGAAACGGCGGATGTCGGTGATTTGGTTCGCACCATTACGGTCAATACAACGGTCATTGCGCGTATGCAACGAAAAGATGTCATCTCTAATGATCAAATTAAACCTGGTCAAGTTATCGTCGGCTTGGCTTCGTCAGGACAGGCAAGTTACGAGCAGGAGTACAACGCAGGGATGGGTAGTAATGGCTTAACGTCTGCCCGCCACGATGTTTTTGCCAAGGAATATGCAGAAAAATATCCGGAAAGTTTTGACTCAGAAATAGACGCCTCACTCGTTTATATTGGCGAAAAAAAACTGACAGACACCGTACCCGTGACCTTTACAAAACCGACGGGTGAAACCGTGACAGAGAATATACCTGTCGGGAAATTAGTACTTTCGCCTACTCGAACCTACGCGCCTGTCGTTAAAGCTATTTTGGAACAGCTCGAAGGCAAAATCGGAGGAATGGTACATTGCAGCGGCGGGGCACAAACAAAGGTTCTCCATTTTATTCAGAATTTACACGTCATCAAAGATAATTTATTCCCTACTCCGCCACTCTTTTCGTTGATTCAGTCGCAAAGTGGCACGGATTGGAAAGAAATGTATAAGGTGTTTAATATGGGACATCGACTAGAGATTTATTTGGATGCGGCGGATGCTCAGAAAGTCATTGAGATTGCGAAGCAGTTTCATATAGATGCCCAAATTATCGGGAGAGTAGAGGCAAATGCGGGGAAGAAGGTCACTATTGAAAGTGAATATGGTATTTTCGAGTACGAATAATTCATTTATTCGTCACGTATTCAAAAAGAAGTCCTTCAGATACATGTATCTGAAGGACTTCTTTTTGCTAGAAAATACGCGAATATACAATCAAATTTGGATGAACGAAGTGCGTGGGCGACATACACTCATCGTATTTTTCGAGTAGAAACGATATGATAATCAGGATTTTAGCGTGGGTAATTGCAAATGAAACCGAATGACAATGACGCGGATAACAATAATGATACAAGAGGAAATAAGCTCCGTGACGGGTAACGAAATGGAGAGTCGCAGACACCAAAAATAAACCAAACCACCTACCACACAAGCAAGTGCATAAATATCTTTGCGTAGCAATAAGGGAACTTCGTTTAATAAAACATCCCGAATCAAACCTCCAATTGATCCCGTGATAACGCCCATGACGACACATATTAAAAAGGGTAAACCAAACTCTACGCTTTTGCTTATTCCAATGATTGTGAAGAGCCCAAGTCCAATGGCATCAAACAAAAAGAGGGCGCCTTTCCATTTGAATAGTTTTTCTTTGAATAGTAAGTTTGCCAAAAGAGCCAATCCAGTGATGGTAAAATAGCTACTGTCTTGCATCCAAAAGGGAGAAATATTTAGTAATATATCTCGGATAGTACCTCCGCCAATCGCTGTAACAAGTCCAACCAAATAGGCGCCAAACCAATCCAATTGTTTTTTTGAAGCCAGCTCTATTCCACTCAGAGCAAAGACGAAAGTTCCGGCAAAACCCAGAAATAAAGTTAAAAGTGAACCCATTTTATGGTTGTTAATTTCGATGAAACGTATCGGTCGTTTGTCTTAGATTTGTACTTTTCTGGAAATGAAAATCTGACTATTTGAAAGATATACGTCAACTTCATTTGTTCCTTGTTTCATAATCTTATTTTGCTCCACTTGCGTAAGTCCCGTAGGGACATAATCTGGGTAAAAAAGGTATGAAATGTCATCTAGGTGAATTACCCACAAACAGAATCAGTAGGTACGTTCTTGTTTGACAAAATGACGAAAGTACCAAAGTCCCAAACCTGTCAACAACGCAGAGGCAATCACCCCAACAACCGGAACACTGTCCATCTTTTCTAATTCAGGGCTTATTTTCTTTAAATGGATTAAATACATGACCAAAACGGCTGTTCCGTTGTTGAACACGTGCGCCGCAATAGGTATCCATAAATTACCCGACCAATAATAAAAGTAACCGAATAACGCCCCTAAAAAAAGACGTGGAAAAAAACCATAAAACTGAAAATGAATCGCACTAAATACAAATGCAGACACCCAAATAGCCAAATGATGATTCTGCCAGGCTTGCATCAGTTTGCGTTGGAGTAATCCTCTAAAAATGAGTTCTTCACCAAATCCTGCCACACAACCAATCACAAGAAAAGTAAGGATAAATTGTCCGAAACTATCGTAGGTGGTCATGAACGAAGTCATTTCACCCAATTTATCTTCCATAGCACGCATGTAGCTTTCTACAGCCTGTAAAGAAGCTGGTAGTTTCATGGCGGCATTCGCAGATTGTACCCAACTACTGAAGGGCATCGACACGATTTGAATGATGTAAACAAATAAAAATAAACTCGGTGAAGGCGTTTGATACGTATGAAAAGTAGAAAATGGCTGTTTTTCAATCCAATACCAATACAAAAGTCCAGCTCCCGTAAACATAGACAAGGAAACAATCGCTTGTGATACAATCAGAGCTAGCCAACCGTTGGGCGACTCGCGCAGCGCTCCCTCCAAGTCGCTTAAATCAGAAAGTGATAAATTGGTTAGGGCTACCATGACGTATGAACCTACTAAATTACCCATAACCATTCCAATCATGACAAAGCCAATCAGGATAAGTAAAGAAGAAAGTACGGTGCGGTCTAAAATATGTACGGGTTGTCTCATGAAAAAAATAAGGACTTAAAATGAATGGATATCGTCTCGAAATGTAATGCCAATTTGCTCCAATATTAAGGAATCCTACGCTGTTCTGCAACAACTAGAAAGACAAGGAATACAAAACCCCGGACGAATGGAATATGATTTGAATGGTTTTATAGGTAATTTTGTTCAAGAAATGATTCATTAGATTTTTCGCAGACTTATCTGTCGCTTAAGTAAATACGTAAAAATGGCAAAAATTGGTACCATCGACTTAGGAGAATTTCCGCTTTTACTCGCTCCCATGGAGGACGTCAGTGACCCTCCGTTTCGGCAAGTCTGTAAGGAAAACGGCGCTGATATGATGTACACCGAGTTTATATCGTCTGAAGGGCTTATTCGAAATGCGGTGAAAAGTACCCAAAAGCTCGATATTTTTCCGTACGAAAGACCAATTGGAGTTCAACTTTTCGGGAGTGATGTCGATACAATGGCTGCTTGTACAGAAATTGCTACACGTGTAAACCCAGACTTAATTGATATAAATTACGGTTGCCCCGTCAAAAAGGTAGCATGTAAAGGCGCCGGTGCAGCCTTACTACAGGATATTCCGTTGATGGCTAAAATGACGGAAGCGGTCGTGAAAGCAACGCATTTGCCCGTCACAGTCAAGACCCGTTTGGGCTGGGACGAACAAACAAAAAATATTGAAGAAGTAGCAGAACGCCTTCAAGATGTTGGTATTCAGGCACTTACTGTGCATGGGCGCACGCGTGCACAATTGTATAAAGGAGAGGCCGACTGGCGACTCATCGCGAAAATCAAGGAAAATCCACGTATTAAAATCCCTATTTTCGGGAATGGAGACATTGATTCTCCTGAAAAAGCGGTTCTCTATAAAAATAGATATGGCGTAGATGGCATCATGATTGGCCGCGCAAGTATTGGATATCCTTGGATTTTCAACGAAATCAAACATTTTGTAGCAACAGGTACACATTTGCCAGCTCCTACGATGCAACAACGCGTGGAAGCAGCCCGAAAGCACCTCCAGTTTTCCATTGAGTGGAAAGGTGAAAAATTAGGTATGTTGGAAATGCGCCGACACTACGCCAATTATTTCAGAGGTTTACCCAATTTTAAAGAATACCGCATGAAGCTCGTGCAATCCCTCGAAAAAGAGGAACTATTTGAAATAATGGATACAATTCTCGTTCAATTTGATGGCGTAGTCTTGGAAACACGAGCTACAAAAGTAGAGTACGCCGGAGTTGATTAAAGACTTATAAAGGATTTATTATAAACAAAGCCCTTCTTTCTTTTCGGAGAGAAGGGCTTTGTCTTGTAAAACGAACTGCTTAGCTAAGAGGAGCGAGAAAATCAGCAATTTTACGGTCATTGGATAGGCGCGGCACTTTGTTTTGTCCGCCCAATTTCCCCTCCGAACGCATGTAATCAATGAAGGCATTTCGTTTTAATGAGGTAATGACAAGCGGGCGGAGGATACTACCGACAATCAAATCTTGGTAATATACATTCAAATCAACCATTTTTTGATTGAGAACTTCTGCAAATCCTGCCATGTCTTTGGGTGGTGTAGCAAATTCAATCAGCCATTCGTGGTAAGGCAGTCCGGACGTAGGATTCACTTGAGGGGCTACCGTAAATTCGACGACTTCTGTCTCCGGAAAACGTTCACACGCCCATTTCATCGCTTTTTCGACTTCTTCACCGATGACATGCTCGCCAAAAGCAGAAATAAAATGTTTGATTCGACCTGTTACAACAATTCGGTAGGGGTCTAGGGAAACGAACTTAACAGTATCGCCAATTGAATACCCCCAAAGACCTGCATTTGAATTGATGATTAAGGCGTAATTTTTATTGAGCTCAACCTGATGAATCGCAAGTCGGGTTGGGTTATCATTGAAATATTCGTCTGCTGGAATAAATTCAAAGAAAATACCTGAATCCAATAACATCAATAAACCAGGCTCATTTTGTACATCTTGGTAGGCGATGAAACCCTCGGAGGCAGGATATAATTCAATGGAATCTACTTTTCTACCAATAGATTCAAAGAGTTTGGCTTTGTAAGGTTCGAAGTTCACCCCGCCATAGACAAATAAGTCAAACGTCGGAAAAACCTCCTGGATGGTTTTTCCAGTTCGAGCTTGGATACGGTCAAAATACATTTGTACCCACGGTGGAATACCGGAAATCAGTCCCATATTTTGGTGTAAAGTCTCGTCAATGATACGTTCCAGCTTTTCCTCCCAATCCTCGATGCAATTGGTTGCATACGAAGGTAATTGGTTGGTTCGAAGATAACTCGGTACGTGGTGGTTCGAAATACCTGAGAGCCTGCCAGTATGAATGCCCGCCTTTTTGTCTAGTTCAGGGCTACCCGATAAAAAGATAAGTTTATTATCCAAAAAAGCCGATTTGCCCGTCTGGTCAATGTAGTTAAGCAACGCATTTTTTGCCGAGCCAATGTGATTGTGAATAGAAACATCAGAAATAGGAATATATTTTACGCCCGAAGTTGTACCTGAAGTTTTGGACAAATAAAGGGGTTTCCCAGTCCATAAAATATCGGATTCTCCTTGCAGGATACGGTCAATGTAAGGCCGCAGTTCTTCGTAATCTCGGATAGGTACGGCCTCTTTGAAGTCCTCGTACGTACGAATATCTTGAAAATGATGCGCCTTGCCAAATGCCGTTGATGCCGCTTGACTCACCAGTTTTTTACGCCAATTTTCTTGAATGTCTGCCGCGTTATACATCCATTTTTTCTGCTGAGCAACGGTATAACGAGCAAGAGGTTTGCTTAGTAAAGAGCGAAATCCCATAATTTTTTACAAAAAGGTCTTGATAAACAGTTGGCAATATATCAAAAAAAAGGCGGTATTTACGGGAATAATGGGCGTAAAAAAACTCGACTGAGGCAAGCCCAAGCCGAGTTTTTTGTTTTTACCTCTGTAAAAGGGTTAAATCATTTGGGCTGAAACTAAGTATTCCGCGATTTGCACCGCATTGGTTGCTGCTCCTTTACGAAGGTTATCAGCTACAATCCAAAGGTTTAATGTATTTGCTTGGGACTCATCGCGGCGGATACGACCAACAAATATTTCGTCTTTTCCGTGTGCATGAACAGGCATTGGATAGACATTATTGGCAGGGTCATCTTGCACAATAACGCCAGGTGTCGCTGCCAAAAGTTCACGTACTTTAGCTAGGTCAAAGTCATTTTCAAATTCAATATTGACCGATTCCGAGTGCCCCCCAATCGTTGGAATACGAACCGTCGTGGCAGTCACCTTGATTTGGTCGTCTTCCATGATTTTATTGGTTTCCTTGATCATCTTCATCTCCTCTTTTGTATAACCGTTTTCTTGGAATACATCAATGTGTGGGAGAACATTCAAGTCAATTTTATGTGGATAAACCATTTTCACATTTTCATCTCCCGCTCTTTCTCCAAATAATTGGTCAACGGCAGCTTTACCTGTTCCTGTTACAGATTGGTATGTAGAAACAACCACGCGCTTGATTTTATAGGCGTCGTGTAGTGGTTTCAATACAACGACCATTTGAATCGTAGAACAGTTAGGATTTGCAATAATTTTGTCTTCGGGAGTCAGGCTACTTGCATTTACTTCCGGTACGACTAATTTTTTGGTAGGATCCATGCGCCAAGCAGACGAATTATCGATGACGGTAATGCCCGCTTCCGCAAATTTGGGTGCAAGTGCCAGAGAAGTCCCTCCGCCAGCAGAAAAAATAGCCACGGCAGGTTTCATCTGAATCGCTTCTTCATAGCCGACGACCGTAAACTGTTTATCCTTAAAAGTGACCTTCGTTCCGATAGATTTCTCTGATGCGACAGGGATAATTTCGGTGACAGGGAAGTTTCTCTCTGCCAATACTTTCAGGATTTCACCACCTACCAATCCGGTAGCTCCTACTACTGCGATTTTCATTAATTGGATTGTGTTAATTATGTATAAAAACGATTCAATTATTTTTTGTCCAAAATGGCGGGATAAACGAAAAATTTTCGGTCTATTGGCTATTTGTCCATAAATTAGCCTTTTTCCCTTTCTTTTACTACGTTTAACTCACTTTTTGACTAAAAAATTACGGCAAAAGTAAGGTAAATCAATGAAATTGGAAAGGAGTTAATCTTTAAAAAGTCCAAATCTTATAAGGTGTCGCACAGAATTGGACAGAGATATCGAAAGCATCTACATCCAATGGTGTATCGCCAGGCTCAAAAATACTGAGTCCTATGCGTGTATGCGGTTGTTCTGTTGCCAAAAAACGGTCATAAAATCCTTTTCCGTAACCAACCCGGTACCCACGTTTGTCCAGGTAAAGCAACGGAACAAGCACAACAGGATTTACGACAGTCTCCCAAAAAATAGGTGTCGTGAGACCAACGGACTCCGGCGCTGGTTCTGTAATTCCCCACGCATTCGTAACAAGCGGCGTGGATTCTGTGAACAAATGATGCGTCATCTGTGCCTGGCTCTCCATTCGTGGAATATACAAACAAATCGCTGGATGTTTCTGCCGAATGGTATCTATAAGTTTCCAAGTATTCACCTCTTTTTTTGATTCGATAGGTAAGAATAGATGTACATTTTGCCAAGAAGACAAAGGCCAATAACTCGCCATCTGATCAAAAATCTGAAGGCTCCTCAAAAGAACTTCTTCCGTAGATATTTCCTCTCTCTGTTTGTTTGCCCATGCTCGGGCCATTGCCTTGGTAAAACCCATAATTCGCTGATTGAATGAAAGTACGACAGACAAGTAAACAAAACTTTTCCGTTCTCGCATTGGTTGGATTGAAATAAAATTGTTTACTTGACAACAAAACAAAATGTAGCATCATGACAACACCCCCAAATGGCTCGGTTTTATTGGCAGAACCTTTCTTGGAGGATGAAAACTTCAAAAGAAGCGTTGTTTTGCTCTGTCAGCACGTTCCCGAAGAAGGAACTTTCGGTCTTGTGCTTAATCAGCCCTCTTCGCTGCTGTTAGCGGATGTCGTTGAGGGTGTTTACGGTGATTTTCCCCTGTATATCGGTGGACCCGTCCAACAAAATACACTCCATTACATTCATCTTCTCGGAGATGTAATCGAACACAGTATTTCGCTCGGAAATGGACTTTTCTGGGCTGGGAATTTTGAGCAAATCAAAGCGCTCATCAATCTCGGTCAAGTAAAATCCAATGAAGTACGCTTCTTTCTTGGCTATGCCGGATGGTCTGACGGCCAACTCCACGATGAACTCGAACAGAAAAGCTGGATTGTCGGCAAAACAACACCGGACACCATTTTTTCTACCAACGAGCCCACGCTCTGGCAAGTTATTCTCAAACAAATGGGCGGAACGTATAAGCAATTTGCCTATTACCCAAGTGACCCCAAACTCAATTAATGCACGTTTAAAGATTTTCGTATTATGACCTCCGTTCAAACTGTAACCCGTAAACCACGGACTTTTCTGCCAGATGATTTCGTCCTCACGGATTGGGCTTCCATCCAACCTTATTTTGACGAATTATCCGCCCGAAACATCGAATCCAAACACGAATTGGAACAATGGTTTTTGGATAGAAGTGAAGCTGAATCTTACCTCATGGAAGACATGGCTTGGCGGTATATTCAGATGACCTGTCATACCGCAGAAGAAAAATACCAGCACGCATTTCAGTTCTTTGTTCAACAAATTCAACCCGAATTGGCGGCTCTGGACGATGCCCTCAACCAAAAAGCATTGGCGTCGCCTTTCTTGGATGAACTTACAGGCAGTGGTTTTGCCATAACTGTTCGGAGTATGCGCAAAGCAGTGGAGATTTTCCGGGAAGAAAATATTCCGTTACAAACTCAAATACAAACCGAGCAAACCAAATACCAAGCTCTAACAGGAGCTATGCTTGTGGAGATAAATGGAGAAAATTTGACGGTTCCGCAGGCAACAACGCTTCTCCAAAGTACGGATCGTGCCCTTCGAGAGGAAGTGTGGACAAAATTAGCCGAGAGAAGATTGCAAGACAAAAATGCGATTAATAAGGTATTTGATGAACTCGTTCGGTTGCGACACCAAGTAGCTATTCAGGCAGGTTTCGCGAATTTCAGAGATTATATGTTTGCGGCGATGGGGCGTTTTGATTATACCCCAACCGACTGTTTCCGGTTCCACGATGCTGTCCAAGAAACGGTTGTTCCATTAGTTCAAGAAATGGCGGAAGAACGCAAAAAAGTATTGCAAGTAGAGGTTCTCCGCCCTTGGGATAAAAAGGTAGATCCGCAAAAAAGACCTGCGTTGGTAGCCTTTGAAAGTGCTGCCGATTTAATCGAAAAAACAGCACAATGTCTTGAAAAACTCGATGTGTCGTTCGGAAATTACATTCGGATTATGCGCGAAATGGGTCATTTTGATGTAGAATCCCGCCCGAACAAAGCTCCTGGTGGCTACAATTATCCGATGGCGGAAGTAGGTGTTCCGTTTATTTTCATGAATGCTACCAACAGTCTCCGTGATTTGGTGACGATGGTACACGAGGCAGGCCATGCGGTTCATTCTTTTTTAACCAAAGATTTACCCATACAATCGTTTAAAAGTACGCCTTCGGAAGTAGCAGAACTAGCCTCCATGTCGATGGAACTGCTCTCGATGGATCATTGGGATGTATTTTTCTCGGATGAATCGGCTTGTCGTCGAGCAAAAATGGAACATTTGGAAGACATTCTCTCGGTTCTTCCCTGGATTGCCGTTGTGGATAAGTTCCAACACCGCTTGTACGAAAATCCTGCCCAAACACAGCAAGAGAGAGAAGTATTGTGGACAAACTTAGTCCAAGATTTTTCAGATACAGTAACAGACTACAGCGGACTGGAGGAAATCCGGGCTTCGGAGTGGCATCGGCAGTTGCATATTTTTGAAGTTCCCTTCTATTATATTGAGTACGGCATGGCGCAGCTCGGAGCGATACAGGTTTGGCGAAATTACAAGAACAACCCAAAGAAGGCATTGGAAGGATATAAACGGGCACTTCAACTAGGTTATACCGCTACAATTGGCGAAATATACGCCGCAGCGGATATAAAATTTGATTTTTCGAAAGACAATATCCAAGAATTAATGAACTTTGTGAACGAAGAATTACGGAAACTCCGGTCAAATCCATAACAAAAAAATACAAGACGAGTTGTTGATACAAAGACAGACGCTCCAATTAGAAAAAAAATGAAATCATATTTTTTACAAGTAAAAGAGGTAATTAAAGAAACAGCAGACACGATTACGATTACCTTTTGGCATCCTTTAAACGAACAAATCAAATACAAAGCGGGTCAATTTATCACGCTCATTGTACCCGCAGAGGAAGGGAAAAAAGTACGCCGCAGCTACTCGATGTCCACTTCGCCCGTAACAGATACGGCGGTAGGTGTGACGGTCAAGCGGGTGCAAGGTGGGTTGGTATCCAATTATTTGAATGACCGTGTGAAGGCAGGAGATTTCATTGAAGTCCTTGAGCCCATGGGTCATTTTTGCTTAGAACCCGACGCATCTTTGCAGCGCCATATCGTATTGATAGGCGCAGGAAGTGGCGTTACACCCCTCGTTTCCATTGCGAAAACCATCTTGAAGGCAGAACCCAATTCGCGCGTTTCTTTGATTTATGGAAACAGAACGGAGGAAAGCATCATCTTTAAAAACCTGTTGGATACACTAGAAAGCAACTATCCTGGTCGTTTTTCTGTACGGCATATACTTAGCCAGCCGAGTTCTACATGGGTGGGCGACAAAGGCAGAATCAACCAAGCCAATGTCATTCAATATATGAAAGAAGTGGAGGTGGACTTTGCCCAAGATATTTTCTTTATGTGTGGGCCGGTGGGCATGATGGCGGAGGTTTCCAAAGTATTTGAACTATTTGATGTGTCTGCCGACCGTATTTTCCAGGAAAAGTTCAACGCGCCGATGTTGGACGAAGCCGCAAAAGTGGATTTGCCAGAAGAAGGAGCCAAAACCCAAACGGTGAAGGTATTGTACGAAGGAGAAACCCATGAGTTTGTCGTTGAACCACACCAAACGATACTCGAAGCAGCGCTAGAACTGGACATCGACTTGCCGTATTCGTGCCAAGCAGGCATGTGTACCGCTTGTTTGGGCAAATGTATAGAAGGCGAGGTAAAAATGGACGAAGAAGATGGCTTGACCGAGAAAGAGATAAAAAATGGATTTATTCTGACGTGTGTGGCAAGACCAGCCTCCAGCGGGGTTGTGATAGAAATTGAATAAATAACAGAAATACAAAAAAGGAAAATCCCTGTCTTTTACACATGTAGGAGGCAGGGATTTTTGCGTAGAGAAGACCCTCATTTCGTCACCCGATGGGGCATTTCGTCACCTTTGCAGGCGTTTCGTCACCTATTTTTTGGTGGGTATTGTTTTTTATGATTAGTTTCAACGATTGTACGATTCACATACGCGTAGCCATGAATGAAAAAGATGCTTTTTAATAATCCAAAAAGAAATATTCACATGAAAAACAACGTACTATTTGCCTTGATTAGCTTGGTTTCGCTTTCATCTTGTGATTTACATTTGTCAGATGAGGATTTAGCTACTCTGAAACCCTATGGAGGGAATTTGCAGGGTGTGAATACGACATTGGTTAATGGGAAGTATCGGTTAGTCCAGCAGGTGTACGGGTGGGGAGATAACTACCATTTTGTGGTAGAAGGAAGTCCAACCGATTTATTTTTGTTCAATGTCTGTACGCTCGATTGCAATGAGTCTTTGCAAAAAACAGATTGGGATAAATACACGAATACTTTTTATGTCTATATAACGGCAAAGTTTAAATCTGGTAGATTTGAAACACAAAATAGGTTAATCCTTTATCAAGTGAAAAATGATACTCCTGTAAAACTACTTGATACCGTCAAGGAAGTGTATAAGACATTCCGTTTCGAAGGCAAAAAATTCATTTACACGCTTCAAGATGGTACAGAGCGGAGCATAGAATTGAAGTAAAAAGAAGAATTTTAAACGAATGAACATGAAAAACAACCTACTATTTGCCTTGATTAGCTTGGTTTCGCTATTGTCTTGTGAAGGTTTATTTCTTACAGATGAAATCTTAAAAGATGAAAAAGCGACTAGTGGAACACCTAAGTCAGAACTTGTATTGGTAGAAAACGAAAATTATCTACTCATTGAGAAAGATTTCGGAGTTGGGAAGAATTATTTTTTTAGTTCAGTTTCAGGAGAAGAAACTTTCCTTTTCCTTACATGTAATTGGGATTGTGGCGAAAAGTTAGAGGTATTCTTACGCTCGGCAGATCAAAATTATTTTGCTTTCCTGACCAAGAACAGTAGCAGGATAAAATCTGGCAATCGTCTTATTCTTTATCAAGTAATTGATAACAAGCCTGTTGAGTTGCTTGATACCGTCAAGGAAGTGTATAAGACATTCCGTTTTGAGGACAAAAAATTCATTTACACGCTTCAAGATGGTACAGAACGGAGTATAGAATTGAAGTAGTGTTTTCCTATCAACGGTATATTCCCCGTTGGTAGGATTTTTTTTGAAACCTGTTTTGGTACGAATGAAATGAGAAACAAAGAGTATAAACTGAGATTACAATGAAGATAAGTTTTTTGGTATTTTTATTTCTTTTGGGTATTTCTTGTAGCCCAGAATACATCGAAATTAGAAATGGAGACGAGCCCTTCAAAGGGGAAAAGAACGAGATTATCTATTTCCAGCGTGGAGAAGTCACGATCAAAGAAGTAAAGACTTCGTTTTTAGAATCTAATTTTTATGTAAGTATAGACGGTGGTTCCGCTATTTTCTTGTTCAATTACTGTCGAACAGATTGCAATGAAAAAATTACCCAATTTTTGTTTCAAGAAAATTCCTTTGCATTTCTTTTGGGCAACAGCAATCGATACAAAAATGGCAATCGCCTAAAAGCATTTTATATTGAGAATCGTGTTCCAAATGTATTATTTGATTCTCAAGATGAAGTCTATAAGACATTCCGTTTTGAGGATAAGAAGTTCATTTATACGCTTCAAGATGGTACAGAACGGAGTATAGAATTGAAGTAAAAAGAAGAATTTTAAACGAATGAACATGAAAAACAACGTACTATTTATCTTAATTAGC
The DNA here is from genome assembly GCA_046293395.1 of Spirosomataceae bacterium. Lineage (GTDB taxonomy): Bacteria > Bacteroidota > Bacteroidia > Cytophagales > Spirosomataceae > CAYNRA01. The sequence continues at coordinate 83,791 of JBKBOU010000004.1, forward strand.
TTGGTTTCGCTATTGTCTTGTGAAAATATCTATGATGTAAGCTTAGATAAGCCTGTTTTAGAACCCATAATTGGAAAGGCTCAGTATAGTCTGTTCAGTGAACGGAATGGTAGTAAGATTGTCGAGGAGAAAATGGGAGATGAAGCCAATTTCTTACTTGAATTGAATGCAAAACGACATTTCATGTTTAGTTATTACCCCGTGTATTATGGGGAAAATTTGAAAAATATAGAATGGAGTGATTCCGGAAATTATATATTCGTTTATCTCAATAAAAGTACGCGATACAAAGGAGGGAATCGGTTGGCACTATTTAGTTTGGAAATGGGTAAACCAGAACTTGTATTTGATGAACGAACTTTAGGTATTTCAGAAGCCCGTTTCGAAGGCAAAAAATTCATTTACACGCTTCAAGATGGTACAGAGCGGAGCATAGAATTGAAGTAGTGTTTTTCCTGTCAAAAAATAAAATGTATCAGCGAGAGACAGTCTGTATCCTTTCGCTTGTTTTGGTTACCTTTTATCCATCATAAAAGTAAGAAAATGCTAGAATTAACGAATGTCAGTCTGACGAAAGGGAAAAAACAAATCTTATCAGAGATTAATCTGTCTGTTGGAACAGGAGAAGTAATTTGTATAATTGGTAAAAATGGTGTGGGCAAGACAACTTTTCTGAAGTCTGTGCTCGGAATGACACAACTGACTGCTGGTAAATCTCTTTTTAAGGGCGTGGATATGCGTTCGCCTGAACGGAAAAACGTCGTCGCAGAGATTGGTGCCATGTTATATAATGATACATATTATGACTTTTTAACGGGAAAAGAAAATCTGGAAACTGTACGTAACTTCTATGTAAATCCCTACTTTTCTACGAATGAATTACTCGAATTGTTTGAATTAAAAAGTGTTGAAAATCAATTGGTTAAAACATATTCAATGGGTTATAAACAAAGACTTTTATTAGCAATGAGTGTGGTAAATTGTCCAGCATTGGTGGTTTGGGATGAACCATTTAACTCGGTAGATCCTACGTACAGCAAGTGGATTACGCACATAATTCAACATTTTCAAAAGACTTGGAATACCTCGTTCCTACTTACCACTCACCAAACAGATGGTTTAGAAGATATAATTACCCGTATTATTGTTCTAAAAAAGAAAAGCATTCAACTAGACTTAATCCTAGAGAAAAATGCAGTCTATTGGTTTCTGGAAGTAAAGAAAAATGGAAAATTCTCAGAAATACCTGTTTTTCAGGCATCCGTTCACTGTATTTTTGATGAGCTGGATTCTTGCTACAAACTAATTTCCACCGAAAATGTGGAAGACTTTTGCATACAAAATAAATTAGACAAACAAATGGTTGTTTCACACAAGCCATTGAAAATCAATGAGATGTATGCATTTATTTAATTTTATTCGAATTGAAATCCGGAAAATATATTCATATAAAAAGGTTATGTATGCCTTTTTGGCATTATCCGCTCTCTTCATTGTTGTATTGGCTAATTTCTTTGATTCGCTCTCTTTTCTGTTCGAACGGTGGTATCAAAAAACACAAGATCAAGCGTATAACGACACCTTTTTTACTTTCTTTAGTGCAAATCTTTCATACCGCGTGAGTTTTGTAGTTCTTCTTTCTGTATGTACACACGTATTTTTGGTAGAAGAAATAGAGAAAAAAAGTGTGCGGATGTGTCAAATTTTTCTTCTACCACCCCAAAATACCGCTTCCTACTTTTCAAAATGGATTGTCTGTCATTTTTTGCTTATCGGTCAGTTTATCACTTTTGCCTTTATTTTCTACCTGTTTTATACTTTTGGAATCGATAAATACCTTCAAAAAGAATTGATAGCTCTTTCTTTTAATCAAATAGGGCTACATTTTGGATTCTTCTATTTTCTTAAAATGCTGGCATTTTCCTCATTTATAAAAATAGGGTTGACGTGGTTTAAATCCACACAAATCTATACGGTATTAATATATGTCGTACTAGGATACGTGATGAGTGCCATCAAGTATAGTCCCTCAAACAGTTTGGTTTCGTACAGATTATTCTCAGCCAATAATGCGCTTGAAATAGATGTTTTGGTTGCTTTACTATGGCTTTTGGTATCTTATCTCATTTTTTCAAAAAGTAGATTTATTCGTTATGATGCATAGATTATTTTGGTCAGAGATAAAGAAAATAACTTCATTGTCCCAGTTTTATGGAATCATTAGTGTACTTTTCTTATTTCTTGCGCTGTTAGTAAGTTATTTCTTTGTCGTGCAGAATCCTGCTACAAAGTTTTCAGCTCTGGATAACCGTTTCGATACCGTTTATATAACGGTTTATATGATTTTTAATATTTCTTTTTTCTTGTGGGGGATTCTCTTTGTTTATAGTAGTACCAAAGAAATTTCTCCGTTTATTCTTTCGAATTTATATCCGATACGTCTGAGTACTTTGTTGTTCGTTCGTTTTTTAGTGCTGTACATTCTCTTTTTTTGTTGTGTCTTGATTGCTTTTTGTCTTTTATACGTTTTGGTGGAATATAAGTTTTCAAAAACAATGCCTTTGACTGTTACTGAACATCGGAATTTCATATATGGATATTGGATGCTTGCCAGTCATTTTTTTATTTTAATACTTCCTTTTTTACTCATTTCGTACGTTTTACCCTTCTTTGTAAAGAGTTCCTCCATACGTTTGGCTCTTTTGTTCTTGATGCACATATCAAGTAATTATCCAGGTTTAACGTATAATCCGTTCCGTTTGATTATTTCAGCATTTGCAACAAATCATGCTATCCTAACGGGAAATCATCTGTACGATTTGAAAGATTTGGCTCCTAAGTATGTGGCAGCTATGGGCTACGTTTTCCTGATTTCAGTCTTCACTTTCATTTTACTAAAACGCAAAGAGAAATAAGTATTTATGAGAATAGCATCATATAAAATTGCATTCATTATGTTGGCGTACTACCTAATTTTCTGTACCGTTGGTAGGATTTTTTTTGAAACCTGTTTTGGTACAGAATGAAATGAGAAACAAAGAGTATAGATAGAGATTATAATGAAGATAAGTTTTTTGGTTTTTTAATTTTTTGGATATTACCTTTTGAAGGCAGAATATAGGTTTTGATTCCGTATCTAATTTTTTTCGTATATGCGTACGCGTTTTATTATTTAAGCTGAATTTAGCCGTTGTTTTTTTAGTGAATAAACAAGAACCATCTTGAGGGCGAAAAAGTAGGTATTTTGGCTTGAGATTGACACAAAAATAAGATGAAAAAGTCCTCGATTCGTCACCCAATCAGGTATTTCATCACCTTTGCAGGCGTTTCATCACCCAAGTTGTAGGAAAAACGAAAGAATGTGCTTTACTTTCGTTTGTAGAACAAGTATCGTTTCGTTGGTGTGGATGAAGAAGAATTTACTATTTTATCCTTTCACCAAGGAGAAAAGGTTGGCAAGGGAGAAATTAATATAAAAATGAGTAATTTGTATGAAAAGAAAAATTGGTAGTGTACTAGTTGTGGCACTTGTCCTTATTGTAGTGGGTGATATATTTCATTTATTTGCTATGTCTAGGACATTACGAATCATTCACTTTTCCTTATTGGCATTGTTTCTTGCGCTTACCACACGATGGTCGTCAAAATTTTAAATGTCTATACCAAAGGGTAATAGAAACAGAGAGAGTAGCGGTGGGAGATGGCTTTACTTCTTCCGTTTAAATACCAACTTTAAAATCCATAAACCAAGAAAGAAGCCAATCGCGAAAATAAGTGGAGTAGTATTCATACAGCCAAAATGAATATGCGAAACATTCTGCAAAATGAACAAATGCACACCTTCCCCAAAAAGAATTACTCATCTGTTTTTTATTCTTGATTTAATTTTTACCTTTGTAGAGTGAACACTCACTTACAATTTATGGAAATCACTGAAAGACAAACAGAAATCATTGAAGCTGCCAGCGAACTCTTAACCAGAAACGGATTGGGAGGCTTGACTATCAAGAATTTAGCCAAAGAAATGCGCTTTTCAGAAAGTGCCATTTACCGCCATTTCGAAAGCAAAGAGGAAATTATCGTGACAATGCTCCACTACCTCGATGATAACATGAAACAGCGACTTTCCCTAGCACTCGCAGGCGTTGTTCATCCCGAAGAAAAACTAAAAGCACTTTTTGCCAATCAGTTTGCCTTCTTTTCTGAACACCCCCATTTCATCGTCATCGTTTTGTCAGAAGGTCTCCTAGAGAATACAGCACTCATTCACGCTGCCTTGCTCAAGGTAATGCTCACCAAAAAAAGCTTCGTGCTGCCCATCCTTGAAGAAGGACAACAACTGGGTCTTTTCAAAGATTCTCTTTCAACTGAGTTCCTGGCGCATACCGTCATGGGGATTTTCCGCCTGTTTATGCTGCAATGGCGCATCTCCGGTTTTCAATTTAACCTCACAGAAAAAGGAAATGAGACGCTAGAAAATATCCTTACGCTCATTAAAAAATAATCTTATCCTCTTTTTATTTTTTTATATATGAAGTTAGTTAATATTCACAAACATTTCGGATTGATAGCTTGCCTAGCAGCAGCTACTCCGGCGGTGGCACAAGAAAAAGCGCTTCTTTTTTCCGACTTTGCGTCTGTCCAAACGCAAGCAGAGAAATCGAGTAGCGTTTTTCAGGTCGCCAATCACCAACGACAAATAGCCCAATGGAACCAACAAAATGCAGAACTCGATATTCTGAAGTTTCGCTTGCCCATTACAGCCGCTGCGCAGAACAATACGCGTCTGCCCGTAAATTTTATTCCCTCAGAAATATTTGGGGGCGAACCCGGCACATTCCGAGAGGTGAATTTTGGTCTTCAATATGTTTCCAATTTTACCGTCGCTCCACAAATTGATTTATTGAATTTAACCGCTTGGGAAAAAGCGCGCGCCGCAAAAATTCAAGCTACTTTGGTCGATGTAAAGAGTGAAATCGACAAAAAAACGCTTTTTGAAGCCCTCGCCGCCACCTATTATTCGGTGATTAGTTACCAAAAACAAGCACAAATACTTGAAAAAAGTAAAACTGTCGCAGATTCACTTTTTCAAACGGTTTCTAAAAAATATGCCGAAGGAATTATTCGAAGTCAAGATGTGACGGATGCACGCATCAATCAACTTTCCATTCAAGACCAAATAGAGCAAGTCAAATTCGGGTATGCATCTCAAATAGCTCAATTGCGTATATTGTTAGACGTCCCCACTTCTACGCCTATTTTTTTGGAAGATGTAGCACTTGAAGCAGACTTTATGACCACCGATTTTGTGCCCAATGCACGATATACGGTTCGTCAGGCAGAAGCAAATTACCAATTGGCACTTTCGGACTTAGCGTCTTTGAAAAAAAGTTATTACCCAACCGTATCTCTCGCATTCTCACATACAGGGCAGTCCAATAGCAATCAACGTTTTTGGGATAGCAACAGCATCGGTTTTTCGACCAATTTTGTGGGTCTTCGTTTCAATTGGCAAGTTCCAGATTGGACGAAACACATCTCCAAAAAAGTAGCTATGCTGCAAACTGAACTGGCAAAAACAGCGTGGGAACATACAAATTTGCAGAACGAAATGCAGAACAAACAAACAAGTATTGAAAAACAGAAAGCACGCGCACATTGGGAAAAAACACGCCAAATTCGGGAATTGAAAGAAAGTAATTTCCAAAAAAGTAAAAACCAATTTGATGAAAATATTCTCGCAACGGATCGTTTATTAACATCATTTAATGACTTAGTAAATAGCCAGTTAGCAGAAGAAGTAGCGAAAGTTACCTTGTATTTTAAACAAACATTAATCGACATAAATACGACAAATAACGAATGAAAAAGAATACATTTTTAGCCCTTTTTCTAGGGGCATTCGCTTGGGTTTCTTGTGGAAAAAAAGAAGTTGAAACCCAACCTATTCGCAAAGATATTACAGAATCTGTATTTGCGTCTGGCACGTTGGAGGCAGACCAATCGTATCTTCTGGTAGCGCAAGTGGAGGGCTATTTAACAGATGTACGCCTCGAAGAAGGTCAAGAATTGGAAGCGGGTGAAGTCGTTGCCGTCATTGATAATGCCGTGAACCGAATCGCGGAAGCCAACGCAAACGATCAGTTGGTTATTGCGCAACAAAATGCGGCTTCCACAGCACCGCAACTCAAGCAATTGGTGGCAACTATTGCGGCAACAAAGCAGAAAAAACAGCAAGATTCGTTGCAAGCGGCTCGTTTACGTCGTTTGGCAGCTAGTCAAAGTATTGCAAAGGTAGAAGCTGAAAACGCAGAATTAGCGCTGGAAACGACCGAAAAAACGTTGGAAAGTCTGGAACAGCAGTACAAAACACTGCAAGTACAGGCGAACCAACAGTTGATTATTCAGCGAAACCAAGCGCAAATCAACGCCGTCGTCCGGGATTACAACCAAGTGAAAGCATTGGTAAAAGGAAACGTTTTGCAGAAATTCAAAGAGAAAGGCGATTACGTTCGGAAGGGCGATATTTTGGCTAAAATTGGCAATAAACAACTCATCTTCGCCCGTTTATCTGTTGATGAAACAAGCATTGCGCGGGTCAAGATTGGGCAGGAGGTTACGCTACAACTCAACACCCAAAAAGGGAAATTATTGACCGGAAAAGTGAGCGAAATTTTACCTACATTCGACGAAGCAAGTCAGTCATTTGTGGTACATGTGCAATTTAAGGAAAAGCTTGATTTTGCCATTGTGGGCACACAGCTAGAAGCCAATATTTTTATAGAAACACGTAAAAACGTTTTGGTTATACCGAGAAGTTACTTGGGTTACGGGAATACTGTTCGCCGACAAGGAGAAAAAGAGCCCATCGCGATTATCCCTGGTTTTATTTCGGATGAATGGGTGGAAATCAAAGAAGGATTGACAGAGAAAGACGTCATTGTTATCGAAAACGCGAAGTAAGATGGCCTATAAACACAAGATAAATTCAGAAATTGCGACCGCTTACGTGACTACCAAGCTGAAACTCACGATGGTAGCCTCTTTGGGCGTCATGATTGGAATTGCGGTATTTATTTTCTTAAATTCCATGATGCGTGGTTTTGAACGTTCGTCAACAGCGACTGTTTTCAAAACAATGTCGCACTTACGTATCTTCAAAGATGACCAAGTGAGTCATTCGTTGCGTAAAAAGAAGGGAAAAACAGAGGTCGTTTTGGTAAATCCAGCGATTATTCCGCAGACGAATACAATTCTGAATCCGGAAAAAGTAATGGCGGCACTCAAGACTCATCCAGATGTGACGGTCGTGACAGCGGAAGTAACCGCCAATGTATTTTATAACAATGCCAAGACGCAAATCAATGGAATTGCAACTGGGATTATTCCGGATGAAGCGGAGGAAATGTATCATATTCAGTCGTTTATGGTGGAAGGTCGATTATCAGATTTGAAAACCGTGCAGAACGGAATCATTCTTGGAACAGGCTTGGCAGAGAAAATGAACGTCCGGACGGGGGATAATGTCAGCCTTGTTTCTTCAAAAAATGTCTCGAAGGTGATGAAAGTGATAGGTGTTTTTGAAACAAAAAATTCGGTTGTCGATAAAACCAAGAGCTATATTCATCGGTCTATGGCGCAGCAATTGGTACGAGAGAGCCGGACGTACATCACGGATATTGGCGTTAATGTGAAAAACCCGATGGGCGCAGGGCGTTATATGGAGGTTTTTTCTGCTTTAACGGGTTATCAAGCAGAAGATTGGGAAACCGCCAACGAGCAATTGATGGCAGCCAATAATATGCGAAAGAGTATCGCAGGTGTGATTTCCATGACGATTTTGCTGGTAGCGGGTTTTGGTATTTACAATATTCTGAACATGACGGTGATGCAAAAAATGAACGAAATAGCGATTTTGAAGGCGATGGGTTTCAAGGGGGGAGATGTCATCCGGATTTTCGTGCAACAGGCCCTTACAATTGGTTTCATTGGTGTCGTTTTGGGTGTCATTTTCGCGATGGCGATGGTGAAAGTCTTGCAAGGCGTATATATAGGTGGGGATATTGGGTATTTCCCGATAGGATATGAGCCAGAAATGTTCTTGCGCGGTATTCTTTTTGGTTTCATCGTCACTTTTTTTGCGGGTTATATTCCAGCAAGAAAGGCAGCGAAAGTAGATCCAGTTAGTATTTTAAGAAAGTAATCATGACAAAAAAGACCATACTTCAAACACAAGGAATTGTAAAACATTTCTATGAACCTGAAAAATTCAAGGTATTGAATGATATTTCCTTCTCGGTGGACAAAGGCGAGTTCTTGACGTTAATCGGGAAGTCGGGCAGCGGAAAGTCCACCTTGCTCTATATTTTATCTACCATGGATACAGAGTACGACGGTACTCTTTGGATTGACGAGGAAAAATTGACAGGCAGTGCGTTGGATCATCTTGCGGCTATTCGGAACGAGAAAATCGGGTTTGTTTTTCAGTTTCACTATTTGTTGCCGGAGTTCAGTTGCCTCAAAAACGTCATGATTCCAGCTTTGAAGTTAGGCAAATACAGCAGGGAAGAGATTGAAGAACGCGCGTACCAAAAACTGGATATTTTAGGTTTAAAAGACCAGGCATTGAAGCCCGCCTCCAAACTTTCGGGTGGGCAGCAACAACGAGTTGCCATTGCACGGGCACTCATCAATGACCCACTGATTATCATGGGCGATGAGCCAACAGGAAATCTTGACAGCAAGAATGCCAAGATGGTTTTTGATATTTTTAAACAATTATCCGTTGACTTCGGGCAGACCATCATCGCCGTTACACACGATAATGATTTTGCCGATGCCTCTGATCGCATCATAGAAATGCGAGACGGGCAAATTATTCGTCATTGAAAAATGGACATTATCTATTAAAAAATGGCACTTTACTTATTTTGTAGGGTGCCATTTTGATTTACCACGAAATAGCTAATATACTCTATTTAGCTTTAATTTTACAAAATTATTACTCTACCCGAAGATTTTTGTAAATAATTGATTATAAGCGATTTGCATGTTTACCCGACGGGTGAAGATAGCTATGTGCAATCTATCGAGACTGTAAATTAAACTGTGTCAGTAAAATTTACAGTCTCGAAACATCCCAGCTCCTCCACTACCAACTGATTCTTTTCATTTGGTTTTTTATGCTGTTTCCTAATAATAATTCAGTTTACATCTAAGGCAAAACAAATGTTTTATCTCCTGATTGTCTTAATCAAGAGTTATTTGAATAATGAGACTTTACATCAAGTTAACTTATATTTGTTTGAGACTAATAAATAGTACTAAAGAATCATTAGCAGGCTTGCTTATCAGTTTAATATACCTTTATTTCTTGTCTTTTGAAGACTTGTCTTGATTGTGCGTGACAACTCTAATAGGCTTCTGTTCCTTCCTTTCTTTCTCCTGATACTTATATGTCCAACGTAGAGTGAAGAAAGAATCAATAAGACTCCAAACAACTAGGCACGCAACAGGGTAAGTTATGATTGCTTGTAATATATCAAAAAAATTCATGGTAATTGTAGGTTTTTTGTCAAATGTAAAATACTTCTTAACTTGGAACAGATTTTAGTTATTATTTTTCTAATTTTTATTTGTAGGCAAAACAAACATCTTAACCCCTTTATCTATTCAGGAATTAATTGATTCTTGAAACCTTATATTACGCTACTCTACCCGATGAAAAATTAGAATTACCAAAAAAAGCTGAAAATTTGTAGCTTTTAAGCAACTAAAACAGCTTTTTAATGAAAAAATCATCGGTAACAAAATTAAGAATTTATTTTCACAAATCCCATTAGCGAAGAATTTAGCCAGACAAAAATTCATTTCAGAGTTTACTCTTGGCATCGTAAAAAGTAGGAATGTACAATTTAAAGAAGTTGGGTTGCACTTTACAACTGACTCAAAAGTAGCATCAACAGAAAGGAGAATACAAGCGTTTTTCAAAGATTTTGATTATCAGCAGGTTGCTATGCTATTAATAATGTTTTTACCTAAGGGTAAATTAAGCCTTTCAATAGATAGAACATAATGGGATTTCGGTACATATCAGTGTAATATTCTTATGGTGGTTGCTCGATATGATGGCGTTGGCATACCTATATTTTGGAATTTCTTAGATAATAAAAGTGGAAATAGTAATACCCAAAACAGGAAAGACCTAATTGGTAAAGCTATCTCATTAATTGGAGTCGATAGAATTGCAGTCATTGTTGGAGACCGAGAATTTATCGGTCGTGAATGGCTCAAATATCTGAAAGACAATGATATACCATTTTGTATGCGAATGCCAAAGAGTCATTTAATAACGTTGAAAAACACCAATATTTACTCTGTTACTGAACTGCTATCAACCCAAACAGAGCGATATTATCAAGATTGTATGATTGATGGGATTTGGTGTAATGCTATGTTGAAAAAACTACCCGATAATGACTTTTTATTCTTCATGGGCGATGAGCCAACAGGAAACCTTGACAGTAAAAATGCCAAGATGGTTTTTGATATTTTTAAACAATTATCCGTTGACTTCGGGCAGACCATCATCGCCGTTACACATGATAATGATTTTGCCGATGCCTCTGATCGCATCATAGAAATGCGAGACGGGCAAATTATTCGTCATTGAAAAATAGGCACTATCTACTAAAAAATGGCACTTTACTTATTTTGTAAGGTGCCATTTTGATTTACCGCGAAATAGCTAATATACTCTATTTAGCTTTAATTTTACAAAATGATAATCTTTAATGGTCATATTTAGGCAAAAATCCCCTCGAATACAGATGAAAATAAAAACATAGAGAAATTGCATTAATTCAATATTAAAAAGAATGAATAAATGGATGTAAAGCATAACCATTCATTTATTTTAAGGTAACGAAAGGATTTTTTAGGGACTGTTATTTTGTGACCAATCTTAGGAGACGGCAAGTCGAATAAGTTAAAAGTTCACAATTAAATACAGTTCAGAATGATTCAACATGTACAAGTATTGCGTGCGAGATTCCAACAAATAATTGGGATTTGCATGTTATTTTGCGTATTGGCCGGCACACAAATAGCACGGGCTCAATCTGCACAAACGGTATCAGGAACCATAAAGACAGCAAGTGGCGACGCCATTCCTGGTACGAGCATCCTTATAAAAGGAACAAACCAAGGCACGACATCAGACGTAGAAGGGAAGTTCAGTCTTCGTATTCCGTCTGACAAAAGCATTTTAGTCATTTCGTCTATTGGGTATGTAGCTCAAGAAGTGACTGTTGGAAATAAAACGGTTCTTTCGGTTGTTTTGGCAGAAGATGCACAAGCATTGAACGAAGTAGTTGTCACAGCATTAGGTATCAAAAAAGATGTTCGTCGAATTGGGGTGGCTATTCAGTCATTGGACGGAAGCTCGGTCATCAAAGCAAGAGAGCCCAATGCCATCAATGCACTAGCCGGAAAGGTAGCGGGTTTGACCATCGGTGCGCAGCCCGAACTCCTAAGACGTCCCGTGATTTCATTGCGCGGAAACTCAGATGTTTTATTTGTCATTGATGGGGTACCCGTTAACTCGGATACTTGGAACGTCAGTGCAGATGATATCGAAACGTACTCTGTTTTGAAGGGTGCTTCTGCCGCTGCTTTGTATGGTTTTAGAGGTAAAAACGGGGCTATCTTGATTACCACAAAAAGAGGAACGAAAGACAAGAGAGGTTTTTCAGTGGATTTCAATTCTTCCACCATGTTGGATAATGGTTTTTATGCCATTCCCAAAGTTCAAGACGAATATGGCCCAGGAGACCACGGGAAATATGCTTTTGTCGATGGTAAAGGAGGCGGATTAAATGACGGTGACTACGACGGTGGTTGGGGCCCTCGCTTTGAAGGACAACCAATTCCGCAGTACGATAGTCCCATTGACCCTGTCACAGGACAACGGATTCCGACACCTTACATCGCACGTGGAAAAGACAATCTAACGCGTTTCTTACAAACGGGTATTCTATCTACAAATAACGTTTCTATCGCTTCTAGCGGAGAAAAATACAACTTGCGTTTCTCTGGTTCACACACGTACCAAAAAGGAATTGTACCCAATACACAACTGAACATCACGAATTTCAATGTTACTTCGGATTATCAATTCTCGAAAAAACTTTCGTTTGCTTCTGGATTGCAGTACAACCGTCAATATTCACCCAATTTCCCTGATGTAAATTACGGGCCAAACTCCATCATTTATAACATGGTACTTTGGGCAGGTGCAGACTGGGACGTGGACGATATGCGCAACTATTGGCAGCCAGGAAAAGAGGGTATTCAGCAAATTTATGCCGAATATCAGCGCTACAACAACCCGTATTTTATGAGTTATGAATGGTTGAGAGGTCATTACAAAACAGACGTAGTCGGACAGGCTTCCATGACGTATAAATTGACGGATTACCTAGATGTTATGTTGAGAACACAAGTAACTACTTGGAATTTGTTCAGAAATGAGAAGTTTCCGTACTCGGCAGGTTCGTATGGGCGTGACGAAAGACGTGGCGATTACCGCGAAGACCGAAGAAATCTATTTGAAAACAATACAGATGTTTTAATCCGTTTTGACAAAGATTTGGCTACGGGCTTAAATGCTAAAATCTGGGCAGGTGGTAACATCCGGACATTCGAATACAGTTCCCAATTTGGGACAACAGACTATCTGAATGTACCTGGTTTGTACAACTTTGCAAACTCTGCAAACCCAGCGCGTGTGGCGAACTTCAACTCGGCGATGCGTGTTAACTCGGCGTATTATTCAGCAGACTTTACGTATAAGAATTTTGTGACACTCGCCACAACAGGACGGGTTGATCAACTTTCTACTTTACCAGCCGGAAATAATACGTTCTTCTATCCGTCGGCGGCACTTTCTACCGTAATTTCTGATTATCTTGAACTTCCTTCCTTTATCTCTTTCTTCAAATTGAGAGGTTCGTACGCCAATGTGAAAGACGGTTTAACACAGTCAACGATTGGCGCAACGCCGGTAACTTCGTATCCTATCGGATATGGCGACCAGTATTTTTCACCGTATGACGGCCCAACGTACCAAAACTCAGCCGTTTATACAACTCCAACCGCTTACAATAATCAACCTGCCGCATTCTACACAAATACATTGAATAACCCAGGTTTGCAGCCAAGCTCAACGTCACAAACAGAATTTGGTTTAGACTTCCGGATATTGCAAAATAGAATTGGTTTGGACGCTACGTATTTCATCTCTGACGAAGGTCCGCGGATTTTCTCTCTACCGATTTCATCTGCTTCCGGTTATTCTGCTGCACTCGTGAACGGTATCAAAACACAGAAAAAAGGACTTGAACTTACGTTATCAGGCTCTCCTCTCAAAAACGAAGGAGGCTTAAACTGGGATATCGTAGCCAATTATTCGACTTTCCAAGAACGTCTGACAGAAATTTACGAAGGTGTAGAATCATTGAATAATTTCTTCAAAGTAGGAGACCGCCTAGATAAATTCTATGGCCGTACATTTGCCAAAACGCCAGAAGGAGAAATCATCAACGATGCGTCGGGTCGCCCTGTGTATTCTCCTGTAAGTCAATTCTTGGGTCACATCAATCCTAACTTCGTATTCGGAATTAACAATAAGTTCGGTTACAAAAACCTAAGCATGAGTTTCCAATTTGATGGACGTATCGGGGGCGTTATTTCTAATTATGTACAACGCCAAACGTTCCGTGGAGGTCGCCACATTGAAACCATCCAAGGGGCAATGGGTGAGGCGCGTTACCAAGATTATTTGGGCGTTCGTAGCTACGTTGGTCCGGGAGTACAAGTATCAAATGGAGCACGTATCAATTTTGATGCAGACGGAAATATCACAAATTATGGTGAATTGGCTTTCACACCAAATACAACCAAGCAGTTTTTGCAAGACTGGGTGAGCCGCTATTACAATACAGACGAAGGAAATTTGATGAGCCGCTCGTTTGGCATGTTGCGTGAAGTAGTCGTTGGTTATTCACTCCCTAAAAGCGTGATAGGTCGTAATTTCCAACAAATTACTGTTTCGTTGGTCGGTCGTAACTTACTTTACTTCGCAGAAAAGAAAGACATTGACCTCAACCAATACGTCAACGGTGGTAGCTCAGGAATGCAAACGCCTTCGACACGTAGATACGGTGTCAATGTGAATATTTCATTCTAATTGACCTTAGAAACTGCTTGAGTTCTCTTTTTAACATAGCAAGGTGAGCTCAACAGTTTCTTATTTACTCATCTAATTAATTGACTATTTTTATGAAAATACAAACTATTTTATCTGCTGCTTTTTTGGTATCGAGTGCTTGGTTAAGCAGTTGCAGCACGCCATTCGCTGAGTTAGAAAAAGACCCTAACCGCCCCGTAAATGTGCCTTCTTCGTTGGTTCTTCAGGGGATTGAGTCAGATATGTACCAAAATACCGGAAGACCTTTCAGTGCATCTTCTCGTTGGAATCAGTTTTATTGTTCCAATTATAATTATTACGCGACCAACGAATATACATGGACAGAAACACCGAACCATTATTTTATGCTGAAAAACGTAGTCAAAATGGAGGAGGAAGCGATTCGTTCAGGAGCAGAGCCCGTGAATCCTTACAGCGCATTGGGTAAGTTTTTCCGTGCCTTTTTCTTTGATGAAATGACCAAACGAGTGGGCGACTTACCCATGAAACAAGCCTTGGCTGGCATCGAAAACTTCTCTCCGGCGTATGATTCACAAAAGGATATTTACGTCCAAATGTTGGCTTGGTGTGAAGAGGCAAACGCAGACATGACTTCCCTCATCGCGAAAGGACAAAATTCGGTTGCTGGTGATTTCTATTTCAATGGAGATGTGCGCAAATGGCAAAAAGTTGTGAATGCATTTCATGTACGTCTTTTGCTTGAATTAAGTCAAAAAGAGAATGAATCAGGCTTGAACATTAAGGCGAAATTCGCAGAAATCATGTCGAATCCAACGAAATATCCGTTGCCTTCTTCCAATGCGGATGACCTCGCTTTTGTTTCGAACGTATTCAATAAATACCCGTCCAATCCAGATAATTTCGGGTTTGATGCAACGCGCCAAAATATGTCGAAGGCGTATGTGCAACCACTCGTTGACCGCCAAGACCCGCGTGTTATGGTGACGTGTGAGCCAGCAGGTGCAGCCTTGAAAGCCGGAAAACTTCCTTCCGATTTCTCGGCGTATGTGGGTGCCAGTTCAGGCGAAGATTTGGGAGATATGTCGTTCAACGCCGGAAAAGACAACGGCGCTGGCTTTGCACCAGGCATTTATTCGTTCCAAAACAGAAATCGTTTTTATACGAATTATGTAGGCCAAGCAACGGCACTCATCAGTTATGCAGAAATGTGTTTTAATATTGCAGAGGCATACCACAGAGGGTGGGCGACAGGAAATGCAGAAGATTGGTACAAAAAAGGAATCAAGGCTTCGATGGATTTTTACGGCATCAAAGAAGGCGCAAATACCATGACGTATTCTAAAACGGGTGGAAGAACTGCGGCCGATTTTGCGACTTTTACCGTCAATTTTCAGTTTGATACTTACTATGCACAGCCCAATGTGAAATATACGTCAGGTGAAAAAGGATTGGAGAATATTCTTACACAGAAGTACGTAGCCTTCTTTATGAACTCTGGGATGGAAGCGTATTTCAACTGGAGAAGAACAGGTTATCCAACTTTTTACACAGGCGTTGGCACAGGAAATTCAGGACGTATTGCGCTCCGTTGGCAATATCCGATTTCAGAAAGAACAACCAATGCTGCAAATTACAAAGCGGCTATCCAAAGTCAGTTTGGTGGAAAAGATGACATCAACGACAAGCCTTGGTTGCTTAAATAAGTACTTGTAAAGTAGTATATATTGTATTTTACAAAGGGTGAGGAGATTTTCTCCTCCCCTTTTTTATATTTTAATCCTTTTTTTATGCAAAATTCCATTCAATTGGTTGTCTTTGATATGGCTGGTACAACCGTTCAGGACCAACACGAAGTAGAAAAGTGCTTTGCACAAGCTTGCAAAGAAACCGGTTTATCTGTACCAGAAAATAGAATTTTGAGCCTTCAGGGATATTCCAAAATAGAGGTTTTTCGGTTATTATGGGAAGAAAAAATTGGGAAAGACCATCCTGAATACCAAGAAAACGTCTTTGTGAGCTACGATGCGTTTACGTACATTCTTGAAAATCATTACCAAACACAACCCGTTTTTCCGACGGAAGGATGCTTGGAAACATTTCAATTTTTACGCGAGAATAACATCAAAATCGCCTTGACAACGGGTTTTTATCGCAAAGTAACCAATCTTATTTTACAAAAATTAGACTGGTTGGAGGGGTTAGACGATACATATTTGAATTCTTCTGGCAAAGCACGTATTGATGTATCCGTCGCCTCTGACGAAGTTGAAAAAGGAAGACCCGAACCTTTCATGATTTATCGCGCAATGGAGAAACTTGGCATAGAGGATAAAAAGGCTGTCATCAATGTTGGCGATACACCTTCTGACTTACAATCCGGGAAAAAAGCGGGCGTACGCCTCAGTTTGGGCGTAATAAATGGGACACATACACAGAAGCAATTACATGAATTTCCGAACGACGGATTTCTCCAACATCTGGGTGAACTCCCCACTGTTATTCAATCACTTGCATAAATTCAGTTTCAATAAATATGAAAAAATTTGATTTAGCTATCGTAGGAGGTGGCGTTTTGGGGGCTTTTCATGCGTATCATGCGCTTTTGAAGGGACTAAGTGTAGTTCTTTTTGAAAAAGATACATATCCACAAGGCTCTACAATTCAGAATTTTGGACAAGTAGTCCCGTCCGGTCTTGCTGGAAAATGGTTCGAATATGGTAGAGAAAGTTTGGCTATTTATGAGAAAATACAAGCAAAAGCGAATATCTCTGTTCGGAAAAATGGGTCTATTTATATCGCCTCTTCCAATGAAGAAATGGCAGTTTTGGAGGAATTAGCCCAGAAATATACCGCGGTTTCGTATGAAAATCAGGTATGGACAGCCGAACAAGTACTAGAAAAATACCCAGATGTACGGCGAGATTATGTACGTGGGGCGTTGTATTTTCCACAAGAAGTAAGTGTGGAACCCCATCAAATGATAGCTTCGTTGCTCGCTTATCTTGAACAAAAGGAAGGTCTTGTATATGCTTCTAGGACACCCATCATTGCTCTTCAGGAAGGCAGCGAGGGCGTTAAATTAACAAGTTCGCAGGGAACAACCTGGACGGCTGAACGTGCGCTGATTTGTGGAGGATATGAATCTCAATGGCTATTTCCCGAAATAATCAAAAATAGTGGACTAATTATTAGTAAGTTACAAATGTTGCAAACGGTTCCTTTGCCTTCAGTTGTGTTGCCAGGCAATGTACTTACAGGTTTGACTATTCAGCGGTATGAGTCTTTTCAAACGTGTGATGCGCATGCTCATTTACCCGTTTTGGAAAGAGAAATGGAGTTGAAAAAATGGGGAGTACATGTTTTATTCAAACAAGCGATGGATGGATCGATTATCTTGGGCGACTCGCACGAATATGCACCTATCGTTGAAAAAGAGACACTCGGATTGGGAACGAAAGAAGAAATTGACCGACTCATTCTTGACGAAGCAGCACGTATTCTATCTGTTCCTTTGAAAGATAAAATTGCCCGTAAATGGGCGGGGATGTACAGCCAACACGAAGCTGATATTTTCGATACAATGGTGACTCCATCCGTCCGAATACTTACGGGAATCGGAGGAAAAGGCATGACGTCCTCTGCTGGATTTGCATATCACTCGCTCGAAAATTGGAGTTAAGTTTGAGAAAAAGGAGGGAGAAATTCCTCCTTTCCTCACGAAACAGAGGTATAATTTTCCTGAAAAACAATTTATAAAGTGTTCTGAACTAGGTTTGTAGTTTCAATATCAGCTACTATTTTCCTAGTACCTTGTATTTTTTTATTTTTGATAAGTATTCTAAAATAAGGACATTTTCCACTTATTGATAAATCTTTATCATCGTTTCCTTTCCTAAACTTAATGAGTTCAAATTGGTCAGGATTAAATTTATGTAGAAACGTTATTGGAACTCCCATGTGCCCGTCATAATCGAAGGGGATGTCTTCTGTTCTATCAACATTTATACCGTCATAATTATCATATTTTGGATATTCATCTTCGTGCCCAACGTATTTTTTTGTCAGCTGAATATCTTCATGTCTCTTGAAGTTGTCCAAGTTTGTCAGCCATAAGCAATTATTTGGCGATACGATTCTGTTTCCGAAGCTATCTATTCGTGCTTCTGTACCGTAAAGTTCGTAGTGTTCAGGCACAATAAATCCTGAAATTCCCCTTCCAAGATGTATGCCTAGCCAAGCTCTATTGTCTTTGATTAGTTTGAATATTTCTTTGTACGTAATTGCGTTGATGTTGCCAATTACCAAAAAATTCTTGTCATACTTTACTAATTGAGCTATATATTCTCTGAATAACGAAAATGGAGGGTTGCTGACAACAATGTCTGCTTGCTTTAGTAGTTCAATGCTTTCAGGACTACGAAAATCGCCATCACCCTTAAAATGAATAATATCATTTGAATTGGGTGTGGATGTTTCCTTTTCTGTACCACTATACGTAAAAAAGAAACCATTTTCTGTTTCTTCTGTATTGAATAAATCATTTTTTCGCTCTTGATAGCAAGCAGCAATAAGTTTTTTTAATCCTAATTCCTTGAAATTATCAGCAAAATATCTGAAGAAATTACTAATCCGAGCATCGTCACAATTGCAAAACACTACCTTATTCTTGAAGTGATTTTTATAGTGTTGCAGCTCACTCTCAATATCAGAAAGTTGTGTATAGAACTCATCGCTTTTTGCTTTTTTTGCTTTTTGAAGTAACTTATTTGTTGCGTTTCTTGCCATAAATTTTAGGTTATTTACTTTTTGTGATTTGATTAAATAAATCACTACCTAACATTTTAAGGGATGTTTTTGAAATATCCATCATGACATCAAACATTTCCTTATTGTTCCACTTTTCACCATTCCCTTGCGTGTAAATAGATGTTGCTTGAAGCATAATCGTCTTGTCTTTGTGCTTAACAAATTTATTCTCACATAAATTTGTGTTAATTGGCATTCCGTAATTAGCGGAAGTTAATCTATCCAGTCTATTTAACATTCCTGAGTTGTATTCAAGCGTCACAATCCTTCCGTCAGGTCGTTTAACTGAAATTGTTTCTGTCAAAAAGTTTGAGCCTTCTAGGAATAAAACATAAGGAAAGTGAGATTCAGAAAGCATGTAATTGGCTATTTCAGATATGTTTTTGTGGGATCTTTCAATAGCATTTCCTGCGGCCATTAAGTCTTGGTTTTCTGATGTACCAACTTGAATTCCTCTACTAATATTTTCGATATCTTTCCCTTGATGTTTAGCTTCAGAGACTAAAATAATTCTCCATTTTTCATTATCATCTTTCACTTCAATTATTCCACCATCGGGTTTGATACTTGAATTTGGGACGAATAGAGTTTGTCCTAATTCTGAATCAATTTTTTTCAAAGCTTCGTTTATTTCTTCTTTTCGAATGCTTGATTTATATTGAAAAGTCAATTGTGGATAGTCTTCTCGGAGTTGAGTAATGACAAGATTTGCTATTTCCCCAACAGTCAAGTCATGTAATTTTGCTTGGTCTCCAAAAATGCCTACTACACCTTGTGACTTCTTGTGTTGGGTTGTCAATCTTGACGATTGGTTCTTTTTTGCCATTTCCTTCTTTCTATTTTTTTATAAATGTACTAATTATGGTCTTTTATTGTGTTTAATAGTCCAATTAACCTCTAAATATACACAAGCATAATAATACATGTAGGATTTATTTCCACGACTTAAATCCGCAATCAAATGATATATTTTTACTTTTAGATTGTCAGTACGCATACGTGTTACTATGTTTTTAGCCTACAACCGATAGGTTGAAAACCCATAATTCTTTGAAGTTTGGTCAAAATATAGATTTATATACCTGGATACCACATTTTTTGCAGTGATACTCCGGATTAGTTGGCCTTTTGACGTTTGAGATATTTTTATTATTCTTGGAGATTCCATTTCCTCCTTTCCTCACGAAACAGAAGTTACGATTCTCTTTGAGTTAGTCATTTTTCGTTGAAAGAAGAAGAACTGAAGCAAAGTCAGTAGCCACCCCAAGATAGAAAGATACAGAAAGGCATGTGTGAGAATTTGAGTAAAGGAGAGCGAAGAATCCGCGTAAAGTTCACGACCAAACATCAACAAAATACTCCCTAAATAGCCCAGAGAGTCACTGATATACACCATAAATCCGACATTTCCTTTGCACCGAAACAGAGCCAATAGGCGCTCAAAAAAGGTAACTTGAATCAATAAATAGGGTAAAAAAAGTGCGATACCCGCCAAGATATACCAAGGAGTGAAAGGTAGTTTTTCTTGTAAGAATAGCCACGTACTTGCCATTAAAAGTGTGCAGCTCCCGAGTATAAGAAAGGTATTGAGATGAAAAGCCCGCATATTGTCTCGAATACCCGATAAAAGCCCGATGCAAAGCAGAACGACCGCCGCAATCCAGGTTTCATACCGAGCAAATATGGTAGGATCAAGAGATTGGTTACCCTGTTCTTTCCAGATTTCAAGCGAAAAATTATCTCTGAAATCACGTAAAATAGTCAGAAATGTATAGATAGTGGCTACTAAAAATATCCCTGTTCCCATCTGCTTCATCATTTCTTTTCGTGTAGATTGGGTCATGGGAACTCGCTCCGTTCGTTCCTTTTTATCTTCTTCAGTTGGCTCAGGAATGCGCGTCAGCATCCAAAGGAACAACGCAAACAGAGGGGTAGCCAATACGCCCAAGACAAAAGGAAGCCAAGTTTCAGATAAATTCCATGATTTCTGTAGAAGCAAATAGCTGGTTTTTAGTAATCCGGATGTAATGACAAGGTTGATACTGAGGGCAATACCGACGATTTCAGTGATTTTTCGACCTTCCAAATAATGAAAAATAAGTCCGTACATCATACCGAGGGGTAATCCATTGAGAAATAAAAATATAGGTTGAAGTGGCCCTGGGTAAAGGCCAAATAAGAGAAGAGAAAAGAGAGAAAAACCAAAAAATGAAGCAAGTAAAAAGACCCGGCTCTGCTTTTTTGTGGCAGAAATAACCCGAATCCCAATCACTTTTGAAAGCATATAACCGAGCACCTGCGCTAAAATAAGCACTGATTTGAAGGAAAAAGCGCCTATGTATTGGTCTGCATACATGCCTGTTGTGAAAGGTTTACGAAGTGCATACGTACAAAAATACGCACCGAATGCCGCTAACATCATCCAAGCAGTTTGTATAAAAGTTGAAGAAAAACGAATAGGATATTTTTGCATACTACGAGTTAAAATGCAAAAATATCCTTGTGATATTACTAGATTTTTAGCTAGATATTACGTTCTGATGATTATATCAGGGAATAGAAAATACACCATTGAGTGAATTGAATAAATGCTACTTGTTATAAATGTTCTGAAAGTAAATGATGAATATCGCTAGTCAGTTGTTCCATTTCCAAACGTAAGGTTCCATTATAAATACCACGAATACGTCTATTTCTATCTACCAAAATAATATGTTCTGTATGTAGAAATTCACTGCTATCTTTATTGAAACCAATGTCTTCTTCAGCAAAGTATGATTTTCTAGCCAACTCGTAAATTTCTGTTTTAGAACCTGTTAAGAAATGCCAATTTGGATTTTGTATTGAATTTGCCTCTTTGTATTTTTTCAGAATGGTTGGTGTGTCTAACCAGGGCGTGACAGAAAAAGATAAAAAAACGATTTCGTCAGATAAGTCAATAAAAGCAGTATCTACTAATTTCAAATGGGATGTCATAGTAGGACAAATACTACCGCATGATGTGAAAATGAAGTTTGCAACATGAATTTTTCCATCTATGTACGTAGAGTCAATAATAAGACTATCTTGGTTAAAAAATGTGAATCCCGCAATTTTATGGGGTATTCTATGGACTACTTCCGATGGGTTTTCAAGGAAAATTGGTGTAAAGTCAGGCTCGTTGTAGTAAGGTAATCTTGTTGTATTTTTTGACTCAAACTCACAGTTTGTCAAGGTTATACTACAGAGAAGTAAAAATACTATCCGATACATTCTTACAGTTCTTTGTTCCCAATAATCCATATCTTCTTCCGTTGATGATTGTGTAATTTGCTTTGATTTTTCCATTATCATACCACATTTTTTGAGTTCCACTCTCTTGCCCATTTACATACGTTGCCAAATGAATCAGTTGCCCGTCAGATGCCCACTCGTACATTTTACCTACATACATATCTTTTTCAGCAGTGTATGAAAACATTTTTTGTCCATTTTCATAAAAAGCAATCTGTTTCCCCTGCTTTTCTCCGTGGTGGTAGTATCTCTGCTCTGCGAGTTGCCCATTTGGATACCATTTTTGAGATATACCATGTAATCTTCCGAACAAATAACCCTCTACTGCAAGTGTATCCTCTGCGTTAGGATGAAGTTCAAAGAGGAAGCCACTGTAAGCATTCTGATTTAAATAGACGAGATCATTTTTTTGAAAAATAGCTTTTGATGACTTGTTTTCAAATCTAAAAGGGATTTCGACACCTCTTTTTTCACTAAGAAATATGTCGTTACACGAAACGAACATCAAAGCTATGATAACCAAGTAGATACCTTTTTCCATTTATCTTGTAACTGTTCCGGCAGTCCCATAATAGCCACTTCCGTTCAAGTAGGGAGCATCCGCTGTGAAATGATAGTGATAAATACCATTGGGAAAATCGATGGTCGGGTGGGTATGACCGTGATAGGCATCCAGAACTGCTGTCGTAACAGTTTGCCCATTTTCTTCTTGTGGACCGTAAACAGGAAATCCGTCGAGTAAAAAACCCATAAGACCAGATTTTGTAGATGTAACTGTTGTGAGATAAAGAGGTTCTACATGATAATGGTATTGCCCTGTCGCCTGTGGATGTCCGTTGTATTTATCAAAACTGGCGATTTCAGAGGTTAGCGGTTGGTTGTTCGGTCCAGCGTATTGGTTATAAAAAGGTACACCATTTAGTGCAACTCCAATAACTCCAAGTGGTGTAGCAGCATGGTTTTCAGCTACCTTAGGTTGAATGGGTATTTTGAATGTAAAGGATTGAGAAACAATAGTATTGGGGTTTTTTATGAAAGTATAACCCAAAGGGGTAGTACCAGAATAGGATTGAAAAAGTGAACTTGAGGTTGGATGATACGGACTAACGTGATCTGGCACACCGTTGGTTTTAATTGTAATGAATACTCCATCACTTGTCATGCTCGACGCACCGTATATTTTTTGATAAACTACCGGGACTTCTGTACCAGAAACGGGAGTCAAAGAGACTGAATCGTCCGTGCATGCGACGAACGTCAATAATGCATGGAAAGCTAGAATTTTACTTAAAAAAGAGTTTTTAAATGCGTTCATTTATTTATTTTTTTGGATTTAGACGAAGAAAAGAGAAAAAAGGTTAGTCGTTATTATGAATGATTTGTTTTCTACTTCCCATATTTTTTCGTCTGTTACGTCGATGTAAGAAATAACAAACGGTTGAAAAAGCTAGAAAAAGGAGATAGATAGACAGGGTATGTGCCTCGATATGCGTAATAAAAGTTGTTACCATATTTATACTATTTGTAATCCGTTCTGTAATCCAGCCCAACCCAGCGACTAAACCCACCCATGCCATACCGTTTCGAAATAAGCGATAATAAGCCGTTCGACTCAAAAGAAATAAACCTGGTAGTACAGCAGAAATAATCACGAGTTGCATACATTCTATGCCCAAATTAAACCCCAAAATACTTGCCATTTGCTGTTTCGTACCCAGCTGCATATAGTCAAGGGTAGTAGCGAATGCCAGCCCATGTACCAATCCAAAACCAAATGCAATTCGCTTTTCTTCATTCGGGAAAACCGGATACATCACGTGAATCGCCGTAAGTAAAATTGAAATTCCAATCAAAATTTCAATGATTTGAGTGGGAAGAGTCAAAATATGCATTCCTCCGATAAACAAGGTAAACGAATGCCCCAGCGTAAAGGCACTCACGAGATAGAGGATTCGTTTGCTGCTTTCTCGTATAGATAAAAGCGTATTTTTTTTGGTCGATGGATTATAAACAAACGGAATGGGCAACAGCAGTAAAAATAAAAAAAGAAGATGGTCTGTGCCTTCTGAAATATGTTCCATGCCCAAATGAATCATTTCTTTGAATCCGTTCCATGGGCTGCCGGCATCAATATTTACCAAAAAAGGCTTCAAAGTTCCCGTTTGTATATCCCATTCAAGCATACCTATTTCTTTGGGTGAATGTTGATTACGAAAAATACCTTGTCTCCAATCATGTTGGATGGATATAAGTGCTTTGTGGCTCGCTACTTCGCGCAAGACAGCCTCGTAACCCAAGTAGAAATGGCGTAAATCGTAGGATTTCGGCGGAGTAAGTTGGCATTCAAATGAAAGTTCAAGGTAGTTGCCACTCAGGGCATTCACGGTTTCTGTTATACGTAAATCATGAATAGCTACGTGCCAGGGTTTTCCATCCAATGTTTTGGGTTGGATATGTTGCAATAAATAGGTTTTCCAAGAAGCTTTGTGTTTTTGTAACAAACGAGCGGCGTTTTCATCCAATGAAAATCCGATGGCGGTTTGCAGTTCACTGATAGGAATCCGGACATCTCCTGTAATTTTCGTTTCTTGCATTTGCAAAGAAAGGGTAGAATACGGCATAGGATGTGCCAAGACCTGGAAAGAAAAGCTACTTCCAAACCAGAAAAAAAGAAAGAAAAGAGGGGAATAAATGCGCATACGAAGATAGGAAATAAAGTAGCCACGACTTGATGTTTTGCGTCAAATCGTGGCTTTATGTTAGGAGTAATTCAAAGGTAAAAATGATTAATTCGCACCATAATCTGCTTTTCTATCTCGCCAAACAGAGTGTGGATGCACGCCGTTTCGGATGACAATACCGCCTTGCATCGACCATTCGATCCAAACACTTGGCCCGTCTATGAGGAGATAATCTCCTTTGGCTGCCATCGTTGTTCCACCGTAATACGATACGTAGGTGTCGTCTAATTCGGCTTTGTATTTTGCTAAAACCAAGGGAGCAGCTTTGTCATCTAAATCACTCACGTATGTATTGATAGCGGCAAGTAAAGCTTCTTTTTGCGTGTTTGTGAGGTTTCCTGCACGAAGTCCCACTTTTGTCGTTGGGAAACTCCCATCTTTTTGTGGGCCTACCTGAATATCGTTTTGTGCGGCACTTCGTTTGGCGGTAGAAAGCTCTGCTGCGCTTAGGCTCTTTAAAAAAGCCGCAAAAGCCGCTGTTTCTTGCACCAAAGGTTGAATGGTTTTCGCCGTATTGGTAGAAATCCAAGTTGGATAAGGTTCTGTTGAGCGGAAAATCGGTGTTCCACCTGTTAATTTACCGTTTTGGAATGTCAGAATGGTTGTGCCGTGGTGTCCACCAATTTGCAAACTCCAAAGTCCAGTTTTACTAGGTGTTCCTAGGAAAGCAATGTAGTAATTGCCTGATCCATAGCCACTTCCGCCTCCGTTGGCTGCTAGGTAATCGTCAGCGTCGATGATTCCCGCAAACTCTTCGTACCCTTCATTGGCAGATGTACCCGTTGTTGCTTTTAAAAGCGAGTAGAAGGCAGTCCATTGTGCCGTTGAAAACGTACTAGATGCCAAACCAACGCGATTTTTATACAAAGATTGGGGTAAATTACTCCATTTTTGGGCTTGTGCAAGTGTGTAGCCGTACTGCAATGCGCTCACTTGTGTGCTAGACAAACTGGTTTTGAAGGCATCGGCGAACTTGAGTATATTGTCGATGTCCGTATCAAAACCCCATCCTACAGTAGGGGTAGTTCCACCGCCACCTGAAATGCCGGTTGCGGAAACAGAAAGACTGATGGAGCAGGATTGTCCTGCTACTGTAATAGCAAATTGGGCAGTTCCGCTCGTAGAGGGCGTTCCTGAGAGCGCAAAAGTAACAGAACCCGTACCCGTATTGATGGGACCGGCTGTCAGGGTTGCAGTAAGACCCGTAACACCCGTTGATGCGACGGCTTGTCCGGCTGCAAGCACGCCTCCATTTCCGCCAGAGTAGGGGACAGTCGCTGTTCCTGAGAAAGCCGTACCGGCTACAGGGGACGCAGAAAAAGTCGTTTGGCTACAATCAAGAGAAGTTAATGTGGCGGTTGTTTCTGTTTCTGTTGTCTCACAGGAAAGGAGGCTAAGAGATAATCCTAGGACGCACGCAAGGGCTTGATTTTTGAATAGCATAAAGGAGGTTGCTTTGGTTTAAATTTATATAATCGTATATAATACGATAGAATTTATACTTTCGTGGCTTTGACGTAGAAATAAAAAAGACTGATTTTTCAAAAAATGCTTTCTGGATGAACAGAACCGCCTTTATTTGCTCAGTATCTTACGAATTACCTTGATTGTAAAGTAAATGGATGCGACAAGAAGTAAGAAAATAAAAATTTGCCAAATGATTAAACTTGTTTGTAACATGGTAATTGGTTTTTTAGAGATAATGGATGAAAACTCCCGAAACTTCGTGTAATGCAGGACAGCACTGCTGTTCCGGGTTACTATACGACGTGTTTATGGCGTATATGTTAGCAGTTTGTGTTTTTGATGTTTTTAGCTTATCCAAGTGAATAATTGAGATGCCTTGTCCTTAGGTAAAACCAAAAATGTTTTTATGTCAAACAATTTTGCGTATGAATGAAATTTTGATTTGTATTGGGTGTTTATATTTGAAATGTATGTACTATCAATGTCTGTCCAATTAATAATTGACAACAGCTTTATTGTGGTGTTATTTGAAATCGTAAAAGGCGAACATTGTTGAATCTTATTGCCATTTACCTTACTGAGTAAAATTGACATAAACATACAAGTCGTGTCAATAGACTTTTTTAGAAGATTTCCGATTCTATAATTTGAAATTCCTGCTTTCATTTTTTTAATCTCGTCAGGTGTATAATTTGGGTCTCTTTCTTCAGCAAGAGTATTATTCTCCCAATTTTTCAATTCAATGATATAGAGTGTGTCGCTTGTTTGGTCATACCAACAAACATCCATTTCAGCGAAGTTATTTTGAATAGCATTATAGCCATCACAATCACATAACCTAAAGTAGTTGTTGTCAGGGAAATTTAATGTTATTGAACTTTCTGTAATCGGCATTTCAAAAACTATTTTAGGTCAATATTTATTTCTTCATCGTACATTTTAAGCGCTTCATCAATGATTGAATTGGAAGGTAAAACCCCATCAATTAAGTCGTGAAAAGAGTTGCTTACAGGTTTTCCTATTTCTCTTTTTAAGTTCCAACAGTAAACATTTAAATCGTCTCTTTTTGCACAGTTAGCAAGCTGTTTTATTACAAAGTAGCTATGTGAGGCTAGAAAAATTTGAACTCCTGCCTTACTCATTGCAACTAACATTTCAACCATTTGTCTAACTGCATCTGGGTGTAATGCAGTTTCAGGCTCGTCCATGAATAGAATTGTTCCTTTACCTAATTGACGATTCGTTATTAGAGTCGTCAAAATTCCTATTTTTTTAATTCCTTCTGCTGCATTGCAAACTGTTGATTACCCTTCTTAAATATAAATGGCTGGTCATTTTGCCCTGTTTGTTCTATTTTACCTTCAAATAAATCTTCAAGTGATTTGTTTACTTGGCTAAGTTCAGTTGCAACACGCCCTTTTGTAGTTTCCAAGCTAAGAGCCTTTATTAAGTCTAAGTATGTGTCATCAAATCCGACACCATAAAAATTTTCTCTAATATTTCTTATATCTGCAAAAGCGGTTAAAACTTCCTTAGCTGGAACAAATAATGCATTGATTGAACTATTTGTCAATGGTTCTACGTGCTCAATGCAAGTAGTAATGGATTTCTCTGTCCTGTCTCCAAATGAGAAGTAAATAGGCTGCTTATATTTTCCATTGTTTCCAACTATCGTAATATTCACATCAAGTTTTTCTTTACTACCCTTCTGTACTAAGTCGCCAAGTCCATTTTTACGTGGCATAAATGTGTCAAGAAGTTTGTCTGAAAGTTCTTTCTTATACACTACATCAGATTGTTTAGATTTAAGACTGTAAACTTCTAATGATTTAACAGTTGCATATAAGAGTTTAAGCAATCCCGTCTTACCCGTGTCATTCTTCCCAATTATCACATTGATTGAAGGAATGTCTTTTAAGCTCAATTCCGAATGAGCCATAAAATTCTTTATTGTTATTGAGCTTATCATTTTCTTTTACTTCAGATTTCAAATTTAGTTTATTTTACTACACTTTGTCTTGTTGCACTGTCTTTTTACACTTGCCCACCAACGAGCATACCCACGCACCAAAGCCTTCCCATGGCGTATCTATTTGTTATTTGGCTGAGTTTATCTATTCTGGAAACAATTTCGAAAGCATAATCAAAAATACACAATATGCTCAAATGTACAAATCCTCCAACGGATTTTTAAGTTGGTTCAATCTGGATGAATGTTAGTGGTATATGCTTCCCATTCATACTACGGACTAAATGTATAAATCACCTGGGTAATTACACCCACCTATCCACATTTTCCGCCATAAAAAAGAGTTATCCACATTTTTTTGTGGATAACTCTGGTGAAAAAGTAGTATTTGTGGAAAACCAAGGAGGCCGTTTCGTTATTTTTTTCTCAATAACTTTGCTCATCGAGTTGTACTTTTCCTCGAAATGTGTAAAAAACGAAAGCCGTATAAGTAGCTACCAACGGTACACCCACCGCTGCAAACGTCAGCATGATACCCAATGACTTACTCGTCGCAGACGCGTTTTCAATCGTTAGATGATGCGCAGCACCCAAAGAAGATAAAACGATATTTGGGAATAATCCCACCGCTACCATCATCATCAACAAAGCCGTTACCAAGGCTGACGAAGCAAACGCCCACCGGTATTTTCTTTTTGTTATGTTGCGCGTAATATTTGCCACCGCTAAAATCGCCAATACCGGAATAAAGAACATCCACGGAACTTCTTTGTAACGCGCTATCATGTGCGGAATAAAAAGAAGGGTCGCCAACGTGGTCAAACTAAACATCAACACAAAAAATATCGTCGTATTTCGTACGAGAATGGTTAATTTGGTATATAACCTATTTTCTGTTTTCATAACCAGATAAATACTTCCGTGCATCATAAACAAAGCCAAGGTCGTGAATGCGACTAAAAAAGCATACGGATTGAAGAAATCCAATAACGTTCCTCTATAAATATACGTATTATCAATGGCTATGCCTTGAATGATATTGCCTAAAACAAGCCCCAAAGAGAGCGCAAGTAAGATACTAGCAATAGAATACGTCGTATCCCATGTTTTTCGCCACCAAAGCATGGGCTCTTTGCTCCGAAACTCAATGGAAATCGCGCGGAGAATCAGAAGTACTAAAAATAGCATAAATAATTCATAAAATGCCGAGAAGACTGTCGCGTAAACGATTGGAAAACCAGCAAATAAAGCACCGCCACCAATGACGAGCCATACTTCGTTCCCGTCCCAAACAGGCCCAATGGCATTCAAGGCAATCCGCCGACTTTCTTCTTTCTTGAAAAAAAGATGCAAGGCACCTGCACCCAAATCGAAACCATCCAATATGGCGTATCCCGTAAATACACCCCCGACAACCAAAAACCACCAAGTCGCGTAAGGAATAGACAAAAATGTTTCCATAAATAAGTAAAATAAAAAAGTATTAATGAGTGGCAGACATGAATGGATTGTCGCGCTTCGAATAATCCGGAATTTGTTCTGTCAATTGACTGTCGTCGTATCCATGCTTGATTTTTTTCGTCAATAAATACATGAACAAGGCAAATAATAGTACATAAACTAAGGTGAAGAGAATTAAAGAAAACCAAACTTGCTCCGCCCGAACGGACTCAGAGAGGGCATCCGACGTACGAAGAAGTCCATACACGACCCACGGTTGTCTGCCAACTTCCGCTGCATACCAACCCACTTGGTTTGCTACTTGTGGCAGTATTACCGACCAAGAAAATAGCCAGAGTAGCCATTTTTGTTCAAATAATGTTCCTTTCCACCAAAAATAAGCCGCGAGTAAGGTCAAGCCAATCAATGCCATGCCAATAGAAATCATTAGATGGTACATTTGAAAGACAAAATTCACAGCAGAAGGTCGCTCGTTTTTCGGGAAAGCCCGAAGTCCCTTCACGGGAGTTGTCAAATCTTGATGTAACAGAAAAGTGAGTCCTTTCGGAATGGCAATACCCGAAACCGCCTCTTTTTTTGTATTTACCCAGCCAACAAGATACATGTCTGCGACGGCTGTTGAGTCAAAGTGTCCCTCAAAAGCAGCTAGTTTCGCTGGCTGATTAACCGCCACACCATCTGCTGAGCGGTGACCAGTAAATAACTGAGCCAACCCTGAAACAGTCGCTACGAGCAAAGCAATCAAAAAAGATTGGCGGGCAATTTGTACGTGGCGGTTGCGCAGTAAATAGTAGGCATTCACACTTAAAACCAAGAAAGACCCCGCCAAAAAAGACCCAATCAAGACATGGCTGAGGCGATCCATAGAAGACGGATTGAAGACCATTTCCCAGAAATCAGTGATAACTGCCCGTGCATGAATGCCTTCGCCTTCGATACGAAAACCTGCGGGTGTCTGTTGCCAAGAGTTTGCCACGACGATCCAAATCGCTGAAAACATCGAGCCTAGTGCCACCATAAGGGTAGAGAAAAAGTGTACACGTGGACTGACGCGGTTCCAGCCAAATAGTAATATTCCGAGAAAACCGGATTCTAATGCGAAGGCAAATATACCTTCTGCTGCCAATGCACTCCCAAAAATATCGCCAACATACCGAGAGTAAACTGCCCAGTTTGTACCAAATTCAAACTCCATAACAATTCCTGTTGCCACACCGATTCCGAAGATTAAAGCAAAAATTTTAACCCAAAAACGAGTCATTTGTGCATACAAAGGATTTTTTGTCTTGAGGTAAAGTCCTTCCATTATCACCATGGTTATACCCAATCCGATACTTAGTGGTGGGTATATGTAGTGAAAGGCAATCGTAAACGCAAATTGTATTCTAGAAAGAATTTCAACATCCATATTTGTAGTATTTATAGGGTAGTAAATATACGTGAGTCCCTAAGAGATTACTAAATAATCGTTGATATGTACTTTTGTTGATGAACAATTTGACGCTTTTTTTAGGTAATACATAAAAAAAGAGGCTACCCAGCTGGATAACCTCTTTTTGTTTGCCAATCAAAAGACGATTAAAGCAAACCTTCGTTTCTGTTGATACAATTCAAGTCTTCAAAAGCAGCTTTCAAACGAGCTACCATAGATTCCTCTCCTTTACGCAACCAAACACGTGGGTCGTAGTATTTTTTGTTTGGAGAATCAGCCCCTTCTGGGTTCCCCAACTGCGACTGCAAATAGCCTTCGTTCTTTTTGTAATAGTTTAAAATACCTTCCCAAGTGGACCATTGCATGTCTGTATCGATGTTCATTTTTACAGCACCGTACTCAATCGCTTCCCGAATTTCTTCGCGGCTTGAACCTGAACCTCCGTGGAAAACGAAATTGACAGGCAATTCACCCGTACCGAACTTCGACTGAATATAGGCTTGTGAGTTCTTCAAGATAATCGGCTGAAGTGATACGTTACCCGGCTTATATACCCCGTGAACGTTCCCGAAAGCAGCTGCAACGGTGAAGTTAGGAGAGATTTTAGATAATTCTTCGTACGCATACGCGACCTCCTCAGGTTGTGTGTATAATTTTGAGCTATCTACGTCTGAGTTATCTACGCCGTCTTCTTCTCCACCTGTAACGCCTAATTCAATCTCGATAGTCATACCCATCTTAGCCATTCTTTCCAAATATTTGGCAGAGATTTCAATGTTCTCCTCGATAGGCTCCTCCGATAAATCCAACATGTGTGAGCTGAACAACGGCTTGCCATGCTGCGCAAAAAACTTTTCGCCCGCATCCAAAAGACCGTCAATCCAAGGTAATAATTTTTTAGCACAGTGGTCTGTGTGCAAAACCACAGGCACGCCGTACGCTTCTGCAAGTTGATGTACGTGCATTGCTCCCGAGATAGAACCCGCAATCGCGGCTTTCTGTCCCTCATTTGATAAACTTTTTCCTGCATAAAAAATACCGCCTCCGTTAGAGAATTGAATGATAACGGGAGAGTTTACCGCCTTGGCAGTCTCTAAAACGGCATTGATTGAATTGGTTCCAACTACATTGACAGCCGGAAGGGCATAGTTGTTTTCGTTTGCATGACGCAACAATTGGTTAAGTGCTTCGCCTGTTACTACACCCGGCTTAATGAACGATTGGCTCATAAATTGAATCAGATTTGGATTAAAAAAAGAAAATACTTGTTTATAGTAAGCTATCTGAAGGTAATTGCTCTTTACGTATCCAAAAATACATATATTCTGATAGAACTCACACGGATTTGTCGCTTTTTAATGTTTTGTTCGTCTTGAACTTCGGATTTTCCCCTCCGGATGTTGTAAAAAATACTGCCGTTTTTCTTCGGGCATTCGCTCAATGGCATAGCGCAAAAGGGTTCGAGGTGCCTCTGCAATATGACGGAGTAAAAAATCTTCTACTTCCTGATTTCCCCCACGTTTCCATGCTTCCCGAAGCATCCAACCTACGGCTTTGTGTAGTAAATCGTGTGGATGATGGAGCAATTTCTGAGCAATTCGAAGGGTATCTGTGTAATCGCCTTTCTTGATAAAATACCAGGTTGAAACGATGGCAACGCGCTGCGACCACAGATGGGGCGTCTCGGCTAAATCATCCAAAATACGACGGTCACGGGTAAACAAATGCGCCCCCACAATATCTCGACACGAAATATCTACCAAATCCCAATTAGTAATATAAGAAAGGTTTCGCATGTATAAATCAAAAATAGCCTCTTGGGCATGTCCGCGCGTGTATTGACGCACCAAAACGAAAAGAGCCGTCATCCGTACTTCGTGAAACCTATTTTGAAGGCAATTTTCCAATTCGTCTAATGACGTATCTTGGTGATTTTTAGCCAATTGCTGCATTTGTGGGGAGGTAAGCCCTAGAAAAACAGAATGTTCTGCGTACTCGCCAGGCCCTGTCTTGTAAAAACGTGCCATCGAAAGTGCACGCGCAGGATTGGCTAAATGATGAATGGATTCAACTAAGTTCATTCGCTTTTTTTGAACCGAATGTACGATTTTTTGTTACAAATGCATAGTTCGTTTCACGTCATTATTCATCAAAGGATTCTTTCCATGTCACAGCCCATTTACTTGGTCGTTGGTACCAACAGACCCAATTCTGCCTCCAAATCATTCGCACGCTATTACCAAGGATACCTTCAGGGACTCCAACAACACGCAGAAATTCTTGATTTAGCAGATTTACCCGAAGATTTTGCTTTCTCGGCTCTCTATAAAAATAGTGGAAAAAATGAGGTGTTCAATACCTTTCAAACGCGTATTGATGCCGCTGAAAAATTCATATTCATCGTCCCTGAGTACAATCACTCGTTTCCTGGCGTTCTCAAAACTTTCCTTGATGGCCTGCGCTATCCGGATACATTCCACGGAAAAAAAGTAGCACTTGTGGGTCTGTCTGCTGGGGTCATCGGGAATGCCGTCGGGCTGAGTCATCTCAACGATATTTTGAGTTATATGGGTGCAGATGTTCTTGGGCTTCGTTTAAAATTAGGGCAGTTTTATCAACATTTTACAGAAAATACGCTCACCAATCCTGTATATTACCAATTTCTGGAGAAACAAGCCGCACAGTTTATTCGGTGGTGATGGAGTGGGTAGAAGTTAGATAGTTGATAATCAGTAGGATATGTCTGGATAAATAGCTACTAGATGAAAATACGAGAGTATCGTTCCAATAGGAGCTTTCTCTTAAACCAGAATGAAATGAGGACAAATACGAAGTATATTCGTACAAATGTACGTTCGAACCAATATTTTGATATATTCGTGGTATTAATTTACTCATTCTGTCACTAATCTACATGGAAGAACTACTCACCACAGCCGCTCTGACGAGCGTACTTACCCTGACTCTCCTAGAAGTTGTTCTAGGTATTGACAACATTATCTTTATCTCTATCATCGCCGGGAAACTCCCCAACGCAGAACAGAAAAAAGCCCGAAATATTGGTCTTATGCTCGCTATGGCGCTGAGAGTCAGCCTGTTATTTGTTTTAGGTTGGATTCTCGGCCTCGAAAAAGACTTGTTTAATCTACAAGATATTGGTATTCCGATTGACATGGGCTTTAGCGGAAAAGATTTGATTCTTTTGGCTGGAGGTCTGTTCTTACTTGTAAAAGCGACTTCTGAAATCCACCATAAAATCGAAGGAAAAACGGAAGAAGAAACCGCGCAAAACAAGGCTTCTAACTCGCTTTCTCGGGCAATTATTGATATTTCGGTCGTCAATATCGTTTTCTCCGTTGACTCCATCATCACGGCTATCGGTATGACCTCGATTATCTCCGTCATGGCAGCTTCTATCATTTTGTCAACAGTAGTTATGTTATTGTTTGCCAAAAACGTGGGTGATTTCGTTGAAAAACACCCGACTGTGAAAATGTTAGCGCTCTCTTTCTTGGTCATGATTGGTACATTGCTCATCGCAGAGGCATTCCATGTACACGTCCCCAAAGGATATGTTTACTTTGCAATGGCGTTCTCGTTCTTGGTAGAAATGTTGAATATCCGGATGCGTAAACAGCAAAATCCAACCAATTTAAGAGACATCCTTTAATTTTACGGTATGAGTGTGCGACGCAAGAAACCCAATTTTTGGGAGTTTCTGTACGGAGTTTGGTGTGTATTCTGGATTGTATTTATTTATCTCCTTATTCACCCATTCATCTGGATAAATTTACAACGAAAAAACAAAAAAGGACACCGTTTTGCCCATCGCTTGACGCAAGCATGGGCAGCGGTATATTTTCCGCTCATTGGTAAAAAAT
The DNA here is from genome assembly GCA_046293395.1 of Spirosomataceae bacterium. Taxonomy (GTDB): domain Bacteria; phylum Bacteroidota; class Bacteroidia; order Cytophagales; family Spirosomataceae; genus CAYNRA01. Next base: position 119,051 of record JBKBOU010000004.1, read on the forward strand.
TAGCGATTCGGTACGACTTTAAGCCGGATACGTCCAAAACATACGTCTTTGTTGCGAATCATTTTTCGTATCTAGATATTGCCGTAGGTATGGGTGTTGTCCCCAATTTCTTTGCCTACGTGGGCAAAAGTTCGGTCAAGAAAATCCCGCTTTTAGGCTATATGTTTGCGAAATTACACATTCAGGTCGATCGCGGAGAGAAAAGTAGCCGTGCCAAATCGTTGGTTCGTGGTATGAAAGCGCTGGAAAGCGGACGGAGTATTTTCATTATGCCTGAAGGAGGTATAATTTCTCAAACGATTCCTACAATGCACCAACCTTTCAAAGACGGTGCATTTATCATGGCGATTGAACAACGTGTGCCGATTGTTCCGATTACTTTTTTAAATTTGCATGAAATCATGCCTGATACATGGCTGTACGGCGGGCGTCCGAAAATCGTTATCCATCCACCAATAGCGACCGTTGGCTTGACAAAAGACGATATCCCCGCTTTAAAAGAGCAAGTGTATCAAATCATTCAAACTACTTTAGATACATATACAAATGAAAATAGACGAACAAACGGTTGATAAAATCGCACATCTTGCCCGATTGGGGATTTCTCCGGAAGAAAAAACAGAAATGGTGGAAACGCTTTCACGTATTTTGGATTGGATGGAGCAACTGAATGAAGTCGATACAACTGGCGTAGAACCCTTGATTCACGTTAGTCCGGCGGTGAATATTTTTCGGGAAGATGAAGCAAAGAATACGTTGTCCAGAGAAAAAGGACTTGTGAACGCGCCCGCTAAAACCAAAGAGTATTTTGCCGTTCCGAAAGTGATGGAATAAGGTTGAGATAATATATTCAAAGAATACCTATTTCTAGCCATTGAAAGTGGTAGAAATAGGTATTTTGTATTTTGCACAGTCAGTCGGTACCTTCGCCGTTAATCGGCATAAATGGGGCGGTCTCTGTCGCGAAGTGGTTTGGCGGAGCGTCCGCTGAAAAACGCACGAATTTCAGCTAAAATAGACAAGGCAATTTCCTCCGGCGTCGTCGCGCCAATATCTAATCCGACAGGTGCATGCATCCTCGTTTTTTGTTGGTCTGTAAAAACATGTCCTTGCTCTTCCAACGATTTTTGTATCTTTTCTGCCCGAACTTTCGGCCCCAACATCCCGATAAACGGAATGGCAGAGGGTAAAAAACGAGCCAACTGATACGTATCTTTCCCCAAATCATGCGACATCAAAATGACAGCCGAAAAAGCGTCAATCCCCAGTTCTTCCAGCTCTCCATCTGGAGCAAATATCTGCGAAACCAAAGAATGAATGGCGGGCGGAACTTGCCAAGAAGGCGCAATCAAAAGAGGGGTAAATCCGATTTCCCGTGCCAGTCGTGCCAACGGCAAAGTATCTGTTTGGTAGCCTGCTAAGAAAATTTGAATCTCCGGAAAAACCGTTTCCAAGCAAACGGTTAGTTTCTCTTCTGGTAGTTCACAAAGTCGTGAGCGCCGTTCGCCGAGATAAGGAATAAGTTGTTCATTCAATCCAGAAAAACGGGTATCGCCAATCAACCAACTCGTTCCCATGGGGTATTCAGGAGAATCAGACTTGGTGATAGTGGCTACTTGCTGAATTTGTCGCGGTTGTGCGAGCAGTCTTTCCAAGCAAGCAACAGCATTGTTTGGGTCTGAGTAGTCAATGGGTTGCAAAAGAACGTGAATGATACCGTTACAGCCCAAACCGACACCAATTTGGTGGTCGTCACCTTGTGTGGTATCGTAAATAGCATAACTTGGTTGTTGCCGATGAATGGCAAATCGCGCCTTTTTTCGGGCATCTCCTTCGAGACAACCACCGCTTATACCGCCAACATATTCACCGGTTTCCAGAACCAGCATCCGAGCACCTACACGCCGATACGAAGACCCTTCCACAGCCACGACTGTCGCCAAGGCAGCAGGTGTTTGTTGTTGTTTTTCCTCTTGGTAGCGTGCAACAATGGCTCGAATTTCTTTCATAGTTTATACGATTTTTAACTTGATTAACTCACTGTAAATTTCACGCAGATTGATGATTCCACCTCCACCTGTATGTCCTTGTTGTGTAGATGGCGCAGGTAAATTATACCGTTTATAGGTTGGCGTACTCAGAACGCTATAATCGTGCAAACTGAAAATCTGCTCGCGCATTTGGTGGGTAATCTGGAAGAAATCTGTGGGTTGATAGTTCAACGGTTGAGGTGATTCCGACACAAACGTAGGGCTAGGGGGCGTATAAGTTGGTTCGCGTCTTGGATTATTGACAGGAGCTGCTGTCTGTTGTGGACGCTGAGTAGGCTGAGCTGGTGGAGTTTCTATCGAAGGTATTTCATGAAATACCTCCTTTTTCTCTCCAGTTGTGTTTCTACCAAAACCTGCGGCTACGATTGTAATGCGCACTTTGTCTTTCAAGGAGCGGTCAATGGCAAATCCATGTTTGAAAATTTGCGCTCTTGATTGAATTTTGTCTTCGATGTAGCTTGTTACCAAACTTTGGTCAGACATAAGAATGCTGTATTCTGGTTTTTCATCGCTGTAAGCCAACGTAACAAGAATACGCTGTGCGCCGCCAATGTCATTGTTTTCGAGTAAAGGTGATTCTAAGGCATTTTTAACCGCCTCTTCTGTCCGGTTTGGTCCAGATGCCTCCGCAGAGCCCATTACTGCTTGGCCGGCATCTCCAAGAACGGTTTTTACATCAGAAAAATCCAGATTAATTATACCCGGACGGGTGATTAGCTCAGCAATACTTTTTACTGCATTGGCGAGTACGTCATCTGCAAAACTGTACGCAAGCTCAATGGCCAGATTCCCGTATATTTTAGCGAGACGGTCATTTTTAATAACCAATACGGTGTCGCAGTATTTTTTCAGTTCAATGATACCTTCTGCTGCTTGCGAGATTTTCTGAGAGCCCTCAAAAGAGAAGGGATCTGTCACAACTCCAACGGTTAAGCGCCCCATTTCTTTCGCAATACGGGCAATAACTGGGGCTGCTCCTGTACCCGTTCCTCCACCCATACCGGCTGTGATAAAAACCATTTCGGTAGGTGGATTGAATAATTCCCGAATGGCTTTCTCAGATTCTTCTGCCGCTTTTTTTCCTCGTTCAGGGATGGTTCCTGCCCCAAGTCCTTTGGTTAATTCTGCACCGATTTGTACCCGTAAAATAGGTTCTGGTAATGATTGTAGTACTTGATTGTCTGTATTACAAGCGATGAAGTCCACGTCATGAATACCGAGTTTCACCATGTTTTTTACGGCGTTCCCGCCTGCACCTCCCACTCCAACTACTTTAATGAGGTTTGGGAGTTTGGCGTTTAAATTGAGTTCGTAATCTTGTGGGTACAGCATGGAGTTTTCAAGTTAAAAAATGAATAAAATTGGTTTGGAGGGCACTTTTTGGACAAATTTGCTGAAAATGTTAACCAAAAATACGTAGAGATGAAATTAAATAAGACACTGCTTTTTTCTTTTTCTCTACGTATTTTGAATTTCTCCTCTTTTTGGGTTGACTAGTAGGAATCATTTACATCCGGAGGAGAGTTTCGTCTGAACTTCTCTATCAATGTAGTAAGAATATTAGATGTTTCGTTTTCCGGTCTTTTTGGCGGTTTTGGAATGGGCTCCGAAGTCTCTGTCGGAATTTGAGGTGTCATGTACGAAGTAGGTTGCAAAAGTAGCCCAGTGTATGCAGGAAAACGTGTGTCAAATGGTTTCAATGACGCCAACATGAGCCCGATAGCCGTAGCATACTTAGGATTCTGCAAATGAGTGCCTTCTTCCCCTTGTACGTAGGCAATATTTTGGAGATGGCTACCCACGCGCGTATAAATTTCCTCTCCCAAGACACTAGAAAACAAATTGACAATTTGATACATATTGGCCGTGCCTCCTGTCAGGATACAGCCGTGAATGAGCTGGTCGCGTAGCCCTGAGCGCGTCATCTCTGCGGAGACAATCAGGGCGATTTCACGTAGGCGTAAATCTACGATACGACGGATATGGTCCACCCGAATTTGCCGGGAAGGAAGTCCATTTTTCCCATCTACAAGAATGGTATGCTCTTCTGTGATACTATCCAAAGAAAGCAAGACACTATAGACTAATTTGAGCTTCTCTGCCTCCTCGATTTGTAGTCGGAACGCCTCGGCGATGTCAGCTGTGATAGTTCTTCCGGCAATTGGAACGACCTTTCTGTACCGAAGCCCGTGTTTATGAAAAATGGAAATCTCGGTAAGTTCATTCCCGATATTAACCACCACAATTCCGTTTTTCTTATCTTCTTCGTTCAACACAGAATAACTATCTGCTACTGAGCTAAGTAGGGCTTTGTCAACACTTAAATAAGGAGAAGTGCCCGAAACAGTAGTGAGAGAAGGTACACTTTTGATGGTTTGGTAAACGGTGTCCAAATTCACTTTGGGCATAGTCACCATACAAAAATCACCACTAACTTGTACGCCGACACGCCCAATTGGGTTGTTGGCAGGCGCATTATTTACCGTAAAATCAAGTGGGAGCGTGTGTAGAATCGTATGTCCATCTCGTACGGCAAAAGAACGCTGCACGTGATTGACCAATGAGCCGACATCCCGAATATCGATAACGCTTGAATTTCCAGAACTTGTGGTTGTTCCACCATGTTTTGTATCTTGAATAGATACACCAGAAATATTGATATTGACGCTGCTAATATCGCTATCGCATTTGTCTGATAATCTCTTCAATACCTTTCCAATGACGTCAATGCAATGTTTTACATTGATGATTTGGCCATTTAAAACTCCTGAGTCAGTGAATACAAACGGAGCTTCTTCGTACCCGTCAATTTGTATCTCTCCACTCTCTGTGAGAGAACCAGCCACAGCCCGAACACGGTAACTACCGATGTCTAAACCGATTACGATGCTATCATTTGGGCCTTCGTTCATAAAAGAGAGAATGTTACTGGTTTGTGAATTTGTGAATAAGGCATAAAATTACTTAATTTCAGGTATGGAAAGCAACAAAATTTATTTCGTGGTCAAAAAGCAAAGTAAACAAAAGTACGTGTTTATTCGATAACTAATTGATTACTAATCGACAAGTCTATTCTTTTTTGGGGTATAACTTCAGGTTCTTCCAATAATTGGGTGTAATACAGTTTTAATTTTTCTAATTTTCCTGGTACATCCACTGGTTTTCCGAAGTCAATAACATACGTACCAACCAATGGATAAATGTGTATAAATTGGTCTTTATCAATATCTAATTGTGTAAATTGAACAGACCAAAAAGGGTCATTGTTGATGGTATTTAGGAATGTCAATAGCTCCAAATGGGTAGAATCCCGAAGGCTACGTTTCCCAACAAAATAGTCACCTCCCACCAACAAAACGCGGGCAGAAAAATGCCGTGAAGTAGGAAAAAAATAGCCGCTAGGGTCAATGTAATCTCCCAACTGGTTTTCCTTTATCAAGCGGGCGGTAGGTAAATAAGGCTTCACCTTGATTTGCAGCTGCCCAGATAAATCAATGAACGCCTCACACGTTTGTACATGTGGGTTTTTCCGGACACGTTCTTCGACTTCTTCCAAGGATATCTGGTCAATGTATTTGCCTTCCAATACATCTGAACCAAATTGGGTGGCGTATTGCTTGATTTCCGTTTCTGTTACATACGTCTGATTTTCCGGTTGGTCAATCTCAACAACTGTTTCTGTGCAGCGGTCTTGCCGGAGCTCAAGTGAAAGCCGAACTAGGCCGTAAACACCGAGCGCGACGAGTAAAAGAATCCCTCCTTTTTTTACTTTCTCTGTTCTACTCATACCAATCCTGCTAAATAATCATTTGGGTTCTCCATTGCCTTAAAGGCGTCCATCGTTCTGAGTTCACCGTCTGTTTCGCAGAGGTGTTTCAACTTTTTTGTATCTGTACTCCACCCATTTCCATCAAAGTAACTGAGCCCCTTGTGGTCACGAATTTTATATAGCGCTGTTGGTTTGTACGCTGTTCCAAGATATACATAAGCACGTTGGTTTTCTTTTGCCCATTGAATTACCCGCCACATCATCCATTTACCCAAAGAATGCGAACGCATGTAATTCGTGTCAAAAAAAGCAAACCAATAATGTACTATTTCTTCATCCAATGCTGCCAAGACAAAGCCGGCTAACTGCCCATCTGGAAAAGTAAACCGAAAAATATGTGAGCCCAACGGACGACTTAAAATGTATGCCCAACGCGCTTCACTCATGTTGTCATCTCCGATACGTTCTTGAATGTACCGGCTACAAAAAGCCTGAAAGTCAGGGTTTTCGATGCCTGCTTCTTCTTTAGGAAGGACGTCAAGACGAATACCAAGTGGCTCTACCAGACGCGCTACACGTCGGTTTTCAGAGGTATCAGCGAATGTGTCGAGCTCGACGCGCAAACTCCGCGCCCGATAAAAAACCTCTTTTTCTATTCCCAAATGAGCACTGTAAGGGAGATAACCTTGCCCGTATAAATCGTTCAGGCGGTCTTGCGCTTCCCGAACAGCATATTGGCTGTAGTTAAAGGTATAAGTGGTATAATCGACGATGCTCTCAGAAAAAAATGTTTTCATGATGGTATGAGTTGAATGATTTGTTCAGCGATATCTGCGGCAGCTTGTGGTTTCGCAAAGGATTTCATATTTGCCGAAAGCATGGCACACTGCGCCGGGTCTTCCAATAAGGTAGTGATTGCAGGCAGTAATGCGTTCATAAGTTGATGATCTTCCACCAACCAAGCTGCTTGGTGGTCAGAAAGACTCCGCGCGTTTTTGGTTTGGTGGTCTTCGGCAGCATTCGGAAATGGAATCAAAATAGCTGGTTTTTGGACAATGCACAGCTCCGATACTGAAAGTGCTCCTGCCCGCGAAACAACAACATCTGCAGCGGCATACGCAAATGCCATTTCGTAGATAAATTCAGAAATAAATAAGCCAGGTTGTTTGTATTGGTCAATCGAAGACCGAAATTGGCTTCCTGTTTGCCAGATAATTTGGTAATCTTTCGTACGTAAATCAGAGAGAATCTGCTGCATACATTGGTTAATACTTCGCGCTCCTTGGCTACCACCGATGACCAAAAGTGTCTTCTTGGTTGGGTCAAGACCAAAATGGGTACGCGCCTCCGCAGCAGAAGGAAGCGTAGTGCAAATATCTTCTCGTACTGGGTTTCCAGTAAAAATCAGGCGGTCCGACGGGAAAAAGCGTTCCATATTGGGGTACGCAACACAAATCTTACGCGCGCGCTTGCTCAGCAATTTATTGGTTACTCCTGCATACGAATTTTGCTCTTGAATAACCAAAGGAACTCCTTGCAAAGAAGCCATAAATAGGGTAGGGCCGCTCGCATATCCACCAACACCAATAGCAATATCTGGTTGGAAGTTAGCTACCACCTCACGGGCTTTCTGGAGACTTCGAAGTAACTTACCTGGGAAAGAAAGATTGGCAAGAAGAGAGGAACGATTGAAACCTGCAATAGGTAAACCGATGATTTGGAATCCCGCCTTCGGAACTTTTTCCATTTCCATTTTGCCTTCCGCGCCGACAAACAAAATCTGGGCTTGGGGTAATCTTTTTTGAAGAGCAACCGCGATGGCAATCGCCGGATAAATATGGCCACCTGTGCCACCTCCACTGATGAGTATTCGCATAATTAGGATTGAGTTGAGGAGTTCGTTCGTTGTGTACGTCTTTTTTTAGCAGATGTGTCTTCTTCTCCACGGGAAACACTGAGGACAATACCAAACATAATAGAGGTAATAAGTATGGAAGACCCTCCTTTGCTAATCAAAGGAAGTGTTTGCCCGGTGATGGGTAAGAGCCCAACATTAATCAAAATATGCATGAAAGCCTGTATGGTAATGCTGAGTGTCAGGGCAATAGATAAAATCCCTCCAAAAGCACGGTAGGTATTCTGGATATTCTTGAGCCCGTTCCACATAAGCCATAAATACAAGGAAATGACGATAATGCCGCCTACGAGACCGTATTCGCCGACAATGACAGAGAAGATAAAATCAGAATGTGCCTCCGACAATTGATAGCGTTGCGCACTGCGCCCAGGCCCAGCACCAAATATTCCTCCAGATGCAACCGAAGCCAGTGAAAAATCACGTTGGTCATTATTGCCACCAATACGCCCACCAGTACTTCCATCTTGGTTCAAGTCATAGCCAATAAATGCTTCTACTCGATTGACCACAACATCGCCACGACCAAAGTTAACGCCTACTTTCTGTAACAATAAACTTGCAGCAATACCAACGATTAACGTTAGAATAATGACAATACCCATCCGGACGATGAACTTGCTGGGTACACGACCAACCCAAAAAATCATGAAACAGGTTAAGCCTAATAAAACAGCTGTGGAGAAGTTCGGAATCCCTAACAACAAACAAAAAAGACCTGCCCAAATAGTAATTTCCCAAATAGACTTGAAATCGTATTCATCTTTGGCCACATTTTGGCGTTGTGCCAAAACCAAGGCGATATTGATGATAAGAACCAAACGAACAATATCTGAGGTCTGAAAAGAAATCCCAAATACCCGAACCCAACGGCGGGCATCCCCAACATCCACCCCTTTAAATAGAGTATAGAGCATCAAACCCAAACTTAGATACAACATTGGGCGGGCGTACTGAATGAGCACCCGGTAATTGAAACGATGAAGGAACCAAGCAAAAAAGAAGCCCAATAGCTGCGATGCCACGTGTTTGAGTAAATGGGACTCCGTATTGCCGCCACTCTCTCGGTAGGCTAATGAATACGTCGAACTATACACAGCAAGTGTGCCGAGCATGGAAAGTAAAAAATAAATCATCCAAATTTGCCAATCTCCCTTCAAATGGCGCTTCAAAATCTCTTTGATAATCATATCGTTGTGTCCTGCAATTCGTAATCTGTAAGGAAAGCCCCCTGCATACCCCCCGCAAATGTAAATATTTGCCCTTTGATGTACAAAAAAAGAATGTGACTAGGCGCAAACCCAATCACATTCTCTTCTTTCCCTTTCACTGTTTTACGGCGTACTTACTGCTCTCCTACAGAACGAAGTTTATTCGCTGCCTTGACAATCAGGAAGATAACGAATCCAATGAGTAGGAAATCCAGTACGGTCGTGATGAACTGTCCGTAATTTAAAACGGCTGCTTCTTGTAGTACGCTGCCATCTGCCGCGAGTTTGGCTTTTCGAAGGATAAGTTGTCCTTTGACTCCACCAACTAGCACCAAACTGATGATAGGCATCAAAATATCGTTTACCAAAGAGGTGGTAATTTTAGCAAATGCACCGCCAATAATCACCCCCACCGCTAAGTCCATGACATTGCCTTTTGCAATAAATTCTTGAAATTCTTTGAACATACTTGTTTTGGTTTATAGTTGAAAAGATAATCCTGCTGCCAAACCTTGGCTTAGTTGGAGTGTAGCCGCTTGGTCTTGGTCGTAAATGGCTATCAAAGAAAAATTGACATTCATGTATTTATTAACCTTTGCTGCTGCTACCAAATTTACGTGATGATCAACGGGTTTTGCTTCCGGCGCATACGCAAAAAAGACTTGATAGCGAATTTTGAGATTGACATTCTTCACCACATCTTTATCAAAAGCCATCACACCTTGAACCCCCAACTCGTTTAAAACCCGTTGCCCCGGTGCAAGCCCGTACCGATTTTCGTTGTTTGCCAATTGCTCCGCCAATACGCGGTCATTCAAAACAAAAGTTTGCCGAATTGTACCCCCACCTAATTGGATAGCGAGGTATTTTTTAGGGTTCCACTCCAAACCGAAGCTCTCTGATAAAAAGGCAGGCGCAAACAAAGACGAAATCAAATTCTGCCGTTCCCCCGTTGCATTAAATGAAAAACCTGGAGCAAACTGCGACAAAAAACTTGCCCCCGCAAACCACCGAAGATCTTTGCGAACAAACTTGGAAAACTGAGAATCTAAAAACAAACGATCGACACTCTTGCGGATGTCTTGCCCTCGGTTGTTGATGAATCCATATTGAAGCTGCACTTGGTTGGTCCAGACACCTTTGCGCTTCGTGTAAACAGACCGATTATTGAATAATCCGCCCACCGCAATATTGGAAATTCCCCCTCCTTGCCAGCTATCGTTAAAAGAGGCTTGTGCAAAATTAAGCGCCAACTGGGTTCTTCGTTCCCACCAGCCTACTTCCAAGGAGTCAGCACGTGTAGCTAATAAAGGGCGTACAATTTCTAGGGTGTCTTGGGCTTGGACATGTGAGGAGGCACAGAATAATCCGAAAAAGAGAAAGAAATACGGGTAAAAAGTTTTTTTCATAAAGAAGTAAAGTGATTAATGAAACAAGGGGACATGTCCGTTTTAAACAAAAATAGCCCTTTTCATGCCACTTGACCAAATTATTGACACATCCGAATATAAAAAGTATTTATTCGTATGGATTTAAAAAAGATTAAATAGTATGCTTGCATAATATTTGCGTTTTTCGATATATTTGTTCATACGAATTGTAAGCGATACTGCTTTGCTTTATTTCATCACCTTTACTTACCACCTATTTTTTATGACCGCGAAAGAATTTCTAGACAGTTTACCTGCTAAAATCGCAGCCCAAGAGGCTTCTGACATTCAAACGACCATTCATTTTGACCTCGGCGAAGAACAATATACGCTCGCTGTTGCCAATGGCGCAGCCACCGTAAACGAAGGGCTCCTCGGTGAATCGGAAGTAACCCTCAAAACCAGTGGCGAAGACCTCGTGAAAATCGCGTCAGGAGACCTAAATCCGATGACGGCCATGATGTTCGGAAAATTGAAAATATCGAATCCCGCTGCCATGATGAAGTATGCTAAAATGCTCGGCCTTATGTAAGTCTAGCCCGTTCTCCTTTTCAACCCAACCCTATACTATACGATATGAAAACGCCTTTTATTGATAGAAAAACGCTCTCTTTCCTCTTGTACCAAGTACATGATGTGGAGTCGCTTTGCCGCCTGCCGTATTTCCAAGACCACTCCAAAGAAACCTTTGAGATGATTCTGGACTCGGCTACCCAAATTGCTGAAAAATTGATGTTTCCTGCTTTAACTGCCGTTGACCGCCAAGAACCGCAACTCGTCAATGGGGAAGTGACTGTTCACCCCGTCGTTAAAGAATATCTACAAGCCATGGGCGAGTCCGGGTTAATTGGAGCAGATTTTTCCTATGACCACGGTGGAGCGCAAGTTCCCATGACTATCACCAGTTTAGCAGGATTTATCGGCATGGCTGCCAACAGTGGACTCATGTACACGGGGCTTACCGCTGGGGCTGCTCGACTGCTTACCACGTTTGCAACGGAAGAACTGATTCAACGTTTTGTACCTCAGATGCTTTCTGGAAAATGGCAAGGAACCATGTGTCTTACAGAACCTCAAGCTGGAAGTTCTCTATCCGATATTACGACCACCGCAATCCCGCAACCCGATGGTACGTACGCGATTCATGGGCAAAAAATATTCATTTCAGCAGGCGACCACGATGCTTGTGATAACGTGGTACATCTGCTCATCGGTCGTATTCAAGGGGCTCCGCTCGGTACGAAGGGAATTTCTCTGTTTGTGGTACCAAAGTTCCTGGAAGACGGCACACGCAATGCGATTTCCAATATGGGAATTTACCATAAAATTGGTCAGAAAGGAGTACCTGCCATGCACCTCGGTTTTGAAGGTAGCCAAGCTTGGTTAATTGGTGAGCCAAACAAGGGGCTTTCGTATATGTTCCAAATGATGAACGAGGCGCGTATCGGTGTCGGGATTGCTGGCGCTGCTATAGCTTCCGCCGCTTATCATGCCGCATTAACATACGCCAAAGAAAGGCCACAAAGTCGCCGTCTCAATACCAAAGCTGCTGTGGATACGCCACAAGTTCCTATTATTCAGCACCCAGATGTACGCCGTATGTTGCTTTTTCAAAAGGCAGCCGTAGAAGGCTCCCTTTCTTTGCTTGTACAAACGTCGCTGTACTTTGACCGCGCACATGCAGCAACATCTCCCGAAGAAAAAGAGAAAAATACGCTCTTGGTCGAATTATTGACGCCCATCACCAAAACGTATCCTTGTGAAGCGGGTGTAAAAGTGACCAATGAAGCCCTACAGTGTTTCGGAGGATATGGTTTTACGGAAGATTTTCCGGCAGAACAATATTACCGCGATATTCGAATTACGCCTATTTATGAAGGGACAACCGGTATTCAATCGCAAGATTTACTGGGTCGTAAGATTACGCTTCAACAAGGGAAAGCCGTGCAACTGTTGGCAGCCGAAGTACAAGAAGTGGAGGCGGCGGCTACCGCGATTCCTGAACTAGCCAAATATGCACGTCAACTCGCCGAAACGGGTACATTGGTCGAAAACGTAACAAAACATTTGCTCTCTATTGCACAAACTGGAGACATGGAACGTTACCTCTCCGATGCCTCTTTGTACATGGAGTTGATGAGTACATACGTAATTGCTTGGCAATGGCTAAAACAAGCCGTAGCGGCACACCAATTGGAAGACGAAATAGTAAAAGCCACAAAATGGCATACTATGCAGTATTTTTTCCATTACGAAGTCCCCAAATGCCAAGGTTGGGCTACCCGATTGACAGACGATACCGTCCTGACAATCGTGGGTGAACTAGATGTTTTTGCCTGAAACACTTCGTCCCGCAGTGATTCACAGAAATACCCCCTTCGTGCATTTTACTACTATATAGATGACAGACAACAAGGATTCCTTTGCAAAAGGGAGTCCTTTTTTGTTTTAGGTAGAGCAGAGATAGATGTTTACTCAAAACATTGATTCGTTTTTTTACGTCTTTACTTGCATATACAGCAATCTCATAACATTGGAACAAATGAAAAAAGTATTGAAGCGCAAGAATTACGATGTGCATTCTATCACGACGAATGCCGTATTACCTTCTGGAGAAATGGCTTATAACGGAAATATTGCAACGTGGGTCATGCAATCGGCTATGGGTGGAAAGGAATTGGTTGTTGCCTTGTATCAAGTTGATTATACGTTGGAATTAGTGAAAACGAGCAAACAATTGAATGTTAATCTATTGGCAGAAACCCAAACGAATCTGATTGCTGCTCTCGGTCGGAAAAGTGGGCGAGAAAAGCCCAAATTGCGTCCTCAATGGTATGCACTTGACGACCGCGGCTGTCCTTATTTGTTGGATGCAATTGGGTATGTGCAATGTACCGTGAAAGAAATGATAGATTGCCTAGATCATACATTGTGCGTTTGCCAAGTGGAAAAACAAGTGATGCTTCACCCAGATGGAATCGTGATGACCAATGATTTTCTCCGTGAAAAAGGGTTAGTCAGAGGCTAAGCGCAAGAATTAGGCGTGGATAGAAAGGCGGGGAGGACGTAGAGAAATCCCGATTTGTTCTGTATTTTTGTGCTTTCATCACAATCTACACCATGCCCAAATCAAAAAAAGTAAGCGAGTCACACACCATCATGACAGAAATGGTGATGCCCAATGATACCAATACCCTCGGAAATTTGATGGGAGGGAATCTGATGCGAACCATGGATGTTGTTGGAGCCATTTGTGCGCAAAAACATTCCAATCGCATTGTGGTAACTGCCTCTGTTGATAATGTATCGTTTGTGGAGGCGATTCCGCTTGGCAATGTTGTCACCTTGGAAGCCAAAGTTACGCGTGCGTTCAACTCTTCGATGGAAGTGGTCGTACATGTATATTCGGAGAACATTCCGGCAGGAACGAAAGTACACACCAATAAAGCATTTTTGACATTCGTTGCGGTAGATCAGTCTGGTCGCCCGATTGAAGTCCCACACGCAGAGCCCGAAACGGCAGCAGAGATAGAGCTGTATGAAGGTGCACTTCGCCGCCGCCAGCTTCGTTTGGTATTGGCTGGTAGAATGAAACCAGACGATGCGACAGAATTGAAAGCCCTCTTTGGTATTTCATAATTTTTTGTACTTTTGCATCACCATTGGTGCGGCCTCGTAGTTTAATGGATAGAACAAAGGTTTCCGGTACCTTAGGTAGGGGTTCGATTCCCTTCGAGGCTACGTAGAAAGGAGAAAAGAGGAATAGTCGTCTTTTCTCCTTTTTTATTTTTGTGTGGGCGAATGCAATTCGCCCAATTACAACTGTTCAATCTCAAACAGTTTTTTGGCTTTATATACATGAAAATAAGAGCCGACGGACTCACAGTTTGAAAATGAGATGTAAACAACTAGAGTTTGGTATCTGTCAATTCTTTTTTGGCTGCCTTTAGAAATGCTTCTTTGTCGTTTTTAATTTCTGGAAACAAAGATTTTGTCCCTTCTGGAAGTAGTACGTGTTTTTCAGCCCAAATATTTATTTCAACCAAGATGGGCAGTAAGTCTATTCCTTTTTGTGTGAGTCTGTACAGAACCTTTGCCTTACTGTCTGGATGTGCAGATTTTGTTATAATTCCCTGCTCTTCAAGTACTTGAAGTCGTGAAGCTAAAATATTTGTTGCTATTTTTTCGCTTGATTTTAGAAAATCTCCATACGTACACTGTTTGGCAAACATCAAATCTCTAACAAGAAGTAAAGACCATTTATCTCCCCAAATATCCAGGGTACAGCTAATAGGGCAGGTGGATCGTATTTTGTTTTTTGTCATCATTTACTTATTACATGAATTAAAACACTTGCAAATTAAAAGTTATTTGTATTTTTGTACTTGCATAATGCAAGTAAATTTACACATTTAAACGGAAATTATAATGAAAGCATACAGTTTGTCTAAGTACAGCAAGAAAGAAACGTTGCATCTTATAGACATACCCAAACCAACCATCGAAGACCATGAGGTATTAATTGAAGTACATGCTACGAGTATAAATCAGTTGGATGTTAAGCTAAAAAGTGGAGAATTTAAATTAATTTTACCCTATTCTCTTCCCCTCATTTTAGGACATGACGTGGCAGGAATCATCACAAATGTAGGTGTAAAAGTAAAAAGATTTAATGTAGGAGATGCAGTTTTTGCGTTTACATCCCAGGTACGCATCGGTACATTTGCAGAGTATGTGGCTGTTTCTGAGGCCCACGTAGCCCACAAACCCACCACGATTTCTATGGAAGAGGCGGCTTCTGTTCCGTTGGTTGCTTTGACAGCCCGGCAGGCATTTGTTGAGAATGCCGAACTCAAAAAAGGGCAAAAAGTTTTTATCCAAGCAGGCTCAGGTGGGGTAGGAACATTCGCTATTCAGCTTGCTAAACAAATAGGAGCAACTGTCGCGACAACGACAAGTTTAGCCAATTTCGGTCTTGTAAGTGGCCTTGGTGCTGATTTTGTAATAGATTACAAGACACAAGACTTTGAAAAATTACTTGCGGAGTACGATGTGGTACTCAATAGTCAAGATGAAAAGACACTCGAGAAATCAGTACGAATTTTGAAGCCGGGCGGAAAGATTATTTCTATTTCAGGCCCGCCAGATGTATCTTTTGCATTAAAAATGAATCTATCCTGGTGGATGCGTACAATCATTCATTTTTTGAGTAGAAAAATCCAGATACAGACCCAAAAAAGTAAGGTGAGCTATTCATTCTTGTTTGTAGAACCTGATGGTCAGGCATTGGCAGAGATTGGTCGGTTGATAGAGGAAAGGTCAGTTCAGCCAATTATTGATAAAGTTTTTCCGTTTGAAAAAATAAATGAAGCCATGGCATACGTGGCAAGTGGCCGTGCCAAAGGAAAAGTTGTCGTGAAAGTGCGTTAACTATTCTGTTTTAAAATTATTTCTTTATTCCCCACGCTCCATCGGGGCAAAATAGGGGGTTGGATTTTATTTTGCATTTGCTCATTGCATTCCCCTAATCGCATCCTTATCCCGCATCAAATTCAACTAGATTTATTTGCAAATGTTATGCAAGCATACTATTTTTGTTCAAAAGGATATCCCATTCACCCGCCTAACTGAGAATTACAATGGAAAAACCGATTAAGACAATGGCCGAAATGGCTGCACAAGGGGAAACCCCCGCTATTTTATTTTGGGTAGGCTGCGCTGGCGCATTCGATGACCGCTACAAAAAAGTCACCAAAACATTTGCCTCTATTCTTCAACATCTCGATATTTCGTTCGCCGTATTAGGTACAGAAGAAAGCTGTACGGGAGACCCGGCACGCCGCGCCGGCAATGAATTTACCTTTCAGATGCTCGCCCAACAAAATATTTCGGTACTCAATGGATATGGTATCCAAAAAATTGTGACGGCTTGTCCGCATTGCTTCAATACTCTCAAAAACGAATATCCCGAGCTTGGCGGGAACTACGAGGTTCTCCACCATTCAGAATACCTGCAACAATTGATTCAAGACGGACGCGTGCGCTTGAAAGAAGAAGGTGGTTTTAAAGGAAAGAAAATTACGTTCCACGATTCTTGTTACCTAGGCCGTGCCAACCAAGTCTATGAAGCACCCCGCCAAATCTTGGAAGTCCTTGATGCAGAGCTTGTTGAGATGAAACGCTGCAAAACCAATGGCTTATGTTGCGGTGCTGGTGGCGCACAAATGTTCAAAGAACCTGAAAAAGGCAAGAAGGACATCAATATTGAACGTGTACAAGAAGCATTAGAAACAGGTGCTTCTACGATAGCCGTGGGTTGCCCGTTTTGTATGGTGATGATGTCGGACGGCGTTAAGCACCAAGAAAAAGAACATGCGGTACAGGTATATGATTTATCGGAATTACTGTGGGAACAAATGAGATAAACCACGATTTTAAACGTGGGATTCAGCCCATGACGTCAGTCATGGGCTCTCCATCAAAAAATATAGCCATTCTATTTTTACAAGATAAAATTGAAATATACCAATGTGTTTTCCCGATTTTTACCCAAAATTGACCACTAGATAAATAAATTAAAAAAATATTGACGCCTTACTTTTTTTTAGAGAAATTGCCCTTGCTTTACTAATAAGAATTAATTGACAACAAGCATGAAGGTTGTTCCTCTCACTAGAATTATACGCCAAGTCGGTACTTATTTTTCAGGGTTTTTGCTCCAAAAAAGGTATCAGACATACGGTATCAAACAACCCTTGTTCTTGTCTAATTTTATCCGTATTGCCCATTTTTACCAAGAACTTCAAAAGACAAAAGCAAATTTCGGATTACCTGACGGAGAGTTCAGTGACTCAATCCCTATTTTCCGAATTACACAAGTAGCGCCGTACGTTTCGACGCGCCAGAATATACCATCAATGTCGATAAAATCAAGTTCTATCTGTGTCTAGGAAGCTATTCACCCGCCTTGGTACGGCTCCAAAACGCATACGTACTAAGTTTTTATTTCCGATTGGGAAGTTGCCCTTCCTAGTTTTTGGCAAATACGCATTTTTCTTATTTAGAGGTTTTGTAGGAGGTTAAACCTTATCTGTATAAAACGGGTACGTGAAGTACCAACCTTTGGATGATATACATTTTTTTGAGCAATATGATGTTTGGTGCAACAAGGGGCGGCTTTTAGCTGCCTTTTGTTTTTGAGAAAAAGGTGAAATAATGGTTTCAAAATTGTTGACATCGCGTTTCTTTTTTGAAATTTCTCTATTTTCGTTCTTTATTCACCCTAAAACAGTTTTTATACGATGTACAAAAAATACGTACTCCTTGCTTTTCTGGCAGTAAGTTTTTGGAGTTGCCAACAAGAATCAGAAAATACTCCGAAAAACACAGATTACTTTGCACAAACAGCAGATTCTATTCAAACAGGTGGTGTGAAACTCATCCCTATCACGACGTCCAAAGGGACGTTCAACGTATGGACAAAACGTGTTGGAAACAACCCAACTACAAAAGTTCTCCTTTTGAACGGAGGTCCTGGAGCAACCCACGAATATTTTGAATGCTTCGAGAATTTTCTTCCTGCTGAAGGCATCGAATTTATTTACTACGATCAATTAGGGTGCGGAAATTCAGATAATCCGAACGATACAAGCATGTGGGATTTGGCACGTTATGTGGAAGAAGTGGAGCAAGTCCGCAAAGCCTTGCAGTTGGATGCGTCGAATTTTTATCTCCTCGGACATTCATGGGGTGGTATTTTAGCGATGGAGTACAGCTTAAAATACCAAAAGAACATGAAAGGGCTCATTATTTCAAATATGATGGCGAGCTGCCCAGAATATGGTCAGTATGCAGACGAGGTATTGGCTAAACAATTACCAGCTGATGTTCTAAAAGAAATTCGTGCCATTGAGGCAAACAATGATTTCGGAAATCCACGCTACATGGAACTACTCATTCCGAATTTCTACGAAAAACACGTGCTTCGCTTCCCATCAAAAGACTGGCCTGAACCCGTGAATCGCTCTTTAGGGAAAACAAATCAGTCGCTTTATGTGACGATGCAAGGCCCAAGTGAGTTCGGAATTGCTGGTAAATTGGAAAAATGGGACAGAAAGGCAGATTTGAAGTCGATTCAAATCCCAACACTGGTCATTGGCGCACAACACGATACCATGGATCCCAGACACATGGAGGAAATGGCTGGTCTGGTACAAAAAGGAACGTATCTGTACTGCCCGAAAGGAAGTCACATGGCATTTTACGATGATCAAAAAACGTATTTTTCGGGCTTACTTGCCTTTCTGAAAAACTAAATTACCAAAATGTAGTCATCCAACAGCCTGCTAAATTCGTTTTTAGTAGGCTGTTTTATTTTTGAGCCAATCCTATCTTTCTATCCGTGGACTCACGAACCAATAGTTTGGTTTTCAGGATTTTAATAGGGAAATTGTCTTGGAAATAACGGGGGTTTTCAATGTGTTGCATCAATAAACGAAAAGCCGTCCTGCCTACCTCTGTGCCGGGCTGTGCAATGGTACTCAAGGAGGGTTGTACCACACGGGAAATCTGCCAATTACTGAACCCAATCACCCCAAACTCTTCCGGTATTTTCTTGCCTGCCTGCTGGGCTGCTTGCAAAGCTCCTACGGCTATTTCATCGGTTATAGCAAAAATAGCATCAATTTCTGGATGTGTCTTCAGCAAATCTTCTGTCACTCGGCGACTTTCATCAATGGAAATAGAAGATAACTGCACGACATATTCCCTGTTTTTTGTCAATTTATGCCGTTTCAAAGCCGAATAATATCCCTTTAACCGTTTCTGAGAACCGTGACTTACCATATTGTCTTGCAAATGGGCAATGTGCTGGTACCCCTGTTCAATCAGATGCTCGACGGCACGCAAAGCACCCGAAAAATCATCTACGACTACCTTAGGAGCTTGTAGTTTTTGAATGTCTTTGTCGAACATGACAAACGGAATATTATTTTCCCGCAAAATATCAAAGTGTTCGGTGTAAATAGTCTCATTTGTCGCACAAATAAGCACGCCGTCCACCATCCCATTCGCAAAAAGTTCCATGGCTTTTACCTCTTTTTGGTAGGAATCGTTTGTCAGGTGAATCATCAACTGGTAGGGCGAACTATGTGCTTCTTCACTGATGCCTTTGATGATAGACGCCATGTATTCGTGTACAATCTTGGGGATAATTACACCGATGACAAAATTTTTCTGTGCCCGTAAATTGGATGCCATGAAATTGGGTTGATACGACAACTCTTTGGCAACCTGACGGACCTTCTCCCGTACCTCTTCACTGATTTCTATCCTGTTTTTCAAGGCGCGAGAAACTGTTGCAATCGAAATACCTAGCTTCTTCGCGATGTCTGCTTGTTTGACTCTTCTCATTGGATGTTTATGCAAACGTTTACGTAAACGTTTGCATTTTAATTAACTGATTAATAAGTGTTTACAATTGCAAATATACTTTTTTTCAAAATAGGAAACAATCTACCTTTGTTGCGAAAGTACAATTAATTATTGATTTAATTTAATAAATTATGAAAGTAAAACACTACCTAGTAGTACTCATCTTGGGAATGGCAAGCCAATTCGCCTTCGCCCAAAGTGTACTGACCGGAACTGTCACCGACAAAACAGGCAGCAAAGTGCCCGGCATCACCGTATCTCTGGAAGGTACCAAAAAAGGAGTTCAAACGGACGGCTCTGGACAATACAAGTTAGAGTTGCCATCTACAGCAAAAGCAACCGTTCGCTTTACAGGTATTGGCTATAAGCCACTTACCAAAGAAATTTCAGGTGGTTCAGAAGTACTCGACGTCCAATTAGAAGACGACATCATGGCATTAGACCAAGTTGTGGTAACGGCTACATTTGGAACAAAGTCGGTGAAAGATTCGCCCCTATCCATGACCTACCTTGGGGCAAGACAAGTACAAACGTTGGCAGCAAGTAGCCAAGCGGATATCCTCCGGACAATTCCCGGTATCACAGCGGAAGGGGGCGGGGGTGAAGTCGCCGCCAACGTATTCATTCGGGGGCTTCCTTCCGGTGGGCAATATCAGTTCAACCCATTGCAAGTAGATGGAATGCCGACGCTTAGTACATTCGGGCTTAACTCGTCTGCGCATGACGTGTATTTTAGAAATGACTTGGGTATCCAAAGTCTTGAGTTCGTGCGTGGAGGTATTTCTACGCTATTTGGTGCAGGTTCGGTAGCGGGTATCATCAATTATACCAGTATTACAGGGTCAGACGTAAGTAAAAATGCAGTCCAAATGGAATGGGCGAATCTAGGCCGCGTGAAAACAGATTTTCTAAGCAGCGGTCGCCTCGGTGGAGAAGGGTCAAATCTCTATTATGCGGTTTCAGGCGTGTATCGTTATGACGAAGGCCCTATTCGTACAGGTTTGCCAACAGAAGGTGTTCAGTTCAGAGCCAATATCAAAAAAGTAACGCAAAAGGGTACATTTACGTTATTCGGTCAGTTTATCGACGACAAAGCGCAATTCTACTTGCCTTTCCCTCTGGAAGCAAGCGACCGTTCTCGGCCAGTTGTCAATGGACAGACTATCACCACCTTGCAAACTTCCTTGGCAAGCAAAATGGCTTTCTTAACGCCAGATGGTCTTTATCACTCGCCTATCCAAGAAGGAGCAGCAACACGAGGGGGCTATTTGATGATGAAAGCCAACCAAAACCTGGGAAATGGCTGGGTATTAGATGCCAAAGTGAAGTTTGCCAAATATGCACACCAGTTTAACTTATTCCTAGATGGGGCTGGTTTCGGAAATCCAGTGGAAACACAGAGCAGCTTCCTTACCACAGCAGCGAGAGGCCTAGCAGGTGGCTCCAACTACAAATTTAGCTATGTTGATAACGGACAGCCTCTGGCAGCAGGTGCACTTTTGTACGAAAACAGAATCGTGGACAGAGAACGCCCATTGACAGAGTATGTAGGTGAATTTAACCTTACAAAAACGCTAGATAAGCACACTATCACGGCAGGAACCTTCCTTTCTAATTCAGTAGCAGGAGATAAAAATATCACCTATCGTTACTTGAGCGAATTTGCCGAAACGCCTCGATTGGTGCATCTAAGCTACACAGACGCAGCAGGTAATGCACGTAAATATACCTTGAATGGACTTTCAGGAACCAATGTTGGCTATACAGACCAAACCATCGCGAGTCAGAAAATAGCAGCTTATTTAACAGATGAGTACATTGGCGAGAAGTTTAATTTTGATGCAGGTGTACGTATCGAAAGAGCCCGCGGACTCATCACAAGCTACGGAAGCCGCCGTTACAATGTATTGCAAGATGCTTCGCTGGCACCAAATATCTCAGAAGTTACTTGGGGAAATGGTCAGCTTAACAGAAGTGGCGAAGTTTCGACCGTCGGAACAGCCCTTGCTTTAGCAGGTTTGTACAAGGTTTCTTCATCTGTAAATGTATATGCCAACGCATCAAGCGGTTATTTCTTCCCTGAACTCCGCTCCGTTCGGTTCAGAACTGCTTACGAACCAGCTACGTACGAGCCCGAAAGAATCAATTCCATTGAGACAGGGGTGAAAATTGGAACATCGAAGTTCTCTACCACTGCTGCCGTATATGCTGTTCAATTGAAAGATAGAATGGAAATTAACTTCGTCAATGACGGGCAAGGAGGATTAAGAGATGATGTTCAAAAAGTATCTACTTCATCGTATGGTGTGGAAATGTCTGTGAATTACCAATGGACAAAATACCTATCTGTTTATGGAAATGCTACATACCAACGTCATGAATATACAGAATACGAAAGCAACCCTGCTCTTGTTGGCAACTGGCTACAAAGACAGCCAAGAACAATGGCAATGGCAGGTATTTTGTTCGATAACTCCAAATTTGATGCGGGCTTCTCGACCAACTACATCGGCGAGAAATACACGGCTGCAGATAATATCTATCTCCTTGATGCCTATACTATTAGTCGTTTAGACCTTGGATATAGCATCAAATGGAAAGATCAACAAGAAAAAATGAGATTGGGCGTATCTGTATTCAATGTATTTAATACGGCAGGTGTTACCGAAGGTTCTCCAAGAGGAGCAAATATCACCGGCTCAAGCTATTTCATTGGCCGCCCTGAGCTTCCAAGACGTGTATTCTTACGTCTTCTGTACGAATTCTAATTCCAAATTTTTACCAAACAGAGAGGGAAATGTAACCAACCCTCTCTGTTCTATTTCCCACTTTAAACCCTGATCACACGCCTCATGACACTCCAAGAACAGGCTCAAAGTATATTAGCACAAAATTGGCGTGAAGGATTTACCGTTCCTTCTTCACATCTATATCCCTTTCAATGGCTTTGGGATTCAGGATTTCATGCCATGGGTTGGGCTAATTTTAATCAAGAAAATGCCCGAAAAGAAATACAAACGCTTCTCTCCGCACAATGGGAAAACGGCTTGATTCCTCATATTATATTCCATGCAGACTCTGCCGAGAAAAAATACTTTCCAGGAGCAAGTTTTCACCAAGCATACGTGCACCCAGCAGCACCGAAACACGTACATACAACGGGCATGACCCAACCCCCCGTGCTTGGTTTTGTACTTGAATACGTGCACGAAAAAGAATCAGCCAAAGAAGAAAACATCGCTTTTTATCAACAAGCAGCAAAAGCAATTTTTGCCTTTCATCGCTATCTCTATACACAACGTGACCCAAACCAAGAAGGTCTCGTGTATATTCGCCATAACTGGGAGTCCGGTACAGATAACTCTGCCGTTTGGGATTCCGTCTGGGAGACATTTGACCCACCCACGTATCAAGTCGAACGAAAGGATACACACCACGTCGATCAATCGCAGAGACCTACTGCAAGAGATTATGATTATTATTTATACCTCATTGACCTCTCACGGCAATGTGGATACGAGGAGGATAAAATGTTGGATAAAATTCCATTCCTCATTCAAGATCCACTTTTCAATGCAGTTTTAGCAGCCTCTAACCAAAGTTTAGCCCGCCTTTTTGCTACTTGGGGATGGACAGAGGAACAAGCGCAATGTGAAAAATGGTACGCCCAAACAACGCAACAGCTGAACCAAAAACTCTATTGCCCACAGCAAAATCAATATCATTATTACGATTTAAAAAACGAGCGTCCCATCAAACTACCCACGGCTATGGGATTTGCACCGATTTTTGCAGGTGTACCTACACAAGACCAAGCCGAAAAAATGGCGGCACTCATAGAAAGTAGTACGTTTTTGGGAGATGACCTGTCCGGCTATCATTGCCCAAGTCTCGCGCCTACACATGAAAAATTTGAAGCAAATCGATATTGGAGAGGACCCGTTTGGTTGCAAGTCAATTGGCTTCTTGAAAAAGGATTTCGTCAATACGGCTTCGATAAATTAGCCGATCAAATCAAAGAAGATGCTCTGGCTCTTGTCAAACGCGATGGATTCTACGAATATTTTAATCCCAAAAAAGACGTAGCCGCCGGAAAAGGTGGATACGGCGGTAGTCATTTTTCCTGGACTGCAGCAGTGGTCATAGACTTTTTAAACGATACAAAATGAATCAATTAGACTATAGCATTGTGGTCATTTATATCGTCGGAATGATATGGATGGGCTACTACTTGAAAAAACAGAAAAATTCCCAAGATTATTTCCTTGGCGGAAAAGGGTTTGGATGGTTCTCCTTGACGATGTCTGCCATGGCGTCTCAATTGTCTGTCATCAGCTTTGTTTCAGCACCCGCATTTGTTGGGCTGCGTGAAGGTGGAGGTATGAAATGGCTTACTTTTGAGTTGGGCGTACCGATTGCCATGATTATCATCATGACTTTCATTGGCCCCGTTTTATACAAATCCGGCGTAGTTAGTATTTATTCTTTTCTCGAGAAAAGATTTGGGGCATCGACACGTCTCATCCTTTCTTTCGTCTTTCTCTGGAGTCGCTCGTTCGCGGGAGCTGTCGTCGTTTACGCTGTTTCACTGATATTAGCCTCCCTCTTGCATCTTTCCTTTCTGACAACCTTGCTGCTCGTCGGGGTATCAACGATTCTTTATTCGTTGGAAGGTGGCATGAAAGCCGTCGTCTATAGTGAAGTGGTTCAGATGGTCATCAAAGTAGCCGGTATTTTTCTCATCGTTTATTACGGTCTCGAAAATCTAGGCGGTTGGGAAGTCCTAAAGGCAGAAGTAGAGCCAAGCCGTTTACTCGTGATTGATTACACGAATTTAGGACTCAATGGTGACGAATTTGGCTTCTTTCCCATGCTTTTTGGAGGTATTTTTCTTTATACATCGTATTATGGAACAGACCAAATGCAGGCTCAACGTATTTTATCTGCCAAAGATTTACCTACCGTCAGAAGTATTTTGTTTGCCAATGGTCTTCTTCGCTTTCCCATTACGCTCATGTATTGCATCGGAGGACTCGTCATCGGAACGTTTGCTCGCCTGAATAGTGACTTCATGGCGCTTCTACCAGACGGAAAAAGTGACCTCATGATTCCCGTATTCATTGAACACTATTTGCCAAATGGCATCATTGGTTTACTTGTCGTGGCAATCATTGCGGCAGCTATGTCTGCTTATTCTTCGTACCTAAACTCTTTGAGTGCTGTCACGATGGAAGAGGTCGTGAGTAAATACTTTACCCTAGATTCTGCAAAATATGTCACCTACAGCAAGTTATCAACATTGATTTGGGGACTTATGACACTCGTTCTCAGCTTTTTCGTAGGCGGAATGGCGAAAACAGTGATTGAAGCCATCAATAAAATTGGCTCTTTGTTCTATGGCCCTATGTTGGCCACATTCATCATCGCGATGGCTATTCCACGCGTGAAAGGCAAAGCCATGAACCTCGGGCTTATCGTTGGGGTAGGTATTAATGTATATCTATGGCAATTTGTGCCTCATGTATTTTGGTTTTGGTGGAATCTCATCGGCTGTGTCAGTACATTTTTGGTTGCTTATAGCGTGTCTTTTGTCTTTAAACCGACAGAAAATGCAAAAGAATCTTTTTCTGATGGAGTAGAGCCGCTCGTAAATCGGTATTCCATCGCACTCGTCTTTGTATTTTTCTTTATCTATGTATTCTGTGTTTATCTCCCCACTTTCTTTCAACCATGAGAATCATCATTGCACCAGATAAATTCAAAGACGCTTGCTCTGCTACCGAGGTTTGCATGTATCTAACCAATGGTCTCCGTAAAATTCTTCCTGCCTCCGTTCCAATTCTCTCTCTCCCGCTCGCTGACGGGGGAGAAGGTACGCTGGATGCACTAGCCGCTATCACACCTCTTCGTCTTGAGAATCTACCAACGCAAGACGCACTCGGTCGCCCGATTTCTGCCCAATACGCCCGCTTACAAACAGGTAATTGCGCTGTCATCGAAATGGCACAAGCCTCCGGGTTACAACAACTCGCTCCCCACGAACGCTCAGCTACCTTGTCGTCGAGTTTTGGAACAGGTCTTCTCCTGCGTGATGCTCTGGATAAAGGATGCAAACATATTTTCTTGACAGTCGGAGGAACTGCCACCAACGACGGTGGCATGGGAATCGCAAAGGCATTGGGTATCCAATTTTTAGATAAAAACGGAAAAGAATTAGAACCCATCGGACAGAATTTGACTCTCGTAGAAAATATAGATACTTCTGGTCTCTGTTATGACCCAACTACCGTACAACTAGAAATTGCAACCGATGTCGGGAATCCACTTTTTGGCTTAAACGGAGCTGCCTGTGTGTATGCTGCTCAAAAAGGAGCATCCATTCATCAAATTGCCGAATTAGACGATGGTCTGCAACACTTTTGTAGTATTTTAACAAAAGAAGGCTACCACTCTCCCGCATTTCTAGCAGGTGCAGGAGCCGGTGGAGGAGTCGCCGCCGCACTCGTACCACTTCTTCATGCGACAATATGTTCTGCAACAGACTGGTTACTGGACTATTATCAACTAGAAAGTAAGATACAAAAAGGCGATATCCTCATTACCGGTGAAGGAAAAGTAGATAGGCAAACCTGGGAAGGGAAATTAATTTGTGCCTTGACACGCGTAGCTGCACAATCCAACACCCCCGTTTGTATTATCTGTGGAACGCTCGAAGACTTAGACGCAATTCCAAAGACATTTCCTTTGAAATATCTTTCGTCCATCATTCATCGTCCGCTTACATTACAAGAAGCATTAATACAAACGCCTCTTCTCCTCGAAGAACAAGGAATAATTTTAGGACACTTACTTACATCTCAGCAATCATGATACTTTGGGGTTTTGATTTAGGCGGTACAAAAATCGAATGTGCCGTCATACAATATACTGAAAACGCACCCGTCGAAATACTTTTTCGAGATAGGCTGCCAACAGAAGCACACAAAGGATATACACATATCTTACAACAAATAGATGCACTTGTCCAAATGGGCAAAAAAGCAACCGGACTTTCCCCGCTTTCCATCGGAATAGGTACACCAGGAATCTTGGATAAAACGACATTGAAAATTAAAAATGCCAATGTCACGTGCCTCAATGGCCAAAATATAGCCAAAGATTTGGAAGTAATATGGCAAATTCCCGTATTACATACCAATGATGCCAATGCGTTTATCCTTGCTGAAACCCTCGTCGGTGCCGGACAAGAACGAGCGCAAATACCCCGTGTTTCGTTTGGGATTATCATCGGAACAGGGGTTGGCGGAGGTTGGATGCTTAACGGACAATTGCACGAAGGCCCGCACGGTATTGCTGGAGAATGGGGACATACAACGGTCGGCGCCTCACATACTAAATGCTATTGTGGAAAAACAGGCTGCTTGGAGACATTTATATCTGGTGGGGCACTTGAACAATTTTATGCCTCTCTTACGGGGATTAAAAAAACACTTCCCCAGATTTATGAAGATTTCCTGACAACAAAAGATATGCCTGCTAAAATAACATTAGACAGGCTAGTTCTGTATCTCGGAAAATCCATCGTGCAAGTTATCAATACCATCGACCCCGATATGATTATTGTCGGTGGAGGAGTAAGTAAAATGGAATATATCTATGAGCAACTCCCTTTCGTGATTCTACCGCAGCTTTTCAATCACGAACTCAATACCCCTATTCTAAAGCATACGCTTGGTGAAAGTGCTGGCGTAATTGGAGCAGCACTTCTTACGAAAACAGAAAAATCAATAAAATGAAAAACGACGAACTTTTGGTCGTTTTTAGGTAGCTATATATATAATGATGTAGATCGCTTTTTTGGGTGATGTAAAAGAGCATCACCCTTCATCATATCTTCTGCATAGAATGCTGCTTAGGTAGTTTGTATGTGTATAAGATAAGAAAGACGAGATAGCTCAGCTATATATAGAATACAGACAGAAAGAATAAATAGGTAGGGTGCGGAAAGAGAGGTGAATTGATGAATTAGGCATGAAAAAAGAATGAATTAAATGTTTTAGGTAGATAGATTGAAAATTATTATTTCATTATTTTCAGTATTTGTATAATTATTTGGTGTATTTTTTGGGGGTATTTGGGTGTATGGTATTGGTTGTTA
>JBKBOU010000005.1:0-40741 GCA_046293395.1 Spirosomataceae bacterium
ATTCGACCGCAAACCCGCATCGTCTTGGGCGATGAGTTGATAGACATAGGGTGTTTTTTCGGCAGCCGTAGTATCCAAAAAGTTATTTAGGGGCGTTTGGGCTGAAAACCCAAGCAATAATGCTCGGCCATTGAGGCTGTCGGATTTTAGTACCCGATACAAGAATGTACTGTCGAGGTCTTGGCTTGGCGAATTTACCCAACTGATGGCAATGCTAGTATCCGACAGGGAAAAGTCAGTGAAGTTGGGCGAAGCTGGCGGAATAATATCGGGCCGAAGTACGATGACGGTATCGGCGTGAACAGAGGGATTGAGGCGTTTGTCGAAGGCAATGATAGAATAATAGATTTTTTTGTTCAGAAGGTTCAGCGAAACCGTATCTTGATAGACACTATCAGCCATGATGCGGCTGGTGATAAGGCTGAGTTCACGTTTGGGGTTATCGCCACGATAGATACTATATCCTAAAAAATCTTTTTCGTGGTTGGCTTTCCAGCGTAGGGTTACGATTCCATTTTGGTCAGATTGATAGGTTTTCCAAACGGGCTTTTGGGGTGGAATGGAGTCTTCTAACTGCACGAATTCGGGGTAGGAAGACAAACTTTTATAAGCCCAGTTGATGACCGAAACTTGGTAATATCCTTCGGAAAGAGGGAGGCTATCGACATACATTCGGGTTTGTCTGGATAGGGGTTTAGGATTGAGTTTTTCATATTTCTCACCTAATTTTTCGGCACGCAATACATCAAAACCTCTGATGTCGTTATTGAGCGAATCAGGAAAATTCCACGAGATTCGCACGCCTTTCTCTTTATTTTTGGGCAAGAAAGTTTTCACTTTCGGAAGTGGTAGTTTGGTACGGTAGCCATAAATCCGAATGACGTTCGATGGCTCTGAAAGTATTCCAAAAGGGGTAATGGCTTTTACACGGTAAAAATATGCTTGATAGAGTTGAGGGAGATTTTCAGATTTTGTGCCGATGTAGTTGCCCAGCGAGTCGGGTTCTGCCAAAGCCAAGATAGGTTCGGCTTGGGTGGCTTGATAGCTCAAGCCGCCGTCATCTGAACGCTCGACAACGAAAGCACTGTGTAGAAGCGAGTCTGAGACATTCCATCGAATAAAAAGTGTGCTGTCTTGGAACTCCCCGTAGAGATTTGAGGGAGGAAGCAAACGGGTTATTTTTGCAGTTTCAACGCTCATAGATGCCGAAATTGAGGTTTTGTCAATCACAACCGTATAAATATATTGCTCATTTGGGGCAGTGGTTCTGTCTTCATAAAGCATAGCCATTCCACCAGCAATGGCTCCAGAGGTATTGCTCATGAGCATTGCCATAGCAAAAGAAAGGTCTTTTGACGTTTGGTCTTCGGGCGTTGGAGCTGTTAGGAATTGATAAGCAACGGTGGCAAAGTTTTCTTGCTTGCTCAAAAGTTTCCAATAATTTTCCTTCAAGGGAACTATCGGACTTGGGGTCAGCAAGATTTGAGCTTCGTCAATTTTTAATCCATTGCGGTGGGTCGTTTGCCGAAACAACTGATAGCCCACGGCATTCCCTTTTTGCCAAGTATCAAAACTCTGAGGCATCCACCGAAGAATAACTTTGTCTTTTTCTGTTTTGGCTATTAAGGATAATTCTTGAGCTACTGTGGTAGTAAAAAAGGTAATTAGAATAGAAATTAAACTAAATATTTTCTTCATTGAATAGATGATTTTTGTAATACCATTGGAATAAAAACAACACTTTACCACTCATGAATCACAGTATCTACAAATGGAAAGTAACTCGAACTGTCTCTCAACTGTCTTTCTCTATTGAGCCTTTGTTCTTCTTGAAATACTTGTTGGCGACGGCGTTGGCGTTCGTTTTCCTCTTGCCTTTGGCGGTCTAACTGTTCAAGATATTGAAAATAAGCATCTTGTTGTTCTTGCTGGATTCTCCGTTGTTCGGCTTCGTACGCTTGCTGTTGTTGAATCCTCCGCTGTTCGGCTTCGTACGCTTGTTGTTGTTGAATCCTCCGCTGTTCGGCTTCGTACGCTTGTTGTTGCTGGATTCTCCGCTGTTCGGCTTCGTACGCTTGTTGTTGTTGAATCCTCCGCTGTTCGGCTTCGTATGCCTGTTGTTGTTGAATCCTCCGCTGTTCGGCTTCGTACGCCTGTTGTTTACGAGATTCCTCATCTCGCTCTACTTGTTTTCTGATTGCATCATTTTTTACCCATTCTGCTTGAAGCCTTTGTTGTTCAGCGTTATATTGGGCTTGTAGTTCTCTTTGTCTTGCTTGTTCTGCTTCTTGTTTTTCTCTTTGTAGGGCTGCATTTCTTCTATTCTCTTCTTCATTCTCCAGTCTTTTCCGTTCTATTTCGGCGTTAAGGTCAGCCTGAATTTGTATCTCATCTATGTCATTATCTGAATTATTCACCTGTACAGTTGGCTCATCTGCTTCGTCATAAAAAGCACTTTCTTGTTGTGCAATTAGAGCGAAAACAGACAGGTCTGATTGCGCATTTGCTGCACCACTTATAATCGCATTGCTTTGTCTCTCGGCTTCAGCCATTATTTCATCGGCAATTTTTCGGGCATCAGCCATCACATCTTTGGCATCATTTGCGGCAATATCCATGATTTGTTTTGCTCGTGCCAAGGCGGCATCCATTATTTCTTTCCCTTTTTGTTTGGCAGCAGCAGTTTCAGCATCAGCTTGAGCTTTTATTCTATTGACAACATCCTGCATTTTTCGTTGGGCTTCTCTATCTGCATCAAATGCCATTTGTCGGAATTTATTCTTAATCTCGTTTTTCTTTTTATTTCCCATCCACCATTTTATTTCCTTTCTTCGTTGAGCCTCAAGGTTTCTTTTGTATTGGATTAGTTCATTATTAATTCGTGTGATTTCTTCTTTCCCATTCGTTTCAAAGGCACTAATCGTAGTGGCTGCTCCAATAACTGTTGCATTTACTTGTGCCACGGCGACGTTAGTCATGTTTCGAACATCCTTCTTGGCAGTTTCAATAATTTCATTTACTTTTTTAAATGCGTCATCTACAACCGTATTTGCTAAATTGGTGGC
Source organism: Spirosomataceae bacterium (assembly GCA_046293395.1). Lineage (GTDB taxonomy): Bacteria > Bacteroidota > Bacteroidia > Cytophagales > Spirosomataceae > CAYNRA01. Next base: position 3,066 of record JBKBOU010000005.1, read on the forward strand.
AGAGTTTACGATTTGTTTTACTTCTTCTTTTTTCTCGGGAGGGATATTGGCTTTTTCGGCATTCTGTAACATAGCATTTCCTCTGTCCAGAATCGTTTCTTTTATTTCTTTAACTTCCTGATTTGCCTTATTTAGTATCTGTTCTCCTGTTTGTGCTGCACTTACATTTATATCATTTGCGGTGACAACTGCCTCCTGATTTATATTTATTAAAGCAGTTTGTGTATTTACGACATGCATTTCTATGTCTTTCTTAAACTCTTCGGCATTTTTTGCTGTCATAAAAAAATATTCTTTTTGCGTGTCTGCCGAGCTTACGCCATCTGTAAAGGGTTGCCAATTTCCATCTTCTTCCTTTTGAAATTGTGTATGAACTCTGACGATAATTTTTTTACCCGCCGGTAGTAAAGACGTTGGTTTAAATACTATTTTATTCGTTCCTTCAACACTCCAAGAGCCCCCTATATTATTTCCATCTTGATCTGTAAGTCTATAATTGATTACTTTTTGCCTAAACCTACCACTAAGACCCTCAACTTGGGTTGGGCTTTCAATGGCATTTGTGAATTTGATGGTTGGAATTGTTTCCTTAGGTAGTAGTTCTTGGTTTTCTGCTGGATAAAAAATATCAAAAACTTGTTCATCAGATACCTTAGCATCGCCACCAACGATTACACAATCATCGCCAACCGAAAAACCGACGTTGAAGTTAAATTTTTTAACTAATACTTTAAAACTTATGGCCACTTCACCTGCTCCATAAGTTGGGTTTGGGGCAGCTCCTCCAAGTACAGCCCCTAAACCAATATCAAGTACATTGAAACCAAAAGCCATCGCTTTGAGCCAGCCGATGGTATAAACTTGTCCGGCGGCTCTCCAATTATTAATGCCAATGGGCTGGCCTTCTCTACCTACACAATACGTACCACTAACGTATTTCATAAGCATCATATCAAGTCCTATTCTTGCTCCAATGGTATAGCCCAATATAGGTTTAGGTGCATTTTTAGGGACAGAACCGTTTGAAGAAACGGATAAGGCCGCTCCAAAAGCAATACCTGCCCCAGATGCTACCTGAGTACTATTGATATTGGGGGAGCGTTTGTTTATGGCAGATGGGTATTTCGTAAAAATATTGGGTTCAGGAGAAGGTAATTCTGGAACGCCATGCCCCAACATGATATACCCATCAATTTGAGGCAAACTTGGTAATAATATAATTATCCTATCAGCCATGGGCGGCTCTCCTAAATGCACAAACCATTTGCTTGGAGAAAAATAGAATGCTCCAACAACCTGCACAGAAATAGAAGAAGTGGAAGCATTAACGCCTAGTTTTCCGTAATAACTGCGGTCATCAAAATTTATTTTAAGAATAATGTTTGCCCCAAATCCTTTGGGAGCGTTTATGTCGAATTTTTGTGCTTCTCCTTCTGGTGGATTATCGCCGTCTGTATTATTGGCTATTCCACCTGGTTTCATGAGGTCGCTATCATTACACAATTTGCTATACATTATGCGTCCCGCTTCTGGAGTAACCATCCAGCCACTACCAGCCACTACGACACTGCCTAAAATACCAATTTTGCTTATTCCACCAGAGCTTCGAGTTAGGATTTCTAAACCTGCCAAACCCGCCATTGAGCCGCCTGTGGAGATTCCGATGGCAAAACGTCCTCCCCAACCAACAGAAAAATCAGGAGCATAAACTACACCTGACAATGATTTTGCTCCCGTTGTTCCTGCAACTGGCGCCATGTGTTTGTATAAAGAACCAGCTAAGACATTGATTGACAAGCCATTTCCATTCCCTCCAGATGCTAATTCGCCATCAACAAACCAATATCTTTTTTCTTTTCTACCAAACATAGCAACTGCTCTTGCACCAATATTAATGCCTACGTCTAAATCCATGCTCATTTCGCCATAGAAACCTTTCCCATAGATGGGGTCATCATCAAAAAAATGTACTATACCTTTAAATTTTGCTACATCTAAGTCGGCAGTAACGACTAATTCACTAATCGTAACGTTTTTATTTTTCCAAAAATGGCGATTGTTTTCGTTTACAAATACACCTTGAATGATAAACCCGCCAGTTGCGGTTATGCCGATATCATCTAAATTTACTTTCACTCCAAAATTGATATTTGCCACATTATCTTGAATCAGTATTTTGGGAGCAATGATACTAATAGGAAAGTTACCCATTTGAAGTTCTTTATCAGACCCACCGCCAAAGAAACCTATGGATAAATAAGGAGCTTTTGTTGATAAAAATAGATTCTGAAAAGTGAACTCATCTAAACTAATACCTCCTTTCACAGAAGATATGTTCATTTTTCCGTGCAACATGGCAGAAGCGGAAAACTGTTTATTTTCAAGAACCAAACTAACCGTTGAAGCAGGTTCTAAGTGAACTTGGGCTGCCTTAAAAATTTCAAAATCTAAACTGTCAATTGTTTTTACACTAAAATTGTAATAGTCACGAGTTGGGTCAATAATGGCTTTATAGCCTAATAGTTTTTCTTCGGACGAGATAGAAACCCTCATTTTTCCTGTTAAACTACCAGCTTTAACCTTGCTTTTTATTAAAACAATACTTGCACCATCTAACGAATAATCCCAGCCACTTAAATCACCGTCTTTGATAGCCAGGATGTTTTCGCCAAAAATTTCTCCAGAAACACCCGTTTTATCAATCAACAGATGATTGACTCCTACGCTCAATCTACTTTGGGTTGTTCGATTTTTAAAATGTTTGGGGAATCTCACGGTAGCATTCCCTATATACACCCCCCTCCAAAGTACATTAGTTTCTGATGCAGTGTAACCTACTGGGAAAACACAATTAGTTGAATTGGCATAATCACTTATGTCAATAACAGCATGATTAACATTAAAACCATAACCGCTCATTGATGGTATTTGGAAAGGTTGAATAGAAATATCTATCAACATATTGTTCCAATCTTGCATATCTTCCAAAATAAATTTGGAAGTTACGTTGCCACTTTCTATTTCTCCACTGAATATATTATCAGGAACAATTAGCGACCTATCAAAAATTACGTTTCCTTGCAATGAAAAACTTTCAAAACCATCACAGCCGAATTTTAAGGCTCCCCCTGATAGTTCCAGAGAAATTTTTTCTAAGTCAAATAAAGTCAGCGCATTTTTGTTTCCAAGAAGTAATTTTAGAGTGCCTTCCTTTATACCCCCTTGTCCTGTAAAACCTACTTGTTCTCCCGAAAAACAAATGGTATTGCCTTCTGGGGTTGTAATCATGGCGACAATAGTTAGCGTATTGCCAGCAGGCGTGAATACTAACTTATCCAAAGCAATTGCGTAGGTAGTACCCGCTATTTCTTTCTCTATGACAATCGGTAAACTACTTGCATATTGAAGGCTTAGCAAATTGTACACTTTTTTGCCTGCATCTTTGGCTTTAGTTATAATTTCTTTGACTTGTTCTGGGGTAATGTCTCCTGTTGTTTGTTGATTATTTTTCTCATCGACAAAATAATGTTTGCCATCATGTTGTGGTAAAATCTTTGTTCCATTTGGTAGTATGACAGGATTTAGTCCTAACGATTGGCTTTGTAATTCGTTGTATATTAAAGGTTCATTGGCATAAGCTGTACTGAAACCTAAAACATATATCATGAGCCTTAAAATGGGATTTTTCATTCTTTTTTTGATTTAGGAAGTTTAAACTGATATATGTAACCCAAATTCAAGGTTAGGTCCATCGGTGCTTTCAAATTATTTGTAGTTTTAAAAAATATGGCTGAGAAACTCAATCTATGTACTTCAAAAATGGTAGATTGCATACCTATTTTACCTAAAAAAATACTTTGAGATGTTTTTGTGTAATTCTCAAAAATTTGGTTGGAAGCGTAGGTGTAGGATAGTAAAGCATTCCAATCTATTTTTTCTTTGTAGATTTTACCATTACACGATGTTACGGGACCGAATAGACTCTCTATTGAACGATTGGTTTGGTTTTTTGCAAAATTCAAACCAATACTTGCGTTGTTTTTCTTAGTCTCGTTTAAGAGGCCATAGCTAAGTGTCATGTTATTCAATGAGTTCTTTACTGCATAGCTTCCTTGTTTATCATTACCTGATTGGTAAATGCTGTTAAGTGTAATGTTTTTCTTCGTCTGTTTGGAACTTGGTAATTGAAAGACAACCATTGCAGAAACATTGTTATTGATCTGTCTGTAATTTAGTGTGTCTAACTCTTGGTAAGGAAGTATCGCCGTCAGGTATCTAAAATTATTCTGAAAATTGCTGTAATTTGAAAACGTAGAATAATTTAGCGAAACATTTAATTTATCGCTTGGTATATAATTTCCATCAATCGTCCAAACCCATCGATTCGAAGATTGTGGTTTACTCCCGTCTAAATTATCTTTTTGGTATCCCAAATCTGCATTTAAAATTAGTTTTTCGTCCATCAAATGGGAGGCAGATTTTATAGCATAAGTCTCTAAGTCAGCATTGAAAAAATATCCTCCATGTGTCCGATATAATGGATCCACTCTACTATATTCCAAAGTATGTTCTGAAATTTTACTTTTATACATTATCGTGGACTTAAGAGCACGTCTATTTTGATTTTTATTACTTAATCCAATAGCATCACTCCAAATTTTACGTATTGAAAAGTTTTCATAGATTATTTTTGTTTGACTTATTTCTGTTCCAATAAATAGATTATTGAAGAGTATTTTCTGAAAATTAAGGCCTAAAACTAAATTTGATTCAGGAAATATATTGTAGGCATCTAATCTGTACGGTAGTGTGTTTATTTTATCTTTTGCTTGAAAATAAATGAATTCAACAAAATCTTGCTTTTGTTTGTACCCGATTTTTCCTGCCCAGCCAATGCGTGTATAGGACGGTCTATTTTGTCCCAACATACTAGAATCTACCTTAATTGCATTTAGAAGTTTACCATACATTAAAGTACCATACAATGGGTGTTTAGTTGAGCGATAATCGTAAGCTATTCCATTAAATCTGTGACCTGAAAGTGTATATTGTGAAAAATTTAGAGCAGACGTTCCAAGGTATAAAGTAGAGCCTTTGTACTTTGGTTTAAGTTGCATACGATTGAAAGGTTGCATTCGAGGAAATCCCGAAGAAAATGGGTTATTTAAAGTAGCTTTTTGATTTGTAAAACTAAATGACAGGGGTATATTCATTTTACCTAATACCCCTATATTTATATTTCCAGAATATAGATGAGTGAAAGGGGAGCGTCTATTGTCGCCCCAAGCTTTGTAATAGGTCTGGTTCGCACTTATGCCTCCCGATAACTGCATACCATCCTTGAAAAAAGTCTTTAACTTAAACTTTGTTGTGTTATAGATACTTTTTTCTGTGTCTTGACCACGAGCCACTACCCCGTACAAGCAGATTATCAATGTAATTATTTTTCTAAATGTCTTTTTCATAGCTATGTTTAGTCAAGAATAGCAATTCTGGTCTGATTGATAGAATCTTCTGACTTGATGATTAGTAAGTAATTATCAGTTTTGATTTTTAAATTTAAGTCAAAAATATGTTGTTTTTTGACTTCGGAGATAATGGTACTATATACCATCTGACCTGTAGATGCTCGAATGATATTTACTTCAATAGGTTTGGCTCGTACCAAGTCCACCGTTACCGTAAATTTCCCGTAATTAGGGTTCGGAGAAACCGTTACTTTACTGATGAGTTTGGTTTTATCATACCCCGATTTCGAATCGGTTTTATCGGTATCTTCAAGTTTAAAGACTTCTATGTCATGTTTGACGAGGGAAATACAATCGCCCAAAAAAGCTTGCATCTGCAATACATATTTGCCATCATTCACGAAAGCAAACTTGATGCGTTTGCTATTTTCTTCCAACTTATCGGCTTCAGCAGGCAAAGTCCAAATGACTTTATTAGGAATGGGTTTGGTAATATCTAAAGCCACTATTTCATCTCCTACAATTGCTTGTGTGGGGAAAAGGAAATCAGCTTTCAAAGCTTTATCATTATTAACCAATTCATACTCGGCCTTGACTTCACACCCTGACACATTTTTGACTAAAATACTGTATTTGCCAGCTACGGAAGTGGTTAGTTCTTGTAAATCCTCTGAAATTTGTATGTTTGTTGCATTTACAACAGCACTTCCATTCAAGTACCACTGAATCGTTTGATTCGGATTATTGGCTTTTAGAATCAGCTGCTGCCCTTTACAGACTTCTTCAGGTAACTCACTGCGAAAGTCAATACTATTGAGTTGAGTAGGTACGGGAACTTTCACTAAAGTTTGGAGTTGACAAGCATTGGCGTCTTGTAAACGAATGGCATACGTACCCGAGGTTAGTTTATCAAAAAGTATTGCATCGTTGGCCAATGGATTCACAGCCGAGATTGTTTCGTTGAACTGAGACTTATAAGGTGGTGTTCCCCCCTTTAAACTAAGGTTAATTGCTCCATTGGCATCGCCTCTACAAGCAGGAGTAGTAATTTTCGTTATGGCTACACGTAAAGCAGCTGGCCAATTCAAAGTCACTTTTTCAATAGTATCCTCGCATTGTTTGGCATCTAAAACCTTGAAGGTGTATTCGGCTTGGCTGAGTTCTTCAAAAAGTCCCGTTTGATTTTTTATTACATTGTCTCGAATGAAAGTATAGCCTCCATTGCCACCCCCAGCATTGACTTCAATGATACCGTTTTTTTCCCCTGCACATAATGGATTAGCTTGTCTAACGATATTCATTTTGAGTTTAGCAGGTTCTTTTAGTATAATTTCAGACTTCTTGATACATTGATTGGCATCTTTTACATAGACTTGATAAGTTCCTACTTTGAGATTCTGAAACAGCGGTTTGTCTTCATAGATTTTATCATCCAATGAATAAATAAAGTTTGGGGTTCCGCCCAAAGTAGTAATCAAAATTGAACCATTGGCTTCTCCAAAACAACGAATCAAACCTTGGTTGATAGGTATAATTTTAAGTTCATCGGGTTGCTTGATTTCCACATTTTGGGTATAAATACAGGCATTTTTATCTCGAATGGTAGCTAAATAGTTTCCTGCAAATAATTGAGTAAATTCTGTAGAAGGCTGATAGGTTTGATTGTTCAAACTATATTCATAAGGCAACGTACCTCCCGAAGCAAAGGTGTTTATTATGCCCGTTTGGTCGCCAAAGCAGTCATTGGTTTTGACAGTAAAACTGGCTTTCAATAAAGCAGGTTCTGATAAACTTGTGCTTAGTAAAAACGTACAATTATTGATGTCTTTTCCTGTAATATTATAGGTTCCTGACTTAAGATTGGTAAAAATAGGGGATGTTTGAAAGTTCGTATTATCAAGTGAATAACGATATGGTTGTGTACCACCATTGATTCCTACTTCGAGTTTTCCCGTTTGATTTTCAAAACAAGTCAAATCGCTTTTGGTAACTAGATTCAAAGACAGTGGGGCGGGTTGGTCAATGCTCTGGCTGATATTTTTCACACAACCTTTGCTGTCTTTGACATAGACCGTGAAGTTTCCCACAGGAAAAGCCGTAAGAAGCGTCGGGTTTTGAAAAGTGCTATTATCCTTTGAGTATTGATACGGACTCGTGCCACCAGACGCAGCCAGGGTAATTGTTCCATCGTTACTACCATTACAAAGAGCATTGGTAAATGCCACTACTGAAGGGACTAAAAGCGTTGGTTGAGCAACGGTAATGTCGGTCGAATTTTTCGTACAGCCATTGGCGTCTTTTACCCAAAACTGGTAGGTATTGGCTGTTAAGCCCTCAAACACATTTTTACTGACAAAATTTGTTCCGTCAATCGAAAAAGAATAGGGTAATGTTCCACCCGAACCAATGACTTGACCTTTGCCGTCATTTCCTGCAAAACAAGAAACATCTTGCAACACACTCGAAGCGGTCATTATCGGCGTTGGTTGTATAAGTTCTCGATTTTGTGCAAAAGTACAACCATTATTGTCTTTAACCGTTATTGTGTAATTACCTGCCGAAAGACTCATAAACTCATTGCCAGATTGATAAATACTGCCATCAATCGTGTACTGATAAGGGGTTACGCCACCCGTACCGACAATGCTAATCTTTCCCGTCTGGTCGCCATTGCAAAGGTTACTTTGCAAATTAATAGTGGACTGCAAAAGCGTGGGTTGGCTTAACGTCACACGAATACTATCTAGACAGCCAATGCGTGTTTGGGCTGAAATTTTATATGTTCCCGCATTTAAACTGCCAAAATTGCCATTCGGTGAGAACACACCATTATTGATGGAATAGTTGAATGGCTCCATATTGTTATCACCAATGGCATTGATAAAGCCATTATTGCCATCAAAACATGAAATATTTCCCAAAGCTGATACTTTCAAATCAGCACGGTTTTGCTCTTTGATTTCTACACTGACCACACTTCTACACGTCAGAGGATTATCCTGAATCGTGACTGCGTACGTATTGGGCGATAAGTTCTTAAAAGTCCTATTTGTAGAAAAATTACTTGCATCAATCGCCAAAGTATAGCCACCGTTGCCACCCGTAATGGTATCAATGTTCAGGTTTGCTGTTGGAATTTGGCAACTGATTGGATTGATGGTATAAGTGGCTTTGATACTATTGGGCAGCTCCAAGTTCACTGCTTCGGTGTAAGCACATAAATTATCGGAGACGGTAATGTAATAGCTACCATTTTGTAAATTACTAAAGGTATTCGCCCCCGAAGCAGTTGTTTGGCTGCTGATACGATAAAGGTAGTTACCTTGTCCTCCTCGTGTATTATTGACTTCAATACTTCCATCGCCTGCCATGCAATCGGTCGGCAGAATTTTGGTAATATCAAATCGAATGGGGCTATTTTTTGAAATAATAGTTACTGGAAAGTCTTTTACACACGAATTTTGATCACGGTAAGAAACTATATAATTTCCAGTTTTTAGATTCTCAAAATAGCCACTACTATTGGCAATGGAACTTAGCCCATTACCATTGAAATCTGTCCCCGACAAACTGTAAATAAAAGCACCTGTACCCCCTGACGCGCTTACTTTGAAAAAGCCTGTGGCATAGGTAGCACAATCAACATCTTGTTTTTGAAGCAAAGAAATCCCCGTATTACTTGGTTCGGTAAGTGAAACGCCAATATTTGTTGGGCAATTATTGGCATCTTTGCCATAAATGGTATAATTCCCCGCTGATAAAGCTGTAAATGTTCCTGATGTTTGAAAGGTTAAGTTATCTTTTGAAAATTGGTATGGACTCGTTCCGCCTGTCAAAATCGCTTGAATACTTCCTATATTATTTTGGTAGCAGCTTAAATTTGATTGGGCTGAAATGTTTACTTGTAAAGCTTGATCTGGTTGTAAAATATCGACTGAAAAAGCTTGGGTACATCCCACATTGTCTTTGATAGTAAATACAGACGTACCTGCCGAAAATCCAGCAAAAGCTCCCGAAGTTTGGAAAATCGTTCCATCTTTAGAAAAAGTGTAAGGCAAAATACCACCCGTTGCGGCAATAGTTGCTGTACCGTTATTGCCACCATAGCAGGAAACGTCTGTTTTGCCGCTCAAACTTGGTACAATATCGGTCGGTTGGGTAAGTGTCAGCGAAGATGTTGTTTTGATACAGCCATTGGCATCTTTCACCCAAAAACTGTATGTACCAATCACAAAAGAGAAATTAGCTGAACCTTGGTAAGTTGTACCATTGACAGAATATGTGTATGGGCTTGTACCGCCTACGGCCAAGACATTGATTGTGCCATCACTCCCTCCAAAGCAAGTAATATTTTTTGTGATACTCGGCGTTGCCGTCAAAATAGCAGGTTGATCCACTCGTACCGTTTGACTATTCAAGCAACCGCGACTATCTTTGGTTTTGATGGTGTAGTCACCCGCAAGTAAGTTCTCGAACGTTCCTGATGCAACAAAGTTAATACCATCTTTGCTATACTGATAGGTAGGTGTGCCACCACTTCCGGCTACCACGATTCTGCCAGTTTGGTCGGCATTGCATAAATTATTCGTGTTACTAATAGTAGCAGAAACAAGGCTGGGTTCGCTGACAATAGGGCTTATACTTACTTCACAATCATTGGCATCTTTGGTATAAATCGTATAAGTATTGGCAGCCAACCCACTGAATGTACCTGATGTTTGAAAGGCATCTGTACCTGTCTTAAATTGGTAGGGACTAATACCCCCCGTGGCACTCACAACGATTTGTCCAGAATTATCTCCGTTACAAGTCAAATTAGTAATGATAGGATCGCCCATGACAATAGGGGTGGGTTGTAAGATACTGGAAATTGTAGTTTGAGTGCAACTGTTGGCATCTTTGATGGTAAAAGTATAAGCACCCGCTGTTAGTGTAGAAAAAGTGGAATCTGCTTGGAAATTGGTGCCATCCTTAGAAAATTGATATGTTTTTGTACCACCATTGACTTTGAGTTTGACCAATCCATTGTTGCCGCCATTACAGCTTACATCTATCTTATTAGCAATACTTATTTCTAAAATAGAGGGTTGAATAATATTTATGATACTACTCTCTTTCACACAAGCATTGCCATCTTTCACCCAAATTTTGTAATTATTAATGCCTAAATTATCAAATACATTGGAGCTTCCGTAGGTTATGCCATCTTTTGAAAACTGATAAGCAGGTGTTCCTCCCGAAGTATTCAAGGAAATCTTTCCATCCGAACCACCAAAACAACTAATATTTTGGACGGATGAATTAATCAGAATATCATTGGGTTGATAAATGACATGCGAAGCTACATTGACTGTACAAAGATTGTCTTTGACTTGTACTGTATAAGTATTAGCACTCAGTCCAGTGAAGATATTCCCAGAGACAAAGTTTGTTCCATCAATTGAATATTGAATTGTTCCTGATGGCGAACCGTCCGATGTGATGGTAATTGAACCATTATTTCCACCAAAACAACTAACGTTTTGGCTGGTACTCACAAAAGCACTCAGCGTGCTTTTCGTACCGATTGTTTCGATGATGGTTTTCGTGCAACCCGCCGCATCTTTGAGCCAAAAAGTATAAGTACCCGCCCCTAAACCACTAAATGTATTGGAATTTTGATAATTGGCATTATTGATACCGTATTGTAGTGTACCAGTGCCTCCCGAACCGTTTAATGTAATTGATCCATTGTTTTCGCCCACACAATTGGTATTACTTTTCGTATTCAATGAAAAGTTTAATGCTGTATTTTCAGATATATTTACACTTTTTGTGGTTTCGCAACCCGATGCATCTCTAACTTTAATGCTGTAATTTCCTGCACTTAGTCCGTCAAAGACATGGTTGCTTTGAAATGCCTCATTGATTTTTGAGTAGATAAATGGTGCTTTTCCACCACTAACATTGACAGTAATACTCCCCGAATTACGACCATTACATGCCACATTAATGCTACTTTCGTTGATAGTTAGGTCTTCTACTACTTGAAAAATTTGAGAAGCTACAACAGCGCCATCAAATAAAGCATTTACGACAGACTGCCCCGAAACCGATGGCGTATAATTTACTCCAGTCTTATAAGGCAAAAGATTCGTATTAGAAATATTTCCAGTCGTAGCCGAATACACCACAAATCTATCTAAGGTTGCTTTGAGTTCATTATCGACATAAACTTGATACATATTTTCTGTGAAAATTACCTTAAATACTGAATTGGTAAAATTCCCCGAAAAGTTCTCTTCTACCAATTCACCTAAATAATTTCTTCTCCTAATCGTAAAACCACTGTTTGTTATAAAATTAAATGAAGCTCCTCCTATTGACATTCCAAAATCACCAATATAATGAAAACCATTGTGCGTGTACTCTAGGGTGGTAGGAGACGCACCACTAAATACTTGATTAGTAGTAAGTGTTATAAAGCCGTCTGTTGTAATTGAACCATTTGAATTTATACTAAAATTAGTCGGGTAGCCACCCTTATTTGTGTCAAAACTATAAGCAGAAATCGGGCTTCCGTTTATCTTAAAAACGCCAGAAGTAAGTGTAGGCAGTTGGGAAGAGGACGCTAACCCGATTGAAATAGGAAATAATACATGTGCATTAATAGGCAAAGGGGAACACTTTCCGACAGAAACAGGTGTAGATAATCGAGAATAGGGTGAATCTGAATCTTGAGGTGAAATATCATTCCCTGATTGTCCATTTCCCGATGGTACTTCAATATATACATAGTCATCTTTGATGATGATAGGATCACTGACTTCATTCAGACATTTATCTTTTATATAAATAACATCTCCTGGTTTCAAAAAACCGAATTCTGTTTCGATATGATATACCCCCCCTCTATTGGGAAACCCTGGAGCATAAAAGAAAAGATGTTTAAAATCAATATTTTCAGTTAGTTTGACATCATTTTTATAAAATTCATAACAAGAATTGCTACCAGACCCTAATTGCCTAACATTAATCCACCTATCTGTAAATTTTCTTTCATCTAAGACAGGTTTATTCTGGCCAAAACTTTGATTTATTAATGCGAATAGCATGATGAATGAAAATAGGACATTATTCATAATTAATGATAGTTTAACAATTAAATCAGTAGTTTAAGAGGTATTAGGACATATAACACTTTATGTATATACGTAAAAATTTTACTCGAACAAGTTCAGTTAGTCTTTTACTGAAATTTGTAAGTCAGTCTCGAATGAGTAAAAAATCATTTGCGTGGGTTCTGAAAGCGAAAAATGAATGGAATATGTTCCTGCTTGAATGACATCAGGTAGTTCGATACTCAACACTTTTTGGTTGATATCATAAATACCATTTTGAATGTATATTTTATCTATACCGACCAAATTAACCTGATAGAATCTTGCACCTATTTTATCAAAATTAATAGTCTTGAAAGATAGTTTTTCTGACTTTTTATAGAAAACTTTCTGGTTAATTATCCCAGTCGTAAATGGTAAATTTGGGTCATAAATAGACAGAAGAGTTGCCGATGTGTTGCTCAGTTTTTTTTCGGAAACATTATAAATTTTGACTTCGTATTCACCAGTAGTCACTTCATTGGGCAATATGAAACCTAATTTATTGGGCTGACTTTGGGTCATAACTAGTTGATAGTTAGTATTTTTGTTGCCCAACTGACACAAAAAGGTGTATTTTGTAGCATCAATATATTTTCCGATTAACCAAAGGGTGTCGCCTTTGAGTAAGTTAGTTTTGGGAATATTAGTCAATTGGGGGCTTGGATACGCCAGCCATATTTTGGTATCCGAAGTCACTTCTTGTTTTCTGACTTTAATTTTGATACGATAAAACCCTATTTTTTGCTCAGTGGAGGTCGTTAGTTTGATTTGGGTAGAATCAATTAATTGATGCTTAAGCAAGGTTTCTTTATTCTCATCATCTACCAAAAATGCTTGGATGTCCAGAGCAAATCTTCCGAAATTTTTTCCGAAAATGCTCAAGTCTTCACCCGCTTCAACGGCACCTGTTTGTATCTGAGAAATTTCGGGCACGGGTTGATTGGCTATTTTTACCTTGATGGTGTAAATAATTTTGTTGCTACCCTTGGATAAAGTATAATACACGTCCTGAGTGAAATTTCGAACAAACCCAGACGCAGGCACAACTGTAACGCCATCTTCCAGCTCAATGATTGGCACTAATGCACTTACGGAAGTTTGATAAGGAACTTCAATCGTGATGCTTTTTGAAATTGGGTCAATGTTTGAAGAAATGGCTTTTACACCTTCAAAATCGAACTTTAAAATTCTCGGTGGAGTACTAGGTTCGGTAGTTTTAGAACACGAGAAAATTAAAAACAAACAACAGAGTTGGGATAAATATCTTATCACAGGCTATATTTATAAAAGTTAAGTTAACAAGCTTATTTAATCTTCAAAAAATTAATTCACTAAAGCTATATATTTTGAATTTCGAATAAAAAGCCAAATATCAAATGTATATACTCGGTAAAAGTAGAAAGGAAATATGGCTTTTTCATTATTTAACAATAAAAAATATTAAATTTTGAATGGTGTTTATTGGCTTGAATACAGATGGTTACAAAGGAAAATATTTGGCTGTAACTTCGATTTTGGGTCATACCAAAAGTGGTTTATCCATTCAATCCACCATCAACCAAACCATTACATCCTCGATTCCAGGCAATCAATTTTTTATGTGGAATTTAGGTGTGCATTACAGCTTTCAACGCACGTATAAACGCATGTAAAAGAAGACAGAAGGATAATGAACTACGTAGAAAATTATCCTTCTGTGTTTTATTTTTCGAGTGAACAAGTCATCAGAAAACGCGTTTGATGAGCAGTAAATCCAGTCGTATGATATAATTTGATTGCGTTTTCGTTGTAATTTTCCACTTCAAGACGAAGGGACGCAAACCCTTCTTGCTTTAATTCTTCTTGTAAAAGTTGAATGAATTGCTTGCCTTTTCCTGTTTTACGAACGGCGGAAATGAGATAAAACTCATCCAAATAAGCGACTTTTCCGCCAAATTCAAAGCTATATGTATTTGCAATAAACTGATAACCCATAATTTGTCTATCCATTTGACAAATATAGATGGTTCCGTATTTCCTTTCGACTAAAACTTGTTCGACTTGTTTCTTCCGAACTGCAAAGTCAAATGGATAATCAAATTCTGCAAAGAAATCGTGCATCATTTGCACAACGACGGGCACGTCTGCCGCAATCATTTTCCGAAGTTCTAGTTCTTCCATCAATATACTTGAATTACATTCATATCACTCATATAAACGAGATAAATACAGAGTTGGCTATAGCCCATTTCAGCATAAATTTGGGCATATTTTCGAACTTGACTTTTGTGTTTTTCGGAGGGCGAACCCGTTTTATAGTCGATGATATACACGGTATCTTGCCAATGAACTACGCGGTCGGGGCGTAACATTTCACCAGAAGGCAGCAAGATTTCCCGTTCATTTTGCACACGTGCCGGTGGTTGAAAAAGTGGATAAAGCAAAGGGTGTTGCACAATATTTTCTATGTCCTGTTTGAACTCGTTTATCTCATGAGGCAAAATAAGTCCGTTCCGAACGGCTTTCTCAAGTGCTTGGGTGGTATCTTCTTGGAAATAAATATCTGCTAATATTCCGTGAATTTTATTTCCTTTATCCTTTGACTTTTCTAGGGTCTCAATATCAAAAAAGCGTTCGGATGAGCGTTTCAGTCGCAATTTATTCTTCATATCCTTGCTATGAATTGTCTCGATGAGATACGATTTTCGCTCAGTTTGCTTGCTTTCATTGCTTTCTTTGGCAATTCCTTGGCTGATAAGATAAGACGGATTTGGCGGAACGACACGTTGCCCAATATGCACCAAATAGGACTCAAAAAATGTCCCAATTCCCTTGAATATCGTTTCCCCTTTTTTATTTACCCGAATTGGTGTCAAGACATACAAGCGATCTTTGGGTCTCGTAAATGCGACATACAGCATGTTCAAGTTTTCTAAAAAGTTAGCTTGAAGTTCGTTCTCGTATTGGTTTTTAATGGGCGTTTGCTTTAACTTTTCATTCGAATTAAGCCGAGCAACAAGAAGTTGTTTGTTCTCTTCTCCCTCTTTCCGGATGATTAGTTCGTCCAAATCCGCTAGTTGGCTTAAATCTACCCAAATATCGCTGCCAGCTTTTGGTGTAAATGCCCAATTCGTGTATGGAATAATCACGACAGGAAATGCCAATCCTTTGGATTTATGTATGGATGTAATCGTAATTGCATCCACATCTGCTGCTGTTTGCAAGGAAAATTTATGCTGTTTCTTTCCCCAAAATGTTAGAAAATCGTCCAGTTGGTTTCCTTCACTCGCGCTGTATTTAAGAACAATATCTGTAAGCGCAAAAATATATTCTTTACGTCCACGCGAACTTAAAAATCCAAGTTCACGGATGAGTTTTTCTGTTAGTAAGAATAAATTAGCTTCTGTGCGTTGCAGGGTCAAGGAAATGCCGAGTTCAGCCCAAAGTTCTGCATAACTTTCAGTATCGTTGAGTTTTTCTTTAATTTTTCCGTGCCATTCAATCGAGGGTGGCAGCGGTTGTGTATGCAAAGCAAAGAGGCGAATGGCTTCAAATTTTGCCAATGTATTGGAAGGTTCTTGAATGACCTTTAGAAGAGAAATAACCACTTTTACCTCCCAAGCTAACCAAAGAAGAAGTGATTCACTGGTGATGATAGGAAGTTGGTGATGCGTGAGATATTCCGCGATTTCCGCACCATGTTTGTTATTTCTTGTCAAAATGGCAATATCCTTTAAGGAATACCCTTCATTTTGTACATTTTCAATAATTTCCAAGACTTGCTTTTTCATTTCCTCGCCTTTTGCCTCGTTTTCGTCATCCTCGTTGTTGGTATCTAGCACCAATTTCAGTTCAACATGACCGCCAGTTGGGACGTTATCGCGGTATTCTTGGCGATAATCGGAATATACATCACTTAAAAATGGAAATTCTGCTTTATAGGAATGAATAATGTGATCAAAAAAAGCGTTGTTGAAATCAATAATCTCTTTGGCACTTCGGTAATTTACGGTCAAATTTTGTGTGTCAATTCGATTAGCAATAGATAGATATTGTTCGATTTGGTACGTTGAAATCAATGGATTTTGGACCAGTTCAGTTATATTTTTATTGGATAGATGAACCAAAGATTCCATTTTTCCCCCACGCCAGCGGTAAATAGCCTGCTTGGCATCGCCTACAATTAAGTTAAAATGCTCATTACCAAGGCTGTTCTCAAGGAGGGGAAGAAGATTATAAAATTGAATATCGGATGTATCCTGAAATTCGTCGATGAGCAAATGTTGGTATTTTTCGCCAATTCGTTCGTATAAAAACGGGACGGGTTCTGTTAATACAATGGAAAGAATTTTTCGATTAAATTCACTGATAAATACTTGATTGTTTTCGGTAGTGATGTTATCAAATTCTTCTTTTATTCTACGTAAGAAGCCCAATTTGAGTAAATCTTTGTAAATGAGTTGGTAGAGTAGGGTTTTCGGACGAAGTTCTTCCACCTCTTTGTATTTTTCAGTTAATTCCTCTTTGATTTGATCAATTTGATTCGCTTTTTTTGAACTTTTAGCGTACCATTCGTTACCTTCAAAAGTACTTAGATGTGTTTTTGATATTTCCTTTTTGAAAGTGTCTTTGGGGTTTGTTTTCAGCTTTTGGAAAAAAAAGCCTACGCCATTTTTAGCACCTTTAAATTCGTCTAATTCTACACCTACTCGTTCCATAAGTGCAAGTGCTTGATTACCAATATCTTGTATTTTTTCGTAAGTGCTATCAAGATAATCGTTAATTTGTTTTCGGAGAACATAAAAGTCCTCAAGCTCCAAATTATCTAGTCGAGAGATAGCGGCATAATGTTGGTCATTTAAAGATTGACCACCAAATTTGGCAAGTTCTGGCCCAAGTTGGGTCATACTTTTGTTATTTTCTACGGTCTCCAGTGCATACTCTTTCAAGATTTCACTAATGCGCGTGGAAGTGGTATTTTGTGCTAATTTGAACAGCCTTTCGACAGATTGCTCTAAAATCGTTTCGGAGTTTAGCTCGGTCTCGTAATTATATGGAAGCTGTAAATCCTCTGTGAATGCGCGTGCAATTTGGTTAATAAAACTATCAATTGTCTTTACGGCAAAGTCGCTATACTCATGTAAAATGGCTTCAAATGCTTTTTTTGCTCGTTCTTGAACCGTGGTATCGGCAATTGGGTCTATTCCAGCTTGTGTACAAATAGACTGATACATGCCCCATTCGGGTGATTGTTCGGAAAAATCGGGTGCTGAAAATGCCTCTAGCGTTTGCATGATGCGCTCTTTCATTTCGTTCGCCGCATCGTTTGTAAACGTAATTGCTAAAATTCGACGAAAATAATAGGGTTGTTCTTGTTGAAGAAGTAGCGTCAAATAGGCTTGCGTTAGGGTATAGGTTTTCCCTGAGCCCGCAGAAGAGCTATAAATTTGAAGTTTTGACATGGTGAGGAGCGACTTTTTCGGTAAATGTACGTAAAAAAAGAATAACTAAACCGTTAATTTAGTTGATAAACGGGTAAGAAACTACACAGTTTTTCGAACGCAAGTTGATCTTTTGGAATCCCATTCTTGGCAATAAATGTACGGTAAATGTCTTCCAGATAGGGTAAATTAATCTCTTTATGTGTATAATGCGCGGCAATGAGCCCTTTGAAACATCTATGTACTTGGTTGTAAATATAGGGACAGTTTTTGCTTGGAGAGTCGTTCAGTAATTGACTAATCGAGGAGACATGGGTGTTTTTAGCAATGAAAGGAAAGCCTTTTTCAAGCATAAATTCTTGAATGGATTGAATCATCGCCTTCAAATCAGTGTCTGTCTTTACTTTATACCGGAAGTAGGGTTCGCCCGATAATTTACCGATACTTGTAATCCAAGTAGTAGCTTCGGAGCGGTAATCGAGCGGGAGTTCTAAAAATTGTTGAGCTAATTCTTCAATGAGCTGGCTTCGAACTCCCAAGTGTACTTCCACCCACCATTCGTTGGCGATAGCGTTTGCATTGAAAATAACGGTGTGAAAACCCGCGACAGTTGTTCGTCGGAACTGTTTTTTTTCCAGAATAAGTTTGTACGAATGAGCGTTGAAAAACTCTTCGCACATACGCAGCATTTTGAGTTCGAACTGGTTCGCAAGCATGAGCAAGTTATTTTCTAATTAGAAGTATAACTCCCAGCATATAAAGTTGTTTATTCTTTTTGTTTAAATAAAAATTCGCACAAGAAAAATTTATTCTTGTGCGAATTTAATGTCTTGTTAATCAGTTGTTTAGTTTACTTTTTTTCCGATTAGTTCCATTCCTTGTACCAATATGGTAACTCCTTGGACACTTCCATTGGCATCTCTTTTAAAGACCAGCGTAGCTCCATTATTTGACTCATAAAATTCGTCATAGACAACTGTCCAATCCAATGGCCCCTGCCCTACGCCAGGAGCGGTGGCTTGTAAAACGCCTCCTTGAACGGAAACCGTGAGTACATCAAATGGTGCGCCAGACATTTCGTAATTCCCTTGGTAATCAGTTGGTTGAGGTTCAGGACGTTTGCCTATGAAAGTTTCACCGTTTAACGTCAATTCCATACCCGTAATGATTCCGTTGGCGTTTTTTAGAAAAGTAGCACTACCGTTGTAGGCGGAAACGGAGAATACGTCGGGTTTATCTGTTGCATCTAGCGAGGAGGTATTTCCGTCGCCTGAACCAATGAGTTTCCCGTTTTCTAAGGAAATTTCAATCTTGGAGACAGGGGCATTTTCAAGCTGAAATATGCCGATGTATTTCTTTAGATTTACATTTTGGGCGTTGCTTATGAGCGAGACAAGCGCGAAACAAGCGAGTAAAAGTAGTTTTTTCATCTTTTTTGTGGGTTGATATAATACAAGTTTAGATAATTTATCTAAAATTAAGCGGAGTGTCCATAAATCCAAAACGATGCGATGGATATTGGGGTTATCTTGTTTAATTTTGATATCTCATACTTAACAAAAAGAAATGGCAAAAGTTACCGACCACATTGCAGCAGCGCAGGGGAAACCGTTATTTTCCATTGAAATTATTCCTCCCGCCAAAGGAAGTAAAATAGATGAATTATTGGAATCTATTGAGCCAATGATGGAATTAAAACCTCCATTTATTGATGTTACCTTTCATCGGGAAGAATATTTTATGCACAAAATGCCAGATGGTTCAATGAAGGAAGTTCGTAGTAGAAAACGCCCTGGAACTGTTGGGATTTGTTCGGCAATTATGCACAAATTTCATATTGACCCCGTGCCTCATGTACTTTGTGGAGGTTTTACAAAAGATGACACGGAAGATTTACTGATAGATTTGAATTATTTGGGTATTGAAAACGTCGTGGCTTTACGCGGGGATACAGCCAAACCGTACGATTCCTTCAAACCGAAAAAAGACGGACATACCTACGCAAATGAGTTGGTCGGGCAGATAAAGGACATGAACAAAGGTAAATATCTGTACAGCGACGAATCCGAATATTTGGATAATAGTAATTTTTGCATCGGTGTTGCGGGCTACCCAGAAAAGCACATTGACGCAGTTGATTTTGCCATTGATTTTGCCAATTTGAAACGTAAAGTAGAGGCAGGCGCGGATTATATTGTGACGCAAATGTTCTTTGATACATCCAAATACATTGATTTTGTACTAAAATGTCGCGCAAACGGCATAACCATTCCAATTATTCCTGGTTTGAAAGTGCTATCCACCAAAAAACAGGTAGAGATTTTGCCTAAACTTTTCCATCTTGAACTTCCTGACGATTTACGTGCAGCGGTCTTGGCGTGTAAAGATGACAAAGCCGCGCGTGAAATTGGTATCGAATGGTGTGTTCAGCAAGGGAAAGATTTGATGAATTTTGGAGTTCCAGCACTTCATTTTTATACGATGAGTAAATCAAGCACGACGATGGCTGTAGCTAAACAGTTGTTTTAAATCAAGTCTTGTTGCGCTGTAAAGACCTCACAAATTAGCTTTGTGAGGTCTTTTTTATAAAAACGCATACCGAATTTGAAGACGTGCATCTGTTTTGTAAGGAAAATTAATTTCATCATTTCCAGAACCCATTTTTAGTCTGTCCCAAACTTGGGTGCGCGCGCATCGAGCCCAAATGTCTATTTTCGGGTGTACAGACCAACGGGCTACGATGTATGACCGAACGCCTTGCCCGTAGAGACTCGGAAAAGAAACAGCAAACTGAACGTCATTTTCAAATGCATACACGCGCGCGTCAAAGTCGGTTGTATGAAAATACCCAATTCTACCTTGGATTTGCCAATTTTTATGTTTCCATTTTACATCTTGTAAAAGTGCGCCGCCACTTTGTTGCGTTTGTGGTGTGTGATTGCCGACTAATCTTGTCTGAAAAATCCATCGGTTTTCTGAAGAAGAATTGGCTTGTATCAACGCCTGCCATCGGTTTTGTATCGTTGTGTCGTCTATCAAATGAAGTGCTGAAAACTGTGTTCGTTGCTTTCGTTGAATTTGAAAAACGAATTGTTTTTTATCACGTGTTGCATATTGCCAACGAAGTGCATATTGAGTGCCTGCACTTGGGCCAGAAGTACCAAAGCGAAGCCATGGAAATTGAAAAGTGTCCACGAAAGCCGTCCAAGTTTGGTATTTAGAAACTAAAAATTTGATGCCACTGTAAAATCCCTTTTCGTTGATAGTTCGGCTATTTTCAGCGAATCCATTGCCGTAAAAACTATGAAAAGCGGGTGTATAATTCCGCCAAAGAACCGCCCATTCCCACTGTGGGTGCAAGGAAGCAACAAGCCCGTGAACTTGTCCGAGACGTTGATTTTTTGACATGGCTATCTCGCCAAAAAAATGGGCATTTTGTTTTCCGAGCGAATAATAAACAGAGCCTACTGTATTTTGTGAACCTATAAATTCATGAAAATTAGCCAAAGATGTTGATTTTTTCCATTCTCCGTTGAAAAGAGTATGTAACAAAGTCATTCCGATTTGAAATTGCTTCGAAGAGTATGTCAGATTTCCACCCCAATTTGTTTCTAAAAGGTTTTTTCGTCGATTTATTTCCGTTTCTGTTCGGTGATTTCCTGTAAGTGAGAGCGAAGAAAACTGAAATAAACTGTCGTTTGCGAAGGATGTCGGGGTTGCATCGCGGCGAACATGGGAAGCAAATAGCGTACATTCCCATTTGTCCAAGGAATAGGTGGCAGCAGCTCCTCTAAAATACCCTGATTCAACGAAAGATTGATACGGTCGAATACCGCCTTGACTTCGGCGAATGGTGTAAATGGTTTCTCCGCCTTTTCCAACGAAAAAACCAGCGCCCAAAACAAGTCCTTGTCCAAATTGTACTTGGTAGTCTCCTAAAAGAATGTTTTTCCAATTTCCTTTTTGTTGAATTTGGACGTGTCCTGAAAAATAATCGGTAGTTTTTTGTTCGCCAGGGTCTTTTTCAAAGAGAAAACCGAAGCTAAAATCTCGGCTATGTTGCCAACGATACCGTCCAACTTGGCGAACAGGTGAACCCAGATAAGTGCTGTCTCCGTAGCCTTTGGCGCGTTCGAAGGTATAATCCCAACGCAAGAGAAAATAGTGTTCTGTGGCACGTTGAAAAAACGGCCGTCCTGTGGCTTGGAGTGTCGTTTTTATCTTGAATAAGGGAGAGATAATTTCTACCAATTCGAGTGGCCAATCAGGAATAGATTGAAGTTCGTAGATGTCTTGAAAACCATTTATTTCTGTTCGATAGGTAATGAAAGAAGAAATTTGTGGTTCGGAGAGTAGAAATAAATCGCGAAGGTCTTGGGCTGTCACCTGATTGATGTCGAGTGGACTTTGGTATAATTGATAGATTTGCTCCATGAGTTGCAAAGTCGATTCTTCATCTGTTTGGTCGATGGGTAAAATACGTTGCATGATGGCTTCCAAAGCGGGTTCTTTGCGCATGTTTTTAATTTGTCCCCAAACAGGAAAAGTGAGAAAAAAAAGGAAAAGTGTTTTCATGGTTTTGGAAAAAGATAGATGAGTGAAAATTGGCTTTGTAAGGGTCTTTGTGCACTTTTATGTATAGATAAAGTGGCTTGAAGTTTTTTTGAAGTTTCTTGTGTAAGCGAAAAATGAAACTGAGAAAGGCGAGAATAATAGCCAAAGCTACTGATGAATTGAGGGCGAAATCGGTAGAAAAGTGTTCCTTGGAAAGCAAAGTATTGACGTGAAATAGTTAAATCTCCCGTTATTTGCAGGACAGAAATCGGTTGATATTGAACGCCAATGCGGCTCTGTATGTGTGTTTTTTGTTGAGACTTTAGAAAGGAAACCAAAGAAGCCAGTTTAAATTGGTCGGATAATTGAGTATTTGTACCCATATCCCAACGTATTTGAGAATATCCACGAATGTCAGGGCCATTCATTTGCAAATAGTGACTCCGAAAACCGAGCGACGTATTGCCCATTTTTTTTGCCCAACCCAATTGTATGCACGAGGTGTGGAGCAGCGCGTCGCCGTTTCTTTCCAAACCCAGATGTAGAAAATGAGCCGATTTGACCGATTTTTGTCCATAAAATTGATACGAGTTTAGTCCACCAAATCCTCTTTGAAAATGGAATTGAAGGAAGGGAGCAGTAAATAAGGAGCCGTTTGCCGGGTTGCCACGAGCAAGTAGAAAGGCAAAGGAAGACGCAGTTGGAGGCGGAGCGATAGATTCTTGAACGTGTGTTTGCCCCCAACTGGTAACAGACATCAAGCCAAGCATCGCTGCAAGTGACGTATTTTTTATTTTCATGGCGTGTATTTTGAATCCACAAATTACACGAATTTGCTCTAAATGCAATAAAAAAAGAGAAGATTACACTTCTCCTTTTCCGTTGGCTTCTTAATAAATTTGGGATAATGGATGAATCATTAGTTCGTCTATGACCACATGCGGCGGTTGATTCATCAAAAATAAAATACTCCGTGACATATCCTCTGGCTTGAGATACTTGGCATGTTTGGGATGACCTTGCGGTTCTTTGTGAAACATCGTGTCCACAACGCCCGAATAAACCACAGACACTTTTACTCCATATTCTCTTACTTCTTTGCGCAGAGCCATCGAGAAGGCATCTTGTGCATATTTGGAGGAGCAATAAAGTGAACCCCCATCAAAAACACGTTTGGCAACATCAGAAGCAATAGTAATAATATGCCCCGCTTGCTTTTCTTTCATGAAAGGCAGTACCGCTTTGGAGAACAAAAAAGTCCCCTTTACATTGGTTTCATATATTTCATCCCATTCTGTGGAGGTTATTTCTTCCGCACGTTTGAAAATTCCAAAACCTGCATTGTTAATCATGAAGTCGATTTGGCCAAAATGTGTAAGTGTTTCTGAAATAATCTGCCCGACAAAAGATTCGTCCGACACGCTTCCAACAAAAAAAAGACAGTCGCCTCCCTTTTGCTTGATTTCCGCCGAAATTTCTTGTAACTCTTTTTCACTTCGTGCAATTAATACAACTTTTGTTTTTTCTGCCGCAAGGTCAAAGGCCAATGTTTTTCCTATGCCTTTTGATGCGCCTGTAATAAGGGCGACTTTATTTTCTAGATACATACTCGGTTTTTATGATTTTGTGTCTCATCTTTTCCGTTTCAAAGGTAAAAATTTCTTCTTTCAAACAGCATTTTTAAGGATTTCAAAGATAGGTGGTTTTACACTTTGTACTTACTTAGCAGGCGATTAGAGGATTTTTTTACGCTTAAACCACACATAAATACTTACAGAAATAATAGCCATCAAGCCCAAAGCCATAAAATAACCCGTTTGCCATTTTAGTTCGGGCATGTTTTCAAAGTTCATTCCATAAATTCCTACGATGAAGGTCAGGGGTAAAAAAAATACCGAAAAAATAGTAAGCAATTTCATGACATCATTATTCTTTTGAGCATTTACAGATAAATACGTGTTAAGTAAGTTGTTGGCATTTTCCAATACTTCTTCGTAGCTCAAGAGAAGACTTAAAAGTCGGTCTTTAATATCCTGCAAAGCTGTTTTTGATTGATCAGGTACTTCCAGTTGATGAATCACATTTTGGAATATTTGCAGAAGTTTTTTCGTAATTCTTGTTTGTGCTTTCAGAAAATAGAGTTCTTCCAAAGATACTTTTGCGTAATCTTGTAGAAAAATGGTTTTCTCTATTTGCATGATTTTTTCATCTAATTCAATCAGTGGATTGCGATAGGTTTCCACCATTTTGTAAATTAAATAAATCAAAATCTCCTCAGTTGTTTGGAAATCTTTGTTTACATTTTCTAAAAAATCAAATGGGCTTCGGTGAATGGTTATTATTTTCGAATCATTGTAAAAAAAGGCAATTTTGTTCGATAATTCACTTACTGTAGTTGCTCCTTCTTTAATTGTAGAAGTGAATGCCCTTAAAATCAGAAAGTTATAATTGGGTTGCTTTTCGAACTTGGGTAAATGCCCATGTTCTAGACTATCTTTTATCTGAAATACGTCTAGTTGATATTCTTTCGCAATAAGGTCGAGACTTGCTTTTGCGGGTTGAGAAAAATCTATCCAAACAAAGTTCTCGAATTGTATCTTGCTCTGATTTGCGTGTTGCATAGACATTAAAATATACGTTTTACCATTCGTTCTTTAGCTCTAAATGTATGTGAACGAGGAGTTTGAGAAAGAAAAATGAATGGTTTTTCTACTCTTCCCTTTTTTCTCTTTAGATTGGGTAGTAATCTTATGGATTGGTCGATATTTCTAATTTATACCATTCTATGTTTTCGAGTGGTTTACGTCGGTCAACCTGGATTTTTTCTGGATAAAATGTCGCCAAATAATCGAGAATGAGCGGCTCAGATTCACCCAAATCCCATAATTTATGGTATTTCTGCATCCAACGAATTTTCTCTAACCACGTCTCACGGTTGGCGCCGTATTGAAGAATAAGTTTACTAGAATGGCAACCTGTACAATGGGCAAGTACTAGTTCATAATTTGGCGCCATGGTAAGTCCTGTGAAACCATCTTTTGCATAAGTTGTATCTTTTTTGATGCTTGAAACAGGCAAAAATGTATGTTCATTCGCACCAATGGAACGTACAGAAAAGCTGATAAACAGCAAAATAGAGACAAAAAAGCTACCTAATTTATAGTAATTTTTCATAAAGTTAAGATTCAGAAACGATTTTTACGGCGATACGATGACAGGAATTATTCAGATAACCTTTTGGATTCCAACCCGGTATAACCATTGGTTGAGCCGCCCCTTTTTCATCCGTTGCTTTTGCCCAAATTTCATAGTATCCCATCTCCGGAAAAGGAATTTCTATACGCCAACTCTGCCAAGCATATTTATTGATAGGTTTTTCTAATGTACAAGGCAACCAAGTTGCACCAAAATCAGTAGAAACTGCCATTTCAGCGACTTTTAACTCGCCCGCCCAAGCGTGACCTCTGACCTCCAACGTCTGATTTTTATTCAATATCGCTCCACTTCTTGGATACGTTATAATAGATTTTATGGGCATGGACTCAATAATCCGCATTGGATTTTGAGAACCAACTTTTTCACCGGGTGCAACTGGGTAAGTGGGTACGCGGTAATCATTCATTTTTTC
Source organism: Spirosomataceae bacterium (assembly GCA_046293395.1). Classification (GTDB taxonomy): domain Bacteria; phylum Bacteroidota; class Bacteroidia; order Cytophagales; family Spirosomataceae; genus CAYNRA01. The sequence goes on from JBKBOU010000005.1 coordinate 29,278, forward strand.
GCCATCGTGAATTTTGTTGCGTACCAAAATACGTTGAATCCATTTCCCTGAAACAGACGCAGGATAGCCTCCAACTACCAACCGGACTGGAAATCCGTGCAAAAGCGGAATTGGTTCTCCATTTAAAGAAAAAGCAAGAAGTGTTTCGTCTTCCATAGCTTTGCGGAGCGGAACACCGCGTGAAATGGCAGAAAGAGTTGAGTCGCCACTTAAATGCTCGTCCGCACCATCGTAGCCGATGTACACAGCGTCTGGTTTTAGCCCAATACTTTCTAAAACATCTCTAAGCCGAACTCCCGACCAAACAGATGAGCTTACAGCACCTTCTGTCCATTGATTTCCCGAAGTTGCAGGCGAAAATCCCGCGCGTCCGTTTCCGCCACATTCAAGCGTAATTTGGTAGGAATAAATGGGGAATTTTGATTTTAATTGCGCAAGTGTGAAGGATGTTTCTTTAGCAATGGATTCTCCAGAAAAAGAAATTGTCCACGTATCTTCGTCTATTAACTCAGGTACTTTTCCATTATTTCTGACAAACATCTTATCGGCGGTCGTCACTTTGTCATCCAACAAATGGGCAGGTGTTTCAAGGTTCAAAGGTCTATCGCCCCGAGAAATCAAAGAAGGGTGTTTGCCCGCTGGTATTTCTTCCAATAACTCGCTGGTTTGAGCCGTTTTTGAGCTTTGTGCAAGCAAGCTGATGGGAGGGAGAAGCACCAATGAACCAGAAGCTGCCAGTGTTTTTTGAATGAAAGTTCTCCGATTATTTGTTCTTTTAGTCATGTAAAATAAGGGTTGAATGCGCGTTTAGATTGAACGGATAGCGGTTTTATGCGTAACGTCTTTTGACCATATCCATCAGTTCTTCTACTTCATGGGCAGATACGTCCCACAAGAATTTGGGTACAAATTTACGTACTATTTTGTCTCTTGCTTCTTGGTAATTTGCGCAGTGGTCAAGTTCGTGAAGCGTTTCTTGGAAAGCCAACGCATCACCCTTAAAAAGTCCGTTTAGAAATAAAAACTTCTGATTTAACGAAAGACTACTTTTGATGGATTCGATTTTGCTTTGCTCATTCAAGCTATTTAGAAAAGCTCCGCTTCCCTGGCTATCGTTCAAATTCGCCACGGGTTTGGGTGATTGTGAAGGAATTACGTTCGGGCGTTCATCAAGCTTAGGCGCTTCCGGCATTTTGGGTGTTTCTACTTGGCGAAGACTAGAAGGGATAAACGTATCTTCATTTTTTGTCTTTTCAAGATGTTCTTTTGGTGTTGCAGGAACACTCGGAACATGGGGTTCTTGGATTTTTCGTAAGAGTCTATTTTCAATTTCTTGCTCGAAGAACGATTTATTCGCTGCGGAAGGGAAAGTCGGAATAATCTTGGGTTCTTCGTACATCAAATCAGATGGAACAGGTGCAATGGTTTCCAGTCGTGCAAATAACTCAGCGGGATTTTCAAGTTCTTCCTTGGCTGAAATGGAAGAAAAAGCTGCTGAAGCTTCTGTAAAAAGAAGTCCTGTTTCTGGAAGTTGTTGCAGCCATTGGTCAAAAAGAGACGCATGGATACGAATGTATCGTCCGAGCTGACTTGCCCATTCCGGTGTGATATACGCATTATCTGCCTCGTTTAGCTGCTTTTCATAAAACGTTGTAGGAGATAAGCTCAAAGCAAGCGTCTGAAAAAAAGATTGCGCCAATAAAGGCTTAAAATGCGTTTCTTTTATAGAAATGTGTTTGGAAAGAATATTCACAAATTGAGTCAAAGCAGTCGAAACTTCCTCGTTTGAATAGTCAAAATAAGGGCTTTTTAGTCGGGCAATTTCTGATTGCCATTTTTGGTATAACGTTCTAATAACAAGTAAATTTACTTGGTCAATTTCGGTTAAATCGAGGAGTTGTTCACCGGTGATTTCGTCCTTGTCAGAAAAAAAATCAGCGCAGATTTTTTGCGCGAGCGTTTCAGCATAAACGGTAGCTGCATCCAAATTCCATTTGTAGGTCATCTGTAAATTCGTTTTTTTTGTAACACGATTGTATTTTCCTGAAAAATTAAGCAGTATAAATATCTATTTTTTTGACCAGTTTTGGTAATCAAATAGGATAAATATGCTTTGCGATAACGAATAAAACAAAAAAAAATGTTTATTGAGCCTCAAAGAGAAAAAAAAGTTGGACAAAAAATTGGTTGGGTTGAAGTTATTTGTGGTTCGATGTTTTCAGGTAAAACAGAAGAATTGATTCGCCGGTTGAATCGTGCAGACATTGCCAGACAAAAGGTACAAATATTCAAACCAGCCGTTGACACGCGGTATCACGAGGAAAATATCGTTTCGCACAGCAAAAGAAGCATAGTTTCGGAGCCCGTAACCTCTTCTTCCGAGATTTTAATTCGTCTGACAGACTGCGAAGTCGTTGGGATAGACGAAGCTCAATTCTTTGATCTGGATTTAGTAGATGTGGTGACTCAATTAGCCAATCTAGGCAAACGAGTTATTATTGCTGGTTTAGATATGGACTCACGCGGGAAGCCGTTTGGACCAATGCCCGCTCTGATGGCTACAGCTGAGTACGTCACCAAAGTACATGCGATTTGTGTTGTTTGTGGTGATGTCGCCAATTATTCTTACCGAAAAACAGCGAATGAAGCGCAAGTAATGCTCGGAGAAGCCGATACCTACGAAGCACGTTGCAGACGCTGCTTTCATAATGCGGACGACTAATTTTTGACTCATTTGGAGGGACTCAAAGTTCCTCCAAATGAGCTAAGTAGTAAGCAGCTTTTGCTCGTATTTCTTTTTTCTGCTCCTCCGTAAATTTCTCCCAAGTTTGATAAGCCATGCCAATACGCGGGTTTTTTCGTAATTTATCTTCATGTCTCGCGAAAAAATCCCAGTACAACGAATTGAACGGGCACGCTTTCGCCCCCACTTTTTCATTTTTATCATATACACACGAACCACAATAATCACTCATTTTGTGCATGTAATTGGCTGAACCCACATACGGTTTGCTACCCACAATTCCTCCATCTGCATATTGGCTCATGCCCCGTGTATTTGTAATCTCGACCCACTCAATGGCATCAATATAAATGCCTAAATACCAGTTATCTAACTCATCTGGAGAGAGACCTGCCAGCAAAGAAAAATTCCCGATGACCATCAAGCGTTGAATGTGATGTGCGTATGCTTTTTCCAGCGATTGACCAATGGATTTTTGCAGACAATTCATCCGCGTTTTGCCCGTCCAGTACCAAGACGGAAGTGGCCGATTGTGTTCAAAAAAGTTTAATTGGGCAAACTGTGGCATCTTAGCCCAATAAATACCGTGCATGTATTCGCGCCAGCCAATGATTTGCCGAACAAACCCTTCAATCTGCGCTATCGTTACATTTTCTTGATTTTTTTGCCAATAGGAAACCGCCGTTTCTACGACTTCAAGCGGCGAAAGTAATTTGGAATTTAAGGCAAAGGAAAGCCGAGAATGATACACACTCCAGTCATTTTGAGCCATCGCATCTTCGTACGTTCCAAAATGAACAAGACACCGGGTGACAAAAAAATGGAGAAGTTCCAACGCTTCTGACCGCTGTATGGGCCAAAAAAAGGCAGTTGGATTTATTTTTCCGATGGTATGAACTTGCGCACGTTGAATTTCTTCTACCAATTCAGTGACATCCCGAACAAATTGTTTGGGTTGGAGTGGCACATGATTTTTAGGTAGCTTTTTTCTATTTTCTGCATCAAAATTCCATTGACCACCCAAAGGTTCGTTTTGTTCATCCATCAGAATAGCAAATTTTTTGCGCATATTCCGATAAAATGGCTCCATCAAGAATGTTTTTTTTCCCTTAAAAAAAGTAGCCAAGTCTGTTCTATTCGTTAAAAAATGTTCACTTGATACCGCCTTTACAGGAATATTGGGTAGTTCATGAGCTAAAGACTGAAGTTGTAAGTCTAGCCGATATTCGTCTGGTTCTTGGTACTCAAAATGGGAAATTTGTTCAATTTGACAAATGTATTTGATGTTTTGTACCAAATCTTGCTGATTCATGGAGTCGTGTAAGGTAAGATACATCACTTGGTGACCATCCGCTTTTAGCTTGGCAGCAAATGCCCGCATCGCAGCAAAAAAGGCAACGACTTTTTGGATATGGTGTTGGCAATAATCCGTTTCTTGCCGCATTTCCATGAGTACGTACAAAGTGTCTCGGTTTATTTCTTTGAACCAAGAATGGTTTTCGTTGAGCTGGTCTCCAAGAATAAGGCGAAGTGTGCGCATAATTTATTTTTTATCGTAGCGAATAATTTCAATCGGATAGGGGGTGTCAAGTCCTTTTTCAAGAGATAAAATAGGTGTGGCTATAAATGCCTGAAGGTCAAAATTTGGGAAAAATGTATCGGATTCAAAGTGAGCTTTGACATACGTACAATGAATCGTTTGGCAAAGCGGTAAAGCCATTTCAAACAATTGTTGGCCTCCAATAACAAAGATTTCTTCCTCCTCTTGGCAGGCATAAATGGCTTCTTGGAGACTTGTTACTGGTGTAAAAAGAGAATCGACAGGATAGCTTGTTTGACGTGTCAAGACAAAATTTCCGGCTTCAGACCATACTCTATGTGGATTATCGTAACTCTTCCGTCCCATAATCATTTTTTTTCCGTGCGTGACTTTACGCAGGTACTCCCAGTCTGCTGGAATCGGTTCAGGCCAAGGCAATGCGTTCTTGAATCCAATGCCGCGCTTTTCATCAAAAGCGGTAATGAGTGAAATGGAGGGCATGTTTGCTTCCATGAATGTGGGTAAATTTTCTATTACTCTGAGAACAATGTCCATGCCATGTGTTTTCTTTTTTTACTCATTTTTGTCGCATTCGGAACCACATGTTTCTTCAAAATAGACGGATTATTCTCTTTTACTTGACTACTTTTTTTGAATGCGTAAAGCGTATCTTTTGCTTTTTTTAAAGCATTTTCCAAGTCAACAATGGGCATTGGATAGTCATTACCGAGCAAACATTTGGCTTTTTGTTGTTCTTCCGGGCTCATTTCCCAAGGACAATGTACGTACGCTGTGTTGCAAGCAGCGAGTTCAGGAACCCATCTTCGAATGAACGAGCCATCTGGGTCGTGTTCTTTGGACTGTTTAATTGGATTATAAATACGAATTGTATTTAATCCAGTAACCGCTGCTTGCATTTGAAATTGTGGATAATGAATGCCCGGTTCAAAATCAAGGAATACATGCGCCAAATGCGTGACACCATTCCGCCAATTTTGATATAAAACATGACATAAAAAACTCACCAGCAAAGCACGCATTCGGAAATTGATATAGCCCGTCTCGTGCAAACAACGCATACACGCATCTACCAGTGGAAAACCCGTTTTTCCTTCTTTCCATGCTGTTAAATGTGCTTCATTTTCTTGCCAAACTACGTCGTCATAAGCCCGATTGGTCGCATAAAATTCCAGTTTGTATTCTGTCTCAAATTTTTGGATAAAATGGCAGTTCCACCGAAGTCTCGATGCAAAGTTATCGAGTTGTTTGGCGTGGGGAACCTGTTTTTTCACTTCCAGATAGCGTTGATAGACTTCACGAACAGATAGATTTCCCCAAGCAATGTAAGGCGACAATCGACTGAGATGCCTTCTACTGCCTTGTGGTTTGGAGAGAGAAGAAGAATAAGCGACACTTCTTTCCCAAAGAAAGCTTTCCAAATAGCGGATAGCTTGCTTGCGTCCGCCTATTTGCATCTGCTTTTTTGTGCTCGTATGAAAAGGAATCTTGACCGGGAATAGTTCTGTTAATTCTTCTAGTTTTGTGAACAAAGGCGAAGAAGACAAACAATCTAATTTTGGATTTTTTAGCGAATCATGCATGTATGTATGCCAATCGCGTGCCCAATTTTCTCTATTTTTTAGACCACGAATAATGCCATTTGATTGAAATTCCTGCCATTCAATTGTGTTACTTCTTGTCCATTTTTTGATCCATTTATCTCGTTCGAAAGTAACTGCTAAACCTGTTTCTTGGTGGGAAAATATACATTGAATGGGATGTATTTCGTGTATTTTTTGAAGAATTTCTGTTGCGTCTCCTTTTAAAATGAGGAGTTTTTGTGTTGGATTTACATCCTGAATTTCCCGTTGCATATTTTGTAGAGATTCCCAAACAAAGTGCCAATGGCGGAGGTCATAATGGGGGTTTTCCAACAAAATGGGTTCAAAAATATAAAGAAGAATGGTTGGAGTAGCTGTTTTGGATGCTTCAAAGAGTGGAGCATGGTCAGTAATTCGTAAGTCTCGCTTAAACCAAACAATATTCACGTAGCTTGCCGTTTTAGGAACAGAACATCTTTGTCTTTACTTTTGTTGAAAATAATTGATTTGAAAAGAATGAAAAGCCATTTTTTAATTTTATTCGGATTTATTTTGATGGGTTGTGCCAAACAAGAAGATAGTTTTGTACCCAAACCACGTGGATTTAATCGGATTGATCTACCGGCAGTCAGTTATCAAAAATTGAAAGGAGATTATCCGTATGAGTTCGAATATTCCACATCGGCGCTTATTCAACCAGATACATTTGACCTCGCAGAACCGTATTGGATAATTATTTATTATCCTACTTTAAATGCACGTATTCAGCTGACATACAAGAATTTCGGGGGTGATTTGCAAAGATTGCAAGCACACACGCTTGATGCCTTTCGTCTTGCAGACAAACATTTGATTCGCGCGACGGGAAAAACGGAGAAAATTCAGGCGTTCAAAAATGGAAAAAAAGCCGTCGTCATTGAGTTAGAAGGAGAGGTACCTAGCCATTATCAATTTTATACAACCGACACCACTAAGCATTTTTTACGGGGTGCTGTATATCTCATGGAAGTTTCCAAAAATGATTCCTTACAGCCTATCATCGACCACCTCAAGAAAGACACACAGCATTTGTTGCATACGCTACGTTGGAAGAAGTAGCTTTTTTAGTATCTTTGACTAATCACCTAACAAAGAAATAATGGAAGGCTGGGTAAAAATCTTTTCAACGAAAAACTCAATTCAAGCAGAAATGCTTGTGTTTGAACTACAAACTATTGGTATTCAAGCAGTACACATCAATAAAAAAGACAGCAGCTATCCTGTCTTCGGTTTGAGTGATGTATTCGTACCCGTCGATGCGCAAACACAAGCGGAAGAGTTTTTAGAAAATGTGGATTTGGACACCTCCCATTGATTGGTTTACTTTTTTCGTTTATGACCCTACAAAACTATTCCAATTTAACGCAGCGAATCATTGCCGCCCTCATTGCTGTTCCCATTGTACTTTTAGCTATCTGGTATAATCACTGGACATTCTTTGCCCTTTTTGCCATTATTGCCGTTTTGACTCAGTTGGAGTTTTACAAATTATTACGTTTGGATGACCATCTACCTTTGGCGGCGTGGGGAACATTCTGTGGTGCTACAATTATCACATTGACTTTTTTCATTGAGCTAGAACTTATTTCGTTTCGTTACTATTACTTGGTTGTTCCTTTATTAACGACGACTTTTTTTATCAAATTATACAAGAAAAAAGACGAAAAACCTTTCGCAAATCTGGGTTATACATTTCTCGGAATTATCTATGTTGCCATGCCTTTTGCGCTACTTATTGAGCTTATCGTAGATGTAAATCACTACAAGCCCTTGCTCGTTGTAGGAATATTATTGATTCTGTGGGCAAATGATTCGGGAGCATATTTTGCCGGTCGTGCCTTAGGAAAACGGAAATTGTTTGAGCGAATCTCTCCGAAAAAGACGTGGGAAGGTTTCATTGGAGGCGCATTACTTTCTTTTTTTATTGCTTTTCTAATCAGTCAATATTTTGATGTCGTATCTCCGGTAGAATGGTTGGCGGTAGCTTTCATTATTGTGATTACTGGTACACTTGGTGACTTGGTTGAGTCGTTATTCAAACGAAGTATTTCCATCAAAGATTCAGGTTCTGTAATTCCAGGGCACGGAGGTTTTTTGGATAGATTTGATGGGCTGCTTTTGTCTTTACCTTTTATCGTTACATTCTTTAAACTATTCAGCGAATGAAATATAGTTATCTCCTATTTTTCGTGTTTATATATGTTTTTTCTTATGAAGTTCAGGCGCAAGGCGAGAATAAATACATCACGTTTTCCGGTTTTGTGATTGATAGTAAAACCGAAGAACCCTTACCCAATGCGTACATCAGCATTCCGGAAGCAGGGAGAGGAACTATCGCAGATGCACGAGGGTACTTTATTTTGTATGTTTTTCCGGAGGATAGTGTGGTTTTCAGTTACGTTGGTTTCAAACCGCAATACCATAAAATACCTAAAAATACGCAGCTCAATTATTCCGCCGTTGTCGAGCTGCAACAAGATGCGAAATTATTGAAAGAAGTGAAAGTTTATCCTTTCAGCACGGAAGAGGAGTTCAAAGAAGCACTTGTAAAAATGGAGTTACCAGATGCGCGGGAGCGTGCCATGCTTGAGAAAAACTACAGTCGTGAAAAAGTAGCCGAAATGGTTGCCATGCGTGGAATGAGTGCTGATATGAATTATAGATATGCGATGAGCCAGCAATTACAACAATTCCAGACGAGGGGGCAAGTAACTTTAAACCCATTATTGAGCCCAACATCCTGGGGTAATTTTATCAAATCCGTAAAGTCAGGAGCTTTTACAGATAAATCTTGGAAAGGAGCAGCAGACATTGTTCCTCGAGAACCAGGGACACGAGACAATATATTTAGAAATGGGGGCAATTAATTGTCCCCATTTTCATTTTCTTTGAACCATCCTGCATACATGACGTAATTATTGGCAGTACGTAGGAAAACTTCACCTAATTCAGGGCTGACATCTTTCAGGTATTTGGCGGGATTTCCGGCATAAATCGTTCCCGACTTTACGCGCGTACCTTGTGTAACGATAGCACCGGCTGCTACAATTGCATTTTTTTCGATGACTGCCCCGTCCATGACGATGGCGCCCATTCCAATCAACACTTCGTCTTCAATTGTGCAGCCGTGCACAATGGCGTTGTGTGCAATGCTGACGTAATTTCCGATGACAGTAGGATGTTTTTGATAGGTACAATGAATAATTGCGCCATCTTGGATGTTTACGTAGTCACCCATGTGAATGCTGTGGACATCACCGCGAACGACAGTATTGAACCAAACCGTCCCGTGTTTTCCCATGGTGACGTCTCCGACAATCGTTGCGTTGGGTGCAAACCAACATGATTCATCGTATTGGGGTTGTTTTCCTTTTACTGGTAAAATAAGTGCCATAGAATGTGAAATAAAAAAGAAAAATTTGAGATGATACAAGCCGCAAAGAGTTGTGGAGCTGTGGTTACTGCTATACAAAACGCCACGTCTTACGAAAAGTCTAAGTAACGAAAAAAAGCGGAAGGGACCGTAATCTTCCCTAAAAATAGCTACGCTAATTGATGTAGTATTTTTAATTTAAGGGTGATGAAAAAGAGGTAAAAAAAGCCGAAGAACTGCCCCTAGTGAGGGAAGTTCTGCGGTATCTTCAAAGTTGGTTTTTTATGGCTCAATTACAGCTGATTTAAGCTCTCCAAAAAAGCAAAATTAAAAACCCTAAACAAAGAGACCTTCCCTCAGAAAGCCTTAAATGAAACCAAAATTTAGCCAAATCTCCTGTAAATCAAGAGGAGAGAGAAGTTGTGCAACGGCTACGGCTGTTGGTGGCTGGCATTCTATTTCCCTGCTTTTCCAATATTATTAATTAAATCTTTTAAGCTATTAATTGAGTCAAAAACGTCTTTAGCAAAGTTATTGTTGTCCGTTTGACTTGTTAATAAAGTTTCACTAATTTTCCCATCTCCCAAAATATCAAATAGCAATTTAGTTTCAATTAGTTTGTTAGTTTCATTGTTAGGAAGATTTGTTGTTGCAATTTTCGCAAGAATATACTTGTTGTATCGTTCTTTATTGATTGTTAGTGAATTTGCATAGTCCATTGTTGTTCTGTATTGTTTTAAATACCATCCTCCAAGAAATTGCATAAAAAAGAAAATTACAGACAAAGAACTAAATAAGAAAATATGGTGATTCTGAAATTTATGAGTTTCGAAGTACACGATAAATAGAAATGTACCATATCCAAGATAAGCAAGAATACCAATTAGTGAAACTAACAGACCACTTCTTAATTGTTCTTTTGCTTTTCCTTTTAAACTGTCAATATTATGATTAATGTCAATGATTGAACTAACACAAAAATTTTCAAACGTATTAATTGGGTTGTCTTTTAGAGCTACTTGTTCATTAGTTTGTTTGTTTTCAAAGTCAAAATTTGAAGATTCTATTTTCTCTACAAGTTCTTCATATAATCCTGATTTTGAAGCATATGCAATTACAAAAGGTATAAGTTCAACTAATAAAAAAGTTAGAATTAATAGATAATAAATAAAACGCATCGTGTTATTACGTTGAATAATTTCATTTAGTGAATTTGTTTTTTCAATAAAGTTGGATTGGCTTGAAAATATATTTTCTCTCAATTTGCTTTTCTCAAATCGTAAAGTTTCAATTAATTTTTCTTGGTCAATAATTTTACTTTTAATTTGATTTGCTACTGATCCATATCCCATTTCCCGGCTTCCTGAACCAACTAACTCTTGTGTCAATTTCAATTTGTCTTGATATGTTTTTAAGTTACTGTATTGCTCTTCTATTTTAATATCATAACCTCTTTCAACAAGTTCAATATCTCTAACCTTGTTCTTTACAATGTTTGAGTTTATTTCTGTTTCAAACACTTTTAATTGAAGTGGAAATGCAATTGTCAATGCTATAAAAATTGACAAAATTAATGAAGGCAAAAACCAAAAAAATTTTCTTTGTTTATCCTTTTGGTTGTCAAGTATGGAAGAAATAAGAAGCCTATTTAGATTATTAACCATTATCCCCCACATTAGTCCTATTAGTAAACTTGATAATGTGTTCTGTGAGATTAATGAAATTGCATAAAATGCTGAAAGTGTTGAAACAAATGCAGAAATCAACAATGAAGCTCCAATAAGTTGAAATTTCCGTTTTTCAAATTCGGTTATTTTGTCTAAAAGACTTGTCCTTGCTCCCGAAGCCCAAAAAAGAATTTTATTTAGTTGTTTCATTTTTATCGTATGTTTCTGTCGTCATGTAAAATTGCCGCTAACGTCAGTCTGTGAAAAAACTTCAAGACACATTTCAAAAATAGCGAATAAAAAGTTAGCAAAAAAGCTTAAAAATGAGTATTTTAAACTATTAAAAAATACGGAAAAAATGGCGTTTTTGATAGGTATTGATAGGTTTCAGATTCGAATGAGTTCGCTTGACGAGCTTATAACCAAAGATAATCCCGTTCGGTTTGTAGAGGCATTTGTTGAACACTTAGACCTAAGTAAACTAGGTTTTGAAGTATCGGT
>JBKBOU010000006.1:0-8043 GCA_046293395.1 Spirosomataceae bacterium
TTATAGGCGGTATATGCTTTTTCTAAGTTTACACGCTGTTTATCGGTTAGAATTGAGGCACTAACACCGCTCAATTCAGCCTTACCTGCTACCACACAGCCGCCCTCTGCTACTTTAATACCGCTTAAAGTTACACCCAATTTAATATTATTCAGCATGGGCACTTTTATCAAACCACTACCATTTCCTGAACCATCAATATCTACAACGCTCAATACCATCGAGTTCATGGCAATTTCATCGCCAGCCGATACAGATACGATTGCACCGTTGTATTGTGGCACATTGTCGTGGTTGCCACAAACGTAGGCAAGATTTATACCAGCACAAGTGGGCTTTTTAGACTTTAAAGCAGCTTGTAATTGCTCTACGGTGGCATTGGGGGGTAATGACTCTATGGGTTCGGGTAAACCTTGGGGCAATTCTTTGCCATCGGCTGGTATGTATATTTTGGTTGGCGTGTTGAGTAGGGCATCTATGTCAACTTCTGGGTCTGGTTCTGTCGTTTGTGGTTCGCCTTCAGTAGTCTGCATTACCTCTGGCTCAGGTTTCGTTGGTCTATTTGGTGTGTAGGTCAGATTTGGGTCGCTTATCCATGCTTCTTGTTGGGTGGGTTTGGTTAGCTCAAACTCGCTTGCCGTGGCTTTGCTTTGCCCTTGTTGGCACACACTCTTTACCTCCCAACGGTATTTGTAACCTTGGGGTTGTTGGAGCAACAAAAAGGTAGGCTCTAAAACACTTTTCTCGGTTTTGATGCCATTGGGAAGTGTGTAGAATGCCAGTTTGTAGCTAAGGGCATCGGTAGGGGCATCCCAACTGAGCTGTACAGAGCCCTCGTCGGCATCTACTTTTGCGACTAAATTGCGGGGCTGGGGGCAGGGTAGGTGTCCATAAACAAAGCTCTTGATGGAATACAAATAAAAAAGCGGCTTCTTACAGAAACCGCTTTTTACTTATTCTACGTCACTTCGTTTTATCCAGCCTTCTACTACTTTTTTACCTTTAAATCTAATCTTAAGCCAATCATCCTGCCGGTCAACGAGTTCTACATCATCGCCTTTGAGTACATACATTTTGGTAGGTTTATTGGGCGACGAGTAGAGATAAGCCTTTGGCTTGGTAATGCGAAAGGTATTGTAACCTTCTACATCCATCCGAGGTATTAAGCCAGTTATGTTTTTATACTTTATTTTTAAAAAATATCCTTTTTCCTCCAATACTTCGACTGTGTCTCCTTTGATCAAATATTTATTGGTTTTTTGATAATTTTCATTGTAGATAATTGATTTTGTGTTCAGGATTTGAAACCTGATGGTATTGTTCTTGTAAATGTTCCAGTATTCAGAATGACTGGTTTCTGTTTTGAGGTCAGCAGTTTTTACCCAGCCAATAATGAGAGCTTTACCCCAGTACCTTATTTTGGTATATTGTTCTCCTTTTTCTATTACCTCTACTTCTTCGTTTTCTAAAACTTTATTTAATGTTGGGCTTTTATCTTCTCTTAAGATAGGAGTTTCCTTTACACCAATGAATTTGTATTCGGATTTGTCACGTTCGAGAAAAAAAGCAGTTTGATCCATCCCATTAATTAAATATCGTTGTTTAGGCAACAAGATTAAATATCCAAATGGTAAACTTTCATAGTATGTATTTTTCTCAGATATATTTATCCATATATCTTGGACTATCCCCATACTGGCCATACGTTCTAGTTCTTTTTTACTAAATTTATTGTCTAAGTATTTTTGACCTGAATTTATAGAAATATTGGATATTTCAATGCTTGAACTTATATAAGAATGTCCATAAAAGTTTCCATATATTCTATTCTCAATTATATGAATTTTACCACCACGAGCATCCTTTAGATAGGTATCTTCAAGTTCTTGAGGAGTATAACCGGTATTCATTGCCATTTTAAACATCCAATGTCCCTCAAACATTTTGAGGGTGTCTTGTTTGGTTTTTTGGGCAAAAAGGCTAGTTGAAAAAACCAATAATACAATTATTTTTATGATTTTATTTTCCATCACATGCAATTTTTAAAGTTGAAATACCTTCTCCGCCTGGGTAATGTTTGTAGTCTCCAGTTTTAAATAATTCTACTTCTGATTTACGTCTGTTTGGGTTATCTTTAAAATTATACATTAAATCAGGTTCTCTTGTACCTTTCGGTTTGTTAGGAACTTTTCCATTTAATGTTTTCATAAAATTTGACCCTTGAAAACCATCATTTTTAGGAGAATTATCACTAATATTCCCTTCCCCCACATTAAAGGCAAAAGAAACCATGGCATCAAACTCAGCTTGAGTAACGGGAACTTTCACATGTCTCTGGACTATTTCTTCAAATTCTTTAAGTTTGCCGTGTTCAAAGTCTGCCAGTGCTTCATCCCAGGTCTTTTTGCCCCACTCGGCTTCGTCTTCTTTGGTGCAATCGGCTTTTCTGATCAAATGACCTATCCCAAAAGTACAATATCCTTTGCTATCAACATATAGATAGCCCTCTCTTCGGTCTTTTTTTGGCGCAGTTGCTGTACACCCTTCACTGATCCTTAGCATTTTTTTTCCAAGTTCACTGGTTTTCAACAAGCTCACATCTACTGCTCCTTCAGGGGGAGTGTAACCACGATCATTGGGTTTCTTTGCTCCAAAGCCCAAATACGCCACTAGTTCATCGAATGTTCCACGGGTTTTGGGTAGTCGGTGAATGGAAACTGCCACTATTCCGTTTTTGTCTTTGATGTGGATAGTTTGAGATGTCTTATCAATCTGAAAATCAGCCATGTCAAGGTTGATGGTGCCTGTGCTAAAATTGTTTTCAATGTGTAAATGGTAGCATTTTCCACCAATATCAATTCCTGTCAAGCCGGAGATTCCCTCGTTTCGGTAGTCTGTCAACAAGATATTTTTATAAAAAGTAACCAATTTGCTTTCTGATGCATTGGCTGATTTTATGCGGTTCATGATTTGGGTTATTTCATTGCAATCGCTTGGAGTACCCACACAGTTGCAGTCTATTTCTAAACTTGCTGCCTCCATAGCCTGTATTTCGGTTTCTATCAGGGTGGCATATTGACCACAATCAGCCAACGGTAATTTAAAAAACGCATTACCGCCACCGCTATTGCCTGAAACAGAGCATGGTTGACCTGTTTTGTAAAAGTCCCAGGCAGTTTGTGCGTTAGCTTGAGCGGTGGTTAGTGCTGTTTTTAACTCCGCAGGGACATCGGGGCTATCTCGTAGTAACTTTTGAGCTTTCTTTAATTCCTTTTCATACGCCTTTGCTTTCGCTGCCTCGGCTGTACCTCCTTTGTAGTTTTTGGCAAATTCTTTGGCTTTTTGCATAAACTCCTTCAACCCATTTATCGTCTCGGCAATCGCCCCGGCGTTTTCATAGGCAACATCTAAGATTTGATTATAGGCGGTATATGCTTTTTCTAAGTTTACACGCTGTTTATCGGTTAGAATTGAGGCACTAACACCGCTTAATTCAGCCTTACCTGCTACCACACAGCCGCCCTCTGCTACTTTAATACCGCTTAAAGTTACACCCAACTTTATATTATTCATCATGGGTATCTTAATAAGTCCCTCGCCATTTCCTGCTCCGTCAATGCTTACAACGCTCAATACCATCGAGTTCATGGCAATTTCATCGCCAGCCGATACAGATACGATTGCACCGTTGTATTGTGGCACATTGTCGTGGTTGCCACAAACGTAGGCAAGATTTATACCGGCACAAGTGGGTTTAAGGGTTTTTAAAGCCGTCTGGAGTTGCTCGGTAGTTGGGTTTGCGGGTAAAGTAGGTAGGCTACCTCCCGGCGGCAGATTGGCTTTGAGGCTGTCTGGCAGGGCATCGGTGTCTAAGAGTAGAGTGAATGGTGTATTGAGGATACCGAGGCCATCTTCTATTCTTCCACATATAATATATCCTGCTCCTTTATCTCAATACCTGTAATTTTTTCTTTTTTTAGGGCTTGCATTAATGTTTCCGAAATGAAGAAGCTGCTTCCATAATTTACATATGATAAATAAAAGAAATCCAATTTTGGAAATTCACTATTTAAGGTTATGTTAAACATATCAAATCCCCCTTTTTTATGAAAATTATTCAAGTACTCTTTATAATTCTTAACTTTAATGGGCGGATTTTCTCCATCTGTAAAATAAACTTCTGTCTTTTCAAAATCAATCCATTCAAAATAATTTTCTTTTTGATGAAACCAAAAGTATTCAATTTGAAAATTATCTACATAGATTTGGGCTGGGTAGAACATATGTTCCATCAGATTAAATTGTTGAAGCAAAGTTTTAAATTTTGAGCTAATTAAGAGCCCTTTTGCATTCATGCTGGGATAATTTAATGAATCCGTGAGTTTTGCACCTTCTTTAAGTTTGAACTTAATCCTTGGTTCAAAATCAGGAAATGCATCATTATTTAGCTTTCCGTGGTAATTTGGCAATTTTTGAAGAATATCTAACCAACCAAAAGTGCTTTCCGAACCAATATCAAAAACTTCTTCTGTTTGAAGTGAATGTTTGCCAATATCTCTGCGATAAATTGCTTTTTGTAATAAATAGTATTTCATAATTAAAAAACTACTTGTTCAATATGTTTAGTATTTTGTGTATTAATTGCTTTTTTAATATCATTCACAGCCATTTCTACAATTTCTTTTGCTTGTTTATTTGGATTATCGCCCATCAATTTATTCAATTTTATTCTAACTCTGTTAGTAAATAACGGATGTGAGCCACGATGTCGAGTTGCTTTCTCCAAAGGTATTAAATTATCGATTTTATTAAAATCAAAACCTTGTTTAATTGCATTTTGAATTACAACATATTCTTCTATTAATTCTTTTGGTATCATGTGATGAGCCTCCCAAGCGTTACTTAAACCTTTGCCTGCATCATCGATTGCCTTTCTTATTAATTTTGAATTGGCTGCATCCCATATAGCATCTGCAACTTTTGCACCTCCATATTTATTATAAAGAACTTCATAAGCTACTTTTCTCGCTGGGGAGCTAAAGTATCTATTTCCAACTTTAAACCATGTTAAAACTTTTCTTGTAACTTTCGAACCTTTTCCAGCGGCATCACCTACAACTGGTATTATCGAAATAGCAGACAGTGAGGCATTTACCTTGTCGCCCTCTGCTAGATAAAAAACGGCATTAGTGCCGTCGGCAAGCTCTCCTACCAATGGGACTAGTCCAATAATATCTAGACTCGTATGTATTATTCCTTTATAAACATTCCAGCTGGCTGTTAGGTACAATCTTGAATCAGACCAATCTTTGTGCAGGATTTTTAAAACTTTTATTTCATCCCCTATTTCTTTTAGATGAAAGTCCGTTGGAGTCCAAATTAAAAATGGGTTTGGGCAGCATTTAAATACAGTTTGGCCTTCTATAATTTCGAAACTCTCAAACATTCCCTCTTCATTAATGATCACCCCAAACACCGCTTGTATTTTCTTCATACACTCCTCATCCACCACATAACTCTCAAACTCAAAAGCACAAGGTCCTTTGCAGGGTTGTTCGCTCCACGGGGTAAAGGTGGTGTTTTGGCATTGGGCAAGGGTTGGACCAAGTTTGTTTATGAAATCAATATTTGCCTTGCTTGCTTTTTCTAATTTGGCAATATTGCCTTTGGCTTTGCCTTTTTTTATGAGGCAGATGGTTTTTTCTAAACTATCTTGTGCCACTCGGCTTTGGCTTACTATTTCACCACAATTATTGAGTACCTCGCTTAAATCTTCTATATTGCTTTGTGCCAATAGCTTGCGTGTAGCTTCTTTTTTTGCTTTTATCGACTCAAAATAATCTTTTACTGAGTTAATGCCTTTGGCTATTTCGGGGGCAAGTTCTTCGGCAATGTCTAAGGTTTTTTTGTAAATTTCATACGCCATTGCTAAATTCTGCCTTTGTTTTTCGTTCAAAATTGCTACATCAATGCCGCTTAGTTCTGCTTTGCCTGCCACAACACAGCCCCCTTCGGCTACCTTTATATCTGATAAAGTTACACCCAACTTTATATTATTCATCATGGGTATCTTAATAAGTCCCTCGCCATTTCCTGAGCCGTCAATGCCTAGAACAGAGGTTTGAAAATACAAATAAAAAAGCGGCTTCTTATCAAAACCGCTTTTTACTTATTCTACGTCACTTCGCTTTATCCAGCCTTCGATGGTGCGTTTGCCATAATATCGAATTTTTAACCAATCTTCTTTTTCTTCAATAATTTCAACTTCATCACCTTTTACTAGGTACATTTTGGTAGGTTTATTAATTAATGAGTGAATATAGGTTTTGGAATTACTCGCTTTCTTGAAATTTTGTTTTGCTATATTTTTGTAAAATGTAACTAAAAAGGGATCAGGTTGTAATATTCGCTCATAATATATAAGCCTCTGACTGTTTTCATGGCCCCACATAGTAAAATAATTGGGTTTTGTTGGGTCAATTTGATAATAATCAGGACCAGTATGCTTAATATTACCATTTGCTAATTTATCTTCTTCATCATAAAAGACTATTTCAACGATTTCTTCTCCTCCAATTAATTTAAATTGCCTGTCATAATCTATAGAATCTGGTTTTAAATCTTTATCATAATTTAAACCTAAAGGTGTTTCAGGGAAAAAATTGGCTTTTGGATAACAATAAAGCTTATCTTCTGATTTATTCTTAAAGGTCTTTTCGTTAATCCAATATAATTTATTGTTATGGAATATCCAATAATCTGTGTCACAACATTCCATTTTCCATATGCCATTTAGGAATTTATTAATAGAGATATGCTGACCAAATGAAACATTATAAGCAAAGTAAAAAATACAGGTAATTAATAATTTTTTCATTATTTTAGTATGTTTAATGCAGTTTTAAAAATATCATTTCTTTCTTTATTCGCTAATGCCTGTTTGTTAATTTTTAATGTTACTTTTTTAAATGATTCTAAATTGCTTTCCTTTTTGACCTTATCAGCCACATCATTTATTTTTTCTTTGTCCCAATACCACATTGCAGAAAGGATGTCAATTTCTTTGTCTTTAAAGCCTTCGTCTGGGTCTGATAATACTTTTTTGTAGTCGTCTACAAATCCATTTGTTTTTAGCCAATCATTGAATGCCACATATTGCTTTTTCCACGTTAATTGCATTACTCCGTGTCCTCGATATCGAAAACCATCCCCACTTGCTTCGTCTCCATTACCACCTTCGCATCTGTACACATAATTAAATAAATTTTTACCTGATATGGCTGCTGGATTTTCATTTGTACATACATATTTTTTGGGAACATCATTTACTGAATTCCAATTTGGGTGTTTCCTTTCCCCTTTTAAATTTTTTTTAAAGTCATCACACCCTTCATTAATTGGGGTTTCACTCCATTTTTTCTTTGCAATCCAACCCTCTCCTTTACCACTATTAAAATCCCAAGCATTATTTTTTTTAGTGTAGCAGGGGTCTTCCCCACTTTTTTCGCCCATAGCATTTAAATTATTTGATTCAATTCCTATCTGCCCAATAAAATGAGCCATTCTAAGGGGGGTATTGATTTCAAACTTGTCTTTATACTTATTAATCAACGCCGCGACCTCATTGCAGCGAGCCTGGGAAGTGCCTGGGAAGATGAGTTTTAGTTTTGCACCTGTAAGCATATTATTTTCTTTTCCTATCACCCAATCCAAAATCTCTTGCATTTCAGAAGAAGTGGTATTTGAAGGGAACGAATATGTCAAAACAATAGAGGGGTCTTGGTCTGAGATGATTTTGAGGTTTGTACCTTCCATGATGATTTTGTTGGGGTCAAATGTTACTTTTTTGTCTTCTTGACAAAGTTCTACATTCCAGTCATAATTAAAAGTAGCATTACTTATTTTCAGATTGTTGGAACTTCCGTTGCTTCCCGTTTCTAGACATTGAAAGGTTATTTTTTCGCCAGACTGGTATTTTTTCTTTAGGGAATTAATATCCAACGTAATGTATTTTTGAGCGGTTTCCATAGCCTGCATTTCGGT
>JBKBOU010000006.1:8387-10278 GCA_046293395.1 Spirosomataceae bacterium
CAACATCTAAGATTTGATTATAGGCGGTATATGCTTTTTCTAAGGTTACACGCTGTTTATCGGTTAGAATTGAGGCACTTACACCGCTTAATTCTGCTTTACCTGCTACTACACAGCCCCCTTCGGCTACTTTAATACCGCTTAAAGTTACACCGAGTTTGATGTTGTTCAGCATGGGTACTTTTATCAAACCACTACCATTTCCTGAGCCGTCAATGCTTAGAACATAGGTTTGAAAATACAAATAAAAAAGCGGCTTCTTACAGAAACCGCTTTTTACTTATTCTACGTCACTTCGCTTTATCCAGCCTTCGATGGTTTTACCTGTCCATTCGCCATTTTTTTCTGGGTAGTATATGATTTTGAGCCAATTGTCTTTTTCTTCTATTACTTCCACTGGGTCGTTTTTTAGAAGGTACATTTTGGTGGGTTTGTTCGGGGTTTGATAGATTGAAGATTTGGAATTTAATGTTACAATTTTTTTATTAGTAAACATAAAAAATAAATCTCGATTTACAAAACCCCACCCTTTGAACAATTGTTTTAAAACATTTACTGGTAATAAATCTATTTTTTGATAATCAAATACATCTGTTCCCGAAGTAAAATAACTTGAATCCCTTAGGTTAAAACTAGGAAAAATACATTCTAAGCTATCATTATTCAATTTATTGCAAATACATAAAAAATCCCCTTTATCTTTTAATTCCGAAGGGGATATCGTATCCTTTATTATATCACTAAAACCAATCAAACTTATTCCTATATTCACAATTGACTCGTTTTCTAAAGAAAGATTTAAAACTTTTCCTTCACTTATTAAATTATAATATATCATAGAAGAATTAGGATCGGAGGAAATAAGTCCTTTCCAAACGCCTTTTAAACTTTGTGCAAATAAATTGTGGCTCATTAGTAGAAATACAATAAATACTTGAGTTTTTTTCATTAGATTATTTATTTAAAATTTTATAAGAGTTATTTGTTAGATTGCGTCTTTCTTTATAGGAATTTGGTAAGGTTGGATAATTCGTTCCATTAACTTTAGCACCAAGTTTATCAATTGATTCATTAGAAATTCCCCCGTCAGCTATTTTATTCAATCCTTTCCGTTTCCAATAATACATACTTGCTTTCATTGCTACGTCAAGATTGGTGGTAAGTAACCCGATGTCTTTACCATGAAATTCCATTTTATTATTAGCGTTTTCAGGGTCAGCGTTCCATTTTAAAGAAATTTGTTTATACTCCCACCTTCCTGTCAAATGAATAAATCCTTTTCCTGCAAATGTGCTACCGTCTTGACTACCAGGTCCTCGATTGCCCATTCTACAAGCATAAGTAACATCAAAAAGTTTGGCTTCTGAGCCATAATATTCTGATTTAACTTTCAAAAGACCTGAGTTATACTGTTTACTAACCAAATCTTTACCATCAATTCCTTTAGACTCTAAATTACTAATGGTAATACCCGCTTTGGGATGGGCATAAGCCACAACGATTTCATTTTGTGTTGAATACTCAAATGGAGGGGGTAAATATTTTATAGAACCATCACCTAAAGTACCGCCATCATCCTCATAAGTTACCCCTATACATTTGTCTTGGTCTGAATTTACATCTTCAAAAAGGGCTGCATATTTAGGCTTTCCAAAAACTGCAACCACTCTTCTGGGAAAATAGGATAAATCCTCTTCTAATTTCTTTAAGCCATCAGTTTCAGTACCAATCTGCCCAATAAAATGAGCCATTCTAAGGGGGGTATTTATTTCAAACTTGTCTTTATACTTATTAATCAACGCCGCGACCTCATTGCAGCGAGCCTGGGAAGTGCCTGGGAAGATGAGTTTTAGTTTTGCACCTGTAAGCATATTATTTTCTTTTCCTATCA
>JBKBOU010000007.1:0-1672 GCA_046293395.1 Spirosomataceae bacterium
ACAAATAAAAAAGCGGCTTCTTATCAAAACCGCTTTTTACTTATTCTACGTCACTTCGCTTTATCCAGCCTTCGATGATTTTACCCGTCCATTCTCCGTTTTTTTCGGGATAAAATTTGATTTTGAGCCAATCATCCCGCTGCTCGACTATCTCCACGGAGTCGTTTTGGATGAGATACATCTTGGTGGGTCGATCTGGGCTTGAATGAATTATTGATTTATTTTTAATTAATCCGTATTTAATATTTATAAACGCCTCTACTTTGGCTTTTTCAACCTTGTTTTGGCAAAGTGCAACAATAATTCTATTTGGTAAATGCTGGATCCTTTGGTGAAATTCATTTTCTCTCCCATTAAAATTAAATGTAAAATAGTCAGGCTCGCCTTCTTGAGGTGGTTCAGATTCTTCATCTACTACGCCATTGTATCTCGCCAAACAACTTGGGCTTGCTTCTTGGAAGTGATGAATACTATCATTAGGTGCCTTAGGATTTGGGGTATAAAAATACATTCGTGTACCAACATCTACTAAATCTGATAACCTTTGAATTTCCTTGTTTTGAGGTGCAAAACCTGTGACTCTTTCCTTTGTTGATAATTCTGAAGGGTAATGCCATAGAAAGATCTCAAATCTAATATTTTTATTAAATATGTCGATTGCAGTAAATGAAGTATCATTACTCCACAAAGGAGGTTTAAACTGCCAAATTCCTTCAAAATCTTTTAGATTGGAAGATACATTTGTTTGTTGTCCTTTGCTAATAATTGCTAATGAAAGCAATAAGAATATCATTCTATTTTTTAAGTATTTCATATGCTTTATTTGTATATGTTGTTCTATTTTTTATTCCAATTCGTTTTCCATTTACCGCCTCAGTTACATTATTAATGGCTATTATCGATACTTCATTAGCTAAATCATTCGTTTTTCCATTTTTCCAGAAAGTTAGCGAAATTTGCATCGAAAAGTCTAAATCATCAGCAATTGCCTCTAGATTTTTATCACATTCATTACTGCGACACATAAAGTCTTTTGTACCTTTCCCATGCACAGCATCCCATTTGGTTTGAACCATTGTTTGGTAGTTAGTTTGTCCAGTAATTTGCAAAAATCCTCTTCCTCTGAATCGATATCCATCTCCTGATTCTATTCCTCCATTATTCAATTGACACGCATAAACTATATTAAAGAAGTCAGGGTCAGTAGGTTCTTCATCTGTTATGATGGACTTTACCTTCAATCTCGCATTTTTCATGAAATTTTCCTTGGCATAATACACCCCATCAATTTCTGTATAACTACCTTCTGGAACCACAATATCCTTATCGCAATAAGGATATGGGCACCCACTGCCATTTGCCGAATAACCCTCATACAAGGAACAATATTTTAAAACTTTTTTACCATTATGTGTACGTAATGTGCGTGTCTTATCAGCAGTTAGAATTCGAGAAGCAGAATAGGATTTTTCGTCTAATTGTTTTAATTGTGTTTCCGCCCCAATCTGTCCGATAAAATGAGCAAGCCTTTCTTTCGTCGTCAGACCATATTCTTGGGCATACTTATTGATTAACTTTGCTACCTCATCGCATCGAGCCTGGGAAGTGCCTGGGAAGATGAGTTTGAGTTTTGCACCTGTAAGCATATTATTTTCTTTTCCTATCACCCAAT
>JBKBOU010000007.1:3087-9146 GCA_046293395.1 Spirosomataceae bacterium
AACAAAAAGGTAGGCTCTAAAACACTTTTCTCGGTTTTCATGCCATTGGGAAGTGTGTAGAATGCCAGTTTGTAGCTAAGGGCATCGGTAGGGGCATCCCAACTGAGTTGCACGGAACCCTCGTCGGCATCTACTTTTGCGACTAAATTGCTGGGCTGTGGGCAGGGTAGGTGTCCATAAACAAAGCTCTTGATGTCGCTATATCCGTTATTGAAAAAGCCTGTTTCTCCGTCTAAACTCACCGCCCTCACCTGCCAAGCATACGTGCTACCGACGGTCAGGGGTAGCCCCGTTGGCCCGTAAATGAAATTGGGTTTATCGCTCAATAATTCTTGCATATAGGGCGTTCCGCTATTGATAAGTGCCTGAATATCGGCTGCTGAGTTTATTGAAGCATCGGGTATTTCATACAAGTATAACTCATACACTAAGCCACCTCTACCCAAAGGGGGGCTTTGGTGTCGTGGTGTCCAGCTAAACAAGATGTTTTGGGGCGTGGTTGTTGGCACAATGCTGCCATTGGCTGGCATATTCAGTATCGGAGGATAATTATTCTGAACAAAAAACTTTGCCGTGCCTGTATTGCTGACTTGTCTGAATCGGTCTTGCTCTATGGCAATGACCTCCCATTCATAAAAACCGAAGGGCAAACTCAGCCCATTGAGGAGTTGCTGGTAGTCGATGCCTTGGGCTTCGATGTTTTGGGGGCTAAAATACTCGCCCAACTCCACCGCCGAAATGGTTTTGGGTATGCCAGGCGTGAGGGTGATGGGTTGGCTGGCTAGGAAGCCCTCGGGGTTTTGGAGCCAAACGCCTTGTCCTTTGAGCCTAATTTGCAGGCTTACCGATACGCTCGGTTTTGTGAGGTCTTTGAGTAGGAGTTGTACCCTGAATTTCAAGGGGCTGTTCAACACCTCGCTCAACTGCCCACTCAGTGGGGGGCTAAGTAGCACCCGACAATCGACTGGGAAGTTCTGGGAAAAGCCGACCTGACAAATGAGCAGGAGAAAAGAAAAAGCAAGCCTTTTGAGCTTGCTTTCATTCAATAATCGCAATATTTAGCTAAGGCTGGTGGTTTGGTTTTGAGATATGATCCGAGTTTAGTGATGTTTAAGATGCTTTTAGCTTTATATGTTTAATACGTTTATAATGTTGTTGGCATCTTTGATTCTCTCTCTAAGTTGTTGTGTTTCTAATTCCTCTAAAGTTCCAACGCTCGAAACTAATTTTAATTGATCAATACTAATGGTATTAAAAAACCTAATTACAGGTGTGAAAAATGGAGTCTCCTTTACACTCTGCCATTTATTAGTTTTTAGGGCAAAAATACTCGTAAAAGATTCCGAAGTTTCAACATTATTGTACTTCAAAACAGCATATGTATTTTCCAAGTAAATAAATGTGAACTTCACCAAAGGCTTGATCCTTTGGAAATCGATTCTTTCGAAATTTTTTAATTCATTATCTATTTTAGGATTCACTTCGTTTTCATCAACATAATAATATAATTTTTGAGAAGGAAACTCCAAAATATAGATCAAGTTAAGCTTTTGATTTTTAACCTCTTCAAGTAAAAAATTTATTTCTGGGTAAGATTGAATAGGATTTTCAGGTTCTGAAAAAGCAATATCCATAATTATCAACTCCTCTGCTTTCGTCATTTTGTTTTGAGGTGTATAGTTCATGCATCTTACTAAGTCCAAAGTATTGTTTAACCAAGATTTCTTTACAAAATTGTCAAAGTAGGAAACATTAGTCGGCTTTTGAAGGAAAATGCCGTCTAAGGCAAACTCAGACAGGTAATTGAACATTACAAATATTTTTGAAAGACTATTTTCTGGCATGATTATCTTCCAGTCATTATCAATTTTTTTTAATACATTTGCCATTGGCAATAATTTGCCATTTTCCAGAACCCTATACTTTACTATTGCATAGGATTCTTCTCCAAAGGAAAATTCAAGTTTCCTGATTAACTTAAAATTATTTTTTTGCTTAGAACTCTGGCGTTTTAGTTCGTACTTGGAGTTGTTCTTTTTTAATTCGTATGCGTAGCAACTTTGTTCCCAATCGTAATCAAGGGATGAAAATGCCGAAATTAGTGTTTCTTCCGGTGTTTTTCTTTCTGAATCTTCTATGCTGCCATACTCTTTTGAAAAAACATAATTCTCAGGATACACCGAATAAACGCTTTTACTCGGTTCTATCTGCACTCCAAGTTGGGTGTTTAAGTTTGAGTAATAGAAAGTAGGTTGAGCAACTATACTATTTTTGCAAAAAAATAGAACTGCAAATACTATCAAGTTTTTAAAGACGCCTTTTGTCATAATATTTTTTTATTTTGTAAGATATGATTGTTATTATTGCTATTGAGAATATTATGGAGATAGCATCCATAAAACCATAATAAGTATTTATTCTAACATTATTGATAGTTAAAATTCGTACATATTTATCCCCTTTGTAATGTCTAAATGTTACGATATTACCTATGTCTCCTGGTGGATTACGCTCGGCAAGATCACTAATATAAATATTACCATCCGCACCTCTGATTTTCCAACTATAAATGCTACCTCCCCTTGAACTACTTCTCTCAAAGTCTGTTAGCAGACCCGATTGTATTTCCTTTTCACCCAAATAAAATAAGTTTTGATAAGTAATTTTGAAAAACATGAAAGATGCAAGTACCGTAAAAATAAACACAAGGAGCAATAAGAACTTGTTTGCCAATTTTTTCATCATTAGAAATTGTTAATGTTGAAAATAATTGGCGGTGATTCTTTCTTAGTCGGAAGTCTAAAGATTTCATAAGAAAAATCTCGAGTCACAAAAATGCTTACATCTTTGGAAACGATAACTTTACCAATGAAGTCATCAGTATAAACACGAATAGCAAACTGTGATTTATTACCCTGATAAGGGTAAATAAACTTTACACCAGCCTCCAATTCTGCTTTTCCTTCCACACCCAATAAAGAGGTACTTATACTGGGTTCTATGTACCCACCTCCACTCGCCAAACTCTCAGCGTAAGAGATTTTATTTGTTTCGACTGTTTTTGTTCTTTTGATGTTTACATTTCCTTTCAACCCTGCAACCACACCTATATTTGCACTTGCAATATTTAACTTATAAGAAGTCATGGGCACTTCAATTGTTAAATCTTTGCCACATGATAAATTAAGGATTTCCATTCCTTTTGCTTCAAATTCAAATTCATTGGCTGAGTTAAATAATCTTGATCCGTTAATTTCTTCATTATACGTTTGATATGCAAATTCTAACTCTTGCTGTTTGATAACTGATTCAAGATTATTCAAAATACTTATAGAACATGGTATTCCGAAAGTCTTAAATTCTTTAGACCAGTAATTAATTGAGTTAAAAACATTTAATAATGGGCTTAGTTTATTTGTAATTTCAATTTTTAAACGACTTTCATCCACCACCGCCACCTTTACACTTTTATCATCCCCCACCGCATTTTGTGCTTCAATTTCATACGTTCTTTCGTTAACTCCTACGGGGTTTGCTTTAAAATCATAGGTGATATTGCTTTTAGTAGCAAATTGTGTTTGGGGGTTGCTTTGCCCTTCTTTAATAAATGACCAACTTAAATTTGGGTTTGTAAATGGGTTTTTAAAACCTGTGGCACTTACATTGGCATTTATTTTGCCTTCGCCCACTAAATAGAGCGTTTGCCCATTAGTGGCTTTTCTTGATGGGTGCTTGGCATCTTCAATATTTAATTTTTCTAACACTAATTTTTGGGTTGAAACCATCACTTTTACTTTTCTTTCGCCTTGTGTTACTTCAAAATACATTCCTGTTTTGTGGTAAACTTCCAGTTTTTCGGCATCCAATTCTGTAAAATCTATGTCTATTGCGGTTAAATTTCCTGTAAAACTCTTGATTATTTCTTCGCCAGACTTAACAAGCCATGTTGTTTCGGCATTGTCTGTGCCATTTTTTAGATAAAAAGTTTTTCCAAAGGTACTATAATCAACAGAGATAGTTTTTCCATTTCCATACGGTTTCCCTGCATACTCCACCATTAATGCTGGTAGGGCCTTAATTATCTTCTCTGTCTCGGCGGGTTTGGTATTGGCTAAACTTTGTACCGCTCCAGCTATGGCTGTTGGGTTATCGGCTTTAAAATTACTCAATTCCGCTGTTTTTGCCTTGTTTTGGTTGATTATTGTTTCTAATTGAGCTGCCATTTCTTTGTTTATCTGCTCGCCATAAGCCTTTTTCATGGCATCGAGGGTGGTTTGCATTTGGGCGGTGGCTTGCTGGGTTAGTTGTTTGAGGGCTTCTACTTCTGCCTTGCTGGCTTTGCCTCCACCATTGAGTTTTGAGGCTAAATCGGTGGCTTTCTTTTGTATGCCTGCCAGTTTTTCTGTAAATGTATTATACGTTTCGGCAATCGCCCCTGCGTTTTCATAGGCAACATCTAAGATTTGATTATAGGCAGTATATGCTTTTTCTAAGCTTACACGCTGTTTATCGGTTAGAATTGAGGCACTAACACCGCTCAATTCTGCTTTGCCTGCTACCACACAGCCGCCCTCTGCTACTTTAATACCGCTTAAAGTTACACCCAACTTTATATTATTCATCATGGGTACCTTAATAAGTCCCTCGCCATTTCCTGAGCCGTCAATGCTTACAACACTCAATACCATCGAGTTCATGGCAATTTCATCGCCTGCGTTTACGCTGATGATTTCGCCACTGTAAGCAGGGGCGGTGTCGTGGTTGCCACAGCTATATTCGCTCACAATGCCGGCACAGGTAGGTTTAAGGGTTTTTAAAGCAGCTTGTAATTGCTCTACGGTGGCATTGGGGGGTAATGACTCTATGGGTTCGGGTAAACCTTCGGGCAATTCTTTGCCATCGGCTGGTATGTATATTTTGGTTGGCGTGTTGAGTAGGGCATCTATGTCAACTTCTGGGTCTGTTTCTTTCGTTTTGGTAATACCCTCATTATCAGTAGTCTGCATTACCTCTGGCTCGGGTTCCGTTGGTCTATTTGGTGTGTAGGTCAGGTTTGGGTCGCTTATCCATGCTTCTTGTTGGGTGGGTTTGGTTAGCTCAAACTCGCTTGCTAGGGCTCTGCTTTGCCCTTGTTGGCACACACTCTTTACCTCCCAACGGTATTGGTAGCCTTGGGGTTGTTGGAGCAACAAAAAGGTAGGCTCTAAAACACTTTTCTCGGTTTTCATGCCATTGGGAAGTGTGTAGAATGCCAGTTTGTAGCTAAGGGCATCGGTAGGGGCATCCCAACTGAGTTGCACGGAACCCTCGTCGGCATCTACTTTTGCGACTAAATTGCTGGGCTGGGGGCAGGGTAGGTGTCCATAAACAAAGCTCTTGATGTCGCTATATCCGTTATTGAAAAAGCCTGTTTCTCCGTCTAAACTCACCGCCCTCACCTGCCAAGCATACCTGCTACCGACGGTCAGGGGTAGCCCCGTTGGCCCGTAAATGAAATTGGGTTTATCGCTCAATAATTCTTGCATATAGGGCGTTCCGCTATTGATAAGTGCCTGAATATCGGCTGCTGAGTTTATTGAAGCATCGGGTATTTCATACAAGTATAACTCATACACCAAGCCGCCTCTGCCCAAAGGGGGGCTTTGGTGTCGTGGAGTCCAGCTAAACAAGATGTTTTGGGGCATGGTTGTTGGCACAATGCTGCCATTGGCGGGCATATTCAGTATCGGAGGATAATTATTCTGAACAAAAAACTTTGCCGTGGCTGTATTGCTGACTTGTCTGAATCGGTCTTGCTCTATGGCAATGACCTCCCATTCATAAAAACCGAAGGGCAAACTCAGCCCGTTGAGGAGTTGCTGGTAGTCGATGCCTTGGGCTTCGATGTTTTGGGGGCTAAAATACTCGCCCAACTCCACCGCCGAAAGGGTTTTGGGTATGCCAGGCGTGAGGGTGATGGGTTGGCTGGCTAGGAAGCCCTCAGGGTTTTGGAGCCAAACGCCTTGTCCTTTGAGCCTGATTTGCAGGCTTACCGATACGCTCGGTTTTGTGAGGTCTTT
>JBKBOU010000008.1:0-3420 GCA_046293395.1 Spirosomataceae bacterium
GGCATTGTGAGCGAATATAGCTGTGGCAACCACGACACCGCCCCTGCTTACAGTGGCGAAATCATCAGCGTAAACGCTGGCGATGAAGTAGCCATGAACACAATGATAATTAGCATTGTAGATATTGACGGCTCAGGAAATGGTAGTGGTTTGATAAAAGTGCCCATGATGAATAATATTAAACTGGGTGTAACTTTATCAGATATAAAGGTAGCAGAAGGGGGCTGTGTGGTAGCAGGCAAAGCAGAATTGAGCGGCATTGATGTAGCAATTCTAAACGAAAAACAGCGTGTAAACTTAGAAAAAGCATATACTGCCTATAATCAAATCTTAGATGTTGCCTACCAAAACGCTGGGGCGATTGCGGAGACGTATAATTCGCTGACGGATTTATATGAAAAAACTGCACAGCAAACGCAGCTAATTTTAGATAAAGTAAATGATGGCAAAAAGATAAGTAAAGCCGAACAGAAAGCATTGGCAGAAATGAAAAAGAAAGCCAAAGAAGGGATAGATAAGCAGATAGCCTATTTTACAAAAAAATTTGGAAGCGAGGGTTCAGATGAAATCATTAAATTGGTTGATTTGGCGAGCCAAAGTTGTGGTTGTGAAGCATACACCGAATCCTTAGAACCAAAGAATGGTCCAAATCAAGAAGTAGAAGCATGGATTTTTTATGATGATGATTGCAAAAAATGCTTAGAAGAAGACAAGAAAAGACAGCAAGAAATGACTAAATTAGCAAAAGTATTTGAAGATAAACTGAGGGCTATCAAAGATAAAAAAATGGAGTGTGGATGTTTTAAATGGGGAACTATTTTACAAGATTTAGGAACGGATGATAAAAACTGTCAAGAATTGGTAGAGATTATGAATAATGCCAAAGAAGACCTAACAAAAAATAGAAGTACTGATTTTCAAGTAAAATATCTACCATTTGATACAAATAAGCCCATCGGTCAGGTATCAGTTGGGGATATTTGCATTAATAATTTTAGCATAAAAGTTTTCCCTAATTCAGCTACAATAACGGTCTATTCAGATAAAAAGACACAATACAACGAACAGGCAGTGGAAATATCAGGAAATACTATCACGTTTAATGACTTCCAAACCCCAACAGAAAAAAGCCTAATCATCAAAACCGACAATAATGAACAAGCAAGATTTATTGAAAAATGGCTTTTTGATGGGAGTAACAACAATAATAGTGTAAATTCATCTAAATCAACAAAAATCACAATATACAGAGATAAAGTCAGTGAGGATTTTTTGGCAAAAGTAGAAACAATTTGTAGTAACTTGGAGATTGACCCAAATTATCTAATGGCTTGTATGGCATTTGAAACAGGCGAAACATTTTCACCATGTGTAAAAAACCCTGGCAGTAGTGCTACTGGTCTAATTCAATTTATGTCTTCTACGGCAAAAAGTCTTGGTACTACAACTGATGATTTATGTAAAATGTCTGCGGTTGAACAATTAGATTATGTCAGTAAATATTTCCAACCATATAAAGGAAAAATTAAAACTATTGCTGATATATATATGGTTATTTTCTGTCCAAAAGGTGTAGGAAAAGAAATGGATTATACACTTTATCCTCCCAGACAAATAGACTATGATAGAAACAAAGGCTTAGATAAAGACAAAGATGCTATCATTACAAAGCAAGAAGCATATAATGCTGTTAAGAACAAACTTGAAAAAGGGCTTAAATAGATTTTAAAACTTAAAATATTACAATCATGAAACAATTAATTTGGTTATTATTTTTTTTTGGTATTTCTAATATTTCTTACGGAAAAGGGAAACTTGATACAATAGACTCAACACTAAGTGTAGTTCAACGTACTTTAAAATCCTTAAATGTTCAAATAGAAAATGATAATATTGTTATAGACACATTACTAAAAGATAAAGAAGGTGTTATTTTATCTATAATAGATTCATTATCTATAAAAAACATACAAGGGGAGCCTTTGGTTTTTTTTGCGGATAACAAATTAGAATTATTGTATGTTGGAAAATTTGGAAGAAATTCAATACTTCCTGCAACATTTTCAATAAAAAAATTCCCAAACAATGACAAATTAATTATCATGGAGTACGGAGAAATGGGTCAAGGAATTGTTGAAGAATCTTTAACTCTATTCAGAAAAACCAATAGAAAAATCCAACAATTATATCCAACGATATTTGAAACAGGTATTGCAAATACAGGATTATGTCCTGATTTAGAAAAATGTTATGAATATACAACAAGAGTAGTTGACATAAAGAATGAAAAAATTACGTTCCATAAAAAAGGTAATATTCTTAATACAAAAACAGGCAATCTTAAACTTATAGACAATTTTTTCTTTCTCAATTTAGAAAAAGAAGAATGGAAACTAAAAGGAAATTTATAATTCATTCCGTTCCCCCGTTAGTCCGCATCTGTGATGCTTGACTTAAAGAGCATGAGCATCTGCGATGCTCCAAACCAACTATGCAAGCTGTATAGTTGTTTTTTTTCAAGTTCTACTCAACACGCCAACCAAAATATACATACCAGCCGATGGCAAAGAATTGCCCGAAGGTTTACCCGAACCCATAGAGTCATTAACCGTAGAGCAATTACAAGCTGCTTTAAAGTCTAAAAAGCCCACTTGTGCGGGCATAAATCTTGCCTACGTTTGTGGCAACCACGACAATGTGCCACAATACAACGGAAGTATCGTACAAGTAAACGCTGGCGATGAAATTGCCATGAACTCGATGGTATTGAGTGTTGTAGATATTGATGGTTCAGGCAATGGCGAGGGACTTATTAAGGTACCCATGATGAATAATATAAAGTTGGGTGTAACTTTATCAGATATAAAAGTAGCAGAGGGCGGATGTATTGTAGCAGGCAAAGCAGAATTGAGCGGTGTTAGTGCCTCAATTCTAACCGATAAACAGCGTGTAAACTTAGAAAAAGCATATACTGCCTATAATCAAATCTTAGATGTTGCCTATGAAAACGCTGGGGCGATTGCGGAGAAGATCAATGATTTTCGGGATGGTGTGGACAAAATCAAGGCTTGGGCCAAAGGCTACAAGGGTGGGAATGTCGATGCCGCCAAAGCCAAGGCTTATCAGGCGTTTAGTCAGCAAGCCGGCAAAGCCATGTTGGAAAGCAAAGCCGTGCCGGACAACCTCAAAGCCAAGCTCAAAGCCGCTAGTTTGGCTGCCGCCCCAGCGTGGGAGTTTTTCAAAACCGGCAAGCCCTGCACAGCCTCGGCCAATAGTGGCGGCGGTAATGCGTTTTTTAAATTACCGTTGGCTGATTGTGCCGAATATTCCCGTTTGATAGAAGCCGAAATGCAGGCTATGGAAACCGCTCAAAAATACATTACGTTGGATATTAATTCCCTAAAGAAAAAATACCAGTCT
>JBKBOU010000009.1:0-2844 GCA_046293395.1 Spirosomataceae bacterium
CTCCAAAGAAAGATTGCTGCAACACGTATAAAAAGCAGTGGTTTTGGCTTCGAGCGACCCATCGCAAGTAACGATACACCGGAAGGACAAGCCCAAAACCGACGTGTTGATTTTGTCATCTTAAAGAAATAAAGTCAACACTTATCTATCAAAAAAGTGGACTTAGAGATAGATTTACCTCGTTAAGTACACCTTTTTTTAATTACTATGCAAATTTTATATACATTTACTAGGATTGTATCAGGAGAATACCTTTACTTTGTATTAACAAAACAAAGTTGACAACTTTGTTACATACTTGAATATCGAATTTTATTTGTCCAATCCTATTACTTATAAAATCCCTGGGTAAGTAATAGTTAAAATCCAAGGGAATACTAATCAAATGAAAATAGCTGTAGTTGGTACCGGATATGTCGGTTTAGTGACAGGTACATGTTTTGCTGAAACAGGCAATGATGTTATTTGTGTAGATGTAGATGCATCTAAAGTAGAGAAATTAAAAAAAGGCAAAATGACCATTTACGAGCCTGGTCTTGATGTCCTTTTCGAAAGAAATTCAAAAGAAGGTCGCTTAAAGTTTACAACAGATTTAGCAGAAGGAATAGCGGGTGCTGAGGTTATTTTTCTTGCATTACCTACACCTCCAGGGGAAGATGGTTCCGCAGACTTAAAATATATCTTGGGCGTTGCAGACCATTTAGGTAAAATCATGACGCAATATGCAGTCATTGTAGATAAAAGTACAGTTCCAGTAGGTACATCTGAAAAAGTACATGCTGCTGTGGCAGCACATGCAACGGTTCCGTTCGATGTCGTTTCTAATCCAGAATTTTTGCGTGAAGGTGTTGCTGTGGATGACTTCATGAAACCAGACCGTGTCGTTATTGGAACAGAATCTGACCGTGCAAAAGCAATCATGGAACGTCTATACGCGCCCCTTGTTCGCCAAGGAAACCCTGTGATTTTCATGGATAAGCGTTCCGCAGAAATGACAAAATATGCTGCCAACGCATTCTTGGCTATGAAGATTACCTTCATGAACGAAATTGCAAACCTCTGTGAACGTGCCGGAGCAGACGTTGACAGCGTACGTAAAGGAATCGGAACGGACTCACGGATTGGAAAACGTTTTCTATTTGCCGGTATTGGTTACGGCGGTAGTTGCTTCCCGAAAGACGTTCAAGCCCTCGGAAAAACAGCGAGTGAATACGATTATGACTTTAAAATCCTGAAGTCGGTCATGAGCGTAAACGAGAAACAAAAAACAAAACTCGTCCCGCAAATGAAAACATATTTCAACAATGATTTAAAAGGAAAAACAATAGCCATGTGGGGATTGGCATTTAAACCACACACGGATGATATTCGTGAGGCACCTGCCCTATATAATATCAAGGCACTTCGCAGAGCAGGTGCAAAAGTCGTTGTCTTTGACCCAGAGGCAATGGATAATATTCGTCAAGTCGTAGGGAAAAAGGTAAAATATGCTAAATCTTTGTACGATGCGGTAGAAGGTGCTGATGCACTAATGATTATGACAGAATGGCCTGCTTTCAGAACACCTGACTTTGAACGATTATCTGCCTCTCTCAAAAATAAAGTTATTTTTGACGGTCGTAATCTATACGAACTTAATGAAATGGAGAGATTAGGATACGATTATTTCTCTATCGGCCGTAAATCAATTGTTCAATCCCGTTAATTCAAAAATACTATGAAAAGAGTACTTATCACCGGTGGTGCAGGTTTTTTAGGTTCCCATCTCTGTGACCGTTTTATAAAAGAAGGATATCACGTAATTGCCATGGATAATCTGATAACGGGTGACTTACGTAATATCGAGCATTTGTTCAAACTCCCTAATTTTGAATTCTACCACCATGACGTGAGTAAGTTTATCCATGTCCCTGGTGAATTAGACTATATTTTGCATTTTGCCTCGCCTGCAAGTCCCATTGACTATTTGAAAATTCCTATTCCTACCTTGAAAGTAGGCTCATTGGGTATTCATAACTGTCTAGGACTTGCCCGTGTTAAGAAAGCGCGCGTGTTGATTGCTTCCACTTCAGAAGTCTATGGAGACCCATTGGTTCACCCACAAAATGAAGATTATTGGGGGCATGTAAATCCAGTAGGACCGCGTGGAGTCTATGACGAAGCCAAGCGTTTTCAAGAGGCAATGACCATGGCATACCACACTTTTCATGGTGTTGAAACACGCATTGTTCGCATTTTTAATACTTACGGCCCAAGAATGCGCTTGAATGACGGCCGTGTCTTACCTGCTTTTATTGGTCAAGCCCTGCGTGGTGAAGATTTAACCATCTTTGGAGATGGAAGCCAAACACGTTCGTTCTGTTATGTAGATGACTTAGTAGAGGGAATTTACCGTCTTTTATTATCAGATTACGCACAACCTGTAAATATCGGAAACCCTTCAGAAATTACCATAAAAGAGTTTGCTGAAGAAATTATCAAGCTGACAGGTACAACACAGAAAATCATCCAGAAACCACTTCCAAAAGATGATCCGAAGCAACGGCAACCAGACATTACGCGTGCCAAAGAAATTCTCGGTTGGGAACCAAAAGTATCTCGTGAAGAAGGATTAAAACTAACGTACGAATATTTTAGAAATCTCCCGAAAGAAAGACTTTGGGAAGAAGCAAGTCACCGAGAATTTTAATTTTTGATTCATCCATAAAAAAAGGTACACTTAGACAGTGTACCTTTTTTTATGTCTTTGCATTTGGGAAGTGCTTTTAAAAAACTCCCTGATGGAAAATCCTTCAGGGAGTCGAACCCAAAAATTAAAAAAACAAATTACTCTTTATCGCCCCC
>JBKBOU010000010.1:0-2504 GCA_046293395.1 Spirosomataceae bacterium
CAATTCCTTATTGGTGCGATTGGAAGCTTGCTAACAACTTATTAACCTTGCTAACACTAATTGTTTCAATTCCTTATTGGTGCGATTGGAAGAAAGGCATTTCGGCTGAAGAACTTGCGAAATCGGAACTGTTTCAATTCCTTATTGGTGCGATTGGAAGGCTGCCCGAAACGGGAAGTTGAATTTGCCAACAGGGTTTCAATTCCTTATTGGTGCGATTGGAAGGAGTAACAATGAAAATAAATGAAACAACGACTTGGACGTTTCAATTCCTTATTGGTGCGATTGGAAGTGGCTGTATCGCTCCTTGACCATTGTGATGATCTGTGTTTCAATTCCTTATTGGTGCGATTGGAAGACGAGAATCCATCTGGACTAGCGGTCGGCACACCGATTGTTTCAATTCCTTATTGGTGCGATTGGAAGGGGTTCTTGTAGCAGGGCAAACGGCGCAAAGCAAAAAGTTTCAATTCCTTATTGGTGCGATTGGAAGTCAAGAACTCTTCCCGTGTAACGGGTGCATATGCTGTTTCAATTCCTTATTGGTGCGATTGGAAGCAGCGCACCCGCTCATTCATGGACGGGTTCGAAGCTATGTTTCAATTCCTTATTGGTGCGATTGGAAGGTTAATTGTTTTGAGGAAAAGAACCCGATTTTGTCGTTTCAATTCCTTATTGGTGCGATTGGAAGTGTATCACTTTGGAGGTGGAGAATGCAAAGACTATCGTTTCAATTCCTTATTGGTGCGATTGGAAGTTCTTGATACGACTACTAGCCTAGCAGCAAATGTTTTGTTTCAATTCCTTATTGGTGCGATTGGAAGTGCGGAACGACCGCACAGGCACAGCGGGCTTTTGCCGTTTCAATTCCTTATTGGTGCGATTGGAAGAAAAAGGGTAGTTTTGAATTAGTTCAGCTTTACGAAGTTTCAATTCCTTATTGGTGCGATTGGAAGTCATCGACTTTTCAGAAGGTTGAGGACAATATCATTAGTTTCAATTCCTTATTGGTGCGATTGGAAGCTCGCTATTTCAGGTCTGCCTGCGATGCGTCGAATGAGTTTCAATTCCTTATTGG
Organism: Spirosomataceae bacterium; assembly: GCA_046293395.1. Taxonomy (GTDB): domain Bacteria; phylum Bacteroidota; class Bacteroidia; order Cytophagales; family Spirosomataceae; genus CAYNRA01. The sequence goes on from JBKBOU010000010.1 coordinate 1,079, forward strand.
TGCGATTGGAAGGAACCGTAATGAAATCTATTTTGATAACGGGTTTTGGGTTTCAATTCCTTATTGGTGCGATTGGAAGAAAAACTATTTTTTAGAGCAAAAGTTGATATTGGAAAGTTTCAATTCCTTATTGGTGCGATTGGAAGGACGTACACAAATGGGAATTTCCCTGGAAGGTTAAGTGTTTCAATTCCTTATTGGTGCGATTGGAAGGAATTGGACGCATGATTTCGCGCGGGTTCCCACACTGTTTCAATTCCTTATTGGTGCGATTGGAAGCTTATTGCAAAAACTCCATCAACAAATACCTTTCCCGTTTCAATTCCTTATTGGTGCGATTGGAAGGAGAATAAAGCTGATTATTTGAACGAACGCGGTTTGTTTCAATTCCTTATTGGTGCGATTGGAAGACAACTAGAGGGCAGGCGTACATACGTTTTATTAAGTTTCAATTCCTTATTGGTGCGATTGGAAGCGCGACTATTCTGAATGTAGTTGAAGTGTCTATTTCGTTTCAATTCCTTATTGGTGCGATTGGAAGGAGGTCTGTTTATGCGCTATCGCTCAACAAGGATATTTGTTTCAATTCCTTATTGGTGCGATTGGAAGCGTACAATTTAAAGCGGTTGAACTAAGCTATTCAAGGTTTCAATTCCTTATTGGTGCGATTGGAAGCCGCCGCAGGCATTACCCAACAATTTATAAATAATGTTTCAATTCCTTATTGGTGCGATTGGAAGAAATGCAACGCGCAAAATTGAAATACAGGCGGCATTGTTTCAATTCCTTATTGGTGCGATTGGAAGATTATTTTGTTAAAACTATTTAAACTGTAAAAAAAAGTTTCAATTCCTTATTGGTGCGATTGGAAGACTCACAGCTATTCGAGACATCGAGTGATGTCAATTGTTTCAATTCCTTATTGGTGCGATTGGAAGGGGTAATATCAAAAAAGCAAAGCGTAGTTTCTTATCTGTTTCAATTCCTTATTGGTGCGATTGGAAGTCCACACCTACAAACCACACACCATATATTAATAGGTTTCAATTCCTTATTGGTGCGATTGGAAGAAAGGTTTGGGCCGAAAAGAAGGCAGCTGAAATAGCGTTTCAATTCCTTATTGGTGCGATTGGAAGTAATGTGTCCACCACAACTACTATTTACCCTGAAATGTTTCAATTCCTTATTGGTGCGATTGGAAGGATGGCGAATACTATACAGATTGTGCTAGAGATAGTTTCAATTCCTTATTGGTGCGATTGGAAGCGACAGTACAATTCGCCATCTTCCATAATATCAAATGGTTTCAATTCCTTATTGGTGCGATTGGAAGTCATAACAGCTTCACAATATTGCGGTTTAATTCATTTGTTTCAATTCCTTATTTGTGAGATTGGAAGTTCGTAAAACCAATTTATTATCCCAG
>JBKBOU010000011.1:0-1690 GCA_046293395.1 Spirosomataceae bacterium
GTCGGTTTCGAGAAATTACAAACATTCACAACATGTGGTCTAAATTCTTTGCCATTTTGTACCCATTGGCTTTGTACTGAGTTGTTCCAAGCACCTGCACGCTTGCCGGCACGCGGGAAATAGTCGCCGTACCAAACAGCCAATAATTTACCATTTTTATCAAAAACTTCGTACGCGCGTACATCTGGGTGCCATCCTTCAATCGCTGGATTTAGTTTGAATGTAATGCCGTAAAGTCTATTCGCTAGTGTGAAAATACCATCTAGTACGTTTTCGAGTTGAAAATATGGCTTCAGGATTTCGTCGTTGATTGCGAATTTTTCTTTCTTCAGTTTTTCTGCATAATACGAAACATCCCAACGCTGTAAAACGGGCTCATTGAAACCAAGACTTTGCGCGTATTGTGTCAATTCTTTGATTTCCGCCGTAGCCGCAGGTTCGGCGTATTTCTTTACATTTTCTAGGAAATCCCAAACGATGGTTTTTGAATTTGCCATGCGTTCTTCCAAGATATAATCTGCCCATGTTTCGTAACCCAACAATTTGGCTTTTTCGTAACGTAGGGCAACTGTCCGCTGTATATTTGCCTGATTATCAAACTGGTCTCCTTTGAATCCTCTGGAGCTAAACGCCAAAAACAGTTCTTTACGAAGTTCCCGATTGTCTGCATATTGCATAAAAGGCCCGTAGCTTGGCGCTTGTAAAGTAAATACCCAACCTGTTTTTCCTGCTTTTTCGGCTGTTGCTTTGGCAGCTTCTTTTACAAATTCAGGCAAGCCGTTCAATTGTGCCTCGTCCGTTACTTCCAACATATAAGCGTTGGTAACATTCAAGATATTTTCTGAAAACTTGATAGATAGGCTAGACAATTCTTTGTTGATTTCGCGCAACCTTTTTTGGGCATCTGGTTGAAGTGCCGCTCCGTTTCGGGCAAAACTTTTGTATGTTTTTTCGAGCAACATCGCACTTTCTTGGTCTAACTTGAGTTGTTTGCGGTTTTCCCAAACAGCTGCGACACGTGCAAAAAGAGCAGCATCGAGAGAAACATCGTTGCTATATTCTGTCAAAACTGGAGAAGCTTCCCGAACCACCGCTTGGATAGCCGGCGTTGTTTCAGCTCCATTGAGATGATATAAAATCTTGGTGATACGCCCCAATTGTTTGCCTGAGTTTTCCAGGGCAACAAGGGTGTTCTCAAAAGTAGGCTTTTGTTTATTTGCCTTGATTGCCTCGATTTCCTTTTTCCCTTCGCTAATTGCCGCTTGAATGGCAGGCATAAATTGTTCCGCTTTGATTTTACTGTACGGTGCTGTCTCGTGAACCGTTTCGAAAGAGTGTAAAAGTACGTTGTCTGTCATTTTTTGTGTGTTTTGCGCTGTCGCCATTCCACTAAGTAGAAAAGCGGCAACCAATGGTTTTACGTTCATTTTTCTTCGTTTATGGGGTTTAATTGAATGCTTATCAACAAATTTAGACGGAAAAAAGATGAAAACGACTTTTTCATAAGAGATAAATTCGTCAAAAATCTATTTTCGCACTTTTTTTTGTTTAATACATGCTACTTATCTAATTTACCAATTCGTTTTTACTATTCAACAAAATGCCTTTCCTTCTGGGAGGTACAATCACTTAACCTATCATCTAGCGAGTATGTCTGCAGTTTTTAGTTTGTCCCTCGAATGGGAAGGAT
>JBKBOU010000012.1:0-1654 GCA_046293395.1 Spirosomataceae bacterium
TGGGTGATAGGAAAAGAAAATAATATGCTTACAGGTGCAAAACTCAAACTCATCTTCCCAGGCACTTCCCAGGCTCGCTGCGATGAGGTAGCAAAGTTAATCAATAAGTATGCCCAAGAATATGGTCTGACGACCAAAGAAAGGCTTGCTCATTTTATCGGACAGATTGGGGCGGAGAGTAATTTGTTAGACCTAAAAGAGCTATACAAATACAGTAGTAAAGCTAGAATAAAAGAGATTTTTGGCAAGACGAAATACTGTGATCTATTTGAAGGATATGAGGCCGACCTCAGCAGGTGTAATGGCGAAAAGCCTATGGATTGTGTTCCACCATTAACGGCGGTTACAGCTAATTTAGTCATAAAAGACAAATACGTTAACTCCAAATTACTGTTTGATTACACATACTCTTGCCGGATGGATAATGGCCCAGCCACCACTGGCGATGGTAGCCGTTTTAGGGGGAGAGCCTTTATGCACCTTACGGGGAGAGATAAATATACAACCCTCCAAAAAAATTGGAACGCCTCATTTCCTAATGATCAGAAAGATTTTTTATGTGACAGTGAAGCCTGCGAAGCCAACCGTGAATTATTGGTTACGGATTTAGACTTTGCGATGAAATCCTCACTTGCTTTTTGGAAAACGGCAGAAGCTAACGATTTGGCGAATATAGTGACAGATGATAGTATAACTAAAGTTTCTTCAAAAGTAAATGGAGGTACAAATGGGCTTCCGACGAGGAAAAGTTTAACAAAAAAAGCATATAATATTTTAAAAAAATGAAATACATTATAACAATTATCCTAATTTGCTTTATAAAACTGAATGTTTATTCACAAGATAGCATTAATAATCTTCAAGGGGTATGGAAGCATGTTCCGCCAACAGCTGGTTATGACAGCACTTGGTTAATATTTTATAATAATAAATCTTTGGATATATTTTTTTGGATTGATTCTAAGAAAGTGAGCATACCATTAAACACCCCCTACACCTACTACGGCTTTTGGGATACGTCTTATTATGGAGGAGGAAATCAACCCAAACATATTTCAGAACTAAAGCCAAACGGCAAGTTTATCTTTTTTTATGATGATTTAATCCATGATTTAAGTAAGGAAAATAAAATTGGCTATGATAGCATAGGTAATTTATATAGGCCCAATAGATGGTGTGATTGGGGTTTTATAGATGATGGCAATGGGATAGAATTCAACTTTGGTCCGGAACCTGATGTGTATAAACGAGTAGAAAAAGTACCTGATTATGTTTTACTATCATTAAAGAACAACAAGGGACATTGGAAAAAATATTTAGACTTTATTGAACATAAAGAGCTGGTCATCAATGTTGAGAAATCACGTATTTTTTCAACCCCCAATCAACCTACCAAAATGTATTTGATCAAAGACGATGAAGTTGAAATTATTGAAGAATTAGACGACTGGCTTAAAATACGCTTTTTCGGTAAAAAAGTAGTAGAAGGCTGGATAAAGCGAAGTGATGTAGAATAAGTAAAAAGCGGTTTCTGTAAGAAGCCGCTTTTTTATTTGTATTTTCAAACCTCTGTTCTAAGCCTTATCACCAGCCGCATCATGGCTGATAGTGTCTATCAAGATACGGTTTCGCTGAACCTTCTGAACAAAAAAAT
>JBKBOU010000013.1:0-1588 GCA_046293395.1 Spirosomataceae bacterium
AATTGAAACGCCTGAAATTACGGGAATTGAAAACATCATTCATACTTCCAATCGCACCAATAAGGAATTGAAACAGAGGTGCGAAGTAGTAGGTCAGATTTCCTTCCTGAACCTTCCAATCGCACCAATAAGGAATTGAAACACGGGCAGAACGGTTTTGACAAAGGGGCGGGGTCTGCCTTCCAATCGCACCAATAAGGAATTGAAACGGTTTCTATTACGGTCAACTTGCTTGGCGGCCAAAGTGCTTCCAATCGCACCAATAAGGAATTGAAACACGACTAATCAACTTTTACGGTACAACAACAACAAGCTTCCAATCGCACCAATAAGGAATTGAAACTAGACAAGGGTTCGAACCCTTCTTTTTTCATTTTTTCTTCCAATCGCACCAATAAGGAATTGAAACATCCTCTAATCTTTCCCGGATTTTCTCATCTGTCAGCGCTTCCAATCGCACCAATAAGGAATTGAAACTAAATCCTAAGAGCTTAAAAAATCTAATAAGGTTTGACTTCCAATCGCACCAATAAGGAATTGAAACATGCTATTCCGTTAGGTTCTATCAAAATAGGTATCTTCCAATCGCACCAATAAGGAATTGAAACTAATTTCCTGTACTTCCTTAAAATCGTCTTCACTCTTCCAATCGCACCAATAAGGAATTGAAACTTATTAGAAGTTGCCCAACATTCTTTTGAACCATCTGCTTCCAATCGCACCAATAAGGAATTGAAACTTTTCTGCATTAGATACAGACCAAGTTGCACTAGGCTTCCAATCGCACCAATAAGGAATTGAAACTTTCCCGAACGGTTGGAGCGAAGAAGATTGGAACGGCTTCCAATCGCACCAATAAGGAATTGAAACATTGCTACCTCGATGATTTTTACGTCCGTGACGGTACTTCCAATCGCACCAATAAGGAATTGAAACGCGTCTGGAGTTGCAAGGTTTCTTTTACAGGCGTTCTTCCAATCGCACCAATAAGGAATTGAAACCCGCAAAGCGTGGTTGATAACATTATTAGGCTTAATGGCGCTTCCAATCGCACCAATAAGGAATTGAAACCAAGATGATAATGCAGGTTTTGCAAGATGGGTTGAACTTCCAATCGCACCAATAAGGAATTGAAACGCACCATCATAGGATATGCCGGGTTCAGATGCCCAAACTTCCAATCGCACCAATAAGGAATTGAAACTTTTCTTCTACTACTTCTTTTGTAGTATAGTAGTCTTCCAATCGCACCAATAAGGAATTGAAACTGAACATGGGTGGTTATCATCTCCAAGACACATTTCTTCCAATCGCACCAATAAGGAATTGAAACAAAAGACTGCAAAAAGAGCCCCGAAATGGGCTTTTTCTTCCAATCGCACCAATAAGGAATTGAAACCATTGACTAATGAACTTGTTGCAGCTCCTAAACCTGCTTCCAATCGCACCAATAAGGAATTGAAACAAGTCCTGAATTATAGCCAAAACCGCGTTCGTTCACTTCCAATCGCACCAATAAGGAATTGAAACATCTACATAGAAAGTACCTTGTGCGTGGGCAAATTCTTCTTCCAATCGCACCAATAAG
>JBKBOU010000014.1:0-1363 GCA_046293395.1 Spirosomataceae bacterium
CAGGAGGTCAGGAGTTCGACTCTCCTAGTCTCCACCATACATTCCTTCGGAATGTATAAAGACAAAAGCTAATAAATAGACAATCAGTTGATTGTTAGTTTAGTCCTTAAGCGATCAAGTGTTTAGATCCTAGAGATTAACAAGTACAAGCGTTATGATACGCGCACTTGATAATCTCTGTGATTTATCACAGTTTACTGCAAGCTGACGAGGCTGTAGTTAATCATTAACAGATTAGAAAATTGAGTCTGAAATAAATTGTTCACTCAAGAATTTAAGTTGATCGAAGTAATTTGATTGATTTAAACATATTGAGAACTAGCAAAAACACTGAATCAAGCGTTTTGGTATATGAATTTAGATTGAAGCTGTATGGTGATTAAATTCACAGACAACAAACCAGTAGCAATTAAGTTTGCAACGATAACACTCACTTGTATGTGTTAACGACTGTTTGGGGTTGTATAGTCAAGTAATTAAGTGCATGTGGTGGATGCCTTGGCAGTCAGAGGCGATGAAAGACGTGATAGCCTGCGAAAAGCTCCGGGGAGGCGGCAAATATCCTTTGATCCGGAGATTTCTGAATGGGGGAACCCACCCGCTATAAGGCGGGTATCATAAACTGAATACATAGGTTTATGAAGCGAACGAGGGGAAGTGAAACATCTCAGTACCCTTAGGAAAAGAAATCAATTGAGATTCCCTTAGTAGCGGCGAGCGAACGGGGAGCAGCCCATTAAGTTATGTGTGTTTTAGTGGAACGCTCTGGGAAGTGCGAACGTAGAGGGTGATATTCCCGTACACGAAAGGGCACACATAATGATGACGAGTAGGGCGAGGCACGTGAAACCTTGTCTGAATATGGGGGGACCATCCTCCAAGGCTAAATACTCCTGACTGACCGATAGTGAACCAGGACCGTGAGGGAAAGGCGAAAAGAACCCCTGTGAGGGGAGTGAAATAGATCCTGAAACCGCATGCATACAAGCAGTGGGAGCCGACTTGTTCGGTGACTGCGTACCTTTTGTATAATGGGTCAGCGACTTATATTCAGTAGCGAGGTTAACCGAATAGGGGAGCCGTAGAGAAATCGAGTCTTAATAGGGCGTTTAGTTGCTGGGTATAGACCCGAAACCAGGCGATCTATCCATGAGCAGGTTGAAGGTTGGGTAACACTAACTGGAGGACCGAACCCACTGTCGTTGAAAAGCCAGGGGATGACTTGTGGATAGGGGTGAAAGGCTAATCAAGCCTGGTGATAGCTGGTTCTCCCCGAAAGCTATTTAGGTAGCGCAATGGAAGGTGTTGCTCGTCAGCCAGAAGCAGCTGGTAAAATCCAAACAATGATGTTGATTATCGCTGC
>JBKBOU010000015.1:0-1257 GCA_046293395.1 Spirosomataceae bacterium
ACATTCCCTTCCAATCGCACCAATAAGGAATTGAAACACGCGGGTATTTACGCGCGGGCATCGATAACCCGACCTTCCAATCGCACCAATAAGGAATTGAAACAAGATAGTGATTTCCGAACGAGTACGCAATGTCTGCTTCCAATCGCACCAATAAGGAATTGAAACCGAATCATAAAAATATACAAACGGGTCTCCTAAACCGCTTCCAATCGCACCAATAAGGAATTGAAACATCACTCGGTAAATTATCAATGAATGATTTTGTACTTCCAATCGCACCAATAAGGAATTGAAACTTGCAATCGAATCGAACTCGACTTGCCTGTTTCTGATACTTCCAATCGCACCAATAAGGAATTGAAACACTTTGCCCGCAGCGGGATTTTACGCGGCAAACACCCTTCCAATCGCACCAATAAGGAATTGAAACAAATATTTCTTCGAACTGTGGAAGGCTCATTTAAAGCTTCCAATCGCACCAATAAGGAATTGAAACTACGCGATTTCCTGAATTTACCTTGCCCGCTGGTAAATCTTCCAATCGCACCAATAAGGAATTGAAACGGGTCAACTGTTTCAAGAATCAGAACTAGGATATGCCTTCCAATCGCACCAATAAGGAATTGAAACGACACCCGAATGAAGTATCTTTCGTCCTTGCTTACCTTCCAATCGCACCAATAAGGAATTGAAACAATGTCGAACCCGTCTCCAATCGCGAACATCCATGCTTCCAATCGCACCAATAAGGAATTGAAACAATCAAAAGCCTCCTGGATTACATCAACTCCGAACCCTTCCAATCGCACCAATAAGGAATTGAAACGCGATTTTAGTTGCATGGCCTTCTGGAAACTTTCGTTCTTCCAATCGCACCAATAAGGAATTGAAACGTAATCCAAACATATTTATTCGCACCTAGTTTTTTCTTCCAATCGCACCAATAAGGAATTGAAACTCGAAGTTAGTGGACGATGTAAAATTGTAGTCTTGAGCTTCCAATCGCACCAATAAGGAATTGAAACTACATAAACACGAACCTGGCACTTGTTAAGGCGTTCTTCCAATCGCACCAATAAGGAATTGAAACATAATCGTGAAGTCTTGAGCCGACAACGCCGGCATCTTCCAATCGCACCAATAAGGAATTGAAACTCCTCAACACGCTTAACCACGTAGCGGTTATTCCCCTTCCAATCGCACCAATAAGGAATTGAAACGTTTTAATATCTACCACATCGATTAAAAATCTTT
>JBKBOU010000016.1:0-1127 GCA_046293395.1 Spirosomataceae bacterium
TCGCTGGTTGAGCTGACTTAATTTATCAAAGATGCTGTAATTGATTTTTCTTCCCTGATATTCAATGGCTACAGTACCATCCGGATATTCCAGGAACTCAAGATACTTGCCGCCCAATCTTTGATTTTCTTCGCTGTTTTCCAAGATATATACGCATTTATCATAAGTAATCGTCAAGCTGTTCGTGACCCTGCGGGGTTCACGCCAGGTAAAAACATCATCTAATTCTTCGGCTGTTTCAGCGATAGGCCGATGTAGATCCTTGGAATTAAAAGCCATCTTGGCGAATTTACGATTAAATTGCTCAATAAAGCACGGCAGCCACTTATTGGCATCTGCAATTGAACTGATGCCTTCTAGACGCATCTCCTTAATCAGACGATCCTGAAGTGTTCTATTCGCTCGTTCTACACGACCTTTGGCTTGAGGGGAGTTAGCGAAAATGATATCGATATTGAGAGTGCTCAGAACACGTCCAAACTGGGTAATCTTGGTGTCTTTCTTGCTACTTTGATTCACCCTAAAAACTGAATGTTTGTCACTGTAAAATGCCAATGGCTTACCATGCTGTTCGATATATAAACGTGTCGAAATCATATAGTCAAAGGCTGACTCTGACGCACAGAAGCGTAAATGCTGCAATTTTCCTGTGGCATCATCGATGAATACTAGCAGACAGCATTTAGGTGCTCGACCTTCAAACCAATCATGGTGTGAGCCATCAATTTGGATCAATTCACCATAACAATCTCGGTTATAACGAGGCTGATATGGTCGTTTCAGGCGCTTGCAGCGAGGGATCCATAAATCGGCTGCAATCATCCAGGAACGCAGGGTTTCTACTGAAAGATCGAATCCATGCACGGTGGTGAGCTTTTCATGCGCTAAAGTGGGTCCGAAACCATAAAGTTGATCTGAAACAATATTGAGACACTTAAGTCTGAGTTCTTCAGGAAGTTTAGAATTGCTGATTTGGCCACGACCGGCATGGGCTAATGCAGCGGGACCTTGAGCTTTGTATTTCTGCAGTAAGCGTCTGATGTGACGTTCTGAGATATGAAGTAGCTGAGCAGCCTGGGATTGAGTTATACGTTGATCACAGATTTCTTGCAAGACCGACAATCGTT
>JBKBOU010000017.1:0-1060 GCA_046293395.1 Spirosomataceae bacterium
ACCTTTGTTTGCACTCTGTTTCAATTCCTTATTGGTGCGATTGGAAGTTTGATTCTCTAACTAATACTTGTTTTGCTTGCGATGGTTTCAATTCCTTATTGGTGCGATTGGAAGACTCCAGACGCTGGTGCGAAATGCGGGCTGGTTATTGTTTCAATTCCTTATTGGTGCGATTGGAAGCTGTGTCTGTGCCTGCTGCTGCCCGCCGCCGAGAAGTGTTTCAATTCCTTATTGGTGCGATTGGAAGTCTTATACTTAATCCATACCGCTTTCAGGTCGTCGAGTTTCAATTCCTTATTGGTGCGATTGGAAGTCTATCTTGCTTCCTTTTAATGCCCCACGAAAAGCGTTTCAATTCCTTATTGGTGCGATTGGAAGCAGCGGACTCTGTATCAATCCACGTGAATTTCATGGTTTCAATTCCTTATTGGTGCGATTGGAAGTGCCCGCCATGTGCTTTTCGTCAATGTCGATAACGGTTTCAATTCCTTATTGGTGCGATTGGAAGAAGCGGATATTTGACAAATACCTTTGTTCCCACGATGTTTCAATTCCTTATTGGTGCGATTGGAAGCGCAAAAAGGTTATCGAGAATAAAGATTTAGTTGATGTTTCAATTCCTTATTGGTGCGATTGGAAGCGGTACGACGAACAACGAAACTAGACTACTTGCGAAGTTTCAATTCCTTATTGGTGCGATTGGAAGTTTCATGCGGCATATACAGAAGAGCCAAAATCAATTGTTTCAATTCCTTATTGGTGCGATTGGAAGCATGGGACGAAATGTCCTATGATGAGAAAAAACAAGTTTCAATTCCTTATTGGTGCGATTGGAAGTGGGAAGTCATCGACTGGCCAGAAGACTGGTCGATAGTTTCAATTCCTTATTGGTGCGATTGGAAGTCCATACACATAGATTTATACCCTCTATTCCCCCAAGTTTCAATTCCTTATTGGTGCGATTGGAAGAATTTTTACGCCGTTCAGCTTTGTAAGAAACTCGAGTTTCAATTCCTTATTGGTGCGATTGGAAGCCGTGAAAGAACCTCGCGGGATTACC
>JBKBOU010000018.1:0-1025 GCA_046293395.1 Spirosomataceae bacterium
AATATAAAGATTGGCAAGTGTTTGACGTTGAGGATTTGAAATTGATTTGCCCAGTTCAACAATCAGTTGCGAGGCTTGTTGTTTAGATGTGCACGTATTTGCACCATGAAGAATTGCGTTCATAGTCGTTTCCTTGTAGATAAGTTTAATACTTACCCCCATTACTTCTCACGGTAATGGTGGCAGCAAAACAGGGGTGAGAATACCGTTCTACAAGGTACGGCCAGCATAAAGCTGCCCTGTCAAGCTGCCATAACGACTGCTAAACAGTAGACAAAAAAATAGCCGCATAAGCGACATTGTTTTGCGCTTGTAGAATATAACAGGTTCTCACGCCTGTACACAGATTTTGCTGTGTTCAATTAGCTTAACTGGGTATCGCTTGAGCTGTCAACGATGTAATTGGATCTTTTTACATATTTTAACATTAAATAATGTATTGATTAACCTGAAGATATTTTAAATTTCTGACGGCTAGGAATTTGATTGTGAATCATGTTTGTGGTGGTTTGTTGAGCACAAATTTTAATCTTTGCTGTGTTTTTAACGGAAGTGATGCTAATGATGATCAGAATTTCTAATCAAGCAAATTGAAGCTGATTCGCTAAAAGAATGATTTAAATAAATCATCGATTGTTTAGGGCTTCAACAACTGTTAAGACTTTCTCTAAGCCTTTTCTAGTTTGAATTTGCTGAATCGGGACACCATCGGTTGCGGTATTGAATGCATTCATAAAATAATCAATCCATTCAGAATCATCGCCCGTGAGTGCTGATAAGCTTTGATAAAGGCGAATCAGTAATAATCCAGTTTCACCTTGTGCAGATGCGGGTTCTAATACAGCTGAGAATTCGATTTGCTTCATCGAAGCGAGATCGAGACCTATCACAGCAGCCAGTTGAGTATTACTAAGACCGAGTAAATCCGCAGTTTTCAATATGGCTTCTGCTAAAACCATTGTTGTACTGGCTGAGTTCATTTAATCGACCCGCTGAGCTTTGCTGATTATTTATTCTATCCCATT
>JBKBOU010000019.1:0-898 GCA_046293395.1 Spirosomataceae bacterium
GAACCAAAACAGCTTCACCCTCACGACCTACGTTTCAATTCCTTATTGGTGCGATTGGAAGACTCCACCCGGGAACGTGACAGATATATTGCCCGAACGTTTCAATTCCTTATTGGTGCGATTGGAAGAGCATTTCAGTTTTATCGACTTCTCAGAATACGGGTGTTTCAATTCCTTATTGGTGCGATTGGAAGTACTATTCACAATAACTGATTCAGGAAGAATAATAATGTTTCAATTCCTTATTGGTGCGATTGGAAGTTAGAGGTCTTTCCTCTAAGAAATCTAAAATCTGTGTTTCAATTCCTTATTGGTGCGATTGGAAGAACCGCGTCACTTCACAAGGGTCTTCCATGCCATGTTTCAATTCCTTATTGGTGCGATTGGAAGAGGAGCAATAGCAACTGGTTCACTAACCTCTGCAACGTTTCAATTCCTTATTGGTGCGATTGGAAGGCAACTAAGCCAACTACAGAGCAAAGCCAGAATGAGTTTCAATTCCTTATTGGTGCGATTGGAAGACCTGTGCTTTGTTTTCCGGTAATTCGGCAGACACCGTTTCAATTCCTTATTGGTGCGATTGGAAGAACTATTATCTAAACATCTATGCAACATCTGCAAGGTTTCAATTCCTTATTGGTGCGATTGGAAGGTCGCAGATGATGTACGATACCGAAACCATCGCAGCGTTTCAATTCCTTATTGGTGCGATTGGAAGAGAGTTTCTCGTAGCGTACGTCCCTCCATGTGATACGTTTCAATTCCTTATTGGTGCGATTGGAAGAAAAACCGGGCATTGATGTCATTTTCGTGTCCAGGCGTTTCAATTCCTTATTGGTGCGATTGGAAGAAGAATTTGCCGACGAACAAGGTACAGTCTAGGTAGATGTTTCAATTC
>JBKBOU010000020.1:0-867 GCA_046293395.1 Spirosomataceae bacterium
CCTATTCCTACCTTGAAAGTAGGCTCATTGGGTATTCATAACTGTCTAGGACTTGCCCGTGTTAAGAAAGCGCGCGTTTTGATTGCTTCTACCTCGGAAGTCTATGGAGACCCGTTGGTTCATCCACAAAATGAAGACTATTGGGGCCACGTAAATCCCGTAGGGCCACGTGGAGTATATGACGAAGCCAAGCGTTTTCAAGAGGCTATGACTATGGCGTATCACACTTTTCATGGTGTTGAAACGCGTATTGTTCGTATTTTCAATACCTACGGCCCAAGAATGCGCTTGAATGACGGCCGTGTTTTGCCTGCTTTCATTGGTCAAGCCTTGCGTGGTGAAGATTTAACCATCTTCGGAGATGGAAGCCAAACACGTTCGTTCTGTTATGTAGATGACTTAGTAGAAGGAATTTACCGTCTTTTATTATCTGACTACGCACAACCTGTCAATGTCGGAAATCCATCGGAGATTACGATAAAAGAGTTTGCGGAGGAAATTATCAAGCTAACGGGCACAACACAAAAGATTGTCCAGAAGCCACTTCCTAAGGATGACCCAAAACAACGGCAACCAGATATTACACGTGCCAAAGAAATTCTTGGCTGGGAGCCCAAGGTATCCCGTGAGGAAGGGTTGAAACTAACATACGACTATTTTAGAAATCTCCCAAAAGAAAGACTTTGGGAAGAAGCTAGTCACCGAGAGTTTTAACTTTTGAATCATCCATAAAAAAAGGTACACTTCATTGGTGTACCTTTTTTTATGTCTTTTAATCTGAGTGTTCCTAAAAAAACTCCCTGATGGAAAATCCTTCAGGGAGTCGAACCCAAAAATTAAAAAAACAAATTACTCTTTATCGCCCCC
>JBKBOU010000021.1:0-862 GCA_046293395.1 Spirosomataceae bacterium
ACGTTCTTGACGCTTCCAATCGCACCAGTAAGGAATTGAAACTACGACCTTGATACAGGTGACGGACGGATGAAAGACTTCCAATCGCACCAGTAAGGAATTGAAACGTAGGATATAAACTTTAGCTTGTGAAGGAATTGCATCTTCCAATCGCACCAGTAAGGAATTGAAACATAAATCCCTCTGTTCCCTGTACGTTCATTTTGTACTTCCAATCGCACCAGTAAGGAATTGAAACATCGTTAGGCTTGCATTGTGTGCCAAAATCTTATTCTTCCAATCGCACCAATAAGGAATTGAAACTTGCTTTACAAAATATGCTTTTGTCTGGAGATCGAACTTCCAATCGCACCAATAAGGAATTGAAACTTATGGCGTGGGAATTTTCTACGAACTGTCGAATCCTTCCAATCGCACCAATAAGGAATTGAAACTCTAATGTCTTTTTTTTCATCGTTGATACTTGTATTCTTCCAATCGCACCAATAAGGAATTGAAACCAGACAATTTGGGGTGTACCGGTTTACGTAGACACTTCCAATCGCACCAATAAGGAATTGAAACAGCGCCGCTAGTTGCATGGAAATTGAACGCAAGTGGCTTCCAATCGCACCAATAAGGAATTGAAACGTGAGTTTTCAATTTATACCCATCTTGCTCGTAAACCTTCCAATCGCACCAATAAGGAATTGAAACAGCCAGTTGGGCATTTACTGCATATATGTTAATGTTCTTCCAATCGCACCAATAAGGAATTGAAACTTGCCTTCTTTTGGCAAGAATGGCATCAACGATTTGCTTCCAATCGCACCAATAAGGAATTGAAACAGGCGCGAAAAAGACGAGGGTGACTTGTTTTCGT
>JBKBOU010000022.1:0-851 GCA_046293395.1 Spirosomataceae bacterium
GTAGGTGGTCAACCAGCGACATCAAGCAATGTGTCAATTACGATACCTCAACAACCGACCTTCGGGAGTGTGGTGGTGAATCCAGATGGAACGATTCGTTTTACACCATCTCCGACATTTAGCGGAACAGGAACATTTGATGTGCGTGTTTGTTCGGTTACAGTTCCAACGAACTGTGTGACCTCGACAATTACGGTGCAAAATCCGATTGTAATGACACCGATTACTACGCCGATTGTTTCAGGTACGAATCCAACGACGATTCCGGTATTACCGAGCATCACGGTAGGTGGTCAACCAGCGACATCAAGTAATGTCTCAATTACGATACCTCAACAACCGACCTTCGGGAGTGTGGTGGTGAATCCAGATGGAACGATTCGTTTTACGCCATCTCCGACATTTAGCGGAACAGGAACATTTGATGTACGTGTTTGTTCGGTATCTAATCCGTCGAACTGTGTGACCTCGACAATTACGGTGCAAAGCCCGATTGTGATGACACCGATTACTATACCGATTGTTTCAGGTACGAATCCAACGACGATTCCGGTATTACCGAGCATTACGGTAGGTGGTCAACCAGCGACATCAAGCAATGTGTCAATTACGATACCTCAACAACCGACCTTCGGGAGTGTGGTGGTAAATCCAGATGGAACGATTCGTTTTACACCATCTCCGACATTCAGTGGAACGGGTACTTTTGATGTACGTGTTTGTTCGATTATAGTTCCGACGAACTGTGTGACCTCGACAATTACGGTGCAAAATCCGATTGTAATGACACCGATTACTACACCGATTGTTTCAGGTACGAATCCAACGACGATTCCGGTATTACCGAGCAT
>JBKBOU010000023.1:0-246 GCA_046293395.1 Spirosomataceae bacterium
AGTACAGCAAGCGCGCATTTAAAATACTTATCGGAATTGTTTTCTAGGATGGATAGCATCGGTAATTTTGTAACAGCTACTGTTTTTAATGGTACTTTTCTATTTAATTTACACGTATTTAGGCAGTTTTTGAATTGGAAAAATACGCATGGAACTGAACTTCCTAAATGGTTGCAAGTGATTGGCGAAATAGAGATGTTGAATAGTTTGGCTAATTTGAGCTATAACAATCCAGATTTTGTATTT
>JBKBOU010000023.1:256-797 GCA_046293395.1 Spirosomataceae bacterium
TTAACGATAAGTATCAAATTGATTTTAAAGATTTGAGTCATCCTTTACTAAATTCTCGAAGCAGAGTAACCAATGAGGTGTCTTTTCACCCACAGTCATTTTTAATTTTAACGGGCTCGAACATGTCGGGCAAAAGTACATTTTTACGTAGTTTGGGAGTTAATATGGTTTTGGCCGGAATTGGCGCTCCTGTTTGCGCTACTGCTGCCAAGGTACATCCGTTACCAGTTTTGGTTTCGATGCGTTTATCAGATTCATTGGCAGATAGCGAATCGTACTTTTTTGCCGAAATTAAGCGCTTGAAGCAAATTATGGACGAGCTTGAATGTAAACCCGCATTTGTTTTATTAGACGAAATATTACGCGGAACCAACTCAGATGATAAACGAAATGGAACGATTGAAGTAGTAAAAAAAGCCATCGGTAAAAAAGCCATTGGAGCCATTGCAACTCATGATATTGAAGTGTGTTTAACAACTAATGAATACCCAAATGTTTTGACTAATAAATGTTTTGAAGTGGAGATTATCAATGATGACCT
>JBKBOU010000024.1:0-783 GCA_046293395.1 Spirosomataceae bacterium
TGGCGCTGCTCGCGGACGGGTTCCACATGGCGACGCACGCCGGCGCGCTCTCGGTCGCTGCGGCGGCTTATGCGTATGCCAAGCGTCACGCGCGCAACCCGGCCTATAGCTTCGGCACCGGCAAGGTTGGCGACCTCGCCGGTTTCGCCTCGGCCATGGTGCTCGGCCTGATCGCGCTCGGGATCGGGGTGGAATCGGTGCTGCGCCTGTTTCAGCCCATCACGGTCGCATTCGGGGAGGCCACGATCATGGCCGTCGTCGGCCTAGGTGTGAACATCGCCAGCGCCTTTCTGCTCTCGAGCGGTCACCACCATCACGGGCACGGGCCCGGGCACGATCATCACCACGGGCACGATCATGCGCACGCCCACGGCTCTCACGGCGGCGACAACAACCTCCGCTCGGCCTATGTTCATGTCCTCGCCGACGCGCTCACCTCGGTCCTCGCCATCGCGGCGCTGCTCGCCGGCCGGTATCTCGGCTGGGTCTGGATGGACCCGGTCATGGGGATCGTCGGCGCGGTCGTCATCGCCCGCTGGTCATGGAGCCTGATGCGCGACACGGCCGCCGTCCTGCTCGATCGCACCGACGCGCATGTCGCCGACGAGGTGCGCGAGCTGGTCGAAGCTCCCGGCGACGCCCGAGTGACCGACCTGCACGTCTGGAAGGTCGGACCGGAAGCGCACGCGGCGATCGTCAGCGTCGCCGGCGTTCGGAATGGCGAGCTGGTCCGCCAGCGGCTCGCGCCGGTTCACGAGCTGGCGCACCTCACGGTCGAGGTGC
>JBKBOU010000025.1:0-766 GCA_046293395.1 Spirosomataceae bacterium
GTTTCCCAATACGCCCTAATGAGCCTGTCAATAAAATTTTCATATTTCTTTTTATTTGTTGATGCAAAGGTCAGCAACAATTCAAAAACAGAAGTAACCTAATTGAGGAATTTCGTAACTGAAATAAGGGTTTTGTCGAAAGTGTCGAGTAGGGTGTTTCGTGCCATTACTACCAACGAAAATGGCTTGTGGTCAGGTGGGACATTTGAAACGCTTCCGTCCAAACGTAAGCAGATGTAAAATCACTAATTATCAATAACTTAAAAATATTCAATAGGCTTCCTTCCGCTTAAACAAATGTTCAATAACTTCCGTCAGCCCCCACTTGCCACAGTTCGTGTTAGCGGTTCAGACTTTTGTCCTCTGTTTCATATTTTAGTAGTTCAGTATAAGGATCACCTGTCAATTCAAGTGCTATTGCAAATGCAGGTTCTGTCTTATGTCCTTGTCGTTTGAGTTCAATAATCTGCTGCCTGAATTTCTCTCCGTATTTGTTAAGCAAATAATTCTCAACTATTAAGTGTCTGTATCCAAATTGTTGTCTTGTTGGAGTGCTTTGTCCAAAAATTTCAATTTCAAAATTATCTACAAAAAAGTTGGTGACAATATAAAAATCGGATATGCTTTTTTGCTCCCTGATTGTAAAATTATCTTCGTTTCTAAAACTGTCCGTGATTGTTATTATAAATTCTTGTTTGTCGGCAAAACAGCATACAATATCAAGGTCGCTATTTTCAATGTCAATACCAATTGGTATTGTACCAAC
>JBKBOU010000026.1:0-751 GCA_046293395.1 Spirosomataceae bacterium
TACGTCTTAATAATTCAGGTGCGCCTCTTTTCTTGGCATGCGCACTGCTCAATTCAATACATTCATCCGCAATAATCCCTTTAGTCGCTAATACGCTGCGGCTTGATTTAACTTGATAAACTGTCTTTGGGCGTAGCCGGGTTACAAAGCTGACGTTCTGAAGTGTCAACTGAGCAAACCATTGATAATCAACATATCCTTTATCAAAGACGATAATGCTGCCAGCAGGAAATTTAAATGCTCTGCCTTGCACCATATCATTTTCAATACCATCCCCAAGCGCTACAAATTCAGGAATGGTATTGCTGTGATTTAAGCCAACACTGAGTTTAATACTGGCTTTGGATTCATGCACTTTTGCCCATGCGCACAATGACAGTGAAAGATCAATATGACTGGCATCTAGTGAATACAGCGGATTTTTGAATCTAAATTTATGTGCAGTTTTAGAGTTTTCACAGCGCTGAAGCAGCTGTGTGAACAATTGCTGATACAGGCTGGCGGGCTGTTCTTCGTTGAGTCTTGCTAAGGTGCTTCGCGCAATTCTCTTCGCGCCAAGATGATAGAGCTTTTCCTGCTGGGATTCGAGATTGGATTGAATGTCTCTTAAGCTTTGCCGACAAGAAAGTTGGGACATCAATATGGCAACAAACTGATCCCAGCGGGTGGCTGATCTTAATTTTTGCCCAGAGTGGTGCAGTTTAGCCAGACGTTCAAAATCTTGTCTTAGAATGGGTTTGAGTAATTGATG
>JBKBOU010000027.1:0-736 GCA_046293395.1 Spirosomataceae bacterium
GATGCGATGAATCTTCCCTAAAAATAGCTACGCTAATTGATGTACTTTACAATAATTATTAATTAACAATATTTTTAAATTTGTTCCAACGTTATTTAAGCAATCCATTGTTGCATATTTGAGATTGTCGAAGGAAACGTAATCTTCTGGCTTTAACCAACGAGCTTTGAGTTCTTTCTGCAATCTTTCAATTATATTTAAGTGTGGTGAATAAACGATATAAAGAGATCTCTTTTTGCCAATGCTTGCTGCATTCCTTGACTTGCTGAGCAACATGAACACGAGCATTGTCTACAACGATGACAGTTGGTTGTGTGATTTTAAAAGATATTCAGTCAAAAAAATCTGCGATAAAATCAGCATTAATACTACTTATTGTAGTTTTTTAGAATGAAATATTACTTCGTGACAAAATACCAAAACAATTGATTTGTTTTCCATGAGTAGCTCTTATGGCTAGATTTTCGTCCTTTTTTTGACAACCATAGGGAACATAAGCGAACTCGCTTACCCCTGTTTCATCGCCATAAAAAAGGTCAATTTATGCCTACTTATGCCTACCCCCCCTTTTTTTAACCAGTGAAGTTGTTTTTATCGTTGAATATTTGGTTAAAAAATGGATGTTATCTTCTACATTAGATAGTTTTGCAGGAGTCAATTTTCCAATTGAGCTGTGTCCTCTTTCAAAGTTACAATATCTTATGTATTCTTCCAATTCTTGGTACTATTGATAGCC
>JBKBOU010000028.1:0-729 GCA_046293395.1 Spirosomataceae bacterium
CAAGACATCCTCATCAAATTTTGCTGCTGAATTTCTTTTTTTGAGAGATGATGACATTGCGGGCTATGTAGAAGATGGCGTTGCGGATATTGGAATCGTAGGTGAAAACGTATTTATTGAGTCAAATCGCAAGGCTGAAATTACATATCGTTTGGGTTTTTCAAAGTGCAGGCTTTCAATTGCCGTTCCTCGTGGTGTTGATTATAATGGAATTGATGATTTCAATGGTAAAAGTATTGCTACTTCATATCCTCGTATTTTGGGTAATTATCTGAAAGAACAAGGCGTAAAAGCCGAAATTCACGAAATTAGTGGCTCGGTCGAAATCGCTCCAAGCATTGGTTTAGCCGAAGGCGTTTGCGATATTGTGAGTTCGGGAAGCACACTTTTGAGCAATGGTTTGAAAGAAGTCGAAACAATTTTCCGTTCGGAGGCAATTTTGATTTCAAATAAAAAACTAACAAAAGCAAAACATGACACCCTCAACAAATTGTTATTCAGAATAAAAGCTGTTCAAACGGCTCAGAATTACAAATATATTTTGTTGAATGCACCGAATGATAAACTGCAAGACATCATTAACATGATTCCAGGCATGAAAAGCCCGACCATCGTGCCATTGGCAATGGAAGGTTGGAGTTCGATTCATTCAGTCTTGGAAGAAAATCAGTTTTGGGAAAACATCGAAGCTATTCGTTCGGCAGGAGCAGAGGGTATTTTGGTAATTCC
>JBKBOU010000029.1:0-728 GCA_046293395.1 Spirosomataceae bacterium
ACCCTCGCCGTTGTTAAGTCATACATACTTTGCCGATTCCTCTTCCAATCGCACCAATAAGGAATTGAAACATGCCTTTATTATGGGGTCGCTGGCGGTACTATCTGCTTCCAATCGCACCAATAAGGAATTGAAACGATTGCGACTTGCTTCGCGATACGCTTTCCAAACGTGCTTCCAATCGCACCAATAAGGAATTGAAACGCGTCTGGAGTGGCAAGGTTTCTCATGCAGGCGTTCTTCCAATCGCACCAATAAGGAATTGAAACAGCAGTATTTGAATAGCATTCTCCCAGTAGCGATTTTCTTCCAATCGCACCAATAAGGAATTGAAACGCAGTCTTTTGACTTGGTTCACGCTAACAATATGAACTTCCAATCGCACCAATAAGGAATTGAAACACGACTAATCAACTCCTTAGATACAATAATAATCGTCTTCCAATCGCACCAATAAGGAATTGAAACTCCGCCGCCCATTCCCGGGTGGCAAGGGTTTCGGGCTTCCAATCGCACCAATAAGGAATTGAAACAGTTACGATGTACTACCGCCACGCCGAATATGTGGACCTTCCAATCGCACCAATAAGGAATTGAAACTTTATTTGACTGCTCACATCTTTGGATTTCCTTCCTTCCAATCGCACCAATAAGGAATTGAAACGGAACAATTACACGGACTGGATTAGGTTTGTCTACTTCCAATCGCACCAATAAGGAATTGAAAC
>JBKBOU010000030.1:0-712 GCA_046293395.1 Spirosomataceae bacterium
AATAGAATTTTGCTAAATTACCAGCTTTCGATGCACCGTAGCTGTCAGCAATTGCCAATAAGCCTTCGTTTCCACCAGTTCCGTTTAGAGCTTGCTTCAATGAATCGGCCTCGAAAGCATAAACTGCATTGAACATGGCCGCTTGTGCGTCGTCGTCTTGAGATTTTGTGTAATAATTATAACCCACTACACCTAATACAACTGCCAAAATACCTGCTCCTACGATAGTTAAGAGTTTTTGGTTGTTTTTCAAGAAACCTTCTGCTTTGTTAAATTCTTGTTGTAAAGCTTCTGGACTTTCGATGATTTCAAGACCTGATTTTTCTTTTTTTGCCATTGTTTGATAGTGCGACTACCGCTTTAATTTATCGGATTTTACCTGATTAACTACCTGATAATCAAGTTTTATTTTCAAAAAATAATATTTTTACTTAACTATAAACTTTTTCGGAGTGCAAAGTTATGAAATTGATTTTGAACTTCTATAAATACTTTGATAAAAATTATGCCAATAATCGCATTTTACAGAAAATTAGTAGTAAAAAATACATTTAAAATTGACTGAGTAGTTGATTCTAATCAGAATTCTTCCATAAAACCTTTGAAAGCCATTAATAACTAATCTACTTTTTGCTAACTTGCGTTAGTTTTCATCATCAATAAACCTATTTTCTACATTCCAATTATGAAACAATTTCTACGATGTTGGGTC
>JBKBOU010000031.1:0-699 GCA_046293395.1 Spirosomataceae bacterium
TTTGTTCTCCCTCGCGAAGTGTGGTGTCCATGATTTCAATTTTCCTTTTTTTCATTTTTTAGATTATACTCAACTGTCTGGATTTCGATTGCTCCAAAAACGTTTCATTATTGTAAAGGGCGACTAGATTTTTGTATAATCATCTAGCCGTTAAAGATTTGTTTGTTTAGTAAGGCAAAGTGCTGGCAAAACCTACAATTTCTTGTTTGATATTTTGGAGGTAATCAATGTCATCAAAACCGTTTAGCATGTTGTTCTTTTTATAGCCGTTGATGTCAAAGGATTCTTTTTCGCCGGTAGCAACTAAAGTGATGGTTTGTTCAGGAAGATTGATTTCTAAAGTTGTTTTAGGATCGGCTTCGATTGCTTTGAAAATTTTATCTGAAAATTCAGGGCTTACTTGTACCGGCAATACGCCAATGTTCAAGCAATTTCCTTTGAAAATATCTGCAAAAAAAGAGGAGACTACCGCGCGAAATCCGTAGTCATAGACAGCCCAAGCGGCGTGCTCGCGAGAAGATCCCGAACCAAAGTTTTTACCACCAACTAATATTTTGCCACTAAAAACGGGATTGTTTAGTACAAAATCGGTTTTGGGTGAATCGTCGTTGTTGTAACGCCAATCTCTAAAAAGGTTATCGCCAAAGCCCACTCGCTCTGTCGCTTTTAGGAAACGTGCAGGAATTATTTGGTCTGTGT
>JBKBOU010000032.1:0-693 GCA_046293395.1 Spirosomataceae bacterium
GTGCGATTGGAAGCCGTGAAAGAACCTCGCGGGATTACCTTCGAATACTGGTTTCAATTCCTTATTGGTGCGATTGGAAGCGTATTCCCTACGCTACCACCAAGCACGGAGAGCAGTTTCAATTCCTTATTGGTGCGATTGGAAGTGCCAAATGTCAAGATTGTCGCTCCTAAATTCATGGTTTCAATTCCTTATTGGTGCGATTGGAAGCACCACCGGGGGGGCTACAAAGACCTGCGGTTCTACGTTTCAATTCCTTATTGGTGCGATTGGAAGCAATTGCGCCAAAGGGCTATGTTTTACTTAGCTACGAGTTTCAATTCCTTATTGGTGCGATTGGAAGGCTACCCGGGAACGAGAGCGACGATTACCGTAGTGGCGTTTCAATTCCTTATTGGTGCGATTGGAAGTCTAATTTCAATCGGTCAGCCCAAAGCAAATCAAAGTTTCAATTCCTTATTGGTGCGATTGGAAGAAGCAATCTGCGGTTTTGTTGTCACTGAAAAATATAGTTTCAATTCCTTATTGGTGCGATTGGAAGGAGTTTGCCCGAGGGTTGAACCTAGACGGGCTAATGAGTTTCAATTCCTTATTGGTGCGATTGGAAGTCCAAATCCAACGGGATATGACTATTCAGTTTTTTTCTGTTTCAATTCCTTATTGGTGCGATTGGAAGGCTCTCCAAGTCCTGGT
>JBKBOU010000033.1:0-689 GCA_046293395.1 Spirosomataceae bacterium
TTAAATACATATTTAAATTTGCTAACATTATTGAAAATACTGTGGATTTTACTTTTTTTTATTTGTTTTTTCTTTAACAAATTTAATTATTTCAGGGTTTTTACTTTATTTCGCAATAGCAAAAACTATATTTGCTTTTCCGTCATTATCATTTATATTTACTCCTTGTTTTATAAATTCTACTTTTCCAACTTCTATTGATAGGTTTCAACTTTAGCCTTTCTACATTATTTAATAAAATCTAATTGACAATTTTCTAATTATTTTCAACTGCGTCATTTCGGCACAAGTAGCATATAACGTTTTTGGGCTTGGCGAAGGTGGGGATTAAAAAGTACTAAAGTTCAAATTTAGCACAAAAGCTAATAGAAAGTACAAATGTTCAGCCTAGTACTAAAGCCCCACTTTTGCCAAACCCATGTTGGCGGTAGTGCTTCTTCTCTGTCAAATTATATTTGTTATTTCATTCTTAATAGTAACTCTAAATTGGCCATTGGATTTCATTAAATTGTTTAAAATATTTTTCTGCTAATTCTTTTTCTACACTATTTACGAAAGCGATATTTCCTAAAAGCCAATCTTTAAAGTTTCTATTTGTAATATTTGAAGTTGTTAAATGATTTTGAACTCCATTTTTTATACAATGGTATAAATGATGTTCAATTTCAAGTTTTTTCTTTTTCGGAACT
>JBKBOU010000034.1:0-684 GCA_046293395.1 Spirosomataceae bacterium
AATATTTCTTTACGAAATCGTTTTTTTGGATTGAAAAAGAAAAATTATCTAAAGAATCCCGTCTAGAATAAATACCTTCATTATGAATATAGATGAAACCGACAAAAAAATCTTACGCCTTTTGCAAGCTAACGCGCATTTGACGTTAAAAGACATTGCGAATCAAATAAATTTGTCTTTAACGCCAGTTCATGACCGAGTGAAACGTCTTGAAAAAGAGGGAGTTATAGATAAATATGTTACGGTGCTCAATAAGAAAAAGTTGGGTAAGAATTTAACGGTTTTTTGCCAAGTCACGTTGGTAAAACA
The DNA here is from genome assembly GCA_046293395.1 of Spirosomataceae bacterium. GTDB lineage: Bacteria > Bacteroidota > Bacteroidia > Cytophagales > Spirosomataceae > CAYNRA01. The sequence goes on from JBKBOU010000034.1 coordinate 310, forward strand.
AACGTTTGACATCTCTGAGGCTTTTAATGAAGCGATTCTGAATTTGCCTGAAGTAGTGGAATGTGATTTTGTTTCGGGTAGTTTTGATTATTTGCTCAAAGTGGTGTTGCCTGATATGGAAAGTTACCACCATTTTCATCAAAAGAAATTATCGGTGTTGCCCGAGGTTAGTTTGATCAATAGTTTTTTTATTATTTCAGAAGTAAAAAGTACAACGGTGTTACCGATTTAAAAAAAACCATCAAAAGTTGCCTCTTGATGGTTTGTTGAATTATAATTAACGTTGGTTTTATCTACTAATAGTAAGTATAACGTCTTACTTTTGAAATGTATTTGGCCAAACGAATAACTTGATGGCTGTAGCCGTATTCGTTG
>JBKBOU010000035.1:0-657 GCA_046293395.1 Spirosomataceae bacterium
TGCCCATTTTTAACTTTCTCATGCTGCTGTTTTAGATATTTCCTTTTTTAAGCTCTTTAACTGCATAATCACAAGCTCTTGCCGTCAATGCCATGAAAGTTAAGGAAGGATTTTGGCAAGCGATGGATGGCATGCAAGAACCATCAGTAACAAATACATTATTGACTTCGTGCATTTGATTCCATTTATTTAAAACAGACTCTTTAGGGTCATTACCCATTCTGGCTGTTCCCATTTCATGAATTGCCATTCCAGGATAACAATCGTTATCATACGTTCTTACGTTTTTGATTCCTGACGCTTCAAGCATTTCAGCGGCATCATTCATCATATCTTCCCTCATTTTTGCCTCATTCTCTTTATGCTCACAATCAATAGCTAAAACAGGTTGTCCCCATTTATCTTTTCGGGTGTGATCTATGTATACTCGGTTTTCATAATACGGCAACATTTCTCCAAAACCGCCAAGACCCATACTCCAGGAATCAGCAGGAAGAGACATCGTTGCTTTAAAGTTTTCTCCAAATGCTAATTCAGCTACTTCCTTGTGCCAAGAGCCTCTGCTAGCACCTCCTTGATAACCAAATCCTCTGAGATAATCGCGTTTATCGTTACCAACATTTTGATATCTTGGTATATATATTCCATTAGCCCTGC
>JBKBOU010000036.1:0-633 GCA_046293395.1 Spirosomataceae bacterium
TTGTTTGGCTGCGCCCTGACGCCGAAAAACCGGCGTGATATAAACATCATCCAGAATATAATAAGTCGAGCAGGCCACCGAAGAAAAACCCAGATACAGGATAATAAAGCCGGTAAAGGTATCATCTTTGGTATTGATAAAAATGACGGTCTGCCCATCTTCAAAACGCTGTTTTAAAAATTGGTAAGAGAGTTCAGGATTGGAAGACGTACCATAAAACTGTCGATATTCATCAAATAATACCGCCAGCTGATTCAGGTCTGCTGACTGGGCGCGTCGTACGAGCATTGCATACTCCATGCTAATTTTTTATTGATTATCAGCATCAAGCATAGCGAAGTTTGTGAGTGGCAGGCTTTAGAAATTGTTCGGAAATGCAACAATGTTAAATTTTGTCGCTTTCACCCAAAATGGCATTCAGTTCTTCAAATAAATCAAGATGATCATCATCCAGCTGGATCTCCTGATCATCCAGCAGATTCAGGGCAGAACTGGAAAGTGCATTTTGCTCGGTTTTAGCTTCATTTTGTTTCAGCTTGCGCAAGCGGATCAGTTGTTCCAGATTGATATTCTGGTTTTCAATCGAGAAGGGGATCGATTTGGTAATCACCACCTGCTTGAAAAAAAGACGTA
>JBKBOU010000037.1:0-630 GCA_046293395.1 Spirosomataceae bacterium
TTCATCGGGGTGCTGGGCACCTTTGTCAGCGGGTCGGCCACCGCGTCGAACATCCTGTTCACCGATTTTCAGGCCGCCACCGCCCGCGCGCTGGATCTGCCGGTCGGGCTGATGACGGCGGCGCAAGGGGTGGGGGCGGCCATCGGCAACGCCATCGCGCCGCACAACATCATCGCGGGCGCGGCAACAGTCGGCCTGTCGGGGCGCGACGGCGAGGTGCTGGCCCGCACCCTGCTGCCGGTGCTGGCCTATGCAGGGCTGGCCGGGGCAATCGTGTTTGTGGCGGTGCGGGCGTTTTAGCGGGGGAAAGGTGGCGATCCCGGCACGACTCGAACGTGCGACATGCTGCTTAGAAGGCAGCTGCTCTATCCAGCTGAGCTACGGGACCGTCGTGCCTTTTTGCGCGAAAAGCGCCGGTTAGACAAGGCTGCGCGTCATGAAAACCGAGTTCGGATCGTCGGTGTAACCCTCGAACGGCGGGCACTCGGCAAAGCCTGCGTTGGCGTAAAGCGCGCGGGCGGCGACAAAGGTGGGTTGGACCCCGGTTTCCAGCGACAGGCGGGTAAAGCCTTCGGCGCGGGCGGCATCGACCAGGTGTTCCAGCATCCGGCGCGACAGGCCCCTGCCCCG
>JBKBOU010000038.1:0-619 GCA_046293395.1 Spirosomataceae bacterium
TTTCCCAGCTAGCGCTGCCGGAACCTATTCTTCGTGCAGTTTTAGAACTTGGTTATGAACATCCGTCTCCAATTCAGGAAGCGGCTATTCCTAAGTTATTAGCTGGTGAAGACTTGCTAGGCCAAGCCCAAACAGGTACTGGTAAAACAGCTGCATTTGCACTGCCTTTATTAGCCCGTTTAGATCCGGCCCAAAATGATCCACAAATTTTAGTGTTGGCTCCTACTCGCGAACTGGCTATCCAGGTTGCAGAAGCGTTCCAGGCTTATGCCCGCTATATGCCGGCTTTCCATGTTCTGCCTTTATACGGCGGTCAAAACTACACCACTCAGTTAAAAGCGCTGAAACGTGGTTCTCAGGTTATTGTGGGTACGCCAGGTCGTATCATGGATCACCTGGATCGTGGCACTTTAGTGCTGGATAAACTGCGTGCCATAGTTCTGGATGAAGCCGACGAAATGTTGCGTATGGGTTTTATCGATGATGTGCAAACTATCATGGATGCTACTCCGCCAGGCCGTCAGGTTGCTATGTTCTCTGCAACTATGCCAAACCAGATCCGTGCTATTGCTCAGAAGCATTTAAAAAATGCTCATGAAGTGAAAATCGAATCAAAAAC
>JBKBOU010000039.1:0-608 GCA_046293395.1 Spirosomataceae bacterium
TTTATTGCCCAATCTTTCTCCATCCACATTCCAAAACCTGTGATCCCTTTAAAAATTAATAATGATGATATTAATAAAGATAATAAGGTATAACTTTCGAATGTTTCCATTCCGTAAATCGACCTTTCACCCGAACCAAACCAAAATGAAACTCCTGTAATTTCGGAAATTCTCATAATGATACCAGATGCTGCAAGAAGCATGAAAAGCCAAATAAAAATAGCATCCACCAAGGAAGCATTTTTCTTCTTCTACTAAATTGTCTATTTCTCATAATGTTATTTAAAATGGTTGCTAACGTGCCTGGGCCATAAGCAGTCGTGGCTTGGGAAACGAATTTTCTCCACTTAGGAGAAACGGAAATAGGAAAAAGAAGCGAACAATGATCCGAAAACCAGCAATTGCGTTTGAATCGTGTTATTTGCTGTTTTTATTTTTTTATTCCCGTCCAATGTGAAGTAAATTTTCTTCCTTCACTGTAGGATATGCCGAATATCTTGTCGTCAATTATATATCCTGAATGGTAATAAACGTTGTCTTTGTCGCCTGTTGTGAATGCAAAATATAAATATTCCCAATCAGTGTTAAAATAACCGCCGGTAAATTTA
>JBKBOU010000040.1:0-607 GCA_046293395.1 Spirosomataceae bacterium
ATTCGTTTTTGCGTAATAATTCAACGTGCTCATTTTTTCCAAATAAGGCACAAACAAAGGATGATTTTTAAAATCAATATATTTCTTAAAACTGATTTCAGCTAGTTGTTCTAAGATTGCATTTTCAGAGTTTGTCAATTCATTTTGATTTGTATTAAAAACCTGATTTTTCGCACCCGCACTGACTAAATTCTCTAAATTGTAGCGACAAGAATCCAAGGTTCCAAAATTAGAACTAATGGTTTGTCCTTGCACCGTTAATTGCAATTGCTGACTTTCTATTTTTGGCCCTAACGAAGCATAAAACTGATGTGTTTTTCCACCACCACGTGCTGGAGGTCCGCCACGACCGTCAAAGAAAATCACTTTGATGTTGTATTTTCTGGAAATTTCGGTCAATGCTTCTTTTGCTTTATAAATCGCCCAATTTGCCATTAAATAACCGCCATCTTTTGTGCCATCGGAGAAACCTAACATTATGGTTTGCTGATTGCCGCGATTTTTCAAATGATTGACATAAACCGAATTGGTATACAATTGTTCCATCACCGAATCAGCTTTGTGCAAATCTTCCACCGATTCAAAAAGCGGCACTACATCAACCGAA
>JBKBOU010000041.1:0-604 GCA_046293395.1 Spirosomataceae bacterium
GAGGCTGGTAGGGCGTGAAGACCATCGCCATCAATGTCGAAAAGGGCGGCGCGGGCAAGACCATGATCGCGTGCCATTTGGCATGGCTGCTCGCCGACGCTGGTCATCGTGTGCTGTTCCTCGATCTCGATCGCCAGTGCAATGCGACGGACGCGCTCGTCGAATTTGAGAGCCTCGGCACGTGCAAGCCGCTGTTCGAGCCGAAATATGCTCCCCCCGCTACATTCCCGCGGCTCGCGATCTACTCCAATCGCATGGGCGGGGAATATGACGCTGACTATCCCCGCGCGCTGTCGGCTCTGAACGCCAATTTTCCGACGCTCGATCCGTGTTTCGACTTCTGCATCATCGACACGCCACCCTCCTGGTCGTGGATCAATTTCGCGGCTCTGTTGGTGTGCAACCACTTGATCGTCCCCGTCGAACTCGGGCCGTTCGGGCCGGCAGCGACCAAGCAGGTGTCGGATTCGATCCAGACCGTGAATCAGCGTCGGAAAACGCCGATCCACGTCGTAGGGCTCGTGCCCAACCGGGTACGCGCCAACGACACGCATCAGATGAAGATGCTGGCCGCGATCAAAGAGAAGATCGGGCGCAACCTGTT
>JBKBOU010000042.1:0-594 GCA_046293395.1 Spirosomataceae bacterium
AAAGGAATTCAGAAAGTGACAGTAACAACCGTTACGCCATTAACAGAAGTTCAAAAAGCAGAATTCATCAAAATCGTTGGAGATACAACTGGCAAGCAGATTGTGTTGGAAGAGAAAGTAAATGCAAACCTTATCGGAGGATATATCTTGAGTGTAGGTGATACGCAAATTGATACTTCGATCAGAAAGAGATTAAATGAGTTGAAGCTTTCATTAGCTTAAGCCCGCATATAAAAAGTATTAGTTTTCATGGCTATAAAGTTGAGAAATCCCCCGCCCTTTAGGCGGGGTTTTTTCTTGTAGGTGGGTGAGAGAATCTGAGGTTATTTAAACTTTTCGGGCTTGGTTTCTAAAAAAATAAAGGTTTAAACAGGTTATTTTAAGATTAATCCCTCAATTCTAAAACATCTCTTTATTTTTTATCGGCAACAAATTTATTAAACTCTACATCTTTCAAAAAGGCAATAAGATTTGTGAAATAATTTTGTTGGTCGTCATACATACTCAAATGACTGCCATTAGGGCATAGATAGGTTCGGCTATTTGGAAGTAACCTTCCTTCTCTTTTCATATCTTCTGGGTTCATTTCGTCAT
>JBKBOU010000043.1:0-589 GCA_046293395.1 Spirosomataceae bacterium
AGTTGTACCCTGAATTTCAAGGGGCTGTTCAACACCTCGCTCAACTGCCCACTCAGTGGGGGGCTAAGTAGCACCCGGCAATCGACTGGGAAGTTCTGGGAAAAAACCCTGTGGCTGATGCTTAGTAGGAGTAGCAACGAAAAAAGGGTAGGTTTAAAAAATTTGTCCATGCTTGGGAGGTAGGTTTATCTTTTTAGTATGGGTGCCACAAAAACGTCTGATAGTTTACTCTCTGAGTCATCGGCAAATATGGCTTTAATCCGATAGCTGTAAACGACATTTGGCTCGATGTTTTCTTCTTTGAATGACCCATATTTTCCCTCAAAAATCTTGTAGAGTGCCATCTTTTCGGCTTTGCCTTTTTGACGATACAGGGCGTATTTTTTGATGGTCTGCTTGGGGGGGTGCCACGAAAGTAAGAGGCTATTATCGGCTTCATCCAAACTAAAAATAAGCGGACTAATGGCTTTTCGGATGCCCGTATATAGCATTTCAAGTTCAATATTGGCAGGATTCGACCGCAAACCCGCATCGTCTTGGGCGATGAGTTGATAGACATAGGGTGTTTTTTCGGCAGCCGTAGTATCCA
>JBKBOU010000044.1:0-585 GCA_046293395.1 Spirosomataceae bacterium
AACGACGACGGCACAAACGCACATACCAGTTAGAAAGTTGGTCGCAAACAAAATCTTGTACCAAACGTCCAGCTTTAGTTGGGTTATAATCATCAAATTGTTCGCCTACTTCTTTGATGAGCGTATATAATTTCGATAAAATCCAGCGGTCCATTTCTGGAAGATTGGCATAAGGCACTCTATCGGTTTCCGACATCCTATAATTATCCAGATTTGCGTAAAGTGCAAAGAAATTATAAGTGTTGGTAAGCGTACCGAAAAATTTATTACGAACCTCAGTAATACCTTCCAAATTAAATTTCAGATTGTCCCAAGGCTCGGCATTGGTAATCATGTACCAACGGGTTGGGTCAGCACCATATTTACCCAAAGTATCGAATGGGTCAACGGCATTTCCCAGACGTTTCGACATTTTATTGCCGTTTTTGTCCAGAACAAGGCCTGTTGAAACTACGTTTTTGAAGGCAATCGAATCAAACAACATTCCAGAAATAGCGTGAAGTGTGAAGAACCAACCACGAGTTTGGTCAACACCTTCCGAAATAAAATCGGCAGGGTAATTTGCGTCAAAAATCTCTTTATTTT
>JBKBOU010000045.1:0-576 GCA_046293395.1 Spirosomataceae bacterium
ATCGGACGAGGCGACATCCACGAGGCGGCCGATCGCGGCGCCGACCTCGTCGAAGGCGAGTGCGCGGATGAGGGGGCGGCGTTGCGGTTGCATGGTGCGTATCCTGTCCTATCGGGTGGAAGCTGTCATGCGATCAGGATGGGGCGTGCTTCCCGGCCTGGGCGATCATCACGGCGACCGCCTCGTCGAGCGCGGCGTCATCGCCGTTGACCATGCGCGCCGACGGGGTGAGGCGTTGCACGCCGGCGAACACGATGGCGGGTGTCCTGCCCTTGAGCCGATAGCAGAACACCTGGTCGCCCTCGATCGTCACCAGCTTCGTCCGGCATTGCCGGCGCAGCCGCTTCGCCTCCTCGATCCGGGTGATGAGCGCCGCCACCTCGAATTCGAGGCAGTGCGGCATGATGCTGTCGCCGAGCCGCGAGACGGGCCGGTTGGCGGCGAGCCAGGCATCGACCGCCTGTTCGGTGACGCTGCCGACGGCATGGTAATCGTCCGCGGCGCCATGACCGCGGTTCGAGGCGAGGAAGGCGCGCTGCCCATCGATCCAGATCTCGGCCGAGTAGCAGGTCGTTT
>JBKBOU010000046.1:0-567 GCA_046293395.1 Spirosomataceae bacterium
GTAACTCAATGCTAAAGTAACCGCATTAGCCGCTACAGCATCATAAACCGCAGCATAACCTTCTACTCTGTTGTTACTTCGGGAAGCCAAAATAAGTTCATCGCTGTCGTCAAAATAATAAGCACCATCAGCATCTGTAGAAGCTACTGAAAAGCTATAAGTTGTAGGCGTGGATTCGTTTAAATCGGTAACCGATACTTTTCCGGTAGTGTTACTGGTGGTAAAAAGGGTGAATTCTTTGTTGGCTGAACGCTCTTGGTTTATGGCATTGTTAGTATCGTCTGAACATGACACCATCACGACAGACAATAAGGCTAGGGTAAAAATTGTTTTTTTCATTGTAAATAGTTTTATTGTTGATTATTGACTTTAACTATTTACGAGAGAAAAAAAGTTTTGGTTTTACACTTGGAACTGTCTTTCAGGAAATTTGCCTTGAGCGCCTTTAAAATGGGGTAAAATAATTTTCATATCTTCTTCATAACTCCCAGAAAGCGATATCGGTTGGCCGATTCTGACTTCTTTTTTGGCATAATCAAAAGCAATTGGAATGATGGGAACATTGGC
>JBKBOU010000047.1:0-562 GCA_046293395.1 Spirosomataceae bacterium
AATTGCAGTTTTAGCGCGTCAACATAATGATGCTAATATTATTAGTATTCCTGCTCGTTTTACTTCAATTCCACAAGTATTAGAAATGGTTGAAGCTTTTATTAGTACTGATTTCGAGGGTGGCAGACACCAAAATCGTGTCAATAAAATTGCCTGTCAATAAAATTTTGGCTGCTTCGCAGCTTTATAATTACATTAAGCTCGGTTTTTTACCGGGCTTTTTTTATTTTCTATTGACTAAATTAATGTTTTATCACTTAAAATTCCAAAGTTAAAACATAGATAGAGCAGTGCAATTTGTAAAGTAGCAAGTAACCAAAACTTCCATAAATAGCTTTTTTTGGCTATTTTATGTCTAAAAAGTAACATTGCAATTCCTGAACCAATTGTTCCTCCAATAAATACAAAGCTTAAAAGAGTTCGTTCTGATATTCTTCTTTGGTTGTTTTTAGCTAAAAATTTATCGTAGCCTATGCTTGTAAAAGCGATTAGGTTTATCACAAAAAAGAAATAGAATAAAACAGTCATTTGATTTAAATTAAAGTCAAAGATAAATGAAGTA
>JBKBOU010000048.1:0-557 GCA_046293395.1 Spirosomataceae bacterium
CAACTGCAAAGCTTCTCTTGTAAACTACATGACTTCTAACGTCATGCCCCACGTAAGCTTCTAACCTTTCCATCACTATATTATAATACTTTTCTCTAATTGCCTCATTATCTTCCAAGTCTGGAGCAATCGGAATCAAGATAAACAAATTTTCCGAACCTTCAGGAGCTACACTATCATCGGTCTTTGATGGAGCCGAAGCATAAAACAAAGGTTTCGATGGCCATTTCGGATTAGTATAAATCTCGTCGGCATGAATATTGAAATCTTCATCAAAAAACAAATTGTGATGCGTCAACTTATCAATCCTACGATTCACCCCCAAATAAAATAGGAGAGAAGAAGGAGCCATCACTTGTTTGTCCCAGTGTTTCTCATCATAATTACGAGTTTTGTCCGATAAAAGACTATTTTCAATATGATGATAATCAGCTCCACCTACCACAACATCAACCTCGTATTCTCCTTTAGTCGTAATCACTTTCTTCGCTTGCTTTCCTTCTACAACTATTTTCGTTACTGGTTCGCTCAAATTAAACTTCACACCTTTTTCTTTT
>JBKBOU010000049.1:0-551 GCA_046293395.1 Spirosomataceae bacterium
CCCTTCCAATCGCACCAATAAGGAATTGAAACTTTTTAATATCTACCACATCGATTAAAAATCTTTTTCTTCCAATCGCACCAATAAGGAATTGAAACTACATTTTAACTCTCAAATTCCTTATTGCTTTCATACTTCCAATCGCACCAATAAGGAATTGAAACCGCGTATAACATGTTCGATTTCCATACGCGATTTCCTCTTCCAATCGCACCAATAAGGAATTGAAACCAGTGAACGAAATAACCCAAAGTATCGCTGTGATACCTTCCAATCGCACCAATAAGGAATTGAAACTTCAAGAACCTAATATATGCCTGCCCTTTATTTGTATCCTTCCAATCGCACCAATAAGGAATTGAAACCAAGATTCTGTTTGGTCGTGCATCGCAGGCGAAGCCTTCCAATCGCACCAATAAGGAATTGAAACTTACTGGGGCTATCAAGTCCGTTGTAAAAAACCCTACTTCCAATCGCACCAATAAGGAATTGAAACTTCGCGGGTGGCAAGGGTTTCGGGGGTTGATGTGAGCCTTCCAATCGCACCAATA
>JBKBOU010000050.1:0-547 GCA_046293395.1 Spirosomataceae bacterium
AACTACACCGTGGGCGGTTCGACTCCCCCTCTTACAGCAAACAATTTAAAAGTGTGAAAAGATATTTTATTTGATAAATCTCTTTCATACTTTTTTTTTGAGTATTTTTGCTTAGTAAAAATATTATTTGGTTTTTAGTTTGTTGATGAAGTGTAATTGCGACACGCAATCCCAAATTGAGGTTTGCGTGTTTTTTTATGCTAAAAAAGTACGATTGTTTTATTTCCAACCAAGAATCATTTACTTTGCGTTTCCTTCTGAAATAAACCAAAGCGATGATTCAAGAACAAGCCTTTTTTACAAATGATGCCGTAGTACTGGGAATTTTAATGATAACTTTGGCTATTATTTTTTATTCAACTACACTAAAATCGCTCGAAAAATTCTACAAAATTGTTCCTTCTATTCTCCTTTGTTTTTTTATCCCAGGTTTATTGAGTTCGTTTAATATCATTTCGGCGGCTGATTCGCAACTTGATGAAACTGCTTCTCGTTTTTTTCTGCCTACATGTTTGGTATTTTTTACATTAAGTATTGATATTCAGGC
>JBKBOU010000051.1:0-544 GCA_046293395.1 Spirosomataceae bacterium
ATACGCCCCAATTGTTTGCCTGAGTTTTCCAGGGCAACAAGGGTGTTCTCAAAAGTAGGCTTTTGTTTATTTGCCTTAATTGCCTCGATTTCCCTTTTCCCTTCGCCAATTGCCGTTTGAATGGCTGGCATAAATTGTTCCGCTTTGATTTTACTGTACGGCGCTGTCTCGTGAACCGTTCCAAAAGATTGTAAAAGTACGTTATCTGTCATTTTTTGTGTGTTTTGCGCTGTCGCCATTCCACTAAGTAGAAAGGCGGCAACCAATGGTTTTACGTTCATTTTTCTTCGTTTATGGGGTTTAATTGAATGTTTATCAACAAATTTAGACGTAAAAAAGATGAAAATGACTTTTTCATAAGAGATAAATTCGTCAAAAATCTATTTTCGCACTTTTTTTTGTTTAATACATCCTACTTATCTAATTTACCAATTCGTTTTTACTATTCAACAAAACGCCTTTCCTTGTGGGAGGTACAATCACTTAACCTATCATCTAGCGAGTATGTCTGCAGTTTTTAGTTTGTCCCTCGAATGGGAAGGAT
>JBKBOU010000052.1:0-543 GCA_046293395.1 Spirosomataceae bacterium
CCTCAGTACAGAAGGCATTTTAGTTCAAAAAAATATAGTGTTCAAAATTATAAAGCAGAGTTTACTGTTTTGATAATTCTAGCTGCAATTTTGTATGGGTCACCGTTTGATGCTGGTCTACGATCTTCAAGCCATCCTTTCCATCCTTTTTGAACAGTCATCAAAGGAATACGGATTGAACATCCTCTGTCAGATACTCCATAAGAGAAATCGTTGATAGAAGCAGTTTCGTGCTTTCCAGTTAAACGTTGATCGTTGTAAGCTCCGTAAACCGCAATATGCTCTGCAGTTACAGGTCTGAAAGCTTCACAAATTTTTTCGTAAACTTCTTGTGAACCACAAGTTCTTAATACTTCGTTTGAGAAGTTGGCGTGCATACCAGAACCATTCCAATCAGTATCTCCAAGTGGTTTTGGGTGGTATTCAATATAATATCCGTATTTTTCAGTCAAACGATCTAGTAAGTAGCGTGCTACCCAAATTTCGTCACCTGCTTTTTTAGCTCCTTTTGCAAATAATTGAAATTCCCATTGTCCGCAAGCA
>JBKBOU010000053.1:0-542 GCA_046293395.1 Spirosomataceae bacterium
GTCGGTTTCGGGTACGATTCCTGTGTAACTGAAGCTTAGAGACTTTTCCTGGAAGCATGGTATCAGCCACTTCACTGTACAAGTACAGCTTGCTATCGACTCTCAGCATAGAGCACCCCGGATTTGCCTAAGATGCATGCCTACGGTCTTCCACCTGGACAACCAACGCCAGGCTGACTTAACCTTCTCCGTCCTCTCATCGCATTACACAGAAGTATTGGAATATTAACCAATTTCCCATCGACTACGCCTCTCGGCCTCGCCTTAGGGGTCGACTCACCCAGCCCCGATTAACGTTGGACTGGAACCCTTGGTCTTTCAGCGAACGGGTTTTTCACCCGTTTTGTCGTTACTCACGTCAGCATTCGCACTTCTGATACCTCCAGCATACTTCTCAATACACCTTCATCGGCTTACAGAACGCTCCCCTACCACTTGACTAATGTCAAATCCGCAGCTTCGGCACATAGTTTTAGCCCCGTTACATCTTCCGCGCAGGCCGACTCGACTAGTGAGCTATTACGCTTTCTTTAAAGGGTGGC
>JBKBOU010000054.1:0-538 GCA_046293395.1 Spirosomataceae bacterium
GGTAGAATTTATATGGAGAAGTTCTAGCGGCATCCAACCAGATATTTCCTCCTTCGGATTTTCCAAACTTAGTTCCGTCCGCTTTGGTAATCAACGGACAAGTCAAAGCATACGCTTTACCGCTGGCAATTCTGCGCACTAATTCGGTTCCAGTAGTGATATTTCCCCATTGGTCGCTTCCGCCCATTTGTAACGTACAATTCTTATCTCTGTACAAATGCAAAAAATCATACCCTTGAACCAATTGGTAGGTAAACTCCGTGAACGACATTCCTTCGGCAGCTTCGGATGACAAACGTTTCTTCACAGAATCTTTTGCCATCATATAATTTACTGTAATATGTTTACCCACATCACGAATGAAATCTAGAAATGAAAAATTCTTCATCCAATCGTAATTATTAACTAATTCAGCTGAATTGTCCGCATCTGAAGTAAAGTCTAAGAAACGAGCCAATTGCCCTTTAATGGCTTCTTGATTATGGCGCAAAGTAACTTCATCTAACAAATTACGTTCGTTCGATTTACCCGATGGATC
>JBKBOU010000055.1:0-534 GCA_046293395.1 Spirosomataceae bacterium
AGGTGCCGTGATGTTCGCCTTAAACCAAGGTGAAATTTGTACGTGTCCATCACGTTTATTGGTACACGAAGATATTTATGAAAAATTTATTGCCAAAGTAATTGAACGTACCGAAGCAATTGCAACAGGCCATCCTTTGGATAAAAATACCATGATGGGTGCGCAAACCTCGATGATTCAGAAGGAAAAAATTCTATCTTACATTAAACTAGGAAAAGAAGAAGGAGCAGAGCTGCTTACTGGCGGTTTCGAAAACACTCACGACGGGGAATTAGAAGGTGGTTACTACATTAAACCAACTCTTTTTAAAGGACATAACAAAATGAGAATTTTTCAAGAGGAAATTTTCGGACCAGTTTTAGCAGTGACTACTTTCAAAACAACCGAAGAAGCTATCGAGATTGCAAATGACACCATTTATGGTTTGGGAGCTGGTTTATGGACACGCGACGCTCATGAAATTTATCAAGTTCCAAGAGCTATTCAAGCGGGTCGTGTTTGGATTAATCAGTACCATTCTTATCCTGCGGGAGC
>JBKBOU010000056.1:0-534 GCA_046293395.1 Spirosomataceae bacterium
TTCTAGCTTTCTCGAACTTCTAAGGCCATTGAGACATCCATAAAGATAGAGTTTAAGAAATACTTTTGATTCAAAACTAGGACGGCCTTCACTTTTAAGAATACGAGTCGTAAAACCAAGCAATTCAAGCGAGATATGCTCTACGAAAGCTTCAATAAAACGAACAGGGTTATCAAGAGTGATTTTATCTTCCAAACTACTTAATTGTAACTGTTGGCGGGAGATTCCCGATATGTGTTGCATGCTTAAACATACAACTTTTCCTCCTTATGTTACTTAATTTTGACTACTTTTGAAAAACAATAAGCGGAGGTTTTTTCACAGACTGACGTTAGTGGCAATTTTACCGCCTGAAACCTCACAATTAATAAAATGGAACACTAGTGTCCACTTAAAATAAGTTGAAAACCAGCTGGTTAGTATTATATTCATTGACATTATTGTAATCTGATTTCATAAATAGTTCATTTATAGATGTTTTATCGAGTAATAATGCGGATAAAATTTGTAGAATTTCGTAGGTTGAGCGATTGA
>JBKBOU010000057.1:0-262 GCA_046293395.1 Spirosomataceae bacterium
AACAGGTAACTGTCGTCAACACCCATTAATAACTATCAAGACCTTGTAGGCAATTTTTAATGTAGTTCATATAAAAATAAAGTCATTCTAAAAAAAATAACGATACAATATGAAAGGAATCATTTTAGCAGGCGGATCGGGTACGCGATTGTATCCCTTAACAAAGGCAATATCAAAACAATTAATGCCTATTTATGATAAGCCCATGGTGTACTACCCTTTGTCAGTGCTAATGCTGGCTGGAATTACTGAGGTTTTATTA
>JBKBOU010000057.1:272-532 GCA_046293395.1 Spirosomataceae bacterium
TTCAAAATTTGTTAGGTGATGGCTCTGATTACGGAATTTCAATTCAGTATGCTCCACAACCTAGCCCGGATGGATTGGCACAAGCTTTTATCATTGGTGCTGATTTTATAGGTACTGATTCCGTTTGTTTGATTTTAGGAGATAATATTTTTCACGGACACGGTTTAACAGAATTACTTCAAACCGCTGTTACTAACGTTACGATGCACAACAAGGCTACTGTTTTTGGTTATTATGTTCAAGATCCAGAACGATATGGC
>JBKBOU010000058.1:0-532 GCA_046293395.1 Spirosomataceae bacterium
GTTGAATGTCGAGTTGTGAGTGAGGAGTTGTTTTGTAAATCAGTATTTATTTTACTCCTCACTCAAAACTCAACATTCAACACTCTAAAAATATCCTTGTTGCTTACGTTTTTCCATGGCTGCTTCCGAGCGTTTGTCGTCGATTCTGGCACCACGTTCAGAAATTTCTGCTGAAAGAATTTCACCGATAATATCGTCTAATTCAATCGCTTCAGAAGCTACGGCAGCAGTACAAGTCATATCACCTACAGTACGGAAACGAACAGTTTCTTCAAAAGGAATTTCGTCTGCATCTTTATTCAAGTATTCAGAATCAGCCCAAAGCATTCCATCACGTTGTATTACTTGACGTTTGTGCGAATAATAGATAGAAGGAATTGCCATTTCTTCTTCTTTGATATAATTCCAAACGTCTAATTCTGTCCAGTTTGAAATCGGGAATACTCTTACGTTTTCGCCAATCGCAATACGACCATTCAACATATCAAATAATTCTGGACGTTGGCGTTTTGCATCCCACTGACCGAAATCA
>JBKBOU010000059.1:0-523 GCA_046293395.1 Spirosomataceae bacterium
TTCTACCGGACAAACTGCATAAACCTCATGACCTTCTTCATAAAATTTACGAAGTAGATCTGTGTAAATTCCTCTATCCTCAAAGGAATTAATTTTGACCATCGTTAAAAAAAGTACTTTCATTTTAATTTTCGCTCCAAACGGTTCTTTTAATGTAATCCGTATAACTCAAAATGATGCGCACCATTTTATCCGAAACATTGGGCATAGAATAATCCGCAACTGCTCTGAAATTACGTTCCTGTCCTACTTTCTGATATTGCAATTGTACCAATCCTTGCATGATGCGCTCTGGATTTAAGCCCACCATCATAACCGAAGCTTCTTCCATTGCCTCTGGACGCTCGTGTGCATCACGAATATTTAAAGCTCTAAAATTCAAAGTTGATGATTCTTCTGATATGGTACCTGAATCAGACAAGACCGCAAAGGATCGCATTTGCAAGGCATTGTAATCGTTAAAGCCTAATGGCTTTAAAAACTGTACGTTTTTATGCATTGCTATGTTTTTTTTATCGATCAT
>JBKBOU010000060.1:0-521 GCA_046293395.1 Spirosomataceae bacterium
GTCATACCAGCTTCACAATATTGCGGTTTAATTCCTTTGTTTCAATTCCTTATTGGTGCGATTGGAAGTTCGTAAAACCAATTTATTATCCCAGTTGATACGTCTGTTTCAATTCCTTATTGGTGCGATTGGAAGTGGCCAACACCTTGCTTCAGGTGAAATTTAATAAAAGTTTCAATTCCTTATTGGTGCGATTGGAAGTGCCGGCATACATAAACCGATAGCCTTTTTCCGCTTGTTTCAATTCCTTATTGGTGCGATTGGAAGCCCTAATTATTAGGGTGTAAATATCCCAATAAAATGTTTCAATTCCTTATTGGTGCGATTGGAAGCAGGTGATGTGTATTTTTCAAAACCAATCGGTAAGTTTCAATTCCTTATTGGTGCGATTGGAAGCCGGCATAATGAAAAAGGCAGGAAGCTCGGACGTGGAGTTTCAATTCCTTATTGGTGCGATTGGAAGGATTATACCACAACTTTGAGCCCTTCAAAACACCAGTTTCAATTCCTTATTGGTGCGA
>JBKBOU010000061.1:0-520 GCA_046293395.1 Spirosomataceae bacterium
TTTGGAAACTTCAAGAAACAGGACTGGGACATTCGAGCCTATGATTTTACCTAAGCGTCAAGTTATTATTACTGAAGAGTTGGAAGACAAAGTGATAGGTCTTTATGGACGTGGCGTTTCCACTCGTAACATATCTGACCATATCAAGGAGATGTACCAAATGGATATTTCAGCTACTCAATTATCAGCCATTACGGACAAGGTAATCCCAGCGATGAATGAGTAGCGAACCCGTCCTTTACAGTCCGTTTATCCATTCGTATATTTTGACTGTATGCACCGCAGCGGCGGACCGTTACAAAGTTAGAGAAAGCGGACGAGTTGTAACGCGAGCCATTTATAATATTTTAGGCATAGATATAGAGGGAAAGAAGGATTTAATAGGTATGTACGTGTCTGAAACGGAGGGAGCAAAGTTTTGCGGGGCCGCCCGTGCGGTTATCAGTCATTACTGACCTGAAAAATAGAGGAGTAGAAGACATTTTGATTGCCTGTATTGACGGTTTAAAATCGGACCGAT
>JBKBOU010000062.1:0-516 GCA_046293395.1 Spirosomataceae bacterium
CCTGAATCAAAGCGGTGATAAAGACGATCACCGCTACGCCCACGGCAACCCCGATGGTAATCATGATGGACTGCGCGCGACCCTCGCGCAAAAAACTGACCGCGATTTTCCATTCGATCCAGAGCCGCCCGAATAAGTTTTTCAATCGAAGTTCACCGGTAATTCATTTTTGCTATTGGCCATATCAGCAGAATTCTGCAATGAACTCTGTTGTGGTTTTAAGCGAACTCTGGTGCCATCCTCCAATGAAGATTCGGCATCTGCCAGCACCTGATCACCCTCGCTCAGCCCGGTTTTCACTTCTGACATGGCCAGGCCACGCAAGCCCAAAGTAATCTGCTGACGCTGTACTTTTCCATCACGTACCATTAACACCACGGCTTTATCTCCCTTGATACTGCTTAAAGCATCATTTGGAATAGCCAGTGCCCGGGCTCGTTTGGCCGTCTCGACATTCACCGATACCGTCATGTCCTGACGCAGAAAATCTGGTACGGGATTGACAGTTAACCTGAC
>JBKBOU010000063.1:0-513 GCA_046293395.1 Spirosomataceae bacterium
CAACCCAGTTTTTGCGATTTCATTCATGAAACGTCATACCGAGGGCGAACACCAAGATACAAGTTTCAAGGCCATTCAACGCCCAATAATTATCATGGCAATCATTGCATTGCCAGCTTATTTAATCAATGTTGGTATCGGTAACTTGATTGTTTTGTTTGCATTGTTGTATGCTTTCAATCATTTTATACTTACACCAAAGATTATTACGCCGTTTCAAGAGGGAGCTTTACCACGTTTCAAACAATCGTATCGTAACCTTATTTCTTGGGTAATTACAGGTTATCGCCCAGTTTTTGCGGTTTTAGCTATGTTTGGTGTCTTGATTATGACATTCGTGTTGTTGGGAATCGTAAAACCAAAAGTGATTTTCTTCCCAAGTGGCGAGCCTGATTATATTTATGTGTATAACGTGATGCCAGTTGGAACTGATGCCCGTGTAACTGACTCGGTGACAAGGGTTATCGAAAGTAAAGTTTTCAAGGTAATCAAGAAAAACAAGGCCGAAACTGC
>JBKBOU010000064.1:0-512 GCA_046293395.1 Spirosomataceae bacterium
GAACTATACTGTTTATTGATTTCAAAAGCTAACTTTTGTAATTCATAAAATTTTTGGAAATGCTTATCAAACAACGGAAGTTTATCACTTTTTGAAGAATTGAATTTTTTTTCAATTGGCAACAAATTCCAAATTAAATCGTGTGAAACAAAAGCATGAGGAACGAAATGATCTAAAGCATAATTCTTTTCATCGAAATATAATTTAGTATCTGTAAAAATACAATTTATGTGTCCTAACTCTTTGAAAACAGGTTTCCAATATTGATTGGTTTGTTTAGTTAAACTATTTCTAGTTGCAGGTTTAATTAATTTATTAGGAATATCTGGTACATTTGGATTTCTGACTTGAAGAAACAAAGTCAAATTCCAATAACAGAAATCTTTAATGATTTTCGCGTTGCTTCGCAAATAATCAATCCAAATCGGATTAATGCTGATAAAGTTCTTGTGTAAAGCGTATAAACTATCATTCAAAAAAGATTGCGAATCCGCATAAATTCGCTTGCAATG
>JBKBOU010000065.1:0-510 GCA_046293395.1 Spirosomataceae bacterium
TGCATCATCTGAATTAATTGCTGTTGTTACTCCAACTTTCGCCAAAATCGCTGCATTGTGCGGAATCGCTTCTTTTACCTCCATTTTATACGCCCACCAGTCTGAGAAAGTTGAGGCATTTACACCGTGTGCTTTCATTTTATCGGCTACTTTATAGCCTTCCATGATGTGCGTGTAAGTATTGATATTGAAGTTGAAAGATTCCGCAACTTTCATCAACATATTGATTTCAGACTGCACGTAAGAGTGACAAGTAATGAAACGTTTTTTGTTGAGAATTTCAACCAAAGCATCTAATTCAATATCACGGCGTGGCGGAGTTACACCTGTTTTATTTGAAAGTGCATTGTAATCTTTCCATGCTTTTTCGTATTCTTTGGCACGTTGGAAAGCATCGGTATAAACTTGCTCAACACCCATACGAGTTTGCGGAAAACGGCCAGATGGCGAAGGATTATTGCCATTTTTTACGTTTTCGCCCAAAGCAAATTTAATAAAACCATCGGCACC
>JBKBOU010000066.1:0-508 GCA_046293395.1 Spirosomataceae bacterium
CTGCCAAGGAACAGCTTTTTGAAGCCCGTGCGACCATGGGAACCAATCACGATCAGGTCAGAATTTAAATCTTTAGCTGCTTTGACAATCTCGCTATAAATTACCTGACCCTCAAGGAGCTGTGTATCCACTTCAACACCGGCACCAGAGAATTTTGCTTTGGCTTCATCCAGCGTTTTCAGGATGGAAGTACGGGCACGTTCAATCAGGTCATTGGTTTGTGCCGCAGAGATATATTCCGCAGCGATATAAGGGTCCAGTGCCAGCACTTGAACCACTGTGACTTTACTGTTAAATGCTTTGGCAATTTCTACAGCTTTATCCACTGCAGCATACGATGTTTCTGAACCGTCAACAGGTACTAAAATATGTTCAAAAGGCATTAGAATTCTCCTGAGGGGAATTTAGAGTTATAAAATTATGACGCGTTAAACCGGGTACGAATAGTTGTTTATACTTTGATCATAGCCTGTATTGTATAAAAATAAAACCAAGTAAATACATAGGT
>JBKBOU010000067.1:0-508 GCA_046293395.1 Spirosomataceae bacterium
TTTTACCTAAAAACCAAAGGTGAAATTCAGGATTTTTTAAAAACCTTACCGTTTGAGAACGTTGCTATTCTGCAACCGTCACTATTACTTGGTCCAAGAGCTGAGTTTAGATTTGGAGAAAAAGTAGGTGCATTTTTTATGAAAATATTTTCCTTTGTATTTCAAGGGAACTTAAAAAAATACAAAGCCATACAAGGCGCTACTGTTGCCAAAGCCATGTACACATTAGCGCAAAAAAATACGCAAGGTTTTCATATTTATGAATCGGACGTACTTGAAGAACTCGGTAAATAAAACTCATTTAAAATCCTGATAATCCATCAGGATTTTTTTTAACCAAAATCAAATCCTTTGAAACGGCTATTTTGTTTACTCTTTGTATTTTTTGCACTAAATCTTTCTGCGCAAACTAAAAAAGTTGCCGATCCAGCTTTCTTTTTTGATGGCAAATTGGTTTCGCAGGAAACCATAGCTTACATCGAACCCAACCTTATTGCAACCGTTAATG
>JBKBOU010000068.1:0-506 GCA_046293395.1 Spirosomataceae bacterium
TCATTGCTCAAATAAACCAAAATTCCGATACAAAACCACAGTGGAATTCCGATGCCGATACATTTCATGTAAGTCGAAAAACGCTCCCAATTCGTAAAAAAAGCAAAGAAATTGCCTCTTTGTACATGTTTTTTCCCGACAACATCTTTAAAAATTCCTGATTCGATAACGCCCACACGAAGCAACAATAGTGCTACTCCCAATCCACCACCGATAAGGTAAGCAACTGTCCAATCGCCAGAAAGCCTCACGGTGAAAGTAGCTACAACTGCTCCCAAAAGACCAATTCCTGCCACCAATGATGTGCCGATGGCACGTAATTGTTTCGGTAAAATTTCAGAAACAAGCGTAATTCCTGCACCGAGTTCGCCCGCAAGGCCAATTCCTGCAATAAAACGTAGCCATTTGTAGGCTTCTATTTTATCCATAAATTCAATGTGGGGAATCATTCCGCAAGCGATATTTGCCAATGAATAAGTAATAATCGAACCAAAAAGTACCGAAAG
>JBKBOU010000069.1:0-505 GCA_046293395.1 Spirosomataceae bacterium
TTATTGTAAAACCATATTGTTCTTCCATAACGGTTCTTGTTTGAGCACTTGATTTTAAAATTGTTTTTCTTTTTGGTAGTTTGTTAAAAGAAGTAGCAAATTTTGAATCTTTAATTAATTCGTCAAAAGATTTTTGATAAATTTTAATATCTTTTGAATAATTGTGATTACGTATTGCTTCTTCTTCCATAGTACAAGATACAAAAAGTGTTCCAATTAATAAATAGAGCAATAAAATTTTCTTGAGTTTTTGTTTCATATTTGTATGTTTTAACGTTTTAACAAATAAAAGAAACCTTTATAAATTTATTGTTACAGATTTTCTGTACATTTTCAATTTTATTTTTCAGTGTTTATGGTTTTTTTTGAAAAATAAATTGAGTTTTTTTATTTTTGAGACGCAAATTCAAGCTGAAAATTGATTTTAATGCTACAATTAATTTATTTGCCTATTTTAACAAAAAATCCGATTAGAATTTCTAATCGGATTTTTTTTATTTGATTT
>JBKBOU010000070.1:0-502 GCA_046293395.1 Spirosomataceae bacterium
GCCATTATCGACCATAGCGACGCTTAATCTACCAATTCCCTCTTTATCTAAGTAAACGATGGCTGGACGGACACGTAAGACAGGAGCGGTCGTATCTTGTACTGTGACACGGAACATCGCAAAACCTGTGTTCCCTTGTCTATCCACTGCCGTGAAACGAACCATCTCACTGCTCACACTACAATCGTAGTCTGTACGTGATACCGAGATAGAGGCTATCCCACACGCTTCAGCGATACTTGCCGCTACTTTCTCAGCAGGTAAACTTACCTTACCTGTAGCATCTAGGTAAAGAACGGTGTCCTTCACACTCACTACGGGTGCGATAGTATCAAGCACTGTCATAAATGCTGTAGCTTTGCTAAAGTTCCCTGATGGGTCAATGAGCTTCACTTCGACAGGCCGTTGTCCGATGAAAGAACAGCCCAACAAACCAACGTTGACTTCGATTTTTTCGATGCCACAGTTGTCTGAAGAGCCACGCGAGAAAGCGAATACGTCG
>JBKBOU010000071.1:0-502 GCA_046293395.1 Spirosomataceae bacterium
CAGCTTCCTGTTGCGTCATGATCGTCGTTTCGGCGGCAAGGCGGCCTGGACGAAAATGTACTGGCGGTGGTTGTCCGAGCAGCGGTTCGATTTTCCCCACCAACAGCTGGCATTCGAGGAAATGCAGAAGCGGGTGCTGGAGGCGCAGGCACGGGTTGGGCGCTTAGAAGCGGCGCTGACTGAAGCGGTGGACGCATGGTGTTTTGCGCCGCTGGTCCGCAATCTACAGGTCCTGCGCGGTATCAGGCTGGTCAGCGCTGCGACGCTGGTCGCTGAAGTAGGCGATCTCACCCGCTTCGACAATCCCAAGCAACTGATGGCGTATGTCGGCTTGGTGCCGTCCGAGCACTCCAGCGGCGCTCGGACCAAACGGGGCCGGATCACCCGCGCGGGCAACGCGCAGGCACGAACCATGCTGATTGAGGCGGGCTGGTCGTATCGACTGCCCGCTCGCGAGACACGACGCTACCGTGAGCGGGTCATCGACTTGTCCGAGGACATC